>NZ_JACHOR010000001.1 GCF_014199945.1 Brevundimonas variabilis
GACGCCCTGGTCGCTCAAGGCGTCGCCGGCGGCGTGATCTCGCTGGACGGCCGTGGTGAAACCCAGCTGGCCCGCGCCACCGCCGATGGCGTCCGTGAGCCCCTGAACCGTCGCGCCACGATCAACATCAACTTCTAAGTCCCAAGGGCCAGGGGGACCGGACATCCGGTTCCCCTCGCCTGCGGACTTCGAAATCTGATCCGATCAACCGCCGCCCAGGCTTCCAGCCCGGGCGGCGGTTTTCGTTTAAGGGTCAATCCGCCCTGAGACGTCCGGCCGCACGCAGATGCTCGACGATCTGGCGCGCGGCATCCTCTACCGAGGTCAGGTCCCCACGAATGTGAATGTCCGGATGGGTCGGGGCCTCATAGGGGCTGTCGATGCCGGTGAAATTCGTCAGGGCCCCGCTGCGGGCCTTGGCATACAGACCCTTGACGTCCCGCGCCTCGACCACCGCCAGCGGCGTATCGATGAAGCCTTCGAAGAACTCGCCATCGACCATGCGCTCGCGCGCCATCTGGCGATCGGCCCGGAAGGGCGAGATCAGGGAGACCAGCACGATCAGGCCAGCATCGGTCATCAGCCGCGCCGTCTCTGCGGCGCGACGGATGTTCTCGACCCGGTCGGCATCGGTGAACCCGAGGTCGCGGCTCAGCCCGTGCCGCAGATTGTCCCCATCGATCAGGATAGTATGCCGCCCCTCGGCCGTCAGCAGGGCCTCGACGGCATTGGCGATGGTCGATTTACCGGCACCGGACAGGCCGGTGAACCAGACCACGGCCGGCTTCTGCCCCTTGACCCCGGCCCGCTCGGCCCGATCGACCGTCAGCGCCTGACGATGGATGTTCTGGGATCTGCGCAGGGCAAAGCGGATCATCCCGGCCCCGACCGTCGCCAGGCTCTCGCGGTCGATCAGGATGAACCCGCCCAGAGTCCGGTCCTGATGATAGGGGGCAAAGGCGATGTCCTGTCCCAGCGACAAGTGGCAGACCCCGATCGCATTGGACGCGAGAGTCCGCGCCGCCAGCTTTTCGAGGGTGTTCACATTCACTTCGTGACGGATGTCCGTGATGCGGGCCGAGACCGTCCGGGCACCGATCTTCAGGTCATAGGCGCGACCCGGCAGAAGCGGCGCATCCGCCATCCACACGATGGTGGCCTCGAACTGATCAGCGGCCTCCAGCGGCCGGTCGGCAGCGCTGATCACGTCTCCACGCGCCACATCGACGTGGTCGCTGAGCGCCAGGGTCACAGACTGCCCGGCCACCGCCCGATCGAGATCGCCGTCGAAGGTCGCGATCCGCGCAATACGCGACGTCTGGCCGGACGGCGAAATCCGCACGGCGTCGCCCGGGTGGATGGCCCCCGACACGATCTGGCCCGCATAGCCCCGGAAATCGAGGTCCGGCCGAATGACGGACTGGACCGGCATGTGGAATCCAGCCCCGGTCGTCTCGTGGGCGACATCGACGCTTTCGAGGACGGAAAGCAGACTGTCGCCCCGGTACCAGGGCGCGCTCTCTCCAAGGGTCACGATATTGTCGCCCGTCACACCGGACACGGGCACGGCAATGACCGTCGTCAGGCCGATCGTTTCGGCGAACGCCCGATAGTCCGATACGATGCGCTCGAACGTGGACTGGGACCATTCCACGAGGTCCATCTTGGTCACGGCCAGCACGACCGTCTTCAGGCCCAGCAGAGAGACCAGATAGGAATGCCGGCGCGTCTGGGTCAGCACGCCCTTTCGGGCATCCACCAGCACGATGGCCAGATCCGCCGTCGAGGCCCCCGTGACCATGTTGCGGGTGTACTGCTCGTGGCCCGGCGTGTCGGCGACGATGAATTTGCGGCGGGGCGTCGAGAAATATCGATAGGCCACATCGATGGTGATGCCCTGTTCGCGTTCCGAGGTGAGGCCATCGACCAGCAAGGCGAAGTCCGTGCCACCGCCGGCATTGCCGAGGCTGGCCGAGTCCCGGGTCATGGCCGCAATCTGGTCGTCGGGCACGGCGCCCGCATCGTGCAGCAGACGTCCGATCAGCGTCGACTTGCCATCGTCGACCGAGCCGCAGGTGATGAAACGCAGCTGGTCCATCAGAAATAGCCCTCGGTCTTCTTCTTCTCCATCGAGCCCACCTGATCGGCGTCGATCAGCCGCCCCTGTCGCTCTGACGATCGCGACCCGCGCATCTCTGCGATGATGGCGTCCAGCGTCGTCGCCTCGCTCTCGACCGCACCGGACAGGGGATAGCAGCCGAGGGTCCGGAACCGGACCATCAGAGTCCGGGGCACCTCGCCGGGGTTCAGAGGCATACGGTCATCGTCGACCATGATGAGGGTGCCGGATCGCTCGACGACCGGTCGCGGGGCCGCAAAGTAAAGTGGCACGACCGGAATGTCCTCGGCCGCGATGTAGTCCCAGACATCGGCCTCGGTCCAGTTCGACATCGGGAAGACTCGCAGGCTCTCGCCGGCCGCCACGCGCGCATTGTACAGGCTCCAGAGTTCTGGTCGCTGGCGGCGGGGATCCCAGCGGTGCCCCGCTGCCCGAAACGAGAACACCCGCTCCTTGGCCCGGCTCGCCTCCTCGTCACGACGCGCCCCGCCGATCGCGGCATCGAAGCCGTGCAGGTCCAGCGCCTGACGCAGGCCCTGCGTTTTCCAGACGTCGGTGTGGACGGCCGATCCGTGCTCGAAGGGATTGATCCCCCGGGCGATGCCCTCGGGATTGGTGTGGACGATCAGTTCCATTCCGCTTTCGACCGCCATCCGGTCACGCAGCGCATACATGTCGCGGAATTTCCACGTGGTATCGATGTGCATCAGCGGAAACGGCGGCGGCGCCGGATAGAAGGCCTTGCGAGCCAGATGCAGCAGCACGGCCGAGTCCTTACCGATCGAATACAGAAGGACAGGCTTCGCGCATTCCGCCGCCATCTCTCGAAAGATGTGCAGACTCTCCGCCTCGAGGCGCTGCAGATGGCTCAGGCGATCGGGCGTGGACGGTGCGGCATTCATGCCGCTCCGTCGCATGGCCACGCGGCCTTTCACAAGAGAGGGGTGCTTCGCCCACGGTTTAGCTTTGAACGTCACGTCCGGCACCGGACTGGCCAAAGAGGCACGCGGCGGCTAATCCGGCGCTTCGCTTGCAAGAGGATCACCCATGCGCGTCGCCATGATCGGAACCGGCTATGTCGGCCTGGTATCCGGGGCCTGTTTCGCCGATTTCGGCCATGAGGTGACCTGCGTCGACAAGGACGCCGACAAGATCGCGCGCCTGCATGACGGCATCATGCCGATCTACGAGCCCGGCCTCGAGGATCTGGTCGCCGCCAATGTCCGCGACGGGCGCCTCAGCTTCGCGACCGAAAGCCAGGAGGCCGTGGCCGCAGCCGATGCTGTCTTCATCGCCGTCGGCACACCGTCGCGGCGCGGCGATGGCCATGCCGACCTGTCCTATGTCTATGCCGTCGCGGAAGAGATCGCGGGCATGCTGGACGGCTTCACGGTCGTCGTGACGAAATCCACCGTGCCCGTCGGCACCGGGGACGAGATCGAGCGGATCATCCGCGCCCTGCGTCCCGACGCCGATTTCGCGGTCGTCTCCAATCCCGAGTTCCTGCGCGAGGGTGCGGCCATCAGCGATTTCAAGCGGCCGGACCGTGTCGTGGTCGGGACCGAGGACGAACGCGCGCGGGTCGTCATGACCGAGCTTTACCGCCCCCTGAACCTGAACGAGACGCCGATCCTGTTCACGGGCCGGCGGACGTCCGAACTGATCAAATATGCGGCCAATGCCTTCCTCGCGCTGAAGATCACCTTCATCAACGAGATGGCCGATCTGTGCGAAGCCGTCGGCGCCGATGTGCAGCAGGTCGCGCGCGGCATCGGTCTGGACAAGAGGATCGGCTCGAAATTCCTGCACGCCGGGCCCGGCTACGGCGGGTCGTGCTTCCCGAAGGATACCCTGGCCCTGGTCCGCACCGCCTCGGACGCCGGATCGCCGGTCCGCCTGGTCGAGACGACCGTGTCCATCAACGACGCGCGCAAGAAGGCCATGGCCGATCGGGTGGTCAAGGCGCTGGACGGGGACCTGACCGGCAAGACCGTCGCCCTGCTGGGCCTGACGTTCAAGCCCAACACCGATGACATGCGAGATGCCCCGTCGCTCGATGTGGCGCCGGCGCTGATGGCGGCCGGGGCCACGGTTCAGGCCTTCGACCCCGAGGGCATGAAGGAAGCGGCGCATCTGCTACCCGGCGTGGTGTTCAAGGACGGACCCTATGATGCGGTCGCCGGGGCCGATGTCGTCGTCATCCTGACCGAGTGGGACCAGTTCCGGGCCCTGGATCTGGATCGGGTCAAGCTGCTGCTGAAGCGGCCGGTGATGGTCGATCTGCGCAACGTCTATCGCCCGGACGACATGCGCGCCCGCGGGTTCCGCTACGCCTCGATCGGCCGCGCCTGAAGGCACGGAAAAGGGCGGCACCGGAATGCCGCCCTTCGTCGTCTGGTCGGGTGTCGCTCGACCCGATCAGCCCGTGAACGGACGGATCAGGATTTCGACGCGACGGTTCTGGGCGCGGCCCTCCACCGTGGCGTTGGAGGCGACCGGCTCGTTGGCACTGCGCCCGGCGACGAACAGGCGTTCACGGATGACGCCCTCACGGATCAGGGCGTCCGCAACGGATATGGCCCGGCGCTCGGACAGCGGCTGGTTGATCGCATCCCCACCGGACGAGTCGGTGTGGCCGACGATGTCGACGACCGAACGATCGTACTGACGCAGCACCCCGGCAACATCCGCCAGCGTCGCCTCGAAGCGCGGTTCGATGTTCGACTGGTTGGTCGCGAAGGTCACGTCCGACGGCATCCGAAGGACCAGATTGTCGCCCTGACGGGCGACGCCAACACCCGAACCCGACAGTTCGGCTTCCATGGCCCGCTGCTGACGGTCCATGTAGGAGCCGACGGCGGCACCGCCGAGCGCACCGACACCCGCACCGATGAGGGCGTTGCGACGACCCTGCTCACCGTTCGAGGTGTTGGTCAGATAGCCCAGAAGCGCACCACCCAGACCACCGGCAATCGCACCTGTGGCGGTGTTGTTGCGGGTCGGAGTGGACGAATAGGGGTCGTAAGTCTGGCAGGCGCTGACACCCAGCATTGCGGCGAGGGCGACACCGGTGATGGCGGAATTCTTGCGCATGGTCGTGAATCCTTTGGTCGTGTTTGGTCCCGAGCGCGGAACGTAGGTCAATGGTGAAGGTTCCGATATGACCCGGACCTGAACGAACATGGATCGTTGCGTTCAGCCGCCGATATGCCCAATTCTCTGCCTAGGCGGATATGAAAGCCGCTCGAGTATTCCAAGGACGCATTCCCAGTGACCGACACCCTGACGACCTCACCTTCCCAGACGCCAGCCGCTGCAGGCGGGATCACACCGGTCTCGATGGTGCGCTACGAGAGCGACTTCCAGGGATTCAGCGATGATCTGGGCCGGTCCTTCACGCGGTACGGCTTTGCCGTTGTCTCTGATCACGGGCTCGATGAAGCGGTGATCACGGCCGCCATCGACGACGCCAAGGCCTTCTTCGCCCTGCCGGAAGACGTCAAGCGTGCCTATCATCAACCGGGAACCGGCGGTGCGCGTGGTCTGACGCCCTTTGGCACCGAGGCAGCAAAGGACGCCAAGGCCGTCGATCTCAAGGAGTTCTGGCACACCGGACGCGAACTGCCCGCCGGACATGCCTACGGCCGCTACATGCGGGCCAACCTCTGGCCGACTGAAGTTCCCGGGTTTCAGGATCACCTGTACGGGATGTTCGAGGCGCTCGACGCGCTGGGTCGACGGATCCTGAAGGCCATCGCCCGCTACATGGATCTCGGCGACGACTATTTCGAGGACAAGGTCGAACTGGGCAACAGTGTCCTGAGGATGCTGCACTACCCGCCCGTTCCGGCCGACGCTCCGGGCGTCCGGGCCGGAGCCCACGAGGATATCAACGTCATCACCCTGCTGCTGGGGGCCGAAGAGGCCGGCCTTCAGCTCAAGGACGCCAACGGGGAATGGCTGGACATTGCTCCCCCGCCCGGCGCTCTGGTCGTCAACATCGGCGACATGCTGCAGCGGCTGACCAATCACGTGCTGCCGTCCACCACGCACCGGGTGGTCAATCCGGCACCGGAGCGGCGCGGCTTTGCGCGCTACTCGACGCCGTTCTTCCTGCATTTCAACCCGGACTTCGTGATCCGGACACTGCCGTCGACGATCACACCGGACAATCCCGACCGCTACGCCGGACGCGACATCATGGCCGAGGACTTCCTGACCGAGCGCCTCAAGGAAATCCGCCTGCTCTGAAGCAGGCCTCGGGCCGATCCGGGATCGATGAAGGGGCCGACACAGGTGTGTCGGCCCCTTTCTTCGTTCGAAGCGCCTATTTCGAGATCCGCAACCGGGTGATGTCGCGACCGATGGCGGCAAAATCGTCGGCAAGATCCGAACCGCTCGTCGAGATGAAGGCGTTGCTGGGCGATGATGCGCAGTCGCGAAGCGCCAGGGCGGCGGCTCCATCTGCGGCGATCTGGAAGCCAACCGTATAGATGATGATCCCGCGCGCCTTCATGGCCGTACACAGGGCTGCCGTCTGCACATACGGCGTTCCGTTGGTAGCGTTGCAGCTTTGAATCCGGTCGTTCCCGCCGAAGGACGCATTGGTCGCAAGGACGCCAGAGCAGTAGTTGGTGTTGAACTCGCCGTCGGTCATCATGATCACGGTCTTGATGGTCTGAACCGTCGAATAGGGGTTTGCCGCGTTGCTGCTCCACAGGCTGTTGAAGCTCGGCGACAAGGCGTACCAGCCCCATGCAAGGCCGATGTGTCCGGCCGTCGAGCCTGCAGCCTCGAGATCGTAGATGAGGTCCGTCAGGGTCGACTTGACGCTGGTCAGCGGCTGGATCTGGGCATCCGGGCATAGGTTGGTGCCCGCCGGGTTAGAGTAGAGCCGGCCGGTGCGGGACGTCGCGGGCGAGGCATCGGTATAGGCCTCGGATCCAATCCTTTCGGTCGAGCAGGTCGTGATCGGGAAGGTCTTGTACAGGCTGCTCTGCGTCGAGCGGAAGTAGCGCGTCGGACAGCCGTTCCGGCCACAGATGACCGAACCACCGGACGTATAGGCGGGATAACTTGCCCCGTTCACGCCGATCGAGAAGGTGTTGGTGGTCACATTTCCAATCTGGAACCAGGTATTGTTGATGTTGGTCATGCCACCGACACCGCTGATAAAGGCCCCCTGACGAAAACCGTTGTCTGGGTCGTTCACGGCCAGACCGTGATTGTTGGACGTGATCACGATCGAGCAGTCCGACACCCGGCATTTGGTCACGGTGCCACCGCTGGTATAGGCCGTGTAGCTCGTTCCGTTGGTGCTTCGCAGCTGGAAGGTGTTCGCTGTCTTGTTCGCGACGCGGAAGGCCTTGTCATTGATCTGGCTCATCCCGCCGACACCCCGGACCCAGACATAGTCGTCGTTGGCAAAACCGTGCGCGGTGGCGGTGATCACGACGGGATTGGCCCGCGTCGCGCCTGTGATCGTCTTGGCCGTGCCGACAGCCCAGGAGGCATCGGTGATCGGAGTTGCGCCGAGGGTCGAGCCGCGCGCCGCGGTCGCGTCCGAGCCCAGATTGACCCCTACCGAATAGGGGATGATGGCCATACGCGTCGTGTAGGGAGTCTGGACGTCCTGGACGACAAGCTCGACGAGGTCAGCGGACGCTGTCTTCAGGGCGGCGAGACGCGACCCCGCCATCGACCCCGTCACGTCCAGGACCAGCGAGACCTCGATGTTCTTGGACGACCGGTTGACCTCGGAATGGGAGGCCACAGGCAAGGTGTCATCGAGGATCTGTCCATAGGGCGGCAGGACGATGTTCGCGACCAGAGCCCTCACATCGACCGTCGCATCGGCAATCACGACGCTGTCATTGTCGAGGGTAAACGTCACCAGGTCTTCGCGCAGGGTGATCTGGGGATAGGCGGCGAGATTGGCTCTCAGCGCGGCGAGCCCAACGCGCGTGAGGTCCTCATCCGTCACATACTGTGACCGCGCGGCTGCCAGGCCTGCGGCATCCAGCGCATCCTGCAGATTCGCCCGGACCGTCGAGGCGCGGTGGAGGTCGACACCGCCGACGGTCAGCATGATCAGACACGGCATGACGATCGCAAAGATGATCGCCACATTGCCCCGGCGCGAAGCGGCAAAGCGCTGCCCGAAACGAACGAAGGCCTGCCCGATCTCGAGAGTCCGCCAGAACGTCGCCATACTTTTCCATGCCTACAAATGCGGGCCGCACGACCCGCAATGGCAAAGGCTACGGGCTCACGGTTAGGGAAGCCCGAAAGGAAACAGTTAACCGGCGTTAGCCACGGTCAGCCTGTGACGCAGCGGGCAAGACCCTCGTTGGCCACGACGCGCGCGGCCGCCTGCACGCGTCCGGCCCGGCGACGAACGTAGGGACCCGGGCTTGAGGCATTGTACCGCCTCGGGCTGGGCAGGATGGCCGCCAGCCGCGCGGCTTCCCGGGGGGTCAGGTCGGCGGCGGACTTGTCGAACCAGTGCCGGGAGGCGGCCTCGGCGCCGTAGACGCCGGGAGCCCATTCCGCGACATTCAGATAGACCTCGACGATCCGGCGCTTGGTCCAGACGGCCTCGATCAGGACCGTATATCCGGCCTCGAAACCCTTTCGAACCCAGTCGCGGCCTGGCCAGAGGAAGACATTCTTGGCGGTCTGCTGGCTGATGGTTGAGCCACCGCGCACCCGCCCGCCCTGTTTGTTGGCCTCGAGCGCCTGCTCGATGGCCTTGAAGTCGAATCCGCCATGGGAACAGAAGGTCGAGTCCTCGGACGCGATCACGGCCCGGACGAGGCTGGGCGAAATGGCATCGAGATTGCGCCAGCGGTAATCGAGGCCCTGCCCCTTGATCGCCTGCTGCGCCATCAGGATCGTCATGGGGGGCGGCACCACCGCGTGGACCAGAACACCGACGATGGGCACGGCCGCGAGGATCAGCAACACCAGGAGGAACAGCCGACCCCGCCGCTTGCGCGGGCGTGCGGCGGGTGCGGGATCGGGAGACGGCCTGGCCATGGGTCAGGATTAGGCAGCGGAAGCCCTTGTGGTCAATCCAGCCCGACGACCCCGGCCATGCCGTCGTCATCGGCCCAGGCGACCCGGCGGCCGTCCGGGCTCAGCGCAAGGGCGGCGATCGGCGCACCCTTTTCGGCCTTGAGGAAATTCAGTCCCTGCCCCGCCGGATCGGCCAGCCAGACGCGGCCGTCGTTCAGCCCCGCGGCGAGCACGCCATGGGCCGGGCGGGCTGCGACCAGGGCGATCAGACTGCCCTCGTCATAACCGATCTCCGTCGCCTCACGGCCCATCGGGCCATTGGCCCCGATGAAAGGCCACAGCACCGCCCCCTGCGCACCCGACGTCGCCAGCAACTGGCCCTTGTTCAGGAAGGCCATGGACCGGACCTTGGACGGATAGCCGCCCATGCGCAGGTTCTTGGCATCCTTCAGCCGCCAGCCATGCAGTTGCTGGTCCTGCATGGTGGTCACCACAAAGGCTCCGTCCGGGCTGAAAAGAACCCCCGTGTGCGACCCCGCCCAGGCCAGTTTCGTCGGCTTCTGGTCCTTGATCCGCGCCAGCCAGAGCGCGGCCCCGCCATAGGTCGAGGTGGCAATGCGGCGACCCTTGGGATCGAAGGCCACGCCGGAAACGGTGCGCTCGTGCTGGAAGTCCCGGCGGAAATCGGCATCGGTGGCATCGATGACCGACAGGGTCCGGCCGTGGGAAAAGGCGATCAGCCGGGTCTCGGGCGAGGCATCAATGGCGTCAATCCATTGGCCGCGCTCGGACGTCGCCAGAAGGCCGGCCTGATCGCGGCGGCTCCAGATCACCTTGCCGTCGTCCCCGCCCGTGACGATCCCGTCGCCGGACGGATGGGGCGTGGCGCAGAGGATGGCGCCCTCATGGACCTCGCTGAAGACACCGTCCTCGAACCGGACCGAACCATCGCCGAGGGTGAAGACCGCGCCGGTGTCATCGAACAGGGCCGCTGTAACCTGGGCGTCGAAGGTGAAGGTCGTCGACGTCATGTGTCCGTTGTCCCGGCCAGTCGGGCGTTCTGGCCCAGGGTTTTCAATCTTTTCACAGCCCCACGATCGAAAGACACGAGAAGCTCTGCATCCTGGTCCCGGGCCTGGAACGCAATCACGCCGTCGGCAAAATCCCCTCCCGCATCCATGATCTCGAGGCCCGCTTCCACGGCCCCGCGATCAAACTCTGCCTTGTCGACCTCGATCAGTATCCGAAGCTTCTCAGCGATCTCTGCCCTTGGGACCTTGTAACGTCTTCCCAGCACCCAGACGAACTCGCACAGGGCCGTAATCGAAAGGATCAGCCTCTCGGCGCCTTCGAGTTCAAGCCGAGCGATCTCGGACTGGGCAGGGTCGTCTGTAACGAAGAAACGAATGAGGACGTTGGTGTCGAACGCCGTCCTCACTCGTCTTCGAGTCCCGCCATGCCTGCGGCCGCCCCGGCATCGGCAATGGCGTCATTCAATTCCTCGATCGTGAGGACTGGCTGCCCCGGGCGCTTCAGGGAGCCATACAGCTCGGAGATATCGCGGCTGCGCCGGGGCGCGACCAGCTCGACACGTCCCCCGGGACGCATATCCACCTCGACCTTGTCGCCGGGACGCAGGCCAAGGTGGCGCATCACTTCGCTGCGAAGCGTGAGCTGGTTCTTGGCCGTGACTGTCAACAAGGTCATCGCTGTTCTCCCGGGACGAGTGTAAGGCAAATATGCCTTACCTTCAAGCCGCACAGGCCTCGAACCCGGCCCTCAGCTGGGCCTCGTCCAGTTCGCGGCCGATGAAGACGGCGCGGCTCCAGCGGCGTTCGTCGGGGCCCCAGGAGCGCTGGAGGTCCCCTTCGAGGATCATGTGCACGGCCTGGAAGACCAGGCGACGGTCCTCGCCCTGGACGTCGATGATGCCCTTGGCGCGCAGGATGTTCTGCCCCTGCTGACCCAGGAGCTGGTCGAGCCAGGCGGTGAATTTCACGCCGTTCATCGGCCGGTCGAGGCTGAGCGAGATGCCCTTGATGTCGTCGGCGTGGTCATGGCCCCGCGGTCCGATTCCAGGCTCCGAAACGGTGTCTGGATTGTCTGGATTGCCGTGATCGTGGTGGTGGTGATCGTGGCTGTGACCATGGTCATGGTGGTCATGGTGGTCATGGCCGCAGTGTTCGTCGTGAACGTGACCGGCCTCGCCGTGTGCCGGGTTGGCGAACTCGGGATGGATGTCGAGGATGCGCTCCAGATCAAAGCCGCCCAGCCCCAGCACCTGGTCCAGCGGCACGTTCGCCCGTTCGGCGCGGGTGATGGGGGCCAGAGGGTTCAGCGCGCGCAGCCGCCGTTCGACCGCGACCAGTTCGGCCTCGGTCGCCAGGTCGGTCTTGTTCAGGATGATGCGGTCGGCGAAGGCGACCTGCTCGCGGGCTTCCCGACTATCGTCCAGCCGGGCCATGACATGTCGGGCATCGACCAGGGTGGTCACGCTGTCGAGCCGGGTCTTGGCCTTGACGTCGTCGTCGACGAAGAAGGTCTGGGCCACGGGACCGGGATCGGCCAGGCCGGTCGTTTCGACGATGATGGCATCGAAGGCCGGCTTGCCGGGACGCTGGCGCTTCATCAGACCGGCGACGACGCGGATCAGGTCGCCCCGCACCGTGCAGCAGACGCAGCCGTTGTTCATCTCGAACACGTCCTCGTCGGCGCCGACGACCAGGTCGTTGTCGATGCCGATCTCGCCGAACTCGTTGACGATCACGGCGTACCGCTTGCCGTGATCCTCGGTCAGGATCCGGTTCAGCAATGTGGTCTTCCCCGCACCCAGATAGCCGGTGAGGACGGTGACGGGGATCTTGGCGGCAACAGTATCGGTCATGGGCCGCTAGATGGCGGCTCGACGGTGCAAAGTGAAGGGCTGGCAGGCGTGACGGACGCGCATTCCGCCGCTAGACCCACCTCACGCCATACAAACGCCGCGACCGCTCGTTCGAACGGGAGGTAAGCTGCTCTGCCCAAAGGATTCGCCTGAATGACCATCGCCGCCCACACATCGATGATGGACCCGGTCGCCCTGTTCATGGCCGCGGACTGGGTGGTCAAGAGCGTGATGATCGGACTGGTCATCGCGTCGCTGTGGTCCTGGGCCGTGATCATCGACAAGGCCGTCCGCTTCACCGCCATGAACCGCGAGGCGGACCGGTTCGAGGCCGCGATCAGTTCGGGCCGATCGCTTGAAGAGGTCGCCCAGGCCGCGGGCCCCAACCCGGTCCACGCCCTGCCCCGGATGCTGGTCCTCGCGCTGCAGGACTGGCGCGAGACGCGGCGGTCGGGACCGCTGACCGATACCCAGAGCCAGCTGCTGGTCTCGCGCATCGATCGTTCGCTGGACTCCATCATCGCCCGGGAAGGCCAGCGGATCGAGGAGGGTCTGGGTGTGCTGTCCGTGGTGGCGACGTCGTCGCCCTTCATCGGCCTGTTCGGCACGGTCTGGGGGATCATGAATGCCTTCGGCGCGATCGCCAGCGCCGGCAACACCAATCTGACCACTGTGGCCCCGGCCATTGCCGAGGCCCTGTTCGCCACGGCCATCGGCCTGATCGCGGCCATTCCGGCCTATATGGCCTATAACAAATTCTCGATCGACGCGGGCAAGTTCACCGGGCGGCTGGAGAGTTTTGCCGATGACCTGCAGGCGGCCGTCGCACGGCGGCTCGGCACTCCGACGACGCCCGCCGCGCCTGCCAGCCGGGAGCCCTGAGCCATGGCGATGGGTGGAGGCGGCGGAGGCGGTCATGTGCGAGGCCGTCGGCGGGCGCGCAAGCGACCGCTGAGCGAGATCAATGTCACGCCACTGGTGGACGTCATGCTGGTGCTGCTGATCATCTTCATGATCTCGGCTCCGCTACTGACCGTCGGCGTCCCGGTCGAACTGCCCAAGACCGATGCCAGCGCGATCGAGACCGACAACGAACCGATCACCGTGTCGATCGACCAGGCCGGGGCCATCTTCCTGGACCAGGACGAGGTCGCCTATGACGCCCTGATCGCGCGGGTGACAACCGTCGCCAGCGGAGGACGCGGGGCCGCCACCGAACGGGCCGTGTTCGTTCGCGCCGACGGCCGGGCTCCCTATCAGGCCGTGGCGCGGGTGATGGCGCGGCTGTCGGCGGGCGGCTTCACCAAGCTGAACCTGATCACCGACACGGCTGCGACGGATACGGCAGGCTGATCGTGAAACGTCCCAGCCCGGCCATCCTCGGATCGATCGCGCTGCATGCCGGCGTGGTCGGGATCGCCCTGGTGTCCTGGCCACGGACCGAGCCGGAAATCCCGCCCTCGATCGCATCCGTGCCGGTCACGATTGTTTCCAGTGTGGAGATCGCGGCAGCCCCTGCGGACAATCCCTCGGAAGAGGTCGTCGAGGACGACGCCGCCACCGCGCCGGTGAGTGCGCCGGAAGCACAGCCCGAGCCGACGCCTGCCCCGCCCGCACCGACCCCGGTGCCTCCAAGACCGACGCCGCCGCCACCGACGCCACGGCCGGTGACCAAGGCTCCGGCCCCGAGACCCGCTCCGACCCCAGCCCCTGCGCCGAAGAAGGCGACGCCGACCCCGCCTCGTCCGGCACCGACGCCCCCTCGTGCCGCGCCGACCCCGGCTCCGACACCGCCGCGCGCAACCCCGCCCCGGACGACGCCTGCGCCTGCGCGCCCGGCAGCGAAGAGCGACGCACCGCCGCTGGATCTCGACGCCCTCGCCGGCCCCAGCCGCCCGTCGACCAATCGCGGCCCCCGCCCCGCGACCGGTCAGCAGGGTGCCGGCCGGGCACCCCAGGCGACGGGCCCCGAAATCCAGGCCATCCTGCGTCAGGTCATTCCAAACTGGACCGTCAACTGCGACATTCCCGGTGCCCGGGAGCTCCGCGTCCGCGTGAGCCTGACGCTTTCAGCGGATGGGCGTATCACCGACGGACCGACGCTTATCTCTCCGCAATCTAGCCCGGTCTACAGGGCGACGGCCGACAATGCCCTGCGCGCCATTCGGCAGACGGCCCCCTTCAATGTACCGGCAGGCTTCGAAGGCGCAGTCTTCAATCCGACCTTTAATGTTGAAACTGCCTGCGCAAACCAGTGAGCGCATTAGGCATTCCCGCTCCGCTCATCCCGGCGAAAGCCGGGACCCAGTGCTTTCGCAGGGCAAGGTGCATGGGATGAGGTCAACACGGACCGGTATCTACCGATCGCCCAAAGGACTGGGTCCCGGCTTTCGCCGGGATGAGCGGAACTAAATGGGTCGGAAGGCCCGGGTGGCTTCCACCGCAGATTTCCAGCCGGACAGATCCCGAGTTCTCGCCGCTGTATCCATTTTGGGGTGGCATGTGACGCTCGGCTTCCAGAGCGCGGCGATGTCATCGAGCGACTGGAACAGGCCCGACCCCAGCCCCGCGAGACAGGCTGCGCCAAAGGCCGTGGTCTCGGTCAGGACGGGGCGGACCACCTCCACGTCCAGCACATCGGACAGCCGCTGTAGGAACAGGGCATTGTCGGCCATCCCGCCGTCGACCTTCAGCCTTCCGCAGGCGATGCCGTCTGCGGCCATGGCATCCAGCAGGTCGCGGGTCTGGTAGACGGCGCTGTCCAGACCGGCGCGCGCGATCTCGGCACGGCCACTGGCCCGTGACAGACCCACCAGCGAGCCCCGGGCGTCCGGGTCCCACCAGGGAGCCCCCAGCCCCGTGAAGGCCGGGACCAGATAGACCCCGCCGGTATCCGTCACCGAGGCGGCCAGCGCCTCGACCTCCGACGATTTCGAGAACAGCCCCAGCCCGTCGCGCAGCCACTGGATCGTCGAGCCCGCCGACAGGATCGACCCCTCCAGGCCATAGGTGACCTGGCCGTCCAGCTGGTAGGCGATGGTCGACAGCAGCCGGTTCGACGACCGGACCAGTTCGGTGCCCGTGTTCTGGATCAGGAAGGCCCCGGTGCCATAGGTGCTCTTGACGTCGCCAGGCTGGAAGACGGCCTGTCCGATCGTGGCGGCCTGCTGATCCCCTGCCACGCCCCGGATGGGCAGGGCCTCGCCCAGCAGTCCCGGCTCCGTGGTGCCGAAGTCGGCGGCGCAGTCCAGCACCTCGGGCAGCATGGCCATGGGAACGTTGAACAGGGCACACAGGCCTGCGTCCCAGCGGCCGTGCCGCATGTCATACAGGGCCGTGCGGCTGGCATTGGTGGCATCGGTGACGTGGCGCGCGCCGCCAGTCAGCCGCCAGATCAGGAAGGTGTCGATCGTCCCCGCCAGCAGATGTCCGGCGGCCGCAGCCTGACGTGCGCCGGCGACGTGATCGAGGATCCAGGCCAGTTTGGTGGCCGAGAAATAGGGATCGAGGCGCAGGCCGGTCTTCTCGATCACCTCCGCCTCATGCCCCGCCTCGGTCAGGGCGCGGCAGACGTCGGCCGTGCGGCGGTCCTGCCAGACGATGGCATTGTGGATCGGCGCGCCCGTCCGGCGATCCCAGACGACCGTCGTCTCGCGCTGGTTGGTCAGGCCGATGGCGGCGATCGCGCGGCCCTTGGCCCGACAGGCAGAGACCGTGTTGCGCGCGGTCGACAGGGTGGTGGCCCAGATCACCTCGGCGTCGTGCTCGACCCAGCCGGACTGCGGATAGATCTGCTTGAACGCCTGCTGGTCCGAGGCGATCGCTTCGCCCGCCAGGGTAAAGGCGATGGCGCGACTGGAACTGGTGCCCTGGTCGATGGCGAGAAGAACGGGATCAGACGCGGTCACGGGTCTCCTCCAGCACGTCGGCGGCCTCCTCGTTCAGCGGGCGGCTCTCGCGACGCGGTTTGACATAGGGGGCCGGCTGCGGCGTGACCATGTTCCCGCGCATCAGGTTGCGACCGGCCTGGAGGCCGCCGGACACCTGCAGCGTCAGCCGCTCCTCGTCGCGCCGGCGCACGTCCTCGATGGTCTCGCGGGCGTCGGCAGCGTTGAAGCCGAGGTCGACCAGCACCTGTTCACCGAAGACCAGCGCGCTCTCGAAGGTCTCGCGGATATGGTATTCGACGCCCGCCTCGATCAGCCGGATCGAATGCCCCCGGTCATAGGCGCGGACGAAGAGCTTGGTCAGCGGGAACTCGGACTTCATCAGCTCGACGATGCGGTCGGCCACCTCAGGCTTGTCCACGCAGACCAGTACCGTCTCGGCATCCGCTGCACCCGAGGCCCGCAGCACGTCCAGCCGCGAGCCGTCACCGTAATAGACCTTGAACCCGAAATTGCCGGCGGCCTGGATCATCTCGACGTCGTTCTCGATGATCGAGACGTCGACGTCGCGGGCCAGAAGCGGCTGGGCCACGACCTGGGCAAAGCGACCGAAGCCGATGATCAGCACCCGCTCGCGCAGGTTCCGGGCATGATCGACGCCCTCCATCGACACATCCTCGCGGGGCTTGAACCGGTCGGCCAGCAGCATCCGCAGCGGCGTCAGGGCCATCGACACGATGACCACCGCCGACAGGATGGCCCCCATGCGGGGCTCGAACAGGCCAGCTGTCAGAGCCGCGCCATACAGGACGAAGGCGAATTCGCCGCCCTCGCCCATCAGGGCCGCACGTTTCAGCGCCTCGCCATGGGCGGCCTTGATCCGGGCAATGCCATAGACCCCGGCCATCTTGGCTCCCATGAAGGCGGCGACCCCGCCCAGCACGAGCGGCCAGTCGGCAATGACCACCTGCAGGTCCAGCGACATGCCGACGCTGAGGAAGAACAGCCCCAGCAGGATGCCGCGGAAGGGCTCGACGTCGGCCTCCAGCTGGTGCCGGAAGGTCGACTCCGACAGCAGGACGCCGGCGAGGAAGGCCCCCATGGCCATCGACAGCCCGCCCAGGTCCATGGCCCAGGCCGCGCCGAGGACGACCAGCAGGGCCCCGGCCGTCATGACCTCGCGTCCGCCATACTGGGCCAGGATGCGGAAGACCGGGTTCAGCACCCATTTGCCGATCGCATACACCGCCGCCACCGCGGCAACCGCGAACCCGACCGTCAGCCAGATTGGCTGGGGATCCTCGATCGCGGTTCCATAGATGCCGCCAAGCACGGCCACGAGCGCCAGGAGGGGCACGATGGCCAGGTCCTCGAACAGCAGGATGGAGACGACCCGCTGGCCATCGGTCTCGTTGTTCTCGTTCCGCTCCTCCAGCAGTTGCATGACGATCGCCGTGGAGGACAGGGCAAAGCCGGCACCGGCAATGACCGCCGCCGGACCGGGCAGGCCGAACAGCAGGGCGACGCCTGTCAGCAGGGCTCCGCAGGTCACGACCTGCAGCAGGCCAAGGCCGAAGATCTCGCGGCGCAGGCTCCACAGCCGGGCGGGCCGCATCTCCAGCCCGATGATGAACAGGAACATGACGACGCCCAGTTCGGCGACATGCAGCACCGACTCGGCATCCTCGATCACGCCAAGGCCGAACGGGCCGATCACCAGTCCCGCCGCCAGATAGCCGAGCACGGCCCCCAGGCCGAACCGCTTGAACAGCGGCACAGCCACGACGGCAGCGGCCAGCAGGGCCACCGCGTGCCCCAGACCCATCCCAATCGGCTCTGCCATGACCGTCCCCCTGATCGTTCGTCCGGATAGTGGCGATTAAGGCGCGCGATTGCGAGGCCTCGGCTGACGGGGCGAGCCGGGAAACGCGTGACTCCGGCGCAAAGGCTTATAAGCTCCGCCCAGGTACATCGGGGGATCACCATGCGGCTCGGCCTGTTCTTCGGTTCGCTGATCCTTGCGCTGCTGATCGGCGTGCTGGCGCTGCAGGTGCCGGCCCCGCGCGGGGCCGATGCGGCACCGGAGGCCTTTTCGACCGAGCGGGCCATGGCCGACATCCGCCAGATCGCCCGCGCACCCCACCCGGTCGGCGACCCCGAACATGCCCGCGTCCAGGCCTATCTGGTGCAGCGGATGACGCAGCTGGGGCTGGCCCCGACGCTGCAGTCCGGCCCCCTGTCGCCCGAGGCGGTCGCGCGGCTGGCCCGGTGGCGCGACGCCCCGCCGGTTCCTGGCGAGCGGGCCGTGAATATCGTCGGCATTCTGGCCGGTCGCGATCCGGCTGCACCCGCCGTCATGATGATGGCCCACTATGACAGCGCCTGGGGCTCGCCCGGGGCCGCCGATGACGCGACCGGAGTCGCCGCCATTCTGGAAGCTGTCCGCGCCATCAAGGCCCGCGGACCGCTCGAGCGGACACTGGTTGTGCTGATCACCGATGCCGAGGAGCTGAATCTGGACGGCGCACGCCTGTTCTTCAGCGAGCATCCGATGCGCGACCGGATCGGCATGGTCGTCAATCTGGAGGCAAGGGGCGGCGGGGGCCGGGCCACCATGTTCGAGACGGGCATCGACAATGCCGGGACCATCCCCCTGTTTGCCCGGGCCATGCGCCGTGCCGACGGCGGGACGACGTCGACCTCGCTGGCCGGCTATGTCTATGCCCTGACGCCCAACGGTACCGACTTCACCATTCCGCGCGAGCGCGGCATCGGCGGGGTCAATTTCGCCTTCATCGGCCGCCCCTCCCAGTACCATTCCCCCACCTCCACCCCCGAGGCGCTGGACCCCGGCAGCGTCCAGTCGATCGGATCGCAGGCGCTGGAGGTCACCGACACCCTGCTGCGCGTGCAGACACTGCCCGAGGCCGGGCCGAACCGGGTCTATGCGGACATCCTCGGCCGGGTCGTGATCGGCCATGCCACAGGCACGGGCTGGCTGCTGGTGGGGCTGACGGTCCTTCTGGCCGGGTTCGCCGTCTGGCGCTCGGGGACGGCCAGCCGGTCCGGACTGGCCGACATGGGACGCGGGATGCTGGGCGGGCTTTGGCTGGTCGCCAGCGGACTGGTGCTGATCCAGGCGGTGCGGGTGCTGGCCGGGCCGCTGACCCGGCGGGTCGACTCGGCGGATGCCTATTACACCCTGTTGCGGCGGCTGCCGTGGATGGAGGGGGCGACGATCCTCGCCGTCGTCGCGGTGGCGCTGGTCCTGCTGGCAGGCCGGGAGGGAATCGGTCGCCGGGTCGTGGCGGGCGTGATCGCAGGGGCCGCGCTTCTGGCCATGGTGCTGGGCGGGTTCGATGCCGTCGTGCTGGTCGCTGCCGTGATCGCCATCGGCCTGACCCTGTGGTCACAGGGCACGGCCCGCACCCCCTGGGGTCAGTGGCTGGGGCTGGTCGCCCTGATTGGCCTGCTGGCGCTTGCGGGTCAGGCCCTGGCCCCGGAGGCCGGGTTCCTGTTCGTGTGGATGGCGCTGCTGGCCGCCTTCGCTGCTGCGCTGACGGCCGTGGTCGATTCCCGGATGGAGCGGCCGGTCGCCCTGGTCCCGGCGGCGATCGCGACCGTCATCGGCGGGGCCTGGCTGGTCGGTCTGGCGCACGGCGTCTTCCTCGGCATCGGCATGGACTTTCCGGGGGCCCTGATCGTCATCGGCCTGCTGGTTCTGCTGCTCGCGCGCCCCCTTGGCCCGCGCGGCCAGCCCCGGGCCCTGGCGGCCGGGGCCGCGGCCTGCCTGATCCTGGCGTGCGGCCTGTCCGTCAGCGGCCGGATCGCCGAGCCCATGCCGGTCCCGGCCCCGGGTGGCCCGAGCTGACCCCGTCCGCACCGGCCGCGTAACCGCACGGGCACATTCGACGAAGGCTGCTCCGTCACGTTCGGAGAGACCGACCCATGATCCGCCTGATCGTCCTGCTATCGGCCCTGGCCGTCGCCATCGGGGTGTCCGCCTCGATCCGGCTGCCACCAGCCACGCCAGCGCCCGCCGCGGCCCGCAGCGACCTGACCGTTGTCGAGCTGTTCACCAGCCAGGGCTGCTCGTCCTGCCCGCCGGCCAACGCCAATCTGGGCATCCTGGCCCAGCGTCAGGACATCCTCGCCCTCAGCTGGGGCGTGACCTACTGGGACCAGCTGGGGTGGAAGGACACCTTTGCCTCGGACGCCTACACCCGCCGGCAGCGCGACTATCAGCGCGGCCTGGGCACCGACAACGTCTGGACACCCCAGGTCGTGGTCGACGGCCGCCGCCATGTCGTCGGCCAGCGGATGGCCCAGATCGAGGCCCTGATTGCCCGGCATGACCCCTTCACCGGTCCTCAGATCGTCATCCGCAATGGCGGCGTCGGCCTGGCCGGAGGCCGCGCCCCGGTCGCCCCCGCCGACGTCTGGCTGGTGCGTTATGAGCCGCGCCCGATCGAGGTGCCGGTGGCCCGCGGAGAGAACGGCGGCAGCACCCTGCCCCACGCCAATGTGGTGCGCGAGCTCGTGCGGCTGGGCGACTGGTCCGGCACGACCCGAGGCTTCCGCCTGCCTGCGGCTGCACGTCCCGACCTGAAGACGGCCGTCCTGATCCAGGCCCCGAACGGCGGGCCCATCCTCAACGCCGCGCGCGGCTGACAAGGACGGGTCCAGCCATGCCGGAGCCGCTGGCGCGGCCGTGATCGTCCGGCTGCCGCCCCGCCGCGTTCAGGAAACAGGGTTTGCCAGGGCGATCTGCAGACCGGCGCAGTCCTTCCGGCGCGAGGCCGCGACAAGTGCTTCGTATTCACCTCGCATGCGCGCCAGATCATCAACGTTGTTGCCTCGCATCAGGAAGAACAGCGCTGGCCAGAACACCACCAGCCCCACGCCCGCAGACCAGATGTCTTCATTGGCCCGCCGTCGCTGGTCTCCCGTCAGAGTGTGAACCTCACGGCTGATGGTTCGAAGATCCTCTTCAATCCCGGCACAGCTATAGCTCGCATACTGGGCGGGCGAGATGTATTGCGAACGAACGTAGTCAGGGTTCGATGCACACCCGGACACCATAAGAGCAGCGACAAGACCTATAGTAAAAGCTTTATTCATACTGATCCCTTCCCAATACAGCATTCACGCTATCCCTACATGAGCCGTACAGGTTAAGTCCGACTTTTCTCTCGTCCTTAACTTGTTTGGTGACGAGCCTCCTAACCAAACGTCGTTCTTTGACGCGGCGGTATCGTGCGTTATCGCAGTCGATACGACAAAAACGGTCGCATCCTCTGCCTGGCACTGAAGGTCCGGGGGAGAACATCTTGTGAACGAGAACAAACCATGCACATAGTGCGTCTCACAGGGAGCGGGTCACAGCCATTTGGCTGAAGGCGGGCCTCTCCTTCCGGTACCGAAACAGGAATCATGGCAAAGGAGAGTGGCAAGGTGGCAGCACAGGCGAATCTGAAATTGGTAGGCAAGGACGACGGCGACAAGCAGCGCGCCCTGGAAGCCGCGATCGCGCAGATCGATCGCGCTTTCGGCAAGGGTTCCGTCATGAAGCTCGGCAAGGGCGGGGTGGCGGACATCATTCCGTCGGTCTCGACCGGCTCGCTGGGTCTGGACATGGCCCTGGGCATCGGCGGCCTGCCGCGCGGACGGGTGATCGAGGTGTTCGGTCCCGAAAGCTCGGGCAAGACGACACTGGCCCTGCACACCGTGGCCGAGATCCAGAAGGCCGGCGGGACTGCCGCCTTCGTCGACGCCGAACATGCGCTGGATCCCGGCTATGCCCAGAAGCTGGGCGTCAATCTTGACGACCTTCTGGTGTCGCAGCCCGATACGGGCGAGCAGGCGCTGGAGATCGTCGACACCCTGGTGCGGTCCGGGGCCGTGGACATTGTGGTGGTCGACTCGGTCGCCGCCCTGACGCCGCGCGCCGAGATCGAGGGCGAGATGGGCGACAGCCTGCCCGGCCTGCAGGCCCGCCTGATGAGCCAGGCGCTGCGCAAGCTGACGGCCTCGATCTCCAAGTCCAACTGCATCGTCCTGTTCATCAACCAGATCCGTCACAAGATCGGCGTGATGTACGGCTCGCCCGAGACGACGACGGGCGGCAATGCGCTGAAATTCTATGCCTCGGTTCGCCTCGACATCCGCCGCACCGGCGCGATCAAGGACCGCGATGAAGTCGTCGGCAACACCACCCGCGTCAAGGTCGTCAAGAACAAGGTGGCCCCGCCGTTCCGCGAGGTGATCTTCGACATCATGTACGGTGAAGGCATCTCGAAACTGGGCGAGATCATCGACCTGGGCGTCAAGGCCGGGATCATCGAGAAGTCCGGCTCCTGGTTCAGCTATGACTCGACCCGCATCGGCCAGGGCCGCGAGAATGTGCGCAACTTCCTGAAGGCCAACCCCGACATGGCCGATGCCATCGAGGACAAGGTCCGCAAGTCCACCGCCAAGATCGCCGACGAGCTTCTGGGCACGCCTGAGCCCGACGAAGGTCAGGACCTCGAGGGCTGATCGACAATCCTCCCCCGGAGCGAAGCGAACGGGGGAGGGGGACCGCGAAGCGGTGGAGGGGCAATCCCCGCCATGGTCGCTGCCCCCTCCCCCCCTGCGGCTCGGCTGGGGAACACAGACACTCCGTCTGGCTGGTCCCTGCGACCCGCCGCCGACCCCGCAGGGTTCGGGCCGGATGGAGTTGGACCGCCCGGGGCAACCCGGGCGGTCTTTTTTCGTCAGGACAGCCGCAACATCAGACGGGCAGACCCAGGGTCCGCAGCGCGCTCTCCGACCTTTCGCGGAAGGGGAAGAAGCCGCGACTGGCCAGTGGCCAGAGTCCGTCGTCCCAGGGCCGCCGTACCATGACCAGATCCAGCCCGGCCGCCGTGATCACGGGCCCGGCCCGGGTCAGCTCTGAGGCTGTGGGCCCGACCGGCACATAGGGCGTGACGATACCGCGCGCGCCGGCCGCGGTTGCCGCCTCGACAAGCGCCTCACCGGTCAGGCCCGCCAGCCTCTGGGCCGGATGGCCGTACCGAACCCCTGCCCGCTGCTCGGCATCGGCCATCGCCCCGGCCAGAAAGGCCTGCGGATGTTCGCCCAGCCGTTCGGCCCCGGGCTCCAGCGCCGAGACGACACCCCGGATCTCCCATGGGCCGATGGTGTCCCCGGGCGTCAGGTCCTCGGGCGTGATCAGCAGCAGATAGGGCCCGTCCGGCGTCTCGCGGCGAGCGGGCGGCAGGGGACCAGCCGCCGGGACCGGGATCTCCTGAAGGGCCCGCGCCTCGGTCGCCAGCCCCTTGGGCCGGAACCGGCCCTCGGTGAAGCGCGAGATGTTCTCGGCCGTCGCCAGATAGGTCTTGCCGGCCGTCTGCAGCCCCGCGACCCAGCGCCAGGACAGGGTGTTCGAGGCCGGATCGGCATCCAGCAGGTGACGCAGAAAGAAATCCGCCCCCAGCGACCAGGGCAGGCCCAGGGTGAAGATCCAGATCGAAGCGAACCACATCCGGGCGTGATTGTGCAGCCAGCCCGTCTCGACCAGTTCCCGCGCCCAGTCGTCGAAGCCTTCGATACCGGTCCGGCCCTCCTCTGCCGCGCGCACGGCCTCGGCCATCGGATCATGCTGCGCCCGCTCGATCTCGAACCGGGTCCAGACCTCGGGCCGCATTTCGAGCCAGCCCTTCCAGTAGGTACGCCACAGCACCTCCTGGATGAATTTGTCGGCCCCGCGTGCGCCATGGGCCTCGATTGCGGCCCGTACGGCCTCGTCCTCGGTGACCAGCCGTCGCCGGATCCAGGGCGACAGGGCCGAGACCGAGATGTTCCGGCCCGGACCGAAGTCCGTGTTGCGGTTAGCCGAATAGGCCCGACCCATCCGCGGCGCGAATGCCTGCATCTGTTCCAGCCCGGCGGCACGGGTGGGGTCCCAAGCCGTCACCGGGCCATCGCCTCACGCCGGAACATCGCCCGCTGCAGCCCCGGTCGGACCTTGAGGAACATCCGGTACAGTCGCTCCAGAGCCGCCAGCACCAGCCCATTGCGCGCGATCAGGCCCAGGGGCCGCAGCAGCGGAATGGCGCGCCACATCGCCGCAAAGGCGGCCGCCCCCGACAGCATCTTCCCGTCCTCGCGGGCATGAAACCGGGCCAGCAGGGCATCGCGGTCCATCGGACAGGCGCTCTCTCCGGACGACACATCCACGAAGTCGATCGCCTCGCGCCGGTCCAGCCGCCGCATCAGGGCGATCTCGCGCCGACACAGCGGACAGCCCCCGTCAAACCAGACTGTAACCTTTGTCATCTGCGCGTCTTAGGACATCCCGGACTGGCGCGCGCTGCGTCATACGGTATCCAGCCCCTGACCGCGGCACCAATCGCGTGGTTGTTCATTACGCCGACACCTGAACCGGAGCCCACCATGACCAATGCCGTAGAGACCCTGTCCCTGTTCAATCTGGCCGAGACCGATGACGGCTTTCTGCTGGAAATCGGCGGCAGCGGAGGCAGCACCCTGACCCTGGCCGCCAGCGCCGAGCAGATCGACGCCATCATCGAGGCGCTGGACGCCCTGCTGTCAGACGACGACGACGCCATCGAGGACTGATCGGCGCAGGCCGGGCGGGGCACGCGTGCGGGGTGATGCGTTCGCGCGCAAACCTCTGTATGAGGCGCGTTCCCCGCCGTCCCCGATCGCCGAAACCGAACAGCCATGTCCAGTCTGAAACAGATCCGCTCGACCTTCCTCGACTTTTTCGCGGCCGACGATCACGCCAAGGTCCACTCGGCCCCCCTGGTGCCGCAGAACGACCCGACGCTGATGTTCGTCAATGCGGGCATGGTGCCGTTCAAGGACTATTTCACCGGCGCGGCGACGCCCCCCTACCCGCGCGCCACAAGCTCGCAGAAATGTGTTCGTGCTGGCGGCAAGCACAACGATCTGGACAACGTCGGCTATACAGCCCGCCACCTGACCTTCTTCGAGATGCTGGGGAATTTCTCCTTCGGCGACTATTTCAAGGAACACGCCATCGAGAAGGCGTGGACGCTGGTCACGAGGGACTACGGGCTGGACCCCAAGCGTCTGCTGGTTACCGTCTATATCGACGACGATGAGGCCGCCGCGATCTGGAAGAAGGTCACCGGCTTCTCTGACGACCGGATCATCCGCATCGCCGGCTCGGACAATTTCTGGGCCATGGGCGACAGCGGTCCCTGCGGTCCCTGCACCGAGATCTTCTGGGACTATGGCGATCACATCCCCGGCGGCCCTCCCGGATCTCCGGACGAGGACGGCGACCGGTTCGTGGAGATCTGGAACAACGTCTTCATGCAGTTCGAGAAGGAGAACGACGAGATCGTTCGCAGCCTTCCCAAGCCCTCGGTCGACACCGGCATGGGCCTGGAACGGATGACCAGCGTGCTGCAGGGCAAGAATTCGGTGTTCGACACCGACCTGTTCCAGACCCTGATCGAGGCCTCCGAGGACGCCACCTCGACGAAGGCCGAAGGCGACCGCGCCGCCAGCCACCGGGTCATCGCCGATCACCTGCGTTCGACCTCCTTCCTGATCGCCGATGGGGTGACGCCGTCGAACGAGGGCCGCGGCTATGTCCTGCGCCGCATCATGCGCCGGGCCATGCGTCACGCCCACCTGCTGGGGGCCGCCGATCCCCTGATGCACCGTCTGGTGCCGACGCTGGTGGCCGAGATGGGCGAGGCCTATCCCGAACTGGCCCGCGCCCAGGCCACGATCGAGGACACGCTGAAGCAGGAGGAGATCCGTTTCCGCACGACCCTTGGCCGCGGCATGGGGCTGCTGGAAGACGCGACGCGCGATCTGGCCGACGGCGGCGTCATCCCCGGCCAGACCGCCTTCACCCTGTACGACACCTATGGCTTCCCGCTCGACCTGACCCAGGACGAGGCCCGTCGTCGCGGTTTCTCGGTGGATACCGAGGCCTTTGATGCCGCGATGGAAGAGCAGAAGAAGCGCGGCAAGGCCAACTGGAAGGGCTCGGGCCAGTCGGCCTCGACCAGCGAATGGCTGGCGCTGAAGGACCGTCTCGGGCCGACCGTCTTCACCGGCTATGACGCCGTGGACGGGTCCGGCGAGGTCCTGGCGATCCTGATGGACGGCCAGCCCGCGGACGCCGTCGAGACCGGCCAGACGGCCGAGGTCCTGTTCGACCAGACGCCCTTCTATGGCGAAGGCGGCGGTCAGGCCGGCGACCGGGGCGAGATCGAATGGGACACCGGCACCGCTCGTGTCCTCGATGTCCAGAAGCCGACCGGCGACCTCTATGCCCACACGGTCGAGGTCACGTCCGGCACCCTGTCGATCGGCACCCGGGCGCAGCTCCGCGCCGGGGCTGACGCCCGGCTAACGACCCGCGCCAACCATTCTGCGGCCCACCTGGTGCATGCGGCACTGAAGAATGTGCTCGGCCCGCACGTGGCCCAGAAGGGCCAGCTGGTCGATGCCGAGCGCATGCGTTTCGACTTCAGCCACAATGCCCCGGTGACCGAGGCCCAGATCGAGGCCATCGAGGCCGAGGTCAATGCCGTGATCCGCCAGAACCTGCCCGCCACGACCCAGCTGATGGGTCCGGAAGAAGCCATTGCGGCCGGCGCCGTCGCCCTGTTCGGCGAGAAATATGGCGATGAGGTGCGGGTGCTGACCCTGGGTCGCTCGCTGGTGGACGAGAAACCCTATTCGGTCGAGCTCTGCGGCGGCACCCATGTCGCCCGTACCGGCGACATCGCCCTGTTCAAGATCACCGGCGAGACCGGCATCGCTGCGGGCATCCGTCGCGTCGAGGCCGTGACCGGCGAGGCCGCGCGCCAGTTCCTGCTGGCGCAGGCGGGCGTGGCCAAGGCGCTCGCCCAGAGCTTCAAGGTCCAGCCGCTGGACGTGCCCGCTCGCGTCGAGGCCCTGGTGGCTGAACGCAAGACGCTGGAGAAACAGGTCGCTGATCTGAAGAAGCAGCTGGCCCTGGGCGGCGGTTCGTCAGCCTCGGCGGCACCGGAAGAGATCAACGGCATCAAGCTGATCGCCCGTGTCCTCGACGGGGTCGATGGCAAGGGCCTGCGCGGCGTGGCCGAGGATTTCCGCAAACAGGTCGGGTCGGGCGTCGTGGCCCTGATCGGCGTGACGGACGGCAAGGCTGCGGTCACCGTGGCCGCCACCAGCGACGTCACCGACCGCGTGAACGCGGCCGACCTCGCCCGCGCCGCCGTCATCGCGATGGGCGGTCAGGGTGCGGGCGGCAAGGCCGACTTCGCCCAGGGCGGGGCCCCGGACGGCTCGCTGGCCGAGGCCGGACTGGCTGCCGTGCGGGCTGCGCTGGCGGGTTGATTGGCGACCGCAGGGACGTCTGTCGCTGACATCCCTGCGGTCCTGATCCCGGCGCCGATTTGCCGGTCAGATCGTCTGTGAGCGGCGTGGACTCTTTCCGGCTAAGGTACCGAATGGCAGCTCTAGGCCACTGGAAACGCCGGAATCGACTCTGCTGGCAACCTGGCTGAGCCAAGTCGTATGTGGCTTGTAGCTGGGGGAAACCGGACGTTGCGAATGTCTGCGGGGGTGGTGATCAGACATGCAAACGGCCCCGCCATTGCCAGCGGGGCCGTAACGATCTTGTTTTGAAGCGAAAGCCGTCAGCCGGCCATTTGCCGACGCTGGATATACAGCGCTGCGCCTCCGGCGAGGATCGTGCCAAACAGGATCATCGCCCATTCCGAGAGGGTGGGAATCGGCGCTGGCGCTCCGGCGTCGAGCACGACATTGTCGATCCGTTGAATATACGGGCCGGAATCATGGACCGTCTCGAAGTAAACTCGCACAGTTTGTCCAGCGTAGGCGCTCAAGTCGTAAGGGCCTCTTGTTTGGACGCTGTCCACGGGCTGATCGCCAGTGCGGGTGTATAGCGTCGTCAGCACGGCGTTGGCCGTGCTTCGAATTTGAAGAGAGCTGCGATCGAGGGGGCCGCCCCCGCTGCTGGAAGTGCCAAGGGAAAGAGTGAGGGCGCCGGGCCCCGCAGGTAGCGTTACGGTTTGGTACAAGCCGCAAGTTGATGGTCCAAACGCGCTTGATCGCGCATGTCCACCTGTGACGCCGGGCACCACGTCGCTAGACCACGAGTATGTGCAGTTTGCCCCTGCATCTAGCGTCCAGCCGGTCAGGTCCGTATTGAAAGAACCATTGGTGATAATGTCGGCCGCATTGGCCGCTTGTGGAAACGCGATCAATGCCGCGGCACCAAAAGTCGCAATGGTTAAGCCGATAAATCTACGAACCATGTTTCCCCCGGAACAAAAAACCACGGCACTGGCCGTCGCTTAAGTGTCGGTAACTGCGGTACCTTTCAGACGCAAGTGCCGCAGAAGATTTTCGTGCCGAGCATCAGCTAACGAGAGAATACGGCCAGGCTTGGCTATCTGACCGGCGCAAGTTTTTCGCTTAAGGCTGTCCGCTGGAACCGATGGTTTATTCGCCCAAGGCTGCCGTGGACCCGGCTTGGGAAGAGCTAGGAGCGGACCTGAAAACCGACGCCTCCGAACGTCCGCTACGGGTCGAGATCGGACATGACCTGGCAGGCGGAAAGCGGACATTCGGCGCATCGCCCGAAAGCGGACCTTCCGAACTGCCGAGTGGGCGAGCGCCATCCCGTTCCGGAGTGGGTTGGCCGGCATCCCCCACACTCCAGAACGGCGTTACGGGGTTTGCTGTTAAGCCATCACGGTCCGGGTCGGCTCAGGGTCATTCAATCATGACGCCGGTCAGTCCAGCGCCTTCACATTGTCGTCCGAGTTGCGGTCGATCCATTTGTTGTAGGGATCGACGCCGGCGAAGGCGGGCTTCTCGTCCGTCACGAAGCGGAACACCTGGGTGCCGCTGCGCAGTTGGCGACGCTGGAAGGCCATGACGCTGGTTTCGTCGAAGGCCTTCTTGCCGGGCTCGGCGCTGAACAGGCCGATGTCGAAGGTCTCGTTCAGCGGGCTTTCGGTCTCCTCGCCCTTTCCGTCAGCATAGAGTTTGCGCGCCTCGACCGTGATGGCGACGTCCCACTTGCCGTTGGGCAGGCGACGGGTGGTCGTGTCGGTGACCTTCACGTCATACAGGGTGATCCGCTCCATCAGGTCGGTGATCAGCGCCTGTTTTTCCGCCGGGGCATTGGCCCGCAGCGCCGCCACCAGATCCAGCGAACGCGGATAGGGCGCGCCCTTGAAGGCATGGGCCGCGATCAGCGAGCGCAGGGCGGTGTTGACGGCCGCCTCACCAAGCTGGTCCCGCAGCAGATACATGACCGATCCGCCCTTCTGGTAGTGGATATAGCCCTGGTTTTCGACCCGATAGAGCGGCAGCTCTTCCAGCCGTTCCGTTCCGCGCGAGCGCAGATAGTTGTCCAGCTCGTACTTCAGGAACCGGCGGATATTGTCCGGGCCATAGGTCTTCTCCATGACCATCAGGGCCGAGTACTGGGCCAGGGTTTCCGACAGGCTGGTCGAGCCCTGCATGTCGGCCCCGACGATCTGGTGCGCCCACCACTGGTGCCCGAGTTCGTGGGCGGTGACATAGGTAACGTAGTCGATCTTTTCGGGATTGCGGAAGTCGGCGATGAATCCGAGGTTTTCGGAATAGGGCATGGTGTTCGCAAAGGCCTGGGCGAACTGGCCATAGGGGAACTCGATGATCCGGGCCTGGCGGAACTGATAGGGCCCGAACGCAGGCTGGTAGTAGTCCAGACCGGCCTTCAACGCCGCGATCATCCGCGGGACGTTCCGCTCGTGGCCGGGCTGGTAATAGACGGCCAGATCAATGCCCTTGTAGGTCTCCTGTTCGACCTCATAGGCCGCCGACTGCACCGAGAAGAAATGCAGGATCGGAGCCTCGGTGACGAAACGGGCCGTCCGGCGGTCGCCGGTCGTGACGTCCGAAACCTTGTAGCCCGGCGCGATCGGGGTCTGGTCGGCCACCGTGGTGACCGTGATGTCGGCCGTGACCCAGTCGGCTCCGATATAGTTCTTGCCCTGGGCGGTCGTGTCCTCGAGCTTTGCCATCCGCAGCTCGGCGGGCAGGCCGAATTTGCGCCGCTTGGTCCGGTCGCTCAGCAGGCCGTCACGGCTCATGCCGATCTGGGGCGCGAAGGCCGAGTTGTTCAGGAAGGTACCGTTGTCGACCAGATTGGTCGTGGCACCGCTGTTCGGGAAGCCCTTCTGGGTCAGCTCGGTCTCGAAGGTCACGGTGCGTCGCTCGCCCGGGGCCATGGGCGTGGCGAAACGATAGATGCGGTAATCGAACCGTTCCCACTCGCGGGCCATCTCGGCACCCTGCACGTCCAGCCGGGTCATCTGCAGGTCACTGTCGAGCCAGCGCAGGTGCATCTCGCCCAGCGGAGCCCCCGTCCGGTTCTCGATCAGATAGCTGCCCCTGGTGACCAGTCGCGGCGTGTGCGGGTCGAGATCGAGGTCCAGCTTGACGCTGACGATCGACGGCTGGGGTGTGTCCTCGAACCGAAGCAGGGTCTTTTCGTAGTCTGCCTGCAGCGTCTCGTTCCAGTCGCGGGTGCGATAGTCGTTCCAGACGTTGGTGTTGACGAAGATGAACCCACCCAGCCCGATGAAGGCCAGCAGCGAAACCGCTGCAAGCGCACCTGCCGGGCCCATCAGACGGCGCGGCAACCGCTTCAGCCGGGGCAGGAAGCGCGTTTCGGTGCCCCGTCGCCAAAGGCCATAGGTGATGACCATCAGGATGACGGCAAAGGCGGTCCAGTAGGCCGTCAGCCAGTTGGCGGCCGTCCCGAAATCGCCGCGGCCGTTCATGTCCGAAAGCGGCACGGCCGGCGTCGATCCGTAGCGGTACAGGATGTGGTCGAAGCCGAGATTGGCCAGCACCAGGGTCGTGATCAGATAGACGACCATGATCGCCCAGCCGACGAACTTGTTCGGCGACATCGCCTGGATGAAGATCGCGAGGATGGCCAGCAGGGCGTAGCTGATCGCCTCGGGGAGCACATACCAGAACAGGTATTTGTCGAGCTCCAGCCCGACCTCGCCCTTGTAGAGCTGAACGGCAATGCCGGACAGGGTGGCGATGACCAGAGTCGCGACCAGCACCAGCGTCAGGCCCAGAACCTTGGGCACCAGGAAGGTCCAGTCGGGGGTCGAGGTCGCATCGACGATCTCGTGGGTACGACGCTCCTTGTCGCGCCAGACCAGCTCGCCGGCATAGTAGATGGCGACGATGATCGAGACGATGCCGAAGGCTCCGCTCAGGAGCTGGATGACCGAACGGGTCACCAGCAGGGTCGGAGCCCCGAAGATCTCGCCCGCGAACAGCAGCGCTCCGACGGCATTGAACGCCCCCAGCACCATCAGCACGGCAAAGGCCGGGCTCTTGAAGATCAGGGCCATCTCGAATCCGGTCCGCTTGCGCAGCTGGGTCCAGCCGGCGGCGAGGCCATAGCTCGGTGCCGGCAGCGGGCCGGTCGAGACAGGGGTGGCGGCATCCTTCTCGGCCAGGGCGCGCAGCTTCTCGGTCTTGCGCAGCTTGGCACCGCGTGTGGCCGGGCGGTACAGCAGATAGGCAGCCGCCAGGAACAGGACACCGACCCCGGTCCAGATCAGGCGATTGTAAAGCAGTACGCCTTCCATTGCCGGCATCAGCGTGTTGCGCTCGGCAGGGGTCCAGTAGCGGGTCACCTCACCGAAGGCCGACAGGCCGAACGGCTCCAGCCAGGCCAGGATGTCGCGAAACTCGGGTCGGTCCAGCGACGACGTGAGCGTCAGATAGACGATGAAGAAGGCCACCACACCGACATAGGTCGCCATCATCGAGCGGGTGACCGTCGCCAGGGCAAAGAAGATCGCCGAGGTCAGGAAGACCGCCGGCAGGCCCAGCACCAGATAGGCAAAGGCATAGTGGTCGGGCCGGAACGCGCCGATCGTCTCGCGGTCCACCCAGGGCATCAGGGTGCCCAGCACCGTCCCGATGGACACGCTGAAGAAACACAGGGCCACGGCCGCAAACGCTCCGAGGAACCGCCCGTACAGATAGTCGAACTTCGTCAGCTGGCTGGCCTGGATCATGGGCCCGAAGCCGGACGTCGCATCACGCGCCACGACATTGGCCACGATGGCGGTCGTCGCCAGCATGAAGAAGACGGCCATGATCATGTGGGTGATGGCCAGGGAGAACGGCGAGTTCAGGTTCGTATTGCCCCCGCCCCCGATCGAGATGTTCTCGCCGGCGGCCACCAGGCCAAAGCCCAGCAGGCCGAACAGGATGGCGATGACCCAGAAGGCCGGCTGGCGCAGCTGGTAGCGGAATTCGAAGGCGGCGACCTTGGCGAACATGGTGCTGTTCCCCGGATCAGGCCGCGACGCGGCGCGAGGCGCTCAGCGTCGAGAAATAGACGTCTTCCAGGCCGCCGGAGACCGGCTCGAACCCTTCGCCCGGACGGCGATCGGACAGGACGTGGATGACCGTTCGGCCCGCGAACAGACGGGTGGAGATGACCTCGAACCGGGCGCGGTGATCCTCCAGCGCCTCCTTGTCGATGGCCTTGCGCCAGACCCGGCCCTCCATCCGCTGCATCAGGTCGGCGGGCGCCCCTTCCAGCTGGATCTTGCCGGCGGCCAGCACCGCCATGCGGGGGCAGAGGTCGGCCACGTCCTCGACGATGTGGGTCGACAGGATGATCACCACCTGCTCGCCGATCTCGGCCAGCAGGTTCAGGAAGCGGTTGCGTTCCTCGGGATCGAGGCCCGCCGTCGGCTCATCGACGATGATCAGCTTCGGATTGCCGATCAGGGCCTGGGCGATCCCGAACCGCTGGCGCATGCCGCCCGAGAAGCCCGCCAGGGCCTTCTTGCGCACGGGCCAGAGATTGACCTGGTTCAGCAGGCTGTCGACCGTGTCCTTGCGATCCTTGCCCGAGGCAATGCCCTTGAGCACCGCCATGTGATCCAGCATGTCGTAGGCCGACACGCGCGGATAGACGCCGAAATCCTGGGGCAGATAGCCAAGGGTCCGGCGCAGCTTCTCGGGCTCCTTGATGACGTCGATGCCATCGAAATCGATCGCGCCCGAGGTCGGGGTCTGCAGGGTCGCGATCGAGCGCATCAGCGTCGACTTGCCCGCACCATTGGGGCCCAGCAGGCCGAACATGCCGCGCGGCACCTCCAGGCTGACATCGTCCAGCGCCCGGGTGCCATTTCCATAGACGTGGACGAGATTCTTGATCGACAGCATGACAGCCCCCTGCGTAAGTCAAGGAACCTTGTCAGTGGCGACTGCCCACCGCAAGTTACCGATCGTTTAGAACTCGACGGCCCGTTCGCCCCTCAGTCGGCCGTCCATGCTTTCGAAGGTGTCGAGCCCGGTCTTCCGGAACCGCGCGAGCACCCGGTCGCCGGGGCCCAGCAGTTCGAAACCGCCGACGACGGGTCGCCAGATCGACCCCTCCCTCAGCGACGGCACGGCGCAGCGTTCGACGCTCGCCTGATGGCCCACACCCGCTTTCAGGGCGCTGAGGGCAATCCGGCAGACCGTGTCGCCGTCTCGGATCGACCACAGGCCATAGATGTCGTCGACCGCCGCCACCGTCCTGACCGCAGGTGTTTGGGACGGCATGGGCGTATCCTCGGCTGTGCATGCGATCGCCGGACTGGCCATCGCTAGGATGGCGACGACCACGGCGCGCGGGTGTTTCAGTCCAGATGTCATCGTCTCGCTCCGGCCCGCCCCCCGCCTGACTATCCGCCGGCCGGCCCGCGCCCGCAAGCGCTGGCCTTCGACTAACGGTCCGCTAAGGATCGCGGTCTATCTAGGCGGGGTTGAAAAGGCTAAACTGCACGCTCAACGGAGCTGTCCTCGCACGTGTTCGGCAATCTGCTTCCAACCCGACCGGGTACCGAACCCCTTGCCGAGGCGTTTCGCGCCTGTCGGGTGCATTTCGTCTGGGCCGCTGTGTTCAGTGCCCTCGTCAACATCCTGTACCTCGCACCGACCCTGTACATGATGCAGGTCTACGACCGCGTCGTGCCGACCGGCGGCATGGTCACACTGACACTCATCACCGCCGTCGTGGTGTTCGCGCTGGGGACGCTCGCCGGGCTGGACTGGCTGAGGACCCGGCTGCTGGTACGCGCGGGGTTGAGGCTGGACCGCAAGCTGGCTTCGAAGGTCATGGCGCGGGTCGTGGACCTGCAGTCACGCCAGCCCGCCACCCAGGCGATGCGCGAGTTCGACAATGTCCGCGGTGCGGTGTCCGGACAGGGCGCACTGGCCATCTTCGATGTGCCGTGGACACCGCTGTATCTGATCTGCTGCTTCCTGCTGCACCCCTGGCTGGGCGTTCTGACCCTGGTCGGGGCGACGATCCTGTTCGGCCTCGCAGTCCTGAACGAGCGGGATAGCCGGCCGCGCCTCAAGCGTGCCATCCAGTCGACCAATGCCGCCTATGCAGCCCAGGAAGGCGTCGCCGGCCAAACCGAAGTGGTCCGTGCCCTGGGCATGAAGCGGTCCAGCATCGCCCGCCAGATCGCCCAGCGCGAAGCTGCGACCGAACAGTATGCCGACGCCCAGTTCACGGGCGGCAAATACACCGGCGTGATCAAATTCCTCCGTCTTGTGCTGCAATCCCTTGCCCTGGGGCTCGGAGCCTATCTGGCGGTGAAGAGCGAGATTTCGCCGGGTGCCATCATCGCCACCTCAGTCCTGCTGAGCCGGACCGTTGCCCCCATCGAGCTGCTGGTCGGGGCCTGGCCCTCGCTGACGCAGGCGGTGTCCAGCTGGAAGACCCTGACCGACCTGTTTGCCGATACGGCGGCAGTCGATCGCCCGCGCACCGCCCTGCCCGCCCCGGTCGGCAAGCTGGCCGTCGAACAGGTCAGCGTGCGGTTCCCCGAAACCGAAGCCCCCCAGCTGCGAGGCGTGTCCCTGACGCTCAATCCCGGACAGACGCTGGGCATCGTCGGGCCTTCGGGGTCGGGCAAGACGACTCTGGCGCGGGTCATCGCCGGCGCCCTGACCCCCACGACCGGAGCCATCCGTATCGACGGGGCCGACTATGCGGCACGCGATTCCGACGATCTGGCCCGCCACATCGGTTACCTGCCCCAGAACCCCAGCCTCTTCGCGGGTTCGGTCAAGGACAACATCTCAAGGTTTGCAGGCTCCGTTGGCGTGTCGCCGGCCGAGATCGACGCGCGCGCGGTCGCGGCCGCACAGGCTGCGGGGGCCCACGAGATTATCCTGAAACTGCCGCGCGCCTATGACACGGTGCTGGGCCCGTTCGGAGCCGGGGTTTCAGCCGGCCAGGCCCAGCGCATCGCCCTGGCCCGGGCTCTTTATGGTGATCCGGCCCTGCTGGTTCTGGACGAACCCAACTCCAACCTCGACGGAGATGGTGAAACCGCCCTGATGAGCGCGATCCTGAGCGCGGCTGCGCGCGGGGCCGCCGTCGTCATCGTCGCCCACCGGGCCGGCGTCCTGTCGCGCGTCGACCGCCTGCTGATGTTGCGCGACGGCGTCGTCCACGAGCAGGGCCCGCGCGAGGACGTCCTGGCCAAGGTGCGCGCCAATCCTGCGCCGGCCCCCGTCGGGCGGCCCTCATGACCGATCTTTCGGCCCCCGCCAGCGCCCAGCCGGGACCTTCGGAAAAGCTGGACTCGCCAAGGGGTGAACTGCGGCTTGGCGCCGTGATCATCGGCCTGTTCTTTGTCCTGTTCCTCGGCTGGGCCGCGATTGCGCCGCTTGACGCCGGAGCCTTCGCCCAGGGCTCGATCGCCGTGTCCGGCAACCGTCAGGCCGTCCAGCATCGTGAAGGCGGCACGGTCACGTCCCTGAGCGTGGCCGAGGGCGACCGGGTCCGTCAGGGTCAGGTTCTGATCGAACTGTCGTCCGGCGAACTGCGCGCCACCGAGCGCGGCGTGACCGGCCAGGTCTTTGCCCTGCTGGCTCAGCGGTCGCGGATGATCGCCGAACGCGACGGCCTGCGCAGCATCCCGGTTCCGCCCGAGTTCGCCGACCTGTCCCCCGAGGACCAGCTGCTGGCCGACGAGGCCCTGCGCCTGCAACGGCTCCAGTTCGGGGCCCGGGGCACCAGCCGCGCGACAGAGACCGGCGTGCTGGGCCAGCGCACGGCCCAGCTGAACCAGCAGATCATCGGGCTCGAGCGCCAGATCGCCGCCAACATCGAACAGCGTCGCCTGATCGAGGAAGAAACCAACGGCATGCGCGAACTGGCCGCCAAGGGTTTCGCTCCCCAGAACCGCGTGCGTGCGCTGGAACGCAACGCCGCGGCCCTCGACGGCGAGCAGGGCTCCCTGCGCGCCGAGGTCGCCCGCATCCGCGACGCGATCGGCCAGACCCGGCTGGAGACGGTCGGCGTCTCGACCAAACTCTACGAGGACGTCGCCGAGCAGCTGCGCACCGTCGAGATCCAGCTGAACGAGCTCCAGCCGCAACTGGCCCAGCTGCGCCGCCAGATCGCCAGCAGCCGGATCGTCGCCCCCGCCACCGGCCAGGTGCTGGGTCTTTCGGTGTTCACCGAGGGTGGTGTGATCCAGCCAGGCCAGACCCTGATGGAGATCGTGCCGGACAATGCGTCCCAGGTGATCGTCGCCTCGATCAATCCGGCCGATATCGACAACCTGCAGGTCGGGCTCGAGACTGAGGTCAAGTTCCCCGGCTTGCGCGAACGCAACCCGCCGATCCTGCGCGGCGAGGTCACCCGCGTCGCGGCCGACGCCATCACGCCCGAAGGTGCCGAACAGAGCCAGTTTCGCGTCGAGATCGTCGTGCCGCCGTCCGAGCTGGAAAAGCTGGGCCGCTCCGCCGACGCCATCCGGCCGGGCATGCCGGTCGAGATCGTCATCGTCCTGAAGAAGCGGACCGCCCTCGACTATCTGATCGAACCCCTCACCCGCAGCCTCTGGCGCACGGGGTCGGAGCAGTAGGCATCATCCGAGAGGTGGCCAACTCTTCCTTCTCCCCTTGCGGGAGAAGGTGCCCCGGAGGGGCGGATGAGGGGTCAGGCGGGACCATGAGACCTGCTGAAACCTGGCATTCAATCGCCGTGCAACCCCTCATCCGTCACGCTTCGCGTGCCACCTTCTCCCGCAAGGGGAGAAGGAAGGTCGCAGCGCCACCCCTCGGCTGATCGCATGCGATCAGCCTCGACCCGCAAGGGGAGAGGGAAACTCAGCCGCCCTTCACCTTCTGCCGGAACGCATGCAGCAGCGGCTCGGTGTAGCCGTTGGGCTGGGCAATCCCCTCGAACACCAGCGCCCGCGCGGCCTGGTAGGCGAGCGATCGCTCGGGATCCGTCGCCATCGGGCGGTACAGGGCATCACCCGCATTCTGGGCATCGACCTTGGCGGCCATGCGCAGGAAGGCGGCATCGACCTGTTCGCCGGTGCAGACCCCGTGCAGCAGCCAGTTGGCGATGTGCTGGGACGAGATCCGCAGCGTCGCGCGGTCCTCCATCAGGCCGATGTCGTGGATGTCCGGCACCTTGGAACAGCCGACCCCCTGATCCACCCAGCGCACCACATAGCCGAGGATGCCCTGGGCGTTGTTGTCCAGTTCCGCCCTGACCTCCTCGGCCGACCAGTTGGCCCCGTGCGCCAGCGGCGGCGTCAGCAGGTCGACCAGCCCCGGCGTCGGGCGGCTGGCGACGTCCTTCTGGACGGCGAACACATCGACGGCGTGGTAGTGCAACGCATGCAGGGTCGCCGCCGTCGGGCTGGGCGTCCAGGCGGTATTGGCACCGGTCCGGGGGTGGCCGATCTTCTGCTCCAGCATGTCGGCCATGCGATCGGGCGCGGCCCACATGCCCTTGCCGATCTGGGCCCGGCCCGACAGGCCACAGGCCAGGCCGATGGCGACATTGCGGGCCTCATAGGCGGCGATCCAGGCCGAGCCCTTGACCTCGGCCTTGCGGATCATCGGTCCGGCCTGCATCGCCGTGTGGATCTCGTCGCCGGTCCGGTCGAGGAAGCCGGTGTTGATGAAGACGATCCGGTCCTTCACGGCATGGATACAGGCCGTGAGATTGGCCGAGGTCCGGCGCTCCTCGTCCATGACCCCGACCTTGATCGTGTGCCGCGCCAGACCCAGCAGGTCCTCGACCGCGTCGAACAGGCGGTTGGTGAAGGCCGCCTCCTCCGGGCCATGCATCTTGGGCTTGACGATATAGACCGAGCCGGTCGCCGAATTGGTGAAACCGCCCAGACCTTTCAGGTCGTACATCGCGATCAGTGACGTCGCGATCGCATCCAGAATGCCCTCCGGCCCCTCGCTGCCATCCGCCAGCCGGATCGCCGGATTGGTCATCAGGTGACCGACGTTGCGGACGAACAGCAGGCTTCGGCCCTTCAGCGTCACCGCCCCGCCGCCGGGTGCGGTCCATGTGCTGTCCGGCTCCAGCGTGCGGGTCAGGGTCTGGCCGCCCTTACTGAACCGGGCCTCCAGATCGCCGCGCATCAGGCCGAGCCAGTTGCGATAGGCCGCGACCTTGTCCTCGGCATCGACGGCCGCAACGGAGTCTTCCAGATCGCAGATCGTCGACAGGGCCGACTCCAGCAGCACATCCGACAGTCCCGCCGGATCGGTCGCCCCGATCGCGCTCGTCCGGTCGATGACCAGTTCGATGTGCAGGCCATTGTTGACCAGCAGGATGGACGACGGCGCAGCGGGCTCGCCGCGATAGCCGGCCAGCTGGCCGGGATCCTTCAGGGCGGGGTGAAGCGCGCCATCGACGATCGCATAGCCGGTGGCGCTGTCATGGGAACCCTCGGCCAGCGGCACGGCCTCGTCCAGGAAGGCCTTCGCCCTTGCGATCACCCGGCCGCCGCGCACCGTGTCATAGGGGCCCGCCACCGGCGCCTCGCCCAGGGCATCGGTGCCGTAGAACGCATCATACAGACTGCCCCACCGCGCATTGGCGGCGTTCAGCAGGAAGCGGGCATTGAGGATCGGCACGACCAGCTGCGGCCCTGCCATCGTGGCCAATTCGGCATCGACGCCCGTCGTGGCGATCTGGAACGGCGCAGGCTCGTCGACCAGATAGCCGATCTCCCGCAGGAAGCTTTCGGTCGCCACCGGATCATGCGGCTGGCCCCGGCGCGCTCCGTGCCAGTCGTCCAGCCGCACCTGCAGGGCGTCGCGCGTGGCCAGCAGAGCCCGGTTCTCCGGCGCGAACCGCTCGAACACCGCAGCCGTTCCAGCCCAGAAGGCGTCCGCCCCGATGCCCAGACCCGGCAGAACCTCGTCCTCGAGGAAGGTCGCGAGTTCGGGCGCAACGCCCAGTCCGGCGCGGTCGAGATAGTCGGTCATGCGAAACGTCCTTGGGGAGGCAGGCCTGCCTGTAACATTCCGTGATGACGTGGGGGAAGTCGAGAGACGATTGCCGCTGATCGTCAGTTCACGCCCCGAAAGCCCCGCCACCAGGTCGCGAACCGCTCCAGTCCCTCGTCGATCGCGACCCGGGGACGATAGCCCGTCAGGGAATTCAGCTTGGAGACATCGGCAAAGGTCGCCGTCACGTCGCCCGGTTGCATCGGCATCAGGACCTTGATCGCCTGGCGTCCCAGCACCCGCTCCAGCGTCGAGATCATAGTAAAGAGGCCGACGGGGGACGAGTCCCCGATGTTGTAGACCTCGTGCCGGGAAACCGGAGGATGCTCCAGCACCCCCAGCACCCCGTCGACGATGTCGTCGATATAGGTGAAGTCCCGCGCCATCCGTCCCTCGCCGAAGACCTCGATCGATTCGCCGGACATGATCGCTTCGGTGAAGCTGAAATAGGCCATATCGGGCCGCCCCCACGGCCCATAGACCGTGAAGAACCTCAGGCCCGACTGGGGCAGGCCATACAGGGTGGCGTAGCTCTGGCTCATCAGTTCGCACGAGCGTTTGGTGGCGGCATAGAGCGACACAGGCCGGTCCGCCGGTTCGTCCTCGCGGAACCCGGCCCCGTTCAGCGGCTGATCGCCATAGACCGAGCTCGACGACGCATAGACCAGGTGTTTCACCCCGGCATGGCGACAGGCTTCCAGCACCGACAGATGACCCAGCAGGTTGGATCGCTCATAGGTGAAGGGGTGGTCGATCGAATAGCGGACGCCCGCCTGGGCCGCCAGGTGCACGACCCGGTCCGCCCCGCTGTCGGCGACGAGCGCCCGCATGGCTTCATGGTCGGCGATGTCCAGCCGGACCATGGTGAACCGCTCGCGGCCCTCGAGCCGCGCAGCCCGGGCCTCCTTGAGGCCTGGCTCGTAATAGGCGTTGAAACTGTCGATACCGACCACGGTCTCGCCGCGCTCCAGAAGGCGCTCGGCGACATGCATGCCGATAAATCCGGCCGCGCCGGTGACGATGACGGTCATGCTGGCCTTTGGTCCCTATAGCGCTCGAAGACCTAGCCGATCGCGGCGGGTGCGTCAGCGTGAAAAGCCGGTCTGGTCGTCCGTGACGCAACAGGCCACGATGAAGCATGGACCTGCACAAGCCTTTTCGCGCCGTTCGTCTGCATGGCATCCTGCTGATCGGGCTGGGTGCGAGTGTCATCGTCGGGCTGTCGACATCGGGCGACTGGCGCTGGCCGATGCGCGCGGCGGTCGGCTGGGATGTCGGTGTCGCGGTCTTCCTCGGTCTCACTGTCCTGAAGCTGATCCGCACGCGGTCAGCCGACGATATTCGCCGACGCGCGGCCGATCTGGACCAGGCCGGAGCAGCCATCCTGCCCATCGCCCTGACCGCGGCCCTGGCAAGCGTGGTCATCGTCGTCGGCGAGGCCGTGACGGCGGTCCAGACCGAGGCTGCGACCACTGCCATCCTGACCCTGACGACGGTCGCGCTGTCCTGGGCCTTCATCCACCTGATCTTTGCCCTGCATTACGCGCACGAATTCTATGGTTCGCGGCAGGACGGAGCCGATACAGGCGGGCTGCTGTTTCCCGGAGAGGACGCGCCGGATTACTGGGATTTCCTGCATTTCTCGCTGATCATCGGGGTGGCCTGCCAGACGGCCGACGTACAGATCGTCTCGCGACCACTGAGACGGCTTTCGACCCTGCACAGTGCCCTGGCCTTCCTCTTCAACACCGTCATCCTTGCCCTGGCGGTGAACTCGGCCGTCAGTCTCATGGGCTCCTGAGCCTGCCCAGACCTGCAACACTTTCGCGCTTGCCTTGACTTTGCCATAACAACGGCGCATCAGCGCGGCGTCGCGAAATTGCGATGCCCGGTGCGCTCCAGCGCGTGTGGGTCTTCCTCCCAATGAAGACCTGACTGTAGCAGCGGCCGATCCTCATGCTTCATATGCTGCCCGGACACGCGGGGTAGCGCCCGATCCACCCCGCCGGCTTCATCCAGAGGCTCGTTCGGGACTGGCGGTGCGCGACCTTTTCGGCGTCATGCCCGGGTCGATGCGCGTCGCCGCACGCGAAAGAAACCGTTTTGACCACCACATTTGAATCCTTCGGCCTGAACAAGGCCCTGCTGCAGGCTCTCGCCACCGAGGGCTACACCATCCCCACACCGATCCAGGCTCAGGCCATTCCCGACGTCATGAAGGGCAAGGACCTGCTGGGCATCGCCCAGACCGGTACCGGCAAGACCGCCGCCTTCGCCCTGCCGATCCTGCATCGCCTGGCCGAGAACCGCGTCGCCCCCCTGCCCCGCACGACCCGCTGCCTGATCCTGTCGCCGACTCGCGAACTGGCCAGCCAGATCGCCGAAAGCTTCAAGGCCTATGGCAAACACCTCGGCTTCAAGGTCGCGGTGGTGTTCGGCGGCGTGAAATACGGCCCGCAGGAACGCGCCATCCAGGCCGGCCTCGACGTCCTGGTCGCCACCCCGGGCCGGCTGCTGGATCACATGCAGCAGAAGACCCTGGACCTGTCCTCGACCGAGATCTTCGTCCTCGACGAGGCCGACCAGATGCTGGACCTCGGCTTCGTCAAGCCGATCCGCCAGATCGTCAGCCGCATTCCGGCCAAGCGCCAGAACCTGTTCTTCTCGGCGACGATGCCCAGCGAGATCGGCAAGCTGGCCGGTGAACTGCTGAAAGACCCCGTCAAGGTGTCGGTGACGCCCCAGGCCACCACGGTCGAGCGCATCAACCAGACGGTCATCCACATCGAACAGGGCCGCAAGCGCGCCCTGCTGACCGAGATGTTCGCCGACGACAATTTCACCCGTTGCCTGGTGTTCACCAAGACCAAGCACGGTGCCGACAAGGTCGCGGCCTATCTGGAAGCCGGTGGCGTCCAGGCCGGTGCGATCCACGGCAACAAGTCCCAGCCCCAGCGTGAACGCACCCTGGCCGCCTTCAAGGCCGGCAAGCTGCGGGTGCTGGTCGCCACCGACATCGCTGCCCGCGGTATCGACGTGGACGGCGTCTCGCACGTCGTGAATTTCGAACTGCCCTTCGTGCCGGAAGCCTATGTCCACCGCATCGGCCGGACGGCCCGCGCGGGTGCCGAGGGCTCGGCCATCAGCTTCGTCGCCGGTGACGAGATGAAGCTGCTGAAGGACATCGAGAAGACGACCCGCCAGAAGATCCCGGCCACCGATCGTCGCAATGACAAGTCGCTGGGCCTGCTGGACCAGTCGATCATGGCCGCCGGCGTCGGCACCAAGGCGACCATGCCCGACCGCGAGGACACCCGCGGCCGCAACGGACCGCGCAACCCGCGTCGCGACGGCATCAAGCCTGCGCACGGCGGTCAGCCGCATCGCCAACGCAAGCCCAACCCGAACCGCGAAGGCGGTCGCGATGGCAGTGCTCCGCGCGTGCATCATGATCGTCCGCTGGCCTCGACCCAGCCGTTCGATCCGCTGGCCGCTGACCGGGCCCGCTCTGCCGCCCACGCCGCACGGCCCAAGCCCGAGGCCAAGCCGGATGGCGAGATCAGCCGCCGCCCCCGCGGACGCCGCCCGTCCAACGGCGGTCGCGGCTACGCCGCCAAGGCCTAGGCCACACGACAACAGCCCGCCCGGTTCACACCGGGCGGGCTTTTTCTTGCCAGACTAGGCCCCGGCCATCGCCTCCTGCCGGATGCGGCCAACCATGGCGTTGAGGCCGTTGGCGCGCTGGCGGGTCAGCGCCTGGGGGAGGCCCAGACGGTCCAGCGCGGCCCGTGCATCCAGGCCCAGGATCTCGTCGGGCGTCCGGTCCGAGAACAGCATCAGCAGCAGCGCCACATTACCCTTGGAGATCGCGCTGTCGGAGTCGGCCAGGAACCGGATTCGTCCCCCATCCAGCCGCCGGGTCGCCAGCCAGACCTGTGCGGCACAACCCGGCACCTTGTTGGCCTCGATCCGGTCGGCCTCGGGCAACGGGACCAGGTCCTTGCCAAGGTCGATCACATATTCGATCCGTTGCTCCCAGTCCTCCAGCAGGTCGAAATTTTCCGCCAGCTCGGCCAGGGTCTCTTCGATGGTCGCGGGCGTTTCGGTCATGGGGCGCAGATAGTCCCCTGCGCCATCCCCGACAACCGCATGCCTGTCCCCGGACTGCGGCTATCCGTCCCCCGCAACCAGTCGCCTCTGACGGGAGCGCCCTCGCGCAGACACATCCGGCAGCGTAGCCTGTTTAACCAAGTGTTTCGTCCGGACCCGTCCTTGACCACCGCCCCTGCCACCCCTTCCATTCGTCCCCCCGACGACCAGTCGACGCTCGTCGCCTGGCATGGGGGCTGGGCCGTGGCCACGACCCTGCTGGCCCTGGGCAGCAGCATCCTCGGTGCGCGCATCGGTGGCCCCCTGGCCTTCGCCATGATCGCCATGATCCTGCCTGGCCTGGCCGGCCTGGCCCTGAAGGGGCGCGATGGCGTGGCCGAGCGCGGTCTGTTGATGGGGTTCTGGAGCCTGATGGCCGTCGCGTCCTCTGCTCTGTCCGGCGGGCTGACCGGGTCGCTGACCGGGTTCGTCTTCATGCCGGTGGCAGCGGGACTTATGCTGGGCGGAAAGCGGTTCGCCCAGGCCGGTGCGCTGGGCTGTGCACTGGCCACCGTGGTCGGGCTGGTGTCGCTGATCATGGCCGGGACGGGCCCCGTGTTTCCCGGGCTCGCGGCCGTATCCGCCGTCCTGACGGCGGGTGCCATGGCCATCGCGGTGAGCGTTGCCTGGCGTCTGCGCGACATGAAGGTGGCCGAGGCCGACGCGCGGACCCGGCGGACACTGGACGTTCTGAAATCCCAGCCAGCGCTGACCCTTGTGCTCGATCCATCCGGACGGGTGACCAACGCCTATGGCAAGGCGCCGACGGCCCTGCCGGTGGCAGCCCTGCTATCAGACGGACTGGTCGCTGCTGTCCACGCTCCGGACCGGCCCGAACTGCTGTCGGCCATCGAGAAGGCCCTCGCCTTCGGGACGCGCAACCTGACCATCACGCCCCGGCTGGCGCTCGATCGCCGCATCGACCTGACCCTCAGACGGGTCGACGATTCCGACGGACGGGTGCGAATCCTCGGGCTGGCCATCGATGCGACCGCCAGCCACGCCCGCGAACTGGGGCTGGAAGCCGCACGGGCTGAAGCCGAGGCCCAGAATGCCGGCAAGAGCCGGTTCCTGGCCAACATGTCCCATGAGTTGCGCACGCCCCTGAATGCCGTGATCGGCTTTTCGGACATCATGCGCCAGCGGATCTTCGGCCCCCTGCCCGACCGCTATGCCGACTATGCGACCTCGATCCATGAGGCCGGAGGCCATCTGCTGGATCTGATCAACGATGTGCTGGACGTGTCCAAGATCGAGGCCGAGCGCTACGAGCTGTCGCTGGAACGTTTCGATGCCCGCGACGTGATCTCGTCCGCCATCGCCCTGGTGCGGCTGCAGGCGACCGAAAAGGGTGTGGCCCTGTCCGGGATGATGCCGGGCGGGCCGCTGATGATCCATGCCGATCGCCGCGCGCTGAAGCAGATCACGTTGAACCTGCTCTCCAATGCCATCAAATTCACCCAGGCGGGTGGCTCCGTCACGGTCACGCTTGAGGCCCACGACGGGCTGCTCGAGCTGATCGTCGCCGACACCGGCGTCGGGATCGCCGCAGAGGACCTGCGCAGGCTTGGTCGTCCGTTCGAGCAGGCCGGGGGCGTCGATCAGCGATCGCAGGGCACCGGTCTTGGCCTGTCGCTGGTGCGGGCCCTGGCGGAACTGCATGGGGGCAGGATGACGATCGACAGCACGCTTGGCGAAGGGGCGGCCGTGACCCTTCGCCTGCCTGTCCTCGCCAAGGTGCCCCAGCCGCCGCCCGAAGGGGGCGCCGAGATCATCCCCCTGCACGCCCGCACGGACGTCTGATCAGCCGGACCGCGCCTTCAGCGGGGCGGAACCGTCGGACAGCGATTCGTTCAGATAGACTTCGGCATCGCCTGCGGGCAGGGCCGGCGCATAGCCGAAGCCCTGGCCATAATGGCACTGGGCATCCAGCAGCAGGGCCGCGAGACTGGCGTTCTCGACCCCTTCGGCGACGACCTCCAGATTCAGGTCGCGCCCGAGGTTGACGACCGATTTGACGATCTTGGCCGAGCCCTCGTCCTTGTCCATCGTGAGCACGAAATAGCGATCGATCTTCAGCGTATCGAAGGGCAGGCGCGCCAGATAGGACAGCGAGGAGAAGCCGGTCCCGAAGTCGTCCAGCGCCAGCGACGCCCCAACGTCCTTGAGCTTTTGCAGGATCACCGCTGCCTTTTCGGTATCGCGCATGATGTCACCCTCAGTGACCTCAAGCTTCAGCGCCCCGTGCGGCAGGCCGGTTTCCTGAATGATGCGCGCGACGTCTTCGACCAGATGCGGGCGTTCGATCTCTCCGACCGAGAGATTGACGCTGCAGAACAGGTGTCCCGCCTGCGGATGCCGCTTGAGCCAGTCACCGAGCTGGCGTGATGACCGGGTCATCATCATCAGCCCGAGATCGTTCATCAGGCCCATTTCCTGGGTCAGTCCCAGGAACTCGTCGGGCGGGACCAGCCCGCGTTTGGGGTGACGCCAGCGTGCCAGGGCCTCGAAACCGGCGACGGCACCGGTATTCAGATTGACGATCGGCTGGAAGAAGGGCTCGATTTCCCCACGCACGAAAGCGTTCCGCAGGTCGCCTTCCAGCGCAAGCCGCGAGAGGCTGTCGCTCTCGAGGGCCTTGCCATAGACGGCGGTGCCGCTGCGTCCGAGCGCCTTGGCCGAACCGATCGCCAGTTCGGCGCGGCGCAGCAGTTCGGACGCGTCCGGACTGTCCGGCCCGCCCTCGAACGCGACAGAACCGACCGATACCGTGGGATAGATGTCGAAGCCCGCAACGCGCAGCGGCTGCTCCAGGGCATCACGAAGACGCTGGCCGTTGCCGCCCGCGCCACGCGGCAGGATGATGGCGAACTCGTCTTCGCCCACCCGCGCGGGCCACGCGCTGTCCGAGAATGCGGCGGCAAGTCGAGACCCCAGCGCCGCCAGCACCAGATCGGCCCGCTCATGGCCGAGTGCCTCGTTCAGGCGATTGAGCCGGTCCACATCGGCAACGACCATCTCCATATCGCCCTGACACGCCGCCGCCTCTGCGGCCCGGGCCAGAAAGGTGCGCCGGTCCAGCAAACCGGTCAGGGCATCCTTGTCGGCCCCTGCGAATTTCGTTTCGAGAGCGACCAGCCCCGCTGCACGCAGCCCGTCCTCCAGCCAGACGCCGCGCCAGAGGCTGGTCTCGGTTCCGCGCATCCGCAGGCGTATGGCAATCTCGGTGCCTTCGGCCTGAGGCTTCAGAAGTGCCTCTGCAAGCGCGCGATCCTGCGGCAGGGTCAGCGCCACAAACCCGGCGCCGGAACATTCGGGGGCGAGTGGCCCCAGGCCCAGCGGACGCGTGGCCCCGGTAAAGCGCAGACTGTCCTCGCCCGGCGACCAGCTCCACAGCGCCGACTCGGCAGCTGCCAGCGCCTCGATGGCCGTGGTCGCGTCCCAGCTCAGGATTCGGGATCGCGCATTCACGACGGGGGGCGTCCTTTCTCAGGTCGGCGAAACGTCGCCGTGTTCGGCATCTTCTGGCAAGAGCCCGAACAGGAGATGGTCTGCCCAGCGCCCGTTAATTTTGAGATAAGCCTTTGCCAATCCTTCGTTTCGGAACCCGGCTTTTTCGAGAACCCGCCGCGACGCAAGGTTGGTGGGAAGGCAGGACGCCTCGATCCGGTGCAGCTTCAGTGATGTGAAGGCGAACCGGGTACAGGCCCGCACGGCGGCTGTCGCATGCCCCTGACCCGAGACCGACTGACCGATCCAGTAGCCGAGCGTCGCCGTCTCGGCCACGCCGCGCCTGACGTTGGACAGGGTTATGGCCCCTTTCAGGTTCCGACCCGTTCCATCAAAGATGAAGAAGGGCCAGGCATGACCCAGCTCCATTTCGCGGGCATAGATGCCCAGCCGCCGGCGATAGGCTGCCCGGCTCAGGTCGTCGTCCGGCCAGGCCGGTTCCCACGGCTGAAGATAATCGCGCGACCGCTCCCGCATGTCAGCCCACTGGGCATAGTCGCCAGCACGCGGCGGACGCAGCAGGGTGCCATGGCCCTCCACCACGGGACCCGTTGCATCCGTCATCCAGTCCAGAAGCGCCATTGCCGCGCAGATTAGCCTGATGGAACCGCGCATGGCGAGCCGCTTTGCGAAGACAGGCGCGCCGGCATCCGCTAGTCCGGTGTGCGACACCGACCCGGAGATGCCCGTGACCGCCGCCTATCTCAGAACCATACCCAATATCCTGACCGGCCTGAGACTGCTGGCCGGGGTGGTTATGTTCCTGATCCTGGCCGGAGCGACGGGCGGTGTTCCGGTCCTGTCTTCCTATCTCAGCCCCGAAGACCAGTTCGCCCTGTACCGCGCCGCCTTCTGGATCTTCGTGATCGCGGCCTCGACCGACTGGGTCGACGGCTTCCTGGCCCGGCGCTGGGAGGCCACCAGCCGGTGGGGTGCGATTCTGGATCCCATCGCCGACAAGATCCTGGTGACCGGTGCCATCCTCGGCGTCGTCACCAGTGGCTCGGTGCCCCAGATCGCCATCCCCTGCGGCCTGATCCTGTTCCGCGAGTTCGCCGTCTCGGCCCTGCGCGAGACCGTCGCCGGCAAGGTCAAGCTGGAGGTCACCGTCCTGGCCAAATGGAAGACGACGCTGCAACTGGTGGCCCTCGGCGCCCAGCTGCTGGCGCGCAACTGGGACGGTTTCGGCTGGGAGTTCGAACACCTGGTCTGGTTCCAGCTGTTCGCCGACATCCTGATCTGGCTCGCGGCGGTCGTGACGCTGTGGACCGGCTGGCAGTATTTCGACAAGGCCCGCCGCAAGATGGCATCGCCCCACTGATCCCGCTCATCCCGGCGAAAGCGGGCTCCACCTCCCCTTCCGCTCATCCCGGCGCAAGCCGGGACCCAGAGCTTTTCAGACGCAGGTACCTGGATCGGGGTCCCTCTGTCTCCAGATCGACTGGCTAACCCAAAGCACTGGGTCCCGGCTTGCGCCGGGATGAGCGGAAGGGTGGGATGAGCGGATCAGGGGGCGATCAGCCCCTTTTCCATCACCACGAACACCAGATCCAGCCGGCGCGGCAGGCCGAATTTCTCGTCGTCGACCGGGAACGGCTCCTCTGCCCCCGTCAGCGCATAGCCGCGCCGCTGGTACCAGGCGATCAGCTCGTGGCGGGACTTGATCACGGTCATGCGCATCCGAGTCGCGCCGAAACGGGTCCGGGCTGTGTCCTCGGCCTCGGCCATCAGGCGCCGGCCCAGCCCGCCGGCCTGCAGGGTCGGATCGATCGACAGCATGCCGAGATAAGCGACGCCTGCCCCCTCATCGACCAGGCGAACGCAGCCGATCAGACGCTCCCCTTCGTGGGCCATCAGCATCACCTGGGCGGGATCGCCGATGATGCCCGAAAGCTCCTCGGCGTCGGTTCTCTGGCCGTCGAGGATATCCGCCTCATGGCTCCAGCCCTGTCGCGCACTGTCGCCGCGATAGGCGCTCTCGATCAGCCGATGCAGGGCCGGGACATCGGCATGTCCCGCGACCCGGAAGGCGAGGTCGGTCACCGGACGCCCAGTTCCTCGACCAGCCCCTGCATGCCGTAGACATCGCGCAGGGCCACGGTCACGGCACCGGTGGTGACGATGACGCTGCGATTGACGTCGCGGTCATAGCCATAGGCATTCCGCTGACTCAGCACGGTCGAGTCGAAATTGGCCCCCACGATCTCGAAGGCCGGCGTCACGACCGGCGATCCGGACGAGCCCCCGATCGTGTCGGACGACACGGCCATGTTCAGCACGGTGTCAGAATCGATCCGGTCCCGGGCGGCCAGCAGTTTTGGAGCGACATTGAATGGCGCCGAGCCCGTCGCCCGATCCCACAGTCCGCCAAAGGTCGTGAAGGCCCCGAACCGCTGTCCGGGCACATCCGTGCCCTCGATCCGCCCATAGGTCAGGCGCAATGTCCCGGTCGCATCCGGATAGACACTGTCGCCATAGGCCGCGAACCGTGCGGCTGCGAGGCGCTCCGACGCCCGGTCGGTCGGGGCCTGGACCCGCGCCTCCCAGTCGGAGCGGACCGCGCGGGTGTCGTCCTGCATCGCCAGGGCCAGCCTGATCATCGGATCGTCCGACGCCTGGATGGCCTCGAGCCCGCCCTCCCACAGGGCCCGGCGCAACGCCGGGTCGGACAGGGTCGAGCCGGACGCCAGTCGGGCCGACATCGCCTCCGGGCTTTCCTGACCCAGCAGGGCGCGCACACGGGCATCGTCCACAGTCAGCCATTCGCGCGTCTTGGACAGCCACCACTCCAGCCGCACCTGTTCCAGCGCCGGATACACTGGACGCTCTGCGAACAGGCCGGACTGCACTGCGGCCAGCCGGCTGTCGGCAAATTCGGGCAGGCGCTCGGCCGAGGGTTTTGTCCGCTCCTGTGCCCCGCGCACCAGTGTGCGGGCATAGCTGAACAGGGCCGATCCGCCGCCCGCCTGGCCTTCCAGCAGGGCATAGGCCGGATAGAGTTCACGCTGGACCGGCTGCACGGCCGCCAGCGCGCCCCAGGGATCGGCCGCCGCTGCCGCGATCGTCGCATCGGCCGCGACCCGGGCCTTGAAGTCGACCTCGGCCTCGGCCCGGCGCGCCATGAAGGCGGGATCGACCAGGGCCCGCATCCGGCCCAGCCCGCGCTTATAGGTGTTCTCAAGCCCGACGATCGGGTCCATGGCGATGAAGGCGTTCTCCTCGCTCTCGGCCGCGAACCGCAGCAGCCGCCCGCGCAGCTCGCTGGCCAGCAGCTGGTCCATCGGCAGGACGACGTCGCGGACCGTGAACAGCTGGTCCTGCGTCAACAGCCGCTGCGTCGCACCCGGACTGCCGGACACGAAGACCGGCGAACCCTCGACCGGCTTGTCGGCCTTCCAGGTGAAATGGTTCGGCGTCTCGACCGGCTGGCCGTTCTCGTAAAGCCGGATGAAGGCCGCATCGATGGCAAAGCGGGGGAAGCTGAAATTGTCGAGGTCACCACCGAACGTCGCCGCCCGATCCTCGGGGGCCCAGGCCAGGCGCACATCTGTGTAGCGGCGGAATTTGTAGAGCTTGAACTGCCCGCCCCGGTACAGGGTCACGACCTGGCAGCGGACGGTGGCGTCCCCGGCGCAGCCCTCCTGCTCGATCCGGCCGGCCTCGGCGTCACGGGCGCGGGTGAACGCCTGACCCTCAAGCCCTTGTCCCGCCGCCTGCATCCGGGCGGTGACATCGGTAATGTCGGTCAGAATCTCGGCCGACCCGCCGGGGCATTTCAGCTCTTCCTCGCGCGTGCGGGGGGTAAAGCCGGTGGCGGCATAGTTGACCGCCTGGGTCGACAGATTGGCCACGCAGGTCGCGACGCAGTGGTTGTTGGTCATGACCAGACCGGAGGTCGACACCAGCCCCGCCGAACAGCCGCCGAACTTGACCGAGGCCAGCCGCACCCGGTCCAGAAACGCCTGATCGATCGAGGTGCCCAGCGTCGCATTGGCCCGCGCGATGGGGAAATTGTCGAAGGTCCACATCCCCTCCTCGGCGTGCGCCGATCCGGCGGCGAGGGTCAGGGCGAGGGCGGCGAGGGTCAGGGTCTGGTTGCGCATGCGCCTCTTCTATCGTCTGGATGCGCACGAGAGAAGGACAGGAATCCGATGACGATCGCCGCCCGTCGCTGCACCTGGTGCGGCACCGATCCGCTGTATGTCGCCTATCACGACACCGAATGGGGCGTGCCCGAATACGACCCCCGCGCCCTGTGGGAGAAGCTGGTGCTGGACGGCTTCCAGGCGGGCCTCGCCTGGATCACCATCCTGAGGAAGCGCGAGACCCTGCGCGCTGCCTTCGACGGTTTCGACCCGGAAATCGTCGCCCGCTATGACGACACCGACCGCGCCCGGCTGATGGCCGATCCCGGTATCATCCGCTCCCGCGCCAAGATCGAGGCTGCCATCAGCGGGGCACAGATCTGGCTCGACATGCGCGACAACGGCGAGGATTTTTCCGCCTGGCTGTGGTCCTTCGTCGACGGCCAGCCGATCCAGACCCGCCCCGCCACTTTCGCCGACGTCCCGGCCCAGACCCCGGCCTGGGTCGCCATGGCGAAAGCGCTCAAAGCCCGCGGCTTCAACTTCTGCGGCCCCGTGATCGTCTATGCCTTCATGCAGGCCACCGGCATGGTCAACGACCATGTGCAGGACTGTTCCCGGTGTGACGCGGTGGCGGGGCTGGGTGCCGGGATCGGCGTCTGACGTCAGGACTGGCGAGCAGGACTGCGTTCGACCCAGAGCAAACATCGGACCCTTTGGCCTTACTCGGCCGCGCCGCACGCCGTTGCCACGATCTGGGCCGTTGTGCGCAGAATGTCTGCAAAGGCGTCTTTGTCGGAAGCCGAGATGTGACTAATCATCGTCAAATCGTTGTCCGGCGCAGCGTAGGCAAAACTCAGATAGCCTTCGACGTCGCCGGTATGGCCGACGAACCGCAAGCCCTCTCGCGTCGTTCGAACCTCCGCGCCTGCGCCGGCCTGCTGCCTCGGATTGCCGGTCTGCACGGGATCCTCGACCATCGCCCGCCCGGTCTCGTTCAGAGGGCCGGGATCGACAAACAGCGCACGCAGATACTTTCGCGTGTCCGACAACGTCGCCGTTATGCCGGAGTCGGGACCTGTGTTTTCGGCAGAGTCCCACCAATCACGCCTGCCGACATAACCATGCAGCAGCCCTCCCGGCGCGACGGTATTGTATTGCGTCTCTCGCAGATCGAGCGGCGTGATAACCTCGGCCTGAACCAGTTCGGCAAATGACGTGTCGGTCGCACGCTCTGCCACCAGAGCAACCAGATGATAGCCGGAGTTCGAATACGAATACGCTGTGCCGGGTACGCCTGTTGCCGGCCTGCCCCTGATGGCTGTCAGGACGCGGGCTGGTGTGATGGGGGCCCGCCAGTCCCAGCGCCTGATGTCCGGAAGACTGTAGTAGTCGGCAACGCCACCGGTGTGGTTGAGCAACTGGCGAAGCGTCGCCTCACGATTGGACACCCCTACGGCGTCGTCGGGACGCAGGTAGCGCGAGGCCGGGGCGTCGAGATCGAGCGTCCCACGCGCCGCGAGGCGGTGAATGACGGCCGCCGTGTAAAGCTTGCCGACGCTGCCCAGTCGTAGCGACATACCTGTGTCCGGTGCCAGAGCGGCTGCCCGATCAGCGATGCCAATCGCTTCCGAAAAGGAAATCCCGCATCCCTGAACATCAAGGAACACAGCCGCATTCGCTTTTGCCGCTCCGGCGACCGCCACAGCCCGAAGTCTGTCTTCGAACTGGTCCTGCGCACCTGCGCTCGTACCGTTGAGCGTCAGGAAGCCGACCAGCACGACTGATGCGACACGTTTCAGCACGTTTACGCCCCTTTTCAATCCGCAACCGGTACCACAAACCAGGGCACACCTCGCGATCCGACATTGACCGCCAGGCGGCAGGTCCGTCTGCGCAAGCGGGTCAGACGATTTCGTCGGCAGGCGCCTGGATCTCGGCTCGCCACCCCGTCGCAAGCGAGGACGGCCCAAAGTCGGAAGCAGCACCTGTTTGGACTGAGGCATCTCGGCGTGTTGATTTGTGAGGATCACCATGTTGATGTTCGCGAAACGGGGGCAACATCATGAGCGGGGCCGAAACTGTCGTGGCAGCCTCCATTCGCGCAGAGAAGCGTCTGGTCGAGGCATTGAGGGATGCCGGCGCGTTTTCTGCAGAGGCTGCGATCGCCCTCCAGCACGGTCGATTCATGCAGCAGGGGGCACTTCGCCGTCTGCTCCGTCACGGCGCGATCCATGAAGTTCAACACGCGCGTTATTGGCTGAATGAATCCGCCTATCAGACCCTGCGAAAACATCGGCGGGGACGGATCGGCCTGATTGTTCTTGGCCTGTTGGCTGCGCTCATCATTGCGAGCATCGGCGTCGCAAGGGCAGAAGCGCAAATCGCCCTGTCGCCATCGAAGATCACCCCTTCATCAAGAGCGATCTGAACAGGCGCCGGATCATCAGAATAGAGTGGGTGAGGCCTGGCCGGTCATGTCCGATCTCGACCCAAAACAGACCCTGCAGGTTGTCTCGAACCTCAGTTTCGGAGCCTGGCGTCCTGACGATCAGGGCCCTGGGGTCCATTTGCCCATCCAGTGAGCAAATACATCTGGTTGGCCAGATCATAGACCGGCCCCTCTGTGACGCCCCATCGATTGATGAAGCGGTAGCCGTCAGGCCCCGCCACTTCGATCAAGTAAATGACACCATCAGGACCAGAAAGGCACGAGTCTGGCTCCAGGGTGAGGATGTCCGTCGAGGCCAGCGCGGCCCTGAGGGGTGCGACTTCCGAAGAAGCCAAAACCCGTGTCTGCTTGCTTCCAGCACTCGGTTTGACCTGTCCTTCGTCCCGAAATGCCGTCAGGCGAGGTTGCGGCCCGTAGACATCATCAATGCGAACGACGATGGGCGCGCTGGATGATGGAAGGAAAGTGAACCGTATCGTCGTAGCCGATGTCCTGGCATTCGATTTGCGGAACAGCGAAGGCTCGTCTGCGCGTCTGAGCGGACCGCCAAACCAGCTATCGAACTCCGGGTCCAGAGGCCCCGAATGGTCGGCTCCAGGCCATGAGCATGGATAGTCATCCCGGCTGAGTGCCGGGTCGAAAAGTGCCCTTCGCTGAGATGCCAGCATCCCTGCAAGAAGAGCGCCTGCAATCAACACCGCGGCCAGCACGATGACAATGCCGCGCACGGCTCGCCTCCGGACGTTCCAGCTTTCAGACTGTGAGTGGGTTCTCGGTAGCGCAAGCCGACGTCTGCTTCCCACCCATGGCGGCGGTTCGGAAGGTCCGCTGTTGTGCGGCGGGGCGAAAGTCCGGTTTTGGGCCTGATGCCAATGTAGTGTTCCGACCCAAAGGGACTTTATTGGCAGCCTACCGTTGATTGAACGACGCCAGAGCGTGTTCAGCGATCAGCGTGTCGGCGAGAACGTGCGGGTTTCGCACGTTGTAATTCTCGGTCGTTACCACCACTACGGCATCGAGATCCGGCACGATCACCACCTTGTTGCCGCCTGTACCAGCCATAGCCCAAGCGGCATGCGGCTGACCGTTTACGGTGTAGGTCGGCAGCCAAGTCAGATAGCCGTAGTCTCCGCGCTGCGGATCGACCGATGCCTGCGGGGTCGTCATTGCGACAGCGAACGCCTCGGGAATCACCCGCTGGCCTTCCCACTGCCCTCGGTTGAGCAGCAGTTGGCCCAATGCCAGTAGGTCGCGACTGCGAAGCCCCAGACCGCCGCCGCCCTGCGGAAGGCCCGTTGGTGAGAACTGCCACTGCTCGCCCTCTATGCCCAACGGTGCGAATAGGGTCCGGCGCGCAAAGACGTCCAGAGGCTCACCCGATGCGGACTGCACGACAGCACCCAGCGTTGTGGACCCCGCGGTGCAATAACTGAAGGCGCGGCCATAGGGCTGGTCGGCGGGCCTGGGAATCCAAGCCGGAAATCCTCTGATCGGTAGGTCGAAGGTGAACTTTACCCAATCTTCTATCAGGTACATCCGCTCTTCATTGCCGCGGGAAAACTGGTTGTCGTCGTCGCACTCCAGCAAAGAACTCATGGTGAGCAGATCTTCGACTGTGATTGCGGACTTGCGCAAATCGGGATTATCGAAGGGGCCGTGAGAGGCGATGAACGGCATCACCGGTTCATCAACGCTGGCGATATCGCCCTCGGCGATTGCTGCCCCCACTAGCATGGCGGTCACTGTCTTGGTCGCCGATCGGGTATTGCGGCGCGACTCACGGCCAGCATCGTCGAAATAGGTCTCATGAACCAGTCGGCCGTGACGGGCGATCAGCACGCTGGTGACCTTTTGGAAGGTTCCGGCTCGAACGGCGGCGTCCATGGTGGCAAGCCGATCGGTCGAGACGCCCTGGCTCTCTGGCGACGCCACAGGCCAAATCGTCTGGGCTGAAATCGGAGTCGCGACGGCGAGCAGGGTACAGGCGGTGATGAGTAGGCGATGCATGGATGTCTCCTTAAGCCGCGCTGCGTCGCACGCCTCTAGGCGGCCGTCTTGAACAGGTGAAACCGTTACCGAAAAAGCGCCCTGTAACGCGCCGGTGTCAGGCCGTAGATGCTGGTGAAATCGCGGGTCATATGGCTTTGATCGGCATAGCCCGCATCTGCCGCCAAGGAGGCCAGATCAGACCCGCGTGCCATCATGCCCGCAGCGCGGTCTGCGCGAGCCTGCCGGATGGCCGCGGCGGGGGACTGGCGATAGTGACGTCGATAGCGCCGCGCCAGCGAGACCGGATGGACCCCGACCTCGGCGGCTATACTCTGAACCTCAATGCCGGGCTGGGCGGCCATGTCATCAATGAGTTCTTGTGCTCGCTGCAGCCATTCCGGGGCCGGATCCTCATTTAGTTCGTCGGGCGACAGGACCGTAGCCGCAAGGTCAAGCGCCAGACCTTCAATGATCATCTCATCGCCCACGGCAAATCGCGCCGTTGCCCCAACCAGCCGCCTGACAGCAACTTCCGCCGCGCCTCTCAAACGCAGCGGATCGCCACAACGCGCGCCTGCGGGCGGCATGAAACTGACGGACAGGAATCGGCCGCCAGCCACATCAAAACAATCCCGATGCTCAACTCCCGCTGGGTTCCAAACTAAGGCTCCCGGACCAAACGTCTGATTTCGAGGGGTCAGGGGGTCGTAGGCCAGACTGCGGTACCCGCTGTCCAGCGCCAGCACAAAATGGGCGTCTTCATGCGAATGGGCGTGAACCTGTTCGGGTGGCAAGGTCGCGATCCGAAGGTCGACCTTATAGCCGTGAGCCATGACGCCGCGTGTTTGCACGCCGAAGAATTCGCCAGAGGCAAGTGACGGACTGGCCATGGCGTGGGTTCACTCTGAATTCAGCCTTTGACCGCAGTGCTTAGGCGAGGGTCTGGCTTCACCGCGTTTTCTGACAAGGACGACTCTGAAGCAAGGCCATTGCTCGAGGTGGGGCCGCCAACGCCGTATCTGCGCCCGTGGTTATGCAATGCCCGAGGTCGCGCCCAGACCTGACGAACTCGAAGCGGCGGTCCACCACGTTATCGCCGAACTCGGGACTAGACGTTCATCGTCGGCACTGGATGTCGCTGTCTAGGCTCCAAGCCCAGGTGAGGGCCGGGCGTCAGGGGAAACTGGGGTTTCCGCATTAGGCAGCGTCCGCTTTCCACCCTTAGCCGACGCTCGACGAGTCTGGTTCGTGCGCGCGACTTTCAGGGCTCTCGTTCTCTTGAATAGCACCGCCTGACGAGAGCCCAGGGCCTTTTCGGCCCCTGCCTCACCGCATTCGGTCCCCATGGTCTTGCGACTTCAGACGGCCCAGGGCTTCGGGGTAGCGTCGCGAGACCGGCGCACGGATGGTGCCCAGTTCCACGGTCCAGTCCCCCGACCCGTCGGGCGAGAGGCCCGTCACGCGTGAGGCATTGACCAGCCAGGAGCGATGGGCGCGGACGAAGTTGAAGCCTGTCAGCTCGGCCTCGATGGCGGCGAGGGTTGCGCGCATCAGGGGTCGGCGCCCGTCGGCCAGCCAGAACTCGACATAGTTCCCGGCCGACGCCACAGCCAGGATGTCATCGACCGGGGCACGAATGATCCGTCCGCCATCGCGGATGTCGAAACTGACGGGACGAAGGGGGCCTTCCGCACTGATCCTCAGCCGGGCACTGAGCCAGAACACCGCGACGAACGCGGCATAGCTCAGCACGTCTTTCCTGAACTCGTAGAGATATCCGCTCGCGACCGAGCCGAAGTCATACGGGCTGGCCTGGATGACCTGATAGGCCCAGGTCCGGAGCATCACAAAACCGGCAATATGCAGCAGCGTATAGGCCGCTGCCGCCGCCAGGTGGATCAGGGCGAACCGGACGGCCAGCCGCCATCCCCTTTGCCAGGCATCGGTCGGCGGCGCCGCCCGGGTCGTCAGCCAGGGCAGCCACAAGAGGGACAGGACGACGACGGCGCTCGAGACTTCCCAGACCCAGGGCTCCCATGACGCGACAACCGGATTGTCATTCAACTCGGTGAGGGCATTCACCGTCATGACGGCCACGGCAACGGCCGCGATCACGACCCAGCCCAGCGCCAGATCGCGTGTGTCGGCCCGACGCAGCCGCGCCAGCAGACCCGTGGGCTCGCCGTCCATCCCGAAAGGACCGCCGCTCGTCACAAAGGACGGATGGCCGTCCCCCGGACGTGGCCGAACGCCCCCACCCCCCTGGCCCGCCGACGTTCGGGATGCGACGCCGGGCTTCCGATCAGTCTTCATGGACCTGCCCCTTGTCGTCCACCGCCCCTGTACCTGCCCCGTCATCCCGCCGCCATGACCTCGACTGGATCCGCGTCGGGGCCTTCTTCCTGCTGATCTTCTATCACGTGGGGATGCTTTATGTGTCGTGGGACTTCCACGTGAAGAGCCCGCGCATTGTCGAGGCCGTTCAGCCGGTCATGATGCTGACCAATCCTTGGCGGCTCACCCTTCTGTTCCTCGTGTCGGGGGCCGCGACGCGGTTCATGGCAGACCGCTTCGCGGCCGACGGCGGTCGGCCCGGTGCGCGGCTGGCCGGATCGCGAGTCCTGCGACTGGCCCCGGCGCTCGTGTTCGGCATGCTGGTGATCGTGCCCCCCCAGAGCTATTTCGAGATCTGGCATGGGCTGGCGGCTCTTGGCGTTGCCGATCCTGCTGCGTCCCCCGTGCTCCACGATTTCTGGATCCGATATGCCACCGGCTCGGGTGCCTGGTGCGACGCCGAGGGTTGCCTGACCACGCCGACCTGGAACCACCTCTGGTTCATTGCCTATCTGCTGCCTTACGGGCTGATCGTCGCCGCCCTGATCGCGCTCGCCGGCCCGGCCCTGAAGGGCCTGGAGAGGAGGATGGAAACGGTCCTGTCGGGATGGGGCCTGCTGATCTGGCCGGTCCTGTGGTTCGCGGTGCTGCGCTTCACCCTGGCCCCCCTGTTCGAGATCACCCATGCCCTGACCTACGACTGGTACAATCACGCCCTGTCGTTCAGCGCCTATCTGTTCGGCTTCCTGACGGCGCGCTCCGAGATCATGAAGGCCGCCTATGTGCGCCTGCGCCGGCCAGCCCTCGTCCTCGCCATCCTGAGCTGGGCCGGCTGGGCGACCTATGCCTGGATCTATCGCGCGGACGGCGCCGTGCCGCCGGATGCCCTGCGGCTTGCGATGCGCATGGTCTATGCCGTCAACCAATGGACCTGCATGGCCGCCATCCTGGGCTTCGCGGCCCGCCATCTGACGCGCGGAGGGCCGGTTCTGAGATACCTCAGCGTCGGGGTGTTTCCGTTCTACATCGTCCACCAGACGATCATCATCGCTGCGGCCCACTGGCTGATGCCCCTGTCCCTTCCCCTGGCCACAGAGGCGATCGCCATCCTCGGCGTGACCCTGGCATGCTGCTGGCTGACCTATGAAATCGCCCGGCGGCTTGGCTGGCTGGGCCTGTTCCTTGGCGTCAAAGCGCGCTCGCCGAAGAAGCGGTCGCCCGCATGACGACTTGCCACGATCCATGAATGAATCCAGTGTGATGTCGGTCAGGAGGGGTCGTGATGTCCAGAAAGCCTACCGCGTCGACGCTCCGCCTGCTGGTCGGGGTCATGATCGGCGCATCCCTGACACTGATCGGCATCTCCGTCTGGATGATCGCCAATGATGAGGGCTCGCCCGTCTTCGTCGCGCTCGGAGGGTCGATGCTGGGAGCGTTTGCGGCCATCATTGCGTCCCAGAGCAAGACGAAAACCTAGGACAGGCCATGAGCGATGGACCCCCCACCCTGAAGCGCCCCGATGTGCCCGGCGGAGCGGACGACCCCGCGGCGAGCGTGGGACTGGCCGAACCGGCGCTCGCCTATGACTATTTCAAGAGCATGGTCTCCCTCAGCGTGGCGACCCTGGGCGGCATCCTGACCCTGGCCGGCACCGTCTTCGGCGCACGGATCTCGCCTTTGCAGATGGGAATGGCGGCCCTGCCGGTCGCCATCTCGGGCCTGCTCGCGCTGCAGGGCCAGACCGACATCGTGCAACTGTGCCAGGGCGTCAAACCCCGGCTCAACAGTTCGCGGGCCGCCCTTCGGCTGGTGCCCTCGTTGTACGGGTTGGGCATAGGCATCTTCCTCGCATTCCTGCTTGTGTCCTATGTCGCGCCGGAGCTGGGCTGAGGACCGAGCGCGTTCCGGTCCGGGGCTTTGACGCACGCCGCAGGATCAGCGACCGATACGGCCGCTGCACGGGCGTCTGATCGAGCCTCGGCTTCGGGCCGATCTGCGACCAACGGATACTACGGAGAACCGGGGATCACCGGGGCGTCGCTCGCGATCCGGTGCCTTGCCCCCGGCGCTGAATCACCGCGTTATCGTCAGGCCTCGTGTCTCCGTGGATCGACGTTTGATTAAGCGTCTGCGAGGTACGCTGAGGAAACGGGGAGGCTTGCGGTGCTGGAAAAGACCCAATCGCATCCCGAGTATCCGCCAACTCGCGTTCAATCCGGCGGTCTGCCGGGGTCTGACCGAGCCGCTGCGACCGACACCGGAGCGGCACCCCCTCTTGAAGCCGACCGCCTGAACGACGTCCTGGATGCGGCGCGTCTGGGTGCGTGGGAGTGGAACATCCAGACCGGCGATTTGAGGCTGAACGCGCGCTGGGCCGAGATGCTGGGATACACGCTGGCCGAACTTCAGCCGATCTCCATCGAGACCTGTGCACGCCTGCGGCACCCGGCGGATCAGGCGGCCGCGCTCGTGAAGGCCGAAGCGCATCTCTCAGGCAAGGAACCCTATTTCGAAGCCGAAGTCAGGATGCGGCACAAGGCGGGCCACTGGGTCTGGATCCTGGATCGTGCCCGTCTCGTATCGCGCTCCGCAGACGGCCGGCCGCTCATCATGGTCGGGGCTCATCAGGACATCACCGCCCGCAAGGTCTTCGAAGCCGAACTCGCCCGGACATCGGAAAGACTTCGGCTGTGCATGGACCTCGCTGGTATCGGGGTGTGGGAGATGGATTTTTCCGAGGACGGCGGCTTCAGCTTCGATAACCGCGTGCGTGAAATCTATGGTTTTCAGGTTGATGGCGAATGGATTGCGCGCGAGCGCGCCATGGATCACGTCCATCCTGACGACCGCAAAAGCCTGCGCGCCGATGGCCAGCGGTCCCTGGAGACCGGGCTGCCCGTCCAGTCCTTCTTCCGGATCCAGCGAAACGACGGGACGGTACGCCATGTCAAGGCCCATGCCCTGGCCTCGAGGAATGCCGAGGGCCGATCCGTTCTGGTCGGTCTCAATCGCGACATCAGCGAGGACGTCGCCAGAACGGCCGAACTGGAGACCAAACGGGTCGAGGCTGAAGCCGCCGCGGTCGCCAAGGGCCAGTTCCTGGCCACGATGAGCCACGAGATCCGGACGCCGATGAACGGCGTCATCGGGATGCTGACCGTCCTGCAGCGTTCCAAACTGGCTCCGATGCATCAGGAGCATGCCGAAATCGCGCTGAAGTCTGCCACCCACCTGCTTCACATCCTCGACGATATCCTCGAGGTCTCGCGGCTGGAGGCGGGACAGGTCAGTCTTGTGCTTCGTGATTTCGACCCTCGCATCATGGCCAGGGAAGTCACCGACCTGTTTTCCCGAGGGGCCGTGCGGCCAGGCGTCGACCTCAAACTCGACATCGCGACCGACGTGCCGTCATGGGTGCGTGCGGACGAAGACAGGGTGCGCCAGATCCTGACCAATTTCGTCGGCAACGCGGTCAAGTTCACCGAGGCCGGCCGGATCGATGTCGAGATCGGTTACCGAACCGGGGACGGATGCCTGCTGATCGCCGTCAAGGACACGGGGATCGGGATTTCTCCGGAAACCTGCAAGCGCCTGTTCGGGCGCTTCATCCAGGCCGACGCATCGACGACCCGACGTTTTGGCGGGACCGGGCTCGGCCTGTCGATCTGCCGACAGTACGCCGACCTGATGGGCGGCCGTATCGGGGTTGAAAGTGAGGCGGACAGGGGAAGCCGCTTCTGGCTCGAAGTGCCGGCACCGACAGGAGACGGTGCCAGCCCCACGCCCGGTGAGCCGGAAATGGCGGATGGCCGCTGTCTGAGGCTGCTGGTCGCGGAAGACAACCTGACCAATCAGCGGGTCATCGCCGCCCTGCTCGACAGCTTCGGCCACAGCTTCACCATCGTTCCGGACGGAGAACAGGCCGTGGCGGCGGTATCGAGCGGCGATTTCGATGCCATCCTGATGGACATCCAGATGCCGGTCATGGATGGCCCGACGGCGACCCGCCACATCCGCGCCCTCGGCGGCCGGGCCAGCATGTTGCCGATCATCGCGCTGACCGCCAACGCCATGCCGGGTCAGAGGGCCGAATATCTGGCCGCCGGCATGACGGACTATGTGGCCAAGCCGATCGATCTGCGCGCGCTCCACGCAGCCCTGTTGAAGGTCGCGCAGTTCTAGCGTTCGACTGAGCGAGAGAGCGGCTGACCGACTACACCGAAAGCAGGCGGCCTGTACTCTAAGGCAGATCGGACAGGGTCTGGTGTCGGGGCCGATGCCAGGTCGCAGTCCGTCGCAGACCGGACGTCGCGGAAGCCGCCGAAAAGGTGTGTGCCGTCTCCCACCTTTCGCGACGAGCATATCCGCTCTCTTGCAGGCTGACGCGGCGCTGGTGCGTCAAAGAACCTTCGACTAGCGTATGCAATCAAAAGGAGAACGCGTCATGCCCCATGTCTCGGGACCTGCTCTGGCAGCGGCTTTCACACTGATCGCATCAGCGGCGGTCGCGCAGACTGTGCCACCCACCCCGACAATCGTTGTGCTGGGTCAGGGGCGCGCCGAGCGATTGCCCGACGCCTTCTTCATAGCCGGCCGCATTCGAGGCGATGGGCCAGATCAGATTGCTGCCCTTCGGGCGCTCGCCGAAACCCAGGGTTCGCTGAACCAGGCACTGACGCGGCTCGATGATCTGACGGGAGCACGGCTTCGGACAGACTCCGTGTCGGTCGAACCGGTCTATTCCGGCAATTGCAGGGACGAAGGCTCAGATCGCGATAGTGAAGGCGACGGCTGCAATATCAGCGGTTACGTCGCCAGCGTGCGGTTTCAGTTCAGGGGTGCGCCTGCCAACCTGGCCGGGAATGCCGTGTCTCTGGCCGCAGAGTTGGGGGCTCGCGATGTGGCGACGTCGGGGGTCGACATCGAAGACCGCGCCGCGCTCAAGACGGAAGCGAACCGTCTGGCGTTTGCCGATGCCTCCGCTCAGGCCGAGGCCCTTGCTGTAGCGAGCGGGCGGCGGATCGTGCGTATCCTTCGCGTCCAGGACGTCAACGCCCGCGGAACGGAATCTGAACTCGCCGTTGTCGATGACATTGTCGTCACCGGATCACGTATTCGTCCAAGCGTCGCCATTTCAGTCGATCTGCCTCCGGTGGTTGTCGAGGCACGTCTCAATGTGGTGTTCGAGATCGAATGAGCCAGACGGATTCTGGTTGAGCGGCGGGACCCGTTGAGGGCCTGCTTTTCGAACTCAACGCTGCGACCGATCTCGACGCGTTGCAGACGGCAACGGGCTTGGTCCGCAGGCGAAAGACAATGATCGCCCGAACCCGCAGAACGGCGGGGCCGATTTCATGCTCGGAACCGATCCAGACCTGACATTCCACACGTCCGCTTCCCGCCCTCGCCCGTCCAGGCTAGTCACTCCCGCATGAAGTCCGCTCGTCCTTCGATTCCCAAGGCCTTCCCGACCCTCGCGCTCGAGACCCTGGCCGCAGAGGCCTGCGGCGGGCAGCCGGTCTGTGGCGTGGACGAGGCCGGGCGCGGACCTTGGGCGGGTCCCGTGTCGGCGGCGGCGGTGATCCTGGATCCCGCCCGGCTGCCGCCCGGCATCGATGACTCCAAGGCCCTCAGCGCCGCCGCCCGCGAGCGGCTGGAGGCCGAGATCAAGATCCATGCGGTGGCCTGGGCCGTCGGGTTCGCCTCGGTCGAGGAGATCGACGATCTCAACATCCTTCATGCCACGGGGCTGGCCATGTGCCGGGCGATCGAGGGGCTGGCGGTGACCCCGGCCGTGGCCCTGGTGGACGGCAACTACCGCTTCAAACTGCCATGCGAGGTGACCACCGTGGTGGGGGGCGACGGTCTGTCGCTGTCGATCGCTGCGGCCTCGATCCTGGCCAAGACCGCCCGCGACCGGCGGATGGTGGCCCTGGACGCCGAGCATCCAGGGTACGGCTTTGCCGGCCACAAGGGCTATCATGCCCCCAGCCATGTGGCCGGCCTGGCTCGCCTTGGACCCTGTGCTGCCCACCGCCGCAGCTGGGCCCCGATCCGTGCGCTTCTGGAGGGGGCCGACAACGGTTGAGTTTTCGTGCTAGACTCGCCATCTGCCAGTCCTCCCCGTCGTCGAGCCGCCCTGTATGTACGAGACCCCCGAGCTGGATACCGAGACCTTCACCCGGTCCAGCGCCATTCGCATCTATCAGTCCGAAGCCTTCGAAGGCATGCGCGCTGCGGGCCGGCTGGTCGCCGATGCGCTGGACATGATCGCCCCGCATGTGGTGCCCGGCATCACGACCCAGGAGATCGACGACCGCATCCGGGACTTCACGACCGAGCGCGGCGGGCTGCCTGCCTGCCTGGGTTACAAGGGCTATATGAAGACCGTCTGCACCTCGATCAATCACGTGGTCTGCCACGGGATTCCGGGCGATCGGGTGCTGAAGGACGGCGACATCGTCAACATCGATCACACGGTCATCGTCGACGGCTGGCATGGCGACTCCAGCCGCATGTATGCGGTCGGCGAGATCAATGCCCGGTCCCGCAAGCTGATCGATGTCACCTATGAGTCGCTGGCGCTCGGTCTGGCCCAGGTGAAGCCCGGCAACACGTTCGGCGACATCGGCTTTGCCATCCAGCGCCACGTCGAGGCCGCCCGGATGAGCGTCGTGCGCGACTTCTGCGGCCACGGCATCGGCCGGCTGTTCCACGACAGCCCCAATGTCCTGCACTACGGCCGCAAGGGCGAAGGTGCGGTGCTGAAGCCCGGAATGTTCTTCACGATCGAACCGATGGTCAACATCGGCAAGCCGCATGTGAAGGTCCTTTCCGACGGCTGGACCGCCGTGACCCGCGACAAGTCCCTGTCGGCCCAGTGCGAGCACACCGTCGGCGTGACCGAGGACGGGGTGGAAATCTTCACCGCCAGCCCGGCCGGCCTGTTCCGCCCGAACTGATCCACCCATGATCGCCGCAGCGGCCCTGGCTCTTGCTCTGACCGCAAGCCCAGACCCGGCTTTCGTCCTGACCGGCGCGGGACGCTATGCCGTGTTGGCCGATGTGGCCTCGATCGCGCGTCAGGGAGACACCGTCCGGATGCGGGCCTTCCAGGCCGTCGAACCGGACTTTTCCGCCGGCGGCGAGGCCTACTGGGGTGGGTGGTCCTGGTGGGCGTTCGACTGCAGCACGCGGATGGCGGACCGGCTCGATTTCGCCTCGGTCCGCGAGGGCGGGCGAGAGGGCCCCTCGACCCCCGACCGCTCGCCCGCCTATCCCGCCGCGCCCGGCGGCGATGCGGCGGAACTGCTGGCCGTCGCCTGTTCCCCGCCCGTCACGATCGACGCCACGACGCTGGAGGACGCGGTCAGGCTTGGACGTGCGGCGCTGGCGCAATAGGCTGGGCATTGCGATCGGTCGCATACCGGTCGCGTGGCAAGGCCTCCGGACACTGGTCCCGCATGAAGGCCAGCATCTTCTCGCGGATCTCGCAACGCAGGTCGAAGGCCACCGGTGCCGACCGGGCACTGGCCAGGCACCGGACCTGGGCGACGCGGTCGGTGATGTCGGTGACCTGCAGATTGACCACATCCCCGTCCCACAGGGCCGAGGCGCGGCAGATCCGCTCCAGTTCGTCCCGCAACCGGTCCATCGGTGCGGCGTAGTCGACATACAGCATGGACGTGCCGATCAGGCGGCTGGTCTCGCGGGTCCAGTTCTGGAACGGCTTGGTGATGAAATAGGTCAGCGGCAGCACCATCCGCCGCCAATCCCACAGCTTGACCACCACATAGGTCGAGGTGATTTCCTCGATCGTGCCCCATTCGCCCTCGACAATGACGGCATCGTCCAGACGGATCGGCTGGGCGGTCGCGATCTGGATGCCCGCCACCATATTGGTCAGGAAGGGCTGCAGGGCCAAGCCGGCGACGATGCCCACCACGCCAGCCGAGGCCAGCAGCGACAGGCCCCACTGCCGCACGGCGCCGATCGTCATGAGCGCCAGCCCCAGGGTCACGACCCCGATCAGCAGGGTCGCCACCCGCTGCAGGATCCGCGCCTGGGTCACATGTTTGCGGGCCAGCAGATTGTCTTCGGCTGCCATGTTGAACCGGCGCAGATAGACCACGGCCCACATCTCGACCGCGCCATTGATGATCCAGCCGATGGTCAGGATGAAGCCGACCAGCAGGGCCTGGCGGATGACCAGCGACGGCTCGGGAGCCAGGGGCGAGACGGTCACGGCCAGGGCCATGGCAATGATCATGACCGCGATGCGAAGCTTCAGCCGTGCCCGGGCGACAACGCCCCGCCAGAAGACGTCCTTCTTGCGCACCGCGATCTTCAGCAGGCTGAAGACGATCTGGTTGGCGGCCCAGCCCACGAAGACGAACCCTGCGACGATGACCGTGATGACCACCCATTCAGGCAGCCACTGGAACTCGCGCCAGATGCGGTAGATCTCTCGGGTCAGGTCGGTGACAAAGCTTGGCATGACCGGTGCTAACGCGCAGGTCGCCGCATGGCTTCAATGCAGGCGGCTCACCAACCCCTTCGGGCCTTAACCCCTGAGGCCGAAACGTGACCCCCAAGCAGTCCACAGCCTGTTAATACTTGCAGTGTTCCGTGTATGTTCTCATCAACACTGGTGATTTGCCACGACGATTGACAAGACTTGGTTAAAAAGCGGCAACAGTTCCCATTGAGACCCACTCAATCCCATGCTATCCCACGACATCGAAACCGGGCGTACGCGGCGGGGGCCCTACCGGAGGCCGTAAAAGTCAGGGAGCGGGCCGAAGGGCTCGATGGGATCAGGCGTGTTTCTCTCGACCTACGAGAAACAGTTGGACGGCAAGCGCCGTCTCCTGATCCCTCAGGAATTCCGCACGGCCGAAAACGGCGCCGAGCATGGCGTATTCTGCTTTCCATCGATCGAGGCGGACTGCCTGGAGGCAGGCGGCGACGCCCTTTTCGCCGAATACCGCGCCGTCATCGAAAGCCTGCCCTTCGGCGATCCCTACCGCTCTGCCCTGGAAGCCTCGATCTTCGGCGAGCAGAAGCCCCTCGCCTATGACAGCGGCGGCCGGATCACCCTGCCCGAACACCTGTGCGAGGAAGTCGAGCTGGCCGACACCGTCGTCATCTATGGCGTCGGCGAACGGTTCCAGATCTGGAACAAGGCCAAATGGTCGGCCCACCGCGCCGAACAGCGCCGCGTCGCCCGCGACGGTCTGGCCAAGTTCGGAGAGATGCGCCGCGCCGCAGCGTCGGGAGGGGCCGCATGACCTCGCCCCACGCTCCTGTCCTGCTGGCCGAGGTGATCGAGGCCCTGTCGCCCGGCCCCGGCGACGTGATCATCGACGCGACCTTCGGTGCCGGCGGATACAGCCGCGCCATCCTTGAGACGGGTGCCAGCGTCATCGCCCTGGACCGCGACCCGACGGTCCAGCCCCATGCCGACGCCCTGGCCGCCGAGTATCCCGACCGCTTCCGGCTGGTTCACGCCGCCTTTTCCGACCTGTCGCAGGTCTTTGCCGCCAATGAGCATTCGGCCCTGCACGGCGTCGTCTTCGATATCGGCGTATCGTCCATGCAGCTGGACCAGGCCGAGCGCGGCTTCTCCTTCATGCGCGACGGACCGCTGGACATGCGGATGTCGGGCGAGGGCGACAGTGCTGCCGACATCGTCAACACCTGGGATCACGGCCCGCTGGCCCACATCCTGAAACAGTATGGCGACGAGCGGCAGTCCGGCCGGATTGCGACCGCCATCCTGCGTCGCCGGATCGAAACACCCTTTACCCGCACCCTCGACCTCGCCGCCGTGGTCGAGAAGGCGCTGGGCGGCCGGCGGGGCGAGAAGGTTCATCCCGCAACCCGGACCTTCCAAGCCCTGCGGATCGCGGTCAATGACGAGCTGGGCGAGCTGCAGTCCGGACTGGCCGCCGCCGAGGCCACCCTGTCGCCCGGCGGACGTCTGGTCGTCGTGACCTTCCACTCGCTGGAGGACCGGATCGTCAAGGCCTTCCTGACCGAGCGGACCGGCAATACGCCGGCGGGTTCGCGCCACGCCCCCCTCGCCATTGACAGCCGCAAGCCCAGCTTCGACCTGGTGTTCAAGGGCGCGCGAGAGGCCGGCGAGGCCGAGCTGGCGGTCAATCCCCGGTCGCGCTCGGCCAAGCTGCGTGCCGCCGTTCGCACCGAGGCCCCGGCCTGGGGGAGGATCGCGGCATGAATGCCCCCGTGGTCGTCAAACGCCTGTTTGACTGGAAGGTCCGCGGCTTCCGCTGGGTCGAGATCATCGGCGTCGTCATGGTCGCGGCCATGGTCTTCTCCGTCTATGTCGCCAAGGCTGGTGCCGCCCGCGAAAGCGCCCGGATCGGTGAGCTGGAGCGCCAGATCGCCGACAACCGCCAGCGCGTCCGCCTGCTGCGCGCCGAGTCCACACGCCTGGAACAACCCGGCCGTCTGGAGGCCCTGTCACGCGCCGCCGGCCTGGCCCCAGTCGATGTCGAGCGTCAGGCCGAGGCCGGTGCGCTGAACGGACTCAAGGCCGTGGATGCGCCGACCGAGGTGACGCCACGCGCCGTCTATGTCGCGCCGGCTCCGGTCGAGGACGAGCCGCCTGCCCTTCCGAACATGGAGGTCGCGCAATGAGCGTGCACGATCACCGCATGTATCGCCCGGCTCCGGGCTCGGGACGGGCTCCCCTGACCTCGACCGTCTCGCCCTGGCTGCGCTGGCTGACCGAGGCCGTCTGGTTCGTCGAACACGCCTTCGAGCGCGCCCGGACCGAAGGCAAGGCCGAGGAAGACACTCGCGTCCGCATCTTCGTCATCATGGCGGTCTTCTCCGGCGTGTTTGTCTGCCTTGCGCTCGGGGCGGCCTATGCAGCGCTGTTCGCCGATCATGGCCGGTTCCGCGGCGGCAGCACGGTCCATGCACTGGAGCGGGCCGATCTCGTCGATCGCAATGGCCTTCTGCTGGCGACCAATATCACCCACTACGGCCTCTATATCGATCCGAACGAGGTCTGGGATCGCGACGCCGCCTTCCGCCAGATCAAGTCGGTCCTGCCGTCGATCTCCGAGAAGCGGCTGCGGCGCGTTCTCGACGGTGACCGCCGACTGATCGCCCAGCCCGGCCTGACGCCGGCCGAGAAGGCTGCCGTGCACGGCCTGGCGCTTGGCGGCATCTCGTTTGAGCCCGAGGACCGCCGCGTCTATCCGCTGAACGGCTCGGCGGTTCACCTGATCGGCACGGCAGACACCGGCGGACAGGGCGTGTCCGGCACCGAACTGGCCTTCAACGACGAGATCCGTGCCGCCGGCCAGGCGGGCGAGGATTTCCAGATTTCGATCGACCTGCGCGTGCAGGGCGTGCTGGAAAACGAGCTTGCTGCCGCCGCCATGGAGAATGGCTCGAAAGGCGCGGTCGGGATCATCACCGACGTCCAGACGGGCGAGATCCTGGGGATGGCCAGCTATCCGAGCTATGACCCCAACCGACGCGGCGGGGTTCCGGACGGAGCCACCCTGAACCGCGCGACCTCGGCCCACTACGAGATGGGGTCGGTGTTCAAGACTTTCACCGTTGCCGCCGGGATCGACACCGGCCGGGCCGACATGGCCACCGTCTTCGACGCCAGTGTTCCCTTCATGATCGGCAATCGCCGCATCACCGACTTCCATGCCCAGAACCGCGCCATGACGCTGGAGGAGGTCTATCTGCACTCGTCCAACATCGGCACCTCGCGACTGGCGGTCGAGATGGGCGGCGATGTGATGCGCGACTATTTCAAGCGCATGGGCCTGCTGGACGCCGCCCCGATCGAGCTCAAGGAATCCGCCAAACCCATCGTCCCGCGCGAGTGGAGCGACACCACCCTGGCCTCGCTGTCGTTCGGCTACGGCATCTCGATCACCCCGGTGCAGATGGCCGCCGCCATGGGGGCCCTGACCAATGGCGGACGCTACATCCCGCTCAGCCTGCGCAAGGGCGGTGCCCCCCGCACGACCGAGCCGCGTCGCGTGGTCTCGGAACAGACATCGCTGACCCTTCTGGACCTGATGCGTCGCAACGTCGTGCGCGGCTCCGGCACCCGGGCGGATGCTCCCGGCCTGCGCGTCGGCGGCAAGACCGGATCGGCCAACAAGCTCGTCGGCGGCCGCTACAGCCCGGCCGCGGCGCTGGGCACCTTCGCTGCGGTCTTCCCGGCGGATGGTCCGGTGACGGCGCGCCGCTATTCCATCCTGATCCTGATGGACGAGCCGCAGACCTATCCCAAGACCGGCGGGTTCGTCTCGGCGCCTGCCGTCGGCCGCATCGCCGACCGTATCGCTCCCTTCCTGAACATCCCGCGCCGGGCCGATCGCTGGGCCACGGCGACGGGTGAGAAGATCCCGCAACCGGACGAGGTTGTGGAATGAGCGTGGTCCGTCTGTCCGACCTCCTGCGCCGCGACGTCCCCTCCGACCCCGTCATCACCGGCGTCACGGCCGACAGCCGCCGCGTCGCCCCGGGATCCTTGTTCGTGGCCCTGCCCGGCACGGCTGCGGATGGACGCGCCTTCATCTCCCAGGCCCTGGCGATGGGCGCGGCCGCCGTCCTGGCCCCGGCCGACACGCCCGACGGCGCCGCACCCGTGCTGGTCACCTCCGGCGATGTCCGTCGCGCCTATGCCCTGGCCGCCCGGACCTTCTACGGCACCCAGCCCAAGACCTGCGTCGCCGTCACCGGCACCAATGGCAAGACGTCCGTCGCTGCCTTCTGTCGCCAGATCTGGGCGACGCTGGGCCATCATTCCGCGAGCATGGGAACGCTGGGCGTGGTCGCCCAGCGCAGGACGCCATCGGGTAACCTTAACGAGGCCCTGACTCCTCCCGGCCTGACCAGCCCCGATGCCGGCGATGCGGCGCGTCTGCTGACCGATCTGGCCGTCCGCGGCGTCTCCCACCTGGCTCTGGAAGCCTCGTCGCACGGGATCGACCAGCGCCGGCTGGACGGGGTCACGCTGAAGGCTGCCGCCTTCACCAACCTCAGCCAGGACCACCTGGATTATCACGGCAGCATGGATGCCTATCGCGCGGCCAAGCTGCGCCTGTTCGAGACCCTGCTGCCGCGCGGTCGGACAGCCGTCCTGAATGCCGACTCCGACGCCTATTCCAGCTTCGCCGCCGCCAGCATCATGTCCGGCCTGTCGATCCTGGGTGTCGGCGAGCGCGGTCGCGATCTCAGCCTGATCGGGCGGGTCGCGACGCCCGAGGGGCAGCGGCTGACGATCGATGCGCGCGGCACCCAGCACGAGATCCTGCTGCCCCTCGCCGGAGCCTTCCAGGCCTCCAATGCCCTTGTCGCCGCCGGCCTTTGCATCGCCGGTGGCGAGAGCCCCGACCGGGTGCTGGCGGCCCTTGAGCGGATCGAGGGGGCCCAGGGCCGGCTGCAGCGGATCGCCGGGTCCCGTCGTGGCGAGGTCTATGTCGACTATGCCCACACCCCCGATGGTCTGGAGACGGTCCTGTCGGCGCTGCGGCCCCACGCGACGGGCCGCCTGATCGTGGTCTTCGGCGCGGGTGGCGACCGCGACCGGGGCAAGCGGCCCCTGATGGGCGAGATCGCCGGCCGACTGGCCGACGTCGCCATCGTCACCGACGACAATCCCCGCTCCGAGGACGCCGCCGCCATTCGCGCCCAGGTTCGCCAGGGGGTGCCGACGGCGCTCGACATCGGCGACCGCCGCGCCGCCATCCATCACGCCATCCGCCAGATGCGCGACGGAGATGTGGTCGTCATCGCCGGAAAAGGGCATGAACAGGGCCAGATCGTCGGAGGAATCACGCATCCCTTCGATGACGCCACCATCGCCACCGAGGCCCTGCGTATCGATGCCTGATCAAACGAAGCCGCTCTGGACTGCCGGGGCCGTCGCCCGGGCGGTGGGCGGGCGTCTGATCGGAGCCGATGCAGACATCTGCGGCCTGACCTACAACAGCCGCGAGATCGGACCCCACGACCTGTTCCTGGCGCTGAAAGGCGCGCGCGACGGACATGATTTCGCAAGTGCCGCCTTTGAGGCCGGCGCAGCCTGTGCACTCGTCGAACACGCGGTCGAGGGCGGGCCCTGTATCGTCGTCGAGGATACACTGGAGGCCCTCGAGGCGCTGGGTGTGGCGGCCCGCGAACGCGCGTCGCAGGTGCGTCGCGGGGCCGTGACCGGCAGTGTCGGCAAGACCAGCGTCACCCAGGCCATCCGCGCCGGACTGGACCTCGCCGGCCCGGCCCATGGCTCGATCAAGAGCTACAACAACCACATCGGCGTGCCCCTGACCCTTGCGCGCATGCCCGCAGGCGTCGAACGGGCGGTGTTCGAGATCGGCATGAACGCGCCCGGCGAGATCGCACCGCTGTCGCGGTTCGTCGCCCCGCACGCGGCCTGTGTCACGACCGTCGGACCGGTCCATATCGAGGGCTTTGTCGACGGCGAAACCGGGGTCGCGCGGGAAAAGGCTGCGATCTTCGAGGGTCTGGTGCCCGGCGGTCTGGCGGTCATCAATGGCGACATCGTCTGGGCCAACCTGCTGGTCGGCGCTGCCCGGGACGCGGGTGCCGAACCCGTCCTGTTCGGCTCGGCATCCGGTCATGACGCCCGTCTGGTCGACTTCCGCCCCGATTCCGAGGGGGCCACCGTCGTCGCCGACATCCGTGGTAACCGCCAGACCTTCCGTCTTGCCCAGTCCGGCCATCACTGGGGCCTGAACAGCCTGGCCGTCATCCTGATGCTCGAGGCGCTGGACGTGCCCCTGGACACTGCCCTTCACGCCCTGGCGGCCTTCCAGCCGCTCGCCGGCCGGGGACAGGAGCGCACCATTGCCGTGCCGGGCGGGGCCTTCACCCTGATCGACGAGAGCTACAACGCCAATCCCCTGTCGATGGCCGCAGGTTTCCGCAGCCTCGGGGCGCGGCCGGTCGCGGCCGGCGGCCGGCGGGTCGTGGTCCTGACCGACATGCTGGAGCTCGGCGACCAGTCCCAGGCCCTGCACGTCGGTCTGTCCGAAGCCATCGAGGCGGCAGGACTGGACATGGTCCACACCGCGGGGCCGCAGATGAAGCTGCTGAACGACACCCTGCCCGCCTCCCGCAAGGGCCTGTGGCGCGAGACCGCCAGCGAACTTGCCGCCGAGGCCGCCATGCTGGCCGGCCCGGGCGACATCGTGATGGTCAAGGGCTCCAACGGATCGAAGGCGTCGCTGATCGCGGCCGCCCTCGCCGAACTGAACACCGCTCCCAACGGGACCCCCTAGATGTTCTATCTGCTGTACCTTTACTACGCCGATGTGGCGCAGGATTACCCGCTGCTCAATCTGGTCCAGTACCAGACCGTGCGGGTGGCGCTGGCCATGGCGACGGCGATGATCGTGGCCGTGGCCATGGGCAGCCGGTTCATCAACTGGATCCGCGCCAAACAGGGCAAGGGCCAGCCGATCCGCTCCGACGGCCCGGTGTCCCACCTGTCCAAGGTCGGCACCCCGACCATGGGCGGACTGATGATCCTGGCGGGTATCGCCGCGGGCGTCTTCCTCTGGGGCGATCTGACCAACCCCTACATCTGGATCGTTTCGGGGGTCACCGCAGCCTTCGGTGTCCTCGGTTTTGTCGACGACTACGCCAAGGTGACGAAACAGACCTCGGCCGGCCTGACCTCGAAACAGAAACTGCTGGCCCAGGTCGTGGTGGCGGTCATCGCCGGGATCCTGACGGTGCTGTGGATGTGGCGCTCGCCAACCTCGCCCTTCCTCGAGACCTCGATCGCCTTCCCGTTCTTCAAGGACGTTCTGCTCAACATCGGCTGGTTCTACGTCGCGTTCGCGGCCTTCACCATTGTCGGCTTCTCCAATGCGGTGAACCTGACCGACGGTCTGGATGGCCTGGCGGTCGTGCCCGTGATGATGGCGGCTGCTGCGTTCGGGATCATCAGCTATCTGGTCGGAAACTTCGTCTTCTCGGACTATCTGCAGGTCCACCACGTGCCCGGTTCGGGCGAATTGGCCATCTTCTGCGCGGCCATGATCGGCGGGGGCACCGGCTTCCTCTGGTACAATGCGCCCCCTGCCAAGATCTTCATGGGCGACACCGGCTCGCTGGCCCTCGGCGGGGCTCTGGGTGCCATTGCCGTGGCCACCAAGCATGAACTCGTGCTCGGCATCGTCGGAGGCCTGTTCGTGGTCGAGGCGGCCTCGGTCATGATCCAGGTCGGCTACTTCAAGGCCACCGGGAAGCGGGTCTTCCTGATGGCCCCGGTACACCATCATTTCGAGAAGATGGGCTGGCCGGAATCGACCGTGGTCATCCGCTTCTGGATCGTCGCGGCCATGCTGGCGCTGGTCGGTCTCTCGACGTTGAAACTGCGGTGATCCGATCCCTTCCCTTGAAATCTCTTTTTCCTTCCGCTCATCCCGGCGCAACCCGGGACCCAGTGCTTTCACTAGAGCAGGTTGAACGAGATCAACGGACGACCTCTGGTCGTGCATCCATTGTCACAAAGCACTGGGTCCCGGCTTTCGCCGGGATGAGCGGTGAATTGGGATGATCCCCGTCCCCGGCTTTGAGGGCAAGCGGGTTGCGGTGTTCGGGCTTGGCCGATCGGGCATCACGGCGGCGCGTGCGCTGAAGGCTGGCGGGGCTCGCCCCGTACTCTGGGACGACGGCGTCTCGGGCCGCATGCAGGCCGAGGCCGAGGGGTTCCTGGTCGAGGACCTGACCGTCGCGGACTGGTCGGACTTTGCCGCCCTCGTCCTTTCGCCCGGCGCACCCCTGACTCACCCCCGTCCGCACTGGACGGTGGACCGTGCACGCGAAGCCAATGTGCCGGTCCTCGGCGATGTGGAACTGTTCGCCCGCGCACTCGAGGCCCTGCCCACGGAGGCTCGACCGGCCGTCATCGCCATCACCGGCACCAACGGCAAGTCCACGACCACCGCCCTGATCGGCTGGGTGCTGAAACAGGCGGGCCTGAAGGTCCACATCGGCGGCAATATCGGCATCGGCGTCCTGGCCCTGCCGGAGCCGACGGCTGGAGCCGTCTATGTGATCGAGGTGTCGAGCTATCAGCTGGACCTGACGACAAGCTTCGCGCCCGACGTCGCCATCCTGACCAATATCAGCCCCGACCATCTGGACCGTCACGGCGACATGGAGGGTTATGTCGCGGCCAAGATGCGGCTGTTCGCCCGGATGGAGCCCCAGCGACTGGCCCTGATCGGCGTCGATGACGACTGGGGCTGGCAGGCGGTCAATAAGCTGAACGCGAGGGGACTGCGCATCAGCACCATCACGACCCGCACCCCGCCTGAATACATCGATCCGACCGGCGGCGTGCCGGCTGACGATCTGGAGCAGACCCGACCGGATCAGTTTCCAGCCTTCGACCAGGGCCGGTTCATCATCGTCGATGCCACGGGCGGGCGGCTGGTGGCGGATGGGGTGGCCATCGCGGACCTGACCCGGGCCCGCTCCCTGCCCGGCCGGCACAATGCCCAGAACGCGGCCTTCGCCTATGCCGCTGCGCGCGCCGTTGGCATCGCTCACCAGCCTGCCGTCGAGGGTCTGATGACCTTCCCCGGCCTGGCGCACCGGATGGAGACCGTGGGCCATCTCGGCCCCGTCCGGTTCGTCAACGACTCCAAGGCCACCAACGCCGATGCGGCGCGACAGGCCCTGATGAGCTATCCGACCAGCTTCTGGATCGCGGGCGGCCGGGCCAAGGACGGCGGCATTGCCGAACTGGCCGACCTGTTTCCGCGCGTGACCCGCGCCTATCTGATCGGAGAAGCAGCCCCGGATTTTGCCGCTGCTCTCGGCACCACGCCCCACGTCGTCTGCGGCACGATGGAAGCCGCCGTCCAGGCAGCGGGGGCCGATGCCATGTCGACCGGCGGCGACGCCGTGGTTCTGTTGTCGCCGGCCTGCGCCAGTTTCGACCAGTATCCGGACTTCGAGGCCCGGGGCGAGGCCTTCCGCGCTGCCGTTCTTAACCTCGGAGCCATATCTGCCCGTCAGGATGGTTAGCGAATCATGACCGCGCCCACCTACAGCCATCCCTTCTCCCGCAACGACCAGGGAGCCATCGCCCAGTGGTTCTGGACGGTCGATCGCGGCCTGCTGGGCGCGGCGCTGGCGCTCGTCGGCCTTGGCGTGGCCCTCAGCTTCGCCTCGTCACCGGCGGCCATCCTTGCCGATGAGTCGATCAGCGACCCGTTCCATTACTCCTGGCGGATGATCGCCTTCGCGAGCGTGGGTGTCACGACCATGCTGGTGGCGTCGCTGCTGTCGCCCCGGGGGGTCCGCCGGATCGCCCTGCTGGCCCTCGTCGGAGCGATCGGTGTCATGGCCCTGCTTCCCTTCATCGGCGACGAGGTGAAGGGGGCGGCGCGCTGGATCAATCTCGGACCCTTCAGCCTCCAGCCCTCGGAATTCGCCAAGCCCGGCCTGATCGTCTTCGCTGCCTGGATGTTTGCGGAGGGACAGAAGGGTCAGGGCGTGCCGGGGGTCTCGATCGCCTTTGCCGCCTATCTGCTCAGCGTCGCCCTGCTGGTGATCCAGCCGGACATCGGCCAGACCCTGTTGATCACCACCACCTTCATGGCCGTCTTCTTCATGGCGGGCGTGCCGCTGAAATGGATGGCCGTCCTGGCCGGTCTGGTGGTCGCGGGGGTCACCTCGATCTATTTCCTGTTCGATCACGTGCAGTCGCGCGTCGCCAAATTCCTGTCGCCGGGCGCCGAGGATACCCATCAGATCGACCGCGCCTCCGAAGCCATCCGCGCCGGCGGTCTGGTCGGGCGCGGTGTCGGCGAGGGCGTCATGAAACGTTCGGTCCCCGACCTGCACACCGACTTCATCTATTCCGTCGGGGCCGAGGAGTTCGGCCTGGTCCTCAGCCTGATCCTGATCGGCCTGTATGCCTTCATCGTTATCCGCGGCATGAGCCGGGCCATGAAGCTGAACGACCCTTTCGAACAAACGGCAGCCGCCGGGCTGTTCATGCTGATCGGGCTTCAGGCCTGTATCAATGTGGCGGTGAACCTGAACCTGATCCCGACCAAGGGCATGACCCTGCCCTTCATCAGCTATGGCGGGTCGTCCATGGTGGCGATGGGTCTGACGATGGGATTTGCCCTCGCCCTGACCCGCCGACGCCCTGGGGCCTATGAGCCCGGAGCCAGTCTGCCCCAGCGACGGATACTGCGGTAACCACCTCTTGCGGTAGAAACACTTGCCCGCATCGGGCAAACAGCCTCCATGAAGAAGCTTTGTGTCGTCGCCGCCGGTGGAACCGGCGGTCACATGTTCCCGGCCGAGGCCCTGGCCCGGGAGATGACTGCGCGCGGCTGGCGCGTCGTGCTGGCGACGGACCGTCGAGGCGAACAGTATGCCCAGGCCTTTCCGGCCGAAGAGCGGCTGGCGCTGGACGCCGCGACCGGCTCGGGACCGGTCGCCCTGCTGAAGGCCGGCCTGACGATCCTGAAAGGCGTGCAGCAGGCGGGCTCGGCCTTCAACCGGCTGAAGGCGGACGTCGTCGTCGGATTCGGCGGCTACCCGTCGGCTCCGGCCCTGGTCGCGGCCCTGCTCCAGGGCCGCCCGACCGTCATCCATGAGCAGAACGCGGTCCTCGGTCGCACCAACCGCATGCTCAGCAGCCGGGTCCGGGCTGTCGCCTCATCCTTCCCCACGCTGGCGCACGCATCAGCCGCGGTGAAGGCCGGGACCAAGGTCGTCGGCGCCCCGGTGCGGGCCGATATCCGGGCCCTGTTCGACCGTGTCTATGCCTCGCCCAATGGCGGGCCGATCCGGGTGCTGGTCACGGGCGGCAGCCAGGGGGCCCGCATCCTGTCCGAGACCGCGCCCCGCGCGCTTGCGGCCCTGCCCGTCGACCTGCGGGCGCGGCTGCAGGTCCAGCAGCAGTCCCGGCCCGAGACTCTCGCAGCGGCCGAGGCCATCTATCGCGAGGCCGGGATCACTGCCGAGGTCGCGCCCTTCTTCAGCGACATGGCCGAGCGTCTGTCGGCGGCGCATCTGGTCATCGGACGGGCCGGAGCCTCGACCTGCGCCGAACTCGCCGTCGCATCCATGCCGTCGATCCTGATCCCGCTGAAGATCGCCACCGACGACCATCAGCGGCTGAATGCAAAACTGCTGACCGACGTCGGCGCGGCCGAAGTCATCCTGGAAAATGCCCTGACCGTCGACCGTCTGCGCGATGTCCTGGCGACGATCCTGAATGATCCGGCCCGCCTGCCCGCCATGAGCCGCGCCGCACGCTCCGTCGCCATCCCCGACGCCACCCAGCGCCTCGCCGACCTCGTCGAAGCCACGGCGCGGTAACGCAACACTGCGGCTGAAGAAGCCAGAAGGGCGGTAGCCACAAAAAACCTGGCTCAAGCAGCCCGAAGGGCGATAGCCACAAAAAACCTGGCTCAAGCAGCCCGAAGGGCGATAGCCACAGATAAAATGCCAGACGGTCTGTAAGCCGGGTTCTGTCCGCCCGAAGACGGTGACGATCATTCCTCTGGACCGCCCATTGCTGGACGGTTCTCGCGACCTACCCGGACGCCTCGGGCGGTGAACCCTGCGGAGCGAGCCCCGCGCGACGTCCCTATTCGGTCTTGCTCCAGGCGGGGCTTGCCATGCCGTCGCTGTTACCAGAGACGCGGTGGGCTCTTACCCCACCCTTTCACCCTTCCCCGCGTCGAGACGCGGGAGGTTTGCTTTCTGTGGCGCTATCCCTCGGGTCACCCCGGGCGGGCGTTACCCGCCGCCTTTTCACCGTGGAGCCCGGACTTTCCTCGACAGGAGCATAACCCCCGCCGCGACCGTCCGACCGTCTGGCGCGGGCGTGATGCGCGTTTGACAGGCCGGCGTCAACGCGGAGATGCGCAAGGGAAGTTTCGAAGCCTTCCGGAACGGCACGTGGCCCTAGTTGAGGACCCCGGTCACGCTCTCGACCGTTGCCAGTTGCAGCACCCCCATCAGCGTCGCCCGCGTCTCGCCATCCGCGATGCCGTCGACCTTCGACGGCCGCCAGTGGCGCTGGAAGGCTTCGACGGTGATGCGGGTGGTCTCGTCATACTGGCCCGTCGGTTGCGGCTCATAGCCCAGCCGGTGAAGCCCGGCCTGCAGCACATGTACCCCCAGGCCGTGATCCCCGATCCCCAGCGGTGGTCCCAGCGCTGCGATCCGCTCCTGCGCCGGCTCGAACCACAGTCCCTGGCGATGCTCCGCCAGCCGCTTCCACGGAAACCGCTCGCCGGGATCGGTCTTGCGGGTTGGAGCCACATCGGAATGACCGAGGATCCGCGCATCGGTCACCGACCAGCGCATCCGGATATCGTCGATCAGCGCGATGACCGAGGCGATCTGCGAATCGGGGAAATCTCGATATCCGAACTCATGGCCCGGATTGACGATCTCGATGCCGATCGAGACGGCATTGATGTCGGTCTCGCCGCGCCAGAAGCTGAGACCTGCATGCCAGGCCCGCCGCTCTTCCGGTACCAGACGCAGGATCGATCCGTCCTCGTCCACGACATAGTGGCTGGACACCTTGGCGGCCGGATCACGCAGGCGCGCAACTGCGGCCTCGCCGGTCTGCATTCCGGTGTAGTGCAGCAGAATCAGATCGGGCGGGCTACGCCGGGAATCGAAGTTCGGCGACGGTGCCTCGGTGAGGATCAGGCTCATGCCGCAGTCAGCGACCCGGCCGCTCCCAGCCATAGGTGACCCAGGTGTTGCCGACCTTGCGGGCCTCGATCACGTCGCCGTCGCGCTGTGCCTTGACCGAGACCGTCCCGCGAGCCCGCATGGCCAGACCCGCAAAGAACACCAGAACGCCGGCAAACAGGGCGATGAACGCCACAGCCGCTGCCGTGAACACGGCCAGGACGGCACCGACGGTCAGCGCCACGGCCGTCGCAATCATCCCGCCAAGCCACATGAGGGGTGCGAGCAGGCCCTGTGGCCGGCGACCCTGATGGCCGATAGGGGCGAAGCGGTCGTTGGTCATCGATCATCCTTCAAGGCGTCCATGACGAACGCACAATGTCCAATGTCGGTCCATAAGCATGAACCGTCAATGTACGGCAGCGTCACAGGGGCGTGATGGCCCTTATCGCAGGGGCTGGTCGGCCAGGACCGTCGCGCCCTGTCCGCGCATCCGCTCGGCCTGCACCTGGCGCATGACGGACTGGGCCTGCGGATCGCTCATGACGCCGCCGACCATGACCAGGGCCCGCGCGGCCTCGCTGGAAACCCCGAAGATATCCGACAGGGCCTCGAACGGGTTCTGCGGCGCAGGATAGCGCTTGAAGCGCACGCTGGTATCGGCAGGGATCTCGGCGAGGGCCTTGGCCTTGTTCACGGCCTCGTTCAGCCCGCCCAGCTGGTCGACCAGCCCCAGTCCCCTTGCCTGGGCCCCGGTCCAGACACGCCCACGCGCGATCTCGCGGACCCGCTCGACCGGCAGCTTGCGGCCCCGGGCGACACGGGTGACGAACTCCTCGTAGGTCTGGTCCATCGATGCCGCAAAGGTCGCCCGCTGTTCCGGCGTAAAGGGCTCGACGGGCGAATAGGCATTGGCGAACTCCCCGCCCACCGAGATCTCGCGCATGTCGACCCCGAACCTGCCCAGCGCATCCGACAGGACGAATTTCCCGCCGAACACGCCGATCGAACCGGTGATGGTCGACGGCTGGGCCACGATCCAGTCCGCTTCCGAACTGATCCAGTAACCGCCCGAGGCTGCATAATCGCCCATCGACACCACGACCGGCTTGCCCGCAGCCTTGGCTGCCCGCACGGCCGCCAGGATCTGCTCCGAAGCTGTCGGGGACCCGCCCGGCGAGGAGACGCGGAACACGATGGCCTTAACGCCATCGTCCTCGATGGCATCATAAAGGGCTTCGGCCGTCGCATCGGACGCGATGGCAGCCCCTGAACCGAAGCCCGTGTCCCCGGCTCCGGTCAGGATAGCGCCCTCCCCGCCGACGATGGCGATGGCGCCGCTGCCGGAGCCGTTCCGCTCTCCCTTGGTCGAGGCATAGTCGCTGAACGACACGATCTCGGCGTTGTCGCCTGCCAGTCGCTTCGCCTCGGCTTCGGCCTGTTCGACCTCGCCGATCTTGTCGATCAGCTTCAGCGAGAGGGCCTGCTGGGCCGAATAGGGCCCCGCCTCCAGCGTCGTCTTCAGCACTGCGGGCTGGATCCGTCGATCGCGTGCGATGTTTCCGACGGCACTGTCGTGCACCGAAAGCATCCACGCCGTCGCCGCCTCACGGTGGGCGGCCGTATAGTCGCTCTGGGTGTACTGGTTGACGGCGTTCTTGAACTCGTAGCGCTGCTCGAACTCGGGATCGACGCCGAAGCGTTCGAAGGCGCGGCCCAGGAACAGCGTCTCGCTGGACAGGCCCGTCGCCTCGAACCGTGCCGTCCCCTGCATCCAGAGTTCGCTGGCCGCCCCGCCGACCATATAGGTCGAGATGACCGCACCGACCGGGTTCAGGCCCTGGGAATGCGCGATCACACGCTTGTTGAAAGTCTTGAATCTCTGGACCGCCTGGCGGATCTCGTCGGCTGCGGCGGGTGTCATGCCGCCCTCCGGCAGGCGCAGCAGCAGCACCTTGACCGCATCGTCCTCCTGCGCCTGAGCCAGGGTGTCGACGATCTGGATGGTGGACAGGCCCGAGCCGCCGAACGACGCGAACGGATTGCTCGGCGTCTGGTCGGTGAGGCCCGCGCGCAGGTCCAGTTCCAGCACCGTATTGGACGGTGTCACCGGCTTGGACCCGACGGATGCCGCGACGATCATGATCAGCACAAAGGGGATCACGACGAAGAACAGCATCAGGCCGGCAAAGACCCCGGCCACGGTGATGAAGAACTGTTTCATGATCCCGCCCTACAAGGCGCGGCAAGCCTCGGTCAAATGAAGGCCCTGTAAGGGACGTTCGGCCGCAACCTCGTCCGAGCTTTCGCAGCTGCAGCAATACGATTGAAGGCTGCGACAGAAATCCCTATATCAGCGCCCTGCGAGCGGGGGCCGATTGCCCCGCGTGTGTTTAAGGACCGGGCTCATGCTGGTCACCCTGATGAAGGCCAAGCTTCACCGCGCCACGGTGACCCAGGCCGATCTGGACTATGAAGGCTCGATCGCGATTGACGGTGATCTGCTGGATGCAGCCGGAATTTTTCCGCACGAACAGGTGGATGTGCTGAACATTACCAACGGCGCTCGCTTCACGACCTACGCCATCGAGGCTCCGCGCGGCTCGAAGGTCATTGGCGTGAACGGCGCTGCCGCTCGGCTGGTGCAGAAGAATGACAAGGTCATCGTCGTGACCTACGGCCAGCTCCCGCAGGAGGAAGCCCGGCAGTGGTCGCCTACCGTCGTGCTGCTGGACGAGGGCAACGCGGTCAAGAAGGCCGCCTAGGCCCGTTATCACGTTCGACCATCACGCCTTGTAACAACCGCACTCGCCTTTCTCGGCGACGCGCGTTAGTCAGTACGCAATCGCGAGCGGGACCACCCGCCGCACTGCCTTCAAGACCAACTGGCTTTCTCAGGACGAATACATGACGCAGTGGGTGTACGGCTTCGGCGGAGGGTCCGCCGACGGCGACGCGTCGATGAAGAATCTTCTCGGGGGCAAGGGCGCGAACCTTGCCGAGATGTCGTCTCTGGGTCTCCCGGTGCCGCCCGGCTTCACCGTCACGACAGATGCCTGCGTCCACTACTATTCGAACGGCCAGCAATACCCCGACGGTCTGCGCGATCAGGTCGCCGCCGGTCTGGCCCGGGTCGAGGGCGTGGTCGGCAAGACGTTCGGTGATCCCTCCAACCCCCTGCTGGTCAGCGTCCGCTCCGGGGCTCGCGCCTCCATGCCGGGCATGATGGACACGGTGCTGAACCTCGGCCTCAACGATCAGACGGTCGAGGGCCTGGCAACACTGTCGGGGGACCGTCGCTTTGCCTTCGACAGCTACCGCCGCTTCATCACCATGTATTCCAGCGTCGTCCTGGGCCTGTCCCACGACGATTTCGAGGAGGTCCTGGACGATCACAAGGATCGTCTGGGCGTCACCGTCGACACCGACCTGGCCGCCGCGGACTGGGAAAAGGTCGTCGTCGAATACAAGGCCGTGGTCGAGCGCGAGCTGGGCACGCCCTTCCCCCAGGACCCTCACGAACAGCTGTGGGGCGCCATGTCGGCGGTCTTTGCCAGCTGGATGAACGACCGGGCCAAATTCTATCGCCGCATGCACGACATCCCCGAAAGCTGGGGCACGGCGGTCAATGTCCAGTCGATGGTCTTCGGCAACATGGGCGAGACCTCGGCCACGGGCGTGGCCTTCACCCGCAACCCCTCGACCGGCGAAGCCCGCCTGTATGGCGAGTTCCTGATCAATGCCCAGGGCGAGGACGTCGTCGCCGGCATCCGCACGCCGCAGTCCCTGACCCGCGCCGGGCGCGAGGAGATGGGCGAAACCGCGCCGTCGATGGAAGAGGCGATGCCGGTGGTGTTCGCCCAGTTCGTCGACGTGGTCGGCAAGCTCGAGACCCACTATTGCGACATGCAGGACATCGAGTTCACGGTCGAACAGGACCGGCTCTGGATGCTGCAGACCCGCAACGGCAAGCGCACCGCCAAGTCCGCGTTGAAGATCGCCGTCGATCTCGCCGCCGAAGGCGTGATCTCCCAGGAAGAAGCCATCAGCCGCGTGGAGCCCTCTGCGCTGGACCAGCTGCTGCATCCCACCCTCGACCCGTCGGCGACGCGGAGTGTCGTCGCTGCCGGCCTGCCCGCCTCGCCCGGTGCCGCTACCGGCAAGATCTGTTTCGACGCCGATGAGGCCGAGCGCCTGAATCAGCTGGGTGATGCGGTCATCCTGGTGCGCGAGGAGACCTCGCCCGAGGATATCCACGGCATGCATGCAGCACGCGGCATCGTCACCGCGCGCGGCGGCATGACCAGCCACGCCGCCGTCGTGGCGCGTGGCATGGGCCGCCCCTGCGTGTCCGGAGCCGGCGAGATCCATATCTCCGAAAAAGCCCAGACCTTCACCGCCCGCGGCCGGACCTTCAAAGCCGGGGAAATCATCACCATCGACGGGTCGAAGGGCGAGGTTCTGGACGGAGCCGTGGCCATGATCGAGCCCGAGCTGACTGGCGACTTCCAGACCCTGATGGCATGGGCCGATGCCGTGCGCCGGCTCAAGGTCCGCGCCAATGCCGAGACCCCGCTGGACGCCCGCACCGCCCGCGGGTTCGGGGCCGAAGGCATCGGCCTGTGCCGCACCGAACACATGTTCTTCGACGAGGCCCGCATCGCCGCCGTGCGCGAGATGATCCTGGCCGACGACGAGGCCGGTCGCCGCGCGGCGCTGGCCAAGATCGCCCCGTTCCAGAAGTCGGACTTCGTCGAACTGTTCACCATCATGGCCGGCCTGCCGGTGACGGTGCGCCTGCTCGACCCGCCGCTGCACGAGTTCATCCCGCACGACGAGGCCGACATCGACGCCCTGGCCGCGACCTCGGGTCTGGATGCCGAAAAGCTGAAGCGTCGGGCCAAGGAACTGCACGAGACCAACCCGATGCTCGGACACCGCGGCTGCCGCCTTGGCGTCGCCTATCCCGAGATCTACGAGATGCAGGTCCGTGCCATCATCGAGGCCGCCCTGCAGGTCAAGAAGACTGCCGCTGAGGCCCCCATCCCCGAGATCATGCACCCGCTGGTCGCCATGGGTCTGGAGATGAAATATCTCCGCGAACTCACCGATCGGACGGCCGAGGCCGTCTTCGCAGAAGCCGGCGACCGGGTCGACTATCTGGTCGGCACCATGATCGAACTGCCCCGCGCCGCCCTGCGCGCCGGGGACTTGGCCGAGCATGCCGAGTTCTTCAGCTTCGGCACCAACGACCTGACCCAGACCACCTTCGGCATCTCGCGCGATGACTCCGGTCGCTTCCTCCAGGCCTATATGGACAAGGGCATCTTCGAGACGGACCCCTTCGTCCGCCTCGATCAGGAAGGCGTGGGCGACCTGATCCGCATCGCCGCCGAACGGGGCGGCGCCGTGCGTCCCGAGATGAAGATGGGCATTTGCGGCGAGCATGGGGGCGACCCTGCGTCGATCGCCTTCTGCGAAACCGTCGGCCTGGACTACGTCAGCTGCTCGCCCTACCGCGTTCCCATCGCACGCCTGGCCGCAGCCCAGGCGGCTCTGGTCTCGCGTGGCGGCGCGGCCCGCGAGAAGGATCGCTAAACTGTCATAAAGTCGCCCGACTTGGGCTAACGCCGTCTGTGCCTGTAAGTGCACAGTTGCGGCCATGTATTCGCATGGCCTTGGAACGGCCTCATGGCCTGCCCATTTGAACGCTGCTGGATGGGGCCGGTGACTGATCCAGTCACCGCATCTAGGAGTATAAGAAACAATGCGTAATATTCTTTTGACGACCGCTGCTCTTGCTTTGCTGGCAGCGCCCGCGATGGCGCAATCGGTGCAGTCACCGACCTACTACGGCACGCTGGGCTACAGCCAGCTGGACGCCTCCGACGGCGACCTCGGCGCCATCACGGGCCGGGCCGGTGCCAGGCTGCATCCCAATTTTGGTGCCGAGGGTGAAGTCTCGGTCGGCGTGCGCGACGACGAATTCGACTTCGGCGGCGTGCCGGTGAAGATCGAGCACGAGTATGACGTCGCGGCCTATGCCGTCGGCTATCTTCCGGTGACGGAGCAGTTCGAACTGTTCGGCCGCGTCGGCTATGGCACGACCCAGATCAAGGCCTCGGCCGCAGGCGTATCCGACACCGAAGATGGCGAAAGCGTCAACTACGGCGCGGGTGCCAACTACTTCTTCGACGCACAGAACGGCGTGCGCGGGGACTGGACGCGTCGCGACTTCACCGATGACAACGGTGGCGAAGTGGACGTCTATTCGGTGAACTACGTCCGTCGCTTCTAGGACGTCTGACCTGGAGGCGGGGCCGCTCGGCGGTCCCGCCTACCGGATACGAAAACGGCGCGCTCCGCGAGGAGCGCGCCGTTTTTCCGTTCCGGATCGGATGGGGATCAGGCCGCGCCGGGAGCCAGCGCCCAGCGCATCGAACCTTCGCCGAATGGCCGGAAAAAGAGGTCGCGATAGCGTTCGAACACCTCGACGATCCGCGCCGCCAGATCGCCGGCAACGCTTTCACCCCGTTGGCGCTTCAGTGCCGCCACGCAATCGACGACGACAGCCTGATGCGCCGAACCGCCCATGCTCTTCAGCACGGCCGCCACGTCCTGCGCCAACTGTTCCAGAGGATCGTTTTTACGAACCGACCAGGGATTACGGGTCTGAGCCATGCCATCGCTCACTGTTCTTGACGGCCAAAGCCTCGCAAAACTGAGGCCTTGGCGCAACCCTCGAAGTGAAATCAGTGTTCGAGACTAAATCGTGGAACCAAACACAGTGTTAACAAAACAACGCGATGTCGGAGGCGTCATGGCATCGCTTCCTCACATCGGGCCGTCAGGCACGCTTCCTCACGAAGACCGTTCCGGCAGAATAGCCTGCACCAAAGCTGCAGATCAGCCCTGTATCCCCTGCACCCAGGCCCTGCTGGTGCAGATGAAAGGCAATGATCGATCCGGCCGATGAAGTGTTGGCATAGTCGTCCAGAATGATGACATTCTCTTCCGGCGACGGGTCGCGGCCCAGAACCTTGCGGCCGATCATGGCATTCATGTTGATATTGGCCTGGTGGAGCCAAAGCCGCTTGAGGCCGGTCGCTTCCAGCCCAAGGTCACCGGCATGATCGACAATCATGTCCGACACCATCGGCACCACGTCCTTGAACACCTTGCGGCCCTGCTGGACGAACAGCTTGTCAGCCGCCCCGATCCCGTCGGGCGCCGCATTGTTCAGGAAGCCGAAATTGTTGCGGATATTGTTCGAGAACACCGTCTTCAGCCGCGTCCCGAGCACATCCCAGCCCCCCGGCCCGGCGGTGTCCGAGGACTCGACGATTACGGCCGTGGCGACATCGCCAAAGATGAAATGGCTGTCGCGGTCCTTGAAGTTCAGGTGCGCCGAGCAGACCTCGGGGTTGACCATCAGCACGGCCTTGACCGAGCCACCGGTGACGAAGTCCGCCGCCGTCTTGATCCCGAAGGTTGCCGACGAACAGGCGACGTTCATGTCGAACGCAAAGCCCTCGATCCCAAGCGCCTGCTGCACCTCGATGGCCAGCGCCGGATAGGGCCGCGGCATGTTCGAAGCGGCACACAGGACCGCGCCGATCTCCGAGACGTCCTTGCCCCAGGCGGCGATGGCCTGACGGGCGGCGGCCACCGCCATCTCGGCCATGGTCGACAGGTCGTCGTTGCTGCGCTCGGGGATGTTCGGGGCCATCCGGGCGGGGTCGAGGATCCCGGCCTTGTCCAGGACGAACCGGCTCTTGATGCCCGAGGCCTTCTCGATGAACTCGACCGACGACGGCGTCAGGGCGGCGACATCGCCCTCGGCGATCTGCCCCGCGTGATCGGCGTTCCACTGCTCGGCCCAGGCATTGTAGGCCTCCACCAGCTCGGCGTTGGAGATCGACTGATCGGGAGTGAACAGTCCGGTGGCAGCAATGACGGCGTGGGGCACGAAGAGGTCCGTTTCGACTGGGGACGAACCTAATAGGCCGGTGGAGGCGTCCGGTCGAGACTGGCCATCATGCCTCGCCACCATCTGTTGATCCGGCCGCGCGGCGCGGCGGGCAAGGGCGTGTCCCGCGCCGCGATCAGCGCCTCGACCAGGTCCTCGGCCTCGCAGGGCCAGCCGTTCGGCATGACATAGATCGGATAGTCAATCAGCGCCCCGTGGACCACGGCATCCAGGCTGGCGGGACGCGTGCGCCGCTCGAACGGGCCGGTCCGGTCGTCGGTCAGCCCCCATCCGGCATAGAAGGGCCGGCCATAGGTCGTGACCGCCTTGCCCCGCATCAGGGCCTCGAACCCCGACAGCGACGTCAGGGTCGCCAGCCGGTCGCAGGCATTCAGGCAGTCGATGATGTCCAGGTCGTCGGCGACCGCATCGACCGCCTGCATTGCCCCCGCATCCAGCCGTCCCGGCCGGTTGCCGGCCATCACGTCCGGATGGTTGCGATAGATCAGGAAGGCGTCCGGAAAGTCCCGCCGCGCCGCCTCGACCAGCCCCGAGTTGGTGCGGATGTCGGTGCAGCCCAGGGCGATCGACTTGTCGTTCTCGACCTGTCCGACGACCAGCAGTCGCTCGCGATCGGTCGGCCAGCCTGCGGGGGGCTGGCCTTTCAGATTATATTTCGACAGCCCGGCCTCGACTATCCGCGACCGCAGCCGCCCGGCCCGCGCCAGCGCCTCGGGGGCCAGCTTGGACGTCCCGATCAGGGTCTCCAGCCGGCTCGGCCGGGTCGCGTCATAATAGACCCCCTGATCATCCAGCGCGACCGACAGGGCCCCGAAGAAGTCCGAGCCGAGCCCCCGCGACCGGATAAAGCCGTCCTCCATCCGCACGGTGGGGCCATGGAAATCCGCCGCCGCCACCCGGATCGGCTCGCTCTCCTTGCCGGCCCACCAGATCAGTCGCCCGCCCTTTTCGGCGGCTGCACGGGCGGCGTTCCTGGCAAACCAGAAATACCGCACCTCGCCTTTCGGGCTGTTCAGCAATCGCCGGATCGGGGGCCGCTTGGCGGGTGCAAATCCGGCCGCCCCCCAGAAGCCGCCCAGCCGCTCCGACCGGTCGCGCAGATGCACCAGCCGCTCCAGCGCCGCCTCGGCGTCGCAGGCCTGGCCCGTCACCGGATCGACATAGCGGCTGTAGGCGATCAGGGCGGCACCAGCGACCTGTTCGATCGACCGCGCCTGCCCCCGGCGCTCGACCGCCACCGCATCGGTGGTCAGCCCCCAGCCGGCATAGAAGGGGGCTCCGAAACACCGCACCGGCAGCCCGCGCAACAGGGCTTCGAACCCAAGGGCACTGGTCACCACATAGACCGCATCGACCACCGCCAGCAGATCGGCAGGCCGCACATCGGTGTCGATCAGGGTCACGCCCGCCAGGTCGGTGATACAGCCCTGCTTTCGCCCCGCGGCCACCGCCGGATGGCGCTTGACGATCAGTTGCGCCTCCGGCTCGTCCCGCCGCGCCGCCGCGATCATGGCGTCGAAGCTCTGTTCTATCGCCAGCCCATGCCGGATCGAGGCATCGCCGTGGGTCTGGTCCACGATCAGCACCCGCCGCCCGGGCTTCAGCACCGACGCATCCAGCGGCCCGCCCATATTCGTCTTGGACAGCCCCGTCGCCACGATCCGGTCGATCAGACGCCGCGCCTGCCCGGTCATCGCCGCATCGCACCAGTCCGGCGCCGTCGCGATCCACTGCTCCAGCCGCGAGGGCCGGGTCGCGTCGTAATAGATGCCCAGGTCGTCGACCACGACGCTCAGCGAAGTCGCCCCCGCCTCCCCCAGACCCACCGACCTCAGGAAGCCGTCCTCGAGCGCGATATACGGTTTGCCGTGACGGGCCGCCCACCGCCGCCCTGTCGCCGCCGTGGGCTTGAGCCCCCAGCCGATCACGGCCTCGACCTCTGATCCCGGCAGCGCGCGCAGATCATGTTCGGGAAGAAAGGCCGCCAGATGGGGCACCTTCAGGACCCCCGGCGCACAGACCCACGACACCGTCCGGGTCACGGCAGTCCCTGTTCGAGCGCATATCGCGCCAGCAGAGCCCTTGCCGCTTCCAGATGCAGCCGCTCGACCATGGCCCCGTTCAGCCGGATCGCCCCGCGTCCCTCGGCATCCGGATGGGCAAAGGCCCGGACGATGTCCTCGGCCTGACGGGCCGCATCTTCGGTGATGCCGAAGACGGCGTTTGCCACCTCGATCTGGGAGGGATGGATCAGGCTCTTGCCGTCAAACCCGTACAGCCGCCCCTGACGGCACTCGGCCCCCAGCCCGACACGATCGTCGATCCGGTTGTAGACCCCGTCCAGCGCCAGCAGCCCACAGGTCCGCGCCACCGCCACCGTCGCCGCCAGCCAGGGCTTCAGCGGCTCGCGATCGTCCGACGGCCCGGTCCCCAGCCCCGTCGCCAGGTCGTTGACCCCCAGCATCAGCCCCTTCAGTGGCCCACCGGCCCCGGCAATGGCCTCCATCCGGATCACGGCTGCCGGCGTTTCGATCATGGCCCAAAGCTCGGTCGCGCCGCGCATCCGGGCGGCGATCGCATGGACGGTAGCGGCGCCCTCGACCTTCGGCGCAACGATCAGGGAGACCCCGCTGTCGCCCAGGGCCGCCAGGTCTGCCGCCCCCCACTCGGTGTCCAGTGCATTGATCCGCACGCCCAGCCGGGGCCCGAACCCGCCCTCGCGCACAGCGGTCACGGCTGCGGCGCGCGCCGAGGCCTTGAGTTCCGGCGCGACGGCGTCCTCCAGATCCAGAACCGCCACATCGCAATCCAGTCCGCGCGCCTTCTCGATCGCCCGGGCATTGGACGCGGGCAGATACAGGACACTGCGGACAGGCCGGCTCACGCCGCCGAAACCCCGCTCGCGAACACCCGACCCAGCAGGCGCTCCAGCGCCTCCGCATCCACGGCATCGAAGGCGGCGGGCGTCGTGGCATCGACATCGAAGACAGCGATCAGATCTCCGGCGCTGTCCAGCACGGGCACCACGATCTCGCTGGCCGACCGGCCGTCGCAGGCGATATGGCCGGGAAAGGCATGGACGTCCTCGACGACCTGGGTCTGCCGCGTCGCCGCCGCTGTCCCGCAGACGCCGCGTCCGAACGGGATACGAAGACAGCCAAGGGTCCCCTGATAGGGCCCGACGACGAGCTCATCGCCCCTTGATGCATCGACGACATAGAAGCCGGTCCAGAAATAGGCCTCGAACGCATCGGCCAGCATCGATGCCACCGTGGCCATCCGCGCGACCCGGTCTGGCTCTCCATCCAGCACGGCCAGGATCTCGGCCTCGACCTCGGCATAGGCCGCAGCCTTGTCGGTCGGACGGTCGGGGCGGGGAACGTAGGCCATGGCGATTTCCGTATGCGGTGCCGCGATATAGGCGCGATCCGGGCGATCCGCCAACGCTCGCTGCGGCGATTCAGCAACAGTTTCAGGTCTGATTGGCAACGGCTGCGCATCCTTTGCCGCCTTGCCACGTAGTTGCTGTTCGTCGCGTCCGTAAGCGTACTTAACCGGAAAGAACCACCATGAAAACACGTACCTATCTGGCCCTGACCGTGGCCGCAGCCGTCCTTGGCGGTGCCGGTGCCGCGTCGGCACAGGACTGGCAAGGCTTCTATGCCGGCGGCTTCGCCGGCTACTCCAAGATCCAGGGCCAGGATGACGAGCGCGTCCTGTTCGACACCAATCTGGATGGCAATTTCGACGATACGGTCCGCGCGATGAACGCCACGACCGGTCCGGACGCCTTCTCCCCCGGTTTCTGCGACGGCTCGCCCAACGCGAACAACGCCGGCGCCGGCTGTTCGGACGACAAGGATGACGGTGGCGAGCTGGGTGGCCGCGTCGGCTACGACTTCCAGGCCGGCAATTTCGTGATCGGTGCCCTGGCCGAGTTCGGCCGTCCCGAAGGCGAAGACAGCGTCAGCGCCTTCAGCACCACCCCGGCCAACTACAGCTTCGAGCAGCAGCTCGACTACCTGGCCGCAGCCCGTGTGCGCCTCGGCTATGCCGTGGGCCGCTTCCTGCCCTACGTCACCGGCGGCTATGCCAGCGGCAACGTCAGCTCGACCTTCTCGAGCAGCAACACGGCCAACAGCTTCGATCCGATGAAGCGCGACGACACGGCCGAAGGCTTCCAGGTCGGCGGCGGCATCGAGACCAAGGTCGCGTCCAACATCAGCGTGGGTCTGGAATACATCTACACCGACCTGGACGTCGATGCGCACATCGTGCGCACGGGCCCGGGCACGGCACCCGCGACCAACCCCTTCCTGCTGCGCAACCCGCTCGGCACGGACCAGCGCCGCTCGGGCGACAGCCTGGAACTGCATTCGTTCCGCCTGACCGCCGCCCTGCGCTTCTAGAAACCGGCATCCGTTCCGACGGAAACAGGGGCCCCGGCGCACGTCGCCGGGGCCCTTATTGCTGAAGTCGTGTGTCGCTCCCGAGGAGGCGCAATCGCGGATGAAGGTCGGCCTCCACAACGACCGTATCGATCACGCCGCCGAACCCGCCGCTGCCCGCTCCCGAGGACTGCCGACGACACGGTGGAAAAGGCCGGCGGTCATTCGACCGTTGAGCGGATACGCTGAGTGTCCGCCACGGGTGGCAGGCGGACACGCCTCAAATGCAAATCTCTTAGGTCAGCAGCCACACAAAAGGAGAGCGGCGGGCTTGCGGGCATACACGCAGCGATGGCATGCGTATTATCCTATACACGGAGCCTCTGATACGATGCGCAACCTCATGATCGGTGCCACGGCTCTCCTATGCTGTGGCGGTGCGACTGCAGAGCGGGACGTTAGGCAGTGTTCCTCTTCAATCGACGGATACAACAACACCGTTAGCGGTGTTCGCTCGCAGTTGGTCGTCTTCAGCGCTTGCCTAAATGAAAGCCAAGGCAAGGATGATTGCACGTCAGAGTTTCGCAGCCTTCGGCGAGCGCAGTCCGATTTGGTGTTGGCGGTCTCAAACATTGAAGCTAACTGCGGAAAGCGCCTTTGATCACCAACGCTCTGGCAATCCAAATATATCTTCGCGATGCCAATGGGGTCCATTGTCCGCTATACCTGTGACGGGGAGCGTTTACGCGTCAATGCGGCCTCTGAAGCGGGTCTTTGATCTGCCCGGGCCTGCGAAGGCGACTTCGCCGGGTGCCCGGAAATCGACCTCAAGGGCGACGGGATCGTGTTAACTGAATGGGCGAGTTGAGCTGCGGCTTGCCGCCTGAAAACGGACATTCCGAACCGCCGCTACGCGTGGGAGCGGACTATAGCCCGCTCGTGGGATGATGCTCGGTTCCGGGCGAAGTGATGGCCACCCACGAATGCATGCCGTGTTCGTAGATCGAATAGGACGGTGCAGGCAGCGCCATTTCGGCTAACAGCCCAAGGGGAATGGCCAGGACCCCGGGCCAGGCATCGATCGCGTAAGCCACGTTCGTCCCGCACGTCGGACAGAACCGGTAGCTGACGCGGCGCCCGCTATCCGCTGTTCTCTCGAAGGTGCGGAAGTCGCCGTCGATCCGTACCGCCTCCGCCGGAAAGCGCGCCTGAGCAGAAAAGGCGCTACCGGTTCTGCGCTGACACGCAGAACAGTGACAGACCGAGACGCGAATGGGCGTGCCGGAACAGTGGGCACTCAGGGCACCACATCGGCATGCGGCTATTGGCAGGTCAGACCTTCCGAGGCCGGAGACCTTTCAGCGAGCAATCCCAGCACATAGGCCTGCACGTCCTCGGGCCAGTCCTGCATGTGTGTGGAGAGTCCAGAGGCATCCGAGCGATAAACCGCCCTCAAGGCCTCCTCATAGCCGGCCATATCTCCGCAAAGCGCCTGCATGAAACGGTAGGCGGCGTCCTGTCGATCGCGCAGTGTCCGTCCCTTCGCGCGGGCCTCGTCCACCAGCCGCCTCAGCGACGCTGACGCACCGCCACTCTGTTGACCGAGCCATTCCCAGTGACGCGGGAGAAGCGTCACTTCTCGCGCCTGAACCCCGAGCTTGGGGCGTCCTACGCCGCGCGGTGCCCCACTTTCGGGCGAGCTGAAGTCGAAGTCGGTAACGCGCCCCGTTTCGTCCGCGAAGATCAGCACGGATCCCTGTTCGCGTGGCGAGAGGCGCAGGACGTATTCCGCGATCCGCTCGCGAGGTCCGCTTGCGACCTGCCGGTGATTCAGAAAGGCCGTAAAAGTCGACATGATGTCCATCTCCGCGACCTCATTACGCCCGGGTAAAATCCATGTCAATCTACCCGGGTAGAATTATCGGCTCCTCGTGCTGAATGGCCTATACGGGCCGCTTCACGAAACCCAGGCACTTCAGATAGCGGAGCGCAACCGTCCCTCCCCGGTCAATTCAGGCTGCTCATGTCGATGACACAGCGGAACCGGGTCTCGCCATTCTCGACCTTCGTGTAGGTCTCGTTGACGTCCTTGATGTCGATCAGTTCGATCTCGGGGGCGATACCGTGCTCGGCGCACAGATCCAGGACTTCCTGGGTGTCCGCCAGGTTGCCGATCAGCGAACCCGCGATCCCCTGGCGGTGACCGGCCATCTGCATGTTGTCGACCCCGTCTAGAACATCCAGGTTGCCCACGACGATCAGCATCCGGTCACGCTTCAGCAGCGTCAGCATCGCCGTGACCTCGTGCTTGTCCGGGATTGTCGAGATGATGAAGTCAAAGCTGGAGGCCAGAGGCGCGAGTGCCGTCTTGTCGGTTTCGATATAGGCCGCGTCGGCACCGATCTTCTTCGCCTCGTCGATCTTCTCCGGTGTGGATGTGAAGACGGTGACCTCGGCCCCCAGGGCCTTGGCGATCTTGACCGCCATGTGGCCCAGCCCGCCGAGCCCCAGGACTCCCACCCTGTCGCCGGCCTTCACGTCCCAGTGCTTCATCGGCGAATAGACGGTGACACCGGCGCACAGGATCGGTGCCGCCGCCTTGATGTCGAGCGTTTCCGGGATGGACAGGCAGAAGTCCTCGGCAACGACCAGCGTGTCGGAATAGCCGCCGAAGGTGTTGTCCCGCCCGTAGGTGTTGACGCCGTCATCGGTCATGGCGGCGGGTTTCATGGGACCGTTGTAGGTGGCCAGCCAGCTGTTGTGGCCCTCGCAATAGTTCTGGTCGCCGCTCTGGCAGGGCTCGCAGGCGCGGCAGGAGTCGATCATGCAGCCAACGCCGACGATGTCGCCTTCCTTGAAGCGTCCGCCGTCCACGGCCTTCACGATCCGGCCCACAACCTCATGGCCAGGCACGCACGGATAGACAGTGTTCTTCCACTCGTTCTTCACCTGATGGATGTCGGAGTGGCAGACGCCCGTATACAGGACCTCGATCTGCACCTCGTTGGCCTTTGGCTCTTCGCGCTCGATCTCCATCCGCTCCAGCTTGGACGCGGCGGACTTGGCACCATAGGCGATGGACGAGATCATGGGACGCTCCTGCAGACTGAGCCCATGAAAGCCCGCCGCCGCCCGGGGGGTTCCGCCTGCCGAGGCCTATTGGGTCATGAGGGACAGGAAACAGGGTCTCGACCCTCGACAGGCAAGGCGACGAAACGAAGAAGATTTTCGTGCCGATGGACCGCCAGGCGCGGGCAGTCCCGTGACGATGAGATCGCCAAGGGCGGCTGCGCGTCAATAACGGACAGGGGTGCCAAGAGATTGCGCCCACCTGCCCTGTCCTTCCAACCCTGCGCAGAACGCCGCGAACGCAGGATTGTCGCAGGGGTGATCCCGTAGCGAACTCGCAACAGGTACCATGCCAGGATTGCAGAATGGTAGCGGTTGAACAATCTGGGATTGGCGGCGGCGGTCCGATCATTCTGTTCGATGCGGAATGCGTCCTCTGTTCTGCAAACGCCCAGTTTGTGCTGAAGAACGACCGGCGAGGCCATTTTCGGCTGGCGTCCATGCAGGGCGAGACAGGAGCTGCGCTCTATCGGCAGCACGGCATGGACCCCAGCGACCCGAGTACGATGCTGGTCGTGGACGGAAACAGGGTCAGACAGGACAGCGATGCGGTCCTGAGTATCTACGAAGCGCTGGGGTTCCCGTGGAAGGCGCTTGTGTTTCTGCGGATCGTGCCCACCCGCCTGCGCGATCCGCTCTATCGATGGGTCGCCCGGAACCGCTATCGGCTGTTCGGCAGGCGCTCGATCTGCTGGGTCGCCCCGTCCGAGTATCGCAACAGGATCCTGTGAGCGTTGCAGGGATCGCGTCTCAAGCGGCCGCCTGAACCCTCTGCTGAACCCAGAGCGCCAGAGTTGGTGAAGGGAGGTGCCTCATCGCCGGGCAGACAGGCGATGAACCCTGGACATGCTGGTTGCGAAAACCACCGACGAGGGCTCTCTGCATCCTTTGCCCGGCCCTGAACGCGATCCCATTAGCCTATCGATAGCGCCTTGCAGCCGCGTCCAGGCGCAGGTTGCCCGCCTCGACGTCGGAGACGGACCCGGGCACCTGCTGCGCCAGGTCCTGGCAGCGGGTCTTCAGGCGCGGGTACAGGTCGCGCAGATGTCGCCGCGCCGCCTGCCGGGTCACACCCGTTCGGTCCATGCTCACACCGACTTCGGCGCGCTCCAGGTCACGCCCGCGCGCATAGGCGCTGGCGCGACGCTGAGACGTCCAGCCCGCCTCGGTCGATCGCCGCACGAAATCGTCGGCAAGGCGGCGCCCCGCCGCGAGATCGACGGCGTAATAGGGCTCGCAGAGCGCGAACAGGGTCGAATACCGCCCGAGGCGTTCACCCTCGGGACTCAGGGCATCCTCCGCGACGGTCGGCGCAGCGTCGCGGTGCGGGGGACAGGTCGGGACGGTGTCGTCCGATCGCCGCAGCCCCCCGACCACGACCTGGATCACGGGCTCGGGCCAGTGTTCATAAGTGACCATGCCGGGAGGGACGGTACATACCGACGTAGCTTCGGGGCCACGGGCCTGTCCACCGACGTACCGCACGACGTACCCGGCGTAGCCCAGGCCCTGGGTCTGGCCATTCTCGACCTTGAGCACCGAACCAATATCCTGCCGCGCATGCAGGCCGAACCTCAGGGTTCCGGCCTCGGCGCCGTTGATCGTCCCCGTCGATCCCTCCGCCGGCGGCAGGACGTCTCCCACCGCGATCCGGTCGACACCCACCAGGTCATAGGTGCCATCGGCGTTCAGTCGCAGGGTGGCACGCTCGCCGGCGGCCACGTTCAGCGTCCCCTGAACGAAACCCGACGTCCGGCCGCGAAACTGCTGCGGCGTCGGCGGATAGGCGACCGGGGCGTCCTGAAGGATCACGGCGGAAACCAGGGCTAGGACAAGCATGGCGCGCTCCGGTTGCAAGATCCTCATCTAGCGCGCGCAAAAGGCCATCGGTCAAGCTGAGCCGCAGAACCATTTTCGGCGGTTCAGTGGGCATCCCAGCCGCGCCGGTTGGGCCGCACCCGGCCTTGGGCAAAGCCGAAAGCGGTGTCTCCGGATTGCCGCCGGGGGTGGGAAGCGGACCTTGAAACAGCCCCGCCATAGCCAGCGGGGCCGCCTGCATCACCTAGTCCGAAACCCCCGGGCTTTGAGGCAACGGCACTGGAAGTCGTGCGACATGAGGACTTTTTCTGAGGCGCTTCCGCTCGGAGCGATTCAAGGAACAACCGAAGGTCTTGGAAGTTCGACACCAGCAAGAACAGTCCTTCTGATCTGTCGCAGGGCGCTTATGTCGGCCGTCGGATCGGCTTCAAGCACCAAAAAATCCGCTTCACAGCCCGGTTCAAAACAGCCGATCCTTCGTTCGGGGAAAAGCACAGGCCCGGTATCGAAGACCATGGTCGCAACGGCGTGTGGCGACAGGCCATTTTCCCGAACAAGATGCTCGGCCTCGGTGAAAATCTGATTGAATCCGTCAGTCCCGATCAGAATTTGCACTCCGGCCTGGCGCAGTAACGCAAGATTTTCCGTCTGGATCTCGACCGTTCGTTGGACTTCATCGCTCAGGCTTGCGTTCGGTTGATCACCACCGTTCGCCAGGGCGTAAGTCGGGATCACCCTCATTCCTGACTGAGCAACCAAGCGCGCGATCTCCGGCGTTAGTCTCACTGCCTCGGGATCGGAGGGTAACCCGCCATAAGCGGGCAGGTGGCCAGCGTAATCCACGCCCGCCTCGGCAGCCACTTTCAAGTCGTGAGCGGTTTCCAGATGAGCGATGACTGGCAAGCCCATCGAATGAGCCTGTTGCACCAGGAATGGCACATTTGCGGGGTTCAGCCCTTTCGCTCCGTAAGCATTCGGGTCGTTCTGCAGGACAGCGTATTGTTCTGACCGGAGCAGGTAGATTTTCACGAAGTCTGCGCCCTGGCGCTTCAGCATCAACAGCGAGCTTTTGATCTCCGCCTCGGTCCGCCCGTAGTGGAAGGCATTGCCGAGGAACCATTCACGGGGTCGTCCGCCATAGATGACGGGTCCCAGCACATCGACATACAACTTTTCTGGATGGCCCCCGGGCTCCGTAATGCCGCCTTGAGCCACCTTCACACGGAACTGACCGGGGCTTCCAAAAAAGCTGCGGGTTCTTTCATCAAGCGTTACGGTGTTGGGGTTCCAGACATAGAAGACCCCGACGTCGGTGTAGCCGCTGGACGATGCCTGCGACGCCTGGGTCACATGCGCGTGTGCGTTGGCATAGGCGGGGGTGACATACTGGCCCCGAAGGGCGACACGCGATGCATCAGGCAGAACAGAGGCGGGGTCTATGAACCGTCCGTCCTGGACGACAAGTGTGCGTTCTTGAAAGCCTGTGCCGGTCCAGACCTGCCCACGCTCATAAACGGTCTGTTGAGGCTGCGCCATGGCAGGGGCAGCGGCCAGAGCAAAAGCTATTGCGACTGTGAATTTCATTCGAGTGTCTGATTTCTGACGTTGGGCGGCCGACCACACAGATGATGCTCAATCCGGCCGCCGATCTGGTCGGGCCAAATGTCGAAACATTGTATGGGATCGGTGCGAACTACGAAGGACTTGGGTCTGGCGGGTGACTGGAAGCGCCATCGCGCTAACCGGTTTGCCGTAGCCGATTCATCGAAATCGGCGAACGGACATGCCCCATCTGGCGAACGGTCGTCAGAGCGCTCTCTCTCGCAGAAGCCTCGCTCCAGTCCGGCTTACCGACAGGTTGGGTCCCGCAACCATGGACAGGCTCAATCGACCTCCGCCAACGGGCTCGGCCCTCACAACATGATCGAGATTTGCAATGGTCGAGCGGTGAACCCTCACAAACCGTCGGGGATCCAGAGCCGCTTCCAATGCCGCCAGTGTCGTGGGGACGAGGTGGTTGCCCTTCAGCGTGACGATTTCAGCATAGTCATCTGCGCCCATGACGCTGACGATGTCGCTCGCCATCAGTGACAAGACATCACCATTGGCCTTCAACAAGAAGCGCTCGCTGAAATCTGGAGCGGCATTGTCGATCACGAGCAAGGCCTGTCCTGGCCTGCATTCAAGGACGGTCAGGGCTGCGACTGCAGCGTATGCGAACAGACCCTGCATCATCTGCCAAAGCTGAGCGGGGCCTTGAAGGAAAGGCGTGACGCTGAAGCGGGTCGCTGAGCCTGACGTGGCTATTCCGGTGACGACGAAAAGGAGCCAGGCCCAAGTGACCGAGAAAGCTGCCGCGAGTGCAAGATGCGAAACCCAGAGCGCGGGTCCATCAAGCCCTATCAGCCAGCGTCGCAGCACAGCCCGTGCGGCGATAACGGAAGCCGCCAAGGAGGCACAGTTCAGTCCGGCTGCCCGCAAACTGTCTAAAATAGGCTGGTTGCGCGTCAGCGAAAATATCAGGGTGTAGGCCAGTCCGGTCAGCATCACCCCCGCAAACCAAAGGAGACGCGAATCCCATAGTGGCTTGGCACTCAGCGCCCTGCTGTCGGTCAATCCCCCGTTCTCCACTGGATGTGATTGTCACCGGACCGTGGCTCGCGGCTCGGTTCGGTGCAAGAGAGATGTCGGGGGCGTTGATCGCTACAACTTTGCGTCTGTTTTTTCGCTCAGGTTCTTCGGACTGCAACAATCGTCAAGTGGGCTGAAGCGGACATCGCCAATGAACGAAACGGGGCCCTGCGTTCCCTTACCGCGCGCTTGCCGGTATGAGCGTTTCCAGGCCATGGCGACCTGACGTGTTTCTGGCCTCATCGCAAAGCCATGGGGCATGTCATGACCTCTTTTCTGCCGGCCCTGCTGGTCTGGGCCGTATTCCCCGGCGTTCTTGCCGCGCAAGATCCGGTCGGCGAGGGCACGCTTCATGTCTGGAGCCAGCGCAGCGGCGGCGGTGTCTATGTGTCGCCCGGGGAAAGGGTCGGGGCCGCTCGGATTCGGGCCTGGTCGTGGGACGTGACATCCAATGCTGCGACCCCGGACGTCGCCTTCGGTTTTCACAACGAGTATGATTGCGCTCAGGGAACGTTTCGTCGGCTGCAGCGGGTCCGGCTGAACGATGGTCAGGTTGTCGAGCGCGTCGACGTCGCCGAACCGCACCGTTCGCCAACCCTGATGGAAGTCGAAAGCGACCTCCTGCCGGAGTTCTGCGCCGGCAAGATTGGCTCCCTGGTGACGGTGCCTTCGCTCGAGGCCGCGCGATCGCTGGCGCGTAATCCCCGCCATTAGTGAAGCTCGGCGGAGTCGGGAACGCGTGTGCGCGTTGCGCGACCGTCCTCAGCGGTCCGCATCCCCCGATCGTCTGAAAACGCGCTTCTATCCCCGTGCGCTTCTCGCCGAACCATCCTAGCGTTTGGCAACCGGGTTTCCACCGACAGGGTCACGACCGAGACGATGAGCAACCACCCGATTCCGACCGTCATCGTCACGGGTGCTTCGTCCGGCGTGGGTCTGTACAGCGCCCTGACCCTGGCCGAGCGGGGCTGGCACGTCGTCATGGCCTGCCGCGACCTGGCGAAGGCCACCCGTGCGGCCTCGGCCGTAGGGATTCCCGAGGGCCGGTTCTCGATCCTGCATCTGGATCTCGGGTCCCAGGCCAGCGTCCGGGCCTTCGTGACGGCCTTTCAGGCAACCGGACGGTCGCTGGAAGCCCTGGTTTGCAATGCCGCCGTCTATCTGCCGCTGCTGAAGGAACCGCAGCGGTCACCCGAGGGCTATGAGATCAGCGTCGCGACCAACCATCTGGGACATTTCCTGCTGTCGCATCTGCTCCTGCCGGAACTGCAGAAGGCCACCGGGGCCACGCCGCGCCTGATCACCCTGGGCACGGTGACCGCCAACTCCGAGGAATTCGGCGGCAAGGTGCCGATCCCCGCCCCCGCCGACCTTGGCACGCTCGACGGCCTCGCCGCCGGCTTCAAGGCCCCCGTCGCGATGATTGACGGCAAGCCGTTCAAGGCCGGCAAGGCCTACAAGGACAGCAAGCTGTGCAACATGATCATGAGCCGCGAGTTTCATCGCCGCTATCACGACAGCACGGGCATCGTGTTCAGCACCCTGTATCCCGGATGCGTGGCCGACACCGCCCTGTTTCGCGACACGCCCCCGCTGTTCCAGTCGATCTTTCCCTGGTTCCAGAAGACCATCACCAAGGGCTATGTCACCCAGGCGCTGTCCGGTGACCGGGTGGCCCAGGTCGTCATCGATCCGGCCTTCGCCGCTTCCGGCAACCACTGGAGCTGGGGCAACCGGCAGAGGGCCGACAGTCAGCCCTTCGCCCAGCCGCTGTCCTCGAAGGCGACGCGCCATGAGCTGGGCACGCGCCTCTGGGACTACAGCTGCGCCATGGTGGGCCTCCCAGCCTGATCGCGCGGCAAGGCGACGGAGCTCAGGGTCATTGATACGGGGCTTGTCTATCACGCCCCCGAAAAGGCCACCGTTCACACGGCACAGTTTGTCGGGAACCTGATGCCTCTCGGTGCGCTGTGCAGGGTGCCGATTTTTGGGGCGGTTGATCCAACCCCTTGGTCAACCTTACCTAAAGCGTAAACGAAGGTCGCAGATCCGCCGGCGTTTCGCTCGGTTATCGAGAGGATGCCGATGAAACAGAAAGACGACTGGCATCTGACCGATGTCGTGGAACACAAGGTGGGTCGCGGTGATCCCTTTGCCGCTGCGATCCGCGGCACCCGGATGGCCATGGTCATCACCAACCCCCGCCTGCCCGACAATCCCATCGTCTTCGCGAACAAGGCGTTCCAGGACCTGACTGGATACGAGCGTGACGAGATCATCGGGCAGAACTGCCGCTTTCTTCAGGGCCCGGACACCTCGCGCGAGGCTGTCGCGAACATCCGCAGCGCGCTGGCCGAGGAGCACGACATCCAGGTCGACCTGCTTAACTATCGCAAGGACGGTACGACCTTCTGGAATGCGCTCTTCATCAGCCCTGTCCGGAACGATGCCGGCCAGGTCGATTATTTCTTCGCATCCCAACTCGACGTGACCGACAGGGTCGAGGCCCAGAGGTTCGTCGAGAAGCAGAAGGCACTCGTGGACCGCGAGGTGGCCCTCCGCACCGCCGACCTGGAAGAAGCCCTCGCCTCCAAGACCCTGCTGCTTCACGAGGTGGACCACCGCGTGAAGAATAATCTGACCATGATCGGATCTCTTCTGCGGCTTCAGGCACGATCCCTGCCGGACCCGTCGCTGGGCCAGACGCTGAACTCGATGCTGGAGCGGGTCGATGCCTTGGCGACGGTCCACCGTCGTCTTTATCAGTCCAACGACATAACGACCTTCGATGCGGGGGCCTTTGTCGAAACCCTGGCCGCCGACGTCATCGGATCGTCCGGCCGGGCCAATATTGCCGTCGAGGTTGATGTCGAGCCGATCATGATCCCCTCGGCCCATGCTTCCGCCGTCGGCCTGGTCGTCAACGAATTGCTGACCAACGCCGTGAAGCACGGATTTCCGGATGGCCGGGAAGGGACACTGAAGGTGACCGCTACACAGTCGCAGCGACGGGGGCGGATCGTGATCCAGGACGACGGACCGGGTATCGTTGCCACCGCGAACAATGGCCTTGGCAAGACCCTGATCAGTCGCCTCGTCAGGCAGATCGACGGCGAGGCGCGCTGGCTTCCGGCCAATCCGGGCACGCGCGTGGTGCTGGAATTCCCGGTGAGCGGATAGATGCCCCGCCCTCAACGCCCGTTCGACGTGCTGATCGTAGAGGACGAAGCGTTGCTCGTGATGGACCTGGAGGCGATGATCGAGGATGCCGGGCACGCCGTCGTCGGCGAGGCCGCATCCCTGTCGGAGTTCGAAGCCCTGTCACAGACGCTGTGTCCGGACGTCGCCTTTGTGGACCTCCAGCTGGCGGAGAACTCCAGCGGACTGGACGTCTGCACGCGGCTCAAGGCTCGCTGGCCCGATACCGCCGTCGTGTTCGTGACAGCCAATCCGAGGATGATTCCCGACGACTTTCTGGGGGCCCATGGCGTCATCGCCAAACCCTTCTCACGATCCGGGCTCATGGCCGCGATGCAGTTCATCGAACAGGGCCTCTCGGACCCGCCCCCCACCATGGACAGACCGCTGAGCTTCTCTGCGTCGCCCCAGATCGGACAGGCCTGGAACATCGCCTGACCTGCGCCGCAAGGTGCCACCCGGTCGAACAGGGACCGCTGTACAAACGGCTGTAAGGATTCAGACACCGACACCGCCCTCGCCAAGCGCGAGAAAGACAACGATCGGGTCAGGCGAAGCCCGAACCTCAGGCCACGACCTGTCGCCGCCGGATAAGGAGCGCCGCGCTGCCGGCCAGCACGAGACCGAACAGGATCATGGCCCACTCCGAAAGGGTTGGGACGGCGGTGGGCGTGACCACTTCATAGATCTGGAAGACCGCATCGGCCGCAGGGATGGTTGTCGTACCGTTGGAGAACAGCACGCCATCCGGGTAGGGATCTGCGGCCTGGCTCGCCGCCAGACTCCCCGTGTTCACTGCGAAACTGTAGGTCTGTCCAGCCGTCACCGGAAGCGGAGTGTCCAGGGTGATGATCTGGAAATCGGGCGAAAGGGTCGTGACGAGGTTGACCGCCTGGGAAGAGACAGGGACCCCCGCCCCACCCGCAGCCCCCGTGCCCGTGCCGTCGTAGACGCTGAGGGTCGTCGCCACATCGGAGGTCGGCCTGACTGCAATCTGCGTGACCGTGCCTGTCAGGGTCGCCGTGAACGACTGACCTCCGAACACGGGGTTGAAGGTATCTGTCCCGACGGTCTGCGAAATGGTCTGGGCGGAAGCGGTCGTGGCCAGACCCAGCCCCACGCAGAGCGCGACAAGGATAATCCCCGCATTGACGCGGAAACGACGGCTCATGGTGGATGTCATTATGCCCCTCGACAGACATTCATGGAAAATCTATGCGTGTAGGACTGAACTAATTGAACCTGAGATGGCGTCAAGTATTTTTCTCTCCAGGGTAGATCGACAGGCCCGCTGCACACTCTGGGGTAGCTCATCCTTGCAGGGCGAGCGCCATGGCACCTGAGACAGCCAGAACGCTCATGTTCCAGGCTATGTCTCGGAGACAGCCGCTTCGATCCCCGGGCCTGAAGCCCTCTCCGCTTGTAATGATCTGCAGGGTGCCGGTCTGAGATCCAGGGTCCCGGCTGTCACCGACGGAGCCTGTCCCCTGCCCTGTCTCCTGCCGCACCGTAGGCCCGGAGGGACTCGAACCCCCAACCAGACCGTTATGAGCGGTCGGCTCTAACCATTGAGCTACGGGCCCCCGGTGGGGAAGAGGCGACGGCCTAGCAGGCCGTGCGCGCACGGGAAAGGGGCTGGTGCCCGTCCACCTGTCGGCGATGTCATCCCGATGAACGGAACCTGTCATCCCGCATGGCACGGCATTCAGCCGACAACCGTCACGGTGTCGCCATGGGTCCGGCGGCATAGACCGGACCGGATCGCCTGATGGAGACACGACAATGACCCGAACCCTTCCCGCCGTGATGCTTGGCTCGGCCCTGATGGCCCTGTCGGCGCCCGCTGCGCTGGCCCAGACCGCGCCCGCCCCGGCCCCCATGCCGATGCACGCCATGGCCCCCCTGCCCGCCCTGAACCTCAGCGCCTCGGGCGAGGTCCGGGTCAGCCCCGACATGGCCACCATCACCTTCGGCGTCGTGACCGAAGCCGCCACCGCCCGCGAGGCCATGGCCCTGAACGCCACCCGCATGACCGAGGTCGTCGCCGCCGTGCGCCGTGCAGGTATCGCCGAGCGCGACGTCCAGACCTCGGGCCTGAACCTGTCGGCCCAGTACGACTATGTGCAGAACGAGCCGCCGCGACTGCGCGGCTATCAGGCCAGCAACCGCGTGACCGTCCGCATCCTGGATCTCGCGAAGGTCGGTACCACGGCCGACGCCGTGGTCGCCGCCGGCGTCAACCAGATCGACGGCATCGCCTTTGGTCTGGTTGATCCCAAGGCCGCGGAGGACCGGGCGCGCGTGCTCGCCGTCCAGGCCCTGCAGTCGAAGGCACAGCTCTATGCCCAGGCGCTGGGCACTCCGCTGGGCTCGATCCGGTCGCTGAGCGAAGGTGGTGGCTATGCGCCTCAGCCGCCGATGCCGATGTATGCAATGCGTGCCGAGGCCATGGCGTCGGATGCCTCCACACCGGTCAGCGCCGGCGAGATGGTCGTCCGGATCGACATCACCGGCGTCTACGACATCGGCCGCTAGAGCCCGTCCGGCCCTTCTCCCGACCGGGGGAAGGGCCAACCGGCTCAGTCTTCTCCGACCATCGCCACCCAGGGATCGGCCGTGCCGGCCTCGACCTCGGCCACCTTCACGGCGGGCCAGCCGATCGAGACGTCCTTGGAAGCCCGCCACGCCAGGGTCGTCAGGTCCCGCAGTTCCGCTGCCCCGGCTGCGATCCTTTGCGTCGCGAAGGCCGCGCCGCGGGGATCGCTCTCCGAAAAGCCGCCCGCCTTCTCCAGCGCATAGAAGGGCGTCACCGTCGCCAGGGTCGCCTTCAGATAGGTCGCGGTGCGGACGCGAAGATCGAACCCGTCCAGCGACGGTCCGGGCATCGCCGCCACGACGCCATCCATCCGGACGGTCCTCGAAACGAAGGCCCCCTCGAACATGGCGTGGGTCTGGCGAGAGGTGGTGAACCCCTCGGGATTGGGGGTGTCGCGGTCCCAGCCGTTGTAGTGGATCGTGGTGTGGTGCGGCTGCGCGGCGTCACCGACATAGTGGCTCAGCACACCCAGGTCCCTAAGCAGCAGGGCCTCGCGCCGCGCCAGGTCCTCGGCATACCAGGCCCGCCTGCCCGGATCGGTCTCGCGCCCCGCGGCCGCATTCAGCACCCGCCAGTAGGCAAAGTCCCGCACCAGCTGCTGGTAGCCGTCCATGATGGCATAGGGCAGATAGCCCGCCGCATTGACGTTCGACCCTGCTGCCAGCAGAGCCGCGTCGAACTGCCATTTCAGCTCGGGCAGGGCATCGATCTTGGGTCCGCCCGGGACCATGACCGAGCCATCGTCCAGCATGTCGACGAAGTGGGCCGTGTCGCGCTCGCGATCGTGCGGCTGGCCGGCACCCTTCCAGCGGTCCGGCTCTCGCGACAGCTCACCGACCTCGGCCGCAGCCGCCGGCGTGCGAAGGAAGGCCGGCAGGTCGTCAGGCAGCGCCCGAACGGCTGCCACCCCGATCATCCGGTGCCCGGTATTTCCCCAGGCGGTGACCTGGCCACTGGACCCGGCCACGGCGGCCAGGGCGACGACGGCAACAACAAGACGCTTCATGGCACTGAACCTTCAGGAAACCGGAGACTGCCCGCCCGGTTAAATCCATGTGGCCGCGGCGTCGAGCGGCATTTCAACATCCGAATCACCAGCCCTCTCCCTGCGGGAGAGGGCTTGAGCGCCTGAGAGCGACAGCGATCAGTCTTGCGGGAAAGGGTTAGGGGCACCTGGCCATAAGTGAGCCCCTCACCCTTTCGGCTGGCGCATCGCTGCGCGCTGCGAGCCTCAAGCCCTCTCCCGACGGGAGGGACCCTGCCTTGCGTCCCGATTTTTCCGTTTGTCTTGAACGCGCTGCAGAGATGGACCACCATTGGGCCGGACGTATTACCTTTTATGGCTTGAGGATCCGCCACCCTTTTCTTCGGCGCCAAGACAACATGTGTACGAATATCGTATAGCGCTCTCAGCATCAGACCCAAGAAACGTAATCGACGACTGTGAATACAGCTTTCGCTCGTACCAGCGTTGCCACGTCATTTACCAATGTAACTGTTTCGAATGATGACGAAACTGTCCCGTCTGGGGACAAGACGCGGCATGACACCTTTTCGCCACAATGTTCAACGACACGCAGGGTGCTGGCAGCGTTCGTGGCCAGTGTCGCCACGAGCACACACATGCGCATCGCAGCCGCTGCCTTCGCCGCAATCATCGCCCTTGCCTATCCGGCCATGGGTGAACCGGTCGCCTACGAAACAGTCGTCGCGATAGAGCGGGCTGCTTCCGAAACTACCGTCGCAGCGAATGGTTCCAGCGGCACCGATGCCGAAACCGTGGAACTGGATGCCGAGCGCTCTGCCCTGATGAACGGCGACCCGGCCTGGCGCGCCTCGGCCCGGCTGTATCATGCAGGTGGTGGCGGCGCGACCGGCAACGATTCGCTCGGATGCCGTCCTGTGCCCATGCGCACGGTGGCCACCGATCCCCGTGTCATCCCTCGGCGCACCCGCCTGTTCATCCGCGAGACGGTCGGCCTGCGCATGGCCGATGGCTCGACGCATGATGGCTACTGGTACGCCTCCGATACCGGCGGCGCGATCAAGGGCAACAAGATCGACCTCTACACCGGCCACGGCCGCGGCTCGATGCAGCCCGCCATGCGCCTCAACATGCGCACGCTGAGCATCGCCGACGCCGGCCGCTTCGACGGCTGCCCGCCGTCCTGGCAGAACGCGTCCAACTGACGCTTTTGTCGCCGCGCCGTTAAGGCGCTAGCGTCTCCCCGATGGGGGATTTCGGACTGACCTTTGGCTGGCGAACAGCGCTTCTGCTGACGCTCAGCGTGCAGATGCTGGCCTTCGCCGTCGCTTTGTCGACCCAGGACGTCAATCGAACCGCAAACCGCCTGCTCGCGGCATTTCTCCTCGTGGCGACGGGGGTTGTGACGCCCTATACGATCGGCTTTGCCGGAGCCTATGACGCCTGGAAGGGCCTGACCTTTGCGCCCTTCGCGCTCCCGCTTTTCCTCGCCCCGCTGCTGTACGGCTATACCTATGCCCTGATCGAAGGGCGCCTGCCGGCCCGATGGCGATGGCATCTGGCCCCGGGATTTGCCCAGCTCGGCTACATGGCGATCGCCTTTCTGCTGCCGTTCGACACCAAGATGGCCTGGGCAGACGTGGTCGATGGACCCTGGGTCTCTCCCGTCTTCTCGATCGGAGTCTTGCTGGGCCTCGTCGCCTACTCCGCCGCCGCCCTCAGGCTGCTGCGGCGCTTCCGAGCTGGCCTGGCGGATGAGCGGAGCGATGATGAGCGATACGCCGCACGCTGGCTTGGCCGCATCCTTGCCGCGATGCTCGTCACCACGGTCTTCTGGGCGGGTTGGCAGGGATGGCACGCGCTGTCTGGCTTCGACTATTTCGAGTTCTTCGGCCTCCACATGGCGGTCGGTGTGATCGGCGTCTTGCTGGGGGTCGAGGGATGGCGTCACGCCGGGCTGCGATTCCGGCGGGGTCCTGTCACAGTCCGTTTTTCGGACCCCGAGGACGCCCGTGGATCGGCCGCGGCGGAACCGGACTGGCCTGCCATCGCCGCCGACTATGCGGGGCGGACGCGCGAAGCCGGGTGGTGGCGCGAGCCGGAGCTGAGCCTGCCCCGCCTCGCGCGATATCTGGGCACCAATACCGGCCGACTGTCCCGGGCGATCAACACGGGCCTCGGCGTCAATTTCTCTGTCTTCGTGAATGGGCTGAGAGCCGAGGCGGTGGCCCAGGCCCTGACCGCCCGGCCGTCGGCAGACCTCCTGGATCTGGCCTTCGAAATGGGATTTGCCTCCAAGGCCAGTTTCAACCGGGCCTTCCTCGCGCGCTACGGCACGGCACCGTCGCGCTACAGGCAGGAGGCCCGGTCCCGCGTCTCAGATCATGAATTTGAACACGCAGCCCCGAATCTGAGGCGCGCCGACGCGTGATCCCCTGCAACGTCGGGACCTTGATCCAGAGGAGCGTCCCGTTTGACCCTGTTACACCGCCGTCAGCTGTGCCAGCTTTCCGCAGCGTTCGTCGCGAGTGCCGCGATCCCCGGGTCAGCCCTCGCGCGGACCGACGACAACCTCGTGTCCGATGACTGGAGCGACGATGTCGCGATCCTGCGGTCGGCCTGGCAGACCCTGCACCCGGGCCTGTATCGCTACAGCACGCCGGACCAGATCACGGCCCGGCTCGATGACCTGGCCCTCGCCTGGACCGCGCCGGCGACCTTCCGCCAGCGCTTCCTGGCCCTCAGCCGGGTCACCGCATCGGTCCAGTGCGGTCACACCTATCCCAACCCCTACAATGCCCGTGCCGTGGTGCGGGACCGGCTGTATCCCGATCGCGCGCTAGTGCCCTTCCGGTTTCGCTGGATCGACAGCGCCATGGTCGTGACCCATGACGACGAGGGTCAGGGCCGGTTCGCTCCGGGCACGATCATCACCGCCATCGATGGCGTGCCGACCTCCGAGTTGCTGGCGCGACTGATCCCGCTGGCCCGTGCGGATGGCACCAGTATCGGCAAGCGGATCAGCCTCATGGAGGTCAGGGGCGAGGATCGATACGAAACCTTCGACATCCACCTGCCGCTTGTCCTGCCTGTCCGCGACAGCGCCCGCTTCACCCTGGCCGACGGCACCGTCGTCGCCGCGCCGCTGTTCACCCTGACCCAGCGCCAGGCCGGCCTGCCTGCATCGGCCAGCACCGCACCGGATGCCAATCCCTGGACCCTGGCCACGGGCGACGATGGCATTGCGCGCCTCACCATGCCGACCTGGGGCCTCTACAACTCCACCTTCGACTGGAAGGCCTGGCTGGCGGGCGTCATGGACGCTCTGGCGTCCAGCCAGAGCCGCGGCCTGATCGTCGATCTGCGTGGCAACGAGGGCGGCGCGGACTGCGGCGACATCATCCTGTCGCGACTGCTTGTGCGCGACCTCGCCCTGCCCCGCGATCCGTCGTGGGTCCGCTATCGCAAGGCCCCGGAGGCCCTGTTGCCCCATCTCGACACCTGGGATCGCAGCTTCTTCGACTGGGGCGATCAGGCGGTCGCTTCGGACGAGCGCCCCGGATTCTTCCGCCTCGTTCGCGATGGCGACGGGGCCAGCGACACGGTCATCCGGGCCGAAGGGCAGCGTTTCGCGGGCCCGGTTGCCGTCATCTGTGACGCCTCCACCAGCTCGGCCACTTTCGCCTTCTGCCGCACCGTGAAGGATAACGGTCTCGCGACCCTGATCGGCCAGACGACCGGGGGCAACCGGCGCGGCATCAACGGCGGGGCCTTTGCCTTTCTGCGGCTGCCGACATCGGGGATCGAGGTCGACCTGCCCCTGATCGCCGGTTTCCCGCTCACGCCCCAGCCGGATGCCGCCATCCTGCCCGATCTGGCCGTGTCCACGACGGCACGGGACATCGCCCGGGGCCTGGATCCCCAGATGGCCGCCGCCACCGCCCACATTCTCTCCCGCTGATCGGACACCCCCATGATCTTCCGCGCCCTGACCTGCCTCGCCGTCCTCGCTGTCCTCGGTACGGGACAGGCCCATGCATCCCCCGCCTCCGCTTCGAATGCCCGCGTCGAGGCGCAGGCCGACACCCCGTCTCCCACGGACCTGCGCCTGTCGCTGGTCGGGCGCTGGTCGGGCGCGCTGGGATACCGCGACTACCAGTCGAACCGGCTGTTCGAGATACCGGTCACCACGACCATCGAGGCCTTGCCGGACGGTCTGACCCTGATCCGCCGCTCCCTGTTCGATGACGGCCCGGACAAGCCGGTGTGGATCACCACGGTCAGTCTGGACGATCGCGCGGCGGCGACAGTGACCTCGGCCGCCTTCCGTGCCGGTCGCCCGGTGGAACCGCTGGTCGAGACCATGAGCGTCCACGATGTCCGCGACGGGACTCACTGGACGGTCGTTTATCGCACGGTCGGCATCGATGGTGATGCGCCCGCAGACATCCGGGTCACCGAGACCCTCGACGGCCTGACCCTGACATCGGTCAAGGATGTTCGTCCGGTCGGCGCCGACGACGCGGCCTGGGCCTTCCGCAACCAGACACGGCTGACCCGCGTTACCGAATGAAGGGTCAGAATTTCCTCTGGCCGGTGACCGTCTCGAAGAACATTCGCCAGTCGCCCATCAGGCTCCACAGCGGATATTTGAACGTCGCCGGCCGGTTCTTCTCGAAGAAGAAATGCCCGACCCAGGCAAAACCGTAGCCGATCACCGGCATCGCCAGGAACCACCAGGCGCTGACCAGGACCCCCAGCACTGCCGCCACGATGACCAGCCCCGACCCCACCACATGGATGCGGCGGCAGGTCCGGTTGGAATGCTCGTGGATGTAATAGGGGTAGAAGGCCGCAAAGCTCTGGAACCGGCCACTTTCGCTGGACGTCTGGGTCATGGCTGGATTAGCCCCCAGAACCGCAGAGCTGGCAAGGTGCGGCGTTCACCACATCCCTGCACCCCGGGTTAAGCCTGATGCACCAGACTGGCCCTCTCGCCACAGGAGCCGCCGCCATGTCGGCCATGTCCATCGCCGCCGTCGGCATCGCCGATGCCACTGCCCGCTTCGATGCCAGCGCCCGCCGCACCGCGAACGCGCCGCTGAACAATCTGGCCGAGGAAGCCGTTGAACGCATCAAGGCCGAGGTCGCCCTCAAGGCCAATGTCTCGGTCCTGCGCTCGGCCAGCGAGACCACCGGCACCCTGCTGGACCTGCTCGCCTAGGCTGGCCTGTCCGCCCGGGGTGGCAAAGTGAAGAAGGTCTGGAAGGCCAGGGCCGCAGACCGGTCTCCGGTGATCCTGATGGCCCCCGTCGCCTCCATCGCTTCGAGCGGTACCTTGCCGTAGACGAAGCCTGCCATGGCCTCCGGCGTGGTCGTGAACACGATGTTGGCAGACCCGACCCCGGTCCGTTCGGGGGTCAGGACCCCGTCCATGATGACGACCTGGAAGGTCTCCTCGCCCAGACGGAACCCGACGGTCATGGCCGTGTCGCCTGCAACATCGGCCTGGAACATGGTGCGGAACGACAGCATCAGTGACGTATTCGACAGCGGAAGGGTCGGGTCATGACCCGGCGACCGCGCGGCCCAGTTGCCCATGACCATCAGCAGCTGGTCGGCCTCATACCCCCAGGCGGTCAGCCCGTAGACCTGAACCGCAGCGGGGGGCGGCAGTTTCGACCGCACGACGATCCCGTGCTGCTCAAGCGTCTCCAGCCTCTGGGTCAGGATGTTGGCGCTCAGTCCCGGCAGGGCCGCGCGGATATCGCCGAACCGTCTTGGCCCGTACATCATCTCGCGCACGATCATCAGCGACCATCGCTCGCCGATCAGCTCCAGCGCATGGGCCGTCCCGCAGGCGTCGTCATACCAGCGCCGCGCTTTGGTTACTTTTTCTGACTTCATCGTTGACAAAGATAACCATCGAGGGCTTCACTGGCAAGAACGACGACGGAGACGACGGAGAGGACGCCAATGAGCCGCATGATCTTCATCAACCTGCCCGTCGCCGATCTGGCGACGTCGGTGGCCTTCTACGAGGCCGTCGGGGCCACCCGGAACCCTCAGTTCAGCGACGAAACCGCCGCCTGCATGGTCATTTCCGAGACCATCTACGTCATGCTGCTGACGCATCCGAAATTCGCCAGCTTCACCGCCCGCCCGATCGGCGACCGCTCCAGCGTCCACGCCCTGCTCTGCCTGTCCTGCGAGTCGAAGGACGCCGTCCTGGCGCAGCTCCAAGCGGCGGTCCAGGCGGGCGGCATCCCGGACCCGACCCCGGAACAGGACTATGGTGGCTTCATGTATGGCCGCTCCTACGAGGATCCCGATGGCCACATCTGGGAGATCATGTGGATGGACCCGGCCGCCGCTGCAGGTGCCACCGAAGCCGAAGGGACCGCCTGACCGCCATGACCGCCTCCAGCGAACTCTCCGTCACCCGCTTCATCGCCGCCCCGCCGGAGGCCGTCTGGACGGCCTGGACGAAGCGGACCGCCGACTGGTTCACCCCGCGCCCCTGGACGACGGAGGTGGATTTCGACTTGCGGCCCGGCGGGCGGGCGGACGTGGTCATGTCCTCGCCCGAGGGCGAGAAACACAGCTATCGCGGCGTCTTCCTCGAGATCGTGCCACACACCCGGATCGTCTCGACCGGGGCCATGACCGAAGGCTGGACGCCGCAGCCGGGCGAGATGAATTTCGTCCGCATCGACACCTTCGAGCCCGAGGGTGACGGTACCCGCTATACCGCCCGCGCCCGCCACTGGGACGAAAAGGCCGCTGCCACCCATCGCGACATGGGGTTCGAACAGGGGTGGGGCAAAGTCGCCGATCAACTGGCCGAGACTGCTATCGAGTCGAACGTCCCTGGCTGACGTTGCGAGCGTCAGCGCATCAAGAGAAAGCAGAATTAGATGGCCTATATCACCGGCTTCCTGACCCCCGTGAAGAACGAAGACCGGGCCCGCTACATCGCCTCGGCCGAAAAATCCTGGCCCCTGTTCCAGAAATACGGGGCCCTCGAACAGGTCGAGACCTGGGGTGAGGATATTCCCCCGGGCAAGGTCACCGGCTTCGACCTGGCGGTGAAGCTCGAGCCTGGCGAGGTGGTTGTCCTGTCCTGGGTGAAATGGCCCGACCGCGCCACGGCCGATGCCTGCTTTGCCATGATGCAGGACGACCCGGGCTTCGCCGACATGGACATGCCCTTCGACGGCAAGCGAATGATGTGGGGCGGGTTCGAGCCCATCTTCCAGAGCTGATCCGGCCGTCGGGAACACTTCGGACGAACGGCGGTTGTCTTGGGCAACCGCCGTCTGTTCCTGGAGCCACCGATGAAGTCCGCCCTGACCCTGACCGCCCTCGCCTGCGCCACCCTGACGCTCGCGGCCTGCAACAATGCCGAGACCCCGGAGCAGTCCGCCGCGCCCGAAACCCCCGCCACCATGCCCGAAGGCCAGAACGAGACCACCGGCGCGATCGAGCCCTCCATCGGCGACGTCACCACCCAGGGCGGCGGCATCCCCGGCGCCTCCACTGGCAACCCCGCTGCTGCCCCTGCCGCGACCGAACAGACACCGCAGTAGTCATTCAAGCCCAATCGTCATCCTCCGACCGCGAAGCGGAACCGGGGGACTCCTCGTCATCCTCCGGCCGGGCGAAATCCGGACCGGGGGAGGCGCGCGAGGGCGCGAAACTGTCGCCTCGGACTCGCTGAAACATTTCGCCTTCGCAGCGCTACGGCGCCGCTGGGTTCCGGGTCTCCGCTGCGCTGCGCCCGGAATGACGAAACCAGAAAAAAGGCCGCCCCTTCCGGAAGCGGCCCTGATCCCTGAGCTTTAAGGTCTCAATTAGCTGTCGAGGAAGCTGCGCAGCTTCCGCGATCGGCTGGGGTGTTTCAGCTTGCGCAGGGCCTTGGCCTCGATCTGACGGATGCGTTCGCGGGTCACGCTGAACTGCTGGCCGACTTCTTCCAGGGTGTGGTCGGTGTTCATGCCGATGCCGAAGCGCATCCGCAGGACCCGCTCCTCGCGCGGCGTCAGCGAGGCCAGCACGCGGGTCGTCGTCTCGCGCAGGTTGGACTGGATCGCTGCATCGATCGGCAGGATGGCGTTCTTGTCCTCGATGAAGTCGCCCAGGTGGCTGTCTTCCTCGTCGCCGATCGGGGTCTCGAGGCTGATGGGCTCCTTGGCGATCTTCAGGACCTTGCGGACCTTCTCCAGCGGCATGGCCAGCTTTTCGGCCAGTTCCTCGGGCGTCGGCTCGCGGCCGATCTCGTGCAGCATCTGGCGCGATGTCCGGACGATCTTGTTGATCGTCTCGATCATGTGGACCGGGATGCGGATGGTCCGCGCCTGGTCGGCGATCGAGCGAGTGATCGCCTGACGGATCCACCAGGTCGCATAGGTGCTGAATTTGTAGCCGCGGCGATACTCGAACTTGTCGACCGCCTTCATCAGGCCGATGTTGCCTTCCTGAATAAGATCAAGGAATTGCAGACCGCGATTGGTGTATTTCTTGGCGATGGAGATCACCAGGCGCAGGTTGGCCTCGACCATTTCCTTCTTGGCCTGACGGGCCTCGCGCTCGCCCTTCTGGACGGTCTGGACGATGCGGCGATAGTCGTCGATCGGCAGGCCCGCCTCGACGGCTACGGCGGCGACGTCATTGCGGATGCTGGCGATCTGGCCGGCTTCGTTCTCGCTGAACTTGGTCCAGCGCACGCCCATGGCCTTGACGTTCTCGGACCAGTTCGGGTCCAGTTCCTTGCTGAAATAGGCCTTGAGGAACTCGGGGCGGCTGATGCCGTAGCTGTCGGCCAGACGCAGCAGACGGCCTTCCAGACCGATCAGCCGCTTGTTGATCGCATACAACTGCTCGACCAGCGCCTCGATCCGGTTGTTGTTCAGCTTGACCGTCTTCAGACGGCCGGAGATGCCCGCCGACAGGGTTTCGTAGGCCTTGCGGTCCTTGGCGCTCAGGTCGACGCCCTGCAGCCGGGTCTCGACCAGCTTTTCCTGCAGCTTGCGGAAGGCGTCGAAATCGCCGGCAATGGCGTCCAGGATCTCCATGACCCCGTCGCGCAGCTCGGCTTCCAGTGCCGAGATCGACATCCCGCCGCCGTCGTCGAAATCCTCGTCCTCGTCGTCCTCGGCGTCCGGCTTCTCGGCCAGGCCCTCGGGCGAGGACGGCGCGGGCCCCGGCTCGGCGGCCGGAGGCTGGTTGTGCGGCAGCGACGCCGGATTGATCACGCCATAGGTGGCGTCCAGATCGATGATCTCGCGCAGCAGGATGCGGTTGTTCGCCAGCTCGTCGCGCCACACCATGATGGCCTCGAACGTCAGCGCGCTCTCGCACAGCCCGCTGATCATCGCATCGCGACCCGCCTCGATCCGCTTGGCGATGGCAATCTCGCCCTCGCGGCTCAGCAGTTCGACGGAGCCCATCTCCCGCAAATACATGCGAACGGGGTCATCGGTCCGATCGTAGGTAGGCTTTGCATTTTCATCAGAAATTTGCGTTTCTGCTCGCTCAGCAACCTCTCCGCCGGTGGTCTCGGCGGCGTCTTCCTCGGCCTCGACGACATTGACGCCCATCTCGGACAGCATCGCCAGCGTGTCCTCGATCGCGTCGGGCGTGACCTCTTCGGACGGCAGGACCTTGTTCAGTTCCTCCATCGTCACATAGCCACGCGCCTTGGCCTGTTTGATGAACTTTTTGACCCCGGCATCGGTCAGGTCGAGAAGCGGTCCGTCGGACTGGGCTTCGGTGTCCTGGGTCTCGGCTTGCGAACTCATCAAGTATGGTCTCCGTGTCGGCGGGGCGGGCAGGCCCTTCGACAATTTTGCAACGCATCAAAAAAAGACAACGCGGACCCGGTTCGTTCGTTACGAAACGGTCGCATCACCTCGATTTCGTGTCTTCTGGCTGACCCCGCTCCAAGGCTCCGCTCCCGCCTCCGAATCACCGGAAGCGGAGGCGGCACAGGCCGCGGGGTCCCGGATCTGCCTGGCGAGGGGCGCATTTGCGGCCAGGAACGGCGCGCCGGGCCATGCCGCCGCCGCCTATACCTCACGCTTTAAGCATCGTGATCCGATTGCCCGAAATGGCGGCGAGGACCCTCGAAGTCAAGGGCGCGACACGGGATGCGTTGAACCGGCGGCCTGTCAGGGCGTATGGCGGATCGCGATCCCGGCCGGATCGATGGCGCGAGGCGACTTCAATGTCCGAACCCAGACTGACGTCGCTGGCCCACGGCGGGGGCTGCGGATGCAAGCTTTCGCCTTCGGTGCTGCGCCAGATCCTGGCCGGCATGCCGCAGGCCGGGCTGTTCGCGAACCTGATGGTCGGAACCGAGACCTCGGACGATGCAGCCGTCTGGCGGCTGAACGACCATCAGGCCCTGGTGGCGACGACGGACTTCTTCATGCCCGTGGTCGACGACCCGTTCGATTTCGGACAGATCGCCGCGACCAATGCCCTGTCGGATGTCTATGCGATGGGCGCGACCCCGATATTGGCCCTCGCGCTGGTCGGGATGCCGGTCGGCCAGCTTTCGACCGCGACCATTGGCCGTATCCTCGAAGGCGGGGCCTCGGTCTGTGCGGCAGCGGGCATACCGGTCGCCGGCGGCCATTCGATTGACAGCGTCGAGCCCATCTATGGCCTGGTCGCGCTGGGCCTCGTCCATCCGGACCGGGTGCTGACCAACCGTGGAGCCCGGGCCGGCGACGTCCTGATCCTGACCAAGGGCCTGGGCGTCGGCATCTTCAGCGCGGCCCTGAAGCAGGAACGCCTGTCCCCCAAAGGCTACGCCGCCCTGATCACCTCGACGACGCAGCTGAACAGCATCGGTGCGGCGCTGTCGGGGATGGCGGGCGTCCATGCCGTGACCGATGTCACCGGCTTCGGTCTTGCCGGTCATGCGCTGGAGATGGCGCGCGGTTCGGGTCTGGCGATCGAGATCGACACCACCGCCCTGCCCCTTCTGGACGGTGTCGAGGCTCTCGCCCGCGACGGGGTCCGCACCGGGGCCTCGACCCGCAATCTCGACAGCTATGGCGAATTCCTCGACCTGCCGACGGCCTACGAGGCCTTTCGCCGCGACATCCTGACAGACCCCCAGACGTCGGGGGGCCTGCTGATCTCGGTCGCAGCCGAAAAGGCCGATGCGGTCCTGACCCTCGCCCGCGAGGCCGGGTTTCATCAGGCAGAGATCATCGGGCGGGTCGTCGACGGCCCCGTCGGCCTGCGCGTCCTGGGCGGATGATCCGGCGCACGACCGATCTGTCGGCCGCAGCCCGCGCCGGGTTTCACGCCATCATCGATGTGCGCAGCCCGTCCGAGTTCGCCCTCGATCACCTGCCCGGTGCCATCAACCTGCCGGTGCTCGACGACGCCCAGCGGATCGCCGTGGGCACCGAATATGTGCTGCGGTCCAAATTCCTCGCCCGACGCCATGGTGCTGCGATGGTAGCGCGCAACATCGCAACGCATCTGGAGACCGCGCTGGGCGACCGCGACGGATCGTTTCAGCCCCTGGTCTATTGCTGGCGCGGGGGCCAGCGGTCGGGAGCCATGGGCACAGTCATGGATCAGGTGGGCTGGCCCGTCACCGTGCTGGAAGGCGGCTACCAGACCTGGCGCCGGACGGTCGTGGCCGCCCTTTATGACCAGCCTGTGCCCGGACCGGTCGTGCTTCTGGACGGCCCGACGGGCTCGGGCAAGACGCCGATGCTGGCCCTTCTGGCCGAGCGCGGCATTCAGACCCTGGATGTCGAGGGCCTGGCCCGGCACCGCGGCTCGCTGTTCGGAGCCATACCGGGCGGCCAGCCGTCACAGAAACTGTTCGAAAGCCGCCTGTTCACGGCCATGGAGACCCTCGACCCCGCCCGCCCGGTCGTGGTCGAGGCCGAAAGCGCGCGTATCGGGGCCCGGACCATCCCGCCCATGCTGTGGGCCGCCATGGCTGCCGCGCCGGTGATCGATCTCGTGGTCCCGCCTGCCGCCCGCGTCGACCATATCGTCAGCGTCTATGCCGACATCGCCGCTGACCCTCAGGCGCTCGATACCGCCGTGTCGCGCCTGCCTCGTCACCACGCCCGCACCACCCTGAGCGAATGGCGGGCCCTGGCGGCGTCCGGCGACATCCCCGGCCTCGTCGCCGAACTGATCACCCATCACTATGACCCGGCCTATCGCAAGACCGCCGAGACGCGTGGCCGAGCCTGCCTCGCCGACATCCACCTGCCTGACGTGTCTGCGGCCGCCTCCGCGAAAGCCGCCGACGAAATCGCGGCGACCCTCTCCCGGCGGGAGAGGGCTTGAGGCTCGCAGAGCGGAGCGATGCGCCAAGCCGAAAGGGTGAGGGGCAAGTCGTGCCCGTGTCGCGCAAGACTGATCGCTGAGGCTCTCAGGCACTCAAGCCCTCTCCCGACGGGAGAGGGTCAGGCGCATTTCATCTGTTCGATCGGCCCGAGCCCCGCTAGCGTCACGGCATGAGTACCCGCTCCCGCACTGCCGCCGTCATGTCGTCGCTCAGTATCCGTGTCCTGCTGGCCCTGATGGCCGGGCTGGCGGCGGGGGCTGCGGCCCAGGCCTATGGCATTCCCGGTGGCACGGCGACCGTGGCGGGCATCGATGCCCTGGGCCAGCTCTGGCTCAATGCGCTCAGAATGACGATCATCCCGCTGGTCTTCGCGCTTCTGGTCACCGGCATCGCCTCCATCGCGGATGCCACGGCGACCGGGCGTCTCGCCATCCGGGCGCTGGTGGTCTTCGCCCTGCTGCTGGTCGCGGCCACGGCCTATGCGTTTGCGGCATCGCTGGGCCTGCATGCCCTGTGGCCGATCGATCTGGCCGAGGCCCAGGCCCTGATCGCCGGGTCTCCCGCCAGTTCCGCCGCCGCCGTCGCCGACGGTGCCAAGAGCGCAGGCTTCGGAGCCTTCATTGCCGGCCTCGCCCCCTCCAATCCGATCAAGGCCGCTGCGGACGACGCCATCCTGGGGATCGTGGTCTTCGCTATCGCCTTCGGCTTTGCCACCACCAAACTGCCCGGCCGCCTGCGCCAGCCGGTCGCCATCTTCTTCGAGGCCGTGGCCCAGGCCATGATCGTCATCGTCCAGTGGGTTTTGTGGGCCGCTCCGGTCGGGGTGTTCGCCCTGGCGCTGGGGGTCGGCCTGCGCGCGGGTCTGGGAGCGGCAGGCGTGCTGCTGCACTATATCGCTCTCGTGGTGCTGGCCTGTGTGGGCCTGATCCTGCTGATCTATGTCGTGGCTATCGCCTTTGGCCGGATCGACCTGCGCCGCTTCGCCCGCGCCGTGGCCCCGGCCCAGGTCGTGGCCTTCTCGACCCAGTCCTCTCTGGCCAGCCTGCCGATCATGGTCGAGCGCGCGGTGGGGCGTCTGGGCGTTTCCACGGCCACCGCCGGACTGGTCCTGCCACTGGCCGTGGCCGTGTTCCGGATCACCAGCCCGGTCGCGAACCTGGCCGTCGTGGTCTATTGCGCCATGCTGTTCGGGGTCGAGATCACGCTCCCGACCATGATCGCCGGAGGCCTGACTGCGATCGCCATCAGCATCGGCTCGGTCGGCCTGCCGGGGCAGATCTCCTTCTTCGCCTCGATCGCACCGATCTGTCTGGCGATGGGCGTGCCGATCCAGGTCCTGCCCCTGCTGCTGGCGGTCGAGGTCGTGCCCGACATCTTCCGCACGGTCGGCAACGTCACCGCCGACCTCGCCGCCGCCCGCATCGTCGAAGGCCGCGACGCCACCGCGGACCCGGACGCGGCAGCGGGGATTTAAGCCGCCCCTCCACCGCTTCGCGGTCCCCCTCCCCATTCTCCGAATGGGGAGGAAAACGCCTGTCCTCCCCGTCGCGCAGCGAGGGGGAGGGGGACCGCGAAGCGGGGGAGGGGCCCCGTCCGCATTCCCGCCCTGCCCGCGACCTGCCATAACCGATAACAGGTGCATCGCGGGGGAACGGACGTGAAGAAGCAGCTCAAGGGATCGGCGCCCGTGCGCCGGACGGCAGCACCGGGCCGGTCCGCCGAGACCGAACTGGTCTGCTATGTCCGCGAGGGCTGGACGCCCCGGATCGCCCCGGCCGAGCCGAAGCGCGACTGGATGAACGCCACCCAGGAAAAGTTCGCCTATCGCTGCCTGCCGCTCGCCATCGCCAATACCCACGGCTGGGAGGTGCTGAGCCCCTGTGGTTTTTCCGCCCGCTGGCACGGCGGGACGGACGTCAAGTCGGTCGAGATCGTGCTGGATGCCGGGGCCGATCCCAAGAAGGCTCCGGTCTCCTTCTTCGGCGGCGGTACCCTGACCTTCCATGTCGACGGGATCATGCGGACGTCGGAGGGCTGGAACCTGTGGGTCGGGGGTCCGCCCAATGCCATGAAGGATGCGATCGCCCCGATGTCGGGCGTCATCGAGACCGACTGGTCGCCCTACAGCTTCACAATGAACTGGCGTTTCACGCGGCCCGACACCTGGATCCGGTTCGAGGAAAACGAGGCGTTCTGCTTCTTCTTCCCCACCCCACGCGGCGTGCTGGAGCGACTCAAGCCCGAACTGCGCCCCATGGAAGACCAACCGGAGCTGCTGAAGTCCTACGACGCCTGGAGCATCGCCCGCCGCGACTTCCAGGAATGGGTCCGCACGGCCAAGCCCAAGGCCCCCGCCGACCAATGGCAGAAACTCTACTATCGCGGCCTCTATCCCGAAGGGCATCCCGGCCCCGACACCCATGAATCGCGCCTTCGACTGTCGCCCTTCCGCCAGACCGGATCGCGCCGCGTCTGCCCCGCCGGACGCAAGGGCGACTGAGCCTTGCGGCCCTGGACCGAGGCACGCAGTCGGGGGCGGGTGTGCCGGAGCAGAGGGCTCTGAACGTCACGCCATCAGCGTGGACGGCGGTCTATTGCCACCCGAAAACAGGCACCTCCCCACGCTTTTTTAAGCTTGACCATTCATCCTGACCCAAAGGCATGGATGTGCCTGATCCGGATCTATCACCGTGCCGTCTGTCGCCCTTGCTTCCGAACGCGCCCGAACGGAACTGCCACCGTTCAGCCAGGCGATCCTGGATCGCTACCTCGACGCGCACGGCCGCTACATTCGCGGCCAGCCTGGTGGCCGGCGTGCCCTGGTCAAATATCTCCAGGCTCCGCTACTTGATTTCAGAGGCCGCCAACTGGCCGAGGCCGACTTCACCGGGGCCAACCTCGAGCGCGCCAGCCTGTTGAAGGCCGGCTTCGAGCGGGCGTCCTTCTATTGCGCCAATCTGCGCGGGACGGATGCCCGGCATGCAGACTTCCGGCAGGCGGATTTTCGCGGTGCAAGCCTGCGGGGCGCGAACCTGGCCGGGGCCAAGCTCGACGCTGCCGACATGCGCCAGGCCATGCTGGCCCGCGCGGACATCGACGGCGGCTATCACCTTTGGCTGCAGGGCGATGGTGCGGATGGCGAGGAAATGCGGTTCTCGGTCGATCTCACGAACTGCTCGATGAAGGGTGTGAAACTGAACAGCGCCAAGCTGAAATGGGCCAATTTCAGTGGCGCCATTCTCCACGGTGCCGATCTGAGCGGGGCCGATCTGACCGGTGCCCAGTTCGCGGGGGCCGTCCTCACCAGTGCCCGGTTCGATCGGCTGAAGATCGATCCGTCTGCCTTTGACAAATGCGTTCTCGACCCTTCGCAGGCAGCCCTCGACCGGGTTCCGTTTCTGGAAAGCCTCGTCAACGACAACACGCGGTGGGTCGAGACGAATGGCAAGGTCGGTCAGCCTGCCACCCTCGACGGCGAAGATCTCCGCCCGCTGAACGCCCTGTTTGCCAAACGGGCCCTGACTGCCCTTTCCGCCAAAGGGTGTTGTGCCATCGGCGTCGATTTCTCCAGCGCCCAGCTGCAGGGGGCCTGTTTCGACCGTGCCGATCTGCGGGATGCCAATTTCTCATCGGCCGACCTTCGAGGGGCATCGTTCGACGGCGCGCTGCTGTGGCATGCAAGATTCGATGACGCCGACATCCGTCCGCTCGCGCTCGCGGGTGGCTCGGCCCGCGACTTCTCGTTCAAGGGAGCAAAGTTCGCGGCAGGCTGCTTCCAGAACAGCACGCGCTAGGTGCGATTTCCTTGCCAAGCGTTGGCGAGAAGGACCGCGAGGCGATAGACGGCGCGATCAGCAAATCGGGCGGTCACGCCTCCGGCGGTGGAGGAAGACTGGCCAGTTCGGCCTGCGCGCATTCCGCTTCGATGGCTTCGCGATGTCGCTGCGCCGCATCACTGAAGGCCGCAGCCAGGATGCCGGTCGGAGCGGCGATCAGACCGATCCCGGCCACGGCCGTCAGGGCCGCCACCAGCTTGCCCAGAGGCGTGACCGGAAACACATCGCCGTAGCCGATCGTGGTCATGGTGATGACCGCCCACCACAGGGAACGGGGAATACTGCCGAACTTGTCCGGCTGGGATTCGCCCTCGATCAGATAGAGCAGACAGGCCGACACCAGCATGACCATGCAGGCCGCTCCCAGCGTCAGCAGCAGTTCCGCGCGGCGCGATGCCACCGCCTCGGCCATCAGCGTCCACGCCCGACTGAACCGCCCCAGCTTGGCCAGCCGCAGGATGCGAAGAAGTCGGAACAGACGGAACAGATAGGCCGGCGTCGCCCCGGCAAAGATCAACGCGGGGGCCAGGGCCAGCAGGTCGATGATGGCCGCCGGCGAGACCATCCACCGCAACCGGCCCCACACCGGATGGGCGTATCGGGGGGTTTCCGGTGCCGTCCACAGCCTGGCGAGATACTCCACCCCGAACAGCACCAGGAACAGGATGTCCAGCCCGGTGAACAGCGTGGCCATGGGCCGGGCGATCGTGGCTTCGGTGTCCAGCACCGCGACCAGGACGGACAGCAGGATGGCAACGATCAGGGCCATATTCAGCGCCGAAAGCTTTCCGGTCCGGCCAACGTCCAGAGCGCAATGCAGGCGGGCCCGCAGCCCCTTCGGGGTTTCACTCATGACGACTGCAACGCTCCCCCTGTCGGCTGCACACGCTTAACCCGGCACCCGCTGACTGCCGCCCGACGGCCGCGACGATGCCAGCGAAAACAGTCCTCGTCGATCAGGCGTAGCCCTGCAGCGGACGAACCTCCAGCGCATCGGCCTGGATCGCCCCGATCGCCTGGGACGCCGCGAGCGCCCCGGCGGACGTCGTGTAATAGGGGATCTTCATCATCAGGGCCGTGCGGCGCAGGCTGAAGCTGTCCTGCAGCGACTGCTTGCCTTCAGTCGTGTTGAAGACCAGCTGGACGTCTCCGTTCTTCATGGCGTCGACGATGTTGGGACGCCCCTCCAGCACCTTCTTCACATAACCGACGGGCAGGCCCTGCTGAACCAGCCAGGCGTGGGTCCCGCCGGTCGCGATGACCTCGAAACCCTGTTTCAGCAACAGGCTGACAGCCTCGACGATGAAGGGCTTGTCGGCATCCTTGACCGAGACGAAGGCACAGCCAGCCGTCGGCAGGAGGGTCCCGCCGCCGATCTGGGACTTGGCAAAGGCGCGCGCAAAGGCCGGTGCCATGTCGGCTTCGTTGTCCCGTTTCCAGTCCAGACCCATGACCTCGCCCGTCGAGCGCATTTCGGGCCCCAGGATGGTGTCCACCCCGGCAAAGCGGGCGAACGGGAAGACGGCTTCCTTGACCGCGATATGGTCGTAGGGGCGGTCCGCCAGGCCGAAGCTGGCCAGTGGCACCCCGGCCATGACCTTGGCCGCGATCGCCGCGACCGGCTGGCCGATGGTCTTGGCCACGAAGGGCACGGTGCGGCTGGCGCGCGGATTGACCTCCAGCACGAAGATCCGGGGTTCGGCCGAGTGCGGCTCCTCGATCGCGAACTGCACGTTCATCAGGCCCCGAACCTTGAGCGCCCGGGCCATGGCCTCGGTCTGCCGCTTCAGCTCTGCGACGATGTCGGCCGACAGCGAGAAGGGCGGCATCGAACAGGCGCTGTCGCCGGAATGCACCCCGGCCTCCTCGATATGCTCCAGCACGCCAGCCACGAAGACCGTCTCGTCGTCGCACAGGGCATCGACGTCTACCTCGGTGGCGCGGTTCAGATAGTGGTCGATCAGCACGGGATCGTTGCCCGATACCCGCATCGCCTCACCGACATAACGGTCCAGCTGTTCGCGATCGTGGACGATCATCATGCCGCGTCCGCCCAGCACATAGGAGGGGCGCAGCACGACCGGGTAACCGACCTCGTCCGCCTTGTCCGCCGCTTCCTGGGCCGAACGGGCCAGGCCATTGGGCGGCTGCATCAGGCCGATGTCGTTCAGCATCACCTGGAACCGCTCGCGATCCTCGGCCAGGTCGATGGAGTCCAGCGAGGTGCCGAGGATCGGAATCCCGTCGGCATGCAGGGCATGGGCCAGCTTCAGCGGCGTCTGGCCGCCGAACTGCACGACGCAGCCGATCAGCTCGCCCTTCGAGCGTTCGACGTCGATCAGCTCGAGTACGTCCTCGGCCGTCAGCGGCTCGAAATACAGCCGGTCCGAGGTGTCATAGTCGGTCGACACCGTCTCGGGGTTGCAGTTGACCATGATGCTTTCGACGCCGATGTCGGCAAAGGCAAAGGCCGCGTGGCAGCAGCAATAGTCGAACTCGATCCCCTGCCCGATCCGGTTGGGACCGCCGCCCAGGATGATGGCCTTCTTGCGGTCACTCGGTTCGGACTCGCACTCCGGGATCTGGCCCAGGGCCCCGGTCTCGTAGGTCGAATACATATAGGCGGTGGCCGAGGCGAACTCGGCCGCGCAGGTGTCGATCCGCTTGAACACGGGCCGGACGTTCAGCGCGCGGCGCTGGGTGCGGACCTCGGTTTCGGTCTTGCCGGTCAGGTGGGCGAGGCGTGCATCCGAGAAGCCCTTGGCCTTCAGACGCCGGAACGCCGTCGCGCCCTCGGCTGCCCCCTCGACGCCCGGCAATCCCCGCACCCGGATGTGCCCCTCTTCGCGCACGATGTCGGCGATCTGGCGCAGGAACCAGGGCTCGTAGGAACAGGCGGCATTGACCTCCTCGACCGACAGGCCGTGGCGGAAGGCCTGGGCGATGACGCGGATGCGGTCCGGCGTCGGCATGCCCAGCGCCCGGACGACGGCGGCGCGGGCCGAGGCTTCGTCCTCGGCACCGGCCGTGCCCTCGATCTCGATCTCGTCGAAGCCGGTCAGGCCGGTCTCCAGCCCGCGCAGGGCCTTCTGCATCGATTCCTGGAAGGTCCGGCCGATGGCCATGACCTCGCCCACGGACTTCATGGCGGTCGTCAGCGACGGCTCGGCCCCGGGGTATTTCTCGAAGGCGAAGCGGGGGATCTTGGTGACGACATAGTCGATCGACGGCTCGAACGAGGCCGGCGTGACCATGGTGATGTCGTTGGTCAGCTCATCCAGGGTGTAGCCGACCGCCAGACGCGCCGCGACCTTGGCGATCGGGAAGCCGGTGGCCTTGGACGCCAGGGCCGAGGACCGCGACACCCGCGGGTTCATCTCGATAACCAGCATCCGGCCGTCGGCGGGATTGAGGGCGAACTGGACGTTTGATCCCCCGGTCTCGACGCCGATCTCGCGCAGCACCGCGATCGAGGCCGACCGCATCCGCTGGTATTCCTTGTCCGTCAGGGTCAGGGCCGGAGCGACCGTGATCGAATCGCCGGTGTGCACGCCCATCGGATCGATGTTCTCGATGGAGCAGATGATGATGCAGTTGTCCGCCTTGTCGCGGACCACCTCCATCTCGTACTCCTTCCAGCCCAGGACGCTTTCCTCGATCAGCACCTCGGTCGTGGGCGACAGGTCCAGGCCACGCTCGACGATCTCGCGGTATTCCTCGACATTGTAGGCGATGCCGCCGCCGGTCCCGGCCAGGGTGAAGGACGGCCGAACGATCGCGGGCAGGCCCACGAAGGCCAGGGCTTCATCGGCCTCGTCGATGTGGTGGATGGCCTTGGAGCGCGGGCTTTCCAGCCCGATCTTGTCCATGGCGTCGCGGAATTTCTGGCGGTCCTCGGCCTTGTCGATGACCTCGGCGCGGGCCCCGATCATCTCGACTCCGTATCTCGCCAGCACGCCCGAGGCATCCAGCGCCAGGGCCGTGTTCAGCGCCGTCTGGCCGCCCATGGTGGGCAGCAGGGCGTCAGGGCGTTCCTTCTCGATGATCTTCTCGACCATCTCGGGCGTGATCGGCTCGATATAGGTCGCGTCCGCCAGTTCGGGATCGGTCATGATCGTGGCAGGGTTGGAGTTGACCAGGATGACCCGGTAGCCCTCGGCCTTCAGCGCCTTGCAGGCCTGCACGCCGGAATAGTCGAACTCGCAGGCCTGGCCGATGACGATCGGTCCTGCACCGATGATCAGGATGGACTTCAGATCTGTGCGTTTGGGCATGGGGAGACCTAATTCGTCACGACCGCGCACTCCCAGCCGTCATAGTCCAGCTGGAAGGCCGCGGCCCAGGATTGCATCATGGCGGACACGGGCGCGAAGGATGCCTCGTCTACCGGAATGGTCGTTTCGAGAACCGTCGCGTCGTCCTGACCGGACGTCACGAACCCCGCGCGCCGGGCGACCTCGTTCAGGTCGTCGTGGTCCCCGTCGCCGTGGAAGTAGAACAGGGTGTGCCGCGGCGTGACGCCCGAATCGCCATGGGCCATCAAGGACGCGCGCACCATGGCGTCCCGCTCTTCGTGGCTGATGGCGTCGTCGTACAGGGTCGTCTCTCTCGCGCGAACGGTCGGCGACGCGGGACGCGGGCCGGTTCAGTTCGGGTTGTCGGTTAAGCGGTCCGTTTAGAGAGACGTTGACGCGGGCGCAAGGATCGCGAGGCCCGGCAGGAAGCGCGCATTGAAAAGGGCGGCCCGTCGCCGGACCGCCCCTTCACACGTTCTAGGGTCGGTGATCTCAGTAGCTCGCAGTCACGCGAAGGAAGAAGAACCGGCCGACGGGAGAGACCGGCGTGGCAACGTTCCCGAAATACGGCTGCTCGTCCGTGAGATTGTTGACACCGAAGGTCGCCGAGTATCCGTCCTTGAAAGCCCAGCGCACCGAAGCATTGTGGCTCCAGAACTCGTCTAGGAAGCCCGGATCGAACGTCTCGACATCCTCGATCGGGGTCGAGGCCAGGGTCTGCTTGGACTGGTAGTTCGAGAACCACGAGACCGTGAAGTCCTCGATTTCCCACTGCAGCGAGGCGTTGAGCGCCCACTCGGGGAAGCTCTGCTCCAGCTTGACCGGGTTGGCCAGGTTGGGGTCCGTGACGAAGGGATAGTTGTTCCGGTCCTCCAGATAGGTGCCGCTGACGCTGGCATAGACAGAACCCCAGGCCTCCTTGCCCAAGTCGGCCAGGTCCACCGCATAATTGATGTCGAAATCAATGCCAGAGGCTTCCAGCCGCGAGAAATTCAGCTGGGTCTGGAGCAGGTAGTTGAAGCCGAGGAAGGTCGGCGACGTGGCTGTCCGGTTGCGCGTGAACAGATCGCAGTACTGGTTGTTCAGGTCCGGCGCGTCGTAGCAGGAGTTCACGATGTCCTGGGCAGCCACAGCCGCGATGGCATTTTCGATCTCGATCGACCAGTAGTCGACGGTGGCCGAGAAGCCTTCGAGGAAGCGCGGCTTCAGCACGACGCCATAGGTGATCGAGACGGCCTCTTCTTCCTGGAGATTGGGGTTGCCGCCGGTCTGACCCGAGAAGCGCGCCGTCAGGGGATCCGAGAAGTTGTAGACCCCGGTGATCCCCAGATCTGCGCGGCAGTTTGCGAGACGGTTGGCGGGGTTCGGACCTGCGTTGACGTTGACCTGATCACAGGGATCGACAGGCCTGAACACGGCGGAACTGAGCGGCGAGAACAGTTCGGCGATGTTCGGCGCCCGGATGGCAACGGAATAGCCGCCGCGGAAACGGATGTCGTCCACCGGTGCCCAGATCGCGTCCGCTTTCCAGGTCGAGGTTTCCCCGATCGTCGAATACTCGCCGATGCGACCCGCAAGGCTGAGGCTCAGAACCTCGGCGAACGCGACATCTGCAAGGATCGGGAAATTCAGTTCGAGGAAGGCTTCGGAAACGTCGAAGCCGCCCTTGGTGATCGCGCTGGACTGATACTGGAAGGTGTAACCCAGCTGGTCGTAAAGGTCTGGCGTGAACTCCGAGTTCTCCTCGCGGTATTCGGCGCCGGTCGCAAAGCCGATCGGGCCGCCCGGCAGGCTGAACCACTGAGCGGTATCGCCGACCAGCGTCGCCGCGACGACCGTCTGGTCGATGGATGCCGTGTCCACGGATTCATAGCGGAGGAACTCCAGCCCTTCCGCACTGGACTGGCCGACACCGAACAGATTGATCGGGCGACAGGGCGAACCTGCCCCCGGCGTGAAGGTGGTGAAGCCGCCGAACTGCTGGATCGTGGCCCCGGGCCCGAAGTTCGCCGTATCGGTCAGATAGGAATAGCGGGGGAATGCCGCCGGGTTCAGTGTGGAGCGGCACACGATGTCGCCATTCGGGGCCCGAACGGCATCGATGGCGGCGAAATAGCGGTCTTCCAGCCTGGAAAAGCTGCGGGTTTCCTGGGTCGTCTGGCCGTAGTTCAGCGAGACGTCATAGGTCCAGCCATTGTCGAAGGCGCCGCCAAATCCGACCACACCGCGAAGGGTCTCGCGTTCATTCGTGGCCTGGGGGTCGAACAGGTCGATGTTGTCCCGGCCGATCGTGACCAGCGAAGACGCATCACCGTTGCCCGCCGCGATCTCGGCATTGACGATGTTCCGGATCGACGCGGGAATATAGGGGTTGTCCAGGGCGATCGGGATCGAGTCGTCGAAGGTGTTGTAGGGGTTGTAGGTCACCCCGCGGTTGAACGCGTACTTCAGGTCGGCATAGGGCTTGAACCGCGGCGAAACCTCATAGTTCAGCAGGATATTGAGGTTGAGAGCCGTCTCTTCGGGCAGCAAGGTCTGGTTGCTGAAGGTCTGCGGGCTTCCGTCTCCACCGAAATGCTCGGTGAAGGCACCGATCAGACCGTCGCGGAACGGCCGGATCGCGCCGGTAACCGGGTCGGCAACCCAGCACCCGACCGGGAACCCGCCGCCCGACCCCCGGCCACCGACGCTCTGCAGACAGTCGAACGTGCCGTTGCCGTCAAGGTCCGGCCGGGTCGAGAAGTCGCCGGGCCCGCCGGCAAAGCCGAAGCCATAGGGATCATAGCCGATCAGGCCGCCAATGCTGGCAATCGAGAAGGTCGGGAACTCCCCATAGAAGCGTGTGGGGGCTGCCTGGGCGCGCGCGATCAGCGCTGCCGGCGTGTTGGCAAAGCGGGGCGTCCCGTTGGCCAGCAGGATCGAACGGCCCTGTGCCTGGCTCAGTGTCACGCCCGGAGGCAGGGGGTCCCCGACCTGATAGATGGCCGCCGGGTTGCGCTTGTCGTCCGCCAGCCGGTTGTTCGCAGCCCAGTCCCGGTCGCCATAGTAAAGCTCTGCGGAATGACTGTACTGTGCGGCGACGGCGACATTGCCCCGCCCGTTGTCGAACGCCCGCCCCTGAAGGAACGATCCGTAGATCTCTTCGGTATCGCCCTGCCCGGACAGGCCCGTTTGCAGCTGCCACTCCGTCCCGACGAAATCCTTCTTCAGGATGAAGTTGACGACCCCTGTCACGGCGTCCGAGCCATAGACAGCCGAGGCCCCGCCCGTGAGAATTTCCACGCGTTCGATCAGGCCGGACGGAATGGTCGAGATATCGACTGCCGCGGAGCCTGGCTGGCCGGACACATGCCTGCGTCCATTCACCAGGACGAGGGTTCTGTTCGACCCCATGCCGCGCAGATCCAGCTGGACCGAGCCACCATTTGCCTGGGCGGTGCTCTCGGACGCCTGAAGGGCCGGGATTGTGTCGAGGGCGTCGGCGACCTCGGTGACGCCCTGCAGGGCCAGGGTCTCGGCCGTGACGACCTGGACCGGTTGTGGCGCATTTTCAGGCAGGGTCGAGATCCGCGACCCCGTGACCACGATCTCGTCAATGGTCGTCGTGTCCTCAGGATCCTGGGCAAACGCCATTGCGGGAATGGCAGACAGGGCAAACGCGGCTCCCCCCAGAAGCAGCTCCCGCAGGCGATTTGAATGGCGCATGACCCTGTTCCCTATGCCGGCCGTCGTGACCCTGAGGGAGCAGCATTTTGCTGCGGTGCAGCAAGGTCAAGTATCGGAGGTCACCGATCAAAATTCGGCAATGAGCCTGTCACTTTAAAGCCACATTCTGGAACCCGCTAGAGTTGTATCGCGTGACAAGAGAAAAGGGGCGGCCCTTTCGGACCGCCCCTCGTTTCAGCTTTCCAGGCTTGGCCTAGAACGCCTTGTAGTTCAGGCCGACGAAGAAGCGGCGGCCGTAGGGGTCGAAGTTCGAGTACAGCGTCTGGCCCAGGTAATCGGCTTGGTTGTCGTCGAAGGCGTTGACCACGCCGGCGCGGACCGACAGGTCGTCCCGCACGTTCCAGCGAACCGTGAAGTCGTGACGGGCGAAGTTGCCCGTATCGATCTGGTCGAAGTCACGGCTGTCGGCGTTCAGGACGAAGTCACGCGACTGGACGATCGTGTTGGCGGTCTGCCAGTCCGCAGTCCAGTTGATGCTGTAGGTCTCGTTCGGCGAGTAGGTGAGCGACGACGTGAAACGAACGCGCGGGTAGAACAGGTTGCCGGCATTGCTGACGAAGCTGTTCGGGTTCGTGGAGTCCAGGAAGTCGTTCTGGTCGATCAGCCACAGACCACCGATGCGGTAGTCCAGACGGCCCCAGTTGCGACCCAGCATCTCTTCGAAGTCGAAGCCGTAGTTGGCCGTGAAGTCGAGACCGCGGGTCTTGAGGGCTGCGTAGTTGATCGAACCTTCGATGAAGCCACCGACCGGATCACCCAGCGGCGCGCCAAGGCCGAACGGGATGTCCGGATTGTTGCGGAACAGGGTCGAACAGGCGGCGGGGTTCAGGGTCGGGCCGTTGACGCAGTTGTTGGCCACGGTCTGGGCCGACACGGCGGCGATCACGTTCTCGATCTCGATCTCGTAGTAGTCGAGAACGATGCTGAAGTTCGGGATGAACCGGGGCTCAAGCACGGCCGAGAAGGTGAAGGAGTTCGACTCTTCCGGCTGCAGGAAGGGGTTGCCGCCCGTCACGCCGGCGATGCCGCCGGTGTAGTTCGGGTTGAAGTCGTCGACGTTGGTGGCGGTGGCACCGGCAAAGTCGAACGTCAGACCGCGGGCCTGAGCCAGGGCCGTACAGTTGGCAATACGGTTGGTCCTGAACTCGGCGTTGCCGGCGGCATTGATGTTCAGGGTCGCGCAAGGGTCCACAAAGCCGTTGGCGAAGGTCTGGACGTTGGGCGCGAAATTCTCGCCCAGATCCGGCACCCGAACCGAGGTGTTGTAGCTGGTCTTGAACGTGATGTCCTGGACCGGACGGTAGACCAGGTTGACGCCGTAGACGTCGACGTTGCCGACCGTGGAGTAGTCCGCATAGCGGTACGATCCGCTCAGCTCGGCATACTCACCCAGGTAGGTGTCGCGGAACAGCGGCACCGACAGTTCAGCGAAGCCTTCGTTGCTGGTGTATTCGACGTTCGGGAAGTCCGGACCGGTGTTCAGGAACAGGATCCGGCCGGCCGTGTCGGCATCGCGGCCCACAGCTTCGGTCGATTCGCGACGGTATTCGTAGCCCAGGGCCACGCCGATCGGGCCGGCACCCCAGAAGTCCCAGAGCTGGCCGGAGACCGAGGCGATGCCCTGCTCCTGCTCGTTGCGCTCGCGAACATTGATTTCGGCACCGATGTAGTTGATCGCTTCCGCGCTCTGGTTTCCGACGCCGAAGACGTTCAGCGGCTGGCAGGCGTTCACGGCAGCAGCGCCGACTGCGCCATCACGCAGGTCGTTGTTGCCGAACCAGTAGTCGTCGACCACGCCGCCGCGGGCTGCGATCAGGCGCGAGCGACAGACGATGGCGTTTGGCGTGCCCAGGACACCGGCGGTGTCGCGGACAGCGTCAGCCGCCAGATTGACGCGAACCACGTCCGTGCCGGTCTCGGTGTTGACCGTTTCAGCCTCACCGTAGGTATAGGACAGATCCCAGTTCAGGTTCTTGACGAACGAAACCTGGTCGTAGGCGCCCTGGAGGCCAACGACGTAGCGCTGCAGTTCACGGGTGTTGAACTGGTTGCGGTCTTCACCGAACAGGGTGTGACGGGCGAAAGGAGCCGCGACGGTGCCGGTGGCAACGCTGGCAGCACCTGCGACCGGCGGTGCATAGGTCGTGAGGCGGTTGTTCTGGATGGCCGTGCGCAGGTTGGCCGGCAGATAGGCGTTGTCTGCCAGGCTGATGCCGAACACGTTGAAGCCATAGGCAGGCTGGACTTCGCCGGTCGTGACGGTGTCACGGATGATGAAGTCGTAGAAGTCCGGCTGCGACGAGAACGCCGTGTCTTCAGTGATGTATTTGGCTTCGGCATAGGCCGTGATGCTGTCCGAGACCTTGAAGTTGGCACCGACCTGGTAGCGCTGCGACTCGGATTCCGGGACGCGCGTGATGGTGCTGAAGGCTGCGGGCTGATCGCCGTCACCGTCGATGGTCAGAGGGCGGCTGGCACCGGTGTTACCGATGCGCTGACCGAAGTTCGCGAGACGCGCATTGGCCCCTTCGAACACATAGGTCAACGTCGGATCGACCGAATAGCACAGGCCGCTCGTGGCCGAGGCGCAGGTCTGGAACGGGACGTCCGGGTCGTTCAGGTCGCTGGCCTGCTGGTTGTTGGCCAGGGTGGTCTGACCCCAGCGCGGACGCTGCAGGGTGCGGTAGCCGGAGAAGACGCGCGAATCGAGATTGCCGTCGAAGCGGGCATTGGTCGGGTCGGCATCGATGCCGACGAGTCCCGAGGCGTTTTTCAGCCAGTCGATGTCGATCGACTGCACTTCGTCCAGCTTCTCGTATTCGGCAAAGGCGTACAGGTTCAGACGGTCGTCGAACAGGTTCACGCCGCCCAGAGCCGAGATGCGCTTGGTGGCTTCGCCATTGTCGTTGATCTGGCCATAGTTGGCGTCGATCTCGAGACCCTCGAAGTCCTTGCGCAGCACGAAGTTCAGAACGCCCGAAACAGCGTCCGAACCGTAGACCGAAGCGGCACCACCGGTGACGATCTCGATGTTCTGGATCAGCAGGCGCGGGATGGTGTCGACGTCAACCGCCAGCGAGCCGCCGAGCGAACCGACGTGGCGACGACCATCGACCAGGGTCAGGGTCCGGCCGGCACCCAGCGAGCGCAGGTTCGGCAGCGACAGACCACCGATGCCGAGCGAGCCGGTCGTGTCCGACGGAACCGTGGAGTTCGACAGGGCAGGAATTGTGGCCAGATAGTCGATGACGGTCGACTGACCGGTGGTCAGCAGTTCCTCACGGGAAACCTGGATCAGCGGGGTCGGAGCATTCGTCGGGTCGCGGCGAACGCGCGAACCCGTAACGACGATCTCGTCAACCGTCACGGCCTCTTCGGCAGGATCCTGGGACACGGGAGCCGCAGGAGCAGTCTGGGCGATCGCAGGCGCGGCGGCGACGGCCAGAAGGCCGGCCAGCATGGAGCTTGTAAGCAGGTTGATACGAACGGATTTCATGAAGCTGTACTATTCCCATTGAACAAGTGCAGACCTGCATCACGCAAGCCGGATGGCCGGCACAAGCTCTCTGAGATGCCCTCAGGTCAATCCATTTGTGTCAAAAACATTTTCATCGCGTCATTTTGTCGTCGCGTATGTGTTCTCAAAGCAATACATAAAAAATACATTGTTATCTTTGGAACAAAGCGTCGTTATACTAATTCAAGCTAGATTATGGCGATGAGAGATCAACTTTGTGTCCGGCAGGTTCGCTGGATCAGGCCACGCTCTCGTCGCGCTCCATGATCCAGACAGGCAGGGCCTCGATGGTTTCGAGCGCCCCATAGCGATCGTGCGCCGCTGGCGCTTCCGCCAGTTCGTGGGCCCAGGTGACGACGTAGGGGATGTGAACGGCATAGGCACCCGCCTCCAGCGCCGGCAGCACGTCCGACTTCATCGAATTGCCTGCCATCACCGCTTCGTGCGGGCCCGTGCCATGTCGGGCAAAGACCCGATCATAGGTGCCACGATCCTTTTCCGAGACGATCTCGACGGCCGCGAACAGATCACCGAGGCCCGAGGCGGCCAGCTTGCGCTCCTGGTCCAGCAGGTCGCCCTTGGTGATCAGCACCAGTCGGTAGCGCTCCGACAGCTGGGCAAGGGCGTCGTCGACGCCCGGCAGGGTCTCGACCGGATGCGCGATCATCTCGCGGCCCGCTGCGAGAATTTCCCGGATGATCCGTGGCGGGGCCTCGCCGTCGCACAGCTCCATGGCGGTCTCGATCATCGAGAGGGTGAAGCCCTTGATGCCATAACCATAGAGCCGCAGGTTTCGGCGCTCGACCTCGGCGAGACGAGCCTCGACAGCCGCCGTCTCGTGTTCCCCCAGCAGGTCGAGAAACCGGGCCTGGGTCAGTCGGAAGATCGTCTCGTTGTGCCAGAGGGTGTCGTCGGCATCGAGACCCACAGTCGTGATGGGCATGGGGCGGGCTTTCGGCGGGTCGAGGTGCCGGTCTGGAGCGGAGGACCACGGGGGTCAACGGGTCGCGTTGTCGGCGGGTGCGTTTCAGGGCATCCCGACCACCCCGAACTGGCGCGAGACAGGACCGACCGATGACAGATTCTGCCGCCGTCGTGATCGGTGCCTCTGGCGGCATCGGCTCCGCCCTGGCCGATCGACTCCAGACATCCGGCACCTACGCCGTCGTCCACCGCCTGTCCCGCTCGGGCAGCGGACTGGACCTCGAGGACGAGACCACGATCGCTGCCGCTGCCTCGAACGTGGCCGAAGGCCCACCGGTGCGCCTGATCTTCATCGCGACGGGGGTTCTGCACGACGGCCAGGAGCCCGAACGGTCGTATCGGGCCATGACCGCCGAGCATCTGTTGCGGGACTACCGGATCAACACCGTCGGACCGGCGCTGGTCGCCCGCCATTTCGCACCCCTCCTGCCGCGGGAGGGCCGCAGTGTCCTGGCGGCGCTTTCGGCCCGGGTCGGCTCGATCGGGGACAACCGGCTGGGTGGCTGGCACAGCTACCGGGCGTCAAAGGCGGCGCTGAACATGATCCTGCGCAACCTTTCGATCGAACTGGCCCGGACCCATCGCGAAGCGATCGTGGCAGGACTGCATCCCGGCACGGTCGATACGGCTCTCAGCGTGCCCTTCCAGAAGGGCGTCACGCCGGGAAAACTCTTCACCCCCGAACACTCGGCCACGCGAATGCTCGAGGTTCTGGACAGCCTGACCCCGGCGGACAGCGGCAACGTATTCGCCTTCGACGGAGTGCAAATTCCCGCGTAATGCGGTCGGATGAGCCAGACAGATGTCATCCCCGCCCCTGCCCGCAAGCTTGGCTGGGGTTTGGCCGCCCTGGTGGTGGCAGGCAATATGATCGGATCCGGCGTCTATCTGGCCCCCGTGGCGCTTGCCCCGACCGGGTCCTCCAGCGTGATCGGCTGGCTGATCTGCGGCGTCGGGGCCATGATCCTCGCGGCCGTGTTCGCCGGTCTCGGACGGTTCCAGCCCGATGCTGACGGGCTTTCGGACTTTACCCGGCGGGGTCTGGGGCGGTTCATCGGCTATCAGACCGCCATCGCCTACTGGGGCGTCTGTCTGACGGGCAATGTCGCGGTCGCGCTGGCCGGGACGGGCTACATGGCCTTCTTCTTTCCTCAACTGGCCGAGCCTTTACCTGCGGCCCTGTGCAATCTCGTCCTGATCGGGCTGACGACGGCAGCCTATGCCTCGGGTGCCCGCGTCGCGGCGCGGCTTGGCGCCGTCACGCTTGTGCTTGGCCTCCTTCCCCTGGTGCTCGCAATCGTCGCTGGTGCGCTCGCGTTCAGTGGGCAGACCTTCAGCGGGTCATGGAATCCGTCCGGCCTGCCGCTGGCGCAGAGCGTGCCGGCCTCGCTGGTCGTCATCTTCTGGTCGTTTCTCGGTCTGGAAAGCGCGGCGGCCCTGTCGCGGCTGGTCAGGGACCCCGCGCGCGACGTGGGTCGGGCCAGCGTCGGCGGGGTCGCACTGGCACTCGTCGTCTATGTCGCGGCCAGTGTGGCGGTGTTCGGCGTGATCCCTGCCGGCGAACTGGCGACCTCGACCAGCCCGTTCGCCGATCTGGCTGCGCGGGTGTTCGGCGCCTCGGTCGCCGGTCTGGTTGCGGCCTGCGCCGTGATCAAGGCCCTTGGCACGATCGCGGGCTGGACCATCCTGGGCGGAGAGACGGCGCGATCGGCGGGCGAGGCAGGGTATCTGCCCCGAGTGTTCGGTTCGGCGACGACGCCGGGCCGACTGCCGCTGACCAATCCCCTGATCAACGGCACGATCATGGCGGTGCTGGTTGTTGCGACGTCGCAACCGACCCTGGCCAGCCAGTTCGGCCTGCTGATCGGAGCCTGTACGGTCCTGACAATCTGTCTCTATGCCCTGTGCTGCATCAGCCTGTTCCGGTTCAGCACCAGCCCGGGCTGGCGTGCACTGGCCTGTGTCGGGCTGGTGTTTTCTGTCGGTGCGGTTGTTGCGGCCGCACCCGGAAACATCGTGCCGGCGATCGTCCTGTTCACCGTGGCCTCGATCGGCTGGATCCGGGTTCGCAAGGGGGCCGGGCCACGCGTTGACCCGGTGTCGACGACGCTTTAGCAACGCCGCCGTTTGCCCGCCGGGATTCGGTGGTATGGAGCGCCCCATGACCCAGACCCTCCTCCCCGGCTGCACCGGCGTGCTCGCCCTCGCCGATGGCACGATCCTGCAGGGCTTCGGCTGCGGCGCGACAGGCACGGCGCTGGGCGAAGTGGTCTTCAACACGGCCATGACGGGCTATCAGGAAATCCTGACCGACCCCTCCTACATGAGCCAGATCCTGGCCTTCACCTTCCCGCACGTCGGCAACACCGGCACCAATGTTGATGACATCGAACAGATGGGCGGGGGTTCGGACACCTCGGCGCGGGGCGCGATCTTTCGCGACCTGCCGACCGATCCGGCCAACTGGCGCAGCGATTCCGGTCTCGATGCCTGGATGAAGCGCCGTGGTGTCGTCGGTCTGGCCGGGGTCGATACCCGCGCCCTGACAAAGGCCATCCGCGACCGGGGGGCCCCGCACGCCGTCATCGCTCATGATCCCGACGGTCGGTTCGATCTCGAGGCCCTGGTGGCTCAGGCAAAGGCCTGGACAGGCCTGGTCGGTCTCGATCTGGCCAAGGATGCCTCGACCCTGCAGTCCTTCCAGTGGGATGAGGCGCTGTGGGACTGGCCCGAAGGTCACCCGCGCGTCGATGCGGCCAGCAAGTCGGTCGTGGTCATCGACTATGGCGTGAAGCGCAACATCCTGCGGGCACTGGCGTCGACGGGCTGCGCGATCACGGTCGTGCCCGCCACCACGAGCGCCGAGGACATTCTGGCCCGCAATCCGGATGGCGTGGTCCTGTCCAACGGACCGGGTGATCCCGCAGCGACCGGCGTCTATGCCGTGCCGGAAATCCGCAAACTGGTCGACAGCGGCAAGCCCCTGTTCGGCATCTGCCTCGGTCACCAGATGCTGGCGCTGGCGCTGGGCGGCAAGACGATCAAGATGGATCAGGGCCACCACGGAGCCAACCATCCGGTCAAGGACCTGACCACGGGCAAGGTCGAGATCGTGTCGATGAACCACGGCTTCACCGTCGACCGCGACAGCCTGCCCGACGCGGTCATGGAGACCCATGTCAGCCTGTTCGACGGGACCAACTGCGGCATCGCCCTGAAGGACCGCCCCGTGTTCAGCGTCCAGCACCATCCCGAGGCCTCGCCGGGCCCGTCCGACAGCCTGTATCTGTTCGACCGTTTCGCGGCCCTGATGGACGGCTAGGGGCCGTCATCGTCCCGTCGAGCAAGCTGTGGTATCGACGTTCTCCATGAGACTCGTATCCCTTCTCACCATCCTGCTCCTCATGCTGGGAGGCTGCGTCAGCGGCGCCCGTTCAAGCTTCGTGGTTCAGGACCGTGAAACGGCATTGCCAATGGGACTGGTGTCGGATGAACGCCACCCGATCCGGGTCTATCTGGACGATGAGCGTCGTATCGCGCTTTTTCGACAGGCCTTTCGTGAAGGCACCGGCTTCCGAGAGGGCGTTTCTGTCGGCCAGGACGGCGTTGTGGATTTCCTGACCCTTTCCGGCGGCGGCTCAAACGGGGCCTTCACTGCCGGGATCATGAAGGGCTGGACCGAGAGCGGGACACGACCGGATTTCGAAGTGGTGACCGGGGTCTCGACCGGAGCCCTGGCTGCCCCATTCATCTTCCTGGGTCCTGACTGGGACGACGAGCTTGAAGAGGCCTATGTCGGCGGGGCGGCTTCCTCGCTGTTGCAGACCCAGGGGCTGGGTGCCCTGGTTGGGTCCGGTGTCTACAAGGGTGAACCCTTGCGGGCCCTGGTCGAGCGCTATGTCGACAAGGCCATGCTGCAGGCCGTGGCCGCCGAATTTGCCAAGGGACGCGTCCTGCTGGTCGCGACCACCGACCTCGATAGCCAGCGCGGCGTCAGCTGGGATCTGGGCGCGATCGCTTCGGCCGGCACGCCGGAGGCGCTGGAGCTTTTCCGGTCCGTGCTCGTGGCCTCGGCCAGCATACCGGGGGCATTTCCGCCGGTCCTGATTGCCTCGAACAGTGGCGATCTTGCGTTCGAGGAAATGCATGTCGACGGTGGCGTCTCCACACCGATTCTGGCCATTCCGGAAGCCCTGTGGGCCTTTCGCGAGTCCTCGCAGATGCTGAAATCGGCGCGGTTTCGTGTCATCGTCAACGGGCGGATGGGGCCCAGTTTCGCAGTGACGAAGGACAGTCTGGGCGGGGTGCTGGCCCGGAGCATAGAGACCCTCCTGCGAGCCTCGCTGCTGACGACGCTGGAAGGCAACCGGGCGTTCGCCGATCGGAACGACGTCTTCTTCCGCTATGCGGCCCTTCCTGACGACTCCACGGCGTCCCCGCTGAACTTCAGTCCGGAGTCGATGCGGGCCGTCTTCGAGGTGGGCCGTACAGGAGCCTTGTCGGGCGAAATCTGGCGGTGACGCTCAGGGCAGCGGCGCAAAGCTGCGGGTCTCGCGCAGGGCACAGGCCTTTCTGACGGCGACCGGCGCAGCGTGCAGCCAGTAGTCCGCATCCTCGGGACGGTCAGCAAGCCTGCGCTCAAGACCCCGCAGGCGACGCTGGGCCGCGTTCTCGAGCAGGCGGGCGTGCAGGGCACGCGGTGTCAGGTCATGAATGACGGGGGAACCGGGGACGGCGACGGCGTCGGGGCCCGTGGGTTCCACTGCCGGGCGGGCAATGGCGATGAACATGGACAAGCTCTGGCGATTTCTGGGGATGGACACCTTCTGCGTCTCGTGGCTGTTAACCACAGGACCTGTGGATAGTTCCGCATTCAGACGAAAAAATGTCACATGATTCAGTAATTTAGCGCCGCCGTTTCGCCATCTTGGTTACCGAAATCTTAACGCACCCCTGTTGAGAACCCTCAGCCCAGACGGTCGAGATGGGTCGCCCATGCCGTGCGGCCCGTCTGCGTCAGCACCACCCGGGTGCGCGGCTTGCGGCCCAGGAACCCGCGACGCAACTCGATATAGCCCGCCGCCTCTAGCCGCTGCAGATGGCTGGACAGGGTATTGTTGGCCAGTTCCAGCACAGCGCCCAGCTCCGTGAAATCCGCAGCGCCGCGATCCGAAAGGAAGGCGAGGATACCGGCCCGCACCCGGCTGGAGATCAGGGGATCGACCTCCCCGTCCGGCAGGCTCACGCGCGGCGCTCGCGCATCAGCAGGACGGCGGGCAGGAAGGCGAGCCCCAGCAGGCAAGCGGCGCTGGCCAGGAGGAAGGGCGGCGTATTGCCAATCACGGCCATCATCACGGCCGCGAGGAAACTGGCCACAGCCACGACCAGCAGCCAGCGGCGCGCCCCCAGGATCGCCGTGACCCACCATGCACAGCCCCACAGCGCCAGCAGGACCGGGGGCATCATATAGGCCGTGTAGACCTGATCGGTCCCTGGCTCCCCCCGGGTGTAAAGATTGAATGCCGTGACGACGGTGATCAGGGCGATGAAGGCGGCAGACCAGACCGCAACGGCGGCCCGGCTCAGCTTGACCCGGTTGGGCCCGAATGTCCGCCAGGCCGTCCAGAGCAGGGCCAGCAGGAAGACGCCCTGCGACACGATCGGCGTCATGCCGGCAATCCTGAACAGGATCCCCGGATCCTCGCGCATGAAGGCCTCGGCTCCATAGACATGGATCAACAGCCCGATCGCGAGAAACGACAGACCGAAGCAGGCACCGAATGCGGCCATCAGCACCAGAAACGGCGCAGGCGCGCCCCGCCCGGCGCTCGCCATTCGCTTCAGATAGGCCAGGTCGCTCTCGGCGGAGGCCTCAGGGATATCGGTGGTCCGGGTCATGGCAGCGTCCTGATGGTGAGCTGACTACTTTCAATAACAAAGTTGTCGAGTCAACCCCCGCTTCGTTTGGGCCCCGATTGCCGCTAAGGCTGTCGGGTGCGTTTCGATGATCGTTTCCTGGAAGAACTGAAGGCCCGCCTTCGCCCGTCCGATGTCATCGGGCGGTCGGTGAAGCTCAAGCGTCAGGGACGGGAATGGGTCGGGCTCAGCCCCTTTTCCAAGGAGAAGTCGCCCTCGTTCTTCGTCAATGACGACAAGGGTTTCTTCCATGACTTCAGCTCCGGCAAGCATGGAGACATCATCAGCTTCCTGCAGGAGACCGAGCGGCTGTCCTTTCCCGAAGCGGTCGAACGGCTGGCCGCCGAGGCCGGGATGCAGCTCCCGGCCGAAGACCCCCAGGCGGCCGAGCGCGAACAGAAGCGTCAGGGCCTGTCGGACTGGATGGACCTGTCCCAGAAATGGTTCGCGGCCAATCTGCGCCGGTCGGTGGGCAAGGCGGCTCGGGACTATCTGGAGCGGCGCGGCCTGCCCGAGGACCAGTGGGAACGGTTCGGCCTGGGCTATGCGCCAAATGACCGCGAGGGTCTGAAGGCAGCGCTGGTGCAGCGCGGGGCCAAGCCGGGTGAGCTGGTCGAGACCGGGATGCTGATCGCGCCGGAGGGCGGCGGCTCTCCCTACGACCGGTTCCGCGACCGGTTGATGTTCCCGATCCTGGATGCGCGCGGCCGGATCGTCAGCTTCGGCGGGCGGGCCATGAACCCCGACGACCGGGCCAAATACCTGAACGGTCCGGAGAGCCCGCTCTTCCACAAGGGCGCGACCCTGTACGGGCTGCCCGAGGCCCGGCGCATCCTGGGGGCCGAGAGCAAGTCGACCCAGTCCATCATCGTCGTCGAAGGCTATATGGACGTCATCGCCTGCCAGAGGGCGGGCCTGCCAGCGGTCGCCCCCATGGGCACGGCCCTGACCGAGGAGCAGATGGCCCTGCTGTGGCGGGTGTCGTCGGAACCCGTGCTCTGCTTCGACGGCGACGGGGCGGGCCAGCGCGCCGCTTTCCGGTCGATCGAGCGGGCGCTACCGCTTCTGAAGCCCGGCCGATCGTTCCGCTTCGCCCTGCTGGACGGGGGTCAGGACCCGGACGACATACTGCGCGGCAAGGGGGCCCCGGCCCTGCGTCAGGCGATGTCGGAGACCCGCACGTTCTCGGACATGCTGTTCCGCCGCGAGGCCGAGGCCGAGCCGCTGGACACGCCCGAACGCAAGGCCGGGCTGAAGGGTCGGTTGCGCCAGGCCGCCCTGGCCATCCAGGACAAGGACCTGGCCGAACAGTACCGCCGCGACCTGTTCGAGCGGTTCGACGCCCTCTTCCCCGGTCGTCCGGCCCCGGCCGCCCGCGCGCCTTTCGTGCCCGGTGCTCGCTGGAAGCCCGGCGTGCCGCCCAAGCTCGGCCAGACGGCCGAAGGGGCCCAGGCCATGCAGGCCCTGAACCGCTCGATCGAACCCGTTGCCGCGGCGCTGGCGCACGGTGCCATCGATGACCCGGAGCGGATGGACGATCATCTGGAGGCAATCTCCAGTCACGGCTTTGGTGACCATGCGCTGGATGGCCTTGCGCAGGAACTGGTGCGGCTGCGGTTCTCCGGGGCATCGATGGACAGCGCGGCGCTCCGCCGCCACCTGTCGGGCTCCGGGCACGACGACCTCCTGCGCGAGGTCGAGCGGGCCGCGACGAAGTCCGGCGCGCCCTTCCTGAACGCCGCCCTCCCGATCACCGAGACCCGCCTGCGCTGGGCCCAGGCCTTCGATGCGCTGACCCGCGTCGCCGCGCTGGAGAAGGCCCTCGCTGCCGCCAAGTCCGGTGCCGATCAGGCTTTCGACGCGCCGACCTTCAGCCGCCTCAAGGCCGAACGCGATGCCCTGAAACGCGCCATCAAGACCGGGACTATCTGGGATCCGGGCGCGACCTAAAAGGGATGGCAACGGCTTGCCGCCTCGTGCCCCGACCGGCAGACTCCAAACGCCAGGCATCCCGTCGACAGCCCGCTGCAAACGCGCAATGTTCGACGAACACTCGGGGGAATGATCGATGCGGGTTTTGATGACGACGGCCATAGCGGCGCTGCTGACCTGCAGTCCTGCGCTCGCGCAGGACGGGCTCAAGGCCGCAGTGCAGAGCGACTACGACATGAACCTTGCGGCCCTGTTCGACCATTTCCATCGCAATCCGGAACTGTCGGGGCTCGAGATCCAGACCTCGGCCCGGATGGCGGCAGAGCTTTCGGCCCTCGGCTATGACGTGACCACCGGCATCGGCGGCACAGGCGTGGTCGCCGTCCTTAAGAATGGCGACGGACCGACCGTCATGATCCGCGCCGACATGGATGGACTGCCCCTGAACGAGCAGTCCGGCCTCGCCAACGCCTCGACCGCCCGCCAGACGGACAGTGACGGGATCGAGAAACCCGTCATGCATGCCTGTGGCCACGACGTGCACATCACGGCCCTGGTCGGAACCGCCCGGCAGATGATGGCGCGCAAGGCCAACTGGGCCGGCACCCTGGTCCTGATCGCCCAGCCGGCCGAGGAGCGCATCTTCGGAGCGCGTGCGATGGTCCAGGATGGGTTGTATTCGCGCTTTCCCAAGCCGGACTATGCCCTTGCCTTCCATGTCTCGGCGGATCTGGCGACCGGCAGCCTTGAGGTTCCGCTCGGCATCACGGCGTCCAGTTCCGACAGCATCGACATCGCGGTTCACGGTATCGGCACGCACGGAGCCTACCCGCACCTCGGCATCGACCCGATCGTCGTGGCTTCGGCCATCGTGATGAACCTGCAGACTCTGCCCAGCCGCAGCATCAATCCGCTGGAAGGCGCCATCGTCACCGTCGGATCGTTCCATGGCGGCATCAAGCACAACATCATCTCCGACCGCGTCGATCTGCAACTGACCGTCCGCTCCGACAATCCGGAGACTCGGACAGCCCTGCTGGACGGAATCGATCGTGTGGCGCGGGGCACGGCCCTGGCCATGGGCGTGCCGGAGGACAGGCTGCCGACCGTCGTCCGGTCCCCGACCGAGAACACCCCGCCGACCATCAATGACGCGGCAACTGCTCAGCGGGTCCGCGACGTTCTCAGGTCGTCCCTGGGTGCCGGCACCCTGACCGAAAGCTCGCGCACCGGCATGGGGGCAGAGGACTTCGCCTATTTCGTCACGCCCGAAAGCGGCGTGAAGGGGGTCTATTTCAGCGTCGGCGGCACGCCGGCCGACCAGCTCGCCGGCGCTCCAGGCCACCACTCGCCGCTGTTCAGGATCGAGCCGGAACCCTCGGTGACCCTGGGTGTCGAAGCCAGTGTCCTGGCCGCCGAGGCGCTGATGCCGCGCACGGCACTTTGAACGGTTCGGCATGACTGTGCGTTAGGTCCTGCTGAACATCGGAGATCGAACCATGGCCCTGTCCCGTATCGCTACCGCCATCGGCGGTCTGTTGCTGTCCAAGGGGGGCCGCAAATTTGCTGGTCGCCATGCGGGCAAGCTGGCGCTGGCAACCCTGGCCTGGGAGTTGCTCCAGCAGCGCAAGGCCCGCGCTGGCGGTCAGACCCAGTCCCAGGGCAAGCCCCGTCCCGCGTCACGCCAGCGGTGGAGCGGCCGGCGCGTCTGACCCCTTGCCGGACGCAGGGTCATCCGCGCTAGTCTGATGCCTTCACTCCGGAGCGTGCCATGATCACCGTCCATCACCTGAACAACTCCCGCTCCCAGCGCGTGCTCTGGCTGCTGGAGGAGATGGGCTTGGCCTATGAGGTCAAACACTACGAGCGGGATGCCGCCACGATGCTGGCCCCGCCGGAGCTTCGCGCTCTCCACCCCCTCGGCAAGTCGCCCGTGATCGATGATGGCGAAATCCGTGTTGCCGAGACGGGGGCCATTATCGAGCATCTGCTGGACGCCAACCCGGGCACGCCGCTGCGGCCCGCACCGGGCACGCCTGAGGCCAGAAGGCTGACGTACTGGCTGCATTATGCCGAAGGGTCAGCCATGACGCCGCTCCTGCTCAAGCTCGTCTTTGGCCAGTTGCCAAAACGGTCACCCGGACTGGTGAAGCCGATCGTGAATGCCATTTCGAGCAAGGCCCAGTCGGGCTTCATCGACCCGCAGATCGCGACCCACGTCGCCTACTGGGAAAGTGAACTGGGCAAATCGGCCTGGTTTGCCGGCGACACCTTCACGGCGGCCGACATCATGATGAGCTTTCCGCTCGAGGCCGCAGGCAGCCGCGCGCCCTATGTCGGCAAGCCCAACATCACGCGTTTCCTGAAAACGATCCACGCGCGTCCGGCCTATCAAAGGGCTCTGGACCGTGGCGGACCCTATGCCTACGCCTGAACGTCGCATTCCGGCGTTCCGCAACCGGGTCGCGAACTCGGCGTTGGTAAGGCCATGCGTATCCAGACCATCCAGATCGTCGCCGCGCTGATTGCCGCGATTGCCTTCACCCTGGCGTTCATAGCGGCAGGCGCGTTTCTACTGTCGCTGATGTTCGGTCTTGTCGGGGCGGCCGCAGTGGCCTGGCTGACCTATATGGTTGCAACACGATGGCTGTCGCGTCGCCGTCATCGCGACGTGACACCGTCTGGCTCCACCCGCTGAAGCGTGACTTTCAAGCTCCCTTGAGTTTCTCGCCTGCCTGCCCTACCTTCTTTGGCCGGTCGCGCGCGCCCTGCGACCGTCGCCAGTGCCGCTTTCCTGTCTTTTCCTGCTTTCGGGCGATCAACAGAAACTCACGACACCTATGGAAAAAGTCCCCATGACCGGCGAGGGCTATCGCTCCCTCGACGATCAACTGAAGCAATTGAAATCGGTCGAGCGGCCCAGCGTGATTGCGGCCATTTCGGAGGCCCGCGAACACGGCGACCTGTCCGAAAACGCCGAATATCACGCCGCCAAGGAGCGCCAGGGCTGGATCGAAGGCCAGATCGCCGAGATCGAGGACAAGATCAGCCGCGCACAGGTCATCGACGTTTCCAAGCTGTCGGGTTCACAGGTCAAATTCGGCGCGACGGTCACCGTCGTTGACGAGGATACCGAGGACGAGGGCTGCTACCAGATCGTCGGCGAGCACGAGGCCGACGTGAAACAGGGCAAGATCAGCATTTCGTCGCCGATCGCCCGCGCCATGATCTCCAAGGAGGTCGGCGACGTGGTCGAGGTCAACACGCCCGGTGGCGTCAAGGCCTACGAGATCCTCAAGGTCGAGTGGAAGTAGGCTCACCCCTTTCCATCCAGGTCGTCTCTGACGGCCGTGCCGGAATCGAGAATCAGGCGCTGGGTCTGGCGGAAGCCATCCAGCGCCTTGTTCCGGCTGACATATCCATCAAACGTATCCGCTGGCGGCCGATGTTCGACCGGCTTCCCAGCGCCCTCAAGACCGAGGCGATGCTGGACCCAGGGTCCGACGCCCCCTTCCCGTCACCGACAGAGCCCTGGCCCGATCTCTGGATCGCGACCGGGCGGGCCACGCTTCCATTGTCAGTCGCCGTCCGGCAGCGCTCCGGCGGCAGGACGTTCGTCGTCCAGACCCAGGACCCACGGTCCAATCCATCGCGTTTCGACATGGTCGTGGCCCCGGCCCACGATGGCCTGTCGGGCGATGCCGTGTTCGAGATCATCGGCTCGCCGCATCGCATCACGCCAGATCGTATCGCCGCTGCTGCGGTCGCTTTTGCAGAGCGGCTTGACCCCCTTCCCCACCCGCGGGTGGCTGTGCTGATCGGCGGACGATCCGCTGCGTTCGATCTGACCCCAGCACACGCCATCGGACTGGCAGACGACATAGCCGCCGCGATCGCTGCGGCGGGGGGCTCGCTCATGCTGACCTTCTCGCGTCGCACGCCGTCCGAGGCGCGCCGGATCATGACCGAGCGTCTCTCCATTCTCCCCGGCCTGATCTGGGACGAGACGGGCGAGAACCCGCTCTTTGCCTTCCTGCAGTCTGCCGACCACATCCTCGTGACCGAGGACAGTGCCAATATGGCGACCGAGGCGGCCTCGACCGGCAAGCCCGTCCGCATCCTGCCGATGGTCCCCCGGAAGCCGTCCGGCAAGTTCGCGCGCCTGCACGCCGATCTTGAAGCACACGGTGCGACCCGCCCCTTTGACGGTGACCTGACCCCCTGGACCTATGTCCCGCTCAACGAGACCGCGCGCGCGGCCCGGGCGGTGCTGGAAGCCATGGCGGCGCGCTGAGGGGGCTCAGCGTCCCTTGAAGTCCCCGGGGCGCTTTTCCAGAACAGCGGTGACGCCTTCGATATGATCATCGGTCAGATGGGCCAGGGCCTGCATGGCCGCCGACATCTCCAGCATCTGATCGAAATTCATGTCGCGGCCCTGGCGCAGGAGGGTCTTGGCCATCCGAAGCGCCTGTGGCGGCTGGGCGGCAATCTGCCGTGCGGTGATCATGGCCTCCTCCATGAGGCTGTCGTGCGGCACCACGCGGTTGACCAGTCCCCATGCGTCAGCCGTCACGGCATCGATCGTGCGCGCCGTGAACAGCATCTCCGCGGCCCGCGCATAGCCGACGTTGCGCGGCAGCAGCCACGAACCCCCATCGCCGGGGATGATGCCCAGCTTCAGGAAAGGCACGCCAAAGCTGGCGCGATCCGACGCGATGCGAATGTCGCCCAGCCCGGCAATGTCACACCCCAGGCCCATGGCGGGCCCGTTCACGGCCGTGATCAGCGGGACTTCGAGGCCATAGAGGGCCCGCACGATCCGGTGCACGACCCGGCGGTAACGCTCCCGGATCGACGCGCCCGATCCCTCGAACAGGTCTGAGCGGGCCTTCATGGCATTCAGATCACCACCCGCAGAGAACGCCCGGCCCGCTCCCGTCAGGACGACACACCGCACGGTCATGTCGGCATTCACGGCCTCGCAAATGGCCGCAACCTCGTCGCCGTCCCCGAGGTCCGGAAGGGCGTTCAGCCGGTCGGGCCGATCCAGCGTCAGCACCAGCACGCCATCGTGACGCATCTGTTCGATCAATCCGGTCATGCCAGTCTCCGCGCAGGAAAAACCCCGGCCTCTTTCGAGACCGGGGTGGGAATGCGCAAGTCGATAATGAGCGCCTTGCCTATCCGCGCGGCTTTCCAACCTGGATAGGCACAAAGTTCGAAGGGTGGCTGACCACGCGGTCGGACCCCGAATTCGTCGCCTTGGTATTCACCAGCATCCCGCCCCAGAGGGCAAAGGACATCATGGCGTGTTGCAGATTGCGCTGCCTGTCGTTCATCTGGCGTCTCCTTTCGTGAACGATGAAAAGAGACGCGGCGTGCTTGCAGGGGTTTTCACCCTCTTAGTCGTTTCGCGTCATGGTCTATATCGTTCGAAACCGGGTTTGGTTCAAGTTTTTTGCTCCGATATCGGAGCATATTTTGTGAGACTGTCATCTAAGTGACCCCTACGCCACACCGTCCGATCCCGAAGTCCATTGCCACGCCCTGTGTCCAGGTGTGCGTGGTCGACGGTGCATCGAGCCTCTGCCTCGGCTGTTTCCGCACACTTGCGGAGATCGGCGGCTGGAGCGCGCTGAGCGATGAACAGCGCGCTGCGATCATGGAAGACCTGCCCCTTCGCCGACAAAAAGCAGGGGGTTGAGACCTGGAGCCATTAAGGCTTCGTCAGCCATGCCGCTTCACGCCATGCCAACATCCCCGTGGCAGATTGCATCGACCGCAGAAGCGGGTCTGTCGCGTGAGGTCCGATGCGCTTTGATCTTCAGCCTGCCATCGTCTTGCTGGCCGCAGTGACGTCCTCGTTTGCGGCGGCATTCACCCTGGGAAACCTGTCGGATGACGGTCCGGCCCAGGCGCAGCCGATGCTGGCGACGGTCGCGGCGAGCCATAGCGCGCCCGCCAGCGGGACAGCGACGCAGATCGTCCGCAGTTCTGATGGCCACTACTGGGCCCAGGCCGACGTCGATGGCCGTGCCGTCAAGGTCCTCGTCGATACCGGTGCCAGTGTCGTGGCCCTGACGCGCGAGGATGCCGCCCGGCTGGGTTTGCGACTGAAGCCCGACGACTTTACCCGTGAAGTGCAGACGGCTTCCGGCTCTGCCCGCGCGGCGCCCGTGACGCTCGACCGGGTCGCCGTTGCTGGAGCCTCCGTCGACAATGTCGAGGCGCTCGTGGTCGAGGCCGGGCTGTCGCACTCCCTGCTTGGCATGAGCTACCTGGGGCGGCTGTCACGGTTCGAGGCGACGCCTTCTGGCCTGACCCTGCGCCCCTAGAGGGCCTTCAGCATCACCGACAGGGCCGTCGCCAGCAGATAGAGGGCAAAGGCCTTTCGCAGCACGCGCTTGTCCAGCCTGTGCGCCAGCCGGGCCCCGAACGGTGCCACCAGCGTCGTCAGCAAGCCCATCACGATCGCGGCAGGCACATTGACGTAGCCTAGCGACAGGGGGGGACGCCCGCCGGCATCCCAGCCGAAAACCACAAAACCCAGCATGGCGGCAGCCCCGATCGCCACACCAAAGCCCGAAGCCGTTGCCACGGCCTGATGGATCGGCCGCCCGCACAGGGTCAGCATCATCCCGCCGAAGCTCCCGCCCCCAATTCCCATCATCGCGGACAACAGGCCGATCCCGGTCCCGACACCGCGCCGGGTCCAGCCGGTCGGGACATCCTTCGCCAGGGTGAAGCGCTCGGGCATCAATCCCATCTGGGCGGCTATCCCCAGCAGGCAGACGCCATAGACGATCGCCAGCCCGCCCATGGAGGTGAAGCCGGCTACTCCGGCTCCCACCAGTGCCCCGAATGCCACCCAGGGCGTCCAGGTCTTCAGTACGACCTCATCCACGGCCCCATGGCTGCGGTGGGCTCCCAGCGACCGCCAGGACGTTGCCACGATGGTCATCAGGGAGGTGCCGATGGCGACGTGGAGATTGGCCTCGCCACCAAGACCCAGGACCTCGAACGCATAGAACAGGGCCGGGACGATCACTGTCCCGCCACCAACGCCGAAAAGGCCCGCGATTAGCCCGCCGGCCAGTCCCGCCGCCACAACGGCACCCATGAGCGCCAGGATCTCGCCGATCGGCAGGTCAGGCACTCAGGCGGCCTGGTCCGGGCGCTCGCGGCGGGCCTCGGCCTCGCGCACGGCCTCGGCCGCGCGATCGACGACCTCGAGCCCGGCATGGGGGGCGATCGCCTCCACCGTCAGGATGCGGCGGAAGGCGCGGGCCCCCGCCCGCCCATGCATCAGCCCCAGCATGTGCCGGGTCATCGAATGCAACCCCACGCCCTCGTCCAGCCGTGCCTGAAGGTAGGGCCGGTAGCGCTCGATGGCCTCGAAGGCGTCGACATCGGTGCCGGCTCCGAACAGCCGGCGGTCGACCTGACCCAGCAGGGCGGGCTCATGATAGGCGGCACGGCCCAGCATCACGCCATCAAGCGCAGGCTCATCCCCGGCCGGTTCCAGATGGGCCTCGACCTCGTCCAGCGAGGTGACGCCGCCATTGATGACGATCGTCAGATGAGGCCGCTCGCGCTTCAGCCGCCGCACCAGCCCATAGTCCAGCGGCGGGACATCGCGGTTTTCCTTGGGCGACAGGCCCTGCAGCCAGGCCTTGCGCGCATGGACGATGAAGGTCGTCACCCCCGCGGCGGCCGAGGCATCGACCGTGGCAAACAGGCTGACTTCGGGGTCCTGGTCGTCCACGCCGATCCGGCATTTGACGGTCGCGGGTACATCCACGGCGTCACGGATCGCTGCCATACAGTCCGCGACCAGCCCCGGCTCGCGCATCAGACAGGCCCCGAACCGGCCCGACTGGACCCGGTCGGACGGGCAGCCGACGTTCAGATTGATCTCGTCATAGCCCATCGCCGCGCCGATCCGGGCGGCCTGCGCCAGTTGCTGGGGATCCGACCCGCCCAGTTGCAGGGCGACGGGGTGTTCGACCGCGTCGAACCCCAGCAGCCGCGCCTGATCGCCGTGGATCACCGCCGGTGCCGTGACCATTTCCGTATACAGAAGCGCGCGCTTCGTCAGGGCCCGGTGAAAGGTGCGGCAGTGCCGGTCCGTCCAGTCCATCATCGGGGCGACGGAAAAACTGTGTGCCGGGATGGCGTGCATCGTCACTCGTCGTCAGAGGCTTCAAGGACTGACCGTGCGGCCCGGGTCATCGGGGGGATGCCCCTCCATATACGAGACGGAGAAGAAACGCGACGAAAGGCGCCGATCAGGCCCCCGCCTCGCTCGGGAGTCGATACTGGGCTGGCAGAAGCTGGTGACGGGCCATCTTGTCATAGAGCGTCTTGCGCGGGATCTGCAGCCGCTCCAGCACCTGGCGAATGTCGCCACGGCAGGCCACGAGCGCCTCCCGGATCAACTCGGCTTCATAGGCCTGGACCTGCTGGACCAGACCGGTCCCCGACACGACCGGCGCATCGGTCGCATCAAGACCCACGGCCACCTGGCTGGCGAAATTGGACAGCTCGCGCAGGTTGCCCGGCCAGTCGTACTCCAGCAGCCGACGACGGATTCCGTGGTCGATCGGCGGTGACGGCCGGTTCAGCTGGGCCGCCGCCCGCCCCAGGAAGCGCGCGAACAGCATCGGAATGTCCTCGCGCCGATCCCTCAACGGCGGAATCCGGAGCCGGACGACATTGAGCCGGTAGTACAGGTCCTCGCGAAGCTCGCCCCGGCGAACCGCCTCGGCCGGGTCCGACTTGGTGGCCGCGATGATGCGCAGATCCAGCCCCCTCGGCTCTGACGCCCCGAGCGGCAGCACCTCCCGTTCTTCGAGAACGCGCAGGAGGAGAAGCTGGGAGGCGCGAGGGGCGAGATCGATCTCGTCCAGAAACAGCGTGCCCTGATGTGAGCGCTCGATCTGGCCCACACGCTTGCGCGATGCCCCGGGAAAGGCCCCGAACTCATGTCCGGCCAGCAGGCCTTCACTGCCGCTTTCCGGCAAGGCTGCACTGGCGACGGCCACGAAGGGATGCAGCCGTCGACGGCCGGCATTGTGGATGGCGCGGGCGACGGCCTCCTTGCCAGCGCCGGTCTCGCCCTCGATCAGCACATCGACCGGAGCATCCGCCAACTGGCGGATGGCCGCCCGCACGCCTTCGATGGCCCGACTGCTGCCGCTGAGCGGGATGGCCCAGGTCTCGTCTGCAGCGAGGGATACAAGCCGGCGGTTGTCCAGCACGAGCGCGCGTTTCTCCAGCGCTCGCCGCAAGGTCTCGATCAGTCGCTCGGGGGCAAAGGGCTTGGCGAGGAAGTCGTAGGCCCCGCGCTTCATCGCATCGACCGCCTCGGCGACGTCGCCATGCCCGGTCATCATGATGACGGGCAGGCCCGGATCAAGCGCGGCCAGACGTTCGACCAGTTGCCGCCCGTCCAGTCCCGGCATCCGCAGGTCGGTCACGACGACGCCCTCGAAGTCCTCGCCGATCGCCTTGAGCGCAGCCTCGCCTCGGGAAAAGGCTGTCACGGTAAAGCCGGACAGTTCCAGCCGCTCTGCCAGGGCGAGCCGGAACGTCTCGTCATCCTCGATCAAAGCGACGCGGGACAGGATGACGAAACTCATGCCGCCCTCGGCAGGACGATGCTGAAGGTCGCCCCGGATGTGGTGGGGTCCAGGCGGAGATCGCCCCCGAAGCCGACGAGGATGTCGCGGCTGATGATTAGACCCAGCCCCATGCCGTCCGGCTTGTCCGTCGTGAACGGCGTGAAGAGCCGGTCGCGGATCTCGGCCGACACCCCGGGACCGTTGTCGGCGACCCGGACGATCACCTTGTCGTCCTCGGTCGCGACCGTCACGGTGATCTGCGGATCGGTCGTGCCATTCAGCGCCTCGGCGGCGTTCTGGATCAGGTTCAGGAGGACCTGTTCGAGCCGGTAGCGTTCGGCTTGCACGGAGATATCGGGCGAGAGCGGGCTGCGGACCAGCCGGATCTGGCGCTCGCGCAATCGGGGCCCGGCCAGGAGCAGGGCGCCATCCAGCGCCTTCGTGACCTCGACCGCGACGGCCTCGGACCGGGTCTTGCGCGAAAAGGCCCGCAACTCGTCGGTGATGGTGCCGATCCGCACCGTCAGGTCGCTGATGGTCGTCAGGGACCGGCCGAGGGACTCGCTGTCGGCCCGCTCGAGATAAAGCCCTGCGCTGTCGGCATGCATGCGAATGGCAGCCAGGGGCTGATTGACCTCATGCGCCACGCCAGCCGCGATCTGGCCCAGGGTCGCCAGCTTGTTCGCCTGGATCAGTTCGTCCTGAAGCAGCTGCCGGCTTTTCTCGAGCCGCTGGCGTTCGCTGATTTCCCGGTTCAGCAGGCTGTTGGCGTCACGCAGTTCCGTGGTGCGGCTGTCGATCTGCTGCTCCAGTTCGATACGCGCGCGCTGCGCCTCGATCTCACGGGACTGAACACGCTGGCGGCGACGCAGAAGGATGCCGGAAAGTCCCGCCAGCAGGGCAACGCTCAGGAGAGCCAGGGTCCGGGCCGTGAAGATCGCCCGGGTCGTCTGTGCCCCGACCGGTGACAACAGGTGCACGGTCCAGCCGAGATCGGGAATCGAAGCGGAAGCCCTGGCATAGAGATCCGGTGCGAGATCGCTGTCGATCCGCACCAGGTCGGACGTACCGGCCATGAATGGAAGATCAGCAAGGGATGCCGTGCCCGAGGTCTGGGTTTCAGACAGGCGGCGACGCTGGGCATTGGCGAGCGGGCTTGCGGCGCGGAACCGCCACTGGGGGACAGTGGTCAGCAGGACCACGCCATTGCTGTCGGTGACATAGGTGGGTTTTCCGGATCGTCGCCACTCCGCCTCCAGGTCGTCGAATTCGACCTTCGCCACGATGACACCCAGCGCCTGGCCCTGCGCATTGCTCAGTCGCCGGGCAAGGTAGAGCCCAGGTCGCCCACTGACCGTTCCCAGGGCGAAGAAGCTGGCCTCACCGGACTCCAGTGCGCCTCTGAAATAGGGGCGAAAGCGATAGTCCGAACCGACGAAACTCGTCGGTTCACGCCAATTGCTGGCCGAGACCGCAATCCCGCGCGAGTCGAGCAGATAGATCGCTGCGGCCCTCGTTTCCGTCGCAAGACCTTCGAGTTTCACATTGAGCCGGTCGGCTGCGGCCCCTGCAGGTGACGCGAGCGCAGCGAACAGATCGGCGTCCTGGGACAGGACCGTCGGGAGGGAACGGTGACGTTCAAGCTCGCTGCGCAACAAGGAGGCGTGGAGAGTCGAGGCGATGGAGGCCTGCCGGATCGCCACGTCGCGCGTGTCGCGACGCGCCCACTCCCCGCTCACCAGAACGGCCAGACACGCCAGCGCGAGCCAGATCACAGCGAACCCGCGCCAGACTGCAGATGACTTCGATTCCGACGGCCCCATCAGCGGACTATGCGGAAAATCACACAGATGTCGACTTTACATGTGCGGAATTTCGCACAGAAGAGCGCAGCGTGATATCGGACAGCCTTGATAATGTAATTATTACAACATCTTGAGGCGCAAACACCGGTGACTTGCACGGAACTCGACGACCCTTCGATACTGATCGCAACGCCGCATCAGCTGGCGACAGTCTTGACCGGGGCCTCTTCGCCCCAAGGGAGGTCACTTGGGTCCCATCGCTCAGTCTGCGGGCACGCCTGGCGTGAAGCCGCCGTTTTATCGCAGCCTCTATTTTATCGTCATCATGGCGATCGTGTCAGGCGGGCTGATCGGCCACTTCTTCCCGGAGTTCGGACAGAGCCTGAAGCCGCTCGGGGACGCCTTCATCAAACTGGTCAAGATGATCATCGCCCCGGTGATCTTCCTGACCATCGTCACCGGCATGTCCGGCATGCGCGACCTCGGTCAGGTCGGACGCGTCGCCGCCAAGGCCTTCGGCTATTTCTTCGTCTTCTCGACCCTGGCGCTGATCATCGGCCTCATCGTCGGGAACGTCATCCAGCCCGGCCGAGGGCTGAATATCGATCCGGCCACGCTCGACCCCGCCGCCGTGTCGCAATATGCCAGTGCGGCCCATGAAACGACGGTCATCGGCTTCCTGACCGGCATCATCCCGGACACGCTGGTCAGTGCGTTTGTCACCGGCAACATCCTTCAGGTGCTGTTCGTCTCGATCCTGTTCGGGATCGCCATGGCCATCATCGGCGAGCCGGCCGCGCCGGTCCGCCGCGCGCTGGAGTCGCTGAGCCAGATCGTCTTCAAACTGGTCGCCATCCTGATGAAGGCCGCACCGATCGGGGCGTTCGGGGCCTTCGCCTTCACCATCGGGGCCTATGGCCTGGGTGCCATCGCCAGCCTCGCGGCCCTGATCGCCACCTTCTATCTGACATCCCTGATCTTCGTGATCGGGGTGCTGGGCCTCGTCTGCCTCGCCAACGGCTTCTCGATCTTCCGGCTGATCAGCTATCTGAAGGAAGAGCTGCTGCTGGTGCTCGGCACCTCGTCTTCCGAGGCGGCCCTGCCAAGCCTGATGCAGAAGCTCGAGGCTGCGGGAGCCCCGAAGTCCGTCGTCGGACTGGTCGTCCCCACCGGATATTCGTTCAATCTGGACGGCACCAACATCTACATGACGATGGCGGCCCTGTTCATCGCCCAGGCGATGAACATCGAGCTGAGCCTGCAGGACCAGGTGCTGCTGCTGCTCGTGGCCATGCTCAGTTCGAAAGGCGCGGCCGGGATCACCGGCGCAGGCTTCATCACCCTGGCGGCAACCCTCGCGGTCGTGCCCACGGTGCCGATCGCCGGCATGGCGCTGATCCTCGGCATCGACCGCTTCATGAGCGAATGCCGGGCCCTGACGAATTTTGTCGGCAATGCCGTGGCTACGCTCGTGGTGGCTCGCTGGGAGGGCGAGCTCGACCGCGACGCGCTGAACGCCGCCCTGGGTTCCGGCCCGAAGGCACTGGCCGCGCCGCCGGATGTCGCGGCGGGGCCCGGCGACAAGGACACTTTAGCGGTCGACTGAGAGCGACCGAATAACAAAGGGAGGGAAACGAAAATGAAAACGATCAAACGCCTGTCACTGCTGGGCGGAACGGCCCTGGTCGCCGTCCTGGCAAGCTCGGGTCTGGCTCTGGCCCAGACCGCGCCTCAGGATCCTGCGCCAGGGGATGAGGCAACGGTCGACGAGATCATCGTCGTCGGCTCCCAGATCCGGGGGGCCTCGACCACGGCCGCCCTGCCCGTGACGGTTCTCGGCCAGGAAGAGATTCTGGCCACGGGTGCCGTCAACGGCGACGATCTGCTCCGCAGCATTCCCCAGATGGGCGACGTCCTGTTCAGCCCGGCCAACAACGCCCAGACCTCGAACGCGGCGCGCGGTGATGTGAACTCGGTCAACCTGCGCTCGCTCGGCGTCGGCAATACGCTGGTGCTGCTGAACGGACGCCGGATCGTCCAGCACCCGACCAGCCAGGGCACGTCAGACACCGGCACCGTGCCGGTGCTCAGCTACAACTCCAATGCCATCCCGGTCTCGGGCCTCGATCGTCTGGAAGTGCTGCTCGACGGCGCGGCGGCCATCTATGGCGCGGATGCCGTGGCCGGGGTCGTCAACACCGTCCTCGAGACCGACTTCGACGGACTGCGCATGACCACCCAGTACGGCGGGGCCGAAAGCACGAACCTGCGCGAGTTCGACCTCGGCATCTTTGCCGGCAAGGATTTCGATCGCGGCAACATCTCGGCCTTCATCGACTACACCGACCGCACCGCGCTTCGGGCCGAGGATCAGAATTTCACGGAAACGGACAATCTGCGGCCCCTGTTTGCCAATGAGCCGGACTATGCCGACAGCCTGACGCCCGACTTCCGCAACACGCGCGGAGCCTGGGCCAATCTGGCGGTCGTCGGCGCGACCACCGCCATCCGGCGCGGCACCACCGCCCTGACCACCGCCGCCGGTGCCTTTCATATCCAGCCGACGGCCCTGGCCGGATGCCTGGTTCCCAATGGCGATGTCTGCCTCGGTTCGGGGGCCCTCAATTTCAACGGCGTTCAGCGCGAGCTCAGGTTCGATACCGCACCCGGCACCACCGTCCTGCCGGACACCCAGCGGCTCAATCTGTTCGTAAGCGGCCATTACGAACTGAACAATGACATCACGGCCTTCGGCGAGCTGGGCTGGTACCAGGCCGACACCCAGCGCATCCAGCCGCCAGTCATCAACCTCAACACCCTGACGATCCCGGCCCAGAACTACTGGAATCCGTTTGGTCCGGTGACGTTCGCCGATGGCCGCGCCAACCCCAACCGCATCACGGGCCTGACCAATGTGCCGGTCACGGGTCTTGCCGTCACCCTGAACCAGTACCGGTTCGTCGATGCCGGCTACCAGACGGTCGACGTGTCGAACTATCAGGCGCGGGCCCTGGGGGGGCTGCGTGGCGAATGGCGCGGTTTCGACTGGGAAACGGCATTGCTGTACTCCGAGGCCGAGGCAATCGATGAGTCCGATGCGGTCAACACCACCGCCCTGCAAGCCTCGCTCGCCCTGTCCACGCCGGACGCCTACAATCCGTTCAACGGGGGCTGCGTCGCCCAGACCAGCTTTGGCGACTGCACGCCCAGTTCACAGACCGCCCTGGATGCGATCACCTTCCGCCTGAAACGGGAGTCGCGCACCACGCTGACCCAGTATGACTTCAAGGTCTCGCGCCCCGACCTGTTCTCGCTTCCGGGCGGTGACGTCGGCGTGGCCTTCGGCTTCGAGGCCCGCAAGGAAACCCAGCGCGACGACCGCGATGCGAATCTGGACGGGTCCAACCCCTTCCGCGACTCGGTCACCGGTGCCGTGCAGCTGTCGAACGTCATCGCGGTCAGCCAGAATCCCGACACCTCGGGAGAGCGCACCGTCACCTCGGCCTATGTCGAGTTCGCCGTGCCACTGGTTTCGCCGGAGATGAACATCCCCCTGGTGCGGGCGCTGAACGTCCAGATCGCCGGTCGCGCCGAGCACTATTCGGACTTCGGCGACGTGGCCAAGCCGAAGATCGCCGCTTCGTGGGACATCTTCGACGGCCTGCGTCTGAGGGGTTCGTATTCGGAGGGCTTCCGGGCTCCTAACCTCGAACAGGTCAATACGGCGACCTATGGCCGCCTCTCGACCAACCCCGACTATATCCGCTGCGAGGCCGATCTGCGCGCCCGTCGCATCGCCACCTTCGGGGCCTGCTCGCGCGCCGTGGGGGCATCCCTGCTGGTGTCGGGCAACCCCGACCTCGAGCCGGAGGAAAGCACCAACACCAACTATGGCGTCGTCTTCCAGCCGCAGTTCCTGCCGGAGTACTGGGGTGACTTCACCTTCACCGTCGATCGCTGGCGCATCCAGCAGGAGAAGATCGTCGGCCTGTTTGGCGGTCGTAACGCTGTGGTCCAGGACTATCTGGACCGGGTCCAGGGTCGCTCCAATCCGCTGGTCACGCGCGCCCCGGTCAATGCCGACGACATCGCCCTGTTTGCCGGGACCGGGATCACGCCCGTGGGTGTGATCACCTCGATCAGCGACCGGTTCGTCAACCTGCTGCCCCAGGACGTGGAGGGTATGGACCTGGGTCTGAACTGGCGTCTGCGGAACACGCCACTGGGCAGCTTCCGCGTGAACTTGAACGCGGCCAAGCTGATCTCCTTCGGACGCGAGGGTGGACCGGCCGTCGATGCGCTGTATGAGGCCCGGGCGGCCGGCATCATCAATGCGGCCACGCCCCTGCCCGAAACCAGTGAACTGGTGGCCCAGAACGGCCGTCCGGAATGGCGCTTCTCCGGCTCGCTGACCTGGTCCGAGGGCCCCTGGCAGGTCGGCGCGTTCACCCAGTACATCAGCGCGGTCGACGACAACGACCTGCTGTCCGCGACGGGCACGCCATGGGAAGTCGACAGCCAGGTCACCGGCAATCTCTATGTCCAGTACGAATGGGAGGAGAATTTCGGTCTCGCCTCGGACGCCCGGATCCGTGTCGGCGCGCGCAACATCACCAATGAAGCGCCGCCCCTGTCCTCGACGGGCTATCTGGGATCGTTGTACCGGCCTTACGGTCGCTACTGGTATGTCACCGTCTCCAAGACGTTCTAGGGATGAGCCTGATGGCACGGACGGCAGGGCGGACAGCGACAGGCCTCGCAATCGCGGCGTTTATCGCAACCGCCTTGCCGTCCGTGGCAGGGGCGGTGAGCACCGAGCCGGTGCCGATCGACTGCCCGGCGTCCGTCGGGCCTTCGACACGCTGTTCGTCTGCGCAGGATGAAAACGGGGCCTGGGTCGTCATCGCGATCCCGGACAATTGGAACCGTCGCCTCATCGTCCATGCCCACGGCGGCCCTCGAACAGACGCGCCGAAGGCTTCGGACGGGCTCGATGATCTCGACCGCTTCGCCGTCATGGTGCGACAGGGCTACGCCTGGATCGGTTCGACCTATCGCCGGGGCGGATATGGCGTGCGGATGGCGGCCGAGGACACCGACAACAGCCGCAAGCTGTTCTGGGACCGGTTCGGTCGTCCGGAACGCACCCTGCTTCATGGCCAGTCCTGGGGAGGCAATGTCGCGGCCAAGGCGGCCGAGCTACACGCGCTCGATATTGACGGACGGCCGAACTACGACGGGGTTCTGCTGACCAATGGCGTGCTGTCCGGAGGGACACGGGCCTACGGCTTTCGGGCCGACCTGCGGGCGGTCTACCAGTTCTATTGCCAGAACCATCCCAGGCCCGACGAACCCGCCTACCCCCTGTGGCAGGGACTGCCGGTCGACAGCCCCCTGACCCGGGCCCAGCTCCGGCAGCGTGTCGAGGCCTGCACCGGGATCGATCGCCCGGCCGACCAGCGCACCTCGGATCAGGCTGGTCGGTTGCAGAACATCACCCGCGTCATCGGCATCGGGGAAGGCGAACTGGTCAGCCATCTGTCCTGGGCCACATTCCTGTTCCGGGACCTGGTCCAGCAGCGTCTGGGTGGCCGCAACCCGTTCGACAACAGCGCCACTGTCTACAGCGGCTCCTCGGATGACGTGGCCCTGAACGCGGGCGTTCAGCGGTTCACGGCTGATCCCGATGGCCTTGCCCGGCTGGCCTATGACGCCGATCTGTCCGGCCTGATCGTGGTGCCGACGGTCAGCCTACACGCGCTGCATGACCCGACGGTGTCGCATACGGTCGAGGCCATCTACCGGGAGACCGTCAGCCATGCGGGCCGCGAGCACCTGCTGCTTCAGGTCGCCAGCGACGAAAGCGAGCACAGCAGGCTGGCCGATAGTGGATACCTGGCCATCCTCGCGGGACTTGAATCCTGGCTGGATACAGGCGTGCGACCGGGCTTCGAGGACCTGCGCAGGACCTGCGAGAAGGCCGAAAGGGATCCGGCGGCGTGTCGGCTGACGGAGTCGGTACCGGCCGGACCGGGCGGTCGCTTTCAGGCGGCTCGTTAGCGGGGCCTAGCCGACCACCGACAACGGACCGCGGGCGACGGAGGACGCTTCCAGCCAGGGCGGACTGGGCATCGCCCGATGGGCGTCCGCCAGAGCCTGTGACCAGCGCTGGCCCAGTTCCCGGAAATAGGGATCATCGGCCGCAATCCGGCGCTGCTCGCCAAACAGGCCGTCGCGCGGGATCACCACCATGTCGAACGGCGGCCCGACGGCGATGTTGGAGCGAATGGTCGAGTCGAACGAAATCAGCCCCAGCTTCACAGCCTCGGACATCGGGGTGTCGGGCCGCAGGGCGCGGTCCAGAATGGGCTTGCCGTATTTCAGCTCGCCGATCTGGAGATAGGGGGTGTCCGCACCGCACTCGATGAAATTGCCCTGCGAATAGACAAGATAGAGCCTCAGCAGCCCGCCCCGGACCTGGCCGCCGATCAGCATCGACGCGCTGAGCTTCAGCGAGTCCGCCTCCAGCGAATCCGTCAGATCGTGCCGGACCTGGTTCAGGGCATGGCCGACCAGTTGCGCGGCGCGGAACATGGACGGCGCGGTCTCAAGGGTTTCAAGGCCCTCATGCCCGGGCATCTGGATGCCCTTTGCCACCATCGACAGCGCCATCTGGGTCACGGACAGGTTGCCGGCGGTCGCGATCGCGATGATGCGATCCCCCGGAATCTGGGTGATGTGAAGCTTCTTGTAGGAGGAAATGTTGTCGACACCCGCGTTCGTGCGTGTGTCGGCGATCATCGCCAGACCGTCATTCACCAGCATACCGACGCAATAGGTCATCAGCTCAGTCCGGGCTCCGCCCTCAAAGAACAGCGAACGCTAACAGATTCGCGCGGCGATCCAGTCACGACCAGCCCTGTCTCTGCTGTTGTTGCTGGTTCTGTTGCATCTGGCGCACACGCAGGGCCACGGTCATGGTCTCGCGCCCCCCGCCATAGCTCGTGCCCCGGATCGGCGAGGACCCCAGCGCGTCGAGTCCGGTCGCCACGCGCACATAGTGTTCGGTCGGACAGATGCCGTTCGCCGGATCGAAGCCGATCCATCCCAGGTCCTCGACCCAGCCCTCGGCCCAGGCATGGGCCGCATCCTGATTGATCACGCCATCCGAGCGATGCAGATGCCCCGAGACATAGCGGGCCGGAATGCCCATGCGGCGCGCGCAGGCGATGAAGATCTGGGCATGATCCTGGCAGACCCCCTGCTTCTGGGCGAAGGCCTCTGCGGCGGTATGGTCTACCGTCGTCGAGCCGACCATGAAGGCCACGCTCTCGTTGATCGCGCCCATGAGCCGGTGCAGGCGATCCAGAGGCTGCCCTTCGCCGATTTCGGCGGCAAAGGCGCGCATGTCGGCATCGGCCTGCGTCAGGGGCGTGCTGCGCAGAAAGACGAGGGGCGACAGGCGTTCAGGCGTGCCTTTCAGGACCCCGCCGGTGTTGACCGTCGCCACTTCACCGGTGACCCGCACCATCAGGGAGTCTGTGGGGCGTTCTGTGTACAGGGTGTGGACAATATTGCCGAAGGCATCCTCCGACCGCCTGAGCCGGGTGTCGACGTCGGTCTCGATCCGCCAGTCGCGGACCTGCTGGCCTTCGGTGGACCGTGGCGTCAGACGCAGGGACTGGACGATGAACCGCGCAGCGCGCGCATAGCCATATCGGGTTTCGTGATCGATCCGGATGCGCATGCGTCAGACCAGGTACTGATCGTGGATGGCACTGGCGAGGCCATTGTTCTCGCTGAGGAACGTCAGGATGTACTCGTGCAGGCCCGACTGGAAGATATCCTCGATGTTCGTCTCGTTGAACTGGGTCAGACGGGCGGAAGCGATGCGCTGCGCCGGCCCCCGCCGACCGTAATCCGTGGCCAGCTTGTCCAGATAGCTCACGATCATGCCCTGACAGCTGGCCAGCGATCGCGGCATCTGGCGGTTCAGCACCAGCAGGTCCGCCACCAGCCAGGGCCGGACGCTCTCGCGGTAGACCCAGCGATAGGCCGTCAGCGCCGACACTTCGCGCAACAGGGTCGTCCACTGGAAATAGTCCAGCTGGCCACCGACCCGCTCTCCGGCGGGCAGCAGCAGATGGTATTTCACGTCGAGCAGACGGGCCGTGTTGTCCGCGCGCTCGATCGCCCCGCCCAGCCTCAGGAACCAGTAGGCGTCGTTCCGGAGCATCGTCCGCGACGAGGCCCCCTCGAATGCCAGGGACACGCCCTTCACGAACTCCAGATACCGGACGAAATCATCGCGACGCGTCGGCTCGCCCAGCTCGGCCAGCCCGTTGTAGGCCCCGTTGATGGCTTCCCAGAGCTCGATGGTCAGGGCGGTCCGGACCGAGCGGGCATTGGTGCGCGCCGAGGTGATGCAGGCCTTGATCGAGGACATGTTGTCCGGCGCAAACGCCAGATATTCCCGCACCGACTTCTCGTTCGGCGTCCGGGCCGAGGCGGCGAAGGCCCCCGATACACCGGCCGACGCGATGGCACTGGCCCAGGCCGTTGCGGCCGCGCCATCGCGCGCCGGCAGGGCAGCCAGTCGCACGGCCGCCTCCAGAATACGGGCCAGGAAGTCGGCCCGCTCCATGTAGCGGCCGGTCCAGTACAGGCTCTCTGCAGTGCGGCTCAGCATCCCGGGGCCCGCCGGTTCATGGATGGTCTTGTCCTAGTCATCCAGCACCCAGGTATCCTTGGTCCCACCGCCCTGGCTGGAGTTCACCACCAGCGACCCCGGCTTCAGCGCCACCCGTGTCAGACCGCCCGGCGCAACCTGCACACCGCGCGGGCTCGACAGGACGAAGGGCCTGAGGTCGACGTGGCGCGGCGACAGGCCCCCGCCGCTGTCCAGCGTCGGTGCCGTGGACAGGGCCAGGGTCGGCTGGGCGATGAAGTCGTCGGGGTCGGCGATCAGCTTGGCGCGGAAATCCTCGATCTCGGCCTTGGTCGAAGCCGGGCCGACCAGCATGCCGTAGCCGCCGGAGCCGCCGACTTCCTTGACGACCAGCTGATCCAGCTTGGACAGGACTTCCTTCAGGGCCTCCGGCTCGCGGCAGCGCCAGGTCGGGACATTGCCGAGGATCGGGTCCCCGCCGCTGAAGAAGCGGATGATGTCCGGCATGTAGGTATAGACGGCCTTGTCATCGGCCACGCCCGTTCCGACGGCGTTCGACAGCGTCACATTGCCCGCCATATAGGCCGACATCAGGCCGGGAATGCCGACCGCCGAGTCCGGCCGGAAGGTCAGGGGATCGAGGAACTCGTCGTCGATCCGGCGATAGATGACATCGACCCGCTGCGGGCCCTCGGTCGTGCGCATGAAGACGATGTCGTCATTGACGAACAGGTCTCCGCCCTCGACCAGCTCCACGCCCAGCTTGTCGGCCAGGAAGCTGTGCTCATAGTAGGCCGAGTTGAACGGTCCGGGCGTCAGGACCACCAGCTTCGGGTCCGAGCCCGCATGGGCCGGGGCCGAGGCTCTCAGGCTGGCCAGCAGCATGTCGGTATAGGTCTCGACAGGGCGGATGCGGTGTTCGGCAAACAGGTCCGGAAACAGCCGCATCATCATCTCGCGGTTTTCCAGCATGTAGGAGACCCCCGAAGGCGTGCGGACATTGTCCTCCAGCACGAGAAAGCCGTCCTCACCGGTCCGGACGAGGTCGACGCCACTGATATGGGTCCAGATGTCGCCGGGCGGCCGCCGCCCCTGCATCTCGGGCCGGTAATGCGGGTTGGTGAAGATCAGGTCCGCGGGGACGATGCCCGCCTTGATGCATTCCTGGGCTCCGTAGATGTCCTTCAGGAAAGCGTTGATCGCGGACACGCGCTGCTTCAGCCCGCGCTCGAGCTCATTCCATTCCGCCGCGCCAATGATGCGGGGCACGACGTCGAAGGGGATGAGGCGTTCGTTGGACTCGACATCACCGTAGACGGCGAAGGTCACCCCCATGCGGCGGAAGAACAGTTCGGCCTGACGCGACCGGGACTGCAGCAGATCGGGCGGCGCGGATTCCAGCCACCGGGCCAGGGTCCGGTAGCTCTTGCGGACCGTTCCCGATCCGGTCGTGCCTGACATCTCGTCGAACGTGGCCCTGCTCCCTCAGCTTGTTGCCCAACGTGGACCGGGCCGAACGTCCCGCGCAACAGAAATGTTGCAATGCGGGACATTTGGGAAAAGGCGGCGGGTTTTCGGGACCGGACCGCGTGTGTGGAAACTAACGCGTGACCGTATCCGGCCGCATCGGAGCCAGCTTGGCCAGAAAGCGGTTCTGGGTGCGGAACGGCACGCCCTCCGCCGTCATCGCCGTCTGAAGATGTTCGACCAGCGCACCGAAATCTGCGGGCTGGAGCCCGATCTCGTCATGGGCATCGGCCATGCTGCGGCCCGTGTAGCGGCATCCACCATTCAGGATGTAGCAGAACTGCTCGCGCAGGGTCCGCCGGAGCCGCACCATGTCCGTGGCTACAAAGATTCCGGCCGTCCGGGGATCCGCCGCGCTGAGGTCCAGCATCTGGTCGACGATCCGCCCGACGCCTTCGCCCTCGTTGAAGGCGGCCCACATCGCCTGCCCCTCGAAGGGCGTTGCGCCGGCATTGGCGTCAGAAACCACATAGGGGTCGACCGGCTCCTCGCCGGGGACTGCATGGGCATCCTGGGCCAGCGCGGGGCCGGTCGTCACGGCCATCAGGGCAAACAGAAGGGCGATGCGCATGGTCAGAACCCGACCTGGAGAGAGAGATAAAGGCCACGCTGATCTTCGAAGGTCGCGATGGACCCGAGATCCACGTAAGCGGCTGTCAGCGAGACGTTCTTGCTGAAGGCATAGGCCGCAAACAGGTCAAACGCATCATCCTCTGCGGCAAAGCCGAGATTGTCAGGCTTGGTCCGGTACTCGGCCCCGACAAGCAGGTTCCGGGTCAGGAGATAGCCGACCGACCCCTCGAATCGCGGCGCATAATCGTCATTCCGGTCGCCGCCGAACCCCAGCAGGCCCGTCTGGTTGGCCTTGGTCCAGCGGACCGTGCCGTTCACCAGCAGGCTCTCGGAAAGGAACAGCTTGGTCGCCGCGACATAGACGTCCGTGCCTTCATCATCGCGCCCGCCGACGGCCGAGATCACGGCCCCCTGATCATTGGACTTGTGCTGAACACCGATGGAAACCTGCGGCAACCAGCTGGCCTGGCCATAGACGGCATCACCGACCAGCTTCACCTTCACGCCCACGACATCCTGGGTGAAGGTGAAGCCTTCGCCCAGACCCAGCAGCGCTCCGGTGCTGCCGGTGTCGAATTCCTGGCGCGCCACCGACAGCTCGACCCGGTCCCAGAGGCCGACGGCTGCACCGACAGACCGGAGCTCATAGTCGGGCAGGCTGACATAGGTCGCGTGCACATTGCCGCCGATCCCGTCCTCGGCTCCATAGCCCGTGGTCACGGCCCAGGTCGCCAGACCGCCCCCGCCGGCACCTTCGACACTGGAGACCCCGCCCGTCAGCAACAGCTTGCCGCCCGTGCGGGAGTCTGGAACCCAGTCGAATACCTGCGCGGCTGCGGGCCCAGCCAGCAAGCAGGCCAACAGACAGGGAAAGATCGAACGTATCACCGAGGCACCCACTTCATGCGTCATGAAGTTTGCTAACCGGTCATCGTTAACGTCCGTTAAAAAGGTCCGCACAACACGGGATCGCCATCTGGGCGACGTCCGTGTCCCTGGGCGGATTTACGGCAAGTTCACGGGTGAGCCTTAATGTGGGGCCATGAAGTTTCTTCTCGCCCTTTGCTCCATTCTTCTGATCGCTACGGCAAGCCACGCCGGTGACCTGTCGGTGAGCGTGCGCGACGCCGCCGGGCGACCGGTCAAGGATGCCGTCGTTACGGTACACCCGGCATCGGGCGTCCCCCGCGGCCCCATACGCTTCAGCTGGCCGCTTCGCATGACCCAGCAGGACATCCAGTTCGACCCCTATGTTCTGGTGGTTCCGGTGGGCGGCACGGTGTCCTTCCCGAACCTCGATCGGGTCCGGCATCAGGTCTATTCCTTCTCGCGGGGCAACCGCTTCGAGATCGAACTCTTCGGGCGGGATCAGACACGAACCCACACCTTCGCTTCGGTCGGGATCGCAGCGCTCGGCTGCAATATCCACGACCAGATGCTGGCTTATATCCGGGTCGTCGACACGCCCTGGGCGGCCAAGACCGGGACCAATGGTGACGTGACCCTGAGCGCGGTGCCGGCCGGAGGAGCCACGCTCAGGGTCTGGCATCCTCGTCTTGCCGGACGTGGCAACGAGGGCTCGCGCGCCATCACTGTGACCAGCAGCGCTGGCCGGCAGACGTTCACCGGCGATTTCTCTGCCCGGGCTTCGGTGCGTTAGGGCCGTGACGTTCAAACGCCTCCAGACCAAGCTGACGGTTCTCTATATGGGGCTGTTCGGCGTGACCCTGCTGATGGTGGCTGTTGCCGTCGTCACGGCGGTGGCCAATAGCGCGCGGGGCGTGGTGCGCGACGAACTGGCTGCCTCGGGCGAGGTTTACGAACAGATCTGGGATTCCCGATCAGACCAGCTTCGCCAGGGGGCCTCGGTCCTGGCGCAGGACTATGGATTCCGCGAAGCCCTGGCCACAGGTGACGAAGCCACGGTGCGATCCGCGCTCGACAACCTCCGCAACCGGCAGGGTGTCGACGGGGCAATGATCCTGGCCACAGATGGATATCTGACGTCGACCGGCGTCAGCCCGGTCGATGCCGAGATCGATGTCCTGTGGAACGGCCTCGACCAGGCAGGCGTCGAAGCGGGGGTCCTGACCCTCGAAGGCCAGGCCTATCAGGCCGTGGCCGCGCCGATCATGGCCCCGGTTCTGATTGGCTGGGTCGTTTTCGTGGAGCGTCTGGACGACGCCCAGATGCGCAATCTGGAAAGCCTGTCCGCCATCCCGCTCTCGGCATCGGTCATGAGCCGCTCACCGTCCGGGTGGGGCAATGGCTCGGAAGCCCAGCCGATGCTGAGGGGGGCGATCGAGTCGGGTCTGGCGAGTGCGAACGCCGTGCCCGTGACCACGCGGACCGCGTCGGGCCCGGCGATGGTGCTCGCCAAGGCCCTGCCGAATTTCGATGACAACCAGCCGTCCGTGCTGGTGCTGACCTATCCGATGGCGGCGGCCATGAAACCCTATTCGCCCCTGTTCATCGCGCTTGGCGTCATTGCCCTGATCGGAGCGGCCATCCTGGCAGCCGGTACATATTTCCTGACCCGCGACATCACCCGTCCGATCAGCGTCCTCGACAACGCCGTCCAGCGGCTTCAGCAGGGGGACCACGTCGAGGTTGCGATCACGTCACAGGACGAGATCGGGCGACTGGCGCACAGTTTCAATGGCATGGCCGGGGACATCCGCGACCGCGAGGCCCGCCTGACGCACATGGCCCTGCACGATCAGGAATCCGGCCTTCCGAACAGGCTGTGGCTGGAGGGCGAGGCGTCGGCGGACACTGCGGCCTGGGTCATCCTCCTCGGCATCGACCGGTTCGAGGTGATGCGCAACGCCATCGGCTATGAGTCCATGGCCCAGATGATGACCGCTCTGGGGGCAAGACTTGTCGCCCTGTCCAATGGCTCGGCCATCGCCCGCGTCGGAGCGGGTGCGCTCGGACTGGTGGTCAAGGCCGCGGATGAAGACCAGGCCCTCACCATCGCCCAAACCCTGTGCGCCAGCGCGGAAGCACCGGTGAAGTTGAGCGGGACGACTGTGGATGTCAGCCTCACCGCCGGTGTGGCGTTCTGTGGCGCTCAGCCAGGCGGCGTCGACTCGGCCGTCGATCGCGCCGCGATTGCGCTCGACCAGGCCCGCACCTCGCGACAGCGCGCCAGTCTGTTCGACGCCGTCACCTATGGCGACCCGGGCGATAACCTGTCCTTGATCAGCAACCTGATGTCGGCCTTGAAGAATGGCGACGTCTGGGTGGCCTATCAGCCCAAATATGATCTTCGGGCGGGTGTCATCAACGGGGCAGAGGCGCTGATGCGCTGGCGGGACCCGGCACGCGGCTTCGTCTCGCCGGACCTGTTCATCGGCATGGCCGAGGAAACCGGCCAGATCCGGCCCTTGACGGAATGGGTCATCCGCCAGGCGATCAAGGACCAGCGCGTTCTTGCCAAGGCCGGATACGACATGACCCTTTCGGTCAATGTGTCGGGACGCCTGCTGTCGGACGAGAGCTTTGCCGCCTTCGCCCTGGGCAAGGTGGCGGCAGCCAATGCCAAGCTGTGTTTCGAGATCACCGAGACGGCCGTCATCGACAACCCGAAGGTGGCTCTGTCGATCATCGATCGCTTCGCCGCTGCCGGTATCGCCGTCTCCATTGACGACTATGGCTCGGGCCTGTCCTCGCTGGCCTATCTGAAACAGATCAGGGCCGATGAACTGAAGATCGACAAGAGCTTCGTGCTGCCGCTCGACACCTCTTCGCGAGACGGTCTGCTGGTGAAATCGACGATCGATCTGGCCCACAGCCTCGGGCTGAAGGTCACGGCCGAGGGCGTCGAGACCGCGACCGCGCTGGCCCTGCTGCAGGGCATGGGCTGTGACCTGGCCCAGGGCTACTTCATTGCCCGCCCCATGCCGATCGCCGACCTGATCGTGCGTCTGGGTGAACCTGCGGTTCCCGTCAGCGGACGGGACGAAACGCCCGGTGTGAAACCGGCTACCAGAGCGGCCTGAGACCCGGGGAATAGCCTGACCTCTCCGGCCCCCGTGATGCCGGAGCCCTTTCGACAGATCCCTTGGGCCTAGAGCCGGCCCATGCCGATGAAGGCCCGCCCGGCCGCGAAGTCGCCGGCCTGGAAGGTCGCCCGGGCGATGCTGTCGTCGCGAAACAGAAACTCGAGCACAAACGGTTCACGCGGATCCAGTCGGGCCAGGGCATCGGCGGTCGCATCCGGGAAGGCCCAGGCCTGTCCCTGTTTGCGATCGGTCGCCAGCAGGGTCGGCTGTGCATCCGCATTGGCAAGAGCCCAGAAGGCCTGACGCGAGGTCTCCGGTGGCAGGGCCGCAGGCAGGGGCCGAGGCAGTCGGCTGGCATCCCTGAGGACGATCCGCGCGGCATAGGGCCGGGGTTTTCCGACGAAGGACACCACGGCCTGAACCTGCTCTGTCCCATCCGGCGAGGCAGCCATGCCGAAACTGACCGGCGAGGCTCCGGTCACCGAAGCCTGCATCAACCGCCATGTCGGGCTGGAAAAGGACGAACGATCGGCCAGCCAGTCGTTCCGCCCGCCCGGGAAGGTCATCTTGGCCAGGGTCGCCCAGCCTTCAAACGCACTGTTCACCCGCGTCTGGACGAGCCGCAGTTGCGGATCGTTGCAGTCCGTCGCCGATGCCCGGGTCCGGGCACGTGCGGCCGTCGCGGCCAGCGCGACCTCGGTGACGCCGGCGCGCACCGCGGCACCGCGCGCCTGCAGAGACGATGCGGTCAGGGCAGACACGACACCCGGGCCGAACAGGGCGCATTGCCGATGCGCGGCCAGGACGAAACTGCGGTCGTAATAGGCCCCTGCCGCATTGGCCCAGGCCGTCAGCGGCGTGGACACAGCCGTCGCCGCAATCAGCGCAACGGTGGCATGGCGATGGAAATGGCCTATCCTCATGGCGCGACCCTAGGCCAGCCGGCGTTGTGGTCCCGTTTCCGAGCAGGGTTACCGAATTGCTTCTATCCAGCGACCTGTGGGTGGGTGCCCTGATCCGACGCGCCGAGATCGGCGGGGCCAACGCGGTCGTTGTCCGCAAGGGCGATGCCCGTGCCGGGACCGTCATCATCAAGGCCTATGATACCTCGACCCGCACCGCGCGCCTGTACAGCGAAGCCTTTGGCGCCGAGGGAGAACGCCTCTGGATTCAGCCGGTAACCAGTGATCTGGAGTCCGAACTGGATGCCTACATCCAGCGTCAGATCGGCTACGATGCCGACCTGTGGGTGGTCGAGATTGAGGACCGGCAGGGTCGTCACTTCCTGACCGAGACGGTTCAGGGCGAACGAAACGGCCCGTGAACCCGACCCGGACACAGAAGATCTCGTCCGTCCGCAGTCGCAAATCCTTAACCGCGTTCGTGAACCGGACTGCAAGTGACCGGGGCGTAAGGTCACGGTGTCGACGAGAAGCGTCGGCGTCGGTGAGTCCGCCCCATGCTGTTCCTGCTTAACGATGTTGTCTTCGATCTGGACGAGGCCTGCCCGGTCACGCCCGGCGACGCCCGTCGTTTCGAGAAACTCGGACTCGATTACGTTGTCGAACTCGGCTGCGAACTGTTCTCCGAAGAACCGCTGATGCATCGCAGCGACCCGGTCCGCGCACGGCGTCTGGCCTGGCTGATCGCCAATCGCTCGCCAGAGATCAACGCGGCCCTGTTCGCCGCTCCCGCCAAGGATTGCGCGCCCGAATTGGTCGAACCCCGTTTCTGCGCTTTGCCCGACCCTGTCATGCGCCAGCTCAAGAGCCGAGACCTCAAGGGCCGACTGAGCGCCGTCGAGGCCGACAAGGTGGTCTGGGGTCGCATGGCGGCCTGACCGGGCGACCGCTCGGGACATTTTGACCTGAAGGACAACCTTGAATCGCGCGTTTCCGATTGGTAGCGTCTAGCGAGCAGAAGGGTCCCCAATGTCACCAGCAACGATCGGCAAGAGCCTCCTTGCGGCAGCCGCCATAGCGCTCAGCCTGTCATCCCCCGCATCTGCCGAGTGGCTGCGTGCCGAGACACAGAATTTCATCATCTATGGCGACACGAACGAGCGCACGCTGCGCAACTATGCCCAGAAGGTGCAGCGGTTCGACAGCTTCCTGAGGACCTATTATCCGATCCCGACGGATTTCGAAGTTCCCAAGCTGGAGGTCTATCTGGCCGATGGACGGCGTGACATGCTCAAGGCCGAACCAAGTATCGGGGCATCGGTCGGGGGGTTCTATTCTCCCAACAGCGGCCGCATCCATGCGGTCGTCGACACGGACAGCGCTGCGGGCACGCTCGTTCTTTTTCACGAATACGCCCACCACTTCATGTTCCAGATGCGGGCCAATGCCTATCCGGCGTGGTTCGTCGAGGGGTTCGCAGAGTATTACGCCACGGCTGACGTCCGGCCGGACCGAATCGAGTTTGGCCGGCATGACAAGGACCGGATGAGCTTTTTCGTCCAGCTGTCGCCGAACAGCTGGGCCCCGATGGCCGATGTCCTGAAGTGGAAGGTTCTCGGCTCTGGGCGCTATCGCGCAGGGGACTACTATGCCCAGGCCTGGGGGCTGACGCATTATCTCCTCAGCACGCCGGAGCGTAAGCAGATGCTGGCGCAGTATCTGACCGCGGTCACCCAGGGCGAGGACTCCCTGGTTGCGATGGAGCGGGTGACCGGCAGGTCCGCAGCACAGCTGCAGACCGACATGCGCCTGTATCTCTCGGGCTCCATCCAGTCCTTTATCCCACAGGTCGAGTTCCCGACATCGGACGTCGAGATTTCGCGCCTTTCGCCCTCGCAGGCGGAGTTGATCTGGCTTGATCTGCGTCTGGACCGCGAACCCGTGAAGGTCGAGCCTGTCGAACCGGCTGAAGGCGAGACCGAAGCGGTGCGCCGCCGTCGCGAAACGGCCGTTCGCGAAGATGCCGAGCATCGGGCCGAACTGATCCGGACCGCTCTCGCGGCCACGCAAGAACCCACGGACGATCTGCTGCGACTGCGTGTGGCTGCGCGCGCCCACAGGCTGTCGGGAAATTCAAAGGCTGGGTTTGAGCTGATCGAGCCGCATCTGACGCGGACCCAGACGGATCCCGATCTGCTGCGTCTCGCGGCGGACCTGCTGCTTGACCAGACGGGACCGGAAACAGATCCGGCCGAGGCGACCGGAAATCTCAGGGAGGCGCGAAGCTATCTCGTGCGCTCCCTGGACACCGATCCCCTGAACTTTCTCACCTATCGGTCGATCAATCTCACGCGGGTGGGACAACCGGGCTATCCGAACGACAATGACCTGAATGTACTGGAACTGGCGAACGGCCTGGCTCCGCAGTCGTTCGACATCCGCATGCGCCTGGCGCAGGCCTATCTCGCACGAGAGAGACCCGACCTCGCCCTGGCGACTGTGCGTCCAGTCGCAAACAGCCCCCATGGCGGATCATGGACACGGCGAGCCAAGGCCCTGGTCGCGACGGCGCAGGCCGCGCTGGGTCAACCGGTCGAGCCTGTTTCCGAAGCCCCTGCCGATCCCGGCGAAGCAGAAGCAGAACCGGCAGCAGACTAGCTGCGCCGCCGGACGCTTCTCGGCTGATCAGACCACCAGATTGAACACCAGGTGCACCAGAAGGCCCAGGCCAAGGATGAAGACGAAGCCGGTCAGCAAACAGAGCGCAGGATGAAATTTGCGCTTCGACAGCGGCATGGACGGACGGGCGGCAGGATGGATCAGGGCCATGGCAGCGTTCCTTGTGACGTTCCTCGCGGCACCCGGCTTCGTGGCAGGGCGTCTCGCAGGCGCAGACTGACCCAGAAATCGATGATTGGCGAGAGCAGAATGATGATGCACGCGGCACGCCTCAACGTTGCCATCAACACCCGTTAATCGGGATTGTCCGGGTCAGCTTGAAAGGGTATCGGATGAGCGTCGCCAAGTTGAACCGTCGCCGCAGGCCGTGGACGCGTCGCGTCGTCCACCTCGGCGTCTTGCTGACGACCCTCGCCAGTTTGTCGGTTGCAAGCCCCGCCCTTGCCGAATGGAAACGGGCCGAGAGTGCGCGCTTCATCGTCTACAGTGATGGCAGCGAACGCGATCTCCGAGAGTATGTCCGCAAGCTCGAGACCTACGACGCGTTTCTGCGCCAGCTGTTCGCGGTTCCCGACGAAACGCTCGGCCGGAAGCTTCCGGTCTATCTGGTCGAGGGGCCACAGGCCCTGTCGCGCATCCACCCCGATGCCGGACGGAATGTGGCTGGCTTCTATCGGCCGAGTGGAGAGGACATCTTTGCAGTCGCCTTGCGGCACCTCGGCGACGACATCCTGCTACACGAATATTTCCACCACTTTTCTTATCAGACCCAGGCCGCCGTCGGCTATCCGGCCTGGCTGATCGAGGGGCTGGCCGAATATTTCATGACGGCCGAGATCGAGGGTGACCTCGTCAAGGTCGGCAACTTCAACAGCGGTCGGGTCAGCGCCCTGTCCAACCGGACGTGGATTCCGATCGATGTGCTGGTCACCCGGACCCAGAACGAGGTCCGGAACGGGCAGCAGCGCGACACCTACTATCCGGTCGCCTGGCTTCTGACCCACTGGTTCCAGAGCGACACGACGCGACGCGCCCAGCTGGATGCCTATATCGCTGCGGTGCGGACGGGCACCCCGTCCGATCAGGCGCTTCAGACCGCCACAGGCCTGAATGCGGAAGGGCTGCGACGCGAATTGCGCTCCTACCTGAACACGTCGCTCAAGGTCGTGGGGGGCGAGGTCCGTTCCGCCCCGGGCGACATCGTGGTGACGCGACTGCCGCAATCCGCTGATGACCTGCTGTTGCCGGGACAGAGCCTGAAGGGCGACATTTCGCCGGACCTTCGTGCATCAACCCTCGAAAGCATCCGCCGTGCGGCGGCGCGGCATCCGGACGACCTTTTTGCGCTCAGGGTCCTCGCCCATGCCGAGTACAAGCTGGGTGACCCGGCCGTGGCCGAAACGATCCTCACGCGCGTGCTCGAGCGCGATCCTGAAAACATCGACGCGCTGTTGCTCATGGCCCGACGACGGACGGCGCAGGCGAAGGATGCCCCTGAGCAGGAAGTCGATCTGCTGGGGCGGGCCCGAGCCTACCTGGCCCGCGCTTACGCGGCGGACCCGACCCACTACTACACCCTTTACATGCTGGCTCAGTCCCGGGTGAAGGCTCCCGGCTATCCCAACGACAACGACCTGGCGACCTGGGTCGAGGCCTTTCATCAGGCCCCGCAGATGCCCGCGATCCGACTGGGCCTGTCGGAAGCGGCCATGCTGCGGGGCGAGTTCGATCTCGCCATCACGCTGCTGGAACCGCTCGCCAATGCGGCTCACGGCCGGGGTGCCGCCGAGGCCGCTCAGCGATTGCTCGAAAGGGCCCGCGCCGGGCAACGGCCTGACGAAGCGGGACAGGGAGGCCAACCGGTCGGCGAAGCGGCCCCCGGGTCACCGGCGGCGTGACTTCACGGGCCTGACGCGCTAGGTCCGCGCGTTTCCCGTGCTGTCATCCCGACACCGGTCCCGATTGTCATCATGTCCAAGCTTTCTCTCGATCAGGAGGCCGCCCGCCGGCGGACCTTCGCCATCATCGCCCACCCCGATGCGGGCAAGACGACGCTGACCGAGCACATCCTGCTGGCAGGCGGTGCCATTCGGGCCGCCGGTGCCGTCCGGGCGCGGGGCGAGAACCGCCGGACCCAGTCCGACTGGATGAAGATCGAGAAGGAACGCGGCATCTCGGTCAGCGCCTCGGTCATGACGTTCGAGCACGCCGGAGCCGATGGCGTGGCCAAGATGTTCAACCTGCTGGACACCCCGGGCCACGAGGACTTTTCGGAAGACACCTATCGCACCCTGACCGCGGCCGATTGCGCCATCATGGTGCTGGACGCCGCCAAGGGGATCGAGCCCCAGACGCTGAAGCTGTTCGAGGTCTGCCGCCTGCGCGACATTCCGATCATCACCTTCATCAACAAGCTGGACCGCGAGGCCCAGGATCCCATGGCCCTGCTGGACGAGATCGCGTCCAAGCTCCAGCTCGATCCCGCCCCGATCTGGTGGCCGGCGCAGAGCGGCAACCGGCTGCGCGGCATGGTCGAGATGGGCACCGGCACCTTCCAGCCTTATGCCCGCAAGATCCCCGGAGCCACCGAGGACGCGGGTCACCCCGAGGCCCTGCCGCTGGCCGAGGCCGAACGCTATTTCGAGCCGGGCGAGCATCAGGAGCTGCTGGACGCGGCCGAACTGGTGACCGGCGGCTATCCGGCCTTTGACCGGCAGGCCTTCCTGGAGGGCCACATGACGCCGGTGCTGTGGGGCTCGGCGCTGCGCCATTTCGGCATCGACGAGCTGCTGGCCGCGATCGGTGAATGGGCTCCGCCGCCCAAGACCATGAAGGCGAAGAAGGAAGCGCCGCCCGAGACCCGCAACGCCCCCGCCCCGGTCGATCTGGTCGTCGATCCCGGCTCGGCCGAGGTCACCGGCTTTGTCTTCAAGGTCCAGGCCAATATGGACCCCAACCACCGCGACCGGATCGCCATGTTCCGCATGGCCAGCGGATCGTTCAAGCGCGGCATGAAGCTGAAGGTCCAGAACACGGGCAAGCAGCTGTCGGTCAATGCGCCGATCATGTTCTTCGCCAGCGACCGGGAACTGGCCGAGGACGCCTTTGCCGGCGACGTGATCGGCATTCCCAACCACGGCGTCCTTCGCGTCGGCGACAGCCTGTCGGAAAGCGGCATGATCCGGTTCGCCGGCCTGCCGAATTTCGCGCCGGAGATCCTGCAGCGCGTCCGGGTCAAGGACCCCCTCAAGGCCAAGCATCTGAAGAAGGCGCTGGATGGCCTGGCCGAGGAGGGCGTGACCCAGCTGTTCCGCCCCGAGATGGGATCGGACTTCATCGTCGGGGCCGTGGGCCAGCTGCAGTTCGAGGTCATGGCTGACCGCCTGGGCGAGGAATACGGCCTGGACGTCATCTTCGAGCCCTCGCCCTTTGCCGAGGCGCGCTGGATCATGCCGGCCCCGGGTGCAGGGCCGGCCGATGTCGAGGACTTCATGTCCAAATATCGGGGCCAGATGGCCCGGGACCTCGATCAGGACCCGGTCTTCCTGGCCAAGTCGAGCTGGGAAACCGGCTATGCGACCGAGCGTTTCCCGAAGGTGGCCTTTACCCGGACGAAAGAACGGGGCTGATAACGCCGGTCCGCACGGTCATTCTTACGTCGCATAGAGATGGGCATGCTTGTCGCCATGGAACGCAAGGCTTTGTTTTCGTCGGTCGTCGGTGCTGCCCTCGCGGTCAGCGTCGTCGTCGTTGGCCCGGTAGTGGCGCAGGAAACGGGACGCCAGCCGAGCGCGCGAACCACGACCCAGTCCCTGAACACGGGTCCTGCGGACAGTTCGCTGGGGTCACGCCCGCCGAGCCCGCCTCTGCCACAGGTTCGACGCATTGCGCCTCCGGCACCGGTTTCACCCGCCGCTCCTCGCGACCCCGTGGCCGAACTGCTCGGTCGCATCGAAACGGCAAGTCCGCCCGCCCCGGCAGTGCCGGCTGCCGGGCCGGCCAGTGGCACTGACACCCGGACGGCGGCCGTGCCGACGGGGCCGGCCTCAGCCCTGCCCCCGCTCCCGATCGGCTACTATGTGAGGGGCGACAAGGCGTGCAACCAGATCTGGCCCCTGGCTGGCGACCTGGCGTGGCTGTCGGAACTCACTTTCACGATCGACTTCGGGGGCTGCGAGCCAGGCGAGATCACCCAGGTCAGCGACACGACCTGGCGCGAGCGCCAGACATGTCAGACGGAGCTGGGCGGTGAGGGCCCGCCCTATATCGTCGATTACGAGGCGGCACCGGACGGGGTGCTGGTGACCCGGGCCCGGCTGGGCGAAACGGCACTGGGGATGGAAGATCGCTGGAAGGCCTGCGCTGCCGGGGATGTGCCGGCCGAGGCCCGGTTCCACGCCGACGATCCCGGCCGTGTCGTCCCGGATCTCGAGATCGATCCGGATCAGGACGCTTGACCGCCGACGTGCCGACCGACACCGTCTGCGCCCGTTCCATCTTGTTTGTCCGACCCGCCTGAATGCTCCGCCTGTTCGCCCTTGCCCTGCTCGTTCAGGCCGTTGCGCCGGTCGCACCGCCGACGCGCATGATGCCTTATGTCGAGGTGGTTCGGTGTGCCGGGCTGACCCAGGCGGCATCGGAACTTGAAGGCGGCGAGAGTACGGAGGGGCGCAGGCTCTTCGATGCCGCGCTCTACTGGTCACTGGCGGCCAGCCAGGCGGCCCTTGCGGCGGGTCGCGCGCCTGGAGAGGCCGATACCGACCAGACCCGTGCCCGCATCCTCGCCGTGCGCGAACTGGGGTCCGCCAGCGTCAAGGCGCGCAGCGACCTCGAGACCTGCCGGCGCCGAACGCCGGATCTCGGCTGAACCGCGGCACAAGAAGCGGCTGACTTGCCGTTCGTCTTATGGTGAAGTCGAACCGTCAGAGCGGCGTCGCGTTTGCAAGGGACGGCGAGGGACCGCTGCGACAGTCTCGATGCGGGACGACGGAGACAGACGGCACCATGTTCGAGTTCGGACGAGACCTGAGAAAAATCTTCGCCCAGGCCCGGGACAGCGATGACCTGAGCTGGCTGGAGCTGGTCGGGACGGACCTGCTGTTCCAGGAAGCGCGTCAACAGACGACGGACGCGGGACGGGTCTCGTGCGCCCGCCCGTATGCGGCATGGTCGAAAGCCTGTGCGCTTTGGCGCGAGCATGCCCGCCGCGCGGGCGCCACGGACAGCCTGACAAAGGCCGCCGACGCCGCAACGGACGCCGCGAAACATGCCCGCAACGCCGACGAGGGCGCGAGAGCGACGATCGAAGCGGCGCGCATCCTGATGCTGCGGTTCGATCTATGCGGGGGCCCAGAGCATCTCGTGGCTGCTCTTGCCCTGCTTCCCGCGTCGGCACAGCCGTCGCAGGTCGGTACCGCAACGGCCATGGCGGCTCTCAGTGCCCGCCTGCGGGCGCGGCAGGTCTGGCTGGATGGGGATCTGACGGCATTGGGCACCGTGCTGGGCATGATGGATATCGTCATCCGGGCAGCCCGCGGCAAAGCCAGCGCCGACATCGAGGATCTGCTGCTTGAACGCGCGGGTCTGGCGCTGGAACTGGGCGTGGCGCTGCGTGACCCGACGCGGCTCGACGAGGCCGGACAGACGTTGCAGGGCCTCGTGGAAGCGGCATCGCCTGACTATCGCCCGCTCAGCCGGGCCAGGGCGCTGACGCTTTGCGCATCGGGCATGGGCGCACTGGCTGCGATGGCCAACGATCCCAATGCGACCGATCAGGCGCGCGTGCTCTTCGATGCGGCCGCCGACCAGTTCACGCCTGATCACAGTCCGATGGACTGGGTCGCCATCCAGCTGGTCCGCAGCCAGGGCCCGACACCGCCCAGCCAGGGCGTGCTTAACCAGGCCGAGGATCTGACGCGGGGACGCGGGCTGACGCTCGGTGCCCTCGCGCGCGAGGCGAAATACGCCAGGGAGATCGACGTCCTTGCGTCGCTCGGAGACCTCAGTGGGCTGGATCAGATCGAGGCGAGACTGCTCGACGGACTGCGACGGATGGGTCCTGGGGTCACGGCCCTCGACTGGGCCACGGATCAGATCGCCCTTGGCCGGATCGCCTTGGCGCGAACGCGGCTGACGGGAACAAGAGACGGCGATCTGCGGATGGCCCTGATCGAGGCAGCGGCGACGGCCCGTGAACAGGGTGTGCGATCACTGGCCGAAAGGGCCGATCAGCTGAACGACCGGCTGACCGTGGCCGCCTGACCTGGATCAGCCGCCCATGGCGACGAACGGCCCGTTCTTGAAGCCTGGCTTGCCATAGAGGAGCGGCGCGCCGTCAGACGCAAGCACACGCCCGCCTGCGGCCTCGAGCACCGCCTGACCGGCTGCCGTGTCCCACTCGTGGGTCGGTCCGGTCCGGGGATAGGCATCGAACCGCCCCTCGGCCAGCAGACAGAATTTCATCGAGGAATCCATGCCCTGCCAGCGCGTGCAGCCATGCCGGGCCGCCAGGCGCGTGGCCTCTTCATCGCTCATCGAATGGCTGAGCAGGGCAATGCCGTCGGCGGGCCGGTCCCGCACACGAATCAGTTGCCAGGCCTCGCCGAAGCGGCGACGCAGCGCGACCCGCTCGCCGGCTGAGATCCCCGTGCGCCAGGACACCGACGTGGCGGGCGCCGTCACAACTCCAGCGACCGCAACTCCGTCCTGGATCAGGGCGATGTTGACGGTGAAGCTTTCCTTGCCGGTGATGAAGCCCTTGGTCCCATCGAGCGGGTCGATCAGCCAGAAGCGGTCGGCCGCATGGCTGGGCATGCCATTTTCAGCCACAGCCTCCTCGGCGACCGTCTGGATCTCGGGGTAGACCTTGCCCAGGCACTCGAGGATCAGAGCCTCGGCCTTCTGGTCGGCCTGGGTCACCGGGCTGTCGTCGGATTTGGTCTCGACCGCCGTGCCCACGCGCCAATAGGGCAGGATCACGCGGGCCGCCGCTTCGGCGATCTCCGTAATCGCTTCATGCAGCACACCCGAAGCCAGGTCACGCGAGAGTCTGTCAGTCATGCGCTTCCCGTTAAACGACACAGGCGGTTTCATGAACTGCCAAATCAAGGCAGGTTGCCACGCCAAGCCGCACTGCCCTGTCGAGATCCCATGACCTTCAACGCCGAACTTGCCAATGACCCCGTCCTGCCGGTCATGGACGCCGATCGGCCGATCGATGGGCAGGAACTTGCGGCCTATATCGCCGGCAAGCTCTGCCACGATTTCATCAGCCCGGCCGGTGCCATTCTGTCCGGTCTCGACCTGCTGAGCGATCCGACGGCGCAGGACATGCGCGACGACGCCATGAACCTGATCCAGCAGAGCGCGACCAAGATGGCGGCCCTGGTCCAGTTCTGCCGCGTGGCCTTCGGCGCCGCCACCACTTCGGAACGTTTCAGCGCAGAGGACCTGCGTGCGCTGGTCGCCGACATGGTCGCCGGCGGCCGGGCCTCGCTCGACTGGTCCGTCTCGGAGACCGAGTTTGCCAAGCCCGCGGCCCGCGCTCTGGTCAATCTGGCCTATCTCGCGGCATCAGCCCTGCCCTCGGGCGGGGTCGCCACGATCACGACCGCGCGGGAGGGCGACACCCTCGTGCTGCGGGGCACGGCTGTTGGGAATCGGGCGCGTCTGAAGCCCGAGGCGGTCACGGGTTTTGCCGGAGAGCGACTGACGGACGGGCTGCCCGGGCAATGGATCCAGCCCTACTGGCTGTGGCTCACGGTGTCCGGCGCGGGTGGAACACTGACGGCTGTCCCAACCGAAGGACAGGTGGAAATCATTGCCCGAATGGCAGTTTAGCGCAGGGTCCCAACGGGTCGTTAACCCAACGTAGCGAATACTGGCGACGGTCGCCGCATCGAGGCTGCGCACCGGAGGGAAACCTTTTGACCGTTCGCACCTGTCTCATCGTCGATGACAGCCGCATCATCCGCAAGGTGGCCCGCCGCATCGTCGAAGGCCTCGGGTTCGAGGTCGACGAGGCGGCCGACGGTGCCGAGGCCCTGATCTACTGCAACTCGCTGTTGCCGGATGTCGTGCTGCTGGACTGGAACATGCCGGTCATGGACGGACTGACCTTTATTCGCAGGCTTCGCGAACTGCCGGGTGGTCTGGCTCCGAAAGTGCTATTCTGCACCATAGAGACCCAGCCTGAACGGATCGCGGAAGCTTTGGCCGCGGGTGCAGACGAGTATGTGATGAAGCCTTTCGACGGTGAAATCCTGCAGGCGAAGCTGGCCGAGGTCGGGGCAATCTGAGCCTGCCATGACCCAGGACGATTTCGACCGCCTTCAGACCCTGCTGGCCTCACGGGCCGGCTTCCGGCTGACTCGCGACCGGATTCACCTTGCGGAACACCGGCTGGGACCCGTGGCGCGGCGCGAGGGCTTCGATACGGTCGAAGCGCTCCTGGGGTCGCTCTGGGTCAAGCCGGTGGCGTCTCTCGCCTGGTCCGTGATCGAAGCCATGCTGAATGCCGAGACCTGGTTCCGTCGGGATCGTGCGCCGTTCGACACCTTCGCCAACGAAATCCTGCCCGCGATCGGCCGGGTCCGCCCGGAAGGTCTCGTGCGGGTGTGGTCGGCCGGATGTTCGACGGGCCAGGAACCCTATTCGCTGGCCATGGCCGCCCTCGATGCGCGGGCCAATACCGAAATCGTCGCCACCGACCTGTCACAGCGCGCCATCGACCGGGCGCGCACCGGGGTCTTCACGGGTTTCGAGATCCAGCGCGGCCTTTCGGTCACGTCCATGCTCAAGTGGTTCGAGCCTGCCGAGGAACAGTGGCGCGCCAGCCAGAGCCTGCGCGAGTCCGTGCGCTTTGCCCGGGCCAACCTTCTGGACGACGTGTCCGAGTCAAACCGGTTTGACGTCATCTTCTGTCGCCACGTGCTGACCGATGTCGAGCCAGCGCGCCGTGGACAGATCATCGACGGCCTCGAACGATGGCTGGTCGACGACGGCGTCCTGTTCCTGGGACCGGACGAGCGCCTGGATGGCGACACCGTGGCCTTCCGCCCTGTCAACGGCCGCAAAGGTCTGTTCGTCAAGACGCCCTCGGCCCTCAGCCGGGCGGCCTGACCGCGGTTCGTATGCGTTCCAACAGGCCTTCGACGCCTCTGACGAACGCTGCCTGACCGCTAACTGTTTCAGGAAAAGCGACGGTCCGGGTTGATCCGGCACCGGCGTCGTGCGTTTCACCTGCGCATGAAGAAACCCAACAAGCCCGCCCTCCTGTCGATCCGCAACGCAAAGCTGAGCGACGTCGACGCGATCTCGGTGCTGGTCGCCAAGGTTTACAAGGACATGCCTGCGCTGACGCCCGGCATGCTGCGTGGCCAGATCGCCACCTATCCGGACGGTCAGTTCGTCGTGGAATACGACAGTGCCATCGTCGGCTATGCCGCCGGGTTCAGGATCGACGAGACGACGGCCATGTCGCCCCATACCTGGACCCAGATCACGGGTGGGGGCTATGCCGCGCGGCATGACCCGGTCGGCGACTGGTTCTATGGCATGGAGGTCTGTGTCGACCCCGACCGGCGTCGTCTCCGGATCGGCCAGCGGCTGTATGATGCGCGGCGGGATCTGTGCGAGGCCCAGAACCTGCGCGGGATCGTGTTCGGCGGGCGCATGCCCGGGCTCGGTCGGCGCAAGGCCGCCTATCCCAACCCCCGCGAATATCTGGATGCCGTCACCGCGCGGAAGCTGAACGACCCCGTCATCGGCTTCCACATCCGGTCGGGTTTCGAGCCCATAGGCGTGCTGGAGAACTATCTGTCCGCCGACGCCGCCTCCATGGGCCATGCCGCGCACATGGTCTGGCGCAATCCCTACTATGCCGAAACCCACGGCCGGGGTGCCGCCTTTGCGGTCAAGGAGACGGTCCGTGTTGCCACGGTGCAGCTGCAGGCCCGCAAGGTCGCCAGCTTCGAGGAGTTCATCGCCAACGTGGAGTATTTCGTCGACGTGACCTCGGACTACCGCTCGGACTTCGTCGTCTTCCCCGAGCTGTTCACCCTGCAACTGCTGTCGCTGGAAAAGAAGAAGCTGACGCCGGTCGAGTCCATCGAGGCCTTGACCCGCTACACGCCCCGCTTCGTCGAAGCCCTGTCCAGGATGGCGGTCGAGTACAACATCAACATCATCGGCGGGTCCCACCCGACCCGGACCGAGGACGGCGAGATCCAGAACGTCGCCTATGTCTTCCTGCGTGACGGCTCGGTGCATGAGCAGGAAAAGATCCACCCGACCCCGAACGAACGCCACTGGTGGAACATCAAGGGTGGCGACCGGGTGCATGCCATCCCAACCGACTGTGGCCCGATCGGCGTGCTGATCTGCTACGATTCCGAGTTCCCGGAACTGGCGCGGCGTCTCGTCGACGAAGGCGCGCGATTGCTGTTCGTCCCTTTCTGCACTGACAACCGCCAGGGCTATCTGCGGGTCCGCTATTGCAGCCAAGCCCGGGCCATCGAGAACCAGTGCTACGTCATCCTGTCCGGCAATGTTGGCAATCTGCCCAACGTCGAGAACATGGATGTGCAGTATGCCCAGTCCTGCATCCTGACACCGTGCGATTTCCCCTTTGCGCGCGACGGCATCGCGGCGGAGGCCAGCGAGAACGTCGAGACGGTGACCGTTGCGGACCTCGACCTGTCCGACCTGGCCTGGGCCAAGTCGCAGGGTACGGTACGGAACCTGCGGGACCGTCGGTTCGACCTCTACAAGACGGTCTGGGCGGACGGGGGCTGATTCCGAAAACCTGGCCTGATCGTGACCGGCGGTTTTTCGGTCACAGCCCTGCCGCGTCCTGATTTGCCCGTCTTCCCGCCATAGTTTTGCCGGAGGACGGGCGGTCTCATGGAGTTCGACGAACACCGGAGGGACCCAGGATGACCGTTGCGAAACAGGCTCTGACCATGGCTGTCGGGATCGGGCTGCTCGCCCCCGGCAGCGTCAGTCCGGTGGCCCCTTCCCAGATCCAGCGACCCGTCCGTGACGGCGAGGCCACCCCCGCGGCCTGTGCCACGCTGGGGTTCACCCTGCCGAGCGCAGAACGGGCTGGAATGACCCCGATCGTGGTGAGCGGGACAAGACTGCAGTCGGTGTCACCACCGCCCACCGCCCGGCCGATCGAGCCGACGAGAAAGGAGGACCGGGTCGAGTATCGCGGTCCGCCCGCTGCTGTGCCCGGACCGCCCCCTCCCCCGGCTCCACCCGCACCGCCACGCCCCCCGGTCATTGGCGGAGACGTTACGGGCAGCCGGATCCCGAACGGCCGTGTGCCGCCACCGCCCCCTGCCCCCCGGCCAGGGCCGTCTGCCCAGGCGGAGATGGCCGTCGCGTCGCCGGCATACGTGGTGCCCGGCCGGACCGACACCGAACGCTATCCGGACGCCACGCCCAATCCGGTGAAGCGGGTGGCGGACGAACCCGTCTCGACCTTCTCGATCGACGTCGACACGGCGTCCTATGCCAATGTCCGGCGCTTCATCGAGGACGGCTCCGCCCCGCCACGCGACGCGGTCCGGGTCGAGGAGATGATCAACGCCTTCGACTACGGCTATGATCGCCCGACCAACCCCGCCGAGCCGTTCGCCGTCACGACCGCCGTCGTGCCCTCGCCATGGTCGGACCCTTCGGCGCGGCGCGAGATCGTCCATATCGGGCTGCAGGGCTATGAACTGCCCGAGGGCGAGCGCCGCCCGCTGAACCTGACCTTCCTGGTGGATGTCTCGGGCTCCATGGGCAGCCCCGACAAGCTGGGACTGGCCCAGCGCTCCATGAACCTGATCATCGACCGGCTGAGGCCTCAGGACACGGTGGCGGTCACCTATTATGCCGAGGGGGCGGGCACGACCCTTGTGCCCACGCCCGGCTGGGACAAGCTGAGGATGCGGTGCGCTGTCGCCACCCTGAGAGCGGCCGGAGGCACGGCCGGAGCGACCGGCATGACCAATGCCTATGATCAGGCCCAGGCGAGCTTCGGCCGCGACAAGGTCAACCGCATCCTGATGTTCACCGACGGCGACTTCAACGTCGGCGTCACAGACAACAAGCGTCTGGAGGATTATGTCGCCGAGAAGCGCGGGACCGGCATCTATCTGTCGGTCTACGGCTTCGGCCGCGGCAACTACCAGGACGCACGGATGCAGACGATCAGCCAGGCCGGCAACGGCACGGCGGGCTATGTCGCCGACCTGAACGAGGCGCGCAGGCTGTTCGGGCCGGCCTTCGACAAGGGGGCCTTCCCCATCGCCGATGACGTCAAGATCCAGGTCGAGTTCAACCCCGCACGCGTCAGCGAATACCGCCTCATCGGCTATGAGACCCGGCTGCTGAACGAGGAAGATTTCAGCAACGACGCCATCGACGCCGGAGAGGTCGGGTCCGGGGCTTCGGTCACCGCCCTGTACGAGATCACGCCGGTCGGAGGAGCCTCGCAGGTTCCGGAACGCCGATACGAGGCCAACCGCGCCACCCAGGTCGGGGGCGGCGATCCGGATGGCGAAGTCGGCTTCGTTCAGATCCGCTACAAGCGGCCCGGCGAGGCGAATTCCCGTCTGATGCAGAAGGTCATCGCCAATCCCGGCGGAGGCGGTCGGATTGCCACGCGGCCGATGGAGAGCACCCGCTGGGCCCTGGCCGTCGCGGCCTTCGGCCAGAAGCTGCGGGCCGATCCGTGGTTGGCCCCCGGTCATGACTGGACGTCCGTGATCGCCGAGGCCCAGGGGGCGCGCGGTGAGGATCCCTATGGCGAGCGCGCCGACTTCGTGCAGCTGGTCCGGGCGGCGGAAGAACTGCGCTGATTTTTCCAGCCCGCTCATCCCTGCGGAAGCCGGGACCCAGTGCTTTGGGCCGATGGCTGAATCCGGTACCCCATGCTCTCGAGCCCGCTCAACCTGCTTTGCGAAAGGACTGGGTCCCGGCTTTCGCCGGGATGAGCGGAAATGGGGATCCCGGGACTATCGCTGGTCGATCAGACTGTTAGGGTCACGCGTCTTCCAGTGTACGCGGACCCTTGCCCATGACCCGTTTCGCCCTGATCGGTGCCTCGCTTCTCGCGCTGTCGACCGGACTTCCCGCCCAGGCCCAGACCGCTCCGGCGACCGCCATTGTTGCGCCGCCCCTGTCCTATACCCAACGGACGCTGGCCAACGGGCTCAAGGTCTATGCCATGCCGGACGCGACGGCGGGCACGGTGACCGTCCAGGTCTGGTACGACGTGGGCGGCAAGGACGACCCCCAGGGCCGCTCCGGCTTTGCCCATCTGTTCGAGCACATCCTGTCTCGCAAGACCGTCAACATCCCCTATGGCCAGATCGCGGCCTGGGTCGAGAACGCCGGCGGCACGCGCAATGCCTCGACCGGCCAGGACTTCACCAACTACTACGAGACCGTCCCGCCCCAGTATCTGGAGACCATGCTCTGGACCCACGCCGAGCGCATGGCCCGGCCGGTGGTGGATCAGGAAGTGTTCGATCTCGAGCGCTCCATCGTCAAGGAAGAGCTTCGCCAGAACGTCTATGCCCCGCCCTATGGCCGGCTCAGCCGGTTCGTCATCGGTGACAATGCCTTTGACGCCTCGATCTATCGCCGCAGCGTGATCGGCTCGATCGAGGAACTGGACTCGGCCCGGATCGAGGACGCCCGCGCTTTCCACGAGGCCTATTACCGCCCGGCCACAGCGACCCTGATCGTCTCGGGCAATTTCGATCCGGTCCAGCTGGACGGCTGGGTCGACCAATATTTCGCCGGGATCATCAATCCGGACCGGCCGGTTCCGGCTTTCGAACGCCCCGTCTCGCCACCGCGGACCCAGCCCCGGTCGGTGGTTGCCTATGCCCCCAACGTGCCCCTGCCCGCGATCGCGGCGATCTATCCGGGGGTGGCCGCCGACCACCCCGACACGGCCGCGCTCGACGTTATGAGCGCCGTGCTGTCGCGGGGCGAAAGCTCGCGGCTCTACCGGTCGCTGGTCTATGACAAGCAACTGGCCACCAGCGCCGGCCTCAACGCCGGATCGCAGGAAGAGGCTGGCACATTGACGGCCCAGGTCATCGTCGCGGCGGGCAAGGCGATCGCCGATGCCGAGGCGGCCCTGAATGCCGAACTCGCCCGGATGCGGGACACAACGATTACGGCCGCGGAGCTGGCCGAGGCCAAGACCGAAATCCTGTCCGCCGACCTGCGCAGTCGCGAGACGTCGAGTGGCCGGGCCTTCCTGCTGGGGCGGGCGCTCGTGTCGGAAGGCGATGCCAATGCGCCGGACACGCGACTGGCCCAGATCCGATCGGTGACGGCGGCCGACGTCCAGCGCGTGGCCCGGACCTATCTGGATGAAAATGCCCGCGTCTCCATCCGCTACCTCGACGAAAGCCAGCGGCCCGAAGGCACGCCGGAGGACAGCTGGCGCAATCCGGTCCCGGTTCCGACCTTTCTGACCGTTCCGCCCGCGATCCTGCCCCCTAATGACCTGCTGCCCGAGGACCAGCGCCAGTCCCGGCCGGCGCCGGGGCCTGAGCGGCCCAAGGCGGCACCCATGATCGCCGAGCGGACCCTGCCCAACGGACTGCGCGTCATCGTCGCCCGCTCGACCGACCTGCCAATCATGAATGCCCAGCTGGTGATCAATGGCGGGTCCTCGACAGATCCGGGAGACAAGCCCGGCCTTGCGACCATGACCGCCGGTCTGGTCACACAAGGGGCCGGAGGCCGCAGCGCTCCGGAGATCGCGAGTACGCTCGAAGCCCTCGGGGCCAATATCGGCGGCGGTGCGGGCGCGGACGCCACCACCCTGTCGGTTTCGGCCCCTGTCGTCTCGGCACAGGCTGTGGGCGCCGTGCTGGCCGACATCGTGACCCGCCCGACCTTCGCCCCCGAAGAGCTGGAGCGAAGCCGGACCCAAGCGATCAATGGCCTGCGTGTCGCCCTGCGCCAGCCGGGTCCGCTGGCCTCCCAGGTCCTCGCCCGCGTCGCCTACGGAGCGGCCCCCTATGGCGCCCCGGCCAGCGGTACCCCAGCCTCGCTGGCCACCCTGACCCGCGACGAGATCGTCGGCTTCCACAGGCAATGGTGGCGTCCCGACAATGCCGCCCTGATCGTCACCGGATCCATGACGGCCGAGGAAGGCTTTGCCTTTGCCGAACAGGCCCTGGGCGGTTGGACCCGTCCTGCAGAAGCCCTGCCCGCCCCCACGGCACGCGCCGGGCAGGCCCAGCCTCCGCGCGTCGTCGTCATCGACCTGCCCGGCTCGGGCCAGGCCGCGGTCAGTGCTGCCGTGCGCGGGCCGCGTCGCGCCGACCCGGCCTGGTACCCGCTGTCCGTGGCCAATGCCGTCATGGGGGGTGGCTCGAACGGTCGCCTGTTCCAGGAAGTGCGCGCCAAGCGAGGACTCAGCTACGGGGCCTATTCCGCGCTCGCGTCGCGTGCCGAAGGCGGCCTGCTCACGGCCTCGACCCAGACCAAGAACGAGAGCGCAGCCGAAGTCGTCGATCTGGTCCTCGCCGAGTTCGCCCGGCTGGTGAACGAACCGGTCGACGAGACCGCCGTCACCGACCGCGAGACGTTTCTGACGGGCGGCTTCTCGCGCAACATCGAGACAACCGGAGGCCTTGGTGGATTCCTGGCCGACACCGTCGTCTATGGCCTGCCCCTGACCGAGTCCGAGGCGTTCGCCCGGCAGATCAGCGCCACGACGCCGGAGGCCCTGCAGACCGCAGCGACGTCGGCGATTGGCAGTGGCACGCCCTATGTCGTCGTCGTCGGAGACTCGAAACTGTTCATCGACGCCCTGCGGACCAGGCATCCGGACCTCGTCCTGATCCCGTCATCCGAGGTCGATCTGGGTAGCCCGACTCTGGGGCTCTGACGGTAACTAGCCGGCGCGGAAGGCGGCGATCGCGTCCACGGTCGCGCGGACCTGGGTCTCGATCGCGGCCCAGTCCCTCGCCTTGACCGCCGCGTCGGTGATCAGTTTCGAGCCCATGCCCGCGGCCACGATCCCGGCCCCGAACCATTTGGCGATCGAGGCCGGATCGGGATCGACCCCGCCGGTCGGCATGATCTTGGTCCAGGGCATGGGCCCCATGACGGCCTTCACGAAGTCCGCTCCGCCCACCGAGGAGCCGGGGAACAGCTTGACGATCTCGCAGCCGAGTTCGTGGGCCTCTCCGATGTCGGTCACCGAGCCACAGCCCGGGAAATAGGCCACCATCCGGCGATTGCAGACCCGCGCGACCTCGGGCACGAGACAGGGGCTGACCACAAAACGGGCCGCCCGGTTGATGTAGAGCGAGGCCGTGCCCGCATCCACGACCGATCCAATGCCCAGCACGACTTCGGGGTTCGTGCGGACCAGTTCCCGGCTGATCTCTCCGAACAGGTCGCAGGCGAAATCGCCGCGGTTGGTGAACTCCACCACCGGAGCCCCGCCCCGCGCACAGGCCCGGATGACCTCCAGACAGACGTCCGGATCGGCATGGTAGAAGACAGGCGCGACGCCCTGGGCTTGAAGGGCAGTCAGGACGCTGAGGCGATCGGGACGCATGGCGGGCTCCGGCGGGCGTTGATGGCATTGCAGTCCGATGCGTGACAGCCGACGTCAAGGCGAACGGTCATCACACCAGGTTAGCGGTCACGCAGCGACCTGCACGGCGGGCTTGGCCGCCGGGCGGCGCACGGGGATGTCGAAGCTGACGGTCGTGCCCTGTCCCGGCTGGCTGTCGATGGTCATCCGGCCGTGGTGCTGCTCGATCAGGGCCTTGGTCAGGGCGAGGCCCAGACCGGTTCCCTGCGTGGTCTTGGAGTGCTGGCCCTCGACCTGTTCGAAGGGCCGCGCGAGTCGGCCGAGGTCCTCGGACGCAATCCCGATCCCGTTGTCCGTCACGGCCACACGCGCCCGGTCGTCTCCGTGAGGATCGACCGTGATCACGATCGTCCCGCCCTCGGGCGTGAACTTCACGGCATTGGAGATCAGGTTCAGCATGACCTGACGCAGGCCGCGATGATCCGCCTCGACATCGGGCATGTCCGCCGCCTTCACTGTCAGCGACAGTTTGGCGTCGAGCGCCTTGCCTCGCATCAGGCGGGCGGCGTCGTCGCAGATCTCCTTCAGGGACACCGGCTCATAATGCAGCGTCAGCTTGCCGGCCTCGATCTTGGCCATGTCCAGGACATCGTTGATCAGGCTCAGCAGGTGCTGGCCTGATTTGAGGATGTCGTTGGCGTAGCCCTTGTAGCGCGCGTCGCCCAGCGGCCCGAACATCTCGCCCGCCATGATTTCCGAAAAGCCATTGATGGCGTTCAGGGGTGTGCGCAGCTCGTGGCTCATATTGGCCAGGAACTCGGACTTGGCCTGGTTCGCAGCCTCGGCCCGGGTCATCGCCCCTTCGTATTTGCGCGCCAGCTGCGACAGGGTTTCGCGACTGGACTCCAGCTGATCGACCATGGCCCGCAGGGCATCGGCGGACTTCTGGCGCTCGGCTTCCTGATGCTTGATGACGGTGATGTCGGCGGCCGTCACCACGGTCCCCTGGTCGGAGGTGTAGCGTTCCGAGAGCTGCAGCCAGCGACCGTCGTGCAGTTCGACCTCTCGGGTGCCGGCACGACCGCCCGCTGCCGGATGCTCGGCCTTGATCGACAGGCTGGCGATCTGCTCGAGCTCCTGCTTCTGGGCCCCCCGACGAAGCGCCTCCTCGCTGAAGCCGAAGGCATCACGGAAGGCTTCGTTGGACAGGATCAGCCGGCCGTTGCGGTCGAACAGGACGAACGCGTCCGACACGCTCTCGATTCCGTCGCGCAGACGCATCTCCGCCGCCTGCGCCTGGGCCTTGGCGCGGCGGGCTTCGGTGATGTCCAGGGCGACCCCGAGGATAGAGGTGAAGCCATGCTCGTCGCGCCGTCCCTGGGCCTGACCACGCGCATCGATCCAGCGCGCCTTGCCGTCCGGTCCTGCGACCGGAAAGGTGGTCTCGAACGTCCCATAGGCCGCGGCCTGCCGCAGGGCATGTTCGACGATGTCGCGGTATTTCGGGTGAATACGATCCATCACGACCGAAGCGGCGACCTCACCCTTGCCACCCAGTCCCAGCAGCTGGGCCATATAGTCGGACAGATCCACTTCGCCCTTGCTGAGGTCCCATTGCCAGACCCCGCAGCGCGCAGCCTCGACGGCAACCCGGAACCGCTGCTCCGTGTCTGCCCAGATGCGGCTCGTGCGGGCCTGGAGCCATTGCTGGAGCATCATCAGCGCGATGATCAGACCGCCCAGACCGAGCGGTCCTATCAGGATCCACGCATCGCTCAGCAGCTCGCCTGCGGCCGTTGATCCAGGCACCGACGCCACGACAACGAGCCCGCTGTTCCTGACCGGAACGGCAGCCAGTTCGACCGGCCTTTGGCGCCCGCCGGGCCCGGGAACCTGGACGGTCGTCGGATCCTGAAGTCGGGACAGCACGTCATGGTCAAGACCAAGGACGTCACGGGACGATTCTCCGGCTCGCGGCCCCCCGATGAAAAGCCCGTTGCTGGCCACCACGGACAGGGTTGCATCGTTAAGTGTCATGGACATCAACGGGGGCCTCAGCCGGGCCACGATCCGCCGGCCTCCGCCGGCCGTTCCCTGCGGCGAGGCAATCAGCACGGCAGAACTGTCGCGGTTCATCCGGGCTTCGTTGTCGAGCGGCTCGCCGGGAGCAAAGCTGGTCGCCGGAGCGCCCGCTGCAGCCGTCACCTCTCCGCCAGCGGACACCAGGGCGAACGCCACGCCGGGAGACGCTGCGCGTCCCGCTTCGGTGGCCTCGAGAAGACGCGTGGGCTGTGCGCGGAGACGCTCGGCGACAAGGGCCGTCCCTGCTCTGGCCGCCGCGATACGGGTCTCCAGGGTGGCGGCCAGCAGGCGGGCATCCTGCTGCAGGGCCTGCTCGCGCAGGGCAGCCAGTTCCTGGGCCGGCCGGGCATTCACACGCGCAAACAGAAGGACGTAGACCGCGAGGACCAGGGTGAGGACAAGCAGGGCCACGCGCGCCCAAGCGGGCAAACCCGTCGCCGTGGTGTCCGACGCGCGCCGCCTTGCTCCCCGATAGCGGCGCTCATTGCCTTTCAAGGCATTTATCCCTGGGCGATTCGTCTAGCCTTTGAATCTAGGCTGCGTCGCGGATTCCTGTCGAGGACTGGTTACCGAATATCCTCAGGCCGCCTTGGTCGCCACTTCCGGCAGAACGACAAATTCGGAAGGGGGCCGTGCGACTTCGACAATGGGTTGAACGATCTCGCGCGCCTGATTTGCGAGGGCGACGGTCTGGGGCGGCGCATCTTCGGGGCTTTCCGAGACGACATCCATCAGCGACTGCGCCAGCGCGAACAGCCGCGGTGCCGCAGCAATCAGGCGGGACTGGAACTCGATCCTGGCGGGGTCCCTGTCATACTCGGCGCCGGGCACGCGCCAGCCACCCCAGTCCACCGAATCCGTGACGACGACCGGGTAGGTTCCGGGCACAGGGTGGTGCAGGCAATCCTCGGGCTGCTGCCACTTGTTGCGCGCCCTCAGCAGGCGCCAGTTGTCCAGATCCTTTTCAGCCGGGTCCTCCGTGGGCACCATCAGCTCATGGGCCTGAAACTCGCGGCCGAGACCAACCTCATAGGTGACGCGTACCGGCTCGTCGAAACCCTTGGCCCAGACGGGCTGGACCTTTTCGACGGTCGTCCACGCTCCCACGCATTCGACCCAGACCCTTTGTCCCTTCTGGAACTGCGCGCGCGCCATCGGCGATCTCCTCGAGCGAAAGCACAGACTGCCCCTTCACCTGTTGCCCTAGCGTTGCCGAACAGGGTGAATCGCCCTTGAAAAACGCGCCGGTGGCTCAGGAGGCGCGGGAAATGCTCTCCAGGGCCTCGCCCGCATACTTCTCTTTCACGCGCGTCGACAGATCGCCGAGCGAGACGACGCCAACCAGCCGGTCATGCTTGTCGAGGACCGGAAGGCGGCGGATCCTGCCGGTGCTCATGGCTTCCAGCGCGACCTTCAGATCGGCACTGTCCAGGACGGTCGTGACCGGAGCGGTCATGGCCTCGGACACCAGGGACGCGCCACCACCGCCCTTGGCAACGGCACGGACGGCGATGTCGCGGTCTGTCAAGGTGCCCACCAGCCGATCGCCTTCGGCCACGGGGATGAACCCGAAATCCCCTGTCGCCATGCGGCCGGCGACATCCTGCAGCGTGTCGGTCGGGCGGGCGACCTGGACGTCCTTGCTCATCACATCGCGGATCTTCATGGCGGTTTCTCCTGTCAGCGTTGCCGACAGAACCCTTGCCCACGCCCCCGGTTCCGCTAGACCCCGCCGAGGCCGACAGGCCCAGACCGGAGTGATGCCATGACCGCCGCAGCAAACGCCCGCGACCTCCTCGACCGTCTCGGTGTTTCCGCTCATGTTTGGGCCGACGGCGGCCTGCCGACCCGGTCCCCGATCGACGGCTCCAGCGCGGGATCCCTGGCGCAGGCCAGCCCGGCCGATGTCGATACGGCCCTGACACAGGCCTCCTCTGCCTTTGCCGCCTGGCGTCGCGTCCCGGCGCCGCGCCGCGGGGAACTGGTCCGGCTGCTGGGTGAGGAGCTGCGCGCAGCCAAGGCCGATCTGGCGATGCTGGTCACGCTCGAAGCCGGCAAGATCGTCTCCGAGGGGCTGGGCGAAGTGCAGGAGATGATCGACATCTGCGATTTCGCCACCGGCCTGTCGCGACAACTGCACGGGCTGACCATGCCGTCGGAACGCCCGGGGCATCACATGCGCGAGACCTGGCAGCCGCTCGGGCCGGTCGGGGTCATCAGCGCCTTCAACTTTCCGGTCGCCGTCTGGGCCTGGAATGCGGCACTGGCCCTCGTGTGCGGGGATCCGGTGATCTGGAAGCCGTCCGAGAAGACGCCCCTGACAGCGCTGGCGACCCAGGCCGTGTTCGACCGTGCGGTCGCATGCTTCGGCCCTGACGCCCCGCCGCATCTGTCTCAGGTCCTCATCGGTGGCCGCGAGATCGGTGAACGACTGGCCGCTGACCCGCGCCTGCCGCTGGTCTCGGCAACGGGCTCGACCCGGATGGGCCGGGCGGTCGCCCAGTCGGTCGCCAGTCGTCTGGGGCGCAGCCTGCTGGAGCTGGGCGGCAACAATGCCATGATCGTGACGCCCAGCGCCGACATGGACATGGCTGTGCGGGCCATCGCCTTTTCGGCCGTCGGCACCTGCGGCCAGCGCTGCACCAGCCTTCGCCGCCTGCTGGTCCATGCCGACATCGCCGACAGCCTGACAGCCCGCCTGACCCAGGCCTATGCAACCCTGCCCATCGGAGACCCGCGCCAGCCCGAGACCCTGGTGGGTCCCCTCATCGATGCCGACGCCACAACCGCTTTCGAAGCTTCGCTGTCCCAGGCTGTCGCCCAGGGCGGGACGATCCTGAAGGGCGGCACGCGGGTCGCCCGCGAGGGCGGCCACTATGTGACCCCGGCCATCGTCCGCATGCCGGCCGGTGCCTCCGGCCAGACCGACGTCGTGCGGCACGAGACCTTTGCGCCGATCCTCTATGTGCTGACCTGGACCGAGTTCGACGAGGCTGTGGCCCTGCAGAACGATGTGCCCCAGGGCCTGTCATCCTGTGTCTTCACCGACAGCGTGCGCGAGGCCGAGGCCTTCCTGTCGGCCTGGGGATCGGACTGCGGGATCGCCAACGTCAACATCGGTCCTTCGGGAGCGGAGATCGGCGGCGCCTTCGGCGGCGAGAAGGACACCGGCGGGGGTCGCGAGTCCGGATCGGACGCCTGGAAGGCCTATATGCGCCGCCAGACCCAGACCGTGAATTTCTCCAGCCAGCTGCCGCTGGCGCAGGGCGTGCGGTTCGACGTCTAGATCAGGCGCAGGCCCGTCCCGTCCTTGCCACCGGGCATCTCGACGCTGACATCGAGGGTTTCATCCTCGAAATTCACGCCGGTGATGGCACGCGAGACGATGGCCTTGATCTCGTCCATCGGCCGGTCGGTGCGGACATCCAGCATCCAGCCCCAGCGGTTGGTCTCGGCCCAGTGGGCGCGCGCCAGCCAGGCCGCCGTGACGCCATTGGCAGGACCGAAGGCCGCGCGGAAACGTTCCATCAGCACGGTCGGCTCCCTGTCGGGCGGACCCAGCTGGACGGTCCCCGTGGGGCGGTTCTGGGTCTGGGCCACGACATCCGTCGCTGCCAGCAGGGCCGCGACATCCTCGATCTGGAACAGAAGGGAGCGCGGCGAACCCGGGTTCATGGCCACCGGCCGGTCGTGGAACAGCCGCAGCAGATGTCGGGCGCTGATCGCGATCCAGGTCAGTTCGCCCCAGACCGCCTGCATGCGGCGTGGGTCCGTGAAGACCGCGGCGGCGACAGTCCCGTCGTCCAGGGTCACGCCACGCAGGTCCATCTGCTGATCGGGCCTCAGCGTCCGGGTACCCGGCGTGCCGCCATCGAGAGACGCTGCAAACGCCCCTTCCGGCACCACGACCAGATCGACCGAGGCCAGCATGGCCTCGAAGGCGCGCCAGTGCACCGGATCGGCCATCGCCGCCTCGATGATCTGCTCCAGACCATTCAGCGGCTGGGTCAGGTCGGTGGCAGCGGTCGCCGTGTTGAGGGTCGTGTCAGTCATGACATTTCCATCGACGGCGCGGGGCCAAACGTCAATCCGTCCCTGACGCGGGCGTCGCGTGTCGCTAGACTGCGCCCATGACCGACACACCCATGCGCCGCCTTCAGGATCTGCCCGGAATCGACGATCTGGAGCTCAAGGCCCTGATGAAACCCCGGCTGGCCGATCCGGACCAGCGCGACGATCACCCCGAGGTCGATGCCGCGACCCTGGCCGCCTTCGGGATCACCCAGGATCAGGCCGAGGAGACCGACCTGCCGGCAGACTGGCCATCGGAATTCGCGAAACTTCACCGCTAGAGCCCGGTCGAACTGGTCGAGGCGTTCGAAGCCCACGGCTGGGACGTCACAGACAGGAAGCGCAAGCCGCTGCGTATCCTGCCGCTGATGGCCCTGCCGCTGGCGCTGGCGATCCGGGAGGTTGCCGGCACCCTGCCCTTCGTGGCCGAGCCGGATCACAAGGAAACCGACTGGGGCTCGAACCTGGCCGCCGAGGCGGCCCGGTTCCGGAAACGATAGAGCCCGACCGCTTCCGCGATCGGGCTCCGGGCTTCGTCAGGAAACGGGGAAGCCCCGGACCTTCAGCAGGGCCGTCACGTCCGGGTCGCGGCCCCGGAACTGGCGATGGGCCTCGGCCCGATCGGTCGTATTGCCGGGTGCCAGGATGATCGACTGGTACCGGCGCGCCAGTTCCGGGTCGAACACATCGCCCTTGTCCTCGAACGCCGCCCAGGTGTCGGCGTCCATGACCTCGGACCACAGGTAGCTGTAGTAGCCCGCGGAATAGGCATCCGACGTGAACAGGTGATTGAACTGCGGCAGGCGGTGCCGCATCACGATCGCGCTCGGCATGCCGATCCGGGCCAGCGACGCCTTCTCGAAAGCATCCGGGTCGGTCGGGATCACGTCCTGGGTATGCAGGTCCATGTCGACGATGGCCGACGACAGATAGCTGACCGTCGCATAGCCCTGGTTGAAGGTGGACGAGGCCTGGACCTTGTCGACGAGGGCCTGATGCATGGCCTCGCCGGTCTGGTAGTGGCGCATGAAGCCATCCAGGATCGGACGGCTCAGCACCCAGTGCTCATGTACCTGCGAGGGATATTCGACGAAGTCCCGCGGGGTGTTGCCGAACGACGGATAGGTCACGTTCGACGACAGATAGTGCAGGGCGTGACCGAACTCGTGGAACAGGGTCTCGGCGTCGTCCAGCGAGATCAGGACGGGCTGACCCGCCTCCGGCTTGGAAAAGTTGTTGTTGTTGGACGCGAGGATCGCCTTCGAGCCGTCCAGGGTCGAGAACGACCGATAGGTCGTCATCCAGGCCCCGGAACGCTTGCCCGGCCGCGAGAAGTCGTCGGAATAGAAGATGCCGATCAGACGGTTCGACGTCTTGTCGCGCACCTCGAACGTCTCGACGTCGGGGTGGAAGGTCGGAACCTGACCCTTGGGCAGCGGCACAAAGGCGAAATTGTACAGGCGTCCGGCCATGTCGAAGGCCCCGCGCTTGACCGCGCTCAGCTCGAAATACGGCTTCAGCTCGTTCTGATCGAGGTCGTACTTCTGCTTCCGCACCTTCTCGGCGAAATACAGGTAGTCCCAGGGCTCGATGTCGTGCCCGGCGATCGCCTTCATGTCGGCGACCTCCTCGTCGACCCGCGCCACGGCGGCAGGCCAGACGCGGTTCATCAGGCCGGACGCAGCGGCCGGGGTCTTGGCCATCGTGTCCTGCATCCGCCATTCGGCGTGGTTGCGGAAGCCGAGCAGCTTGGCCCGCTGGTCCCGCAGCTTCAGGATTTCGGCGATCGTCGCATTGGTGTCGTTACGGTCGCCGTTGTCGCCGCGATTGACGAATTTCGTCCAGACCTGCTGACGCATCGCCCGGTCGTCGGCGAACGTCAGATAGGGGTCGACCGACGAGCGGGTGTTGACGATGGCCCAGCCCTGGAGATTGCGCGAACGTGCGGCGGCGGCAGCGGCGGCCTTGTTCGATTCCGGCAGACCGGCGACGCCCGAGGCATTGGGGATGGCTGTCCAGCTGTTTTCATCGGCCACGACCTTCTGGCCAAAGCTGGTGAAGGCGGTCGTCAGGGCGGTGTTGATCCGGCCCAGCTCGGCCTTCCCGGCCGCATCCAGCGCAGCGCCGTTGCGGATGAAGGCATCGCGGCTGCGCTCGGCCAGACGCTTCTGCTGGGCGCTGAGCCCCGCAGCGTCGGCATTGTCGGCAACAGCCTTGATCCGGGCGAACAGAGCCGGGTCGAAGGTGATCTCGTCACCCGCAGCCGATAGAAGCGGCCCCATCTCGGTCTCGAGCGCTTCCCACTGCTCGCCGCCGATGTTCGAGGTCATGACGCCGAACAGATTGTTTGCCCGATCAAGCGGCTGGCCAGCCAGTTCCATGGCCACGAGCGTGTTGGCGAACGTTGCCGGTTCGGGATTGTCGGCAATGGCCCGGTAGTCGGCGCGCTGCAGTTCGATCCCTTCGAGGATCGCGGCCCGCAGCTTGGGGGCGGTGACCTTGTCGAAGGGCGCGAGACCGTCATAGCCGCCCGTCCAGACCTGCAGCAGTTCAGCGCGCGGTGTCTGGTTTGGCAGGACGGCGCGAGCCAGGGCGGCCTCCGAGGCCAGGGCGGCGGCGCTCGGCGCGGCCCCCATGCCGTTGGCGGCACAGGCAGACAGGGCCATCAGGCTGCCGCCCGCGATGAGAAGCTGGCGTCGATGCATCGGTTACTCCGTTCGAAAATCATTTCATTCCTACCCTAGGCCCCTTCGACGTGACCGTCACCTGAATGAACTTCACGGCGTCGCGAGCGGCAATCACCTGGCCTTTGGTCGATCCACCGAGTTCCCCTCGCCACCCGCAACATTCCCCGTTAAACGCCGCAACATGGCGATAGGCGTTTTCGATTCCGGTGTCGGCGGGCTGACGGTCCACCGCGAGCTTGTGGCGCGGTTCCCCGAGCGTGACTTCATTTACCTGGCAGACCAGATCAACGCGCCCTACGGCGCGCGGGGTGGCGAGGACATTGTCAATCTGACGCGAGCAGGGTGCGAACGCCTGTTCGAGGCCGGAGCCAGCGTCATCGTCCTGGCGTGCAACACCGCCTCGGCCATAGCCCTGCGCCGGCTGCAGCAGACCTGGTTGCCAGAAGCACGGGCGCGGCACGGACGGGCCGTGAACGTGCTGGGGATCATCGTCCCGACGATCGAGGCGGCCACCGGCCTGCCCTGGACCTATGAGGCCGATCGCCAGGAGCGGTTCGGCGGCGAGAAGGTCGAGGCGATCGACATCACTGGCGTCTTCTCGACCGCCGCGACGGCCCGGAGCCGGGTCTATGAGATCGAGATCGACAAACGCCGCCAGGATCTTGCGGTCTTTTCGGAGCCCTGTCCCGGCCTGGCCGGGCTGATCGAACTCGGGGCACCGACCGAGGAACTGAAGGTCGTCGTCGATGATCACGTCGAGGCCCTGAGACGCCGCATCGGGCGGCATCCGGATACGGCGATCCTGGGCTGCACCCACTACGAGATTGTCGCCGACCTGTTTGCCGCAGCCCTGCCCGCAGGCACGCGGGTCATCCATCAGCCGACAGCCGTCGCCGATGCCCTGGAACGCTATTTTGCCCGCCATCCGGAGTTCGGCCTTGGCGACACCGGTCGTCGCGACTTCCTGACCACCGGCACGACCGGCCCGCAGACCGACCGTGTGAGCCAGTTCTGGGGCGCACCGCTGAGTTTCGACGCCGCTTGACAGAAGGGTGTGACCCGCGCCCCATCGGCTGCGGAGAGGCCCATGTCACGATCGATCCTGCTCGCCCTCGTCCTGATGTCATCGGGCACGTCCGCCTCCGCCGAGGTGGTGTCGCGTCATGCGGACGGGTTCACCCTCAGATACGCCGTCGCGCTGGAAACGACCGGGGAGGATATCCGGACCGCGCTGGGCGAGCTCCCGCAATGGTGGGACGGGGCCCATACCTACAGCGGCCGGTCTGCCAACCTGTCGATGAACCTGGCCCCGGGCGGCTGCTGGTGCGAGGCGCTGCCCGACGGCAAGGTGTTTGAACACGCCCGTGTCGTGTCCGTTGACCCACGAGGCGAGGTCGTCATGAACGCACCGCTCGGCCCGCTGAATGGCACCGCCACCCGGTCCGATCTCACCTATTCATGGGTACCGGAGGCCCGCGGATGGCGCGTCACGCTGGACTTCGTGGTCGAGGGACCCGGGCTCGGGGCGGCAGCCGACGCTGTCGACGAAGTCATGCAGGCCGGGTTTGGACGCCTTGCCCGCTACATCGAATACGGTGAGCCGACGCCCTGAGGGCTTCCGTCAGGCCCGCTCGACGCACAGGGCGACGCCCATGCCACCCCCGATGCACAGGGTGGCCAGGCCCTTCTTGCCACCCGACCGCTTCAGCTCGTGCAGCAGGGTGGTCAGGATACGCGCGCCCGAGGCTCCGATCGGGTGGCCGATGGCAATGGCACCGCCGTTGACGTTGACCTTCGCCGGGTCCAGCCCGAGCTCACCGACCACGCACAGAGCCTGGGCGGCAAAGGCCTCGTTGGACTCGACCAGATCCAGGTCGGCGACGGTCCAGCCCGCCTTCTCCAACGCCTTGCGCGACGCCGAGATCGGGCCCGTGCCCATGACCGACGGGTCCACGCCCGTCGAGGCCCAGGACACGATCCGCGCCAGGGGCTCGATGCCCCGCGCCTTCGCCTCGTCGGCGCTCATCAGCACCAGGGCGGCGGCCCCGTCATTCAGGCCGGACGCATTGGCCGCCGTGACCGTGCCGTCCTTTGTGAAGGCCGGACGCAGCTTCTCCATGGCCTCGATCGTCGCGCCGTGACGAATGAACTCGTCCTTGTCGACGACCGTGTCGCCCTTCTTGCCGGGGATGATCACCGGGACGATCTCGTCATCGAATTTGCCGGCCTTCTGGGCCGCCTCGGCGCGGTTCTGGCTGGTGACGGCGAACTGGTCCTGGGCCGCGCGGGTGATCTGGTGCTGTTCGGCGACATTCTCGGCCGTCTGGCCCATGTGATAACCATTGAACGCGTCCCACAGCCCGTCCTTGATCATGGTGTCGGTGTAGGCGACGTCGCCCATCTTGGTCCCGCTGCGAAGCTGGGCCGCGTGAGGGGCCTGGCTCATGCTCTCCTGACCGCCCGCGACCACGATCCGCGCGTCACCGAGCGCGATCTGCTGGTAGCCCAGTGCCACCGCCCGCAGACCCGAGCCACAGATCTGGTTCAGGCTCCAGGCTGGGGCCTCCTTGGGGATGCCGGCCCCCATGGCCGCCTGGCGCGCCGGGCCCTGCCCCGTCGCAGCCTGCAGGACATGGCCGAGGATGACCTCGTCGACGTCAGCGGCGTCGACACCCGCCTGCTCCAGTGCCCCCTTGATCGCGATCTCTCCCAGCTTTGATGCCGGCAGGCTGGACAGGCCGCCCAGGAACGATCCGACCGGCGTGCGGGCGGCGGAGACGATGACGACGTCGGTCATGGCAGGGGTCCGAAATGAGACAGGGATCTGGCACACCATCTAGCGTGGCCACGGGTCGATCCCAAGGCAAGGGGTGAGGTTTTTGCCGCATTGGCCGACCTTCGTGTTTTTTCGGGGCGCGTTCAGCCAATGGTCATGCTGATCGCCTAAGGTGCGGGAACGAACCGTTCAGTGCCGGCTTCAAGGAGCCATGATGTTGCATCTCAAGAGCCTCCTGGCCCGGGTCTGCACCCCTGATGCGCTCGATCTGACCGAGCATTACCAGACCCGTGGCGAACGCCTCGCCGATCTTTGGGTCCACATCGTGGGGCTGGTTTTCGCGGCTGTCGGCGGTGTCGTTCTGGCGATCTTTGCCGCCATCCATGCCGGTATCGGCACGACGGTTGCGACCTCCATCTATGCCATCTGCCTGATCGCCATGCTAGCGGCCTCGACCGTTTACAATCAGGCCCGACCGGGCCGGGCGCGTCCGGTCCTGCGACGGCTCGACGAGGCGGCGATCTTCCTGATGATCGCCGGCAGCTATACGCCGTTCACGACCCAGCGGTTCGAGGGCTGGTGGTCCATCGGCTTTACCGTGGCGGTCTGGGCCATCGCCTTTTCCGGCGTGATCGCCAAGCTGCTGGCACCCCGGATTTCCGATGCCTTCTGGAGCGCGGTCTACGCCGTCTTCGGCTGGCTGGCTATCATCGCCCTCAAGCCGATGATCGAGACGGTGCACCCGATCGCCCTGGGCCTGCTGGTGCTGGGCGGGCTCATCTATACGGCGGGCGTCTTCGTCTTCATCAGTCCGCGCGTGAAATATCGTCGGGCCATCTGGCACGGCTTCGTCGTGACCGGAGCCAGTGTGCACTGGGCGGCCGTCCTGGTCGGCGTGATCCTGGCCCCGACGGGTCTGCTGGCCGCCGCCTGACGCCGCGGCAAGACTCCGCTGGCGTCCGGCCTCGCACTGCGGGATAGTCACGCAGATGCAACAGAGGCGAGTAGCGGCGTGCCCGAAACGAAATCCGATACCAAGGGACGCGATGGCGACGCCATCGTCATCAAGAAATACGCCAACCGCCGCCTCTACAACACTGCGACCTCCGCCTATGTGACGCTCGAGGACCTGGCGAAGATGGTCCGCGACGGTCAGGATTTCGTGGTCTTCGACGCCAAGACCAACGAGGAACTGACGCGCCAGATCCTGACCCAGATCATCTTCGACGAGGAAAGTCGCGGTGAGGCCCTGCTGCCGGTCCAGTTCCTGCGCCAGCTGATCGGCTTCTACGGCGGCCACATGCAGGGCGTGCTGCCCAGCTATCTGGAGATGTCGCTCGAGAATTTCTCGCGCCAGCAGGAACAGTTCCGCAGCCAGATGACCAAGGCCTTCGGCACGACACCCGCCGTTGGCGTCGGTGCCAGTCTCATGGACGAGGCGGTGAAGCAGAACATGGCCATGTTCCAGAACGCCATGAAGATGTTCCCCGGCTTTGCCATGGTCCCCCGGGCAGAGGCGGAGGCGCCCGCGCGACCGGAGCCGGCACCCGCGTCCGATCCCCTGGCCGAGATGCGGGCCCAGATGGACGAGATGCGCGCCCAGATCGACCGGCTGGCCACGCCGCCCTCGCCGGGCTCCAAGTCCAAGTCATGACCGACGACGTGCGCCCGGTCGAACCTGTCCGGGGTCGCGATCGTCGCGACGCCCAGCGCCGGACGCGCGAGCGACGCATGCCCGCAGAACCCCGGCCGGAGCCCGGCAATGCCATCGTGCGCCTGAACGAGATCATCGACGAGTCCGTCGACCCGGCAACTGCTGCCGCACCCCCGCCGCGTTCCGTCACCCCCGATCCGGCCTTTGCTGCCCAGTTGATCGGTCAGGGCGGACAGCGAAAGGGCATCCGGGGCGGACCCCCGGTCATGGATGCCGCCCGCTCGGCCTATCTGGGCAACGAATACTCTGGCCAGAACGATCGCCGACCCCCGGCCGGCGTGGCCAAGAAGACCGACATCTGAGGCTGGCCCGAGGCTTGCAGCGGCGCGTTTTCCTGCCGCCCGGACGCCACCCAGATGCCCCAGATTCTCACAGCCTCGGCCCGCATGTTCGACATCACCGTGGTCGCGATCCTGTTCACGGTTCTGTTGTAGGAACGCCCCTCTCCCGCCGGGAGAGGGTGGGCGTCAGGCGTTCTGTGCGTCCCACCACCGCACTGCTTCCGCGTCGCGAGCGCTGAGGTCGGGATAGGCGGGATCGGAGCCGACGTCCGGCACACGGCGCCAGGAGCGTGCACATTTGGGATGGTCGGCAAGGCCGACCTTCACCGCCAGCACATCGCCGGTCTCGCTCAGTTCAGCCCCCGAAGTCCGGAAGACCTCTGAAGGATCAAGATCGGCAAAGGCGGCGAAGGCCCCGGCGGGTCCGGTAACCGTTGGCCAGGCGTCGAGCGCCCCGCCAATGATCTTTTCACGCCGGGCACTTTCAAGAGCGTCGTTGACGACCTCCAGCACCGACTGGACCTTGGCCCAGCGCGCAGCCTCCTCCGGATTGTTCCAGGCACCCGGCGTCTCCGGGATCACCCGGGCACAGTTGGAGCCACCCTCCGGGAAGCGGGTGCCCCAGGCTTCTTCCATCGTGAACGGCGTCAGCGGGGCCAGCCAGGCGGTCAGCCGCATGAAGACCTCATCCATGACGGTGCGCGCGGCGCGACGGCGGACGGCGTCGGGCCGGTCGCAGTAGAGGCTGTCCTTGCGGATGTCGAAATACAGGGCCGACAGGTCGTTGGAGCAGAACTCCAGCACCGGACGGACCACGTCCTGGAAGCGGTACTCCGCATAGGCCTGACGGACCTGGCCATCCAGTTCGTGCAGCCGGTGCAGGATGAAGGCCTCCAGCGGCGGCATCTGGTCGAGATCGGTCAGGCGCTCGGCCTCTTCGAAGCCCTCCAGCGCGCCCAGCAGATAGCGGACGGTGTTCCGAAGCTTGCGATAGGCGTCGACCGTGGTCTGCAGGATCTGCTTCCCGATCCGCTGGTCCTCGGCATAGTCGACCAGGGCCACCCACAGACGCAGGATGTCGGCCCCGGACTCCTTGATGATGACGGCGGGGTCGGTCGTATTGCCCTTCGACTTGGACATCTTCTCCCCGTTCTCATCCTGGGTGAAGCCATGCGTCAGAACCGCACCATAGGGCGCGCGGCCCCGGGTGCCGGAACCTTCGAGAAGGTTAGACTGGAACCAGCCGCGGTGCTGGTCCGAGCCTTCCAGATACAGGTCGGCGGGCCAGTGCGACGGGCGGTCGCCGGTGTAGCCATGGGCCGGATCGCGAGGCTCCAGGGCAAAGGCATGGGTGCAGCCCGAGTCGAACCAGACATCCAGGATGTCGGTGACCTTCTCGTAGTTGGCCGGATCGTGCAGCCCGAGGAAATCGGCGTCGGGGCGGTCGAACCAGGCGTCAGCCCCGCCCGCCTCGATGGCCTTGATGATGCGCGCGTCGACTTCAGGGTCGTGCAGCGGATGGCCGGTGTGCTTGTCCACGAACATGGCCAGGGGGGTGCCCCAGGCCCGCTGGCGGCTGATCAGCCAGTCCGGGCGGCCCTCGACCATCGAACGGATCCGGTTCTTGCCCGCTGCCGGATGGAAGGCCGTCTTGTCGATCGCCGTCAGCGCGGTCTCGCGCAGGGTGTCGCCGGACTTTAGCGGCTGGTCCATGCGGATGAACCATTGCGGCGTGTTGCGGAAGATGACCGGCGCCTTCGAGCGCCAGCTGTGCGGATAGGAATGCTCCAGCCGCCCTCGGGCCAGCAGGGTCCCGGCCTCGATCAGCTTCTCGATCACGGCGGGGTTGGCCGATCCGAATTTGCCGGTCTTCTTGCCCTCGGTCTCCAGCACCTTCAGCCCGGCGAACAGGGGCACGCCGGGATAATAGGCCCCGTCGGGATCGACCGTGTCGGGCACTTCGTGATGGCCGTGGGCCTTCCAGACCTCATAGTCGTCCGCGCCGTGGCCCGGCGCGGTGTGGACGAAGCCCGTCCCGGCATCGTCGGTGACGTGATCACCGTCCAGCAACGGCACGTTGAAGCGGAAACCCTCGTCCAGCGCCGCCAGCGGGTGGGCACAGACCAGGCCGGCCGGATCGATCGTGTCGATCCGGGTGTAGGTCGCGATCTTCGCCGCCTTGAAGACCTCTTCGGCCAGCTTGTCGGCGACGATCAGACGGTCACCGGCCTTTGCCCAGGGCTCGAACTCCAGCCCGGTCTCCATCGACTGGACCTCGTACAGGCCATAGGCGATCTCTGGCCCGAAGCTGATCGCGCGGTTGGCCGGGATGGTCCAGGGCGTTGTGGTCCAGATCACGACCGAAGGCGTCGCATGGCGGAAGGCCAGCAGCTCGTCGGGATGGTCATCGGTCGCGGCGATGACCGGGAATTTCACCCAGATCGTGGGCGAGACATGGTCGTGATATTCGATCTCGGCGTCGGCCAGCGCCGTCCGCTCGACCGGGCTCCACATGACCGGCTTGGAGCCGCGATACAGCTGGCCCGAGTTCTTGAACTTGTGGAATTCACCGACGATCATGGCCTCGGTGCCGAAGTCCATCGTTGCATAGCGGTGATCCCAGTCCCCCAGGATGCCCAGCCGCTTGAACTGCGCCTTCTGGACCTCGATCCAGCCCGCTGCGTACTCCCGGCAGGCTGACCGGAACTCGGCCTTGGAGACCTCGTCCTTGCGTTTGCCCTGGGCGCGATAGCGTTCCTCGATCTTCCACTCGATCGGCAGGCCGTGGCAGTCCCAGCCGGGGACAAAGTCGACGTCCTTGCCCAGCAGGAACTGCGAGCGGACGACGAAATCCTTCAGCGTCTTGTTCAGCGCATGGCCGATGTGGATGTCGCCATTGGCATAGGGCGGGCCGTCATGGAGGACATAGAGCGGAGCCCCCTCGGCCTGGCGCTGTTTCCGGATGGCGGAATACAGGTCGCCCCACTGCTCGATGATCACCGGCTCCTTCTGCGGCAGCCCGCCCCGCATCGGGAACGGGGTCTCCGGCAGGAAGACGGTCTCGCGATAGTCGCGGCCTGCGGGCTCGGCGGGGGACTCGGGTGGGGTCTGGGCGTCGGACATGGAAGGTCTCGGTCAGCGAAAGGGGACGTCGGAGGGATGTTTCGGCCCGGCAAGCACGGGAGGCATTGAGCCCCGTCGGCGCTATGCCGGGCGGCTAATCCGGGCCGGAATGATCAGGCGGACGTCCATGGCGGGGGTGTAACAGGTGCGCGGGGATGGGAAAAGCGCCGCGAGCGCGCTAGCTATGCGGCGCGTGATTTTCAGGAGATCGACGATGCGGATCATGGGTCTGGTGAGCCTGTGTGTTCTGGCTCTGGCGGCCTGTTCGCCGGAGGCCCCCGAGGCGACGACACCGATCGGCGAGGCCGCCCCCGCCGGTCCCCTGACGGTGGATCAGGCCGCGCAGACCGGGCCGGAAGCCTTCGTGCGGGCACTCTATGCCCGCTATGACACGGCGGGCGCGGCGGCCACACCGGCTGCCGAGCCCCCCGCACCGGGTCGCGACCCGATCTATTCCCGCAAGCTGAACGCCATGATCGGCGCCGACGTCATGGCCGCCAAGGGTGAGGTGCCGACGCTGAACTACGATCCGATCTGCGACTGCCAGGACGGAACGACCGAGCTCAAGCAGCTGACCATCACCGAGACCGGTCCGAACAAGGCCGAGGCCGCCCTGACCTTCCTCAAGAGCGGCATGCCGCACCAGCAGACCCTGTTCCTCATCAAGGAAGGCCCGGCCTGGCGGATCGATGATGTGGTCGTGCCGGGACGCGACCCCCTGACCACCACCCTGCTGGCGGCGATCGGCTAGACGCCCAGGCCGAGGTAGATCACCGCAACCGCAAACAGCGAGACCACGATGGTGCAGAAGTTCAGCAGGAAGAAGGTTCGCCAAAGCGCCGACCAGACCCGCAGGCTGTAAGCCCCCTTCAGCTGGAAGAACATGTGCACCGGCACCCACAGGAGGCCGAACGTCAACGCGAAGCCGCCCAGGGTCTGGTTGAGGGCCAGAAGTCCAGCGATCGCCATCCCGAGGATGGAGATGAACGTCAGGGAGTACAGCACGAACACGCCGTGGTCGTAGAAGGTGAACCCGCGCTTCCAGAGGAAAAGCAGCCCCATGAACGGGATCGACAGCGGCACCAGCAGGAAGGCGTACTTGTACATCGTCTGTTGCAGTTTGTAGACGACGAGCTCGGGGTTCTGCAGCTTCTTGACGACCTTGGCTCCGATCCCGCCGGCGTCGGACGTGAATTTCACGTTCTTGGTGTTGTCCTTGAGCTCGGCCTGCCAGCTGCCTTGCTTGAGGCCATCCGGACGGGTCTCGCCCCGGGCTTCGGCTTTCAGGCTCTCGAGGCGCCGCTCGATCGCCGCCGTGGCCTGCTCGGCTCCGGTGATCATGCCCTCGATGCCCGGCTCGGCGGGATCCGCACCGGCCTGGGCTTTCAGTTCGGCCAGTGCCGTACGGCTCTCGGCGAGCGCGGCCTCCGTGGTTGCGATCTGTTCCGGAAGCGGCGTCGTCGGACCCGAAGCCCCCCCTCCGCCGGCAAAACTCAGGATGAAGAACAGGAGAAAGATCGTGAACAGGAACAGCGCCAGCGGCGACACATACCGGGTGCGCTTGCCCTGGACCCATTCGCGCGTCAGTCGACCGGGGTTGAAGGCCAGTAGCGGCAGGGTGCGCCAGATGCGGGCGTCGAAATGCATGACCCCATGCAGTAATTCCTCGCCCAGGTGCAGCAGGCTGCGGTGGACATGGGTGGGCTGGCCGCAGTTCGAGCAGAATTTCCGTTCCACCGGCGATCCGCAGTCCGAGCAGGTTCCTGCATGATGCTCTCCGGCATGGCCGGTCGGCTTCTCGACGGCGCTCGCCAGCATCCCGCCGGTCACAACCCCGCCTGCTGCGTCCATGTCCATGTGATCCCCCCGATCGCCTGACCCCTTATGGCCGGGCGGAACCGCCCAGCACAAGACGCCGGCTCAGCAGCGCGGGCAATCCGGCAGGGGCTGGGGTTCGAGCTGAAGGGTGGAATGGCCGATGGCGTGGCGGCGTGCGACGGCCTGGGCTTCGGCCAGCAGGGTGTCGGCATCGGTCCGGTCATGCACCAGATGGGCCGTCAAGGCCGTCTCGGTCGTCGACAGGCCCCAGACATGCAGGTCATGCACCTCTCGGACACCCGGCAAACCACACAGCTCGTCGCGCAGGATATCAAGCTTCACGCTCGACGGCGTACCGTCCATAGCCAGGCCCGCCGAGTCTTTGAGCAATCCCCAGGTCCCGAGCACGATGACCACGACAATCCCGAGACTCACCAGGGGATCGATGATCGCCCACCCCGTGAACATTATGATCGCGCCCGAGATCACCACCCCGACGGAAACCGCCGCATCGGCCAGCATGTGCAGATAGGCGCCGCGCGCATTCAGGTCGCCATGCTGGGACTTCAGGAACAGCAATGCCGTGCCCAGATTGATCACCAAGCCGATGCCGGCCACCGCCATGATCAGGCCGGACTGCACCGGCGCTGGTTCGTTGAGTCGCCGGACAGCCTCGAAGGCGATCGCCCCGCAGGCAAAGATCAGCAGCAGGGCATTGGCCAGCGCGGCCAGCACCGTCGCCTTGCCAAAGCCATAGGTCAGCCGCGACCCGGCCGCCCGCCGCGCCAGAACGGCCGCGCCTCCGGCCATGGCCAGCCCCATGACGTCCGACAGATTGTGCCCGGCATCGGCCATCAGGGCCGTCGAGCCGCTGATGATCCCGGCTGTGAACTCGCAGACGACAAAGGCCAGGTTGACCAGCAGCCCGACCAGATAGCGCCAGTCACCGGTATCGACAGGTCCGTGATGGTGATGACCGTGACCATGGGCGTGGCTGTGCCCGTGATCCTTCCCGTGATCATGAGGCCCGTGATCGTGCCCCCCGTGGTCGTGCCCCCTGTGATCATGGCCGTGACCGGCGGGGTCGTGGGGAGCGTGGGTGTGGGCCATGACCCGACCCTTAGTGCTGATGCGTCACGACGAGAAGGCCCAGCGCGATCAGGGCCACCCCCAGGATCGCGCCTTCATACCGTGCCCAGCGCTCCAGCTTCAGGATCGAATAGCCCGCCCGCGCGATCGCCGTCAGCAGGACCATGCCCGCCACCGTGCCCACGGCAAAGCTGAGCGTCAGCAGCACCAGCACCGCCGCCCCCTCCGTCGCCGCCGACAGATACAGGGGCAACAGCACCTCGCCGGGCGACAGCGCCATCAGGGCCACCAGTCCGCCGAAGGCTGCGGCATCCGACACCTTGGGCTCGGGCAGCTCATAATCCGGCCCGCCGGCCGTGACGGGGCGCTTCAGCATGGCGCGCGTCAGATAAAAGGCCCCGAACAGGAACAGCAGCACCGCCGACAGATGCGGCAGCAGCCCCTCGACCCAGTGATCCAGCGCCAGGCCCGCCGCCACGATGAGGGCTCCGACCAGGGCGGTCGAGGCGATATGCGCCACCCCGGCCGCGACGGCCGCGCCCAGGGTCCGGGTCATGCCCCACCCCTGGGCCCGCCCGACCAGGACGAATGGCAGCCAGTGGGTCGGCAGGATGGCGTGCAGGAACGCCGCCGCAAACCCGCCCCCGAGGAGCGACAGCAGAACCGGTTGATCAAGATCGGACGGCGACATCGCCGGCCCTATAGCGTGTTACTTTATAACGGTCGAGCGAGATTCTGCAGGACAGGACGCCGGACAGCAGCAGGCGGGGCCTGACCGGGCAAGATCGTGGAACAACGGATGGCGACCCCGGAGGGACTCGAACCCCCGACCTCTGCTTTAGGAAAGCCTTGCTCTATCCGGCTGAGCTACGGGGTCACACAGAGGGTCCTAGCGGGTCGCGTCCGGCGGCGGAAGACGGTCTGGTGCATTTCCCGTTTTGACAGCGGGTCCGTTTTGATATGAAACTCTCCACCGAGGGAGATCCTGTCATGGCCCTGATGCCGACCTGTCTGATCATCGGAGCCGGCGACGGCGTGGGCGGGGCGGTGGCCAGGGCCTTTGCGCGCGAGGGCCTGGCGGTCTGCGTGACGCGCCGGCCGCGACATCTGGATCAGCTGGAGGCGCTGGCGAGCGCGATCCGGTATGAGGGCGGCGTGGCCCATGCTTACGGCGTCGATGCCCGTGACGAGGCGCAGATGATCGCCCTGTTCGACCGGATCGAGGCCGAGGTCGGGCCGCTGGAGGTCGTGGTGTTCAACATCGGAGCCAATGTCCGGTTCGACGTCGCCGAGACCACGGCTCAGGTCTATTCCAAGGTCTGGGAGATGGCGGCGCTGGCCGGCTTCTTCACCGGGCGCGAGGCCGCGCGGCGGATGGGCCCGCGCGGGCGGGGCACGATCCTGTTCACCGGCGCGACCGCCTCGATGCGGGGCGGCGCGGGCTTCTCGGCCTTTGCCGGCGCCAAGGCGGCCCTGCGGCAGCTGGCCCAGTCCCTGGCGCGCGAGATGGGGCCAAAGGGCGTCCATGTCGCCCATGTCGTGGTCGACGGCATGATCGACGGCACCTTTGCCCGGTCGATGGTGCCTGACATCCAGCCCCTGCTGGACGCCGATGCCATTCTGAAACCCGACGAGATCGCCAGGAACTATGTCTGGCTCCACAACCAGCAACGCAGTGCCTGGACCTTCGAGATGGACCTGCGCCCCTTCGCGGAGACATGGTGATGACGACCCGGACCATCGACTTCATCTTCGATTTCGCCAGCCCCAATGCCTATTTCAGCCATCACGCCCTGAAGGGGATCGCCGAACGGACGGGAGCCCGCGTCAACCTGATCCCCTGCCTGCTGGGCGGGATCTTCAAGGCCACGGGCAACCAGGCCCCGTTCGTCGCCTTTGGCGGAATCAAGGGCAAGATGGACTATGAGATGCTGGAGATCCGGCGCTTCATCGCCCGGCACGGCCTGACCCGGTTCCGGATGAACCCGCACTTTCCGATCAACAGCCTGACGGCGATGCGCGGCCTGTGTGCGGTCGAGCCGGGGCCGGATTTCGACACCGATGTCGAGGCCGTGCTGGCCGGGTTCTGGGAGCGGGGACTGGCCATGGGCGATGTTGCGGTCCTGGCCTCGGTCATCGCCGAAGCCGGACTGGATGCCGCGGTGATCCTCGAGCAGGCCCAGACCGACCCGGTGAAGGCGATCCTGGCCGCCAATACCGAAGCGGCCGTCGCTCGCGGCACCTTCGGCATCCCCACCTTCTTCGTCGGCGAGGAGATGGTCTTCGGCAAGGAAAGGCTCGGCCAGGTCGAGGAAATGGTGGCCGTGGCATGATTGTGGTTAATCAGTCTTAAGATACAATATCTTGTAGGGAACAAACCCCGAATCGGCGGGTGTCACTGATTCGGTCCTGATTCGTTTCGCCCCTGTTCCGCCCTTTGCGGTCGGGCCGTTAATCCCCCGGCGGCCGATCGCCAAGGAGAGCCTCATGGACGCTTCCACCCTGTTCGATCTGGCCAATGCCGGGGCGCTGGCCGGCTGGCTCCTGCTGGTGGCGGCACCGCTGAAGCGAGGCTGGCTGGTGCCCGGGGCGAGGATCGTCGGCGTACTTCTGGCCGTGACCTATTCCGCCCTGCTGATCGGGGCCGTGACCAGCGGCCGAGTTGGCGAAGGTGGCGGCGATTTCACCTCGCTGGCCGGGGTGACGGCGCTGTTCTCACAGCCCGAGGGGGTGCTGGTCGGCTGGGTGCACTATCTGGCGTTCGATCTGTGGGTCGGGGCTTGGGCGGTCGAGGATGCGCACCGCCGCGGGCTGAAACACGCCTTCGTCCTGCCCTGCCTCGTTTTCGTCTTCCTCGCAGGCCCGCTGGGATTGCTGCTTTATCTCGCGGCGAGGACCGGACTGGCGCGCGACAAAACCTTCGCTTGAGGAACCGGCCAACCGTCGCCACCTTATCCCCATCATGAGTGACCGCCCGACAGGCCAGCCTCCTTCTCGCGTCGTCGCGGTGCTGGGGCCGACGAATACCGGCAAGACGCATCTGGCGGTCGAGCGGATGCTGGGCCACGCCTCGGGCATGATCGGCCTGCCGCTGCGACTGCTGGCGCGCGAAATCTACGAGCGGATCGTCAAACAGCGCGGGGCCAATGCCGTTGCCCTGATCACGGGCGAGGAGAAGATCATCCCCGCCCGGCCGCATTTCTGGGTCTGTACGGTCGAGGCCATGCCGCTGGAGCGCGAGGTCGAGTTCCTGGCCGTGGACGAGATCCAGCTGGTTGCGGATCCCGAGCGGGGCCATGTCTTCACCAGCCGGATGCTGCACGCCCGGGGCCGGTTCGAGACCATGTTCCTGGGGGCCGCGACCATGGCCCCGCTGATGCGGAGGTTGATCCCGGACGTGGAGATCGTGACGCGTGAGCGGCTGTCCAGCCTGACCTATGCGGGGTCAAAAAAGCTGACCCGCCTGCCCCGGCGCAGCGCCATCGTCGCCTTCAGCACCGAGCAGGTCTATGCCATCGCCGAGCTGATCCGGCGCCAGAGGGGCGGGGCGGCCGTAGTCATGGGCTCGCTCAGCCCCCGCACCCGCAACGCCCAGGTCGCCCTGTTCCAGTCGGGCGAGGTTGACTTCCTGGTGGCCACCGACGCCATCGGCATGGGGCTGAACATGGAGGTCGACCATGTGGCCTTCGCCGGTATCCGGAAATTCGACGGCCTGCGCACCCGCTGGCTGCATGCGCACGAGATTGGCCAGATCGCCGGTCGGGCGGGACGCCACATCCGCGACGGCACCTTCGGCGTCACCGGCGAATGCCAGGAGCTGGACGAGGACCTGGTCGAACAGGTGGTCGAGCACCGCTTCGATCCGGTTCAGGCAGCGGAATGGCGCAATGCCCGGCTGGATTTCGATACCGTGCCTGACCTGCTGCGGTCCCTGACCCAGGTCCCGAATGTCCACGGCCTCAAGCTGACCCGGACGGCGCTGGACGAGACCCTGCTGCGCCGCGCCATCACCGACGACGAGATCAAGCGGATCGGCCGGTCGCGCGGCACGATCATGCGGCTGTGGGAGGCCTGCCAGCTGCCGGACTTCCAGAAGACCACGCTGGACGAACACGCCCGGCTGTCGCGCGACATCTTCCAAGCCCTGACCGGCAAGCGGGGCCGCCTGACCGAGGACTGGATCGGACCGCGCTTTGCCGACGTCGATCGCGATGATGGCCAGATCGACCAGCTGTCGGCCCGCCTGTCGGCCGTCCGCACCCTGTCCTACATCGCCAACCGGCCGGACTGGCTGGATCAGGCCCAGGGCTGGCGGGATCGCACCCGGGCGCTGGAGGACCGGCTGTCGGACGTACTGCACGAGCGGCTGACCGCCCGGTTCGTGGATCGCAAGACCACCGCTCTGATGCGCAGTCTGAACGACCGGGACGTGTCCCTGGCCGAGGTCGCGACCGACGGCGTCGTTACCGTCGATGGCGAGGCTGTGGGCCATCTGACGGGGGTCGCTTTCCGGCCCGAGACGGGCACCTCCGCCCTGGCCAACAAGACGCTGAAGACCACCGCCCTGCGCGCCGTGGGCCCGGAGATCGCGCGGCGGCTGGGGCGGCTGGCCGCCGATCCGGACGAGGCCTTCAGCCTGACGCCCGATGGCCATGTGCTCTGGAACGGAGCCATCGCGGGCCGGATCCTGTCCACGGCGACCGGAGCCGACCCCTTTGCGCCCCAGGTGCGGCTGCTGGGCGAACTCGGCCCTGCCCCGGCCCGGGAGCGGGCCCGCCGCCGGATCGAGGCCTGGGCCGCGGCCGAGGCCGGGCGAGCGCTCCGGGACCTTCGCCGCCTGAAGCAGGCGGTCGAGACGGGGAGCCTCAAGGGCCTGCCGCGCGGGATCGCCTTTCGCCTGATCGAGGCCGGTGGGCTGATCGACCGGCGCGACGTCGAGCGCGACCTGGCCGCCCTCAGCCAGGTCGAGCGGCGGACGCTGCGGACCTTTGCCATCCGGACCGGGGTGCATTCCGTCTGGCTGCCCGGCCTGATGAAGCCGCGCGCCCGTGCCTTTGCCCGGGCCTTCGTCGACCTGCCCCTTCTGCCCGCCAGCGAGGCGACAGCCCTGCATCCGGCTCCCGCCGATCCGGTCATGCCGCGCGCCCTGTCCGCCCTGGGTCTGCGTCTGGCCGGCAAATGGCTGGTGCCGGTAGAGGCGCTGGAGACGATGGCGACCGCGCGCGCCGCCAATGCGGGCCGCATTCCCGACGAGGCCCTGACGACCCTTGGCTGGACCCCCGATCAGGCGAAAGCTGTGGTCAGCGCCCTCAAGACCGAGCGCGCCCGCATGCCCGATCGCCCGGGCGAGGCCCCCCGCGTGGTGAAGGACTCGCCGTTTGCCATTCTGGAACAGCTCAATGCACCCGCCGCACCCAGAACCACCCGCAAACGTCCTGCGCGGCGCCGCGCGAAGGCGGCGGCGAAACCGGCATGACCTGGCGCGCCCGCATCGAGCCCTTCACCCGTCCGGTCTTCTTCGCCGTCTCGCGACTTCAGCGCGGGATGACACTGGGGGTGCGAACGGTCGCGATCGACGGCGAGGGCCGGGTCATGCTGGTCAAACACACCTATCTGTACGGCTGGTGGCTGCCCGGCGGCGGGGTGGATCGGGGCGAGGACTGCCCGGCCGCTGCCGTCCGTGAACTTCGCGAGGAGACGGGTCTGGTCGCCACTGCTCCACCCCGGCTGATCTCGGTCCATTCCAACGAACGGTTCTTTCGCGGCGACCATGTGCTGGTCTTTGCCGTCGACGCCTTCACGGTCGGCGAACGCACCAGCCATGGCGAGATTGCGGAGATCGGCTGGTTTCATCCCGACGCCCTGCCCGACGACGCTCATCGATCGACACGGGACAGGCTGGCGGAAATCTTCGGGGGTGTTTCGGCCTCACCAGCTTGGTAAGTCGGTGACATGAACCCGTCCGCTGCCCTCGCCATCCTCGCCGTCGTTCTTGCTGGCGGAGCCACCGCGCTTCAGGCCCCGACCAATGCGCGGCTGATGACCGCGGTCGGGTCGCCGGTGAATGCCGCCTTTGTGTCCTTCGCGGTGGGCACGGCGGTGCTGGGGGTCCTCGCCCTGGTCCTGCAGACGCGGCCCGACCTGACGGCGGCCAGGGGCCTGCCCTGGTACGCCTGGATGGGCGGAGTTTACGGCGTGGTGTTCGTGATCGCCGCGACCTGGGCCGTGCCAAGGATGGGTGTGGCGACGACCGTGACTCTGATGGTGGCCGGCCAGTTGATGCTCAGCCTCGCCCTGGATCATTTCGGTGCCCTTGGCGTCCCGAAACAGCCGATCAATCTGACGCGAATTGCGGGAATCGCCCTGGTCATCGGCGGTGTGCTGCTGGCCCGTCGCGGCTGAGCGTAACCGAACGGCCAGTCGCGGCGTAGCTCGGGATTCAATCCTGGACCTTCGCCATGACACAGCTCGCCAGCCAGCCCGCTCTCGATGGCCGCGCCGCCTTGCGGTTCGGAATCGCCCTGATCCTGTTGTGGTTCGGATACATGAAATTCCTGCCTTATGAGGCCGAGGGCGTGGCCGGGATTGCCCGGGACTACTGGCTCTTCGGCTGGCTGTATCCGATCGTCGGCGTGTCCGGCGCGTCCATTTTGATCGGCGTGCTCGAGATCACGGCGGGCCTGCTGATCGCAGCGGGCGGACGCTGGCCCATCGCAGGACTGATGGGTGGACTGATGGGCATCTCGACCTTCATGGTGACGCTCAGCTTCTTCTTCACAGCACCCGGCATCGTGGCCGACGGCTATGCCTTCCCGGGCCTGGGCTCGACCGGGCAGTTCCTGGCCAAGGACATAGGCCTGCTCGCAATCTGTATTTTTCTGACCCTGGACGCCAGAAACCGCGTGATGCGCGCCTGAAGCCTCACTTTCGAAGACAAGCGGGCCTATATTGGCGCGGATGACCGAGGAGACGATTCTCAGCACGCCCAGCCTTCAGGCCGCCGACCTGATCCGCGACGAGGCGCGGCGTGCCCCTGACAAGCCCGGTGTCTACCGGATGTATGGGGAGGACGGCACTTGCCTCTATGTGGGCAAGGCCAAGTCGATCAAGAAGCGCATCCTCCAGTATGCGCAGGGCCGTTTCCACACCCAGCGCATCGGCCTGATGGTGTCGCTGACCCGGTCGATGGAGCTGGTGGTCACCGCTTCCGAGACCGAGGCCCTGCTGCTTGAATCCAATTTCATCAAGAAGCTGAAGCCGCGGTTCAACGTCGTGCTGAGGGACGACAAATCCTTTGCCGAACTGATGATCCGCAAGGATCACCGCGCGCCCCAGGTCAGGAAGCATCGCGGGGCCCATTCGACGCCGGGGGATTATTTCGGGCCCTTCGCCTCGACCTGGGCGGTCAACCGGACGCTCAACACCCTGCAGAAGGCCTTCCTGCTGAGGTCCTGTTCGGACAGTGTCTACGAGACCCGGACCCGCCCCTGCATGCTGCATCAGATCAAGCGCTGCTCGGCCCCCTGCACCGGCCTGATCTCGCTTGAGGACTATGGCGACCTGGTCGAGGAGGCCTCGCAGTTCCTGAAGGGCAAGTCGCGCGCCGTGATCGCCCGCCTGTCGGCCGACATGACCACCGCCGCCGAGGCCATGGACTTCGAACAGGCGGCTCGGGTCCGGGATCGCATCCGGGCCCTGTCGGCCATCGCGATGGAGAATTCGGTCAGCGCCGACAGCGTGGCCGAGGCCGACGTCTTCGCCCTGTTCTCCGAGGGCGGGCAGGCCTGTGTTCAGGTCTTCTTCTATCGGGCGGGCCAGAACTGGGGCGGCCGGGCCTATTTCCCGCGTGTGGACAAGACCGACACCGATCCGGAAATCCTCGCGGCCTTTCTGGGCCAGTTCTACGAGGACAAGCCGATCCCGCGCCTGATCCTGTCGAACGTCCGCCCGCACGAGCTGGAGCTGCTGGAGGAGGCCTTTTCGATGAAGGCCGAGCGCAAGGTCGAGATCGCCCGTCCCCTGCGCGGCGACAAGCTCAGCCTTGTCGACCACGCCCACACCAATGCCCGCGAGGCCCTCGGTCGCAAGATGGCCGAGGGATCGGCCCAGGGCAAAATCCTGGATGAGGTCTGCGAGGCCTTCGGGCTCGAGACCCGACCCGAGCGGATCGAGGTCTATGACAACGCCCACATCCAGGGGACCAATGCCGTAGGCGGCATGATCGTGGCGGGACCCGAAGGCTTCCAGAAGTCGCAGTACAGGAAGTTCAATATCCGCGACGCCGACCTGTCGCCGGGCGACGACTACGGGATGATGCGCGAGGTCATGCGCCGCCGGTTCAGCCGACTGGTCAAGGACGAGGAGGAAGGGACCGAGGAGGTCGTCCGTCCCGACCTGCTGCTGATCGACGGGGGTGCCGGCCAGCTGGCCGAGGTGCTGGCCGTGCTGGCCGATCTGGGTCTGGACGACATCGCCGTGGTCGGCGTGGCCAAGGGGCCGGACCGCGACGCCGGGCTGGAGCGAATGTTCATGCCGGGCAAGCCGCCGTTCATGCTGCCGCTGAAATCGCCAGCCCTCTACTACATCCAGCGCCTGCGCGACGAGGCGCACCGTTTTGCCAACGGGGCCCACCGCACCCGGCGTTCGATGGACATCAAGAAGAACCCGCTGGACGAGATCGAGGGCGTCGGCCCCGGTCGCAAGAAGGCCCTGCTGCATGCCTTCGGCTCGGCCAAGGGCGTGTCGAGGGCCGCTGTGGTTGATCTGATGAAGGTCGACGGGATCAACCAGCCGCTGGCCGAACGTATCCACGCCTTCTTCCGCAAGTCGTGAGCGAGGCCTAGAACCCCGGCCATGACGACCGAATCAAACGACCCCCTGTTTTCCGGCTACCGTCGCTTTCGCGAGCACCACTGGCCCGAGGCCAAGGCCGAGTATGAAGCCCTCGCCGCCGACGGCCAGCGTCCGCACACCCTGGTGGTCGCCTGTTCCGACAGCCGCGCCGATCCGGCTCTGATCTTCGACACCGCGCCGGGCCAGCTGTTCGTGGTGCGCAACGTCGCCAATCTGGTCCCGCCCTATGAGCCCGACGGCCAGCTTCACGGCGTGTCGGCAGCCCTCGAATTCGGGGTCAAGGTCCTGGGCGTATCGCGGATCGTGGTCATGGGCCACGCCCACTGCGGGGGTGTTGCCGCCATGCGGACCGGAGCACCCGAAAGCGTGCAGGACTTCGTCGCCCCATGGATCGCCCAGGGCACGCCCGTCGTGCGCCGGATCGCCGAGGCAGTCGAGCCCGATCAGGTCGAGCAGGCCTCCGAGGAGGCCGTCGTCCGACTGTCGCTGGACAACCTGCGCACCTTCCCCTGGATCGCCGAACGCGAGACAGCAGGCACGCTCAGCCTGACCGGACTGCATTTCGGCATTGCCGACGGCATCCTGCGGGTCCTGACCGGCAAGGCGCGGTTCGAACCGATCGGCTGAGCCGGGGTCAGCTTCCCAGCAGTTCCCGACCGATCAGGAAGCGGCGGATCTCGTTCGTTCCCGCGCCGATGTCATACAGTTTGGCGTCCCGAACCAGGCGCTCGACTGGCCAGTCCTTGGTATAGCCGGCACCGCCCAGGGCCTGAACGGCTTCCAGCGACACCTTCACGGCGTTCTCGGACGCCAGCAGGATCGCACCCGCCGCGTCATAGCGGGTCGTCAGACCCTGGTCGCAGGCTTTGGCCACGGCATAGACATAGGTCCGGGCGCTATTCAGGGCGACATACATGTCGGCGATCTTGCCCTGCATCAGCTGGAAGCTGCCGATCGCCTTGCCGAACTGCTTGCGGTCACGGACATAGGGCAGGACCACGTCCAGCGCGGCCTGCATGATGCCCAGAGGGCCGGCGGCCAGAACAGCGCGCTCGTAGTCAAGGCCGCTCATCAGGACGGCTGCACCCCGGCCCTCGCCGCCCATGATGTTCTCGGCCGGGACCTCGCAATCCTCGAACACGAGTTCCGCCGTATCGGAGCCGCGCATGCCCATCTTGTCCAGCTTCTTCGAGACGCTGAAACCCTTCATGCCCTTCTCGATCAGGAAGGCCGTGACCCCGCCATTGCCGTCACCGGTGCGGGCATAAACCACCAGGGTCTCGGCATGCGGAGCGTTGGTGATCCAGAATTTGGTGCCGTTCAGGACGTAGCGATCGCCCTTTTTCTCGGCCCGGGTCCGCATGGACATGACGTCCGATCCGGAGCCCGCCTCGGACATGGCCAGCGAGCCGACGTGTTCGCCGCTGATCAGTTTCGGCAGATAACGCGTCTTCTGGTCGTCCGTGCCCCAGCGGCGGATCTGGTTGACGCACAGGTTGGAGTGGGCCCCATAGGCCAGGCCGATCGAGGCCGAGGCCCGGCTGACCTCTTCCATCGCCACCACGTGCTCGAGATACCCCAGGCCCAGGCCGCCCCACTCTTCCTCGACGGTGATGCCATGCAGGCCCAGTTCGCCCATCTCGGGCCACAGGTCGCGGGCGAAGGCGTTGGTCTCGTCGATCTCGGCTGCGCGCGGAGCCAGCCGGTCGGCGGCCCAGCGGGCGGTGGTGTCACGGATGGCGTCGGCGGTCTCGCCGAGGCCGAATTCCATCGATTGGGGGGCGTTGGGTATGCTCATGGCGCTGGCCTAGCACCGGCCGGAGCGGTTCGCAAAACGCGCAAGACCTTGCCCGTCAGGGGCGCGACGTTCGGCCCCAGCGGTCATACATCTTCCAGCCCGCATAGCCGATGAAGCCGATCGACAGCACCGCCAGCAGCCAGCCCGAAAGGGCGATCTCGCCGGACCGGGCAGACGGCATCGCGGACAGACGAAGCGTGCCCATGGCCACGCCAAACCCGATGAATCCGGCGCCGCCGATCAGGAGCCAGGGCAGGGCTGTCTTCCAGTCGAAGGCCGGGTCGGGCCGACGTACGGCATGTTTCAGGATTTCGTCGTCTGCGGTCAGCGGACGCGCGTTGACCGGGCCGTCGAACTCGACCGGCTTGTCGCCCAATGTCTGGGCCACGGGCTCGATCACAGGATCGGTCGCGGGCAGGTCTGCCGGGAAGGGCGCGGGAGCGGGGTCGTCATTGGCCGCAAGGGTCTGCGGCGCGGCGGCGTTCATCACCTCGGGCTCTGTTGCGGGTGCAGGCGTGGGCTCCACCTCCGGCACAGGGACAAAGCTGTCATCGGCCGAAGGGAACGGCAGGATCGTCCCGTCTTCCTCCACGGGGGGAAGCGGAGCGGTCAGCAGGTCGGCGACGCTGGCTTCCCGCGACGGATCGGTCGTGAAGAGGGCACGCTCGGCGCTTCGGCGGCGAACGACCGCTTCAGGCGAGGGGTTTTCGGGCCAGCCGATCAGGGCGTCGGCCGCCATGACGGCTTCGCCCCGGTTCAGCCGGTGCAGCACATCGGAACCGCGGAAATCATCAATCCCGACCGAATAGGCGAAACTGGCCAGGGCATCGAACTGGTGCTGGTTCAGCGGTGTCGTCGCGCCTTCGTTGATTGCGTCGGTGACGGCCAGCAGGTCATAGCGCAGCAGCAACTCGGCTTCGGGCTCGGTGACGGCCGCGCCTTCACGGGCAGAGCGCGTGTGGCCGTAACCGATGACCCACTGGTTCCCGCGCTTCAATGCCCGGGGTCGGAACCCCTCCAGGCTCTTGATGAGGGCGATCCCTTCGGCGGAGACCTTCAGCTTCTGGCGCGTGGCGTCGGACAAGGCAGTGACCCAAAACGAGACAGGCGAGCTCGCCCGGCTATACACCTCGCAAGGGGCGCGCCGGAAACCCCGTTCGCCTGTGTGGGGTGCGAACGGGTCGGAATTTCGACCCCGTTTGCGCCGTTGCTTCGGCGGCCATCCCTTTCCGGCGAGGGCTGGCCGTCCTATCTGCCAGTCATGACCGATCTGTCGCCGCGTGAAATCGTTTCAGAACTCGACCGCTTCATTGTGGGCCAGCACGATGCCAAGCGCGCCGTCGCCGTCGCCCTGCGCAATCGCTGGCGTCGCAAGCGCACGCCCGAAGCGATCCGTGACGAGATCACGCCCAAGAATATCCTGCTGATCGGACCGACCGGCGTCGGCAAGACCGAGATTGCCCGACGCCTCGCCCGACTGGCGGGTGCGCCTTTCCTGAAGGTGGAGGCGACCAAATTCACGGAGGTCGGCTACGTCGGTCGCGACGTCGACCAGATCATGCGTGATCTGGTGGAAGCGGCCTTGATCATGGTCCGCGACAGTCGCCGATCCGGCGTGCATGCCAAGGCGGAACGGGCCGCCGAAGAGCGGATCCTGGACGGCCTCGTGGGCGCCGGCTCCCAGCCCGCGACACGGGAGGCCTTCAGGAAACGGCTTCGTGATGGCGAGATGGACGACAAGGAGATCGAGATCGCCTTGCAGGACACGGCGTCCCCTATTCCCGGGCTCGACATGCCGGGTGCCAATGTGGGGATGGTCAATCTGTCGGAAATGCTGGGCAAGCTAGGCGGGGGGCGTACCAAATCGGTACGCATGACCGTCCATGATGCCATGGCACCGCTGATCGCCGAAGAGAGCGACAAACTGCTCGATCAGGACAGCCTGACCCGCGATGCCATCAGGCTCGCCGAGCAGGAAGGCATCGTCTTCCTCGACGAGATCGACAAGGTCGCCGGGCGTCAGGACCGCGGCGGTGCCGACGTCAGCCGCGAAGGCGTCCAGCGTGATCTGCTGCCCCTGATCGAGGGCACCACTGTCTCGACCAAATACGGCCCGGTGAAATCGGACCATGTCCTGTTCATCGCATCAGGGGCCTTTCACGTTTCCAAGCCGAGCGACCTGCTGCCGGAGCTTCAGGGACGGCTGCCGATCCGTGTCGAGTTGAAGGCGCTGACCCGCGACGACTTCGTGCGCATCCTGACCGAGCCCGAAGCCAATCTGATCGCCCAGAACCAGGCGCTGCTGGCGACGGAGGATGTGGTCCTGACCTTCACGCCGGACGCCGTGGAAGCCTTGGCAGACGCCGCCGTGGCCGCCAATTCCACCGTCGAGAACATCGGCGCGCGTCGCCTGCAGACCGTTCTGGAAAAGGTTCTCGAGGAGACCAGCTTCAAGGCCTCGGACCTGTCCGGCCAGACCGTGCTGTTCGACGGTGCGGCGGTGCGGGACAAGGTTGCCGATCTGGCCCGCGATGCCGACCTGAGCCGCTTTATCCTGTAGGTGGGATGTCCGGCAGAATCGGGAGGCTTTCCCGTGGCCGTGAAACCAACCTAGACTGAACGTTCAGCCCCTGTTCAGAGGCGGGATCCTACAAGCGGCCCATGACCCGTAACCGCGTAATCCTGATCGCCATGCTGATCGGCTCCATGCCGGTCGCAACCGCTGCGTCGGCACAAACCCTTGTGCCCGCGTCGGCGCAGGCCTCGCCGGCCGTTGCCCTGTTTGCCGCCCTTGCCGACGATCAGCAGACGCGAGACCGCATCCGGGAGCGTGGTCGGGATGACGACGATCGCGACCGGTTCGAGGAGCGACTCCGCGAGCGTGGCCGGGACCGGGATGACCGTCGCGGATCAGATCGATCCGCCAACCCTGGTGACGCCGCGCGCGCCGTAGCCTCAGGGCGCGATGGCCGCATGCTCGGCATCCGCCCTGCAGGCGACGGCTTTGTCGTGCGGTGGGAATACCCCGGCGGTCGGGTGTCCGATATTCGCGTCGACGGCCGGACCGGCCGTGTTTCCGGAGACTGAACCATGCGCATCCTGCTCGTCGAGGACGACGTCGATCTCTCGCGCCAGCTGAAGTCAGCCCTGTCGGATGCCGGCTACGCCGTCGACCATGCGGCCGATGGTGAGGAAGCCCATTTCCTGGGCGATACCGAGCCCTATGACGTCGTGGTTCTGGACCTGGGTCTGCCCAAGATCGATGGCGTTTCGGTGCTCGAGCGCTGGCGTCGGGACGGGAAGACCACGCCGGTCCTGATCCTGACGGCGCGCGGCGCATGGTCCGACAAGGTCTCGGGCTTCGACGCCGGGGCGGACGACTATCTGACCAAGCCTTTCCACACGGAAGAACTGCTGGCGCGGCTCAGGGCCCTGCTGCGCCGCTCGGCGGGCATCGCGTCCGCGACCCTGGCCTGCGGCGGCCTGCGTCTTGACCCGCGGGCGGCGCGCGCCAGCGTCAATGGCGAGCCGCTCCGCCTGACATCGCTGGAATACCGGCTGCTGCATTACATGATGATGCACCAGGGACGCGTGATCAGCCGGACCGAACTGGTCGAGCATCTGTACGACCAGGATTTCGACCGCGATTCCAACACCATCGAGGTGTTCATCGGACGGGTTCGCAAGAAGATCGGCACCGATCGCATCGAGACTGTGCGAGGGCTCGGCTATCGGCTGACGCCCCTGACAGGCGAAAGCGAAGCGGCGTGACTCACGGGTGAGCCAGGCGCAGGTTTCAGACTCCGGGCCAGAAACGGTCTCGAAGCAGCGCGTGGCTGACGGGTGGCTGTTCCGGCCGGGCCGATCGCTGACGCGGCGGCTTGTCTGGCTCGCTTCCGCCTGGATTGCCCTGGCCCTGATCGTGACCGGCGCGGTCCTGACCTACCAGTTTCAGGAATCAGCGCTGCGGCGGCTCGGCAATGTGCTGGCCGAGACGATCGACGAGGCCGTGATTGCCACGACCGTCATGCCCGACGGGACGGTGCAGACGACCCCCATTCTGGACGCCCGGACCCTTCGCCTTCTGTCGGGGAAGTACTGGGCGGTCGCCGAGCCGGACGGCAATGGCGGCTTGCGCACGCTGATCCGGTCGGCCTCGCTCGGCAACGAAAGCCTCGCCGTGCCGCGCGATCTGCCGGCCCAGCTGGCCGGAGCAGCCGGCATAAACATCACCTATAATTCCGTCGGACCCAATGATGAGCCGCTAAGGGTGGCGGCCAGCCTGAAGACCCTGCCGGGGCGCAGTGCGCCGATCGTCTTCCTGGCAGGGATCGACCGCTCCGACATCGACGCCGATGCCCGCCAGTTCGCCACGCTCGCCTGGGTCACTCTGGGCCTTCTGGGCATTGGCCTGCTGATCGCCGTCTTCCTGCAGGTGCGCATCGGCCTGCGCCCCCTCTATGACCTGAGGGACGAGATCTCGAACGTCCGGAAAGGCAAGGCCGCCCGGATCGAGCGGACCTATCCTGCCGAAATTTCGCCTCTGGCCGCGCAGGTCAACCGGCTGCTGGACCACAATCAGGATGTGGTCGAACGGCAGCGAACCCATGTCGGCAACCTGGCCCACGCACTCAAGACTCCCCTGTCCGTCATGCTGGCCGAGGCCAGTGGCGATCCCTCGCAACTGGCCGAGATCGTCCGGCGTCAGTCCGACGTGATGAAGGGGCAGGTCGACCACCACCTGCGACGCGCGCGAGCGGCCGCCCGGTCGCAGGGTCTGGGCGAGCGCACGCCCGTGCCGGAGGTGCTGGACGAAATGTCGGTCATGCTGGAGCGCGTCTTCCAGTCCAAACCGGTCGAGATCGATTGGCGGGCTCCCGACGCCCTCGGTTTCCTTGGCGAGCGGCAGGATCTGCAGGAAATTCTCGGCAATCTGATGGAAAATGCCTGCAAATGGTGCGCTCGCAAGGTGCGCGTGTCGGCGGGTGCCAGCGGTCTCGGCCAGATGATCGTTGTGGTGGAAGACGACGGCCCGGGCCTGGCAGCCGATCGCTACGACGAGGTGATGAAGCGCGGGGCCCGGGCAGACGAGGATACGCCCGGATCCGGGCTGGGTCTGGCCATCGTCGATGACCTGACGCGGGCGTATGGCGGCCGGTTGACGCTCGGCCCCAGTGATCTGGGGGGACTGAAGGCCATTCTCTCCCTCCCGGCCGCAGAGGTCTGAAGAGAACGTTCGAAACTGTTAACCTTGTTCGACCAGTATCGCCGTTCGACCGGGTAAGGCACCGGCGCAGGAGCTCGATATGGCCGGCTTGTCGGTGGCGCACCTCGCCGCCCTGGCACAGATGATTGAACGCGTGCCCGACGCCACGCTCGAGAAACTGTCGGTTGCCGTCATGTCCATGCCTGGCGAGAAGGCTGATGAGCTCGCGAGGGTCCTGGCCGACGAGACCAAGGACCGCAAGCGCCGCTTCCGTGTCCTGCGGCCCATCCTGCCCATGTTCAGGCCGCGGGCGGACGGCGTGGAGGCCATCCGGTTTCCGGCTGCCGTGCTGCCACGATTGTGGAAGGCCGCCAGCGCCAAGGAGAAGAGCTGGCTGCCCAAACTGGATAACGATCCCCTGACGGGCCAACCCCTCGACCCCGCAATCGCCGATGCAGTCGCCAGCCGCATCTGTCTGGCAGCGGCAGCAGCCGTTCGCGACCGGCCTGACGTCATCTGGCCCGATAACGGGATGAGTTCTTCGGATCGTCAGGCGAGCCTTGCTGCCCTGGCCGGTGTCTGCGATCTCGCCAGCCTGGCGGCGCGGGGTCTGCCATCGCTGACGGTCTGGATCGGGCGACCGAATGAGGACCAATTGGCCGAGTTGCGACTTCTGGTCAGAGACGCCGCCGCCGTGGCGCCGGAAGGCGCGCAGCGTCTTCTCGAGATCCTGTTCGCCCATCTCGAGGATCCCTCGCGCATCCTTCGCCTGGTCGTGCATGCCTCGACAGCCGCAGGGCGGGAGATCTTCCTGTTCGATTCCGAACTCGCCGTCTTCGTTACCCGCCTGATCAAGACCGTCGAGGACCGTGTCGCCAGGATTTCGACCTATCGCGGTGACGGAGGGCCGGATCCGTTTGCCGTGCTGCGCGACGACATCGCCTGGTGTGCCACCGTGCTGAACGAGCTCGACCTGACCATTCAGATGCAGCCCGGAGGGGTCTGGGGCAAGCAGGCCCGGGATGCGCGGCTGCGCGTGAACGCCACGCTCCACAAATTGCTGAGCAAGGCCGAAGCGACAGTCGAGAAAGCTCTGCCGACGGCGAAGATTCAGGGCTCGGGCCGGATCGCCCGCACAACACCCATGCTCGACGTCGCAGTCCCATCCGAGGCGCGCGAAGCCGCCCTCGCCTCACTGGCTCTGGTCCGCGCCGTCCGGTCTTCGGCCAGCGTCTTCGGCTCGGAGACCCTGCGGTACAAGGTCCTGCAAACGCTGACGGATCGGCTGGCGACCTATGCCGATCAGGCGCTCGATCGCATCAATCGCAACGACGTCGCCAACGTCGAACAGGCGCGCCAGATCGTGCTGATGGTGGCTGACTTCCTGACGACGCTCGAGGCCATCGACGAGGCCAAGACCGTGCGTCGCCGCGTCGCGGTGGCTGGCGCGCCCATGGGTCACAACGACCCCTCGCGGGGAGCGGCCTGATCCGCTAGACCCGCTCGCATGGTGGTTTTGTGGATACTGGCCGGGCTCGTGAGCGCAATCGCTGCGCTGATGGTCCTCACGGCGGCACGACGCGGTGCCGATGGAACTCGGCTGGAGCAGCCGGATCTGGCGTCGCGTGAACTCGACGAACTCGACCGGATGAAAGCGCGCGGCCTGCTCAGCGACGACAGCTGGTCAGCCGCCCGCGCAGAAGCGGGGCGCCGCGTGCTGGCAACACCCGCCGTAGAGACCGTCGAGGTCGCCGGCCGGAACGACGGGCGCTGGGTGCTGGGCAGTATTGCCCTCACCGGCGCCATCGCCCTGGGCACATATGCCGTGTTCGGTGCGCCCGGCTTGCCGGATCAGGCCTATGAGCGCCGCGTCGACGCCTGGTCGAATTCGCTGGACACGCTGGAGCCGGCCCAGATCGCGGCCGTCGTTGCCCGTGTGGTCAAGGCGCAACCCAACGATCATCAAGCCCTGACCATGCTGGGCGCAGCGCGGTTCGAGGCCGGCGATCCATTGGGGGCCGCCTCGGCCTTCCGCCGTGCACTGGTCCTTCAGCCCGAAGATGCGCAGAGCTGGGCCCGGCTGGGCGAGGCACTCGTCCGCTCGCAGCAGGGTGTCGTCGGGGGCGACGCCGAGGCGGCCTTCCGTCGGGCCATCCGGATCGATCCCGGGCAGCTGGGTGCGCGCTTCTTCCTGGGCGAAGCTGCCTTGGCCCGGGACGACGTGGCAGAAACACGGGCCATGTGGGAACCTCTGATCGCCGCTCTCGATCCCGCAGACCCTCGCAGGACCAGTCTCGAGCAGCAGCTGGCAAACGCCTCGGTGGCGCGATGACGCGTTGGTGCTCCGCCGCGACGTCGCTATACGTCACGACGATGACGCTTACCGTTTTTCCCCTCTCCCGCCGGTGTCCCCGATGAGCTGGCTCCCCAAATCCCCCAAGGCCCGTCGCAGGCTCTGGATCGTCGCGGCTGTCGCGCCGGTGCTGGCGCTCGCTGTCGGTCTGTCGCTGTGGGCGATGACCGACAATGTGACCTATTTCTTCTCCCCGTCCGAAGTGACTCCACAGAATGCCCCGGCCGGTCGCGAAATCCGGCTGGGCGGCCTGGTCGAGGCCGGCAGTGTCGAACAGCAGGGCGGCGGCGAGGTCGTCTTTGCCGTCACCGACAACGCCGCAACGACGCGCATCGTCTTCCAGGGCGACCTGCCCGACCTGTTCCGCGAGGGCCAGGGAATCGTCGCTCAGGGGTCGTTCGAGGAAGACCGGACCTTTCGCGCCCGGCAGGTGCTGGCCAAACACGATGAAACCTACATGCCGCGCGAGGTCGCCGACCGCCTGAAGGCCAAGGGCGAGTGGCGGCCCGAAGGCGAGGCCGGTGCCTATACGCCCCCCGCGACGGGTGGCACGATGACGGAGACCCGGTCGAGCGTCTCGCCTGCCGCCAGCGCCCCAAGCCGTCTATGATCATCGAATTCGGGGCGTTCGCGCTCGTCCTCGCCTTTGCGCTGGCCCTGCTGCAGACGGGCCTGTCCATCGCCGGACGGCTGCGATCCAGTCCGGTCCTGACCGGAGCCGGCCAGGGTGCCGCCCTGGCGTCGGCCCTGGCCAATGCGCTCGCATTCGGGGCCCTGATCTTTGCCTTCGCCGTGTCCGATTTTTCGGTCGCGAACGTCGCGAGCAACAGCCACACCGACAAGCCGATGCTCTACAAGGTGGCCGCCGCCTGGGGCAGTCATGAGGGGTCGCTGGTCCTCTGGTGTATGGTGATGACCCTGTTCGGGGCCATCCTAGCCCGGGCGCGTGGGCTTCCGTTCGGCCTCAAGGCCTGTGCGGTCGCCACCCAGGGCGGCCTGTCGGCCCTGTTCCTGGCGTTCGCACTGTTCACCTCCAACCCGTTCGCGCGGCTGGACCCGGCTCCGTTCCAGGGTCAGTCGCTGAATCCGCTTCTGCAGGATCCGGCCCTCGCCATCCACCCGCCCCTGCTCTACCTCGGCTATGTCGGGTTTTCCGTGACCTTCTCGCTGGCCGTGGCGGCCTTGATCGAGGGGCGACCAAACTCCACCTTCTGGCCCGCCTGGGGCCGCTGGGTCCGACCCTGGGCTCTGGCGTCCTGGGCCTTCCTGACCGTCGGGATCACGCTCGGCAGTTTCTGGGCCTATTACGAGCTGGGCTGGGGAGGCTGGTGGTTCTGGGACCCGGTCGAGAACGCCTCGTTCATGCCCTGGCTGGCGGGCACGGCCCTGCTGCACAGCGCCGTCGTCACCGAACGGCGCGGGGCCCTGTCCGGATGGACCGTGTTCCTGGCGTTGCTGGCCTTCACCTTCTCGATGCTGGGCGCCTTCCTCGTGCGGTCGGGCGTCCTGACCAGCGTCCATGCCTTTGCGGTCGATCCCGAGCGCGGCCTGATGCTGCTGGCCATCCTCGGCGTCACGGCCGGGGCGGCCTTTGCCCTGTTCGCCTGGCGAGCCCCCCAGCTGAAGGGCGGCGGCCTGTTCGCCCCGGTCAGCCGCGAGGGCGCGCTGGTGCTGAACAACCTGTTCCTGACTGCGGCTGCAGCGACCGTCCTTTTGGGCACGCTCTATCCGCTGATCCTGGAGGCCGCGACCAGCCAGACCATCTCGGTCGGACCGCCCTATTTCGCCCTCACCTTTACCCCTCTGATGATCGTTGCCTTCCTGATCCTGCCGGCCGGGCCTCTGCTGGCCTGGAAGCGCGGCGACCTGACCGGTGCGATGCAGCGCCTCGCCGTGGCTGCCGGACTGACCCTGGTTGCCGCCCTGGCAAGCTGGTTCGCCTTCGAGCCGAAGAAGGCCATGGCCGCCGCCGGGATCGCGGTCGGGGCGTGGCTGATCCTGGGGGCTCTTGCCGAAGTCGTCGAACGCGTCCGCCTGTTCCGGGTCTCGTTCCCGGAGGTCATGCGCCGGATCCGGGCCCTGCCTCTTGGGGCCTGGGGCATGACCCTGGCGCACGCAGGTCTGGGCGTCTTCGTTCTGGGGGCCGTGGTCGAGGTGTCGTTCAAGGCCGAGAACGCCGCGCCCCTCGCCATCGGGCAGGAAATCAGCGCCGGCAACTGGACGGTGCGTCTGGACGACGTCCAGATCGTGGAGGGACCCAACTATCTGGCCGAGCAGGGCCGACTGACGGTGACACCCCGCGACGGCGGCCTGTCGCGCGAAGTGGTGTCCGAGCGGCGTTTCTTCCCAACCGGCGGGCAGACGACGACCGAGGTCGGCCTCGACTTCCGGGGCCTCGACGACGTCTATGTCGTCATGGGCGAGCGGCGCAGCACACCTGAAGCGGCTCAGGCCTGGACCGTGCGCGTCTATGACAATCCCTGGGCGCGGCTGATCTTCCTCGGCCCGGCCATCATGGCCCTGGGCGGCGTGCTGTCGCTGTTCGATCGCCGCCTGCGGGTCGGCGTCGCGGCAAGACGGGCCGCGCCGGTGGTGGAAGGGGCGTGAGGAGGCTTGCTTCCATTTCCGCTCATCCCGGCGAAAGCCGGGACCCAGAGCTGTCCATGGGACGGTACGCGGGACCGATTGCCTTGCTGAACAGGCACGACCGATCGTCCAAAGATCCGGGTCCCGGCTTCCGCCGGGATGAGCGGACATGGGTGGGGTTTTTCCTCACCGTCCTGCTTTCCATCCTGATCCTCGCCACCCCCACCTTCGCCCAGGAGCCCGCGGCCCTGCCGGATCAGCCTCTGGCCGATGCGTCACAGGAAGCGCGGGCCCAGGCCCTGTTCGAGGTCCTGCGCTGCGTGGTCTGCCAGCATGAGTCGATCGCTGACAGCCCGGCGGGCATTGCCGGCGACATGCGCCGTCTGGTGCGCGAGGAGATCGCGAACGGATCGACCGACGATCAGGTCAAGGCGGACATGGTGCGTCGCTATGGCGACTTCGTGCTGTTCGAGCCGCCGGTGCGGTTCGGGACATGGCTGCTGTGGTTCGGACCCTTTGCGCTCGTCGCGCTGGGCGGACTGGCGCTGCTGGTCGTGTCGCGGCGCAAGCGGGTCGAAACCCGGGACCTCAGCCCCGAGGAAGAGGCGCAATTGAACGAAGTTCTCCAATCGGACAGGTTCGGCCCGAATCCGGTCGCATCTTCGCCCCACGCCGGGCGTTCGTTGGGATCAACCGATGATACGGTGCCTGTTGGCGTCACGCCGCAGCCGCCTATATCGAAGCCATAGGTGCCGTCCGGCACCGGATTGAAAAGACGACAAGGATGACGATGCTGAAGCGCAAGGAGTTCATTCTGGGGGCAGCCGTTGGCCTAACCTTCGCCGCCGCCGCCACCGCCGGAGGGGTCATCGACTGGCCCACCGCCAATGCCCAGGTCGCGGGCGTCTCGGGACGGATCGCGCCGACGGCCGGTGCCAGCGCCCTCGCCTTTGCCCCGCCGCAAGGGGCCCCGCTGAGCTTTGCCGACATCTTCGACCAGGTCTCACCCGCCGTGGTCCAGATCACCGTCGAGACGACGGTCGAACGGCCCCGCGGCGGCCGGTTGCAGATTCCCGGCTTCCCGCCCGGCTTTGGCTTCCAGATCCCTGAAGGCGAAGAGGAAGAGGCTGAGCCCCGCACCTCGACCGGCGCCGGCTCCGGCTTCTTCATCTCGGCCAGCGGTTTCATCGTGACGAACAATCACGTGGTCGAGAACGCCACGGAGATTTCGGTCACCCTCGCCGATGGCCGTGAACTTGAGGCCCGTCTCGTCGGCCGGGACAAGGACACGGACCTGGCCGTGATCAAGGTCGAGGGCGGCGATTTCCCGTTCGTGGCCTTCGAGGAAGCCGCACAGCCCCGCGTCGGCGACTGGGTCATAGCGGTTGGCAATCCCTTCGGTCTGGGCGGCACCGCTACGGCCGGTATCGTTTCGGCCACGGCCCGCGAAATCCCCGCGAACGACAATCCCTACACCGACTTCCTCCAGATCGATGCTGCCATCAATACGGGCAACTCCGGCGGTCCGACCTTCGACATCTATGGGCGGGTCATCGGCGTGAACTCCGCCATCTTCAGTCCCTCGGGTGGCTCGGTCGGCATCGGCTTCGCCATCCCGGCGTCCATCGCCAAACCCATTACCGACCAGTTGATGAGCGGCGAGACGATCCAGCGGGGCTACCTCGGGGCCCAGATCGGCACGGTGAATACGGATGAGATGCGCGGATCCCTGGGTCTGCCCGACGACTTGGAAGGGGCATCGATTGAAGGGCTGACGCCCGGCGCGCCCGGTGCCGAAGCTGGTCTGCGTGAAGGCGATGTGGTCACAGCGATCAACGGCAACCCGATCGACAGTTCGACGGCACTGACACGCGCCGTCGGGGCGACCAAGCCGGGCCAGACCATGCGGCTCGACATCTACCGCAACGGTCGTCGCCAGACCATCAATGTGCGGGCAGGCACACGGCCAGCCGACATCAGCGCGACGGCCGCCGAGATGGAAGCCCCCTCCGGCGCGCCTGCAAAACCGGACGCATCGAGCAGCGAGACCATTCTCGGGATGACCGTCGGTCCTGTGCCGGCTGCGGTTCGGCAACGCTATGGCCTGACCGGTGACCAGAGCGGCGTCCTCATCACGGCTGTCGAGGCCCGCTCGCCTGCAGCCCGGGAAGGAGCCGCTGTCGGCGTGCTGATCGAGCGCGTGAACTATGATCGCGTCGCCACGGTCGCCGAGTTCAAGGCTGCTGTCGAAGCCGCGCGCGCCGCCGGGCGTCCCAGCGTCCTTCTAGCCGTCCGGGCTCCTACCGGCCAGCAGGGGCGGATCATCGTGCCGTTTGCCGCCGCCGAGTGATCCCAAGCCTGAATAATCGCTAACTCACTCCTTCGCCGCCGATGCGCTACCATCGGCGGCGAATCTGTGTTCGGAGGGGTGATCGATGCGCATTCTGGTGGTCGAGGACGATGCGGACGCCGCCCAGGCGATGGTCCGGGGGCTGAGCGAAGCGGGGCACGAGGTCGCCCATGCCGTCGACGGAGCCTATGGCCTGCTCGAGGCCCAGCAGGGCGGATACGACGTCTATGTCGTCGACCGGATGATGCCGCGCCTCGATGGCGTGGGCATGGTCGAGACACTGAGGAAGAACGGCGACCAGACGCCGGTGCTGTTCCTGTCGGCCCTCGGCGAGGTCGAGGACCGGGTCACGGGGCTGAAGGCCGGGGCCGACGACTATCTGGTCAAACCCTATGCCTTTGCCGAGCTGATCGCGCGGGTCGAGGCCCTGTCGCGGCGTCGCGAGACCGGCGGCGTCCAGACCGTGCTCAAGGTCGGGGATCTGGAGATGAACCTGATCGCCCGCACCGTGCATCGCGGTACCACCGAGATCGACCTGCAGCCGCGGGAGTTCCAGCTGCTGGAATTCCTGATGCGCCACGCCAACCAGTCGGTCACCCGGACCATGCTGCTGGAGAAGGTCTGGGAATACCATTTCGACCCCCAGACCAATGTCATCGACGTCCACATCAGCCGCCTGCGCGCCAAGATCGACAAGGGCTTCGACCGCGCGATGCTGCAGACGGTACGGGGTGCGGGATATCGGCTAGAGGCGTAAAGCGCCTCGATGCGTCTCCCCTCGCTTCTGCGCCGCACGCCGTTCCGGCTGACGCTGCTGTTCCTGGCCCTGTTCGCCACGGCCGCCAGTGCCATCCTGGCCTATGTCTATATCGCTTCGGCAGCGGAGGCCCGGGCCCAGGCGGAGGCGAGCGTGCAGGCCGAGGCCGACATCCTGCTGGCCATCTATAATGCCCGCGACATCGATGCCCTGAACATGGCCCTGATTGAGCGGATCAGCCGGAGCGGGCCCTATGTCTATGTGCTGACCGACGCCAGCGGCGCCTTCATCAGCCGCAACCTGGATGCGTCGCCGATCGACCCGGCCCCCGATACCCGGGCCGGCCAGTGGGGCACCTTCCGCCTGACCGAGACCGACGAGGCCGGGCGGGTCGAGCGGCCGCAGGGTCTGGGGGTCGACTATGAACTGAGCGGCGGCGAGCATCTGTTCGTCGGCCAGTCGCTGGGTGACACCGAAGCCTATCTGATGCGACTGACCCAGGCCCTATGGGCGGCGATGGGGATGGTGCTGGTGCTCGGCGCCAGCGGGGGCCTGCTGATCAGCCGCAATGTCGAACGGTCGATGGCGCGGCTGAACAAGGTCGTGATGGCGGTTCAGGACGGCGACCTGAAGGCCCGGGCCGAGGTGCGCAAGTCCGGCGACGAACTGGACGAACTGGGCCAGGGGCTGAACCAGATGCTGGACCGGCTGGAAGCCTCGATGACCTCGATCCGGCATGCAGGCGATGCCATCGCCCACGACCTGCGCTCGCCCCTGACCCGGATGCGCGCCAAGCTGGAGGTGGCCCTGATCGATGCCGAGGCGGGCAAGGTGTCGGGCACCGATGCCCTGGGCGTTGCGCTGGACGAGGCCGACCACCTGCTCAAGACCTTCAACGCCGTCCTCGCCATCGCCCGGCTGCAGGCGGCCCAGGGCACGCCGGACCCGGTGCGCTTCGATGCAGCAGACCTGGCCTCAGACATGGCCGAGCTCTACGAGCCGGCGGCCGAGGACAAGGGGCTGGAGTTCGGGGCCGAGATCGAAGCCGGCCTGATGATCGAGGCCAACCGGCCGTTCCTTGCCCAGGCCCTCGCCAACGTCATCGACAATGCCATCAAATACACACCGGTCGGCGGGGCCGTGATGTTCCGTGCCCGGCGGCGGTCATCGGGCGAGGTCGAGTATTCGGTGACCGACACCGGCCCCGGCGTGCCCGAGGCGGATCGCGAACGGGTCGTCGAACGCTTCGTCCGCCTGGACAACAGCCGCACGGAGGTGGGATCCGGCCTTGGCCTGTCGCTGGTTGTCGCCGTGCTGGAGGCGCATGGCGGGCGGGTGCAGCTGGATGAGGGTCCCGGTGTGTATGACGGGTTCGGACCGGGCCTGAGGGTCGCCCTTGTCCTGCCTCCCGCACCGGCGGGCGTATGAGCCTGTCCGCGACAGCCCTGGGTGCTTTGATCCGGCCCTGCGGACCGGTGATCGATCCCGCGATCGCTGCTCGGACACACGATCGGCTGATCGAGACGGCGGACGCCGGTGGCTGGCGGGCCGCTCTGGACGCCGCCTGGCTGGCGCTGGAGCCCGTCTTCGCGGCCTCGCCCTATCTGTCCGGACTGGCCCGGCGCTGGCCGGACCGGTTGCACGACATCCTGCGCCAGGACCCCGAGGCCCGGCTGGCGGCGATCCTGTCGGATACCGACGCACTGACCGGCGGGGCCGAGGACGTGCGCCGGCCCCTGCGTCTGCTGAAGGCCGAACTGCATCTCCTGACCGCGATCGCGGACCTCGGCGGACACTGGGATCTGGATCAGGTCACCGGAGCACTCAGCCGCTTCGCCGATGCCACGACCCGAACCGCGCTGGCCGCTGTGGCCCATGATCAACGCACCAGGGGCAAGCTGACCAGCGCCCCCGACGACCCGCGCGGCCCCGTGCCCGGGCTGTTCGGCCTGGCCATGGGCAAGCACGGCGCGTTCGAGCTGAACTATTCCAGCGACATCGACATCTCCTTCTTCTTCGACCCCGAACAACTGGCCGCGGCCCTGGGGCCGGGCGTGGAGGCCCAGACCTTCGTCAACCGCATCGGTCAGGGACTGGCCACCCTGCTGTCGGAGCGGACAGCCGATGGCTACGTCTTCCGCGTCGATCTGAGGCTGCGGCCCGATCCCTCCTCGACCCCGCCGGTCGTGGCCGTGCCCATGGCGCTGGACTACTATGAGTCCGTTGGCCAGAACTGGGAGCGGGCCGCCTTCATCAAGGCCCGGGCCGTCTGCGGCGATGCGGTTGCGGCGGCCGAATTCCTGAACGACCTGACCCCCTTCATCTGGCGGCGCAGCCTCGACTACCAGGCTGTGCTCGATATCCAGTCGATCAAGCGGCAGATCCACGTCCACAAGACCGGCGAGGGCCTCGAAGCCGCCGGAGCCAATCTCAAGCTCGGACGCGGCGGCATCCGCGAGATCGAGTTCCACGCCCAGACCCAGCAGCTGATCCTCGGTGGCCGTGACCCCGGCCTGCGCAAGGATCGCACGGTCGAGGCGCTGGCGGCGCTGGCTGCCGCTGGACACATGCCTGCCGAGGTCGCCGACGAACTGACCATCGCCTATGTCCGCCTTCGGGGTCTGGAGCACCGCGTCCAGATGCTGGACGACGAGCAGACCCACACCCTGCCCGCCGACCCTGGGCGTCGTCAGGCCGTCGCGGCTCTGGAGGGTCATGCGGATCTGGCCAGCTTCGATGCCGGGGTCGAAACCCTGCTGGCCGGGGTCAACCGCCGCTATGGCGAGCTGTTCGAGGGCGAGGAAGACCTGTCTTCTCCCTATGGCAGTCTGGTCTTCACCGGCACGGACAATGACCCGGAGACCCTCGCGACCCTGGAACGGATGGGGTTTTCCGAACCGGCCTCCGTCGCCGACACGATCCGCTCCTGGCACCACGGACGCATTCCCGCGACCCGGACGGCACGGGGCCGGGAGCTGTTCACCCGCCTCGCGCCCCGCCTGCTGACCGCGCTCGCAGATACAGGGGCACCCGATGCCGCCTTCCGTCGGTTCGCCGTCTTCTTCTCGGGCATGAATGCGGGCGTGCAGGTTCAGGCCCTGTTTCTGGGTCAGCCCAGGCTGTTTGACCTGGTCGTCGGCGTCATGGCGTTTGCGCCGCGTCTGGCACGGGCGCTGGGGCGGTATCCCGCCGCTCTCGATTCCATGCTGGACGCCCGGTTCCAGACCGAACTCGGCATCAACACCGGCCTGTTCGACCAGATGGACGCCGAGGCGCGAGCCTCGGGCGATTTTGAAGGGGCCATGAATGTCGTGCGCCGTCTGCATCGCGAGCAGGACTTCCGCATCGGCATCCAGACCCTGAGCGGGCGTGTGGGGCCGGCGGCCGCGGGGCTGGCCTACACCAATCTGGCCGATGCGGTCATGCGGACCCTGTCGGAAGCGGCGCTCGTCGAAACCCTGCGCCTCGGCGGGGCCTTTCCCGGCGTCGTCGCCGTGATCGCCCTGGGCAAAGCCGGCTCGCGCGAAATGACGGCGAGTTCCGACCTCGATCTGATGACGGTCTATGACGCCCCGCCCGAAGCGGTCAGCGCGGGCAAGGGCTGGAGTGCGGATCTGTGGGGGGCCCGCTTTACCCAGCGGCTGATCGCAGCGCTCTCGGCCCATACCGGCGAGGGCGGGCTTTACGAGGTCGACATGCGGCTGCGGCCCTCCGGGTCGAAGGGGCCCGTTTCGGTGCGGCTGGCCGCCTTCGAAGCCTACTATGCGGAGGAGGCAGCGACCTGGGAGTTCATGTCCCTGACCCGGGCAAGGGTTGTCTGGGCCAGCGACGCGGACTTCGGCGAACGTGTCACCGCAGCGATCGAGGGGGCCCTTCGCCGTCCGCGTCCGGGCGTGGATGTGGCAGCCGATGTCCGGTCCATGCGGGACCTGATGGATCGTGAACGGCGCCCATCGGGGTTCTGGGACCTGAAGCTCGCCTCGGGGGGTCAGGTGGATGCCGAGTTCGTGGGACAGTACCGCCAGCTCGTCAGGGCAGCGGCAGGCGCGACCCTGACCGTTTCGACCGTCGATCAGCTCGGCCATGACCCGGTCCTGGCCGAGAGCTGGACACTACATCAGCAGCTGAGCCAGCTTCTGGCCTGTGCGTTCGAGGACCGCCCCGATCCGGACGCTGAACCGTCGGCCTTTCAGGCCCGGCTGGCAGAAGGGGCTGACGCACCGGACTTCGACCGGCTGCGCGCGCAACTGGCCGACGTCAGGATGCGCGCACGAGCGGCCTTCGAGACCGCCCTTCCCTGCCCCCGCGACGGAGTTTCCGACGACCCGCGTTGAACCTGTCGACATGGGGATGCGCCAGGCCACAACGGCCAATCGGAGACCACAATGAAAAAGACGATGATGATCGGCGGCGCCGCTGCGCTCGCTCTCTCCGCCGCCGTCGGTGGCGCTGCCCTTGCCCAGCAGGCACCTGCCGAGCGCTCGCCTGCCCGGGCTGATGCCAACCGTGACGGACAGATCACGCGGGCCGAGTTCGTCGATGCTCGCGTCCAGCGACTGAAGGCCATCGATACGGATGGCGACGGCACGATCACCAGGGCGGAACGAGCGGGTGCGAAACAGGCGCGCCGAGCCGAGCGTCTGGAGGGCCGATTTGATCGGCTCGACACGGACCGCAATGGCGCAATCAGCCGTACCGAGTTCCAGGCCCGTCCCGAGCGGGGAGGTCGTGGGCCCGGTGCGGACAGGATGGGCCGCGGTGGCCCCCGCGGCGAACGCATGGCAGCGCGCCGGGAGGCCCGTGGCCCGCTTGTGATCGCTGAAGCCGAGGCCCGGGCGACAGAAGCCTTCGCCCGGATGGATGCCAACAGCGATGGAGCCGTGACGGTGGCCGAACGTCGCGCTGCCCGCCAGCAGATGCGTCAGGTCCGGCAGGAGCGTCGTGCCGAGCGCGTGGCCCGTCGTGCGGCTCCGGGTTCGCAAACCCAGTCGCCTCCGACCCCCGGTTCGGAGTAAGGGCATGTCGGGGAAGGCCGTGCTGTCTCGGTCAGCCCGTTTCGTGCGAATCGAAAGAGGGCCGTTTGGCGCTGACGACCGACCCCGACGAGGATTTGGTTCGCCGTGTGGGTCAGGGCGACCCGGCGGCGATCCAAGCCATGGTCGCGCGAAAACTGCCCCGGATGCTGGCGCTCGCCAGCCGGATGCTGGGCGATCTCACCGAAGCCGAGGATGTGGCGCAGGAGGCCATGCTGCGGGCCTGGAAGCAGGCCCCCCGATGGAGGCCGGGACAGGCCAAGTTCGATACATGGCTGCACCGCGTCGGGCTGAACCTCTGTTACGATCGGCTGAGACGACGCCGGGAGGTCCCGACCGATACGCCACCCGACCGGACCGACGATGGGCCAGCGCCCGATCGCGGGCTGATCGCAGCACAGACGGGCATCCGGGTGGATGCGGCCCTAGCCCGGTTGCCGGACCGACAGCGCGAGGCCATCATCCTGTGTCATTATCAGGAACTCACCAACATCGAGGCGGCGTCGCTGATGAGCGTCAGCGTCGACGCCTTGGAAAGCTTGCTGTCACGGGGCCGACGGGCCTTGCGACAGACACTGGCCGATCTGGCTCCGGGTCACGACCCCGGGGCCAGCCCGAGCTCCGCTCGGGCGGCTGAAGGAGGAAGAACATGAAGGTCGAACGATTTCAGGAGCTGGCCGAGGCCTATGGCGCGGATCTGCGCCGCTGGCCGGAGACGGACCGCGCGGCGGCCGAGGCTTTGCGGCGCGCCGAGCCTGTCATGGTCGAGCGGCTGTTGTTCGAAGCGGCGATGACAGATGCAGCGCTGCATGCATCCGCGTCCCCCCAGGTGTCGATGGCCCTGCGTGACCTCGTCATTGCCTCTGCGACCGCGGCAGGCCTGTCACATCGCCGGATGCAATGGATTGCAGGGCGCCTGGCCTGGATGTCCGGGGCAGGCTGGGCCGCAGCGGCCTGTGCGGGCGTGGTCTTTGGCCTGAATCTGACGACCCAACTGACGGCTGACAAGCAGGTCGATGCCGTCCTCTATCAGGCCACGATGGACGGCGTGGATGACACCGAGGTGCTGGGTTGAACGCGCGGGTTCTCGCCATTGCCCTGGCGGTCTCCGTGGCCGTGAACCTGTTTGCGGTCGCCGCGGGCGTGACCGTGATGGTCGGCCAGGCGAAGGTCGAACGCCAGCTCGAGCAGGCCCAGCGCCCCGGCCGGGATCGCTCGATGCGCGAGGTTCTCGCCACCGTCGATCCCGAGGTCCGGGACCGCGTGCGCGCTGCCATGCGCGCCTCGGCGCAGGCCGCGCGTCCTGATTTCGAGGATGCCCGACAGGCGCGGCGCGAGGCCGTTGCCCTGAGCCAGGCTGAAGCGTTCGAGCCTGCTGCCGTGGCGACCTTGCTGCAACGCTCCCGCGAGGCGGAACTGAGGGGCCGGGCGCGGCTGGAGACCGACATGGTTGCCGTCCTGCAGACCCTCGCCCCCGAGGATCGCAAGACCCTGTCGGTCTTGATGAACCGCAGGCGCAATCGGGATCGCAGGCCGACAGAGCCCGTGGCCGAGCCTCGTCCCCAGCCCCCCGTCGCGGGCGAGAAGGGCTGACGCGAGACCGGACGGCATGGCATCAGCGATCCCGCTGCGGTATCGAGCGCGGATGTTGATCGAGACCTCTCCGCGCGCGGGAACACCGGCTTGAGCCGCCAGACCATCGACGTCCTGATCGTGGGTGCGGGTGCGGCGGGCATGATGTGCGCGATCGAAGCCGGTCAGCGTGGGCGCCGGGTCCTGGTCGTCGACCATGCGCAGGCCCCGGGCGAGAAGATCCGGATTTCGGGTGGCGGACGCTGCAACTTCACCAATACCGGGACCACGCACAGGAATTTCCTCGGCGAGAACCCCCATTTCGCCGCCTCGGCGCTGAAACGCTACACGCCCGCCGACTTCATTGCCCTTGTCGATCGGCACGGCATCGCCTGGCATGAAAAGACCCTGGGCCAGCTTTTCTGTGACGACAGCGCCAAGCAGATCGTGCGGATGCTGACCGACGGCATGAGGGCCCGCGGCGTGGTTCTGAAACTGGGCACGGGCATCGCCGCACTGGAGCGAGCGAGCGACGGCTTTGATGTCACCCTGGACGACGGAACGAGCCTCAGGGCCTCTTCGGTCGTCGTCGCGACCGGCGGCAAGTCCATCCCCAAGATGGGCGCCTCAGGATGGGGCTATGATCTTGCCCGGCGCTTCGGGCTCCGGGTCACGGACACCCGCCCTGCCCTGGTGCCTCTCACGTTCGAGACCGGGCTTCTGGAGACGCTGAAGGCCCTCGCCGGAGTGGCCGTCGAGGTGGAGGTAACGTCCGATCCCGCGCCCGGTCCGCGCGATGCCACCCCGGCGGTGGCCAGCATGCGGGACAGGGCGACATTTCGTGAAGGCATGCTGTTCACCCATCGCGGCCTGTCCGGTCCGGCCGTCCTGCAGATCAGTTCCTACTGGCGCGAAGGCGAGGCGATCACGATCGCCATGGCGCCGGGCGAGGACGTCTACGGGCGGCTCAAGGGCGTCAAGGACGCCGGTGGCAAACAGGCCATTCACACGGCACTGGGCGAGATCGTGCCGCGCCGCCTCGCCGAGACGATCGTCGCGCGGGAGCAGATCGCAGGCAAGCTGGCCGAGGTCGGAGACAAGACCTTGCGGCGTCTGGACCAGGCCGTGAACAACTGGACGGTGAAGCCTGTCGGATCCGAAGGTTATCGCACGGCCGAAGTCACTCTGGGCGGGGTCGGTACCGGTGCCCTGGATCAGAGGACGATGCAGGCCACGACCGTGCCCGGCCTCTTTTTCATCGGCGAGGTCGTCGATGTCACGGGCTGGCTGGGGGGCTATAATTTCCAGTGGGCCTGGTCGTCCGGTTGGGCCGCCGGTCAGGTCTGCTGACATCGCGCGCGCTGTCGGACTTGCGCGCCTAACCGCGACTTCCTAGGTTGCAGATGCGGGACGGGCCCCTCTGGCGTTCGTTTCCGGTTCTGTTTCCGAGCGGCTTTCCCCCCAGCCGTGGCGAGACGCCGGAGGCGACGCGATGTCGGACCGCAACGGGTGCGCCCGGAGCATGGCCTGTCGCTCGCTTGTGATGGATTGTGTTCCGGGTGCATTCGTCCACTGGTTCAGCTCCACTGAGGCCGCCCATGCCCCTTCTGATGTGCCCGAACGACAACGCTCCGATGCAGACGCTCGAGCGCGCCGGCGTCCAGTTCGACATGTGTCCGACGTGTCGCGGTGTCTGGCTTGATCGCGGCGAACTCGAAAAGCTGATGGACGCTTCGGCCGCGGACAGCCGCCCGGCCAGCCCTGCACCATCGACCTATGCGCCGCCCCCTCAGCAGCCCTCACCGTGGGGCGGAGGGGCCGCTGGCGGGTATCGCCAGGAGCCGCGTCGCGATGACTATCGCCGGGACGACCGCTATGATGGCGACCGTTATCGCAAGAAGAAGCGCGACAGCATTTTCGACATTTTCGACTAGGCGCTGGTCCGGGATCAGGCGGCCAGGCCCGCAGCCTGCATCAGGCCCTTGATGGCGAGAACCGTCTGTGGTTCCGCATGAAGTGCGGCGCGGGCCTCCGGGGCCCGAAACAGTTTCAGGGCCTCCATCTTGGCTCGGTCGGCCACAGGGCCGGTCGGGCCTGTTTCTCCGGCCGCAAGGCGCAGCAGCATGGCGAGGCGTCGGGGGATCGGAACACTCGCCCGGGCAATCTGGCCAATCAGTTTCGCCTCGGTTTCGATGGCACCACCGACAGCTCCGATCGCCTTGCAGATTGCGGTTTCGTCGCTTTCGCCAAGGTCGCAGGACCTGACAGCCCGCTGGAGATTGGCGAGAACCGTCAGCTTTTCGACCGGGGGCTGACGCGAGGCGCGCATTTCCGTTTCAAAGCGCAGGGACCCCACGCAGGCGGACATCCAGCGCGCTGCTGCCCGCTTGTTGGCCGCACCCGTCACGTTCTCGCAGAGCCGGGCGAGCTGTTCCGCCTCGCAGAGGACGGACTCGCACTGTGCGACAAAGGCCGAAACGAAATCAGCCGTGACGATATTGCGCGACCGTTCCACGAAGGCGTTCTGGACTTCCTCAAGCGTGAGAAGGCGACCCACGGTCGCGGTCAGTGACATCGCAAGGACGCGGAGAATGTCGATTTCGGAAGAGGCTTCGCTGGGGCGTAGCCGACGCGGCCCCATCAGCTCTCGCAGAACCATGCGGGCCAGGGACGAAGCCAGGATCGGATAGTCGCCCGCCCCCAGATGCGCCCCGAGCCGTCCCGCCGCGCCGTCGACGACCGGCATCGCAAGTGCGAAGCGGGGATCGTGCCTGACCAGAGCCTCGATTTCTCCCGGAGCGACCATGCGAACAACGGCAGCGAGGCTGCCGCCCTGGTCCAGCCCCGGGCCCAGAATGTCGGCCAGATTGGTCCGGGGGGCCAGAAGTTCGCAGAGCAGTTGCTCGATCTGCACCATGACCAGCGCCCGGGGCGGACCGTCTGCCGGAGCAGCATCCGCCAGATCCATGAGGCAGTCGAGGCGCGCCCTGGCACCCTTGATTCCCTTCAGGGCACCGGAAACCACACCGCCCATGATGAAGGCGCGATCGGGCAGCCCTGCGATCTTCCTGGCCGTGTCGGCCAGGGGACGGCTGGAGAGTTCGGTGAAGACGTTCGCCCGGCCCGCCTTGATGACCCGCTCCATCGCCTGCTCCGACAGGCGTTGATAATGACGGATCAGCTCGTGGGTCGCCTGACCGGTGGCCTGGCTCTCGGGGATCGCAATTTTCTGCAGCGCATGCTGGAGCTCGACCCCTGACGCCTCCAGTCGCTCCACGAGGTCCGGGCGGTGCAGGAGCTCGAAAGCGGTCACCCCGTTCCGGGCCAGCCAGTCCTCCAGCACCCGTCCCAGCGTTTCGCGGGCCAGCGGCGTATAGAGATCGGACGGGCCCGTGCACCGGGGCCCGAGCGTTTCCCGCTCGACCGAGCGCTTTTTGGACACTTCCGGCACGCCTCGGGTCAGCAGGGTCGTGCTCTGGAACGCCATCGTCTCGGTATCGAGCGTTTCCTTCGTGACCCGAACGGCTACGGCGCGCTTCTCGGCCAGCAGGTCTTCCGCCGTGTCGATCGCCTGCTTGCGATCTTCGGTCGCCATGAGCAGGGTCCACGGCGAAGGTGGCGTCTTGCGCTGGAAAACTTCGTAATGGATCGGTCCGGCCATGCCGCCTTGTGCCACAACAGGGTTTAAGGGCGGGTTTCCGTATGAACACTGGCGGTTCGGCCTGTGTGGCCGTAATGTCACCGTGATTTCGATCGAACGGTTACGCTTGTGGCGCGTTCATACGATCCGACACGCGATATCCGACTGAAACGAAGGAGGCCCGAGCTTGGCCAATATCACTCTGGTGGACGACGACGAGAACATCGTCGCCTCGGTATCACTGGCGCTGGAAAGCCACGGCCACAAGGTCACGGCCTATCACGACGGGGCCACCGGCCTTGAGGCGCTGGAAACCTCGCCCCCGGACCTGGCGATCCTCGACGTGAAAATGCCCCGCATGGACGGCATGGAGGTGCTGCGTCGCCTGCGCCAGACCTCCCAGATCCCGGTCATCATGTTGACCTCCAAAGATGAGGAGATCGACGAGATCCTGGGCTTCAACCTGGGCGCGGACGACTACATCCACAAACCGTTCAGCCAGCGCCTGCTGATCGAGCGCGTTAAGGCGTTGCTGCGTCGCACAGGCGCGGACGGTGGCGAGCCCGAGCCCTCTGCCGAAATCAGCGGCAAGGCGATCCGGCGCGGGAAGCTGGTCATGGACCCGGCCCGCCACGAAAGCACCTGGGACGGCAAGGCCGTCAAGCTGACCGTCACGGAATTCCTGCTGCTTCAGGCCCTGGCCCAGCGCCCGGGCTTCGTGAAGAGCCGCGACAACCTGATGGACGCCGCCTACGACGATCAGGTCTACGTCGATGACCGCACGATCGACAGCCACGTCAAACGGATGCGCAAGAAGTTCCGCGTGGTCGACAACGAGTTCGACGCCATCGAGACCCTGTATGGCGTCGGCTATCGATACCGCGAAAGCTGAACGACCGGACGCGCTGGTCGAGGATGCCCGCCCCCGCCGACGGCTGATCCGCTTCGGCGGGTCGCGGCTCGGCGGGTTCATCCTTGTTCTGAACCTGCTCAGCCTGCTGATCCTCTTCGGCGGTGCGCTGGCCCTGAACGAGTGGCGGACGGGCCTGATCGAGGCGCGCCAGGAGTCGCTGCTGTCACAGGCCGAACTTCTGGCCGAGGTGCTCTCGGACCAGAAATACACGGTGGGTGAGCCCTATCCCACGTTCAACGAGGAACAGGCTTCGCAGGTCCTGCTGGACAAATACGTCCCCCGCGGCCAGCGGGCCCGCATCCACGACGTCGATGGCTTCCCGGTCGCCGACAGCTATGTCGTGTCCGAGAATATCGGCGGCCAGCCCCTGCCCCCGGCCCGTCCGGCCGGATCACCGGTCAGGAGCGACCGTCTCACCCCGCGTCAACTGCAACAGATCGAAGACGCGCGGGGCGAACTCGGCGAAGAGATCGCGCTGGCCCTGGAGGGCACACCACAGGCAGGCGTGCGCGTCTCGGAATCCGGCGAACGTGTGGTCTCGGTGTCCTTCCCCATTCGTCATGTCCAGCAGGTGCTGGGCGTCCTGACCATCGAAGCCGCCGATGTCGACGAAATCCTCGACGACCAGCGACGCGCCCTGATGCCGTTTGCGCTGGTGGCGCTGGCCGTGAACCTGATCGCCTCCCTGCTGCTGCACCTGTTTGTGGCCCGCCCGGTCATGCGGCTGTCGGCAGCGGCTGACCAGGTCACCGCCCAGCGCGCCCGCGCCATCTCGCTGCCCGATCTCGAGGACCGCAAGGACGAGATCGGCGATCTGGCCCGGTCGCTGGAGTCTATGACCGACACCCTGTCCACGCGCATGGACGCGATCGAGCGGTTTGCCGCCGATGTCAGTCACGAGATCAAGAACCCTCTGACCTCGATCCGCTCGGCGCTGGAGACCCTCGATCTGGTCAAGGAGCAGAGCCAGCGCGACCGGCTCACGGCCCTGCTCCAGTCCGACGTCAAACGGCTGGACCGGCTGATAACCGACATTTCCAATGCCTCGCGACTGGACGCCGAACTGTCGCGTGACCGGCCACGGTCGATCGATATCGCGACCCTGCTGGGAGATATCGTCGGGGTCTATGAGACGACGTCACGGCCCGGCGAGGCGCAGGTGGTTCTGGCACCCCGGCCCGAGGGTATGCTCCGCGTCATGGGCCAGGACGGGCCGCTGGGGCAGGTCTTCCGCAATCTGATCGACAATGCCCGGTCCTTCAGTCCGCCCGGCGGCGAGGTGCGGGTCTCGATTCGGCGCGATGACCGCATCCACATCCGGGTCGAGGACGATGGCCCGGGCATTCCGCCCGAGAACCTCGAGACGGTCTTCGAGCGTTTCTATACCTCGCGTCCAAAAGGCACGGCCTTCGGGGCGAATTCCGGCCTGGGCCTTTCAATCGTGCGCCAGATCGTGGAGTCGCACGGCGGGTCGGTGGTGGCGACCAACCGGTCCGGTCCGGACGGCAAGATCATGGGGGCAGCCTTCGAGGTCACCCTGCCCGCTGTCGGCGGACGTCGGTCCTGAGCCCCTCGATCCATGCCACGGCCGTCGCCGTCCGGGACCGGAACGGCTGGCGCAGCGTCCTGCTGCGTGGCCCATCCGGAGCGGGCAAGAGCGACATGGCCTTGCGCCTGATGGCCCGTGGATGGCGGCTGGTCAGCGATGATCAGGTGCATCTCTGGCGCTGCGGCGAAAGCCTCTATGCGACAGCGCCGCGCCAGATCCTCGGCCAGATCGAGGCCCGGGGACTGGGCATCGTTTCGGCGGCCCCGCTCCATGTCGCGCGGGTGGCGTCTGTGGTGGACTGTGTGCAGCAAGCCACGGAGCGCATGCCGGAAGCGGACCGGATCGACCTTTGCGGCTTGTCCGTTCCCCGGCTCACACTGGACATCCGGCCACAGTCCGCGGTCGAAACCCTGATCCGGTCCATCGTGGGGCTTGAACCCTAGCGACTTTGCCCTATTCAGTCGGCGCTTGCATCCAGGGTGTTCGGAGCGGCATCGGTGAAGCCTTCATGATCGGGCTGGTGATCGTCACCCATGGTGGCCTGGCCTCGGAATTCCTGTCTGCGATGGAGCATGTCGTGGGACCCCAGCGCGGGGTCGCGGCCATCTGCATCGGTCCGGACGACGATATGGAGCGGCGGCGTCGCGACATCGTCGATGCGGCCGCGGCTGTCGACGATGGCTCGGGGGTCATCCTGCTGACCGACATGTTCGGGGGGACACCGTCCAACCTCGCGATCTCGGTGATGGGTCAGACCCGCGCCGAAGTCATCGCCGGGCTGAACCTGCCCATGCTCATCAAACTGGCCAGCGTGCGGACACGCGAAAGCCTCGAGGCCTGCGTCGCGCACGCCCAGGACGCGGGTCGCAAGTATATTTCCGTGGCGTCCTGGGTGCTGGCGGGCGAAAAATGAGCGCGCCTACCGACGTGTCAGAGACTGTGGTCGGGATCTGCAATACGCGCGGGCTTCATGCCCGGGCCTCGGCCAAATTCGTGAAGCTGGCGTCGAGTTTCGAGTCCGAGGTCAAGGTGACGCGGGATGGCCAGACCGTCGACGCCCGCTCGATCATGGGTCTGCTCATGCTGGGAGCCGGCATGGGTTCCGACATCCACATCAAGGCCGAAGGGTCCGATGCCGAGGCCGCGATCGAAGCCCTGGCTGACCTCGTCGTTCGCAAGTTCGACGAGGACGCCTGACCCCCAGGTTTTCGACCTGGGGGATTTTGCCGGTTCGGCAGACGTTACGGGGTTTCTGTGATGAGCAGCGTGGCCGAGGCCGTGCCACCGCCGAACGTGCCGATCCAGACGTCATAGGTCCCGCTGGCAGGCTTGTTGAAGCGCACCTCGGCGTCGCCGTCGCCATAGCTGTCATCGTCACACGACCAGTCGCCGTTCGGACCGTTGATGATCAGTGTCGTGTCCGTGGACGAGATGGTCCGAAACACCAGAGGCAGGCTTCCGGAGGAATAGGTGACCTCGAAATCCGGTGCGTCGCTGATCCGGCCCGTGCATGAACCCGGGAGACGCGACCCATCGATGCTGCCGCCCGCCGTTACGGAAACCCGATACGGGTCAGGGGTAAAGCCTGCGCTCAGGCTGATTTCGCCGAAATTGGCCTTGAGGCCCGCATTCTGTGCTGAAGCCGATCCGGCGGCAACCAGCAAGGCAGCCGACAGGGCTGCTCCGAAGATGATGTGTTTCATGACGATTTCCCCTCACCTGTCCCGACACGAGACGGTCCCGTACCCAGGTTCATGGAACCAACATTGATTGCCGTCAAGCGGTCGGTCGAGAGGATTCGGGACGCCTCAGGCCTTCAGGCGGGCATCGAACAGGGCCAGCAACCGGGCCCACCCATCGGCGGCGTCCGGGGCGCTGTAGCTCTGGCGATAGTCGGCGTGGAAACCGTGCTGCGCACCCGGATAGACGGTGATCCCGCTCTGTCGGGCCCCCGCCCTCTGCAGGGCCGCATTCATCGCATCGACGCTGGCAAGGGGAATGCCGCCGTCATTCTCGCCATACAGACCGATGACCGGAGATTTCAGATCATCGGCCAGATCGACGGGCCAGGGTGCTCCTGCTGCGATCTGCTCCGGCGTGGCCGTGGGTGATGGCGCCAGACGCCCGTACCATGCCACGCCCGCGTCGATTGCTGCGAAGCGGGCGACGGCCTGCCAGACCACCTTGCCCCCCCAGCAGAAGCCGGTGATGCCGACCCTGTCGGCATTGGCCCAGGGCTGCTGGCTGACCCACTCGAGGGTTGCAGCAATATCGCTCATGACCTGTTCATAGCCAGCCGCCGCCACGATCGTCTGGATCTGGCGCATGTCCGACAGGGGGGCCGGATCGGCCGCGCGGACGAAGAAGGCTGGAGCGATGGCCACATAGCCGGACTTGGCCAGCCGCCGGCAGATGTCCTGGATATAGGCGTGCACGCCGAAGATTTCGGATGCCACGATCACCACCGGAAATGGCCCGCTGCCCTCCGGCCTTGCGACATAGGCCGGCAGGGCAAAGCCGTCAGGCGCCGGATAGGTCACATCGGCGACCGTCAGGCCGACCGCGTCGGTCACGATCGGCTCGGCGGCCTGCGCCAGGGCTGCGGGGGCATAGGCGGCGAAGAACAACCCGCCCAGTGTGCCCTTGGCCAGGCCTCGCCGCGAGACGTCGAACTCTTCGGCGGTCTGGCCTTCGGGACGGTTCAGGACGGGCATGGGCAAGCTCCGGAAATGTGACACCGGACTGTGACGCTGGCATGCCGAACCGTCGAGTCACGATCTCCGTGAGGTCATGCGGCCTTTCGCAGCGTGAGATTGATGCGCCCGCCGCCAGCGATCAGTCGCGACGATTCCTCCAGCACCCGGTCGATCCCGTGCCGCGCCAGCCGCGCAGGTCCGCTCAGCGCACAGACATCGCCCGAGGCAAGCCGCACCGTCGCGGTCCGTCCGCCGTCGGCCGGTCCGATCCGAAACATGGCGGTATCGCCCAGCGAGACCGACACCACCGGTGCGCCCATGTCGGCTTCATCCCGGTCCTGATGCAGGCCCATCTTCGCCGAGTTCCGGTACAGATTGACCAGACAGGCATCGGGCTGGTCTTCGCGACCCGTAGCCTCGGCCCACAGGGCCAGCAGCATCGGCGGGATGGCGGGCCAGGGGCGGCCGGTCTCCGGGTGGGTGGGCTGATAGCGATAGCCCGCCCGGTCTGACACCCAGCCCAGCGACCCCATATTGGTCATTCGCACCGAGAACGGCCGCCCGCCCGGGGTGACCGGTTGATAAAGCGGAGCTTCGTCAATGGCGGCCAGGACGGTTTCCAGCAGGGTCGCCTGATCCGGAGGGGACAGCCAGCCGGGCCAGAGTCCAAAACCCGGCAGGATGCCCGCACCGATGTCGCGCACGGCGGCCTCAGCCATGGCTCATCCCTCCCACTGAAACACCGCGCCGATCTCGACCCCGAAGACGGCGGCGATGCGGAAGGCGGCTTCCAGGCTGGGCGAGTATTTGCCCGCCTCGATGGCGGCAATGGTCTGCCGCGTCATGCCGATCCGTTCGGCCAGCTGGGCCTGGGTCATCTCTCCGGCGTGGAATCGCAGGGTGCGGATCGTGTTTCGGATGGGCGGCGGTCCCGCCATCAGCGCAACCCCTTCAACAGGGCCAGCGTCACGCCGGCACGGATCGTCTCGGCCAGGACCAGACAGGCGACCAGCACATTGGCCAGCAGGACCATGGCATTGACGTCGGTCGTATAGCCCGCCCGCCCCTCGACCAGATTGCCGCCGACCAGCCCGCCCAGATAGACCAGCAGCGCCAGCACCATGATCAGCGCGGTCAGGGTCATCAGGGCGACATGGCTGCCTTTCAGGGCCGCGCCGATCTCGCGCTCGTCCCGGCTGGTCTTGTCGACCTTGCTCGTGGTTGCGGTGGCGATGAGGGTCAGCACGATCTCCAGCACGACAACCCCGACCAGACACAGGAAGAACAGCCCGCCGATGTCGCCGGCAAAATCGTCGGCCCTGAGTTCGCCCCGCGCCACGCGCGTTCCGACCGACCAGAAATAGAAGCCCCAGACGCCCACCGCGCCGATGATGCTGATCCAGAGATGTTTTTCACGAAACGACATGGCGGGCTCCCGATGATGGAAGCGGAGTCGCATATGTCAGACATTGAGTCTATTATTTTGGACATTATGTCTTTGACAAACCCACCACATAATGTAGGGTGAGGGGGTAAGGAGATTCCCCCGTGTCCGTTCTTTCCAAGCCCTACTTTCATGATGAAGCCGCCGCTTTCGCGTTCGTCGAATGCATCATCTGGAATGGCACCCCTCACTGCCCGACCTGTGGCTCAGTCAAGGTCTATGCGATCAAACCCAACGCGGAAAAGAAGGTCCGTATGGGCCTGAAGAAGTGCGGCGACTGCAAGCGCCAGTTCACCGTCCGCATCGGCACCATTTTCGAGGAAAGCCACCTTCCCCTGCACAAGTGGCTTCAGGCGATCTACCTGATGTGCAGCATCAAGAAGGGCATCAGCTCCAAGCAACTGGAGCGCACCCTGGAATGCACCTACAAAACCGCGTGGTTCCTGTCGCACCGTATCCGTGAGGCCATGCGCTCGGTCGATCTGGCTCCGTTCGGCGGCGGCGGTGGCGTGGTCGAGGCTGACGAGACCTTTATCGGTCGCGAACCCGGTATGCCCATTCAACGCGGTGTGGCTCACAAGATGAAGGTGCTCACCCTGATCGACCGCGCCACTGGCCGCGCCCGTTCAGTCGTGATCGACGATCTGAAAACCACCACCATCGGCCCGATCGTTCTGGCGAACGTCAAGCGCGAAGCCGCCCTGATGACCGACGAAGCCCACCGCTTCCAGGCCATCGGTCGCCATTTTGCGAGCCACGACACCGTCAACCACGCCAAGGACGAATACGTCCGCGCGGGCGATCCCATGATCACGACCAACACCGTCGAGAACTATTTCAGCGTCTTCAAGCGCGGCATGAAGGGCACCTACCAGCATTGCGCCAAGAAGCACCTGCACCGCTATCTGGCTGAGTTTGATTTCCGCTACTCGAACCGTTCGGCGCTGGGCTGCGAAGATCAGGAGCGGACGCTTCGCGCTTTGAAGGGCATCGTCGGCAAGCGCCTTACATACCGCTTGGCCTGACATCTGGACCCAAGCCGGCCCCAAACGGACGCTGGAGGCCACGAAAGAAGCCCAAAACGCCGTGAAACTGCGAAGCCAATTTACGGATTCTTGTGAAGATGATACGCTCATAACGAGCGCGCCGCTCAGGAAATGCTCTTGTCAAACGATGTCATTGCCGCCTTTACGCAGGAACAAGTTCAGAGCCTAACAGGCCTGACGACCGGACAGCTGCGCCATTGGGAGAAGATTGGTTTCTTCGTTCCCGGCCATGCTGCCGAAAGTGCCCGCAGCCCGTATTCGCGCATCTACAGCTTCAAAGACGTCGTGGGGCTCCGGACCATTGCGGTCCTTATGGGTAAGCACGGTGTTTCAATGCACCACCTGAAGAAGGTGGCTGAGAAGCTGAGCGCTTACAGCGCTGCACCATGGTCGGAAATCAAACTCAAAGTATGGAAAAGAGAAGTCCAGTTTGATGAGCCTGAAACTGGCCGCACCCGTGGAGTGGTGGATGGTCAGTATGTCCTGCTTGAGATCATTGATGTCATTGAGGACATGCGTAGAGACGCCGCAGCCATGCGGGAACGCAAGTCCGATCAAGTGGGCAAGATCGAGAAGCATCGTTACGTCAACCATAACCAAGCAGTCATCGCAGGAACCCGAATCTCGGTAGGCGCCATTCAGCGTCTTGCGGAAGACGGCTTCTCCCCTGACCAGATCATTGCAGAATATCCACGGCTGACCAAAGCGGACGTTAGCGCCGCCCTGAAGCACCAGACCGCCATGGCCGCGTGACTGCAAAGCAAAAGATCAGGTTCTTTCTAGATGAAGGCGTCACCCGCGCGGCGGCTAGGGTCTTTGAAGATGCTGGCCACGAAGTGATCATACTTCAGGAGGCGATCGTACCTGGCTCCCCAGATCCACTCGTGTGCGCTGCGGCGGAGTTAAACGAAGCTGTTCTCGTGGCGCACGATGGCGATATGCGCGCGCTAGCGTCACGCCGCGGAGTCAGCAATCGAAGGTTTCGCACATTGAGCCTGATCAAGCTTGATTGCCGCGAGTCCAAGGCACCCCAACGGCTTAAAGAAGCTATGTCGCTCATTGAGCACGAGTGGGCGGTTGGAAATGGTCCGCGCGACCGCAGGATTTTCTTGGTCATCGGAAACGAAGCCATGAGAACGCATAGGTGAATTATGAACCAGAGCGATAAGCCCCAAGCCGACAAGTTCCGCGATATGGCCCGCGAGCTAGAGGCTGACGAAGACCCTGCGCACTTTGAGCGGGTCGCGCGTCATATCGTTGATGCGCCGATCCCTCCGAAGGAAGCGAAGCCGACTCATAAGAGGGCCTAAGCTACGGTGACTATCGAATGCCAACCCACCAAAGGGCTTTAAACGGGCTTTGCTTTCCGCTGACCCAGCCATTCAGCTTTTCAAACTCCTGCCAGATCGTGGGCACCTTCGTACGATTGCGTAGGGCAATGACGAAGGGATGTGCGGCCGACCAAAATCGTATGATCGTCGATTTAGAAAAGCATTTTACCAAATCGTACTCGTAAATGCCCTGTTGGATGCCCACAGCGATTAGCTCGTAGTCGTTAAGGACGGCGATGATGGCTAGGGTTTCTTCCTTGCCGATGTTTTCCTCATCCGCCCACTTAGCGAGGTTCTGGTTGCCCCGGCTAAGTTCAATGAACTTTTGGACGGTAGCCTGGATTGAGGAATCGGCTCGGAGCGCAGCGATGTGCTGGATCGTGGTTTGCCGTCGAGTCAGCACTCGCTGGCTATACACACCCCATATGGCGATTAACGCCGCTGTGAGCGCAACAGCCGCACCCAAATAACCTATAAAGAGCGTGGCTTGCGGGTCGCTGCCACGCGATTGAACCAACGCGAAAGCGCCGCCCAGCAACCACCCGAACACCAGCCCGCCCGCACAGAGGACGACGGCAAAAATAAAGGCCCCCATTTTCATGGGGGCCAAGCTAGGCGACTTACAGTTGATTTAAAAGAGGATTAACCGAGGCCGCCCCAGCCCTCGGGGGCGAGTGAATTCTTAGCCATCTGATTGGGCCTCCTTCATCTAAATGAACCACCATCCGGCGGTCCAATGCGGAGCGGGGATATGCTCCTGACCATCATTAAACGCAAGCTTTTGTCTAAAGTTCACCTACGCTTTGGCTTCATACCTTGTCACTTTGCGATTAACGCCGCTTGAACAAGGCAATTGCCGAAGCGGATGATCATCATTGCCAGTCTTTTGGGTCAAGCGACGTTTCATTACAAATTGTACGCGCAAACCCGTAACGGTGGGAAGGCAAACCAAGCTCTGCGTCAAAGAAGACCCCGCCGCTCCGCGCGCTCGCATCGCTCAGTAATGCGTGGCCCTTGGATATGGGACTCGTTGATGCAGCGCTGCACCCGGTCTTTTGCAGCGAGGCTTGTGGACGCCCACCACGCCACTGCGCCCACCAGTGCGAGGCCGATGACCCCGGCCAAAAACAATCGAAACTGTGAGGCTGTCATTCCGAAAACATATCACCGACAACCAGATTTGGAAGCGGGTTTGTCAAAGACATAATGTCTATTATTTTTTACATCATGTCCGATTTTATTGTCTTGCGCGCGCAGTTCCCGCCGGACGGGCGGCATCGCACAGGGCCGTTGTCTGGGTGCCGAACAGGGTGCCCTCGCGGACCCAGCCGCGAAGCTTGTGCGCACGGACCCGGCACCAGCCGTCCTCGCATTCGTCCAGCGAGACGAGCGAGCGCGCCGAGAGCCTGGCCCGGACCGCGGAGGTTTCGGAACGCCCCGAATGGATCATCACCTCGGCCGTCGTGGTGTTGAAGACACTGCGGCGGCCCGACGCCACGCTGCGGTGGATCCAGGCGACCGCCCCTTCGGGATCGCAGATCTTGCGCCATTCGCGGGTCTCGGCGATCACCTGGACTGGCAGGCCCGAGGCGCGATACTCCCACAGGATCCGGTAATCCAGCCCCGGACCCTGGCGCGCGCGGACTTCCGACGACTTCAACGAGACCCAGCGCGGGACCTCGAGACCCGTCGGCGTCGGGCGGCCGTCCGGCATGGTCTGACCTGCGCCACTCATGACACCGAGGCCAAGAACGGCGATCAAGGGCATCACGCGACGTGACACTCTTTGGAAGGTGGCGACAGCTTTGCTAGACACCCGTATCGACCTGTCGAAGGGGCCTGTGACGGCCCGCTGATTTCAAGGCTCCCTATGTCGTCCCGCAAACTTAAGGTCGTGTTAACCAGACGCCTGCCGGACGCGGTCGAAACGCGCATGCGCGAGCTGTTCGATGCCGAGCTGAACCTGAAGGACATCCCGTTCGACCGGGCGGCCCTTGAAGCGGCGGTCCAGCGGGCCGACGTCCTGGTCCCGACCATCACCGACGAGATCGATGCCGGCCTGATCGCCGGGGCTGGTGACCAGCTGAAGATGATCGCCAATTTCGGGGCCGGGGTCGATCACATCGACATCGACGCCGCCGTGGGGCGCCAGATCATCGTCACCAATACACCCGGCGTCCTGACCGAGGACACCGCCGACCTGGGCATGGCGCTGATCCTCGCGGTCAGCCGCCGCATCGTCGAGGGGGCCCAGGTCGTCGCCGACGGTCAATTCGAGGGCTGGACGCCGACCTGGATGTGCGGACGCAAGCTGTGGGGCAAACGGCTGGGGATCGTCGGCATGGGCCGGATCGGCCAGGCGCTGGCCCGCCGCGCGCGCGCCTTTGGCCTGCAGGTGCACTACCATAACCGCAAGCCCGTCAGCCCCCGCATCGAGGAGGAGCTGGGCGCGACCTACTGGGACGACCTGGACCAGATGCTGGCCCGGATGGACATCGTCTCGCTGAACTGCCCGGCGACCCGGGAGACCCATCATCTGCTGTCGGCCGAACGGCTGGCCCGCATGCCGTCCCATGCGATCCTGATCAATACGGCGCGGGGCGAGCTGATCGACGAGGCGGCCCTGTCCGACGTCGTCGCGCGACGGATGCTGTCGGGCGTCGGGCTGGATGTGTTCGAGAACGAGCCGGCGATCCATCCCGGCCTGCTGGGCCATCCGAACGTCGTGCTGCTGCCGCATCTGGGATCGGCGACCCTCGAGGCGCGTCAGGACATGGGCGACCGGGTCATTCTGAATGTCATGACGCACCAGAACGGGCACCGTCCACCGGACCGGGTCATCCCTGCTATGTTGTAGGTGGGCGCGGACTCGCGTTGACCCCCCGGAGGCTTTCAGTTATAGCCGCCCGCTCTTGAAGATTTCCGCGCCGTGGACGTGTGCTCCGCGGCGTTTTCTGTTCGAAAGAATAACGATGGCCAACAACCCCGGCGCCCGCAAGGCGATCCGCAAGATCGAAGCTCGCACCGAAGTGAACAAGGCGCGCCGCACGCGTGTCCGTACTTTCCTGCGCAAGTTCCAGGAAGCCGTGAGCGGCGGCGACGCCGCTGCCGCCAAGGCCTCCTTCGTCGAGGCTCAGTCCGAAGTGATGCGCGCCGTTTCCAAGGGCGTGGTTCACAAGAATACGGGCTCGCGAAAAGTGTCTCGGCTGGCCGCACAACTTAAGAAAATGTCGGCCGCCTAAGCCTTCGTTTTTACGGCTCGTCACAGGGCCGTCATCTGAAAAATCAGTGTTATCAACGCCGAGGAAGCGACTGCTCCCTCGGCGTTTCGTCGTGTCCGGATAAGTTGTTGTCGACCCATCCGCACCCGCCCGGGTGACGAAAGGGCCGTTTTTCCAAGCCCTGTTTGGCCTTAGCGGAGTCAAACAATTTAACTGCAATTCGACTCGCGAATCAGCGTTGACCCCTGCGTCGCGCGGCGTAAGTTTTGGCCTCTAACGCACTTCCATCCCCACACGGATGAAGACGGCGTGAAAGCGATTTCACGCTGGCGGGAGTAGTCTGATCCAGAGGTCGAACCCGCCCGTAAAGCGTCAGCTCTACGGGAGAGGAGAACGCGTCCCCGGTTCAGGCGACTCCCTGTGTGACCCTGCGCCGGTTGTCGCGGGGGAATGGTAACAACGATGATGGCGAGTAGTGGAGCGATGGGGGGAGCGGCCTTGACGAATATGACGGACCCGGACCGGATCTGGACCGAGGCCGCTGGCAAGCTTCGCGCCGAAATCGGCGAGGGGCCCTTCAGCTCCTATATCGCGCCGTCCGCCGTCCGTGCCGAAGCTGGCGGACAGCTGATCCTCGTCACACCGACCGCCTATGCCCGTGACTGGGTTCGCAAGAACGCCCTGCGCCGCATGAATGAACTCTGGCTGGGTCTCGACGGCCTGTCGCGCAAGCTGGAAGTCCGCTGCCGCGCCGAGGTTGGCTCGCCGGCTCCGGCCATGGCCCAGCTCAGCCCGGCCAATGACATGTCCGTCCTGGCCACGGCCCCGACGGCGACCGTGGGACCCGTGACCGATGGCCCGCGTGCCGTCCGGGCCGCCGGCCTGCAGGAGCGCCTGACCTTCGACAGCTTCGTCGAGGGTCAGGGCAATGCCTTCGCCCTTGCCATCGCCCGCCAGACCGCCGCCTGGGCCGATGGCCACTTCAACCCGATCTTCTTCTGTGGCCCCTATGGCTACGGCAAGACCCACCTGCTGAACGCCATCGCCTGGGAAGCCCAGCGGCTGCGCCCGGACGCCAAGGTCGTCTATCTGACCGCCGAACGGTTCCTGTCGACCTTCGTGCGCGCCATGCAGGACCGCTCGACTGCGGCCTTCAAGGAAAGCCTGCGCTCGGCCGACATGCTGCTGCTGGACGACGTCCAGTTCGTCGGCGGCAAGGCCAGTACCCAGGAAGAGCTGCTGTCGACCCTGACGGCCCTGATCGAGGACGGCAAACGGATCGTGCTGTCGGCCGATCGCGCCCCGATGGCCCTGACCGAAATCGAGCCTCGTCTGCGCAGCCACCTGTCGGCAGGCCTGACCTGCCCGGTGGAGCCGGCAGACCGGATGCTCAAGATCGCCGTGGCCCAGAACAGGCTGCAGGCCCTGGCCCGGCTGGGCGTCGTGTCTGGCGAGGCCAATCCGGCCGTGCTGGAACAGCTGGTCGATCGCACGCCGGGATCGGTGCGCGAGCTCGAAGGGGCCGTCAACACCCTGGCAGCGGCGGCGGGTCAGCGCCTGTCGTCGGTGACGCTCGAGGAGGCCCAGGGCCTCCTGGGGGCCTCGATCCGTTCGGGTCCCGATCGCCGCATCACGGTGGACGAGATCCAGAAGACCACGTCCGAGCATTTCGCCATGAAACAGGTCGACCTGCTCAGCGAGCGTCGCACGCGTGCCGTCGCGCGCCCGCGCCAGATCGCGATGTATCTGTGCAAGCAGCTGACGACCCGCTCCTATCCGGACATCGGTCGGCGGTTCGGGGGTCGCGATCACACCACCGTCCTGCACGGTGTGCGCAAGATCGAGGAACTGCTGGCCACGGACGAGCAGATCGCCAAGGACGTCGAGGCCCTGATCCGCAAGCTGCGGGGCTGACCGACGGGCGACGGACCGGTCTCAGGCCGTCGCCTTCAGCCCCAGCTCCGGAGCAACGGCACGACCGACCGCCTCGACCGGCAGATGCAGGATGAAGGCCGCACCCTTGCCGGGTTCGCTCTCGACCTCGGCCCAGCCGCCATGAAGTTCGACCAGCGCCTTGACCAGGGCCAGGCCCACACCGGGACCGCCTCGGTCACGCCGCACGAAGCGATCGAAGACATGGGCCTGCAGATGATAGGGAATGCCGCGGCCGGTATCCTCGACCCGCACACGCACTTCCGAGGCCGTGGCGACCGCGATCAGCCGGACCTCGCCGCCGTCTGATACGGCGCGGGTGGCATTCTCCAGCAGGTGATCGATCGCCTGGGTCACGCGACGCGGATCGGCGCGGATGGTCGGCAGGGTCTTGGGACACGCCGCCTTCAGAACCGCACCCCGCCCTTCGACCCTGGGCCGGAACCGCTCGACTGCGTCGGCGAAGACATCGCGCATGCGCACATCCTCGAGACTGAGCTCCATCTCGCCGGCATCGATCTGGGCCATGTCCAGCACGTCGTCGATCGACCGCGCCAGCTGGCTGGCTGCCGTCCGGATCGCCCCGGCATGCTGGCGACCGCGCTCGTTCAGATCGCCCATGACCTCCAGCAGTTCCGAATAGCCGACGATGGTCGTCAGGGGCGTGCGGAGCTCGTAGGAGACGCTGCCGACGAACTCGCGCTTCAGGGCCTGGCTTTCCTCAAGCGCCGTCTCGCGCTGGGCCAGCGCCTGCTCCAGCTCGCGCCGGGCCGTGACGTCTGAGAAGGCCACCAGGGTCGCCCCGTCCGGCAGGGGCCGGGTCTGCCACGCGGCCACGCGGCCATCGGTCGTGCGGCCCTCGCCCGAGACCGCGATCCGGCTTTCGGGGTCAGGGTCGGCCACTCGGGCCTTGAGCCCCAGCCACAGACCGGGATCCGGCAGCACGGACTTGCACAGCTCGGCCACGGCATCGAAATCCTCGGCCTCGACCAGCCGGTCGCTCGACAGGCTCCAGAAGGTCTCGAACGCCTCGTTGTGCAGCCTCAGCCGTCCGTCGGACCCGAACACGGCCACGGCGTCGTTCAGCTTGTCGAGGGTCGCGGTCTGGACCTGGATCTGGGCATTGTAGCGGCTGCGCAGCTGCATCTCGTTGGTCATGTCCGAGAACAGCAACAGGATCCCGCCCAGCGGGTGCGGCTGGCGCACGACCCTCAGGGTCCGGCCATCGGGCAGGGACCAGCTGTCATCCGGCGCAGCCTCGGAGGCCCCGTAAAACTCCAGTTCCCGAGCCTTCCAGCCGGCGTAGTCGATGACCTCGGGCAGCTGGCGCTTCTGGCGCAGCCGATCCAGCAGCTCGGCATGGGTCGGGCGTTCGTCCAGCCAGGCCGGGTCGATGTTGAACAGGGCCTGGAAGGCGGTGTTGTGGAAAGCCAGCCGCTTGGCCGGTCCAAAGATCGCCACGGCATCAGCCAGGTGGTTCAGGGTCTCGTCGTGGGCCTCGACGTGACGACGCAGGGTGTCGCGCGTCTCCTCGGCCTCGGTCATGTCGATGGCAAAGGTCAGGACGGCCCCGCCGCCGCCGATCAGCGGCTCGGCAACGATCTTCCACGCCCGCCGGCGGCCCTCGCCCGCTGTCCAGCGGAAGCCCTCCTGGCGAATGCCCAGCCGCCCGGCCTCACCGACCATCTGGTCCGCCCCGCGGTCGAAGCTCATGTTCGCGGCCTTGGCCTCGTCCAGGGTCGTGGCCTTGACCTCGGCCAGCCAGGCGCGGTTGGCCCAGACCAGTTCGCCCGTCGCATCGGTCACCCATGTGGGAGACGGCGACGTATCGGCCAGGACGCCCAGCCCCGCATCCACGACCCGGGCCGAGGCCTTGAGCGGGGCCAGCCGGATCCACGCGGCGGCGCCGACCGACCGTCCCTCAACCGACCAGGCGCCGGCCGCCGTCTCGATCCGCAGATCGCAGGGCTCTCCCGTATGCGCCAGGGCATCCAGGCTGGGCCCGTGCAGGGTGCGGATGGACTGGACCAGGGCTTCGGCGTCGCTGACGTCGAGATCGCTGATGCCGGTGTGCGTCAGGGCTGTCCGGGCGACCATTACGGCATGCGGTGCCCCCAGCAGGGTCAGGGCCTGACCGTCCGGCCCCAGCGCGATGCGCACGTCATCGAACGCCCCCAGAGCCCCGTCGCGGTCGGCCAGAAGCGCCGCCGTGGTGGTCGCCTCGCGCTCGAGCGCCTCCTCGCGTGCCGACAGTCGATTGCGGAAACGCCATGCCCAGGCGCTGACCGATAGGGCCAGTCCCGCCGCTCCCGCAGCTGCTACATAGGCGATGTCGGCCTCAGCCATGCCGTCCAGACCCGAAACCCCTGATTCGGTAACCATACCCCATGCGGGGACTCTGGCGACAGACCCCGTGGCCGGATCGCCAGAGACGGGGAATTCAGTGGTCGAAGATCTCGACCCCGACCTGACCCTCGGTCGTCAGCCAGGCACGTTTCATGCCCTGGCTGTTGAACGGGTGCGCGATCCGGCCGCCGGCATCGAGGGCGATCAGCCCCCCGTCCCCACCCATGGCCCCGATCTCCGCGATCACGGCGGCCGTGGCCTCGGCCAGCGACTGTCCCGATGCCACGCGCCAGCCGACCTGGGCGCAGGCGGCGATGCGGATGAAATACTCCCCCTGCCCCGTGCCTGACACCGCGACATGGCTGTCGGCCCAGGTCCCGGCCGCGGGGATCGGCGTGTCACCGACGCGCCCCGGCATCTTGCCGAAGACCCCGGCCGTCGACGTCGCGGCGGCCAGCCGTCCCTGATCGTCCAGCACACAGCAGCCCACGGTGCCATGAGCCAGCGTCCCCGGCGGATGGTTGTCCTCGCCCTGCCCCGCCCGCGTGAACCAGTCCGGCTCGTCGCCGATCGGCTCCATGGCCTGGTCATGGGCAAACAGCGCAGCCCCCTCGCCCACGATCATGACGTGCGGCGTCCGGTCCATCACGGCGCGGGCGACCCGGATCGGGCTCTTGAACCCCTGCAGGGCGGCCACCGCCCCCGCCCGCCGCGTCGCCCCGTCCATCAGGCTGGCGTCCAGTTCATAGGCCCCGGCCAGATTGGGCGAGGCCCCCCGGCCGGCCACATACAGGCCCGAGGCCTCCAGCAGGGCCACGGCCTCGACCGCGACATCCAGCGCCGGTGCCCCGTCCGACAGCCGAGCCTGCATCGCCTCGACCACCTCGCGCATGTGCACGGTCTCGGCGTCATAGTTCCGCTCGCGCCGGGCACCGGCTCCGCCGTGTAGTATGAGGGCGGGTGCGGGCATCGGGCGTCTCCGGAGATCGGCCCTTTCATTCGGGCCGTCCGCTGATTAGCGTCTGGACGTCACAAGACCAACCCGGACGCCCGGTCCGACCGACACCTTTTCAAGGGTCCGGGCGCGCGCCATGCCGTGCCGGGCCTGATCGTTTCGAGGAGATCCCAATGCGCGCAGTCCTGTCCACCGTCGTCGGCGGCCCCGAGACCCTGGTGGTCGAGACCATCGCCGATCCCACGCCGATGAAGGGCGAGGTGGTCATCGACGTTCGCGCGGTCGGCATCAACTTCCCCGACACCCTGATCATCGAGGACAGGTACCAGTTCAAGCCCGCGCGTCCGTTCTCGCCCGGTGCCGAGGTCGCCGGCGTGGTCGAGGCCATCGGCGAGGGTGTGAAGGGCATTCACAAGGGTGACCGGGTCATCGCCGTGCCCGGCTGGGGCGGTCTGGTCGAGCGTCTGGCCGTGCCTGCAAGCTCGGTCATCAAGATGCCCGACGCCATGTCCTTCGAGGAAGGCGCCGCGCTGATCATGACCTATGGCACCAGCTATTATGCGCTCAAGGACCGCGCCAGCCTGCAGCCCGGCGAACGGCTGCTGGTCCTGGGGGCTGCGGGCGGCGTGGGCTCGGCCGCGGTCGAACTCGGCAAGGCCATGGGGGCCTCGGTCACGGCCGTCGCCTCGACCCACGACAAGGTCCAGTTCGCGCTGGAACTGGGGGCCGACAACGGCCTGATCTATCCGTCCGGCGCCATGGACAAGGCGGCCCAGAAGGAACTGTCCGGCGAGCTGAAGCTGGCCTCGGGTCGCGATGGCCCGGACGTGGTCTATGACGCGGTCGGCGGCGACTATGCCGAGCCGGCCCTGCGGTCGATGGACTGGTACGGTCGCTATCTGGTGGTCGGCTTCCCGGCGGGCATACCCTCTTTCCCGCTGAATCTAACGCTGCTGAAGTCGGTTCAGGTGATCGGGGTGTTCTGGGGCGCCGCCGTTGCGCGCGATCCGGCCGGGCACGCCGCCAACATGGCCGACCTGCTGCGGTTCTGGAGCGAGGGCAAGATCAAGCCGCGCGTTTCTCAGACCTTCCCGCTCGAACGGGCCCATGAGGCCATCAAGGCCCTGGGCGACCGCTCGGCAGTGGGCAAGGTCGTCGTGACCGTCACCGACTGACGCCGACGACCTAGGCGTCGCGCAGTCGCTCCAGCGTCTTCTGTGCGGCATCCTGATGCCGTTTGCGGATGTTGGCGCTCAGCGTCGCGATCACGGCCGTGATGACCGCTGCATCGTCCGTAAAGCCGATGCCCGCCAGAACGTCGGGGATCGCGTCGAAGGGCATGACGAAATAGGCCAGCGCGCCCATCATGATGCCCTTCGCCGCCATCGGCGTCTCGGGGTCACGGGCCGCGAAATAGACGCTGACCACCTGTTTGGCGAAGGGGATGCGGGCGGCGACGCGACCGATCTTGGGCCAGAAGGCCGTGTTCACGCGCATCTCGTTGACCCGCATCACCGAAGGCACCAGCGCCTTGGAGGGATCGATCGCATCCTCGGGGGTGATCGTGTCGTTCGAAGGTTTGGCTTTGGAGCTCATGGCGGCTAAATCCCGGCAACGAACAGAAGTTCATTTCATACATAGGGACGAAGCGCATGAAACTCGACAGCTCGATGGCCGCAGTTGTGACAGGGGGGGCTTCGGGCCTGGGCGAGGGCACGGCGCGAGCGATCGCGGCAACGGGCGCCAGGGTGGCTCTGTTCGACATGAATGCCGAAAAGGGCGAGGCCATCGCGGCCGAGATCGGCGGCATCTTCTGCAAGGTCGACGTCACCTCGGACGAGGAAGTCGCCGCCGCCTTCGCCAAGGCGCGCGCCGCCCACGGCCAGGAGCGGCTGACGGTCAACTGTGCCGGCATCGCCTCGGGCCAGAAGACGGTATCGCGCAAGAAGGACACCGGTGAGGTCCGCGCCCATGACATGGCGACCTTCGAACGCACCGTCCGCATCAACCTGTTCGGCACCTTCCGGGTGCTCAGCCAGTCGGCGCTGGGCATGGTCGGGCTGGAGCCCCTGGAAGACGGCGAGCGCGGCCTGATCGTCAACACCGCCTCGGTCGCCGCACAGGACGGCCAGATCGGCCAGGCGGCCTATTCGGCGTCCAAGGGCGGCGTCTATGCCATGACCCTGCCGATCGCCCGCGACCTGGCCCAGGAGGGCATCCGCGTGAACACCATCCTTCCAGGCATCATGTGGACCCCGATGATGGCCGGCATGGACCAGAAGATCCAGGACGCCCTGGCCGCCGCCATCCCCTTCCCCAGCCGCCTCGGCAAGCCTTCGGACTATGCCAGCCTGGTTCTCGAACTGGCCCGCAACGTCTACATAAATGGCGAATGCATCCGGCTGGACGGCGCGATCCGGCTCGCGCCGCGCTAAATCGAAAGAAGGGGCTTGCGAGGGGGCGGGCGCGTCCGCTATACGCCCGCCTCTCGACGAGACGGATCGCCCAGCGGGGCCCGTCGCGGAGTGCGGGCGTAGCTCAGTGGTAGAGCACAACCTTGCCAAGGTTGGGGTCGAGAGTTCGAATCTCTTCGCCCGCTCCAGTCGAGACCTTCTTGCATAGAACGCTATAGTTTCTTGCGCAGTGGCGCTCTCTTGAAGCGCGCGTCTGCGTCTGCGGGCGGCGTGAATTTGCCAAGGTTGGGGTCGAGAGTTCGAATTTCTTCGCCCGCTCCAGTCGAGATAGCCAAGGCTGTCAGAAGTGACCCGAGGGGCGCCCGTCGTGCCCGCCTCCTTCGCATTCCGCTGCCGCAGTGCTGCATTGCCGACGCATCGGACGCTGCCCTGACTCGGTCTCTTTTAGAGGCTGGTCCGGACAAGATCCGCGCAATGACCTGCGCGGCGATTGATTGGGTTGGCAAGAGGCCGGCCTGCGCAGCCATCAAATAGCGCAGCTGGCCGGCCGATCTCTCCGCTGAGCCCTTGAGCGCAGGCCACTAGCCGCAGCCCGCCGCGCTTCATGCGCGGCTGCCTCAGAGCCCGAGCGCTGTCTTGATCGCCCGCCAGTCAATGTATTTGAAATTCTGGGTGCCGACGTCGTTGATGTCGTCCTGGATCACGACCAGGCCCTCCGGAAAGGCTGCTCCGACAGGGCCACTCAAGGCATGCAGGCCGTCGGTCCCGGTGATGCCATCCACGGCACCTTCGGTGACCACGAAGCGCCCCACCCAGACCGGCGCGGTGCCATCCACGCGCCAGACCGGGAAGGTCGAGTCGCCCTGGCTGGAAGCGATCAGGTAGCGGGCCGGGCCGTCGGTGATGATGGCCAGGCCTTCCAGATCGGCGACGATCCGGTCGGGCGCGATCGGCTGGATCAGGGTGCGGGCCGCGCCGGTTGCGGGATCGAGGCCATAGCGCCACAGGCCGACGTTTTCCTCGCCGATATACAGGGCGTTGGTCGCAGGATCGGCGACGCAGCCTTCCGAGATCGTGCCGATGTCGAAGCGGCGCAGTTCGCGCGTGACCGGCTTGCCGTCCGCACCGGCATCCAGGGTGAACTGGCGGACCTCGCCCTCGTGACCGACCATGATGGCGTGCAGCTGGGTGCCGACCTGCGCAAAGCAGAAGCCATAGGGCTCGACCACATCGGTCGGGACATGGCCCCAAAGGCGGACGCCATTGTCACTGGCGGTATTGGCAGGGTCATAGAGGAACAGGGTCACGCCGGTTGTCGTCGGCGAGCGGTCGCTGGCCCCGAGCACCACCATGGACTTGCCGCCGACGCTGAGGCCCTCGGCCACATCGACATTGTTCAGCAGGCCCTGGGGCAGGAACTGCAGGATCGATCCGTCGAGACCGTAGATATAGAGGCCAGCCTTCTTGTCCGTACCGGCGACGAAGCCGGGTGTGGAGACGCCCTGGACCATCACGGGCGCGCCTTTGGAGGCCCAGATCGCTGGATCATCGGCCGCGTCCTGACCGGCGGTGCCGACCGAGGGGGTTTCCAGGGTCGCCTGTACGGGCGCGCCGGAACCGATGAAGCCTTCGCCTTCGCCCTGAAAATCGACCTCGGTCGTGGTGCAGGCAGCAAGGGTGAGAGCCGAAATCAGTGACAAGAATGAAACACTGATATGCGATCCGGTACGGACGGTCATGGCGGGGGTCCCCTGGCTGTCATTGCGGGCTGATGCGCGGGCCCAGACCATGTGCAGCCCCGCCGGTCAAGCCGGGATTGGCTGCTCGGTGAACGGCGATCAACATGATTGATCCGAACCGGGAGCGAACGTCACGAAACCGTCTATCGTTCGCAGAATCTCGGTCGCAGAACCGTCGTCGATGCTTGACCCTTACGGTCTAGCTACCGCCCCCAGCGGGCTGTGCGCCGGGGCGCGTGCCCAAACCTGTTGGGGATCGACATGAAACGTACAGCTCTTCTGCTGGGGGCGGCGCTTGCGCCTCTGGCCTTCTCGGGCGTGGCCCAGGCGCAATCGAGCGCCGTCCAGCCCGAGCCGGAAACCTCGGTCGAGGAGGTGATCGTCACGGGTCGCCCGGTGTTCCGGAACCGCACCGAGGACACCGTCCCGACCCTGTCCTATGACCTGGAATATTTCCAGCGGTTCGAGCCACTGACCGTCGGCGATGCGCTGAAGCGCGTGCCCAGCGTCACCTTCCTGTCGGACGTGCTGGAATCGGATGGGGTCCGGCTGCGCGGTCTCGATCCGGGCTACAGCCAGATCCTGATCAATGGCGAGCGCGTGCCCGGTGGTGGCGTGGACCGTTCGTTCTTCGTCGACCGCATTCCGGCCGAGCTGATCGAGCGGGTCGAGGTTGTGCGGGCATCGTCGGCCAACCGGTCCGGGGATGCAGTCGCCGGGGCCATCAACATCGTCCTGCGCGACGCCTACACGCTCGACGGCGGCTATGTCCGCCTCGGCGGCATCCTGTTCCCCGGCAACGAGCTGGGCGGCACCTATGGTGCGGTCTACGGCGGCCAGGTCGGCCCGGGCCGCCTGCTGATCGGCACCAGCATCCAGGACCGGATCAACCCCAAGGACAAGTTCAGCGCCCGCTACGCCCGGCCGAACGGCCCGCTGGTGAACACCGAGGTCCAGACCGACGTCCGTGACAGCACCGACTACTCCTTCAACGCGGCCTATGAGGTCGAGGTCGGCGGCGGCAAGCTGGACCTGTCAGGTGTATTCGTCCGGACCGAGCGTCTCCAGGATGAGGACTCGCTGGAATACCGCAACGGCATCCGCACCGAGGCGAACCTGCTGACGGTCAACGACAACGACGTCGACATCGAGACCGACAACCTGGCCCTGCGGGCCCGCTACGAGCGCGACATGTTCGGCGGCGAGACGCGCTTCAAGCTCGGCTACGCAAGCTTCGACGACCAGCAGTCCGAGTTCGAGAACGAGGCCGAATATCTGCGCGACGCCATCCCCTTCCCCGAGGAAGACCGGTTCACCGCGGATTTCGTGATCACGGACCTGCTGGACGAGGAACTGTCCGGAGCCATCGAGCACACCCGCCCGCTGACCGACTCCATCGATCTGGAGTTCGGCGTTCAGGCGATCCGGAAGGACCGCGAGTCGATCACCGACGAGGCTGCCCGCGTCCGCTCCACCGTGCCGAACGCCCCCGCGCCGCGCCCGGTCCAGCCGCCCTTCGTCTTCGCCCGGAGCGTCTACACGATCGAGGAAACTCGCATCGATCCCTATGTCATGCTGTCCGGCGAACAGGGCGCCCTGAAGTGGGAAGCCGGTCTTCGCTATGAGACCACCGATGCCACCATTGCTGGTTTCGACACCGATTATGCCGAGCTCCTGCCATCGGCCAGCCTGCGCTATTCGCTGTCGGAGCGGGATCGCCTGACCCTGTGGGCCGGCCGGACCATCCGCCGTCCGGACTTCGACGATCTGGCGCCGGGCGTGCTGGAAGAAGAGCGTGGCGACAACGACTTCCGTGGCAACCCCTTCCTCAAGCCTGAGCTGGCCTGGGGCATCGACGCAGGGTTCGAGCGTCGTCTGGGTCGCAGCGGCGTGGTCGGCATCAACGCCTTCTACCGCGACATCACCGACCTGAGCGAGGACGTGAACACCGGCGTCCAGGGCAGCGGCGGAGCCGGCACCTTCATCGAGTCGATCGACAACGTCGGCGACGGCCAGGTCTACGGCGTCGAGTTCGACCTCTCGACCCCGCTGGACTTCATCGGCTTCGACAAGACCGGCGTGTTCGTGAACGTCTCGCTGCTGGACAGCACGGTCGAGGATGCCCTGGGCGAGCGCCGCTTCAACGACCAGTCGAATTTCGTCTACAACTTTGGCTTCACCCACGACATCCCCAGCTGGCAGGCCGCCTTCGGCGCGACCTATCGCAAACAGGGCGATGCCTTCGGCCGCGTCTTCGCCGAGGAAGTCGAGACCCGTTACGGCGCCGATCTGGAAATCTTTATCGAGAAGCAGCTGACCTCGAACGCGGTCCTGCGCTTCACCGGGTCCAACCTGCTCGACACCAAAAAGGAAGAGGTCTTCGACAAGTTCGCCGATCAGGACGCACAGATTTCCCGCACCTACGACGAGTACGAGCTGGAGACCGAAGAGGCCAACCCGGTCTACCAGGTGGTCCTGCGCGTCGCCTTCTGATCAACCCGATCACGCGAGACGATTTCAGGGGGGCGGGTCGAAAGGCCCGCCCCCTTCTTTCGTCGAGGCTGCATCCTGGCCTCCGAGCCCCTATATCGCAGTCACGCGGTTGACCCCGGCGGGACGGGCGCTAGTTATCGCGCGCGCTCCCCCGCGCCGTTCGAGCAGAGAGACTGACCATGGCCGAAGCCGCATCCTATGACGTCGTCATCATCGGCGGCGGACCCGGTGGCTACAATGCCGCCATCCGGGCTGGCCAGCTGGGCCTGACGGTCGCCTGTATCGAGATGCGCGAGACCTTGGGCGGCACCTGCCTGAACGTCGGCTGCATGCCCTCAAAGGCCTTGCTGCATGCCTCCGAGATGTTCGAGGCCGCGAACGGCGAATTCGCCAAGATCGGCATCGAGGTCACGCCGAAACTGAACCTGCCGGTCATGATGGCCCAGAAATCCGAGAGCGTGACCGCCCTGACCAAGGGCATCGAATTTCTGTTCAAGAAGAACAAGGTCACCTGGATCAAGGGCCGCGGCCGCATCACCGGCCCTGGCGCGGTCGAGGTCGAAGCAGCGGACGGCAGCACGACGGCGCTGACGGCAAAGGACATCGTCATCGCCACGGGCTCGGAACCCACCCCCCTGCCCGGCGTCGAATTCGTGCCGGGCAAGGTGGTCGACTCCACCGGGGCCCTTTCGCTATCGGCGGTGCCGAAGAAGCTTATCGTCGTCGGGGCCGGGATCATCGGGCTGGAGCTGGGCTCGGTCTGGCGTCGTCTGGGGGCCGAGGTGACCGTGGTCGAATATCTGCCGCGCATCACGCCCGGCATGGACTCCGATCTGGCCACCGCCTTCCAGCGGGTCCTGACCAAACAGGGCATGACCTTCAAGCTGGGCTCCAAGGTCACCGGATCGAAGGTGGTCAAGGACGGCGTCGAACTGACCATCGAGCCCGCTGCCGGCGGGGCTGCCGAGACCTTGACCGGTGATGTGGTCCTGGTGGCCATCGGCCGTCGCCCCTACACGGCCGGGCTGGGCCTCGAGACCGTCGGGGTCGAGACCGACAAGCGCGGCGTCATCGTCGGCGATCACTTCAAGGTCGCCCCGGGCGTCTGGGTGATCGGCGACGTCACGACCGGCCCGATGCTGGCCCACAAGGCCGAGGAAGACGCCGTCGCCGCCATCGAGCTGATCGCCGGCAAGGCGGGTCACGTCGACTACAATCTGGTGCCCAGCGTGGTCTACACCTTCCCCGAAGTGGCCTGGGTCGGCCAGACCGAGGACCAGCTGAAGGCGTCCGGCGTCGCCTACAAGTCGGGCAAATTCCCCTTCAGCGCCAACAGCCGCGCCAAGATCAATCACGAGACCGACGGCTATGCCAAGGTCCTGGCCGACGCCACCACCGACCGGATCCTGGGGGTCCACATCATGGGTCCGCAGGCGGGCGAGATGATCGGCGAGGCCTGTGTGGCCATGGCCTTCGGCGGGGCCTCGGAAGACCTGGCCCGCACCAGCCACGCCCACCCGACCCGCTCGGAGGCGGTCAAACAGGCGGCCATGGGCGTCGAGGGCTGGACCATGCAGGCCTGATCCGGGACGCGCCGGGTTCAATCCTGCCGGTAAACCTGCTAGGGTCACACTCGAATCCGGAGGTCGACCGATGCTTGCACTTGCCCTCGCGTTGCTGGCTGGCCCGGTTGACGAGCCTGCAACCCGGCCGTTTGCCCTGCCCTATGCATCGGCCAGACCGTCCGATGCCGAAAGAGTGGCAAGGACAATGACGATCACGCGTTCGGCTCCTGTCGACTGCGCAAACCTGCTCCAGAGGGTCGGGCCGCTGGCACCGGATACCCCTCTGCAGCAGGCCACGACGGGACAGACGGCTGGTGCCCAGCCCAATGTGAAGATGTACCATCTGCTGGATCGGCGGATAGACGGCTGTCTCGTGCCCCTGATCGTCATTGATCAGCTTCCACAGGCCGATCAGGCCATCGGCCGCATCATCGACCCGCGCTGAGACGCCTTCGCCGGCTCAAGGCCTCGGATGGGCCGCCGCATAGGCGCCGAGCAGGTGGGCGGCGTCGACGGCCGTGTATCTCTGGGTCGTCGACAGGCTGGCGTGGCCCAGCAGTTCCTGGATCGAGCGCAGGTCGGCTCCAGCCCCCAGCAGATGGGTCGCGAAACTGTGGCGCAGGGCATGGGGCGTGGCGCTGGCCGGCAGGCCGAGACGACCGCGCAGAAGCTGGACCGTGGCCTGAACGTGCCGAGGGCTCAGCGCGCCGCCGCGCTTCGCCCGGAACAGGGGTTCATCCGGGGCCAGCACGAAGGGCTGCAGCGCCAGATAGGCCTCCACCCCCGCCCGGACAGCCGGCAGCACAGGCACCAGCCGCATCTTCGACCCCTTGCCGATGATCCGCAGGGTCTCGGGCAGGGGCGCATGCGACCGGAGCAGACCCAGGGCCTCCGAGATCCGCAGCCCGCATCCGTACAGCAGGCCCAGCACGGCCGTGTCCCGCGCCGCTTCCCAAGGCTCCTGATCGGGGTCGGCGGCAGGCTCCTGCATCATCCCGCGCGCCTGATCGGCGGTGACCGGGCGGGGAAGGGAGGGCTTGACGCGTGGCCCCCGAACGAGGGCCAGCTGAGGTGCCGGCGTCCCGCAGCGACGGTCCAGGAAGACATGAAAGGTGCGTATGGCCGACAGGGTCTGGCTGAGCGACCGGGCGTTCAGAGGATGCTCACCGCCTCGCCGCTCGGCCAGATGCGCGCGGATCTCTGCCGCCGTGATCGTGCCAAGGTCGGCCAGCGACTGGGGCTCGCCCCGGTGGCGCTCCAGAAAACCCAGGTAGGTCCGCCCGATATGGCCATAGGCTTCGAGCGTCCGGGGCGACAGCCGGCGCTCATGGGCCAGATGCTCCAGCCAGGTGGACAGAGCCTCCGAGGCGGTCAGTTCAGGATCGGCCATCGCTCGGCCATCCGTTCCACCACCCGGGCGATGAAGGCGACCAGTTCGCAGCCCATCTGTGGCGTGAACCCATCCTCTTCCAGTGAACCGAAGGCACACAGGCCCGAGCGCAGCGTCCCGTCGGGCCCGATGTGTGGTGCGATACGGATCAGGGCCACGGCCCTGACGGCCTCGGCCCCGGCACCGAACAGGTCCAGATCCTCGAAGGCGGGTCCCAGCCATGTCAGACCATGATCGCCAAGCCAGCGGTCGACCCCGCCCTCCTCCAGCCCGCGCCAGCCGAACGGCACGCCGCCCGGCTTTTCCAGCGCAATGACGGCTCCGGCCAGGCCGAACCGGGCCTGGACCGAGGCATCGAGCCGCCGGGCCAGATCGGAATGACTGCGCGACTCCATCAGGTCCAGGGTCGCGACGTGAGTCTGTGTCTGGGCCGCGAAATTGGCGCGGGCGACGCCCTCGATCTCCTTGCGGGCATCGGATTCGCGCGTCACCACCGCCTCCAGACGCGTCAGCGCCGCGGGCCCGAACTCGACGACATTCCGGCCGTGCGGTTTCAGTCCGATCTCTTCCAGCAGCGACCGGTCATCCAGAAGGATCTGCGGGTGGGCCTGCAGCCAGTCGCGCACCTCGGGCCAGTGAAGCTCCGGGCCGCCGGTCTCGCGCATCAGGTCGGTCGGTGCGCTCAAGGCGGGCGTCTCCTCCCGGAAACGCCGGGCCAGATTTACAGGATCGACTGACCGGTCTTGCCCCAGTCCGCCAGGAATTGATCAAGCCCCTTCTCGGTTAACGGATGCTTGACGAGAGCCTTGAAGGTATCGGCCGGCAGGGTCGCAGCATCGGCTCCGGCCAGGGCTGCGGCACTGACATGGGTCGGATTGCGCAGCGACGCAGCCAGGATTTCGGTCTCGAACCCGTGGATGTCGTACAGGGTGCGGATCTCTTCCAGCAGGGTGATGCCATCCGCGCCGTGGTCTTCCAGACGACCCACGAACGGCGAGACGAAGGTCGCCCCCGCCTTGGCCGCCAGCAGGGCCTGGGCCGCCGAGAAGCACAGGGTCACATTGGTCCTGATGCCCTTGTCCGTGAATGCCCGGGTGGCGCGCAGTCCGTCCCAGGTCAGGGGCAGCTTGACCACGACGTTCGGAGCGATGGCCGCCAGCTTGTCGCCCTCGCGGACCATGGTCTCGAAATCGGTCGCCACGGCCTCGGCCGAGATCGGCCCCTCGACCAGGGCGCAGATTTCAGCGATGACCTCGGCGATGTTGCGACCGGATTTGGCGATCAGCGAAGGATTGGTGGTCACGCCGTCCACCATTCCGGTGGGCAGTATGTCCTTGATCGTGGCGACGTCGGCGGTATCGAGAAAGAGTTTCATGCCGCCAGCGTTTAACGGCCTCCGGCGACGATTGCGAGACATCTCCTTGCCAGCGCCTGCGATGGGAAGCGGGACCACGCAGCAATGGAGGGGCACTCTCCAATCCTCCCCATCGCTTGCGATGGGGAGGGGGACCACGAAGTGGTGGAGGGGCTCGTGCCGCCTTCCGGTCCGTCGTTCTTTGAAAGAAACCACCCGGTCCGCATCCACCAGCCCCTCCGTCTCGTCGGCTTCGCCGCCGATCCACCTCCCCACGTCGTGGGGAGGACAATGATCGTCGCCTCCGTCCTGATCCCCCTGCCGGTGCCCGAGGCCTTCGACTACGAGGTTCCGGAAGGTCTCGATGTCGCCCGGGGCGATCAGGTCGCCGTCCCGCTGGGCCCCCGCCTGATCCGGGGGATCGTCACCGAGGTGCGCGAAACCACCGGCTCGAACCGCAAGCTCAAGCGCGTGGACAGCGTGCTGGACGATCCGCGCCTGCCGTCACGAACCGTCGACTTCGTGGAATGGGCCGCGCGCTGGACGCTGAGCCCGCCGGGCGAGATGGCCGCGACCGCTCTGAAGGGCCTGCGCGCTCCCCGCCCCCGGCCCGAGCGCAGGGTGCGACGCTTCGGCGACCGCCTGCCCGCGCGACCCACAGCGGCCCGCGCCGGCGTGCTCGAGGCCCTCGGGGACCGCGCCCTTGCGGCGGCCGACCTCGCCCGGGCGGCTGGCGCTTCCAGCGGCGTGGTCAAGGGCCTGATCGACGAGGGCGTGCTGGAGGTCATCGAGATCACGGCCGAGGCTGCCTTCGCGGCTCCCGATCCCGACCACGCGCCCGCAACCCTGAACCCGGATCAGGCCGCGGCTGCCGATGCGATGGCGGAGGCCACGTCCAGGGGCGGCTTCGCGGCCTTCCTGCTGGACGGGGTCACGGGGTCCGGCAAGACCGAGGCCTATCTGGAGGCCGTGGCGCGGACCCTGCGGGCCGATCCGGCGGCCCAGATCCTGATCCTGCTGCCCGAGATCGCCCTGACCCAGGACCTGATCGCCCGCATCACGGCCCGGTTCGGCACGGCCCCGGCGGAATGGCATTCCGGCATTGCCCCGCCGCGGCGCCGGGTGGTCTGGGAAGCGGTGGTCGCCGGGCGCTGCAACATCGTGGTCGGGGCCCGGTCGGCGCTGTTCCTGCCCTATCCGAACCTGAAGCTGATCGTCGTCGACGAGGAGCACGACGGCTCGTTCAAACAGGAGGACGGGCTCGTCTATCACGGCCGCGACCTTGCCGTGGCCCGGGCCCGGATCGAGGGCGGCACCGTGGTGCTGGCGTCGGCCACGCCCTCGCTCGAGACATTGTGGAATGCGCAGCAGGGCCGGTATCGCTGGCTGAAGCTGGCGGCACGGCATGGCGCAGCTGTCCTGCCCGATATCCAGCTGCTGGACCTGCGCCAGACCCCGCCGGACCCGCAGACCTGGCTGTCCCAGCCGCTGCGAGAGGCGATCGGCGAGACCCTGCTGAAGGGCGAGCAGACCCTGCTGTTCCTGAACCGGCGCGGCTATGCCCCCGTCGTCCTGTGCCGGGCGTGTGGCCACCGGCTGACCTCGCCGGACACTGACAGCTGGCTGGTCGAGCATCGCTACACCGGGCGGCTGGTCTGCCACCTGACCGGCTTCTCCATGGCCCGGCCGAAACACTGTCCGTCCTGCGGCGCCGAGGACAGCCTCGTCTCGGTCGGCCCTGGCGTCGAGCGGGTCGAGGAGGAGGTCCGCCAGCTGTTCCCACAGGCGCGCACGGCCGTCTTCAGCTCCGACACTGTGCCGGACGCGCGCTCGGCCCGGGCCCTGATCCAGACCATGAAGGACGGCGGAATCGACATCCTGGTGGCGACCCAGGCGGCGGCCAAGGGGCACAATTTCCCCAACCTGACGCTGGTCGGCGTCGTCGATGCCGATCTGGGCCTGCGCGGGGGTGACCTCAGGGCCGCCGAGCGCACCTTCCAGCTTCTGACCCAGGCCACCGGCCGGGCGGGGCGAGCCGAACGCCCGGGCCGGGCCCTGCTGCAGACCTGGACGCCCGAGCACCCGGTCCTGATCGCCCTCGCCGCCGCCGACCGGGATGGCTTCGTCGAGGCCGAGATGGCCGAGCGCGAGGCCGCCGCCCTGCCCCCCTATGGCCGTCTGGCGGCGCTGATCCTGTCGGGCGAGGACGCAGCGGCCGTCGAACGCCTGGCCCAGGCCCTGGCCCAGAACATCCCCAATGCCGAACGGCTGGAGGTCTATGGCCCGGCGGATGCACCGCTGGGGCTCATCCGGGGGCGTCGCCGCAAGCGACTGCTGGTCCGGGCCGACCGCGACGTGGATATCCAGGCCTTTCTTCGCGCCTGGCTGTCGCGGGTGAAGGTCCCCGGATCGGTCCGGTTGAGCGTGGATGTGGACCCCTACAGTTTCCTGTAGACACTCCCCAGATAGACCCTTGCCGTGGCCGGATTTTCGGCTCCCTCGATCTGTAGAGTTCGCCTTGCCGTCGCATGAACCGCCCGCCGTCAAGCCCGGCATGACCCCCGAGATCGCCAACCTGGTCGCAGAGGTGAAGGCCGACATCGTCGCCGAAACCGTCGTGCAGATCGATACGGTCACGCCACCCCAGGTCGAGTCGTCTCCCGATCCGGAGTACCGCACACCGCCCGAAGAGCTGCGCTACCGGTTGCGGCAGCAATCGCTGCTGGCCCGATTTGGAGAGCAGGGCCTTCGTGAACGCGACCGTCAGGCCCTTCTGGACACGGCCTGCAAGGCTTGCGCGGAAGGACTGGAAACGCCGTTCGCCAAGGTGCTGGCCTATGACGAGGCGTCGTCCCGGCTGATGCTGGTGGCTGGCACGGGCTGGCGCACGGATGCAGAGGGCCGCACATCGCTGGGATCGGATATGGAAAGCCCGGCGGGCTATGCATTCCGCACCGGAAAGCCCGTCCTGTCCAATCATCTCGAAAACGAGGAACGGTTCCGCACGCCGAGCTTCCTTGCCGAGCACAGGATCCGTCGCGCCATCAATGTGCTGATCCAGCCCGAGATCGACGGGCGCCCCTATGGGGTTCTGGAGGTCGACAGCCCTGACGAGGGACATTTCGACGCCAAGGACGCCATCTTCCTGGACGGGTTCGCCTCTGTTCTGGGTGCCGCGATCGCCCGACAGGCCGTCGAGCAGCGCCTGCTTGCTGCGATCGAGCATCAGGCCCTCATGGCACGCGAAGTGAGCCACCGGGTCAAGAACAGCCTGGCGCTGGTCTCCGGCCTGCTGTCGATGCAGGCGCGCAGCGCGGGATCGGAAGAGACGCGCCAGGCCCTGACCGATGCCGGTGCCCGGATCCATGCCATCAGCCAGGTGCACGACCAGCTCTGGCGAAGCGTCGACCTGGATACGGTGGGGCTGGATGCCTTCCTGTGCCAGCTCTGTGAAGGCCTGGCCGAGAGCGCGCCTCGCCATGTCATCGAATGCGTCGCCGGGCCGGGAACGGTGCCATCGGACGTCGCCATCCCGCTGGGCCTCATCGTGAACGAGTTCGTCACCAATGCCATCAAATACGCCTATGGCGAGGACGGTGGCCGGATCACGGTCCATGCCGAGATCGCGAACGACCAGATCCGGCTTGCCGTCGCCGATGAGGGACAAGGGTTCGACTTCGATGCCGCGCGCACGAACCGCAGCCTGGGTCTGAGGGTCGTCGACAGTCTGGTCCGTCAGTTGGGCGGGACTCTGGTCGATACGGCCGAAGGTACAGGCACCTGCCTGACCCTGACGGCACCGCTATCCGTGGCAACAGAGGTGGTCTAGCGGCCGGCGACCAGTTCCACAGTGATCGTCTCGCCCGTGACCGCCGTCGCCGTCCAGCGCGTCCCGATCCCGCCCCGGACAATCGGCGTGCAATAGGATCCCGGCACGATGATCGGGCGGCGCAGGCTGAAGCACACCTTGCCGTCGCGGACACGCCAGGTGCCGGCATTTCGCCCGCCGCGACGCCCCTCACCTTCGAACCGGCCGTCCGCCGTGAGCCAGGCCCTGGCCTTGCGCCCGTCCGGATAGGTCGAGACCAGGGTATTGCCAAACACCGGCACGAGGTCGGCCGCGGTCGGGGACACGGTCGGGGCCTGGACTGTCAAAGCGAGCGCGATCGTCAGGGCAAGGATCATCGCCGCAGCGAACCGCGTTAATCCGGCTGCGTCAATCCGCGCGGAACTGCAGCTTGGCGAGACGGGCGTACAGTCCGCCACGGGCGACCAGTTCGCCGTGGGTGCCCTGATCCACCACCTGCCCGTTCTCCATGACCACGATGCGGTCGGCGCGAAGGACTGTCGCCAGGCGGTGGGCAATGACGATGGTCGTGCGGCTCTGCATGGCCTGATCCAGAGCGACCTGCACCAGCCGCTCGTTCTCGGCGTCCAGTGCGCTGGTCGCCTCGTCCAGCAGCAGGATCGGGGCGTCGCGCACCAGGGCCCGGGCAATGGCCAGACGCTGCCGCTGCCCCCCCGACAGGCTCTTGCCCCGCTCGCCCAGCGGCGTGTTGAAGCCTTCCGGCAGGGCGTCGATGAACGCCAGGGCCTGGGCCTCCTCGGCCACCTCCCGGGCCTCGGCCTCGGTCGCGGCCTCGCGCCCGAACCGGATGTTCTCGAGCGCCGATCCGGAGAACAGCGGAGCCTCCTGCGACACCCAGGCGAACCGGTCCCGCACCTCGACGGGGTCGGCCTTGCGCACGTCCACGCCATCGACCGACACCAGGCCGCTCTGGGGGTCGTAGAAGCGCAGCAGCAGCCGGAACACGGTCGACTTGCCGGCCCCCGAAGGTCCGACGAGGGCGACCGTCTCGCCCGGCCGCACCGTCATCGAGAAGCCTTTCAGCGCCGGCAGATCGGGGCGTCCCGGATAGGCGAAGTCCACCGCCGACATCGACACCTCGCCCAGCGGCGGGCTTGGCAGGGCAACGGGATGAGCCGGTGCCGCGATCGAGGCCTCCGCCCTCATCAGTTCGTCGATCCGCTCCATCGCCCCGGCCGCCTTCTGGACGTCACCCCAGCTTTCTCCCAGCGCCCCGACCGCCCCGGCGGCAAACACGGACAACAGGACGAACTGCAGCAGGGTCCCCGGGGTCATCGTCCCTGAGATCACGTCCTGGGCCCCCAGCCAGAGAACCAGGGTCACGCCGCCAAAGGTGACGACGATGATCATGGCGGTCATCAGGGCCCGGGCCCGCATGCGCTTGAGGGATACGCCGAACGCCCCCTCCACCGCCGCACTGAACCGGGCGATGGCGCTGTCGACGCGGCCGAACGCCTGGACGGTCTCGATGGCATCCACACTCTCGCCGGCAAAGCCCACGGCATTGGCGAACCGGTCCTGGGAAGCGACCGTCAGCTTGCGGACCTTGCGGCCGAACAGGAAAATCGGGCCGAGCAGCAGCGGCACGATCAGCAGGACCAGACCGGTCAATTTGGGGCTGACCACGAACAGCAGGATCAACCCGCCAATCAGGGTGAGGAAGTTCCTGAGCGCAAAGGACACCGAGGTCGTCAGCAGCGTCTCGACCAGGGCGATATCGGTTGTCAGTCGGCTCAGCACCTCGCCCGTGCGCATCTGGGCATAGAAGGAGGGATCCAGCGTCAGGATGCGGTCGAACAGGCCCTTGCGCACATCGGCAATGACCCGCTCGCCCGTCTTGGTGACATAGAAATAGCGGCACGCCGAGGCGAGGCCGAGAAACAGCGCATTGGCCCCGAGCACCAGGAACCAGAGGTCCAGCTGCCGGCCACTGTCCTCAAAGCCGTTGTCGATCGCGCCCCGCGCCGTCACCGTCAGACCCAGTGACGCGGCCGTGGACAGCAGCAGCCAGCCCATCGCGATCAGCGCGTCCAGCTTGTGCTGCATCAGATAGGGAAGGAGGCGTCCAAGAGGGCGGATATCCTTGCGCTTGGCCCGACGTTCTCCGGCCTCCCCCATCTGTTCGATCAGCAGCGCTCCGGCGCCGGGGCGGTCGGAGACGGAGGGCGCTTCAGTCGGGGGGGAGACGGTCATCGACGCGCCTCTTGCCCCGGAACGCCCCCCGGTGTAAACGCCGCCGCTCATTCCCGCCGGAGCTCTGGCGGGATTTGTCATTTTCGCGCACCGACGGTCGGCATCGTCACCGCGCCCAAGAGACCGGACGACGACCATGAAAGCGGACACGCACCCCGACTACCACTTCATCACCGTCACCCTGACGGACGGTTCGACCTACCAGACCCGGTCGACCTACGGTAAGGAAGGCGATGTCCTGAACCTCGACATCGACCCCTCGACCCACCCGGCCTGGACCGGCGGCAACCAGCAGATGCTGGACCGGGGCGGTCGCGTGTCGCGCTTCAACAACAAGTTCGGCGGCTTCATCAAGAAGTAGGTCCACGGAACGGGCACCCGCAAAGGTGGGCCTTCCGGACCGAAATGTCGCACCTGGGTGCGGCATCACGACCACACAAAGCGTCGTCCCTTTCGGGGCGGCGCTTTTTGTTTGGCTGGAACGCCGTTAAGGTGAACTGGGTTCGGGTACAGGACGTCGGCGCGCGATGCAGTGCCGAACACAGGGATTGAGCGTAAGTTATGAATCGACGGCAACTGGGTCTCGGCATCGCCACGACGGCGATGACGGCAGCAGCGGCGGCAGCCGCCCAGCAGGCTGTTCCCCAATTCGAGACCGCACCGATCCGACCCGTGACCCGGTGGTCCGCCGCGTTCGAGGATCAGATCGGCCGCCTTCCGGATACGGTCCAGGGCGACGTGCGGGCCTTCTATGACATCAACGGCTGGCGTCCCGTCTGGACGGCCGAGCGCCTGCGTGGCCTGAACGCGGCCGCAGGTCGGTCCGAACGCCACGGTCTGCCCGCCTCGGACTTCTTCGACTTCGTCGGCTATGCCGCGGATCGCGACAGTGCCGACGTGCGCACCACCGCTGCGGCCCTGACCTATGCCCGCGTACTGGCCGAGGGTCGCGTTCGTCCCGAGGACGTCGAGGACCTCTGGGAAATGCAGAAGAACCGCGTCGATCTGCCGAGGGGTCTGAACGACGCCATGGTCCGCGGACAGCTTCTGGAGTGGTACGAGGCGCTGGCCCCCTCCGACATCGGCTATGCCAACCTGTCCGCAGGCTATGTGCGCTACCGCCGCCTGGCCCGTGATGGCGGCTGGCCCGTGTTCCGGCCCGGTGCCCCCATCGAGCCCGGCAACAGCGACCGGCGCATCCCCGCCCTGATCGCCCGTCTCGTGGCCGAAGGCGACCTGACCGCCGCCCAGGGGGAAACCCTGAAAGCCCAGGGCGTCGTCTATTCCAGTGCGCTGCAGACCGCCGTGCGCGGCTTCCAGGCCCGCCATGGCCTTGGGGCGGACGGTCGGATCGGCACCGGCACACAGCGCTCGCTCTCGGCCTCTGCAGAGGACCGGGCCCGTCAGATCGCCCTCAACCTCGAGCGGCGTCGCTGGCTGAAACGCGAGGTTGCGCCCGAGCGGATCGAGGTCAACACGGCCGCCGCCATCATGGTCTACTGGAAGGACGGCCGGCCCGTTCACTCGAACCGCGTCGTGGTGGGCTCGGCAGAAAACCAGACCCCCAGCCTCGAAAAGCCCTTCGCATCGGTCGTCGCCAATCCGCCCTGGAACGTCCCCTCGGGCATTGCCCGGCGCGAGATCCTGCCGCGCGGCCCCGCCTATCTGCGCAGCCAGAACATGTACGTCACGCCGGAAGGCAACGTCGTCCAGCGCGCCGGTCCCCTGGCCGCCCTCGGCTATGTGAAGTTCGAACTGCGCGACAGCTATGCCATCTTCCTGCACGACACGCCGTCGAAGGCCGCCTTCAACCTTGCTACCCGCCAGCGGTCGCATGGCTGTGTGCGGGTGCAGGGTGCGGTGGAGTTCGCCCGTCTTCTGCTCGCCCCGGATCCGGTAAAGCTCGAGGAGTTCGACACCGCCCAGCAGACCCGCGAGACCAAGCGCGTGACCACCGGACGCGAGATCGGCGTGCGACTGCTGTACTGGACCGCCTTCGTCGATGGTCAGGGCCGCGTGGCCTTCCGCGAGGACGTCTACAAGCGCGACCAGAAGCTGGCCGAGGCCCTCGGCATCGCCATCAGCCTGCCGACACCCGTCGACGACGGTCGCACCGACGTCAACGACGTCGGACCCTGATCACAACAGAAAGACGCCCGACCATGATGAAGGCCCCGACGCAACGATCCCGCCGCCTCGCGTGGCGGCTCGCCGGCTGGGGACTGGTGGCTGGCCTGCTGCTGATCCCCGCCGTGGCGATGCTGATCACCGACGAGGTCGTCTGGACGACAGGCGACTTCTTCCTTGCTGCGCTGCTGCTGATCGGCGGTGGACTGCTGATCGAACTCATCGTCTGGAAAATGCCCGGCCGGCCCGTTCGGCTGGCCCTTTGTCTGGCCGTCCTCGCCGCCGTCGGCGTGGTCTGGGCGGAAGGGGCCGTCGGCCTCTTCCGCTGATCGCTGCCTAGAGGTTCAGCAGGGCCGGGTCGCCGCCCTGGGCGGAGATGTTGTTGCTGATCGCCTTTTCCGAGGCATAGCGGATCAGGCTGTTGGGTCCGCCCGCCTTGGGTCCGGTGCCCGACAGACCCTCGCCACCGAATGGCTGCACGCCCACGACCGCGCCGGTGATGGAGCGGTTGATGTAGACATTGCCGGCCGGGACCAGGGCGATCACCTCCTCGGCAAAGGCCTCGATGCGGGAATGGACCCCCAGCGTCAGCCCGTAGCCGCGCGCCGCCAGCTTGCGGGCCACGGACGCCAGATCCTTCGGGTCGTAGCGGTAGACGTGCAGGATCGGGCCGAACACCTCGCGTTCGAGGAAGTCCGGTGTGGGGATCTCGGCAATCGTCGGTGCGAACAGATCGCCCCGGGCCACTTCGGCGGGAAGGGTTGCCCGCGCCAGGACGGACGCTTCGCGCGACAGCCGCTCGACGTGGCCTTCCAGCATCGCCCGGCTGTCGGTGTCGATCACCGGGCCGATATCGGTCGCCGGGTCGGTGGGATCGCCGACCACCTGGGCGGCCAGCGCGCCTTTCAGGCCCTCGATCAGGCTGTCAGCAGAGTCCTTCGGGGCATACAGGACGCGCAGGGCCGAGCAGCGCTGTCCGGCCGAGCCGAAGGCCGAAACGATGACGTCGTCGATGACCTGTTCGCGCAGGGCCGTGGTGTCGACAAACATGGCATTCAGGCCGCCTGTCTCGGCGATGAACGGCAGGATCGGACCGGGTCGTGCCGCCAGCGCTCGGTTGATCGCGCCGGCAGTATCGGTGCCGCCCGTGAAGGCCACGCCGTCGATGCCGGGATGGCTGACCAGGGCTGCACCCACGGTCTCGCCGCGTCCGGGCACAAGGGCCAGCAGATCGGGGTTCAGCCCCGCCCTGTGATACAGGCGCACAGCCTCTGCAGCGATCAGGGGCGTCTGTTCGGCGGGCTTGGCCAGGACGGCGTTACCTGCTGCCAGCGCGGCCGCGACCTGGCCCGTGAAGATGGCCAGCGGGAAATTCCAGGGGCTGATGCAGGCAAAGACACCGCGACCGTGCAGCACCAGCCGGTTGGTCTCTCCGACCGGGCCGTTCAGCGTCTGCGGCCCGCCGAAATCCTTCTCGGCCAGCATCGCATAGTAGCGACAGAAGTCGGCCGCCTCGCGCACCTCGGCGACGCCATCGTTCAGCGTCTTGCCCGCCTCGCGCGCCAGCAGCGCCACCAGCCGGTCCATGTCCGCCTCGAGGGCATCCGCCATGGCCCGCAGCACGGGCGCACGCCGCGATCCACCGGCGCGATCCCAGGCCACCTGGGCACGGGCCGCAGCCTCGATCGCCGCGTCGATATCGGTCGGGCTCGCCTCGGACACGTGGCCCAGGACCTGCGACCGGTCGAACGGATTGGTCACGTCCTGCGGGTGGGTGCCGGCCAGCAGCCTGCCACCGACGATCGGGCCCGAGGTCAACTTCTCGGAATCGACCTTCGACAGGGCCAGGGCGTGACGCTCGCGGTCGGCGGCCTGGGAGTAGTCGCGACCGAGTGCGTTCTGGCGGTCCATGTACATGTCCTTGGGCGTGGGGATCTTGGCGTGACGGTCGGGATGGGCCTCGACCGCGGTGATGGGATCGGCAGCGACGGCCGAGGCCGGAACGCGCTCGTCGAGCAGGGCGTGGACGAAGGACGAGTTGGCCCCGTTCTCGAGCAGCCGGCGTACCAGATAGGGCAGGAGGTCCTCGTGTCCGCCCACGGGCGCATAGGCCCGGACGTTCATCGTGCCGAACGTCTCTGACGCCGCCTCGTAGAGGGCCTCGCCCATGCCATGCAGGCGCTGGAACTCGATCTTGACGCCGCTGTCCTTCGCCATCCGATGCACGGCGGCTAGGGAATGGGCGTTGTGGGTCGCGAACTGGGCATACAGATGCGGAGCGGCGTCGATCATGGCGCGGGCGCAGACCAGGTAGTTCAGGTCCGTCGCCGCCTTGGTCGTGAACACGGGATAGTCAGTCCGGCCCATGACCTGGGCGCGCTTGATCTCGGTGTCCCAGTAGGCCCCCTTGACCAGCCGGACCATCAGGCGACGGTTGGCGACCCGGGCCAGTTCAGCCACGCGGGCAATCACCTCCGGCCCGCGCTTCTGATAGGCCTGGACCGCCAGCCCGAGACCGGTCCAGTCCCTCAGATCCGGTTCATGCGCCAGCCGGTCGAGCAGCTTCAGCGACAGCGCCAGCCGGTCGGCCTCTTCGGCATCCATGGTGAAATTGATGTCGTAGCGCGCCGCGATCAGCGCGAGCCGGCGGACACGCGGATAGAGCTCGGACCAGACCCGGTCCTCGTGCGTCGCCTCATAGCGGGGCGACAGGGCCGACAGCTTGACCGAGACCCCGTGTCCGACCTCGGGCCCCTGCCCCTTGGCCGTCTTGCCGACAGCGGTAATGGCATCGGCATAGATGGTCTCGTAGCGTTCGGCATCGGCCGCCGTGCGAGCCCCCTCGCCCAGCATGTCGAAGCTGCAGAGCCAGCCTTCACGGTTGGATCGCTTCAGGGCCGCTTCGATCGTGCGACCGACGACGAACTGCTCGCCCATGATACGGACCGCCGCCGCGACCGCCTGACGGATCACCGGCTCGCCGAGCCGGCCGGCGACGCGCTTCAGAAAGCCCGGCAGATCGGTCTTGGCCTGCTCGTCGGCATCGACCAGCTTGCCGGTCAGCATCAGGCCCCAGGTCGAGGCGTTGACGAAAAGGCTGTCCGACTGCCCGAGGTGCGAGGCCCAGTCGGCCGAGCCGATCTTTTCCGCGATCAGCCGGTCGCGCGTGTCCTCGTCCGGCGTGCGCAGCAGGGCTTCCGCGAGACACATCAGGGCCAGCCCCTCACGCGTCCCGAGCGAGAATTCCTGCAGGAAGCTCTCGACCACGCCCTGTTTTTTCTGACTTTTTCGGGCGTGCTCGACCAACGCCACGGCATCGGCGACAACGGCTGTGCGAGCCGCGGCATCCAGCGGCGAGGCGTTCAGGATCGTCTGGACGGCAACCGGCTCATCAGCAAACTTGCCGTGATCCAGCCTGTCCCAGTCCTGCGTGAGGGTCAGGGGTGGGGAGACGTGTGCGTTCATGCGCACGCTCTACTCCCTTAGCCCGCAATGGGGAAAGGGCCGATGTTTGCCTGCGTCAGGCTGCCTGTTGCAGCGCGGCCTCGCCGCCACGGTAGCCGCTGCTCTCGACCTGGAAGCGGCTGACCGAGCGTTGCAGCTGCTCGGCTTCCTGGGCCAGGGCATGGCTGGCGGCGGTCGATTGCTCGACCATCGCGGCATTCTGCTGGGTCACCTGATCCATCTGGTTGACGGCTGTATTGACCTCCAGAAGTCCGGTCGACTGTTCGCTGGCCGAGGCCGCGATCTCGGCGATCAGGCCGTTGATCTCGTTCACCCGCGCCATGATGCTCTGAAGCGCCTCGCCGGTCTGTCCGACCAGTCCGACCCCCGAGCTGACCTGGCGCGATGACGCCGAGATCAGCACCTTGATCTCCTTGGCCGCCTCGGCCGAGCGCTGGGCCAGGGCCCGGACTTCCTGAGCCACCACGGCAAAGCCACGCCCCGCATCCCCGGCCCGCGCGGCCTCGACGCCGGCGTTCAGGGCCAGAAGATTGGTCTGGAAGGCGATCTCGTCGATGACGCCGATGATCTGACTGATCTCGTTGGCCGATTTCTCGATGTCACTCATGGCCTCGATCGCTTCACTGACCACGACACCGCTGGTCTCTGCGTCACCCTTGGCAGCCTTGACGGCGGCGAGAGCCTGGCTGGCACCCGTGGCGGTCCGGCTGACGGTCGCCGTGATCTCATCCAGGGCAGCGGCCGTCTCCTCGAGGCTGGCGGCCTGCTGCTCGGTCCGGCGCGACAGGTCATCGGCCGCATGGCTGATCTCGCCCGACCCGGAACGGATGGCCCCGACATTGCCGACCACATCGCTCATGGCTTCCCGCATCTGCTGGATCGCCAGATTGAAGTCGGCCTTCAGCTTGGCGTAGTCACCCGGGAATTCCGCACGAATGGCATAGGTCAGGTCACCCTTGGCCAGATGCTCGAGGCCGCTGGCCAGAGCCCCGACCACGACTGCCTGCTCCCGCGCCGTGGCCGCCCGGGCGGCGTCTGCCCTTTCCCTTTCCTGGTCGGCGGCTTCCCGCTGGCGCAGAACGGCCTCGGCCTCCGCGCGCGTTCGCTCCATGATCAGGGTCTGCAGGGCCTCGACCGATCGACTGATGGCCCCGACCTCGTCGGACCGTCTTGCGCTGCTCATGTCCACGTCGGTCTCGCCCTTGGCCAGGGCCAGCATGGCGTTGGACAGGGTCATGATGGGCCGGACGATCTGGCCCAGCGCGGTCGCGATCATCACGCCGGCCACGAGCAGCCCGCCGATCATCGCACCGATCATCATGCGCCGGCCGAGAACGGCCTTGGCCTCGGCGTCCGTCTTGGACGCCAATGCAACGGCCGTGATGTCGTCACCCGCCTTTTCCATCCGCGATTCAAGATCCGCGAAATCGGCCATGAAGGGCGTGAGTTCTGCCCGGGCCAGAGCGGCGTTGCTCGAGGCCAGGGCGACGATCCGTTCGGCCGAGATGATGTAGGCGTCCAGTGAAGGCTTCACCTCGGCCAGAGCGCGACGCGTCCCTGCATCCTGGGCCAGGGTCTCGTTGGCCGCCACGCTCTCGCGGAAGACGGCACTGTGCTCGGCAAGGTCGGCCTTCACGTCCGTCAGGGCGATTCCGCTCTGGGGATCGATCGACAGCAGCGCGGCCAGGGCGTCGGAGCGCAGGGCATCGTGCATCATGTCCGCGCGCATGTGGTTGCGCAGCACCTCGCTGGAAAGCTGCGAGGACTCGAGCGCCCGCCCCAGAGTGACATCGACCCAGTAACCGACGGCCCCCATGCTGAGGCAAAGCCCGACAACCGCTATTCCAGCCACGATGATCTTGGCGCGAATGGTCTTGAGCATGAAGTCACTCCCTTTGGAATGAATTAGACGCTCCAGTCATTAAACTTGGGTATAATGGCGAATACGTAGACCTACTTAGCAATCGAACCGCTCATGGCGACAATCGGGAATAAGATACGCAAAACAAAATAACCGCAGTTTAAGCTTAACTTCAGCGGTTATGGCCATCGTCAACCTGAAACAGGGAAGACGACATGCTCATCATGCATCGCCGTGCAGCGTTTGGGGCTGCATTTCTGGCCCTCGTCACAGCCAGTACTGCCTTTGCTCAGGATGAACAGGAACCCTGGACGTTCAGTGCCGCCTATACAGCAGATGTCATCGGCGTGGATGCGCGAGATCGCTCGCTGGACTGGCGGGCCCTCGACAATCTCGATCTCGTCGTCGACGCAGACCTGGAACGTCTGACCGGCTGGCGTGGTGCCCGGGTTCACGGTGCCGTACTGGTCAACAACGGCGGCGAGCCCAATGCCCTGGCCGGCACGCTGCAGGGCATCGACAATATCGAGGTCGGCGATGCTGCCGTGCGGCTGTTCGAACTCTGGATCGAGCAGGATCTTGCGGACGGGCGGGCAACGCTGCGCACCGGCCTGTATGACCTCAACAGCGAATTCTACGCGACCGACGCCGCGGGCCTGCTGATCGCGCCACCCTTCGGCATCGGCTCGGAACTGGCCTCGACCGGGCCGAACGGGCCATCCATCTTTCCGTCCACGGCTCTGGCTGCGCGACTGCGGATCGGCCGCGAAGAGGGTGGCTATGGCCAGGTCGCGGCCATCAACGCCCGGGCCAGTACCCTGGGCGATCCGGATGGCATCGACACCGATATGGACGATGGCGTGCTGCTGATCGGCGAAGCCGGCTGGAATGGCCCGACGCGCCTTGCCGCCGGCACCTGGCGCTATGACAGGGCTCAGGACGACATCCGCACCCTCGCCCCCGACGGCAATCCGGCCAGGACCACGGCACAGGGGATTTATGCCCTGGCCGAGACCGACCTCTTCCAGACCCCCGCTGGCGGCAACGCGCGCGGCTTCGTCCGGGTCGGCCTGTCCGACGGCGACACCACGGACTTCTCTGGCGGCTGGCAGGCCGGCGTCCTCCTGAACCAGGTCTGGGCGTCCCGCCCCGACAGCCAGTTTTCCATCGGCGTCCATGAAGGCCTTCTGTCGGACAAGGCCCAGGCCAATCTTCGCGACGGAGGCGATCGCCCCGCGTCTGCCGAGCAGGGATTCGAGATCACCTATTCCGATCGCATCGGCCCGCTGACGGTCCAGCCGGACCTGCAACTGATCCGGAATGCCGGCGGTCTGCGCTCGGCCGATACGGTCGTTGTGGTCGGCCTCAGGGTCAGCGTCGCCCTCGACTGATCGCCGGCGCTGCAGCTTGAGGGCTTTTGCCCGGTCGCGCGAACGGCTAGAGCAGTCCATCGTTCATGGTGGAGACTGCTCGCGCCTATGCGTATCGTTCTGGCCACCGACGCCTGGGAGCCGCAAGTCAACGGCGTCGTCCGCACCCTGACCCGCACGGTCGAGGAGTGCCGGGCCATGGGCCATGAGGTGGACGTGATCCGCCCCGACCAGTTCAAGACCATCCCCTGCCCCACCTATCCCGAGATTCGCCTTGCCCTGGGGGCCGAGGAAGAAATCCGCGAACGTCTGCGCGCCTTCGAGCCGGAAGCCGTCCATATCGCCACCGAGGGGCCGATCGGCATTGCGACCCGGCGCATCTGCGTCGAATGGAAACTGCCGTTCACGACCAGCTACCACACGAAATTTCCCGAATATGTTTCGGCGCGATTCCCGATCCCGGTCCAGGTCGGCTACGCCTATATGAAATGGTTCCACAAGCCGTCGGGCCGGCTGATGGTGGCCACACCGACACTGCGGGACGAACTCGTCGAGCATGGCTTTCGCAACGTCTCGCCCTGGTCGCGCGGCGTGGACACCGAACAGTTCAATCCCGACCTGCCGCGCATTTTCGACGAGCTGGGCGGCAAGGACTGGCCGCGTCCCTTCTTCCTCAATGTCGGTCGGGTCGCGGTCGAGAAGAACATCGAAGCCTTCCTGTCGACCGACCTGCCGGGCACAAAGATCGTCGTCGGTGACGGCCCGGCCCGTGCCGACCTCGAAGCCCGTTACCCGGACGCCAAATTCCTCGGCGCGCGGTTCGGCGAGGAGCTGGCGCGCTGCTTTCGCGATGCGGACGTCTTCGTCTTCCCCAGCTGGACCGACACCTTCGGTCTGGTGATCCTCGAGGCCATGGCCACGGGCACGCCGGTTGCAGCCTATCCCGCCCATGGCCCGATCGACATCATCCCCGGCTCCAACGCCGGGGCCATCGACGACGATCTGAAGGTCGCCTGCATGAAGGCGCTGGAGTGCGACCGGGCTGCGGTCCGCGCCTATGCCGAAAAGTTCAGCTGGCGCGCCTCCGCCGAACAGTTCGTCGAGAACCTCGAACCCTATCCGGAGCCGGCCCGGGGCCGCTTCTGGCGCCGACTGCGCCGGATAGCACGGGTCCGCCGGAAAGCCGCCGCCTGACCCGAGAGGGAGGGAGAAATGTCACAGCCTCGGACAGAACGCCTCCTTCCCTCGATATCAGCTTTAGAATCATGGACTTGGGGCCTCACGACCCAGCCTTGACCTCGCAGGGATCCAGCTATAGGTTCCGCGCCGAATTCAGACCCGTTCCGGGCTCTCCGGAACGTCGATCGAACAGGCTCATGTCCCAGAATACGGAATCGCGCGAAGAGGCGATCGCACGCCTCGCGAAAAGCGCATCCGATCTGGAGGCGCGGACCACCAGGGAAGCGCAATCCGATGCGGCCGGTCAGGCCGTGGCGGGCCAGGCATACAAGGTCGTGGCCCAGCTTCTGGGCGGCGTCTTTCTGGGGATCGGTGCCGGGTTCGTGTTCGACCGCTTCGCCGGAACGGCGCCGTGGGGTGTGATTGGCGGGGTCCTTCTGGGCTTCGCCGTGTCTTTGTGGATGGCGTGGCAGACGGCCAAACGGCTGATGGCACAGGCAGCGGCGGCCGGCGTGGAACCTCGTTCTATCCCGTTCGACGACGCCAATGATGAGGAGCGATAGGCCTTGGCCGATCCGATCGAACAGTTCGAGATTCACCCGCTGCCGGGCATGACCTTTGGCGAGGTCAATGTCCCCGTGCTCGGCAATCAGGTGATCGCCTTCACCAACTCGCACGTCGCCATGACGATCGCCTTCCTGATGGTGGTCCTGTTCCTGACGGCCGTGACGTCGGGCGCCAAGGTGGTGCCCGGCCGGCTCCAGTCGACGGGCGAGACCCTGTTCGGCATGATCGACGGCGTCACGGACTCCATCATCGGCCATGAGGGCCGCAAGTATTTCCCGTTCGTCTTCACCCTGTTCACCCTGATCCTGGGCATGAACCTGCTGGGGATGTTCCTGACCTTCACGGCGACGTCGCAACTGGCCGTCACCATCACGTTCGCCATGCTGACCATCCTGCTGGTCATCGGCGTGGGCATCCTCAAGCACGGCCTGGGCTTCTTCCTGCTGTTCTGGCCGTCCAGCGCCCCGCTGCTCCTTCGCCCCGTCGTCGGCGCGATCGAGTTCCTGTCCTTCCTGCTGCGGCCGGTCACGCTGGCGCTGCGTCTGTTCGGCAACATGCTGGGCGGTCACGTCGCGCTGAAGATCTTTGCCGGCTTCGTCGTCAGCCTGGGAGCCATGGCTTTCGCTGGCGAGGGCCTTGGCCTCTGGGCCCTGCCGATCGCGGCCCTGTCGATGACCATGGTCGTCGCCCTGACCGCCCTCGAGTTCCTCGTGGCCTTCCTGCAGGCCTTCGTGTTCGCTGTTCTGGCCACCATCTACCTGAATGATGTGGTCAACCTGGGCCACGGCCACTAAAGCCACGCCCAGCCTCTTCGCCCCAACCCCGAAACCCAGAAACTAGGATTTGAATCTCATGGAAGCTGAAGCCGCAAAATACATCGGTGCTGGCCTCGCCACCCTCGGAATGATCGGCTCTGCCATCGGCGTGGGCAACATCTTCGCCAACTTCCTGAACGGTGCCCTGCGCAACCCTTCGGCCGCCGGCAGCCAGGTCGGTAACCTGTTCGTGGGCGCGGCTCTGGCCGAAGCCCTCGGCATCCTGGCCTTCGTGCTGGGCATCCTGATCCTCAACGCCTAATTTTCACGGCGTTTCCAGCGGCGGTGTCCTCCTGACCCGGAGGGCACCGCCTCTTTGCTGATATCTCGCAGACGGACACCATGGCCGCCCCCGAATCCACAGACATCCACGGCGGAACGACCGCCACGACCGAAGCCGAATCCGGGGGTCTGCCCCAGTTCGACACGTCCGTCTGGGGCGGGCAGATCGTCTATCTGCTGTTCCTGTTCGTCGTCCTGTACCTGCTGATCTCCAAGGTCTTTGCGCCGCGTCTGCGCCGCGTCATGGACGAGCGGGCCACCACCATTTCCAGCGCCGTTGCCACGGCCAAGTCGGTCCAGGCCGAAGCCGCGGTCCAGGCCGCTGCCGCCAAGGCCGAGGTCGCCGAAGCCCGCGCCCAGTCCCGCGCCATGGCCGCTGCCGCCAAGGCGCGCGTCACCGAGGAAGCCAACGCCCGTCGTGCGGCCGAAGAGTCCGAGGTCAACGCCCGCATCGCCACCGCCGAAGCCGCCATCGGCCAGACCCGTGACGCTGCCATGGCCAATGTCGGCACCATCGCTGCCGACACGACCCAGGCCATCGTCGAGCGCCTGACCGGCACCAAGGTCAGCGCCGCCGACGCCGCCGCCGCAGTCAAGGGAGCCGCCTGATATGCCCCATTTCCTCGAAGGCTATTTCTGGAACGTCTCCAACCCTGAACTCTGGGTCGGCATTGGCCTGATCCTGTTCTTCGGCATCGTGATCGCTGCCGGCGTGCCCAAGCTGGTCGCCGGTACGCTCGACGCCAAGGCCGCCAAGATCCAGGCCGAACTGGACGAGGCCGCCCGCCTCCGTGCAGAGGCCGAGGCCCTGCTCGCCACCATCCGTCAGGAAAAGGCCGAAGCCGAAGCCCAGGCGCAGGAAATGCTGCGCGCTGCCGAGGCCGATGCCCGCACCATGGAAGTCGAGGCCCGCGCCCGTCTCGAGGAAACCATGGCCCGTCGTCAGGCCATGGCCGAACGCCGCATCGCCCAGGCCGAGGCCCAAGCGACGGCAGAGGTCAAGGCTGCCGCTGCCGACGTCGCCGCCCGGGCTGCCGAGGCCATCCTGACGGCCCGCATCGCCGGCCAGACTACGGACCCGATGCTCGACGCTGCCATTGGTCAGATCAGCACCCGCCTGAACTAGCCCGTTTTCCGCTCATCCCGGCGAAAGCCGGGACCCGGTGCCTTCGCCGCACTTGCGGATAGCGGGGCGCGCACTGCGAAACATTTTTGCATTGCCCAGAACTGGGTCCCGGCTTTCGCCGGGAGGAGCGGGGTGACTGGACCCTATTCCGCGTCCGTCAGCCGGATTTCGAACAGCTTCGGCCAGTTCTTGCCTGTCACGAACAGCCGCCGGCCTGCCGCGTCCCAGGCAATCCCGTTCAGCACATCGTCGGTCGGTTCGACGCGCTCCGCCACTGGCAGGATATCGGTCAGGTCGATGACGCCCACGACCGCGCCGGACACCGGATCGATCCGCACCAGCAGGTCCTGCCTCCACAGGTTGGCGACGATCTGGCCGTCGATCCACTCCAGCTCGTTCAGCCGCGTCACGGGCCGTCCGCCATAGGTAACGGTGATGCGGCCGGTCTCGGCAAAGGTCACGGGGTCCAGGAACCGGATCACCGGAGTGCCATCCGACAGGATCAGGCGTTGCCCGTCATCGGTCAGGCCCCATCCCTCGCCCGGATAGGCGAACTGTCCAAGCGGGCTCAGATCGTCCGCATTCCAGATGAAGCCCGTGCCGTTCTGCCATGTCAGGCTGAACAGCTTGCCCCCCAGCTCGGTGACACCCTCGCCGAAATAGGCCCGGTCCAGTTCACGCTTCTGCAGCACGGTGCCATCGGCCAGCCGCACCCGTCGCAGGGTCGACGGGTAGCGGCCCGTCGTCTCGATCAGGTCACCGTCATGAACAATCAGGCCCTGGGTGAAGGCGCCCGGATCGTGCGGATAGGTCGCGACGATCTCGAAGCCCTGCACGGTCGGCAAGGCCGCGGCCGGCGGGTCCTGACCAGCCGCCGCGCCTCCCGTCAGGAGAAGTCCGACAGCGATCAGGACCGGGGCGCGCATCAGCGGGTCGGGTCCGCCGCGGCTTCCTTTTCCGCGGTCTGGGCCCGGGCCTCGGCCTCATTGGCCTGGGCGCGCGCCAGCTCGGCCTTCTCTCGCTTGGACCCCGACTTGCGGCTGAGCATGTTCAGCCCCTCCACGAGGGCCGAGAAGGCCATGGCGGCGTAGATATAGCCCTTGGGCACGTGCACGCCGAAGGCATCGGCGATCAGCACCATGCCGATCATCAGCAGAAAGCCCAGGGCCAGCATGACTACGGTCGGGTTCTTGTTGATGAAATTCGCCAGAGGGTCGGCGGCCAGCAGCATGACACCCACGGCGACCAGGACGGCCACGACCATGATCGGCAGGTGCTCGGTCATGCCGATCGCGGTCAGGATCGAGTCGATCGAGAAGACCAGGTCCAGCAGGATGATCTGGAAGATCGCCGCGCCCGCGTTGTTGATCACGACGCTCTTCTTGTCGAGCACGTCATGGCTCGGCGTCGGATCGACCGTGTGGTGGATTTCCTTGGTCGCCTTCCACATCAGGAACAGGCCACCGGCCAGCAGGATCAGGTCCTTCCAACTGAAGGCCGTCTCGAAGGCAGGCTCGCCGTTCTCGCCCAGCGGGCCGACGATGCCCAGATCGATCACGGTGGCGGTCAGGCCGACCAGCCATGCGATGATCGACAGCAGGGCCAGACGCATGATCAGGGCCAGGCCGATGCCGATGCGGCGGACCTTCTGGCGCTGGTTTTCCGGCAGCTTGTTTGACAGGATCGAGATGAAGATCAGATTGTCGATCCCCAGCACCACTTCCATGATGATCAGGGTGACGAGAGCCGCCCATGCGGCCGGGTCGGACAAGAGGGGCGTGATGCTTTCAAGCATGGGTCGGGAGATCCTGTGAGGTCTGGCCCCCGAGTGCGTCGGGAGAGGGTCGGGCCTATGAACACGCTTCTAGCGTCACGGTTGCCTTGCGGGCAAATGCTGAGGCGTCGGGGACACGGTCGGGCACGACCCGCCTGCGGTGCCCTGCCTCGGTTGCGAGGGGGGATTACCCATGCTATCAGCGCCCCGGCTTAGCGAAGGCCCGTCCCTGAGGCGGGTTTTTCGTCGTGCTTTACCAAGCATTTCAAGCTTTTGATCGGCGAGACCCTCTCCGCCGGTCGCAAAACGACCAACGCTTAATCCCCGGGCGGACCCTATAAGTGGCTGACGATTTCAGAACGACGGACGTCGGAGAACGCTATGCACAGGCGTTGTTCGATCTGGCCCTGGAGACAGGCAAACTCGACGCCGTGCGCGCCGATCTCAAGTCGCTGAAGGCGGCCTGGATCGAAAGCGCCGACCTGCGCCGCCTGGCGACCTCGCCGGTCATCGCTGCCGATGACCAGCAGAAGGGTCTCGTGGCCATCGCCGATGCGGCGAAATTCGACACGACGACCCGCAACTTCCTCGGCCTGCTGGGCCAGAATGGCCGCGCCCGCGATCTGGGCGGCGTCATCACCGGCTTCGAGGCCTTGTATTCGAAGCACACGGGCGTCGTCGCCGCTGAGGTGGTATCCGCCGTGCCGCTCACGACCGCCCAGACGACCCACATCCGCTCGGCCCTGATGCAGGCGCTGGGCAAGGCGCCCGAGATCACCGCCCGCGTCGACCCCGCCATCCTCGGCGGACTGAAGGTCAAGGTGGGGTCGAAACTGTTCGACGCCTCGCTGAAATCCAAACTCGACCAGATGAAGTTCGCCCTGAAACGGGCCTGACCCACGAACGCAGCGCGGCCCACACACCGCGCTTCCAAGAAGACGAAAGCCAGAGAGCCACACCATGGACATTCGCGCCGCCGAGATTTCGGCCATCCTCAAAGGCCAGATCGCCAATTTTGGCGTCGAAGCCGACGTGTCCGACGTCGGTCAGGTGCTGTCGGTCGGTGACGGCATCGCCCGCATCCACGGCCTGGACAATGTCCAGGCTGGCGAGATGATCGAATTCCCGAAGGCCGGCGTGAAGGGCATGGCCCTGAACCTCGAGCGCGACAACGTCGGCGCCGTGATCTTCGGCGCCGATGCCCAGATCGCCGAGGGCGACGAAGTCCGCCGCCTGGGCGAGATCGTGGACGTTCCGGTCGGCAAGGGCCTGCTGGGCCGCGTCGTCAACCCGCTGGGCGAGCCGATCGACGGCAAGGGCCCGATCCAGTTCACCGAGCGTCGCCGCGTGGACGTCAAGGCTCCCGGCATCATCCCGCGCAAGTCGGTGCATGAGCCGATGCAGACCGGCCTCAAGGCCATCGACACCCTGATCCCCGTCGGCCGTGGCCAGCGCGAACTGATCATCGGTGACCGTCAGGTCGGCAAGACCGCCGTGGCGATCGACACCATCCTGAACCAGAAGTCGATCAACGTTGAGGGCGCGTCGGAAGGCGAGAAGCTCTACTGCATCTACGTCGCCATCGGCCAGAAGCGCTCGACGGTGGCCCAGATCGTCAAGACGCTCGAGGAGCGCGGCGCCCTGGACTACACCATCGTGATCGCCGCCACGGCGTCCGAGCCCGCCCCGCTGCAGTTCCTGGCCCCGTTCTCGGGCACGGCCATGGGCGAGTATTTCCGCGACAACGGCATGCATGCCCTGATCGTCTATGACGATCTGTCGAAACAGGCCGTCGCCTATCGCCAGATGTCCCTGCTGCTGCGCCGCCCGCCCGGCCGTGAAGCCTATCCGGGCGACGTCTTCTACCTGCACAGCCGCCTGCTGGAGCGTTCGGCCAAGCTGAACGAGGACAACGGTTCCGGCTCGATGACGGCGCTGCCGCTGATCGAGACCCAGGCCAACGACGTCTCGGCCTATATCCCCACGAACGTGATCTCGATCACCGACGGCCAGATCTTCCTGGAATCCGACCTGTTCTACCAAGGCATCCGCCCCGCCGTGAACGTCGGCATCTCGGTCAGCCGCGTGGGCTCCTCGGCCCAGATCAAGGCGATGAAACAGGTCGCCGGTTCGATCAAGGGCGAGCTGGCCCAGTATCGCGAGATGGCCGCCTTCGCCAAATTCGGTTCGGACCTCGACGTCTCGACCCAGAAGCTGCTGGCCCGCGGTGCCCGCCTGACCGAGCTGCTGAAACAGCCCCAGTACTCGCCGCTGACGGTCGAGGAGCAGGTCGTCTCGGTCTATGCCGGCACGCGCGGCTACCTCGATGCGATCGCCGTGGCCGACATTGGTCGTTTCGAATCCGAGCTCCTGGCCCGGATGCACTCGAACCACGCCGGCATCCTGAGCAGCATCAAGACGACCAAGGCTCTGTCGAAAGAGCTGGAAGCCGAACTGAAGGCTGCCATCGAAGCCTTCGCCAAGACCTTCGCCTAACTGACCCCGAGCTGAGAGAGTAGCGCCGGATGGCCAGCCTCAAGGAAATGCGCAGTCGGATCGGAAGCGTGAAAGCCACGCAGAAGATCACGAAAGCCATGCAGATGGTCGCCGCGGCCAAGCTGAAACGCGCCCAGGACCAGGCCGTCGCGGCCCGGCCCTATGCGACGAAGATGGCTGCGGTCATCGCCAACCTGTCGGCGGGCGTGTCGGGTGACGACGCGCCGAAGCTGCTGGCCGGCACCGGGTCGGACCAGCGCCACCTGATCGTGGTGGCTTCGGCCGACAAGGGTCTGGCGGGCGGCTTCTCGTCCAACATCATCCGCGCCGCCCGCAAGCGGATCGACAGCCTGATCGCCAGTGGCAAGGACGTCCGCGTCATCGCCGTGGGCCGCAAGTCGCGCGACCAGCTGACCCGTCTGTACGGCAAGGCGGTCGTGAAGACGTTTGAACTGTCCGAGCACAAGACGATCGGCCTGCCGTCGGCCCAGCCGATCGCCGAGCTGATCGCCGAGGAGTTCGAGGAAGGCCGCGCCGATGTGGTCACCCTGTTCTACAGCCAGTTCAAGTCGGTCATCAGCCAGGTGCCGACCGCCAAACAGCTGATCCCGACCGTCGTCGACGGCGGCGCCGAGCCCATCGACCTCAAGGGCGCGGTCTATGAATACGAGCCCTCGGAAGAGGAAATCCTCGAGACCCTGCTGCCGCGTGCCATCACCACCCAGATTCTGGCGGCTCTCTACGAGAACCAGGCCGGTTTCTTCGGGGCCCAGATGAGCGCGATGGACAGCGCGACCCGCAACGCCGGCGACCTGATTTCCGCCCTGACCCTGCAGTACAACCGATCCCGCCAGGCGCAGATCACCAAGGAGCTGATCGAGATCATCTCCGGTGCCGAAGCCCTCTGATCTGATCCTGACCGAACACAAGACAACGGACCGCAACCGATGACCGACACCGTCGCCAAGAAACCCGCCGCCCCGCGCAAGGCCGCCGCGCCAAAAGCCGCCGCTCTCGTCGCCGCCGTCCAGGGCGGCAAGATCGCCCAGGTCATCGGTGCCGTCGTGGACGTCGAGTTCACCGGCCCCCTGCCCGCCATCCTGAACGCCCTGGAAACCCAGAACGTCGACCAGAAGACCGGCGAGCCCTTCCGCCTGGTGCTGGAAGTCGCCCAGCATCTGGGTGAGAACATGGTCCGCACCATCGCCATGGACACGACCGAGGGCCTGACCCGCGGCCAGCCCGTGACCGACACCGGCACCTCGATCATGACCCCGGTCGGCCCCGCCGTTCTGGGCCGCATCATGAACGTCGTCGGCGACCCGATCGACGAAGCCGGCCCGATCCTGACGACCGAGCGTCGCCCGATCCACCGCGAGGCCCCGACGTTCGAAGAACAGTCCACCTCGTCGGAAATCCTCGTCACCGGCATCAAGGTCATCGACCTGATCTGCCCCTTCACCAAGGGCGGCAAGGTCGGGCTGTTCGGCGGCGCCGGCGTGGGCAAGACCGTGACCATGCAGGAGCTGATCAACAACATCGCCAAGGCCTACGGCGGTTACTCCGTTCTGGCCGGCGTGGGTGAGCGGACCCGCGAGGGCAACGACCTGTATCACGAGATGATCGAGTCCAATGTGAACGTCGCCGGTGGCGGCGAAGGCTCGAAATGCGCCCTCGTCTACGGCCAGATGAACGAGCCTCCCGGAGCCCGCGCCCGCGTCGCCCTGACCGGTCTGGCCCAGGCCGAGTATTTCCGCGACGAGGAGGGCAAGGACGTCCTGCTGTTCGTCGACAACATCTTCCGCTTCACGCAGGCCGGTTCCGAAGTGTCCGCCCTGCTGGGCCGCATCCCCTCGGCCGTGGGCTATCAGCCTACCCTGGCCACGGAGATGGGCAACCTGCAGGAGCGCATCACCTCGACCAAGAAGGGCTCGATCACTTCGGTCCAGGCCATCTACGTTCCCGCCGACGACCTGACCGACCCGGCTCCGGCCGCCTCCTTCGCCCACCTTGACGCGACCACGGTTCTGAACCGCGACATCGCTGCCCAGGCCATTTTCCCCGCCGTCGATCCGCTGGACTCGACCTCGCGGATCATGGACCCGCTGGTCATCGGCGAGGAGCACTACCGCGTCGCCCGTTCGGTCCAGGAAGTCCTGCAACAGTACAAGTCGCTCAAGGACATCATCGCCATCCTGGGCATGGACGAGCTGTCGGAAGAGGACAAGCTGGTCGTCTCGCGCGCCCGCAAGATCAGCCGCTTCCTGTCGCAGCCTTTCTTCGTGGCCGAGCAGTTCACCAACTCGCCCGGCAAGTTCGTCGAGCTGGCCGACACGATCCGCTCGTTCAAGGGCATCGTCGCCGGTGAGTACGACCACCTGCCCGAAGCCGCCTTCTACATGGTCGGCACCATCGAAGAGGCCGTCGAGAAGGCCCAGAAGCTGGCCGAGGCCGCCTAAGTGGCCGGGAAGCTCAACTTCTCCCTTGTGTCGCCGGAACGCGAGGTCTTTGCCGGCCTGGTGGACCAGGTGGATGCCCCGGGCGTCGAGGGCGACTTCGGCGTCCTGCCCGAGCACGCCCCCTTCATGACCGCCCTGCGCGAAGGCCCAGTCACCGTCTTCACCGGCACCGCGCGCCGCGTGTTCACGGTCAAGGGCGGCTTTGCCGACGTCAATGCCGAGGGTCTGACCATCCTCGCCGAGGAAGCCTCGGAAGTCGCAGCGGCCTGATCGGCCGACCGCGTTTCAGATGAAACAGGGCCTCCCGTTCGCGCGGGAGGCCTTTTTCATGCCGCCAGATGCGCGAAGGCCGCGACGACCTGCTCATAGGCCGCGCGCTTGAACGGCACGATCAGGTCGCGGGCCTCCGACAGATCGCCCCAGCGCCAGGCGTCGAACTCGACCTCGCCATGGGCCTCCAGATCGATCTCCGCCTCATCGCCCGTGAAACGATAGGCGAACCAGACCTGCTTCTGACCGGCATAGCCCCGCGCCTGTTTCGACCCGCCATAGCCGACCGGAAAATCGTAACGGATCCAGTCGTCGGTCCGGCCCAGCATCACCACCGAGGTCACGCCCGTTTCCTCGGCCAGCTCGCGGCGAGCGGCGACTTCCAGATCCTCGCCCTTGTCGACGCCCCCTTGCGGGAACTGCCAGTTGCCCGAGGCCTCGGTCCCGGCCCGGTGCCCGTACCAGACCTGCCCTTGCGCATTGAACAGGACGACGCCGACATTGGGGCGATAAAGGCTCAGATTGGGTGCAGAGGTCATGCCCCGCTCTTGCCATCCCGCAGCGACGACGTCACCCGCGCATGGTGATTGACGGCTGGATTGCGAAGGCCCGCAGGCCCGACCGTCAGCGCCCGGGGCGCTGGGTCATGGCGCTGGCGGGAGCCAGTTGCAGGCCACGGGCTTCCAGACCGGCGGTCCAGCGGGCAGCGGCCTCGACCGTCACCGGATAGCTGAAGCCGGTCCCCAGGGCTGCTCCGCGCGACTTGGCCAGGGCCTCCAGCGCATTCAGCTGGGCGACGATTGCGGCCGGGGTCTGCTGCTGGTCAATGACCCGATCGGCGCTCGCGCGTGCCCAGGCCCCGGGGCGACGGCGGGCGGTCCCATCATCCATGAAGGCCAGACCCCGCTGGCGCAGGACGGCGAGGAAGGCGCTGGTGCCCGCATCGGAGGCCACGAACCGGTCCCCCAGATAGTTGGTCACCCCGAAATAGCCGGTCGCGCGACCCAGCAGCCAGTCCATCTTGGCCTGGATGTCTTCGGCGCTGCCCGTGCTCAGCAGGGTCTGGGGGCCGGGGTCGTTGTCCGGATAGCCGGTCGGCTCCATCGGGATCTCGATCATCACCTCATGGCCCTGGGCCCGGGCGAGGTCGATCCAGCCCTGCAGCCCCTGAGCATAGGGCACGAAGCTCAGGGTCACCTCGGCCGGCAGGCGTTCGATGGCGGCACGGGTGGTCACGGCATTCAGGCCCAGCCCCCCGACAATCAGGGCCACGCGCGGCTTGCCGTTCGAACGGAACGGACGGGCATAGGCCTGGGCCGGGACGCGGCCATCCGGCGCGATCACGGGCAGAGGTCCGTTGGGGCCCGGCGCGCTCAGGCCGGCGATGGGGGCCGCCGGCAGGGGCTGGGCGGGCAGGCGGGGCGAGGCCATGGCAGCTCCCCCGCCAGAAACGGAGGCCCCGTCCGGCAGAGTGATCAGGGCTTCCGTCCCCGCAGCCCCGTTGGGATCCAGCAGACCCTCGGTCGTCAGATCCTGATACGCCCCGAAATCGCCCAGGCTGAAGGCTTCGAGGCCGGTCGGCCCGACTGGCGCAACCACGGGAGCCCGCTTCAGCTCGACCTGCACCGACGGCGTTCCCGCGCGGGGATCGCCCAGTACGGTAAGGAACAGGGTCGCCGTGCCCAGCAGCAGGAAGCCTGCGGCTCCCACGGCCACAGGTGGCTTCTTCAGCGCGGTCAGGACCGGCGCGGCGGACAGGCGGAAAGGCGGGCGCTGCGGCGGCGCTCCGGCGGTGGCGGCGAGAACGGACTGGCGCTTTGCGAACATGGACACGGAATGGATGCTCGGATGGAAACCGCGAAGGCGGCACACTTCAGGTGGCAGTGTGGCGAGCGGCGGTTAAGAAACCCTAACGCGGATTCATCCCTTCGCCCGGTTTTCGCAGGGTTTCCGGCACCCTGTGGCAGCGACCCGTCCGGATCAGGCCAGGTCCTCGATCTCGGCGTCGGTCAGCTCGCCGGGGACGATGGTCACCGGCAGTTTTCGACCGCTGAAGGCGGCACCCTGTTTCAGCACGGCCGCAACCAGAGGCCCAGGCGACTTGCCCCCGCTGGCCGCCGCCAGAACCAGGATCTTGATCTCCGGATCCTCGCCCACGACCTTGCGGATCGCGGCCTGGGCTTCCCCGGTTTCGATCAGGAAGATCGGCTGCGACCCGGAACGCTCGGCCGCGATCTCCCCCAGCCGCACCAGGAGGGCCTCGGCTTCCTCGCGCTGCTGGCGCTGGATCTCGTCGCGCACGCCCGACCAGTGCTCGTCCGAGCTGTCGGACAACACGCGCAGCATGGCCACGCGCCCGCCCGTGGACCTCGCGCGCCGCGCCGCATAGCGCAGGGCCGCGTCGAACTCCGGACTGTCGTCCACGACGACCAGAAACTGTCTCGGCATGAAGGTTCCCCGCCCTGTCTTGTGCGCAAGCGACGCCAAGGGGGCGATGGAGTCAACTCACCGCCCCCTGACACCTACCGGCGTGGATCAGAGCTTGCCCGCGATACTGCGGATGGCACCGTTGGCAATGGTCAGTTTGGCGAAGGTCCAGCCGGTGCCCGAGGCCTCGATCTCGTCGACCGAGGCCCGCATGGCCTCGACCTGGGCCTGACGCGGACCGATCCAGGCATCGACCGCCTGCTCTGCCGCCTGCTCGGTCGCGCCGACTGCGACATCCGATGCCATGGCCACGGCACGGGTCAGGGCAACCTGCTCGGCCATGATGTCCTCGATCAGCCGCCGCACGGCCAGCCGGTCGAAATGATCGACGGATGGCACACCCCCGGCAGCGGCCCTGAGGCGGTCAAAGTCGAAGGCCGCCCCGACTTGGTGATACAGCCGTGCCATGGCCGGCTCGGGCCAGCCTGTCTCGGCCGCCAGGTCGCCGATGTCTGCGGTCGCCACCGAAGGCCTCAGCATCGCAAAGCCCCGCGCCATCGCCTCGGGGGCGCCCAGGCCGATGAAGGTCCTGACCCGCTCCTCCAGCCGTCCCTGCTCGAAGCGGGACAGCACGGCCCCGCCCTCGGGTACCAGGGCATCGACCACCGGGCGATAGGCCGCAATCAGGCTGCCGACCGTAGCGCCCGGCCGGGCCGCGCGTCGGGCCAGCCACGCGGTCTGGCGGCGCAGCACGACCGCGATCTCCTGATAGAGGGCCGTCTGGGCCTCCGCCGAGATCTGACCATCCAGCGCAGACACCGCATCCCATGCCTCGTCCAGCCGGAACACCCGCCGCGCGGCCTCGAAGGCGATGACCAGAGCCCGGGTATCGCATTCCGCAGACACCCGCAGCCGCTCGGGGAAGGTCGCCCCACCCATGTTGACGATCTCGTTGGCCAGAACCGTCGCCACGATCTCGTGCCGCAGCCGGTGCCCCTTCATCTCGGGCTCGAACCTGGCCAGGGCGTCCGGGAAGTAGCGGATCAGCGCCGCCTCGAAGAACGGGTCCTCGGTCGCGCCAGAGGCCACGATGTCGTCGAACAATTCGATCTTGGAATAGGCCGTCAGGACCGCAAGCTCGGGCCGGGTCAGCGGCTGGCCCATCGCCTTCATCTCGGCAATGCGGGCATCGCTGGGCAGCCCCTCGACCTTGCGGTCCAGCTTGCCCTTGGCGCCGAGCCACGACATGAACCGGGCCTGGGCGTCGAGGCTGGCGGTGCCTTCGGCCTGCTGCAGGGTCAGGGCCAGGGTCTGGTCGTAGTTGTGGGCCAGGACCTTCAGCCCGACCTCGTCGGTCATGGAGGCCAGCAGGGCATTGCGGTCCTCGGCCTTCAGCGTGCCATTGGTGACGGCTGACCCCACCAGGATCTTGATGTTGACCTCATGGTCGGAGGTATCCACCCCGGCGGAGTTGTCGATGGCATCGGTGTTGATCCGGCCACCCTGCGCAGCAAACGCGATCCGGCCCGCCTGGGTGAAGCCGAGGTTCGCTCCCTCGCCGATGACCTTGACCCGCAGTTCGTCGGCATTGATCCGCAGGGCGTCGGTGCCCTTGTCCCCGACCTGGGCGTCGGTTTCCGCGGCGGATTTCACATAGGTGCCGATGCCGCCAAGATACAGCAACTCGACCGGGGCCTTCAGGATCGCCCGGATCAGGCTGACCGGATCCAGGCTGTCCTCGGTGATGTCCAGCGCCGCCTTGATCTGGGGCGTCAGGGTGATGGACTTGGTCGCCCGCGAGAAGACGCCGCCACCTTCGGAGATCAGCGAGGCATCATAGTCCTGCCAGGACGAACGCGGCAGCTGGAACAGCCGGTCCCGCTCGGCCCAGGACCGGGCTGCATCCGGGTCAGGGTCGATGAAGATGTCGCGGTGATCGAAAGCCGCGATCAGGCGGGTGGCCTTCGACAGCAGCATGCCATTGCCGAACACGTCGCCCGACATGTCGCCCACACCGACGGTGGTGAAGGTCTCGGTCTGGATGTCCTTGCCCATCTCGCGGAAGTGCCGCTTGACGGCCTCCCAGGCACCGCGCGCGGTGATGCCCATGGCCTTGTGGTCATAGCCGACCGACCCGCCGCTGGCGAAGGCGTCGCCCAGCCAGAAGCCGTAGTCGGCCGACACCCCGTTGGCGATGTCCGAGAAGGTTGCCGTGCCCTTGTCGGCGGCGACAACCAGATAGGGGTCGTCCCCCTCCCACATCACGACATGGTCCGGATGCTCGACCGCACCGGTGGATCCGATGTCGTCGGTGATGTCCAGAAGACCGGACAGGAAGGTCTTGTAGGCGCGGATCGCCTCGGCCTGGATGGCATCGCGGTCCCCGCCCCTCGGCAGGTGTTTCGGGTAGAAGCCGCCCTTGGACCCGACGGGCACGATGACGGCATTCTTGACCTGCTGGGCCTTGACCAGACCCAGGACCTCGGTGCGGAAATCGTCGCGCCGGTCGGACCAGCGCAGGCCGCCCCGCGCGACCGGGCCGAACCGCAGGTGGACGCCCTCGACGTGCGGGGCCCAGACGAAGATCTCGCGATAGGGCTTGGGCAGCGGCAGGTCGTCCAGTTCGCGCGAGGCGATCTTGATCGAGATGTGCGGCTTGGGCTGGCCATCCGCTGCGCGCTGGAAATAGTTGGTCCGCTTGATGGCCCCGACCAGCGCCGCCAGACGGCGAAGCGCCCGGTCGTGGTCCAGCGATTTCACGTCCTGCAACAGGGCCGTGATCTTTTCGGACAGTTCGCCGGCTGCAGCTTCCCGCGACGTGACATCGCCGCCGTGCTCCGGATCGAATTTGCAGGCGAACAGCGACAGCAGGGCCCGCGATACGGCCGGATACTCGGTCAGGGCCGCTTCCTGAACGGCCTGGGACGGATCGAGGCCTGTCTGCTGGCGATAGCGAGCCAGGGTCCGGATCAGGGCCACCTCGCGCCAGCTGACGCCCAGTTCGAGAACCAGGCGGTTGAAGCCATCGCTTTCCGTGCGGGCGGTCCACACTGCGACAAAGGCCTCTTCGAACGGCGCCTTGATGTCGGCAAACGTCAGCGCCTCGCCGCGTGGATCCTCCAGCAGGAATTCGTGGACGTGGATCTCCTCGTCATCCAGCGGGCGGATGGCGTGGCCGAACTCCTCGAGCGTCTTCAGACCCATATCGGCCAGGATGGGAAGAACATCGGACAGCGGGACCGCCGCGCCCCGGCGATAGAGCTTGAACCGGAACTGGAGCGCCGTGTCGTCCGCCTTGCGGAAGGCCCGGACAGCCACCGGCTCGCCCCCGTCATTGTTGCCGGACGCGTTCAACCGGTCGATCTGACGAAGATCGGACACGGCCTCGGTGGCGTCGTAGCGATCGCGGTAACCTGCGCCGAAGGCTTCGGCCCATTTCTGGCTCAGGGCACTGATCTGCGAGTCGTCGTAGTCGGCCGCGCGCGCTGCACTTTCGAAGCGATCGACCCAGCTTCGCCCGGCCTCGGCCACCTCGGCCTGAAGCGCTTCCGCATCCGGGACCGCATGGTCACCGGGCGTTATGCCGATGATGTAGTGGATGCGGACCAGGGGCGCGTCGGACAGCTGCGGATACCAGGCCGACAGGCGCCCGCCCCAGGCCCGCGCGAGAATGCGGCCGATCCGCTCGCGGACGCTGGAGTCGAACCGCTCGCGCGGGATGAAGGCGAGGATCGACACGAACCGGTCGAACGGGTCCGGGCGAGTGAAGATCTTGATCTTCGGCCGGTCATAGAGGTGGAGAATGCCCAGCGAGATGTTGAGCAGCTCGTCCTCGGACACCTGGAAAAGCTCGTCGCGGGGATAGTTCTCGAGAATGTTCTTGAGACGCTTCTCGTTGTGACTTCCGGGAGCCTTGCCCGCGCGGGCCAGGGCATTGGCCACCTTGCGACGCAGCAGCGGCACCTGGGTTGCCGTCCGGTCATAGGCCTCGGCCGTGAACAGGCCCACGAAGCGGGTCTCGCCGGACGCCCGACCATCCGCGCCGTACCGCTTGACCCCGACGTAATCCATATAGGCCCGGCGGTGGACCCGGCTGCGGATATTGGCCTTGGCCACGGTGACCGGCTCGGACAGCACCATCTGGCGCTTCATGGCCTGGGTCAGGACGGCGGGCTCCGACGTCCGGCGCAGCACAGTCCTCTGGGCATCGCGTAGCACACCGACGCCCTCGGCGGACTGGCTCAGGGGCGCTTCCGCCTCGTAGCCGCCATCGGTGGAGCGCGGGTAGTCGTAGTCGCGCGCGCCGAGGAAGACGAAATGGTCGTCGTTCAGCCAGCGCAGGAAGGCCAGGTTCTCGGCCACGATATCGGCGTCGACATCGCCGGGACAGGCTTCCAGATGGGCGACGGCGCGCTCCATCAGGGCCGTCATGGCCCCATGGTCCTCGACCGCCGCGTGAACGTCGGCCAGGGCCTCACCGATCTGGTGCACGAGCGTGTCTCGCCGCTCCTGCGTCAGAGGGTCCAGAACGACCACGATGGTGGACTGGCGCCCGGAGTCACGATCGATGATCGGATGAAACAGGGACCGTACGGTCACGCCGGCGTCGGCCAGTTCCCCCATCACGCTGTCGACGAGGAAGGGTCGATCGTCCTGCACGATGTGGGCGACATCATAGCCCGTCGAACGGCCGTCGGCCGTCTTCAGCGGCTCGACGACGATTCGTGGCGCTTCGCCCGGCTTGCGGGTCTCGGCAGCCTTCCAGACCTGAGCCAGCAATGCCGCGAGATCGCCACCGGCCAGCTCCGGAGTCTCGTCGACGGCATAGTCCTCGTGCGCCTGGGCGAGGAAGGATTGCTCCAGAGGAGTCGTTGCCTCTCGCCCGACCGCCTTGCCGAACGCCCGTCCCAGCGCCTCCAGCGTGAGGGCCTGAGGCAGGGAAACAAGTTCGCCGGACATGGGCAGGGTCTCGTAAGGCGCGGCCGGGCCGCCTGGGAATGGGCGACAGGGTGAGCCGATCGCGCCAGAGGATCAATCCGCTGATTAGGCCGGGTCGCGACGCTGCGAAACCCCCCTTTGGTACCGGAAAGACAAAACGCCGGGACTGCATCAGCAGCCCCGGCGTTCGTGATCGATGTTCTCGTGTCTGTCGGGACTAGAAGCGGACGCTCATCCCGATGTTCAGGGCGTGGAGCCCGAATTTGGAGTTGCTGCGGATCATGTCGGTCCCGGTCGTGTTCGGGGCGAGAATGAACGGGTTGGTCGCCGGGGCCGTCCCCTGCCCGACCCGGATGTTGTAATCGCCCGGCTCCAGCGAGGTGTAGAGATACTCACCCGTCACCGACAGGTTCGGAGCGAGCTTGTACTCGATGCCGCCGCCGGCCTGCCAGCCGTCCGCGTCGTCCTCGTCGACGGTTTCAGTGAAGCTGTTGGCACCGTTGGAGGTGTCGAAGCTGTTCTCGACCTTGGCATAGGCGACACCGCCGGTGCCGTAGATCAGCGCCGGACCAGCCACGAAGCCGGCACGAAGACGGGCTGCGGCCATGGAATCAACGTTGCGGCTGAAGACATAGGCGGCCGGGGTCGAGCTGAACCCCGTGACACTGTCTTCCTGCCAGACAGCGCTGTAGTCGCCGACGACACCCAGGACGAGCTTGCCGAACTGGAAATCATAACCCGCACGAATGCCGGCCTGTGCCCCGGCAGAATCTCCGTCACAGCCATCAGCGGCTGTGGTCGCCTTGGCGGCGCCGTCACAGAAACCCGGGCTGAAAGCATCGGCACCCGCCGGCGTCCGGACGGGATCGCCGAAATTGCCGTCGAGGTTGCGGTCGAACCTCAGCGTCTCCTTGCTGTCGTCATTCTTGTCGGTGTAGCCGGCGAACACGCCAATATACGGCCCGCTGAAATCAGTGCGCCAGTCGGCACTCTGGGCCATGGCCGAAGTCCCGACCATCGCCAGGAGGGCAGCCATGGAGGCTGCAGAAATCATCGTCTTCATTGTTGAACCCTTACATTGGAGTGGGTCGCTCAGGGGCGACAAGCCCTTCCCTCGCCCACAACGACGCGGGTTGAGGCCCGTTCCCGGGCCTTCCTCAGGATTGCAATCAGGCGTCCGATCTGTTGCGGATGTGCCGCATATTTCATCTGCACAAAGACAAGGCCGCCGAACCCGGGGTCCGGCGGCCTGCTTTAGGCTCCGGCACTGGAGGGGAGGGGTGCCGGTCCTTGATCGTCACGGTCGGGAGGGGGGATCGACCGTGGCGACTGACGGGAGATGGGCCCGCGCGTCGCAGGTTCAAGGCTTGGAGCGTCTATTGATGCCCATGCCCGATGCGGCTGGCTGTCACGGTCTAGGGGTCTTTGCTGTCGGCCTTGGCACCGTCTTCGGGATAGGGCTCCCCGTCGCCGGACAGCAAAACGGCCATCCAGTAGGAGCCCTTGAACTCGGCCAGGATGGCCATGGCCATGACCGCAAGGGGTGTGGACAGGAACATGCCGGCGACGCCCCAGATCTTGCCCCACAGCGCCAGCGACAGCAGCACGACGACGGGGTCTATGTTCTGGTTCTCGCCCTGCATGCGGGGCTGGATCATGTTGCCGACGACGAAGAGGATGGCCTGAAGGCCTGCCAGAAGGATCAGGGCCGGCCAGTAGTCGGGAAACTGCACGAGGGCGAACAGCGGCGGGGCGAGGCCGGCAATGGCCCCTCCCAGGATCGGAATGAAGCCGACGACGAAGATGACGAAGGTCCAGAACTCGGCATTCTGAAGGCCGACCACCCGCATGAGCAGCCAGGCTGCGGCACAGATCATGATCCCCGTGACGGCCTGGACCCAGAGATAGCCCTCAACGCCGGAACGCACCCGGGCAATGACCTGCCTGGCATCGCCGCGCGAGGACCGCTCGGGGAACATCCGCACGATCTTCTTTCCGAAACCGGCCTGCGAGGCCAGCAGGAAACCGAGATAGACCAGGACGAAGAAGGCGCCGGAGGCGATCCCCTGCACCTGCACGGCCAGGGTCGTCAGCGAGCCGCGCAGGTCGATCCCGTTGAGCAGGTCCCGCGACGTCGGTACGGTGTCGACCCCGAAGATCCCGCTGATGTCGGCGATGATCTCGTCGATCCGCGGTCCGATATTGGCCGTGACACCCGAGGCGTCGCTGAAGAACCCGGCCGCGCCGTTGACGATGATGGCGATCGACAGGAAGAAGCCCACCACGACGATCAGGATCGCCACCAGACCCGACCAGCGATTGGGCAGCGGGGTACGCTGTTCAACCTCGCGCTGGATGCCGCCGATCATGATCAACAGGAAGATCGCGATCGCCAGGGGCGTCAGGATATCGGCCAGCCAGAACAGGGCCGCGCCACCGGCCACGGCAGCAATGAGAACGAGAGCGTTCTGGGCGACGGCGGAGCCGGACAGGCTGACGGGAATTTTCATGGTGCGACCTTTCGCGCCACCAACACGCCGGGTCAATCACCGTTCCGTGATGACCGCGACACTCTGGAGAACGCCTTTGCCGTGAGCTAAGCAGGACACACCCTGATCCACGGAACCCTGCCCATGTCCGACGCCCTTCCCGGTCTCTTCCTCGGCCAGTCGGAAGCCGACGGTGCGTCCCGCGCCGAGACCCTGCTGTTCAAGCGCGCCAACCGCCACGGCGTGGTGGCCGGGGCGACCGGCACGGGCAAGACCGTGACGCTGCAGATCATGGCGCAGGGGTTCTCGGATGCCGGGGTGCCGGTCTTCTGTGCCGATGTGAAAGGCGATCTCTCGGGCATCTGCATGCCCGGCTCCCCCAACGAGCGCCTGACCGCCCGTGCCACCGGCATGGGGCTGACGCTGGATCCCAAGGCGGCGCCGACGGTGTTCTGGGACCTGTACGGCCAGAAAGGTCATCCCATCCGCACCACGGTGTCGGAGATCGGTCCGGTGCTGCTGGCCCGCATGCTGAACCTCAACGATGTCCAGGAGGGCGTGCTCTCGGTCGTCTTCCATGTCGCCGACAAGGAAGGACTGCTGCTGCTCGACCTCGACGACCTGCGAGCCATGCTGGTGCATGTCGGCGAGAATGCGGAGCGGATCGGCCGTGAGGTCGGCAATGTCGCCCCGGCCTCGATTGCCGCGATCCAGCGGTCGATCCTGCAATTGGAACAGCAGGGCGGGAAGGCCTTCTTCGGGGAACCGGCCCTGCGGCTGGAAGACATGATCCGTGTCGGCCTGGATGGCCGGGGCCAGGTCAATGTGCTGGACGCGACCAAGCTGATGAACAGCCCGCGCCTGTATGCCGCCTTCCTGCTGTGGCTCCTGTCCGAGCTGTTCGAACAGTTGCCGGAAGTCGGCGATCCGGAGAAGCCGCGCCTGGTCTTCTTCTTCGACGAGGCCCACCTGCTGTTCAACGACACGCCCGATGCCCTGCGCGAGAAGGTCGAGCAGGTCGTGCGGCTGATCCGGTCCAAGGGTGTGGGCGTCTATTTCGTCACCCAGAACCCGGCCGACATTCCCGACAGCGTCCTTGCCCAGCTGGGCAACCGGATCCAGCATGCCCTGAGGGCCTATACGCCGGCGGAACAGCGCGGCCTGAAGGCGGCGTCCGAGAGCTTCAGGCCCAACCCGGCCTTCGATACGGCAGACGCCATCCAGGGACTGGGTGTCGGCGAGGCGCTGGTTTCGACACTGGATGAAAAAGGGGCCCCCAACATCGTGGGCCGCACCGCCATCCGCCCGCCCGCCAGCCGCCTTGGCCCCGCCACCGATGCCGAGCGCGCAGCCGTCATGGCCGCAAGCCCCGTGCGCGGCGTCTATGACACCATGGTCGACCGCGAGTCGGCCGAGGAAATCCTGTCCGCGCGCCGCGGGGAGGCCGACAAGGCGATTGCCGAAGCCGAGGCTGCGGAAGCCCGTGCCAAGGCGGAGGCCCAGGCTGAAAAGGATGCCGAAAAGGCCGAGGTAGCCCGTGAGCGCGAGCAGGCTCGCCAGGCGCGCGAGGCGGCCCGCGCCCGCCCGGCTCCGCGCGCCGCCCCCCGGCGGTCGACGCGTGAAACACCGATCGAGGCCGCGACGAAATCGGTCCTGCGCACGGCAGGCTCGACCATTACCCGCGAGCTGTTGCGGGGGATCCTCGGCGGGCTGAAGCGGCGGTAGAGGTTCCCGTTCGCCTCAACCCCTTGGAACCAGCCGCCACATCCTGAGGGGATGGCGAACGGAACCAGCCTCCTCGCCTGCCGCATCGCCGCGACCCATGTAGAGGTCGGCCCGCACCGGGCCGCGAATGGCGGAGCCGGTATCGAGGGCCATGACCAGGCCGGAATAACTGCCTCGCGCGCCCGGCAGATTGCCGCCGTCGGCCTGGATCCACACCAGATCGCCGTAGGTCCAGCTGGCCGGATCGATGGCGATCCCGCGGCGTGCCGTCAGGGGAACGCCTGCGGCTCCGGCAGGGTGGCCGCCGTCGTCCGCCGCCAGGGCGAAATAGATGTAGCGGGGATTGAGCGCGGTCACGGCCCGGGCCCGCTCGCCCCTGTTGGCCACCAGCCAGCGCCGGATGGCCTCGCCGGACGTGCCGTTGCGCGGCAGCAGGCCCTGCGCCTCCATCGGCCGGGCGATCCCGACGAAGGGGCGGCCGTTATCGGCGGCATAGGACGCCCGCGCTTTCGTGCCGTCCTCGAACGTCAGATAGGCCGATCCCTGGATCTGCATGAAGAACAGGTCCTCTGCCCGCATCCACGCGACGGCGTCCGGGGCCGCAGAGGCCTCGATCGAGGCCCGCTCGGGGCCTGTCCATCCGCGCTGCCAGCCGGCTGGTGCCGGACGAACCGGGGTGTCGAACGCGCCTTCAGCACGCCGGCGCGCCGGGTACTCCGGCGCGAAATAGCTGGTCAGCAGCCCCGGGCGGCCGTCCGCCGTCTCGGCCGCGACCAGGCTGAAGCCCGTCTCGAAGAAGGCGCGGGCCATCGATGGCGTCACCGATGTCCGGTCAAGATCGCGAGCCCGGCTGCACTGGACCCGGGCCGGCGCGTCACGGGCGACGCCGCACCCCGTCACATAGGCCCGAAAGGCCGCCAGATGGTCTTCCTGATCCCAGCCCGGCAGGGTCGCGGGGCTGTCCCCGGCGATGACCACCGGAGCCGGCGGGACGGGTAGTGTTGCGACAGGGGCAGGCAAGCCATCGACTGCCGGACGCTGCCCCCCGCCTCCGGCACAGGCCGCAAGGACGACAGCCATGACGGAAAATGCCGCGACCGCGCGCGCCCGTTGCCGGATCAGCAGGCCCGACACGTCAGGCGTTGGCGGGTTCGACCCGGGCCAGGACCCAGTTGGGATCGGCCGCGCCCAGCTTGCGCTCGAATGTCCAGTGTTCGGCTGTGCGACGCTCTTCGATGCGGGGCTCCGCCGTGTCCTCGCCAGAGGCCGGAATGATCTTGCTGCGCATTTCCGACAGGAACCGGACCTTGGCGATGGCGCGATCGCCGTCGGCCGTGGCGCTTTCGAGGTCGGCGCGGGGGCTTTGCAGGAATTCCACCTGTTCGGTCTCACCCCGCGTTTCGCGTGCGACGATGCCGGTTTCGAACGAGTCCATGACCGCCGGGGCCAGCAGGGGCTTCAGGGCCGCCCGGTCGCCCGACGCATAGCCGCGCACGATGGTCTCATAGGCCTGACGCGACCCCTCGAGGAATTTCTGCGGGTCGAAGGCCGGATCCCGTGCTTTCAGCCCCGAAATGGCGGCCATCGTCTGGGCGTCCAGCAACGGGCGGGCCGGGATGGCCGGCTCACCGGCCGCGGGCAGGGCCGGCGTCTTGGCGTCTTCCTGCGGCTGGCGGCCGACCTTCTTGCCCAGCACATTGTACAGCTGGAACAGGATGAAGGCCGCGACCACGGCAAAGAAAACGATCTGGAAAAGGGCAGGCGGCACGGGCAATCCCTGGATGGCGGCGTCCGGCACGCCGGACGTCAGACGACGATTAGGGTCTGATATAGGCGCACGCAAGGCATCGCGCACCTGTCTGCCCCCTCGCCGTTGCCGCAGGGCCAGACGACGTGCTAGTCGCCGCCCCTTCACGCGGTGCCGCGCTCGCGCCTCCGCGACCACCCTTTTTGAGCTATGGCCCCTCGCCCATGACCGACGTCACGCCTCCCGCCGACACTCCGATCGATCCGAATGCCAACGGTCAGGCTCCTGGCCAGACCCAGGGCCAGCCTGCCGGTCCCGGCTTCCGCATCCTTGCCCAGTTCGTGCGGGACCTGTCGTTCGAGAACCCCAAGGCACCCGACAGCCTGCGCATCGAAGGCAAGCCGCAGATCGATATGGGCGTCGAGATGGCGGCCCAGGGGCGTCCGGATGGTCTGTTCGAGGTCGACCTGAAGCTTTCGATCAAGGCATCGGCCAGCGGCACGCCCGTCTTCCAGGTCGAACTGGTCTATGGCGGCCTGTTCCAGCTGGCCAACGTCGCCGAGCAGGACATCGAGCCGATGCTGCTGATCGAATGCCCGCGCTATCTGTTCCCCTACGCCCGCGAGATCGTGGCAGGGGCGACGGCGGACGGCGGCTTCTACCCGCCCTTCATGATGGACCCGCTGGATTTCCAGGCCATCTACATGGCCCGTCGCCAGCAGATGGCCGCGCCGGTCGCCGGCGAGGTCTAGGGCCACAACCGTTCCCGGACTTGGGGATGACGCGGTCATCCCCATATCGGGCTCATGACCCTTCTGTCCGTTCTCGATCTCGCGCCGGTGCCCCAGGGCTCGGATGTGTCCCGATCGCTGGCCAACACCATCGATCTGGCACGTCATGCCGAGCGCCTCGGCTACCGTCGATACTGGCTGGCCGAACATCACAACATGGCCGGGATTGCCTCGGCCGCGACCTCGGTCGTCATCGGAGCCGTTGCGGCGGCAACCCGCACCATCCGGGTCGGAGCCGGTGGCATCATGCTGCCCAACCATGCGCCCCTGGTCATCGCAGAGCAGTTCGGCACCCTGGCGGCGCTTCACCCCGGACGCATCGATCTGGGACTGGGCCGGGCTCCGGGGTCGGACATGGCAACCGCGCGGGCGCTGCGCCGCAACCTGGCCGGTGATGCCGACAGCTTCCCGCAGGACGTGATGGAGCTGATGCACTGGTTCCAGCCCGCCGAGGAGGGCCAGCGCCTGCGCGCCAACCCCGGAGAGGGACAGGACGTACCGATCTGGATCCTGGGGTCATCGACGTTCGGAGCCCAGTTGGCGGCCCATCTGGGACTGCCCTATGCCTTTGCCAGCCATTTCGCGCCGGGCGACATGATGGCGGCCATCCGCATCTATCGCGAGACCTTCCGTCCGTCGGACCGGCTGGCAAAGCCGCATGTCATGCTGGGCTTCAATGTGTTTGCCGCAGATACCGACGCGGCTGGACAGGCCTTGTTCAGTTCCCTGCAACAGGCCTTCGTGAACCTTCGCTCCGGGCGACCCGGGAAACTGCCACCGCCAGTGCCCGGCTTTGCAGACAGCCTGCACAGCGGCGAGCGGGCCATGATCGATCAGGCGCTGTCCTGCTCAGCGGTAGGCGGACCCGTCACGGTAAGAGCCCAGCTGGATGCCTTCGTCGCGCGGACCGGAGCAGACGAGCTGATGGTCACCAGCCAGATCTGGGATCATGACGCACGAGTCCGGTCCCTGGAAATCCTGGCCGACGTCAGCGAGGACCGGCGCGCGGCCGCCTGAGCTGGCCTGCGCCGTCAGCCCGGGGGCAGGGGAAACAACTCGCCCTGCCCTTTCGGCAACGCCTGGCCGCCGCCTGCGTCGCCCAGACCGAGCCAGGCGCTCGTGATGCCGAGGCGGATCGAGCGCTCCAGGAGCGCCATCGTGCCGTCATGGCGGGCGTCGGGACTGTCTCTCAGCGCCTGACATTCCGAGAGCACCTGGGCGGCGTGGACGGCGGGACTGTCAGCGGGCTCGTGCAGGCCCAGCGTCCTCAGCGTCGCAAACCGCCAGCCCTCCTCGGGGGGATACTCATGGACAAGCACCCAGCGATCCGAGGGGCGCATCTGCTCGGCAAGGAACTGCCATTCCCGATCTCCCGGAGCGCGGGCGTAGTGGCCGGGCTTCGTGGGCAGTCCGGCGCGCGCATAGACGGCGAGGGCGTACTCTTCGAGTTCGCCCAGCAGCCGGGATAGGGCATTGTCCACCGGCGCGGCCGGCGCGGATGACCAGGCATCCTGATCCGCACCCAGCAGATCTTCATGGGGTGCCGGACGGGCGGGAATCCCGAGACGACGCGCAATGCTGATCGAAAACCGTCGCCACGAGAATTCACCGTGCCGATCGGCCATGGGCGTCAGTTCTGAAGGGTGCTGGTCACCGAGACGTCGTAGACGATGCGCGTGAAGGACTGGATGGCCTCGAAGAATTTGCGCATCTCGGCGAGCCCGGACTGGGGCACATAGACGATGTCACCTGGCTCGATGACGAAATTGCCGGCCGTGAACAGTCCCGTCGCGTCCTCGAAATTGAGCCGGTACACGATCGGGATCCCCCGCACGGTCGGGGCCTGGGTGACACCCAGCGCCTCGGCGACTTCAGGACGCTCGAAGCGGAAGACCAGCACCGACCTGGCATTCGCCAGATTGGCGTTGAGGCCGCCGACCTTGGAGATTGCGCCGGCCAGCGTCGTCGGGCCCGGCTCCATGGAGACTTCTGCCACGGCTCCCAGCGCCCCGAACGTACTGAATTTACGAGGCCTGTAGGCGAGGTTGATTTCGTCACCCCGGGCCAGGCGGACATTTTCCCGGAAATCGGTCGTTACGGCACTGAGGGGGGCGCTGTAGGTCTGGCCATCGCGCTGGATGTTGACGATGACATCTTCGACCGGGCGCGTCGTGCCGCCCCTGTCGCCAATGACGTCCAGAATGCGATCGGCGTTGGACGACAGTGGAGCCCGCCCCGGCTGCCTCACATCACCCAGAACATTGACCGTGTTGAACGAGTTCTGGGCAATCGAGACGGTAACCTGGGGATTGCCGACCCGGCCAATCAGGGCGCGACGGATCGCAGCCCCGGCCTGGGTCGAGGACAGGCCGGCAACGCGGACCGGACCTGCGAACGGGATCGTCGCATTCCCGCTGGAATCCACGCTGATCCCCGGCAGTTGCTGCTGCCCGGAACGGAGTCCGGACGCGCCCGCGCCCGCACCGAAGAGATTGCCGCTCGGCTCGAAGATCGAGACCGCGAGAACGTCGCCGGGGCCGATCAGGCCCGAAGCGCCCTCGACGGACGAATTGGCCAGTGTGCCAAGGAAGCGTGGGGGCACCAGCTTGATCCGCTCGCTCGCACCATAGTCGAGGTCGACGATCTGGTAGAAACCCTGGGTGTCTACGGACGTCGCACCGCGCTCGACCGCCTGCCCGGACGGTCCGTCCCGCGGCAAGGTCGAGCATCCGCTCAGGACAGCCACGATGGACAGCGCCAGAACCGAGCGTGTCAGGGGATTGGATAGGTTCATGGTGAACTGATTACCGGCGTTTGGCGTGAGGGACCAGAGGTCTGGCCGAAATGGCGACGTCAATCCTGAGCGCCGCACGAAGAGCGGGATGTCAGCTGTTCAGACCGATGCGTGCAGCAACATCCGCGAAATGCCGATCCCACGTCGGCGCAACGAAATGGGGAGAGATCGGACGCGATCGCGTGGCCCGCTCCAGGGCAGCGAGCCAGCCCAGGCCGTCCAGCGGGTCGATCAGTTCGGCATCCGGCACAAGTTCCCTGTGCGCGGGGATGTCCGAGGCGATCAGAGGCACCCCGAGGGCACAGGCCTCCACCGCCGGCAGGTCGAAGCCCTCGACACTGGACGGGGCGAGCACGGCCTGGGCATTCTTCATGAGGGCCGCCAGCGAGGCATCCGGCAGATTGGCGGCCTGATGCACCAGCCCCCGCAGGTTGGGCGACCGCTGAAGGTGATCCAGCACGGCTTCGTTCTCCCAGCCATAGCGGCCAACCAGCACGAGCTGTGGGGCGTCCTCGCCCATCCGCTCCTGGAGGCGCCGCCAGATGGTCAGCAGGAACGCCAGGTTCTTTCGCGCCTCGATGGTGCCGACATGGACAAAATAGGGCCGCGGGGTCGCATTGCCGGGACGGTCGAGAAAGATGGGCTCCAGCCCCAGGTGGATGGCGTCGATCGGCGGTGCGGCGATCCCCTCGCGATCGGCAAAGGCCTTCAGCTCACTGGCTGTGTAGTTCGAGTTCACGAGGATGCGCGAGGCGTGCTTCAACGCCGTCAGGACACGGATCCGGTGCTTTTCGCCATCGCCCGGACGGCAGAACTCCGGATGAGTGATCGGGATCAGGTCGTGCAGCAGGACGATGCGCTCGATCCCGTTGGCGCTGAGGCTGTTCAGGATTTCGGGGGTGTTGAGGCTGGTGTGGCCCACGTTGAAATAGCGACGCCCGGGCGGGATCTCGGGCATCCGGCGCGACCGGAAGAACTGCTTCCAGACCCGCATCCGTCGCGGGGCGTTCCGGTCAACGGGTGCTGGCGGGGAGCCCAGAACGGACACCGGTCCCGGCCGGTCGGCATTCAGGGCTTCGAACAGCCTCCGCTCGGCCTCGGTCAGGGGGCGATTGAAGAACTCTCCGGTCCAGCGTTTTCGCAGGGTTTTGACGCACTGACGGAACCAGGTCCCGTCCACCGCGACGAGCTGGTCATGCTTGGAGCGCACCGGGACCATCCGGACGTCCTGGCGCGACATCAACCATTCCGCATAGGCGAGGCAGACGCGGTCGACCCCGGTCGGGGCGGTCCGCTCGGTCCGACTGACCAGACGACTGGCATCGAAAAGGATGTCTTCCATCACAGAATACCTACCTTGTGATAGAGCTGCCGCAAGCGGTCCTGATAGGCTTCAGGGGTAAACAGTCCGGCCTGAACCCGCCCGCGGGCAACAAGTTCCGTTCGCAGGCCTTCATCGGAATCGAGGGCCAGCAGCCCCCGGGTCAAGGCCTGGACGTCATAGGGATCGACGCTGATGGCAGCCTCTCCGGCCACTTCAGGCAGGGACCCGGCTGTCGATGTCAGGACGGCCGTTCCCAGCGCCATGGATTCGAGTACAGGAAGGCCAAAGCCCTCGTAGAGCGACGGAAATACCGTCGCCCGCGCCCCGCGGATCAAGCTGACAAGCATGGCAAATGGCATGTATTCATACTGGCGGATCCGGTCCGCGCTGGGCCCGCCGTCACGCTTGACCTGGTTCAGAAGCGCCGTTTCTCCGTCGTCCAGCCAGGCTCGTCCGCCGACGATCACCAGCGGGCTCACCGAGCCGGATGCCAGATAGGCTTCGACGATACGGCCGAGATTCTTCTTGGGTTCGATCGCCCCGAAATGCAGGAAATAGCTCTTCCAGCCCAGATTGAAGACGCCTTCCAGCTCACGCGCGACATCGGCATCCGGTCGGCTTGTCAGCGCTTCCGGCAGTGAGACCGCCTGATAGGTGTTGGTGACCCGGTCTTCTGGGACATTCAGGATCCGGATCACATCCTGGCGTGTCGTTTCCGACACGACGGCGATGTGATCGGCACGCCTGGCAATACCCTGACACATGGCCAGATAGGCCCCGGTATCGTCGGCCGTCGTATGCGGCAGGCGCAGCGGGATCAGGTCGTGGATCGTGTAGATGTTGGGCACTCCCTTCGCGTGAAGCGGAAGGGTCGAGGTCCAGTGCATGACATCCGGGGCCGGAGCCGCTGCCGTGGCATCGAAGGACAGCGGCGTCTCGGTGCGATATCTGTTGAAGGCGCGGCGTGCGAACAGAAAGAGGTCCTGGGCTGCCCAGAACCTGTCCGCGTCCGGTTTGCCTCCGCCCTGGCTGGGCCAGATGACCTCGCCACTGTGGGCTACGGGATAGGCGTTTCTGCCGAACCGGCTGAGCACGGTTCGACGAAAGCGCTCGGACTTCTTCATTTTCCGGTTCGGCTTTCCCGCGTCGAACAGGGCTGTTTCGTCCAGAACCCGGTTGCCGCTCTTCCCGACGACCGGCCCGTAAAGCACCTGGGTCCCGAGCCCCAGAACACGGGCGTTTGCCAGCAGATTGCGCCCGTAGGTGGCGATCCCCGACCCCTTGGCGAGAGCGATATTCGAGCCGTCGATGCAGATTGATTTCATTGAACCATTCATCAGCCACCGACCCTGGAGGTCAGCTCGGGCATCGTCGTGGCGCAAGGCGTAGCGCGGCGACACGAGTCGGGTCAACCGCCGCTCAGGAGACGTAGCCCGCCTGCATAAGCTCGGCGACATGCACGATCGCGACAGGCCGGTCATTCTCGACCACGAACAGATTGGCAATCTTGTTGGCGGCCAGAAGGTCGACCACGTCGCTCATCCGCTGCTCAGGCCCAACGGTAATCGGCTTGCTGCTCATGATGTCGCCGGCGACGATGGCCGCGATGTTGTTGGCAAAGGCCCGACGGACGTCGCCATCCGTGATGATCCCGGCCAAGGTCCCGTCGGCGTTCAGGACCGCGACGGCCCCCTTTCGCCCCTCGGTGATAGCCGAAACGACGACCGAGAAATCGGCATCCAGGGCCACGGTGGCCGGTGGAGCGTGATTGTCGCCCATCCATTCCCGGACGCTCTGCAGGCTCATGCCCAGCGACCCGCCCGGATGGTGGAGACCGAAATCCTGGGCCGTGAACTCGCGACGGTCCATCAGCACCATGGCCAGGGCGTCGCCGAGCGCCAGGGTCATCAGGGTCGAGGTGGTCGGGGCCAGGCCGTTGGGACAGGCTTCGGCGACGCTGGGCATCACCAGGGGCACGGCCGACATCCGGGCCAGGAAGCTGGAGCCCCGCTGGGTCATGCCGATCACGGGGATGTCATTGCGCTGACAGAAGATCAGCGGATCGCGGAGCTCGCGGCTTTCACCCGACGACGAGATGGCCAGCAGGGTCGTGTCGTGGCGCAGCATGCCGAGGTCGCCATGGCTCATCTCCGCCGGATGCACGAAGAAGGCGTTGGTGCCGGTGGAGGCCAGGGTCGCGGCGATCTTTCCGCCGATATGGCCCGACTTGCCCATACCGGTCACCACGACATAGCCCGGCCGGCTCAGGATCACGTCGCAGGCGCGGGCCAGAGCCCCGTCGATCGTGCGCTCAAGCGCCTGAAGCGCCTCGATATTGAGCCGCACGACCTCGCGGGCACGGTCACCCATGGCGGCAACCTGATCCGGGCTGGAGGTTCTGATTTCCGGGCTCATGCGGCAGCCATCCCTTGACGTTTCTTGCGCGCCAGATGCGCCCTCCATGAAGTTTTCGCAACGGCCGATCCGCAGCATCGCGGACCGCAATCGACCCGCCCGCGGCAGAAATGCCGGGCGGGCGCTCAACCTTTGCCGTCCCGAGGCGTTAGGGGCGCGGGGCTGACCACGATCACGAAAACGGATGACGATGCTGCACGCCGCAGACCAGACCATAGAGCTTGAGCCCCCCCCGGCGCAGCTGGTGCGACCGGCCCTGTTTCTCGATATGGATGGGGTTCTGGCTCCGCTGGCCCCCACACCCTCGCAGGTCGGGCCCGTCGCCCGGCGCACCGCCGTGCTGGAGGCACTGGACCAGCGCCTGGGTGGCCGCATGGCGATCCTGAGCGGGCGTACCCTCGAGGAAATCGACCGGATCAGCGGCGGCGCAGCGCGGTCGGCGTCGGGCGTCCATGGTCTGGAGCGGCGACGGCGCGATGGCGAGACCGAGCGCGCCCGTGTGCCGGAAAGCCTCCGCAACGTGGTTACAGCCTTTGAGGAATTCGCCCGGACCCGGCCAGGCATTCTTGTCGAAGACAAGGGCGCGTCCGTGGGATTGCACTACCGGCAGGCCCCGGAAAGCCGCGAGGAAGCGACCGCCCTGGCCACCCGGCTTGCCGGAGAGACCGGGCTGATGCAGCAGCCCGGCCATATGGTCCTCGAGCTCAAGACCCCAGGCGCGGACAAGGGCACAGCCCTGACAGCCTTCATGACCGAGCCGCCCTTTACCGGATCGGTCCCGATCATGCTCGGCGACGACCTGACCGACGAGTTTGCGTTCGAAGCGGCAACCGCCCTGGGCGGCTTCGGCGTTCTGGTCGGCCCGGCGCGCCAGACCGCCGCCCGGTACAGGCTCGATGATGTCGAGGCGGTGCTGACCTGGCTGGAAACCGTCGAGGAGACCAAGGCATGACCAACCTCCCGCCCAGGGGGCCGAACCTCGACCTCGCGCCCATCGGCAACTGTGCCATCAGCGCCCTGATTGACCGCTACGGACGCTACGTCTGGGCCTGTGCGCCACGTGTGGACGGCGACCCGGTCTTTTCCGCCCTGATGGACGGCCAGGCGCCCGATCACGGGTTCTGGTCCGTCGAGGTCGAGAACCTCAGGGACGTAACCCAGGCCTATATCCCCAACACCCCCGTCCTGCGCACCGTGCTGACGGCGGAAGATGGCTCTGCGGTCGAGATCATCGACTTTGCGCCGCGCCACATGAAGCACGCGCGCACCTATCGACCCCTGGCGTTTGGCCGGATCATCCGGCCCCTCAATGGCGTACCGCGCGTGACGATCCGGCTGCGGCCCTCGGCAGACTGGGGTGCCCGCAAGGCAGAGTGCACATCCGGCTCGAACCACGTCCGCTACCAGTGCACCGACCTGACGCTGCGCCTGACCACCGACTGTCCCGTGTCCCATGTGCTGGAGGAGCGGACGTTCCGTCTTGAGCAGCCCTACGCCTTTTTCCTCGGGCCTGACGAAGGCTACGATCAGGAAGTCGGACCGGGCGTCCAGTCGGCGCTGGATCGCACCGTGGCCTACTGGAAGGCCTGGGTCCGGACGCTTTACATCCCGCTGGACTATCAGGAAGCGGTCATCCGGGCGGCCATCACCCTCAAGCTCTGCGTCTACGAAGAGACCGGGGCGATCGTTGCGGCCATGACGACGTCTGTCCCGGAGTTCCCCGAGAGCGGACGCAACTGGGACTACCGTTACTGCTGGATCCGGGATGCCTATTACACAGTGCGGGCGCTGAACCGGTTGGGTGCGGTCGACATCCTGGAGAACTACCTCGTCTATTTGAGGAACCTGGTCGACAACTCGGCCGGAGGCCATGTGCAGCCGGTCTATGGTGTCGGCCTGGAGCCGGGCATCGGCGAGAGCATCCTGACCTCGGTCGAGGGCTATCGCGGGATGAAGCCGGTGCGCGTCGGCAATCAGGCTCACGAGCACCTGCAGCATGACGTCTACGGCCAGATGGTCCTGGTGCTGGTCCAGTCCTTCCACGATCAGCGCCTGCTGCGGCCGGGCACGGTGGACGACTTCTATTCGCTGGAGGCGGTTGGCGAGCGGGCCTTTGCCATGCACGACCAGACGGACGCCGGCCTCTGGGAGTTCCGGACGATCGCGCGGGTGCACACTTATTCGTCAGTGATGTGCTGGGCCGCCTGCGATCGTCTGGCAAAGGCGGCGAACAAACTGGGGCTGGAGGCGCGCGCCACTGTCTGGGCCGACCGGGCCGCCGTCATCCGGGCCCGGATCGAGAAGGAAGCCTACCTTCCCGAACTCGGCCGGTTCGGGGCCAGTTTCGGGGGAGAGGAACTGGACGCCTCGCTGCTGCAGCTGGTCGATCTCGGCTTCCTGACCCCGGACGATCCGCGCCAGGTCGGAACGTTCGATGCGATCGAGCGCGACCTGAAGAAGGGGCCGTATCTGTTCCGGTATGTCGAGCCGGACGATTTCGGCGAGCCGGAGACGGCGTTCAACTTCTGCACCTTCTGGTTCATCGAGGCCCTGCACCAGAACGGTCGCGACGACGAGGCGCGAGCCATCTTCGAGGAGATGCTGAGCCGCCGGACCCATGCAGGTTTGCTGAGCGAGGATATCTCGCTGGGCGATGACGAACTGTGGGGCAACTACCCGCAGACCTATTCGCTGGTCGGGATCATCAACTGCGCCGTGCTGTTGAGCCGGTCATGGACGGACGTGCGATGAGCGTGATCACGACATCGCGTTCGATCCGTATCTCGCCTTCGCGCGTTTGGGGGGCATCATGGGTCGCCTGATCGTAGTCTCCAATCGTGTGTCGGCCCCGACCGACCCGGCCGCCGGCTCGGCGGGCGGGCTGGCGATGGCCCTGTCGGCCGCGCTGCGGAAATACGACGGGCTGTGGTTCGGGTGGTCGGGCGAAACCGTCGATCACTTCACCGGCGAAGCCAAGATCGAGGACCGCGCCGGCGTCACGGTCGCCCTGGTCGATCTGGAGAGCCAGGACGTCGACGAATACTACAATGGCTATGCCAACAAGACCCTGTGGCCGCTGTTCCACCACAGGGTCGACCTGACGACCTATGAGCGCAGCTATGGCGAGGGCTACGAGCGGGTGAACCGTCGGTTCGCAGAGGTCCTGGCCCCGATGATCGAGCCGGACGACATCATCTGGGTGCATGACTACCATCTGATCCCGATGGCCCGGGATCTGAGGCGGCTGGGGATCACCAACCGGATCGGCTTCTTCCTGCACACGCCCTGGCCGGCTCGTCAGTTGCTGGTCACCCTGCCCCATCATCGGCGGCTGGTGGAATCCCTGTTCGCCTATGATCTGGTCGGGTTCCACACCCGCGAATGGCTCGATCTGTTCACGGACTACGTCGTGACCGAGGCGCGGGGCGATGTGACGGGCGAGAATGGCCTCGAGTGTTTCGGTCGCGTGGTCCAGACCGGCGTCTATCCCATCGGGATCGATGTCGAGGGCTTCATCGCGGCCGGTGACTCGGCCCTCGGACGACGGACCTACGACCGGATGATGTCGTCCACGGCCTTCCGGTCGCTGCTGGTCGGCGTCGACCGGCTCGACTATTCCAAGGGCCTCGAGCAGCGACTGGTCGGCTATGAACAGTTCCTCGCCGACAATCCCGACATGCGATCCCAGGTGCTGCTGCTCCAGGTCACGCCCATTTCGCGCGACGAGGTCGATTCCTACCAGGACATTCGGGGGCGGCTCGACTCGCTGGCCGGTCGGATCAACGGGGCCTATGCCGAGATGGACTGGCAGCCGATCCGTTACCTGAACCGGACCTATCGGCGCGACCAGCTGGCCGGCATCTATCGCGCGGCTCGCGTCGGACTGGTGACGCCTCTCCGCGACGGCATGAACCTGGTGGCCAAGGAATATGTCGCCGCCCAGGACCCGGCCAATCCCGGGGTGCTGATCCTGTCACGGTTCGCCGGTGCCGCCGAACAGATGGGCGAGGCCCTGCTGGTCAATCCGTTCAGTCGCGAGGAGCTGTCCGAGGCGATAAAACAGGCACTGACCATGCCGCTGGCCGAACGGATCCGGAAATGGAAGGCGCTGATGCAGGTGGTCCGCGACACCGATGTGTCGATCTGGCGGGATGATTTCGTGGGGGCCCTGAAGGCCGTCAAGATCGTCGGCGACGGCGGCGCGCCGTTCCATCAGGGGGCCAACGCCCACGCGGCGTGAAAATCGGGGCTGGTCATTGTTCGTCAACCCTGTTTGGGGCAAGACTGGAACGAATGACGAACACCCTGATTCAATCTGGCACCCGCATCCTGGGACTCGACCCCGGACTGCGCCGCACCGGCTGGGGGGTGGTCGTGGCCGAAGGCTCGCGACTGCGCTGGATCGCGCACGGCGTCATCAGCCCGCCTGAAGCCGCCCCGTTCAGCGAGCGGCTGCTGTTCCTGCTGGAAGCCGTCGGCGAGGTCTGCACGGCCTACAGCTGCGATGAGGCGGCGATCGAGGAAGTGTATGTGAACATGAACCCGTCCTCGACGCTGAAGCTGGGCCATGCGCGGGCCGCCGTCATGCTGGCCCCGGCACGCTGCGGCCTGTCGGTCGCGGAATATTCGCCCAATCTGATCAAGAAGGCCGTGGTCGGGTCCGGCCATGCCGACAAGGGCCAGATCGCCTTCATGATCAAACGGCTTCTGCCGGCCGCCGGTGAGGTCAAGACCGATGCCGCCGACGCCCTCGCCGTCGCCGTGACCCATGCCCAGCTGCGGAAGCGGGCCCTGCTGGAGATGGTGTCGTGATCGGTCGTCTGAGGGGCCTCGTGGCCGAGGTCGAGGATGGTCATTGCCTGATCGACTGCGCAGGCGTCGGCTATGTCGTGGCCTGCGGGGCGAGGACGCTGCAACGGCTGCCTGCCCCGGGCGACGAGACGATCCTGCACATCGAATCCAGCTGGTCCGCCGAGAACGGACCCCGGCTGTACGGCTTTCTGGGCCGGGACGAGCGGCGGGCCTTCACGACCCTGACCGGCATCCAGGGTGTCGGCCCCAAAGCGGCGCTGTCGGTGCTGGACGTCCTGCCGCCCGGCGACCTGGCGGGGGCCGTGGCCCGGGACGACAAGGCCGCGATCGGGCGGGCCAATGGCGTCGGACCCAAGCTGGCGCTGCGGATCGTCACCGAGCTGAAGGGCAAGTCGCTCGGCGATGTCTCCTTCACCCCGTCCGCGATCGGCGGCTCGGGCGAGATCGTGCCGCCGAAGCCGAGCCTGACGGGGGAAGCCGTGTCGGCCCTGCTGGGTCTCGGCGTGGCCGAGGTCAACGCCCGCCGCGCCGTGGATCAGGCCCTGCTCCGGCTCGGTGAGGAGGCCGAGCTGTCGGCCCTGATCCGGGCTGCCTTGCAGGAACTGGGGCGATGACCGACGACCGCATCATCTCGCCCGCGGCTGCGCCGGGCGAAGCCTATGACCGCGCCCTTCGGCCCCAGACGCTGTCGGAGTTCGTCGGGCAGGAGCAGGCCAAGGGCAATCTGAAGATCTTCATCGACGCCGCCCGGGGTCGCAACGAGGCGCTGGACCATGTCCTGCTGTTTGGGCCGCCGGGACTGGGCAAGACCACCCTGGCGCAGATCGTGGCGCGGGAACTGGGTGTCGGCTTCCGGGCCACTTCTGGACCGATCCTGGCCAAGGCCGGCGATCTGGCGGCCATCCTGACCAATCTGGAACCCCGGGACGTCCTGTTCATCGACGAGATCCATCGCCTCGCCGCCACTGTCGAGGAGATCCTGTATCCGGCGATGGAGGACCATGTGCTGGACCTGATCATCGGTGAAGGGCCCTCGGCGCGCTCGGTCCGGATCGATCTGGCCCCCTTCACCCTGGTCGGCGCAACGACGCGCGCGGGGTTGCTGGCGACGCCGCTGAGGGACCGGTTCGGCATCCCCCTGCGGCTCGAATTCTATACGCCCGACGAACTGGTCCGGGTGATCACCGGGGCGGCGCGCAAGATGGGGGCCCCGATCAATGACGAGGGCGCCCGGGAGATCGCCTCGCGCGCCCGGGGCACGCCGCGCGTGGCCGGACGGCTGCTGCGCCGCGTACGGGACTTTGCCGAGGCCGAAGGGGCCCCGATGATCAACCGCATCGTCGCGGCCCGGGCACTGGCGCGGCTGGAGATCGACGAGGCCGGGCTGGACGCCAATGACCGCCGCTTCCTGAAGGCCCTGATCGAGAACTATGGCGGCGGGCCGGTCGGGATGGACACCCTGGCCGCCGCCATCGCCGAGGCCAAGGACGCCGTCGAGGACGTGATCGAGCCCTATCTGCTGCAGCAGGGCTTCATCCAGCGGACCTCCAGGGGGCGGATGGCCTGCGCCAGGGCCTATGCGCACCTTGGACTGGCCGAGCCGCCCAAGCCGCCGACGGCGTTGCCGGATGACCTCTTCGGGGGCTGACAGGCCTTTCAGGGCCCTACCCCTTCACCTGAAAGGCGAACGGCGGCATCCTGTCAGCTGGATCGGGAGGCCCCCATGGCCAGACGAGGCAGAACAAGACAGGTGACGACGGCGCTGGCCATGCTGGTCGTGGCGCTGGGCGCTACGGGAACGCTGGCCGATGCCCAGAGTGTCCTGCCCCGGTTTGCCGAGGACGGGCCGGCGCGCGCCTTGCGGCAGGTGCGTGAGCAGCGCGGGCCGGGGACCGAGCTGCGGTATGTCCAGCCAGGCCAGAACCGCACGGTCTGCGGCTATATCGGGCGGGCGGGGCAGCGGGCGGCGGTGGCCTTCGTGTCGCGGCCCAGCCGGATACTGTTCAGCGATGATCCCCTGACCGTCGAGTTCCGCGAGGCGCGGGAGCGGTACTGCCCCGACCTGCTGCAAGCCCCGACCGGGACCGGATGAGCAACCAGCCGACCGCCGGCCGGTTCGAGGGCCGTGATCATCTGCTGCCGGTGCGCGTCTATTACGAGGACACCGACTTCACCGGCCTGGTCTATCACGCGAATTATGTTCGCTATTTCGAGCGCGGCCGGTCGGACTTCTTGCGGCTGGCGGGCATCGGCCACGCCCGGCTGCTGGATCAGGAGGCCCCCATGGCCTTCGTCGTGGCCGAACTGAACCTGACCTTCCTGAAGCCCGCCCGGATCGACGATGCCCTGGTCGTGCGGACCCGCTACCAGCGGATCAGGGGGCCGAGGCTGATCATCTCCCAGACGGTCGAGCGCGGGAGCGAGGTCCTTTGCCGGGCCGAGGTGGTCGCCGTTTGCATCCATCTGGACGGACGGCCCCGCCAGCCCGGGCGGGCGCTGGTCGAGGCCGTCACGCCCTGGCTGGACCCCGAAGGTCAGTAGGCGCCGGACACAAGGGCGGTGCGGCCATTGCGGTTGCGAGCCCAGCTGTCCTCGCTCGACCCCAGCGCGATCGGCCGCTCCTTGCCGAAGCTGATGGTGTCGATCCGGCCCGCCGAGACGCCGCGCTCGATCAGATAGTTGCGAACCGATTCAGCTCTCCGGGCGGCCAGGGCCAGATTGTATTCGCGGGTGCCACGCTCGTCGGCATTGCCCTCGATCCGGACCATGACCTGGGGATAGCGCTGCAGCCACTCGGCCTGGGCGTTCAGGCGGGGATAGGCGTCGGGGCTGACCTGATAGGAATCCAGATCGAAATAGATGCGGTCGCCGACATTGATGGCGAACTCCTGCGCCGATCCGGCAGCGGCGGCGCCGCCGGCATTGCCTTCGATCGGGCCGGTCGGCGCCGTCGGGTAGGCCGGGCCGCCCGTGTCGCTGGCAGGCGGCGTGTTCGGCACCGCCGGGGTCACGGGGCGACGAGTGCAGGCCGCCATGGAGGCAACGACGAGGCCCACGGCGGTCAGGCGGATCAGGGTGCGGGCGGCGATCATTCTGGAAGTCTCCGGGTCTCTGGCGATGGGTGTGCGAGGGAGGAACGTTTCACGCGAACCGTCCGCTCCATCAGGGTTAAGATCGGGTTACGACGGGCAGCTGTCCGGGCCCTGGGCACGGCCGAGTTGCATGGGCGTATCGGCCAGCAGGGGCGACCAGGCGGGGTCGGAGCCCCGGCCCTGATAGCCTGACTGGGCGATGACCCGGCCGGAAAGGTCGACCATCCACAGATTGGTGTCCCCGCCCCGGGTCTGGCGCGCAAACATCAGATAGCGGCCATTGGGGGCCCAGGATGGGCCTTCCTCGAAATAGCTCGACGACAGCTGTCGCTCGCCCGAGCCGTCGGCATTCATCACGCCGGTTGCGAACCGCCCGCCCTGCGACTTGGTGAAGGCGATCAGGTCGCCGCGCGGGCTCCAGGCCGGGGCCGTATAGCTGCCGCCGCCGCGCGAGATCGGGCGTTGCCCCGAGCCATCGGCGTTCATCACATACAGACGCGGCGTGCCCGAACGATCGGAGTTGAAGACGATGCGCGAGGCGTCCGGGCTGAACGACGGCGAGGTGTCGATCCCGGGATCGCTGGTCAGGCGACTGAGCTGGCGGGTACGAAGGTCCATCACATAGACGTCGGTATTGCCGCCCCGGATGATCGAGAACGCCACCTTCGTGCCGTCCGGCGAATAGCGGGGCCCAAAGGCCTGGCCGTCGAATTCACCGAGACTCTCCCGGCGGCTGGTCGACAGATTGTAGAGGTAGATGCGGCTGTAGTCCTTGCCGAGCGCCATATAGACGATCTCGTCCGGCTTGGACGAGAAGCGCGGGGTCAGGATGATCTCGTTGCCGTCGGTCAGGAATTGCGGGTCGGCGCCGTCGGAGTCGACGATGGCCAGCCGGCTGAGACGGTTCAGCCCGGTGCCGCTCTCGGCGACATAGAGAATCCGGCTGTCGAAGAACCCGCTCTCGCCGGTCATCCGCTGATAGACGACGTCGGCGATCTTGTGGGAAATCCGTCGCCACTGTTCCGGCGTGGCGGTGAAATTATAGCTGACCAGCTGGCACTGGCGATACGGGTCATACAGACGGAAGCCGAAGTCGTTGCGGCCGTCGGCACGCGGCGTCACCGAGCCATACAGAACAGCCTGGGCCCCGATCTGGGTCCATTGCGGGAAGTTCGGCGCGTTCTGCAGGCTGAGGCCCGTCTCGATGAAGCTGGACGGGTTCATCGGCTCGAAGAAACCCGAGCGGCGCAGGTTGTCGCCGATGACCGTGGTCACCTGAGAACCGTTCGGGCCGCTGAACGGAGCCACCGCGATCTGGAAGGGGCGGATCACGCCCTGGTCGATCTCGACCTCGACCGGGCCCTGCTGCTGCGGGGCCGGCGTCTGGGGACGGGCGACCTGGGCCTGGACCAGCGTCACGCCCGCAACCGCGACTGCCGCGACCGTGCAGAGAAGAAGGTTCAGACGCATGAAGGGCTCCGGCATTATGAGGCGTATCGTCGGGTCTTATCGCCAGCCCGGTCGACAAACGCCAGCTTCAGCGTGATTGGGGCGACTTTGCGGACGAGAGGGCTTTCAGGACACGTGCTGTGTCTGGATTGTCTGGATTGTCTGGAATCGAGCCTGCTTTCGACCGCCTGCGTAACCCCTCATCCGCCCCTCCGGGGCACCTTCTCCCGCAAGGGGAGAAGGAAACCAGAAGCCCTACTCCCCTTGCGGAAGAAGGTGGCACGCGCAGCGTGACGGATGAGGGGTCAGTTTAGCACAGGTCCGGACGGGGGTGTGTTGACTAACACCGTCCCCGGTCCGACAAGACGGGACCCTATTCTAGCGGTCCCGGCGCAGCAGCGGCGGGACCGTCTCGCTTTTGGAGAACAGCACAGTGTCACAGGCCGCTTCGCACCTGATGGGTGTCTACAACCGGGCTCCGGTCGAGGTGGAGCGTGGCGAGGGTGCGCGCCTGTTTGCCGCCGACGGCACTGTCTATCTGGACTGCGTGCAAGGCATCTCGACCAATGCCCTGGGTCACGCCCATCCGGTGCTGGTCCAGGCCGTCAAGGACCAGGCCGAGAAGCTGTGGCACGTGTCCAACATCTTCCGCATTCCCGATCAGGAAGCCCTGGCCGCCGAGCTTTGTGACAAGTCGTTCGCTGACGTCGTCTTCTTCACCAACTCGGGGACCGAGGCGGTGGAATGCGCGCTGAAGACGGCCCGCAAATATCACTACGTCAACGGCCAGCCCGAGCGGATCGACATCTATGGCTTCGACGGTGCCTTCCACGGCCGGACCTACGGGGCCGTCAACGCCGCCGCCAACCCCAGCTATACCGAGGGCTTCGGGCCCAAGATGCAGGGCTTCCACCAGCTGACCTGGGGCGACCACGAGGCGCTGAAGGCCGCGATCGCCAATCCGACGACGGCGGCGATCATCGTCGAGCCCGTCCAAGGCGAGGGCGGGTGCCGTCCGGTGCCGGACGTCTGCCTGCGCGGCCTGCGTGAGCTGTGCGACGAACACGGTGTGCTGATCATCTTCGACGAGGTCCAGTGCGGGATGGGCCGGACCGGCAAGCTGTGGGCCCACGAATGGGCCGGGATGCAGCCCGACATCATGGCCATCGCCAAGGCGCTGGGCGGCGGCTTCCCGATCGGGGCCTGCCTGTCCACCACCGAGGCGGCCAAGGGCATGACGGTCGGCGCACACGGCTCGACCTTCGGCGGCAATCCGCTGGCCATGGCGGTTGGGCGGGCGGCGTTCGGCGAGCTGTCGAAGCCCGAGACCCTGGCCCACGTCAACGAGATCGCCGGCTATCTGAAGCAGCAGTTGCACGGGCTGAAGGAGCGCTTCCCGGACGTGATCTTGGATGTGCGGGGCAAGGGGCTGCTGACCGGGCTGAAGCTGGTCCCCAACAATCGCGAGTTCATGGCCTGGGCGCGGGACGGGCAGCATCTGCTGATCGCGGGCGGCGGCGACAACTGCGTACGCCTGCTGCCACCGCTGAACATCACGCTGGAAGAGGCGCGGGAAGCCGTCGAGAAGCTGGAGCGGACCTGCGAGGCGGCCCGGGGCAGGATGGCGGCGTAGTTACAGCGTAGCAAAAGCAAAGGGTTCATCACTGCGGTCACAGCGGATGCACGGCGAGCACGACGGTACCGGGACTGTTTCGGCCGAGGTGAACGCCATCGGCACGGCGGTGATGGATTCGGCTTTCACGGTGCATCGGCAGCTTGGGCCGGGGCTTCTGGAAGCTGTTTACGAACATTGTCTGGCGGAAGAGATGAAACTGAGGGGGCTGCAGGTCGACCGTCAGATCGCTGTGCCTGTTACCTACAACGACACGAAACTCGACGTCGGTTTCCGGCTTGATCTTCTGGTGGAGCGGAAAGTCATCGTGGAAATCAAGGCGATCGACGCCCTGGCATCGATCCATGTCGCGCAGCTTCTGACCTATCTGAGGTTCGCTGACGTCCGATTGGGGTATTTGATCAACTTCAACACGGTCAGACTCAAGGACGGCTTTCGCCGTCTGGTTCTATGAGCCGCTCCCCCCTAAGGTCACAGGACCCGCTGTGTTCGCTGTGATCTCGCCGTGTTCGCCGTGATGAACCCTAGCCCGCGATTGGTTTGAGCAATCCATGACCAGACATTTCCTCGACATTCATCGGCTGGACGCCGCGGACCTCCGGGCCATCCTTGATGATGCCCATGCCCGAAAGGCGGCCCGCAAGGGCTGGCCGCAGGGGCGGGTGGATGCGGATGCGCCCGGCAAGGACCGGGTGCTGGCCATGATCTTCGAGAAGAATTCGACCCGGACACGGTTCAGCTTCGATGCCGCCATTCGCCAGCTTGGCGGGGCGGCGATCATCGCCAATGCCGGGGACATGCAGCTGGGGCGCGGCGAGCCGGTCGAGGATACGGCCCGGGTCCTGTCGCGGATGGTCGATGCGGTGATGATCCGCGCCAACCGGCATGAGGATGTCGAGCGGTTCGCCCGGGTCTCGACGGTCCCGGTGATCAACGGACTGACCGAGCGCAGCCACCCTTGCCAGATCCTGGCGGACCTGATGACGATCGAGGAGCGGCTGGGGCCGATCCAGGGCAAGACCCTGGCCTGGGTCGGGGACGGCAACAATGTCTGCCACAGCTTCATGCATGCCGCGCCCAAGTTCGGCTTCCACTTCAGCGTCGCCTGCCCGGCCGAATATCACCCCGATCTCGTGGACCTGGCCAAGGGTGGAAACCACGTCACCCTGACCAGCGACGCCCATGAGGCGGTCAAGGGGGCCGATGCCGTGATCACCGATACCTGGGTATCGATGGGCGATGCGGACTATGAGGCGCGACTGGCAGCATTCGAGACCTATGGCGTCGACGATGCCCTGATGGACCTGGCCGATCCGGACGCGATCTTCCTGCACTGCCTGCCGGCGCACCGGGGCGAGGAGGTCACCGATGCCGTGATCGACGGCCCGAGGTCGGTTGTCTGGGATGAGGCGGAGAACCGGATTCACGCGCAGAAGGCCGTCCTCGCCTGGTGTTTTGCCGAGGCCGGATAACGGTCGGGCCGGAATAATCACGAAGCGGGTTGTCGAAAGGGCCGGTTGAGCGTACAAGAGGGCTCGTCGATCTCACTGCGTAACGCCCCCTCTCTTTGCGAACGCACCGAGTTTAGGCTTTTCCATTCAGAACCGACCCACCCCAGACGCTGTTGTCGCGGGTGAATATCTAGCGGAGGTCCTGAAAATGGCTACCGGCACTGTCAAGTGGTACAACTCCACCAAGGGTTATGGCTTCATCGAGCCTTCGGATGGCGGCAAGGACGTGTTCGTTCACGTTTCGGCCGTTGAAGGCGCAGGCATGAACGGCCTGAACGAAGGTCAAAAGATTTCCTACGAAGTCGAAAAAGACCGTCGTACGGGCAAGGAATCGGCCGGCCAACTGAAGGCCGCTGAATAGTCCTTACGGATCATTCAAGCGATTGGCGGGGCCGATGCGAAAGCATCGGCCCCGTTTTCGTTTGGGCTGGGACTAGCGCCGGACGGTGACGCGGGCGCGGGTTTCCAGCTCGCCGATGCGGCGGTCCAGATAGGCGCGGTCGTCGCTCGAGGGGCTGGTACGCGAATAGGCGGCCTCCAGACGGACGAGATCGCCATGCTCGACGCGGATGTCGGCGGCCTCGGCCCGGGCGAGTGTCGTCGAGGTCAGGGCCCGCTCGATCGCGGCCAGGCGCGTGCGCGGGTCCTGCTGCGCATAGCCGCCACCGGCGCCGACGGCTACGCCGAGACGGGCGTCCAGGGCATCAAGACGGCTTTCGATGTCCTCGCGTTCGCGGGCGGTCAGGCCACCGGACTGGTACCCTGCCTCGGTCTGGATCAGGGCGGCATAGTCGGCGCGCAGACGTGTCGCCTCGACGCGGGTGAGCTGGCGCGCGCTGACCGCGGCATTGACGCGGGCATCGAAGTCCGCCCGGCCATCGACCACCGACTGATAGCCACCCAGGTCGTCGGCATAGCCGCCGGCTTCGAGGCTCGCCGTCAGAGCGTCATACCGGCTGTTGAGTTCAGCCGTTTCGGTCGGAGTAAAGCGGCGATCGGACCCGTAGCGGGTCTCCAGCGCGACCAGGGCGTCGTATTCCGCATTCAGGCGACTGGCCGAGTTGCGGTCGAGGGTGCCAGCGCGGACGTCGGCGTCGATCCGGGCGGAGAACTGGCTGCGGCCATCGTTGAGCGGGCGTTGCCCACGGGCCCAGGCGGTGTCGAGGGCCGAACCGCCGGTCCCGAACAGGGCGCCGAGCACGGCACCCAGGGTGTCCTGACGCGTGTTGGTCTGGGCCGAGCCATAGGCCGTCTGGGCGGTGACCATGCCCGCGGTCGAAAGGGCGAGCGTGCCGACGGCGGCGGCGGTGAGGAGATGGATTTTCATGAGAACTGTCCTTGGGAGGCATGCGGCGGACCGGGTCGCGCTGTGTCTGGAACGTGGTTCCGCGGTTTCGGTTGCCCCAAACGACAGGGGCGGAGCCGCCTGCGCGACCCCGCCCCCTTTCACATCGGTTCCCTGGAGAGCCGTTCTAGTTGGCGACGTCCCCGGAGCCCGAGATGTTCTGGGTCAGGCTGGCCGGCCGGGACTCGAGGTCCACGTCGCCGGATCCGGTGAGGTCGATCTCGACCTTGCCGGTCGCATCGACCCGGGCATCGCCGCTGCCCGAGATGGCGATGTCTGCATCCGCAACTGTCAGATCGCGCAGCTCGGCATCGCCCGAGCCGGTGATGTCCAGCGCCAGCCGGGTCGCCCGGCCCTGGGCCTCCACATCGCCGGAGCCGGAGATGTCGACGGTCATCTCGGCCTGGTCATAGTCCTGGATGATCAGGTCCGAGGAGCCACGCAGGTCGAAGCGGTTGACCGACGGGGCCGTGACCACGATGCGCAGGCGTTCGGAGTCGCTCCAGCCCTGGATCCCCGTGCCGGTGACGGAGACCACGACCCGGTCGCTGCCCTCGTCGAGCTGCAGGCGGCCGCCGTCGATGCGGACGCGATCGACAATGGCCTGCGGGCCCGTGATGACGACGTTGGCCGCATCGCCCTGGACGAAGGTGACGTCGGCGGCGAGGTCGAGGGTCAGGGTCTCTCCCCCCGCCCAGGGCACGGTCCGGGTGGTTTCCGGTCCTTCAGCAGCCTCAACCGAATCCGTGCGGCGGATCATGGTGTGGCCGTCCTCGTCGTCGATCGTGAAGCTCCAGCCGTTGCGCTTGATGTCTGCGCCGCCCAGGGCTGCCGCCCCGCCGAAGGCAATGATGCAGAGCAGGAAGGCGCTGCCGGCGATGATGAAGAGGGTGCGGATCATGACCGGGCTCCCATGGGCTCAGCGTTGGTTTCGAGGGCCGGCTTGAGCAGCCGGTAGTGAAGGCGGGCGAACCAGACCAGGCCGTTGACCAGCAGGATGGTCGAGATGGCCAGCAGGGCTCCCACGAAGGTCGATCCGGCCATGACGCCCAGGCCTGCCAGGATGGTCGCGGCGATCCCGCCCGGAGCCACCGAGAAGGGCGCTGCGATCATGATCACGGCCCCGCCGAAGAAGCCGATCACCACGCCGCAAAGCACGGCGAACATGATGCCGATGACGCCCATCAGGATCGGCAGCAGGATCAGGATGTCCAGCGCACCGAGGCCCAGGACCGCGAAGACGGCTCCGGCAGCGGCCGAGGGGTTCTTTTCCTGATGCCAGCGCTGGATGCCGGCCTCGGCCTTCAGCTCGCGGGCCAGACGGTCGGGATCGCCCAGCTTGGCCGAGATTTCAGCCTCGGTCCGACCGGCGGCGAGGCCGTCATCGAAATGCGCCTCGTAATCCGTCAGGATCTCCGAGGCGGACGACACAGGCAGGCCGGCCAGTCCGCGCTTCAGACGGGACAGGAATTCGTCGCGGGTCATTGGGTCTCTCCCATGACAGGGGTGGTGGCCGCATCGGCGGCCGGGGTGGCCGGGACGTCATCGCCAAGGATGATCGCGTCGACGGCGCGGGTGAAGGACTTCCATTCGCTGGCCTGGGCCAGCAGGGCCTGACGGCCGGCGGAAGACAGGCGGTAGTATTTGCGCGACGGCCCCGAAGAGCTCTCGACCAGATAGGTCTCGACCAGCCCGTCCTGCTGCATCCGGCGCATCAGGGGGTAGATGGTGCCCTCCCCCATATCGATGGCGTCGGACAGGCGGCTGGCGATCTCGTAGGCATAGCTGTCGGCACGCGACAGGAGCGCCAGGACACACAGGCCCAGCACCCCTTTCTTCAACTGTATCTCGATGGTTTCGGTCACAGGCGACCCTCCTTCTGATGAAGAAAGTCTATCGCAAGGTACCTGTCGTCGCAAGGTACCTGTCTAAACATGACGAAGGTTTAATGAGCGGCGGTTTGCGAAGCGGAATGTTGGTAACCGCCAGACGCGGTGCGGCCGAGCCAGCGCAGATCGCGGTCCAGGTGTCGACTGAGCCGGCGGCGCTTCGTGGTCTCAGTGGCTCAAGGCCACAGCGCTGGACGACGGGACGGCCTTGCCGCAGGCCGCAAGGACCGCGAACAGGGACGGCAGATGGATCGGCTTGGTCAGAACGCCATCGGCACCCGCCGCCATGTAGCGACTGACGTCGTCGGTAAACGCGTTTGCCGTCAGCATCTGGATGGTGGCGCCTGGCGCAAGATCGCCCGAGCGAATGCGCCGCACCGCTTCCACGCCGTCCATCACCGGCATGTTGGCGTCCATGAGGACCAGATCGAAACGCGCAGTGGCGAGGGCGTTGAGCGCCTGCTGCCCATCCTCGGCGAATGTGAGTTCGACATTGGCGGGGGCCAGGAGCAGTTGCAGGACCCGACGGTTTGCCGGGTTGTCCTCGGCCGCAAGCACGCGAAGGCCACCCTGAACCTCGTCGGGTTCCACGGGCTGTTCCAGATGAACGCGCGTGCTGGTCTCGACAGGGCACTGGAACCAGAATCGGCTGCGGCCGGTCTCGGTCCGGTCGGTGCCGATCTCGCCCCCGAGCAATCGGACATTGCCGGTGCAGATGGACAGACCCAGCCCTGTGCCCCCGGCCTCACGGCCGGTTTCAGTCTGTTCGAAGGGCTGGAAGATCCGCTCGCGGTCACTGTCGTCCACGCCCGGACCGCCATCGATGACCTCGACCCGAAGGGAGCCTTCGACAGAGGACACGCGAATGGCAATGCTTTCGCCTCGGGGCGTGAATTTGATGGCATTGGCGACCAGGTTGACGACGGTCTGCTCGATGCGCCCCTCGTCGGACCGGATCAGACGACTGCCAAGCTCGGTCGTGTCCAGCGACAGTTCGATCCCCTGCTCGCGCGCGTAGGGCGTCCAGATCCTGACGATGGCCCCGACCATGGTTCCAGGATCGAAGTCCGAAAGGTGCGCCGTCACCTCGTTGGCTTCGATCTTCGACATGTCGAGGACCGCGTTAAGGAGCCTCAGCAGCATCTCGCCAGAGGCCAGCACGCCATCGACAAGTTCGTGCTGCCCCGGCGTCAGCGGTTCTCGCCTGAGCGTCTGAGCCAGACCCAGGACCGCGTTCAGCGGGGTGCGGACCTCGTGGCTGGTGACGGCAAGGAAGGCGGACTTTGCCCGGCTGGCCTGCTCGGCCGCCCTGTGCTCGGCCTCGAGCGCAGCCTTGTCGATGGCCGCGCGATCGCTGTTGCGCTTGCGCTCGACCACACGACCCAATTGCGCACCGATCTGCTCGACCGTCCGCATCAACGTTTCGTCCGGTTCCCTCGGCCAGCCCTGGAAGAATTCCAGAACAGCCCCCACCTCGGTGCCGATCAGGGCGGGGAAGGCAAAGGCGGCACGGAGACCGCATTCCCGCGCGACCTGGGTGCGTTGAAAGTGGACGTCCAGGGCGATGTCGGAAATCCAGACGGCCTGTCGTTTCTGCAGCACACGACCTGGCAGGCTCGGGCCGGGGCCAAAGCTCATCGATTCCGTCACCCGGCGGAAGGCCTTGGCCTCTACACTTGAGTCCGAAGACCAGACGCCGGACGAGACCAGCTTGACGGTGTCGGACGGATAATCAGCGAGGATCCAGACATGGCCGGTCGCCCAGCCCGTGTAGGTGCAGATCTCGTCCAGGGCGACACGGAAGGCGTCTGACGGATCATCGAGCAGGTTTGCGGCACTGGCGATGGACTCGACCAGCTTCAGTCTCTGCCTTTTGACAAACAGATCGCGCGTGCCCTGCTCTGCGATGCGCTCGGCCATCTGACGGGCCTCCCGCTCACGCGCCAGTCGACGCTCCAGTCGCTCGATCTTCGCGAGAAGGTCGTCGGACGGGGCGGGCACGGAAATCACGCAGCCTTGACCTTGTCCAATGTCTCGGAAGACCAGGAGATGGCAAAGGTGCAGTGCGGCGCGCCATGAGACGTGCAGGTGACATGTTCGAAGGTCACGGATTCGCCGTACCAGACGGCGGTCCCTTCAACGAACCCCTGGGCCAGCGCACACATCCTGCGCGTGGAGATATAGTCCATGACCAGGTCGCCCGAACTGTTCGAGCGCATGTTGAAATGCGGGCAGGCTGCACCGGGGTAGAGCTTGCGGACCTCGGTATGAATCTGGCTGTTGATGCCTTCGACGAAGGTGCGCGCGTCCGGGGCGGCCGAGAAGAAGTCGGGATAGATGTCCGCCATCAGGGGAATGGCGTTCTGCCCGAACCAGCGCAGGACCTGATCCCGGTCCAGCTCGAGGTCCTGACCTGCTGCGGCAACCAGGGCTTCCATGTCGGAATCGGGATAGCTGCCCAGCGACGTATAGGCCCCGCTGACCTCTGCAGCGTCGATGAGCCGGTCCCACATGTCGTCTCCGAAGGCGCGCGACACCGCGCCCTCGAGAAGATTGAAAACCACGCCTTTCATTGCATCCCCCGCTGATATTCGACGAACGGTAGTCGTCGAAGACGAAGGAAGTATAAACCGGTGCGGTTCAGATGATCGTCTGACCGAGCCGCAGGGCAACCTTTGCGCCCGCCATGCCTCGGCGCGGTGATGACGGGTTCGCGCTGTCGATCAGGCCTTTGTGCTGGCGATCGTGCCAGTGGCGTAGAGCGGGTCGTTGATCAGACTGGCGACCGCGTCGCGGGACAACTGCTTGATGGTCTCGCCCGTCGAGCGGTCCACGGTCTTGTAGACATAGGTCCCCGCGCGGGGGCCCTGCTCGATCACCAGGCGGTAGTCCGCAGCCCGGGGTTCAGGCTCGGCCCGGGGGCGGCTGTCGGGAAGGTTCGTGCCGATCGACGGCGTCGGAAACGCGGCGACGGGGCTGACGGCGGAGGCTTCGCTGGACATCTCTCCTTACGCCGGACTTCAGGCGCCTTCTTGTTGCACGGGCCGGACGCGGTCGGGCGGAACCTTGCGGCTCCGCCCTCGCGTCTTGCGGCTTTAGCGGAACAGCGACAGCAGGATGCTGCTCGACTGGTTGGCGATCGACAGCGCCTGCACACCCAGCTGTTGCTTGGTCTGCAGGGCGGTCAGCTTTGCGCTTTCCTTGGCCAGGTCCGCGTCGACGAGGTTGCCGATGCCGGTCTCGATCGAGTCCTGGAGCTTCGAGGTGAAGGTCAGGCTGCGCTCGAGCGACTGCGACTGGCTGCCCAGGGTTCCGAGGAAACCCGTGAACGTATTGATGGCCGTATCCACAGCCGCGGCAGTGGCCCCGGCACGCAGAATGGCACCACCGGCGGTCGCGACGGTCGTTGCCGTGGCGACACCGATGTTGGAGGTGTTGCCTGTGGCACCCGTGCTGGTGAGCACGGTCTGCTGGGCGGTTGTTGTGAACAGGTTCACCCCGTCGAAGGACGAGCCCGCCAGCGCCTTGGTGATTTCGTTGCCGAGGGCATTGAAGTCAGCGAGGTAAGCGGTTTCGGCAGCCGAGCCGGCTGTCGAGGACTGGATGGAAACGGCGAGGCCCTTCTGCTTTTCGAGGGCCTCGACGATGGTTTCACCACCGGCGAGTGCGACGTCGACGATGGATTGACCGCGCTGGATGGAGTTCTTGACGGAGTTCAGGGCACCCAGTTCAGCGCGCTGGGCCGTCGAGATGGCGAAGATCGCTCCATTGTCCTTGGCGGACGAAACGTTCCTGCCGGTGTTGATGCGGTTCTGGGCGGTCGCCAGATCGCGGTTGGTCTGGTTCAGAGCCTGCAGAGCGATCTGCGAACCCGTGTTCGTATTGATGCTGTTAGCCACTTCGGGCCTCTTTCCTTCTGGATATACAGCCTCTTTTGAGGCGTGAGCCTTATGCTCATCCAGGCTGGTTCAAATGCGGGGCCACGATTCATAAAAAAGAGAGATGATGAATTTCATCGACTTATACGTTCAACTACGTATGCAGAATTTGCCGACCCGGCAGATCCTGCCTGGTCTTGTGGACATTCTTGCCGACCAGAGCGGTCCGATCGCAGGTTGTGAAGGCGCCGGAGCAATCGATGGGCGCTCAAGCTAAGCCGTTAGATAATCGTGCGAAAATACTCACGCACGCAGCCTGAGATATACCCTGTTCTGGGTATGCCCCTAGGCCGGGGGGGCCAGCAGCGCGCGGGCTTCGACGCCGGTACGGTTGGAACGGTCACGGACCTCGACCTCGACAAGGACGGCGCCAACCGGGTCGTGAGCCCAGATGTAGCGACGCTCGATCTCGACCGTTCGGCCCGAGGGCGCAAACCCTTCGAAGGTGTCGCCCCAGGGCGTCACCCGCCGGATCTCGGCCCATTTCAGGGACACCGCGGACGCGAGCTCCTCCTCGGCCATGACCCTGAGTTCGTCGTCGTTCACAGCCATCGCCGTACCTCCTGCCGGTAGCCCAGATAGGCGGGACCAAAGCGGGCCTGCAGATAAAGTTCCTCGCGCGCGATCACGAACCGGTCGATGACCAGAAGACAGGGCAGAAGCAGGATCAGCGCAGACGGGCTGTCCATGCCGATCGCCATGCCGGCATAGATGATGGCCATGCCGACATAGATCGGGTTCCGGGTGAGGCGGTAGATTCCGCCAGTGACAAGGGCGGTCGACGGCTTCCAGGGCTGGACAGCCGTCCGGGCCTTGCGGAACAGGCCGGCGGCCATGGCCTCGAGCCCGAACCCGATGACGAGGCCAGTGACCGCGAGGCCGCGGCGCCAGAGATCCGGCAGGCCCAGGCCGGGGACGTCGAACATTTGCCCTGTTCCCCATCCGGCCAGCAGGAAGCCGACATAGATCAGGGGTGGCGGCGCGATGACGCCCGGAATGTCGCGGTGTTCGCTCACTCCTCGTCGCCATAGATGGCGACCGAGATCGGCTCGCCCGGTGCCACGCGTCCCCGGTACATGCCCGAGGTGTTCATCGAGAAGGCGACGCGCCCATCCCGACCCATGACGATGACGCCGCCGTCTCCGCCGATCGAGGCGACGTCGGCGATCTCGGCATCGGCGGCGGCCTGGACCGACAGACCGTTGGCCGTGCGCATGCAGATGTCGCGCGCCACCGTCGCCCGGATGAAATATTCGCCCGAGCCCGTGGCCGACACCGCACAGCCATCGGCATTGGAGGCATAGGTCCCGGCCCCGATCACCGGCACATCGCCGACCCGGCCCCAGCGCTTGGCCGTCATGCCGCCGGTCGAGGTGCCCGCCGCGAGGTTCCCCGCGCTATCGAGGGCAACAGCGCCGACCGTGCCGAATTTGCGTTCGTTCAGCGGGGGCTGTGGCAGGCGGTTGACGGATGCCTGAGGGCCCGGGGCGCCAGCGGGACGCGCCGGGATGGGCAGGTTCTGCTCGCGCAACGCAGCCTCGAGCCCGCGCCAGCGGCGTTCGGTGAAGAAGAAGGACGGGTCGACCTGTTCCAGCCCGGCCGAGGCGGCAAAGGTCTCGGCCCCCTCGCCGATCAGCATGACGTGGGGGGATTTCTCCATGACGGCCCGAGCGGCCGCAATCGGGTGGCGGGTCCGGGTCAGGCCAGCAACCGCTCCCGCCGTTCGATCGGCCCCGTTCATGACCGCGGCATCCAGTTCATTGCGACCGGCGGCGGTGAAGACCGCTCCGCGTCCGGCGTTGAACAGCGGGTCATCCTCCATGATCTCGATCGCCGCCTGAACCGCATCCAGGGCGATCCCGCCGTCGGCCAGAACCTTTGAGCCTGCCTCCAGCGCCCGGGTCAGGGCAGCGCGATAGGCGGCGTCCTGTTCAGGGCTGAGATCGGCACGCTCGATCACACCGGCCCCGCCATGAATGGCGAAGGACCAGCGTGGCGCAACAGAAGGCGCGGCGCCCTTGGCCAGGACGGGGGACGCCAGGGCCGTCAGGGCGAGCGCGGCAGCAATCAGGGGGGCTGACTTGACGATCATCGGGGTCGGTCTCCGGTTTGGAGATCGACATTAGGACCCGACTCGGCGGCGGGGGAAGGCCTCAAACGCGCGCGCAGACGGGGCAGTCGGGGTCGGCGGTCACCCGCACCGTCCGGGCCGTGGCCGACAGGCCGTCATAAAGGAGGAGACGACCGGTCAGCGGCTCGCCCGCGCCGGTGATCTCCTTGATCGCCTCCAGCGCGGTCATGGCCCCGACAATGCCAGCCAGCGCCCCGACCACGCCGACGCGGGCACAGGTCTCGGCGTCAGAGGGGGCCTCGGCCACCAGGCAGCGATAGCAGGGTTGACCCGAAAAGATCCCGACCTGACCGCTCCAGCGGCCCAGAGCCCCGGACACCAGCGGCACGCCCGCGGCGACGCAGGCGGCATTGACGGTGAAACGGGTCTGGAAATCGTCGGTGCCGTCGATGATCAGATCATGGCCCGTGACCAGGCGTGCGGCATTGTCTGCCGACAGGGCGACGGGATGGGCCTCGATCCGCACATGGGGGTTGAGGGCGGTGAGGCGCTGGCTCACGACCTCGACCTTGCCTCGCCCGACATCATCGGTCGCAAAGGCGATCTGGCGCTGGAGGTTCGACAGGCCGACTGTGTCTGCATCGACCAGACCGATCGTGCCGACCCCGGCGGCCGCCAGATAGAGCGCGGCCGGTCCGCCAACGCCCCCAACGCCCACGATCAGGATGCGCGCCGCGGCCAGCTTCTGCTGTCCTGGACCTCCGATCTCGGACAGGACCAGATGGCGCGCATAGCGCTCGATTTCTTCATCAGAGAAGGCCACGCCCCGCCATACGCCGGACGCGCCGGGTGGTCACGCGCGATCAGGCCGCGATGCGATATTCCAGCATGGCCTCGAGCGAGCCATGGGTGACGTGATCCAGATCGGTCAGACCGACGTGATCCAGTGTCCGCTGCGGTTCATGACAGACGGTGACCGCTTCGGTCAGGGCGCGCTCCCGGATCGGCATATCGCAGACCATGCGCAAGGGCCCCAGGCGGGCATCGGAGTCCAGACGACGCAACAGCCTGTCGACGTCCACGCGCTGGCCCTCGATGACCTGAACGACCTGTCCGTCATGAAACAGCATGGAGGTGCACAGGTGATCGCGACGATTGTTGACGTCGGACACGCCCACGATCTGTGCCATCGACAGCGGAGAACGGCCTGCGGTCCCGATCAAATTACTCACATAGGCCACGCGAACAAGCACGACGTTACTCCGGAACATCCCTCCAAATGAGACGTTCGAGCAGGTTAACTGCGTTTACGGGCAATTTCGTGGCCTAATGCCCGCATTGAAATTGCTCATGAAGCGCCTTGTCCGGCCGTAATTCCGTCGCCATTTGATCGGCCATGACCGACCAGACCTTCCTCCCCGGCCCCGGCTGGCATGGCACCACCATCCTCGCCGTGCGCAAGAACGGGCGCACCGTCATTGCCGGCGACGGCCAGGTTTCAATGGGGCCGACCATCGTCAAAGGGGCGGCTCGCAAGGTCCGCGTGCTGGCCGGCGGCAAGGTGCTGGCCGGGTTTGCAGGCGCAACAGCGGATGCCTTCACCCTGATCGAGCGGCTGGAGGCCAAGCTGGAACAGTATCCGGACCAGCTGGCGCGGGCCTGTGTCGACCTGGCGAAGGACTGGCGGACCGACCGCTACCTGCGCAAGCTCGAGGCCATGCTGCTGGTCGCCGACAGGACCTCGATCTTCACCGTCACCGGCGTCGGCGATGTGCTGGAGCCCGAGCACGGCGTGGCGGCGGTCGGATCGGGCGGCAACTATGCGTTCGCCGCCGCCCGCGCCCTGATCGACCACACCGACCTCGATGCCGAGACCATCGCGCGCCAGGCCATGGCCATCGCGGCGGACATCTGCGTCTACACCAACGGCAATCTGACGGTGGAGACGCTCTAGGGCGCTACGCCTCCTCGTCGCCCGCCAGGCCCATCATGTGGAAGCCGGCGTCGACGTGAACGACCTCGCCCGTGGTTGACAGACCCAGGTCCGACAGCAGCCACAGGGCACAGCCGGCGACGCCCTCCATCGAGGTGTCCTCCTTCATGGCCGACATGGCGCGGCCCTGGGCGATCATGCCGCGACCGCCCGAGATTCCCGCCAGCGACAGGGTGCGCATGGCCCCCGCGCTGATGGCGTTGACGCGGATTCCCTTCGGCCCCAGGTCGCGGGCGATGTAGCGGGTCGCGGCCTCCAGCGCGGCCTTGGCCACACCCATGGTGTTGTAGTTCGGGATGGCGCGCTCGGATCCCAGATAGGTCATGGTGACCAGCGACCCGCCGTTCGGCATCAGGCGCGAGGCGCGCTTGGCCACGTCCACGAAGCTGAAGGCCGAGATGTTCATGGCCAGCAGGAAGCTGTCGCGGCTGGTGTTCTCGACGAACGAACCCTTCAGCTCGTCCTTGTTGGCGAAGGCCACCGAATGGACGACGAAGTCGATGGTGCCGAACTCGGCTTCCAGCTGGGCGAAGGCGGCGTCCATCGAGGCGTCGTCGGTGACGTCGGCCTGGATCAGAAGTTTCGCACCCACGCTCTCGGCCAGCGGGTGCACCCGGCGCTCCAGCCCCTCGCCCATATAGGTGAAGGCCAGCTCGGCCCCCTGGGCGGCCAGTTGCGAGGCGATGCCCCAGGCGATGGAGTTGGCGTTGGCCACGCCCATGATCAGGCCCTTCTTGCCCTTCATCAGCTCGCCCTTGGGCATGGTCCAGGCGGATTCGGTGGCCATCGTCTCAGTCTCCTGTCTGTGGGGCCGGCGCATTCGTCGGCGAGGCCCTGTCTGGCGGTCTTTCTGGACGGGGGCGTGCGTCGAGACAAGCGGGCAAGGCGATGACGCGTCGTGCTGGACAGCCATGCAGCCACATGGGACGGATTGGCCTGTGCCTTGAGGACCCTGCCATGATCGCCTTCCACCGTCTCGCCGCCGCCGCCGTGCTCAGCCTGTCGGTTGCGGGGCCCGTCCTGGCCCAGACCCCGGCAGCCCCGATGCTGGATGCCGCTGCGATCAAGCGCGATGTCGAGGTCCTGTCCGGCGACGCCTATGCCGGGCGCGGCCCGGGCGAGGTCGGCGAGGAAAAGACGCTGGCCTATCTGGTCGAGCAGTTCGCGGCAGCGGGCCTGCAGCCGGGCGGTCAGAACGGTGGCTGGTTCCAGGACGTGGCCCTGACCCGATACCAGCGCGACAATGCCAGCGTGTCTATCCGGCTGAATGGCGAGATCCAGCCGCTCGAGCTGGTGCGCGATCTGAGTGTCACCTCGATGCATATCGGACAGACGCGGATCGAGGACGCCGGGCTGGTCTTCGTTGGCTTTGGCGTGGATGACCTGGGCTGGGACCAGTTCGCGGGCGCGGACCTGACCGGCAAGGTGGCGGTCGTCCTGCTGAACGACCCGGACTATGCTTCCGACGTTGGTCCGTTCAACGGCCGCAACCGCAGTCCGCAGGGCGGACTGGGGGCCAAGAAACGGGCGGCCTTTGCGCGCGGGGCGGTGGCCGTGCTGCAGATCCACCAGTTCGAGACGGCCTCCTGGCCCTGGCAGCAGATCGCGAATTCGGACCCCGACCCCAAATTCGTTCGCGGACCGGCTCCCGAGCGCGGCGTGGACACCAGCGGAGCGATCCGCTGGGAGGCGGCGGTCGATCTGTTCGCCAAGGCCGGGTTCGACCTGCCTGCGCTGGCTCTGTCGGCCCGCGAACAGGCGTTCCGGGCGGTCGAGGTGCCGGGCGTGACCCTGTCGACGGAATTCAGCATTGCCGCCTCGCCTATGGTCACGCGCAATGTCGTGGCCCTGCAGCCGGGCACGGACCGGGCGGACGAGACGGTCATCTATGGCGCGCACTGGGATGCCTATGGCATCGGGCCGGCGGACGATCGCGGCGACCGCCTTCGCAACGGGGCCATCGACAACGGCATCGGGACGGCAACCCTGCTGGAGATTGCCCGGACCTATGCCAAGGCCCTGGCCCCGCGCCGCAGCGTCCTGTTCATCGGCTATACGTCCGAGGAAGACGGGCTGCTGGGCGCCTATGAATATGCCAACGCCCCCCTGCGGCCACTGGAGACCACGGCGGCGGTATTCAACCTCGACCCCCATCTGGCCCTGCCGATGACCCGCAGTCTGGAGCTAATCGGGGCGGGCCGGACGGGGCTGGAAGTGGACCTGGCGCGGGTGGCGGCCGGCCAGGGTCTGTCGATCGAGGCGGAGCATGATCCGGCGGCCGGCTGGTACGGGCGGTCCGACCATTTCACCTTTGCCGAACAGGCGGTGCCGACGGTCTATTTCCGGGCGGGAAGCGATCTGGTCGAGGGCGGGACCACGCGCGGCATGGCGATGATCCGGGCCTACAACAGCCAGCACTATCATCAGCGGACCGACGAGTTCGATCCGGCCTGGGACATGGCGGCGGCGGCGCAGGAGGGCACGGTCGCCTATCTGCTGGGACGCGAGGTGGCCGACAGCGACCGCTGGCCGAACTGGAACGAAGGTGTGCCTTACCGGGCGCGCCGGGACGCCAGCGCGGCGGCCCGGGACTAGGCCTTGCCGGCCCGACGTCCCATCCGGTCGAGCAGTTGCATCAGGGGCGTCGCGGTGATGCCGTGGACGACGATCGAGACCAGGACGATGAAGCCCGTGATGGCCCACAGCCGCTCGGAACTGCCGAACTCGGCGTGGTTCAGGCCATAGGCGACATAATAGACCGACCCCAGGCCCCGGATGCCCAGCCAGGCCATCATCAACCGGTCCCGATAGGGCAGTGACGACCCGACGAAGGAGACCATGGCCGCCAGCGGGCGGACGATGAACAGGATGGCCAGGCCGATGAGCGCATCGGTCCAGGTCAGGCTGTCCAGCAGGCCATTGGCGAGCGCCCCGCCGAACAGGACCAGCAGCAGCATCATGATCAGCCGCTCGATCTGTTCGGCGAAGTCATGCATCTCCTCGTGGAAATCATCCTCGCGCTCAGCGGCCCGGATCGTCAGGGCACAGACGAAGACGGCCAGAAAGCCATAGCCGTGCACGACCTCGGTCAGGCCATAGGCGATGAAGGTGGCTCCGACCGCGACCAGACCATCGGCATGGCGCGACAGGCCCTTGAGGCGGTCCCCGAAGATGAGCCAGCCCATGGCACGACCGATGCCCCAGCCCATGGCGCAGCCGGCCGCCAGCTTCCAGGCCACGTCGACGGCCAGCCAGGTGGTCAGATCCGCGAGCTTGAACCCGCTCAAGGCCGTGACACCGCCCGCAGCGGCCAGGATCGCCAGATTGACGAAGGGAAAGGCCAGGGCGTCGTTTAGTCCGGCTTCGGACGTCAGGCCGAAGCGGACCTCATTCTCCTCGCCCGAGCGCGGCGGTCCTGTCTGGACGTCGGACGCCAGCACCGGATCGGTCGGTGCCATGGCCGCCCCCAGCAGCATCGCCATGGCCAGGCTGAAGCCCAGCCCGGCCAGCCCGAGCCAGGCGACGGCGACAATGGTGATCGGCATGGCGATACCCAGCAGCCGCCAGGTCGGGGCCCAGCCGCGCCAGCCGATCGGGCGGTCCAGCTTCAGCCCCGCGCCCATCAGCGAGATGATGACCACCAGCTCGGTCAGCCGCTCGGTCAGGGTGTCGTAGGATCGCGGGTCCGGATTGAAATTCAGCCACCCCAGGCTGAACACGCCGACGCCGAGCGCGACGCAGATCATCGCCAGCGACAGCGGCACGGTCTTCAGTCCCTTCGGAGCCCACGACACCAGCAGGATGATCAGGCCGAGCGCCACGAGAAACAGGATGTAGGGTGTGGGAGCGGACACTCAGGACCTTTCAATCGCACCCTAACGCGGGCTCTTCGGTTTCGGCTGCGTCATAGCGGATCGCGATAGGGGGAGTATTCCAGGGTCATGGCCTCGATCCCCGCTGCCACGCCCTCGCGTTCCTGATCGAGATAGCGGGCGACCGGCTCACGCAGGCCTTTCGGGGCGATGTAGTGGGCGGAGTAGACGGGGGTCGGCAGATAGCCCCGCGCGATCTTGTGCTCGCCCTGGGCCCCGGCCTCGACGCGGGACAGGCCGCGCGAAATGGCGAATTCGATGGCCTGATAGTAGCAGAGCTCGAAATGCAGGAAGGGAACATCGTCCAGCGTGCCCCACTGTCGCCCGTACAGGGCATCGCGGCCGATCAAGTTCAGGGCGCCGGCGATCGGCACCCCGTCACGGAAGGCCATGACCAGGGCGATCCGGTCGGCCATGGTCGCACCGATCCGGCTGAAGAAGTCCCGCGTCAGATAGGGCCGCCCCCATTTGCGGCTGCCGGTGTCGATATAGAAGGCGAAGAAGGCGTCCCAGTGGGTCTCCTCGATCTCGCTGCCCGTCAGGACCCGGATGTCCAGGCCCGCCTGTGCGTCCCGGCGCTCGCGGCGGATGGTCTTGCGACGGTTGGACGACAGCACGGCCAGAAAATCGTCGAAGGTTTTGTAGTCGCGATTGGGCCAGATGAACTGCATGTCCAGACGCGGCAGCAGGCCAGCCTCGGTCATGTCGCGCCATTCCTCCTGGGTCGGAAAATTGACGTGGAGGGATGAGGCCCCCTGATGGTCGCAAAGCTGCACGGCCCCCTGGATCAGGGCCTCGCGAACCATCCCGGCCTCGGCGGAGGAATGGGCAAGGAAGCGAGGACCCGTGGCGGGGGTGAAGGGCACGGCCCCGAGCAATTTCGGATAATACTGCCCTCCGGCCCGCTGCCAGGCGTCGGCCCAATTGTGGTCGAAGACATATTCCCCCTGGCTGTGGGACTTCAGATACAGCGGCATGACACCGATCACGGACCCGTCGGGATCGTGCAGCGACAGATGCCGCGGACCCCAGCCCTGACGCGGGGTGGCGCTGCCGGAGGCCTCGCAGGCATGCAGGAAGTCGTAGCAGACGAAGGGGTCGCCGGTGGGCAGGGCGCAGGCGTCCCAGGCTGGCTGTCCGATGGCCGCGATCCGGTCGTGGACGCGGATCTCCAGACTCACGCCCGGTGGTCCGCGCGAGGCCAGGTTTTCACCGGAGGAAGCAGGGTTTTCAGGGTCACTTCACCTCGACGACGGCATCGACCTCGACGGCGAAACCGAGCGGCAGCTTGTAGACACCCACGGCCGCACGCGCGTGACGCCCGGCGTCGCCGAAGACCTTGACCATCAGGTCCGAACAGCCGTTGATGACCGCCGGAACGGCCGTGAATTCCGGTCCGGCCTGGACGAAGCCCCCCAGTTTGACCACGCGGACCACGCGGTCCAGATCCCCGTCCAGAGCGGCGGCCATCTGGGCCAGCAGGTTGATGCCGCACAGGCGGGCCCCTTCGACGGCCTGTTCCTGGGTGACATCCACGCCGACCGTGCCCTTCAGCCCCCCAGAAGCGTCGTTCGACAGCTGACCCGAGATGTGCAGCAGATTGCCGGTGCGGACAAAGCCGACATAGTTGGCCACGGCCTTGGCGGGTTCGGGCAGGACGATGCCGAGATCGGCAAGGCGGGCGTTGGCGCTCATGGTCGGTCACTCCGTGGATCTGACCGGGTCTTAGCGCGCGCCGCTGGCGTCGTCATCCGTCGAAGCCGCGGCTTAACGCTACGCCAACGGGTTTCCGCCAGGGTGACGGCCATGGACTTCCTGACCCATGCCCACATCGAGGCCTTTCAGGCCATCCGGAACCGGCTGAACGACGTCGATCGGGATCGGGTCGACGCGGCCTCGGTCGAGGCCCTGGACCCCGCACGAGCTGCAGCGCACCACTGGAATTTCGAGCTGCCGGCCCATGCGGCGGATGCCGCCCTGGGGTCCGATGCGACCGACGACATGCGCCGCGCCCTGATCGCGACCTGGGCGCTGGAAATGCCCGAACGGGTCGCGGCGGAAAACCTGCCGGTCGAGGTGACGGAGCTGTACCCCTGGTGGCTGGACCGTCTGTCGGAATTCCTGATCGCCTCCGAAGGCGGCTATGACCGTGATCACTGGGCCAAGGACGTCAGGCTGGTCCTGGTGCTCAGCGTTCCGGGTGCCCGATCCCAGATTCTCGATCTGTCGTCACGGGTGGGGCCGCGGGAGGTGTTGCGCAGCGCTCTGGACGGTCATGGATGGGGTGCGGTCCTTGCCTATCTGAAGGCCCAGGGCTGGCGGCGCATCTGGCTGCAGAACCACACCGAAAGCCGCCACACCCAGGACTTCAACGAGGCGGGCTGGGACCGCACATGGATGACGTCGGCCGCGATCTGCCGGACGCGGCCAGAGCTCGCCGGCACGATGGGGGCCAGCTGGTTCTATGATCCGCAGCTCGAGACCATCAGCCCCCGCCTGAACTATCTGAGACTCAACCCGCTGAAGGGCGGAGCCTTCATGATCCATCAGGGCCCGGGCGAGATCCATTCACAGCGCAGCGGGGCGACCTCCCCGACCCGGCGGGGCCTGATCGAAAGCGGTGCCTACACACCGCACTCCTGGCTGCTGGCCTGGCCCCGTTCGACCCTGATCCCCTGGGCCGGGCAACAGGCGGCCGAGCTGAACCGGCAGGCCGCCGCCTAGCGTCCGAAGCGACGCCAGAGCGACAGGCCGATCACCGGCAGGAAGCCGCCGACCAGGGCGGCGATCAGGACGGTCCAGAAATCCCCTCCCAGACCGTATCGCCCCACCCCTGCCCCGACCCCGGCCGCCAGCAGCGGACCGAGCCAGGGCAGATGATGCAGAAACCGGTCAGGCATCGACCTTGATGACCCCGCGGCGGATCTGGTCCAGCTCGATCGAGTCGAACAGGGCCTGGAAATTGCCCTCGCCGAACGCCTGGTTGCCCTTGCGCTGGATGATCTCGAAGAAGATCGGGCCGAACATGTCCTGGGTGAAGATCTGCAGCAGCAGGCCGTCGTCGTCAGAGCCATCGATCAGGATGCGGTTCTTGCGCATCCGGGCCACGTCCTCGCCGTGGTTGGGCAAGCGTTTGTCGATCAGTTCGAAATAGGTCTCGATCGTATCCTGGAAGGGCACGCCCCGGCGCTTCAGCTCCTCCACCGTCTCGAAGATGTTGTCGGTGGCCAGGGCGATGTGCTGGATGCCCTCGCCGTTGTAGCGGCGCAGGAATTCCTCGATCTGGGAGGAATCGTCCTGGCTCTCGTTCAGCGGAATGCGGATGGCGCGGTCGGGGGCGATCATCGCCTGGGAGAACAGGCCGGTCGCCTTGCCCTTGATATCGAAATACTTCTGCTCCTCGAAGGCGAAGACCTCGCCATAGAAGCCGGACCATGTGCGCATCTGGCCGCGCCGCACATTGTGGGTCAGATGGTCGAGCATGTGCAGGCCAACGGTGTTGCGGCGCTCGGCCTCTTCCCAGCCCTCGATCTCGTCCCAGCCCTCGTACAGCGAGCCGCCCTCGCCATAGGCATCGATCAGGTACAGCAGCGAGCCGCCGATGCCGCGCAGCACATAGGCCCCCTGACCGAGCGCGCCTCCATCATGCATTTCCGCCGAATGGGCACCGCGTTCGAGCGCACTCTCGTAGGCGGCCTTGGCGTCGGCGACGCGGAAGGCCATGCCATTGGCGGAAGGGCCATGATCCCGGGCGAACTCGCCCGCATGGCCGGCGGGAGCCGTGTGCACGAGAAAGGAGATGTCGCCCTGCTTCAGCCGGACCACGCCGTTGGCCGGGTTCCTGTGCGTCTGGACAAAGCCCATGGTCTCGAGCTGGGCGATCATGGCCGGGGTGTCGGGGCCGGTGAACTCGACGAATTCGAAGCCGTCGACGCCGAGGGGGTTGTCGTGCGTGGTCGCGTCCGTCATGCGGGCGTCTCCTGGAGATGGGTGGACCTGTGCCGGCCCGATTGCGGCGGAACCTAGTGGGCCGGGGCCCTCAAGCCAAGGCGCAGGATGCGGGTTCAGGGCCGCCCCGTCGCCACAAGCCGTAAATGGCGATCACATCCCCGGCATCAGCCGCAGCGCCCAGTCGGCCCCGAGCAGAAGCCCCACCCCGACGGCCGACAGCAGACCGACCCACCCGGTGGCCACGGCAGCGCCGGCCAGGACGAACAGCCCGTCCCTCTGGATCAGCCCCACTGCCAGCAGCGACAGGGCCACGGACGGGATCGTGTTGGTCATCGGCAGGACGATGGTGACCGTGGCCAGGATCATGAAGATCGCTGCAAACCGCTCGCCCGGGCCCACGGAAAATGCCTTCAGCCGCGGCCGCGACAGCCGTTCCAGCCAGCCCAGCCGCTTCTCTGTGAAATCGGCCATCCCCTCGAGCCAGGCAGCGCGAGCCCGCAGGTTCAGGAACCAGCGCGGAAGCCAGGGCTCTTCGCGCCCGAGGAGAAGCTGGAAGGCGAGGATCAGTATGGCCAGGCCGACGACCTGGGGCACGCCATACAGGCCCGGGACCAGGCAGGGGATGGCCAGGATCAGGACCAGCAGCCCATAGGCGCGTTCGTCCAGCCGGTCGCGGATCTCGGCCACGGTCAGCCCCGTCCCGGCCCCATCGTCGGCAAGGCGACGCAGCAGGCGCGCCAGATCCTGGCGATCGTCGTCGCTGTGCTGATCCCGCGGCATCTCGGTCAGGGGCAAGGTCATGGGCGGCGTCATAGACGATGGGGCGTCAGGCGCAATCGACGCCGTGCCCGGTCCCGTCTAAACAGACACGATGAGATCTGCCTTTGTGCTCCTGACCCGCTGGTGGACGGCGTTTGCGCTGGCCCTGTCGCTCGCCATGCTGGGCGCTGCGCACGCGTTCGAGCGCTTTGCGGGGCTGGAACCCTGTAATCTGTGCCTCAAGCAGCGCGAGACCTACTGGGCGGCCGTGGCCGTGGCGGCGGTCGCGACAGGCTGGGCCATCGTCAGCCGGGCCAGCCGGGGCACGCCCCGCATCGCCTCCTTCCTGCTGTTTGCGGTCTTCACGACGGGTGCGATCACCGCGGGCTTCCACGCCGGGGGCGAACTGAAATGGTGGGACCTGCCCGCGACCTGTTCGGCCGCTGGTGGAGCCCTCAGCCTCGACGGGCTGACGGCCTTTGCTCTCGGGACGTCGGCGCCGATCACCTTCGTCGGCTGCGACGCGGTGACGTGGTCCTTCCTCGGCCTGTCCATGGCAGGATGGAACACGCTGATCGCGGCGTCCCTGGCCGGGTTCAGCCTGTTTGCCTCCAAGCGCCCGAAGGATGCCCGGGCCCCGGGGCGCTGAGTTCGAGTGGCCAAGATGACGTTTGCCGACAATCCCTCCCGCGACATTCCCCTGCCCCGTCCCGGGCGCGGCGCCGGGCGGGCGCGGCTGGCTGAAATCCTGCGCGTCGATCACGCGGGCGAGTACGGGGCCGTCCAGATCTACAAGGCCCAGCGTGCCGTCTTCGAGGGCCTGCGCGGCAAGGAAAGTCTGACCCGGGACCTGACCGAGATGCAGGGGCATGAGGCCGTCCACAAGGCGCGGTTCGATGCCCTGCTGAACGAACACCGCGTCCGGCCGACGGCCCTTCTGCCGCTCTGGCATATCGCAGCGGTCGGGCTGGGGGTGGGCACGGCCCTGATGGGCGAGAAGGCCGCCCATGCCTGCACCGAGGCGGTCGAAAGCGTCATCGAGAAACATTACGCCGACCAGATCGTCGAACTGGCCGACCGCGAGCCGGCCTTGGCGGCCGAGCTGACCCAGTTCCGTGACGAGGAACTGGAACACCACGATCACGCCATCGAACACGGCAGCCGCGAGGCTCCGGCCTATCGGCTGCTGTCCGCAGTGATCAAGGTCGGGTGCCGGGTGGCGATCAAGGTGTCCGAACGGGTCTGAAGGCCCGACACGGGGTTGCAACCTGACCCCGGGAGTGCATTGTTCTCCGATCTTGGATCGGGGGTTCAGCATGTCCGTGACTATCGTCGGCGCCGTAGCGGCGGTTCTGCTGTCTCAGCAGGTCACAGTCATGGAGAACCGCTCCGTCAGTCCACCGCGGACCGCCGTCAGCACCACGGATTCCAGCACCACCCGGGTCTGCCGGATGGAGCGGGTGACCGGATCCAATTTCTCGCGCCGCGTCTGCCGCACGGCCGCAACAGAGGTTCGCGAGCGGACAGAGAGCCAGGAAAGACTGCGGCGGATGCAGGGCTCCCGGCTTCCGGACGGCAACTAGTCAGCGCGCCAGATCGAACGCCAGCAGCAGGGTCCGCTGCAGCGGATTGTCGTTGTCGTCACTCAGCAGATAAAGCCGCGTGCCCTTCGCCGTCGCGACGGCGGCGATCCCCTCCATGTTGTCGACGGAGGCGGGTGGGCGAAGCGTAATGAGGACGGGCCCAAGGGTGCCGTCCTCCGACAGCCGACGGACCCGAGCGCGCATGTCCAGCGGGGGCGAAAAGCTGCGCTCGACGATGAACCAGCCCCCGGACGGATCGCGATCGGCCCCGGTCACGCGAAAGCCGTCGGCTCCGATCGCGGGATAGGCGGGCAGCGCCGCGCAGCCCGCACCGCGGCAGACCCACCCCCCGGACTCCTCGCCCAGGACCAGCCAGCCGTCGTTCCCGGCCGAGGCCAGCCCCTCCATCCCGCCATTGTCCGGAAAGATGACTGCGGGGTGGGAAACGGGGACAGGTCGCGCCGTGGCCCCGCGGCCATAGTTCCAGATGCGGTGATCGCGCTCGAAGCTGACAAGGACGGATCCGTCGTCGAGGATGGCGATCCCCTCGGCATCCGCCCTCGGCTTGGGTGACAGGACAGCACCGTCCGGATCGATCAGCGGGCGCAATGTTGCGCCCGCAATCCCGCTGAGCCGATCCGCGGGGTCAGTGACCAGTCGCATCCGGATCAGGGTGCCAAAGTCGCTGACAGTCCAGGCCGTATCGTCCACGACCTTCAGGTCGGACAGGCCGTGCAACTCAGGGCCTCGCAGGGTCAGGCCACCGGCATAGGTGACGCCCTCGGCCAGGGTCGCCCCGACCGGCCCCAGAGGCGTGGCTCGCGCCTCGATCCGGACCGGACGGTCGCCCGTGTCACTGTCCAGCGGTCGGCTGGTGTCGATCCCGGCGCAGGCGGCCGCCAGCAGCAGGGCGGACACCAGACCGAGGCGCGCCATGGCCCGCATCACGGGACCGGCATCATGCGGCCCGCCGCATGCGGCCACCCGGCCGGGCCTTGCCGGTGGCGACGGTCTTGGGGGCAGCCTCGAACAGCTGGGCCAGGTTCTCGATCATGACGCCGCCGAGCTGCTCGACATCGACGATGGTGACAGCGCGCCGGTACCAGCGGGTGACGTCGTGGCCGATGCCGATAGCCACCAGTTCGACCGGGCTCTGGGTCTCGATCCGCTCGATCACCTGACGCAGGTGCTTGTCCAGATACAGGGCGGCATTGGCCGACTGGGTCGAGTCGTCGACCGGTGATCCGTCCGAGATGACCATCAGGATCTGCCGGGCCTCGGGCCGGGCCAGCAGCCGGTCATGCGCCCAGGTCAGGGCCTCGCCGTCGATGTTCTCCTTCAGCAGGCCCTCGCGCATCATCAGGCCCAGGTTCTTGCGCGACCGACGCCAGGGCGAGTCGGCCGCCTTGTAGATGATGTGGCGCAGGTCGTTCAGCCGGCCCGGCATGGACGGCTTGCCGGCGCTGATCCAGGCCTCGCGCGCCTGGCCACCCTTCCAGGCGCGGGTGGTGAAGCCCAGGATCTCGACCTTGACCCCGCACCGCTCCAGCGTCCGGGCCAGGATGTCGGCACAGACCGCCGCCACCATGATCGGCCGCCCCCTCATGGAGCCGGAATTGTCCAGCAGCAGGGTGACGACCGTGTCGCGGAAGGGGCTCTCGCTCTCGGCCTTGAAGCTGAGCGGGCTGGTCGGATCGGTAATCACACGGGTCAGGCGGGCGGTGTCGAGCACCCCCTCCTCCAGATCGAACGACCAGGACCGGTTCTGTTGCGCCATCAGGCGGCGCTGCAGCTTGTTGGCCAGCCGCGCCACGACGGACGACAAAATGGTCAGCTGCTGGTCCAGCAGGGCGCGGAGCCGCTCCAGTTCGCTGGGGTCGCAAAGGTCGGCGGCGTCGACAACCTCATCATAGGCGGTCGTGAAAACGCGATAGGCCGACGCATCGCGTCCGTCATCAGCGTTCGCCTGCCGGTTTGGCAGGGCACCTTCGTTCATTTCCGGCCCGTCGTCGGAGGCGTCGCCGTCCATCTCGGTCGGGGTGCCCTCGGAACGGCTGTCGCGTTCCTGATCGGCGTCGGGATCTTCGGACGAGCCGTCCATCGACTGGCCGCCCTCGCCGCCGCCCTCGTCCTCCTCGTCCTGCTCCTGTTCGTCGGAGGGTTCGGGCTTCTGCGGATCGGGTTCGTCCTCGCCCGCGTCGTCGGAGGAGTCCTCGCCTCGCCCGTCGCCGGGATCCATGTCCAGGGCGACCAGCACATCCTTCATGGCGCGACCGAAGGCGTCCTGATCGTTCGCCGTCAGGGCCAGCCGGTCGAGTTCTGACCCGGCGCGGCCCTCCAGCCCGGCTCGGACAAGGTCCAGCATGGCCCGGACGCCTTGGGGCGAAGCTTCTCCGGTGACGCGCTCGCGCACCAGAAGGGCGACGGCCTCGGCCACGGGGACGCGCTCGGCCTCGGCCCGGAGCGCCCCCATCTTCTCGAGCCGGTTGACGAGGGCGGCATTCATGTTGGCCCGCACGCCGGCCAGCGACTGGGAGCCATAGGCCTCGACCCGGGCCTGCTCCACCGCTTCGAAGACGTCGGCAGCGCGGGTATCGGCCGGCCTGAGCCGGGCATGCAGACCCGCGTCGTGATTGGCCAGCCTCAACGCCAGCCGGTCGGCCTGACCCCGCAGGGCCGCGCTCTCGGGACCCGACGGATCGCGCGGCGGATGGGGCAGGGTCAGCTGATGGTTCGACAGGCGCGGCCCATCCGAACCGAACACGACCTCGAGCTCCGACTGCTCGGCCAGGGCCCGGGCCGCATGCGCCAGCGCGCGCTTGAAGATCTCGGCGGGAGTATCATTGGGGGCCATGGCGCACACATAACGCAAGCGCACGGAAGAGGAAGCGCCGGGTCTGTCGCATCTGTCACCGAGGTGCCCTATCTTGTGCGGGTGCGAAGCGAACCGAGGACGCAAGACCGACGATGACCTGGCTGGATTGGGCGGCGCTCGTACTCTTCTTTATCTGCTGGCTGGGCTATGGGCCGCTGCTGAAGCTGCTGGCGCGCGGGTCAGGCTCGCTCAACGACGACATGCTCACCGTCCGTCAGGCCTGGATGACGGCCATGACACACCGGGAGATGCGCCTGCTGGACAGCCAGTTGCTGGGGCATTCGATCAACTCCGGCTCCTTCTTCGCATCGTCCAACCTGCTGCTGATCGCGGCGGTGGGCGGGATTCTGTTCGGCGGTCAGGGTGCCCTGGAAGGGTTTGCATCCGTCGGGGCGGAGGACGTGCCGATCCAGTTGCTGGAGGCCAAACTGGCCCTCGTTCTGGTGTGTCTGGCGCGCGGGCTGCTGGATTTCATCTGGTCCATCCGTCAGATGAACTATGCCCTGGCTCTGATCGGCGCAGCGCCCGAAGTGCATACCGAGCACGACAAGGTCGCCTTCGGCAAGGCCACCGCAGACGTCCTGAATCCCGCCCTCAGCGCCTTCAGTCAGGGGGTGCGGGGCTATTATTTCGCATTGGCGGCAGCCGCCTGGCTTTTCGGTCCCCTGTGGCTGGCGCTGGGCGTCGCTTCGGCCTTTTCCCTGCTGGTCTGGCGTCAGGCAGGATCTCCGGCCGCGCGGGCGATCCGGACCGCAAAACGCCTGCTGGATGCGAACACGACGCCGTAAATGGCGGGTTCGCAACTGCAATATTTCCGCGCGAAGGGAAATGCGGCAAGATCATGCACTGAAAACGTCTGCATGCTGTCGGAATGGGCAGAAAACATCGTAACCAGCCGTGATGACGATTATGAAATCCCATCTTGACGCATTGTGCATCGCAACCTAGTTTTCCTGTGACGCCTCCGGGCGTCTTGCCCTTCCTGGGCGTTTCCTCCCTATAGACTTTTAAAGCCGCGCCCTCGGGCGCGGCTCTTTTTTTGCCTGAAGACAGGTCAGAGACGCCAGTCGTCGGCCGCGAGGCTGGCGATGATCCGACCCAGCGCCGTCCGGGTCCGGTCATAGTCCGCCGACGGCTCCAGACGCAGCTCGTCGAAATAGAGCGCGCGGTTCAGCTCGATCTGGATCGCCTGGAACCCGGCTTCGGGCCGTCCCCAGATCTGCGTCGAGTACCCCCCCGCATAAGGCTGGTTCAGGCCCACGATCCAGCCGAGACCTTCGAACAGAGCGCGCAGTCGCCGCGTCACCCGGGCGGAACAGGATGAGCCATGCCGGTCGCCAATCACCACATCGACACTGCGCGAGGATCGCCCACCCCTGCCGCGTCCCTGGCCGCCGGCGGCGCGCGACGGCATCGAGTGCCAGTCCATCAGGATCGCCACGCCGCGGGATGCGCGCGCCGCCTCCATCCTCTCGGCAAGCGCCGCATGGTAGGGCTCATGGACACGCGCCACCCGCCCCTTCGCCTCCTCCAGGGTAAGGCGGCGATCATAAAGCGCCGCCCCATCCCCCGCCCGTCGGGCGATAACGCCGAAACCCGCCTGGACCTTGGCACTGCCAGGGCCCACCCCCGGGCAGTCCTCGATCAGGGCAGGATCCAGTTCGTCCGGTGCCCGGTTCAGATCCAGATAGGCGCGGGAAATTCGCCCGGCGATGACCGGGATGCCCACATCCGGAGCCGATGAGATGAGCCGGTCCACCAGGGCATCCTCGGCACTGCGCAGACTGGTCGGCGCCAGGCCTGCGACCGGCCCGAAATCGTCCGGCAGCAGCGCACCCGAGTGGGGCGAGGCGAACACCAGGGCTCCCGCCTCGCCGGCAGGCAGGGTCAGGTCGAAGGGGGTCACCGGATCGGGAGCGGACGACATCATTGCTCCGGCCATACCGCGATTTGCCGGTCCATCCACAGCGACGGCTTCGCCCATACGGTGATTTTCATGGCTGGTTTACCGTTCCGGACCTAGCGTGACGCTCGATTCCGGAGACGACCCACGCCATGGCACGCATACTTCTGGCTGAAGACGACGCATCGCTGCGCGGATTTCTCACGCGGGCGCTGGAGCGGGCCGGGCATCAGGTCATCGATTGCGAGAACGGGGACGACGCCATCGACGCCCTGGAGCACGGTCCCTATGACCTGCTGCTGACCGACATCGTCATGCCGGGCGCCGACGGGATCGAGGTGGCTCGCGTGGCTGCCGCCCGCCAGCCTGGCCTGCGCATCATGTTCATCACCGGCTTTGCCGCCGTCGCCCTGTCTGCTGCCCAGGCCAGCCCGCAGGCCAAGGTGCTGTCCAAGCCCGTTCACCTGCGCGACCTGGTCAATGAAGTCGACCGGATGATCGCGGCCTGAAGGACGGGTTCGGGGCCATCGCCCCAACTTCGTCCGAAAAGGGCCTTGCGATTGGCCAGAGGTGCGGGGTATAGACCGCTCCTTCCCGTTCCGGGGCGTTCCCGGAACCGTCTTGGCGGATGCGTAGCTCAGCGGGAGAGCACCTCGTTGACATCGAGGGGGTCACAGGTTCAATCCCTGTCGCGTCCACCATTCCTTTCCTTCATTCCAGCGTCTGGCCGCTACGGGCGGCGAGCGCTTGTGTAGGTTTGAAGATAGCCGCCTCGCCTGTATCAGCCAGCCTTGCGGACGACTGTTTCCGAAGCCGCAGATTGACGAAACCTGGCGCTCCTTTGTGAACCTGGCGCTCGGGTGGCGCGAACCGGTTTTCGCTCGGGCCAGGCACTGGGGAAGCCCTTGTTCCCGTCGGCAAGACTGCCGACAAAGCGCTCGCCATAATAGAGGAAGATCGTCTCGTAGCCGACCCAGTAGAGCGCCCGGTCTGCCATTGCTGTCATGGCTGAAACGTCGTCGGCCGCTGCGAGCACACAGACATCGGCCCCCATCTTGCCGGGCAGGTTCACGATGCAGAAGTAACAGTCCATGCGCTCACTCCGGGTACTGATCGACGAATGACGCAGCCGTCATCCGGTTCCATCAAGACCATGTGTGATTGCCGCGATCGCGCGATGTTTCAGAGCGGCCTGTCAGCCTGAGGGGGCAGCCCCGGGAGGCTGCAGTCCGGGATCCAGCGAGACCCGACCCCCATGCGGTCTGTCGCGATGCAGTTCGAAGCGCGCCTTGCCGCCTTTGCGGACGGCGATCGAGGAAAAATCGCCACTCAGGAGCAAACGAAGTTCTGCCAGCGAACGCGCCTCGTCGTCATCGCGGGCCGCAACCTCCTCGATCGTCCGATGGCGATCAAGGCCATCGATCAGGAACTCGTAGCTGGTCATCACCCCCTCCTGCCGCCGAGCCACAATCCGCCATCTTCCGTCGACCGGCATTATCCTGCGTCAACATTCTGCAGATTTCTTCAGGGTGCCTACCTTGAAGAGATTACCGATCCTGGTGGCGTCAGGGCCGTCGGGCCCCGCGGTCGGATACTCGTGGAGGCGACCCGCCTGATCGCTGCGGCCGGCGTCCTGGCATCGCGGCGGCCGTCCGGGCCCAGGCTCACTTGTCCACGGGTTTCGAAGACAGCTGTGTTCCGTTTTTGTTCTCGCCGTCATAGGCTGCACGCGGGTCGGCAGCCCGATGGAGACACATGACATGAATGACCGCGCACTGGCTGACTTCCTCAGCGCCCTGGATGCCGATCTGGCCCGACAGGACGAGGCCCTGTCCGACCCCATCAGCCTGATCGGATCAGGCGAACGGATGTACCGTGCCATGGAGCGACTGGCCCAGGCCGGGGTTGGCGACGAACAGGCGGCCGAACTTCTGAGGGCCGACGTCGAGCGTCGGGCCTGGATGTCGGATCAGGGGTACGGGATGGCGTGACGCCGACGGGCGTCAGTGCTGGCTTTGCGGCAGGCGAACGATCAGGCCGTCCAGCGCATCGCTGACCCGGATCTGGCAGGACAGGCGCGAGTTCGGCTCCACCGTTTCGGCGAAATCGAGCATCGACTCTTCCATCGCCGACGGTTTGCCCGCCACGGCGACCCAGTCGGGATCGACATAGACGTGGCAGGTCGCGCAGGCACAGGCCCCGCCGCAGTCCGCGTCGATGCCCGGGACGTTGTTCCGGATCGCGCCTTCCATGACGGACAGGCCCGGCTTCACGTCCACCGTATGCTCTTTGCCATCGTGCTCGATGTAGGTGACCTTGGCCATGATCAGGCGGGCTGCTTCACGCGGTCTGCCGGACGATTGACCATCAGCTTCTTGGTCTCGGCAATGGCCTTGGCCGGGTTCAGCCCCTTGGGACAGACCTGGGCGCAGTTCATGATCGTGTGGCAGCGATAGAGCTTGAACGGGTCCTCGAGATCATCGAGCCGCTCATTGGTCTTGTCGTCACGGCTGTCGGCGATCCAGCGGTAGGATTGCAGCAGGGCTGCGGGGCCCAGGTACTCGGTCTGGTTCCACCAGTAGCTCGGGCAGGACGTCGAGCAGCAGGCGCACAGAATGCACTCGTACAGCCCGTCCAGCTTGGCCCGGTCTTCCGGCGTCTGCAGACGTTCGGTCGTCGGATCGACGTCGTCGGACTGGAGGTAGGGCTTGATCGAGTCGTACTGGGCGTAGAACAGCGTGAGGTCGGTCACCAGATCCTTGACCACGGCCTGGTGCGGCAGGGGCGCGATCGAGATGTTGTCGCCCGAGCACTCGTCCCAGCCCTTGGTGCAGGCCAGGGTGTTGCGGCCGTCGATGTTCATCGAACAGGACCCGCAGATGCCCTCGCGACAGGACCGGCGGAAGGCTAGGGTCGGGTCGATCTCGTTCTTGATGTAGATCAGGGCGTCCAGAAGCATCGGACCGTGATTGGCGGTCGGCACCTCGAACGTGTCCCAGCGCGGATTGGCATCCACCTCGGGATCATAGCGATAGACCTTGTAGGTCTTGACGTCCTTCGAGCCCGGAGCCGCCTTGTGGACGCGGCCCTTGGTCGGCTTGGACTGGCGGGGGAGAGTGAGTTCAACCATCGTCGGACCTCAGTAAACCCGTGCCTTGGGCTTGATGTACTCGATGTCGGTGGACATCGTGTACTCGTGCACGGGGCGGTAATCGATCAGCACGCCGTCGCCCTGGGTCTTCCAGGCCAGCGTGTGCTTCATCCAGTTCTCGTCGTCGCGGTCGGGGAAGTCCTCGCGGGCGTGGGCTCCTCGGCTTTCCTGACGGTTGGCGGCGCTCTCGATCGTGACCAGGGCCTGATCGATCAGGTTGTCGTACTCCAGCGTCTCGACGAGATCGGTGTTCCAGATCAGGCCGCGATCGGTGGTGCGGATGTCCTGGCCGCGCGCATGGATGTCGCGCAGCTTGGCGACGCCCTGGTCCAGGGTCTCGCCCGTGCGGAACACGGCCGCGTCGGACTGCATGGCCCGCTGCATCTCGAGACGCAGCTTTGCGGTCGGGGTGTCGCCATTGGCATGACGGAAGCGGTCGAAACGCGCCATGTGACGGTCGGTCGAATGGGCCGGGGCGTCAGGCACCTTGGCGGCCTTGTCCACGACCTCGCCGGCGCGCAGGCCGGCAGCGCGACCGAACACGACCAGATCGGTCAGGGAGTTCGAACCCAGACGGTTGGCGCCGTGCACGGACACACAGGCCGCCTCGCCCACGGCCATCAGGCCGGGCACGACGGTGTCGGCATTGTCGCCGACCTTGGTCAGGACCTCGCCGTGATAGTTCGTCGGGATGCCACCCATGTTGTAGTGAACGGTCGGCAGGACCGGGATCGGGGCCTTGGTCACATCGACGCCGGCAAAGATCTTGGCCGATTCCGAGATGCCCGGCAGGCGCTGGTGCAACACCTTGGGATCCAGGTGGTCGAGGTGCAGATAGATGTGGTCCTTGTTCGGACCGACCCCGCGGCCTTCGCGGATCTCGATGGTCATGGACCGGCTGACGACGTCGCGGCTGGCGAGGTCCTTGGCCGAGGGCGCATAGCGCTCCATGAACCGCTCGCCCTCGGAGTTGGTCAGATAACCGCCCTCGCCCCGCGCGCCTTCGGTGATCAGGCAGCCGGCGCCATAGATGCCGGTCGGGTGGAACTGGACGAACTCCATGTCCTGCAGCGGCAGGCCGGCGCGCAGGACCATGGCATTGCCGTCACCGGTGCAGGTGTGGGCGCTGGTGGCCGAGAAATAGGCGCGGCCGTAGCCGCCGGTGGCCAGGATCACCAGCTTGGCGCGGAACCGGTGCATGGTGCCGTCGTCCAGCTTCCAGGCGGTGACGCCCGTGCAGGTGCCGTCCTGCATGATCAGGTCGAGGGCGAAATACTCGATGAAGAACTCGACCTCGCGGCGCACCGACTGGCCATACAGGGTGTGAAGGATGGCGTGGCCGGTTCGATCGGCGGCAGCACAGGTGCGCTGCACCGGGCCCTCGCCATAGTTCTTGGTCATGCCGCCGAAGGCGCGCTGGTAGATCTTGCCGTCGTCGGTGCGCGAGAAGGGCACACCCCAGTGTTCCAGCTCGTAGACGGCCTTGGGGGCCTCGCGGACCAGATATTCGATGGCGTCCTGGTCGCCCAGCCAGTCCGACCCCTTGACGGTGTCGTACATGTGCCATTTCCAGGAATCCTCCCCCATGTTGCCAAGCGAGGCGGAGATGCCGCCCTGGGCCGCCACGGTGTGCGAGCGGGTCGGGAAAACCTTGGAGACGCAGGCGACCTTCAGGCCCTGCTGCGCTGCTCCGAGCGCGGCCCGCAGACCCGATCCCCCGGCTCCGACGACGACAACATCGTATTCGTGATCGACGAATTCATAGCTGGCCAAGGTTCAGGCTCCGAGACCGGCCGGCAGCGGGGCTGAGCCCAGCGCCAGTCGGGCGATAAAGAACACGCTGGCAAGCGCCAGCAAAAGGCAGATCAGGGTGTTGAGACCAAGCAGCAGCTTCAACGTCCCCGCCTTGTGGATATAGTCCTCCACGATGACTTTCACGCCCATCTGCATATGCCAAAGCGTCGCAACTAGGGTGACGGCCAGCAGGGCGGCGTTCACCGGGCTGCGGAACCAGGCCAGCGCACCGTCATAGCCCCCGCCGGACAGCGTCGCTGCGGCCCACAGCCCCCAAAGGGTCAGCGGGACCAGGATCAGGGCCGAAAGACGCTCGGCCTTCCATTCGCCTGCGCCGTGATTCTCGGAGACCTTGACGCCGTTGCGGTACTGACTGGTGGTGCGGCTCACAGCGAGACCCTCCCGGCGGCAAACAGATAGGCCCAGAAGGCCAGGGAGGCGACGACACCGAATGCGATCGAGCCCCACGACAGGCCGTCTGCCGCCTTGGGAGTCAGGGCCGCTCCGGCATCCCAGATCAGATGCCGGACACCGGCCGCGAAATGATAGAGCAGGGAAACGGTGAAGCCGAACCAGACGAGCAGGCCCAGCGGCGACCCGGCCAGGCCGACGAAGGTGGCATAGGCCTCGGCCCCGCTGGCCAGGGCCGCGATCCAGGCGACGACCAGAATCGCACCGACATACAGGGCACTACCGGTCACGCGGGTAAGGATCGAGGCCAGCATGGTGACATGCCAGCGCCAGACCTGAAGATGGGGCGACATGGGGCGGGGGCGACCGTTCGGCTGCATGACGTGACCGGTGGTCACGGCAGACGAGTCCTTGGCATTCGACATGCGAATATTTCTCAAATCTTCGAAGAAGTCTGGCGTGGGAGCGCGCGCACAGGCTTTAGGGAACCCCGACCACGGGTGTCAACGCGACCTTTCCCCCCTTTATGCCCTCAAGGCCTAACGACCGGTGCCTGAGCACACTTTTCGTCAGGACCAGGCCGTGAACGGCAAGCCGCAGCGTCCGGGCCCGGATGGATCAGGCCAGATCGCCTGACGACGACGCCTTGCCGGCTGGCAGACCACGTTTGGCCCAGGCGTTCGTGTGTTTCAGCCGCCAGTAGATCATCAGGCCGACGCCCACGATCGTCGGTACCGCCCACATCGCCGGATTGAAGGCATGGTGCGGAAAGAGTCGGACGGCTCCAAACGCAAGGAACGCCGTATAGACCGAGATGCCGGCCCCCAGCGACGCCTGGAAATGCTGCATCAGGAACTCCATCCGCGGCGGATGATCCCTGAATATGAAATGCAGATAGATGACGGCCGACGCCAGACCTGCCGTCGCCACGCCGACCATCAGATACTGCCCGATGATGAAGCCCTGCACGGCGCAGTTCAGGGCCGCGACGATCGTCAGGACCTGCAGAGAAACATTGAACCAGTGCCGGTTCCCGCTGTGTGCCGACTTGTTGCGCACGACCGAAAGGCCGTGCCATGCGAGCCCGATGGTCAGGACGGCCAGATAGAGCATCATCCAGCCGAACAGGCCGCGAATGAGGGGCACATCCGTGAGTTCGGGATGGGTCGGTAGCGGCGCGATCAGGGTGCAAAGCCCCATGCCGATCGCCGAGGTCCCGGTTGCCATCATGCTGTAGGCGAACAGACGCCCCCATTTCCTGTGATGGTGCGCCCCCTTGCGGGCGATCACCGGCACCCAGAAGAGTACCAGCCCGGTGGCCCCGCTGATCACATGGGCGACAACGAAAAGATCAAACAGCAGCATTGGTGTTGACGCCCTGGACGGTCCCGATCCCGATCGTGCCCTGCTCCAACCTTCATGAGCATCGGCCCGGCGTCAATCCGGCAACCGGTCTGCAGGCGGGGCACGCCGCACATGGCTGATCACCACATCCAGGGCATCGGCGCGATAGGGCTGGCCCCCACCCCGGCCCCAGACGGGATCGGGCCACAGGCCGTCATCCCGCCGGCGACCCACGACATGGACATGAAGCTGGGCCGTGACATTGCCGAGGGCGGCGGTGTTCAGCTTGTCGATCGGCCGGCCCCCGGCCTCGCCAAGCGCGCGCACGACCTGCCCGGCCCGGACGATCTCCTCCATCAGCACGGCCCGCTCGCCTTCGCTCAGGTCGGCCAGTTCGACCGCCGCCGCCACGCGAGGGATCAGGATCAGCCAGGGGAAGCGGGCATCGTCCTGCAGCCGCACATGACAGAGCGACCAGTCATCCACAAAGACCGACCCGGCCTCGAACGCCGGGTCGGCAGCAAAATCCGGCATCCTCAGTTCAGGCCGTAGACGACGCAGGCCCGGTCGCTCAGCTCGCGCAACGGCGGCTGCAGGGCCAGGCGCGCGGCCTCGATGGCGGCCTCGCTAGGGGCCGCTCCGGGGGCCGGGGGCGGGGGTGGCGGGGCCGGTGCGAACGCAGCTTCGCGCGCCACCCTGGAGCCGGTCACCACGATATCATCGGCATTGACCGTCGTGGCCAGCCCGGCTCCGCCCCCATAGGACGGCCAGCCGGCGAGGACATCGGTCTCGCAGGCCCGCCCCGTCGGATCGATGACCCGGACGGACCCCAGCGTCGCCCCCGCATTTCCGGCTGCGGCGCGGGCGCGATCCGCCGCGTCCTTGACCGCCTGGCCGGCCAGCCAGGTCTTCACGGCATTGTCGGGTTCCAGCTGGAAATAGACCGGGCTGATCGAGGTCGGCTGGGCCGCCACCACCGTGGCATAGACACGTTCCAGCACCGCCGTGTCGCGGATGGTCAGGCTGACGGTCGCCGTGGCCTGATAGCGTTCGATCCGGTCGGCCCGGACGTTGTCACGCAGGTTACCGTTCTCGTCACGATACTGGTCATACAGGGGCTGGGTCTGGAGCGTCGTTTCGACCCGCACCTTGTCGACGCCGTACTGGGCCAGCGTCTGGCTCAGCGCCCGGACCCGGTCGGCGGCCTGGCGCGAGGCGTCGGCGACGCTGCGCTCCACGACCTGGAAGCTGCCGTTGAAGCCGGCCCGGTTGGCTGGCACCTCGGTACGGACATGACCGATCGAGGCGATGACAGGGTCCCGCATCCACCAGGGGGCCGGAACATTGGCCTGGCCGATCGTGGCCGGCGGCGTCTGGGCCATCGCCATCGACGGCATGAGGGTGCCGGCGATCAGGGCGGCGAATGTGAGCAAGCGCATGGGTCGGTCTCCTGGGTGATTGAAATCAGCTAACGCTGTCGGCGGCCGCCGGTAAAGCCAGCCCGGGGGCCCGCATCCGCCACGCGTTCATCGCTGTCCGCCCCAGATGATCGACCAGCCGGTAGTTCACCACCGCGCCGACCGGGGCTCCGATGACCGGGATAAGCTGCGCCAGCTTGGCGAGATCGATGTAGTCCCGGTACTCCAGCTGGAATTTGCGCCAGTCGAACTCATCCAGGGACGCGGGCTGGTTTACCCCGGCGATCCAGTCCTCCAGCCGGGCCAGGACCTCTGGCCGATGCCGGGCGCTGGAGAAGGCCAGCTGGAAGACGTGGAGGATATACAGCCGCTCGCGCCAGTCCGAGCCGTCGTGGCCGTACAGGGCGGCGATCTCGAACAGCATCTTGACCTTCAGTCCCATCAGGACCGGGAAGTCCGCGGCCGCCAGCAGAAAGCCACCGGCCCCTGCGACACCCCCTTCGACGCTGGCGGTGGTGCGGTAGAAGCCGATCTGGTCCCGCACACGGACCTCGCGCGCCTGCAGGGTGGCAAAGGTCAATGGACGGGCCGAGGTCCAGCCCGAGCCCGTCAGAATCCCGTGGGTCATCTGTTCGATGGCCTTTGTCACCACCGCATGGACCTTCTCCGGGATGGCCGAGTTGATCCGGTCCTGCACCCCGCGCGTGGCGCGGTCCCAGACGCCGGGCCCCCGCAGCACATGGCGCTTCCACGCCTCCAACTCGGCCCGGGCCGAAGCCTCGTAGGTCGCTTCGAAGCCGGGATCGGTCAGGGTATCGGTCATCGGGACTCCATGGGCCGACAGGGCGACCAAAGCCGCAACGCCCGACGCTTGCAGGGGTTCGCCTGCGGGTCTAGACCGCCGCCACGCTTTTCCTCTCCCAACCCCAACCACCGGCCTCGACAGCGCCAAGCGCGACCGGGCCGAGGAGACTGCATATGGCTCGCGCGAAGATCGCCCTCATCGGCGCCGGAATGATCGGCGGCACCCTGGCCCACGTCGCGGCGCGCGAAGCGCTGGGTGACGTGATCCTGTTCGACATCGCCGAGGGCACCCCCCAGGGCAAGGCTCTGGACATCGCCGAGGCCACGGCCGTGTTCGGTTCGGATGTCTCGCTGAAGGGGGCCAATGCCTATGAGGACATCGCGGGCGCCGACGTCTGCATCGTGACCGCCGGCGTGCCCCGCAAGCCGGGCATGAGCCGCGACGACCTGATCGGCATCAATCTGAAGGTCATGAAGGCCGTCGGCGAGGGCATCAAGGCCCATGCCCCCAACGCCTTCGTCATCTGCATCACCAATCCGCTGGATGCCATGGTGTGGGCCCTGCAGAAATTCTCGGGCCTGCCCAAGGAGAAGGTCGTCGGCATGGCCGGCGTGCTCGACTCGGCGCGGTTCGCCTACTTCCTGGCGGAAAAGACCGGCGTGTCGGTCCAGGACATCCATGCCTGGACCCTGGGCGGTCACGGCGACGACATGGTCCCGATGGTGCGCCATTCGACGATCGGTGGCCTGCCCCTGCCGGACGCGGTCGCAGCGGGTCTTCTGTCGCAGGCCGACCTTGACGCCATCGTCGACCGGACCCGCAAGGGCGGCGGCGAGATCGTGGCCCTGCTGAAGACCGGATCGGCCTTCTATGCCCCGGCCGAATCCGCCATCGCCATGGCCAAGAGCTATCTGCTGGACCAGAAGCGCGTCCTGCCCTGCGCCGTCTGGCTGTCGGGTGAATACGGCCTGTCGGACCTCTATGTCGGCGTGCCCGCCCTGATCGGCGCCGGCGGGGCCGAAAAGGTCATCGAGTTCACGACCAACGATGACGAGAAGGCGATGTTCGAGAAGTCGGTCGCCTCGGTCCAGGGCCTGATTCAGGCGTGCAAGGACATCGAGCCCTCGCTGGTCTGATCGACCTCCGGAAATGCAGAAGGCCCCGTCGGCGACGACGGGGCCTTTTTCATGCCTGCCGGAAGCCCAGCACGTCCTGCATGTCATAGAGCCCGGGCCGTCGCGTCCGGACCCAGGCGGCCGCCGCCACCGCACCCTTGGCAAACAACGACCGGTCGATGGCCGAATGCGACAGGGTCAGGATCTCGTCCTTCGAGCCGAACATGACGGTGTGATCCCCGATGATCCCGCCCGCCCGGATCGTGGCAAAGCCGATCTTGCCGGCCTCACGCTGGCCGGTGATCCCGTCGTAGGGCGAGGTGCGGACATCGGCGAGGTCGGCACCGCGACCCGCAGCCGCCGCCTCGCCCAGCATCAGGGCGGTTCCGGACGGTGCGTCGACCTTGAGCCGGTGATGGGCCTCGATGATCTCGATGTCCCACTCGCGCGCCTCCAGCCGCTGGGCCGCATGCTCCACCAGCCCGATCAGGATGTTGACGCCCAGCGAGAAGTTTCCGCTGCGAACGATGGCGATCTTTTCTGCGGCGGCCATCAGGGCCGCGTCCTGCTCGGGCGAAAGGCCGGTCGAGCCGATGACCAGGGCCGGCCCCCCGCGTTCTGCGCAGGTCTTTGCCAGGGCGACCGAGGCCTCGGCCGTCGAGAAATCGATCACGACATCACAGAGCGACAGGTCGGGCGTTTCGCCCCAGTCGAAGCGGACGGCGACGACCACATCATCGCGGGCATCCAGGGCCTGGTCGACGGCACGGCCCATTCGTCCGCGTGCGCCGGAAATACCGACGTGAAACAGCTCGCTCATGGTCGAGCTTACTGCACGTTTTCTTTGCCGCTGTCAGCCTCGGCCCCAAGGATGTCGGCCCAGAACCGCTTGGCCTTGCCCGCAAAGCTGGAATTGCGCGGGTTCTGGCTGTCGCCGAACGACTGGGCCAGTTCCTGCATCAGCTCGCGCTGGCGCGGGGTCAGGTCAGTCGGGGTCTCGACGAACAGTTCGACGACCAGGTCACCGCGATGCTTGCCGTTCAGATGCGGCATGCCCTTGCCCTTGATCCGCACCGTCTTGCCGGTCTGGGCCCCCGCCGGCACCGACACGGGCGCCTTGCACTGACCGTCACAGGCCTCGGACACCAGGCACGGAGCCTCGATTTCGCCGCCCAGAGCCGCGACCGTCATGGACACCGGCACGGTCACCAGCAGATCGAGGTTGTCCCGCTCGAACAGCTCGTGGGTCTGGACCGACAGGAAGACATACAGGTCGCCGCGTGGACCGCCGCGCGTCCCGGCATCGCCCTCGCCCGTCAGGCGGATTCGCGAGCCATCATCGACGCCGGCCGGGACCTTGAGGTTCAGCTTGCGCGTCTTGCGGACCTGGCCGTGGCCATGACAGACCGAGCAGGGATCCAGGATCTGGCCGTTGCCGCCGCAGGTCGGGCAGGTTCGTTCGACCTGGAAGAAGCCATTCGCCTGACGCACGCGGCCCGCGCCGCCACAGGTGCCGCAACCCTTGGGTTTGGTGCCCGGCTTGGCTCCGGACCCTTCGCAGTTGTCGCACGTCGCGGTCGCCGGGATCGACACATCGACCTCGGCCCCCTTGTAGGCCTGTTCCAGGGTGATCTCGAGATCGTAGCGCAGGTCCGAACCCCGACGCGGGCCGTTCGGCTGGCGTCCGCCGGCACGACCGCCGAACACGTCGCCAAAGGCGTCGCCGAACACCTGGGAGAAGATGTCGTTGATGTCGTGGAAGCCCTGCTGGCCGCCCCCACCGCCGCCATTGACGCCGGCATGACCGAACCGGTCATAGGCCGCGCGCTTCTGATCGTCGGAAAGGACGCCGTAGGCCTCGGAAATTTCCTTGAAACGGGCCATGGACTCATCCGAACCGCCATTGCGGTCCGGGTGATGCTCCATCGCCAGCTTGCGGTAGGCTGACTTCAGGCCGGCGGCGTCGATCGACCGCTCAACCCCCAGCACCTCGTAATAGTCACGCGCCATCGGGCGAACTCGTCCTTTTTCCCTCGTGGATCACGCTCGCCTCTCCGGGCAGATGCGTGACACCGACGTCCCGGCAAGACATGGGAACCGGGTTCTGTGATGCAATGTCCTCCCCGACGGCCAGCGACGGGTAGGGGGATGGCGCAAAGCGGCGGTTGAGACGCTGTAAGCCGCAAGGTTGATCCACTCGATCACGCTGCGGACAGAGCCCCTCCACCGCTTCGCGGTCCCCCTCCCCATGCCCGGGGGCATGGGGAGGAAGGGGTTCTACGCGCTCTTCTTCTGGTCTTCGTCGTCCGAAACGTCCTCGAACTCGGCATCGACCACGCCGTCATCGGCGGTGGCCGTCACGTCTTCGGGGTCGCCAGCCGCGGCAGCCTGGGCATACATCGCCTCACCCAGCTTCATCGAGGCCTGGGCCAGGGTGTTGGTCCTGGTCCGGATCTCTTCCGGATCAGAGCCTTCCTTGGCGGTCTTGAGCTCGGCGATGGCCGTCTCGATCGCCGTCTTCTCTTCGGCGCCCAGTTTGTCACCGTGCTCGGCCATGGCCTTTTCGGTCGAATGGATCAGGCTTTCGGCACCGTTGGTGGCCTCGACCATGTCCTTCTTGGCCTTGTCCGCCGTGGCATTGGCCTCGGCTTCCTTGACCATCTTGTCGATGTCGGCATCCGACAGGCCGCCATTGGCCTGGATGCGGATCGACTGCTCCTTGTTGGTCGCCTTGTCCTTGGCCGTGACGTGCACGATGCCGTTGGCGTCGATGTCGAAGGCGACCTCGATCTGCGGCAGACCACGCGGTGCGGGTGGGATGCCCATCAGGTCGAACTGACCCAGCACCTTGTTGTCGGCGGCCATCGGACGCTCGCCCTGGAAGACCCGGATGGTCACGGCCGACTGATTGTCGTCGGCGGTCGAGAACACCTGGCTCTTCTTGGTCGGGATCGTCGTGTTGCGCTCGATCAGCGGCGTGAACACGCCACCCAGGGTCTCGATGCCCAGAGTCAGCGGCGTCACGTCCAGCAGCAGGACGTCCTTGACATCGCCCTGCAGGACGCCGGCCTGGACGGCAGCGCCCAGGGCCACGACTTCATCGGGGTTCACGCCGGTGTGGGGCTCGCGACCGAAGAAGGCCTTCACGGCTTCCACGACCTTGGGCATGCGGGTCATGCCGCCAACCAGAACCACTTCGTCGATGTCCGAGGCCTTCAGGCCCGCGTCCTTCAGCGCCTTGGCGCAGGGCTCGATCGTGCGCTGGATCAGGTCGTCGACCAGGGCTTCCAGCTTGGCGCGGCTCAGCTTGACGTTCAGGTGCAGCGGACCCGACGCATTCATGGTGATGAAGGGCAGGTTCACCTCGTAGGACGGGGTGAAGGACAGTTCCTTCTTGGCCTTTTCGGCCTCTTCCTTGAGACGCTGCAGGGCCAACTTGTCGGTCCGCAGATCGACGCCCTGTTCCTTCTTGAACTCGTCCGCGAGGTAGTCGACCAGACGCAGGTCGAAGTCCTCGCCGCCCAGGAAGGTGTCGCCGTTGGTCGACTTCACCTCGAACACGCCGTCGCCGATTTCCAGCACCGACACGTCGAAGGTGCCGCCGCCCAGGTCGTAGACGGCGATCTTCTTGCCTTCGTTCTTGTCCAGGCCATAGGCCAGGGCCGCAGCCGTCGGCTCGTTGATGATGCGCAGGACTTCAAGGCCGGCGATCTTGCCGGCGTCCTTGGTGGCCTGACGCTGGGCGTCGTTGAAATAGGCCGGAACGGTGATGACGGCCTGGGTAACCTTTTCGCCCAGATAGGCCTCTGCGGCCTCCTTCATCTTGATCAGGGTGAAGGCCGAGATCTGCTGCGGCGAGTAATCCTTGCCGTTGGCGCGCACCCAGGCGTCGCCGTTCGGTCCCTTGACGATCTCGTAGGGGACCATCTTCTTGTCCTTGGCCACCACCGGGTCATCGAACGAGCGGCCGATCAGGCGCTTAATGGCGAAGAAGGTGTTGGACGGATTGGTCACGGCCTGGCGCTTGGCCGGCTGACCGACCAGGGTCTCGCCCGCGTCCTGGATCGCGACGACCGACGGGGTCGTGCGGTTGCCCTCGGCGTTCTCGATGACCTTGGGGTTCTTGCCGTCCATGACGGCAACGCAGGAATTGGTAGTGCCGAGGTCGATACCGATGATCTTGGCCATGAACGTTCTTTTCACTCCATTTGGCGGGCGATGCGGCGGCCTTTTAGAGCGAAGCGCCGTGCGTGACCGCCCCCAGTGTTTCTGTATATCCGCGCACCGGCTGGGGGCCTGTGACGGACGGTTTGTACGGTACCCGGCAAAACCCCAGACATTGAGGGGTTTCTCCGGCTGATGCGGATATGGGAAGGGCATTCGGCCCCGCAAGGCCTTGCGCCCACCCCCGTGAGCCCCGTTCGGACAACCTGCCGAAACGGGTCGGCCCAGATGCGCTGGACAGGCGGGCGATGCAAGTCAATCCAGACGTCACGCGGCCGATCCGCAGGCCTGTGTGGCGGCGATACCCGGCTATTCGGACTTGAACACCTGGCCACCACGCATGACGAAGTCGACATCGGTCAGGACCGTCACGTCGGTCAGCGGGTCACCGTCCACGGCGATCAGGTCCGCGCGCTTGCCCGGCTCGAGGCTGCCGACCTGATCCGCCAGGCCCAGAAGGTCTGCGGCATTGACCGTTGCGGCCTGGATGGCGGTGGCAGGTGTCATGCCGTTGGCGACCATGAGCTCGAACTCGTCGGCATTGCGGCCGTGCTTCGACACGCCGGCGTCGGTGCCGAAGGCGATCTTCACCCCCGCGGGGACAGCGCGCTGAAGGGACTGGCCCGTGATCGAGATACGCCATAGGATCTTGGGCAGGACCTCAGGCGGATAGGCATTGGGGTTGGCCGCCAGCCGCTCGCGATACCCGTTCACCGTCGACAGGGTCGGGACGTAATAGGCCCCGGACCGACGAAACAGACCCACCGTCTCGTCGTCGAAGATGGTGCCGTGCTCGATGGAGTCCGCCCCCAGCCGCAGGGCCATGTCGATCCCGTCGGCCCCGTGGGCATGCACGGCGACCTTCTTGCCATACAGATGGGCCGTCTCGATCAGGGCCCGGGCCTCGTCCTCGAACATCTGGGCCCCCAGGCCCGCCCCGATGCGGCTGTTGACGCCGCCGGTCGTGGCGATCTTGATGACGTCGGCTCCCCGACCGATCTGGATGCGGACAGCCTCGCGGCAACTGGCGACGTCGTCACAGACATTGTCGTGGGCCGTGTGCTCGCGAAGCTCGTCGTTCAGGCCCAGTCGCCCGTCCATGTGGCCCGATGTGGTCGAGATACTGGCCCCGGCATCGACAATGCGCGGACCCGGCACGGCCCCTCGCGCCACGGCATCGCGCAGAGCCAGGGTCACCCCGCCCCCATCCCCTAGGTTCCGCACCGTGGTGAACCCGGCCATCAGGGTCTTTCGCGCATTCTCGGCGGCCTCATAGGCGCGGGCGGGCAGACTGTCCGTGAACTCGGCCAGAAGCCCCTCCTGACCGGCGCGGTCCGAGACCAGATGCACATGGCTATCGATCAGGCCCGGCAGGACGAACCGGTCGCGCAGGTCGATGACCCGGGCCCCGGCGACGGCATCGGTCCCGACGAAACCCTCGCGCACCTCGACCACCACCCCATCCCGGATCACGAGTGTCGACGGCCCGCGTGGCGCCTGTCCGGGGCGGTCCAGCAGGCGACCGGCCTGGACCAGAACGGTCTCCCCCGCCGGAGCCTGGGCCATGGCCGGAGCCGCGGCCATGAGGACCGCCGCGAGGGCTGTGACGACCATCGTATTCTTCAACATGTTCCCGATCCCCAAATCGTGTTCTTCGAGACGAACTTAGGCATGGGTCGCGCCGGCCCGCCAGCGCGGATCATATAAGGATATCCTTATGTGATATTGCTCCGTTAGGGTTTGGCAGCTATACGCACCGCATCCGATTTCACGCCAGCGGCCCCCCGTGGCCGGAAAGAGCCGCCCATGACCGACTACATCGTCCGCGACATCTCCCTTGCCCCGTTCGGCAACAAGGAGATCGCCATCGCTGAAACCGAAATGCCCGGTCTGATGGCGCTGCGCGAAGAGTTCGGCGAGGCCCAGCCCCTGAAGGGCGCGCGGATTGCCGGTTCGCTGCACATGACGATCCAGACCGCCGTGCTGATCCAGACGCTGGAAGCCCTCGGCGCCGACGTCCGCTGGGCCTCGTGCAACATCTTCTCGACTCAGGATCACGCTGCCGCCGCCATCGCGGCTGCCGGTACCCCGGTGTTCGCCACCAAGGGCGAGACGCTGGAAGAATACTGGGACTATGCCCACAAGATCTTCGAATGGGCTGACGGCGGCTATCCGAACCTGATCCTCGACGACGGTGGCGACGCCACCCTGCTGTGCGTGCTCGGACCCAAGGCCGAGAAGGACATCTCGGTCCTGTCGAACCCGCAGAACGAGGAAGAAGAAGCCCTCTACAAGGTGATGAAGCGCTACATCGCCGAGAAGCCCGGCTTCTACTCGGCCATCCGCGACGCCATCGGCGGCGTGTCGGAAGAAACCACCACCGGCGTCCACCGCCTGTACCAGATGGCCGAGCGGGGCGAACTGCCCTTCCCCGCCATCAACGTGAACGACAGCGTGACCAAGTCGAAATTCGACAACCTCTACGGCTGCCGGGAATCGCTGGTCGATGCCATCCGTCGCGGCACCGACGTCATGCTTTCGGGCAAGGTTGCCGTGGTCTGCGGCTATGGCGACGTGGGCAAGGGCTCGGCCGCCTCGCTGCGCCAGGGCGGCGCCCGCGTGAAGGTCACCGAAGTCGATCCGATCTGCGCCCTGCAGGCGGCGATGGAAGGCTATGAAGTCGTCACCGTCGAGGACGTCGCCGGCGAAGCCGATATCTTCGTCACCGCCACCGGCAACAAGGACGTCCTGACCGTCGACCACATGCGCGCGATGAAGAACAACGCCATTGTCTGCAACATCGGTCACTTCGATTCCGAGATCCAGGTCGCTGGCCTGAAGAACTTCAAGTGGGACGAGATCAAGCCCCAGGTGCACCACGTCGAGTTCCCGGACGGCAAGAAGATCATCCTGCTGTCGGAAGGTCGTCTGGTGAATCTCGGCAATGCGACGGGTCACCCCTCGTTCGTGATGTCGGCGTCCTTCACCAACCAGACGCTGGCCCAGATGGAACTGTGGACCAACAAGTCTGCCTACCAGAACCAGGTCTATGTGCTGCCCAAGCATCTGGACGAGAAGGTTGCCCGCCTTCACCTGGCCAAGCTGGGTGCCAAGCTGACGACCCTGTCAACCGAACAGGCCGACTACATCTCGGTCCCGTCGGAAGGCCCGTTCAAGCCCGACCACTACCGCTACTAGGACGGCTCCGGACAGGCAGAGCTCTCCCGCTCTGCCTGTCCGTTATTCCCGGCCTCTACGCAGACCTTATACGCATCATCCCGGCAGACTCAGGCTGCCAGGGCCATGCCCCCGGCGTCATCCCGCGTCGCCAGGCTGTTTTCGAAGTCCCCGAGGAGGTCCAGCAACTCGGCCGCATCCGGCGGCGTGCGCCGGGCACTGAACCGGTAACGCCAGAAGCTCACGATGTGCTGAATGGCCCCCAGCTGCTCGCCAAGGCGCCAGAACAGCAGTGGCGCTTCGAGAAGAAATTCCCGGAAGGCGGCAGGATCGCCTTCCAGGGTGAGGCGGCGAAAAGCGGTATCATAGACACGCAGCATCGACGCAGCATCGTCGCAGGTTTCGACCATCCGGGCCTGCAGGGCCGAGCGGCAGCGATCGAGATCGACCTTCTGCTCTGACGACGCCCGCCCGTGGGGCCGAACTGTACGGACAGCCTCGGCGACCGAGCCGACATCGCCGATGACCGAACGCAGTGCCCATTTGTAATAGAGAAATCCCTTCCAGCTGAAGATGCCCTCTTCATACTCGTCCGGCTGGAGATGCAGGGTCTGCCCGAGCATCTGAAGGTCACCTTCCGCCGTGCTGGACAGGATCTTGCCCGCGAGGCGGGCGACGGGATTGCCCTCGATCGGTACGCCGGCATCGCCGAGACTCAGCCGGACCAGCGGGAGGATCTCTTCCTGAACGAACAGGTCCATCGAGGTCATGTCGGCAGTGCTGACCGCGAAATAGCAGGGGGCCGGCTGGATTCCGTGCCGGCGCAGCTGCTCACGCAACAGGAAGGGATCGAACCCCGGCAACTCCGCCATCAGCTCCAGGACGCGACGATCCGGGTGACCGATCCCGATGCCGAGGGTCTGTTCGAGGGCCCGGTCGAACCCGATCTGATCCACGAACAGGAACCGTCCGCCGGCGCGCAGGTCGCGTTCGTCGATGGGCATGATGATCTTTGTCGCGACATGCCGACGGACCCGGAAGACGTCGATCTCGTCCCGCCGCAGCCTGTGCTTCAGGATCAGGGCGCGGTTGAGCATCCGGTGCTTGAACAACGGAGCGGTCGCCCATTCCTCGGTGTGGCCATGGTCTTCCCAAACCTTCAGCAGGTTGAGCACACGGGCGGTCGAAGCAGAGCGCTGAAGGTTGGTCAGACTGCGAATGGAACGATCGGTCATACAGAAAGCACTCGCAAAGGGTCGCCCGATCGACACCCTTGAATGGAAATGGTTGACATTTTCGCTTCAGATTTCTTCGTCGCGTCCGCGCAGGCTGACCTCGAAATCCATGAAGATATCCATCAGTTCATCGACCCCGGGAGCCGCGGCCCTCGGACTGAAGCGATAGTTCCAGAAGCTGACGATGTGCTGGATGGCACCCAACTGGTCGCCCAGCCGGGCGAAGAGCGCCGGTGCCTCGAGCAGGAAGTCACGAAAGCCGACCGGATTGCCGTCCTGGATCAGCCCGGCGTAGGCCGCGTCGTAGAATTTCAAGGTGCTGCGGCAATCGACACAGGCGCGTCCGATCAAGGTGCGCAGGACCTCGCGGCCGCGCGCGATGTATTCGCGGGCGGCCGTATCCATGGGTCCCACAGGTTTGACCGTCGCCACCTTCTCGGCAACCAGGGCGATATCCTTGGTCATGCTGCCGAGGCACCATTTGAAATAGAGGAACCCCTTCCAGCAGAAGACGCCTTCCTGGTACTGCTCCGGATTGAGGCGAAGGGTCTGCCCCAGGGCGTCCATGCGGTCTCCGGGCGCGTTCGAGAGAATCTTGGCCGCCATACGCTCGATCGAACTGTTGCCGCCTGCGGTCGCCCCACCCAGGCTCAGCTCGACCAGAGGCGTGATTTCGCCCTTCACGAAATGAAGCATCTTCTGCAGGTCCGCCTCGCTGAGCGCGAAGTAGCACGGTGCTGCGTCGATGCCGGCCTGGCTGAGCTGCTCGCGCAGCAGGAAGGGGTCCAGCGAAGGCAGTTTGTCGATCAACCGGAGAGTCTTGACGTCCGAATGACTGGCCGGGACGCCAAACACCTCCATCAGCGTCTGTTCGAAATTGATCTGGTCGACAAAGACGTAGCGACCACCGGTCTTCAGGTCATGACCGTCGATCGGGATGATGATCTTCGTTCCGACCTGTCGTCGCCCCCGGAACATGTCGACCTCGTTCCGCCGCAACCTGTGCTTGACCACGAGGCAGGTATTCAGTTCGGTGGTCTTGAACAGCGGCCGCTCGCTCCAGTCCGGCGTGTGCCGGTGGGCTTTCGCGATCTGGTGCAGGTTCAGGACGCGTGCCGTCGATGCCGATCGCTCGAGGTTTTCCAGATTTCGTACGGCGCGATCGGACATGGGGTTTCACCGGGGGTGCTGACGGTTCCCTGATAGACAAACCAGCTTTACCGTAACGATAACGGGGGTGGGTCGACGATGTCGCGGACCTCTGCGCGCCTCTGTCGCTTGGCGTAGCGCCGTCACGGGGGTAGGGATCGACCCATGGACAACGTCTTCACCATCCTCATCCTGGTGGCTATCGCCGCGGTCGCCGTCACCCTGGGTTTCGGCATCTATTCGCTGTTTCGGGGCGGAGCCTATGCGAAGTCGAACTCCAACCGCCTGATGCGGTTGCGGGTACTGCTCCAGGCCGTGGCCGTCGTCTTGCTGATGGTCGGCCTGTGGTGGAAATCCACGCAGGGAGCCTAGGCCGTGGTCGTCCTGAACAAGATCTACACCCGCACCGGTGACGCCGGAGACACCGGTCTGGCGTCAGGCGAGCGCGTGTCCAAATGCGACCCGCGGGTCGAGGCCTATGGGGCCGTCGACGAGCTGAACGCCGTGATCGGGATCGCGCGCCTTCATTCCGGACAGAACGATCGCATCGACGCCATGCTGGGGCGGATCCAGAATGAACTGTTCGACCTCGGAGCCGACCTCGCCACACCGCACGATCCAGCGCCGAAATGGGAGGCCCTTCGCATCGTCGCGTCCCAGGTCGAGCGGCTGGAAGCCGAGATCGACTGGATGAACGAAAGCCTCAAGGCATTGGACAGCTTTATCCTTCCCGGTGGCTCCCCGTTGTCGGCCCATCTCCATCTTGCCCGAACCGTAGCGCGACGGGCGGAGCGCGAGGCCGTCCGTCTGGTCGAGACCGGCGCGACCGTCACACCGGAAGCCATGCGCTATTTGAACCGGTTGTCCGACCATCTGTTCGTGGCGTGCCGCCGGGCCAATGCCAACGGGGCCAGCGACGTCAAGTGGAAGCCGGGCGCGACGCGCTGAGCTTCAGGCCCGCTTGCCCTTGAACCAGGCGTAGATCGCCATCGCATGACCATGGCCGAGCCCATATTCGGCCTTCAGCCAGTCCGTGATCTCGGTGGCCCTGACTCCATCCGCGATCTGCCCATCGACCAACAGCCCCCGGTCCGACGCCGATGCGGACAGATCTTCCGGCGTCTTGCCCGTCTTGGTCCTGACCGTGTCCAGATAGGCCTGGAACGACATCAGTTGGCAGGGCCGTTGATGAACTCCTCGCGCTGCTGCTCGATCTGGGCATTGACCGCGCGGCGCTCGTTCGCGACCTCGCGCTCGAGGCCCAGCAACTCGCGGTTCTGCGCATTGGAGGCTTCCGCACGGGTCACCCCTGCAGGCCGGCCGGTGATATCGGGAATATAGATGGGCGTGGCGCATGTGCGGCTCTCCACATCATACCACTTGCCATCCTTCTCGCAGCGCTCACCCGGATCCAGCCAGTAGGACTGGAACACGACCGTCCCGGTGATCAGCACGGCAAAGACGCTGAAAAACAGGATCGTCAGACGTTTCATGCTCAGGAAACGATGCATCGGTCATTCTCCCGTAGCCCCGGCTTTCACCACAGGGCGCGTCGATAGTTCACGTCGCGTTACGTTGACAGCCGTCGTATCGCGTTCCATTCCCTGCGCCAACATTCCGGCACTTGTGTGGATCGTATCATGAAGGTTCTCGTCCCCGTCAAACGGGTCATCGACTATAACGTCAAGGCACGCGTCAAGGCGGACCAGACGGGCGTCGACCTGGCCAACGTCAAGATGAGCATGAACCCCTTCGACGAGATTGCCGTCGAGGAGGCCGTTCGTCTGAAAGACGGCAAGGATCATCACGCCGCAGGCACGGTCACCGAGATCGTCGTTGTCTCCATCGGGGTGCAGCAGGCGCAGGAAACCATCCGCACGGCCCTGGCCATGGGCGCCGATCGCGGCATCCTGATCCAGTCCGATGCCGACCTCGAGCCCCTCGCCGTCGCCAAGCTCCTCAAGGCCGTGGTCGAGGAAGAAAAGCCGGACCTCGTCCTGATGGGCAAGCAGTCGATCGACGGCGACAACAATGCCGTCGGCCAGATGCTGGCGGCGCTCCTCGACTGGCCCCAGGCGACCTTCGCCTCGAAGATCCAGATCGGCGATGGCAAGGCGACCGTGACGCGCGAAATCGACGGCGGCCTCCAGACCATCGCCTCGCAACTGCCCGCGGTGGTGACCGTGGACCTGCGCCTGAACACGCCGCGCTATGCGTCGCTGCCGAACATCATGAAGGCCAAGAAGAAGGAGATCGCGATGAAGACGGTCGCCGACTATGGCGTCGATATCGCCCCGCGCCTCAGCGTGCTGAAGGTCACCGCCCCACCCGTGCGTTCGGCCGGGATCAAGGTCGCTGACGCGGCCGAACTCGTTTCCAAACTCAAGACCGCAGGAGCGATCTGAATGGCCGTCCTCGTCATCGCCGATCACGACGGCGTCAATCTGCGTGACACCACGAACAAGACGGTGACCGCTGCCGCAAAACTGGGCGAAGTCGACATCCTGGTGGTCGGTCAGGGCGCAAAGGCCGTCGCCGATGCCGCTGCCGCCATCGCCGGGGTCCGCAAGGTCCTGCTGGCCGAAAGCGCCGAACTGGCCAAGACGCTCGCCGAGGCCGTCGAGGCGGTCGTTGTGCCTCTGGCCGCTGGCTATGACGCCGTGCTGGCCCCGGCCACCATGGACGGCAAGAACTACATGCCCCGCATCGCGGCCCGTCTGGACGTGGCGCCGATCTCGGACATCATCGAGGTCGTCTCTGCAGACACCTTCGTGCGACCGATCTATGCCGGCAATGCGCTGGAAACCGTCCAGTCTTCGGATGGCAAGAAGGTCATCACAGTTCGTCCCACGGCCTTCGACGCTGCGGGCACGGGCGGGTCGGCAGCCATCGAGACCATCGCCGGGGCCGACGCCGCGCGGACCGACTTCATCGGCGAGGAACTGGTCAAGTCCGACCGGCCCGAGCTGGGCGCAGCCAAGATCATCGTCTCCGGCGGTCGCGCCATGGGCTCGGCCGAGGAGTTCCATGCCATCATGGACCCGCTGGCCGACAAGCTGGGCGCCGCGGTCGGCGCGTCGCGGGCCGCCGTGGACGCCGGCTATGCGCCCAACGACTATCAGGTCGGTCAGACCGGCAAGGTCGTGGCCCCGGGCCTTTACATCGCGATCGGCATTTCCGGCGCGATCCAGCACCTGGCCGGCATGAAGGACTCCAAGGTTATCGTCGCCATCAACAAGGACGCCGACGCCCCGATCTTCCAGGTCGCGGACTATGGCATCGTAGGCGACTACAAGACGGTCGTTCCGGAACTGATGACGGCGCTGGGCTGATCAGCGATCGGGTGCTCCGCCACCCGGCGGGCGCCCGTCTCTGCGACGCCCTGACCGGCGGATGATTTTTGACCTTGCGGTCATCCGAACCCCTCGCTTGTATGAAACCAGTTCAGACAGCCCGCGCAGTCGCGGGGATGAGGGGTTAATCCATGATTTTCGATCGCCTGCGGGGCCCAAGCCCCGCCGTCATCGCCTGTATTCTTGCGGGAGCGCTGTCGCTCTCCGCCTGCGCCACCACGCCGGACAGCCCCGATACCGCAGACGCGGGACATTCGCGGCCCGAAAGCGCGGCACTGGCGACCGGGCTGGACCCGGCCACCAGCCTGAACCCCTTCCCTTCGACCTATCAGCCCCTGCCGCGCCAAAACACGGCCATCGTCGGGGCGACCGTCTTCACGGCCGCCGGCACGAAGATCGAGAACGGCGTGGTCGTCGTCACCGACGGACGGATCGCGGCTGTCGGCGATGCCTCGACGCCAGTTCCAGCCGGGCATACGGTCGTTGACGGGCGCGGGCGCTTCGTGACGCCCGGCATCATCGACGTCCACTCCCACCTCGGTGTCTATCCCTCGCCCGGCGTGCAGGGGATGAGCGACGGCAACGAGGCCACCAGCCCCAACACCGCCCAGGTCTGGGCCGAGCACTCGATCTGGCCCCAGGACCCGGGCTTCAACACGGCGCGGGCGGGCGGCATCACGACCCTGCACATCCTGCCCGGCTCGGCCAACCTGTTTGGTGGCCGCGGCGTGACGGTCCGCAACATCCCTTCGATCACCATGCAGGGCATGAAGATGCCAGGCGCCCCCTACGGCCTGAAGATGGCCTGTGGCGAGAACCCCAGCCGCGTCTATGGCGGACGCAACCAGTCGCCCGCGACCGGGATGGGCAATGTCGCCGGCTACCGCGCGGCCTTCATCGCCGCGCGTGACTACAAGGCCAAATGGGACAAGTGGCGCGCGGACGGCGAGGGATCGCCCCCGACCCGCAACCTGCAGAACGAGACCCTGGCCGGGGTGCTGGACGGGTCGATCCTGATCCAGAACCACTGCTACCGTGCCGACGAAATGGCCGTGATGATCGATATCGCCAATGAGTTTGGCTACAAGATCCGCACCTTCCACCACGCCGTCGAAGCCTACAAACTGGCCCCGACCCTGGCGCGCGAAGGGATCTGCGCGGCCATGTGGACCGGCTGGTGGGGCTTCAAGATGGAAAGCCTGGACGGCATCGAGGAGAACGCTGCCATCGTCGACGCGCAACAGGGATCCTGTGCCGTCATCCATTCGGACGATGCCGAACTGACCCAGCGCCTGAACCAGGAAGCCGCGGCCGGTCTCGCCGCCGGCCGGCGTCTGGGCCTGAACACGCGCGAGGAAGATGCCATCGACTGGATCACCATCAACGCCGCCCGCGCCATCGGGATCGAGGACCAGACCGGTTCGCTGGAACCGGGCAAACGCGCCGACATCGTGATCTGGAGCGCCAACCCCTTCAGCGTCTACGCCCGCGCCGACCAGGTCTTCATCGACGGCTCACTGAGCTACGACCGGACCAACCCGGCCTATCAGCCCACGACCGATTTCGAACTCGGCCAGCCTGGCTTCGGCCGGACGCCGACCGTCGCCGCCAATACGGGAGCCCGCTGATGCGTCGCCTCATCATCACGGCCGCACTCGCGGCCTTTGCAATTGGTGCCCCTGCTGTCGCCCAGGACACCGTCGCCATCACCGGAGGCCGTGTCCTGACCGGTACCTCGGTCATCGAGAACGGCACCGTCGTCATGCGCGGCGGACGGATCGTCTCGGTCGGCACGGGCGCCGCGCCTGCCGGTGCCCGCATCGTCGATGCGTCCGGCAAGACGGTGTCGCCTGGCTTCGTCGCCGTCGATTCAGGGCTGGGGACCTCGGAAGTTTCGTCCGTTGACGGATCCGATGACCAGGGCAACAGCGCCAACACCATCAGCGCGTCGTTCGACGTCAGCTATGGCCTGGATCCCTGGTCCTTCACGCTGCCGGTCGCCCGCCAGGGCGGGATCACGCGCGCCATCGTCGTCCCGTCGCACCCCGGCGGATCGGGCGGCCACAACCACGCTGACGACAGCGATTTTGCAGGCGTCGGTGCCGGCGGCCTGCAGTCCCCGGGTCTCTTCGCCGGTCAGGCTTCGATCATTCATCTGGGTCAGGGCACCGAAATCCTGGTCAAGCCCCGGGTTGCCATGGTCGCCCCCTTCGGCGAGGCCGGTGCCGGGGTCGCGGGCGGGGCTCGGGGCGCCACCTTCACCCTGTTCAAGGAAAGCCTGGCCGAGGTTCGCCTCTATGCCCGCAACAAGGCGGCCTATGACCGGGCGGGCCTGCGCGATCTCTCGCTCTCGCGGGCCGATCTGGAAGCCCTGATCCCCGTCGCCGAAGGTCGCATGCCTCTGATCGTCACGGTCAACCGCGCCGCCGACATCCTGCAGGTCCTGCGTCTGGGCCAGGAAGAAGGCGTGCGGCTGATCCTCGACGGCGCGGCCGAAGGCTGGCTCGTCGCCGACCAGATCGCTGCGGCCAATGTCCCGGTGCTGCTGAACCCGATCATGAACCTGCCCGATTCCTTCGAGCGCCGCGCCGCGCGGATGGAAAACGCCGCCGGACTGGATGCTGCGGGCGTGGTCATTGCCATCAAGGGCAATGGCGGCTCCATCCACCGGGCCAAGGAAACCCGGTACAACGCCGGCAATGCGGTCTCCCACGGCCTGTCCTATGCTTCGGCCATCGCGGCGATCACCACCAATCCCGCGCGCATCTTCGGCATGGCGGGCGATTTCGGAGCCCTGGCACCCGGGGCTGCTGGCGATGTCGTGATCTGGTCGGGTGACCCGCTGGAGCCGCTGTCCATTGCAACGGCGGTCTTCGTCAACGGCATCGAACAGCCGATGGAAACCCGCCAGACCCTGCTGGCCCGCCGCTACATGACCGGCGGCACCCAGGCCAGCGGCATGCCGGTGGCCTACGGAAACTGAGACATGATATGGGGCCGGGCATGACGTCCGGTCCCATCATCTACATCGACGCCGATGCCTGTCCGGTGAAGGACGAGGTCTATCGCGTCGCCGATCGCTACAGGCTGAAGGTGTTCGTGGTCTCCAACACCTGGATCAATACCCCGCGCGCCGCCTTTATCGAACAGGTCGTGGTCGATGAGGGGCCCGACGTTGCAGACGACTGGATCGCAGAGCGCGCAGGCCCGGGCGACGTGGTCGTCACCAGCGACATCCCGCTCGCCGATCGCTGCCTCAAGGCCGGGGCACAGGCGCTCAAATCCAATGGACAGCCGTTCACGCCGGACTCGATCGGTTCTGCCCTGGCCGGGCGGATGGTGGGCGAGCATCTGCGGTCCATGGGCGTGGCCACGTCTGGCCCTCCCCCCTTCGGCCCCGCAGACCGCTCCCGGTTCCTGCAGGCCCTCGATCAGGCGGTCGTCCGGGCGAAGCGGGTCATCCGTTGACCGTCATTCCGGAAGACGAGCTGGAGTTCCGCTTCTATCGGGCAGGCGGACCAGGCGGACAGAACGTCAACAAGGTTTCGACCGCCGTCCAGATGCGGTTCGACGCCCTAAACTCACCGTCCCTGAGCGAGTCCGTGAAGCAGCGCCTGATGAAACTGGCCGGAAGCCGCCTGACGCTGGACGGGTTCATCCTGATCAACGCCGTGCGTCACCGGACCCAGGAGCGCAACCGCGCCGACGCCATCGCCCGGCTTCAGGCCATGGTCGACGAGGCCTCGATCGCCCCGGTCTACCGCGTGCCGACCCGACCGACGCGGGCTTCGAAAGAACGTCGCCTCGTCGCCAAGACCCACCGGGCCGGCATCAAGAGCGGCCGGGGCAAGCCGACCGCCCAGGACTGATCAGGCGGCCGGGGCCGGTGCGGGTCGGAACAGCAGGACGGTGATCTTGCCTTCCGGATTCAGGCCGACGATCCACTGCGTCACGGCCTTGTCAAAGGTCACGAGGAACAGCTCGGCCCCATTCTCGCGGCCGCGATGTTCGACGGACTTCAGGGCACCGAAGCCCTGGATGATGGGGGTCAGGGTGGCAGAGCGCGGCCGGACCTGGGTCGCCAGATCCTCGGTCATGTCGGCATAATTCAGTGTGCCCGACTGGCCTGCGGCAATCGTCGCCTTCAGGGCCGTCTCGGTCGCGGCGACGACGGCCGGGCTTGACGGCGCGCTCTGCGCGGCCTCGACCGCTGGTGCCACGGGAGCCGGTGCCACCCGAACGGTCGACGCGGCCGGTGCGTCGAAGGTGTTGGGCAATGTGCCCGCCGACACGCCGGTGTTCAGGTTGCGCGCCGTGCCCTGAGGCGGCGTCTGTGCCAGAACCGGACCCGCAAGGGCCATCAGGGCAGCGGTCGTGGCGATAAGCGTTTTCACAGGGCAGGCTCCGGGACAGACGGATCGTCAGCCCGTCATGATCGGCCAAAGCGACAGAACAAGGGCGGCCAGGGAGGCCACCGTGGCGACGACAACGCCCATAGCGATCCAGGCCGGTGTCTTGTTCCGTTCGACGATCACGGTCTGGGTGACGGGCGGCTCCTGCACCAGCCGCGACAAGGCCTTGGCGCCAGTGATCAGTTCCATCACGCCATCGCGGACCTTGGCACGAGGTCCCAGTTCGCGCGAAATCCAGGCCTCGACCACCGGACGAGCCGCCTCCCACAGATCGTGGTCGGGATTCAGCCGCCGGGCCACGCCCTCGACCGAGACCATGGTCTTCTGCAGCAGGATCAGCTCCGGGCGCAGATGCATGTCGAACAGGGCCGTGATCTCGAACAGCTGACCCAGCAGGCGTCCCATCGAGACCTGCGAGGCCGCACGGCCGATCACGGGCTCGCCGACGGCCCGCAGGGCCTGGGCAAAGGCCTCGACCGAATGGTGCGGCGGCACATAGCCGGCCTCGAAATGGACCTGGGCAATCCGTGGATAGTCGCGGGTCAGGAAGCCCCACAGGATCTCCGCCAGATAGCGTCGCTCGCCGGGCCCGAGGCGTCCGACGATCCCGAAGTCGACAGCCATCACCTCGGCCGGGGCGCTGGCAAAAAGATTGCCCTCGTGCAGGTCTGCGTGGAAGGTCCCGTGATCCAGCGCCTGGATCAGGAAGGCGCGCACGACGTTGTCGGCCAAGCCATTCTTGTCGAGGCCCGGCTGCTCGGCTGCCATCGGATCCGTCATGGGCATGCCAGTCGCCCATTCGAGCGTCAGCACACGCTTGCCGACCCCTTCCCAGATCACGGCCGGAGCGGACATGTGACCGGACTTGGCCATGATGTCCTTGAGCTCGGAGGCGGCGGCCGCTTCCAGCCGCATGTCGAGTTCCAGTTCCATCGACCGGGCAATGGTCTCGACGAATCCCTTGGGCTCGAGACGGCGTGACAATGGCACCAGACGGTGCACGATCCGGGCCCCCAGCCGCATGGCGTCGAGGCCGGACGTTACCCGGCGTTCCACGCCGGGCCGCAGCACCTTGACTGCGACCTTGCGCCCGTCCGCCAGCCGCGCCGGATGGGCCTGGGCCAGCGAGGCGGCTCCGATGGGATCGCCGAACTCGGTGAACAGCTGATCCGTGGTCCGGCCGATCGACCGCTCGATCTCGCGCCGGGCCTGCTCGGTCGGGAACGGTGGCAGATTGTCCTTCAGCCGTCCCAGATCCTTGGCGAACTGGATGCCGAAGATGTCGGCCCGCGTCGCCAGCACCTGACCGAGCTTTATCGCAACAGGCCCCAGATGTTCGAACGCCTTGCCCAGCCGTTCGCCGGGTCGGCCTTCGCGGCCCTCGCGGCGGGCAAACAGATGGACGAGCCCCGTCAGGGGTCGGCTCCAGCCGGGCAGCAGGGGCGTCAGTTCGCGCGGCACCAGGGCATCATACTTGGCCAGCACACCCATCCAGCCAATCAGCCGCCAGGCCGCGCCCAGCGGATCACGCACCGGCTGGGCGACCGGTGCCGTGGGGGCCGTCCTGTAGCGGGTCGGATAGGTCAGATCGCCCACCCGTGATGGATTGCGGCCACACCACCGGCCATGTTGGTGACGGTCACGCTGCGGAAGCCGGCGTCCTCGATCATCCTCTTGAAGGTGGTCTGGTCAGGGAAGCGGCGAATGCTTTCGACCAGATACTGGTAGCTGTCCCTGTCCTTGGCCACCCACTGGCCGATGGCGGGAATGGCGTTGAAGGACCAGGCGTCATAGGCCTTGCGGATCGCCCCGGTCGTGGGGCGGGAGAACTCAAGGCACAGGAACCGTCCCCCGGGCTTCAGCACGCGCCGTGCCTCCGACAGGGCCACTGAAATGTCAGCGACATTACGGATTCCGAAACTGATCGAATAGGCATCGACGCTGGCATCCGGCAGCGGCAGGGCCATGGCGTCACCGACGGACCAGGACATCTCCGGTTCGCCGCCCTTGTCCACGCCGGCCAGGATCATCTCGGCGTTGTAATCCAGCACGATGACCGATGCGTCGCGGTTGGTGTCCGACGGATCGCCCCGCCGCTCCTGGGCCCGGCGCGCCATTTTCGAATAGCGACGCGCCATGTCGCCGGTTCCGCCTGCAACATCCAGGATCACCTCGCCCGGACGCGGGTTCAATCGGGCCGCCGCCGCATCCTTCCAGAGCCGGTGCACGCCCGCGCTCATCAGGTCGTTCATCAGGTCGTAGTTGGAGGCGACGCTGTCGAACACACCGCGCACCATCCGGACCTTCTCCTTCGCATCGACGTCGCGAAAGCCGAAGGAGGAGGTGTCGCCGGAGGAATGGGGGCGCGTCGTGCTGTCACTCATGCTCGGGGTGTAGCCGTTGGCGAGGATCGCGTCACCGGGCTGTTTCGTCGCTGAGGTTCATCCCACGCCACCGGATGCGGGCCCATGAAAAAAGAGGCCTCTTCAACGACAGGTATGGCGGCTCAAGGGCTTGAACCGAAAGCCATCGACGATCGTTCGGCAGCCTCTCAATGCTGAAATCAATACTCGTCACCCAATAACAATATTCGCGGTAAACACTCTTAAACTAAACTATAGTGACTGGATATTTACTCTGTAGGATTGCAGGTTTATGTTCTATTCACCAATGATCCTGCCCCATTTGGCAAATTCCGGCCGCATCTGATTTACCGATTATTTGCTCTTCGGCAATAAACCGGGCCAATCGGGGAGTTTGGCGATGTCTGACGTGATTTCTGACCAGAAGCGACGCAAGAGCGATGGGCGCCCGCGCATTCCGGGCGTTCCGATCGAGTTGCGGGAGCGCCGCAAGGGTTCGCGGATCAACCGCGTGGCCCCCCGTACGTCCAAGCTTCAGGTCGTGGGCCTTCTGGCCACGATCTTCACCGCATCCGTCGCCGTGGTCGTGATCGTGGCGGCGCTGCAGCTGGACATGCCGATCCCCATCACCGCGAGGGTGACGGTCGCCACGCTGCTGGCCTTCGCCCTGTTCATCCTCGCGCTCGGCTCGGTCGAGCAGCGGCTGATCGAGATCCGGCTCGAGCTGATGATGCTGAATGGTGGCGCCCGGCGCAGCGATCGCCGTGAGGACGACCGATGACCGGACCCCGACGCCTGGCGAATTTCGTCCGCAGCCTTGCGTCCAGCAGGCGCGGCAATGTCGCCATCATCACCGCCCTGGTCTTTCCGTTCCTGATCGTGCTCGGCGGCGGGGCGATCGATTTCCACCGGGGCTATACCGCCAAGGCCCAGGCCCAGGACGCGATCGATCTCGCCGCCATTTCGGCAGCTTCCAGCAGGACGATCGACACCGACCAGCTCGAAGGGATCGCGGTCGACTACCTGGCTGGCAACATTGCCGGGCGGTTGATGAACCCCAATCCCACGGTCGAAGTCCATGACCCCGAGGTCAGTGGATTCCGGATGACCCTTTCGGGGAGCGTCGACTCGATCTTTCTGGGTCTGGTGGGAATTCCCACCATGCCTGTGGAGGTCGAAACGGTTGTCGAGCGCGGCACGATGGAGACGATCGAACTCGTCCTCGTGCTCGACAATACATGGTCCATGTCAGCGCCTGCCGGCGGCGGCGTTACCAAGATTGCTGCCCTGAAGAGCGCTTCGAATGTGCTGGTGAACGCCCTGATGGCCAATCCTGACGCTGCGGTGAAACTCGGCGTCGTGCCCTATGGCGACTACGTCAATGTGGGCACCGGCAACCGGGGAGCCTCTTGGCTGAGCGTACCGGCGGATATCTCCACCACCTCGCAACGCGTCTGCACCACCATCACTACGCGCAACGTCTGCACCCGCGGTGCCACGAAAACCTGCACGCGCAGTCGTGACGGCGTGGTCGAGAGCTATGACTGCACGCCCCAGACATGCAGGACCGAACCCGTTGCACCCTACCAGAGCTGTTCAGGCGGAACCACGACGGTGCAGCGCTGGTTCGGCTGCGTCACTTCCAGACCGCAGGGAACGCACCGTCTGAACGACAATGCCGGCTTCCCCTATCCGGGCCTGCTCGCAACCAGCCAGAACTGCCTCACGGCCATCACGCCGCTGACGGATCGCAAGGCCACGATCACGGCCGCGATCAACGCCCTGGTCGTGAATGTCGGCAACTACAAGCCGGAAACCTACATCCCGTCCGGTCTGATGTGGGGGATCAATGTGCTGTCGCCGACAGAACCGTTCTCACAGGGCGCGGCCTACGGCACGAACAACACGCGCCCGCGCAAGATCATGGTCCTGATGACCGATGGCGAGAACACACTGCGGTTCAACCCGTCGAACGGTCTGCACCAGGCCCCCAGCGGCGGCAACGCTGGTGTGACCCAGCTGGCGGCGACGAACACCGACACGACGGCGCTCTGCAACTACGCCAAGAGCAAGAAGATCGAGGTCTATACGGTGGCTCTGGCCGTCACCTCGAACACAGCCCGGAATCTTCTGTCGGCCTGCGCGTCCGAAGCCGACAACTACTTCGACGTCCGCGACACCGCCCTGCTCGAAGAAGCCTTCCTCGGCATCGCGGCCTCGATCTACAAGGTCCGCATCGTAAGCTAGGCCAGACTCGCCGACCTGCAGCGGCCCAGGCCACCGCAGGTCGGCTGCGCCAGCCCGATCAGTCCACGAGTTCAGGTTCGCGTGCATGCGGCACCGGGACGTCCAAGTCCTCCATCACCGTGCGCATGGCCGCGTAGCAACCGCACGCGTGGGCCTCCAGCGCCTTGCGGTCCAGAACCTCGACCCATCCGCGCCCGCGATGGATCAAACCCTTCTCCTCCAGCATCGTCCCCACTTCGCTGACGGTCGCGCGACGAACGCCCAGCATCCCGGCAATGTCGGCCTGCGTCAGATCAAACCGGGGGCCGTCGGCGCGGTCGTGAATGGCCAGCAGCCAGCGCGCCAGGCGTTCATCCAGCCGGTGCTGGGCATTGCAGGCCGCCGTCTGCTGCACCTGGGCGAACAGGCTTTCGGTGAATTTGGCCAGCGCCATCCGCATCGGCTCGGAAGCCTCGAGCGCCTCGGAAAAGACATCGGCCGGGCAACAGGCAGCGACGCCGCCGATCTGGCTGATCGCGCGACTGGCGGCACGGGCATTCAGAGGCCCGCAGGTCACGCCGACGATGCCTTCGCGCCCCACCGCCCCGGTCTCGACCATTCGGTCGTCGGGCAGCAGGGTCATCAGGGATACCACGCCCCGCAGCGGGAACCAGACCTCGCCGACGTCCTCGCCGGCATCGTAGAGCATCTGCCCGCGATCGAACGCTGTTTCGTGCAGATGCGGTTTCAGCCGTGCCTGATCCGCACGCGGCAGGGCAGCGATCCAGAGATTGTCCATGGTCTTGACCTCCCCGACGTCAACTCGCCAGCACTAACGATGAAGCGTGGCCATACGTTCCCTTCACAGCGAAGACCGCTTGTCGGGACCCGGTGCGCGGGTTAGGCCCGCTGCCAAGCAGGAGAAACGTCCATGGCCAACGTGCCGATCGATATCGCAGAGGCCCTGTCCGGCCTCCCCTTCTGGCGCGCCCACGACGGAGACCGGCCTGCAATCACCCGCTCCCTTCGCTTCAACGACTTCAACGCCGCCTTCGGCTTCATGAGCCGTGTGGCCCTGATGGCCGACAGGATGGATCATCACCCGGAGTGGTCGAACGTCTACGACCGAGTCGAGGTCCTGCTGACCACCCATGACGCCGGTGGCGTGACGGCACTGGATGTGAAACTCGCACGCTTGATCGACGAAGCCGCGGCCTCGACGGGAGCGAAAGCATGACCACCACAGCGACAGGACGGGTTGCCGGCAAGAAGGCCCTGATCACCGGCGCGGCCGGGGGCCTCGGACAGGCCATGGGCTGGATGCTCGCGCGTCAGGGCGCGAAGGTTGCCCTGACCGATGTCGACCTGGCCGGGGTCCAGGCCCTGGCGGCGGCCATCAATGCCGAGGTGCCGGGCTCGGCCTTTGCCTATGCCCATGACGTCGCCGACGAGGCGGCCTGGGCCTATGTGGTCGAGGCGGCCGTTGCCGACATGGGCGGGCTGTCGATCCTGGTGAACAATGCCGGCATCGGCGGTGATCTGAAATTCGTCGAGACCGACACGATCGAGAATTGGCGCCGGGTCCAGGCGATCAACATCGAGAGCATCATGCTGGGCTGCAAGCACGCCATGAAGCATCTGCGCGCCTCGGCCCCCAGTTCGATCATCAACATCTCGTCGGTCGCCGGGTTGGCGGCCGCGCCTGGCATGGGGGCCTATAACGCCACCAAGGCAGCGGTCTGGATGTATACCAAGACCGTCGCGCTGGAGGCCGCCAAGATGGACTGGAACGTCCGGAGCAACTCGGTGCATCCCGTCTTCATCAAGACCCCGATCCTGGACCCCTTCATCGCAATGGCGGGCGGCGACGAGGCCAAGGCCCACGAACGCCTGACACGCGGGATCCCGCTGAAGCGGATCGGCGAGCCCGATGATGTCGCCTACTGCGTTCTGTATCTGGCTTCGGACGAGTCGAAATTCGTCACAGGATCGGAGTTCAAGATCGATGGCGGGATGCTGGCCCAATAGGCCGACGCCCGCGATCACACGGCTTGTTACTTGACGTTGACGTAAACGTAGGCTTTTACGAACCCAACCAAGAAACCGTCCTTATTGGAGACGCACTCAAATGGCCGAAGCGTATATCTACGACGCCGTCCGCACCCCGCGCGGCAAGGGCAAGAAGGACGGTTCCCTGCACGAGATCACGGCGCTGAGCCTGGCCACCCAGGTTCTGGAGGCCCTGCGCGACCGCAACGATCTCGACACATCGAAGGTGGATGACGTCATCCTCGGCTGCGTCTCGCCCGTTGGCGAACAGGGTGCCGACATCGCCCGAACCGCCGTGCTCAGCGCAGGCTGGTCGCAGCTGACGGCGGGCGTGCAAGTGAACCGGTTCTGCGCCTCCGGCCTGGAAGCCGTGAACATGGCGGCGGCCAAGGTTAAGTCCGGCGAGGCCGACTTCGCTGTCGGCGGCGGCGTCGAGGCCATGAGCCGCGTCCCGATGGGCAGTGATGGCGGGGCCTGGCCGGTCGATCCGTCCAGCGCCTTTCCGACCTATTTCGTGCCCCAGGGCGTCTCCGCCGACATGATCGCCTCGAAATACGGCTTCAGCCGCGATGACGTCGACGCCTACTCCGTCGAAAGTCACAAGCGTTCGGCGCGAAGCTGGGCCGAGGGCCGGTTCAATCGCTCGGTCGTTCCGGTCAAGGATCAACTGGGCCTGACGCGTCTGGACCGTGACGAGACCATCCGTCCGAACACCGACATGCAGACCCTGGGGGCCCTGAACCCGTCCTTTGCCATGATGGGCGAGATGGCGTTCGATGCCGTGATCAACCAGCGCTACCCCGAGGTCGAGCGCGTCAACCATGTGCATACCCCCGGCAACTCGTCCGGCATCGTCGACGGTTCCGCCGGCGTGCTGATCGGCAGCCTCGAGGCCGGTCAGGCCGCAGGCCTCAAGCCCCGCGCCCGCATTCTCGGTGCCGCCTCGATCGGATCGGAGCCCTCGATCATGCTGACGGGCCCTGAGTTCGTGGCCAACAAGCTGCTGGCCCGTCTGGGCATGCAGTCCAGCGACATCGACCTGTACGAGCTGAACGAGGCCTTCGCCGCCGTCGTCCTGCGCTTCATGCAGGCGCTGGATATCGACCACGACAAGATGAACGTCTGCGGCGGGGCCATCGCCATGGGCCACCCGCTGGGTGCCACCGGGGCCATGATCACCGGCACCGTGCTGGACGAGCTGGAGCGGTCGGGCAAGTCGACCGCCCTGATCACCCTGTGCATCGGCGGCGGCATGGGCACCGCCACCGTCATCGAACGCGTCTGAGGGAACTGACCATGGAAAACTTCAAGATCGACGTCGATGCCGACGGCATCGCCCTGATCACCTTCGACGTCCCCGGACGCTCGATGAACACCCTGACCTCGGGCGTGATGGCCGAGATCCCGGAACTGGTCGAACGCATCAAGACCGATGACGCCATCAAGGGTGCGGTCCTGACGTCGGGCAAGGCCTCGGGCTTCTGCGCCGGCGCCGACCTCGGCGACATGGCCGGCGGCATGATCGGCGGCGGCGACCTGCAGGCAGCCTATGACAGCGGCTGGAAGCTGAACGGGGCCCTGCGTGCCCTCGAGACCTGCGGCAAGCCGGTGGCTGCGGCCATCAACGGCCTGGCGCTTGGCGGCGGGCTGGAGCTGACGCTGGCCTGTCACTATCGCGTGGTCGGCGACAGCCCGAAGATCCAGCTCGGCCTGCCCGAGATCAAGGTCGGCCTGTTCCCGGGCGGTGGCGGCACCCAGCGTCTGACTCGCCTGATCGGCGTGCAGGCGGCCATGATGGCCATGACCGAGGGCAAGTCCTTCCGTCCGAACGACGCCAAGGGCGCGGGCTTCATCAATGAGGTCGTCACCGCCGGCACCGAGGTCGAGGCTGCCAAGGCCTGGATCAAGGGCGGCGGCAAGGCCGTCCAGCCCTGGGACGACAAGAGCTTCAAACTGCCCGGCGGCGGCCCCTACCATCCTGCCGGCATCCAGAATTTCCTGGTCGGCAATGCGATGATCCGCAAGCAGACCTATGGCAACTATCCGGCTGCGACCAACCTGATGAAGGCCGTCTATGAAGGCGTCCAGGTCCCGATGGATGCCGCCCTGCGGATCGAGACCCGCTACTTCATCAAGACCCTGATGACCCCCCAGGCCCAGGGCATGATCCGCTCGCTGTTCCTGTCGAAACAGGATCTCGACAAGGGTGCTGTTCGTCCCGCGGGCGTGCCGAAGTCCGACCCGAAGAAGGTCACCGTCATCGGGGCCGGCATGATGGGCGCGGGCATCGCCTATGTTCAGGCCCTGGCCGGAATCGAGACCATCCTGATCGACCGCGACCAGGACGCCGCCGACAAGGGCAAGGCCCACGTCGCCGACCTGCTCAAGAAGCGCCTGTCGCGCGGCCAGATCGATCAGGCCAAGTACGACGCCCTTCTTGGTTCGGTCACCGCCACCACCGACTACGACCTGATCAAGGGCTCCGACCTGGTGATCGAGGCCGTGTTCGAGAACCGCGAGATCAAGGCCGATGTGACGAAACGTGCCGAGGCCCAGCTTGAGCCCGGTGCCGTGTTCGGCTCCAATACCTCGACCCTGCCGATCAGCGGCCTCGCGACCGCCTCGGTCCGTCCGGAAGACTTCATCGGCATCCACTTCTTCTCGCCCGTCGACAAGATGATGCTGGTCGAGATCATCCTGGGCGAAAAGACCGGCGAGGCAGCGATCGCCAAGTCGCTCGACTATGTGATGAAGATCAAGAAGACACCGATTGTCGTCAACGACGGCCGCGGCTTCTACACGTCACGCTGCTTCGGCACCTATGTCGCCGAGGGTCTGGCCATGCTGGAAGAAGGCTATGCCCCTGCCCTGATCGACAACATTGGCCGCATGACGGGCATGCCCCGCGGGCCGCTGGAAATGCATGACGACGTCGCGCTGGACCTGTCGGTCAAGATCGCCAAACAGACGGCCGAGGACCTCGGCGATGCCTATGAGCCGCTGGCCGGAGCCGAGATCGTCCGCAAGATGGTCGAGGAGCTGGGACGCTACGGCCGCAAGAACGGCAAGGGCTTCTACGACTATGACAGCAAGCCCAAGACGTTGTGGAAGGGCCTGTCCGAACTCGCTCCGGTGAAGATCAACGACTCGACCCCCGAAATGATCGCCGACCAGAAGCAGCGCCTGCTGTTCCGTCAGGCGGTCGAGGTCGCGCGCTGCTGGGAAGAGGGCGTCATCGACGATCCGCGCGAAGCCGACGTCGGTGCCATCCTGGCCTGGGGCTTCGCGCCCTGGACCGGCGGCCCGATCACCTACATCGACCAGATGGGCGCTGCGGCCTTTGTGGCCCAGGCCGATGACTATGCCGCCCGCTATGGCGACCGCTTCAAGGTCCCGCAGCTTCTGCGCGACATGGCGGCCTCCGGCGAGACCTTCTACGGCCGCTTCGCCAACCACAAGGCCGCCGCCTGATCCGACCTGTCCTCCCCATTCGCTCGCGAATGGGGAGTGGGACCGCCCGAAGAGCGGTGGAGGGGCAATCCCTCAGATGATGTCCAGCGGCTGTTCGCTGGTCGGCGGCGGAAACGCCCTGTCCAGTTCCGCATGATCCTCGGCGTCGAACTGGATCTCCAGCGCCTCGGCATTGGCCTCGACGTGCGCGACCGAGGATGCCTTGGGAATGGCGATGATCCCGTCCTGACGCAGGATGGCCGCCAGCGCGATCTGGGCCGGCGAGGCATCGTGCCGGTCAGCGATGGCGTTGATGACCGGATGCTCCAGCAGTCCCCCCCGCCCGAGCGGTGAATAGGCCATCATGGGCATGTCCCGCGACTGCATCCAGGGCAGCAGATCGAACTCAATGCCCCGTGAGCCGAGGTGATACAGCAGCTGATTGGCTGCGCAGTGCTCTCCCCCTTCGATGGCGTCCAGCCGCCGCATCGCCTTCATGTCGAGATTGGACACGCCCCACCGGGTGATCATGCCCTCGTCGACCAGTTCCTCGAAGGCGGCGACCGTCTCCTCCAGCGGCACCCGTCCCTCCCAGTGCAGCAGGTAGAGGTCCAACCGATCGGTCCCGAGCCGCTCCAGCGACTTTTCGCAGGACAGCATCATCTTCATCTCGGAGGCGTTCTCGGGCTTGACCTTGGACACCAGGAACACCTCGTCCCGCCGCCCGGCGATGACCTCGCCGACCAGCCGTTCCGACTTTCCGTTGCCATAGAGTTCGGCCGTATCGATCAGGGTGAGCCCCAGATCGATCCCGCGCGACAGGGCGGCCATCTCGGAATCGCGGGTGGCGGGATCGTCGCCGATCTCCCATGTCCCTTGGCCGAGAACCGGAACCGACGTACCGTCGGCAAAGCTGGTGATGCGTGTCATGACCGGACAAATGCACGAGGCGGGCTTCGGTGCCAGCCCTTCTCGCGGGAGCCAACATGCACACACGCCTGATCCAGACCGACGGCCTGTGCCAGCAGGTGCTGGAGGCCGGACCGGACGACGGCCCGCTGGTCCTGCTGATCCACGGCTTTCCGGAACTGGGGATCAGTTGGCGGGCCCAGGTCGAGGCGCTCGGCAATGCGGGCTATCGCGCGGTCGCGCCGGACATGCGGGGCTATGGTGGCACCGACAAACCGGCGCAGACCCTGGACTATTCGATTCTGAACCTCGTCGGAGACATGGTCGATCTGGTGCGCGCCCTGGGTCGCAGCGACTGTTTCGTGGTCGGCCATGACTGGGGCGCGCCGGTCGCCTGGCATTGCGCGCTTCTGCGACCCGACCTGTTCCGGGCGGTATTCGGACTTTCGGTTCCGTTCCAGCCCCGTCGCGCCAAGGGCCCGCCCACTCCGGCCATGACGGCGATCGCGAAACGGCTGGGACGCGGGACCCTGTACATGACCCAGTTCCAGGCCCCCGACGCCCACGCAATCTTCGAGACAGACGTGCCCTCGGCCCTGCGCAAGGGCTTCTATGCCTATGACGGCGCTGCGCCGGAGGAACGCCAGTCGACCGGCTTCATCGCCGAAGGCCAGGACTTCATTTCCGAGGTCGCCGATGACGCCACGCTTCCCCCCTGGATGAGCGCAGAGCATTTCGCCGAATACGTCACGGCCTTTTCCGCCGGCGGGTTCAAGGGACCGATGGACTGGTACCGTTGCCTTGACCTGAACTGGTCCCTGACGGCTTTCCTTCAGGACCAGAGAATCGTTGTTCCGTCTGCCTTCATGGTCGGGGAGCGCGATCCGGTGCGCCACTATGCGGGCCAGCATGAGGGCGGACTCAAGGACTGGCTGACAGATCTGCGGTCACAGACGGTGCTGCCCGGGGCCGGGCACTGGATCCAGCAGGAGCGATCTGCCGAAGTCACCGGGGCGCTCCTGAACTTTTTTGAGGACCTGCGTTCGCCGAACAACCATGGTTAAGCTTAGGAATTTTTAATCCGCGAGCGCTGTAGGCTGTCTCATGGCCCCTGGAGAGGCCTGACTGTTCACTCTTGGCCCTGCAGATCATTACCCACGTGAAACGCTCGAGCGCATGGAAACGCCGGCTGGACCCGGCCCCGACAGAGGCGTGGGCCCGCCGCACCATGGACGGGGTCACCCTCGTGGCGCTGGTGACCTTTGTCAGCCTGGTTGTCGTCCTTGTCGCGCGCGCGGCTTCCGACCCGGACGCGGGTCATGCCCTGCTGATCATTGACGCTGGCTTGATCGGATCCGGATACGTCCTGCTCGGGCAGTTTCGCAAATTCAGAAACACCGAGCGCGCCAGCCGGGCCCATGCCGAGTATCGTCTCCGGTCCGACCCGGTGACCGAACTGCCAAATGCCGAAGGCTTTGCAGAGGCAATCGCGTTCCATGGTCGCGAAGCGGCCACCTCTCAGACGGAAATCGCGATCCTGTGCATCAAGCTGGACCGGCTGAACGAAATTCACGCGCGCCTTGGCGAGGCGTGCGGGGATGAACTTCTGCGCGACCTCAGCGGGCGGCTCGTCACGTCCTTTGGCAGCAGTGGCGTGGTCGCCCGGGTCGGGGAAGACATGCTGGCTGTGCTCCATCCGGCAACCCCGGAATTCAAGGCCGCACTGGTTGGGGGAGAGATCAACCGACTGATGGATCTACCGCTGATAACCCCCATCGGCGACATGGCTGTGGCCAGCACGATCGGAGTCAACTTCCCCGCTCGGCCGATTACCTCGCCGCAGAATGCACTGAGACAAGCGCGGCTGGCTGCCGCTGCTGCCCTGACCTCGGGTGCGGCGGTTGCCTTCTTCGAGCCGTCGCTTGATCACACCCAGAGGCTTCACCTCGACCTCGAAGTCGAACTTCGTCAGGCGCTTCAGTCGGGCGGCCTCGAAATGGTCTACCAGCCCCAGATTGACGAAACCGGCGTGATCATCGGCGCGGAAGCCCTGATGCGCTGGCCGCATCCCACGCGCGGCCCGGTGTCCCCGACCCTGTTCGTGCCCCTCGCGGAGACGGCCGGGCTGGCCGAGACACTGGGGCGCTACGCCATTGAACGGTCGTTTGCGGATTCGGTCCTGTGGCCGGGGCTGAAGATCGCCATCAATGTCTCGCCGATCCAGCTCAAATCTCCGAACTTTGCCGACATGGTCAGCAGCTTGCTGGTCCAGTACGGCGTCAGGGCGAGTCATTTCGAGTTCGAGATCACCGAGGGCGTCCTGCTCCGTGCGGAGCCGGTCGTGCTCGACAACCTGGAACAGTTGCGGCGGATGGGCTTCCAGATCGCGCTGGACGATTTCGGGACCGGCTATTCCAGCCTGGGCTATCTGAGCCGGCTGCCGGTGGACAAGATCAAGATTGATCGCTGTTTCGTCACGCCGCTGGGTGAGCGCAAGGACGCCACCATGATCATCCGCGCCATCAGCGACCTGTCGATTGCCCTTGGCGTCAAATTGTTGGCGGAGGGCGTAGAAACGCGTGCCCAGCTGGACATCCTGCGAGCCGAGGGATGCAACCAGGCCCAGGGCCATCTGATCGGGCATCCGATGACGCCGGACCAGATCACGGCCTTGCTCGAACTGTCCCCCGAAGCCCGGGACGCCCAGGACAGGTCTGCGGCGTAAAACGGAAGGCGGCCGAGCCGGAACCTGAAAGGGCCTCAGACCGGATCGGTCGGCTTCGGCTCGACGGGCCCTGTGGTCGTCGCATTGATCGACGGCTCGTCCGGCAGGGGGATGAATTCAAGATCATCCTCGGCAGGCAGGGACATCCGGCCCGCCTGCCAGTCCGCCTTGGCGGCATCGATGCGGGCCTGAGACGAGGCCACGAAATTCCACCAGATCAATCGCTCCCCGACCGGCTCGCCGCCCAGGGCCATCACCGTGGACGGTGTGACAGACTTCACGGTCGGCTCGGCGTTTGGGTCCAGAACGATCAACTGACCGGCATGGAACTCCCGGTCACCCACCTCGATCGTGCCCTTGGCAACAAACAGCGCCCGCTCGGAATAGCCGCCCGCCCCCTTGCCAGGCGGCGGTGCCGTGCGGACCCCGGCCTGCAGGTCCCAGTGGACATAGAACAGAGGTGATTCCCCCTGGACAGAAGCACTGGCTCCATAGGCCTCTCCTGCCACGAGCCGCGCGAACAGCCCGCCGTGGTCATAGGCCGGAAGATCGTCCTCGCCGTAGTGAAGGAAGGCCGGATCGCAGTCCTCCCTGTGGTCCGGCAGGGCGATCCATGCCTGCATCCCATGCATGGGCCCGCCGGTTGCCTTCTTCAGCGGATCGGTCCGTTCGGAATGGACGATGCCCTTGCCTGCCGTCATCCAGTTCACCTCGCCGGGCCGGATGGCCTGGGTGGCCCCGGTGTTGTCCCGGTGCATGATCTCGCCCTCGAACAGATAGGTCAGGGTCGACAGGCCGATGTGCGGATGAGGCCTCACATTGATCGCCTCGGACCCGGCTGCAAACTCCGCAGGGCCCATCTGGTCCAGGAAGATGAACGGCCCGACCATGCGACGCCGCGCATACGGCAGGATCCGCCCCACCTCGAACCCGCCCAGATCCTTGCGGCGGGCGTCGATCACCATCTCGATCATGGGCAGTTCCTCGGTCTTCAGTTGGCGACGTGGGGGGTGATGATCCCCAGGGGCAGGGCCGTCACATTCTTGACGCCGCGGGTCACGATATGGCTCGCACAGTCGGAAACGATGCCCAGGGTCAACAGTTTCTCGCGCAGGAATTTATCGAAGGCATGCATGTCCGACGTGATGATCCGCAGCACATAATCCTCGCGGCCGGTGATCGTCGCGCACTGGACGACCTCAGGCCATTTGGCGACGGCGGCTTCGAAGATATCGAGATTCTCGGACGAGGGCAGGCTCAGCTTGACGATGGCATAGACCTCGAAATCCAGTCCCAGCAGCGCTGCGTCCAGCAGGGTGACCCGCTTGCGGATCAGACCGGAATCCTCCAGTCTCTTGATGCGCCGCCAGCAGGGCGAGGCCGACAAGCCCACGCGATCAGCCACCTCCGCGACCGACAGCCCCGCATCCTGCTGCAGGATATCCAGGATGCGGGCGTCGATGGGGTCGAGGTCGTCAGCCAAAGCGTTTCTCCATTTCTTGTTATGGCGCAACAAAATACCCTAAAACGGCACATTGCAAGGTCAGATTTGGAAGAGCCTCGGAACCCATGCCATGCTAATGGGCTTGCAACGAGGAAGCGCGGTCGGATCAACCGGACGGCAAGGACGAATGACAAAGAATAGCCAACCGCTGAGCCTGCGCGTGCCGGAGCCTTCGGGCCGTCCGGGCGACGCGCCTGATTTTTCGCACCTGATCCTGGACGCAGCCGGTGCGGTCGACCGCCCCGACGTCGGGTCAAAACCGTTCGACATGCGCGATCATGCTTTCCGGCTTGTCCGCGTGCTGGATGACGAAGGCCAGGCCGTCGGGCCATGGAACCCACGTCTGGATGCCGAGACCCTGCGTCGGGGTCTGAAGGCCATGATTCTGACCCGCGCCTTCGACGACCGGATGCACCGCGCCCACCGCCAGGGCAAGACCAGCTTCTACATGAAATGCACCGGCGAGGAGGCCATCGCCGTGGCCCAGGGCATGATCCTCAGCCGCGAGGACATGGGCTTTCCGACCTATCGCCAGCAGGGCCTGCTGATCGCGCGCGGCTATCCGCTGACGGCGATGATGAACCAGATCTATTCCAACGCCGAAGACCCCATCAAGGGTCGCCAGTTGCCGATCATGTATTCGGCCAGGGACTATGGCTTCTTCACCATCAGCGGCAATCTGGGCACCCAGGTGCCCCAGGCCGTGGGCTGGGCCATGGCCAGCGCCTACAAGGGCGACGACAAGATCGCCATCACCTGGATTGGCGACGGGGCTACGGCCGAAGGCGACTTCCACAACGCCCTGACCTTCGCCTCGGTCTACCGGGCCCCGGTGATCCTGAACATCGTCAACAACCAGTGGGCCATCAGCTCCTTCCAGGGCATCGCGGGCGGGCTGGAGACGACCTTCGCATCCAAGGCCATCGGCTATGGCCTGCCGGCCCTGCGGGTGGACGGCAACGACTTCCTTGCCGTCTGGGCCGCGACCCAGTGGGCCGAGGAACGCGCCCGCTCGAACCAGGGCGCGACGGTGATCGAGCTGTTCACCTATCGCGGCGCACCGCATTCGACCTCTGATGATCCCAGCCGTTACCGCCCGGGCGACGAGCACGAGAAATGGCCGCTGGGCGATCCGGTCGCGCGTCTGAAGCAGCACCTGATCGCGCTCGGAGAATGGTCCGACGATCAGCAGACCGAAGCCGAGGCCGAGGCCGTCGCCCAGGTCCGGGAAGCTGGCAAACAGTCCGAATCCATCGGCACCCTTGGCCAGTCGCGTCCGTCGGTGAAGACCATGTTCGAGGAGGTCTATGCGACCGAGGACTGGCGTCTGACCGAGCAGCGTCGCGAGGTGGGCGTATGATCCCCCCGGTCCGATCATCCCGGCGCACGCCGGGACCCAGGGCTTTGGATGTGATGACCTCGCCGTTCAGCCCTGTCGTCGATCCTGCGCACAGTCCCTCACACAAGACCTGGGTCCCGGCTTTCGCCGGGATGAGCGGTGAGCTTTGATGACCGATACCGTCTTCACCGAGTCCGACCGCACCGACGGCATCGCGCCGGACATGGCCGATCAGGACACTGCCCCAGCCTCGGTCGCGCCCGCCGCGGATGGCGTGGTGCCCATGAACATGATCCAGGCCCTGAACTCGGCCCTGCACGTCAAGATGGCCGAGGATCCCAATGTCCTGAGCTTCGGCGAGGACGCGGGCTATTTCGGCGGTGTGTTCCGCGTGACGGATCAACTGCAGCAGAAGCATGGCCTGACGCGCAGCTTCGACGCCCCGATCAGCGAATGCGGCATCGTTGCCGCCGCCATCGGCATGGGGGCCTACGGCCTGCGTCCGGTGGTCGAGATCCAGTTCGCCGACTACATCTATCCGGCCTACGACCAGATCGTCTCCGAAGCGGCCAAGATGCGCTATCGCTCGGGCGGCCAGTTCACCAGCCCGATCGTGGTCCGCAGCCCCTATGGCGGCGGCATCTTCGGGGGCCAGACCCACTCCCAGAGCCCCGAGAGCCTGTTTACCCACATCGCCGGGCTGAAGGTCGTCATTCCGTCCAACCCCTATGACGCCAAGGGCCTGCTGACGGCCGCCATCGAGGATGATGATCCGGTCATCTTCCTGGAGCCCAAACGTCTCTACAACGGGCCCTTCGACGGCTGGCACCAGAAGCCGGTCTCGCCCTGGAAGGCCCAGGCCTCGGCCCAGGTCCCGACCGGCAAATACACCGTGCCGATCGGCAAGGCGGCTGTGGTCCGCGAGGGCTCCGACGTCACCATCCTGTGCTACGGCACCATGGTCTGGGTCAGCCTGGCCGGCGCCGAACATGCCGGCGTCGACGCCGAAGTGATCGACCTGCGTACCCTTGTCCCGCTCGACATCGAAACCATCGAGGCCAGTGTGAAGAAGACCGGTCGCTGCGTGATCGTGCATGAAGCGCCGAAAACCTCCGGGTTCGGCGGCGAACTGTCCGCCCTCGTCCAGGAGCGCTGTTTCTATCATCTGGAGGCCCCCATCGCCCGCGTCACCGGCTGGGACACCCCGTATCCGCATGCCTTCGAATGGGAGTATTTCCCCGGTCCCGAACGCGTCGCCACGGCGCTGAAATCGGTCATGAGCGGGGGAGCCCGCTGATGGGACGCCATGTGTTCAAACTGCCCGACGTGGGCGAAGGCACCGCTGAGGCCGAACTGGTCGGCTGGCACGTCAAGGTCGGTGACCGCGTCGAGGAGGACCAGATCCTCGCCGACATCATGACCGACAAGGCCACCGTCGAACTGACCTCGCCCGTCGCTGGCGTCGTCACGGCCCTGCACGGCGAGCCCGGGGTGATGTCGCCTGTGGGTTCGGCCCTGGTCGAGTTCGAGGTCGAGGACGCGGGGAATGCGTCTGCGGAATCATCGTCTCCTTTCCCCCTCGAGGGGGGAAGGGCCGGGGATGGGGGTGGGGGCACCCTGCCTCACGTAAGCCCGCAAGACTCCGCCGATGCCTCGGTGTCTGATCGTACGCACCCTGCCGCCACCCCCACCCAACCCTCCCCCCTCGAGGGGGAGGGCTCGAACACAGCGCTCGCCGGAAACTACGTCTTCAAACTGCCCGACGTCGGCGAGGGCACGGCCGAGGCCGAGCTGGTCGCCTGGCACGTCAAGGTCGGCGACGCGGTCGAGGAAGACCAGCTTCTGGCCGAGGTGATGACCGACAAGGCCACCGTCGAACTGACCTCGCCCGTCTCCGGCACGGTCGCCGCCTTGCATGGCGAGGCGGGTCATCAGGTCCCCGTCGGCGGACCGCTGGTGTCATTTGATGTCGCGGGCAAGGGAAACCGTCCCGCTGCTCCCGTCGCAGCGCCCACCAGCCCCTCCACCGCTTCGCGGTCCCCCTCCCCCGTCGCAAGCGCGACCGGGGAGGACAAGGTCGCCGCCGCATCTCCTCCCCGTCCGAAGGATGGGGAGGGGGACCGCGCCAGCGGTGGAGGGGCTGTGGCCGCATCACCGGCCCGCACCGCCCAGACCCCCGGCGTCCGCCCCCTCGCCTCGCCCGCCGTACGCAAGCGCGCGCGCGATCTCGGGATCGAGTTACAGTCCGTGGCAGGCTCCGGTCCGGCGGGACGGATCGATCATGCCGATCTCGATGCCTTCCTGGCCACCGGCGGCCAGCTACCGTCCGCTCCCGGAGCATCCCCGTCCTCGGCCTATACTCGGGCAGAGGGCACGACCGAAGTCCGCATCATCGGCCTGCGCCGCAAGATCGCGGAGAAGATGGCCGAGAGCGTCCGGCGCATCCCCCACATCACCTATGTGGAAGAGATCGACGTCACGGCTCTGGAAGAGCTTCGCGCCCATCTGAACGCCCGGGGCAAGACGACCGGAAAGGCGAAACTGAACGTCCTGCCCTTCATCGCCCGCGCCATCGTCGTGGCCCTGCGCGACCAGCCCCAGATCAACTCCACGTATGATGACGAGGCCGGGATCCTGACCCAGCATGCCGCCGTCCATCTCGGCATCGCTGCCCAGACGCCGAACGGGCTGATGGTGCCGGTGGTGCGGCACGCCGAGTCCCGCGATCCCTATGATACGGCGCTGGAAATCGCCCGCGTTTCGGGGGCGGCAAAGGACGGCTCGGCCAAGCGCGAGGAGCTGTCGGGCTCGACCATCACCATCACTTCGCTGGGCACCTTGGGCGGTCTGGTCCACACCCCCATCATCAACCACCCCGAGGTCGCGATCGTCGGTCCCAACAAGATCGAGGAACGGGTCGTGGTCCGGGACGGCCAGATGGTCGTTCGCAAGATGATGAATCTGTCCTCCAGCTTCGATCACCGCATCGTCGACGGCCACGACGCCGCCGTCTTCGTCCAGCGGATCAAGGGTCTGCTGGAGCATCCCGCGACCCTGTGGATGGACTGAGGCGCTGTCTTCTCCCGTTCGGGGACGATGACAGACGCAGACTGACGACTGAGGGGCGGGCTCCGGTCCGCCCCCTCACCCCTGAACGAGACGAGTCATGCAGCAGATCAAAGCCAAAGTCCTGATCATCGGCGCCGGAACGGGCGGCTATGTCGCCGGCATCCGTTGTGGCCAGCTGGGCCTCGACACCGTTCTGGTGGATGGCGGTGACGGCCTGGGCGGGACCTGCCTGAATGTCGGCTGCATCCCCTCCAAGGCGATCATCCACGCCGCCTCGAAATTCGAAACCGTCGCCAAGGCGGCATCGGGCGGCACCCTGGGCATCACGGCGGCCACGCCCGCCATCGACCTGAGCCAGACCGTCGCCTGGAAGGACGGGATCGTCCGCAAGCTGAACGCCGGCGTCGGTGCCCTGCTGAAGAAGTCGAAGGTCCGGGTCATCAAGGGCTGGGCGAACTTTTCCGACGCCAAGACCTGCCGCGTCGAGACGGCCGACGGCCCCATGACCATCACGGCCGAACACGTCATCCTTGCCACCGGGTCGGAGCCGGTCGAACTCCCCTTCCTGCCGTTCGGTGGCGACGTCCTATCCTCGACCGAGGCCCTGTCGCTGGACGCCGTGCCCGGGAAACTGGTCGTCGTCGGCGGCGGCTATATCGGGCTGGAACTGGGCATCGCCTTCCGCAAGCTGGGCGCACAGGTCGCCATCGTCGAAATGGCCGACCGTATCCTGCCGCTCTACGACAAGGCCCTGACCGACCCCGTCGCGAAATGGCTCGAGAAACACGGTGTCGAACTCCACCTCGGGGCGCGGGCCGGCGGCTTCGGCGACGGGAAACTGTCGATCACCACCCGCGACGGCGAACCGCTCCAGCTTGAGGCGGACAAGGTGCTGGTCACCGTGGGCCGCCGGCCCCGCACCGCGGGCTGGGGCCTGGAAAACATGGGCGTCGCCATGGCCGGTCCGTTCGTGAAGATCGACGACCGCTGCGCCACCTCGATGCGCAATGTCTGGGCCGTCGGCGACCTGACCGGCGAACCGATGCTGGCACACAAGGGATCGGCCCAGGGCGAGGTCGTGGCCGAGATCATTGCCGGCCATGACCGCCGTTTCGACCCCGTCACCATCGCCGCCGTGTGTTTCACCGAGCCCGAGATCGTCTCCGCCGGCCTCGGCCCTCTGGACGTCGAGGGGCGTGACGATGTCATCACCTCGGTCTTCCCGCTCGCCGCCATCGGCCGGGCCCTGGCCATCGAGGCCGGCGAGGACGGCGGCTTCGTGCGGGTGCTGGCGTCCAAGACCGATCACCGCCTTCTGGGCATCCAGGCCGTCGGCCAGCATGTCGCCGAATTAACCAACAGCTTTGCCCAGATGCTGGAGATGGGGGCCGTCCTGGAAGACGTCGCCGGCGTCATCCACGTGCACCCGACCCTTGGCGAAGCCTTCCACGAGGCCAGCCTGCGCGCGCTGGGACACGCCATCCACATCTGACGGACGTGTTGGGCCGGAATGCGATGGCGGATGGAATGGTCACGCTTTTACTCTCCGTCCATTCGCCTTAGGATGGTATGCTGCGAACTGCGCGGCGTCTTGTGAACGTGATCCTCATGTCCGTGAGCCTCATTCGACTTTCCGGCGTCATCATGACGCTGGTCGCAACCTCTGCGTCAGCGCAGGAGCCCTTGCCCGCCGACTGGGACGTTTTACGCGAACCCTCCAGAAAGCTCGTCATGGCCCATACCGGTTTCGATGTGGGCCTGGGCATTGCCGTTCGGTGTGTCGATGGCGGACTGGAGGCCCTGATCTCGGGCCTGCCGTCAAACACGGACGAGCAACGCACGATCGGTGTCGCCTTTGCTGGCGATGATGACATCACCGACCAGCAATGGAACGTCGCCGTCGACCCCACCATCGCCGTCAGCAACATGCCTGCGCCTTTTGCGAGAAAGCTGCGGAACGGAGGCAAACTTCAACTGCGCATCGCGGGTGGGGCTGAAGATGGCCGAAATCTGCGTTACGTCCTTGACCTCCCGGCGTCCAATGCAGCGATCGATGAAACCTTGACTGCATGCGATCGTCCGCTCGTCGATCCGCGCGACGCCGCCTGGGCCGACGTCGGCGACAATGGCTTGCCGACCAACCTGCAATGGCTCAAGCGACCCCGCCCGACCTATCCCGGCGTTCCGAGGTACGAGCGCGGCTTTGCGGTGGTAACCTGTATCGCCGATCCGGAAGGCCGCCCGCAGGATTGCGTCGTCGAAACGGAACACCCTCGCGATGCCGGTTTCGGCCAGGCGACGTTGAGGGCTGCGCGCGAGGCTCGCCTCACCAACAGTTTGAACCCGGATGCGCCGATCACGCCGTCGCGTTTCAACTTTCGGGTAAACTACAATGTCGGCAACGGCCCGGTGGGCCCAGTGACACCCTCGCGTATCCGCCGGCCGAACTAAGGCCCGTCAGTTCGGCCGGATGACCTGTTCCGAGAACCGGGCCATCTCCTCCTCCTGCGGCGACATCTGCAGCAGGACGAGGTCCAGACCGGCGGCTTCGAACTCTTCGATCCGTTCACGGACGGTTTCGGGCGTGCCGACGAAGCCGGGCCGCAGCCCGCGGTTGGAGACGCTGTATTCGCGGATCTTCAGCTCGCGCTCCAGCTCTGTCCCCGACAGCCACTGGTCGAAGTTCGCAAAGCCTGCGGGCGGGGTGCCATCGGCCAGTCCGGGGATGGTGGTGATCCGCTCCAGTTCGCGCTCCGCCTCGGCCTGGGTGTCGCGGACGATCGCATAGCCGGCCATGCCATACTGCATCGGCGGCAGGCCAAAGGCCTCGCGGCGGGCCTTCATGTCGGCCACCTTGCCCGCGATGAAGGCCGGTTCGTCGCCATGCATGACATAGGCGTCGCAGTGCCGGGCGATCAGCGTCTTGGCCGCCTCGCTCTCACCCCCGGCGTAGACCACCGGACGCGGCCGGTCTGCGGTCGCGGATGGCTTGGGCTCCACGATCGCATCCTTCAGCGTGTAGAACCGCCCCTCGAAATCGACCCGCGGCTCGGTCCACAGCCGCGACAGGATGGTCAGCCATTCCTCGGTCCGGCCATAGCGGTCGTCATGCTGGTCGAACTGCAGGCCATAGCTCTCCGCCTCCTTGGCCCACCAGGACGAGACGACGTTCAGCGCCAGCCGCCCGTTCGAGATCCGGTCCACGTTCGCCGCCTGTTTCGCGAACAGCGCGGGCTGGTGAAAGTTCGGGCGCACCGCGACCATCAGTTCGATCGTCTCGGTGATCGCCGCCAGGGCTGCCGCACTGGACCAGGCATCCAGGGCCGGAGCCTCGATTCCCTTGATGTCGTTCAGGTTCAGCTCGGCAATCAGGGTCAGGTCATAGCCCTGAGTCTCCGACGCCTTCACCAGCCGCGACAGGTTTTCCCACGACGCCTCGCGCTCGTCCGGGACATTGCGCAGCCAGCCGCCGAAGACGGGGGCCCAGTATCCGTATCTCATGCCTTCACTCCAAGCGCACGGGCGGCCTTCTGTTCGGCCACGATGCCCTTCAGCCAGTCGACCAGGGCGTCGTGCGGCTCGAAGCCGAGGACCTCCATCGGCCTGGCCACGAAATTCGACAGGGCATTGATGTCATAGAACAGGACGCTGCCGTCCCGTTCATCGACCAGATATTCCACCGAGCCGATCTCGAGATGTCCGGCCGCTGCGATCCGCTCGACCGCATCCACGATTTCGGCCGACGGCTCGACCCGGGTCATGGTCAGGGCCGCCGCCCCCGGTCGCACCATACAGGCGTCGGCGGGGCACAGGTCGAAGGTGTCGCCGGGGCTCTCGACGTCCAGCGCATACAGGACCTTGCCCGCCAGGGTCTCGACCCGGGTGATCTTGCCCCCGACGCGCGGCGCATACTCCTGGATGAGCGAGATGCCGTTGACCCCCGCCGGGGCCGAACGTTCGGCCGCCGCCGTCACCAGGTCCTCGGGCGTGTCATAGCGGACGATGCCCGATCCGGACCCGCCGATGTCGGCCTTGACCAGGACCGGGAACCGCAGCCCCTCCGCCGCCGCCGGCAGGTCGGCCTGACGGTGCGCCACCCGCGTCGCCGGCCCCTTCAGCCCCAGCCGCGCGATCAGGCTCAGCTGCCGCGCCTTGGAGGTGTCGATCGGCAGGGCCGAGGCATTGACCACCCGCGTCCCCTGCCCCACCCAGTGCTCGAACAGGCTCTGGGCATAGAAGATCGGATGTTCGGGATCGCGCAGGAAGGACGACATCGCCACCCGGCTGAAGACCACGGTCGCCGGCGCCGGCGACCCCGCCGGATCGAACCCGTGTCCGGCCAGCGGCACCTTCACATACGAGACCCCCGCCCGCTCCAGCGCCGCGAACAGCGGCTCGAACCATTCTGGGTGTTCATAGACGATGGCGAGATCGGGCAAGGTGTCGGACATGAGCGCCATGTGCGTTACACCACGATGAAACGCAAGGGGTCCTCGCTCAAACCCGCGCGGCGGATTGACCCCGCGCGGCTGCCCACGCTAGTGAACCCCCCTGCCGAGACAAGACCTCAGCCTGTGCGGGCGTGGTGGAACTGGTAGACGCGCCGGACTCAAAATCCGGTTCCGAAAGGAGTGTCGGTTCGATTCCGACCGCCCGCACCATCAATCCCTGTAGGGATTTAGTCGGCTCCTGAGAGGAACGGCTTGAGAACTAAACTAGCGTCCGTGTAAATCCTGTGTAGCGAGGGTTCACGCGGCGTTCTGCCGAAGGGTTCGCTCCAAGGCCCTCATGGCTTCATCCACGTGCGCGTTGCTGACGTGAGTGTATCGCAGAACCATCTGGATCGTCTTGTGCCCGCTGATCTGCTGCACCGTCGCCAGTGGGACGCCCTGTTCAATCAACCGGGTGATCGCAGTGTGCCGCATGACGTGGGGCGTGATGACTTTGGGGTTCAGCCCGGCAGCGATGACCGCGCGCTGAAATGCCTTGCTGATCTTGACTGTATGCATCGACTTCGACCGGCTGTGGCGGGCAGGAAAGATCCATCCTTCTGGGTCATCACGCTCGCCCCTAACTCTTTTCAATACTGCAAGGAGATCGTTCGTCAGGGGCTGATGCCGCATCCCCGCCTTGGCATCGGGAATGAATAGCCGTTGGGTCGTCCAATCGATCTGATCGAATCGCGCTGATGTAATCTCCGAGTGGCGCATCGCCGTGTTCAGACCGAACTCAACGAACAGCCAAAGATCGGGGTGCGGATCTTGGATGGCGGCTCGCCGTAGAGCGACGATTTGATCGCCTTGAAGCGTGACGATCCGGCCCTGCGGTTCATCCAACTTAGGAATTCGACAAGGAACTTTGGGGATACGCTTGCGCCGGACTGCGGTGCTGATGATGTGGCTTAGAGTTGCCAACTCGCGATTTACTGTCGCGGGCGACGCCCCCTCATCCAACCGCGACCGGGAGTAACGTCCAACATGCTCCTCAGTTAGTGCCTCAACGCATTGATCAGTAAGATATGGCTTAAGACGGCGGTTGATTTGGGGCCGCTTGCTTGTCAAGTTTTTGCCGTTGGTCGCCTCCATCTCTAAGAGGTACCAATCGGCGAGTTCGCCAAAACGGACTTGCGTTTTGCGCCCGACAGGCAATGCGGAAGTCCCAAAGAGTATATCGGCCTTTAGGGCCTCTATGCAGGCCTCGCACTTCTTGATCGTCCAGCCTTCACTGGTGAGCCCAAGAACGAGGTGGATGCGCTTCCGATGGTGCATGAACTCTATCCTCCAACGGGCGTCTCCTGCCAGCTTCTCTCCGACGATGCCGTGCTCCCTTATCATTTGTCCGGGTAGAAGCTGCGAGACGGCCTGAGGCGTTAGGGTCCGAAACCGACCTGCCACTAGGGCGCTACTTCTGAGAGCACGTCCCGCGCGGCTTGGTCGGCATGGTTCTTGGCAAACTTGATGGACGCCAAGGCGACCTGTCGCCGATCAAACAATGCAATGAGGTCGCGATCCAGCTTTTCGATTTCATCGGATGGCAGGTCAGCCAACCGCTCTTCTTCTGTGCGAGCGTCCAACCGCCGACCAACCTTTTGGTTCTCACGTAGCTGACGGAGGCGGTCCATCTCTTCGTCCAGGGCAACCACCTCTTTGAACCGAGTGTCGTCCTTGGGGGTCGGAAGAGCCTCCTGAGCCCACTCCAACGCCTTGATCACGCCGAAATATACGAACGCGCTGTCCCGCGTTCCCGCGCCATGCTCGGCGAGGGACAACCGCCTTGCAGTGGTGAGGACAGCCTCCAGAACACCTTCCAAGTGCCGGAGTGATCCGTCCGACCCATGCAGAGCTTTGATCAGGAGGAGTTCGGCTTGTTGGCTCATCGAGCGCCCGGCCTCATCCGAGCTTAGCTCGAGCGCCCGACGTGTTTCCGGTGTGATCCGTGTGGTCACGACCTCCGATTTGTCCGTCAACGGCCCTCTGCGCCTGCCCTTACCCTTGTCAGCCAAACGACCCTCCTTTTGATGTCTTCGAACTGCATACATCATGCTTGACGGCGAGATCAACCGCTGGCATCAATGACTTCGGTTTGAAGACAAGAAGGAGGCGGTGCGATCGTGAACGGAGTTGAACAGGTGACAGTGAGAATGATCCCCGATGGGCGGCTATCCAGACGAGAGGCGGCCAAGTTCGTGGGTGTCGCGTCCAGAACGCTGGCTAACTGGAAGTCGCGCGGAGTAGGTCCGAACCAGACAAAGGTCGGGGGGCGCGTGTTCTATCGCCTCGCCGATCTCCAAATGTTTGTCGCCGATCATGAGGCGGCGGCTTGATCATGCTGCAACCGGTTGCAAACTACGATCGCGAGCTCTCGACTTGGGCCGTCCTTGAGCGCGCGCGAACTGGTCCCAGTGCTCCGCCAGACCTCGCGTTGCCTGGACGAGCCCAATGGTCAAGTATGGAGCCGTCGATCTGGACGGTGCTCTTCTCGCCGTCACGAGACATGAAAACCTTGGTGTACGGCTTCCGCTCGTTCGGCCCGAGAGACACTCGTATTTGCCAGCGTGCAGCCTGTTGCTCGCGAACCTTAAGCACCATTGGGTGGCTGTCCAACGCCAACGCTTCCACGACATCGTCGGCGACACGCAACGGTCCGGCGACGTCAGGCGGGGCGTCCACCACGTCACGCTTAGAACTGACAACGCGAAGAGCACCAGTCGAGAAAACGCGCAGGTGCGAGGCAAAAGTCTTTGTCAGGTACATGTGTGCGACGCGGTCGCGAAGGTCCTTGAACTCCTTCGACTTTGGGGCAGCCAGGATGCGGTCGATATCGGACCAGGTGACAGGGCGGCGCGGATGCTTTCTCATCATCAGCAGTTTCCGCCCAGCACGACGAGCGATGCGTTGTTCACGACCAGTACCTCTTCTGGCCAGAACAGGTCAGAGCGATGTCGAGCGATCCGACCGTCGAAGGTCACCGCACAACAACGCAGATCGCCCTCGTCATGGGCCTCCGTTACGACGGCCAGGTCGCCTGGAATGAAAACGTGTTCGACATCGTCGAGCCGGTCCGAATAGCCGATCACCACCACAATCTGACCCCTGCGCATAACTGGTTCTCCATAGCGGGAGAGTAGCGAGGCATGCAGCGAAGCCAAGATCAACCTATTGATTTTATTAGATATCTAGGCAACATCTCGTGCTCCATTCTGCACTACCTCAACCTGCTGCCCAACCCTTACAGAGGGGCACAACAACCGCTCAGGCTGACGTCACTTTGAACAAGTGCAGGGAAAGGCTTCGGCGCTTTCAGAGCGAGATAGAAAATCGCCTCACAGCGGGCGATCTCCGTGCGGCCAAACACAAACTACGCAAGATGCTGTCGAACCGTTCAGTGCGACTTCACTCCCTGATCATTGCCAACAGAAAGTCACCTGTAGATAGCCGCCTCGACATGGCGCGTCTTATCGAGTTGATCGAGTGCGTCAGGCCAATGTCCCGCGTCGCGTCGCCTTCTGGGTTTGCCTTGCCAAAACCGGAAGGTGGCTACCGCCCCGTATTCGAGTTTGGGCTGGAGGATCGGGCGTGCGCCGTTCTGATCCGAGAAGCCCTCAAACCCTTCGCCCGCGCACACCCTCAGTTGGCCTGTCACCCTGCACAGGTCCTTTTGAGCGGTGGGTTGCCTGTCGCGTGCGAACATCTCCGCCAAGCCCTCGACGCGGCCCCTTCTGGGGCGGTGTTCATACAGATCGACGCGAAACGCTTCTTCCCGTCGATTGCATGTGAAGGTTTGGCGGGGATGACCGGACTTCCACCCGAGGTGATCCATCGGCATCTGTCGGTTGAGCACATGGATGTCCGAGGAAAACGCTCTCTGGAAAATGCTCTCTCTATGAAAGGGAATGATCAGGGGGATGAGACACCTGCGCCATCCGGCGTGGGGCGTGAGAAAGGAGACGCGGCTCTGGGCGGTATCGCTACCGGCTCAGCGGCGGCTTCGCTCGTGGCCGAAATGGTGATGGGGCATATCCTGCGAGATGCAGGCAGCTTGCCGAGCCTCATTGCCCTAATCGTCTACTCCGACAACATCGGAGCAGTGGTCCGGACACGGGAGGAGGCGCTTGCACTTCAGGAAGCCGTCCTTGGAGCGTTCAGTCGTTCCAGGGCGGGGCCGCTCTCTGCCAGCAAGGTTTCGATCAAGGACATTGCAACGGGTTTCAACTTTGTCGGCTACCGATGGCAGCAGCAAGGGGAGAGCCTGACTGCGGAGCCGTCACGTCGGAAACATGAGTTTTGGCAGCTCACCTTCAGCACGGACCTGTTGGAGGCTGGGCTCGGCATAAACCGCGCGGATGCTAATCATTTTCGAAGGCGATTAACAGGCTACGCCAACTCCAAACAAGAATGGGCAGGGCGCGATCGGTTCCTAGCGGAATGGGAGGGGCGCATCGACGCAGCCTTCGCGCACCAAAACGGTGCCTGAACTCCGTTTCTAAGCCGATTGCGACGCTAACCTCGCTTTTGGACCGTAGCTCCAGGCACGAACTTCTGACCCAGCTGAGGGTCAGCTCTGAAATGAAGCGATCTGGTTGCCCATTTTTCTGCAGAACCGGTTGGAACTCACCGCTCTGGACAAGTCGGTAACTTCTTCCGCTGTCCGCTCGAAGAGTGAAAAGGGTGCAGTCAAACTACGGTTTTGCGTCAACATCGGACGTGTTTTGGCCTGCGGAAACCGGACTTTGGATTTGTCGCCCGTAAGGGAGTTCTCTGATGTCCGCCTGTATCTCAGAAGAGCCCATTTAGCGCGGGGGCTTCGTCGGCACTTGCGGGAAACACGGAACTGTCGAGAGCGGCTTTGTCCACGCCCAGGTGATCCCGTAACACACCCTTGAAGACCGATCGCACGTCCAGCGCTGGAGCGAGGTCACGCGATTCAAAGAGACGATTATCGGCCAGGGTCGGCCAGTCGCCGATCATGCCGCCCGCCTTCACCGCACCACCAGCCATCAGAAGCGCCGAGCCGGTGCCATGGTCGGTACCGCCGGTTCCATTGGCGCGAGCGGTTCGGCCGAACTCGGTGGCGATCACGACTACTGTACGATCCCAGTCCTCGCCCAAGCCCGAACGCAGTCCGGATACCACCTGATCCAGTCCGGTCAGCCGCGCCTGCAACTGTCCGACCTGTCGGGCATGGGTGTCCCAGCCGTCGACCGAAAGCGCGACCACATCGGCGCCGTCAGGCCCCGTCATCAGTCGGGCGACGGCCTGGCCCAGGCCGGCAACGTCGTTGCGAGCCAACCGGGGATCACCGCCCATGGCCATGGCCTGTGCCTCGGTCTGCAAACCCGCTGCAAGGTTCTCGGCCAGCAGGCGGTCATTCACATAGAGGTCCTGCAGGAGAGACGCGATCCGGTCCTCGGACCCTGTCCGCCCTCCGGGTGCCCAGCTTGAGGTCGCGGCTGACCCCCGCAGGATCAGGGGTGTCTGTGCGCCGATGGAAAGGCCTTTCAGCCCTCCCATGGCCGCCAGCGCACGATTCAGCCAGCCGTCCGTCTGCTGCCTGAGGCCCTCGCCGCCGTTCTCGAGGACATCCTGTGCGTCGAAATGGGAGCGGACCCGGACTGGAATGGCTACGGCTGGCGCAAACCGCATCTGGCCCTCGCTGTACAAGCTGTGCAGGCCGGCCAGCGAAGGATGCAGGCCGAACCCATCGGACATCGGCAGACTGTGTTCGATCGCCAGCGCACCGCGGAGCGGTCGATAGTTGGGATCGTCCACGGGCACGACAACCGACAGGCCGTCCATGGCCCCGCGCGCGATGATGACGACCATCTTGTTGCGGGGGCCGGGCGCAGCAGACGCCCCCGCCTGTCCGGCAAAGGCCAGGCTGACACCGGCGGCCGATGCCCCCAGGAGGAAGCGGCGGGTAAGATCGAGGGAACGGGTCATCGACGCTGGAACTCCGGCGACATCAGGAACAGGGTGAAGGCCTCGGGTCGGCTTTCGGCACGCGCTACGGCCATGCGGGTGCGCTCGCCGAGGCGGAGGCCCAGCGCTGCGGCCGCCGCTGCGTTCGGGTCTCCGGCCTGGACCCGGCTGGCAGCGGCGCGGGACCAGTCCAGGCGTTTGACCAGGGCATCGGGCCCGGCCCAGTCGGCTGCAGTATCCGGCCATCCTTCGGGCGACGGCGCGCTTTGGGGCGGCTGTCCCATGGCGATCAGGCCCTGACGCAGCGGTTGTACCTGCTGCGGTTCCGTACCGAAGGCACGATGCGCCGAGACGATGAAGTCGTAAGGCGTCTTGACCTTGGCGGGAACGGGCTCCCAAGCCTCTGGTGCCGCGATCAGAGCGCGGGCTACGACTGCCAGGTCCCCCCCGGACGTCGTCCAGGCCCGCTCCAATGTGGCCACGAGCCCCGGGGGCGGTATGTCGGCCACGAAATGAGCGGAGATCTTTCGCGCCAGTTTGCGCGCGGTTTCAGGACGATTGGCGAGGTCCTTCAGAATGGCTTCGCCCTGCGCACGTCCTGTATCCGCATAGCGCTGGCCCAGAACCGTGCGCTCGCCCGGCTCATGGACCACAGGGCGATAGACGAAGCCGTTCTGGCCCGCACCGCCCACGATCGCCCTGGCCATGGAGCGGCCTCTGCGACCGGCAGGGCGACCCGCTTCAGTGTCTCGCCGGGCTGGGATGGACCAGCCGGTCAGGGCCCGGGCGAACTCGGTGACATCGCCCTGGCTGTAGCCTGCGTCGGAGCCGATGGTATGCAGCTCCATGATTTCCCGGGCCAGGTTCTCGTTCAGACCGGCACTGCGCCTCTGTCCCGCAGGACTGTTCGGCCCCACAGACTGGGCCTGATCCAGATAGAGCAGCATCGCCGGATGCTGTTCGGCGGCCATGGCCAGGGTCTCGAACCGGCCAAACACATGGGGGCGGATCGCTTCCCGCTCGTAGGCGTCCAGAAAGATCGCCGACTGGAATTTGGTGGCCGAGGCCGTGAAGTGGTTGGCCCAGAAAATGGCCCACCGCTCTGCGAACCCGTCGGGTGTCGTCGCGGCCAGACGGGTCCGGGCCAGAAAGGCCTCGGCTGCCACACGGGTGAGTGCCTGGCGGCTCGCGCGCCGTGCGTCGAAGGCTGCCTGACCGGCGGGCTCCATCGGACGGCTGCCATCCGTCACCGTCGGATCAGTGTTCGGCCTGTTATCCAACTCCTGCATCGCGACCCCGGCGGGCGGTGACACGTTCATCATCACATCCGCAGGGGTTGCGGAGCCACGCCGGGTCATCCGTCTGTCCTGACCGTCCTGCTGATAGGCAAGAAAAGCCTGAACCTGATCGCTCGTCGATGGAAACTCTCCCTGCGGAGACGCAGCGCCGGATCGTTGAACCTGCGCGTCCAGCCAGCCTTTTGGATCGGCCGCGACGCGCTCGATCTCGCCTGGACGAGCGCCCATGCCAAACCGGGTAAGGGCGATAGCGGCGTTCAAACTGTTCGCGGTTTGCGGCATGTCTTGCGTCCAACCCGATCCCGTTCAATGGGTATGAAACGGTCCGGGAAGGCGAATCCGTCGCGGGCTCAGAACCACGCGGTCGCGGACGCCAGCCATTATCAATGACATATTTGGCCTAGATGAGCCGCAACTCTCATTTCCTGTTTCCGCTGGCGCTGGCCAAAGCGCCAGCCTTCCGGTCAGACGGCGTGAAGGTTTGAAATGAGTGAGATGGATCCGTTTGATCCGTCCGCCGCAAATGTCCGCAATGGGTCGAGTGCGGATTTGACGTGGCAGGCGGAGAGCGGACATTCGCTTGATCGTCCAAACGCGGACCCACTGAACCGCCGCTAGGGGTGGCGAGCTGACTTTGCCAAAGAATGGACGAAAAGACGATAACGTGGTTCGTTAACGCTTTGGCTCGCGGGAGAGGTCAAATGACGAAGAAGACCATCGGGATCTTATTTGCGATCGGTGCTGTGATATTGGGCGGTCTGGTTGTGTTTAATGTGATGTGATCTGATCTGGCGCGGGGCAACGGAACAGCGTCGCAAGTGCTGCCCGATCGCCAATGTCCGCAATGGGTCGAAAGCGGATGCTGAGAACGACCCCGACAGCAGACATTCCCTTACCCATTCGCGCCTAAACGTCATTGCACGAAACGACATCGCCAGTTCGCTGACTGACAACTCTCTGCCTAATGCTCAGAGGCGGCTCCGAGATTACCGGACCCGGCGAATCCCTAAAACGCCAGATCCCCCAATAAAGGCAAACAAGGCACCAACCAGGTAGACGGATCGGAGATCACCCTCGAAAGAAGTCAGCGCGATCAGCCCGACAAGTGGAGCCAGCATCTGTGCTGCAGTCACCGCCACGTTCAGCAGGCCTAGATCCCGGCCAGCGTTTGCAGGGTCAGGAAGGACTTCCGCGATAAGAACAGCATCCGTGATACCGTAAAGGCCGATACCCAATCCTAGAACGGCTTGAGCGATCAACGGGCCGGGCCAGGAAGGGGCCAGCCCCATCAGCAGCGCTCCCATCGCCACAAGGGTGGCTCCACCTGACACCAGCACTCGCCGACGTCCGATCCGATCGCTCACCCGCCCGCCAACCAGGCCCGCAATGACGGCCAGGACTGTGGAAATCGCCAGAAGACCTCCGAACGCAGCTTCAATCCGCACGCCGGGCAGAACCGTCTGGAAGTCGGTTTGCTTGTCCAGAAAGAAAAGAAGGTACAGCACATTGAGCGCCACGGCGGTCTGGACGAGCAGCCGCGAGGCGAATGCAATCAGGAAGTCCCGATCTGCCAGAGCGGTCAGTGAGAGTCCGCGCTGGCGCATGGCTTGCGACATCGGCGCTGCGCGCAAGGTGGTCACGACAAACGGTATGACCATGACCACGGTCACGACGACGACGGTCGTCAGGCGCAAGGCCTCGCCCGTAAGCCACATTCCGATCGCCAAGGCGCCGAACAGGTTGGAGATCGGATAGGCCAGGCCGATGAAGCCAGCCACCACACCTCTCTGATGGGCTGGAACCCGCTCTGGCAGGGTCGCCGTCAAGGGATTGAGCATGAAGTTCAGGCTGACCTGAAGCATCACGATCGCCGTGAGCAGGTCTGCCTGGGTCACGGCGGCATGAATGAACCCATAGCTGACGACCGTACCGACCAAACCTGCGACGATCCAGACGGAGCGCCCGCCGGGCCAATGACGCGTCCGGTCACCGATCAGTCCGGCCAGAACGCTTGCGATTCCGGCGGTCAAGGCCCCCCAGAATGCCACCTCACTAAGGATCTGCGTCCGTGCGGCTGGATCAATCGCCTCGACCTTCAGCGGCAAAATGAGGGTTAGTAGGGGAATGAAGGCGATGTAGGCCCCGACCTGAGCCGCCATATACACCGCCACGAACCCCGGCCTGACCGGCATAGACGGACCGGGGACGGACGTGGACGGCATGGGTTGCATCCTCGTGACCTTGGCGGGGCCGAGACGGTTTGTCACCGCGCAAAAAGAAGCGGCGGCCTCAGATGCGAGACCGTCGCCTTAGGGCCGCTCAGGAAGTCAGCGGATCAGTATTGCACGCGTACGCGGGCTCCGAAGGTGCGCGGGCGGGTGAAGAAGCGGGTGTTGTCGAACTGAGTGATGATGATCGCAGCTTCGTGGATCTCGTCAGTCAGATTGTTGACGTAGGCCTCGAAGCGCAGGCGGCCATCACCGGGCGGGGTCCAGCCGAAGCCCGCGTCGAAGGTCCAATAACCGTCGACCTTGTCGTCCAGCCGGCGGCGGGGATTGTTGGGCTGCTGGAAGTCCTCGCCGTTGAAGATGGTCGTGAAGAAGTCCGAGCGATATCCGGCCGAAACCACATAATCGAACTGACCCATGGTCTCTGTCGGGAAGGCCTGGGTGAAGTTCAGGTTGAACTGCCATTCCGGTGTTCGCGGCAAGGTCTTGCCCTCGATCGACTGGAACACGGCTTCGGTGGGCGCTACGTCAGCCTGGAAACGGAAGTCCTGGATCTCTTCAGCCTCTGTAACTTCAGCTTTCAGATAGAGCAGGTTGAAGTCCAGCCCGATATTCCAGGGCAGATCGATCCCGCCTTCGAACTGCGCGCCATAGATCCGCGACGAGGCGGCGTTGTAGGAATAGGACACCACCAGAGCCAGGGACGAATTCTCCGGGATCGGCACCGTCTGCGGTCCGCCCAGGAAATCCACGATCTGGGCCACCGACAGCAGCGACGTCAGGACCTGGTCCTCATAGTCGTTGTAGAACAGCGAGCCGTTCAGCCGCGCCTTCAGGTCGCCGATGTAAAACTCGTTTTTGGACCCCACCTCGTAAAGGGTGACTTTTTCAGGCCCATAGGTCGGGGCCAGACCGGCATTGCCGATGTTGTCGTTGAAGCCGCCAGACTTGTTGCCTGTCGAAATCAGGCCGTAGAGCAGGTTGTCGGGTGTAACGTCGAACTCGGCGCGTAGACGCCAGTCAACGAAATCGATCTTGCTCTCACCGACCTGCTGGAAGATCTGGCCTGCGAACGGCACGGCGAAGCTGACGTTGCCGTCGCTCGGGCATACGAAGAAGTCGCCGGTCACCGTATCCAGACACGGCGGACGGTTGGGTGCCCCACCAGGAACCGGGCCGTTCCTGAAGATGTCGTCGACGTTGTCACGTGCCCCGAAACGGCTGACCCCGTTGAAGTAGAAGTTCAGAACTTCCTGGTCGGTGATCGTGCCGTTACGGTCCGCATCAGGATTGAAAATCGTCCGGTTCCGCCCTGCGAACTCGAAGCCTTCGGTGCCAACGCGGACGCCGCCGCAGCACGAGAAGTCCTGGCCGCCAATGGCAAAACCGTAGCGGGCCGCCACGCCTCGGCGGCTCTTTTCATCCTCCGTGTAACGCAGGCCGCCCGTGATCCGGAACCGGTCGCTGACATCGAAGGTGGTGTCGGCAAAGAAGGCATAGGACGAGGTGTCGACGTCCGGCATGTTGAACTCGACACCCTGGAAGAACAGGCCGCGGTCACCGGTCGAGCCCAGGAATGAGTACTGATCTTCCTCGAAATAGAAGGCCCCGACGCTCCAGATCCAGGGGCCTTCATTGTCATAGAAGCGCAGTTCGTGGGTCTTGGACTGGCTGTCGGTGATCGACTGGAACTGCGAGAAATTGTCCAGCGTCTCGCCGATCCCGCCCGGCCCTGTCAGATTCTCCAGCACCCCCGGATAGAAGGGCGAGAGCGGGGTGACGGCCTTGTAGTCATAGACCAGGTCGCGATAGCTGGCCGTATATTCGATATCGAACAGGTCACCGTCATAGTTGATGTTGGCGCGAGCACCCCAGTGACGGGTGTTCAGTTCCGGCGTCTTGGCGCGTGCGATAACGCGACGCGGATCCTCGATCTCGTCGGGGTCGATGCCTTCGCCCAGCGGGTTGGCATAGTTGGTGCCCGTGTAGCCGGTGCCGGTCTCGCGGATGTAGTCAGCGCCCAACAAAATCGACAGACGCGAGGTCGGCTCCCACAGGAACTGGATACGGCCCGCGTCGTTATTCTCCGCCTCGGCTGTGCCGACACCCGCCGGTCCGACGTCCTCGTAGTAGCTGTCGTGCTCCAGGTGATAGCCGGCGATCCGGACTGCCGCCTTGTCGCCGACAGGAATGTTCAACATCCCCTGGAATACGCGCTGCTGATAGTTGCCCAGTTCGAACTCGGCACTGGAATCCCAGATATTCAGACCCGGCTTCCAGGTCACGATATTGACCGTTCCTGCGGTAGCGTTCCGGCCGCGCAGAGTGCCCTGAGGTCCAATGTTCACCTCGACACGCTGGATGTCGAAAAAGGCCGAACCAATGCCCGCCGGACGCGGGAGGTAGACTCCGTCGTAGTGGGTCGCTGCAGCTGGATCACCGAGTTCGGTGTTGTTCGACGATCCGACGCCGCGGATATAGATTTCGATATTGCCGCCGTTGTTGGCCACCGACAGGCCGGGCACTCGGCCCTCCAGATCGCTGATGTCCTGGACACCCACGGCTTTCAGATCCTCGCCGGTCAGGGCGACGGCGGTACCCGCATAGCTTTGCAGACTTTGCTCGCGCCGCTCCACGGTGACGACGATCTCGCCGAGATCGGCAGCCCCCGCCTCTTCGTCCTGTTGGGATGCCGGCGTGGGGGCATCCGCGACCTGGGCCATGGCAAGACTGGGGACCAACATGGCCAGCGTCGCGCCGCAAAGCAGTGCCGTCTTCCGATTACGCATTTGGATCATCCTCCCGATGCGGATCTTTGGTCATTCCGCTTGCCTTCAATGCGCCATTGTTTGACAACGTTGTCAACGGTCGTTTTTCGACTGGCGTCTCGGGGTGGGATTGGTGCAACACAGGAGAAGCGGTCCCGTCGACAAGACGCGCCAAGGCCAGCCTGCTGGAGACCCGATGACCAAGGTCACCATCCGTCACGTCGCCGAAGCCGCAGGGGTTGCGGTCAAGACCGTGTCGCGCGTGATGAACGGCGAGCCCAACGTGACCCGCGATCTTCAGGATCGGGTCATGAAGGCCGTGGACCAACTGGGCTATGTCCCCAGCATGGCAGCGCGACGGATGGGAGGCCGTCGCTCCTATCTCCTGGTGGCGTTGAATGACCGCCAGAACACGATCAACAACTGGCGCAGTGGTCGCGGCAACGACTGGATCGACCAGATGCTTCACGGGGCCATGCTGACATGCGAAGCGCATGGCTACCGAATGCTGTTCGAACTGGTCCAGGCCGGTTCGGAAGATCTGGATCGAAAGGTCGTCGCCATTCTTTCGGCGCTGCAGCCGGACGGTATCATTCTGACCCCGCCCCATTCCCAGAACCTGGCCTTGGTCGAGATGCTGACCCGCCGCAACGTCCCTGTCGTGCGGATGGGGGTGCCGGGAAAAGGTGTTGGATTTGGCGTCTTCATGGATGACCGGGCAGCCGCAGCAGAGGCCACGCGGCATCTGATCGATCTGGGCCATCAACGCATCGGCTTCATTGCGGGCAGCCCGCGTTTCGAGGCCAGTCGCCAGCGTCTGGACGGTTATGCCGACGCCCTCCATCAGGCCGACATCGGGATGGACGAAGCCCTGATCGCGCCCGGAGACTTCACCTTCGAGAGCGGCGTCACCGCCGCCGAGGCCCTGTTGTCACGGTCCGACCGGCCAACGGCCATCCTTGCCAGCAATGACGAGATGGCCTTGGCCACGCTCCACGTGGCCTCCCGCCTGGGGATCCGGGTCCCCGATCTATCCGTCATCAGTTTCGACGACACGCCAGGGGTCCGGCTCAGCGTGCCCGGCCTGACCAGCGTGCGTCAGCCCATCTCCGAAATGGCGGCAAAGGCCGCTGAACTGCTGATCGGTGTTAGCCGCACCGGCGAGACCGCACCGTCAGACCACCTGCTCCCTTTCGGGCTGGAAGTCCGCGGATCGACGACACGCGTCACCTGAGATCAATCCGCCGCCGCGGGACAGGTTGTCGCCGTCGCAGCGTCCAGTCTTATGTCTTCCACCGCAACCGTCGCAGGCGCGGCCGCGCTCAGGATCCACGCCCGATCCACACCGGAGAGGCCCCTTTCGCCTGACCGGAAGCAGCTCAACGGGATCGACACCTCCTGCCATCCCGCTCCGCCGACCAGCGGCACGATACCATTGCCCAGGCCGATGCTGAGCGACGAAGCCAGACCTACGTCAAGCCGGTACCGGAAGGTCAGCGCCACCTCGGCATAGTCCGCTCCCGACAGATCGATTGCCGGCCCCGTCACGATCGCCTGACCTGGCCCGGTGAAGGTGATCAGCCGCGCCGATTCCTGACCCTGACCATCGACAGGGGTAACGGTCACGGCCCCGCGCGGGCTGACGCCCCGCGCGCCGTCCGCGATCCGCGCCTCGCCTCCGCTATCGCGCACCACCAGCGACCAGGGCGTGACGAACCGCCCGTCGGCCAGGAACCGCATCGACGACGCATCGGACCCCTCTTCAGCCTCGACGAGTGTCGGGGTCTCCACAGCCGCGGCATAAGTCAGGCCGAAATCATAGCTGAACTGAGGATCGTAATCGGGTGCGCCACGGTTCTGCGGTGCCTGGTCAGGGCTGCGTGGCCAGCTGAACGATAGCCGACCCCGGAAATCATGACGCGGTGCACCGTCGGTTGCCGCGACCAGCACATCGGCGATCCCGCCGCCCTCCGAGCCCGGCAGCCAGGCAGCGACGAACGCATCCGATGCATTGATCTCGGGGTTCACATACAGGGGGCGCCCCGACAGGAAGACAGCGACGGTCGGTATGCCTTCGGCCTTCAGGCGTCGCAACAGGGCCAGGGGCTCGCGTGGGCGGAAGTCCAGATCGGCCAGGTCCCCCTGAAACTCGGCATAGGGTTCCTCGCCAAATACGATGATGGCCACGTCGGGCCGGGCCTCGAAGGTACCCGCCGTGTTCAGCTCGGCGGTGCCGCCCGATGCCTCGACCGCCGCCTTCAGGCCTTCCCAGATCGATTCGCCGTTCGGGAAATCGGCGCGGGTGTTGCCCGTCCCCTGCCAGTTTATAGTCCAGCCGCCCGCCGCTTGCCCGATGTCGTCGGCGCTGCCTGCGACCAGCACTCTCGCACCGGGCCTGATCGGCAAAACAGATCCGTTGTTTTTGAGCAGCACCAGCGATTGACGGACGGCTTCTCGGGCCAGCGCCCGATGCTCTGTCGAACCGAGCATCTCGGTCCGGCCCTCGGCAGGACGGTCAGCCTCGAATACGCCGGTCTTGACCTTGACGATCAGGATGCGCCGCACCGCCTCGTTCAGCCGGGTCATGGAGATGTCGCCTGACTTTACCTGGGCCAGGGTGTTGTCGAACAACGGCCTCCAGCTATCCGGCGCCATGAACATGTCGATCCCGGCGTTGAACGCAGCAGCGCAGCTTTCGTTGGTGCAGCCTTCAATCTGACCGTGGGCATTCCAGTCGCCGACCACAAACCCGTCGAAGCCCAACGGCCCGCGCAGCACATCGGTCAGAAGATCACGATTGGCCGTATGCTTGGCTCCGTTCCAGCTGGAGAAGCTGGCCATGATTGTCAGGACGCCAGCATCGATCGCAGGTGGATATCCCGCCGCATGGATATCGATCAGCTCGCGCTCGGTGATGATCGCATCGCCCTGATCCTTGCCGTTCCGTGTGCCTCCGTCGGCCAGATAGTGTTTTGCCGAACCCGCGATCCGCCCCGGCTCGAGATGGCCCTGACCCAGCCTCCCCTGAAGCCCAAGGGTCATCCGTCCGGCATAGGCTGTGACGATTTCGGGATCTTCGGCATAGCCCTCATAGGTCCTGCCCCAGCGGTCGTCGCGCGGCACGGCCACGGTCGGCCCGAAGGTCCAGTCGGCCCCGGTCGCCGCCACCTCCAGCGCTGTCGCCACCCCGATCCGTTCGATCAGGTCGGGATTGCGCGCAGCGCCTAGGCCAATGTTGTGCGGAAACAGGGTCGCTCCGACGACATTGTTGTGCCCGTGCACGGCATCGATGCCGAACATCAGCGGCACCCGCGCGCCGGGCCGCTCTGCCGCCGCCGCGCGAAAGGCCCTGGCCAGTTCAACCCAGGCCTCGGCCGGGGCGCGCTCATCTGCGCCGGGCGCGGAGTTGCCACCCGCCAGGATCGACCCGAGGGGATAGGCCGCCAGATCTGCGGGGGTGATGGAGCCAATGTCGGCCTGGATGACCTGGCCGACCTTCTCCTCCAACGTCATCCGGTTCAGCAGATCCTCGACGAAGGCCAAAGTGGCGGCATCTGTCATTGCGTCCGGGCTGCTGGCGGTCGGCCAGGCCGACATATCCACAACCGATGACGGCCGGGTCTGCGTCAGCCCTGGTCCGGCTGCCATCAGCAGGGCCGTCAGCGATACGGCGACAGTCGCCAAGCCACGTGGACGGGCGGAAATTGGCATGTGTCGCTTCCCTATGATCTTGTTTCCAGCAAGGTGTCGGCTGTTGACAACGTTGTCAAACCGAGATTGCCTTGGTGCAGGTCGTCGCAGAACGATTACGGGAGAACACAATGCGGTTTGTCACCAAGACGATCGTCGGCCTGGCGGGACTGGCCTGTATCGGCATCGCTCCCGCGCCCCAGGACGACAGCCTCGATGGCTACCGCCTGATATGGAACGACGAGTTCAATACAGACGGCCCACCCGACCCTACCCGCTGGACCTACGATACCCACCGCAACCGGGACGGCTGGTACAACAACGAGCTCCAGTATTACGCCAGGGATCGGCCCGAAAACGCGCGGGTCGAGAATGGGCATCTGATCATTCAGGCGCGGCGCGAAACATTGACGTCGGCACAGGTGTCTGACGCCGGGGGTCAAACTTATACTTCGGCGCGGCTGATCACGCGCGGCAAGGCCGAATGGACCTATGGCTTCTATGAGGTGAAGGCGAAAATCCCCTGCGGTCGCGGTAGCTGGCCCGCCATCTGGATGCTGCCGGTCGCCGATGCCGAATGGCCGGCAGGCGGCGAGATCGACATCATGGAACACGTCGGGCATGCGCGGGGCGAGGTCCACGGCACCGTCCACACCACCCGCTACAACCACACACAGGGGACCGAGCGGGGCGGCAAGAAACGGGTCCGCGACGCCTGTGACGCCTTTCATCGCTATCAGGTGCTCTGGACTCCGGAAGGCATCAATTTCGGCATCGACGATGTCGGCTACTATCGCTTCCGCAACGACGGTCGCGGTGATCCCGCCACCTGGCCGTTCGACGCCCCCTTCTACATGATCCTAAATATCGCCGTCGGCGGCGATTGGGGCGGGGCCGAAGGTGTCGACGACCGGGCGTTCCCCCAGACTATGGAGGTCGATTATGTCCGGGTGTTCAGCCGCGCCGAATGAAGGTTCGTACGCGCCGTCATGTCATTGAAATCGACGGACAACGGAGTTGGACGCCACGGAATTTTCCGGTCCGCTCGCTGGATGACAATTGGCCACCCCAAGATACCGCTGTGACGAAGGTCCGATTTTCGGTTCGACGTCTTTGGCCGATCTCGAGCCAAAGGCTATCCCAGTGACGTTGCACGAGGCCGATCTCATTTCACTGCGGCATGGGATCATCGGACATTCATCAGTTCAATCGCCATTCGCTGAGCGGGTTGCCAGTCGTGCCGCCCTCAAATGCCACTCGGTCGAGTCGAACCGCCACAACACACGTCGGCCGTTGGTCCGGGCTAAAGGCGACGCAGCGACTGGCGCGACCGTTGGGGAAGCTTACCACTCGCCCTTCCAGCCTCAGAGCGAAACCGCCAGCAGGTGGGACAGGAGGCACGTCACCTTTGCCACGGATCGTGTACTGATAGGCTCGGCCGTCGCGGCGGCTCAAACGTGAGCTGTCTTCCGGAAAGATCGCAACCAAGCCCACCGTTTGCGGCGACGGTGGCGCGCTGATCGACGACGACAATCCAGCGACGGGACAGGCGTCAGTGGCCATCCAAGGTCGAGCGATCCAGAAGCCCTCGACGGCCTCCCAGGTTGGGGTCGGGGCTTCGCGGTTGCCGTCGGACGTGGAGCCTGCCACGAACGGCGACGCGAGCCAGTCGCCGGGAGTCAACGATAGTCTCAGGCTTGCCTGGCCCTCGCCCCATTGCCAGTGCGCAAGCCCCTCGTTGGCCTCACCCGCAATTGTCGGACCATTACATCCGAACGGCAGTCTCAAGGAGAAGGACCGGCCGACCAATGGATCAGACCCGGCGACCGTCGCGCCGGCGGCAAAGACCGAGGCCGCCTGAGCCAACGCGGCGATCAGTTCTGCCCGGCCGAGCAGCGGAGGCGGGGTCAGGGTACCGGTGTCGACCTCGATGGGAGGAACGACCTCGGGGGCCGGGGATTTGATGACGGCGGATCGGTCCTGGTCGCACTGCGCCAGCAAAACGGCCACGGCACCCATAGCAGCGGAACGACAGACGCGAACAGAACGACCTAGGCGTGACATGGGAACCAGCCTAGCACACACACGCTGTGGATTTGGAGGCAGGGCAGGGATGAATTTCGATCAGATCGCGGCCCTGGTGGTCCTGGTCGCTGTCGTCGGCGTGCTGATCCACGGCAAGATGCGATCAGACGTCGTGGCCCTGACGGGCGCTGCGGTCCTTCTACTGCTCGGAGTGGTGAGGCCGGTCGAGGTCCAGGGCGCCTTCGCCAGCCCCGCCGTCATCGCCCTGGCCGGCCTGTTCGTCATCGCCTATGCGATCGAAATTTCCGGTCTGCTGGGCCTGCTGATCCGCAAGGCGACGGCCCTGTCAGCAAGATTGGGGGCACGCGGGATCTGGCTGGTTCTCGGGATGTGTGGCTCGCTCGGCGGGTTCCTGAACAATACGCCGGTGGTGGTACTTGCGGCTCCCGTGGTGCGCGACATGGCAACGTCACTGCATCTCTCGCCCAAGCGATTCCTGATGCCGCTCAGCCACCTGTCGGTGATGGGCGGTCTGCTGACCCTGATCGGGACCTCGACCAATCTTCTGGTCAACGACATGGCCAGCAACGCGGGGCAGCCCGTGTTCAGCCTCTTTGAGATCACGCCCGTAGGGCTTGTCATTGCGGCCGCGGGCGCAGTGTATCTGTATTTCGTCGGGGCCAGACAGTTGGGGCGCAGCGTAGCCGCCGACGAGGCAGAGCTGGCCAGGGCCAAGGTGGCGCAGGAAGAGGCGGAGGCAGCGCGCGTCCAGGCCGAGAAGCGTCGCCTGCGGCTGCCGTTCGGTCTGCCGCGTCTGGGCGAGGCTCGCAATCAGTCGGACGGGTCGGGTGATGCACACCTCGGTGACGTGGCTCTCTATGGAGCAGCTGACCGACCATTCCAGCTGCGCAGGGCTCTGATCTCTCTAGGTGTATTTGTCATGGTCGTGGCAGCGGCGGGGCTGGGTCTGGCCCCGATCGCGGCGTCGGCCTTTGCCGGCGCGGTGGCGCTGATCCTGCTGCGCGTCATCACACCGGAAGAAGCCTATTCTGGACTGCGGCCTGACATCCTGCTGCTGATAGCGGGCATGGTCGTAGTCGGGACGGCGATTGAGGTCACGGGACTGGCGGAGGCCGGGGCCGGCCGTCTGATCGACGTGATCCGACCGTTCGGGCCCTTGGCAGCCCTGATCATCCTGTATGGTGTCACCCTGTTCGCGACGGAGCTTCTATCCAACGCCACGGTGGCCGTGCTGATAACTCCGATCGCGGTGGCTCTGGCCGAAAGCCTCGGCGTCGATCCCCGACCGTTCCTTGTTGGGGTCATGATGGCCGCCAGCGCCGCGTTTGCCACACCCTTCGGCTATCAAACCAATGTGCTGGTGTTCCAGATGGGGGGTTACTCCTACATGGACTTCGTCAAGGTCGGCCTACCGCTGAACCTGGTGACCTGGGTTGCAGCCATGTTGGCGATCCCGATCTTCTTCCCGTTCTGAGATTTTCGCCTGACTATTCCAGCATGATCTCCATGCGGGCCGACTGGAGATAAGCCGACCTAGTTCGAGCGTTGAAGGGGACCGCTTCTGAGAGGGAGGCGACAAGCGATCTACTTGGATCTTGCGGACGCGCCAGCGCGTCGCTGTAGATGGGTATCGGACTTGGTCTGATTTCAGATCAAGGTCGCCATATTTCATCACCGAACCTAGACGCGCCATCCCTCTGCAGGCACTCACGCCGTACCATCATGTTTGTCCATCAGGCCCGTCACTCCGTAACTGCAGTAGCCAGCCAGGCCTTGCCGGCCATCAGCACGCCCCTCCCCTCGACCTGATGGCGCTGGAACAGGGTCAGCAGGTCGTGCCTGACCCGCTGCTGCAGGTCCTCGTCACTGGCTTCGACCATTCGACCCGCTGCCAGCGATGACAGGGCGAAATCGGTCGCCGCCTCGGGCGAGGCCCCCTCACCGCCAATCGGCTGCAGGCCCTCATAGGCAAGGATGTCGATGTGGCCAAAGCCGGCCTCACCCAGGACACGGGTTAGATATTCTGTGTCCTCGAACGCGAACGGACCCGGCGCGCGCGGCACGGCCGGCGGCACTTCGATGTGGCGCCGAAGCACGCCGATCATTTCCATCATCCAGGGATTCTCACGCGGCGGGCCCCAGACGGCGAGATCGATGCGGCCGCTCGGTTCCAGACAGCCATGCAGGTTCGAGAAGGCTTCAACCGGCTGCGGAAAGAACATGCTGCCGAACCGGGAGACCATCCGGTCGAACGGCATGTCTGGCTGATAGACCGCCGCATCGATGCATTCGAAATCCAGGTTGGTGACATGGGCGGCGGCTGCCCGCGCTCTGGCCCGAGTGATGAGGTCGGGCGAGATGTCGATACCGGTGACCCATCCGGACGGACCGACCGCAGCGGTAATCACCAGACTCGTCTTTCCGCCGCCACAACCCAGATCAAGGACCCGCTCTCCGGGCATGAAGGCGGCTCTCGCCAGAAGGGCGTCCCCGATCGGCGCGATCATCGCCTCGAACCGGTCGATCCCGGCCAGCCACCGGGCTCCCATCTCGCCGGCCCAGTCCTCGGGCTTCGGGGTCCCTGATCCATCCATCCGGGTGTCGGTCATCGGTACGTGCCTCGAGCGTATTCCAGGTCAGGACGTTCAGGCGTTGAGCCAGGTCCGGATGATGAAGGCCACAACCCCCAGGGCAGCGACGCTCATTGTCCAGATCGCCGCCATCCACAGGAGTCGTTTCCAGAGCGGAGCCTCTTCCATCAGTGATACCCGTGCGTGCCGACCTTGCCGCGAAAGACCCAGTAGGCCCAGGCGGTATAGGCGAGGATGATGGGTACGATGATCACGGTCCCGACCAACATGAACATCTGGCTGGATGCGGGCGCGGCGGCATCCCAGATCGTGATCTGGTCTGGCACGATATAGGGGAAGAGGCTGATCCCGAGGCCCGCAAAGCCCAGCAGGAACAGGCCGAGCGCGATAGCGAACGGCAGACGTTCGGAGCCCCGGTTCAGGCTGCGGAAGAAGAAGACCCCCGCGATCACGACCAGGATCGGGACCTGGGCGGTCAGGAGGACGCCCGGCAGTTCGAACCACCGTTCCCAGTAGGCATAGTCGAGGAAGGGCGTGGCGGCGCTGACGGCGGCCATGCCGCCAAGGGTCGCAAAGCCGAGAATGCGCGCCAGGCGCACGGCATGTCCCTGCGCCGTGCCCTCGACCTTCCAGATCAGCCAGGTCGCACCGAGAAGGGCATAGCCGGCGACGACACCGATCCCTGTCAGGAGACTGAAGGGCGTCAGCCAGTCGAGCCAGCCGCCCGAATAGGCCCAGCCTCCGGCCTCGACGCTCTCGACGACGCTGACGCCCTGAAGGATCGCGCCCAGGATCATCCCCTGTGCCATCGCAGCGACGACCGAGCCAACAGTGAAGGCGACGTCCCAGAGGGCGCGGTGCCGCGGATCACGCCACCGGAACTCGAAGGCGACCCCGCGAAACACCAGACCCAGCAGCATGGCGATCATCAGCGGATAGGTGGCGGGCAGGATGATCCCGTAGGCCAGGGGAAAGGCCGCGAACAGCCCCCCGCCGCCCAGCACCAGCCAGGTCTCGTTGCCGTCCCAGACCGGGGCAATCGAGTTCATGGCCTGATCCCGTTCCTCGCCGACGGCAAAGAAGGGAAACAGGATGCCGATCCCGAGATCGAAGCCGTCCATGACGACATAGGCGAAGACGGCGAAGGCGATGATGAAGGCCCAGATGACCGTCAGATCGAGTGCATAGGTCATGGCTTATTCCGCTGGTCGGGGTGCGCCGTCGAGCGCGGAGGCGGGCGTGATTCCGGCGGACCGGATCGGCACTTGGGGCGGCTCGGTCTCGTGGGCCTGGGGCGTGTGACCCATCAGCTTCAGGAGATACCAGGCCCCCGCGCCAAAGACGGCGAAATAGACGATCACGAAGGCAATCAGCGAGGCGGCCACGGCCGGGGCTGCGAGCGGCGAATGGGACTGACCGGTCAGCAGCTGTCCATAGACCGTATAGGGCTGCCGCCCCACTTCAGTGGTGATCCATCCGGCGATTACGGCAACGAAGCCGGTCGGTCCCATCAGAATGGCGAGCCTGTGCAGCAGGGGCCAGTCATACAGCGATCGACGGGCACGGGCGATCAGGCTGATCACCCCGAGGCCCAGCATCGCAAACCCCAGACCGACCATCACGCGGAAGGACCAGAAGACAATGGCGACAGGCGGCTCACGGTTGTCCGGAATGGTGTCGAGCCCGGCCAGCGGCGCGTTGGGGTCATGCTTCAGGATCAGGGACGAAGCCTTCGGGATCTCGATGGCATAGTCGACGCGCTTCTCGGCGCTGTTGGGGATGCCGAACAGGATCAGCGGCGCGCCGTCGGGGTGGCTTTCATAATGGCCTTCCATCGCCATGACCTTGGCGGGCTGGTGCTCCAGCGTGTTCAGGCCGTGCAGATCGCCGGCGAAGATCTGGATCGGCGCGACGATCGCGGCCATCCACATGGCCATGGAGAACATCTTGCGGGCGTAGGGGTTGGTTCTGTCCTTCAGCAGGTGCCAGGCCCCGACAGCTCCGACCACCAGCGAGGTCGTCAGGTAGGAGGCGATCAAGGTGTGCAGCAGCCTGTAGGGGAAGCTGGGGTTGAAGATGATGTCCAGCCACGAGCCTGCTGGGACGAACTGGCCTGCCGCATTGATCGCGAAGCCGGTCGGCGTCTGCATCCAGCTGTTCACGCTGAGGATCCAGGTCGCCGAGATGAAGGTGCCCAGGGCGACCATGCAGGTCGCCACGAAATGCAGCTTCCTGCCGACCTTGCTCATGCCGAACAGCATGACCCCGAGGAAGCCGGCTTCGAGGAAGAAGGCGGTCAGGACCTCATAGGCCATCAGCGGGCCGAGCACGGGCCCGGTCTTCACCGAGAACACCGACCAGTTGGTACCGAACTGGTAGGACATGACGATGCCGGACACCACACCCATGGCAAAGACCACGGCAAAGATCTTCAGCCAGTATTTGAACAAGTCCAGATAGACGCTCTTGCCCGTCTTCAGCCAGAGCCCTTCCAGCACCGCCAGATAGCTGGCGAGACCGATCGAGAAGGAGGGGAAGATGAAGTGGAAGCTGACGGTAAAGGCGAACTGTATGCGGGCAAGAATGACGGGATCGAGGTGATCAAACACTGTTGGCTGTCCCAAAAAACGCGCCCGCGCTCTTCCAGAGCATATAGGCTGCGACGACGAAGATGAGGATCGAGAAGACGGTGGTCAGCAGGCCTGTTGTCCCCGACAGCTTCCTGGCCGCGAGCGCACCGCCAAAGCTGCCAGCCAGACCGCCGAGTATGAAGATACCGGCGAGAGGCCAGTCGATCAGTCCGGAGAAGGCGTAGTTGAGGGCTGTCGTCAGACCGAAGGCCGTCACGGCGACGAGCGAAGATCCGATGGCATTCAGGATCGGCATCCCTGTCGAAGCGACCAGGCCAGGCACGATCAGGAAGCCGCCGCCAATCCCGAAGAAGCCGGAGAAGACCCCCGTGCCGAGGCCGAAGCCCAGCACCTTGGGCGCATTCTCGCGATTGCACTCCGCGCCCGGATTGCCGACGTCGCCGCGCCCACGCAGCATCAGGACGCCAACGACGACCATGACGATGGCGAAAAGGAACAGCAGCTTCTCGCCGTCGAAGGCCTTGCCGACCGTCGACCCTGCAAAGGCCCCGGCTACACCGGCTCCGGCATACATGCCGGCGCAGCGCCATTTCACCGTGCCGTTCCGGGCATGATTCATGAGTCCCGCCGCTGCATTGGCTGCAACAGCCAGGGCGCTGGTGCCGATGGCGACATGGGGACTGGGTACGCCGACCAGATAGACCATCAGCGGAACAGCCAGGATCGACCCGCCGCCGCCCACCAGCCCGAGCGTGAACCCCACTAGTCCGCCGGACAGCGCACCGAGCAGATACTGGATGGGCTCGAGGGTCATGCCGCGTCCCGATGCTGGGGCTGGGCCATCCACTCATGGCCCTTCAGCATCCCGTTCCAGTAGATCCAGGGCAGGGCTTCGGACTTCAGCAGCCAAGACAGGCGCTGCGGCTTGGTGCCCTCGATAATCCAGCTGGGGAAGCTGGGCAGCAGCTTGCCGCCATAGCCAAACTCGGCGAGCAGGATCTTGCCCCGCTCGACCGTCAGGGGACAGGAGCCATAGCCGTCGTAGATAGCCGTCGGGGCCTTTCCGGTGAGGACGGCAATCAGGTTCTCGGCCACGACCGGAGCCTGTTTGCGAGCTGCCGCCATGGTCTTGGCATTCGGAGTCGATCCGCCGTCGCCCAGGCCAAAGACATTGGCGTGGCGGGCATGCTGAAGACTGGCCTGGTCGACATCAACATAGCCCGCCTCATTGGCAAGCGGACTACGCGCCACGAAGGCCGGAGCCTTCTGCGGGGGCGTCACGTGGATCATGTCGAAGGACTTTGTGACCTCGCCCGCCTTCTCCCTGAAGGTGGCGGTGCGGTCGGGACCGTTGACGGCGATCAGGGTCGACTCGAACTGCAGATCGATGCCGTAGCGATCGACATACTCCATTAGCGGCGGCACGAACTCCTTCACGCCGAACAGGACGGCGCCCGCGTTGTGGAACTGGACGTCGATGTCCTTGAGCGCGCCAGTCCTTAGCCAGTGGTCGCACGACAGATACATCGCCTTCTGCGGCGCACCGGCGCATTTGATCGGCATGGGCGGCTGGGTGAACAGGGCGGTCCCGCCCTTCAGCTTCTGCACCAGTTCCCAGGTATAGGGGGCGGTCTCGTAGCTGTAGTTGGAGGTGACGCCGTTCCGGCCGAGCGTCCCGGGCAGGCCGTCGATCGCGGCCCAGTCCAGCATGTTTCCGGGTGCCACGACGAGTGCGCGGTAGCCGACCGCGCTGCCGTCCTCCAGCGTGACCTGGTCGCGTTCCGGTTCGAAGCTGGCGACTGCACCCTTGATCCAGCGAACGCCCGCCGGGATCACCGACGCCTCGGCCCTTCGTGTGTCCTTCACGTCGAATACGCCGCCGCCCACCATCGTCCAGCCGGGTTGATAGTCGTGGGTCTCGCGCGGCTCGATCACGACGATGTCGAGGCTCCGATCGCGTTCGAGGAGAGAGGCAGCCGTGGCCAGGCCGGCCGAACCTCCGCCGACAATGACCACATCGGCACGCCCGGGCTGTGCGCCTGTCGGTGCGGTCATCCGGGTCTCCAGCCGGGGGCGCAGGGCTGAAAGATCATAGCCCGCCCCTGCGGCGGTCGTTATCAGGGCGTCCGCCGATTGAGCTCCCACCTGTGACAGGGCCCACAGCGTCGTCGAGCGCGTGCCCGTGCGGCAATAAGCAAGAACCGGTCCCTCGAGCTTCATCAGGGCTTCGGCCATGCTGGCGGCGTCACCGTCGCTGATCTTGCCGCCGACCGTCGGAACATGGGCAAAGCCCATGCCATGGGACGCGGCGAGCGCCTGCATCCGGGCCGCCGTCAGCTGTCCTGGCTCCTCGTCGTCCGGTCGATTGTCGATGATCGCACGAAACCCTTCCTGTGCGGCCTGGGCGACGTCTGCCTCGCTGAGCTGTGGCGAGACCGAGAGGGAGGGGGTGAGGGCCTTGAACGGCATGGCGATCGTCCTTGATCGGGGATGTGCGGGTGAGGCTCAGCGGCGACGGCGGCGCGTGGACAGGCCGAACGGCATGTAGGCCGGGCAGGTCGCAGTCAGGCTGGTCAGCAGGAGGACAGCGGCCACGGCTCCGAGAACCAGGGCGAGGGTCCCGCCGATGAGTCCCAGTCCATAGGCGCCGATAACGGCCGCGACGGCGGCAAGCCGGATGACCCGGTCAAGCGTTCCCATGTTCTTCACGGCGAATGTCCTTGGGTAAAAGGGGTGCCGGCGCGGCCGATGCGACCGCGCCGGGTTACGACATCAAGCGGCGATCGGACGGGTCGAGAAATACCAGTCCGTGTATTTGAAGCCCTCGCCTTCACGGGCATTGGCGGCGTCGACGGTCTTTGGAGGCGAGACGATCGCGTCTTCGCCCGGTTGCCATCCGGCGGGGGTCGCCACGCCATTGGCGTCGCTCGTCTGTATGGCGGTGACCAGTCGGACGATCTCGGGGATCGAGCGGCCGTTGCTCATAGGATAATAGAGCATGGCGCGTAGGATGCCTTCGGGGTCGATCACGAAGGTCGCGCGAACCGCTGAGGTGTCGCTGGCTCCCTCATGGATCATGCCGTAGGCGCGAGCCACGTCCATCTTCAGGTCTTCGATGATCGGGAACGGGATCTCGACGCCGAACTTCTCGGCGATGTTCCGTGTCCAGGCGATGTGGGAAAAGATGCTGTCGATCGACAGGCCCAGCAGTTCGCAGTTCTTCGCCTTCAGCTCGGCCGCGACCCCGGCGAAACCGATGAACTCGGTCGTGCAGACGGGTGTGAAGTCGGACGGGTGCGAGAACAGCACCAGCCACTGACCCTTGTAATCGGCCAGCGATCGGTCGCCATGTGTGGTCTTTGCCGAGAAGTTCGGAGCGGGTGCGTTCAGGCGCGGCAGGCCGATAGCGGATTGTGTATCAGACATTGGATGTCTCCAGTTGGGGCTGCTTCGCCGGAGTGGCGGGCAGCAGGCGGTGCAGGATCATCCCGCCCAGCATTGCCAGGACGAAGATGGCGGCTGGGACAGGGGCGATGGCCAGGTCTGCAATGGCGGGGCCGGGGCAGAGGCCGGCGACGCCCCAGCCGATGCCGAACAGGGCAGCCCCGCCGATCAGGCGGGGGTCGAGATCGCGCGCGGTGGGCAGGGTAAACCGCTCGGCCGCCATCGGCGTCGGCATCCGCTTCTGGATGCGCCAGGCGATGGCCATCGGGATCAGGGCACCGCCCATGACGAAGGCCAGGGTGGGATCCCAGGCACCGAACAGGTCAAGGAAGCCGCGCACGCGCTGGGGATCGGCCATGCCGGATACAGCCAGACCGGCACCGAACAGGGCCCCGGCGACCAGGGTGACGGCGATCTGGCGCTTCATTGACCCAGCCCCATCGCGTTCATGGCGGCGACCGTCGCGAACCCCGTCAGCATGAAGGTCGCCGTTGCGACCAGCGACCGGGCCGACAGTCGTGACATGCCACAGACACCGTGTCCGCTGGTGCAGCCGCTGCCCAGCCGCGTGCCGAACCCCACAAGCAGGCCTCCTATCAACAGGGTGACGACGCCCTGCTCGAACCGCGCTTCGACAGGTCCAAGGATCAGAGCCACGAGCAGGGCGCCGAGCGGCAGGCCGACCACAAAGGCGATCGACAGTGGCCGGGGCGCGCCATCGACGGTAATGCCGGTTGCCCGGGCTGCCAGACCGCTGACGCCGGCGATGCGTCCTAGGCCCAGCAGCATGATGGCCGAGGCCGTGCCGATCATCAGTCCGCCGATCAGCCCCTGGAGCGGCATGGCGTTGGCAAGAAGGTCACCCATCACAGCACGTCCAGCGGGATCTTGAGGTAGCGGGTGCCGTTGGACTCAGGCTCGGGCAGGTGCCCGCCGCGCATGTTCACCTGGATGGAGGGCAGGATCAGCTTGGGCATGGACAGGGTGGCGTCACGGGCATCGCGCATGGCCACAAACTCGTCCTCGCCGACGCCTTCATGCACATGGACGTTGCCCGTGCGCTGGGCCCCGACCGTGGTCTCCCAGGCAAAGGTGTCGCGTCCGGCGGCCTTGTAGTCGTGGCAATGGAACAGGCGCGTGCGCTCGGGCAGGGCCATCAGTCGACGGATCGAGCGGTAAAGCTGGCGGGAGTCGCCGCCGGGGAAGTCGGCGCGCGCGGTGCCATAATCCGGCATGAACAATGTGTCGCCTGTGAAGACGGCGTCGCCGATGACATAGGCCAGGTCTGCCGGCGTGTGACCAGGCACGTGAAGCGCGATGGCCTCAAGCCCGCCGATCCGGAACCGGTCGCCGTCCTCGAACAGCCGGTCGAACTCCGACCCGTCGCGAGCGAACTCGGTACCCTCGTTGAAGATCTTTCCGAAGACATTCTGGACGTGGATGATCTCGCGACCGATCGCCAGCTGACCGCCCAGATGAGCCTTGAGATAGGGCGCTGCCGACAGGTGGTCGGCATGAGCATGGGTCTCCAGCAGCCAGGTGACCGTCAGGCTCTCGGCCTTCACATGGGCGATGATGGCGTCCGCCGAGGCGAAGGACGTTCGGCCCGCCGCTGCGTCATAGTCCAGAACACTGTCGACGACGGCGGCTTCGCGGGTCACCGGATCATGGACGACATAGCTGACCGTATTGGTCGGCTCGTCAAAGAACGCCTTTACCTGCGGAGCCTGCCCCGCGCCGCTCCAGGCCTGCTCGATAATCGTCGTGGCGATGTCCAGGTGGGTATCGGTCATGGCGGCCTCCGGCCGGTCAGGGATTGAATGGTCGCTCATGGTCAGCGAGCCCCGATCGTCAGTGAGGAGCAGACACGAGGGCCCGCCATCGTTCGTTGACGCAGATCAACACTCGGCCGGCGCTGTCTGACGGATCTCGAAATCCAGGGACGGTCAAGGGCAGGGGTCACTTTCACTTCGCCTCAAACTCATGATTACAATATCTGTGTAATCGTGTATATGAGTTGCGTCAACCCCGCTGTGATGCCAACGAGACAAGATGATGGATCTGCCCGCTTCCGCCGCCACCGCTGGCCAGCGCCCGCTGCGCATGGGCGATGTCGCCCCTGACTTTCAGGCCCGCTCGACCCTGGGCCCTGTGAAGCTGTCGGACTATCGAGGCAGATGGCTGGTCTTCTTTTCGCACCCGGCGGACTTCACCCCGGTGTGCACCAGCGAGTTCGTCGCCATCGCCAAGGCTGCAGAGGCCTTCGCCGCGATGGATTGCGGGCTTCTGGGACTGTCCGTGGACAGCCTCTATTCACACCTGGCATGGGTCCGTGCGATCCGCGACGGGTTCGACGTCACCATACCGTTCCCGATCGTCGAGGACCCCTCCATGGCGATCGGTCGCGCCTACGGGATGATCGAGCCGGACTCGCCCGATTCATCTGCCGTTCGGGCAACCTATTTCATCGATCCCGAAGGGGTCATCCGTGCCATGACCTGGTACCCGCTCAACGTCGGCCGCTCGGTCGACGAGATGCTGCGCATGGTTGCGGCGCTTCAGCGGACAGCCGGAGGCGATGCCCTTGCTCCCGAAGGATGGCGTCCGGGCGAGGACCTTCTGGCGACGGCACCGCAAGATCAGGCGGGGGTCCTCGCGGGTAGCAACGGGGCATGGTTCTGCCGCACGGAGGCGGACGGCCAATGACACTCTATGCCTCGCGTCCCGCCGCCGATGCTGCTGCCGAACGGCTCAAGACCTACGCCCAGCCCCAGCGCCTGATGATCCTCTCCCGCCTGATCGAGGGCGAACGCACAGTCAGCGAGATCGACGAAGCAACCGGCATCGGTCAACCGGCTTTGAGTCAACAGCTGGCCGAGTTGCGACGCGCCGATGTGGTCAAGACAAGGCGCGAAGCCAAGCAGATCTACTACCGCCTGGCCGACGACAATGTGATGGTCTGCGTGAAGGGCATTGAAGCGATGTTCGGTGGCTCTCGCGACGCGGCCGCCGCACTGTCATTTGCTATTTCCAGCACGCCTGCCCCGCCGACGCCTTCGAACACGCCCGGTGCCGCTGCTTTTGCACGCATTTCATAGACGCCAGAGCGTTTCTCAAAGCGGACGCTTGCAATAGCCAACATTGGCAGGAAACGGACAGCCGTTCGCTTGCCAAATGTGGACCTTCTGAAGGTCGCCTAAAAAAAAAAGGGGGGGGGGACCGCGGAGCTGACCATGGCAGCGCGTCCCAACACCGCCAAACTCCAGGATACTGCTCCTGCTGGCAAGGCGACACTCGCAGGCTTTTGCTCCCCTCGTCAGTTGGTGACGAAGGGAACTATGAAACACAGCCTAGCGGGACTGACGGAGCCGCTCCCTAGAGGCGTATTGCCGCTCTTAGCGATCGCCATCGTCGGAGGCGATCTGGCGAACATCGCTACGACGCCTTGTTCCCCGTGTTTACGCTTGTTGGCCTGGCCCTAGCGGGCGGCTTCGGTGCCAAGGGCGGCCCCGCCGGCACGCTCAAGGCCGTCTTGCGCGCACCTTTCGGGGGGCTTTCGCCCGGGGACTTAGCGCCGGAATAGGCCATCTGTTCGGCACCGACATTTAGCGCAGCTATACGCCAACCCCGTCAGTCTTCGTCGGTTTCCACGGCCTCGCCGCCGTCTCCGCCTTCACCAGACCCCTCGTGCGCGCCCCGGACGACAGCCTGCGGGTCTAGCGGCCTTGACGGCCGCCTGTCGCCGCTGGTGATAGACCGCACCGGAGCCACGTTGTGCTATCCCGATTGCAACCGGTTGCATCGTCCGCTTCGCATTTGCGGTGTGCAAAAGAAGTAGGACCGAGTTATCAGATTGATCGAACCGTCTTGCTGCTACGCAAAAACATGCGAAGCGCTGAGAGCCGAAAGTTGATACTACTCTCGGCGATCGCCTCCGCGCGAACTCAGCGGTTCGCCGCACTGCTGGAGGCGATGCTCACGAAGCCCACGTCTAAACCTCACGCAACGTGTAAGAGGATTGACGAGAGGACGAAGCCAAGTCCGCCTAAGCGCCGCGCTCCATTAGCCCTTGGATGATGGTCCAGAATTCAGCTCGCATAAGCTCACGAGCATGGAGCATAGGCAGGCATTACCGCCGGCAAAATGTCTCTCTCGCGCGCACTAGGTGTAGAGTGTTGGAAAAAGAACCTCAGCCGAAAAAACTGTGCCTTTTTGCAACGGAGTTGCACGTTGGTGCACTTGCGAAATCGACCGTTACCGGCTTGCCGTGCGATGGCAGCGAGTTTGGCAAAAGCGCGTGTAAATCCTGTGTAATCGCCTCGGTGAGGGCCGATTATTGTTGGAGGCTGATGGTGCTCTTGTGTGACTACCTGAGCCGGATAGACACTAGCCTGCGTCGGGCGCAGGGGTGTCTGAGGGTATGTGGGTGATCTTGAGTTAACATGCCTCCAACGCACTCAAAATCCGGTTCCGAAAGGAGTGTCGGTTCGATTCCGACCGCCCGCACCAAGTCTTTTCCGGCATCGGGTGGCGGAGATATCCGGTTCATCTGCTCCTCTCTGGGCATATCCACGGATCATGCTGGCCGCGCATTCCGCCATAGCCTTCGAGCGTGACGCGAGACTTCCTGACAGGCTCTGACCTCAGGACTTCCGTCGCCTCGAGCGCAAGGACGAAGCATCTCGGGTCATCAGAATATCCCCATAGACGCCGGCGGCTCCGGCCACCGACAGGGACAGGACCCCGATTGTGCCGGCTTGCAATCGCGCCCAGTTCGCCGGCAGGCCCGAGCCGCCTTCGACCAGGCTGGTGCGTCCTGATTTCAGGCTGGCCCAGAATAGCCAGCTCAGCAGGAACACGGCGGACAGCAGAGCGATCGCATAGAACAGGGACTGTGCGGGGCCCAGATCAAGATCAGGCGCGGCGATCAGGATCATGTTCCCGAAAGAGAAGGTGAACAGACTGCTGGACCCGATGAACGCGACGCCCGACCCCAGCCTTACACGTCGCACGTCGTAGGCCTCGAGGAAGGCCCAGGCCAGAAGGGTTGCCGCCAGCGACCCGAGCGCGAAATAGATCGGATCGTTGCCATTGCGGTAGGTCATTTCGATCAAGGCCTGGACTGGCTCGGCCAGGGGCGCATGCCATGGCCAGAGGCTCGCAACGACACCAGAAAGAACGAATGCTGCGCCTGCAAGCCGGAGTCTCGCCCAGGCGCGGCCACGCCCGACCTCCTTCAGAAGTGAGAGCGCAAGCCGCCCCAGCACCATGCCATAGATCACGAGCGTCAGCCCGTGCAGCAGGGAAGGACCGCCTGGCCCCTTTCCGCCGCCATAGACAAAGCCGGCGGCAAAATCGAGATAGTTGCCTCCGAACAGATAGCCCGGCGGGACACTGATAACGGGCAGCCATGGATGAAGAAGGTGAAGGGCAACCCCTGCGATGCAAAGGGACACGAGGCCGGAACGACGCCGTGACAACCAGAGGATCAGCGGCGCGACAGCCAGGATCACGGCATAGAATTTGAGAATGTCGGAGAATGGCGTGACACCAATCAGGAGTGCGCACCTCAGAGCGTAGCCCGCTGAGAAATCACCCACGGCGACATGCAAGGCGAGGGCCAGCACGTAAAGCACATAGCACTGAAGCGCACGCGACAGCAGCTTCAGGATGACCGCCTCAAATCCCTGTGTCGCAATCTGCCTTCGATAGACGATTTCGAGCATCGAGCCGAACAGGCAGATGAAGATCGGAGTTGCCAGTCCCATCGCGAGGCGGGCAAGCTGCATTGCAGCCGTATCGCCCCAGTGAAAGGCGTCTGCTGCGGTCAGGGCGTGGCTGGCCATGGCCCCAAGGATGGCCACCGACCGCAACAGGTCTATGCCCAGGATACGCGCTTTCGTCTGCATGGAGTTCCTGGCCCAGGCTCAAGCGACCCCACGGCCTTTTCGGCCGGGCCACTCACTCCCGAGCGCATTTGAATTGGGCTACGTGGCCCCGGGACCTGGTGCAGGCTGGGACTGTCTGTCTGCGCACCGCCAACTCAGGCCGGACGCGATCGCTTCTTTGTTGAACGGCGACATCCCGGACCGGGTCGCCTGGCTAGACCACTGAACCATAAGGTTGCGTAGTCACCGAAAGCGACCATCACAAGGCCAGGTCGCACAATTGGAAGCCTGAATTACAGATAACAGGCAAAACACTGTCTTTCAGAATATTTTGTCCACAGGCTCTCGTTAAGCTTGTCAGATTTCATTCGCTGCCGAGCGGCAAACCCAACCTGCCCGAGAACAACCCGTGACAGCCGCATCCGTCTCTGATTTCAGGGTGGATCCCGACGACCTCAGGCGCGAGCGGCTGCGCGCTGCGGCGACGACATCCGAAAGACGCTGCGAACTGAGGCGATCAATGACGTTGGGGGCCGTGGGCGCATCCAGTGTGCCTGATCGGCGAGATCAGCGGTTCGACCCCGGGATCACGAACCGGCGGTCGACGAGCCGTTCGCGTTGATCAGGAGGGCGCTGCAATAACCTGTAACGCCCCGTCCGGCAGCGGGCGCTGCAGGATCTTCGCCTCAGACCAGGGGGCCCGCATCCAGACATCGCGTTCCTCCTCGGTCGTCAGGATCACGGGCATGGCCTTGGGGTGGACGGCACCCACTTCGGCATTGGGCTCGGTCGTCAGGAAGCCGAACAGGTCGATCGTCTCCAGCCCCGTCCTGATCTTGCGCACCCCCGTCCAGGCCGGATGATACAGGCCGGCAAAGACCCCGACCGGCTGGTCCTCGCCCAGGGCGAACCAGACCGGCCGGTACTTGCCCACGGCGTCCCGGCCCGGTTCGCTGAAGGCGGTGAAGGGCACGAGGCACCGGCTGGCGGGCTCCAGATGCGATTTCCAGTGGCTGGAGGCCGTGTTGCGGACATTGGTGGTGCCGCCGTCGGGCTCCATCCGCAGGATCTCCGCAAACCCCTCGGCGTCGATCGTTTCGCCCTTGGCCCGGCGCTTGTCCGCACGCTTCGACGCATTGTCGAGGATCAGCTTGCGCGACGACGTCAGCCCCCAGCGCGCCATCACCAGCGCACGCGTGCCATCCGCCTCATTGCGGACGATCGGGGCCGGATAGTCGGGATATAACTCCCCCGGCTGCAGGTTTCCCGCCCCGTTCGTCATCGCCCGCGCCAGATCCAGGATCGCCGCCGGCCCCTTGCGATAGCTGTAGAGATTGCACATCCAGCCATGGTGACAGCAGATGTCTCGGATGGGGAGTCGGCAGGAGGGACACCTGATGGACCGCCTCGCGATTCAACCTCGCGCCCTTGTGGGACATCGTCAAATCATGTTGCATCGCAGCATTATCTGGCCGTCCCCGGTTGCGGCTGTCATCTTCAGCCGCCATCTGACGCCGATGACAGTGTCCTCCACGCGTTCGATCCCCAAGGGCCCCGGCTTCCCTGAGTTCGTGTGTCTGATCGCGGCGATGATGGCGCTGAATGCCCTGGCGATCGACGCCATGCTGCCCGCCCTGCCGGCCATCGGCGAGGCGCTGGGGGTGGCGAACGAGAACAGCCGGCAGTGGGTGATCACCGCCTATCTTCTGGGGTTCGGCGGGGCGCAGCTGATCTATGGTCCGCTGGCTGATCGCTATGGTCGCAAGCCGATCCTGATGGTCGGACTGGGTCTCTATATCGCCTTCAGCGCGGCCGCCGCCCTGGCCCCGACCTTCGAGACCCTGATCATGGCCCGGATCGGGTGCGGACTGGGCGCTGCGGCCTTGCGAGTCCTCGCCGTCTCCATCGTCCGCGACCGCTATTCGGGACGCCAGATGGCGCGGGTCATGTCGCTGAGCTTTCTGGTCTTTCTGGGCGTGCCCATCGTCGCCCCGGCGGTCGGCCAGCTGGTCCTGACCGTGGCCCCCTGGCCGTGGATCTTCGGGGTTCTGGGTCTGGCGGCAAGCGCCTATCTGGTCTGGGCGTTCCTGCGCCTGCCCGAAACCCTGGCCGAGGCCGACCGGATGCCGATCCGCTTAGGCCGGATCCGGGCCGCCTTCCGCGAGGTCGTCACCAGTCGCATGGCCATGGGCTATACCCTGGCGATGACGGCCATCACCGGGGCCCTGTTCGCCTTCATCAACTCCTCACAGCAGATCTTCTTTGACGTCTTCCTGGCCCCGGAACGGTTCACGACCGTGTTTGCTGCCATCGCAGGCGGCATCGCCGTAGCCTCGCTCCTGAATGCCCGGCTGGTCGAGCGTCTGGGCTCGCGGCTGATCTCGCATGCTGCGCTTCTGGGCTTCATCGTCATGGGGGCGATCCATGCCGCGGTCGCGCTCAGTGGCCACGAAACGATCTGGACCTTTGCCGTCCTGCAGGGGCTGACGATGTTCTGCTTCGGCCTGATCGCCGGCAATTTCGGCTCCATGGCCATGGAGCCCATGGGCCATATCGCCGGGACGGCCTCCTCGGTCCAGGGCTTCATCCAGACCATATTCGGATCGCTGGCCGGCTTCTTCATCGGCCAGCAGTTCGACGGCACGGTCGTGCCGATGACGGTCGGGATCACGACCTGCGGCGGACTGGCCCTGCTGTTCGTCCTGCTGGCCGAGCGGGGTCGTCTGTTCGTGGCCCGCAGCCGCCCTCAGGTCGTCACGGCCTGAAACGGATCCGCCTGCGGACTTGATCTTTCGGCCCGGCCTGTGCGTTGTCCCCGCGATCGTCCAGTCCGGAGTACCCGATGACCCGCCCAGCCACCCTGATGGTGTCCGCCCTCGCCCTGCTTTCGGCTCTGGGAGGATGCGCGAGCCTTTCCGCATCGGGGGCCGACATGCCTGCCCTGCCGGCCTCCGCAACGGCTCCGGTCGACTATGTCCGCGACATCCACTCCCACGCCCGGCCCGAGATCGCGCGCGTCACCCATGTCGATCTGGACCTGAATGCCGATTTCGAGGCGAAGACCCTGTCGGGGACCGCCGGCCTGGACATCACGGCCAAACCGGGGGCCAACGAGATCGTCCTCGATGTCCGCAATCTCGACATCCGTGATATCACCGACGCCGCAGGACAGCCGCTGCAGTATGTCGTCGGCGACGACGATCCGATCTTGGGGCGGCCCCTGACCGTCCGCTTCCCGGCCTTTGGCCCGGGCGAGACGCGCCGGATCGCCATCCGCTACGCCACCCGCCCGGACGCCGCCGCCCTGCAGTGGCTGACCCCGGCCCAGACGGCGGGCGGAGCGTCGCCCTATCTGTTCAGCCAGGGCCAGGCGATCCTGACCCGCACCTGGGTCCCCACCCAGGACAGCCCCGGCATCCGCCAGACCTATTCCGCCCGCATCACCGTGCCCGACAAGCTCAAGGCCGTGATGAGCGCCGAAATGCTGACCCCGAACGGCGAGCCCGCCGGGCCGGGTCGCACGGCTTACCGCTTCCGCATGACCAACCCGGTCCCGCCCTATCTGATTGCGATCGGCGTTGGCGACGTCGCCTTTGCTTCGCTGGGGGCCCGGACCGGTGTCTGGACCGAGCCGAGCCGTCTCGCCGCCTCCGCCGCCGAGTTCACCGAGGTCGAGGCCATGGTCGAGAAGGCCGAGGGCCTCTACGGCCCCTATCGCTGGGGCCGCTATGACCTGCTGGTCCTGCCGCCGTCCTTCCCGTTCGGCGGGATGGAGAACCCGCGCCTGACCTTCGCCACGCCGACCATTATCGCCGGCGACCGCTCGCTGGTCAGTCTGGTGGCCCACGAACTGGCTCACTCCTGGTCGGGCAATCTGGTGACCAATGCCACCTGGTCGGACTTCTGGCTGAACGAGGGCTTCACCGTCTATTTCGAGAACCGGATCATGGAGGCCGTCTACGGCCCGGATCGCGCGATGCAGGAGGAGGTGCTCGGCTGGCAGAGCCTGCAGTCGGCCATCGCCGACCTGCCCGCCCCCGACACCCGGCTCAAGCTCGACCTCGACGGGCGAGATCCCGACGATGGCATGACCGACATCGCCTATGAAAAAGGGGCGGCCTTCCTGCGCACCATCGAGCGCACGGTCGGGCGCGAGGCCTTCGACGGCTGGCTGCGCGGCTATTTCGATCGCAACGCCTTCCGGCCCATGACGACCGAGCTCTTCCTCGCCGACATCCGCCAGCACCTGATTGGCGGCGATGCTGCGCTTGAGGCCGAGCTGCAGATGGACGCCTGGATCTACCAGCCCGGCCTGCCGTCCAATGCCCGGACTCCGGTCTCGGCCGCCTTTGCACCGGTCGATGCTGCGGCGATCGCCTTCTTCGCCGACAAGGGCCCGGCCTCGGCCATCCCCTGGTCCGGCTGGAACACCCAGCAGCGCCAGCGCTTCCTGAACTGGCGTCCGGCCAGCCAGGCCAGCGGCGCAAGCTGGCTGACCCCGGCCCAGCTGGCGGACCTCCAGGCCACGCTGAACCTGGACAGTGAGGGCAATGCCGAACTGGTCTTCGCCTGGCTGCAGGTCGCGGTGGCCCATCGCTACCAGCCGGCCGTGCCGACGCTGGAGCGGTTCCTCCTGACCCAGGGCCGGCGCAAATTCGTCCTGCCGCTGTTCACCGCCCTCTGGGCCGAGGGGGACTGGGGTCGCCCGCTTGCCACCCGCCTGTATGCCCAGGCCCGGCCCGGCTACCACCCGGTCACGACCGGCAGCATCGATGCCGTGGTGGGGGTGCCGCGCGGCTGATCCGGCTTGCGGGCGGCACCGGCTCAGGTAAACCGCCCGCATGTCCTCCCCCGATTCTCCCGAAGGCCAGCTGGTTGGCCGCGTCATCGCCATGCCCGCCGACACCAATCCGGAGGGCGACATCTTCGGCGGCTGGCTGCTGGCCCAGATGGATGTCGCCGGAGCGACCCCCGCCTTTGCCCTTGCCGAAGGCCGCTGCGCCACGGTGGCGGTCGATGCCATGGTCTTTCACCAGCCGGTCTCGGTGGGGGATGAGGTCTCGATCTATGCCCGGGTGATCCACACCGGCCGCACCTCGATCCGGGTCCATGTCGAGGCGTGGAAACGCCCCCGCGCCGCCGAAAGCGTCATTCGCGTCACCGAGGGCGTCTTCACCTATGTGGCCATCGGCGACGATCGCAAACCCCGTCCCCTGCCGACCGCACCGGCCTGATCCCTTTCGGCCGCACGGTGTTGCGTGCCCCCTTCCCCTGCGTCACAACGCCCGCAACGATCGCCCACAAGATCGACGTCCGGGAGCCGAAATGACTGTAACCTTTGCCGATATCCAGGCAGCTCAGACACGTATCGCCGGTCAGGTCGACCGCACCCCCGTCCGCCATTCCCGCCGCCTGTCCCAGCTGACCGGGGCCGAGGTCTGGGTCAAATACGACAACCTGCATTTCACCGGCAGCTTCAAGGAGCGCGGGGCCCTGAACCGCCTCAGCCAGCTGACGCCCGACGAGCGCCGGCGCGGTGTCGTCGCGGCCTCGGCCGGCAACCATGCCCAGGCCCTCGCCTATCACGGCGGACGGCTGGGCATCCCGGTCACCATCGTCATGCCCGAGGGCACGCCCTTCACCAAGGCCGACGGCACCCGCAGCCACGGCGCCACCGTGGTCATCAAGGGGGCCGACTTCACCGCCTCGACCCAGGAAGCCCATCGCCTGCGCGACGAACACGGCTTCGTCTTTATCTCCGCCTTCGACGACGCGGGCATCGTGGCGGGCCAGGGGGTCTGCGCCATCGAGTTTCTGGAGGACGCGCCGGATCTCGACGCCCTGATCATCCCGATCGGCGGCGGCGGGCTGATCGCGGGCTGTGCCATCGCGGCCAGGGCCATGAAGCCCGACATCCGCATCTTCGGCGTCGAGGCGGCCATGTATCCATCCTTCGCCGCCCGCCGTCGGGGCGAGGCCCCGAAATGCGGCGGGGCGACCATCGCCGAAGGGATCGCCATCAAGGCGGTCGGCGACATCCCCTTTGCCCTGGCCGACCCGCTGGTCGAGGATGTCATGGTCTGCGAGGAGGCCGATTTCGAAAAGGCCGTCGCCTTCTATGCCACGCTGGAAAAGACCGTGGCCGAAGGGGCGGGGGCAGGCGGGCTGGCGGCCCTGCTGGCCTATCCCGACCGCTTCCGGGGCCTGAAGGTGGGCCTTGTCCTGTGCGGCGGGAATATCGATGCCCGCATGCTGGCCGTGGTACTCAACCGCGAGATGGTCCGTGAACGGAGATTGATCGTCTACCGGATCCTGGGCGACGACCGGCCGGGTATGCTGTCGGCCATGGCTGCGGTCATTGGCGGGCTTGGCGGCAACATCATCGATGTGGTTCACAACCGCCTCGCCCTTGACGTGCCGGCCAAGGGTGCCGAGTTCGACATCATGGTGGAAACGCGCGATAGCGCCCACGCTGATGAAATTGGCCAGGCGTTGAAGGACCAGGGATATGCGCTACGGATGGGTTAGAACGGCGGCTGCCGCTGCCATGACACTGGTCCTGGTGGCCTGCGGTGGCGGTGAAGACGCGGCGGCAGGGGGCGATGCGGCCTCCAACCTCGCCGCGGCCGAGGCCTTCCTGACCAAGAATGCGACGGCCGAAGGGATTCAGACCCTGCCGTCCGGCGTGCAGTACAAGATCATCAAGTCCGGCCCGGCGGGCGGTGCCAAGCCCGATGGCAATGATCTGGTTCTGGTCAACTACGAGGGTTCGCTGATCGACGGCACGGTCTTCGACAGCTCTTTCGAGCGGGGCCAGCCCTATGCCACCCATCTGGACCAGGTGGTCCCCGGCTGGACCGCCGCCCTCAGCCAGATGAAGGTCGGCGACGAGTGGATGATCTATATCCCGCCGGCGCTCGGCTATGGCGAAGCCGGTGGCGGGGCCAAGATCCCCTCCAACGCGGCCCTGGTGTTCCGGGTCCAGCTGCTGGATGTGGCCAATATTCCCGGTGCGCCGCGCGGCGGTCCGACCTCGACCCAGGTCTAGGCCGGCAACCGTCCGACCGCCCAGGTCGCCGCCTCCGCGACCACGGGGTCCGGATCCCGGGTCAGCGCATCGGCCACAGGTCGCAGACCTGCATCGCCCGAGTTGCCGATCGCATACAGGACGTTGCGAACAAACCGGTCACGCCCGATCCGCTTGACCGGGTTCTTCGCAAACAGGGCCCGGAAGGCAGCGTCATCCAGCGCGGCGAGCTCGGCCAGCCGAGGTCGCTCCAGCGCCGCACGGGCTTTCACCCGCGTCTCTCTCGCCTCCGCTGCAAACTTGTTCCAGGGACAGACCGCCAGGCAGTCGTCGCAGCCATAGATACGGTTGCCTGTCGCCACCCGGAATTCCTCGGGCCAAGACCCGGCGAACTCGATGGTGAGATAGGACAGGCACCGGCGCGCATCGAGCTGGAATGGGGCCGGAAAGGCCTGCGTCGGACAGGCCTCCAGACAGGCCGTGCATGAGCCGCAATGTTCGGTCTCGGCCGCGTCGGGCGTAATCTCGGCCGCTGACAGGATGACCCCCAGGAACAGCCAGTTGCCGTACTCGCGGCTCAGCAGATTGGTGTGCTTGCCCTGCCAACCCAGACCCGCGCGCTGGGCCAGTGGCTTCTCCATCAGGGGGGCGGTATCGACAAACACCTTGACGTCCTCGCCGGTCCGGGCGGCCACCTGACCGGCCAGGGTCTTGAGCCGGCCCTTGATGACCTCGTGGTAGTCATCCCCCCGGGCATAGACCGAGATATAGCCCGCGCCGGCATCGTCCATCTCGACCAGCGGATCGCCCTCGGGCCCGTAGTTCAGCCCGAGCACGATCGCCGTCCGGGCCCCGTCCCACATGGCGGTGGGATGGCTGCGCCGGGCCAGGGTCGTCTCCATCCAGCCCATCTCGCCATGCCGTCCGGCCTCGACGAAATGCGCGAGTCGCTCTCCGGAATTCCAGGGCTCCGAGGCCGAGGCGAACCGGCAGACCTCGAAACCCAGCTGGGCCGCCTGCTCGCGGATCGCGGGACGGAGATCGTGCGCCGTCATCAGGCCCGCGTCAGCCTCAGGTCCTGATAGTCATAGCTGAAGTCGATATCGGGCGAGACGCCCTTCAGCGTCGCCGTCACCGGGCGGCCATCGACGATGGCGAAGGTGATGAAGGCGTCCTCTTCCCGCTTGTCCGGGAAACGGGTCCGGAAGGTCGCACCATCATAGGGCTCCAGCGGGCCCTGCAGGGCGGGCGTCCGGCTGAACGACAGCCACAGCTCCTCACCCCGCCGCTCGATCAGGATGTCGCCATACCATGGGTCGGTCCATGTCCCGACGTAGTCGTCAAGGCGCAGCGGATGGGGAGCACCGGCGGCCTGTTTGGCATCAATTTCGGCAGCGGCGGCGATCGACCGGACATTGCCCTCGGTCTCCAGCCGCTTCGAATCCGCGATCCAGTCGAACCCGCCCTTGCCCATGACAATGTCGGCAATGCCACTGCGCAGGGTCCGCAGCAGGAAGCTCTCCTCGGCATTGGAGAAGACCGCGAAACCGGTGTTGCGGCCGGGGATCAGGACGGTAGCCGAGATACCGCCGGGCGAGCCGCCGCCGTGGCTGATCAGCCGCTCGCCACGATAGTCCTGCACCTGAAAGCCCATGGCATAGGTGGAGGCAATGGCCCGTCCGGGCAGTTCGGCCGTGGGCCCGGGCGAGGATCCGACGATGATGTTCGGCCGCCACATCTCGCGCGCTGTCGCTTCCGAGAACAGCCGCGTCCCGTCCGGCAGGGCTCCCATGGCCAGTCGCACCGCGATCCATTTGGCCCAGTCCGTCGCCGTGGTGCAGAACCCGCCTGCGGCACCGGCCGAGTCCCAGTTCCAGATGTCGGCAATCGTGTCTGCCAGCACCGTCATCGGGCCCTGATAGCGCAAGGGCGGCCCGACCCGCCCGTGCGGCAGGGCCGACCGCGCCGGATCGGCCAAGGAGGTGAAGGGCACGGTCTCGCTCATACCGAGCCGGTCCAGGATGCGGGTCTGGACGAAGGTCTCCCACGGCATGCCGGAGACATTGGCAATGATCTCGCCGGCCACGACAAACATCAGGTTGCAGTAGTGGTAGTTGGCCCGGAACCCGTCCTCGATCGGCACCTTCGGCACCGCCGCCATGATCTCGGCGCGGGTGCGCGGGCTATTGGGCCAGAACAGCAGGTCACCCGCCCCCAGACCGAACCCGGCCCGGTGGCTCAGGGTATCGCGCACCGTGATCCGGGCGCCGATCACCGGGTCCGACAGGGTGAAGCCGGGAATATAGGTCGCGACCGGCTCGTCCCATCTGACCTTGCCCTCGTCGACCAGGATCGCCAGCGCCGCCGCCGTGACATTCTTGGTGTTGGAGGCGATGGCGAACAGGGTGTGTTCGTCGGCCTGCGCCGCCTCACCCTGTTTGCGGACGCCATAGCCGCGCGTGAGGACCGGCTGCCCGTCCTTGACCACGACGATGCCCAGCGCAGGCTGCTCGGGCCAGGCGGCCATGGCCTGTCGGACAAAGCCATCCACGGCCGTGGCCAGCGACATATCGTCATTGGCGGGCGTCTGGCTCCAGCCCACCGAAGGAACGGCAACGGCCCCCGCAGAGGCAAAAAGGGCGGTCCGGCGGGACAGGCGGATGGACATGGAAGGGCTCCGGCGACAGGCAACGGCCCTGTTATGCCTGCCTTCCCTGCGCGGGTCGACGAGGGATCGCGGGTCGCGTGGGCGGCCGGGACCGGACCTTCGCCTTGAATGCGCCACCGGCATGAACCGCCGGTAATGAAGTGACGAAGATGTAACTACGGTTTGCGGTCCGACACCTGCTACGCGCTCGCCGGAATAAGCGCGTTGTCTGCGTCCGGTTTGTTTTCAGGGGTCCGAAGTCGTGAAGTCGTACAAGCTTGCTCTCCTGCTCGGCGTCGCCCTGACGGCACCCGCCGGCGCTACCCTCGCCCAGGCCGCACCGCCCGTTACCCAGACGGCCCCCCGGCCCGCCCCGGCTCCTGCCGCCCCGCCGACCCAGACACAGCCGACCGCGCCGGCACAGACGCCCCCCGCGCCGGCCGAAAAGCCTGCGGAGGAAGAAGCCGCGACCGTGGACGAAGTCGTCGTCGTCGCCAGCCCGAACGAGGTCCGCACCTCGATCGACTCGACCAGCTACAGCCTGGCCAACGACCTGCAGGCCACGACCGGCACCCTGGCCGACGCCCTGCGCAATGTGCCTTCGGTCGAGGTCGACCCGGACGGCAATGTCAGCCTGCGCGGCGATTCCAATGTCACCATCCTGGTCGACGGCCGCCCGTCCAGCCAGTTCAACGGACCCAGCCGTGGCCCGCTGGTGCTGCAGCTTCCAGCGGACCAGTACGCCCGCGTCGAGGTCATGACCAACCCATCCGCCGCCTACAGCCCCGAAGGCTCCGGCGGGGTCATCAACCTGATCTCCAAGCCCCGCACCGCCCGGGCCAGCAACACGACGACCGGCTCGCTGCGCGCCAATGTCGGCGACTCGGGCCGCTACAATGTCGGCGGCAATGTCTCGCATGTGAATGGCAAGACCACCCTGTCCGGCGACGTCGGCCTGCGCCACGACGCCTATATCTCGGAGACCGAACGCCTGCGCGAGCGGCTGGACACGGCCTCCGGCCGCTTCCTGCCCTCCACCCAGATCCAGGACGTCGACGGCACCTCCAACAGCGTCTTCGTCCGCCTGTCGGCCGAGCACAATCTGGATGACAAGACCCAGTTCGTTGCCGAGGTGCGCCACACCGATGTCGACAGCACCGGCGACACGACCGAGACCTTCGAGGCCCGCAATGCGCTGGGCGGCATCGCCTCGGCCTACAACCGGTCTTCGGTCGGCGGCTTCCAGGGCCAGTTCTCCGGTGCCACCGGCCGCGTCCTGCGCCGCTTCGACGACCAGGGCCACGAATGGACCAACGAACTCCGCCTGGACCGCAACAAGTTCAGCTTCGGCGGCGACACGGTCACCAACACATCGGTCCCGGTCCGGGCCCCGTTCTTCGAACTGATCGACAACCAGAACCTTCAGAACCAGATCGGCTTCACCAGCGCCTATGTCCGGCCCCTGGCCAACGGCGGTCGCCTGCGTCTGGGCTATGAGCTTCAGGCCACCATGCTGGAACTGGACAACTCGGTGGCGCGCGGATCGACGCCGACCGGTCTGACGCCAGACCCGCTGGTCTCGAACCTGTTCAACGTCGACCAGACGGTCCACGCCGCCTATGTCACCTACGAACGGCCGTTCGGCGAGAAACTGTCCGCCCAGTTCGGCCTGCGCCTCGAACAGGCCAACCTCGACCTCGATCAGGTGACCGGCAACATCCAGACGTCCCAGGACTATTTCCGCGCCTATCCGACCGGCAACCTGTCCTATCAGCTCAGCGACACCCAGACCCTGCGCGCCAGCTACAGCCGCCGGATCCAGCGCCCGGGGCCAGGCGACCTGAACCCTTTCCTGACCTTCGGCGACCCCCAGAACCTGCGCTCCGGCAACCCGGACCTCCTGCCGCAGGAGACCGACGCCCTGGAGTTCAGCTGGCAGCGCCGCGTGCAGCAGACCTTCTACCAGGCGACCGTCTACTACCGGAACACCAACGACGCCTTCACCCAGACTACCACTGACCTCGGCAACGGCGTCTTCCTGACCCGGCCCGAGAACCTGGGCTCCAGCACCTCGACAGGGCTTGAGCTGGTTGCCAACGGGGCTCTGCTGCCGACCCTGCGCTACAATGCCAGCGTCAACCTTTTCCGCCAGGAGATCGACGCGGCGGGCATTCCGGGCGGCTCGGACCGGTCGGGCGAGAGCGTCTCGGGACGGCTCAGCCTCAACTGGCAGGCCACTCCGGCCGACTTCGTCCAGGTCTCCGGCGTCTGGAGTGGTGACCAGCTGCTGGCCCAGGGCACGCGCGAGCAGTCGACGCTGGTCAATTTCGGCTATCGCCGCAAGCTGAGCGACAAGTGGTCCCTGCAGGTGACCGTGCGTGATGTCTTCGACGACTTCGGCTCGATCACCACCATCACCACCCCGACCTTCCGCGACCGCGCCGACCAGACCTTCGGCGGCCGGGCGGCCTACATCGGCCTGACGTGGAGTTTCGGTGGTGGCCAGCGGCGGCCGGAGCAGTTCGACTTCGCCCCGCCCCCGACCGGCGGCTGATCCCTCAGCCCCGCGTCTCCCAGGCCAGCCAGGCGGCCACGAGCACCAGTCCGCCCGCCATCACAGCGCGCAGGACCGGACCCTGCACGTGCTTCACCACGGTGCCCTTGGCCCCCGCTCCGCCCAGCACGATCACACTGTGCACAGCGACCGCCACGACCAGATGCAGGCTCCCCAGAGCCAGCGCCTGCGTCAGCGGGGCCCCGTGGTCCGGCCGCATGAAGGTCGGCAGCAGCGCCACATAGAAGACCGCCGCCTTGGGGTTCAGCAGATTGCCGGTCAGCCCCCTGAGAAACAGTCCGCGCAGGCTGCGCAGGTCCGGCCCGGCCCCCGTGTCCGCAGCCGGCTCGCGCCAGGCCTCCCACGCCAGCCAGAGCAGGAACAGCACCCCGGCCCAGCGCACAGTCTGGAACAGCCAGGGGAAGGCCAGCAGCACCGACGTCAGGCCGAAGGCCGCCGCCACCATCCAGACCGCCAGCCCCAGGGTCACGCCCGCCACCGCCGCAAACCCGGCGAGCCGTCCCCGCCCCATGGCCACCAGCGCAAGCCAGCCCATGTTCGGGCCCGGCGTCAGTTCGATCAGCGACACCGCCACCAGAAACGGCAGGATCACGGACGGATCGACGGGCCAGAAGGCGTGGGGCATGCCGTTACACTACGCCATCCTGCGCGCCCCTCTTGTGTGGCCGCTCCGCCACACCCAACTGCGTCTCACAGGCGTCGCCCATCCGGGGACGCCGTGCCATCATCCGCCGCCTCAGGGGATACCGCCGTGAATCTCGACCTCTATTCCGACCGCGCCAAACAGGCCGTCCAGTCCGCCCAGACCCTGGCGCTGGCCCGCCGTCACCAGCAGTTCGCCCCCGAGCACCTGCTCAAGGTGCTGCTGGAGGAACGCGATGGCCTCGCCCGCAATCTGATCAAGGCGGCGGGCGGTGATCCCGGCAAGGCCGAGACCCTGGTCGAGACGGCGCTGAAAAAGCGCGCGCAGGTCAGCGGCGGCAATGGTCAGCTCTATCTGGAGGGCGACACCGCGCGCGTCTTCGCCGCCGCCGAGGAAGCCGCCAAGGCCTCGGGCGACGCCTTCGTGACCACCGAACGCCTGCTCTCGGCCCTCGCCCGCGAGGGCGGTGTGGCCGCCGAGGTCCTGAAGTCGGTCGGGGCCACGGCCGCCGGGCTCGACGCCGCCGTCACCGAGGTGCGCAAGGGCAAGACCGCCGACAGCGCCGCCGCCGAGGACGGCTATGACGCCCTGAAACGCTATGCCCGCGACCTGACCCAGGCCGCCCGTGACGGCAAGATCGACCCGGTCATCGGCCGCGACGAGGAGATCCGCCGCACCATCCAGGTCCTGGCCCGTCGCACCAAGAACAATCCCGTCCTGATCGGCGAGCCCGGCGTCGGCAAGACCGCCATCGTCGAAGGTCTGGCCCTGCGGATCGTCAATGGCGATGTGCCCGAGAGCCTGCGCGAGAAGAAGGTCATGAGCCTGGACATGGGCTCGCTGATCGCCGGCGCGAAATACCGCGGCGAGTTCGAGGAGCGGCTCAAGGCCGTCCTGTCCGAGGTCACGGCGGCCGAGGGCGGCATCATCCTGTTCATCGACGAGATGCACACCCTGGTCGGGGCTGGAAAGGGCGACGGGGCCATGGACGCCTCCAACCTGCTCAAGCCCGCCCTGGCACGCGGCGAGCTTCACTGCGTCGGGGCCACGACCCTCGATGAATACCGCAAGCACGTGGAAAAGGATGCGGCCCTGGCCCGTCGCTTCCAGCCGGTCATGGTCGACGAACCGTCGGTCGAGGACACGGTCTCGATCCTGCGGGGCCTCAAGGAAAAGTACGAGGTCCACCACGGGGTCCGCATTTCCGACAGCGCCATCGTTGCCGCCGCCACCCTGTCGAACCGCTACATCACCGACCGCTTCCTGCCGGACAAGGCCATCGACCTGATCGACGAGGCCGGCTCGCGCGTGCGCATGGCCGTCGATTCCAAGCCCGAGATCCTGGACGAGATCGACCGTCGTCTGGTCCAGCTCAAGATCGAGCGCGAGGCCCTGGTCAAGGAGACCGACCCTGCCTCACAGGCCCGGCTGGACAAGCTGGAAGGCGAGATTGCCGATCTTGAAACCGAATCCGCCGACCTGACCGCCCGCTGGAAGGCGGAGAAGGACAAGGTCGGTCAGGGGGCCCAGCTGCGCGAGACGCTCGACCGGCTCCGCGCCGAACTGGCGGCGGCGCAGCGCGAGGGTGACCTCGCCCGCGCCTCGGAGATCGCCTATGGCCAGATCCCCGGCATCGAGAAATCCCTCGCCGAGGCCGAGGCCAATGAGGCCGACGGGGCCACGGCCCTGGCCCCCGAGGTCGTGGATGCGGCCCAGATCGCCGCTGTCGTATCCCGCTGGACCGGCGTTCCGGTCGAGAAGATGCTGGAGGGCGAACGCGAGAAACTGCTGGCCATGGAGAATGCCCTGCGCGCCCGCGTGGTCGGTCAGGACGAGGCGCTGGAGGCCGTTGCCGACGCCGTCCGCCGGGCCCGCGCGGGCCTGAACGACCCCAACCGTCCGCTGGGCAGCTTCCTCTTCCTCGGCCCCACGGGCGTGGGCAAGACCGAGCTGACCAAGGCCCTGGCCGGTTTCCTGTTCGACGACGACGCGGCCATCACCCGCATCGACATGAGCGAATACATGGAGAAGCACGCCGTCAGCCGCCTGATCGGTGCCCCTCCCGGCTATGTCGGCTATGACGAGGGCGGCGCCCTGACCGAGGCCGTGCGTCGCCGTCCCTATCAGGTCGTGCTGTTCGACGAGGTCGAGAAGGCCCACCCGGATGTCTTCAACGTCCTGCTCCAGGTGCTGGACGACGGCCGCCTGACCGACAGCCAGGCCCGCACGGTCGATTTCAGGAACACCCTGATCGTGATGACCTCCAACGCTGCCGCCGGCCAGATCGACCTCGCCCCCGACGAGTCCGCCGAGGACGCCCGCGGCCGCGTCACCACCGCCCTGCAGATGGAGGGCTTTCGCCCCGAATTCCTGAACCGGATCGACGAGATCATCCTGTTCAAGCGTCTGGGCCGCGACCAGATGAGCGGTATCGTCCGCATCCAGCTGGCCCGGCTCGACACCCTGATGGCCGACCGCCGCCTGACGCTCGACGTCGACGACACTGCCCTCGCCTGGCTCGCCGACCGCGGCTACGACCCCGACTTCGGCGCCCGCCCCCTGAAACGCGTCATCCAGAAGGACCTCGTCGACCCCATCGCGAGAAAACTCCTCGCCGGCGAATTCGAGGACGGCGCGGTGATTTCGGTGTCAGCCGGGGAAGCCGGGTTGGCGATCGGCAAGGCCAGGGTGCACTGAGACTCCTTCTCCCCCTGCGGGAGAAGGTGCCCCGGAGGGGCGGATGAGGGGTCAGGCGGGATGTCGTGATCTGCTTGGCCGACCGCCGTTCACAGGCGTGCGACCCCTCATCCGTCACGCTTCGCGTGCCACCTTCTCCCGCAGGGGGAGAAGGACGGGAGTTGAGTTCCTGGATGCGATCACGTATAACGTGTATAGCTTCCTGCCCCCATCCCCCACCCTGACGTGTCCAATCCTCGCCTGCAGAGCCTCGCGAAACGCATGCGGCGCGAGCCGGTCGTCCACGAACGCAAGCTCTGGCGTCTCCTGCGGGACCGCCGGTTAGACGGCATGAAATTCCGGCGTCAGATGGTCATCGGCCCCTATGTAGTGGACTTCGTCTGCCTGGGACACCGGCTGATCGTGGAAGCGGATGGCCCTTTCCACGACGAATCCCGCGATGCAGCCCGCGACACCTGGCTGACCCGTCAGGGCTTTCGCGTGCTGCGGTTTCCGAATGCGCAGATCGAGCAACGCGACTGGGAAGTCGTGGCCAGGATCATCGAGACCGTAAAGCGCTAACGACCCTTCTCCCCTTGCGGGAGAAGGTGGCACGCGCAGCGTGACGGATGAGGGGCTGCATCGAAGTCAAACGCTGAAGTCTTCGGTCCTCACGGCCCGCCTGACCCCTCATCCGCCCCTTCGGGGCACCTTCTCCCGCAAGGGGAGAAGGGTCATCCCGCGCCTAGCCCTTCAGGACCTCGACCAGGGTCGAGCCCAGGCGGGCCGGCGACGGCGAGACTGTGATGCCGGCAGCTTCCATGGCGGCGATCTTGGATTCGGCATCGCCCTTGCCGCCGCTGACGACGGCACCGGCGTGGCCCATGGTCCGGCCCTTGGGCGCGGTGCGGCCTGCGATGAAGCCGGCCATCGGCTTCTTGCGGCCCTTCTTGGCCTCATCGATCAGGAACTGGGCGGCGTCTTCCTCGGCGCCGCCACCGATCTCGCCGATCATGATGATCGAATGGGTCTCGGGGTCGGCCAGGAACATCTCGAGGACGTCGATGAACTCGGTGCCCTTGACCGGGTCGCCACCGATGCCGACGGCCGTGGTCTGGCCCAGGCCCTCGTTGGTGGTCTGGAACACGGCCTCATAGGTCAGGGTGCCGGAACGCGAGACGATGCCGACATTCCCCTTCTTGAAGATGGAGCCGGGCATGATGCCGATCTTGCACTCGTCCGGGGTCAGGACGCCGGGGCAGTTCGGGCCCAGCAGGCGGGACTTCGATCCCTCCAGCCGGCGCTTGACCTTGACCATGTCCATCACCGGAATGCCTTCGGTGATGCAGGTGATGAAGGGGATCTCGGCCTCGATGGCCTCGATGATGGCGTCGGCCGCGCCTGCGGGCGGCACATAGATGACCGAGGCATCGGCGCCCGTGGCGTCACGGGCATCGGCGACCGAGGCGTAGATCGGCAGGCTCTCGCCATTCGACCCGGTCCAGGTCTGGCCGCCCTTGGTGGGGTGCACGCCCCCGACCATCTGGGTGCCGTGATAGGCCAGCGCCTGTTCGGTGTGGAAGCCGCCGGTCTTGCCGGTCAGGCCCTGGACGATGATCTTGGTGTTGCGGTCGACGAGGATGGACATGGTTCAGCTCTGAATGAATGCGGTCAGCGGGACGGTGGCGGCTGTGATCAGCCGACCGCCGCGACGATCTTCTGGGCGGCGTCGTCGAGGTCGTCGGCAGCCTGGATGGTCAGGCCCGACTCGTTCAGGATCTTCTTGCCCAGCTCGGCATTGGTGCCTTCCAGACGGACCACCAGCGGCACCTTCAGGCCCACTTCCTTGACGGCGGCGACCACGCCCTCGGCGATGACATCGCATTTCATGATGCCGCCGAAGATGTTGACCAGGATGCCCTGGACGGCGGGGTCTGCGGTGATGATCTTGAACGCCGCCGCGACCTTGTCCTTGCCGGCGCCACCGCCGACGTCACAGAAATTGGCCGGCTCCTTGCCGTACAGCTTTATGATATCCATCGTCGCCATGGCCAGGCCCGCGCCATTGACCATGCAGCCGATGTTACCGTCGAGGGCGACATAGGCGAGGTCCCACTCCGAGGCCTCGATCTCCTTGGCGTCTTCCTCGGTCTCGTCGCGCAGTTCCTTGATGTCGGCATGACGGAACAGGGCGTTGCCGTCGAAGCTGACCTTGGCGTCCAGGACCCGCAGGTGACCGTCCTTCATGACGATCAGGGGATTGACCTCCAGCATGGCCATGTCGGTCTCGACGAAGGCCTTGTACAGGATCGGAAACAGGGTCTTGCCGTCCTCGGCCGCCGCGCCGGTCAGTTCGAAGGCGGCGCTGATCCGGGCCACGTCGGCCTCGGTCACGCCGGTTTCGGGGTCGATGACGATGGTCTGGATCTTCTCGGGCGTGTCATGGGCGACGGCCTCGATGTCCATGCCGCCCTCGGTCGACACGACGAAGGCGATCCGGCCATGCTCGCGATCAACCAGCAGCGAGCAGTACAGTTCGCGGTCGATGTCGGCACCGTCCTCGATGTACAGGCGGTTGACCTGCTTGCCGGCGTCGCCCGTCTGGGCCGTCACCAGGGTGTTGCCGAGCATTTCCCTGGCGTGGGAAACGGCTTCCTCGACCGAGAAGGCCAGGCGGACACCGCCCTTGGCGTCCGGGCCCAGTTCCTTGAACTTGCCCTTGCCGCGCCCGCCGGCGTGGATCTGGGACTTCATGACATACAGCGGGCCCGGCAGGGACCGGGCCGCAGCCTCGACCTGATCGACAGCGGTGACCGCAACGCCCTCGGCGACCGGTGCGCCAAAGCCCTTGAGAACCTGTTTGGCCTGGTATTCGTGAATGTTCATGGGGAGGGTCTCGCCGACGCTGGGAGGAAAGGTCCGGGGGCTTATAGGCGGGCTTTTTTCATTTCGCTACCGGCGCGGGCCGCCCACGATGCATTCCCGGTTCGTCTTTCGTCGAAGTGGGGGACTGGCGTTGTCCGGAACGCACCCCTAAACGGCGCCCATGCCGAACAGCCCGTCCCGCGCCGTGCCGCTGCTGATCCTGCTGGCCGCCGCCTGCGTGCTGGGCCTGGCGCCGATTCTCGTGCGCCTGACCGAGACAGGCCCGGCAGCGGCAGGCTTCTGGCGGTTCCTGTTCGCCATGCCGCTGTTGCTGCTCATATCGGCCAGGCCGGGCGGCGAAGGCATTGGCAGGCCCTCGAAGTGGATGATGCTGGCCGGCCTGTTCTTCGCCCTCGATCTCGGCTTCTGGCACTACGGCATCGTCATGACCTCGGTCGCCAATGCGACGGTGCTTTGCAACCTGACGCCGGTCGTGGTGACGCTGATCGGCTGGTTCGTGTTTCGCGAGCGGCCCCGCCCCCTGTTCATCCTGGCCCTTGTCCTGGCCATGGGCGGTGCGTTTGCGATGGCGGCTGCGGCCAGCGGGCAGCAGGGGACCAATCCCCTGCTCGGTGACCTGCTCTCTCTGTCAGTGTCGTTCTGGTACTCGGGCTACTTCCTTGCGGTGAAGGCCGCCCGGTCCACGGCCGGGGCGATGCGCGTCACCCTCTGGGCCACGGCCGTCGGCATTCCACTGCTGGGCGGCGTGTCCTTGCTGCTCGGCGAGAACATGATCCCTGCCAGCGGTTCGGGCTGGGCCGCCTGTGTGGCAATGGGAGTCATGCACGTCGCGGGGCAAGGCGGGGTGGCCTGGTCACTGGGCAAGCTGCCGGCCGCCATTACCGCCGTCACGATCCTCATTCAGCCGATCGTGGCGGGGCTGCTCAGCTGGTGGATCTTTGGCGAGACGCTGACGCCGATCCAGGCCCTGGGCGGTGCGCTGGTGCTGGCTGCGATTGTCCTGGCCCAGTGGTCGACCCGGAAACCGGGACCGGACACAAAAACGGGCACCGGGTCGAAGGACCCGGCGCCCGCAATCTGATATCGGATCTAGAGAACCTTGAGGTTCACCGCCGAGGTCTTGCCGCGCTGGGATTCCAGCTCGTATTCGACCTTGGCATTTTCATCCAGGCCTTGCAGGCCCGCTTTCTGAACGGCGGTGATGTGGACGAAGACGTCCGCGCCGCCGCTTTCCGGCTGAATGAAGCCGAAGCCTTTTGTGGGGTTGAACCACTTGACCGTGCCGGTCGCCATACTGCGCTCTCCATAAACGCGCTTTTCCAGGCAGGTTCTCACGAGGATGAACCCGTCAGTCCATCTGGACAGCTCGTTCAGGCGAAGGAGCGAAACGCGGGTTTGGACCCCACGCGAAATCCGGACTGCAACAGCGTTTTCCAACGACAATGCAAAACGGTCAACCGGATTCCGAATCAGCGGCAGCGCGTCGCGTGCGCGACGGCCCGGTTGCACATAGCCGATAGGACGCAGCGTCAAGGTGGAAGTGATCCTTGTGCGCATCATTGTAGTCGGGCGTGAGCACGGTGGAGAACACGCGGCAGGCCCCGTCGCGCAGCCGCTTCAGCAGCACGGCCCCGTCTCCGCCAGCGGGTCCGGCCCCGTCCCAGTCGCCCAGAAGCGTGACCTTGCGGCCGTCCTCCAGCGTCAGCCCGGCGACGTCCAGGGCATTGGCCCGGGCATGTTCGCTGGGCCGGGCGCTGGCATCCACCGAGCCATAGACCCGACGGCAGCTGTAGGTGCCCAGATTGTCCACCCGCGCCACATCCGACCCCATCACCTCCGTGGCGGCCGGTCGCAGCACCTGGCGGTCCCACAGCACATAGCGGACCGCGAGAGGGCAGGTCATGACCACCGACGGGCTGAGCGGGGTCACATCGCCCCCGGTGATCCGCACCGCGCCACGCACCTGGCAGAAGCCGCCGTCATCGGTGTCTTCTGCCCGTTCGACCTGGACATCCGCACCCCTGAGGGCCGCCATACAGGCTTCGGTCGTGGCCTCGACCTGATCCGGAGCCGCGGTCCGGGCGATGTCGAAGGCCGCCACCTTGGTGCCCGTCGCGCTGCCGATCGGCCGGTTCAGGTCCAGCGGCACCCAGGGCAGATCCTGCGGCGGGGCAAACAGGTTGAGCAGGGCGAACAGGGCACAGAGGCCGAGCGTGGCCTCCCACAACAGGTTCCAGAAATCGGCAACATCACGCTTCATACCCGCCCAGTGTGACGGGCCCCGCGCGCTCCGGCCAGCCTAGATCGCCCGGATGAGCCCGGGAATCAGACGCTGGCAGGCTGGACTACCCTTTTCGGCATCGTTGGAGACGGCGACGAAGGCCCGGCCCAGCGCGGGTGCCACCCAGGTCGAGGCGTACCACATCGTGTTCGAGCCATTGTGGGTCAGGGCGGGGCCCCGAGCCCAGGGCTGACCCGCCGCAACGATCCATCCGCCGGCATAGGGTGGGCTGCCGGTGCCCATCGCGGTCGTCAGGACGGCCAGGGTCGCGGGCGTGATCCAGCCCGCGCCGTCCTTGAGGAACACGCCGAGGAACCGGGCATAGTCGGCCAGGCTCATGTGGGCGGTTCCGGCCGGGCCGAGCGCGAGCGGATTGTCCGAGCCGGGGTCGGTCGCTTCGATCGCCGCCCCGCTGCGATGGCCGCGGGGCTGATCGCCGGACGGAGCGCCGAAACCGCCGGTCGTGATACCCAGAGGCGCGAACACCTCGGCCCGCATGGCATCCTCCCAGGCCAGTCCGGTGATCCGTTCGATCACGGCCCCCAGCAGCACGTAGTTGGCGTTGGCATAGGCAAAGGTCCCCGGGGTCCCGGCCGGAGGAACGGACAGCATGGCCTTCAAAAGCGCTCGACGCTGCTCTGGCAGGGCACGCGGCTCGGCCCGCGCCGTCATCAGCCACATCCGCCCCATGGCGGTATCGTCACTGAGCCCCGCAACGTGGCCCATCACCGCCTCGACCGGAACACTGCGCCAGGCCGGATCCATGGCCACATCCGGCAGGAGTTCCGACAGGGTGGCCCCCCAGCCCGCCCGGCCCTGATCGACCAGCCGCCCGTACAGGGCCGCCGTCATGGCCTTTGTATTGGAGCCGAGATGCCATCGGTCATCGACGGTGACAGACTCTGCCCCGCCCGCCTGACGGACACCCCGCGCACCGGTCCAGATCGGCCCGTCGACACCCACCACCATGCCGGCAAGGGCCGGCACCCCACCCGCGGCGAAGGCGGCATCGAGGGCGGTCTCCAGCGCCGGCGTCCGGGCCAGGGCAGCACCGCCCGGAAACAGGCCCAGCGCTCCGGCCCCTGCCATCATCTGTCTGCGTGAGGTCATCATACCCGACAGCCTAAGCCCAGCCTCTCGACGCGCCAGTGAATAAGTCGCAACCTTGTACCTGAACCGGAGCCGTCACCATGGGCAAGTCTGCCGACTACGAGACCGAACTGAACTCTCTGCAGATAGAGCTGGTCGAGACCCAGCACTGGGCCATCGAACAAGGGTTGAGGGTGCTGATCGTGCTGGAGGGGCGCGACAGCGCGGGCAAGGACGGGGCGATCAAGCGGATCACCGAATATGCCTCGCCCCGCCAGACCCGGGTCGTCGCCCTGCCCAAGCCCACCGACCGGGAACTGGGCCAGTGGTATTTCCAGCGCTATGTCACCCATCTGCCCGCAGCCGGTGAAATGGTCCTGCTGAACCGGTCCTGGTACAATCGCGGCGGGGTCGAGCCGGTGATGGGGTTCTGCACCCCGCGGCAGCACGCGGCCTTCCTGGGCGATGCGCCCCGGTTCGAACGGATGCTGGCCGACGACGACATCGTGGTCATCAAATTCTGGCTCGACATCACCAAGGACGAACAGGCCCGGCGACTGGCGGAGCGGATCGAAGACCCGCTGAAGCGGTTCAAGGTCTCGTCCCTGGACGCCGAGGCCCAGGCGCGCTGGGACGCCTATTCGGCGGCTCGCGACACCATGCTGGCCGCCACCCACAGCACCCACGCGCCCTGGACGGTCATCGCAACGGACGACAAGAAGACTGCCCGCCTGAACATCATCCGTCACATCCTCCATCGCCTCGACCGCCCGGGCGCGAAGGTCGCCCGGACCGACAAGGCCATCGTCTTCCCGGCCCACAAGGCCAAGGGTCGACTGGCCCCCTGAGGAGCGACTGGAAAAAACCGTCTCGATCGTCTTGTCCTCCCCGCACAGCGGGGAGGGGGACCCCGCAGGGGTGGAGGGGCCCCGTCCGCAGCACCGACGCTCCGTGTCCGGGTCCGCCAGCCCCTCCACCGCTTCGCGGTCCCCCTCCCCATCGCTGCGCGACGGGGAGGAAAGAGAAGGTAACACGGTCGCCAACCGTGTCGGGCTGGTGGGCAGTTGATATCCGGAAGTGCTAGACCCCTGGCATGTCCTCCGCACCCCTTCCTGATGCCGGTCGCAACTGGGTCGACGAGCGCGCGCCCGAAGGGCTGAAGCCCTGGCTGAAGCTCGGCCGGTTCGACCGGCCGATCGGGATCTGGCTGCTGCTGCTGCCGGGCTGGCAGGGCATCACCCTGGCGCTGTCGCAGTTTCGGTCGATGCCGGGGCTTTATGAACTGTGGCTGTTCGTCGGGTTCGGGCTGGGGGCCTGTCTGATGCGGGCGGCGGGGTGTGCGTTCAACGACATCGTCGATCGCGACTTCGACGCCCGGGTGGCGCGGACTGCGAGCCGCCCGATCCCGTCCGGCCGGATCAGGGTGAAACAGGCCTGGGCCTTCGTTGTCGGATGCAGTCTCGTCAGCCTCCTGATCCTGCTGACGCTGAACCTGACCGCCATCCTGCTGGGCGTGGGGTCGCTGGCGCTGGTCGCGGCCTATCCCTTCATGAAGCGGATCACCTGGTGGCCGCAGGCCTGGCTGGGCCTGACCTTCAACTGGGGCGCGCTGATGGGGTTTGCGGCGACCGCAGGCTTCCTGGCCTCGACCGGGGGGGCGTTCCCGGCCGCCGTCTGGAGCGCTGTCGGCCTTTATCTGGGCGGGGTGTTCTGGACCCTCGGCTATGACACCATCTATGCGCTGCAGGACATCGAGGACGATGCCATGGTCGGGGTCAAGTCGACCGCCCGGCGTCTGGGTCGGTCGGCAGCGCGCGGGGTCGGCCTGTTCTACGGGATGGCTGTCCTGCTGGCCGTGGCGGCGGGGGCCGTCGCGGAACTCGGTCCGCTGTTCTTTGCCGTCATCGTCGCCTATGCCGCCCATCTGGCCTGGCAGGTCCGGTCGCTACGTCTGGACGATCCCGTTCTGGCCCTGAAGCTGTTCAAGTCCAATCGCGAAGCCGGGTTCATCCTACTGGCGGCCATCGCCCTGGGCTGGATCCCGTTCTGACCCTCGACCGGAGAGCCTCCTGATGTCCGTCCCTGCCCCGATCCGCCTGATGATCCTGTCGGCCGCCGTGCTGGCTACGCTGTCGGCCTGCAATCGCGACGACGAAAAGGCTGGTGCGCCTGCCTCCACCGCGACCGGGGCGGTCGTGGCCACGGCGCCGGCCACGCCGCTGAGCTATGAAAGCAAGACCCCCTATGCCGAGGTCGAACTGACGCTGGATCCGGCGATCACGGCCTATCCCGATCTGCACGCCCAACTGTACCAGACCGCCGTCCGGGAGCTGAACCAGTTCAACGAGGGCGCCCAGGCCGACCGGACCGAGGCCGGCGGAGACGCCGGTCAGGCCGCCTATTCCCGCACGATCGCCCTTGTCCCCGCCGCCGAGACGCAGCGCCTGTTCGCCCTGAAGCACGACGTCTACGAGTTCACCGGCGGGGCCCATGGAAATGGCGTGTCGACTGGCATCCTCTGGGACAAGACCGCCCGGCGCCAGATCAGGCCCACCGACCTGTTCCGCGCCGGAGCGGACCTGAAGGCCATGAACACCGCCCTGTGCGCCGCCATCAACGCCGAGAAGCGGACGCGGGGCGAAGGGGTGGAGCCGGTGACCGCCGATGGCGATCTGTGGGCCTGTCCCGATGCCTCGGCGACGCCCTTTACCCTGGCCCCGGGCGCCAATGGCAAGGCCGGCGGGCTGCTGTTCCTGGTCGGTCCCTATGTCGTCGGTCCCTATGTGGAAGGCAGCTATGAAGTCGTGGTGCCAACCGCGGCCTTCGCTCCCCTGCTGGCCCCCGACTATACCGGCGAGTTCGGGTGATCCATCGGCCTCAGGGCTGACGCAGAAATTCGTCGACGATCTCGGCGAACCGTTTCGGCTGATCGGCCATGATGAAATGGCGGCTGCCGTCGACGCGGATCAGCCGGACACCGGGCAGGGCGGCATATTCGCGGGACCACAGGCCATCGGCCAGCGCCGCCGGAGCCCCGCCGTCGGCATCCGCCGCATAGGGTGCCCAGACCGGGACGGTCATGGTTGCCAGACCGGGCCGCACATCCGTCAGCATGACGTCGCGGATCGCGGCGGCCATGGCCTGCCGGTCCGAGGCCAGGGACCAGTCGACCATGGCCGTGCGCGTCGCCGGATCACGGGCCATGCCCACGGCCGTCGCCGTCTGGCTGTTCAGGAAGTCCGGGGCAGAGGCCGTCAGGATCGAGGCCGCCGCCTGGGCTGCAAACGGGCGGGCCATTTCGACAGTGACCTGGGGCCCGAACAGGGCCGAGTAGAACGGCAGGCTGTCGACGCTCATCACCCGGCCGACCCGGTCGGGGTACTGCTGGGCCAGCATGATGGCCGACAGGCCACCCATCGAATGGCCGATGATGGCCGGGCTTTGCAGGCCGGCCTGCTGCACATAGGCAGCCAGCGCATCGATGACAGGCTGGACGAAGGGTCCGTCCCCGTGGGTCCAGGGCTCACCCGCAAATCCGGCCAGTTGCACCTGATGGACCCGGTGGGTCGCCGACAGACGGACCGCGGTCGCCGTCCATACGGCGCGCGAGGACGCAAAGCCGGGGATCAGGATCACATCAGGGCCGGCTCCGGTCACGACAACGGACAGGCGGTCGCTGGCGAAGGTCGGCGCGGGCGCCGAGGCAACGGCGGGCGAGGTCTGGGCAAAGGCCTGTGCGGCGACTGCGAGGACGGGAGAACAGGCGGCCAGGGCGATGGCAATGGCCTGGGCCCGGGTCAGGGGCTTGCGGGGGGACAGCGCGCGCAGCATCGCACGCACCCGGGACAGGGCGTTGAACATGGTCGTCTCCTAAGTGTTTTGTGGTGTCCGCCGGCCTCAGCCGTGCGGGTTCTCGAAGATGTCTTCCACGGGCCGCTCGAACAAGCTGGCGATGCGATACGCCAGGTCCAGCGACGGGTCGTGCTTCTCGGTCTCGAGGGCGTTGACCGCCTGTCGCGACACGCCCAGCCGGTCGCCCAGATCGGCCTGGGTCCAGCCCTTTTCGGTGCGCAGCAGTTTCAGCCGATTCTTCATGCGTTGCTGTCCCGGATGAAGGGCGAGACGACGCCGAATGCGCCCCAGAACAGCGGATAGATCAGCCAGGCCGGCAGATGGGGCGCGCCGGCGAACGTCTCGCCGAAGCCCCAGAAGGTCGCGGCGGCCATGGCCAGACCCGCCGCCACGATGAACTGTTTGGCTGTGACCGCGCGCACGAACTCGTCACTTTCGCGCATCAGCGACAGCGTGGCCCAGATCTGGCCGATGACCGGCGCGGACACGGTGGCAGCCAGAAGCCAGGCCGAGGGGGTTCCCATGATCTCGTCGAAGGCGTCCGTCGTCATCATCGCGATACAGATCGCCATATACGGCAGCATGAACGCGAGGGTACGGATGACATAGCGTCGATGGGCGGCCGTCCCGGTCTTCCAAAGGCTCAACATGACATTTCCTCCTGACACTTTGTAAGGCCTACCTTACATCGACAAAATGTCATGTCAACATTACTTTTTGTCAGCCCTGCCTGACGTTGGAAAATGCGTCGTCAAAGGGTATCGCGTGAGACACCGGACCGACCTAGAAAGCCGTCATGACCCAGCTACCCGACCTGACCGCCTGGCTGTCGAGCCAGACCGTGGACCCCGCCACTCGCGAGGCCGTCCTGTGTGTTGCTGCTGCCTGCGTCGAGATCGGGCGGGTCGTGGCCCTGGGGGCCATCGAGGACAATCTGGGCGTCGCGGGCGGCATCAATGTCCAGCAGGAAGAGCAGAAGAAGCTCGACGTCCTGTCCAACGACATCCTCAGCGAGGCCCTGCTGGCCTGCCCGGCCGTCGCGGGACTGGCATCCGAGGAGCTGGACACGGTCCAGGTGACGGACCGGACCGGCGGGGTGCTGGTGACCTTCGATCCGCTGGATGGGTCCAGCAACCTGGACATCAATGCGCCGGTCGGGACCATCGTCTCGATCCTGCCTGCTGCCGAGGGACGGGCCTCGACGGAAGCCGACTTCCTGCGACCCGGGCGGCATCAGCTCGCGGCCGCCTATGCCCTGTATGGCCCGCAGACGGTGCTGGTGCTGAGCGTCGACCGCGACGTCGCATCCTTTACCCTCGATGCGGACGGCCACTGGCGCCTGACCCAGGACCGGATGGTCGTACCGGAACAGACGCGGGAGTTCGCCATCAACATGTCGAACCAGCGCCACTGGGCCCCGGCGGTACGGGCCTATATCGACAGCTGCCTGGCCGGACGGGACGGACCGCGCGGCAAGGATTTCAACATGCGCTGGGTCGCCGCCATGGTGGGCGACGTGCACCGGATCCTGACCCGGGGCGGCGTCTTCCTGTATCCTTGGGACGCGCGCGAGCCGGACCGGCCGGGCAAGCTGCGTCTGCTCTATGAAGGGGCCCCGATGGCCCTGCTGATCGAGCGTGCCGGCGGGCTGGCCACCGACGGTAAACAACCGATCCTGGACATCGTCCCGACCGCCCTGCACCAGCGTGTCGCCATCGTGCTGGGCTCGGCCGAGGAAGTGCGGCTGGCGGGCTGAGGCGAATGGACGGTCAGCCCGCCGTCGCGCACCGACAGGCGTTGCGGATTCCACGCGATCTGCCCTAGCCTGACCGGGTTCAACCGGGAGCGCCCCATGAGACATCTCGCCAAGGTGTTGTTGTCCGTCGTTTTGCTGGGCCTGCCGGTCGGCGCGGGGGCACAGGAGGCGGGACGCCTCATCTCAGCGGATCCGGTCGCCCAGGCTCCCGACGGGGTGCAGGCTTGGCGGGTGCGCTACTGGACCCGGGACGACCGTCTCGGGATGCGCGAGGTCTCGGGCATGGTGCTCGCGCCGAGCGGAACGCCGTCACGCCAGCCTCGACCGGTCATCGCCTGGACCCATGGGACATGGGGTACGGCCACCCAATGCGCGCCGTCGCAAAGCGCAAAATTCTTCGAGGCGACCCCGGCGGTGGACGCCGTGCGGGATGGATATGTCGTGGTCGCCCCGGACTATCCGGGCCTGGGCAATCCGGGAGCCCATCCATATCTCGTCGGGGTGACGACCGCCCGTTCCGTCCTGGACGGTGTCCGGGCTGCCCGGGCGCTGCCCGGGGCGTCGGCAGGCCCACGGTTTGCGGTATGGGGGGAGAGCCAGGGCGGGCATGCTGCGCTGTGGACCGGCCAGCTCGCGGGTGCGGAAGGAAGCGACCTCCAGCTCCTGGGCGTCGCGGCAGCGGCTCCGCCGACCGATCTCGCAGCCAATTTCCGCCAGGCGGGTGATCCCAGCGCCAGGGCGTTTCTCACGGCGCTCGCAGCAGACAGCTGGTCCCGGTACTATGACATCCCGCTGGTCATCGGTCGGCGGACGACCCCCCGGATCATGCGCCGCCTGGCCAACACCTGCGTGTCCGTCGACAGTACACCGAGGCTGGGTGCCCTGGTCGGCATCATCGCGCTCCGGCGCGATCTCAGGAGTTTCGACTTCGCGGCCACACCGCCGTGGGCAGACGTCGTAGCCGCCAACAGCACGTCGCCGGTTTCAAGCGTGCCGGTCCTGATTGCACAGACCCGCGACGATCCCCTGGTGGCTCCGGCGGTGACCCGCACGTTCGCGCAACGCCTCTGTGCCAACCGCGTTTGGGTCCGCTGGATCGACCTGCCAGGCGGAGACCATGCGACGACTGGCCGACAGAGTGCAGCACCGACCCTGGAATGGATTTCCGGCCTCTTTGCCGGAACACCCGCCTCGAACGACTGCGCGACGATCTGATGGACGCGCCAGGCCTGTCGACGCCGCGCTGAGCAACGCACCTACAGCGGCAAGGCTCGGAGCCTGCGACAGCAGGCCCTGGCCCATCGCCTGCCCTGAAGGCAAAGCCCGGCGCGCCCTGATAACCCTCGGGTGTCCGTCCGGGGCGTAAGGATGCCGTGGATCATATTGGCCAGCAGCCGAAAAAACCTGGTCCTGTGCATTATGACGGAAGCTTAAGCTGCCCCGTTTGACGCGTGGCGCTACGGGACCGGTCATGCCCGGCGTGTCGGCGGGCCTGTTCGTTCAAGAGAAGCGCCATGAAATCACTCATCTTCGCGGCCATGCTGACGGCCCTGCCGGCGCTTGCCCTCGCGCAGCAACCCGCCCCGGTCAGCGGGACAGGTCCGTATGCGCCTGCGTTCGATCCCGCCTCATTGCGTGCCGGGATGAGTGGCCCAGCCACCCGCGTGATGGTTATGGGGACGATGCATCTGGCCAACCTGAGCGGGTTCGAGCCCGACCTGCTGAGTCCGGTGCTGGACCGGCTCACAGGCTATCAACCCGATATCATCGCCATCGAGGCCGTGTCCGGACAGGAATGCGACCTGTTCCGCCGGTTCCCCAGCCGGTTTGCCGCGTCCACGGAAGGCTATTGTCCCTCCACCGACGCCGCCCGGGAAGCCACCGGCCTGGATGTGCCGGAGGCGACCGCCCGGATCGATTCCCTTCTGAAGGAATGGCCGGACCAGCCGGAGCCGAAGGACCGTCGCGCGCTTGCCGCCCTGTTCCTCGCGGGGGGCGAACGGACGTCTGCGCTCGTCAACTGGCTTCAACTGGCGCCGCAGGATCAGATCGCGGCAGATGGCCTGAACGATGTCCTGGTCGAACAGCTGCGGTCACTGGCCCGACGCCAGAACGAGAATGAGCAGATCGCGGCCGTGCTGGCCGCGCGCCTTGGCCTGAACCGGGTCCATCCGATGGACGATCACACGGCCGACGCGGTTGCCGCGGGTTTTGACGCGCGCGTCGGCAAGGCCGTCAACGAGGTCTGGGCCCAGCCGAACCCGACCCTCGTCGAGATGCAAGACCAGCCGGTGGATACGCCGGAGGGTCTGCTGCAGACCTTCCGGTTCAACAACCTGCCGTCGACGCAGGTCGGCCAGGCGCAGGCCGAGATGGGCGGAGCGCTGGCACATGCCTCGCCCGAGATGTCGGCGAGAAAATACGTTGCGTGGTGGGAAGTCCGGAACCAGCGGATGGCCGCCAACATCCGCGCCAGTTTCGCGGATCGCCCGGGATCAAGGGTGCTCGTCCTGGTCGGCTCGTCTCACAAGGCCTACCTCGATGCCTATCTGGCGGCCATTTCCGAAGTCGAACTGGTCGATCCGCTCGACATCCTGTGAAGGGTCTGTCCTCCCCGTCGTTGCGGGACAGGGAGGACGGACGTCCTGATCAGTAACCGGGAGCCCGACCATTGAGAACGCGATCAATGGCGGCATTGCGGGCGCTGCGCTTGGCGCTGAGTCCGCGGAACGGACGGGGCGCGCCCGGGGTCGCCCAGCGGCGATCCTGGGACGTGAGGCTGGACTCAGCAGCAGCGGGCCCGATCGAGCCGCAACGGTCCGGGCAGGCCGTTTCCAGACTGGCGACCTGCAAGGGGGCCGAAGCGCAGGCGCTGATACCAAGCAGCATCAGGGCAGAAAAACCGATCGTGCGGAAAGCGGGACGCATGGCAGCCTCCTTGAAAACGCCCGGGAACTTCAGGGCAGGCGAGAAGTAGAACCCTCAAATCCATTCGCGTCAAGGATGAGCGAGAGCTGATCCTTATGCCCGGGTTATACCGTCGGCTGTTTCCCGCATGGCGACCTGATGCAGGGACATGGGAGTCTGGGCCGGTCGGCATCCTTCGCCACGCCCGAGTTCCAACCATGGTCCTGCTCCCCGATATTCCTCCCGCTCCAACCCCGGCCGTCATCCAGATCCAGCCCGCAGGGGCAGGCTGGCAGCTGACATCCAGCGACGGTCTGTTCTTCGGCCTCTTTCGAGACCGGGGATCCGCCCTGAAACATGCCCGGAGCGAGGCCGAAATCCATCCCGGCCATGTCGTCATCGTCCGTGAGACCCTTTCGTCGCGCGCCGGGCCGCCATCCCGGCTCGCCGGAGGGGTGGGCGTGGCATGAGCCGTTCCAGCCTTCTGAGGGAGTCCATCGCCATGGACCGCCAGCCGCGGCCCACCGTCTGGTCGATGGCGATGACGCTGATGGGCGTGTTCTTCGGGGTTGCGCCAGCCACCCGAACAAATCTGCACGAACCGTCCGAACCGACAGGCAAGGCGTCCCGCCGATGATGTCCGGCTATCTGGATACAAACCTGCCGCCGCGGCCGAGGCCCGGCCGCACCTATGAGATCGTCAAGCGAAACGGAGGCTGGTGCATCGGCCGCAACGGGGTCTTCACCGGACCTCTGGCCGGCAAGGCGGCCGCACTGGCCCTGTGTCGCCGGCTGCAGAAACAGGCCGACAGGCTTGCGTGATGACAGCTGGCAGATCCCTTGAACGCGGGTTCGTGACCCTGACGGGCGGGGTGATCGCGATCCATGCGGCGGAGACCGTCGGGGCCCTGGGGCTCGGCTATCTGGGGCGCCTGCTGTTTCACCGCACCCTCGGGTGAGGCGAACATTGCCGATGACGCGGCATGACAATCCTGCGCAGGGTGGATGCCATGGTGCTTCACGACCCCGCGGCCTTCATTCTCGCCAACACCCGGCTGCAGACCGTGCCCCATGCGCCCGAGATTTCCCTCTGGCTGGCCGACGAGATCACGCCCATCTGGAAGATGACGGAGGAGGAACTGGGGGCCCTGGGCTTGCCGCCGCCATTCTGGGCCTTTGCCTGGGCCGGGGGGCAGGCCATCGCGCGCTGGCTGCTGGACAATCCCGAAGAGGTACGCGGCCGGACCGTACTGGACTTCGCCACGGGGTCGGGTCTGGTCGGGATTGCGGCGCTCAAGGCCGGGGCGGCATCGGTCACAGGCTGCGACATCGACCCGTTCTGCGCTGCCGCCGTCGCGGTCAATGCCCGGGCCAATGGCGTGACCATGGGCTTTACCGGCGAGAACCTTCTGGACAGCCCGCCGCCCGCCGTCGATCTGATCTGCGCTGGCGACGTCTGTTACGAAAAACCGATGACCGAGCGGGTGCTGGACTGGCTGGCCAGCGCCCGGGCGCAGGGAACGCGCGTGCTGCTGGGCGATCCGGGGCGGACCTATCTGCCGAAATCGGGGCTGACCTTCCTGGCGGAATACCGGGTGCAGACGACGCGCGAGCTCGAGGATTACGAGATCAAGCGGACCTGCGTCTGGTCGCTCTAGCGCGGGTCAGAGCGCAGCGGCCTCGTGCGCCAGCAGCCAGCGCTTGCGCTCCAGCCCACCGGCATAGCCGGTCATGGTGCCGTTGGCTCCGACGACCCGGTGACAGGGCACGATAATCCCGACCGGATTGGCACCGTTGGCCAGACCGACCGCGCGCACGGCCTTCGGTCGGCCGATGGCGGCGGCCAGCTGGCCATAGCTGCGCGTTTCACCGGCGGGAATGCTGCGCAGGGCGGCCCAGACCTCGCGCTGGAACGGCGTGCCAGCCGTCGCGACCGGCAGGCCCTCCAGGGCCCGCGCGTCACCGCCGAAATAGGCCCGGACGCCTGCGCGCACCGGCTCGGGTGCCTGGCCTGGTGTCAGCTTAACCTGACCATAATGGCGCGCGAGCAGGCGCAGCATGCGGGGCTCGTAGTCGACGAAATCCAGCGCCCGCACGACGCCTTGCGCATCGGTGACCAGCAGGACCGTACCGACCGGCGTCTCGATCCGGTCGAGGGTAAAGGCTTCAGGCGGCCTGGCGGTCATCATGCGTCTCCGTCATCAGTTCATCGATTTGCAGCCCGGCCGCCGCGAGATGCGCGAGGCCATAGGCGCGCCAGGGACTCCAGGGTTCAAGCCGTGCGAGGTATCGCGGCGACAGGCCCTCGGGCAGGCGATCGCTCGGCGCGTCCGCCCCCGTGTCGCACCACTGGCCCGCCAGCCGCAGCCCCGGCCGCGCTGCCAGCAACGGCCTGAGGACCGGATCGGCCGACAGGTCCCGCGCGATCGCCTCGGGGTCTGCCGAAAGGTCGAAGACCCTGCGTACCCGGGCCAGGACCCCCGGCAGGACCCGAAGGTCCGACACCGCCACCGTGACGGCCAGCCGACCGGGCTGATCTGCGGTGACCATGACCTGCCCGTCGGCTCCATCGATATCCTGCGTCAGGTTCCGGCTCCAGACGCTCTCCGCGACCGCATCCCCGCGCGCCGCCAGCGCGGCCATCAGCCTGCCCAGATCGAGAGGTGGGCGGTATGGCAGGGTCAGACGCACGCCGCGCTCGCTGACCCGCTCGGCGCGCCGCCGCAGGGCCGAGGGCGGGCGGCCGTACAGGCCCTGGAAGGTCTCGTTGAACCGGCGCACGCTGCCAAACCCGGACGCCAGGGCCACTTCGGCCATCGACAGGTCCGTCTGATGGATCAGGGTCTTGGCCAGAAGGACGCGCCGGGTCTGGGCCACGCTGACCGGGGCGGCCCCCAGATGCTGGCGGAACAGGCGGCGCAGCTGTCGCTCTCCGACCCCCAGCCGCCCGGCCAGAGCCTCGACGTCGCCGCCCGTCTCCGAATGGGCATCCAGCGCCCCGGCCTCGATCAGGCTCAGTGCCCGGCTGACGGTGTTCGAGGTCCCGCGCCAGGCCCCCATGTCAGGGGCTGTCTCGGGGCGGCAGCGCAGACAGGCCCGGAAGCCCACCTCTTCCGCCGCCGCCGCGCTGGCGACAAAGACCATGTTCTCGCGTTTCGGGGTGCGCGCCGGACAGACCGGCCGGCAGTAGATCCCGGTCGTCTTCACGCAGCCGAAGAAGCGTCCGTCGAACCGGGCGTCGCGTGTCAGCACGGCGCGGTAGCAGGCCTCCGGGTCGAGTTGCGGGGTCGGTTCCATGGCTGCACGATGGACCGGGCAAACGCCGATGTCTCGCGGTTTTCGGACATGGATTGCCCGTCAGGCCCTGCCGCGGATGGCGGTCGCCAGGTGCCGCAGCATCGAGAAGCCCAGGGACAGGATGGCACCCGCAAAGACCCAGCTCAGGATGAGGGACAGGGCACCGGTGTTGCCGGACAGATCCCGGGGCCCGTCATCGAAATCGCGCAGCCGCTCGAACATCAGCTGGGACCATCCCCCGATGACCCGGATCGAGGTTTCGCCGTCTGACAGGGTGAACCAGTGGCCGACCTGGAAGATGGTCCAGAGGATGGCGATGCCGACGCCGGCGGCGACGACCTGCAACCCGGCAATGAACCGTACCCACTGGGGCCGCATCAGTCGCAGGAGTTCGATCCACAGCTGGAAGATGGCCAGCAGCAGGATGGGCACGAAATTCGCCGCCCAGACCGGTGCAACCGTCAGCAACTCGCCGGTCCGGCTCAGGGTCACGGGCTGCATGCCGGACGTCTGGAACCCGCCCCACCAGGCGATGAAGACGCCAAGGACAAGGATGCCGAAGATCGCCTCGCCTGCGGGCCACCGGGCCGGGGCCTTCGGTGCCGCCCAGGCAGCGGCAGCGGCAGGCCTTTCCTTCTCTCCGGTCATGGCGGCGCGCCAGGCCTCGGGATCGGACAGTTTCAGCACCGGCAGGTCCTTGACCCGCCAGTCGGTCATGAAGCCCGGCCGCCAGCCGGTGCGCTCGATCACATAGGCCGCGACCGTGGCGATGCCGATCCAGACCAGCCCGGCCTCGAACGGGATTATGAACAGATGGCGGATCGCGTCCTGGAAGCCCCCCGCGCCCGCAAACAGGCTGAAGAACACATCGACCAGATGCAGGGCCACGATGATCAGCAGCCCCGCCTTGACGGCAAACAGCCACCAGGGGAACAGGTCCGGCCCGACCAGATGCTGGGGCCCCTTGCCGTAACGTGCCGCCACCACAAGCGGGTGGCCCATCTCGCGCAGGATGGCCTCGCGCTCAGAGTCCGTCAGGTCGCGCCCGAGGGCGGCTTCCCGTTCCTCGAACCGGGTCAGCAGGGTGTCGCGCAGCTCGGCGATGATGTCCTCGCGCTGGCCCCGGTCCAGCTGGGCCGCAACCGCAGCCAGGTAATGCTCAAGCAGGTCCATGTCGGTCCCCTTCCCCCTGAAATGTCAGATGATCTTGTCGAGCGAGGCATTGATGCCCCGCCATTCGGCTGCCAGCGCCGCCAGCATGTCGGTGCCCATCGGCGACAGCCGGTAGAACCGCTTCCTGCGCTTTTCTTCCTCGCGCCATTCACTGGTCAGCAGGCCCTGCGTCTCGAGACGGCGCAGCAGCGGATAGAGGGTGCTTTCCTCCATCTCGATCCCGTCCCCGGCCAGGGCTTGGCGCAGGGTATAGCCGTACCGCTCCTCCCGCAGACGGGCCAGGACAGCCAGCACCAGCGACCCGCGCCGCAGCTCCAGCCGCATGGATTCAAACAGGTCCGCATCGAATGACACAGCGTCGCTCCGTGACGTCACATAGTGTGTGACAAACAGTGTATGCGACATACTGTGTGAGGGAGTCAAGCGCACCCCTCCACCGCTTCGCGGTCCCCCTCCCCGCTGCGCAGGGAGGAAAGCGCCTTTCCTCCCCATTCGGAGAATGGGGAGGGGGACCGCGAAGCGGTGGAGGGGCCATGTCCGGCTTGCCAAGAGCAAAGGGCCCGCTACACCGGTCAGCCAGACACGGGGACACCATGAACATCAGCCGCCTGCTCGCCACCGCCTGCGCCGCCGCCCTGCTGGCGACCTCTGTCGCGGCACAGACCGATACGCCCCTAGTGCCGGGCGCGACCTATGACCCGGCGGTTCCGTCCGTGTCGTCGGTGCTGGGCTATGACACGGGCGAACGGATCACGCGGCCCGCCGACATCCGTCGCTATTTCGAGGCCCTGCGCGCCCAGTCTCCTGACCGGATGGCGATCGGAGAATATGGCCAGACCCACGAGGGACGCCCCCTGTTCTGGGCCGCAGTCGGAACGCCGGCAAACATCGCCCGTCTGGACGCCATCAAGGCCGCCTCGCGCGCCCTGGCCGATCCGCGCACGACCTCGTCCGCCGAAGCCCAGGCCATCCTCGCGGACCAGCCGGTCATCGTCTGGCTGGCCTATTCGGTACACGGCAACGAGATCAGCCCCGCCGACGCCTCCATGGCCGCCGCCCGCCACCTGCTGGCCTCGCGCGATCCGGCGGTCCAGGGCTGGCTGGCCAATACGGTGGTCGTCTTCGTCCCGACGCAGAATCCGGACGGGCGCGAGCGGTTCCTGTCGACCTTCTCGGCCGGCCTTGGCACGCGTCCCAATCCCGATGGCCTGTCGGCCGAGCGGGACGAACCCTGGCCATCCGGGCGCTATAACCACGACCTGTTCGACCTGAACCGCGACTGGTTCATCCAGACCCAGCCGGAGACCCGGGGCCATACGGCGGCGGTGCTGGACTGGCGGCCCCAGGTCCTCGTCGACGCCCACGAGATGGGCACGGACCAGACCTTCTTCTTTCCGCCCGAGGCCCAGCCGCTGAACCCCTGGCTGACGGACGAGACCCTGGCCAGCCGCGAGATGATTGGCCGCAACACGGCCCGCCGGTTCGACGCGCTGGGCATCCCCTATTTCACGGGCCAGGAGTACGACGCCTTTTACCCCGGATACGGCGACGGCTGGCCGGCCTATCTGGGCGCCGTGTCCATGACCTATGAACAGGGGTCGGCGCGCGGTCTGGCCGCCCGCCGCTCGTCGGGAGAGGTCGTCACCTACCGCGACACGGTGCGAAACCATTTCGTTGCCAGCCTGTCGACGATCGAGGCCGCCTCGGACAATCGCGAGCGCCTGCTGGCCAATTTCGTGGCCTATCACCGGGACGGCGTGGCGGGCAGCGGGGCCTATGTTCTGGCTCCGGCTCCCCACGACCCCACCGCCGCCGACAGTCTCGCCGGGCTGCTGGTGCGGCAGGGGCTGGAGGTCGGCCGCGCCAGCGCTGCCTTCACGTCCTGTGCCCGGTCCTTCCCCGCGGGGTCCTATGTCGTGAACCTGTCACAGCCCCAGCGCCGGATGGCCGAGGTGCTGCTGGCCCGGGACGTGGCCGTGCCGGCGGCCTTCCTCGCCGAACAGGAGCGGCGCCGGGCGCGCGGCCTGCCGGACGAGATCTATGACGTCACCGCCTGGTCCCTGCCGCTCATGTTCAACGTGCCGGCCGAGCGCTGCAATACCGCCCCCTCCGTCGCCGTCACTGCGGCCACACCAGACCGGACCCGCTCGCTGGCCGTTGCTAATGCGGAGGCCAGCTATGGCTATCTCGTCGCGCCGGGCATGGCGGCGACGCGCCTGAAGGCGGCGGCCCTGGATCAGGGCCTGAGCCTGCGGGTCATGGATCGTCCGTTCACGCACAATGGCCGCAGCTGGCCGGCCGGCACGCTCGTCCTGCCAAGAGCCGACAACCGCGACCACGACCTGACCGCTCTGACGGCGGACTGGGCCCGCCGGTTCGGGACCCCGGTGACCGGCATTGACGACAGCTGGGTGGCAACGGGCCCGAGTTTCGGGTCGCGGGATGCCGTCGCCCTGCGCGCCCCGAACATCGCCCTGGCCTGGGACGAACCCGCCGACCCCTCGGCCGCCGGCGCGACCCGCTATGTCATCGAGCGCGAGTTCGACTATCCGGTCACGGCCGTCCGGGTCGCGACCCTGTCGGGGGCCGATCTGGACCGGTACCAGGTGCTGGTGATGCCGGACGGCGGCAACTATGCCGGAACGCTGGGGACCGGCGGCGTGGCCCGGCTGAAGGCCTGGGTCGAACGCGGCGGCACTCTGGTTACCCTCGGGCGGGCCACCCGGATGGTCACCAGCGAGAGCGCCGGCATGCTGGCCTCGCGCCGCGAGACCGCTCCGAAGGGCGACACGCCTGACGACGAGAACGGCCCCCTGATCGCCAGCGAGGCCGAATACCAGACCATCGTCGGCGAAAGCGAGCGTGGCCCCGACAGCGTCGCCGGTGTCCTGGCCCAGGCGCGGACGGATCAGGAGCACTGGCTGTCCGCCGGGGTCGCCCCCAACCTGAATTTCCTGGTCAAGGGCTCGGACATCTACACGCCGCTGAAGCGCGGCGAGGGGACCAATCTGGCCCTGTTCACCTCGGCTGATACCCTGCTGGCGTCCGGCCAGCTCTGGGCCGAAAACCGGGCCCAGTTGGCCTTCAAGCCGGCCGTCATGGTCGCGCCCATGGGTCGGGGCCAGGTCATCGCCTTCACCCAGGACGCGACCTCGCGCGGCTATCTGGACGGGCTGAAGGTCCTGTTCGCCAATGCCCTGTTCAATGGCCCGGCCCACGCCTCGCCGACCTGGGTGGACTAGGGGTCAACGACAGAAAGGCTGGCCGGGTTCGAGGTGCAGGTGGTCCTGATGGGCCGCATCATAGTCAGGGCTGAGCGCCGTGCCGAAGATGGAGCACGCATCGTCCCGGATCCGGCGCAGGAACACCGCCTCGGGGCCTGAGCCGGACCAGTCGTTCGCCACGGTGATCCGCCGCCCGTCGCGCAGGCGGAATCCGGCAATATCGATCGCCGCCGCCCGCGAATGGGCGCTGGGTCGCGCGCCGGGACGGTTCGAGACGCTGCGGCAGGCATAGGTGCCATGGTGGTCGATCTGGACCACGTCCGAGCCCAGCAGTTCGCGGGCCGCGGGCTCGACCGACTGGCGGCGCCAGACACTGACGGCCAGCGCGGTCTCGCAGGTCAGGGTGGCATCGGCCGGGGCCATCCGCGCCACCGTCCCCAGGTCGGGGCCCAGGACCCCGGCCGCGGTGAGCCCGCAAGTCTCGGAGTTGACCCGGTCCGGCACCGGCGTGAACCGCACACGGGCGGCCTCCAGCGTGGCCAGACACACATCCAGACCGCTGCTGGCCCGCGCAATCCGGCCCCGCGTGCCGCCCTCGACCGGCGCATCGATGAGGCCTGTATCGGCCCCGGCCACAGACCGGACGGGCCCCGATGCAACCGGCCGGTTAACGCCATTGACCGGCGCATCGGGAATCAGCCGCCCGCATCCGGCGAGGGCCAACACAATGGCGAGGATGCTGCCTGTCCGGAAAATCCGCATGGCCCGAGTCTAGTTCATCGCCCCGCCTGTGAAAGCCATTTTCCTTCCCACATCTTGGGGAGGGGGACCGCGAAGCGGTGGAGGGGCTCCGTCCGCGTCCCGAATGCCTGCATAGCATCACCATCCCCTCCACATCGCTGCGCGACGGGGAGGACAGTCCGCCTCACTCCGTCAGCCAGAACAGCCCCTCCACCGTCGTCCCGAGCGCCCGGGCAAGGGCGAGCGCAAGGACGGTCGACGGCACGAACACCCCGTTCTCGACCGTATTGATCGTCTTTCGCGACACACCCGCCAGCGTGGCCAGCTCCACCTGGGTCAGCCCGGCCGCCGTGCGGACCTCCTTGAGACGCGAACCCAGCCGCGGGTCAGCCATTGCGCTCCGCCTCTCGCTCCAGAAGCACGAAACGCAGGGCCCCGACCTGCACCGCACCCGCAATCACGATCGGAATGACAATCACTGCCGCCGCCGGGTGATGCAGGCCCAGAAAATAGGTGCCTGTCGCACCGGCGAGCATCGCCACAAAGGCCAGCGATAGGGCCTGCTTGCGGTGAAGCTTCGTCATTTCATCATCGAGATGACGCTTCATCCTGCCCATCTTGCCTGTCCCGATTTCCGCTAGCGTCAAGCCAACAGTGATGGGAACGAAGATTGATAGGTATGCCGCTATCCAGTTGAACGTCTCACCCTGCCCTGACGCCAGCTTCCAGGCCTGGGGCAGGCCACTCACTAGGAAAAGAGCCATTGGGACAGCCATGAACAGCAGCGCGTGGTTTCGTTGGCGCTGCAACCCGTCGCCATAGCTTTCGCTGAACCTGAGCCTGTCCGTGATCAGATCGGCTCGGGCACGAACCGTTGCGTATCCACTGATCGCCGTGCCGATCGCACCGGTCAGAACCACGACGGCGAGCGCCCAGACCGGGACAGGCTGTTCACTGGCCGGAACGATCAAAAGGATCAGACCGCCCGCGATGGCCAGTCCGAGAAACAGCGCCAGCCCGAGCACGCCCAGCAAGAAACGCCGCTGCCGGTCATGCTCGCTCCTGATCATGGCGAGGCGATCCTCTTCCGGCTCACTCATCCCCACCCTCCGCCTGCCCGTCCAGCCAGGCATAGCGCAGGCCCACGACCCCCGCCGCCCCGGTCAGCACCACGGGGAACCCCAGTATCGCCCACTCCGGCCGATAAAGTCCGACCAGGTATAATCCGCTCATCCCGGCCATCAGCACCAGAAACCCCAGCGACAGAGCCCGCCCCCGCCATTCGCGGGTCAGTTCATCCTCCAGCCACTTGCGGTCGCGCTGGCCCTCACGGTCCCAGCCCAGGACCATCAGGGGCACGATCCAGGCGCATAACGGCAGCAGCGCCGCCCACAGGAAGTCGCCGGTGTCGCCCTCCCCCGCCACGATCCGGGACACTGCCATCAGCGACAGGACGACCACACCCACCCCGCAAAGGGTATCGAGACCATCCGCATGCGCCGCAGCCGCTGGGTCCGGTCCCGTCGCGTCTCACGGGCCGCTAGCCTCTCCCGGTCCGCGCGCGAACGGACCGTCGTCAGCACCGCCAGGGCCCCGGCACCGCCAGCAACGGCCCCTGCGATCAGGATCCCGTCCGACACCGAGACCCCCCAACGGTCCTCGACGGACAGGCCGAGTCCGGCCAGCAGAAATCCGGTCGCCATGCCCGACAGGCCGAGGATCTCCCTCCGCCGCCGTTGGTCCGCCCGCCGGCGCGCGTCTTCGGGTTCGTCCACCATCACGACCTCCTTTGCTGTGTCACCTTGAGGTGACATATCACCTATGGGTTACATCGTTGTCAAGCGAGACCGGGTGATCGCTTTTCCGTCCTGATGCAGCCAAGCTTTCGCAGCCGCGTTGTTGTGACCACCAACCCCGTTCGCTATACGCCGACGCGGCTCAATGTTGCCGCTATCAAGGACGTCCCATGCTCAAGCCCCGTCAGGACCTGGTTCCGAACACCTTCGATTTCGAAACCACGCCTCTGGTGAAGCCGACGGGGTTTCGCGAGTACGACGCCCGCTGGATCCTCGAGAAGGAAATCAACCTGCTGGGCATCCAGGCCCTGGGTCTGGGGCTGGCGACCTATGTCCACGAGATCGGCGTCAAGCCGCGCATCGTGGTCGGCCATGACTTCCGGTCCTATTCGCTGGGCGTCAAACAGGCGCTGATCATCGGCCTGCTGGAAGGCGGGATGGAGGTCGTGGACATCGGCCTGGCCCTTTCGCCAATGGCTTACTTTGCCCAGTTCGCGCTGGATTGCCCCTGCGTGGCCATGGTCACCGCCTCGCACAACGAGAACGGCTGGACCGGCGTCAAGATGGGAGCCCAGGCTCCGCTGACCTTCGGTCCCGACGAGATGGGCCGGCTGAAGACCATCGTGCTGGAGGGCGAGGGCGTGGCCCGCGCCGGCGGCCGGCTCGAGCGGGTCGAGGGCTTCCGCGACCGCTATATCGACGAGGTCACGTCCAAGGTGAAGCTGAGCCGCCCGCTCAAGGTCGTCTGCGCCTGTGGCAACGGTACGGCCGGGGCCTTTGCCCCCGAGGCCCTGCGCCGGATGGGAGCCGAGGTGATCGAGATGGACACCGACCTCGACTACACCTTCCCCAAATACAATCCGAACCCGGAAGACCACGCCATGCTGATGCAGATGGCCGAAAAGGTCCGGGAGACCGGAGCCGATCTGGCGCTGGGTTTTGACGGCGATGGCGACCGCTGCGGCGTGGTCGACAACACCGGCGAGGAGATCTTTGCCGACAAGATCGGCCTCATGCTGGCCCGCGACCTGTCGGCCCTGCACGCCAATGCCACCTTCGTCGTCGATGTGAAGTCGACCGGCCTGTACAAGACCGACGAGGTCCTCAAGGCCAATGGTGCGACCACCGTCTACTGGAAGACCGGCCACTCCTACATCAAGAGAAAGACCGCCGAGCTGGGGGCCCTGGCCGGGTTCGAGAAGTCGGGCCACTTCTTCCTCGCCGGTCCTCTGGGCCACGGCTATGACGACGGCCTGGTCGCCGCCAGCGCGGTGCTGGCCATGCTGGACCGCAACCCGGGCAAGACGCTCAGTGAACTGAAGGGGGCCCTGCCGGACGCCTGGACCAGCCTGACCATGTCGCCCCACTGTTCGGACGAGACCAAATATCAGGTGCTGGAAAAGCTGGTCGCCGAATACGTCAAACTTGGCGAGGACGGCGGCTCGATCTGCGGTCGCAAGATCGTCGAGGTCATCACCGTCAACGGGGCCCGGGTGCATCTGGAAGACGGGTCATGGGTCCTCGTGCGCGCCTCCTCGAACAAGCCGGAGCTGGTGGTCGTGGTCGAGAGCATGCGCTCGGCCGATGACATGCGTGACCTGTTCCGTGAGGAGATGAAGCCCCGCCTCGCGGCCCATGGCGTCACCGACTACAATCAGGAAATCTGATCACGCCGATGGCTCCGTCCGAACCCCTGCCGCCAGCCTCGACCGCCAAGGGCCCGCCCTCGGGGTTCGGCAAGGGGTTCGTCATGGACACCTGGTATTTCGTCGCCCTGTCGCGCGACGTGGCCCCCGGGTCGCTGAAGCGGCACGAGGTCATGGGTGAGCCGGTCCTGATCGGCCGCACGCGCGCCAGCGACGGCGCGGCCGGAACGGTCTTTGCGCTGCGAGACATCTGTCCGCACCGCGCCGCGCCCCTGTCGGCGGGCCGGATCGTCGACAGGCCGGGCGAGGGCCAGACCGTCGAATGCCCCTATCACGGCTGGCGGTTCGGCACCGACGGCCGCTGCGCCGCCATCCCGTCGCTGGTCGAGGACCAGCCCGGCACGACCGGTCGCATCAGGGTCCGGTCCTGGCCGGTGGTCGAGAGCCAGGGGATGGTGTTCGTCTTCATGCGCTCGGACCCACGCGACGACACCCCCCCCGACCATGCCCCGCCGGTCTTTCCCGGCATCGTCGGTGGCGAGGCGAAACTGGTCGAGGCGATGGATTTCGACAGCCATATCGACCACGCCGTCGTCGGCCTGATGGACCCCGCCCACGGCCCCTATGTGCATCAGCAATGGTGGTGGCGGTCCGAGCATTCGATGCACGAAAAGGCCAAGGCCTTTGCCCCCAGTGAGCTCGGCTTCACCATGGTCCGGCACGCGCCGTCGTCGAACAGCCGCGCCTACCGGATCCTCGGCGGCACGCCCGAGACCGAGATCACCTTCCGCCTGCCTGGCTATCGCTGGGAACATATCCAGGTCGGCCCGCGCCAGGTGCTGGCCCTGACCTGCCTGACCCCGGTCACCGAGACCCGCACCCGCATCACCCAGATCTTCTGGTCCGACCACTGGGTCTTCGGCCTCGCCCGGCCCTTCCTGCGCCAGGGCGTCCGGGCCTTCCTGAAACAGGATGGCGGCATGGTGAATTTGCAGAACGAGGGCCTGCGCTATGATCCGTCGCTGATCTGGATCGACGACGCCGACCGGCAGGCGCGCTGGTACCAGCAGCTGAAGCGCGAATGGGGCCGCAGCCGCGCCGAACAGCGGCCCTTCGTCAATCCGATAGAGCCCGTCACCCTGCGCTGGAACAGCTGAGCGCCACGATCCGCGCCACCAGCGCGCTGTCTGGATCCAGCAACGGGTCCAGCACCGTGAAATGGTTCAGCCCCGGCAGCGCCTGATACCGGGTCACCGCCCCTTGCGCACCCCAGACCTCGGCCATGGTCCGGCTCTGCTCCAGAAACGCCGCCGTCTCGTCGCCGCCCACGACACAGTCCAGCACGCCACCCTGCGGCACGACCCAGTGCAGCGGCGACAGGGCCCGTGCCGTCCCGACGTCCAGCCCCAGCGCCGTGTTCAGCGAGGTCTCGATCAGCGGCTCCAGATCGAACACGCCCGAGATCGCCACCGCCGCCGCCGCCCGTCCCTCGCCCAGCAGGCAGGCCGCCAGATGCCCCCCTGCCGAATGGCCGAAGACCACCGGCACCCGGCCGGTCAGCGCCGTGACCATGTCCACCGCCGCCCGCATCTGGTCCACGATCCGGGCCAGCGGCACATCGGGACACAGGTCATAGGCCGGGATCGCCACCCCGACCCCGTGGGCCAGAAACGCCGGAGCGATGCCGCTGAACCACGACGGATCCAGCGCCTGCCAGTAGCCGCCGTGGATGAACACGACCACCGGCCCGCCCTGCGCCGGACGCGGGGCCTCGAACAGGTCGATCGTCTCGCGCGGTCCGGGCCCATAGGCCAGTTTCACCGGCGGATGCAGCGCCCGCGCGGCCACGGCCGTCCCGCGCCAGCGAGCCATCACGGCCGGATGGTCCGGCACGGCGGCACGGTTGTTGTACAGGGCTTCGGCCGTCCCGGGCTTACGCGTCACGCATCCATCCGCTATCCCCTCCCGACAGGGAGATTTCCGCCATGATGACCGCCATCTTCGTCTTCATCAAATGCGAGCTGGGCCACGCCAACGATGTCGCGGCCGACATGGTCGACAATGTCGAGAACGTCTCGGAGGTCTATTCCACCTCGGGCCAGTACGACCTGCTGGCCAAATTCCAGCTGCCGAAGGAGATGGACATCGGCACCTTCGTGACGAAGTCGGTCCAGACCCGCCCCCATATCCGCGACACCTTCACCGTCATCACCTTCTCGCCCTTCCTGCCCAGCCGCTAGGCGTCTTTCCTCCCCATGCCCGGCATGGGGAGGGGGACCGCGAAGCGGTGGAGGGGCCCTTGGCACGTCTGAACCGCAATTTAACCGGAACGGCCTAGCTTGCCGGCCATGGACGCCGCTTCTCCTGCCCCGGACGACGCCATCGTCGTGTCGCACGTCATGCCGACGCCCGTTCGCCTGCTCTTCGGCGGTATCGGCGCCGCGGGCACACTGGTCCTGCTGATCGAGCTGGGCCCGGCGATCTGGCCGCCTTCGCTCCTGTCCCTGTTCTTTGGCGTCATCCTGCTGGGCGGTCTGTCGGTCACCCTGGCCTTCATGGCCGGCTCGGCCCTCGGCCCCGACCAGACCTGGGAGATCCGCCCGGGCCAGCTGACCATCACCTACAGCCTGTTCCACCAGACTTCGGTCCGGACCTGGCGGCTGGCGGATCTCGAAGACATGGACGTGGTCAGTTCGGCGTACGACTCCGATACCGAGACCTGGGCCCTGGCTTGCCGCCTGCCCCCCGGCCGACGGGTCGAGACCGGGCTGGCCAGCACCCCGATGCTGATGACCCTGCTGGCCTTCCTGCGCGCGCCTGTCTCGACCTGGCGCGGCGACCGCCCGGCCGACGACCGGCTGGTCTCGCCCGACTTCTCCCGCCGCGAAGCCGCCGAAGCCGCCCTCGCCCGCCTCCGGTCCGCCCCGACCTGAATCCGCAGCACCTTTCCTCCCCATGTCCCGCATGGGGAGGGGGACCGCGAAGCGGTGGAGGGGCTGCGTCCGTGCCACAGATCGTCCGTGTCTGACCCAGCCAGCCCCTCCACCCCGCTTCGCGCGGTCCCCCTCCCCGTCGCTGCACGGCGGGGAGGAAAAGGTCTGCTCAGTCGTCGTCCATCTTGAGCGCGGCGATGAAGGCTTCCTGGGGGATCTCGACCTTTCCGAACTGGCGCATCCGCTTCTTGCCGGCCTTCTGCTTCTCCAGCAGCTTCTTCTTGCGGGTGGCGTCGCCGCCGTAGCATTTGCTGGTGACGTCTTTCCTCAGGGCGCGGACGGTCTCGCGGGCGATGATCTTGCCGCCGATGGCCGCCTGGATGGGGATGACGAACATGTGGGGCGGGATCAGATCCTTCATCTTCTCGACCATGCCCCGTCCGCGCGTCTCGGCGCGGGCGCGGTGGACCAGCATCGACAGGGCATCGACCGGCTCGGCATTGACCAGGATGCTCATCTTGACCAGGTCGCCGACCTTGTAGTCGGTCAGTTCGTAATCGAAGCTGGCATAGCCCTTCGAGATCGACTTGAGCCGGTCGTAGAAGTCGAACACCACCTCGTTCAGCGGCAACTCATAGACCACCAGCGCGCGCGACCCGACATAGGACAGCTCGATCTGGGACCCGCGGCGGTCCTGGCACAGCTTGATGACCCCGCCCAGGTATTCGTCGGGCGTCAGGATGGTGGCCTTGATCCAGGGCTCGGAGATGGTCTCGATCTGCATCACGTCGGGCAGGTCGGCCGGATTGTGCAGGTCGATCTCGCGCCCGTCGCGCAGGCCGATCTTGTAGACCACCGACGGGGCGGTCGCGATCAGGTCGAGGTTGAACTCGCGGCTGAGGCGTTCCTGGATGATCTCCAGATGCAGCAGGCCGAGGAAGCCGCAGCGGAAGCCGAAGCCTAGCGCGGCGCTGGATTCCATCTCGAAGGTGAAGGAGGCATCGTTCAGGCGCAGCCGGCCGATGGCGGCGCGCAGGTCCTCGAAATCGGCGGCATCGACCGGGAACAGGCCGCAGAAGACCACGGACTGGACGTCCTTGAACCCCTTGAGCGGCTCGGCCGTGGGCTTCTTCTCGTCGGTGATGGTGTCGCCGACGGCGGCGTCGGCCACTTCCTTGATCTGGGCGGTGATGAAGCCGACCTCGCCGGGGCCGAGGCTCTCGACCGGGGTGTTCTTGGGCAGGAAGACGCCGACCCGGTCGATCAGATGGGTCGAGCCGTTCTGCATCATCTTCACGCGCATCCCGGCCTTCAGCGTGCCGTCGAAGACCCGCACCAGCACGACGACGCCCAGATAGGGGTCGTACCAGGCATCGACCAGCAGGGCCTTCAGCGGGGCATCGGGGTCGCCCTTGGGGGCCGGCAGACGGGTGACGATGGCCTCGAGCACATCCTCGATGCCGATTCCGGACTTGGCGCTGCACAGGACGGCGTCGGAGGCGTCGATGCCGATGACGTCCTCGATCTGCTGGCGGACGCGGTCGGGCTCGGCGGCGGGCAGGTCGATCTTGTTCAGGACCGGCACGATCTCGTGGTTGTTGTCGATGGCCTGATAGACATTGGCCAGGGTCTGGGCCTCGACCCCCTGCGACGCATCGACCACCAGCAGCGAGCCCTCGCAGGCCGCCAGCGAGCGCGACACCTCATAGGCGAAGTCCACGTGGCCCGGGGTGTCCATCAGGTTCAGGACATAGTCCAGCCCGTCCTTCGCCTTGTAGTTCAGGCGCACGGTCTGGGCCTTGATCGTGATCCCCCGCTCCTTCTCGATGTCCATGTTATCAAGGACCTGAGCGCTCATCTCGCGGGCCGTCAGCCCTCCGGTGACCTGGATCAGGCGGTCGGACAGGGTCGATTTACCGTGGTCGATATGGGCGACCACGGAGAAGTTTCGGATGCGTTCGATGGGGGGTGTCGTCATGGTTGGGCGCGGTTAGCACGACAGGGCTCGAAACGCCAAAGCGGCATGATGTCGGCCCGTTTCGCCGACCCGGATTACTTTGCTGTAATTGCGTGCTGCGGGGTTTGAGCTAAGCCGCTGAAAGCGGTAATCAACGACTGATGACATGCGGGAGGCCCTCCCGCGCACCGGCTGTGGGCTCCCTGTCCCCATGGCCACAGGGGATCTTCTCGTGGTTCGAGCCAGCACTATCCGCGCCTTCGGTCTCGCCGTCGCCTTCACCGCAGCGCTCGCCGCCTGCCATGGCGGCGATACGAAGAAGGAAGAGGCTGCGCCAGCGAGCCAGACGGTCACGGTCGCAACTGCGACCCGGACCGACCTGCCGCGCGTCATTTCGGCATCGGGCAGTGTCTCGGCCTGGGAAGAGGTCCCCGTCGGGGCCGAGACGGGCGGCCTTGTGGCGACCGCCGTACTGGTCGACGAGGGATCCTATGTCCGTCAGGGCCAACCCCTGGTTCAGCTGAACACCGCGCTGCTGGCCGCCCAGCTTCGCCAGCAGCAGGCGGCCCTCCAGACAGCCGAGGCCAATGCCGCTCGCGACGACGCCGCCCTCGCCCGCTCGCAGGAACTGAAGGAACGCGGCTTCCTGAGCCAGGCTTCGCTGGACACGGCGCTGGCCAACCAGCGCAGCAGCCAGGCGGGCGTCGCCCAGGCACGCGCCGGGCTCTCTCAAGCCCAGACCCAGCTGTCCCAGGCCACCATCCGCGCACCCGTCTCCGGGCTGATCATCAGCCGCAATGTCACGCGGGGCCAGATCGTGGCCGCCGGCACCGAACTGTTCCGGATGGTGCGCGATGGCCGTCTGGAACTGGACGCCCAGGTGCCGGAAACCGATCTGCCGCTGCTGCGCTCGGGCATGACGGCGGAGATCGTTTCGGATCAGGCGGTGACCACGACCGGCAGCGTCCGGATCGTCACCCCCGAGGTCGATCCCGAGACCCGTCTGGGCGTTGCCCGGATCGCCCTGGCCGCCGGCAATGGCCTGCGGCCCGGGATGTTCGCCCGCGCCACCATCGACGCCGGAACCCAGCCCGGTGTGAGCGTCCCGACCGCCTCGGTCCTGTACAGGGAAAACCGCGCGGGCGTCTTCGTCCTCCAGGCCGACAGCACCGTCCGTTTCACCCCCGTGACCGTGGCCGGCCGCACCGACCAGCGCACCTCGGTCGGCAATATCGAGCCCGGAGCCCGGGTGGTCGTTTCGGGGGCCGGCTTCCTGAGCGAAGGCGATCGGGTGACGGTCCAGGCTGCGGCACCGGGTGCTTCGGCTCCCGCGCCCGGCGCGGCGACCGCGCCGGCCCGGAAGTGATGTCATGAACAACATCTCATCCTGGGCGATCAAGAACCCGATCCCCATCATCCTGATGTTCGTCCTGCTCACCGTGGGGGGTGTGGTCGGCTTCATGGGGATGCGGATCAACAACAACCCCGACATCGCCTTCCCGCTGGTGTCGATCACGGCCGCCCGCCCGGGCGCAGCCCCGGCCGAGATGGAGACCCAGGTCACGCGACTGATCGAGGACTCGCTGGCCGGTCAATCCGGCGTCCGTCAGATCACGTCGCAGATCCTGGATGGCGTCTCGATCACGACGGTCCAGTTCGAGCTGGAAACCGACGTCGAACGCGCCACGAATGACACCCGCAATGCCGTCAGCCAGCTGCGCGCAGACCTGCCGCAGGACATGCAGGAGCCGACGGTCGCCCGCATCGACATCACGGGCGACGCCCTGATCACCTATGTGGTCCGTTCCGGCTCCATGAGCCCGGAGCAGATCAGCTGGTTCGTCGACAACACCATTGCACGCCAGCTTCTGGCCATCCCGGGCGTGGGCGAGGTCAACCGGTCGGGCGGCGTCGATCGCGAGATCCGCGTGGAACTCGATCCCGACCGGCTGAATGCCTATGGTGTCACGGCAGCGCGCGTGAGCCAGGCGCTGACGTCGGTGAACAACAACCTGCCCGGCGGGCGGATCACGGTCGGTGGCTCGGAACGCGCCATCCGCACCGTGGGACAGGCCGGTTCGGTCGAGCTTCTGGCCGCGACGCTGATCCCGCTGTCCGAGGGCCGGACCATCCGTCTGGACCAGCTTGGAACCGTGTCCGACAGCTGGACCGAGCCGCGCACCCTGGCGCGCTTCAACGGTCAGGAGGCGGTGACGTTCAGCTTCCTGCGGTCCCGCGAGGCCTCCGAAGTCACTGTGGCCGACCGGGTTCGCGAGCGCGTCGCCGAGCTCGATGAGGCCCATCCCGAGCTGGAAATCGAACAGGTCACCGCCAGCGTCGAATACATCGAGGAAAGCTATCTGGCCTCGCTGGAAGCCCTGGCGCTCGGCGCGGCACTGGCCGTCGTGGTCGTGTTCATCTTCCTGCGCGACTGGCGGGCGACGCTGATTGCGGCGACGGCCATGCCGCTGTCCCTGATCCCGACCTTCATGATCCTGGAGCCGCTGAACCAGTCGCTGAACGTCGTGACCCTGCTGGCGCTCTCCCTGACCATCGGCATCCTGGTCGACGATGCCATCGTGGAGATCGAGAATATCGTCCGGCACATGCGGGACGGCAAATCCCCCTATGATGCCTCGATGGAGGCCGCCGACGAGATCGGCCTGGCCGTGGTGGCGACGACGGCGACCATCATCGCCGTGTTTGCGCCGGTTGGCTTCATGCCCGGGATCATCGGGCAGTTCTTCAAGGCGTTTGCCCTGGCGGCCTGTGTGTCCGTGGCCTTCTCGCTGGTCGTGGCGCGGACCCTGACGCCGCTGATGGCGGCCTATCTGCTGCGACACCACAAGCACGAGGATCGCGATCCGCCGTGGATGCGGACCTATCTGAACATGCTGCGCTGGTGCCTGGGCAACCGGTGGAAGGTGTTCGGCATGGGCGTTGCCCTGTTCATCGGCACGGGGGCCATCGCGCCCCTGGTACCGTTCGAGTTCCAGCCGTCCGGCGACCAGTCACGGGCCGCCTTCTCGATCGAGACGCCGCCCGGATCCACGCTCAGGGAAACCGACGCCATCGTCCAGCGCCTGACGCGCGACCTGCGCGCCCGCCCCGAGGTGGTCTCCGTCTATGCGTCCATCGGCGGTCAGGACGTCAACCAGGCCAATGTCTACGCAGACATGGTTCCAAAGGGCGATCGCGACCTGAGCCAGCAGGCCTTCGCGCGGGAAATGGTCGACAGCTGGGACGGGATCGCCGGGGCCCGGATCGGGGCCGGCGTCGCGGTTCAGGGGGGCGGTCCCAGTGACGGGACCACCTATACCTTTGCGCTGCTGGGTGATGACCCGGCGGCCCTGGCCACCGCTGCGAGAGCCGTCGAGACCGAGATGCGGTCCGTCCCCGGCCTCGCCAATGTGATCAACACGGCCGCCATCGCCCGACCCGAGATCGTGGTCACGCCGCGTCCGGATCAGGCCGCTCTGATGGGGGTCACGGCACAGACCATCAGCCAGGCCGTGCGGGTCGCCACACTGGGCGACGTCGATCAGTCGCTGGCCAAGTACAATCTCGGCGACCGCCAGATCCCGATCCGGATCCTGCTGAATCCGGAGGCTCGCGAGAATCTGGCCGTGATCGAGAACCTTCGCGTTCCGAACGGTGAAGGCACGCCCATCCCGCTCAGCGCCGTCGCGGACGTGCAGTTCGGATCCGGCCCGTCGCAGGTCCTGCGCCAGGACCGGTCACGCATTGCCTCCATCACGGCCGAGCTGAACGGCATTCGCTCCGGCGAAGCCTCGGCCGCTGTCCTTGCCCTCCCCGCCGTCAAGAGCCTGCCCGAAGGGGTACGTCAGGTCGCGGCAGGCGACGAGGAGTTCATCCAGGAGATGATCTCGGGTTTCAGCGTCGCCTTCCTGACCGGCATCCTGCTGATGTATGCGGTGCTGGTCCTGCTGTTCAAAAGCTTTGCCTACCCGGTCACCATCATGGCGGCGCTGCCGCTTGCGATCGGTGGGGCGTTTGTCGCCCTGTTGATTGGCGGGTCCAGTTTCTCGATCTCGTCCCTGATCGGCATTCTGATGCTGATGGGGATCGCGGCCAAGAACTCCATCCTCCTGGTCGACTATGTGATCATCGCCGAACAGGGCGGCATGCCCCGATATGATGCGATCGTGGACGCGGCCCACAAGCGGGCCCGCCCGATCCTGATGACGACCTTCGCCATGGGCGCGGGGATGTTGCCGGTCGCGATCGGCTGGGGGGCCGACGTGGAGTTCCGTCAGCCCATGGCCATCGCGGTAGTCGGCGGCCTGATTTCCTCGACCTTCCTGTCGCTGCTGTACATACCGGCCATCTTCACGATCGTGGACGACGCCAGCGGTTGGGCCCGCCGACGCCTCGGGAAACGGTTTGCCGGACAACACCAGAGCTCCGGTGGCACCGCGACAGCGCCGGACATGCCTCCGGTCCCGGCCGAATAGGCGAGACCAGAGCCTCTGCTCACCCCGGCGAAAGCCGGGACCCAGTGCTTACCGGACGTCCGATGCATGGGTCGTGGGCAACCCCGGCATCCGCGCCACATGACGCGAGGCCCCTGCCTTCGCCAGGGTTGATGGACCTTGGACACGCGCAAAGCAAAACCGGCCGGGGTTGCCCCCGGCCGGCTCTGCAGTCCCGACCCGGGGGTCGATCAGTACTTGAAGCGAACCGTTGCGCCGAAGGTCCGGGGCTGGCCCAGGAAGGCGTCGTAGGTCTGGGTATCCAGGGCCGGGTTATAGAAGGTGCCATTGGGCTGCACCGTCCGCTGGAACGCCGAGCCTTGCAGCGGGGCATTGTAGGCGACCTGGACATACTCTTCGTCAGTCAGGTTCTGGGCCCAGACTTCCAGGGTCCAGCGGTCATCTTCCGTGCCCAGCGACACGCGGCCGTTGACCAGGGTCAGGTCGTCCTGCTGCTTGGCAGGCAGGTTGTCCGAGCCGGTGTTGTATTCCGACGTGTACTTGGCCTGCATGCTCAGGCCCATGCGCAGGCCGCTGCCGATCGAGCGATCGAAGTTGAAGCCGCTCGTGAACGACCATTCCGGCGCGAACGACGGAGGCGAGCCTGGCAGCAGCGACAGTTGCGGGAAGTTGGCCCCTGCCGCCAGTTCAGCGGCCGTGAAGTTGCTGAACTGCGCGTCCGTGTAGGTCATGCCGGCCGACAGGCTGAGGCCTTCGATCGGAGTGAACCACAGGAAGTCGGCATCGACGCCGCGGGTGGTCAGTTCCGGGATGGATTCCACCACGAAGGCGGTCCCGAGGAAGGTGTTCAGCTGGAAATTCTCGAACGTCTGGTCGAAGTAGGTGGCGTTCAGCAGGACCGACCGGTTGAACAGGGTGGCCTTGAAGCCGGCCTCGTAGCTGTCGACAGTTTCGGACGGGAAGAACAGGCTCGCGTTCGGTGTCACGCCGGTCTGCACGCGGTCGAGGTTGTAGCCGAAGGACTTGTAGCCCCGCGCAAACGAACCATAGGTCAGGAGCCAGTCGGTAGGACGATAGGCGACCTTGAACGTTCCGCTGACTTCGCTGTCATTAACCTCTTCAGCGACCCGGCGATTGGCATAGGCGGAGTTCGACCAGGGCAGGCAGATGTTGGCGAGGAAGATCGGTGCGTTGGCACCCAGAACCCCACCGATTGCGGCAGCGTTGCCGAGGGCACCGGTGCAGGTCGCGCCATTCCCATTGATGTTGGTCTGGAGACCATCCAGCGACTTGTTGTCGTAGGTGTAGCGCAGACCCAGCGTCAGATCGAGCTTCTCGGTCAGCTTGTAGGTGTTGTTCGTGAACAGGGCGAAGGATTCCGAACCCTGGTCATACACATCCCGAACACCCTGGCCGACGATGAAACCGGGGCCCGTCGCCTGGAACGTCGGCACGGTGACGACGGCGCCACCGGGTCCGAACGGCCCGCGACCGGATCCGCCGGTCTGCAGACAGGCACCGAACGACTGGGCTGTCTGGCCGGGGCGGGTGAAGCAGCCGATGATCGACGGCGACACCGGGATGGCGGGGTTGGCCCCGTTGATGTTTGCCGACAGCAGGAACGACAGGAACGGCGTGTAGTCGGCACCGAAATAGTAGCTGTCAGTGCGGTTGATGTCTTCCTTGGTCGCGAAGACGCCCACGAGCCAGTCAAGCTTGTCGGTCGCGCCCGCCACGCGGAATTCCTGGGTCAGGTTGTCGACCTCGAAGCCGAACTCGCCGTCGTTCACCCGGTACAGGATGTCGGCGCCGGTGAAATCCAGATCCTGGCCGTTGGCGGTCGACCACGAACGCCAGGACGAGACGCTGGTCAGGGTCGCATCACCCCAGCGGTTCAGGTCGAAATTGGCTTCCGCCGAAACGCCACGGTCCTCGATCTGCTGGCCGGTCGGACGGTTTGCATAGGCCGTGCGCGAGAATGGCAGCGTAGCGAAGCCGGGAGCTGGCGGACGCTGGCCCGTGCCCTCCGAAAGACCGTCGATGAACGGATAGGTCTGGCCCGTACGGATCTGCGTGCCGACGCAGCAGTATTCGTCGCGCTTGGAATAGTCCGCGATCAGGCGAAGCGACACATTGTCGTTCGGCAGGAACAGAAGCTGGCCGCGAACGGTCCAGAAGTCCTGGTTCTGGTCGTCGAGGTTCGTGCGCGGACCGTCACCGATGTTGATGTCGTTGAACCCGTCCCGGATGCGGCGGGCAGCGTACAGGCGGAAGGCGGTCGTGTCGGTGATCGGCCCGGTGACCGAGCCGGAGACGCCGAGGGCGCCGTAGTTGCCGACCGTGCCTTCGAAGCTGTAGCCCGGCGTGAACGCGGGGGCTTCGGTAATGATGTTGATGACGCCGGCCGAGGTGTTCTTGCCGAACAGGGTCCCCTGCGGGCCCTTCAGGACCTCGATGCGCTGCAGTTCGCCCAGGTCGCCAAAGCCGACGCCGTTGCGCGAGCGATAGACGCCGTCGATGACAACGCCGACCGAGCTCTCCAGGCCGGGGTTGTCACCCACCGTGCCGACGCCGCGGATCCGGACCGTGGTCGAGGCCTCGTTGGTCGTCGACGTCACCGTCAATCCGGGCGTCAGGATCGCCATATCCTTGATGTCACGGACGCCCGCGTCGCTGAGGACTTCCTGCGACAGCGACGTCACCACGATCGGCACGTCCTGCAGGCTCTGCTCGCGCTTCTGGGCGGTGACGATGATGTCATCGACCGTCGTCGGCTCGTCCTGATCCTGGGCGAAGGCAGTTCCGGCAAAGCCGAAGGCGACGGCACCGACGACGGCGGCGGACGCGGTGCTGCGAAGAATTTGAGTAAGGCGCATGAATACGGCTCCCGGTTCCTGTGCCAGATCACTGTCAGAACAGCGTCGTGGCGTTTCCTGAATTCCCTGATCCGCGCCCTTCTGACGTGGCGGCGGATTCTCGAAGCTCTGGCGTAGTCCAAGCCGGGTAAAGCGACAAGCGACCGCAGGGTGCAGGGCCGCATTTCAGCCGCGCCACAGGACCCGGTGTGACGCAAAAGCGACAAAAACTGGTGACCTAAGGTCAATATTCCCGCCTGAAACCCGAGTATCCGCACAGATTTCGCGCGGTATGGGCGATATGCGATGCATCAGCAGGGTGTCCACCAAAGCGTCCAGCAGGACCGGTGGTCGAGGCCGGTTGCGCAGAGGGGTCAAAGTCCGCATTTGCGGTTCATGCCCGTATCGACCGCCTATCGCCCCGATCCCCTTTTTTCTGCTCTCGGCCCGGAGTTCGGTGATCCGGTCGCGCCTGCCGATTTTCCGCAGACGATCCTGCGTCATCGCAATGCGCGGGCTGCGGCTTCAGTGGGCCTTGATGCACTGACGAATGACGAATGGGTGGCCCATTTCGGTCGCTTCGAGCCCCTGCCCGGACAGCCGGGACCGATCGCCATGCGGTATCACGGGCATCAGTTCCGGACCTACAATCCCGATCTCGGTGACGGACGAGGCTTTCTCGCGGCCCAGCTGCGCGAGTCATCTCCCGTAGGCCAGACAGGGCGACTGCTCGACCTCGGGACCAAGGGCTCCGGCACGACACCCTGGTCCCGGGCCGGTGACGGCCGACTGACCCTGAAGGGCGGCATGCGTGAGGTCCTGGCGGCGACCATGCTGGAGGCCCTGGGCGTGCCGACCAGCCGGGCCCTCAGTCTGATCGAGACCGGCGAGGCGCTGGAACGGGGGGACGAGCCTTCGCCGACCCGCTCGGCCGTGCTGGTCAGACTGCAGCACAGCCATGTCCGGTTCGGGACCTTCCAGCGCGCAGCCTATTTCGAACGCGCAAACCAGATCGAGATCCTGGCGGAGCATGTCCGTGCGACCTATCACCCGCAGGTCGAGGCCGGCGACGCGCCTGGTCTGCTGGCTGCAATCGTGGAAGCGTCGGCCCGGCTGGCGGCGCGCTGGATCGCGGCGGGCTTCGTCCACGGCGTTCTGAATACCGACAATCTGAACGTTACGGGCGAGAGCTTCGACTACGGGCCCTGGCGTTTCCTGCCTGCCTATGAGCCCGGCTTCACGGCCGCCTATTTTGACTCTTCCGGACTGTATGCCTTTGCGCGCCAGCCCGAGGCGGTGTTCTGGAACCTGACCCAACTGGCCGGGACCCTGAAGCTGGTCGCGGATGCCGAGCCTCTGACAGAAGCCCTGAACGGTTTCGGCCCGGCCTATATCCGGCATCTGAGGTCTGCCTTTCTGGACAGGCTCGGCGTCAGAAGCCTGGGCGAAGCGGCTGACCAGCGGCTGCTGGACACGACGCTGGCCCTGCTGAGGGAAGGCGGGGCGGAGCTGCGCTGGGAGCCGCTGTTTTTCGACTGGTTCACCGGGTTCGGCTCCTCCGCCCGTGCGCTGTCGGGGCCGCGCGCGAAACTCTACCAGACCAAGGCCTTTGCCGATTTCCGCTTCGCCCTGTTCGAGCATGAGCCGGATCGGCCGGAACGCCTCGAAGCGCCCCTGTTCGCACGGCCCGAGCCCGAAGAGATGCTGATCGACGAGGTCGAGGCCATCTGGTCGGCCATCGACCGGGACGATGACTGGTCCCCGTTTGCGGACAAGCTCCAGCGGCTTGAAGGGCTGCGGCAGACCCTGCGCGCATCGGCCTGATACCGCGTCTGCAAGCCATGGCCGCGCCGGGTTCCGGCGTGTTCTGAAAGAGCGAAAAGCGTCGTCGGCCCATAAAGTCATCAATTGATGTCTACAGATGATGACATCACGATATAGCTGTGCCATACCCTTGCGGACGGCCATGGCCGATCCGATATCGCGACTGTTGCAGTTTGCTACGCCCGCCTCCCCTTTCGCCCCTCCTTTCAAGAGCCGTCTCATGGCCACCCTTTGCCAGAACGCGACCACGCCGCGGACGGCCCGCGCGCGTCAGGCCCGTGATTTCACCAACCTGGCGCTCTGGACCTTCCAGGGGTGGATCGCGATGTTCTTCGTGGCTGCCGGCTATGCCAAGCTGACGGAGCCGATGGATAATCTGGCCCTGCTCCTGGACTGGCCCGAGAAGGTCAGCCTCAGCCTCGTGCGCGGCGTCGGGATCGTGGAAATCGTCCTGGCGCTGGGGATGCTGATGCCCCTGTTCTCCTGGAAGATCGGGCGCTGGCCCCTGCTGGTCTCGGCCGCGGGCCTCGTCGCCCTGCAGACCGTCATGCTGGGCGTTCACATTATCGGGGCGGATGTCTCGCTGGTCATTACCAATGTCCTGCTGCTGGCGATCACGATCCCCGTCCTGCTGGGCCGACGCCCCCCTTGCTGACACCGGCCGCACGGCACCGGTCGGAACAGAATTTCACATTGTCCCAGTCACGGGCCCATTTGGCGCGCCAGACAAAAGGGCGGCCGCAGGCCTGACAGTCCTTGGCCGGCAGGTCGCCCTTGGCCGGGGCCGAACCCTTGTTCACGTGCTTTCGTGCCATGCGTCGAACTGAAACCTTCCCTTTACGTGCGCGTCAAGTTATGGTGCGGCCATGGCCACGGCGGACGACCATCGCACCTATTCCATCCGGCAGCTTTGCCGTGAGTTCGGTGCGACCGCCCGCGCCTTGCGCTTCTATGAGGACAAGGGGCTTCTGACCCCGGCGCGCAAGGGTCAGACCCGTGTCTATGACGCCCGTGACCGGGCCCGGCTGAAACTCATCCTGCGCGGCCGCCGCATCGGTTTCACCCTGCACGAAATCCAGGACATGCTGGATCTGTACGACCGGAACGACGGCAACACCCATCAGATGGCGATCGCCCTGCGGCGTCACCGCGCCCAGATCGAGGCCCTCAAGCAGCAGCGGGAGGACCTCGACGCGGCGATCGAGACGGCCGAGGCCGCCTGTGCCGCCATGGAGGAGCGCCTGTCCGCCATGCGTCCCGATCTGTTGCCCGGCGCAGAAGATTACGAGTCCGTCCTGCGTGCCCGCCTGAACCACGACGACCCCCACGCCCATCACGCACCCCGCAACCCCTTCAAAGCGAGAGCCTGAGTCCATGGCCTATAAAGCCCCCGTCCGAGACCTGACCTTCATCCTGAACGAGGTTCTGGAGATCGACCGCTATTCGAACCAGGTCGGGTTCGAGGACCTGTCGTCCGATTTGGTCAGCCAGATCCTCGAGGAGGGCGCCAAATTCGCCGAGGAAGTGATCGCCCCGATCAACCACTCGGGCGACAAGGAAGGTTGCCACTGGGACAACGGCGTCGTCACCGGGCCCAAGGGCTGGAAGGAAGCCTATCAGGCCATGGTCGAGGCCGGCTGGCCCGCCCTGTCAGCCGATCCTGCCTATGGTGGCCAGGGCATGCCGGCCGTCGTTGGCATGGCCTTTGGCCAGTTCACGGCCGGGGCTTCGGCGGCCTTCTCGATGTACCCGGGCCTGACCGCCGGTGCCTATGCCGGCATTCACGCCAATGCCTCCGAGGAACTGAAGACCAAATACCTGCCCAAGATGGCCACCGGCGAGTGGGGCGGCACGATGAACCTGACGGAGCCCCAGTGCGGCACCGATCTGGGCATGGTGCGGACCAAAGCCGTGCCGCAGGCCGACGGCAGCTACAAGATCACTGGCCAGAAGATCTGGATCTCCGCCGGCGAACACGACTTCACCGACAACATCATCCATACGGTCCTGGCCCGCATCGAGGGCGCTCCGGCCGGGATCAAGGGTCTCAGCCTGTTCCTGGTACCCAAGGTCCTCGTCAATGAAGACGGCTCGCTGGGCGAGCGCAATTCGCTGATGTGCTCCGGCCTGGAACACAAGATGGGCATCCACGGCAACGCCACGGCGGTCATGCAGTACGACGGTGCCACCGGCTGGCTGATCGGGGCCGAGGGCCGCGGCATGAACAACATGTTCGTTGTGATGAACGAGGCGCGCCTCGGTACCGGCCTGCAGGGGCTGGCCATCGGCTCGGCCGCCTACCAGGCCGCGCTGGAGTTCGCCAAGGACCGCATCCAGGGCCGCAGCCTGACCGGACCCAAGAACCCCGAGGCCCAGGCCGACAGCATCATGGTCCACCCCGACGTCCGCCGCATGCTGCTGGAGGCCAAGGCCTTCGTGGAAGGGGGCCAGGCCTTCGTGCTGTGGACCGCGCTTCAGGCCGACCTGCAGAAGTCGGCCGACGAGGCGACCGCGCAGAAGGCCAACGACTACATGGGTCTGCTGACGCCGGTCCTGAAAGCCTATCTGACCGACAAGGGCTTCCACGTCGCCTCACTGGGCATGCAGGTCCATGGCGGCTCGGGCTACACCGAGCATTTCCAGGCCTCCCAGTATCTGCGCGATGCCCGCATCACCATGATCTACGAGGGCACAAACGGCATTCAGGCTCTGGATCTGGTGGGCCGCAAGCTGCCCGCCAACGGCGGGCGCGCGATCATGGCCTGGTTCTCCGACATCGACGCCTTCGTGGCGGAGAACGGTGGCGAGGGTCCGGTGAAGCCGTTCGTCGACGGCCTGGCCGATGCCAAGAAGAAGCTGCAGGAAGGCACGATGTGGCTGATGCAGAACGGCATGCAGAACCCGGACAATGCCGGTGCTGCCAGCACCGACTATCTGAACCTGTTCGGTCTGACGGCCCTGGCCTATATGTGGGCCCAGATGGCCAAGGCGGCGCAGGCCCATGTCGACGCCGGGTCCGAGGACCCCTTCTACGTCACCAAGCTGCAGACCGGCCGCTATTTCGTCGAGCGGATCCTGCCCGACGCTGCTGCGCACCTGACCAAGCTGAAGACCGGCGCGGACGTCCTGATGGCCATGCCGATGGAGGCGTTCTGACTGTCCTCCCCGTCGCAGCGCGATGGGGAGGTGTCACGACGCGCTTACGCGTCGTGACGGAGGGGCTGCCAGCTTCAGTATCGGTCTGATCGCTGATCTTGAAAACCGTGCGGTGGAAAGGGCCCCTCCATCGCTTCGTGGTCCCCCTCCCCAGCGCGAGGGATGGGGAGGAGATGGAAAATGCTGAACGTTATCGACACGCCTGATCCCGACTTCATGCAGGAAGAGGAAATCACCCTCTTCTCCGACAGTGTCGGCAAATGGATCGACGAACACGCCCCGCCCGAAGAGGTCCAGTCCTGGATCGCCAACTCCACCGTCCCGCGCGAACTGTGGAACAAGGCGGGTGAGGCTGGCCTGCTGGGCCTGTCGATGCCCGAGGAAGACGGCGGCATGGGCGGCGACTACCGCCACGAAGTCGTGCTGATGCGTCAGCTGGGCTGGAAGGGTGCCGACCATTTCGGCATCAGCCTGCACAACGCCATCGTCGCTCCCTACATCTGGCACTACGGCACACAGGAGCAGAAGGAGCGCTGGCTGCCGCGGCTGCTGACCGGCGAACTGGTCGGGGCCATCGCCATGACCGAGCCGGGCGCGGGCTCGGACCTTCAGGGCATCAAGACCACCGCCATCAAGTCCGGCAACGGCTATGTGGTGAACGGGTCCAAGACCTTCATCACCAACGGACAGCTGGCCAATTTCATCATCGTCGTGGCCAAGACCGATCCTGCGGCAGGAGCCAAGGGCACCAGCCTGATCGTGGTCGAGACCGACGGGGCCGAGGGCTTCGAGCGCGGCCGGAACCTCCACAAGATCGGCATGGAGGGCAATGATACCTCGGAGCTGTTCTTCAATGACGTGAAGGTGCCGGGCGAGAACATCATCGGCGGCGGCGAGGGCATGGGCTTTATCCAGCTGATGCAGCAACTGCCGCAGGAGCGTCTGAACATCGCCATCCAGGGCGTGGCTGCAGCCGAGCGCGGGCTTTCCGAGACTCTGGCCTACGTCAAGCAGCGCAAGGCCTTCGGCAAGACGGTCCTCGACTTCCAGAACACCCAGTTCAAACTGGCCGAGGTCAAGACCAAGCTGACCGTGGCCAAGGTTTTCTGCGATCACTGCATCGGCCTGCACCTCAAGGGGCAGCTGGACGCCGTGACGGCCTCCATGGCCAAATACTGGGTGACCGACATCCAGGGCGAGACCCTGGACGAGATGCTCCAGCTTCACGGTGGCTATGGCTACATGAACGAGTACCCGATCGCCCAGCTGTACAAGGACGCCCGCGTCCAGCGGATCTACGGCGGCACCAACGAGATCATGAAGGTGCTGATCGCGCGCTCGCTCTGACCCGTCCGCTCATCCCGGCGAAAGCCGGGACCCGGTGTTTCGCGGCCATGATCCCGCTTGCAACAGCTCGCGGATTGCCGTCACACCCGGAACTTCAGAGCACTGGGTCCGGGCGTTCGCCGGGATGAGCGGAGATCACCATGGTCCGATTGTACGTCACGCCTGATCTCGGCTCCGGCACCCCGATCGCCCCGACGCCCGACCAGTCACGCTATCTGACGGGCGTGATGCGGCTGACGCAGGGCGACGATATCCTGATCTTCAACGGTCGGGACGGGGAGTGGCGCGCCACGATTACCGAGTTCACCAAGCGTGGCGTCGTGCTGACGTGTCGCGAGCTGGCGCGGCCGCAAGCGTTCGGTCCGGATCTCGAACTGGTCGTCGCCCTCGTGAAGAAGTCCCGTGTCGAGACCATCGTCGAAAAGGCCGCGGAACTGGGCGTGCGCCGCATCCGGCCGACGATCACCCGCCGCACCAATGTCGAGAAGGTGCGGCTGGACCGGCTGGATGCCATCGCCATGGAGGCGGCCGAACAGACCGGACGTCTGGATGTCCCCATCGTTGACGATCCCGAGAAGCTGGAGGCCATCCTCGACGGATGGGATCCGGCCCGGAGGCTGATGTTCTGTGACGAGGCCGGCGGTGAACCAGCCATGGCAGCGCTCCAGGCGGCGGGCCCGGGGCCCTGGGCCATCCTGATCGGCCCCGAAGGCGGGTTTGCGCCAGAGGAACGCGCGCGCCTGAGAGCCCTTCCCTTCACCACCGCCGTCTCTCTGGGCCCCCGGATCCTGCGGGCCGATACGGCCGCGATCGCCGCCATGACCCTGTGGCAGGCCGCCATCGGCGACTGGGAACGCTAGGCCGTCCGCGCGCGTTCGCCGATCCGGCCATCTGCCCTCTTGAGCCCGGCCACTTTCCCGCCCATTTAGCCGCAACAACGCCGGTGCCAGTCGTGCCGGTATTCGGGGTTCACTCATGGCCGATCACGCGCCGCTTACGTTCGACCAGCTTGTCGCCTCGATGTCCGACGGGGCCAAGCCAAAGGCGCAGTGGCGCATCGGCGCCGAACACGAGAAATTCGGTTTCGACAAATCGACCCTTCGCCGGCCCGGTTACGAGGGGCCAAACGGCATCCACGCCATGCTGACCGGCCTGCAGCGCTTCGGCTGGGCCCCGGTCGAGGAGGGTGGGCATCTGATCGCCCTCGAGCGCAAGAATGCCGAAGGCTTTACAGCCTCCATCAGTCTTGAGCCGGGCGGTCAGTTCGAACTGTCCGGGGCCCCGCTCCAGACCATCCACGACATCTGTTCGGAGACCGGCCAGCATCTGATGGAGGTCAAGATGGTCGCCGACGAGCTGAACCTTGGCTTCCTGGGCGCCGGGTTCGACCCGATGTGGACCCGCGAGGACGTGCCGGTCATGCCCAAGGGCCGATACGACATCATGCGGTCCTACATGCCCAAGAAGGGCAGCCTGGGCCTCGACATGATGCTGCGGACCTGCACCATCCAGGCCAACCTCGACTTCGAATCCGAGGCCGACATGGTGGCCAAGTTCCGGACATCGCTGGCCCTGCAGCCGATCGCCACCGCCCTGTTCGCCTGCAGTCCGTTCACGGAAGGTCGCCCGAACGGCTTCCTGTCAGCCCGCGCAAATGTCTGGACCGACACCGACCCCGATCGCACGGGCATGCTGGCCTTCGTCTTCGAGGACGGTTTCGGCTTCGAGACCTATGCCAACTATGCCCTCGACACGCCGATGTATTTCGCCAAGCGCGACGGCCGCTACATCGATGCCTCTGGCCAGTCGTTCCGGGCCTTCATGAAAGGCGAACTGCCCGCCCTGCCCGGCGAGCTGCCGACGATGAAGGACTGGGCCGATCATCTGACGACCCTGTTCCCCGAAGTCCGGCTGAAACAGTATCTCGAGATGCGCGGGTCGGATGGCGGCCCATGGAGCCGCATCTGCGCCCTGCCGGCCCTGTGGGGCGGGATCTTCTACGATTCACCGTCGCTGGCCGCCGCATGGGACCTCTGCAAGGACTGGGACATCGCCGACCACGAGCGTCTGCGCCGCGACGTGACGAAACTGGGCCTGAGAGCCGAGGTCGCGGGTCGCACCGTGCGCGACATTGCCGTCGACATGGTGGCCATCGCGCGCCAGGGCCTGAAGAACCGCGGCCGCATGTCGGGCGGCATGGTCGACGAGCGCGGCTTCCTGTCGGAGCTGGAGGATATCGCCGACAGCGGCGTCACCCCGGCAGAGCGGCTTCTGGACCTCTACCACGGCGACTGGAACCACGACGTCACGCGGATCTACCGCGACTTCGCCTACTGAAGGTCAGGTCGCCGACGGCTTGACCAGATCGCAGAAGGTGACGCCTTCATGCTCCGCCCAGGCCGTTCGCATGAATGCGCCCTGATACCAGCCATAGGCCGAGGCGTCGTTCGACAGCGCCTGGTAGTTGCTCTCGAAATAGGCGTGCGGGTCTTCCCCGGCCGGCACGGGGCTGGGCAACTGACCGAGAAACACGTTGAAATTCGCGACGCGGTCGGCGACCGGGGCGTTCGGAACCGTGTCCTGAAGCCAGAAGGCGATGGCGATCCGGTTGGCCAGCACTTCGTTTTCCCAGCTGTCGCTGCTGGTCAGGCGTCCGTCCAGCGAGGCGACATAATGACCGAGCTCGTGCGGCACCAGCAGACTGTTGAAGATTTCGGCGAACTGCTGTTCCGGCGTCAGGCCCAGCGTCCCCGCCGCCGCCCATCCGCCCAGCATCCCCTGCATCCCTTCCGGCATTTCGGCCCACCGCGACAGGTGCACAGACCGGTCGTCCAGGTAGTAGGACACCAGGCTGGGAGCGGAATCCACAATGACGCCCGGCACATAGGGCGGGGTAACACCACAGGCCCTCAGTGCCGTGTCAAAGCGGGCAATGATTGCTTCCGCCTGCATCTTCAGCGGATCGACGTCCTGAGCCAGACCCGGGGTCGCAAGGACACTCCCGCCGATGACGACGGCACGGATCACGGAAAGCAGTCGGTTCGACATCACGCCCTCAAGGAGTTCAAGCCCGTTCACCTATCGTCGATTTTCCATTCCTGTCCATGGCTCCGGGTCGCCGCGATCCAAATTTCATCCCGCAGGATCGAGGCTCGCTGCGTCCTTGCCGAAAAGGGCGGCCCTGCATTAAGGCGCGGCCGTCGCCGCGGTAGGTCCACAGGTGCACGAGCTGCGGAAACCACGCGTCCCAGCCGGGGTGCGGACCCGTCAGTTGCGCGTCCCCTGGTCCGACCATCCCCAGACGTCGTTTCCGCCGAAGATCATGCGACGGATCGCGGGTGCGGTCAGCGCGGCGCTGAACCCGGGTGTCGGGGCGCTGGCGGCATCCAGCCGCGACATCTGGGCCCCGGTCAGTTCAAGGTCTGCCGCCGCGAGATTGCCGGCAAGCTGGGCCGTTGTGCGCACGCCGATCAGGGTGGAGGTCACGCCGGGACGCTGCATGACCCAGCGCAGGGCAACCTGGGCCATGGGCCGATCCAGCTCTTCGGCAACGGTCTTCAGGGCCTCGAGGATCAGCCAGTTCTGATCGACGAATTTGCTCTGGCCGAACGGATTGGCCCCGCTCAGGCGCCCGGTGTTCGACAGATCCTCCCTGCGATACTTGCCTGTCAGGAAGCCGCCAGCCAGCGGGCTCCACGGCATCACGCCCATCCCGCCCTCCTTCGCGGCCGGAAAATGCTCGCCCTCTACGTCACGGGCGACCAGCGAATACTCGACCTGGATCGCGACCGGGCCTGGCACGTGGCGTTCGGCGGCGAGGGTGGCGGCCTTCATCGCCAGCCAGGCGGGCATGTCGGAGAAGGCATAGTAACGGATCTTGCCGGCCCGGACGAGATCGCCGAGCGTCTGCACGATTTCCTCGCCTGGCGTGACGCCGTCCCAGACATGCATCCAGTACAGGTCGACGTAATCGGTACCGAGGCGGACAAGCGACGCATCGAGGGCCCGGTGGATGTTCTTGGCCCCGGCCCCACCGGCATGGGGATTGCCACGGCCTGAAGCGTCGGTCGTGAGGGGGCTGGCGGAACCGTTGAACCCGAATTTGGTCGCCAGCACGATCTCGTCCCGTGAGCCGGTTTCCTTGATGAACTGGCCCACCAGCCGCTCGCTCTCGCCGCCGGAATAGATGTCGGCCGTATCCACGAAATTGCCGCCCGCCTCGCGATAGGCCTGAAAGATGGATCTAGAAGCGGGTTCATCCGCACCCCATGCTCCAGGTCCGAAGGTCATGGTTCCGAGGGCCAGGGGACTGACGACGAGCCCGGAGCGGCCGAGCGTGCGGTAGGCGGTAAGCGACATGGAAAAGACTTTCGTAGCGGTTGCTATGAAATCCATGGCCCTCTTGCCGATGGGGGTCAAGGTATTTCATAGTGGTCGCTATGGAACAAACCGATCCATCACGCCGACCGGGCCGACCGCTTTCCTTCGATCGCGACGCAGCGCTGCGCCAGGCGATGCTGACCTTCTGGCAGCATGGCTACGAGACCAGTTCGGTCACCGATCTGACGACGGCGATGGGGATCTCGACGCCCAGCCTCTACACGGCGTTCGGCGACAAGAAGCAGTTGTTCCTGGAAACGGTCCGGCTCTATGCGGGCGATCCGGAGGCCACGCAGGCCGCTGTCGCTGCGGCGCCCAGCGCCCTTGAGGCCGCCCGTGACCTCCTGCAGGGCGCGGCCCTTGCCTACACCGGCGAGGACACGCCGAAGGGCTGTCTGCTGGCCAGTGCAACGGCCAGCGGCTCTGTCGCATCGTCGGAGGTCCAGCATGCCGTTGCGGATATCCGCCGCTCGGTGCAGGGGGCCCTGCGCGCGCGGATCGAGCGGGACAAGTCGGACAAGGTGCTGCCGCCGGACGCGGATGCTGCGGCACTGTCAGGAATGGTCATGGCCGTCATGCAGGGCCTGTCTGTGCTTGCGCGGGACGGTGGCGACAGGGCCTCCCTTCTGGCCATAGTGAGCCTTGCCTTGCAAGCATGGCCGCGGCAGCCGGGACACCCGGTACCGGGTCCGGCAAGCCCCTCGTCATCATTTGGGATGTCCGCCTGAAAACGACCCCGCAACGTGCGCTTTCGGCTCGAATTCGACGATCGGCACTCGACCGTTCCCGCCCAGCAGGGAACGTTGCAGTTTGTTTCCCGAACGACCTATGGATCCCATGGAACGGGAGAAAAACGAGTGACAAGGCTCAAGGACAAGATTGCTCTGGTGACGGGTGCAGCGCAGGGAATCGGTGCGTCTGTTGCCCGCGCCTTCGTCGCCGAAGGGGCCATGGTTTATCTGACCGATATCAACGACGACGCAGGCCGAGCGCTGGCCGAAACGCTCGGCGTATATGCCGGATATCGCCATCTGGATGTGCGTGTGGAAAGCGACTGGGAAGCGGTGATTGATGATGTCCTGGCTGCCCACAAGCGGATCGACGTGATCGTCAACAACGCGGGCATCACGGGGTTCGAGGGAGGGCCCGTCGCCCATGACCCGGAACATGCCAGCCTCGCCGACTGGCGCAGTGTCCATGAGACCAACCTCGATGGGGTCTTCCTGGGCTGCAAGCACGGCATCCGGGCCATGCGAACAACAGGCGCAGGATCCATCATCAATCTTTCATCCCGGTCGGGTCTCGTCGGCATCCCGGGCGCGGCGGCCTATGCGTCGTCGAAGGCGGCGATCCGGAATCACACGAAGACGGTTGCGCTCTATTGTGCCGGTCAGGGCCTTGCGATCCGCTGCAACTCCATCCACCCGGCAGCCATCCTGACCCCCATGTGGGAGCCCATGCTCGGTGTTGGCCCGGAACGGGAAAAGCGCATGGCCGATCTTGTAAGCGATACACCGATGCGCCGCTTCGGTCGGCCCGAAGAAGTCGCGGCCCTGGCGGTGTTGCTGGCCTCCGACGAGGCCACTTACATGACAGGATCGGAGCTGAACCTCGACGGGGGACTGCTTGCCGGTACAGCGTTGGCGCCTGAACGGACATGATGAGGGATTTGATATGAGCAGGGCCATCAGGGTCGGTGTGGGCGGATGGACCTTCGAGCCCTGGCGCGGCGTATTCTATCCCGAAAAGCTTGTTCAAAAACAGGAACTTGCTTTCTTGTCAGCCCGAGTTTCCTCGATCGAGATCAACGGCACCTACTATTCGACCTTCAAGCCCGACAGCTGGCTGAAGTGGCACGACGAGACGCCGGACGGGTTCGTGTTTTCGGTCAAGGCCAGCCGCTACTGCACCAATCGCAAGGTGCTGTCCGAAGGCAAGGAGAGCTTCGACCGGTTTCTGGATCAGGGGCTGACGCGGCTCGGCCCCAAGCTGGGCCCCATCAACTGGCAGTTCATGGCCACCAAGAAATTCGACCCCGAGGATTTCGAGGGCTTTCTGAAACTGTTGCCCCAGGAGAAGGACGGTCTGCCGCTACGCCACGCGCTGGAGGTCCGGCACGGCAGTTTCGATGTGCCGCAGTTTTATGATCTGGCCGCGAAATACGGCATGGCCATCGTCTATGCCGAGGACGACGAGGCTCCCGAATGGCCGCGGATCGACCAGCCGACGGCGGACTTTACCTATGCGCGGCTGATGTCGAGCCGTGAGACCGAGCCGACCGGCATGACGTCGCAAGAGCTCGACGTGATTGCGGATCGTACCCGTGCATGGGCGAGGCGCGGTGACGTCTTCGCCTACTTCATCTCGGGGGCAAAGATCCGCAATCCGGCGGCAGCCCAGGCGCTGATCGCGAAACTCGGCTAGGCGGCAACCGACCCGATCCGCACGGCGTTCCCTTGCGGATCGTCATCGGCAGCCACACTTTCCGGCAGCCGCCCTGCAAAGCTTCAAGGACATCGTCATGCCCATCGCCACCCGCGCCTTCGCCGCGACCGCTTCCGATCAGCCGCTCGCCCCCTACAGCTTCGACCGTCGCGATCCGGGCGCAGACGATGTGGCCATCGACATCAAATTCGCTGGCGTCTGTCACTCCGACCTTCACATCGTGAAGAACGACTTGGGCAATACCCGTTATCCCATCGTGCCCGGCCACGAGATCGCAGGGATCGTCTCGGCGGTCGGGGCCAATGTGACCCGCTTCAAGGTCGGTGACCGGGTCGGGGTCGGCTGCATGGTCGACAGCTGCCGCCAGTGTCAGCCGTGCCAAGACGGTGAGGAACAGTACTGCGTCCCGGGCATGACCCAGACCTATGGATCGCCCGATCCCAAGGGTGCCGAAGTGGGTCAGGCCATCACCCAGGGCGGTTATTCGACCGCCATCGTGGTCGATCAGAACTATGTCGTGACCATCCCCGACAGCCTGCCGCTGGATGCAGCAGCGCCCCTGCTTTGCGCCGGGATCACCACGTATTCACCGCTGAAGCACTGGAACATCGGACCAGGATCGCGGGTCGCCGTGATCGGACTTGGCGGCCTGGGACATATGGCCGTCAAACAGGCTGCGGCCATGGGAGCCGAGGTCACGGTGCTGTCGACGTCGGACCGCAAGAGGGCCGACGCCGAGCGCATGGGCGCAAAACACTTCCTGATCAACACCGACAAGGCCGCGATGAAGGCGGCGGGCGAGAGCTTCGATCTGATCATCAACACCGTGTCCGCCACCCACGAGATCTCGAACCACGTGGGGCTGCTGGCCAAGGACGGGACCATGGTCATGCTGGGCCTCACCACCGAGGGCCTGCCGGTCTTCGCCATGGGGCTGCTGTGGCGTCGCCGTTCGATCGCGGGTTCGCTGATCGGCGGAATCCGCGAAACCCAGGAGATGCTGGACTTCTGCGCCGCCCACGACATCGCCTGCGATATCGAGACGATCGCACCGGAGCAGATCAACGAGGCCTATGAGCGGATGGAGAAGTCCGACGTCCGCTACCGCTTTGTCATCGACGTCTCCAAGATGGCCGAAGCAGCCTGATAAATCGAAGAAGCCATCACGGGGATTACCCGTGATGGCTTCTCGCGCGTTGGCTTCCCGGCTAAGGCCTATCTGGACCGCAGGATCTTCCGCCTCAAGGAGGACCGCATCCGGAAACACACAGAGGGAAATGCACATGGCACGAGTGGCTTTTGTAACCGGCGGCACGCGCGGCATCGGCAAGGCGATCGTGCAGAGGCTCAAGGAAGACGGGATGGCCGTGGCTGCGGGCTATTCCGGCAACAGCGACGCCGCAGAGGCCACGGCCCGCGAACTCGGCGTGATGGTCGTCAAGGGGAATGTCGGCTCGTTCGACGACTGTGCCCGCGCCGTCGCCGACGTGGAGGCCGAGCTCGGGCCCATCGACGTGCTGGTGAACAATGCCGGCATCACCCGCGACGGCTTCTTCCACAAGATGAGCTCGGACCAGTGGTCGGACGTGATCCGGGTCAACATGGACAGCGTGTTCAACATGACACGCCAGGTCATCAACGGCATGCGCGACCGGGGCTACGGGCGCATCGTGAACATCTCGTCGATCAACGGCCAGAAGGGGCAGGTCGGCCAGACGAACTATTCGGCAGCCAAGGCCGGCATGATCGGCTTTACCAAGGCCCTGGCGCTCGAGAATGCCCGCAAGGGCGTCACCGTGAACTGTATCGCGCCCGGCTACATCGACACCGAAATGGTGGGGGCCATGGACGAGAAGGTCCTGGCCAGCATCATTGCCCAGATCCCCGTCGGGCGACTGGGCAAGGGCGAGGAGATCGCCGACATGGTGTCCTGGCTGTCCGGCGAGCGTGCTGGATATGTCACAGGATGCACCCTGTCGCTGAACGGCGGTCAGTATCTGGTCGGCTGAACCGGGTCTGCCCAAAATCCGCCGATGTGCGGTTGCACCGCTGTTGTCATGAGTTCCAGGGTGAGGGTCAGATCGGCGTCCGCGCCGACCAGAATGGCAATGGCATGTCTCGCCGTCGCCATCTCACCGGCATTCGTGGCGACGCCCTCGTTGGCCCAGGTCCGGAGCAACGCCCAGGCCGAACAGAGCCGGGCGCTCGCCGGATCAGGCGCGACCCGCACGCTCCCGCCGACCGGTCGATATGCATCCGAGACCGGCGAGAATTTCATCTTTGACCGGTCCGGTTCCCGGCCGCTGTTCCGTTTCGAGCGCCGGGAAGAAACCTGGGTGCTGCGACCCACGCCCGCGCCGCGTGGCGACATCATCTACCGCAACGATGAGGGTGCCCGGGTCCTGAGGGTCTCGCCCGAGGGCGGAATGACGCTCTACACCGTGCGCGCGCCCAATGGCACGCCGGCCTCGATGGTGGGTCCGGCCACGTCCCTGGCCCTGCCGGTACTGGGGCCGGAGAAGCTGTTCCAGCTGATGGCCATTCGCAGTGGCCTGATCACCACCGCCCTGGGTCGCACCGTCAGGATCAACCTGTTCGGTGACCAGTCGGAAGCCCTTTGTGTCGAGGCCCTGATCATATCGACCGATGCGGTTCTTCGAATGGCACGGTCTGCGACGATGCGCGATCGCCTGACCAATCTTCGCAGCATCACCATCGTCGAAGGCGGGCGAATGTCGGCTACGTTCAATCGCGGGGAACTACGGGTCGTCGTCAATCCGGCCCAGGGCATCAGCGGTCGACCTTCGTCGAGCCGCATCATCCGGGCCTTCGAGCCCACCCAGTAGGATCAGCCGGAAAAGCTGTCCTTGGCCGCTCGCCGTCGGGCAAAATCCTCCGCATCGCCTGACCGCAGGAACGGATTGAACGCCTTCTCGACCGCCAGGGTCGTCGGTATGGTTGGTTCGCCATGCGACCGGGCCAGAAAGATCGCCTCCGCGTGCGCCGCCATTTCAGGCCGGGCGTCCAGGCTGAGGGCAAACCGGGCATTGGCAGCGGTATACTCATGAGCCCCGTACAGAACCGTGGCGTCAGGCCAGGCGGACAGGGTCTTCAGGCTATCCCACATCTGATCGGGCGTGCCTTCGAACAGCCGGCCGCAACCGAGCGGAAACAGGGTGTCGCCCACGAAAGCGATGGCGTCAGCGGCGCTGCGGAACACGACATGGCCCAGGGTGTGGCCCGGCGTGGCCGTCACCTCGAATACCGTCTCGCCGAGCGTCACCCGATCACCGCCATCGATCACCCGGTCCAGCGGAGCGGCGCGGCGCACCTCTTCTGGCCCGACGATTTCTGCACCGGTCGCAGCCTTGACCGCCGCATTGCCCTGGGTGTGATCCGGATGCCAGTGGGTGTTCAGGATCAGGTCAAGACGACCCCAGCCCAGCCGCTCCAGTTCCTCCAGCACCCGCGCGCCGTCCGGCGTGTCGACACACCCGACGGTTCCGGTGGCCGCATCACGGACCAGAAAGCCGTAGTTGTCGCTCAGGCAGGGGAACAGATGAACGTCCAGGGGCATCGGCAAGCTCTCTTCACGAGAAAAACGGATAGCAGATGGGGGCCCGGATTGCTTCAGCGACGAACGGCCGCGAACAGCCTATAGTCCCTTCATGCGGCGCGGCATCGACGATCTGAGGACCTTTTACGGCGAGCCGACCGGCACGCTGGTCCGGCGTCTGCTGGCACGACGGCTCGATGATGCCTGGGGCGAGGCCAATGGCAGTGACATCCTGGGCATCGGCTATGCCACGCCATGGCTGGACGCCTTTGTCGGGGCGCGGCGTGTGGTTGCAGCGATGCCGGCAGGACAGGGCGTGGAACTGTGGCCGGTCACCGGTCGAAACCGGACCCTGCTGGTCGACGAGCGCCGGCTGCCTTTCGCCGCTGGCGCCTTCGACCGGGTCCTTCTGGTTCACGCACTGGAAGAAGCCGACGATCCGGCAGCCCTGCTGACCGAAGCGGTCCGCGCCCTTTCGCCAGCCGGACGGATCATTCTTGTGGCGGCCGCCCGAGGCGGACTGTGGGCCCGCGCCGAGGCCACACCCTTTGGTCATGGCCGCCCCTTCACCCGCGGGCAGCTGGAGCGACTGGTCCGCCAGGTCGGGCTGGAACCAACCGCGTGGTCACAGACGCTGTATGTGCCGCCATGGCCGCCGCTGCTCGGACTTGCCGACGGCTTCGAGCAGGTCGGACGACGCCTCATCCCGGGCGCTGCGGGACTGATTTTGCTGGAGGCATCGCGGCACGCCTATGCCCGGATCCGTCCGGGCGGACTGACCCAGCGCGCCCGGGCCACGTCACCGGCCCTGCTGCCCCAGCCAGCCACGCGTCCAGTGACCGATCTCGGCCGGACCGGATCAGGCACGGACGGGGTGGATGCGCCCGACGAACCGTTCTAAAGGCCCGGCCATGCACCGTCTGATCCTCATGCGCCATGCAAAGACCGAGCGTGTCCCGGCCTCCGGGACGGATCGCGACCGGGCCCTGCTCGAGCGAGGCCATGCCGATGCAGCCCTGATGGCCCGGGTCCTGGCAGAACGCGGGCTGCGACCTGACCTTGCCCTGGTGTCGACCGCAACGCGTACCCGCCAGACCTGGGACGACATGCACGACGCCTTTGGCGACGTGGAAGTCCGGCTGGAGCCGACGCTGTACAATGCCCCGTCCGATATCATCCGGAGGCTGGTCCAGTCGGCCGAGGAGCAGGCGGGATGTCTGCTGGTGCTGGCCCATAATCCGGGCATCCATCTTCTGGCGGTCGAATATCTCGTCGAGAGTGCGGCCTCGCCTTCCGTCCTGGACAAAATGTCCGGAGGCTTCCCCACCGGGGCCTGCGCGATCTTCGAGGTCGATGTGGCCGGGCGCTGCGCCTATGACGGCTTCCTGACGCCCAAGGCCTTCGGCGGCGGCGCTGACGAGTGAGCGCTCCGGTTGCCTACAAGCTGGTTGCCCGGGAAGAATGGGAAGCCGCCAACGCGACCGGTCCCTATGGCGGATCCGCGGTGGACCTGGCGGACGGCTATATCCATCTGTCGGGCGCAGACACGCTTCTTGAAACGGCCCGGAAATACTACGCCGGTCAGACCGACCTTCTGTTGCTGGCCGTCGATCTTGGCACTCTGGGCGGCACAGTCGTCTGGGAGCCCTCCCGCGGCGGGGCCCTGTTTCCGCATATCTACGGCCCCCTGCCGGTCAGCGCTGTAAAGTCGGCCCGATCGTTGAAGGTCGACGAAGCCGGTGCCCTGATCTTTGAAGACGGAGCCGGACTGTGAACCTTTCGGATCTGGGAGCCGGACTGCTGCGGCGGATGGATCCGGAGGCGGCTCACACTTTTGCCATCCAGGCGCTTAAGTCCGTTCCCCTGCCTCGGACAGGGGCCGACGAGCCAATCCTCGCAACGTCCGTGGCCGGGCTGCCGCTCTCCAACCCGATCGGTCTGGCCGCAGGGTTGGACAAGAATGCCGAGGCGCTGGCCGGTCTGTCACGCCTTGGTTTCGGGTTCCTGGAGTGTGGGTCCGTCACGCCGCTGGCGCAGCCGGGCAACGCCAAACCACGACTGTTCCGACTGTCCGAGGACCGGGCCATCATCAACAGGATGGGGTTCAACAATGCCGGGCTCGACGCATTTGCCGGGCATCTGGCGGTCAGGCCGGCGAAGACGGTGGTCGGGGCCAATCTGGGGGCCAACAAGGACACCGAGGACCGAGCCGCCGATTATGTGACCGGCCTGCAGCGTCTTGCCGGTCTGAGCGACTACTTCACCGTCAATATCTCGTCACCCAACACGCCCGGCCTGCGCGCCCTGCAGGGACGCGAGGCGCTTGACGATCTCCTGGGGCGGGTCGCCGAGGCGCGGCCGGGCAAGACCCCTGTGTTCCTGAAGATCGCGCCCGACCTGACCGGAGCCGAAATCGTCATGATCGTCGAAGCGGCCCTCTCCCACCGGATCGACGCACTGATCGTCTCGAACACGACCCTCGATCGTCCGGACAGCCTGCGCTCGACCTTTGCATCCGAAGCGGGTGGGCTGTCCGGCGCCCCCCTCCGTGCGCGGGCGGAGACGGCGCTCAGGCATGCGGCTGAGGCTGCGCAGGGTCGCCTGCCCCTGATCGGCGTCGGCGGTATCGCGTCCGGAGCGGATGCCTATGCCCGCATTCGCGCGGGGGCCTGTGCCGTACAGTTGTATTCGGCCCTGATTTTCGACGGCCCCGGACTGGTCGGAAGGATCAAGCGCGACCTCGCGGCCTGTCTTCGCGCAGACGGTCTGAACAGTATTGCCGAAGCCATGGCCGCGGGGCCCCTGCAACGCCGTTGACGGTGCGTTAGGGCAAGCCTGCCATGGTGGGCCAAAGGGGCATTACGTGCCCGGGCGCGAGGACGTGTATGTCGGAGACCTATGGCGATCTCCCGGTGAGTTGGGCCGCCGCCGTTCGGCGCCGCCGGAGCGCCATGCTTCAACGTTTCGGAATGGGCGCAGCGATCGGGCTGATTTTCAGCCCCCTGTTCGGCTGGGTCTTCAGCTCGCTTTGGGTCACCGTCTATTTCGTGATCCAGATTGCCGATCTGTGGGTCTTCGAGCCCATTCACAGCGGACGCGTCGAACGCATGGGGCGGATCCGATCTGCCATCGGCGGAGCCCTGCTGTTCCTGAATGCCGCAACCTTTGGTGTGCTTTCCGTGCCCCTGTGGCTGAACGGCGGGGCGATGGGCGGCATCTGTGCGGCCATCCTGCTGGCGTCGGGCGCGATCTACGCCGTGGTCAATTCGCCCTCTTCGATGCGCGTGCTGGCAATCACCATCACGCCACAGTTCCTTTATCTCGCAGCACAGCCCGTCTTCATGGTGATGAACGGCGCGGACCCCACGATCGTGACCGCCATGTCGATCGCCATCATCGTGTTCGCGGCCTACTGCCTGAGCACCTGGCGATACATGACCAAGGCCCGGATGGCCGAAAGCGCAGCCCGACTGGAAGCCGACCAGAAGCGGGTTCAGGCTGAAGCCGCCATGGCCAGCCGCGCGGCCTTCCTGGCGGCCGTCGGGCACGATCTGCGGACCCCCATCAGCGCCATCCTGACCGGTGCCGCCGAACTCGAGCGGGGAGCCAGCGACGGCAATGCCCGGGCTCAGGCAGCCCTGATCACGGACGCCGGCTGCATGATGAAGGCCATGCTCGACGATCTGCTCGACCACGCCAAGCTGGACGCCGGCCGGATGACCGTCGAGGCGACAGATTTCGATCTGCGGAGCCTGCTGGCCCAGACCATGCGGCTCTGGCAGGGCCCCATCCGGGCGAAAGGCCTCAAATTGCGGCTTGAGGGCGCGCGCGATGTGCCGACCTGGGTCCGCGGCGACGCCATGCGGATGCGTCAGATCCTCAACAACCTGATCTCGAATGCCGTGAAATTCACCCGGGAAGGCGCGATCACCGTGCGGCTCCGGGCCTGGGCCGACGAACCGTCTGGCCATGCGGTTCTGATCGAGATCGTCGATACCGGTCCCGGCATGACGGCCGACCAGCTGGCGCGCCTGTTCACCCCGTTCGACCAGACGGCAGATGGCATCAGTGCCCTGCATGGTGGCTCTGGTCTCGGCCTCGCCATCAGCCGCGATCTGGCTCAACTGATGGGCGGGCGCCTGACCGCCCGCGCCACGCCGGGTGTCGGCGCCTGTTTCACCCTGTCGCTCGTGCTCGAGCCGGCCCTGGATGTGGAGACGCCCCGGGCGGAGCGCATCGCGGAGGATCGCGGGATGATTGCCCGGGCGCTTTCAAACCTGCCCGCCGGTGCGGCCCGCTCCGCGACGACCGAAACGCCCCGGCCTCGCCCAATCCCGGAGGCCGCGCCCGTCTTCCATGAGAACGAAAGTGAGCCGGATCCACAGGAAGACCGCCCATTGCGGGTGCTGGTCGTGGACGACCACGACATCAACCGACGGGCCGTTGAGCTCATTCTGTCGCCCCTCGGGTGCGACATTGCCACGGCTGCCGACGGATTGGCTGCGCTGCGACTCTGCGAAACCGGCAGTTTCGACGTCATCTTCATGGACGTACGGATGCCTGAACTCGACGGGCGGGAGACAACGCGCCGCCTCCGTGCAGGGTCCGGCCCCAATGCCGGGGTCCCTGTCATAGCCGTCACGGCCGATACGGCACCGGAGGACATTGCGGCCTGCATGGACGCCGGGATGAGCTATTTCGTCTCGAAGCCACTCACGCCACCGGCCCTGCTCGGCGCCCTGAATCATGTCCTGTCGGGCAGTGACGCCGGGATCGAGACTGTAGCGGCCTAAGGCCGCGACAGCCGACCTAGGGGCTGGGCCTCAGAGCTGGGCGATCAGATGCTCGGCCGTGGAGACCTTGAATTCGCCAGGCTGTTCGACATTCAGCTGGGTGACCACGCCGTCCTTGACGAGCATGGCGTAACGCTGCGAGCGCTCGCCCATGCCAAAACCCTTGGCGTCCATGGTCAGGCCGATGGCCCGGGCGAAATCGCCGTTGCCGTCGCCGAGCATCATGATCTCGTCGAGGCCGATCGACTGGCTTTCGGCCCAGGCCTTCATGACAAACGCGTCATTGACGGACACGCAGGCGACGGTATCGACGCCCTTGTCCGCAAAGGTCGTCAGATGATCGACGAAGCCGGGCAGATGCCGCGCCGAGCAGGTCGGGGTAAATGCGCCCGGAACGGCAAACAGGGCGACCGTCTTGCCCTTGAAGACGTCGTCGGTCGTGACCGGCCGGGGACCATCGGCCGTGGCGTGGCTGAAGGTCGTGGCGGGAAGGCGATCGCCGATCTGGATGGTCATGACTGTCTCCGGGATATCCGCGCAAGCGGCGGCTGATGGCACATAGCGCTGCGTAGGCGGGTCGCCAAGGCCCGGAACGCGGCGTCAGGGCACTTGCATCCCTGTCCGCCGTTAACGATGATCCGTCATGGACCAATTCACACCCCTGACCGGGCGGCTGCTGGTGGCGATGCCCGGGATCGGGGATCCACGCTTCGAGCATGCGGTGATCCTGATATGCGCCCATGCGCGCGATCATGCGATGGGTCTGCGTCTGGACCACCCAGCCCCCATGGTCGATCTGAAGGCTGTTCTGGCCAAGCTGGATGTGCCGGCACCGTCATCGGCCCACGGTGTGCCCGTGATGATCGGCGGGCCTGTCGAGCGCGAGCGGGGGTTCGTCCTGCACACCGACGATTGGTCGGCCGGCGAGGCCAGCATACCTTTCGGCGAGGCACTCGCCATGACGGCGACACGCGAGGCCCTTGTGGCCATGGTTGATCCCGAGACCGGACCCCGGCGTGCAACCCTGCTTCTCGGCTATGCCGGATGGGGGGATGGGCAGCTCGAGGACGAGCTTGCCGAGAATGTCTGGCTGGTGTCCGACCCCGACAATGATCTCATCTTCGATCGGGAGCACGAGACCAAATGGGCGCGAGCCCTCGCTCGGATCGGCGTCGACGCCGCACGGCTTTCGGGACAGGCCGGTCGCGCCTGACCGCCTAGCGGATTGTCGCCCCTTCGTCCTGAAGCGGCGCGTGGTGGACGATCTGGCGTCTTGCGACGGCGTAGGAGACCAGCCAGAGCGCCATGGCCCAGGCCGCCCCGACACTCCAGCCCGCCAGAACGTCTGTCGCCCAGTGAGCGCCGAGATAGACCCGCGTCACGCCCACCAGCAGGGTGATGACGATGGCGACGCCAAGGACGAACCCCTTGACCCTGTGCCTGGGAAAGGCACGGGTCAGCATCACCCCGAGGCTGAGGTAGAAGACGGCGGACAACAGCGCGTGGCCTGAAGGAAAGCTGGCGTTGATGGTGTCGACAGCCTGATAGGCTTCGGGCGGTCTCTCCCGTTCGAAGACGGCTTTCAGTCCCTCGCTCAGCGCCACGCCGCCGGCGAGGCCGAGGACCAGCAGCAGTGCGGACAGACGCTTGCGCTGGATCAGCAGGAAGACCACCGCGACCGTGGCGAAAAGGCCCAGGACAGCGATCCCGCCCAGCGAGGTCAGATCGGCGGCAGCCTCTTCCAGCCACCAGGGTCCCCAGGCATTGTCCGGTGTGGCCGTTGGACGCAGCATCGACAGGATCATCCAGTCAAAAGCCCGGCCGTCCGCCTCGGTCATATCGTCGGCCAGTTCGACAAAGACCACGATGCCAAGGGCGATCACGAAGATCGCGCTCAACGCAGCAAATTCCGTTCTCGCGACGCGGAGCGCCCGTCTGGAAAAGACAATCAGTCCGTTCAAAGTCATGGCGCGCTAACGGCCAAGCTGCTGCCCCGTTCCGAAGGTATCATTATCACGCGTTCGTGATCTCGCACGATAGCCTAGCGTCACGCTGACGTCGCGGTCTTTCCACAGGCTTCTCCCGTCTTGTCTGGGCGATTCGCCCAGAAAGTGATCGTCAATCCCGTTGACGGGTCGTTAGCCATCTGCGCCCTATAGGTGGTGTGGGCATCGCCGGTAGCCACTAGATCATGTGGTCATCGGCGGGGGCGGCTCATCAACCGATTTGTTCAGGGCAAAGACGACTATGGCTCCCAGCGAGGCTTTGAAGACTGTGGATTTTGCGTCGGAAATCGGCGCGACCAGTGACCGACCCCAGTTGAAGGTGGTGCGTTCGATCCAGCTGGACCGTTCGCGCGACGATCTGCTGACCGATTTCGGCAAGAAGACACTGGAGGACCGCTACCTGCTGGCCGGCGAGAGCTATCAGGACATGTTCGCCCGCGTTTCGACGGCCTATGCCGACGACGCGGACCACGCCCAGCGCGTCTATGACTATATGTCGAAGCTGTGGTTCATGCCCTCGACGCCCGTGCTGTCGAATGGCGGCGCAGCGCGCGGCCTGCCGATTTCCTGCTTCCTGAACTCGGTTCAGGACAGCCTCGACGGCATCCAGCGCGTCTGGAACGAGAACGTTTCCCTCGCCTCCAACGGCGGCGGCATCGGCACCTACTGGGGCGGCGTCCGCTCCATCGGCGAGAAGGTCAAGGGCGCCGGCCAGACCAGCGGCATCATCCCGTTCATCCGGGTGATGGATTCGCTGACGCTGGCCATCAGCCAGGGCAGCCTGCGTCGCGGGTCGGCGGCCGTCTACCTCGACGTTCACCACCCCGAGATCGAGGAGTTCCTCGAGATCCGGAAACCCTCGGGCGATTTCAACAGGAAGTCGCTGAACCTGCACCACGGGATCAACATCACCGACGAGTTCATGGAGGCTGTCCGGGCGGGTGACACCTTTGCCCTGCGTTCGCCCAAGGACAATGCGGTGATCCGCAACGTCGACGCCCGCAGCCTGTGGCAGAAGATCCTCGAGATCCGCCTGCAGACCGGCGAGCCCTATCTGATCTTCTCCGATACCGTGAACCGGCAGATGCCGCAGCACCAGCGCGACCTGGGCCTGAAGGTCAAGCAGTCGAACCTGTGCTCCGAGATCATGCTGCACACCGGCCCCGACCATCTGGGCATCGACCGGACGGCCGTCTGCTGCCTGTCCAGCGTCAACGCCGAGATGTTCATGGAGTGGCGCGAGGAGCCCCGCTTCATCGAGGACGTGATGCGGTTCCTGGACAATGTGCTCGAGGACTTCATCACCCGCGCGCCGCCGGAAATGGCTGCAGCCGTCTACTCGGCCAAGCGCGAGCGGTCGGTCGGACTGGGGCTGATGGGCTTCCACTCCTTCCTGCAGGCCCAGGGCGTGGCCTTTGAGTCGGCCATGGCCAAGTCCTGGAACATGCGTCTTTTCAAGCACCTGCGCCGCGAGGCCGACAAGGCCAGCGTCAAGCTGGCCGAGGAAAAGGGGGCCTGCGAGGACGCCGCCGAACGCGGCGTGATGGAGCGGTTCAGCCACAAGCTGGCCATCGCCCCGACCGCCTCGATCAGCATCATCTGCGGCGGAACCAGCGCGGGGATCGAGCCGATCCCGGCCAACATCTATACGCACAAGACCCTGTCGGGCTCGTTTGCCGTCAAGAACCCCTATCTGGAGCGGGTGCTGGACGAGAAGGGCCTGAACACCGATGCGACCTGGAACTCGATCCTCGAAAACGAAGGATCAGTGCAGCATCTGGAGTCTCTGACCGACGACGAGAAAGGCATCTTCAAGACCGCCTTCGAACTGGACCAGCGCTGGGTCATCGAACTGTCGGCGGATCGGTCGCCGGAAATCTGCCAGGCGCAGTCGATCAACCTGTTCATCCCGGGCGATGTGAACAAGTGGGACCTGCACATGCTGCACTGGTCGGCGTGGGAGCGGGGGGTCAAGTCCCTGTATTACCTGCGCTCCAAGTCGGTTCAGCGCGCAGCCTTCGCCGGTGCCGAGGACAAGGCCGAGGTCGAGCCGGATCCCAACCAGCCGGACCTCTTCTCGGCCGCCCGGACCGATTACGACGAGTGCCTGGCCTGCCAGTAGGCCCACCCGGAGCCTGAACGGCCCCAGGAAATCACAGCCGTCGCGGCAACGCGGCGGCTGCGATCGTATTGGCGGATGATCAAGGCCGGGTCTTCAACCCTTGTATGACGCAACGGCGGCGACGATCCGGTCCTGGGTCGCTTCGTCCAGATCGGAATGCATCGGCAGGCTGATCACCACGTCCTTCTTGGCCTCGGTCACCGGCAGGCCCTGCGGCCCGCGCGGGTGATGCTGGTAGGCGGGCTGGAGGTGGCAGGGGATCGGATAATAGACGGCAGAGGGCACGCCCTGTTCCTTCAGATGAATCGCCAGACCGTCACGGTCGGGGTGTTCGATCGTGTACTGGGCCCAGTTCGAGACATTGCCCGCCGGCAGGTGGGGCACGGCGGCGACGTGGGGGGCCAGCAGCTCGTTATAGCGGGCTGCGATCCGGGTGCGCCATTCGATCTCATGACCGAAGACCTTCAGCTTCTCGATCAGGACCGCCGCCTGGACCGTGTCGAGGCGCGAATTCATGCCGACCCGCATGTTCAGATATTTGGTATCGTGCTCGAAGGTGCGGCCGACCAGGTCCTTGGCCACCGCCTTGCCGTGGACGCGATAGCTGTCGATCTCCTGGGCCAGGTCGTCATCGTCGGTCAGCACCGCTCCGCCGTCGCCGTAACAGCCCAGCGGCTTGGCCGGAAAGAAGCTGGTGGTCGTGACATCGGCCCATTTCAGCGGATGATCGCCGTTGATGGTGCAGCCAAAGCCCTGGGCCGAGTCGGCGATCAGCTTCAGCCCGTGCTTGTCGCACATGGCCTTGATGGCCGGATAGTCGGCGGGTTGACCGAACAGGTCGACGGCGATGACGACCCGGGGCTTGAGCCTGCCTTCGGCGATCGTCGCCTCGATGGCCGCCTCAAGGTGGCCGGGATCCATGTTGTAGGTCCGGGGATCGATGTCGATGAACACCGGCGTGGCCCCCAGCCACGGCACGACCTCGGCCGTGGCGCAGAAGGTGAAGCTGGGCACAAAGACGGCGTCGCCCGGGCGGATGCCCCAGGCCATCAGCGGCAGGACCAGGGCCTCGGTCCCGTTGGCGCAGCCAAGCGCGTGTTTCGCCTGACCGAAGGCCGCAAGATCAGCCTCGAAGGTCCGGACCTGGGGGCCCATGACATAGGCCCCGCCCTCGACCGCCTCCATGATGGCCGCCTCGATCTTGCCGCCCAGACGCAGGCGCTGGGCCTGGAGATCGATGAAGGGAAGCGACATGGAAAACTCCTTCTGGCGGCCGGCCGTCATCATGCCCGGGCAGGATGGCGAAGCAGCAGGCTACGATGGTTGCGCCCTCTATCAAAGTCGGCGGCCTGAAGGGGTCACATCGCGTTGCGGCTTGCAACGGAGCGGACTATGCGATGGGAGATGACCCCCTCGTCCCGCCCCGCTGTCTTCCTTGATCGCGATGGTGTCCTGATCGAGGACAGCGGCTATCCGCATCGGCCCGAGGACCTGGTTCTGATCTCCGGGGCGGCCCGTGCCGTTGCGGCGATCCATGCAGCGGGTGCCCTGGCCATCATCGTCACCAACCAGTCCGGCGTCGGCCGCGGCCTGTTCAGCCTTGAACAGATGGAGGCATTCAATGCCCTGCTGGTCGAGAGGCTGGCGGCAGAAGGCGGGCGGATCGACGCGGTCTATGCCTGTCCGTTCCATGCTGAAGCCGTGGAGACGCGCTTTCGCCATCCCGATCATCCGGATCGCAAGCCCAACCCCGGCATGATCCTGAGGGCGGCACGGGACCATGGCGTCGATCTGTCGCGATCACACCTCGTCGGGGACCGCGACAGCGATCTGGAGGCAGCGCGGCGGGCCGGGGTGGTGGGTCATCTGTTCACGGGCGGTGATCTGTCGGAGTTCGTCGGGGATCGGATCGCATCGCATTTCGTCGCTTGATGAAATAAGCTGGCGACGCACCGGACGTTGTGTGCCCCAGCCGAGAGTCGCGTCATGCCCTTCACCGAACGTCAGTGGACCTCGTCCGACAGCCTGACCCTGTTCGCGCGCGACCATGCGCCGGGGCCCGGCCCGGCCCGTCTGCCGGTCATCGCGATCCATGGACTGACCCGCAACAGCGCCGATTTCGAGGTCATCGCCCCGCTGATCGCCCAGAGCGGGCGGCGGGTGCTGGCCATCGATGTCCGGGGGCGGGGCCGGTCGGACCGCGCCCCCGATCCCATGACCTATACCCCCGAAGTCTATGCCCGGGACGTGATCGCCCTGATGGAGCAGACGGGCATCGAACGCGCTGTCTTCATGGGCACCTCGATGGGTGGGCTGATCACCATGGCGCTGACGGCGATCCGGCCGAAAGCCATTGCCGCCGCCATTCTGAACGACATCGGGCCCGAGGTGTCTCCCGAGGGTCTGGCCCGGATCGCCGCCTATTCCGGCCAGCCAGTCGAGATCAACGACTGGTCCGATGCTGCGGTCTATGCGCGCCGCATCAATGCCGTCGCCTTTCCCGAGTACACCGACGCCGACTGGGAAGCCTTCGCCCGGCGGACCTTCCGCGAAGGCACGATGGGCGCGCCGGTGCTGGACTATGATCCCGACATCGCCGTGCCGATCCGGGCGGCAGGGGCGAAGGCGCTCGTGCCCGCCCTCTGGCCATTCTTCAGGCGACTGGCCCGCAAACGGCCCACCCTGCTGATCCGGGGCGCAACGTCGGACCTGCTGAGCGCCGAGATCGCCGCGAAGATGCGCAAGGCCGCGCCCACGATGGACTATGCCGAGGTCCCCGGAATCGGCCACGCCCCGATGCTCCATGAACCCGAGGCGCGCGGCGCCATCTTCGAGTTCCTGGCGGGCGTCGCATGAGCAGGAACGGACCCGGCTCGCATTTCACCGGTCAAGCCTCTATCTATCCGCGATGACTTTCCGACCCACGACGATCGAACGCGCTTATCAGCTGGCTGAAAGCGGAACCTGCCGCACGGTCGGCGACATCAAGGTCAAGCTTCAGGCCGAGGGCCACGAGCGGGTTCAGGACCGGCTGTATGGCGGTTCCCTGACGTCGGCCCTGCGCAAGCTGTGCACGGCCAACTATGTCGCGCCCGAGGGCGAGGACGCAGTGGCCGCCACGCCTGACGATGACGACGACGACTGATCAGTCGGCGGGCATGCGCCCGGCATTGACGGCGATCCGTCCGATCAGGCCCTTCACGATCAGGTCCAGCGCCGACCCCTCGCGATAGTCGGCGGCGGCGACGAAATTGACCCGGTCCTCGGAAATCAGGCTGTAGATCTTCTTCTGGTCCCGTTCGTCCGAACGCGGATCGTAGACGGCGATCGAAAAGCCGCCCTTGGTGTGCATCATCTTCATGGTGGGAACATCGGTGTCGCCATCGCCCATGAAAATCATCCGGTCGAAGGGGACGGACCGTTCATCATCGGGGATGAAGCGGTTGATCCGCTCGTGCTCCCAGTGGTTCAGCACACCCTTGTTGATGCGGAAAAGATACTGGGTCTTGGTCGTGTAGTTGACGCCGACCGCTGGCCAGATCGCCACGCCGTCGGCGTCATAGACGAATTTCGACGCGAAGACGTGGTGGAAGGCGTCGCGGATCGGACAGCCGTCGATCATCTCCTCCAGCCCGGCGGAGACGATGTAGTGATCGATGTCGAGGCCGTACCGCTGTCCGAAAGCATTGATCCGGTCGAACCAGCCGAGGCCGGTCAGGTCGGTCTTGAGCCCGTCGAACAGTTTCACGTCCTGGCCATGGTCGCGCAGCATCGCCCGGGTGATCGGGGTGCCGTTGCGCCGGGCGTGGTCCAGCATCAGCTGCATATACATCAGGATGCCATCGCCATCGGCCGCCCGGGTCAGGCTCTCGGCCTCGGCCCAGAAGTCACTCTTCTCCATACCGACCGAGGGGATGAAGCTGACCTCCTGCATGTTCCCTCGCGCGAGGGTGCCGTCGAAGTCATAGATCAGGGCGGTCTTCAGGGGGGCGGCCATCGGCAGGGTCCAGCGCTCGCAAGCGGTCTTGCCGATCCCATAGCCTGCGAGACCGCCCGTTGAAACGGGACATTACATCTCCGTAAGATGCGTGGGCGTGGATCGCTGCTAGGGTTCAGGCTCTCCGATCCGGGATCATGGATATCCGCCGATGAAACTCCGCCTCCTCGCCACCGCCGCCGCCTCGGCGCTTGTCATCGGCCTGGGGGCCGTCCCGGCTCACGCCCTCGCCCCGGCTGCCGAAGCCCAGGCCGCCGCTCCGGCCGGCATCGCGGTGCCGCCGCTCGGGTTCGTCAAGCGGACGCTGGCCAATGGCATGGACGTTTATACGGCGCGTGACACCTCGACCTCGAACGTGACGGTCCAGGTCTGGTACCGCGTGGGATCCAAGGATGACCCCGCCAACCGTTCGGGCTTTGCCCACCTGTTCGAACACCTGATGTTCAAGGCGACGAAGGATTTCCCGGACGAGACCTTCGACCGTCTGACCGAGGACGTGGGTGGCAACAACAACGCCTTCACCAGCGATGACGTCACGGCCTATTTCGAGACCATCCCGGCCAACCATCTGGAGCGTCTGATCTTTGCCGAGGCCAGCCGTCTGGGCTCGCTGGTCGTCAATGAGGATGTGTTCGAGAGCGAGCGCGATGTGGTCAAGGAGGAGTACCGCCAGGGCGTCCTGGCCAGCCCCTACGGCCGACTGTTCAGCGTCTTCCTGCCCCAGACGATCTATCAGGAGCATCCCTATCGCCGCACGACGATCGGTTCGATCGAGGATCTGGACGCAGCGACCATCGAGGACGTGCGCCGGTTCCATGCGACCTACTACAGGCCCGATAACGCCATCCTGATCGTTGCCGGCAATTTCGACGAGGCGCAGCTGAATGGCTGGGTCGACCAGTATCTGGCCCCGATCAGGAACCCGGACCGGCCCCTGCCCGTCAATGACGTCAAGGAGCCCGAGCCGACCGGACCGCGCGAGGCGACCTTCCATGCGCCCAACGTCCCTCTGCCCGCCGTCGTCATGGCTTGGCCAACGATCCCCTATGTGGGCGAGGACCGGGCGGCCCTGACCGTGCTGGACGGCATCCTGTCGACCGGGGAAAGCTCGCGCCTGTATCGCTCGCTGGTCTATGACCAGCAGGTCGCGGCCTCGATCGGCTCCAGCGCCGATTTCTCGCAGCAGGCCGGGGCGCTATACGCCTTCTCGATCCTGGCCGGTGGCAAGACCCCGGATCAGGGCATCGCCGCCCTGACGGCCGAGATCGCCCGTTTCCGCGACGCGCCCGTTACCGACGCCGAACTGACCGAGGCCAAGAACGAGCTGGTGGCCGACGCCCTGCGCAACCGCGAGACCATCGGCGATCGCGCGACCGTGCTCGGGTTCGCCCTGATCAACGGCAATGACGCTGCCTATGCCGACCGCGAGATCGCGTCGATCCAGGCCGTGACGGCCGCCGATGTGCAGAGGGTCGCCAACCGCTATCTGACGCCGGAGCGGTCGATCACCCTCCGCTATCTGGCCGCGGACGAGGCCAATCCGACCTCGCAGCAGACACTGAACGTCGATGCCCCGGTCAAGGTCGCCGACCTGGCCCCCGTCGGCCAGCTGTTCACCCTGCTGCCCGAGGCCGAGCGGGCACCGTTGCCGGATGTGACCGAGGCCGTGTCACCGACGACACCCGCCGTGGCCGACTTCCGCCTGGACAATGGCCTGCGGGTTCTGGTCGCGCCCAAGGCGGGGCTCCCGCTGGTTTCGGCAAGGCTGAGCTTCGACGCCGGATCCGCCGACGACGGAAATGGCAAGGCAGGCGTTGCCTCCATGACGGCCGCCCTGCTGACCCAGGGAACCACGACCCGTTCGGCCCCCGAGATTGCGACCGAGATCGAGGCCCTGGGCGCATCGATCGGGGCCGGGGCTGGCTCGGACTTCACCAATGTCTTCGCCAATGCCCCGTCGGACGTGTTCCCCCAGACCGTGGCGTTGATGGCTGACCTGGTGCGCAATCCGACCTTTGCGGAAGAGGAACTGGAGCGGCAACGCACCCAGACCCTCGACTCCCTGAAGATCGCCCTGTCGACCCCGGGTCCGGTGGCCGGTCAGGCCGCCAGCCGCGTCATCTACGGCGATGCCGCCTACGGGGCTCCGGGCGGGGGCACGCTGACGACCATCGCCGGCCTGACGCGCGCCGACGTCGCGGCCTTCCACGGGTCCCGTTACCGGCCATCGGAGGCGACGCTGGTGTTCTCGGGCGACATCACGCCGGACGCCGCCCGGGCGCTGGCCCAGCAGGCCTTCGGCGACTGGCAGGCCCCTGGCGAGGCCGCAACGCCGTCGGCCGATCCGGCCGGTGCAGCCCTCGCCCCGCGCGTGGTCGTCATCGACCAGCCGGGTGCCGGTCAGGCGGCGGTGACCGTCGCCCTGCGCAGCGTTCCCCGCTCGGACGACGCCTATTTCCCGCTGACCGTCGGCAATACCCTGCTGGGTGGCAGCTTCACCTCGCGCCTCAATCAGGAAATCCGAATCAAGCGGGGTCTCAGCTACGGTACGCGCTCGTCACTGGGCGTGCGCCGGGACGAGGGCCTCTTCACGGCCTCGGCCCAGACCCGCAACGATGCCGCCGTCGAGGTCGCGGACCTGATCCTGGCCGAGGTCCGGCGTCTGGGCACGACTCAGCCGACCGAGAGCGAACTGACGACGCGGCGGGCCATCCTGACCGGGGCCTTTGGCCAGTCGCTGGAGACGGTCGACGGTCTGGGCGGCGTGGTAGCGGGCCTTGCCCTCTACGACATCCCCATGAGCGACCTGGCCACCTATGCCGCCAGCGTCGAGGCCGTGGATGGCCCGGCGATGCAGGCAGCCTTTGCCGAACACCTGCCGGTCGAACAGGCCAGCCTGGTCATCGTCGGCGATGCCGCCCAGTTCATCGAGGCACTGCGGGCGAAATACCCGAACGTCGAGGTGATCCCGCTCGCCGATCTCGATCTGGACAGCGCGGCCCTGAAATAGGGATCAGGCGGACAGGCAGACGACCTGCGCCACGCGCAGGTCGCGCCTGAGCTGTTCGGAAACCTCGCCGTAGTTGTCGGTCGTGATGTCCTGGGCCAGGACCCGTTCGTCGGGGCGCTGTTCGCCCCGGATGGCAGGGCCATAGGTTTCCGGCGCGGTCGTATAAACCCGCCCGCGCCGCGGGGACTCGGCGATGGTCACGCCGATCGCACGCCCGCGCGAATCGATCGCCGGAGCGCCGGACAGCCCCGCGAGGGTGCCGTCGAGCCCTTTGGACCGACCCACCTCGGCCCAGACCAGAACCGGTTCGTCGCGCGCACCGCGTCCGCGGACCCGCAGGATCTCGCGGCCCAGCAGGCGGGTGGTGATCTCGCCCGGCTCGCCCTGGGGAAAGCCGGGATGAAAGGCGCGCTGTCCCAGCCGCAAAGGGCGCTCAGCCGTGACCGGCAGGGCCGCGGGCCCACCCTCGGTCATCATCAGGGCGATATCGGCCTTTTCGGCCAACCGGACATCGGCACCGACCGCGCGTCGGTCGCCGACCACCAGGGCCGGACGTCGGCAGCCCTCGACGACGTGCCGCGCTGTGACCCAGCGCCCGTCTCCGGCGATGGAGAAGGCCGTGCCCGATGCCGGCTGGAATGGCGTGTCGGGGTTGTTCACCGTGACCATTGGATCAAACAGGGTCACGGGTCCGAGCAGGGCCCCTTCGGCCTCACTGGGTGCCTCGTCCTCCGGCCGGTTCGCCGTGTCCGCATTCTCGCGACGGCCCAGGGATACGACCACGAGCACGGCGACGACGGCGATGTAGACGGTCCAGTCCGGGAGGCGGGGAAACTGCATGGCGGCTCAGCCCGTCAGGGCGGCTGCCGTGATCAGGGCGGTGGCCAGCTTGGCGGCGACCAGCAGCACCGCGGCGGCGATCTCGCCCTTCTGAATCCGCTGGGGCAGGCCGGTCAGCACCATGTCGACGATCCGGAAGGCCGTGAGCTGGAGTGCAAGCGTTGCGATCCCCCAGATCAGGATGTCCCGGACGGTGGTCGAGACCGACATGGACACGGCGAGCGGGATGGCGATACCCAGCAGCACACCCCCAAAGGCCACGGCCGCGGCCGCATTGCCCTCGCGGATGAGCTTGATCTCTTTCCACGGCGTGAGCATCGCATAGACGGTGGCCCCAAGCCCCAGCAGCCCGAAGGTCACGACCAGATGCAGGACCAGGACCGGAAATCCGCTGGCGAACGCCTGGACCTCCGGGCTGGTCAAGGTATCGGTGAAGGAGGGCGACGACATGGACGGAATCGAGAACCGGGGTTGGCTCGCGCAGGCAAGCGCGTACAGAACACACCACAGCCTGTGCCCGAATCCCGCCCCAATCCGCAAGCGCAGCTTTGCCACACTGTGTGATGAAACTTTACCAAGGCCGCGAGGTTAACCGCGCCCTCACGATTAACACGAAAACTCAGCTTGATGACCGAACTGAAGACTGTCCTCGTCGTCGCCGCCGCCCTGATAGACGTCGATGGACGCGTGCTGATCGCGCAGCGGCCAGAGGGCAAACATATGGCCGGGCTCTGGGAATTCCCGGGTGGCAAGGTCGAACCTGGCGAACGGCCCGAGGCTGCGCTCGTTCGCGAGTTGAACGAGGAGCTCGGCATCGACGTCACGGAAGCGTGTTTGTCGCCCTTCGTGTTTACCAGCCACGCTTACGAATCCTTTCACCTGTTGATGCCATTGTTCCTTTGTAGACGCTGGTCTGGTGTGGTCGAACGACGTGAACATGCTGCCTTGGCCTGGGTTCGTCCGAACCGGTTATCGGACTATGCCATGCCGCCCGCCGACGCACCGCTGGTCGCCTGGTTGCGCGATCTTATTTGAAGCGCCCAGCAAGAAGGGCTCGAATGTTCAAGCTTTTCGTCCGCCTGATCGATGACGAGCGCGGTGCAACCGCCATCGAATACGGCCTGATCATCGCCCTGATGGCAGTCGTCATCCTGACGGCGCTGACGGCCTTTTCCAACACCTCGACCGGCGTGTTCAACGCGGCGATGGCGAGCATCGCGGCAGCAATGGGCGGGGGATCCTAGCGCCCGGGTTTATGCTCGATGACGCCCAGGGCATCAGCCAGGCGCGTCTGGGCTGATCCGCGAGGCAGAGGTCTCGGCTGCCTTTCGTGCGGTGCCCATCCCGCCAGATTGACGATCTCGAAGGTTGCCGGAATGCGTCCTTCCGCATCCCCATGGCGTTGTCCGTAAAGAACGGCAGCACGAAGAAGGATCGACCGGTTCAGAGGCCGAATGACCCCTGCCAGGACATTGGTTTCGCCCATGCTCCGCAAATCCCTGATCAGGGCAGACAGGTCCGGATAGGTGACCGTCAGCCGGTCGACATCCGACACCGGCAAAGCAAACCCCGCCCGCTGAAGCAGGGCTGCACCGTCATAGCCATCGGCGAAGGGCGAAATCCGGGCCTGGGCTCCCCCGCGCTCGGACAGTTCCGCCTCGGTCAGCACCGCGCGCAACTCCTTCAGGGTGCCCGCGCCGAGCAGGGTCCCCAGAAACAGCCCGTCGGGTTTCAGGGCCCGCCGGATCTGGGCGAGGGCTCCGGGCAGGTCGTTGGCCCAGTGCAGCGTCATCAGGGAGACGACCAGATCGGCAGAACCATCCGCGATGGGCAGAGACGTGGCTCCGGGAGCCGCCGCTCCGCCCGCCATCGACCGTGGCAAGCCGACACGGTGTGCGGCTATGCTTTGCGTCAGAAGCTCGGCGAAAGGGCTTGGATGGGCTGACAGGTCGACCGCGACCGGAAAGTCGCGCAATGTCGCCTCCAGACTGGCCACGGCATTCTCGGCCGCGCGTCGGTGCAGGAAGTCGGCCCCGGCGAAACGCCCGAACGACCGCGCCAGACGTGTCGCGCGGCGGGCGCTGTCGAAGATGATCGGCGGGCCGCCGGAGGAGGGATCGGAGGGGTTCATGTCTTTTCAGGATGGCGACTGGAGCGGTGGATTGAAAGCGCCCGCGCGACTCCGCGCGTTCGGTCGCGGTCTTGTCGATCTGATCCTTCCGCCCGTGGCCCACGACACGCCCGAGGCCACGGCCGCAGCGGGCCTGACGCCGGGGGCCTGGAGCCGGGTCGTTTTTCTCGAAGCGCCGGTCTGCGATGGCTGTGGCGCGGCGTTCGAGTTCGACGGCGGGGCGTTCGCGTCGGAACGTTGTGCCGCCTGTCTCGCCTCGCCGTACCGCTTCCAGCGCGCCCGGGCGGCCTGTGTCTATGACGAAGCGTCCCGGGGGCTGATCCTCAAATACAAGCACGGCGACCAGCAGCAGTTTGCAGGACTGTTCGCTCGCTGGATCGAACGCGCGGCCTCGGACCTGATCGCGGGTGCCGATGCGATCGCGCCGGTACCGCTGCACCGGATGCGGCTGCTGGCCCGTCGCTTCAACCAGGCGGCAGAGATCGCACGGCCCCTGGCCCGTCACGCCCGTCTGGACTACCTGCCCGATGCGCTGGTGAGGACCCAGGCCACGGCGAGCCAGGGCGGCATGTCGATGCGTGGCCGGCGCCTGAATGTCCAAAAGGCCTTTGCCGTGACCGAAGCCGGCCGTCGACGGATCAAGGGTCGCCGGATTCTGCTGGTCGACGACGTGCTGACAACCGGTGCAACCGGCGAGGCCTGTGCGAGGGCGCTGCTGGATGCCGGGGCCAGAGCGGTCGACCTGGCTGTCATCGCAAGGGTGCGAACCGCGCGAGAACTGCCTATGTAACGGATCTGTCGTGCAAGGCGTTTGCGCCGCGCACTGTGTCGTGAATGGAGCCCGTATTGGCCGACGTCGTTATCTATACCAAGCCCGGTTGCCCTTACTGCGCCGCCGCCCTGTCCCTGCTGGCCCGCAAGGGGGCCAATGTCACCGAGATCGTTGCCTCCAGCGACCCCGCGAAGAAATCCGAGATGGTCGAGAAGTCCGGCGGCAAGGCGACCTTCCCGCAGATCTTCATCGGCGGAAAACACGTCGGGGGCTCGGACGATGTCCATGCGCTGGACCGTCGGGGCCAGCTCGACTCCCTTCTCGCCGCCTGATCATGTCCCGCCCCCTCGACATCGCCCTGATCCAGACGCGGACGCCGGCCACGGCAGACGCGGCCCTGGCCCATGTCGAGCCCCTGATCCGTGAGGCTGCGGCCGGGGGGGCGCGGTTCATTCTGACGCCGGAGGGCACCAACCTGCTGGAGCAGCGGCGGGACCGGCGCGGTCTCGCCATCACCGACGAGGATCAGGACGTCGCCGTAACCGGCCTGCGCCGTCTGGCGGCTGAACTGGGCGTCTGGCTTCTGATCGGGTCCGCGATCGTGCGGTCCGGCCATCCCGCCGATGACCGCGCGGCCAACCGGTCGCTGTTGATCGATGCCCACGGCACGATCACCGGCCGCTACGACAAGCTCCACGTCTTCGACGTCGATCTTCCGAACGGCGAGACCTACCGGGAAAGCGCGAGCATTCGGCCAGGGGATGCCGCAGGCCTGACCCAGACCCCCTGGGGCCTGCTGGGGATGACCGTCTGCTACGATCTTCGCTTTCCGCATCTTTTCCGGCAACTGGCCAGGGCCGGGGCCTGCATGATCTCTGTCCCTGCGGCCTTCACCGTGCCGACCGGTCAGGCCCACTGGGAAACGCTTCTGCGGGCCCGGGCGATCGAGACCGGCTGCTTTGTCCTGGCTCCGGCCCAGGGAGGCCCCCACGAGGACGGCCGCAGGACCTGGGGGCGGTCCACTGTCGTAGGCCCCTGGGGCGAGGTGATTGCCCATGTCGATCACGACGCGCCGTGCGTCCTCCATGCCCAACTGGATATGGCGGCCGTCGAAAAGGCCCGGGCCTCAATCCCGCAACTCCTGCACGACCGCGATTTCGCGCCGCCCCGCTAAGGTCCCGCCGTTGATCCGCTACGCCCTGCAATGTGATGCCGACCATGGCTTCGAGGCCTGGTTCAGCTCGTCGTCCGACTATGATGCCCAGAGCCAGCGCGGGCTGGTCGAATGCCCCTATTGCGGCTCGCATGGCGTCACCAAACAGATCATGGCCCCGGCCGTCGCGGGCACCCGCCGCGAAGCGCCATCGCCCGAGACGGCCGCAAAGGTGCGGTCGATGATGATGGACGTCGCCCACCAGGTGCGCAGCCATGTCGAACAGAATTTCGACTACGTCGGCGATACCTTCGCCCGCGAAGCCCGGGCCATCCATGAGGGGGTGGCTGAAAAACGCGAGATCTATGGCGAGGCGACGCCGACCGAGATCAAGGCGCTGAAGGCCGACGGGGTCCCGGTTTCCCCCCTCCCCCCGCCGCCGGTTGATCCGGCCAAGGTCAACTGATGACATTGACCCGTGGCTGGCGTCCGATGACGGCAGACGATCTGGACGATGTCGTCGCCATCGCGGCGATCGGCTTTCCGGGCCACCCGGAGGACCGCGCCTGTTTCGCAAGCCGCCTCGCGGTCTTTCCGGAGGGTTGTTTCATCCTGGATGGCGAGGGCGGGGTGAAGGGCTATCTGATCACCTATCCCTGGGCAGCGGACAGTGCGCCGGTTCTGAACCGGCGCATCGCTGCCGTCCCGGAGGATGCGTCCGTCCTGTATCTCCACGACCTGGCCCTGCATCCGGACGTGCGCGGCGGGGGCTGGTCACGGTCGGCCATGGACAAGGTCCTGGCTTTGGCAAGGTCCGGAGGGCGGCCGACCATCGCCCTGGTCGCCGTCAATGATGCCGTCGGCTTCTGGCAGGGTCACGGGTTCGCGGTGCGACAGACGCCGGCGATGGCGGCCAAACTGGCCAGCTATGGCGCCGACGCCCGCTACATGGTTCGAACCGTCTAGCTGCGGGTCCAGCCCTTCTCGGCCATGCAGTCGCGGAAGGCAGCGTTGTTCGTGCTGTCCACGCGCTCGCGGCACTCCGAACGGGCGGTGTCGAACGGTTGGGCATTGTTGCCGTGCCAGGCCGTCTCGTCATGGTCGGCATCGATCACGGTGATGCAGGCCGAAGTCGAAAGCGCAGCGGTGGCGATGAGGGCAATGAGGGCGAGGCGTTTCATGGTGGGCTCCAGACGATTGAAGCGCCACCGTGACCAATCCCGTGGTCCAAAGTCCCGTTACAAACCGGCAATCCGGATGAATTCGGCGTAATCCAGCCGTTCAGTCCCGCGTCGCGACCATCATGAAATTGATCGCCGTGTCCGTGCTTTCGCTCCAGCGGTCGGTCAGCGGGTTATAGGCCACGCCATAGGGACCGTGGACGGTAACCGGCTCCGCGGCCAGCATCTTGCGGATCTCGTCGGGCTTGAGGAATTGTCGCCAGTCGTGCGTGCCGGCAGGCAGCCAGCGCAGGATGTATTCCGCGCCGATCTTGGCCAGGGCGAGGGACTTCAGCGTACGGTTCAGGGTCGCCACGACCATCATCCCGCCCGGGGCCACCAGCCGCGAACAGGACCGGATGAAGGCCTCCGGATCGGCGACGTGCTCGATCACCTCCATGGTCAGGACGACATCGAAGGGGCCAGCGTTCTCGGCCTCGAGCTGCTCGACCGTCGCCGCGCGATAGGCGATGTCCAGTCCCTGCGGCTCGGCATGGGCGCGGGCTGTCCCGATGTTCTTTGCAGAGGCATCGATGGCGGTGACGGCAAAACCCATCCGGCACATCGGCTCGGCGATCAGCCCGCCGCCGCAGCCGATGTCCAGCAGGGTCAGACCCTCGAACGGCGCGCGCGCCTGCGCATTCCGCTCGAACCGGGTCGCCGCCTGGTCGCGGACGAAGGCCAGTCGGGTCGGGTTGAACTTGTGCAACGGCGCAAACGGGCCCTTGGCATCCCACCAGAGGGCGGCCTGGGCCGAAAACCGGGCGACATCGGCAGGATCGATGCTTGCGCCCTCGGCAAAATCGGAAAAGCCCGTCTCCGATTGGGGTTTGCGCTGACGGTTGGTGTCGTTAGAAGCGGCCATGGTCGCGAGGGATGAACGCCTGCGCCCCTTCATGCAAGACGGAGTCGGCTCGCCACGATGACGCGGCCTCAAACAGATCGACTGGTGATGAAGTTCGGCGGGACCTCGATGGGGGACCTCGAGCGGATTCGACGAGCCGCGCGGATCGTCGCGGCTGAGGTGCGGGCCGGGAAATCGGTCGCCGTGGTCGTTTCGGCCATGGCGGGCAAGACCAATGAACTGGTCGCCTGGACGGATGGTACGGGCAAGTCGACCGCCGCCAACGCCATGACGGACGACGAATATGATGTCGTCGTCGCCTCGGGCGAGCAGGTCACCTCGGGCCTGCTGGCGCTGACCCTGCGCAACATGGGCTTCAACGCCCGCTCATGGATGGGCTGGCAGATCCCGATCCTGACCGACGACGCCCATGGCCGCGCCCGGATCGAGGACGTGCCAGGCGATGTCCTGGGCGCCGCGGTCGATTCCGGGGAGATCGCCATCGTGCCCGGCTTCCAGGGCGTGACGCGCGGCGGACGGATCACGACACTGGGTCGGGGCGGCTCGGATACCTCGGCCGTGGCCGTGGCGGCGGCCCTGCAGTGCCCTTGCGACATCTACACCGACGTGGACGGGGTCTACACCACCGACCCGCGCATCGTGCCAAAGGCCCGCCGGCTGGAAAAGGTGTCCTACGAGGAGATGCTCGAGATGGCCTCGCTCGGGGCCAAGGTGCTCCAGACCCGGTCGGTCGAACTGGCCATGGCCAAACAGGTCCCTGTGCGGGTTCTGTCCAGCTTCATCGAACCGGATGCCGACGGTGTCCTGCCGGAATCGTCCGGCACATTGATCTGCGACGAGGATGAGATCGTGGAAAAACGTATCGTATCGGGTGTCACCATGAGTCGTGACGAGGCCCGGATCACCCTGCTGGGCCTGACCGACCGGGTGGATGCTCCCGCCGACGTCTTCACCCGCCTCGCCGAGGCCGGGGTCAATGTCGACATGATCGTCCAGTCCCAGGCCCGCACGCCGGGCTCGGTCAACCTGACCTTCACCACCGGCCGGCGCGATGCCGAACGGGCCGAGGCCCTGATGACCAGCGCCCAGGCCGAGGTCGGGTTCGAGGAAATCCGGGTCGATCAGGACGTGGCCAAGATCTCGGTCGTCGGGGTCGGCATGCGAAGCCATGCCGGCGTTGCCCAGACGATGTTCCGGGCCCTCGCCGACAAGGGGATCAAATTCCAAGCCATCTCCACATCCGAGATCAAGATCAGCGTTCTGATCGAGGATGCCTATGCCGAATTGGCCGTTCGGGCCCTGCATTCGGCATACGGGCTGGAAACAGTATAGGATTGTATCGGGCCGCTTTCGGAGCGGCCTGAACGGGAGGCTTCATGCCGATTGGCGGCGGATTGACGACGAGGGGGCCGCGCAACCTCCTGCGCCAGATCCGCGAGGCCATGGCCGGCGCGGCCCCGGCCCAGGTGCGTCTGGACCAGGTCGTGAAGATCATCGCCCAGTCGATGGTCGCCGAGGTCTGTTCGATCTATCTGCGCCGCGGATCGGGCGATCTGGAACTGTTCGCCACCGAGGGCCTGAACAGGGACGCCGTCCACAATACCCGGCTGAAGATCGGCGAGGGTCTGGTCGGCGAGGTCGCCCGGATGGCCCAGCCCATCAGCCTGTCGGACGCCCCGTCGCATCCCAGCTTCTCCTATCGTCCGGAAACGGGCGAAGACCCCTATCACGCCTTCCTCGGCGCGCCCCTGCTGCGCGGCGGCCGGGCGATCGGCGTTCTGGTCGTCCAGAACCGGGCCGAGCGCCGCTATGATCCCGACGAGGTCGAGGACATCCAGACCATTGCCATGGTCCTGGCCGAGACCGTGGCCAATGGCGAACTGCTGGCGCTCGAGGAGCTGCGTGACGTCGAGGTCGCGCCGCACCGGCCCGAACGCCACAAGGGCCAGAGATTCGCCGAGGGCCTGGCCTTCGGTCATGTCGTCCTGCACGAGGCCCCGCTGGCCCCGGAGAAGCTGCTGGCGGACAACACCCAGGTCGAGGAAATCCGGCTTCGGGAGGCGCTGATCGCCCTGAAGGCCGGAATCGATTCCATGCTGGACGGCAGCCACGGATCGATGGCCGGGGCGTCCTATGAGGTGCTGGAAACCTACCGGATGTTCGCCGACGACCGGGGCTGGAACCGCTCGCTGGAGGAGGCCGTGCGGGGTGGCCTGACGGCCGAAGCGGCGGTGGACCGGGTCCGCAACGAGCATCGCGCGCGCTTCGCCCAGGCCCGCGACCCCTATATCAAGGAACGGCTGCACGATTTCGAGGACCTGGCCAACCGGCTGCTGCGGGTTCTGGCGGGGGACAACCCCGGCCACCGCGACCTGCCCGACGATGCCATCCTTGTGGCCCGGAACCTGGGCCCGGCGGACCTGCTGGAGTATCCGCGGAACAAGCTCAAGGGCCTCCTGATCGAGGAGGGCTCGGCCGCCAGCCATGCGGCCATCGTGGCGAGGGCACTGCAGATCCCCTGCGTCGGGCGACTGCTGGGCCTGCGCGACCGGCTCAGCGAAGGCGATCTGGTCATCGTCGATGGCGAGACCGGCGAGGCCCATCTGCGGCCCCGGCCCGACATGCTCGAGTCCGTCCAGTCGCGGATGGCCGTGCGGGACCAGCGGCAGGCCGAGTTCGCCCGGCTGCGAGATGTGGCCGCCGTCACAGCCGACGGCACCCGGATCAGCCTGCTGACCAATGCCGGTCTCGCCGTCGATCTGGAGAACCTCAACGAGACGGGGGCCGAGGGCATCGGCCTGTTCCGCACCGAGTTCCAGTTCATGGTGTCCGAACAGCTCCCCCGGCTGGATACCCAGACGGCGCTTTACAAACTGGTCCTGGATGCTGCCGGCGACCGCCCCGTGACCTTCCGGACGCTCGACATCGGCGGGGACAAGGTCCTGCCCTATCTGGAGACCGAGCGGGAAGAGAACCCTGCGCTGGGCCGACGCGCGATCCGCCTGGGCCTCGATCGCCCGGCCCTGCTGCGATTGCAGTTGCGGGCCCTGCTGGCAGCGGGGGCCAATCGCGAACTGCGGGTGATGTTCCCGATGATCGCCACGGTGGACGAGTTCCGGGCCGCCCGTGAACTGGTGGACATCGAGTGCGAATGGGCCCGGCGTCGGGGACGGCCGCTGCCCGCCCTGCTGCGGGTCGGGGCGATGATCGAATGCCCCAGCCTGCTGTGGCACCTCGATGCGCTTCTGCCGCTGACCGATTTCGTGTCGGTCGGGTCCAACGATCTGTTCCAGTACATGTATGCGGCCGACCGGACGAACCCGCTGGTCTCGGACCGCTATGACCCCCTGTCGCCGCCCGCCCTGCGCGCCCTGCAGACGATCCAGCGGGTCTGCGCCGAGACCGGGACCCCGGTATCCGTCTGTGGGGAACTGGCCGGTCGGCCGCTGGAAGCCTTTGCCCTTCTGACGCTCGGCTTCACGCGGCTGTCGGCCCCGGCGGGAGGCGTCGGTCCGGTCAAGCGGATGATCCTGTCGGCAGACCTGACGGCGGCCAAGCGCGGCATGACCAATCTGCTGGGATCCTCCGCCGGTTCGATCCGCAACGAGATCGAAAGCCTGGCACGCAAGCTGAACGTCGCAATCTGAGCCCGGAGGCCCCGGCAACGTTGAACCGGGGCGCGACGCAGGGTATCGACGGACAGCTTCCCTCAGGTCCGCGTCATGACGTTCCCCCCCGGTCAGGCGACCGGCGCGCATCCGCCGGACAGCGATCCCGTGACGGTTTTCGAATCGGCCGAGTCGCTCGGCGACGGCTTTCGCGAGCTTCGCCAGAGCCAGGGGCGGTCGATCGCCGAACTGTCGTCCGTCACCCGCATCCACGCCAAGTATCTGAGGGCGATGGAGGAGAACGACTTCGCCCTCCTGCCCTCGCGTGTCTTCGCGATCGGCTATGCGAGAGGCTATGCCCTGGCCCTGGGGCTGGACGACCAGACTGCCGTCGAGCGGTTCAAGCGCGAGAGTCCGGACGGCACGGTGCCTTTGCAGGCGCCGACAGGCATCGCGTTCGAGGATGTCCGTCGGCACTCGCCGTTGCTGGTGGGCACGGTGGCCGTGATCATCGTGGCGGTCATCGGCTGGAACGTCTTCCAGCGCATCAGCCAGGCGCGCGCGCCCCAGCCGGTCACGATCGAGGCCCTGCCGGACAACTGGGTCGAGGGTGATCCGGAAAGCCGCGACATCGTGGTTCTGGGCACGCCACAGCCGCCGCCGCCCGACCAGACGACCCCCGGCCTTTACATCACGCCAGGGCTGGAAGCCGAACTGACAGGGGTCGACCCTGCCGACCCTGCCGCGATCGCCGCCGCCCTGGCAGCGGCCCCGCCGGTTCAGGCGGCCTTCAATCCGCGCGGTCCTGTGTTCGGAGCCACGGCTGCGACGTCCCAGGTGATCCTGCAGGCGCGCAAACCGGCCAGCCTGGTGGTGACACGCTCGGATGGACGTGTGCTGTTTGCCCGCCAGCTGGCGATGGGCGAGGCGTGGCGCGCACCGGCAGGCGTCTCGGCGACCGTGGACGTATCGGATGCGACCGCCTTCGATGTCTATCTGAATGGCGAGTACGGCGGTCCGCTGCCCGGCACGATCTCGCCTCTCGCCCCGCTCAACACGCGTGCCCAGGCCCTGGCGCGACAGAGTGCAGCGGCGATCGAGGCCGAACGTCAGGCCGCCGTCCAGGCCCGGGCAGCCGGTAGCCCGCCGCCGGTCGCGGCTCCCGCCACGGCTCCCTCCGCGCCTGCAGGGTCTCGGCCAACTGCCAATTGACGCGCGCCACGGCTCCGTCATGGTCTTGTCGAACGCACGGGCCTATATTGGCGAAGACATGAGCGACCATTCCCACATCCGTCCCTGGCGCCACATCGAGCGTCGCGTCAGCCGCAAGATCCGCGTCGGCTCGGTGGAGGTCGGCGGCGGTGCCCCCATCTCGGTCCAGTCGATGACCAATACGCCGACGACGGACGCCGCCGCGACCATCGACCAGATCCGTCAACTGGAGGAGGCCGGGGCCGACATCGTGCGCGTGTCCTGCCCCGACCCGGAATCGACCGCGGCCTTCCGCACCATTGCCCGCGAGGCCAAGGTGCCCCTCGTTGCCGACATCCATTTTCACTACAAGCGCGGGATCGAGGCTGCAGAGGCCGGTGCGGCCTGCCTGCGCATCAACCCGGGCAATATCGGCAATGCCTCGCGCGTCCGCGACGTGATTCAGGCCGCCAAGGACTATGGCTGTTCCATGCGGATCGGCGTCAACGCCGGCTCGCTGGAAAAGGAACTGCTGGAAAAGTACGGCGAGCCCTGCCCGGAGGCCATGGTCGAGAGCGCTCTCAGCCACGCCCGGATCCTGCAGGACCACGACTTCCACGAGTTCAAGATTTCGGTGAAGGCCTCAGACCCCTTCCTGACGGTCGCGGCCTATCAGCAATTGGCCGAAGCCATCGACTGCCCCCTGCATCTCGGCGTGACCGAGGCCGGACCCCTGCGCAGCGGCACGATCAAGTCCGCCATCGGCATGGGCAATATGCTGTGGGCCGGGATCGGCGACACGATCCGCGTCTCCCTCGCCGCCGACCCGGTCGAGGAGATCAAGGTCGGGTTCGACATCCTGAAATCGCTGGGCCTGCGGCACCGGGGCGTCAACATCATCGCCTGCCCGTCCTGCGCCCGTCAGGGGTTCAACGTCATCGAGACGGTTGGCATCCTTGAAGAGAAGCTGGCCCACATCTCGACCCCGATGTCGCTGTCGATCATCGGATGCGTGGTCAACGGTCCGGGCGAGGCCCTGTATACGGATGTGGGCTTCACGGGCGGCGGTGCCGGCTCCGGCATGGTCTATCTGAACGGCAAGATCGCACACAAACTGGCCAATACGGCCATGGTCGACGAGATCGTCGACATGGTGGAAGCCAAGGCTGCTGAGCTGAACGCCGCCCGCGACGCCCAGCTTCAGGCAGCGGAATGAAACTTTACATCACCATCCCTTCGCCGTTTGCCCGCAAATGCCGGATCGTCGCCCGCGAAAAGGGTCTGTCCGACCGGATCGAGGAGATCGTGGTCGATCCCTATGCCAATGCGCCGGAGCTTCTGGCGACCAATCCCGTGGTCCAGGTCCCGACCCTGATCGCGACCGATGGTCTGCCGATCACCGACAGTCCGGTGATCTGTGACTGGCTGGACGCCCACGGAAGCGGAACACCTCTGATGCCGCGCGATGGCGCAGAGCGTTGGCAGGTCAAGCGGATCGAGACCCTCGGCAATGCCGCCCTGGAAATGGGCGTGAAACTGGTGCTCGAAAAGCGGCGGCCCGAACAGGAACGCTCCCCGTCCTGGATCGCGCGCTGGACCGAGAACATGGGCCGCGCGCTGGACGCGCTCGAAGCCGCGGACCTGCGAGCCGATCCTCTGGACATGGGGGTCATCACGGCGGGTGTCGCGGTCAGCTGGATCGGTTTCCGGCATCCGGACTTCGACTGGAAGACAGGACGGCCGGGGCTGGTCGCGCTTCAGGCAGCACTTGAGCAACGCCCGAGCTTCATCGCGACGGCACCGACCTGACGGTTAGCCGATGACGCCCGCCAGCTGCAGGCCCTGAAACCCGGCCAGGAAGAGCAGAAGGCCGCCGACCCCATAGGTCAGGGCCCGGCGCGGAACCTTCTTGGTGATCAGTCCGGCAAAGGGGGCGGCGATCAGGCCACCGACCACCAGTCCGGCAACTGCCGTGAAATGGTTCTGGATGGCGTCGGCATCTTCCCAGTGCCCCGTGACCAAGGCCCAGACGAACGTCGCCGAGATGGCCACCGTGACGAGGAATTCCGCTGCATTGGCGGTTCCGATGGCGCGGCGCGGTTCAGATCCTGCCCCGACAAGGGTGGACGACACGGTCGGCCCCCATCCCCCGCCACCGATGGCGTCGAAGAAGCCGCCGACCACGCCCAGCGGCGCGACGATCCAGGCGGGGCGGATGCGCTTGGGCTCCACGTCATGGCCTGCCCGCCAAAGGATGTAGACACCCATGATGGCCAGGTAGGCGATGATGAAGGGCTTGATCATGCTGCCGTCGATGCCCGCCAGCACATAGGCCCCCAGGATGCCTCCGATCACGCCGGCGCTGGCCAGCGGGATGAACAGCCGCCATTCGACATTCTTGTGCCAGATGTGTGATCCTGCCGAAGCGGCAGTGGTGAAAACCTCGGCACCGTGGACGCTGGCCGAGGCGGTCGCAGGCGGAACGCCGAACGCCAGCAGGACCGACGATGAGATCACGCCATAGGCCATGCCCAGCGCACCGTCGATCGACTGGGCTACGACCCCGACCAGCAGGAACAGCAGAAAGGTTTCCATCGAGCCCCCTGTTCGAAAAACCATCCTTAGCCCGCCCCCCGGCTCCGGCGCAGCGCAAATAACTGCCGAGGTCCTTTAGCGTTGCTATGAAGGTTCGACGGGCGGCCGGGTGGCGCGGGCCACGGCATCGAGGACGTCTGCGGTGCCATACGGTTTGATGACGATGCCCTGGGCGAGCGCTGCGTGCTGTGCGGTTGCACTGACATCGCCAGACAGAAAGATGCTGGGTACCCCCCACCTGTCGCGCAGGGCTCTCGCCAGGTCTGCGCCCGTCCCGTCACCGGAGAGATTGATGTCCAGGAGGGCAAGATCGATCGTATGGAGCGCTGCGGACACTTCAGCCGCTTCTGCATTGTGGAAGGGCCCGATCACGCGATGGCCCGCATCGGCCAGGGCTTCGGTGAGTTCCAGCGCCATGGCGGGGTCATCCTCGACGACCATGAGGGTCAGGCTGCTACTCGCGTCGGTCACGAAGGTTCGCGCTTCCGTCCCGGGAGCCTGTCGCACAAGCACGGCCCGGAGGTCACGCCAGATGGCCTGGGCGGGCCGGTCTGTATCCAGATCGAAGATCCCGGCCATGGCGATCAGCTCGTCCTGGCCTTCTGCGGACAGCACAGCATCGCTTTCGCCCAGCCGCGCGTCATAGAGCGCGCAGAGCCGGGCCACGTTTTCGTCGTGGGGTTTGCGATCATCGAGTCCGGTATTCAAGGTCGCGTCGTACATGGTGCCCTCCTGTTCAACGTCCACTCAACCTAGGCGCTCTGGCGCATCCGCAAACCCGGCTGACGACCTTGTGACGGGTCGATCACGGGGACTGGCGCATCCGTGATCCCATCCACGCCCTGCATCGACACAGGCCGGGTCAAGGCGTAAGGCTCCCGGCCTTCCGATTTGTCCCCGTTCAGAGGTTTCCCGTCCGTGCGACTGCCCCAGGCCCGGCTCGATCAGGTGCTCGACCGCTTCCATCAGGTGGAGGCGCGGATGGGCGCGGCCTCGGACGGCCAGGAGATCGTGCGGCTTTCGAAGGAACATGCCGAGATGAAGCCGGTCGCCGATGCGGTGGCTGCGCTGGCGAAGGCACGGGTCGAGATCGAGGAGCTGGCGTCCATGACGTCGGACCCGGAGATGGCCGCGATGGTCGCCGACGAACTCGAGACCCTCAACGCCCGGCTTCCCGACATGGAGCGCGACGTCGCCCTGCTGCTGGCCCCGCGCGATGCCGACGAAAATGCCTCGGCCGTCCTGGAAGTCCGGGCCGGCACCGGCGGAGACGAGGCCGCGCTGTTCGCCGGCGACCTGTTCCGCATGTACAGCCGCTATGCCTCGACCCAGGGCTGGCGGGTCGAGCTGGACAGCGCCACCGAGGGCGATGCCGGCGGCTACAAGGAAATCATCGCCACGGTCACGGGCGAGGGCGTGTTCGGGCGGCTGAAGTTCGAAAGCGGCGTCCACAGGGTGCAGCGCGTCCCCTCCACCGAGGCCCAGGGCCGGATCCACACCTCGGCGGCCACGGTGGCTGTCCTGCCCGAGGTCGAGGATGTCGAGATCGAGATCCAGGACAAGGATATCCGCATCGACACCTTCCGGGCGTCCGGATCGGGTGGCCAGCACGTCAACAAGACGGACTCGGCCGTGCGGATCACCCACTTCCCGTCCGGCATCGTGGTCACGTCCTCGGAAAAATCCCAGCACGTCAACCGGGACAAGGCGATGAAGAACCTGCGGGTCCGACTGCATGACATGCAGCGTCAGGCCAAGGACAATGCCCGCTCGGACGCCCGCAAGTCGCAGGTCGGTTCAGGAGACCGCTCCGAACGGATCCGGACCTATAATTTCCCGCAGGGACGCGTGACCGATCACCGCATCGGACTGACGCTGCACAGCCTGCCGCAGATCCTGGAAGGCGACCTGGATCCGATGCTGAATGCCCTCATCGCCGAGGACCAGGCCGCGCGTCTGGCCGATCTGGAAGCGGAGTTCAGCTGATGGCGGGCCTGAAGGACAAGCGAGGCTTCATCGACAAGGACCGGCTGGACCTGTCCGAGCGTCAGGCTGTCGAATACTGGATGAAGCGCTGGGGTGTGACCCGGGACCAGATCACCGCCGCCCACCGCAAGGCCGGCCGCATGGTCAAGGACATCGCCGCCGAACTGGGCAAGAAGCGCTAGCTGCCGATCCGTCCCGACGCCTGGCCGGTGATCCGGCAGACATAGTCGTTCTGCGGTCGGCCGCTTTCGCCGCCGGTCGGCGACAGAATGCCGCCCCGCTCCCGACATGAGGCGACAAGGGCGTCGTATTCGGCAGAATAGCTGTTGACCGTTCCAGTGCTGGCGCAGGCTGCGAGCAGCGCCAGGGTCGAGATCAGAACCAGATTACGCATTGTAAGACTCCTCTGGGCGTCAGGATGCGCCGTATCGGCCGGCGTTTCCAGAGGGCGCGACGCAGGCGTCGCTTGCCGCCGGGCGTTGGTCCGCGTAATCGCACGCTGATGTTCGGCCTTGCCAATCCCGACCGCTTCATGCGCTTCACCCGACCTGTGACACCTGTCGCCTGGGTCGTTGCCGGCGTGTTGCTGGTGGTGGGCACCTGGCTGAGCTTCACCGCCCCCGGCGACTACCAGCAGGGCGATACGGTGCGGATCATGTTCGTCCATGTGCCCGCCGCCTCGCTGGGTCTGATGATCTATGGAGCGCTGGGCGTATCGAGCTTCTTTGCCCTGGTGTTCCGCCATCCGCTCGCCGATGCAGCGGCTCGGGCTGCGGCCCTTCCCGGGGCGGCCTATACGGCTCTGGCCCTTGTGACCGGCTCGCTGTGGGGCCAGCCGATGTGGGGAACCTGGTGGGTCTGGGATGCGCGCCTGACCAGTGTGCTGGTGCTGTTCCTGTTCTACCTCGGCTATATCGCGCTGCGCAGCGCGATAGACGATGAGGCCAAGGCTGCGCGGGCCGCCGCCGTCCTGGGTCTGGTCGGGCTGATCAACCTGCCGATCGTCAAATTTTCCGTCGACTGGTGGAATACCCTTCACCAGCCCGCCTCCTTGCTGCGCGCGGGCGGAACGTCGCTGGATCCGGTCTTCCTGTGGCCGCTGTTGACCATGATGGCCGCGTTTGGCGCGCTGTTCCTGGCCATCTGGCTGAGCGCGATCCGGACCGAGATCGTCCGGCGCCGGGTCATGAGCCTGCGGGCCCGTGCGGCCCAGAACGCCTAGGGACAAACGATGCTGGACCTCGACATGAGCCCTTACGGGGCCTTCGTCTGGCCCGCCTGGGCGATCACCGCCGTGGTCATGGCCGGGCTGGTGGCACGGGCCCTTGCGGCCTCGAAACGCTGGAAGGCCGAACTGAAACGCCTCGAGGCCGAGGCGGAAAAACCCGGCACAGGCCCCGACGCATGAACCGCTGGTTTGCGGTCGTGCCGCTGGTCGTTCTGGTCGCTCTGGCGGCCCTGTTCATTGGCTGGTCGCTGAAACGGGATCCGGCCTTCAAGCCCGACGCCCTCATCGGACAACCGATTCCGGCCACGGTCCTGCCCGTTCTCACAGATGCCGTCGCCGGACCGGCCACCGGGAGCCTGGCCTCTGTCGCTGCGTCGGCCGGCGGCCCGGTCGTGGTCAATATCTTCGCCAGCTGGTGCGCGCCCTGCCGGGTCGAACACCCCCGGCTGATGGCGCTGCAGGCCCAGGGCGTCACAGTCATCGGGGTCGCCTACAAGGATGAGCCCGAGGCCACGCGCGCCTTTCTGGATGAGCTGGGGGATCCCTTCACGACCGTTCTGGTCGACCGCGAGGGCCGCGCCGGACTGGACCTCGGCGTTTCGGGTGTGCCCGAGAGCTTCGTCATCGACGCCAATGGAATCGTTGTGGCCAAACATTCCGGCCCGCTGATCGAGGACGCCGACGTGGCCCGCCTGACCGCCGCACTCGCGGGGTCTTCAGGGCGTTAACCCTTTCTCGACGGGTTTCATTAACCCTGTCGGCATGAATGCGATTCGTCCCGATCTTCCCCTTCTGCCCGGCGTGCGACCCCAGCCGGGTGCCGCTCCGGATGTGCGGGCGGCCTTCTTCCGCGCGGCGCTGGATCAGGTTCAGGCCGTTGCGCCGCAGCCCCTGCCTGTCCCTGCGCGTGCCGCCGAGCCGACGAACCGGGCCTCGGCAGCCGCCTCGCTTGAAACACCGACGCGCGACATGCGACCCGGAAGCCTGCTCGACATCCTGATCTAGGGCGTCGCTGCGGCTGCCACCGCCTTCATCGACACGGACTTGTCGGCCAGGGCGACGGGATCGACGGGCGTCCCCCGGGCGATCAGCTGGCGCCCCATCATGAACTCGGGCCCGGCGTTGACGGCCTCGACGCTGACGATCGTGTCACCCTTCAGATGGAAGACGGCGAAGCTGCGATCCGCTGGACTGCCACGCAGGATGCGGCGCTCGGCCTCGAACGGCAGGCCGGCGATCTGCAGCTTGACGTCATACTGGTCGGACCAGAACCACGGCACCTCTGGGGCTGGGGCCGGACGGTCCGTGATCGCACAGGCGCACTGACGGGCCTGTTCCAGCGCATTGGGCACGCTTTCCAGCCGGTGCATGATCCCGCCATGGACGGGAATCGGATGGCGGGTCACGTCGCCGATGGCAAAGATCGCGGGATCGGATGTGCGGGCGAACCCGTCGACGAGGATGCCCCCAGAGTGTTCGCGATCGCAGGCCAGACCCGAGTCATGGGCCAGCTGGTCATCTGCGACGGCCCCGACGCCGACCAGCGTGACATCGGCCTCGACCAGAGACCCGTCAGACAGCCGGACACCGCCCGCCTCGAAGCCTGCGACCTCTGCAGACAGACGGATGCCGACGCCGTGGCCTTCATGCAGGGTGGTGAAGAAGGCGGACAGCTCCGGAGACGCGACGCGCGCCAGGACCCGGTCCATCCGCTCGATGACCACGACCTCGGCCCCGAGTGCGCGGGCGGAGGCGGCCGCCTCCAGTCCGACATAGCCGCCGCCGACCACGGCCAGCCGGCGCCCCGGGCCGAGCTGGCCTTTCAGCCGTTCGGCATCTTCCAGCGTCCGCAGTTCGATCAGGTCTGTCCGGTCCGCACCCGGGATCGGCAGCTTCCGGGCCCGCGACCCGGTGGCCAGAACCAGGACATCCCAGGTCTCGACGCCGCCGTCGGCAAAGGTCACCGTCCGCCCGGCTCGATCGATCGCCGTGGCAAGGCTGCCGGGCCGGAAGTCGATGGAATGTTCGGCATAGAAACTCAGCGGTCGCAGCAGCAGGCCATCGAGGTCCGCTTCACCCTTCAGCCAGGCCTTCGACAGCGGCGGCCTCTGATACGGCGCAGACGCCTCCGCTCCGGCCAGGACGATCTCGCCCGCAAACCCGTATTGCCGGAGCAGTGCCGCAGCCGTGCCGCCCGCATGTCCCGCACCGATGATCAGAACCTTGGCCATGCCGATCAGATAGAGGTTCATCGCCGGTCGAGAAAGCCGGTCAGGCGGCACATCCCGATTTAGCGCCCTGCGCCAAAGGCAGGCCTTGACCGTTCCATTGTTACAGCATAGTGGAACGCGCCATGACCGACTCCCTGTCGCCATCCTCGATCAACAAGGCCGCCGATGACCGGCTGGCCCTGTATGATGCGCTGCTGTGTCTGCAATCCCGCGAGGAGGTTGATGCCTTCATGGCGGATCTGTGCACGCCGTCGGAACTGCGTGCCTTTGCCGAGCGCTGGGCCGTGGCCCGGCTGCTCGATCAGCGGCTGCAGTCCTATCGCGAGATCGCCCAGGAGGCCGGAGCCAGCCCTACCACCGTCGTGCGCGTCGCGCGCTTCCTCAAGGACATGGACAACAACGGCTACCGCCTTGTCCTCGACCGCCAGAAACTGACCCAGACCCCGAAAGCCTGATCCAAAATGAGTACCGTACAGGGGCGGCTTCGTATCGCCGTCCAGAAATCCGGCCGCCTGGCCGACCGCAGCCTCGACCTCGTGCGGGACGCAGGCTTGCGCGTCATCAAGGGCAACAATGACCTGCTGTATCGGGTCGAGAACTATCCGATCGACCTGCTGCGCGTCCGTGATGACGACATCCCGACCTTCGTCGCCGATGGCGTCTGCGACCTCGGGATCGTCGGCGAGAATGTGCTGGAGGAAGGCCGCAACGGCGGGGCCAATGCCGAGGTGGTCATGCCGCTGGGCTTCGGCCGCTGCACGCTGAAGCTCGCCGTCCCGCCAACGCTGGACTATGCCGGGCCGATGTCGCTGAACGGCAAGCGGATCGCGACGTCGTATCCCAGGATCCTGCAGCGCTATCTGGATGCCGAGGGCGTCAAGGCCGATATCGTCGTGATGCGCGGTGCCGTCGAGGTCGCCCCGCGTCTCAAGCTCGCCTCCGCCATCTGCGACCTGGTGTCGACCGGGGCGACGCTGGAGGCCAACGGCCTTGATGCGCGTGAGACGGTGTTCGAGAGCCAGGCCGTCCTGATCCGCTCGCCGTCCGGGCCCGAGCCGGCCCTGGCAAATCTGCTGGAATCGATCGTGGAGCGCATGAGCGGCGTCGTGTCCTCGCAGGGGGCCAAATATGTGATGCTGAATGCGCCGCGCAGCGCGCTGGATGCGATCACTGCCATCCTTCCGGGCGCCGGCGCTCCCACGGTCATGCCGCTGATGGGGCGTGATGACGCTGTGGCGGTGCATGCCGTTTGCCAGGAGGCCGTGTTCTGGGAAACGCTCGAGAAGCTGAAGGCGGCCGGGGCCTCGGCGATCCTCGTCCTGCCAATCGAAAAGATGATGTGATGAAACGGATTGACTGGTCTTCCCTCGATGCCGCCGGGCAGCGCGCAGCCCTGGCACGCCCAAGCCGGCGCAGCGAGCAGGGGGTCACCGACGTGGTGCGCAGGATCTTCGACGACGTCCAGTCGCGGGGCGGGGCCGCGGTCACGGAGTGGTCGATCAAGCTGGACGGGGCCGCCCCGCGCCGGCTGGCCATCACGCCCGAGGTGGTTGCTTCAGCCCGCGACCAGTTGGCCCCGGCCGATACACGGGCGCTGCGCATCGCCGCCGAGAATGTCCGGGTCTTTCACCAGGCGACCCTGCCCGCAGATACGGCCCTGATCGAGACGACGCCGGGCGTGACCTCGAAACTGGTCTGGCGGCCGATCGGGGCCGCGGGCCTCTACGTTCCGGGCGGGTCGGCACCCCTGTTTTCCTCGCTGCTGATGCTGGCCATCCCGGCGGGCGTCGCAGGGGTCGAGACCCGTGTGGCCGTGACACCGCCGTCGCGATCGGGCGAACCCCACCCTGCGATGATCCTGGCCGCCGCCGAGGCCGGTCTGGAAGCCCTGTGGCTGCTGGGTGGAGCCCAGGCCATTGCCGCCATGACCTTCGGCGTGACCCTGGAGGACGGCGAGATCCCGGCGTGCGACAAGCTGTTCGGACCCGGCAACGCCTATGTCGCAGAGGCCAAACGCTATGCCTCGTCCCTGCCCGGTGGTCCCTCGCAGGACATGCCGGCGGGACCATCGGAGCTGCTGGTCATTGCCGACCGTGACGCCGATTTCGAGATCGCCGCTGCCGACCTGCTCAGCCAGGCCGAGCACGACGCCGACGCCCAGGTCATCCTCGTCTCCGACAGTGGCACCGCGATCACCGAGATCCTTGCCGAGGTGGAACGTCAGCTCGAGACCCTGCCCCGCGCCGAAATCGCCCGGGCTTCGCTGGCCGAAGCGCGCGCCATCCGGGTGCGGGACATGGCGGAGGCCTGCCGGGTGTCGAACCTCTACGGACCCGAGCACCTTGCTATCCAGACGGTCGATGCGGCGGATCTGGTGGCGTCCATCCGTGCGGCCGGGGCCGTCTTCGTCGGACGCAATGCCGCTGAGACCCTCGGCGACTATGCAGCGGGGCCCAGCCATGTGCTGCCGACCGACGGCGGGGCGCGGACCCTGGGCGGGATCACCACCGCCAGCTTCATGACCTCGATGTCGGTCCAGACCGTGTCCGACAAGGGAGCCGCGGCCCTGGCCCCCGTCGCCGCCCGACTGGCCCGGATGGAAGGGCTCGAGGCCCACGCCCGGGCCGCCGACCTGCGTGCGGAAGCCGTTCAATGACCCTGCCTGCCCCCTATCCTCCGCTCGTCTCCGGTGGCGAAGGCCTGGACCGGTATCCCTCGGATCCGGCCACCCTCTCCAGCCGCATGGCCGCCATCTATGCCGTCTCACCCGGGACCGTGTTGCCGGTCCGCGGCCTGACTCACGGGCTGGAGCTGGTCTGGCGACTCGTGGCGCGCGACGGCCTTTCGGTTCAGGCCCCGGACGCGGAACCCTATACCGGTCTGGCTGCCATCTATGCTCGCTCCGGCGCCAGGACCGAAGCCGGAGCCGTCGTCATCCGGGCCCTCGGCTCGCCCGAGGCCGTCGCCGAAATGGCCGCACGGGTCGCACCGGCCCTGCTGGTCGTGGACGAGGGACTGATCGAGTTCGCGGAAACCACCTCGGCCGCCACCGTCATCGATGACCATGCCAATCTGGTCGTGCTGCGCAGCCTGTCGCTGGCCTATGGGCTGGCCGGGGCCCGCGTCGGCGCAGCCATCGCGCAACCCGGCACGCTGGCGCGACTGGCCTCGGTGCTGGAGCCCTATGCCATCCCCGAGCCCGTCCTGCGGCTGGCGCAGCAGGCGCTGGACCCGTCCCGCATGATCGAGACCGCCGAACGGATCGCCATGGTCAGGACCGAGCGGGCACGGCTGGTCCGGGAATTGGAGCGGATCATGACGATCGAGGCCGGGGTCGGCCCCATCATCATGGCACGGCCATCCGACATGGCCGCAGCGCGAACGGCGCTCGGCACCTGGGGTCTGGCATCCGACGTGTCGGGTGACCGGCTGCGGCTGCCCGTGTCCATCCGGGCCGAGGTCAATGACCGGATGCTGGCCGCACTGGGAGCGGCGGCACCGCGGGCCAAGGCCCACCGCACCGGACAGGCCGTCCGCGACACCAAGGAGACCCGTATCGTCTGCGCCGTCGATCTGGATGCCGCAGGCCCGATCCGCATCGAGACCGGCGTCGGCTTCTTCGATCACATGCTGGAACAGGTCGCGGCCCACGGCGGCTTCAGCCTGCGCCTGCAGTGCGAGGGCGACTTGCACACCGATCCCCACCACACGATCGAGGACAGCGCCATCGCGCTTGGCCAGGCCCTGAAACAGGCGCTGGGCGAACGGCGGGGTATCGGTCGCTACGGCTTTGTCCTGCCCATGGACGAGGCCAATGCCACGGTGTCGATCGACCTGTCGGGCCGTCCCTATCCCGTGTTCGAGGGCCATTTCGACACCCCGTTCATCGGCGACTATCGCACCGACCTGACGGCGCATGTCTTCCGCTCGCTGGCCGAACACCTCGGGGCCGCGATCCACATTTCGGTGACCGGCGCCGACGACCACCACAAGACCGAGGCTGTCTACAAGGGCTTCGGCCGGGCCCTGCGCCAGGCCATCCGCGTCGAGGGCGATGTGGTGCCCAGCACCAAGGGCGTGCTGTGACCGTTGCCATCGTCCATCTGGGTGCGGGCAATACGGCCTCCGTCCAGTTCGCCCTGGAACGGCTGGGGGCCGAGGCCGTCATCACCGCCGATCCTGCGGTGATTGCCGATGCCGAGCGTCTGGTGCTGCCAGGCGTCGGCGCGGCAGGCTATGCCATGGCGCGCATGGCCGACCTCGGCCTGACCGACATCATCAAGGGTTTCGAACGCCCCCTGATCGGGCTTTGCCTCGGCCAGCAGCTTCTGTTCGAAACGTCGGAGGAGAACGGCGGGGCGACGATGCTGGGCTTCATCCCGGGCGAGGTCCGGCGTCTGGACGTCGGTCCGGACCGACCCGTGCCGCACATGGGCTGGACGAAGCTGGAAGGGCTCAAGGACGATCCGATCCTCGAAGGCGTGTCGCCGGGTGCCTATGCCTATTTCGTGCACAGCTTCGTCTGTCCGGACACGGACGCCACAATCGCCTGCGCCGACTACGGGACCGAGGTCCCCGCCATGGTGCGGACCGGCAACCGCTGGGGCTGCCAGTTCCATCCCGAACGCTCGGCCCGGGCCGGGGCGCGCATCCTGCAGAATTTTCTGAGCCTGAGCATATGATCCTTTACCCCGCCATCGACCTGCGTGCCGGCGTCTGTGTCCGACTGATGCACGGCCGTTTCGACCAGGTCACCGAATACGATACCGATCCGTCCGCGCGGCTTGCGGCCTTTGCCGGGGCCGGCGCAGCGTGGGTCCATATCGTCGATCTGGACGGGGCCGAGGCCGGGGGCGCGGTCCAGCACGGGCTGATCGGCGAACTGGCCCGGAACGGCGGTGTCCGCATCCAGTCCGGCGGCGGGGTCCGAGCCGTCGAGGATGTCGAGCGGCTGCTGGCCGCCGGGGTGACCCGGGTTGTCGTCGGATCGCTGGCCGTGACGAAGCCTGACCTCGTGGCCGACTGGCTGGCGCGGTTCGGGCCCGAGGCCCTGACCCTGGCGTTCGACGTTCGCGTGGGGGAAGACGGCGTGCCGACGCCTTCGCTCAAGGGCTGGACCGAAGCCGCCGGGCTCGACCTGTGGGCCGCGCTGGATCGATATCCGGCCGGATCGCTGCAGCACATCCTGGTCACCGATGTGGGCCGTGACGGGGCCCTGACCGGACCGAACCTGGACCTGCTTGCCGAGGTGAAGCAACGTCGCCCGGACCTGCAGCTGCAGGCCTCGGGCGGGGTGTCGTCGCTCGAGGATCTGGTGGCCCTGAAAGCCATGGGGGCCGACGGAGCCATTGTGGGCCGGGCGCTTTACGAAGGCCGGTTCACCCTGGAACAGGCCCTGCAGGCATGACCGCCCGCCGCATCATCCCCTGCCTGGACGTCAAGGACGGACGGGTCGTGAAGGGCGTGCGCTTCGAGGGCCACACAGACATGGGCGACGCCGCCGAACTGGCCGCGCGCTATCGCGACGAGGGTGCGGACGAGCTGGTCTTCTACGACATCACCGCCTCGCCCGAGGGCCGGACGCTGGACTATGGCTGGGTGCGATCGATCGCGCGGCTGCTGGACATCCCCTTCTGCGTGGCCGGCGGGATCCGGACGGTGGACCAGGCCGCCGCCTGTCTCGACAACGGGGCCGACAAGGTCTCGATCAACTCACCCGCGCTGGAGCGACCGGAACTGATCACCGAAATGGCTGACCGGTTAGGGAGTCAGTGTGTCGTCGTCGGGGTCGATTCCCGGCGCGAGGACGGGGAGTATGTCGTCCACAAATATACCGGAGATCCCAATGCCCGGCGGCTGGCCGGCCGGCGGACACTGGACTGGCTGGTCGAGGCACAGGCGCTCGGGGCCGGAGAGATCGTGCTGAATTGCATCGATCAGGACGGTGTCCGCGCGGGTTATGACACGGCCCAGCTGTCCGAGGCGCGGTCCCGGCTGACCATTCCTCTGATCGCTTCCGGCGGAGCCGGCGCGGTCTCCCATTTCCTCGACGTGTTCGACCGGGCCAATGTCTCGGGCGCGCTGGCCGCCAGCGTGTTCCACACCGGAGCCATCCGGATTCCGGACCTCAAGGCATCACTGGCCGCATCCGGCGTGGAGATGAGATCATGACCTCTCTCTCCACTCATCCCGGCGAAAGCCGGGACCCAGCGCCTTGGGCGCTCTTCAAGGTCGGGGCTCGCATTGCTGCCGATCCTGCGCAGGCTGATTCACACAAGGACTGGGTCCCGGCTTTCGCCGGGATGAGCGGATACTGACATGATCAATCCCGACACGCTCGATTTTGCCAAGGGCAACGGCCTGATCCCGGCCATCGTGCAGGACGCGGACACCCTTCAGGTGCTGACCCTGGCCTATATGGACCGCGCCGCGCTGGACGAGACCATTGCCAGCGGCGAGGCGACCTTCTTCTCGCGGTCCCGCGGCGGGCGCTGGCGCAAGGGCGAGACCTCGGGCAACCGGCTGACGGTCGTGTCGATCACGCCCGACTGCGACGGCGATGCGCTGGTGCTGGCCGTCCGGCCGATGGGACCGGCCTGCCATCTGGGGACCACCAGCTGTTTCGGCACCGAGACTTCGCCGGGCGTCGGGCGAATCGCGGCTCTGGAGCGGACCATTGCCGAACGCGCCGCCGCTGATCCAGAGACCAGCTGGACGGCCCGCCTGATGGCCCAGGGCCCCAAGCGAGCCGCGCAGAAGGTCGGCGAGGAGGGGGTCGAAACGGCGCTGGCCGGTGCCGCAGGTCCGGACGAGGAGGTGGCCTCGGAGGCCGCCGACCTCGTCTATCACTTGCTGGTCCTGCTGCGTTCGCGTCACATGGTGTTTCAGGACGTGCTGGATGTGTTGGCCCGGCGGGCGCAACCGGCCAAAGACACGGACGGTTCAGGGGCCATGCCCGACTAGACGGAAATAGGAGCAGCCATGACGGCTCTGGTGTTGTTCGGCGGTGGCGGTGACCTGGCCATGCGGATGCTCCTTCCGTCGCTGTATTTCCTCGACCACGACGGCCTGCTGCCCGAAGGACTCAAAATCATCGGCGCGGCCCGGTCCGAGGAGACTCCGGCCGAATACATCGCCCGCGTTCGCCAGTCGGTCGAGGCCAAGGCCCGCGCCGACAAGGCCTGGGACGAGACGGTCTGGGCCCGGATGGAGGCGCGGCTTGACTATATGGCCGTGGACGCAACCAGCGCCGAGAGCCTGAAGCCCTTGCGCGACAAGGTCGGACAGGGGTCGGTGACATCCTTCCTCGCGGTCTCGCCGTCCCTGTATGCCCGGATCGTCACGGCCATGCGCGCAGCCGGCCTGGCCGAGCCCGAAGACCGGGTCGTGCTGGAAAAACCGGTCGGTCGCGACCTCGAGAGTTTCCGCGCCATCGATGACGCCGTCGCCGACGCCTTCTCCGAGGCCCAGGTGTTCCGCATCGACCACTATCTGGGCAAGGAGACGGTCCAGAACCTTCTGGCCCTGCGGTTCGGCAACACCATCTTCGAGCCGCTGTGGAACAATCTGTCCATCGACCACGTACAGATCACGGTGGGTGAAACCGTCGGGGTCGGCGATCGCTGGCCCTACTACGATGAATATGGAGCCCTGCGAGACATGCTCCAGAACCACATGCTCCAGCTGCTGTGCCTTGTGGCCATGGAGCCGCCGTCGGACCTCGATGCCGACTCGGTCCGCAACGAAAAGGTCAAGGTGCTGCGCTCGCTGCGTCCCATCACGCACGAGGACGCCGAACGGGTGACGGTGCGTGGCCAGTATGAATCGGGGACCTCGGGCGGCAAGCCGGTACCCAGTTATGACGAGGAGCGCGGGCTGGATTCGGACACCGAGACCTTCGTCGCCATCCGCGCCGACATCGACAACTGGCGCTGGGCCGGCGTGCCGTTCTTCATGCGCACCGGAAAGCGTCTGGCGGAAAAGCGGACCGAGATCGTGATCCAGTTCAAGCCTGTGCCGCACTCGATCTTCGGCCACGATGACCGCGGCGACGTGCAGGCCAACCGCATGGTGATCGAGCTGCAGCCCGAGGAGGACATCAGCCTGTCGGTGATGAACAAGCGGCCGGGCCTCGACCAGCGGATGCAGCTGCAGCCGATCCAGATGTCCCTGTCCTGGGGCGTTGGCGGGAAGGACGCCCGGCCGCCACGCCGCCGCATCGCCTACGAGCGGTTGCTGCTGGACGCCATGGCGGGCGATTCGACGCTCTTCGTCCGCCGCGACGAGGCCGAGAAGGCGTGGGAATGGGTCGATCAGGTGTCCCAGGCCTGGGCCGATGCAGGGACCAAACCCCACGACTATGCGCCAGGGTCTTGGGGACCGGACGAAGCGGACATGCTGCTGGCCCGGACCGGGCGGGACTGGAACACGACCGATGCCTGAGATCGAGACCTTCGCCACGGTCGACGACTGGGCCGATGCCTGTGCGGACCGGCTGGCTTCCGACCTGGCCGGTGCCGTGTCCGCACGGGGCAAGGCCCTGTTCGCCGGTCCCGGAGGATCGACACCCGCACCCGTCTACGAGCGGCTGTCCCGGTCCGATCTCGACTGGTCCCGCATTGCCGTCACCCTGATCGACGAGCGCTATGTTCCGGAAACCTCACCGGACTCGAACGCCCGGCTGATCCGCGACGTCCTGTTGCAGGGCCCGGCGGCAGCGGCACAGTTCATTCCATTGTATCGCCCCGCCGTGACCGTCGACCGCGCCGCAGCCGAGGCCGCCGCGGACCTGTCATCCGCAGGCGGACGACTGGATACGGTCTTGCTGGGCATGGGCGAGGACGGCCACATCTGCTCGATGTTCCCGGGGAGTCCGACCCTGAAGACCCTGCTGACACCGGTCCTCAAGCCGACCGTCCTTGGCGTTCCGCCCGGGCGCGACGGGGCCGCTCCGACGATCGAGCGGCTGAGCATGAACCTGCCCTATCTGATGCAGGCCGGTCGCGTGATCCTGGCCCTGAAGGGGCGAACCAAGCGCGAGGTCTATGAGCGCGAGGCCGGGGGTGACCCCCGCATGCAGCCGATCGCCGCCCTGCTGGCCCACGCCGTTCCGCTAGACGTCCTCTGGACGGAGGCTAACTGATGCCGACCCTGAACCCCGCCGTTGCCGCCGTCACCGCCCGGATCATCGCGCGCAGCCGCGTCACACGTACCGACTATCTGCGCCGCATGGACCACGCTCGCGACAGCGGCGTGGCACGGGCCAAACTGTCCTGCGCCAACTGGGCCCATGCCTTTGCGGGCCAGACGATCGCCGACAAGCTGACCATGATGGGCGGGACCGTGCCCAATGTCGGCATCGTCACCGCCTATAACGACATGCTGTCGGCCCATCAGCCGTTCGAGCGCTTCCCCGAGATCATCCGCCAGGCCGCCCGGTCGCTGGGGGCCACGGCGCAAGTCGCCGGTGGCACACCCGCCATGTGCGACGGAGTTACCCAGGGCCGTCCGGGCATGGAGCTGTCGCTGTTCAGCCGCGACGTCATCGCCATGTCGACCGGCGTTGCGCTGACGCATGACGCCTTTGATGCTGCGGTCATGCTGGGAGTCTGCGACAAGATCGTGCCCGGCCTGTTCATGGGGGCCCTGGCGTTCGGGCATCTGCCGGTGATCTTCGCCCCCGCCGGTCCCATGCCCTCGGGTATTCCGAATGCGGAGAAGGCCCGCGTCCGGGCCGAGTATGCCCAGGGCAAGGTGGACCGCCAGACCCTGCTGGAGAGCGAGGTCGGCTCCTACCACTCGCCCGGCACCTGCACCTTTTATGGCACCGCCAACTCCAACCAGATGATGATGGAGCTGATGGGCCTGCACCTGCCCTCGACCGCGTTCGTCCATCCCGAGACCGGCCTGCGCGACGCCCTGACGGCCGCGACCGGCCACCGCGCCGTGGAACTGGCCGCCTCGGGGGAAAGCCGAATGGCCGATGTCATCGACGAGAAGTCGATCGTCAACGGCATCGTCGCCCTGCTGGCCACCGGCGGATCGACCAACCATGCCATCCATCTGGTGGCCATGGCGCGGGCCGCCGGCGTGCTGATCGACTGGACCGACATGGACGAACTGTCGGCCGTGACCCCGCTGCTGGCCCGGGTCTATCCGAACGGTTCGGCAGACGTGAATGCCTTTCAGGCCGCAGGCGGCGTCGCTTTCGTGGCCCGCGAACTGGCCCTCGGCGGCCACATCCATTCCGACGTCACGACGGTCATGGGCAAGGGGATCGATGCCTATTTCCGCGAACCCGCCATGATCGACGGCGAACTGGTCTGGCGCGACGGTGTCCGGGACAGTCTGGACACGGACATCCTGCGTCCCGCCTCTGACCCGTTCCAGAAGGATGGCGGACTGAGGCTGGTCAAGGGCAACCTGGGCCGGGCGGTCATCAAGGTGTCGGCGGTCAAGCCGGAGCACCGGGTCGTCGAAGCCCCCTGCGCCGTCTTCGAGACCCAGGAAGACGTCCAGGCCGCGTTCAAGGCCGGGCAGCTGGATCGCGACGTGGTCATCGTGCTGCGGTTCCAGGGGCCCAAGGCCAATGGCATGCCGGAGCTTCACTCCCTGTCCCCTCTGATGTCCGTCCTGCTGGATCGCGGCTTCAAGGTGGCGCTGGTCACAGACGGGCGGATGTCCGGCGCGTCCGGCAAGACGGCGGCGGCGATCCATGTCAGCCCGGAGGCTCTGGATGGCGGCCCGCTGGCCCATGTTCAGGATGGTGACATCGTGCGCGTGGATGCCGAGACCGGCCAGATGGAAGCCGTCGGGATCGACCTGGCCACACGGCCAAGGGCCCTTCGAACGCCGGCGCATGCCGCATCGGATTCCTGGGGCTATGGCCGCGAACTGTTTTCGCTTTTTCGAAAGGGGGTCACCTCCGCAGAAGAGGGCGCCTCCGTCTGCTTCTCCGGGGAGGGAGAATAAATGGGTATCACCTGGGACAAGACCCTGCTGGTCGGTGACGTCGGTGGCACCAATGCCCGCTTCGCCCTGGCGCACATGGTCGAGGGCAAGCCGGTTCTGGAGCATCACGACAGCTTTCCGGCGTCCCAGTATCCGACCTTCCTCGAAGGCGTGGCCGCCTTCATCGATGGCTGCGAGGTCAAGCCGACCGGCGGAGTCATTGCCGTGGCCGGGCCGGTCGAGGACGGGGCGATCGACCTGACCAACTCGCCCTGGGCCGTTTCGGAGACCGAACTCGCAACCCTGGGACTGAACCCCGTGCGTCTGATCAATGATTTCGAGGCCCTGGCCTGGGGCGCGCCCGTCGTGCCGGCCGACAGTCTCGAACATCTCGGAGGACCGGCTGAAGGCGATCCCCATGCCACGATCGCCGTTTTGGGACCGGGCACCGGTTTCGGGGTCTCGGCCCTGGTGCGCAATTCCCGGGGCGACGAAATCGCCATGCCGTCCGAAGGCGGCCACGCCTGTTTCCCGCCGGGCGACCCGATCGAGGACGAGATCCTGCGGATCCTGCGGCGTCGTTATGACCGGGTGTCGATCGAGCGGCTGATCTGTGGTCCCGGGCTTCTGAACATGCACCGGGCACTGGCCGAGATCGACGGACGCGAGACCCATATCGACGACCCGGCCGAGATCACGACCACCGCCATGGCCGATCCAAACAGTCCCTGCGGTGCGACCCTGGCCCGGTTCTGCGCCATCCTGGGCGCCGTGGCCGGGGACATTGCCCTGACCACCGGCGCAAGAGGCGGTGTCTATATCGCGGGGGGCATCGCGCCGCGGATCCTGCCGTTTCTGAAGGCCAGCCCCTTCCGTCAACGGTTCGAGCGCAAGGGTCGCTTCAAGGACTATATGGCCGAGATCCCGACACAGGTGATCACGCACAAGCACGCAGCGCTCCTGGGCGCGGCGCGTGTGGCCTTCGCCGTCTCAACTTGAGCGAGCCGGAAAAATGTTCACGACAGTGTGAACCCTTCGTGAGGTGCGGCGTTTTGTCGGCTCAACCAACGAGGATTGTTCCATGCGTAAACTGATGATCGCCGCCGTCGCCACCTTCGCTGTCGCTGGCCTCGCAGCCTGCGAAAACGCGGCCGAAAAGGAAGCCGGCGCACAGGCCGACGCCATTGAAGCGGCAGCCAATGTCGAGGCCACCCAGCTCGAGAACGCAGCGGACGCAGCCCCTACCGACGCTGCCGAGAATGCGCTGAACGCCCAGGCTGATGCCGTTCAGGAAACCGCCGACGAACAGGCCGATGCCGTTGAAGCGGCTGCCGGCAACCGTGACGGTGGCATGACCACGGCAAACACGCCCAACTAATGGCGTGACACGGCGGCAGTCATGACCCGCCGTTGATCCTTCAGACACGTCAGACCCCCGTCGGTACGCCGGCGGGGGTTTTCGTTTGACGAATATGGACGCTGTCAGCCCTTCTTGGGGGGCATCGGAATGAAGGCGCTGGTCCGCCGGATATAGTCCGCATAGCCCGGCTTGGTCTTTGCCGTCGCCTTTTCGGTCATGCCGATGCCCGACCATTTGGTCAGGGTCACCGTCAGGAAGATCGGCCCGGCAATAGACGCGATGCCCACCCATCCCGTCTCGGCCGCGATCAGCCACAACCCCCACCAGACGCAGGCATCACCGAAATAGTTGGGGTGGCGGGTATAGCGCCACAGGCCGGTGTCCATGACCTGACCCTTGTTCTTCGGGTCCTTCTTGAACGCTGCAAGCTGGGCATCGCCGATACTCTCGAAGCCGATGCCGATCACGACGATCACCGCACCCGTCCAGCCGATCCAGCCGATCGGCCCAGCTGTCGCGACCTGACCCAGCTGGACCGGCAGCGAGTTCAGCCAGGCGAAGAAGGCCTGCGGCAGGAAGACGATCAGCAGGCCGGTCTTGGCAAAGCTCCAGCCGGACTTGCGTTCCTGATCCTCGACGATCTGCGTGTATCGACCGTCCGCACCGTGCGCGCGCCAGCGTTTCAGCAGATGCCAGGCCAGACGGATCGCCCATACGGCACACAGCCAGAGCAACAGCCATTTGCGGGTCGGATCGCCTTCCGTCCGGGGAAAGGTTGCCAGGGCCAGCATCAGCATGCCCAGCGGCCAGACCCCGTCGATGAAGCTGACGTCCTTGAGGCGCAGGGACAGCGTCCACAGCACAAGCATCACGACGACGATCAGGCCAAGGTTCAGGGCCAGCAGGGTCAGGATTTCGGTCAGGGTCATGGCTGAGAGACGCTAGCACGGGCCATCGGGATGCGTCGCGATCAGTCGACGCAGAGGGTCGCTTCGGCCCGGCCATTCTTAACCGTGGTGAAACAGCCGAACCGGTTGCTGTCGACCTGACAGACGCCGGCCGTGACGGTTCCGCCTTCGGCAATGCCGGTGTTGCCTTCGACCCGGCAATCTCCCTCGCACTGATCGCCGTCGGTGCAGCGTTTGCCGGCGTCCGCATAGGACACGATACACTGCATCGACTGCATCCGGCCGACGGGCCTGAGCGTCCCACCACGGGCTGCGCAGGCTCCGGCCTCGGCGCTTTGCACGGGCTTGGCCGGATCGGCGACGGTACCGGGCATCGGCGTACAGGCAGCGGCCATGAGGGCAAGAACAGGGATCAGGATACGCATGGTCACGCTTTCGGTTGAGAGACGTCGCCCTTGGCGAAGCCCGTCCAGACGTCGTCATAGTCGAGCTGCATGGTCGGCGTGGTTTGCGCCCATTGCGTGGTCCGGATCGGGAATCGGGTCTCGAACATGAACGCGAGCGTATCCGTTAGCTTGTGCGGCTTCAGATCGGCAGCCACGGCCTTGTCATAGGAGGCCTGGTCGGGGCCGTGACCACTCATGCAATTGTGCAGCGAGGCTCCACCTGGCGCGAAACCGCCCTCCTTGGCGTCATAGGCCCCCGTCACCAGCCCCATGAACTCACTCATGACATTGCGATGGAACCACGGCGGCCTGAAGGTGTGCTCGGCCACCATCCAGCGCGGCGGAAAGATCACGAAATCGATGTTGGCCGTGCCCGGCGTGTCGCTGGGCGAGGTCAGAACCGTGAAGATCGACGGGTCCGGATGGTCGAAGCTGACGGTATTGATCGTATTGAATCGCGCCGTGTCATAGCGATAGGGCGCATTGTTCCCATGCCAGGCCACGACGTCCAGCGGGGAATGGGCAAAGGTCGTCACCCACAGCCGGCCGGCGAATTTCTGAACGCACTGGGTCGGGCGATCGATGTCCTCGAAGGCCGCGACCGGGGTCTCAAAGTCGCGGGGATTGGCCAGGCCATTGGCCCCGATCGGACCCAGGTCCGGCAGACGGAAGGGCGCGCCATAGTTTTCGCAGACATAGCCGCGCACCGGCCCGTCGACCTCGACGCGGAAGCGCACCCCGCGCGGAATGACGACCACATGGCCCGGTCCGGCCTCGATCCGGCCCATCTCGGTCACGAACCGCTGCTGGCCTGACTGGGGCACGATCAGCAGCTCGCCATCGGCGCAATAGAAGACGCGATCCACCATCGACCGGTTGGCGGCATACAGGTGGATGCCCGCCCCGCCCTGGGTTTCCGGATCGCCATTGCCGCCATAGGTGACCAGGCCCTCGACCCAGTCGGTCGGTGTCTCGGGGACCGGCAATGGATCCCAGCGCATCCGGTTGGGACTGGGCGGCGCATCGGTGAAGGGTCCCGATCGCAGCCGCCCCTGATCGAAGGGCACATAGGCCGGGTGCTGGGCGGACGGTCTCAGGCGATACAGCCAGCTGCGCCGGTTCTCGGTCCTGGGCGCGGTGAAGGCGGTTCCCGAAAGCTGCTCGGCATACAGTCCCATCGGGGTCTTCTGCGGTGAGTTCTGGCCCACCGGCAGCGCCCCGGCCACAGCTTCGGTCGCGAAATGATTGGCAAAACCGGACTGGTAGGGCGCGCTGTCTGGCGTCGTTTTCATATGGTGTCTCCCGGCCCCCGTTTAGGCCGTCGCAACGGCCGCGTCACGCCTCAGAAGGGCCCCAGCAAGAACACCAGCCCCAGCGTGCCCACGGCGATCCGCCACCACGCGAAGGGGGCAAACCCGTGACGGCCGACGAAATCCAGCAGGAACCGCACCACGAACAGGGCCGTCACAAAAGCAACGGCAAACCCGACCGCAATCAGGCCTACGTCCGTGAAATCAAGGTCGTTGCGGCTCTTGAACAGATCGTAGGCCACCGCGCCCCCCATGGTGGGGAGGGCAAGAAAGAAGGTGAACTCTGCCGCGGACCGCTTGTCCGTGCCCAGCAGAAGTCCGCCCGCGATCGTGGCCCCCGACCGCGACACGCCGGGCAGAAGGGCCAGACACTGGAACAGGCCGATTAGGCCATAGACCCGCATTGGATAGGTGTTGACGTCCAGATAGCGCGGCACCCGCTTCATCCGGTCCAGCAGCAGAAGCAGCACGCCGCCGACGATCAGGGCGATACAGATCACGACCGGCGTCTCGAACAGGACGGCCTTGATGAAGTCGTACAGGAACACACCGGCGAACGCCGCTGGCAGAAAGGCCAGCACGACGCCGACGATGAAGTAGCGCGCCTTCGGGTCATGCGGCCACCGTGTCGCCAGGGCCCACAGGCGCTGGAAATAGAGGCTGATGATGGCCAGGATGGCGCCGAGCTGGATGACGATCTCGAAGGTCTTTCCTTCGCTCTCGAAGCCGAGGAAGTGGCCAAGCAGCAGGATGTGACCCGTAGAGGACACGGGGATGAACTCCGTCAGCCCCTCGACCAGACCCAGGATGATGGCGGCAAGCCAATCCGACATTACGCAACCTGTACCGATGCCGCCTGCGAGTCAGTTCGCGCCGGGCAGAAGTCCGACATAGCGCAAGCGCGCGGTAATAGGCGAGCCGTTCGATGCCTGATCCAGCGCATGCCCGAGCAGGCCGACGAGGCGGCCGATCAGATACAGATCGACGGCACCTTCGCGCGGCAGGTCGAGCTTCCTGGCCACGAGCGCGAGGGCGAGGGCCAGCGTCGGGGATTGTCCGGAAACGCGTTGCCCCTCCTCGACCACAGCCATCAGGTCGGCGGGCAGTCCCACCTGGGTGATCAGCTCCTGCGCCCGGGGATCGCCGTCCGGCCAGAGCGCATCTCCAAAACCGGGGACCATGCCGATCGCTTCGAGACGCTGGCGCGCCGCGCCGATCGGATCCCGTCTGGCCGACTGGACATGGGCAATGCTCCGCTCGATCTCGCTGGCTGCCGTTCCGTGGACAAGGGTGACCAGGCCGGCCATGGCGGCGGCCGCCGGGGAAGCACCACCGCCCGTCGCCACACGGGTCGCTAGAGCTGCAGCATCCAGTTGATGGTCGGCGACGAGCACAAGCACCCGACGCAGGGCGTGCTGCTCGCGTTCCAGCACTTTCCAGGCCCGACCGAGCCGCTGGTGAAAATGCAGCCTCGGGCCAAGACCGGCAATCGCGTCTATGCCCTCGTTGAGGGCGGAAGCCGCAAGGGCCAGGCGTTCGGTCTCGGCACAGGACGCTGTGCCACCCCGGTCCTCCTGGGCCCTTCGTCCGATGGCCGCGAACAGGCGTGCGCGCGCAGTCAGCCCCGGTTGGATGTCGAGTCTTGGGCCAAGGCCCTGGAACAGCTGAACGCCCTGCGCGTCCCAGATCAATCCGGCCGTATCCTCGAGGGTCGCCGTCTGTGACCATTCGACCACGTCCTGTCCGCGATAGAAAAGGCGGCCGTCGATGGCTGTCGTCAGGTGCGAGGACAGGGTCATCATCCGGCCCGGAAGGCCTTCCGGAGCGAGCAGGACCCCCGAGATATCGTTGGGATCCGTTCCCGTCAGACGAGCAATATCCTCGGCGGAATACAGGCTCCGACGCGGGTTCTTGGGATCCGGGCGCGCTGCAATCCGGCGACGACTGACATAGGCATAGAGCGTCTGGCTCTTGACCCCAAGACGGGCCAGCGCTTCGTCTCGATCGATCCAGTGCGTCGGGGATTGCGGCATCGGGGACCTGTTAACAGGCCGGTTGGCTGGCCTCAATCGTTTGCATAACCAAGTTAGATGACCCGTGCACTAACATCCATAATGACCTTGACAATAACGATGTTAAAGCCGCTTCACCTGACGTCGCACCGGCGCTCGTGCCATTGTTAAGCCGTGCTGTTTGGGCGAGAACAGGGTCGATGACGCTCCCTCCATTACCAACGCCGGATGCCGTCACGTCGCACGCGCGGGATAGCAGAATTATGCTTCTGGTTCTGGCTGGCCTTGTGGCGTTGAAGGCCTTCGCACTGGGTGCCTCAGGCTCGGTCTCTGCCCTTGCCGCCGTGGTCACCTCGTGTCTCGCCATGGTGGCAGCCGGGACCAACCTCTTGATGCCAAGGTGGCGGGCGATGCTCCCCACGGTCGATGACGACGTCGCCGAGGCCATCGAACGTCTGGTCCAGTCCGGCATGGCCATGTCTGCCGCCATGATTGTCGGTGTGATCGCCCTGGTGGGGATTTTCGAGCCCCGTCCCGTCGGCGGCGGATGGTGGGCGGTCGGGGCCATCGGCGTCAGCCTCGGCATAACGGCGGCTCTGGCCGCAGCCAGGGCTCGCACGGGCGGGCCCGCTGGCAGGGACGCCCAGTCATCATCCGATCTTGTGTCGACCTTTGTCGTCCTGCTGGGTGTGACAGCCGGCGCCCTCCTGAATGCGCCGGGGCTGGACGCTGCCGCTGCCCTGGTTGTGGCGGTCTGGTTGTTCTGGGGTGCCCTGCCCCAGATCATGGTCGCGGCGCGCCTGCTGGGCCGGGACTAGGCCCGGTCCCTGTCTCGAGATTTCGAGGGTCGTTTCGGATTCATGACTCTTTGGTCATGTTCGAGGCCGGAACATTGCGTGCCGTCACACCGTCGTTATGGTCCGCCGGGTCCTATCCGGAACAGGGAAGTTTTTTCATGCGTCGCCGTCTCGTATCGCTTGCCGCCGTCATTGCCGTCATTTCGCCTGCGTCGACCGTCTGGGCCTTCAGCCCGGCGACCGAGGGCGCTCCCGCCGCCATTACCGCCGTTCAGGCGGCGCCCCTGCAGGGTGCCCCGGTGTCGGAGCTGGTCGCGCGTGTCGACATTCCCTGGACCCAGTTCGAGCTCGACAACGGCCTGAGGGTCATCGTCCATACCGACCGCAAGGCACCGGTCGTGGCGGTGTCTGTCTGGTACAACGTCGGCTCCAAGGACGAGCCCGCAGGCTCGACCGGTTTTGCTCACCTGTTCGAACACCTGATGTTCGGCGGATCCGAAAACTCGCCAACCAGCCATATCCAGGCTCTGAGCGCCGCCGGGGCCACGGGCCTGAACGGCACGACCTGGTTCGACCGCACCAACTATTTCCAGACCGTGCCGGTCCCCGCCCTGGAACAGACCCTGTTCCTCGAGAGTGACCGCATGGGCTACCTGCTGGGTCAGGTCGGGCAGGAAGTGCTCGATCTGCAGCGGGGCGTCGTCCAGAACGAAAAGCGCCAGCGCGACAACCAGCCCTACGGCCTCAGCTCCTATGCCCAGCAGGAAGCGCTGTTCCCCGTCGGCCACCCGTATCGCCATTCGACCATCGGTTCGATGGCCGACCTCGATGCCGCCAGCCTCGAGACCGTGCGCAACTGGTTCCGTGAAAAGTACGGCCCCAACAATGCGATCGTGGTCCTGTCGGGCGATATCGACGAACCGACCGCCCGCACCCTGATGAACAAGTATTTCGGGTCCATCGCGCGCGGTCCCGTCAACACGCCTGCCGAGGCCGACATTCCCACACTGGCAGCCCCGGTTCAGGACGTTCTGAAGGACCGCGTTGCCCAGACCCGCATCAGCCGGGCTTGGACCGTGCCCGGTCTCAACGATCCGGACGCCGTGCCCCTGGCAGTCGGGGCCTCGATCCTGGGCGGGCTGGCCTCGTCGCGCCTCGACAACGCCCTGGTCCGTGGCGACCAGACCGCGTCGAACGTCAGCGCCGATTCCTCCAACTTCCAGCGGGTCGGCTTCTTCAGCTATTCGGCCAGCGTGAAGCCGGGCGGTGATGCCGCAGCGGTTGCGGCCAGGATGGATGCCGTCCTCGCCGACCTGATGGCCAACGGGCCAACCCAGGACGAGATCGATCGGGTTGTGACGCAATATGCTGCCCGCCGCATTCAGGGGCTGGAACAGGTCAACGGCAAGGCCAATGCCCTGGCCGAAGGCCTGCTGTATTCGAACGATCCGGATTTCTACAAGAAGGAGCTCGCCGCCTATGCGGCCGTGACCCCGGCCCAGGTCCAGGCGGCCATGCAGAAATGGCTGAGCCGCCCCGTCTACAGCCAGATCGTCGAGCCCGGCGAGCGTGAGGCCTATGTCGAGGCTGCAGCGGCGCCATCCGGTGCCACCCCGGTTCCGGCTGCCGAGATCCAGCGCGTTGCCCGCGACCCGATGCCGACCATCGGCGACGTCTCCAACATCGACTTCCCGGACGTCCAGCGCGCGACGCTCTCCAACGGCATCGAGGTGGTCTATGCACAGTCGACGACCGTGCCGGTGACCCGCGTCGCCATCGACTTCGACGCCGGCTACGCGGCCGATGAAGCCGGCAGCCTCGGCGTTCACTCGATGATGCTGAACCTGATGGAAGAGGGCACGACCACCCGCGATTCCAACGCCCTCGCCGAGGCCCAGGAGCGTCTGGGCGCCTCGATCGGCGTCGGGGCCTCGATGGACAGCACGGCCGCCAACCTGACGGCGGTGACGACCAATCTCGACCCGTCGCTGACCCTGCTGGCCGATGTCGTCCGCAACCCGGCCTTTGCTCCGGCCGAGGTCGAGCGTCTGCGGGCCCAGCGCCTGGCGGGACTGGCCAACGAGAAGACCCAGCCCGGGGCCATCGCCGCACGCGCCCTGCCCCCGCTGATGTATGGCGAGAACAGCCCCTATGGTCGTCCGTTCTCGGGCACGGGTACGGAAGCGACGATCACGGCCCTCACCCGCGACGACCTGGTGGCCGAGCATGCCCAGTGGGTCCGCCCGGACAATGCGAAGCTGTTCGTGGTCTCCGACCTGCCTCTGGCGGAACTGACGCCCAAGCTGGAAGCCGCGTTCGGCACCTGGGCCGCGCCGGCGACGCCGAAGGGCACCAAGACCTTCCCGGCCGATCTTCCTGCAACCACGGCACGGATCGTCCTGATCGACCGTCCGCAGTCGCCGCAGTCGCTGATCTATGGCGGGGCGGTGCTGCCGATGACCGGCACGGATGACCTGCTGACGCTGAACGCGGCCAATGCCGTTCTGGGCACCGACTTCCTCTCGCGGATCAACGCCGATCTGCGCGAGACGAAGGGCTGGTCCTACGGTGTGCGGGGCACCGTCAACCAGCTGAAGAACCGGGTGCCCTATATCGTCAATGCGCCCGTCCAGGCGAACCAGACCGGCCCGTCGATTGCCGCCCTGATCGCCCAGTACGAGCGCTTCCTGGAGACCGATGGCGTGACCCCGACCGAGCTGGAACGCACGGTCAACGGCGATACGCGCGGCCTGGCCGGCAGCTACGAGACCTCGGGCCAGATCCTCGGGGCCCTGCGATCGAACGCCCTGTACGGTCGTCCGGACGATTATCAGGAGACCCTGGCCAGCCGGACCCGCGCCCTCACGGCGGCTCAGCTGGACGCGGCAGCCCGCGCAGCCATCGATCCGGACCAGTTCGTCTGGGTCGTGGTTGGCGACGCCGCCGTCGTCAAACCTCAGCTCGATGCCCTCGGCCTGCCGGTCGAGGTCCGCGCCATCCAGTAGGCGACGGCCTGTAAAAATGCAGAAGGGCGGGGCCTCGCGGCTCCGCCCTTTTTCATGCCCGACGCCCACGAAAAAACCCGCCGTCGAAACGGCGGGCTGATCCGTCTTGTCATGTCGCACCCGCGGAGCGTGGAAGGCCTTCGTCAGCCTAGGCCGCCGCGATCTCCGGCATGGCCTTGGTCAGGTTCTCGGCGACCTTGTCGAGGAAGCCTTCGGTCGTCAGCCAGCCCTGCTGATCGCCGACCAGCAGCGCCAGATCCTTGGTCATGTAGCCGGCCTCGACCGTCTCGACGACGACCTCTTCCAGCGTCTTGGCAAACTTCGCCAGTTCGGCATTGCCGTCCAGCTTGGCACGGTGGGCAAAGCCCCGCGTCCAGGCGTAGATCGAGGCGATGGAGTTGGTCGAGGTCGCCTCGCCCTTCTGGTGCTGGCGATAGTGACGGGTCACCGTGCCGTGGGCGGCCTCGGATTCCAGCACCTTACCGTCCGGCGTCATCAGCACCGAGGTCATCAGCCCCAGCGAACCGAAGCCCTGGGCCACCACGTCGGACTGGACGTCGCCGTCGTAGTTCTTGCAGGCCCACACGAATCCGCCCGACCACTTGATGGCTGCCGCCACCATGTCGTCGATCAGGCGGTGCTCATAGGTCAGGTTGGCGGCCTTGAATTCGGCCGCGAACTCCTCGTCGAACACCGTCTGGAAGATGTCCTTGAAGCGGCCGTCATAGGCCTTGAGGATGGTGTTCTTGGTCGACAGATAGACCGGGAAATTCCGGGCCAGGCCGAAGGCGAAGCTTGCGCGGGCGAACTCGGTGATCGAGTCGTCCAGATTGTACATCCCCATGGCCACGCCGGCCGACGGGAACTGGAACACCTCATGCTCGATGACCTGACCGTCCTCGCCGGTGAAGGTCATCATCAGCTTGCCGGGTCCGGGAACGAGGAAGTCGGTGGCCTTGTACTGGTCGCCAAACGCGTGACGACCGACGACGATCGGCTGGGTCCAGCCAGGCACCAGACGCGGCACGTTCGAGCAGATGATCGGCTCACGGAAGACCACACCGCCCAGGATGTTGCGGATCGTGCCGTTCGGCGACTTCCACATCTTCTTGAGGCCGAACTCCTTCACCCGGGCCTCGTCCGGCGTGATGGTGGCGCATTTCACACCGACGCCGTGGCGCTGGATGGCGTGGGCGGCGTCGATCGTCACCTTGTCGTCGGTGGCGTCGCGGTTTTCCATCGACAGGTCGTAGTAGTCGAGTTCCAGGTCGAGGAATGGAAAGACCAGTTTGTCCTTGATCCATTGCCAGATGATCCGGGTCATCTCGTCGCCGTCGATGTCCACGATGGGATTGGCGACCTTGATCTTGGCCATGCGGACTGCCTTCTGAGGGGATGATGGGGGAGGGTTGGCGGGGGGTATAGCCACCCCGGCGACGATGCGCAAAGGGCGACGATCGTCGATTAACCGTGCCTCGCAAAAGCCGCCTGCGGTCAAGCTGAACGTCGGGGCGTCCGATGCATTCTCTGGTGCGGAAGGGCTCAATACGAGCTTGCGTGCCTATGACCGAAGAGACCGAGGCGCTGGTCCAGCGATGGATCCTGGCCTTTTGCGAGATTCCGATCATCATCGATCCGACGCTGATGCGCCTGGTCCTTGATGGTCCCGATGCCATGAACAGGAGAGCGGACTTGACCGGAAAGACCTTCAAGGCGGGTGACACCGTCGAATGGGAACACAGCCAGGGCACGACCCGGGGCAAGGTGGTCCGCAAGCTGACGAAGCCGGCGTCGATCAAGGGGCACAAGGTTGCAGCGTCGCCGGACAATCCGGAATATCTTGTCGAGAGCGATAAGACCGGGGCTCGCGCCGCACACAAGCCGGACGCGCTGCACAAGGCCTGATGGGCAGAGGTTGGGAATGTCGGGGGTGGTGATGCGTGTTCTTGCGCTCGTGGCGTTGTATGGTCTGGTCGCCTGCAATGAGGGTGAGGGCCAGGCAGGGCCCGTGATCGCGGCCGAAGGCCCGTCGGCCGGCGTTCAGGCACAGCCCGGACTCGCCGTTCGTCCCGAAACCCGATCTTTCCGGGACTGGTATGCTGCGTGCGACAACGGAAATACCTGTTTCGCCTACACCGGTACCGACGCGGGCGGCTGGCTGATGGTGCGGCAAATGGCGGGGCCCGAGGCGTCGCCCGAGGTCCTCGTCGGAGGGTCACCCTTTTCCGACGACGGGACGGACGGTGTGCTGACCCTGACCCTTGATGACGAACGCCAGACCCTGAGCCCGGGCAGCAGCGAGACACGGAGCCATGTCGTTCCGGACGACGCCGTCCGTGACACGCTTCGCCGTCTGGCGTCGGCTCGCGCACTTGCGATCGGAACGGACGAGGCGGCATCGGCCTTGCCGACCGCAGGGGCCTCTGCGGCCCTGCTCTGGATCGACGAGCGACAGGGCAGACTGAACACGACCGCGGCCCTGATCCGAGGCGGCGATCGTCCGGCATCGACCGTGCCGCCTGCGCCGAACTTGCCGCGCGTGGTCGCAGCGACCCCTGTCGATCAAGGCGATTTTGCGCGTGCCAGCGACCCCGGCGAAGAGGGTGCCGAGGCCGGCCTGACCCTCCCGGCCGCGATCGAGGCCCTGCCTGAGGTGAAACAGTGCCGGGCCGATACGGCGTTCAGCCCATACCTGCAGAAGGCCGTGCTGGCCGCGCGACTGTCGCCCGACACGAAGCTGTGGGGCGTGCCCTGCGATGCCGGCGCCTACAATGCCATGTACGATTTCTACCTGACCGGCCCTGACGGATCGAACCCGCGCAAGGCCGACTTCCCGAGCTGGGAGCCCCGCGAGCGGACAGAAGGCGATATCGGCGGAGATGGTCTGGTCAATCCGGTCTTCGATGCCGCGACCAACAGCCTGCGCCACTTCCCGCGCGCGCGCGGCATCGGCGACTGCGGGACGATCCAGAGCTGGGTGTGGACAGGCGACGCCTTTGTGCTGACCCGCGAGACCTTCATGGGCGAGTGCTGGGGGATGCCATCCACGCTCTGGCCAACAGTCTGGCGGACGCGATGAGCTTCGGCCCGGACGATCATCCCGATGTCCTGATCGTCGGAGCCGGTCCGGCCGGACTGACGGCGGCGACCTATCTGGGGCGCTTTCGGCGACGTGTGCTGGTCGCGGACGGCGGTCCGCCCCGGGCCTGCTGGATCCCGGTCAGTCACAACATGGCGGGCTTTCCGGAAGGCATCACCGGCGAGGCCATCCTGAAACGGATGCGGGACCAGGCCCTCGAGTACGGAGCCGTCATCGAGGCGGGTTGTGTGGAGGCGATCCGACGCGATGGCGACGGCTTTGTCGCCACGATGAACGGCCGGCAGATTCGGGCGCGTGCGGTCCTGCTGGCCACCGGAGTCGTCGATCACCACCCCGACCTGCCGGGCGTCGAGGACGCGATCAAGCGGTCGCTCGTCCGGATCTGCCCGATCTGCGATGCCTATGAGGCCATCGACAAAAGCGTCGCCATCATCGGCCGGGATGACCGGGGCATCCGCGAGGCGGCCTTCATGCGCACCTATACGGACCGCGTGACCCTGATCCACGTCGGCCCGCCGGATGCCCTGACGGAGCGCGAGGCCCTCGATCGGCTGGGTGTCCGGCTTGTCGAGTGCGCCATCGAGGCTGTGGAAATCGGCGAGGACCGGATCACGGCGCTGAATTGGAGCGGCGGCCGCCATGCCTTCGACCTGCTGTATTCGGCACTGGGCACCACGCCGAATGCCGACCTCGCCCGGGAGCTGTCCGTCGCCCTGACCGAGGACGATCTGCTCAAGGTCGACGCCCACAGCGCCACCAGCATCCCGGGCTTCTATGCCGCCGGAGACGTGGTCAAGGGCCTGAACCAGATCGCGGTCGCGACGTCGGACGCAGCGCTGGCCGCGACCGACATCCACAACCGCCTGCGGAAGGCAGACGGCCAGACGGTCTAGGTCCGGACGTCCCGTCTTACGCCTTCTGCGACGCCGTCCATTCGGTCATGACCTTGTCCAGCACGGTCAGCGGAACGCCGCCGGTGCCCAGGCCGATGTCGTGGAAGGCCCGGATGTCGAACCGGTCGCCGAGCGCCGCCTTCGAGGCCTCGCGCAGTTCGACCCATTTGTTGTGGCCCAGCTTGTAGGAACAGGCCTGGCCCGGCCAGACGCAGTAGCGCTCGATCTCGGTCGTGACGGCGCTCTCGGCATCTCCCAGGGCGTCGCGCATGAAGTCGATGGCGCGCTCGCGGCTCCAGCGCTTGGCATGCATGCCGCTGTCGACCACCAGCCGGGTGGCCCGGAACATCAGGGACTGGAGATAACCGATCTGGCCGACCGGATTGCCCTCGTAGACCCCCATCTCGTCGGCCAGCTGTTCGGAATACAGGGCCCAGCCTTCCGAATAGGCCGAGAAACCCAGCACCTTCATCAGCAGGGGCGTGCCCGGCTTCTCCTGCTGCAGGGCGATCTGGTGGTGATGGCCGGGCGACGCCTCGTGATAGGTCAGGGTCGGCAGCTGGAAGCGCGGCCACTCTGCCGTGTCACGCAGGTTGATGTAATAGGCCCCCGGTCGTGAGCCATCCAGCGTTGGCGCATTGTAGTAGCCGCCCGGTGCCCCCGCCTCGATGAATTTGGGCACGCGCCGGATCTCGACCGTCGAGGTCGGAATGCGACCGAAATACTGCGGCAGGCGGCGCGCCATATCGGCCATCTGGTCGTTCAGGTCCCGGAGCAGCTGCTCCTTGGCCTCGTCAGTGTTGTCGTAGAGGTGCTCGGGCATCTTGCCGAGGGCGGCGATCCGGTCGCCGACCGAGCCCTGGGTCAGGCCCTGGGCCTTGAGCAGGACATCCGCCCTCGCCGACAGCTCGGCCAGCTGGTCCAGACCGATGCGGTGGATCTCGTCGCCGCTCAGCGTGGTCGTCGTGTAGCTCTTGATGCCGTATTCGTAGAAGGCATCGCCATCGGGCAGGCGCCAGCAACCGGCCTCGTGGGTCGCCTCGGCGCGGCGGGCCTTCAGCGCGTCGGCCTGACGCTGCAGGGCCGGATAGACCTCGCCCGAGACGATGGCTTCGGCGCGGCTTGCCCAGTCGCCCGGGATGTTCTTCTCTGCGGTCCGGCGCGCGACCGAGGCCGTCAGCACCATCTCGGCCGCCGGGGTGCCGGTCAGATTGGCCATCTGCAGCAGGGCCTTGTCGATGATGAAGTCCGGCGGGATGGCTCCGGCAGCAAAGTCACGCTCCATCCGGGCCGTTTCCTGATCCAGGGCGGTGGCAAAGGCCGACACCCGGCTCAGATAGGCCTCGGCGTCCTGGGCCGTCTCGATCGAATGCTGGGTGTCGAGGAAGTCCGGCAGGCTCTGGTAGGAGCCGGTCAGCTGGCTGACGGTATAGCAGGTCGCGCCATAGGGACCGCCACCGCCATAGGGGAAGGCGTATCCACTGATCGCCGTGTCGCCGAAGAACTCCAGGGTGTCGTAGTAGACACCGTCGTCGCCCGTCAGGGCCGACCGGTCGATCGCCTTCAGGTCGGCGATGGATTTGCGGAAGACGACCTTGTCGGCGTCGATCTTGGCCTGCGAGCGGTCATCCAGCATGGCCTTCATCGGCGCGGCCGGCCCCTTGTCGAGACCCAGCGACGTCAGGATCTCGGGAGACGTCATCAGCGACTCCTGCACGATCCGGTCCATCAGCGCCGCCAGCGTGGCCGAGGCCGATCCGGCTGCAGGCGCCGAGGTCTGGGCGAAGACCTGGCCGGTGGCGGCAAGCCCGGCTCCGGCTGCGGCGGTAAACAACAGGCGGCGACGGTCGATCATGGCGGCTCTCCCCAAAACGGTGCCGCATCAATCACCGACCGCCCGCGATCCGCAAGCCCCGGTCCGTTACATTTGCGTCAGATGGGCGCACTGACCCCGGCAAGCGGGATTCTGCGTGCAATCTGCCGGTTCAGTCCGGGCGCAGTTCCTGCTTCACACGCTCGGCAAGCGTCTTGATGTCCAGCGGCTTGGGCAGGAAGGAGACGCCCGACTCGTCCTGCAGCAGGTCCGAGAAGTCGCTTTCGGCATAGCCGGAAATGAACATCACCGGCGCGTCGCCCAGGAACGGCCGTGCCTTCTTCAACAGGCTCGGTCCGTCCAGCCCCGGCATGATGACGTCGCTGATCAGCATGTCGATCTGGCCCGCCCATTCCTCGGCCAGCGCCAGGGCCTCCTCGCCATCGGCCGCCTCGATGACCTCATAGCCGCGCTGGCGCAGCAGTTTGGCGGCGATGATCCGCACAGCGGACTCGTCCTCGACGAACAGGATGCGACCGGCCCCCGACAGGTCGCGCGGAACGGCCTTGGCCTTGACCTCGGCCGGAGCCACCTCGACCAGTTCGGCTTCCGTTGCAGCGGGCAGGAAGATGCGGAAAGCTGCGCCGGCACCCTCGAGGTTCGTGACACCGATATGGCCGCCCGCCTGCTGGACGATGCCATAGACGGTGGCCAGGCCCATGCCCGTGCCCTCGTTGACGGCCTTGGTGGTGAAGAAGGGCTCGAAGATCTTGTCCAGCAGTTCGGGCGGGACGCCGGGGCCGGTGTCGGACACCTCGATCAGGGCGATGTCCTTGGAAGGCGCATCCCGCCAGCCCATCCCGCGCGCCTCGTCGGCCGTCAGCCTTCGTGTGCGGATCGTGACCACGGCCGCGCCCGGCTCGACCACGCCCCGCATGGCATCGCGGGCGTTGACGGCCAGGTTCATGACGGCCGTTTCGAGCTGGCTCTTGTCGGCCAGCACGACCGGCATGTCGCGTCCGTACACGGTCTCCAGGCGCACATCCTCGCGCAGCAAGCGGCCAAGAAGGACGACGAACTCTCCGATCAGCTCGCCCATGTCCAGCCGCTCGCGCCGGACGGTCGACTTGCGCGAGAAGGCCAGCAGCTTGCGCACAAGATCGGCGGCGCGGATGCCGGTCTGGCGGATCTGGTTCAGACCTTCGTAGGACGGGTCCCCGACCGGATGCCGTTCCAGCAGTTCGGACAGCTGCAACTGGATCGCGGTCAGCAGATTGTTGAAGTCGTGGGCAACGCCGCCGGCCAGCTGGCCCACGGCCTGCATCTTCTGGGCCTGGGAAAGCTGGAGCTCCATCGACTTCTGGATCGAGACATCGAACAGCCAGACCCTGCGCTTGTCGCCCTCGGGGGCCACATAGAGGTGCAGGCTGCGATCGGGATGCGCGCGGGCCACCAGCTCGATCGGTCCGGTCGATCCGGCTTCCATTCGGGCGCGGGCCTCGATGACTCCGTTCGGCTCGAACAGATGGCCAAAGTCCGCATCCCGGGCAGCAGCCGGGCCCGTCAGGACCGCAAGCGCCGGATTGGCCTCCTCGACCATGCCCTCGAAGATATCGTCTCCTGCGATCACCGCTGAACCGAACGGCGCGCCTGCGGCCATGGCCCGGCCCTCACCGGACGCCGCGACGTAGGTGCGTGTGACAACGGGTGTCGGCACGATGACCTCGGGGGCTTCCCGGACCAGAAACCGTCCCTTGCCGGCCAGGCCGATCAGCATCTCGGTCTCGCGTTCGCCGACGACGATGATGGCGCGTCCCTGATAGCCCCGCCGGGCCTGGGCAAAGGCCATGTAAAGCGCCTGGGCCGAACGCCCCTTGGGCAGGGCGACCGTGGCCCCGTTCTGCTCGGACCATGCGCCGTTGTAGGCCAGGACCTGCCCCGACGCCCAGACAAGGGCGGCAGGCTCTGCCATGGCATCCAGCATCTCGACCGCCACATCGCCCGCCGGCTGACGGGCATCCGCCCGCCCGAAGGCGAACAGGCCGACCAGGGCCACGATGGCGACGGTGACCAGCAGGATCATGCCCGGGGCCGACACCGGGCTGGCCCGGAACGCCGGCCAGGCCAGGGCGGCGACGGCCACGGCGAAGCCCAGGGTCATGGTGACCATCAGCGGATCGAGCGGAAGACGCCGGGCGGTGTCGCTCATGAACCCTCGCGAATCGGTTCGCTCAGCATACGCCATTTTCCCTTGCAGCGTCGGTCACCGGCGTTTCCGCTTCTGCATCACGAAGCCGATCACCTTGGCGGCGGCGTCGAAATGCTCGCGCGGGATCGTCTCGTCGATGTCCACGGCCGCATAGAGGGCGCGGGCCAGCGGCACATTCTCGACGATCGGCACCTTGGCATCCCGGGCCACCTCGCGGATGCGCAGGGCGAGGGCATCGACGCCCTTGGCCACGCAGACGGGGGCCGCGTCGCCCTGGTCCGGCTCGTAGCGCAGGGCAACCGAGTAGTGGGTCGGGTTGGTGACGATGACGGTGGCCTTGGGGACATTCTGCATCATCCGCTGGCGTGACCGCTGCATGCGGATCTGTCTCAGCTTGGCCTTGATGTGCGGGTCGCCCTCGGTCTGCTTGTAGTCTTCCTTGACCTCTTCCTTGGTCATGCGCTGCCGTTTGGCGAACCGGATCCTTTGCCAGAGGTAATCGCCGCCCGCCGTCAGCCCCAGGAACACCAGGGTCGCGGACATCAGGGCGATCATCATGTCGCGGGCCAGCGGCAGGATCGTCGCCGGGCTCATCGCGGCCATGTTCTCGAACTCGCGCAGGTGCGGCTTCAGGACCATCCAGCAGATCACGCCGACCGCGATCAGCTTGGCCAGGGTCTGGCCGAACTGCATCAGGCCATCGGGGCCGAAGATGCGCTTGAAGCCGGCGATCGGATTGACCTTGCTCCATTTGGGCTTGAGGTTTTCGGCGCTGAAGATGAGGCCGCTCTGGCCGACATTGCCTGAGACGCCGCCGATGATGGTGGCCAGCATGACCGCCCCGAGGCAGGGGGCCATCGCCCACAGCGCAATACCGGCCAGCTCGACCCCGGCCCCGGCCTCCAGCCCGCCGATCATGGCGTGGGGGGAGGCGATGAAGGGCAACAGGTCCTTGGCCATCTGGTTGGCGAAATAGCTGCCTCCGAAGACGATCACGGCCGTGGCCCCCATCAGCGACAGGGCCTGGGCGACGTCCGGTGACTTGGCGACATCGCCCTTCTTGCGGGCCTCGTCGAGTTTCCTCTGGGAGGCCTCTTCTGTTTGGGACTCGGGATCGGGTTTTTCAGCCAAGGCTGCCCCTGCCGCAAACACCCGGGCCATGGCCCGGTAGCGGTCGATGAAAACGGTGCCCAGAACGCCCAGCGACAGGGCGAAGACCGACAGGCCGAGGATGACGCTCAGCGGTGCAGCAGCAAAGAAGATCTGGAACTGCGGCATGACCCGCCCCACCAGGCCCGAGGCCAGGTTGAAGATCAGGGCAAAGACGATCACCGGGGCCGACAGCTGGACCCCCAGCATGAAGGCGTCACCGACGGTGCGGATGGCCATCTCGGTGAAGTCCGCTGCGATCAGCGGCTGAGCCGGCGACACCAGCGTGTAGGACCCGACCAGACCGGCGATGAACAGGTGATGGGTGTTGGTCGCAAAGATCAGCACCGTCCCCAGCAGCATCAGGAAGGCGGCGATGGTCGTGCCCGGTGCCGCCTGCAGCGGATTGGTGGTCTGGGCAAAGCTGAGCGTTGTCTGCAGCGACACGATCTCGCCCGCCACGGCAAGGGCCGAGGTGAACATCCGAAGCAGGGCCCCGATCGCCAGTCCGGTGATCACCTCGCGCAGGATCCAGCCGACCATGGAGCCGACCGTCTCGGGCAGGGCGGGCAGGGCCGCGCCGATCACCGGCCACAGGGCCAGCGACACCACCAGGGCCAGCGCCAGCCGGATGCGCGCGGGCACATAGCTCTCGCCGATCCCCGGAAGGCTCAGCAGGATCGCGCCAATCCGCGCAAAGATCAGCCCGCCGGCCCAGACCTGATCGGCGGTGGCATAGGGCTCCACGGCGGCCCTACATGCCTGCGATGCGGGCGGCGATCGATGTCATGAAGCTGCCCAGCAGGGCCCCCATCAGAGGCAGGAAGAGCAGCAGGGAGATGAAGATGGCGATGATCTTGGGCGCATAGATCAGGGTCTGTTCCTGGATCTGGGTCAGGGCCTGGAACAGGCCGATGCCCACACCGACCACGACCCCCACCAGCAGCACCGGCGCGCACAGCTGGATCGTCAGCCAGAGGGCATCACGACCCACATCCAGAACTTCGGCACCGTTCATCGCACACTCCCGCTCCGGCCAACCCTGGCCGGGAAACCAGGCAGAAAATGCCGGGAGCGTGGTTAATGCGAGGTTAGGGAAACGCCATCTCCCACTGGATGTTTTCGCGGGCTAGACAGGCCGGATGAATGCCATGGATATCGACCCGACCGATATCGCCGGCCTGAGCCGCGCGGCCGATGCCGGCGACGGGGCCGCGGCCCTGCGGCTGGCCGTCCTGTGCGGCCTGGGGCTCGGCCGACCGCAGGACTGGTCCGAGGCATTGAGCCGCCTGGATCAGGCCGCCGCCACGGGTGATCGCGATGCCGTGTTCCAGAAGACCCTGCTCGCGCCTGCAGGCGGGGCCGTCGACCTGACCGCCTGGCTCACGCCACCGCCCTGGACTGTGGTGTCGGAGCGACCCCATGTCCTGAGCCTCTCCGGTTTCGTCTCACCGGCCCTATGCGATCACCTGATCGATCTTGCTCGGCCGCGCCTGGCACGGGCCCAGGTCTATGACCCGACGACCGGGCGGGGTCGGGTGGCAAGCCATCGCAGCAACAGCGCCTTTGCCTTCAACCTCGAGACCACTGACCTGGTGCTGGTCCTGCTGCGCGAGCGGATCGCCCGCACCGCCGGGCTGCCGGTGACCGGCCTCGAGCCCAGTCAGGTGCTGCGCTATGGCGTCGGCGAGACCTTCGACTGGCACGTCGACTGGCTGGATCCCGCCATCCCGGGCCAGGCCAGCGACCTGGCGGCGCGCGGCCAGCGGATCGCCACCCTGCTGCTGTATCTGAACGACGATTTCGAGGGTGGAGAAACAGCCTTCGAGAGCGGAGGCCTCCGCCATCGCGCGCGCCGCGGCGACGCCCTGATGTGGGCCAATACGCTGCCGCAGGGCGGGGTCGACCGGTCCACCCGCCATGCCGGCCTGCCGCCGACCCGCGGCGAGAAATGGGTACTGTCCCAATGGATGCGCCCCGCCCCGCCCCGCGCGACTGAGGGCTCTGGCGCGGTCCTTGCGAAATCCGGGCTGAAACGGGCCTGGGAGGGCTTGAGCCATGGCCTGGACAGCAATTTCGACCCGAAACGAGACACCGCCCATCGCGCGCGGGGGCTGGCTGGATGCCCTGCGGTTCATCGTGGCGTCGCTGATCATCCTGCACCATTTCCAGGCGGCAGGCCCCCATCCGCTGGCTGAACTGGTCCATCCGGTGTTCGAGCGGGGCGGGTTCCTGCTGACCAATTTCTTCCTGATCGATTCCGGCTATGTGCTGATGCGGGTCTATGGCTCGGCCATCGGATCCGGGCGGATGGGGGCCGGAGACTTCTTCGCCAAGCGTGTCCTGAGGGTCTATCCGGCCCATCTGATCATGGGCCTGGGCCTCGTGGCTCTTGTGGTCGTCAGCGGAGCCTTCGGGCTCGCGCCCCGCAATCCAGAATGGTTCCGCTGGGACCAGCTGCCGGCCCAGCTGCTGCTGGTCCAGTCGTTCGGCATCCCCGGCGGTCTGGGCTGGAACGCGCCCAGCTGGTCGGTCTCGGCGCTGATCGGCTGTTACCTGGCCTTCCCCTGGATCCTGCGCGGCCTGCTGCGGCTGGGGCCGTGGCATGCGCTGGCCATCGTCGTCGGCGTCTATCTTCTGGCCAACGCCCTGACCTGGCTGCTTCTGGACTATCCGGTCTACCAGATGCCCCTGACGTACGGCTTCTTGCGCGCCCTCCCGCTGTTCGTGCTGGGCATGGGGCTGGCCGTGTTTTCGGAACGGGTCTTCGTGGCTCCGAAGCTGGCCGCATGGATCGGGATCGGCGCAGCCGTCGCCCTGGCCATCGTGCAGGCCTTCGACAAGCACGCCCTGATCTCCCTGACCCTGATCTCCCTGATCATCCTGGCCGCCGGGGCCGTGCCGGTGACCCGGCCGTCGAAATGGGTCGAGAAGGCTGCCGTCGTGTCCTTCGCCATGTTCATCACCAATGAGGTGGTCCGCATCGCGTGGTTCGGCGTTGCCAATGTCGCCATTGCCCGGCTCGGTCTGTCCGAGCCGGTTCAGTGGGTGATCTGGGGTCTGGGCGTGGCGGCAGCGTTCATCTTCGCCTGGGTGTTCCACGTCCTGATCGACGACCCGCTGCAGACCCGGATCAAGGCCTGGCTGAACCGGCGTCGGTCACGCCCGGCGGTCGGAGTCGGGCCTGTCGTCTCGCTCGAAGGCTGAACAGACGTCCAAAGGCGTCAGATCGGCATCCGCATGATCTCCTGGTAGGCGGAGATCACCTGGTCGCGCACGGCCACCACCGTCTGCAGGGACGCCTCGGCACTGGAGACCGCAGTGACCACGTCGATCATGGACCCCTGCCCCTGGATCGCCATTCCCATCTGGGTCTCGGCGGCGCGCGAGGACTGGACCGTGTCGGCCATCACATTCTGCAGCAGTTCGCCAAAACCGGGCTGGGCCACGGGTGCGCCCGCGCCGGTGGCCATGCCGCCCCCCTGGACCGCCGCATAGGCCTTGGCCGCCATGATCGGGTTCATGCGCCGGACTCCTAGCGTTTCAGGATGTCGAGGGTGCGGCTGGCCATCGTCCGCGCCGTCTCGATCACGTTCAGATTGGCCTCATAGGCCCGCTGCGCCTCGCGCATGTCCATGGCCTCGATCAGGGTGTCGACATTGGGCCGCAGCACATAGCCCTCGGCATTGGCGGCCGGGTGGGACGGGTCGTAGTCCTGACGGAAGTCGCCCTGGTCAGGCCGGACCTCGGCCATGGCGACACCGGTTGCGCCGTTGACGTTGCGGGCCTCGAACACCGGGATCTGGCGGCGATAGGGCGTACCCCCCGCCGTGCGTGCCGTGGATTCGGCGTTGGCGATGTTCTCGGCGATGATCCGCATCCGGCTCTGCTGCGCCTTGAGGGCACTGGCGGCGACAGCCATGGCGTCGTTTCTGGGCGGTATCGACTGGGGCATCGGTCAGGCCTCCCTCAGCCTGCGCTCGGCTTGCGCGTCGCGAGGCGGATCATGTCCATCGACTTGGTGTACATGCTGATGGCCGCGTCATAGGCCATGCGGCTCTCGGCCATCTTGAGCATCTGTTCCTCGACCACGACCGAGTTGCCATCGAGCGTGGTTTCCGAATCAGGCGTCTTGTCCGACTTGAACCGGGCCACGGGTCCATTGGCGGACGGCAGGTGGGCGGCGCTGGTTCGGACCATGGTCAGGCCGCCGCCTTCGCGCAGGGCTCTGGCAAAGTCCGTCGGGGCCTTGATATCGCGGGCCACATAGCCGGGCGTATCGGCATTGGCGACGTTCTGGGCGACCACCTGCTGACGCGCGTCCAGCCAGGTCATGCGACCCTTGATCTGGTTCAGCAGCGGGATATCGGCAAAGCCCATAGGCAGAAAATGCCGCCTGCATGGTTAATGAAGCCTTATCTCAACGCGACGTTAACCACGATCGTTGATGTCTGTGCCTGACCGACCGCCCTGTCCGCGGTCCTTCGGGACGTCCCAGCACCATGAACCTGATCGATCTCGCCCGCGCGATCTTCGGCCTGGCCTTCGTTCTGGGCCTGATCGGCCTGTGTGCATGGGCGGCCCGCCGCTATGCGCCGCAGCTCATGGCCAAACTGTCTGCCGAGCGCGGCGAGCGCCGGATGCAGGTCGTCGAGACCCTCGTGCTGGACCCGGCGCGCCGACTGGTCCTCGTGCGGGTCGATTCGGAGGAGCGCCTGATCCTGCTGGGCGAGGGCAAGGAACTGATCGAGCCGCGCGGGCCGGGAACAGCCGCATGAAACCCCGCCAAACGGCCCGACGCGCGATCCTCGGCTGGCCCACACGCGACGAACTGAAACGGGCTTTCCGGCTGTCCATACTGGCCACCCTGGCCTGCTGGATGTGGCCCCTCGCCGCCTTTGCCCAGGACGTCGCCACGACCGGCTCCGCCATCAACGTTGACCTCGGCACGGGTGCCGGCCTGACCGAGCGTGTTGTTCAGCTGGTCGGGCTGATGACCGTCCTGTCGCTGGCCCCCTCGATCGTCATCATGACGACCAGTTTCGTGCGAATCATCGTCGTGCTGTCGCTGCTGCGGACGGCGCTGGGCATGCAGCAGTCGCCGCCCAATGCGGTCCTCGTGTCACTCGCGCTGTTCCTCAGCGCCATCGTCATGGCCCCCACCTGGCAGGACGCCTATGATTCGGGCATCCGTCCGCTGATGGATCAGCAGATGGAATTGCCGCAGGCGTTCGATCTGGCCTCCGAACCGGTCAAGACCTTCATGCTGGCGCAGGTCGACCAGGACGACCTCGCCCTGTTCACGCGGCTGAGCCAGATCCCGGCCCCGGCCGAGATCACCGAACTGCCCCTGCGGGTGGTCATTCCGGCCTTCATGATCAGCGAGCTGAAGACGGCCTTCGAAATCGGATTTCTTCTTTTCGTTCCGTTTCTTGTCATCGATCTGGTGGTCGCCAGCGTGCTCATGTCCATGGGTATGATGATGCTGCCGCCAGTGGTGATCTCGCTGCCCTTCAAGCTGATCTTTTTCGTGCTGGTCGATGGCTGGCGGCTGGTCGCCGGCAGCCTCGTCGAGAGCTTCCAGCGAGCGTCCGGAACCGGATAGTTCCCGCCCTCACTGACATTTAGCAGTCTGGCGACTTGCCAAGACCCTGCAAACGCGTGTTGATCCGTCCGTCTTCGCTCTGTATCGGGCGACATTTTTGGAAACGACCATGACCACGCAAGCTGAACTCATTGCCGCCGTCGCCAAGGACGCCGGTGTTTCGCAGGCCGACGCCGGCAAGGTGCTGACCGCGATCGTCGAGAATATCCACGCCAGCCTCAAGTCGGGCGGCGACGTCCGCATCTCGAACCTGGGCGTGTTCGACACCGCCGACCGCGCCGAGCGCGAAGGCCGCAACCCCGCCACGGGTGCGACCATCAAGATCGCCGCCTCCAAGGCTGTGCGCTTCCGCGTTTCGAAGCCGCTGAAGGACGCCGTGAACGGCTAGAGCCTGTTTCAGGCCGCTGCGGCGGCCGCAGGTTGAGGACGGGCGGGTGCCGGCGCGGCTGCGTTGGCCCCGCCCGTTTTTGCTTTCGCGGTCTTTTCGCGCAGAGACGTCTTCATCGCATTGACCCAGCCGGTGAAGGTATCGGCATTGGCGGTCAGGCCGGCGAAATCGCCCGCCGCCGCCGGGCCCTCCATTCCATCCAGACCGTCCAGCGCGATCCGGACCGAGGCCGGCGACCGGGCCCGCTCGACAAACGGCATGTAGTTCCGCGACAGCCGGCTCAGGGCAGCGCTGTCGCGCGCCAGCGAATAGCCCACGCCCGCGCGGATCAGCCGGCTCTCCTCATCGGCCGTCAGGGGACTTGCCGTGTCCCGGAACCGCTCGCCGAGCCGCGATTCATACAGGGCTGCCGCTGCAGTCCAGTCCGACTTCTTCCAGAGAATCTCAGCGCGGACATCGCGGGCGGCCGGGCTCTGGTCGTTGCCCAGCACTTCCAGCGCATGGTCCGTACGACCCAGCTCCATCAGGGCACGCGCTTCCAGCCCGCGCCGCTCGGCCGTCAGGGCGCTGGGCAGCAGGGTGGACCGGGACGACCACAGGGCCTGCAGGGCCGGTTCCGGCTGGCGGTCCATCAGATAGACCGTCGCAAGGTCGGTCGCGACCTGGGCCTTGGCCACGCCCTCGAGCCGGTTCTCGACCTGATGCTTGAGCAGCTCCGCAGCCTGGTCCAGCAGGTCCACATCGATCAGCCGCCGTGCAAGCCGCCGCACCATCTCGTCGCCGTCGGCACCGACGGGTGTCAGTTCCCGGAAGTCGTAGAACAGCCCCAGGGCCTGGATCGGCTGCAGTCCGTCCGCTGCGCCGTCGAGGAACATGGCGCGGAAGGCATTGGCCAGATCTGCCTGAAGCTCGGCTCCGCCCGGCATGGTGGACAGTCGGCCGCCCGCTCCGCGCAGGGCCTCGAGCGCCTCGCGATAGCGCCCCTGGGACAGGTAGAGCCCGCCGAGGGTTCGGATCACGGCCAGTTCGGTCGCATCGCCACGCCAGCGCCATTTCAGCGATTCCAGCTCCGCAGCCGCCGCGTCCGGCTTCATCGTGCCCTTGGCCAGTTCCAGCTTCACCACACCCAGTTTGGCCGGTGTTGCGATCCCGTCCATCGGCGTGCGGGCCACGGCCTTGTAGATGGCCAGGGCGGTGTCGCTGCGACCGTCCTTTTCGAACAGCTGGGCCTGGACCAGGCGCGCCGCCAGTTGGTCCACAGCCGGGGCGTTTTGGGCAAAGACATAATCGAGCAGCTCGCGCGCGCCGACCAGGTCGCCGGTCTCGAGCGCAGCCATGGCATGGGCGGTCCCGAACCGCGCCCGCCACTCCGGCGGAAACTGGTCGATGACGGCGGCACCGGCGGAAAAGGCCTGCCGGGCCTCGGCCCACTCGCCCTGGTTCGCCGCCAGATAGCCCTGCCAGACCCGGGTCGAAGGATCACCTGCCAGCGAGCCGGCGGAGAAGTCGGCCGCAGCTTCTTCCAGACGCCCGATCGAGGCCCGCGCCGCGCCGCGCAGACCCCGAAGCTCGGGCTCGCCCTGAAGTCCGGGGGACTTGTTGACCAGGGCCGTGACGACGCCGATCGCCTCGTATCCCAGACCCGAACCGACAAGGAACCGGGTCAGGGCCAGGCGGGCCTCGATCGGCTGGCGTGGATCATCACTGGCGGCGATGGCTTCATTGGAAGCCGCATCCGACAGTTCGCGATAGCGGGCCTGAAAGGTCCCCTGTCCGGTCGAGGCCCAGTCGCTGAGGATCAGGGCCGGATAGCGCGCCTTGACCGGGGCCCCATCGGGGCTTTCGGCCTCGGCCAGCTCGACAGACGGTGCCGACAAGGTCAGGCCGCCGGGACGGCTCAGCGTCACCAGATCGCCTTCGGGCACGATCGTCAGGTCATCGGTCGCGGTCTCGACCGCCAGGCCCTGGGCCGTGGGCAGCAGCGTCGCATCGACAGTCCGCTTGCGGGCGCCAAAGCCCTTGCCGGGCGCCAGGGCCGTGACGGCCGCGAACCGGTCGCCGACCATCGGATCGGTCAGCCAGATGGCCTTGGTCGCGCCGGCCATCTGGGCCACGAGCGACGCCTCACCCGTGTCGTCGCGGCTCAGGGCGACGCCGGTGGAGGCCATCGGTGGCCCGCCAATGGTCACGGTCCAGCCACTGCCATCGCCCTGCGCTGACACGGACAGCGACCCAGCCGCCGGAATTCGAACCACGGTGTAATCCGGCCCGACCGCCCAGCGCGGCGCACCTGCCGGTCCGGTATCCTCGGCCCCCGCCATGTCCAGCCGGGCAGCGGCGTCGAACACGACCCAGACGGCCTCGCCGCGCCGGAAGACAGCAGCGCCGACCGGGCTCGGCCACTGGAACTGCAGGACAGTCTTGTCTGCGGTCGACTCGGTCGACACGGGGACGACCGTGCCCGGCGCGATCGTCGCAGCCGTCTCGGAGGGCGCCGGAGCCTTGCCCGGGGCATAAAGGTTCAGCCAGACCGCGCCATCGTCGATGCCGGTGCGGAAATCACTGCCCTCGGCGAGGGTCATGACGATTTCGGTGGCGTTCCTAGCGGCCCGCGTCTCGACCTTCTCGACACCGGCCGGGGGATTGACCCGCAGGCGGCTGACGTCGGGCGCGGCCGTGGAGCCGATCCGCACGATGACCTGCTGGCCCTCGCGCCGGACCCGTGACCGGGACCCCACGACGCCCGCAAACTCGACACGGGTGAAGCCGTCATTGACCCCGGTCCGGATGGTGACCGGGTCCAGCGCGACGGCAGCCGCTTCCTGGGCAAAGGCCGGGACCGCGGCCGGTCCGATCGGGGCAAGCGCCATCGTCCCCGCAGCGCCCAGCGCTACGGTGGTCCTGGCAATGCGTGAGCGGCGGCGCGCGGCGGACATCGCGTGCATCTTTGCGTGCCGGGCCTTTCGGCGCGGTTAATGAGGCATGACCTCGGGGCTTGCCTGCTTGCGCCGGGGGCGGTCGCGCACGACATGAAGGGTCTGGAGCCCAAACCATGTCAGACCCCTCGGTCGATCCCGCCTATCCGCCGCTCAGTACCCTGTCGACCGGGCTGCGCTGCCGCTGCCCGCGCTGCGGCAAGGGGCCCTTGCTGAAGGGCTATCTGACGATCCGGGACCGCTGTCCCGCGTGCGGACTGGACTACAGCTTTGCCGACCCGGCGGACGGTCCTGCTTTCTTCGTAGCGTCGGGCGTCGGGCTGATCGGAATGATGGCCTTCATGGCCTTCGAGTTCACCGTCCATCCGCCGATCTGGGTGCATATGGCCGTGACCCTGCCCCTGCTGGCCATCGCCTGCATGGCATCGCTTCGACCGTTCAAGGGCTGGCTGGTCTCGGAACAATATGTCCACAAGGCCGCGCCCCCCGAGTTCGAAAGTGTCGGCAAGCACGGCGAGGGCACGGCCTGGCGCGGTCAGGACGAGCGCGCCGCCCGCCGTGCCGCCAGAACGCCGGATTAGGCAGCTGCCGCGGATCGGCCCGGAAGCGGCCTTGAAATTCTGTAGCAGAGGCCATTACAGATTCAGTCTTCATTGATGAGCTGATCATGTCCGACCCGGCGCCACCTCCACACGCCTCATCCCGCTACAGCCGGGGGGCGATGGCGCTGCACTGGGCGATCGCCCTGCTGATCATGCTCGAGATCGGGCTTGGCCTGCGCATGGAGGGGCCACCCGGGGCCATCACCTTTGCGGTCTACCAGCTCCACAAGTCGATCGGCATCACCATCCTGGCCCTCACGCTCGTGCGGATCGGTTGGCGATGGACACACCGGCCGCCTCCGCCCGGTGACGGGCCGATGTGGGAAAAGCGCCTGGCCCACGGCGTTCATCTCGGATTCTATGCCGTCCTGCTGGCCATCCCGCTGTCAGGCTGGCTGATTGTTTCGGCATCGCGCACCGGGATCGATACGGTCCTGTTCGGGCTGATCCCCTTCCCGCACATACCCGGCATCCCCGGCCTTGAGCCTGCGTCGAAGGCCTCCGTCGAGGAGGCCGCCGAGACGGCGCACCGACTGCTGGGCTATGCGCTTTACGCCCTGCTGGCGCTGCATGTGCTGGGTGCCCTGAAACACCATCTTGTGGATCGGGACCACGGACTGGCCCGCATCCTGCCAGGCCCGGCGCGGGTCGCGCGTCTGGATCTGCGTCTGGTCGCCGTTGTCGGCACCCTCGCGATCATGGCTGCCGTGGCCGCGACATGGCCCTGGGCCTCGCAGACCCGCAGCCCTCCTGAACCCGTCGCCCCGTCCGGCGAACGGATCATGACGCCGGCCGAGACCCCGGCCCGGCAACCGGGCAGCGAGGCCGCGCCGCCCGGGCTCGCGCCCGCTCCAGCGGAAACAGAGATGGCGCTGGCGTCGCCGGGTGAACCGTCCGGGCCGGTGCCAGCCTCTCGCTGGCGCGTCCAGAACGCCGGTTCGCGGCTCGCCTTCTCGACGACCCAGTCCGGCGCCCCGATCCGCGGCCAGTTCCGGAGCTGGACGGCCGACATCGTCTTTTCGCCCGAGGCGCTGGACCAGTCCCGCGTCCGCGTGGTGGTCGACATGGGATCGTTTGCGACCGACGATTCCGACAGTCAGGGCGTGCTGGCAGGATCCGAATGGTTCGATGTGGCCAACCACGCGCAGGCGACCTTCTCGGCCACCCGGTTCCGCCGCCTCGGTCCCGACCGTTACGAGGCGCGGGGCAGCCTGAGGATCAAGGGCGTGTCCCGCCCTGCCACCCTGCAGTTCACCCTGACGATCGAGGGCGACACGGCGCGGATGGCGGGTACGACCCGCCTCGATCGCACGGACTTTGGTGTCGGTACGGGAGAATGGGCCGGAACGGATGACATTCCCGGTGCCGTGCAGGTCGAGACCACGGTCGTCGCCGTGCGAGACACGCCCTGACGCCAGGGGCTTTTCTGAATCGCAACCCTGCCCGTTGGCCGCATGGGTGGCGAATGATGACGAGGCGACCCATGTCCCGTCGATGGCATTTCGAACAGGGGCAGGACAGGGGCCGGGCCTATGAGTGATCTCGGCCTGATGGCCACCTCTGCCAGTTGCCGGGTGGATGTCTGGCTCTGGCGCGCGCGTTTCGTGAAGACGCGTTCCCTCGCCGCCGCCCTCGTCGAACGCGGGGCTGTCCGGCTGACGCATCAGGGCCGTCAGGTGCGGCTGGACAAGCCCAGTCGCTGCGTCCACCCGGGTGACTCCCTGGTGTTTTCGCTCAATGAACGCATCACGGCCGTCCGGATCGAGGCTCTGGGCGAGCGGCGCGGCCCCCCTTCGGAAGCCCGCGCCCTCTATTCACCGCTGGATGTCGTCGACCCCGGCTAGGTTTGCTGCCGGGGACTGACACCCTCTTTTTTCAGCCCTACTGCGCGACGAACTCGCCTTCGATGTGCAACTCGACCTCGTCGCCGATGGCGGGCAGGCCGTAGGTCATGCCGAAGTCGGACCGCTTGATCGTCGTCTCTCCGTCAAAGCCGACGACGTAGCGCCCACGCATTGTGCCCGCCTGGTTGAACTCGACGTCGAGGGTCACGGGCTTGGTCACATCCTTGATTGTCAGATTGCCCACAACGGCGGCTTCGGTCGGGTCTTCGGCATCAACCGTGACCGAGGTCGCCACAAAGGTGATGTTCGGGAACTGGGCCGCGTTGAAGAAGTCAGCCGAGGCGAGGTGGGTCTTCAGCCCTTCGGAGGTGTTGTCGTGACCCGACACCGGCACAGTGGCCGTCAGGGTGCTGGCCGAAGGGTTGGCCGGATCCAGCGTCAGGGTCGCCTCGACGTTGGCGAACTGGCCGATGTAGGTCGAGAAACCCAGGTGGTTGATCTTGTACGTGATCTTGCCGTGCGAAGAGTCGAGTTTGTAGGTGCCGGCGCGCACTTCCGACGGAACCTTGGTGAAGGCCGCCTGGGCGACGACGCCCCCGGCGATCAGGGTCAGGGCAGCGGAGGCGGCAAGAGCGGATTTCGTGATCAGGCGCATGACGGTTTCCTTGGTCGGGTGAAAGAGGCGGATGAACTGTAATCGACAGTGATGCAGATAGTCCGTTGTGGCGTCAAGGCAAGGATCTCGGACGGACGACCGGTCCTTCGTGGGGTGTCATGTGTCACGGATGTCGCCCGGAGCATTGCGTCACTGCATCCTGCGCCGTTCGGTTGACAGTTCGTCGACGGGAGGTCATTTCCGCAAGCCGTCCTAACCGACTGTACCTGACAACAACCGCGCGCGGTCCCGCTACCCATGACCTATATCGTCACCGATGCCTGCGTGAAGTGCAAATTCATGGACTGCATCGAAGTCTGTCCGGTGGACTGCTTCTATGAAGGTGAGAATTTCCTCGTCATCGCGCCGGATGAATGCATCGACTGCGGAGTCTGCGAACCGGAATGCCCCATCGACGCCATCAAGCCGGACACCGAGGACGAGCCTGACGGCAAATGGCTGCAGATCAACGCGACCTATGCCAAGGTCTGGCCCAACATCACCGTCAAGGGCACACCGCCGGCCGATCGCGAAGCCTTCGAGCGAGAAACCGGAAAGTTCGAGAAATACTTCAGCCCGGAGCCCGGCAAGGGCCGCTGACTCGATGGGAACGGCGCGGCCCGTTCCCGAACCTTAACGTACGTTTTGAAATTGCCGCCTTTTGTGATATGTTCTCTCACATTGGGTCGGGCGGTGAGCAAATCATGCGTGCCGCCCGCATTTGCGACAGAATCCCGCCCACGAAGGCGGGATCGGCCAGAGGTTCGGTGATCCGTTTCCACATCTGACGTCTTTATGCCTTGCCGACCGACGGAGTTTCCGGCGGTTGCGAAGCTGTTTTTGTCAGGTGTCCTACGCATCCTCGCCCCTGCGTCCGAGAAAGGAATAACATGACGAGCAAGACGGGTCTGGAATTCAAGGTCGGCGATGCGGTGGTCTATCCCGCACACGGCGTGGGCAAGGTTGCTGCGGTCGAGACTCAGGAAGTCGCAGGGATGAGTCTTGAGGTCTATGTCGTGACCTTCGATCACGAGAAGATGACCCTGCGCGTGCCGACCAAGAAGGCCAAGACAGCCGGCCTCCGGTCACTGGCCAATGACGACGTCGTCAGCCGCGCCCTCACGACCCTGAAGGGTCGCGCACGGATCAAGCGCACCATGTGGAGCCGCCGCGCCCAGGAGTATGAAGCCAAGATCAACTCCGGGGACCTGATCTCGATCGCCGAGGTCGTCCGCGACCTGCACCGCGCGGACAGCCAGCCGGAGCAGTCCTATTCCGAGCGCCAGCTCTATGAATCGGCACTCGACCGGATGGCCCGTGAAGTGGCGGCCGCCAACCGCATCGACAAGGACGCTGCCGTCAAGCTGCTGGCCAAGTCGCTGAGCGCCAAGAAGGCCGTCGTAGCGGCCAACGAAGCGGCAGAGGCCGCCGATGCCGACTCCGAGGCCGAAGCCGCCTGAACAGCAGACGACCGCTGAACACTGAAAAGGCCCGGGAGCAATCCCGGGCCTTTTTGCTGTTCTCGGCAGGGACACCTCGACGGACTAGAAATACTCCGCGCCGGCCGGGCACTGGGCCGAGATGCGCCGCGCATTGATGCTGGCGGGCAGATAGGGCGTGCCCCGGGCCAGCTGGGCCCCGCCACGAAACCGGAAACTCTCGGCTTCATAGGGTCCGTTCAGCCGGACATTGACGCGACGGCCCTTCTTGTCCGTGCAGGTGCCCTCGAACCGGGCATTGCCGCCGCCGACTTCCCGGACCGGATAGGTGCATTGCCAGCGCCGCGTCGAGAGCCCGCCGAAGAACCGGTTGATCTCGCTGGCCCGGACGCATTTCTGCTCGGTGTCGCGAATGCCCACGGCCGTGGTGGTATACTCCCAATAGCCGGGCTGGGGCGTCGGCGCCTGGGCCTGTCGCGCCGAGGAGGGGACCGCGAGCAGCAGGGCACCTGCCAGAGCAGGCGCGGCCACGGCCAGCAGACGGGTCAGGCGGGGACGAACGGTCATGGTCGGACTTTCGGGTGACACGGCGATGTGGATAGCCTGACTATATGGCGGCAATTGAACGAGGTCTGAACGATATCCTCCCCGTCGCGCAGCGATGGGGAGGGGGACCGCGCGCAGCGGGGTGGAGGGGCTGGCTGACCCGGACACGGACCGGCGGTTTAGCGGGCATAGCCCCTCCACCCCTTCGGGGTCCCCCTCCCCGCTGCGCGGGGAGGAAACACTGTCCTCCCCATCGCGCAGCGATGGGGAGGGGGACCGCGAAGCGGTGGAGGGGCTGGTTGACCCGGACAGGGTCCCCTCCGCACGGCACAGGAGGGAATCCGAAGCCTTGACGGATCGATCCCGGTTCCTCTATACGGCCCCCTCTCGCGCAGGGGGCTCCCTTGCGCGTCTTCATTTCATGCCTCGCGCCGGTTTCGTTCAAGCCGACCGCGATGGCCTCGTCTTAAGGATTACGCGATGTCGCGTCGTTGCGAACTCACCGGTATCGGTCCGATGGTCGGAAACCGCGTCAGCCACTCGAATGTGAAGACCAAGCGCCGCTTCCTGCCGTCGCTGAAGAAGGTCAAGCTGGCGTCTGAAGCCCTTGGACAGTCCTATACCCTGCGCATCTCGAATGCCGCGCTGCGCACCCTCGACTACAAGGGTGGCCTGGACGCCTATATCGTCAAGGCCGGCGACGAGCAGCTGTCGCCTGCCGCCCAGAAGATCAAGCGTCAGATCAAGGCCAAGATCGCCGATCTCGCCGCTGCCTGATCCGGGCAACAAACCATTCTGAACGAGGCCGGTGGAAACACCGGCCTTTTTCTTTGCCCGTCCGGCATTGATCGTTAGGCTTATGCCCTGTCCTTGCTGGAGCGTGGCGTGAGATCGATCAGTCTTCTGGCGGGTGTCGCTTTCGCGGCGCTTGCGTCCGTTACCGCCGCCCAGACCCTGCCGGCACCCCCGGCCTCCACTGCCTTCACCCTGTCCAGCGGCACGCCGCGTACGCCGGAACAGTTGGCGGTCCGGTTCGACGTCGCCGATCTGGCGATCCGCGTCCTGCCCGAGACCGAGTCCATCGACGCTGTCGCCACCCTGACCTTCACGGCCACGGCCCCGCTGGAGCGGATCGTGGTCGAGCTGGACAACCGCTTCGACGTCAGCGCGATCGCAGTCGACGGCCAGGCGGTCGGGTCCGATCGCTGGTCCAATCCTGAGGGCCGGCTGACGCTCACCCTGCCCGCGCCGCTGGCGGCCGGACAGACCACAGCGATCCGGATCGCCTATTCGGGCCAGCCCCACAGGGCCCGTAACGCGCCGTGGGATGGCGGCTTTGTCTGGCGCAGGACACCCGACGGCAAGCCCTGGGTCGCGACCGCCGTGCAGGGCGAGGGCTGCGACCTGTTCTGGCCCTGTATCGACCACCCACAGGGCGAGCCGGGCCGGGTCGATCTGCATATCACCGTGCCTTCGGACCTGGCGGCCCCCTCGAACGGCCGGCTGGTCGGCAAGACCGAGAACGCCCCCGACGCCGACGGCCAGGCGACCACGACCTGGCACTGGTCCGCCCGCGATCCGAACACCTATGCCATCGCTTTGACTGTCGGCCCCTATCAGGAGATCGCGGCCCCGTACGAAAGCCGCTTCGGCAACACCATCCCGATGTACTTCTGGCATCTGCCGGTCGCCGACGCGACGAAGCCGCAGGCCCTGTTCGACCAGTTCGCGCCGATGCTGGACTTCTATGAGGCGACCGTCGGGCCCTTTCCGTTCGGTGACGAAAAGATGGGGGTGGTCGAGACCCCCTTCCTCGGCATGGAGCACCAGACGATCAATGCCTATGGCAACGGCTACAAGCTGGATGGCAAGGGCTACGACTGGCTGTTGCAGCATGAGCTGGCACACGAATGGTTCGGCAACCAGCTGACCAATGTGTCGTGGGACGACATGTGGCTGCACGAGGGCCTCGGCAGCTATATGCAGCCGCTGTATGCGCGGTGGCTGAACGGCGACCGCTACATGCAGACCGAACTGGCCGAGATGCGCCAGAGCCTGACCAACCGGTTCCCCCTGGTGTCCGGTGGCGAGCAGGATGCCGGCACGGTCTATGAAGGCGCGACGGGTCCCGGGCTGGACCTCTACTACAAGGGGGCGCTGGTGGCGCATTCCCTGCGGATGCTGATCGGCGATGAGGCCTTCCAGCGGGCTGTGACCCGGCTGGTTTACGGACGCCCAGACCCCAGGCCAGGCAATTTCAGCCCGCGTTATGCGACCACCCGGGATTTCATCGCCATCGTCAGTGAGGAGGCCAAACGCGACATGCGCTGGTTCTTCGACGCCTATGTCTATCAGGCCGCCCTGCCGGTCCTGACCACCGCAAGAACCGGAGATCGCATGACCTTGGCGTGGTCGGGCGCGGCCGCCTTCCCGATGCCGGTCACGGTCGAGGTGGACGGCGAGCGCCGCCAGGTGCCGATGACCGGGGGACGCGGCGAGATCCGGCTGGAGCCGGGCAGCCATATCCTGATCGATCCGGACAACGCTGTCTTGCGCCAGCTCGACTACATCGACGCCTGGAAGGCTTCGCAGGCACGAAACTGAGGACGGTCAGACGGCCTCGGCCGTGATCGACTGACGGACCAGTTCGCAGCTGCCTTGGGTGCTCAGAAACGCAATGTCGGCGGCGTCTCGCCCGCAGGCGATGCGGACCAGACCCTCGATCGGGGCCAGGCCGGTGGGGTCGACCAGCCACCAGCCATTCGACAGCCAGATCTCGAAGATGGCGTGGAAGTCGGGCGGGGTCAGCTGATACGCATAGGCGCTGACAGCCCGTGCCGGTATCCCCGACGCCCGGCACAGGGTGATCCCCAGATGGGTGAAATCGCGGCATACGCCGGCCCGGTCGATGAAGGTCCGCGCCGCCGTGGTCTCCGAGTCCGACACCCCGCGCTCGTAATCAATATTGTCGCTGATCCATTTCAGGATCGCCAGGACCCGCTCGCCCCCCGTGGTGTCGCCGAACTCGCGCTCCACGAACCGGCCGAACTGGTCCGAAGGGCAATAGCGACTGGGCCAGAGATAGGTCAGCACCTCGGCCGGCAGGTCGTTCCAGTCATGCTGGACCGTGACCGGCGGCAAGCCCTTCAGGATGCCGTTGTCGACCGTGGCCTCATAGACCACCGACACCTCTCCCTCGAGCCGCGCGCGCAGGGTGCGGGCCCCGAATTCGGTGTTCTCGTCCTCATGGAAGTCGACGTGCGGCGTGACCGTCAGGGTCTCGTCCTCCACGGCCTGACCGGGCCAGTGGGCGACCTTGATCTGGTAGATCGCATCCGTCGGCGGGTCGAAACGATAGACAAGCTCGGAACGGACACGAAGTTTCATGGGCGGCCCTGGCTCGCAAAAGTCTTTGGTGAAGGGATCAGCCGCCTGAAACGCCCCGGTACGGGTGCCGTTCCGGGGCAGCGGTGCGCACCCCTTAGCAGGCCTGCGGAGTATGGGCACGCCCCATCAGGGGCCGGCGCGCCGATTCCGTCAGGGCTCGAGCTCGATGTCCCAGTACAGGTAGTCCAGCCAGCTCTGGTGCAGATAGTGGGGCGGAAACCGGCGGCCGGCGTCCTGCAACTGCCAGGCATTGGGGCGAAGCGGCATGCGTCGCACCGGCATGCCCGCCTGCTGGGGCGTACGGCCACCCTTCCTCAGATTGCAGGGCGAACAGGCCGCGACGATATTGTCCCAGGTCGTCCGGCCCCCTTGCGAGCGCGGCAGGACGTGGTCGAACGTCAGGTCGCTGGTACTGGTGCAGTACTGGCAGGTGAAACGGTCACGCAGGAAGACATTGAACCGGGTGAAGGCCGGTGTCCGGTCCTGGTCGACATAGGATTTCAGCGCGATCACGCTGGGCAGCTGGATTTCCATCGACGGGCTGCGCACCACCTTGTCGTAGTGGGACACGACATCGACGCGGTCCTGATAGACCGCCTTGATCGCCTCCTCCCACGGCCAGAGCGACAGCGGATAATAGGACAGCGGCCGAAAATCGGCGTTCAACACCAGGGCGGGAAAGCCGGTGTTTGTGCGGGTCGGGTGCAGCATCAGACGCTCCCGCGCGGCTGATGGATCTGGAATGCCAACGAACTGAAGACGCGTCTCCTTCGATCTGGTGACACCAGCCTATCCCTGATTCGACGCGCTCGCCATGACGATCCGGTGTCTGTTCGGTGAAGATCAGCTACGCACCAGCCCGCCCGGGAAGCCCGGCAGGCTCCAGCCCCACCGCAGGGCACCCGCCCGCAGGGTGAAACCGGCGACCGAGGCGACGATCGCAGCCGGCCAGGTCTCGATCTCCCAGGCGCGCGCCACGACATAGACGGTCGCGGCCAGCAGGGCCGCCGACACCGTGATCTCCCGTCGCAGCAGGATCGAGGGCTGGCCGGCCAGGATATCGCGCACGATCCCGCCGAAACAGGCGGTCAGCGCCCCCATGACGATACAGATCAGCGGCGCGACATCGAACGCCTCCGCCTTGGCCGCACCCAGCACGCCATAGGCCGCCAGCCCGACGGCATCGAGCCACAGCAGGGCCCGGAATCGCCAGGGCCCTGCGCCGATCAGCCACACCGCCAGCGCCCCTGCGAGGCAGACGGCGATATAGCGCCAGTCTTGCACCCAGAACACCGGCGCGCCGATCAGCAGGTCGCGCAGGGTCCCGCCTCCCACACCGGTGATCGCGGCAAAGAAGGCGAACGTCACCAGATCATGCCGCTCGCGCGCCGCCGCCAGCGCACCCGTCGCCGCGAACACGGCCACGCCGGCGAAATCCAGCGCGCCCAGCACGGTCTCGGGATTGGCGATGGCCGGATCGACGATGGGGCTCATGCCGGGGGCTCCAGGCTGATCTCGCCGCGCTTGACCCCGGTATACCATGCCCACAGCAGATGCGTCGCCACGGCGCGGTAGGGTCGCCAGGCCTCGGCCCGCAGATAGGCGGCCTTCTGATCAGGCCGGGTCTCGGTACCGTCGGCCCATTTGATCGCCTCCTGCAGGGCGACATCGCCCCCGGGAAACACGTCCAGCCGCCCCTCGCACATCATCAGATAGGCCTCTGCGGTCCACAGACCGACGCCCTTCAGCGCCGTCAGCGCCGCGATGGCTCCGGCGTCGTCGAGGGTCTGCATGTGCTCCAGGTCGATCCGGCCCTCGATCTGCGCCAGGGCCATGCCCTGTCCATAGGTCGCCTTCTGTCGGGACAGGCCCATGCCGCGCAGACTGTCCAGATCATGCGCCAGCAGGGCCTGAGGCGTGATCTCGCCCAGCCCCGCCTGCAACCGCGCCCACACCGAGGCTGCAGAGGCCACCGACACCTGCTGCTCGACGATCATGCGGAACAGCCCCTCGAACCCGCCGGGACGCAGGCGCCATTCAAACACCGGCGTCCGGGCATCCGCCTGGGCGAGAGCCGGGTCACGGGCCGCAAGCGTCGCCCGTGCCAGAGCGATCACGTCGGGGGTCGGGGCAGTCAGGGTCATCGGAACGTTCGCGCTCGGTCGACAGGTCAGCGGCAGCAATCTAGCGTCTGCCCATGCTCACTCTGGACGAACTTCTGCATCCGATCACCCCCGAGCGGTTCCTGGCCGAGTATCATGGCCGGAAACCGCTGCACATTCCGGCCGGAGACGGTGCCCCCAAGCGCGCCATCCTCGACTGGGCGCGGTTCAATGCCTTGTTATCCCAGACGTCGAGCTGGACCGCCAGCCGCCTGCGGATGGTGCGCGACAATGAACCGATCCCGCCGGAGCATTTCTGCACCGCGGTCACCGACCAGTCGGGCACGACGATGCGACCGTCGCCCGCCAAGGTGGAGGTGCTGCTGGCGACCGGGGCCAGCCTGATCGCCAACGACATCGATCCCCTGGCTCCCGGCATGGCCGCGATGGCCGAGATGCTGAGCCGGGCCTTTGCGGCCAGTGTGTCGGCCAATGCCTATTGCTCGTTCAGCGGGGTCCAGGCCTTCGGGACCCATTTCGACCTGCACGATGTCTTTGCCATCCATTGCGAGGGGGAAAAGACCTGGCGGCTGTACCAGAACCGCGCCGACAGCCCCGTGGCCTATCCCGTCCCGGAGGACCGCCTGCGGCCCTGGTTCGGCCAGACGCGGGGCGCGTTGATGCAGGAGATCCGGATGCGGCCGGGCGACGTCCTGTACCTGCCGCGCGGCTGGTATCATGACGCCCTCGCCGATGCCGAGCCGGGCAATGCCTCGCTGCACCTGACCTATTCGGTGACGCCGCTCTACGGGCGGATCCTGTTCGGCCTGCTGGAGAATGCGGCCATGCAGGATCCTGCCTTCCGCACCTACCTTCCGCCGGCCGGCCAGGACGGGGGTCGGGCGCTCGGCGATCATCTGGTATTGCTCGGCCAGAAACTGGCCGCCCTGACCGCCCTGCCCCAGTTCCGGGACGAGATCGCCGCCGCGCAGGAGCGGCTGGTCCGGCGGCCGGCGACCTATGACCTGCCCCGTCGCAAGGCCCTCAACCTTTATGCCCGCACCAGCCTGCTGCCGCCGGCTTTCACCGGTCCCGTAGCCGAGGCGGTTGGCTGGGCCCTGTCCCAGCCCCGGTTCGCGCTCGAAGACCTGATTGCCGAGTTCGACTTCGTCGCCGAGTCTGACATCCGGGCCGCCGTCGCCCGGCTGGAAACCGCCGGGGCCCTGAAGCGGGTCGACTGAGCGTGCCTTTCGTCACCCGCTTTGCCCCCTCGCCCACGGGCTTTCTGCACCGGGGCCATGCCTTCTCTGCCCTGACGGCCTGGCGCGCGGCGAAGGCGGCCGGCGGTCGCTTCCTGCTGCGGATCGAGGACACGGACTTTACGCGATGCCGACCGGAGTACGAGGCGGCGATCCTCGAGGATCTTGCCTGGCTCGGGCTGGACTGGGAGCGGCCCGTGCGACGCCAGTCCGAGCATCTGGCCGACTATCAGGCCGCGCTGGACACCCTGCGCGATCTGGGTGTGCTGTACCGCTGCTTTCGCACGCGCAAGGACCTGCTGGCCCTGGCCGGCGGCGCACCCCATGCCGATGACCCTGTCGATACCCGGGCCTTCACGGGCGGGCCGATAGCGCCCGACGAGGAAGAGGAACGTCTTTCGCGCGGCGAAGCCTTCGCCTGGCGGCTGTCGCTGGCGGCGGCGCGCGACCGTCTCGGAGACCTCAAGGCCCTGACCTGGGTCGAGCAGGGCACCGACACGCCGGGCCTGAAAGTGGCGGTGCCGGAACGCCTGGGCGACATGGTGCTGGGCCGCAAGGACATCGGGGCGGGCTATGTGATCGCCTCGGTCGTCGACGATGCGCTGCAGGGTGTCACCCACGTCATCCGGGGCGAGGATCTGGTCGAGACGACCTCGATCCAGCGGGTCCTGCAGGCCCTGCTGGGCCTGCCGACGCCGGTCTATTGCCACCACCGGCTGCTGCTGGACGCCCGGGGCAAACGGTTCGCCAAGCGCGACCGGTCCGAGACCCTGGCGGCGATCCGGGCGTCCGGCCTGTCGGCGGAAGCCCTGATCGCCGAACTGGAGGGCTAGGCCCTGCGGCCCTGAGCCTTGCCCTGCCTCAATCCACCCAGTCGCGCTTCAGGCTGCGGGCCGAAATCAGCAGCAGGATCGCGGCCAGGCCATAGAACCACTGGCCGACGTACAGCGAATACCGCAGCGCTTCCTCGCCGAACCGGGGGGTCAGATAATCCGACACCGCGCCCAGCAGATAGATGCCCAGACCGATGCCGACGAGGTTGTTGATCAGGAGGAAGCTGGCCGAGGCCGTGGATCGCATGTGCGCCGGCACCAGATGCTGGACCGCTGTCACCACCGGGCCCAGCCAGGCCAGGCTCAACGCCTGCGGGATCAGGAACAGCGCGAAGGCCAGCCATTTGTTGTCGACGTTCATGGCCAGATAGAACATCGGCACGGCGATGATGAAGCCGATGGCCGGCACCATCGGATAGGCCGCCTTCCTGATCCCCTTGCCCAGCTTGTCGGCCAGCCAGCCACCCAGCCAGATGCCGGCCGTGCCGCCGATGAAGGCGATGCCGGCGATGTAGACCGCCCGCTCGACCCCTTCCATGCCCATGGACCGCTGGAAGAAGCTGGGCAGCCAGAAGGCCGACCCATAGCCATAGACCGAGGAACAGGCCGCTCCGAACGCCAGGAACCAGAAGCTGGGCTTCTTCAGCAGGATGGCCCAGACCTCGCCGAACGAAGCGGCCTTGGTCTCGACGTGGGGCGTGACGATCGCGCCTGCACCCTCGACGGGCTCCGCCCGGTCGAAACCGCCCCGGATCGGATCCTTGACCGTGAACTTCAGCAACGGAGCCAGCAGGACCCCGGCCAGGCCCACCACGATGAAGGCAATCCGCCAGTCGATCAGCGCCGCCAGGATACCGCCGAACAGATAGCCCAGCGCCGTTCCGATCGGCACGCCAAAGGAATAGACCGCAAGAGCCCGTGCACGCTGCGACTTGGGGAAATAGTCCGAGACCAGCGAATAGGACGGGGCCACGCCACCGGCCTCTCCGACGCCGACGCCCATGCGGGACAGGAACAGGGTCCAGAAGCCGCCCGCGAACCCGCACAGGGCCGTGAAGGCGCTCCACACGCCCAGCGACGTTGCCACGATCATGGTCCGGCTCTTTCGGTCAGCCAGCCAGGCGATCGGCAGGGCGAGCGTCGAATAGACGACGGCAAAGGCCGGGCCGCCCAGCAGGCCCATCTGGCTGTCGGTGAAGCCCAGTTCCGCCTTGATGTAGGGGGCCAGGATGGCGAGGATCTGCCGGTCGATGAAGTTGAAGGTGTAGACGACCATCAGCAGGCCCAGCACATAGGCCCGGTAGCCGGGATTGGCGGCGGGACCGATGCCCCGTTCGACCGAATTGATACTCATGCGGATGGGTCCCGACGCTCTGTGTTGCGATGACGGTAGCGGCCGCGTGGGCGGCTGCAAACAAAAAGGGCGGCGGCCCGTGTCTGGAACCGCCGCCCGATGTTCGATTCAGATCTGCCGACCGATCAGAACTTGACCTGCAGGGAGGCAGTGAAGGTCCGCGGCGGGCCGTAGTAGCCGATCTGGCTGTCGTTGAAGGCGGCACCCGGGAAGGTGTAGCCACCGACACGGTATTCCTCGTCGGTCAGGTTACGTCCGTACAGGCCGACCGTGTAGCGGTCGCTCGGGTCGGTCCAGACGGCGGACAGGTCGACCAGCGAATAGGCCTTCTGGTCCAGGATCGGGTTCGGGAACTCGAACAGGCTGTAGTCGTCGCGGAAGCTGACCGACGGCGTGACCGCCAGATCGCCACCGGCCAGTTGTCCGCGCCAGGTCAGGCCGAAATAGCCGGTGAACTCCGGGGCATTCTGCAGGACGACCAGGTTGGCGATATTCTCGAACACCCGGGTGGTCAGGTTGAAGCGGTTGAACTCGTCGAACTCGGCCTGCAGGTAACCGACGGCGACATTGGCCGTCAGGTTGTCGCTGATGGTCAGGGCCCCTTCGAATTCCGCACCATAGATGGTCGAGGAGCCGACGTTGTCGACGAAGCTGGCGATCCCGGTGGTCACGCCATTGACGACGACGGGCACCTGGGTCGTGACCTGCTGGTCCTGGTATTCGTTGTAGAAGGCGGCCGAGCTGAAGCTCAGGCGACGGTCGAACAGCGAACCCTTGAGGCCGATCTCGAAGGAGTCGACGGTCTCGGGGTCATAGCCATTGACCGTCTGGGGGGTCGAGATGGCGTCGCCGCGCATGTCATAGCCACCCGACTTGAAGCCGCTCGACCAGGAGGCATAGCCGGTGACGGCATCGCTGAAGTCGTAGGACAGCGCGACCTTGGGCGAGAAGTCGTTGAAGTCCTTGGACGCCGTATAGTCGGTACGGGCTGCGCCAAGCGTCGGACGCGCCGTACCGCCCAGCAGGGGCGTGCGGGTCGCTCCCAGATAGTTGGCGCGGAACACGTCACCCTTCTTGGTGTCGCTTGTGTAGCGACCGCCCAGCGACAGGTGCAGTCGCTCGGTCAGGTCGATGTTCACGTCCGTGAACAGCGAGACGCTCTCGGTCTCGACGAAGCCTGCGGTTCCGATCGCAAGGCCCAGGTTGCCCGCAATGGTGTCGAAGGCGCCCGATGCCGTGCCGTCCAGATAGAACAGGCCGATCACGCCCTGGATCCGGTCGTACTGGAACAGGGCCTGGAATTCCTGGGTGAACTGGTGGTCCGCATAGATGGCGGGAACGTCCAGCGTCGGGCGCGGCGTATTGTCGAAATCGATCACCGTGTCGGTGTCGCCTTCGCGATAGGCCGTGATCGACTTGACCGTCCAGACGTCGTTCAGGTCGACCTGCGCGGTCAGCGAAACGCCTTCGTTGACGACCGAGTTGCGATCGCCCACGCCGGCGCGGGTGTCATAGACGCTGCCGGGAACGCCGGCATCGGCACCGGTCCCGGCCACTTCGCGGTGACCGTGACGGGGGTTGGAATCATCCTCGACACGATCGGCCGCCAGGCGGAAGAAGACGTTCTCGGCCGGCTGATACTCGACGCTCAGACGTCCCGCCAGGATGTCCTTGTTGTAGTGCTCGGCCCCGGTGTTCAGGTTCTGGCCGTAGCCGTCTCGGTCATAGCTGGCGATGGCGGCGCCGATGCGCAGGGTGTCGGTGACCGGGACACTGCCCGAGGCCAGCAGGTCGATCTGGTTGTAGCTGCCGTAGGCACCCTTCAGCGTCAGTTCGGCCTCGGTCGGGTCCATGCGCGAGGTGACGTATTTGATCGCGCCGCCGACGGTGTTGCGGCCATACAGCGTGCCCTGCGGTCCGCGCAGGACCTCGATGCGCTCGATGTCGAAGATGTCGAGAACGGCACCCTGCGGACGGGCGATGTAGACGTCGTCGACATACAGGCCGACGCCGGGCTCGAAGCCCCACAGCGGATCCTGCTGGCCGACGCCGCGCACGAAACTGATCAGGGTCGAGTTGGACCCCCGGGCGATCTGCACCGTGGCGTTCGGCGTCTGCTGCTGCAGCGCCGTGATGTCGATGGCACCGGTCTCTTCCAGGCGTTCGGCACCGATCGCCGAGACGGCGACGGGAACGTCCTTCAGAGCCTCGTCGCGACGACGGGCGGTGACGACGATCTCGTCGATATTGGTCACGCTCTCGGGCTGGTCCGCGGCCGGGGCTGCGGTCTGGGCCATCGACGCGGTCGCGGCCGTGCTCCACGCCACGCCCGCAAGCAAGGCGCACTTCATCAGTCTGTTCATCGGAAACCCCATCCCTGTCTGTTCCAAGCCGAAAGACGCTTTTATTCAGCGTTCAATGATTTTCACGGAAACTACGCCGTTCGACCGCCTTGTCAAACGGCCAAGCTGGCGTTCCGCAACGTGAGCTCCGGGCTGTGGCGCCGTTGCACCGGCCACTGGCCTGTGCCTAGCTTGGCGCGATGACCAAGCTGGATGCGCCGCCCTCCCGGACCGCCCCGACACCCGCCAGGCGCGGTCGGCCGCCCAAGGCTCTGGCAGGCGGCGGTGCGGACACCCGCGACCTGATCCTCGACGCCGCCGAGGACCTGTTCTCCAAACACGGCTTCTATGGCGTGACCATCCGCGAGGTGGCGCGCGAGGCGGGCGTCGATACGGCCCTGGTCCACTATTATTTCGGGGCGAAGCGGGGCCTGTTCGATGCCGTCTTCCTGCGCCGGGCCGAGGTCTGGAACAACGAGCGGGTCGAGGCCATCAATCGCTATGCGGCTGCATCCGGTGCCGCCATGACGCTGGAGGGCCTGCTCCATGCCTTCCTGCGCCCGCCGTTCGAATGGTCACTCAAGGGCGGGCCTGGCTGGAAACACTATGCCGCCCTGGTGGCCCAGACCAATGCCAACCCGACCTTCGGCGGCGAGACCATGGCCCGCTATTTCGACCCCGCGATCCGGCGGCTGATCGAACTGATCGCCCAGGTTCTGCCGGATGCGCGAGACGTCGATCTTTACTGGGCCTGGCACAATCTGTCCGGGGCCCTGACCCTGACGCTGGGCGAGACCGGACGTCTGGACCGGCTGTCGAACGGCCTGTGCCGCTCCGGCGATCTGGAGACGGCCAGCGACTATATGGTCCGGTTCGCTGCCGCCGGTTTCCGGGCCGTATGCGGAGCCGAACGCCCTATTTCAGCGTGAAGGCCTGCCGTCCGCCGCTGGCTGGCAGGTCGAAGGCTGCGGCATCGAACGCCGGCGGTCCCACGCGACCCCGGGCATCGCGCGAGAACCCGTACGGCTCTTTTGGCAGGCCGATCGGCCAGGTGCTCAGACGGCCATTGCCGTCGGTGTCGTGAAAGGTCCCGACAGCATAGCGTCCGGGCGGCAGGTCGCGGATGGTGACCGTCGTGACCGGACCGGTCCGGGGCACATTGACCGTCCTGAAGGGACCCTCGCTGCGGCGAAAGCTGTCAGCATCGCGATAGACGGCGATCGCCAGCGTGCCGCCCGCCTCGCGCGTGCTCAGCGACAGGACGAGGTCACCCGCCAGCGCAGTCCCCGGCAGGGACAGGCCCGCCAACGCGACGATCAGGCACACAGGTCTCTTCATATCCGTCCCGTTTCATGGTCTCAGGGCACCATCGTGTTCGCGGATCGGGGGATCGTCCAGCCATGACGTCGAAATCACCGTTCGCCCGCCTCGACCCCTCCCTTTCGCGGGGCCTTCTGGTCGCCGGTGTCGGCGGGATCGTCCTGGCACTGACCGGCGCCTTCATGGGCACGGACCAGCCAGTTCTCCTGCGACTGGCCTACTGGATCCCGATCATGCTGTGCGGCGCGGTCTGGGGCCATCTGTGTTCCGGCTGGGTCGAGCGTTACGTCAATCTCGACGAACAGCCCTGGCGCGCGGTGCTGGCCCTCGTGCTGGTCATTTCAGGTCCGTTGACAGTGTTCGTCTGGGCGGCCAGCGGCCTGGCCTTCTCGGGTCGGCTGTATCCCCTCGCCGCCATGGCCGACGTCGGTTTCGCTGTGGTCGTCGTGACCGCCACCATGAGCATGGTGAATGTCTTTCTGGCCAAGGCGCAGCCGGTCCAGACCCATGCCGCACCCGTGGGCACCGCTCCGGCGCGTTTCCCCGACCGCCTGCCCCTGAAGATGCGGGGAGCGGCGATCCGCGCTGTCCAGGCCGAAGACCACTATCTTCGGATTCACACCGACCGGGGCTCGGACCTGATCCTCATGCGGCTGTCCGATGCGCTCGAGGAGCTGGAGGGTCTGGAAGGAGCCCAGACCCACCGCAGCTGGTGGGTCGCGCGAGGGGCCGTCCGCGACGTCAGCCGTGGCGACGGACGGGCCACCCTGACGCTGGACGGCGGTCTCCAGGCCCCGGTCAGCCGCCGCTACGCCAAGGCCCTCCGCGACGCCGGCTGGTACTGACCCCTATCCCCGCCAGGCTCCGTGAAACCCGGCCGGCAGGGCCACGTCCGCCGCCCAGGTCGCGACCGGCCCGTCCTCGACCCGCGCCACGTCAAAGGCATGCAGTTCGGTCACCCCGGTCGCCAGATTGATCGACGGCCCGACCAGCCAGGCGTCGCGCTCGTTCGTCGTTCCGGGCCTGGGCACGAACACCATCTCCTCGACCACCTGGGTGTTGCCGAACTCGAAGGTATGCGACCGGCCTGTGCGCCAGTCCTGGACCGCCAGACCGGTCGGCAGGGGCCGGGACCCCCTCTCGCCGGCCACATGGACGGTCAGGTCGCGCTTCAGGCCCGCCCGCCGCGGATCACCCTTGGGAAACTCGGCCGTGATCCCCGTCCGGGCCATCTCGGCCCGGCCATTGGGACGCAAGGTGACCATCGCCAGCTGGGCAGGCTCGCCCGGCGTCGAGCCCCGCCCCTGGACGATGACCTTCGCCCCGTCGATCGCGAAGGCGACGTCCTTGTTCGCGGCGACATCGAAGCGGATCGTCCCGTCTGCCTCGGCCCAGCCGTCCCCCAGATGGAAGAAGGAAAAGGTCGGCAGTTCGTACAGCCGGGTCCGGGTCAGGTCGGCCTTGTCGAGCACCAGCACCTGGGTGCCCAGCTCCGGCTTCCAGGCGAACTGGCTGGAGAAGGGCATGCCGAAATGATCGAACACCCAGGGCTGCAGCACGATCACCAGATGCCGGTCCGTGGCCGTGAAGTCGTGCATGTAGCTGGCGCGCGGCAAGGCCACGACCGAGGCTTCGATCAGGGATCCGTCGACGTTCATGTGCCAGACGACCATCTGGTCGCCATTGGTGCCGATGTTCCAGATCGTGCCGTCCGGCGCCGGGCGGGGATGGGCCTGGAACGGCATGCCCTTCAGATCGGATCGCAGGGTCACGAACTGCTCGGTCGCCAGGGTGGCGCCATCCATCTGCGTCGGGGATCCGCCTTCCCACAGGGCCCAGATCTTGTCGCCCGCCACCATGACCGCCGTATTGGCCGCATTGCCGTCGTCGCTGGAGCCCAGCCGTGCCCGGCTGTCACCGACCGTGCCGAAGCCGGGCGTGACCACGGCGTCCAGTTCCGTCTCGTGACGCCGCTTGGGCGTGTCGGCGAACCGGGCGGCCAGCGTCACCCGACCGTCCCGGATATCGAAGGACCGCATCAGGCCATCGCCATCGAACCAGTGTGTGGCGCTGCCGCCCGGCCGCCGGAACTTGCCCGGGCCGTTGCGGAACAGCGTCCCCTCCAGCCCGGCCGGCGCGCGGCCGTGGATCAGCCGCATGGCCCGCGGTGCGATATCGGCCTCGAGGTCGGCCGAGGCCAGGGACCAGTCGAGGGCCACGTCCTGGGCGATGGCGGCACGGACCATCTCTGGCGTGGCAACGGCAGCGGACAGGGCAGCGGCGCCCATGAGGAAGTGGCGGCGTGAGGGGGTCATGTCAGCGATCCTGATGGATGGAGCCTAGCGCAGGGTGATCGTCTGGGCGGTCGGGCCCGACACCACCACATTGGCGCGTTCCCAGCTGGCCGGTCCCATGTTGCCGCGGGCATTGTTGGTGAAGGCATAGGGCTCGGTCGGCATGCCGAAGGGGTTGGTGTCCATCTGGCCATCGCCATCGACGTCATGGAAGATCCGGGCGGCATAGGGCCCGGGCTTGAGGCCGGCAAAGGCCGCCGTCCGCTGGCCCGCCGCCACATCGACCATGGTCTGGCCGATCGGTGCGCCGCGCCCGCCATAGGCCTCGGCGCTGTCGAACAGGGCCACCATGATGCGGCCAGTGTCGGCGCCGACATCAAAGGTGAGCGTCAGGGCGGCGGCGTCGGCCGGGGCTGCTGCGGGTTGGGCGGTATCGGGCTGGGCGAATGCCGGAGCCGAGATCATCAGGGCGGCGGCGGCGAGGAGAGCGATGCGGGTCATGGTATGTGTCCTGTTGCTGAGTGGCGGGAAGCCCGACCACCGGGTTCCGATGACCAGACCGTGCCGCCATCGCCCCGGTCCCGCCACCGCGTCTGCGGCAGCGACCGCCCCGACTTCGCGAACGGCAGTCGCTGTCCACTCACGAAACGCGAATGAACATGTTCGATCTCGCTCATCCCGGCGAACGCCGGGCTGAGCGGATTGCGTTGCGGACTCGCATCCCGCCCTGACCACCCTTGCCCCCCCGTCCCCCGCGCCGTAATCCAGAGATCATGACCGCGCCCCTGATCTGCCCCTCCATCCTCGCCAGCGATTTTGCGAAACTCGGAGCCGAGGTCGCTGCCCTCGAGGCTGCGGGCGCGGACTGGATCCATGTCGATGTCATGGACGGCCATTTCGTCCCCAACCTCACGATCGGGCCGGATGTGGTGAAGGCCCTGCGTCCGCACACGACCCTGCCCTTCGATGTCCACCTGATGGTCGCGCCGGTCGATCCCTGGCTGGAAGCCTATCGCAACGCCGGGGCCGACGTCCTGACGGTCCACCCCGAAAGCGGCCCGCACCTGCATCGCACCCTGGGCCGCATCCGCCAGCTCGGAGCAAAAGCCGGGATCGTCTTCAACCCCGGGACGCCGCTGAACATCCTGGAGGACGTGATCGACCTGGTCGATCTGGTGCTGATCATGTCGGTCAATCCAGGCTTCGGTGGCCAGTCGTTCATCGACAGCAGCCTGCGCAAGATCGCCGGTGCCCGCCGCCTGATCGATGCGGCCGGATCGCACGCCCATCTGCAGGTCGATGGCGGGGTCACCTCGGCCAATGCCGCAGCCTGTGTCGCGGCCGGGGCCGATGCCCTCGTCGCCGGGTCCTTCGTCTTCAAGGGCGGTCCGGACGCCTACGCCGCCAACATCGCCGCCCTGAAGTCGGCGTGAGCCCGCTCGGCCCCTTCGCCGGAGCCGACGCCCCGGCCCCGGTTCCGCCGTCCGGCGAGATTCCCGGATTGCGCGGAGCCCCCGTCCGCACCCCGGTCCGGACCTCCGGCCCCTCGACCGGTCCGGAGCTCTGGCCCGCTATCGCCGGTCGCCTGGTGACCCGCCAGATGTGGATCGAGCTCTACGGCCTTCCCGGCTATGGCCTGACCCTGCGGACCGGGAAGGCGATCGCTTTTGCCGCAACCCCGCGCGACTTCCGCCCCTGCGATGGCGAGCTCGGCAAGACCCTGCTGGGCGGACGCCTCACCCTCGCCGGCTCCAGTCTCGAGGCCGGCACACCCGCCGATCCGTGGAACCGGCCCAGCCCCAATCGGGCCTTTGCGACGGAGCTTCATGCCTTCGCCTGGCTCCCCTCTCTGATTATTCAGGGCGAACGCGGCGCGCGCGAGGCCCTGCGGCTGACGCTGTCGTGGTGGGGTCTGTTCGCGCGATGGTCGCCCTTTGCCTGGGACCCCGACATCCTGGCGCGGCGCGTGATCAACCTGTCCTGTGCGGCCCGCAAGATGGGCAATGTGGCCACCGAGGCCGAGCGCCTGCGTCTGGCCGACATCCTCGGGCGCCAGGCCCGCCAGCTCCTGCGCCCGCCCGGGGGCCTGGCCGGGCGTGCGGAGCGTCTCACGGCTGCCGCCATCGGCGGCTCGGTCCTGGCCGGAGCGACCGGCGCGCGTCTGCGCCGCATTGCGCTGGGTCGGCTGGGTCAGGCCCTGCGCGTGGCGGTCGGACCCGACGGTGTTCACGCCTCCCGCAGCCCCGAGGCCGGGCTGGAACTGCTGCTGGACCTCATGACCCTGGACGATGCCCTCGCGCAGCTGTCCGAAACTGTGCCCGAGGCGGTGACATCGGCAATCGGGCGGCTGACACTGGCCCTGCGCGACCTGACCATGACCGATGGACGTCTGGTCGCCTTCCAGGGCGGAGGACCTTCGACCGCCGCCCGGGTCGAGGCGGCCCGGTCGCATGAGGGCCGACCCGAGGCCCCGGCCCCCGGCACCATCGGTGGATACTGGCGCATCCAGAGCCCGCTCCTGACCATCGTGACCGATACCGCTGCTCCGGGTCAGGGCCCATGGAGCAACACGGCCTGCGCCCAGCCCCTGGCGCTGGAAATCGCCTGTGGACGCGACCGGATCGTGACCGGCTGTGGCTGGACGCCACGCGCCGCGGACCGCCAGGCCCTGCGTCTCACGCCCGGCCATTCGACCCTGACGCTCGGCGACCGGTCCCTCGGCGAGCCGCTGGGCGGATGGCACGCGGATCTGCTGGGCCCTCGCCTGATCAGCCGGCCGCTGACGGTCAAGGTCCAGCATCGCGAGGCCGACGGCGCGGTCTGGCTGGAGGCCGAACACGATGGCTGGGTGGAAACCCATGGACTGCTGCATGAGCGCCGTCTCTATCTGGATCAGAAGCTGGACGAACTGCGCGCCGAGGAACGTCTTCATCCATCCGCCAGCGGGGGCCCGGCCGTCCGGCCGATCGCGGCCCCCTATGCCGTCCGGTTCCAGCTGGAACCCGGCGTCCAGGCGTCCCTGGCGCGCGACCGCCGCTCGATCCTGCTGCGCGGGCATTCGGGCCGGGGCTGGTGGTTCCGGACGGATGGCCCCGATGTCGCCATTGAGCCGTCCGTCCATGTGGATGACGGCCTGACCCGACGCGCCCTGCAGATCGTTGTGCGCGGCTCTGCCCGCACCGATGCCGAGACCCGGGTGCGCTGGAAACTGAGCCCTGCCGGGGCATCGACGGACCCCCACTGAATGCGAAGGCGGGTTTCCTCACGGCCAAGCTGAAACCAACGGCCTGTTTCGGACGCTCCTAGGGCTCGACATTGTCGAACATCCCCAAGGAGCTTTCCATGAACACGAACCAAGATCACGACATCAAGGTCCTGAACGGCCTGATCGAGACGACGCTGGATAGCGCCGACGGCTATCGCGAGGCCGCAAAGGAAACCGAGGACACCCGCTACAAGTCGGTGTTCGAGAAGCGCAGCTTCGAACGCCAGCAGGTGGCGACGGACCTTCAGGGTTCGGTCCGGGTCCTGGGCGGCGAGCCCGAGGACGACGGCTCGATCCTCGCCAAGGCCCACCGCGCCTTCCTCGACGTCAAACATGCCCTGCTTCGTGACGAACAGGCCGTGGTGAACTCGGTCGAGAATGGCGAAGACCATATCAAGGCCAAGTTCGAGCGGGCCCTGGAAGATTCCGACGTCTCGGCCACGACGAAGGAAACGATCCGCCGGGCCTATGAGTCGGTGAAATCCGGACATGACCAGATGCGTGACCTGAAGCACGCCCTTGAACGCACAGACGGCGTCGACCCGGCACCGCCGCGCGCCATCTGAAGACATTTGACGCGATCGATCGAGGCCCCGGCACCGCTGCCGGGGCCTTTTTCGTGTGTTCGCCGTGACGAGCCCCGACCACAGGTGCTAGAGCCCCGCGCGTCTCCCCGGATCGCTCGCTCACGGACCCTGCCCATGCCCGCCGCCCCCGACTTTCCGCCTTCCCCTGACGCCGTCCGGCCGGTCCGGGCACTGATCTCGCTGTCGGACAAGGCCGGGCTTGAAGACGCGGCCCGCACCCTGCACGATCTGGGCGTGGAGCTGGTCTCGACCGGCGGCACCCGCGCGGCCATCGCCGGCTTCGGCCTGCCGGTAAAGGACGTTGCCGACCTGACCGGCTTTCCCGAGATGATGGATGGCCGGGTCAAGACCCTGCACCCTGTCGTGCACGGTGGCCTGCTGGGCGTTCGGGACGCTGCGGACCATGCCAAGGCCATGAGCGACCACGGCATCGGCGCGATCGATATCGTCTGGATCGACCTCTATCCCTTCGAGAGCACTGTCGCCGCCGGTGGCACGTTCGAGGCTGCCGTCGAGAACATCGACATCGGTGGCCCGGCCATGATCCGCTCCGGCTCCAAGAACCACGGCTATGTCGCGGTCTGCGTCGATGCCGCCTCGGTCGCCGAGGTCATGGCGGCCCTGAAGGCCGACGGCACGACCTCGCTGGCCCTGCGCAAGCGCCTCGCCGCCCGCGCCTTCGCCCGTACCGCCGCCTATGACGCGGCCGTCTCCGGCTGGTTCGCCGACCAGGTCGAGGATGCCGCCCCGGCGCGCAAGTCGATCTCGGGCGCGCTTGCCCAGACCCTGCGCTATGGCGAAAACCCGCACCAGACCGGGGCCTTCTATCGGACTGCAGAGGTCCGCCCGGGCGTCGCCCGCGCCGAACAGGTCCAGGGCAAGGAACTGGGCTACAACAATATTGCCGACGCCGATGCCGCCTATGAACTGGTTGCCGAGTTCGAGGCCCCCGCCTGCGTCATCGTCAAACATGCCAATCCCTGCGGCGTCGCCGTCGGGGCGGACCTGTCCGAAGCCTATGCGCGCGCCCTGGAGTGCGATTCCGTCTCGGCCTTCGGGGGCGTGATTGCCGTCAACCGCCCGCTGAACGGGGCCGACGCCCGCGCGATCACCGACATCTTCACCGAGGTCGTCATCGCCCCCGGTGCCGACGAGGATGCCCGGGCTGTCTTCGCCGCCAAGAAGAACCTGCGCCTGCTGATCACGGACGGCCTGCCCGACGCCCATGGCCCGGGCGAGGTGTTCCGCTCGGTCGCCGGAGGCTTTCTGGTGCAGGGCCGCGACCGGTCTCGCCTGACGGCCGCCGACCTGCGGATCGTCACGCGCCGCCAGCCGACGCCGACCGAGATCGCCGACATGCTGTTCGCCTTCACCGTCGCCAAACACGTCAAGTCCAATGCCATCGTCTATGCGAAGGACGGCCAGACCGCCGGTATCGGCGCTGGCCAGATGAACCGTCGCGACAGCGCCCGGATCGCCGCCATCCGCGCCCGCGAGGCCGGAGAGGCCAAGGGGCTGGCCCATTCGCTGGCCGAGGGCTCGGCCTGTGCCTCCGAGGCCTTCTTCCCGTTCGCCGACGGCCTGCTGGAAGCCATCGGGGCGGGGGCCACCGCCGTCATCCAGCCCGGTGGCTCGATGCGCGACGCCGAGGTCATCGCCGCCGCTGACGAGGCCGGCATTGCCATGGCCTTCACCGGCGTCCGGGTCTTCCGCCACTAGGGGTCGACTGGGCCGCGAGCGGGCTCAGCGCAGCAGGTCGGACCACCGCCAGCGGCCGGTGCCCAGCGCCACCCTGGCACCGCCCGGCGCGTCCGAGAGGGTCACGAGCACCAGCCCTCGCATGGCCTGGGTCCGGCAGGCGGCCGGGGCGAACGCGACCTCCAGGGCAATAGCCTGGCGCACGCCCGCCAGCCCCTTGCCGGCCTGTCCGGGGTTCTGGCGCCAGTCTCCGTCCCATACCAGCAGGGCCCGCCCCCCCACGCTGCGCTGGACCTCGGCCACGGTCCGGCGGATGTCGTCGTCCTCGCGCAGTTTCGTCTGCAGTCTGGCGACCATGTCGCAGGACCCGCCGCCATTGCCCTGACCGCGACCCGGGCCGCCATCGCCCCCGGACCCCGACCCCTGCCCCCCGGTGTCCCCCGCACGCATGGCACCGACCAGCTCGGCCTCGCTGACCGTCGCCATGGTTGCCGTTGCCACGGCCGCGACGGCGAGCTCGGACCGGACCTCGGGCGGGGTCACCGGCCGGCGGGTCGCCACCGGAGCCGCCAGCGGCAGGGGCGGTGTCGCCGGGGCCTCGCTCGGCACCGGCGCGCTGGCGGCGGGTGCCGGACTCCCGGTCTCGCTCCCCGGCTCGGGCAGGGGTTCGGCCACAGGCGTCTGCAGCGGACGGGGCACCGACAGCGTGATCTCGATCGGCGGAGGCCGGGCGGCGAGGGGCTGGGGATCCGGCCGGGGCGAACCCGGCAACAGCAACAACCCGCCGATGCCGATGTGGATCGCCGCGCTGACCACACCGGCCGCCCAGCGTCGTCGTGTCCGGCTCAACTTGGGCGTCGCATCATGACCATGTGGCGCAGCGGACCATCCCTCCGCGTCAGAATGGGGGCGTCCGGCGTTATGCGAACCGTGGCGGGATCGGGGTCGGAATCGGCCAGCCCTGCCCCGTCTGCGTCATCACCACGCCATCACGATCCCGTCACCTCCCGCCCGCGCATCCTTCCCCCGGGTCCGGCGCACCCGCAACGACAGAGACCTGCCTTGACCCGAACCCTCTCCCGTTCCGCCACCGCGGCATCCGCAGCCCTGCTGGGTGCGCTCGTCCTTTCGGGCTGCGCCAGCCACCGCTTCGTCCGCGACCAGGTCGAGGTCGTCGACACCCGCGTGACCACCGTCGACGGTCGCGTGACCCAGGTCGAGGGCTTGGCCGGTGAGGCCCTGAACCGCGCCAATGCCGCCCAGAAGCTGGCCGAGGGCAAATTCCTGTACGAGGTCGTCCTGTCCGACGACTCGGTGAAATTCCCGTCCGACCGCGATGCCCTGTCGCCCGAGGCCGAAGCGCGCCTTGGTGAACTGGCCCAGCGGCTGCGGGCCGAAAATGCCAATGTCTATCTCGAGATCCAGGGCCATACCGACGCCGCTGGTCCGGAATCCTACAACAATGCCCTCGGCGAGGCCCGGGCCGAAGCCGTGCGCCGCTATCTGAGCCGCCAGGGCATCGCCCTGAACCGGATGGCCACCATTTCCTACGGCGAAGAGAGCCCCGTCGCTCCGAACGACACGGCCGAAGGCCGGTCGCAGAACCGCCGCGTCGCCATCGTCGTCCTGAGCTAGACGAGGACGGCTGCAAGGCCGACCAACAACGGATAGGGTGTTCGCCATGGACACCCTATCCGCCCGCTGGGCCCGGCTGGAGCCGCACACGACCCTCGTCGGCCCCGACGACGACCGCCCGCGCCCGACCGCCCTGCTGTTTCATGGCTGCGGGGGTCTGAGGCCTCATCTCCCGAAATATGCCGAGGCGGCCCGCGCCGTCGGATGGCGCGCCGCCATCGTCGATTCCTATGCATCGCGCGGCTGGAGCCGGAACTTTGCCATGGCGACGGTCTGCACCGGCCTGCAGTTCCACGGCCACGAACGCGCCGGTGATATCCTGGCCACGATCGCCGGCCTGTCGCAGCGACCCGAGATCGACGACAAATGCCTGGCCCTGGCCGGCTGGAGCCACGGCGGCTGGGGCATCATGGAGGCGATGAGCGCCGACCCGAACCGGAAAGGGGCCATGGGCGTGATCGATGCCGAGGCCTGCGACCTGACCGGGGTCCGGGCGACCTGGCTGGCCTACCCCTATGTCGGCATCGCGGCAGCCAATCGCATGAAGCCCTGGCGGCACTGTCCCCGCGTTCTGGCCGTCATCGCCCGGCGCGACCACCTGACCACGGTGCGCAATGCCGAACGGGTGCACGACATGGTCCGCAACTGCGGAGCCGAGGTCGAGACCTGGATCGCCGAGGGGACCCACAGTTTCGACGAGCCCACCGGGGTTCCCCCGATGCGTCATGATCTTGCACTGACCGACGAGTCGATCCGGCGGTTCAGGGCCCTGCTCGAGGATGTCGCCCAGCCGGGCTGAGCTGGATCAGGCCCGCCAGAAGCCCACGATCCGCTTGACCTCGTCGACCACCGGATCGGCGATCGCAGCAGCACGCTCAGCGCCGTCTTTCAGGACCCGGTCGATCTCGGCGGTATCGGCCATCAGGCGGCGCATCTCGGCACTGACGGGAGCCAGTGAGGCGACGGCAAGATCAGCCAGCGCCGGCTTGAAGGCCCCGAAACCCTGGCCGCCGAACTGCGCCAGCACCTCGTCGCGGCTGATGTCGGCCAGGGCTGCATAGAGGGTCACAAGATTCTTGGCCTCGGCCCGGTCGCCCAGACCGTCGACTGTCTCCGGCAGCGGCTCCGCATCGGTGCGGGCCTTGCGGATCTTGGCCGCGATCGTGTCGGCGTCGTCGGTCAGGTTGATGCGCGACTGGTCGGACGGATCCGACTTCGACATCTTGGCCGAGCCGTCCCGCAGCGACATGACGCGCGGGGCCGGTCCCTGGGTCAGGGGTTCGGGCAGGGGGAAGAAGCCCGGCACGCCGAAGTCGGTGTTGAATTTGGCGGCGATGTCGCGGGTCAGTTCCAGATGCTGTTTCTGGTCCTCGCCGGTCGGCACCTCGGTCGCCTTGTACAGCAGGATGTCCGCCGCCTGCAGCACCGGATAGGTGTAGAGGCCGACGCTGGAGCGTTCCTTGTGCTTGCCGGACTTCTCCTTGAACTGGGTCATCCGGTCCAGCCAGCCGAGACGGGCCACGCAGTTGAACACCCAGGCCAGCTCCGCATGGGCCCGCACCGCCGACTGCGGAAAGATCACCGACTTCGCCGGATCCAGTCCGGAGGCCAGATAGGCCGCCGCGATCTCGCGCGTCTGGGCCGTCAGCAGGGCCGGATCCTGCCAGACGGTGATGGCATGCAGGTCGGCGACGAACAGGAAACAGGGCGCGCCCGCGTCCTGCAGCTGGGTGAACCGCTTCAACGCCCCCAGATAGTTGCCGAGATGCAGGGCCCCGGACGCCTGGATGCCCGAAAGGACACGGCGCGGACCGGTGTAGGCGGAGACGGTATCAGGGGCGTCGGACATGTCGGGGCAATGCCTCAAGCAACGGTTGAGGGCAAGGTCTAGCGGCCTCGCCGCAGCAGCCCGCGGACCTCGCCGATGGTCACCGCACGGGTCGCAAAGGCCAGTCCGACATAGACCAGCCCGCCAAGACCCGTGACCAGCAGCAGGCTGATCTCCTTGGCCCCGTGCGACGATCCGATCCCGGCCAGCAGTTCGGCAATGGGGGCTTCATAGACGGGACGCGCCCATGAGGCCGCCGCGACGACCGCGCCGAGGCCCGCGCTGGCCAGCAGGATGCGGGCCAGGCGCGAGATCGCTGCAGCGCCGGGCCGGTACAGATCCCGACGCCACAGCCGGCCGGCGAGCAGCAGGGCGTTGACCCAGGCCGAGGCGCTCACCGCTGCGGCAATACCCGCCACCCCCATGCCAAGGTTGAACAGTCCGATGGCCAGCACGGCGTTCACGGCGACCGACACCAGGGCAAAGGTCATCGGCGACCGGGTGTCGCGACGCGCGAAATAGGCCGGAGACAGGATACGGATCAGCACGAAGGCCGGAACGCCCCAGCCGAACTGCAGCAGAATTCCCGCCGTCGCCCGGGCGTCGACCTCGAGAAAGGCGGCGCGCGTGAACAGGGCATCGATCAGGAAATAGGGCATGGCCATCAGGGCGGCGGCTGCAGGCAGGGTCAGGGCCATGGACAGGATCATGGCCTCGTCCATCGAGGACTGCTGCTGGCCCTTGTCCTCGGACGCCACGGCCCGGGAGAGACGGGGCAACAGGGCGATGCCGATGGCGACGCCCACCAGCCCCAGAGGCAGCTGGTACAGCCGGTCCGCCGTCGACAGCCAGGAGCGACCGCCGTCCACCCAGCTGGACAGGTTCTGCGAGATGAAGACGTTGATCTGGGTCGCCGAATTTCCGATGGCCGCCGGGATGGCGGTGATGATGATGGCCTTCACCGGCCCTGTCAGCCTTGGCATCGACAGCCGGACATTGGCTCCGGCCTTGCGCACCGCCCACCAGCACAGCCCGGCCTGCGCGACCCCGGCGATGCCGACGGCCCAGGATGCGGCATAGGCCGCCTGGATCGGGCCGCCTGTGGCCGGGATCACGGCCGCCAGCATGATCAGGTTCAGCAGGATCGGATAGGCACCCGAGACGATGAACCGTCCCCGGGCATTCAGCACGCCGCTGAGCAGGGCCGCCACCGCCATGCAGGGCAGATAGGGCATAGTGATCTGGGTCAGGACGACGGCCAGCTTGAACCGCACCGGATCATCGAGGAAGCCCGAGTTCATGACGGTCATGATCCACGGCATCGTCAGCTGCGCCAGGATCGTCAGGGCCACGGTGATGGCGGCGATGACGGCCAGCGCATCGGTCGCGACCCGGTCTGCGGCCTCCTGACCCTCGGTCTCCAGCGTCCGGGCATAGGCGGGAACGAAGGCGGCGGCGAAGGCTCCCTCGGCAAAGATGCGACGGAACAGGTTGGGGAAATTCAGGGCCGTGTAATAGGCGTCCCCGGCCGGTCCGATCGAAGCCCCCAGATAGCCCGTGATGACCGTATCGCGCGCGAAACCGGCCAGCCGACTGATCAGGGTCATGCCGCTGAAGATGGCCGAGGACCGCATCATGCCGCCCCCCTTGCCCGAGGTCGTGGCCGATGCGGGCGGCTGGACCATCGGATCAACGGTGGCCGAGGCCGCTGGAACGGCAGCAGCGGGCTCGATCGGCGCAGGCGGGCGGGGTGTTTCGGTCATCGGATACCAGAGGGTCCGCTCATCCCGGCACCAGCCGGGACCCAGTTCTGTGGGCATACCGATCGCGCCGGCTTGCCACCGATGCCGATCCTGCGCGCCGTGCCTGTTCAGGGCACTGGGTCCCGGCTTTCGCCGGGATGAGCGGAGAAAGAGAGTGGTCCTGCCCTAGCGCGCTTCGGAGGGCAGCGAAACGGTCCGGGATCGCAAAGGCCGATTCAGGTCGGACACGTCCCTCGCACTGGCGCGGGCGGCGACGATGCGACGGCCGGTCGGAGCCTCGGGTGTGCGGTCCAGCACGGCCTCCAGCGCGACCTGGACCGTGGTCAGCAGTTCATCCGACACGATCTTCCCGCCCTCGGCATCCGTGACGTAGAAACTGTCGACCGCACGCTCCCCGAAGCTCGCCACATGGGCCGAGCGGATCGACAGGTCGTGATCGCTGAGGGTGCGCGACAGTTCGGCCAGCAGGCCGGGCCGGTCGGCGCCGGAGACCTCGATCACCGTCGCATGGGCCGATGCTCCAGGGTCGATCATCACCACCGGGCGCACATCGAACACGGCCCGCCTCGGGGTGGCCGGCGGCATGGCGGGCGGGGCGACGGGCTGCTCCCCCCGGGCCGCCGCTTCCAGGGCCGCAATCAGGGTTTTCAGACGACGCGGCTCGGCCTGGCCGTAGGGCAAGTCCGCCCCGTCCTGCACCTGGAACACGTCCAGCACCGTGCCGTCCTCGGCCGTCGCGACACGGGCTCCGGTCACATCGGCCCCGGCGGCGGCCAGCACAGCGGCCAGGTCGGCGAACAGGCCCGGGCGGTCGCGGGCGGCCAGGGCGATCTCGGTCGTGCGCTCGATCTGGCCCACCTTGCCGGTCGTGGCCTCGGCCGCCGCCCCGGTTCTCGCCGCCCGGGCAATGAGGTCGTGATGTCCGGCCATGGGATCGATCCGCTCGATGTCCTCGCCCCGGAACAGGGCCTCGACCGCCGAATAGAGGCTGCGCATCAGCTGGCCCTTCCAGCTGTTCCACACCCCCGGTCCGACCGCCCGGATATCGGCCACGGTCAGGACCAGCAGCAGGCGCAGCCGTTCGGGATCCCCGACCAGTTCGGCAAAGGCGCGCACGGTCTCCGGGTCCGAGACATCGCGCTTCTGGGCATAGTCCGACAGGGCCAGATGGTTGCGCACCAGCCAGACGACCAGTTCGATCCGCCGCGTCTCGACCCCCAGCCGTTCGCAGGCCCGGCGCGCGGCGATGGCCCCGTCCTCCAGCTGGCCCCGCTCGCCCCCCTTGCCGACGTCATGCAGCAGCATGGCCAGCATCAGCACCTCGATGTCGGCGATCAGATGGATCACCTCGTGGGCCAGCGGGTGGTCGCCCTCCAGCTTGCCGCGCCAGATGTCGTTGATGATGCCGATGGCCTGCAGCGTGTGCTCGTCCACCGTATAGGCGTGATACATGTTGAACTGGGTCTGGCCCACGATCCGGCCCCATTCCGGCAGGAACCGGCCCAGCAGCCCCGTCTCGTTCATGATCGTCAGCACCCGGTAGGGCCGCTGTCCGTGGGCCAGGACATGCAGCAGGGCCGCGGTCGCGCGGGGATCGCGCCGCAGCTTCGGCGTCACCAGGGCCAGAGACCGCGTCACGGCCGAAAAGGCGTGCGGGTGCAGGTCCAGGTCATGGGTGTCGGCACAGACGAACAGGCTCAGCAGGCGGACCGGGTCCTCGGCGAACACCTCGGGCCCTGTGACCGAAAGCCGGCCGCCGTCCTCGATGAATCCCGGCACGCCGAGGTTCTTCTTCCGCCCCGGCATCAGCCGCGACAGGCTCATCGTGTTCTTCTGCTGGCGGGCCTCCAGCGTCGCGCTCATGGCCCGGGTCAGCGCCCCGACGTCGCGCGCCGTCAGGAAGTAGCGACGCATGAACCGCTCGACCGCCGGCTCGTCGCCCCGCCCGCGCCAGCCCATCCGCCGGGCGACCTCGGGCTGGAGATCGAAGGTCAGCTTTTCCTCGGCCCGCCCCGCCGTCAGGTGCAGATGCCCCCGCACCCGCCAGAGGAAGTCGAACGCCTCTTCGAAGGTGCGCCGCTCGCGGGCGGTCAGCAGGTCGTCCAGAACCCGGGCCCCCAGCGGACTGTCCGGGGCCAGCGACCGCGCGATCCAGAACAGGGTGTTCAGGTCCCGCAGCCCGCCCTTGCCGTCCTTGATGTTCGGCTCGACCCGGTATCGCACCGCCCCGGCCCGACTGTGGCGGGCGTCGCGCTCTTCCATCTTGGCGGCGATGAAGGCCCGGGGATCGGCCCTGGCCACCTGTTCACGAAAGGTCGTCAGGAAACGATCGGCCAGCGCCTCGTCACCCGTCAGGTGGCGCGCCTCCAGCAGGGCAGTGCGGATGGTCATGTCGGACCGGGCCAGCGACAGCCCCTCCTCGACCGACCGCGCCGATGACCCGACCTTGAGGCCCAGATCCCACAGGACGTAGAGCATGAATTCCGCGACCGTCTCGGTCCGGGCGGTGGTCTTCCAGGGCCGCAGGAAGATCAGGTCCAGATCGGAAAACGGAGCCAGCACGCCGCGCCCGTACCCCCCGACCGCGATCAGGGTCAGGGTCTCGGCCTCGGTCGGATTGTGGGACGGGTAAAGCGTCTGGGTCGTGAACCGCCACAGGGCGATCAGCATCTCGTCGGCGGCGGCGGAATACTGGCGCGCCACCTCGACCCCGGGCAGGCCATTGGCAAGACGGGCGGCCACCTTGTCCCGGGCCGCATCGTAATGGGTCTTCAGAATCGCCGCGACCGCCGCGCGCACATTCGGCCCCTGCACCACGGCATCCAGACGCTCGTCGAGCGTGGGGGTCATTTCGCCAGCGCCTTCAGCCGGTAGAGCGCCTCCAGCGCCTCGCGCGGGCTGAGGGCGTCGGGGTCCAGCGCCTCGACCGCCTCGATCACCGCCGACCTGATGGGCGGCGCCGGGGGTTCCATCAGGGCGAACAGGGGCAGGTCATCAAGCCGGACGTGGGCCGCCTTGTCGGTCTCCAGCCGCTCCAGCACGGCACGGGCGCGCGCGACGACGGCCGGCGGCACCCCGGCCAGTTTCGCCACCTGGACGCCATAGGACCGGTCCGCCGCTCCCGATGTCGCCTCATGCAGGAAGACCAGTTCGCCGTTCCACTCCCGCGCCTTCATGGACAGGTTGCAGACATGGTCCAGCCGCTGCTCCAGCCGCGCCAGCTCATGGTAATGGGTCGCGAACAGGGTCCGGGCCCGGTTGACGTCATGCAGGGCCTCGGCGCAGGCCCAGGCGATGGCCAGCCCGTCATAGGTCGCCGTGCCCCGCCCGATCTCGTCCAGCACCACGAAACTGTGCGGCGTCGCCTGGGTCAGGATGGCGGCAGTCTCGACCATCTCCATCATGAAGGTGGACCGGCCGCGCGCGAGGTCGTCTCCCGCCCCGACGCGGCTGAACAGGCGGTCCACCACCCCCAGCCGCATGGCGCGCGCCGGGACAAAAGCCCCGGCCTGGGCCAGCACCACCAGCAGGGCGTTCTGGCGCAGAAAGGTCGACTTGCCGGCCATGTTCGGCCCGGTCACGATCGACAGGCGGGCACAGCCCTGGCCTTCGCCATCCGTGCGGCAGTCGTTCGGGGTAAAAGGGTCGCCGGCCTTGCGCACGGCGGCCTCGACCACCGGATGGCGGCCGGCCTGAACGTCGAACACAAGGCTGCCGTCGACCACGGGCCGCACCGCCCCGGTCTCCTCCGCCCATTCCGACAGGGCGGCGGTCGCATCCAGCTCGGCCAGGGCATCGGCCACCGCCTGAAGCGGCCGGGCCAGCCGCTGGACCTCTTGTCGCCAGGTCTCGAAGGTCTCGCCCTCCATCGCCAGCGCGCGGTGACCCGCCTGGCTGATCTTCGCATCCAGTTCCGACAGTTCGACGGTCGTGAACCGGACCTGGGCGGCCAGGGTCTGGCGATGGATGAAGGGGCTCTCGGGCCCGACCCGGAACAGGGGTTCTGCGTGCTTGGCCGTCGTCTCGAGGAAATAGCCCAGCACGGCATTGTGCTTGATCTTGAACGGCACGCCGCTCTCGCGCACCGCCCGCGCCTCCAGATCGGCCACGACCCGGCGGCTGTCGTCGCGCAGCCGCAAAGCCTCGTCCAGTTCCGGCCGGAAACCGGGCCGCACAAAGCCCCCGTCCCGCGCCAGATGCGGCGGCTCGTCGACCAGCCCCTCGGCCAGGGCCAGCATCAGTCGCGACACCTCGGGCGACAGCGTCAGCCGGTCGAGGCAGCCCATGATCCGCGCCGGCGGTGCGTTAAGCGGATCGGGCGAGAGGGTGAACAGCCCCGCGATCCCCTCGGCGATCGTCAGCCCCGAGCGGATCGCCGCCAGGTCCCGCGGCCCGCCCCGCCCCAGCGCCAGTCGCGACACGGCCCGGGCCACATCGGCAGAAGCCTTCAGCCCGTCCCTCAGGTCCCGGCGCAGGTCGCGCCGCTCCAGCAGCCATTCCACTGCGTCCAGTCCGGCATTGATCGCGACCGGGTCACGCAGGGGCCGGCTGATCCGCTCGGCCAGCGCCCGCGCCCCGCCGGACGTCACCGTCCGGTCGATACAGGCCAGCAGCGATCCCTCGCGCTCGCCCCTCTGGGTCCGGTCGATCTCCAGACTCAGCCGCGTCGCCGGGTCGATGGCCAGGAACCCGCTCTCGCCCGACCGGCGCGGCGGCGACAGGGCCGGCACCCGCCCCGCCTGGGTCGTCTCCAGATAGGCCGCGACCAGACCGAGCGCACAGACCTCCGCCTCCTCGAAGGCCCCGAACCCGTCCAGCGAGGCCACGCCATAGAGCCGCTGCACCCGCTCGCGCGCCGCGCCGGGCTCGGCCACGGCCGAGGCCATGGCCTGGACCACCCCGCCGGACCCCTCGAGCGCCGTCTTCAGATCGGGATCGCCGAACCCCTTGTCGGTGACCAGCACCTCGGAGGGGCGGAATGCCGCCAGAGTCGTGCCGAGGTCCGCCAGGTCACAGGCCACCGAATCGACCACCCCCGCCGACAGCTCGACCACCGCCACCGCAGCACGGCCCTTGCGCACACAGACCGCCGCCAGCCGGTTCGCCCCGCGCGCGTCCAGCAGCGAATCCTCGGTCAGGGTGCCGGGCGTGACGACCCGGACGATCCCCCGGGCCACGATGGATTTCGACCCGCGTTTCCTCGCCTCCGCCGGGGTTTCGATCTGTTCGCAGATCGCCACCCGGTGCCCGGCCCGGATCAGCCGCGCCAGATAGCCCTCCAGCGCATGCACCGGCACACCGGCCATCGGGATGTCCTCGCCCTGATGCCGGCCGCGCTTGGTCAGGGTGATGCCCAACACCGCCGAGGCCACCTCGGCATCGGTGAAGAACAGTTCGTAGAAGTCGCCCATGCGGAAGAAGACGATCGCATCGGGCTGTTCGGCCTTGGCCGCCCAGAACTGCGCCATCACGGGCGTGACGCCCTCGGTCGGGGCGGGCTGCGGGGGATGGCTGAGGGGGGCGTTCATGGGGAAACCACAGGGTGACGGATCGCGCCCCCCGGCTCAAGGGTGAACGCCATCTCTTGCAGCCCCTTCCGGCCCCTGCGATAGGTCCATCAGGCGGTTAAGGGAACGCGGTCGAACACCGCGGCTGTGCCCGCAACTGTAGGCGGGGAGACCCGCGTCCGCTCCGGAGATCCGTCTCCGGCGCCACTGGGACCCGTCCGCGGGTTCTGGGAAGGCGTGGACGCCGGTCACTGATCCGCAAGCCAGGAGACCTGGCCGCCGATGTCGTTCGTCCGCTGTCCGGGACCAGACAGAGGCGTGGGGCCAACCCTTCCCGATGCGGGAAGACGTTCCGTTGAAGCGACCCGATCTCTGCGCCGTTCCGGACCTCGCTCCGGAGCGGATTGGTCGCATTCATCGCCCCGCGCGCGCCGTCGCGGGGCCTGACGGAGTACGCCTGCATGCGTCACCTTCTGTATTCGCCTGCCCTTCTGGCGGTCGGCCTTGCCCTGCCCGCCGTGGCGCAGGACCGCGATCGCGAGACGCCTGAACTGGACGAGGTCATCGTCACGGCCACCCGCCTGCCCGCCATCGTGTCCGACACTCCCGGTGCCCGCGTCATCGATGCCGAAACGATCCAGCAGCGCGGTGCCGTCTTCGCCGCCGACATCCTGAGCGACATCCCCAGCCTGTCGGTGGTGCGGGCCGGAGCCTTCGGTGGCGTGGCCCAGGTCCGCATCCGGGGCGCCACGCCCGGCAAGACCCTGACCCTGGTCGATGGCGTACCGGTCAATGACCCGGCCGAGGTCAATGGAGCCTTCGATTTCTCGGGCTTCGAACTGGGCGATATCGAGCGGATCGAGGTCCTGTCGGGACCGCAGTCCTCGCTGTGGGGATCCGACGCCATCGGTGGCGTCATCGCCTTCACCACCCGCGAGGTGAACGGCGTTCGCGCCGAGGCGGAAGCGGGTTCATACGACACCCGGCGCGGTCGTCTGGCTGCCGGCGTCGCGAAGGACACCTATGCCTTCGGGGCCTGGGTCTCGCGGTTCGACACCGACGGCATCTCGGCCGCCGACGAAGCCGATGGCAATCCGGAGGCCGACGGCTTTCGCAGCACCACCGTCGGAGCCCGCGGCCGCTACGCCTTCACGCCGGGGGTCGAGATCGACGGCTCGGTCCGCTGGTCGGACTCAAGGGCCGACATCGACGGCTTCCCCGCTCCGTCCTTCGCCCTCGCCGACACCCCGGACACGACCGCCAGCGAACAGGTGTCCGGTTTTGCCCGGTTGAAGGCGCCCCTGTTCGGGCTTTCCCACCAGTTCAGTCTCTCGGCCTCCGACATCGCCCGCGACACCGTTTCCGACTTCCCCTCGTCCTTCGAGGCTGACCGGCAGGTCTATCGCTGGCAGGCCGACGGCGCGGCCCTGGACGACGCGCTGTCCTATGCGTTCGGGGCGGAGCGCGAGGAGACTGAGGGCAGTCTTTCGGACGGCACGACGGCCGACCTCGGCAGCACGGCCCTGTTCGGCGTCGCCCGATATGAAGTCTCGGATCGCCTCAGCGTCACGGGGGGCCTGCGGCTGGACCACACCGACGATTTCGGGTCCGAGACAACGGGCCGCCTGTCGGCGGCCCTGGACCTCGATGGCGGCTTCATCCTGTCGGGGGCCTTCGGAACGGGCTTCAAGGCGCCGTCGATCAGCCAGGCGGTCTGCGACTTCTGCTTTTCCGCCGCCCCCTTCCCGGTGCTGACGCCGGAAACCGCTGACAGTGGCGAGATCGCACTTGGCTGGGCCTCTCCCGATGGCCGGTTCGACGGGCGTGCCACCCTGTACCGGCTGAGCGTCCAGGACCAGATCACCTATGTCTTCGACCCGATCACCTTCGACGCGGCCTACGTCAACATTGCCGAGACGCGGACCGATGGTGTCGAACTCGAAGGCCGTGCGGACCTGGGTTCGGGCTTTGACCTGACGATCGCCTATGCCTGGACCGATGCCCGGGACGAGACGACGGGCACCCGGCTGCTGCGTGTTCCGGAACACGCCGGCTCAGCCACGCTGGCCTGGGCCGCAGATCGACTGTCCGGGGCCCTGACGCTGCGGGCCGAAGGGGACCAGGACGATGCGGGCGGGGTCCGGGACAGTTTTGTCACCGCCAACCTGAATGCCGCCTGGCAGGTCACGGACGACGTCGCCCTGACGGCCCGGATCGAGAACCTGGCCGACGCGCGGTATCAGCAGGTGCGAGGCTATGGCGAGCCGGGTCGATCCGCCTATGTCGGGGTCCGTTTCCAGTACTGACGCGATCCAGGCCCTTTCCCCTCGCGGGGAGAGGGCCTTCGGCTCAGGCCGCGCTGCTGATCCGGAAGGGGTCCGACGTCAGGGCTTCCTGCGTCAGGGCAGCCGGCTCGGGGAAGGCCAGCGCGGCCCAGTCGAGGTCGGGGCGGGGTGCGTGCGCTGCGGCGACGATCGCGCGCAGCTCGGCGGCGGAGGCCACACTGGCGACCACGGTCTCGACCTCGGGCAGGTTCAGCGCGAATGCGAGGGCGGCCTGCATCGGATCGACCCGGGCTTCGGCCAGACGCCGCCGCGTGCGCGACAGGGCCAGTGCATAGTCGGCCAGATGCGGTGGCAGGGTCTCGCGGCCCGTGAACATCAGCCCATGGGCAAAGACCGCCGAAAGGTGGATGGCCACGCCCTGTTTGGCCAGATCGGCGAGCAGTCCCGACGACACGGGCCGCTGGTCGAGGATATTGCAGGGCAGCTGGATCAGATCCGGCTGGAACCGCCGCGCCAGCAGGGCAGGTCCGTCCTCGAACGTCGCGCAGAAGCCGATCCGCTTGAACAGTCCGCGATCCTTGAGGGCGGAGAGACGATCCCAGAGCGCGCGGCCTTCGGCTCCGGCAAGATCGCCGGCATTCGTCACGAGCAGGGAATCGCCCCGGGGCAGTCCGAGCCGTTCCAGCGATCGGCGCGCCCTTGCCTCGACGCGGTCCACGCCGTCCGTGATCGACATGGTGCGAACCGTGACCCGGAAGGGGGAGGGAAAGGGCCAGGCCTGACCCAGCATGCGCTCGCCATCTCCATCCGGCCGGGTCGCGACCGTCGAGACGCCGGCATCGACGGCCGTCTGCAGCAACAAGCGGATCGCTTCTTCGCGGGCACCCGATGGCGCAGACATGAAGGCGTTCTGCGCACGCTCTGGTTCGGTCACCACCGCAATGGCAAGTTTTCCGGCCGGAGAATGATCTGACAGCTTCTTCACCGTCGGATTTTGGCCTGTAAAGTTTAAGGGAGGCTAACCCAGACTTTGACAGAACCTTACCAGACGACCCCCGTTATCCGGCCGCATCGGGCTGCCGATCGGGATGGGCTGCGATAAACGCTGGATGTAGCGCGGCTTTTTCGGCAATCGCCTGCAGTCCGGGCCAACGGTCCATCGACAGATTAAATCGACCCGCAGAGTAGATTTGCGGGATCAGGTAACAATCCACCAGCGTCGGCGTCTCGCCCCAGGCCCAGCCTTCACCATAGCGTTCGACAAGCGACTGCAGGGCGTCAAACCCCGCCGTGATCCATCGCCCTGCCCAGGCATCCACCCCGGTCTGATCCGCACCCAGTTCCCTGATGGCTGTCAGGACCCGCAGATTGTTCAGGGGATGGATGTCGCAGCCGATCAGGGCCGCCATGGCCCGGACCTGGGCCCGGTCGGTCGGGCCTGACGGCAACAGCGGGGGCTCCGGAAAGGTTTCCTCCAGCCACTCGAGGATGGCCGGACTCTGCGTCAGGACCAGATCGCCGGTCTCCAGCGCCGGGACCATCCCCTGCGGATTGAGCCGAAGGAAGGCCTCGGATCGCTGGGCTCCGGTGCGCAGGTCGATCCCGCGCTGCTCATAGCCGAGACCCTTGAGATTGAGCGCAATGCGGGTGCGATAGGACGTCCCCGACCGGAAGAAATCATGCAGGATCATGGTTGGACCATAAGGGTGCGACGGGATGGAAACCCTGGGGCCTGACGGGTGCGCGAAAGTGACGGGACGGCTGCGAACGGGAAATGCCACGGGGTCATGTCGTCGATGTTAGGATGACCCGCCCCCGGAAGGCGAGAGGCCAAAGGTCGACTACGTGCTGCACGACGGGGCCGCGCTCGCCGCACTGCAGCAAAGTCCGGAACCGCAAGCCTGCTCTGGCGTTGAGGCCACGACACCTCTATCTAACCGTCAAGCTTACATGACCGGAGATCGCATCATGGCTACGACCAAAGCCCGAGAAGACATCAAGAACGACCTGAAGACCCTCAAGGAGGACGTCAAGGTCGCAGCACGCGAGGAAACCTCGCGCCTGAAGGAAAAGGCGGCGGAAGCCGAATCCGTCCTTCGCGACAAGACCGAGGAAGTGCGCGAGCGCGCCCGCGGCTACTATGATCAGGCCCGTCTTCGCGGCCGCGAATATTATGACGATGCGTCGGAGCGTTTCGACGAGGCCCAGCGCTATGTGACCGAGCGCGTGCAGGAACGTCCGGTCCAGTCCACGGCCATCGCCCTTGGCGTCGGCGTCGTCCTCGGCCTTCTGCTGGCCGGCCGCCGTCGCTGATGATCGGCCGGGGCCTCATCAAGAAACTGGTCGCGGGATTTGCCGCGGCCGGAGCCGCCCTGGTCGCCGTGGTCGCAACAGGGGCCACCCTGTTCTACGGCCTGACGCTGCTGATGCATCCCGCCGGAGCCGCCGCCATCACGGCGGGGGTCTTCGCCCTGATTTCGGGCGGCCTCTTCCTTGCCATGTCCGGCAAGGCGGACGGAGGTCGCGACGAGGATGAGGAAGACGATCACGAACCCGAGGGGCTTGGCGGTCGTGCCTATGCCCTGATCCGCAGCCGCCCCGTTCTCGGGACGGTGGCGGCCCTGGCGGGTGGCTGGATCTTCCTTCGGAATCCGGCCCTCGCCACCATGGTCGCAGCGGCCTTTACAGAGCGCACGCGCGGTCCACGCCGCTATCGCTGATCCGGCTCATGCCGGAAAGAGCCCCGCGTCCTTCCGGATGCGGGGTTTTTTCATGCCCTGAGATCAGACGGCGGCCTGTTCCATGACGCCCGGCGTCGTCGGGTCGGGGGCCGTTGCGGCCTTGCGGGTGTCCTGACGGCGCGCAAGCTTCCAGTCCGGCCCCGCCTCGAAGGCCTCGCCGTTCCACTCCATCGCCGTGACCACGATCTCGTGCGCGCTCCACGACACATCATTGAACGAGGGACGCGCACCGCGCTCACGCTTGGACAGGGTGCCACAGCCCACGGCATAGGAGCAGCGGTCTGACAGATCGATGGCGAGGGCAAACGGCACATGCACATGCCCCGTCATGATCAGGTCGACACCGGCCTCGGCAAAGATCAGCGCCGCCTCGTCACCCCGCTTGACGTCGCCTGTCATCGGCGTGCCGACCATCTCGACGAGGGGATGATGGCAGGCCAGGACCCGCAGCGTACCGATCGGCGCCTGACGCAGCGCCTCGGCCGCGCGCCGGGTCTGGTCCAGATCGATGACGCCCTTGGACCAGTTGGCACGCGCCTGCCAGCCGCGCGCCGTGGTCACGCCGCGCACCATCACGCTGTCGCCGATGAACTGACCATCGTGGGCGGGATGGCCCGTGGCGGTCTCGAAGGCCTTCCACGGCTCGAACACGCGCGCAAAGGCGTCATAGTAGGGCACGTCGTGGTTGCCCACGATGACGAACCGGGGCTCGGGCATGGCGCGGATCCAGCGCCCGGCGGCCTCGAATTCCTCCGGCAGGCCCTTCTGCGTCACATCCCCCGTGATCAGGATAAGGTCCGACGGCGTCGCATGGGCATAAGCCAGCGCCGCCTCGCAGGCATCGGCATGCTCCACCCCGAAATGAATGTCCGAGAACTGCAGCAGGCGACCCACTAGCGGACGGCTCCGGCCGTTTCGGTACGGGGAGCCAGCGCCATGAAGGCCTTTGGGATGAAGGTTATGACGGTCTCGTGCGGAAGCAGCATCGGTTCTCCGTCGACGACGGCCGGGATCTTCGAACGGCCCCAGGCCTCGATGCGCCGGGCAGACTTGGTCGAGACCGATGGATCGTGGCGCCAGTCGCTGAACAGGGCATTGGCGGCCAGACGAAACGCCTGGCTCGTGTCGGACGGATCCATGGCTGCGGCCTCCAGGCCAATGGGTTCGTCCATGGCCGCGGAAATCATCGGACTGATCAGCACCAGCGCCTCGGTCTTCCGGCGATCCGAACCATCCAGCGAGTAGCGCAGGCGACCGGAGAACGCCCGGCGCAGGGCCCGGCGACCATATTGCCAGGCCTTCTTCAGCTTGCCGGTCCGCATGGCCTCGCGGGCCGGTGCCCACAGGGCTGGCGAGCCCAGGATGGCTGCACAGAAGAAGGCCTGGCCTTCGACCGTGCCGCCCGCGACAGGCTGCGGCACACCGTGCTCGAGCGCCTGCCTCAGGGCCAGCTTCCAGTCCGTTGTGCCATACAGGGCCTTGGGCAGCATGTTCATGGTGCCGCCCGGCAGCGGCGCGACCAGCGGACCCTTCGGCCCGGCCCTCGAGGCGACCGTCCCGGCCGTGCCGTCACCGGCCAGCACGAAGATGACGTCGGGCTTGTTCGCGAAGGCCTTCTGGACCTGGGTATCGAACGCGCCGTCCTCCAGCGAGACCACCTCGAAATCCAGCGGATATTCGCTGAGGATCGCGTCCAGTTCTCCCACGGCCCGGGGCCCGACCGAGCCGGACAGCGGATTCACCAGCACGCTGATGCGCTGGATCGCCACGTGGGGAGTCAGGCTTCGCGGCTCGGGCGCCGCTCCGGCCTGTGTCGGGACGTCGAAAGGTGTCATTGTCTCGCTCATCGCCCCCGAACGCCCGCCTTGGCGGACCGTTCCGCCGCAAGCGTGACTATTGGCACCACAATCGAACTATGGCCATCTGCTCCGGTCACCGGTTCGAGGTTCATCTGGTCGTTCAGGGAACAGTCATTGTGAAGCTGCGTTGATGCGGCATGGGGGCTCGAACTTTCTCCAGACCCAAAAGGGATCTCGTCATGAAACTCGCAATCATCGCCATCGGCGCTGCCGGTCTGCTGGCCTCGGCCTGCGCAACCGATCCGTACGGCAACACCGGCCTTAGCGAAACCGGCCGCCAGGGCGCCATCGGCGCAGGCCTCGGCGCCGTCGCCGGTGCCATCATCGGCAACAACGTCGGCAGCGGCAACGCCGGAACCGGCGCCGCCATCGGCGCCCTCGCCGGCGGCGCCGCCGGTGCCATCCGCGGTTCGAACCAGGACCGTCGCAACCAGCAGCGTTATGGCTCGCAAGGCCAATACTACTACTGCTACGACAACCGTCAGACCGAGTGCTACTGGGAAGACGGTCGCCGTCGCCAGTAGGCTGAACTTTTCCTGAGCTGATCGCGGTCAGCCGGGTCTGGGGGCGGTCCGTCGACGACGGGCCGCCCTCATGCGTTGAGGCGTTGAATTTGCGGGGCCTGGCCGGGAGCCAGGTGACAGGGAACGATACACGATGCGTTTTGTCATTCTTGCCGCCACGGCGGCTGCGATTGCCGGTCTGTCAGCCTGTGCCAGCGGAAGGGCCCCGGCGCGGGAGTCCATCGTCGCCGCTCCCACGGACTGTCGATCCCAGACCTTCGAAGTCTATTTTGCCGACGGCGAGGCGCGACTGACGGAAACGGCGCGTCAGGTGATTGGCCTCACGGCGACCCAGTTGCAGGGATGCGATATCCAGCGGGTGCAGGTGATCGGCCTCGCGGACGCCAGCGGTGCGGCCAGCCTGAACCAGACCCTGTCACAGCGGCGCGCCACGGCCGTTGCCGAAGCCCTGGCGGCCGCCGGCTGGCCGACGCCGGTCTTCGAAGTTGCGGCAGCAGGCGGGCAGGGTGCCACCGTGGCCCCCGGGGTGGCCGAGCCTCTGCGTCGTCGGACCGAAGTGATCGTCACGGCCGCGCCGCTCTGACGGAACGCGCGCCCGTCTGCGTAACGTCCAGCCCGGCCTGAGCGAAGCGCCGCCTGCGACCCTTCGCCCATTGTGATGGCCCGATCTTCTCGGGGCGGCTAGGGTCGTGACCGCAATCGTCCTGGAACCTGCCCGCTTGTCCCGACTGCTGCCCTTTCTGATCAGCCTGTGTGTGTTTGCCGGTTTCGCGCCGGTCGCGCTCACACAGCCCGTCCCGACGGCCTCGCCCATCTCGGCCGCGGAGACGCTCGCGGGTCCCAGGCGCACGGACAGGATCGAAGCGGAGCTGGTGGCGATGTCGGCCTGGGGTGCACCCGGCTCGACCGCCATCGTCGCCGTCCGGCAGGTCATCCAGCCCGGCTGGCACACCTACTGGCGCAATCCGGGTGACTCCGGCGGCCCCACCACCCTCGACTGGTCTCTGCCGGCCGGCGTCAGGGCCGGAGAAATCGTCTGGCCTCTGCCCGAGCGTCAGCGTCTCGCGACCTTGATGAACTATGGCTATTCGGGCGAGGTCTTCCTGCCTGTTCCGGTCGAGATCCCGGCCAACGCCAGACCGGGGACCACGATCGCCCTCGTCACGCGCGCGCTCTTCCTGGTGTGCAGCGACGAGATGTGCGTGCCGGACGAGCTGACGCTGAGGCTGGACCTGCCGATCCGCGCCGGCGCGGCTCCGCTCGACGACCGCTTCGGTGCCGCAATCCAGACCGTTATCGAGACGGCACCCCGTCCTGCCGGGATCGAGGCCCGCGTGACCCTGGAAGGCCAGACCCTGCGGCTCACGGCGACGGGTGGGCCGCTTTCCGGTGCCGCGTTCGAACGGGCCTGGTTCTTCCCCGACCGGGGCGGCGTGATCGACCATCCCGCCCCCCAGCCGGGCGAGCGCGGTCCCCGGGGCGTCACCCTGCAACTGCCCATTGGCGGCGAGATCCGGGCGAACGGCCTGACCGGTCCGATCAGCGGTGTTCTGGCCACGGACGCCGGGGCCTGGGAGATCGTCGCGACGCCCGGCACCGCCCTGCCGGGAGCTGCCGGCGGATCAGCGCTGGATCTGTCGGAAAGCAGCGCGACCGGCGAGCCGACGTCGATCATCGCCTTCCTGCAGGTCGCCCTGTTTGCCCTGCTGGGCGGGCTCATCCTGAACCTGATGCCCTGCGTGTTTCCGATCCTCGCCATGAAGGCCGCGTCCCTTGCCGGATCGGCACATGATGCCCGCGAGGCGCGCCGCGATGGCCTGGCTTTCACCGCCGGGGTTGTGGTCACGTTCCTGTTGCTGGCGGGCACGCTGTTGCTCCTGAGGGCCGGAGGCGAAGCGATCGGCTGGGGCTTTCAGCTTCAGTCGCCCGGCGTGATCGCCGCCCTGTCGCTGCTGATGCTGGCAATCGGGCTGAACCTGTCCGGCGTCTTTCACATCGGGGCATCACTTCAGGGGGCGGGCAATGGCCCCCTTTCACGCCTGTCCGGCGGTGCCGGAGCCTTCTTTACCGGTGTGCTGGCCGTGGTCGTGGCCGCACCCTGTACCGCCCCCTTCATGGCCTTCGCGCTCGGTGCCGCCCTGCTGATGCCAGCCCCGATGGCGCTGGCCGTGTTCCTGATGCTGGGACTGGGGCTGGCCCTGCCCTATCTCGCGATCAGCCTTTCGCCCGCCGTGCTGCAGAGACTCCCGCGTCCCGGTCCGTGGATGGACCGTCTGAAAAGCCTGCTGGCCTTTCCGATGTACGGCGCGGGTCTTTGGCTGGTCTGGGTGTTTTCGCGTCAGGTCGGCGGCGACGGCCTGGCGCTGCTGCTGGCGGCCAGCCTGCTTCTGGCCTTCGGCCTCTATCTCTGGGGCCTGAGGCAGCAGGCCCGGGCGGAAGGACGAACGGCCGTGCTGGCCTCCGTGACCGCCGCCCTTGCGCTGTTTTCCGCGATGGCGCTTTCAGGTGTCGCAGCCCTGCGGCCCGTCACGACCGAAACTGCGGAACGCTCGACAAGCCTGCCCTCCCGGCCCTGGTCCGAAGCGGCCGTCGCAGCCGCGCAGGGCGAAGGCCGTCCGGTCCTCGTCAATTTTACCGCCGACTGGTGCGTGACCTGCAAGATCAACGAGCGGACCTCGCTGTCTTCGGCCCGGGTTGCCGAGGCGATGACGGCCGCGAATGCCGTCTATCTGGTCGGGGACTGGACCTCGCGCGATGACGCCATCACCCGCGAACTGGAGCGTCACGGACGATCGGGCGTCCCCCTGTATCTGGTGTTCCGACCCGGCCAGCCGGAACCCGAGATCCTGCCGCAACTGCTGACCGAGGGGGTCGTCATCGACGCCCTGAAACCCTGACGATCTTCACAGAGGAGACGACCATGATCCGCATCCCTGCCTTCGCCACTGTCGCCGCCATCCTGACGCTCGCCGCCTGCAATCAGGCCGAGGCCCCGGCTGCATCTGCCACAACCGAGACCGCTGCAGCCACAGCGGCCACCCCGGGCCAGCCGCAAGCGGCCCCGGCCTTCACCCTGGTCGACAGCGACGGCGTCGAGCGCTCGCTGGCCGATTTCCGCGGCAAGACCGTCGTCCTCGAATGGACCAATGAGGGCTGTCCCTATGTCCAGAAACACTATTCCGCCGGCGCTATGCAGGCTCTGCAGGCCGAGGCCGTGGCCGACGGCGTGGTCTGGCTGACCATCATCTCGTCCGAGCCCGGGGCCCAGGGCTATGTCGAGGGCGATGCGGCGCGCGCCTGGAAGGCCCGGAACAAGGCCGGGTCATCGCACCTGCTGCTCGATCCGACCGGCGAGGTGGGCAAGCGGTTCGGTGCCGTGACGACACCGGACATGCGGGTGATCGATACCGAAGGCCGCATCCTGTTCACCGGCGGGATCGATGATCGGCCGACCAACAAAGTCGAGGATCTGGCCGGAGCCAACAATTTCGTCCGCGCGGCCCTGACCGACATCGAGGCCGGGCGGCCGGTCCAGACCGCCTATGCCAAGCCGTATGGCTGTTCGATCAAATACGCCGGCACCGACGCCTGATCAGACTTCCGGCTGAGGCGGCGCGGTGATGACCTCGACGTTGTCATTGAGCAGATAGGACAGCTCCGAAAGCGCCACGTCACGCTCGGCCTTGGACGCTGCGCCTTCGACGGCGGCCAGTTTGAGCGGCATGTCCTCGGAGATGCCGCGCAGGATGCATTTCAGGTCTCCGTCGGTGCCGCGGTCCTTCAGAACCAGATGCCCCTGCAGGTCACGCGCCGCCAGTTCGACGATCTGGGCCTTGAAGCCCGTGAAGACGGGGCTGGCGGTGAACCCTTCGGCATCGGCGGCACCGGAGGCCATCCAGCCATCGACGACGGCCTTCAGCCCACCAGAGCGGGCGACGATATCGGCGAACAGCGGCTCGCTGGCGACCGAAGCCGGCGCGGTGGCCGAAGCGGGCTGGGCAGCGGCAACCGCCACGGCAGGATCGCTGAGCAGCAGGGAGACGGCGAGGGCCAGGCTGCAAGACATGACGATATTCCCGGATTCTTCGATTGAAACGGTTTAGGCCCCAGACGTAAACGAGCCCTTGCGTCCGCCCTGCAAAAGCCGTGCTAGATCGAGCTGCCCATGACCCTGTCCACCCAGACCCCAATCGCCGACGCCTGGTCCGCCTTCGACGCTGCTGCGGCGCGTGACGGTCAGGCCCGGATCGTGGATCAGTTCGCCGCCGACCCCGGGCGGCTGGCGCGGATGACGGTCGAGGCCGCCGGACTGTATCTCGACCTGTCGAAACAGAGCTGGACCCGCGAGGCGTTCGGGACCTGCCTCGATCTGGCCCGCGCGGCCGATGTCGAGGGCCGTCGCTCCGCCCTGTTCGCCGGCGAGGCCATCAATGGCACCGAGGGCCGCGCGGTCCTGCACCCGGCCCTGAGGGCTGCACGAGGGAGCAACTTCCATGCGCTTGGCGAGGCGGTGTCTTCGGAAGTGGATGCCGTGCGCGCCGACATGGCCGCCTATGCCGAAGCGGTGCGCGCCGGCACTGAAACCGGTGCGACCGGGAAAGCCTTCACTGCGATCGTCCATATCGGGATCGGCGGATCCGATCTGGGGCCGCGTGTCGTCTGGGACGCGCTCAGGCCGCTTGCCCCCGCGATCGACCTGCGGTTCGTCGCCAATATCGATCCGCGCGACATGGCCGAGGCCCTGACCGGGCTGGATCCCGAAACCACCCTCGTCATCGTCGTGTCCAAGACCTTCACGACCCAGGAAACCCTGGCCAACGCCGAGGCGGCCCGGGCCTGGCTGGCGTCAGCCCTGCCCGAAGACGGTCAAGACCGGCATTTCATCGGCGTGACGGCTGCGCCGGACCGGGCAAAGGCCTTTGGCTGTGCCCGGACCTTTGCCTTCCGCGACTGGGTCGGCGGGCGATACTCGCTTTGGTCGGCCGTCAGCCTGAGCTGCGTCATCGCCCTGGGGCCCGACGTGTTCGACGGCCTGCTGGCCGGGGCGGCCGCCATGGACGACCATTTTGCCGAAGCGCCGCTGGACCGGAACGCGCCGGTCCTGATGGCCCTGGCGCAGATCTGGAACGTCGATGGCCTTGGCCGTCCCGCCCGGACCGTTGCCCCCTATGCCCACGCCCTGCGGCGCCTGCCGGCCTTCCTGCAGCAGCTGGAGATGGAGTCGAACGGCAAGCGGGTCCATCGCGACGGATCGCCTGTCACGCGCCAGACCTGCCCCGTCGTATTCGGCGAGCCTGGCACCAATGGCCAGCACGCCTTCTTCCAGCAGATCCATCAGGGACCCCAGGTCGTGCCGGCCGAGTTCGTCATCGTCCGGGCGACCCATGAGGACGCTCCGGAGAGCCCGCTCTGGTCCAATGCCCTGGCCCAGGGGCAGGCCCTGATGCTCGGCAAGACGACGGAGCAGGCGCACGCCGAACTGATCGCATCCGGCGCGGATACGGCCGAGGCCGATAGGCTGGCCTCACACAAGACCTTCCCCGGCAACCGCCCCTCGACCGCGATCGTCATGGAACGGGTGACGCCGGAGACCGTCGGGGCCCTGCTGGCGCTTTACGAGCACAAGACTTTCGTCGAGGGCGTGATCTGGGACATCAACAGCTTCGACCAGTGGGGGGTCGAACTGGGCAAGGTGCTGGCCAAGGCCATCCTGAAGGACGTCGCGGCCGGCGGGCCCTCCGATGCGCTCGATCCCTCGACAGCCGGGCTTCTGAGCCGGTTGATCTGAGGTCTCGACATGGCCGATCACGCCACGCCCAACCTGCCGGCCCGGGACTTCGATGCGACTGCCGAATTCTATGGTGCGCTGGGCTTCGAGACCGGCTGGCGTGACGACGGCTGGATGATCCTTGAGCGCGGCGAGCTGATGCTGGAGTTCTTCCCCTATCCGGACCTGGACCCGTTCTCGAGCAGCTTTTCCTGCTGCCTCCGCCTCGATGCTATCGATCCGCTCTATGCGGCGGCGGTGTCCGCGGGCGTGCCCGAGGCCAGGACCGGCCATCCCCGCCTGCATCCTGCTACGGTCGAGGCCAGCGGCATGCGGATCGCCTATCTGATCGACCCCGACGGGACCCTGCTCAGGCTCGTCGAGAACAGGGACTGACCGACAGCAAAAGGGGGCCCGAAAGGCCCCCTTTCTCTTCTGCTGGCCTGACGACTACCAGCGACGGTCGTAGCGATAGTCCCGGCGCGTATCGCGACGCTCTTGTCGCTCATAGCGGCGGATTTCCCGGCGATTGTAGCCATCCCGACTGTTGATGTTGTGCTCCCGCTCCCAGTGTCCCTGGTTCCGGTAACAGCGGCCACCGCGGTAGTAGTCGCAGTCCGACCGGCCACTCGACACACCTACACCGAGTGCGGCACCGGCCAGGGCGCCACCCGCAATATAGGTCGTGTCGCCATTGCCGATGGCTGCGCCAGCGATGCCGCCGACGACGGCGCCCAGGATCGCATTGCGCGTGCCGTCATCGCGATCGCGGTTCTGGGCCGAGGCGGGGCTGGCGGCCATCAGGGTCAGGGCAAGGGTGCCGACGGCGAATGTGCTGAGGGTCTTCATGATCGGTCTCCTTTTTTCGGGACGCCGAACCCGGCGTTGATGCGGCCCTTGTAGCGTCCGCTGGCTGAACGTTCCTGCAGGCCACCATTCACCGGACGTTCATGTCGCCCCCCCCCTGGCGGGCCGCGTCATCAAAAATTCACCACCCTGCTTCCCGAAGCCGAGCTTGACGCTGCAAGGGCCGGACCCTACTTGCAGGGCGCGTTAGCACTCTCGGGGTCCGGCTGCCAAAAGTCGGTGGCCCGGGTGCTGGCGGAAAAATCCTGAGTCCAAACCGGAGAACACACAGATGGCGTTTCGTCCCCTCGGCGACCGCGTGCTGGTCAAGCGCGTTGAAGAAGAATCCAAGACCAAGGGCGGGATCATCATCCCCGACACCGCCAAGGAAAAGCCCCAGGAAGGCGAAGTCGTCGCCGTCGGACCCGGCGTCCGTGACGAGCGCGGCACGGTCAACGCCCTGGAACTGAAGGCCGGCGACCGCATCCTGTTCGGCAAATGGTCGGGCACGGAGGTCAAGCTGGAAGGCGAAGACCTGATCATCATGAAAGAGTCGGACGTTCTCGGCGTCCTCTGAGTGATCCGTCGCCGGCGATGAGCGGCTGGCGCGACCGACACCGGTTCGCCGCCGCCGCTGATCCCGGCCATCCCTGATCACCAAACCCAAACCCCTACTTTGAAGGAGCTGCCTCATGGCTGCCAAACAAGTTCAGTTTTCTACCGATGCCCGCGAGAAGATGCTGCGCGGCGTCAACGTCCTCGCCAATGCCGTCAAGGTGACCCTGGGTCCCAAGGGCCGCAACGTCGTGATCCAGAAGTCCTTCGGCGCCCCGCGCTCGACCAAGGACGGCGTCTCGGTCGCCAAAGAGATCGAGCTGGAAGACGCCTTCGAGAACATGGGCGCCCAGATGATCCGCGAAGTCGCGTCCAAGACGAACGACAAGGCGGGTGACGGCACCACCACCGCAACCGTCCTGGCCCAGTCGATCGTGCAGGAAGGCCTCAAGTCCGTCGCCGCCGGCATGAACCCGATGGATCTGAAGCGCGGCATCGACAAGGCTGTCGCCGCCGTGATCGCCGAGATCAAGTCGACCTCCAAGAAGGTCAGCGCCAACTCCGAGATCGCCCAGGTCGGCACCATCTCGGCCAACGGCGACACCGAGGTCGGCGAAATGATCGCCAAGGCCATGGAAAAGGTCGGCAACGAGGGCGTCATCACCGTCGAGGAAGCCAAGACGGCTGAAACCGAACTGGACGTCGTCGAAGGCATGCAGTTCGACCGCGGCTACCTGTCGCCCTACTTCATCACCAATGCCGACAAGATGGAGGTTCAACTCGAAGAGCCCCTCATCCTGCTGTTCGAGAAGAAGCTGTCGTCGCTGCAGGCCATGCTGCCGATCCTGGAAGCCGTGGTCCAGTCGGGTCGTCCGCTGGTGATCATCGCCGAGGACATCGAAGGCGAGGCCCTGGCCACCCTGGTGGTCAACAAGCTGCGTGGCGGCCTGCGCGTCGCTGCCGTCAAGGCACCGGGCTTCGGTGACCGCCGCAAGGCCATGCTGGAGGACATCGCTGTCCTGACCGGCGGCCAGGTGATCTCGGAAGACCTCGGCATCAAGCTCGAGAACGTCACGATCGACATGCTCGGCAAGGCCAAGAAGGTCACCATCACCAAGGACGACACCACCATCGTGGACGGCGTCGGCGAGAAGGACGCGATCGAGGCCCGTATCAGCCAGATCAAGCGCCAGATCGAGGACACCACCTCGGACTACGACAAGGAAAAGCTGCAGGAACGTCTGGCCAAGCTGGCCGGCGGCGTTGCCGTCATCCGCGTCGGTGGCTCGACCGAAGTGGAAGTGAAAGAGAAGAAGGACCGCGTCGACGACGCCCTGAACGCCACGCGTGCAGCCGTTGAAGAAGGCATCGTCCCCGGCGGCGGCATCGCCCTGCTGAAGGCGACCAAGGCGCTCGAAGGCCTGACCGGTGACAACGCCGACCAGACCGCCGGCATCGCCATCATCCGTCGCGCCATCCAGGCCCCGATCCGCCAGATCGTGGAAAATGCCGGCGTCGAAGGTTCGATCGTGGTCGGCAAGGTGCTCGAGAACCCCTCGCCCACCTACGGCTTCAACGCCCAGACCGAAGAGTATGTCGACATGATCCAGGCCGGGGTCATCGACCCTGCCAAGGTCGTTCGCACGGCTCTGCAGGACGCTGCCTCCGTGGCCGGCATCCTGATCACCACCGAAGCGGCCGTTGCCGACGCACCGAAGAAGGCCTCGGCCGGCGGTGCCGGTGGCCACGGCGGTGGCGGCATGGGCGGCATGGGCGACATGGACTTCTAGTCCTCGCTCAGATCCGTCTGAACGAACAGGGGGCGGGTCCGGCAACGGACCCGCCCTTTTCGCTGGCCGAAGGCCTCCGCCTTGCCTTTGCCGCCCTTTTCCCGCATAAGCCCGCGCTTCCGGCGCAAGTGAACCTCGCGTCTCCACCGGGACGACCTCTTTCCTGGTGCTGTCGCGCTCCGCGCTGCCTGAGCACAGCCCTTCGGGCTCAGGCAGGCCGCAAGACCGATAGCCCACAAAGAACGAGCCCGGCGAGAACCCCCTGCCGACGTGAGCGTCGCCAGGGGCCGTTGTCGTATGGAGCCGCGTCACCCGCCCCATGAGGTAGCGAATGTTCGAGGCTCTGAACGAGCGACTGTCAGGCGTCTTCGACCGGATCACCGGTCGCGGCGCCCTGTCCGAGAAGGACGTGGCGGAGGCGATGCGCGAGGTGCGCGTGGCCCTGCTGGAGGCCGACGTCGCCCTGCCGGTCGTCAAGGACTTCATCGCCTTCGCCACCGAGCGTGCCACCGGCGAGGAGGTCATCCGCTCGGTGCGGCCCGCCGACCAGGTCATCAAGATCGTCTATGACGGTCTGATCGAGATGCTGGGCGGCGAGGAGCCGACGCCGCTCAACACCAATGCCACCCCGCCCGCCGTGATCCTGATGGCCGGCCTGCAGGGCTCGGGCAAGACGACGACCTCGGCCAAGCTGGCGCTGCGGTTGACGAAATTCGATCGCAAGAAGGTCATGATGGCCTCGCTGGACACGCGGCGTCCGGCGGCCATGGAGCAGCTGGCCACGCTGGGCAAGCAGATCGAGGTCGCCACCCTGCCGATCGTGGCGGGTGAGAGCGCGGTCCAGATCGCAAAGCGGGCCCTGACCTCGGCCAAACTCCAGGGCTTTGACGTCCTGATCCTCGACACCGCCGGCCGGATCACCCTGGACGAGGCCCTGATGGCCGAGGTGGCCGAGGTCGCCCGGGTGTCGAACCCGGTCGAGACCCTGCTGGTCGCCGACAGCCTGACCGGTCAGGACGCCGTGCGGACGGCCAAGGCCTTCCACGAGCGCCTGCCGCTGACCGGCCTGATCCTGACCCGCGCCGATGGCGATGGTCGTGGTGGGGCCATGCTGTCGATGCGGGCCGTCACCGGCCTGCCCATCAAATACATGGGCTCGGGCGAGAAGGTCGACGCGCTCGACGTGTTCGACGCCCGCCGCGTGGCCGGCCGTATCCTGGGCCAGGGCGATATCGTCGCCCTGGTCGAAAAAGCCTCGCAGGACCTGGACCAGTCCAAGGCCGAGGCGATGGCCCGCAAGCTGTCCAAGGGTCAGTTCGACCTGAACGACCTGGCGACCCAGCTTCAGCAGATGAAGAAGATGGGCGGGCTCCAGGGCATCATGGGCATGCTGCCCGGCGTGGCCAAGATGAAGTCCCAGATGGCCGACAGCGGCATCGACGACCGGATGATCGCCCGTCAGGAAGCCATCATCAGCTCCATGACCAAGGCCGAGCGCAAGAAGCCTGACCTCCTGAACGCCAGCCGCCGCAAGCGGATCGCCGCCGGTGCCGGGGTCGAGGTGCAGGACATCAACCGCCTGCTGAAACAGCACCGGCAGATGGCCGACATGGTCAAGTCGATGTCCAAGGGCGGCGGCAAAAAGATGCAGCAGATGGCCGCCATGATGGGTGGCCTCGGCGGCGGTGGCGGCATGGGCGGACCCGACATGGCCCGCCTCAAGGCGCTGGGCGGCGGCAAGATCGAGCCCAGTGCAGACGAAATGAAAGCCCTCCAGGACCGGCTCTCCGGCCTGGGCGGCGGTTCCATGCCGGGAGGGCTTCCCGGCCTGCCCGGCTTCCCTCCCAAGAAAAACTGATTACCCAGAAAGAGACTGAAAATGCTTAAGATTCGTCTGGCCCGCGGTGGTGCCAAGAAGCGTCCCTACTACTACATCGTCGTTGCCGACAGCCACGCTCCCCGCGACGGCAAATTCATCGAGCGCGTCGGCACCTACAACCCGATGCTGCCGCGCGACGGCGAAAAGCCCCGCGTCAGCCTGAAGGCCGACCGGATCTCGGAGTGGCTGTCCAAGGGCGCCCAGCCGACCGACCGCGTCGCGCGCTTCATCTCGCAGGACGAAAGCCTGGCCGGCAAGGTCAAGTGGAGCCAGTCCAACAACCCGAACAAGGGCACCCCGGGCAAGAAGGCCCAGGAACGTGCTGCCGAGCGCGCACAGCGCGAGGCCGACCGTGCCGAAGCCGAGGCCGCTGCCAAGATCGAAGCCGCTGAAGCCGCCCAGAAGGCCAAGGAAGAAGCCGCCGCTGCTGCTGAAGCTGCCAAGAACGCACCGCCGGCTGAAGAGCCTGCTGCAGAAGAGGCCGCACCGGAAGCCGCTGCTGAAGAGGCTCCGGCCGCTGAAGAGCCCGCTGCCGAAGACAAGACCGAGGCCTGATCCCTCTTTTTATCCGCTCACCCCGGCGAAAGCCGGGGCCCAGTGCTTTTGCCTTGAACGCGCTGCCATACGATAGAACTGGGTCCCGGCTTTCGCCGGGATGAGCGGATGAACGGGTTCCTCGACATGACCGAAAAATCCAGTCTCGTCCTCGTCGGCCAGGTCGGCGGAGGTTTTGGTGTCAAGGGCGAGGTCAAGGTCACGGCCTTCACCGCCGACCCTCTGGCCCTGAGGGCCTATGGCCCCCTGCTCCGTGCGGACGGCTCACCTGGCCTGACGCTGAGTTCCGCCCGTCCGACGAAGGAGGGCATCGTCGGTCGCGCCGCCGAAATCCAGACCAAGGAACAGGCCGACGCCCTGCGCGGGCTCAAGCTCTATGTCCCCCGTGACCGGTTCCCGGCCCCGGACGAGGACGAATTCTATCTGGCCGACCTTATCGGGGTCGAGGCCCGCGATCCTGAAGGGCAGGTCCTCGGCACCGTTCGTGCGGTGCAGAATTTCGGCGCCGACGACATGCTGGAGATCACCCCGGCCGCCGGGGGCCAGACCTGGTATCTGCCGTTCACCAAGGTCTGCGTTCCCGACCTGCATCTGTCGGACGGCTGGCTGCTGGCCGTGCGTCCGACCGAAGTCGGCGAGCGCGAGCCGGACTAGTCGGTGGTGTCGTCGATCGGCGCGTCCGGGCCATTCTTCTTGATCGACTCGATCGCATTCCTGGCGGACGCCTTGGAGGCATAACCCTCGGTCGAGAACATCGTCTCGGAATTGTACTTGAACCGGACCCGGAACTCGCCGGCCTTGTCCTTGTAGATCTCGAATTTGTGCGCCACGTCCGCCTCCACGGGTCGACGATCGACCGGGGCGTAAACTGCCACAGTGACGCTTCTCGTCAATCATGGATATGCCGCAAACGGGGATGCGACCCGGCGGTGATGCGACACCCGCCGTGATCTGTGCTATCGTCCTGTCTTCCCCGTTTTTCAGGATCTTCGTCTTGAGCATCACGCTCGATCTGTCACGCGCTACAGCCTCTGCCCCCAGGCCTCCCGTCAATCTGTCCGGACTGACGCGCGAAGGCCTGCGTCAGGCCCTGATCGACGCCGACATCTGCCCGCCGGACAAGGCGCGGATGCGCGCGAGCCAGGTCTGGGGCTGGATCCATCATTTCGGGGTGACCGACTTTGCCGCCATGTCGAACGTGGCGAAGGACACCCAGGCGAAACTGGCCGCCGCCTTCACCCTGGCCCGGCCCGAGATCGTCGAGCGCCAGGTGTCGAAGGACGGCACCCGCAAATGGCTGATCCGCACCGCCCCGGGCATCGAGGTCGAGGCCGTCTATATTCCCGACGTCGGCCGGGCCGGGGCCCTGTGCGTGTCGTCCCAGGTCGGCTGCACCCTGAACTGCACCTTCTGCCACACGGGCACCCAGGCCCTGGTCCGCAACCTGACCGCCGCCGAAATTGTGGCCCAGGTCCAGGTCGCGCGCGATGATCTGGAAGAATGGCCGTCCCCCAAGGAAGACCGTCGCCTGTCCAACATCGTCTTCATGGGCATGGGCGAGCCACTCTACAATCTCGACCACGTCTCGGACGCGATCGACATCATTTCGGACAATGAGGGTATCGCCCTGTCGCGGCGGCGGATCACGGTCTCGACCTCCGGCGTCGTGCCGATGCTGGAGCCGCTGGGCACGCGGACCCAGGCCATGCTGGCCATCAGCCTGCACGCCACGAACGACGCCCTGCGCGACGTCCTCGTGCCGTTGAACAAGAAATACGATCTCGCCCAGCTGATGGACGGCATCCGGGCCTATCCAGGCATCTCCAACGCCCGCCGGGTCACCTTCGAATACGTCATGCTGAAGGGCATCAACGACAGCCCGGACGAGGCCCGCGCCCTGGTCAAGCTGATCGAGGGCATCCCCGCCAAGGTCAATCTGATCCCGTTCAATCCCTGGCCCGGCACGGACTACGAGTGCTCGGACTGGAAGACGATCGAACGCTTCGCCGCGATCCTGAACAAGGCGGGCTATGCCTCGCCGATCCGGACGCCCCGGGGCCGCGACATCCTGGCGGCCTGCGGCCAGCTGAAGTCCGAAAGCGAAAAGATCCGCGCCAGTGTCCGGCGCGCGGAGAAGGCGGCGGCCTAAGCAACCCTGCGACGAGCATCCCATGAGGGTGCGTCGAAATCCGTGGCCTTGGCAACGGCGATCAAAGGTGCATCGTCATCATGGCTGCTGCGCTCGGCGACCACGATGTCGCCCGGCTGAAAACTCCACGTTTCGTCGTCTGGCACGGGGATGCTGGCCAAACGATATGTTGTTTCGCCCAGTCGCTCCGCCGCGACAGGTCGCCAGACGTCCGTGCCTTCATCCAGCAGGCGCACGTGGACCGTGCTCATTTCAGTAGATGAAACCATCGCCGCCGACATGGATCACGCCTCCCGAGGCATCGTCGATCACGACGGATCGCCCTGTTTGTGGATGAACATAGCGCGTGGCCGTGCCACCTGTCTCGTGACTGACCGCCATATGACGCTCACCAAGGGAGAGGGCTTCCTCGATTTGAGCCATGGTCCAGCCTCGACTCACCATCTGGCGGGAAAGCCTACCGGGAGATTTGACCATTCAAGACCCCCCGATCACACCGATCCAATAGGCACAAACCTATCCAGGATAGAGAATATCTTCAAACACCATTATTGGTAGACTGCTTCGCGGATTGTTTGCCCGCCGCAGTTAGCCCCGCGACTGTCATCATGTTATGAGCCCCGCCCCTTATAGTGACGGCATGTCCGTCGTGGTCGAGCCGTCAGGAGTGCGTGAATGAGCAGGGTGTTGGTTATCGGTGCCGGTGGCGTCGGATCGGTCGCGGTCCACAAGATGGCGATGAACGCCGACATTTTTTCGCACATCACCCTGGCGTCGCGCACGAAGTCGAAATGCGACGCCATCGCCGCCTCGGTGAAGGACCGGACCGGTGTCGTCATCGACACCGCGGCGCTGGATGCCGATGATGTGGCCGCGACCACGGCCATGATCCGCGCGGTAAAGCCGGCGCTGGTCGTCAACCTGGCCCTGCCCTACCAGGACCTGAACATCATGGACGCCTGTCTGGCGGCCGGCGTGAACTATCTCGACACGGCCAATTACGAGCCGCGCGAGGAGGCGAAATTCGAATACAAATGGCAGTGGGCCTATCAGGACCGCTTCCGCGAGGCGGGCCTGATGGCGCTGCTGGGCTCCGGCTTCGACCCCGGCGTCACCTCGGTGTTCACGACCTATACGAAGAAACACCTGCTGGACCGGATCGACACGCTCGACATTCTGGACTGCAACGGCGGCGACACGGGCCTGCCGTTCGCGACCAATTTCAATCCCGAGATCAACCTGCGTGAAGTGACGGCCCCGTCGCGGCACTGGGAAAACGGCCAGTGGGTCGAGGGTCCGGCCCTGAGCCACAAACAGGTCTTCGACTTCGACCAGGTCGGGCCGAAGAACATGTATCTGATGTATCACGAAGAGCTGGAATCGCTGGCGAAATTCTATCCGGAGATCAAGCGGATCCGGTTCTGGATGACGTTCGGCGACTCCTATCTGAAGCATCTGGAAGTGCTCGAGAACATCGGCATGACCCGGATCGAGCCGATGATGTTCCAGGGCCGCGAGATCATCCCGATCGAGTTCCTCAAGGCCCTGCTGCCCGAGCCCTCGTCGCTGGGCCCGATCACGCGCGGCAAGACCAATATCGGCACCATCGCCACCGGCGAGAAGGACGGCGTGGCGCGCACCGTCTACGTCAACAATATCTGCGACCACGAAGAGGCCTATGCCGAGACCGGCAACCAGGCGGTCAGCTACACCACCGGCGTCCCGGCCATGATCGGGGCGGCCCTGATGCTGACCGGTCAGTGGACGGGGGCGGGCGTGTTCAACATGGAGCAGCTGGATCCCGATCCCTTCATGGACATGCTGAACCGCCACGGCCTGCCCTGGAAGGTGCAGGATCTCGACGCCCCGCTCGCCTTCTGACCCGGACCGTTTGATGGCTATGCAGACCCAGGCCGGTGATCCCGGTGCCTTCGCACGCTTCGACCTGAACCGGGTGCCGTCGCCCTGTTTTGTCGTCGACGAGGTCGCGGTGCGCCGGAACCTGGCGATCCTGAAGGACATCGGGGACCGCAGCGGCGCCCGGGTCCTGCTGGCGCTCAAGGCCTTTTCGATGTGGTCGCTGGCCGATGTGGTGGGCGAATATCTGGACGGATGCTGTGCCTCCGGCCTATGGGAAGCGCGGCTGGCCCGCGAACACTACAGGGGCGAGCTGAGCACCTATTCGCCCGCCTACAAGCGCGACGACATGATGGAGGTCCTGACCCTGTCGGACCACGTCATCTTCAACTCGCCGGGCCAGATGGCGCAGTTCTCGGACCTGATCGCCGAAGCGCGGGCGGGTGGGGCCGTGTTCGAGATCGGCCTGCGGCTGAACCCCGAACATTCCGAGGCCGAGGTCGCCAAGTACGACCCCTGCCAGATCGGCTCGCGGCTGGGCTTTCCGGTGTCGCAGCTACGCCCGGAGCATCTGGAAGGCGTTGACGGCCTGCACATGCATGCCCTGTGCGAACAGGGCTATGAGCCGCTGGAGCGGCTCTGGGCCTCGCTGGAGCCCAAGATCGCCGGCGTCGCCCGATCGCTGAAATGGCTGAACCTCGGCGGCGGGCATCACATCACCCGGGCGGATTACCGGCGCGACGACCTGGTCGCCCTGCTGCGCGGCATTCACGAGCGCCATGGCGTCCAGGTCTATCTGGAACCGGGCGAGGCCATTGCGCTGGATGCCGGGATCCTGATCGGGGAGGTGCTGGACACCCTCGAAAACGGCCAGGCCATCGGCATCGTCGACATCTCGGCCACCTGCCACATGCCCGATGTGATCGAGGCCCCCTACCGACCCGCCATGCTGAACGAGGTCGAGGACGGGGTCGCGGTCCGGCTGGGCGGGCCGTCCTGTCTGGCCGGGGACATCATCGGCGACTACGGCTTCGCTTCGGTGCCAGCGCCCGGCACCCGCATCGCCTTCCTCGATCAGGCCCACTATTCGATGGTCAAGACCAACACCTTCAACGGCGTCCCCCTGCCCGCGATCGCGCTCTGGAACAGTGACACCGACGCCTTGAGGGTCGTGCGGGCCTTCGACTATCCGGAATTCCGCGACAGGCTGTCCTGAGGGGCCGATACCCGACCATTGGCTAATGGCTTTGTGGGACCGCAGGGTCTGATACCGTCCGGACAGCCGACCGGAGCCGATCATGACCCAAGCCTTGTATGCCGCGCGCCTCATGTCCGCCGCCGAGGCCGTGGCCCTGATCCCCTCAGGGGCCCGTGTGGCCATGGGGCTGGGGGTGTCGCAGCCACCGGCCATCCTGAAGGCCCTCGCCGACCGGGCCGAGGCGCGGCAGGTGGAGGGGCTCCGGCTCTACTATCTGCTGTCAACCGCCATCGCGGGCGACACCGTGCTCCGTTACGACCTGATGGACCGGATCCAGCCGAACAGCCTGTTCTACGGCAAGGTCGAGCGGGCGCTGGAGGTGCAGGCCCGGGCGGACGGTCGGCGGGTCGTGGAGCTGATCCCCACCGGCTTCCAGCAGACGCCGCGCCTGCTGACCCACGAGATCGGCGTCGACACCCTGCTGACCACGGTCTCGCCCATGGACGCAGAGGGCTACTTCAGCTTCGGCACCAACACCGACTACAACCAGCCGGTCTCCAGAACGGCGAAGCGGGTGATCCTCGAGGTCAATCCCCACATGCCGCGCGTGTTCGGCGACTGCACCATCCATGTCAGCCAGGTCACGGCCCTGGTCGAGCATGCCGTGCCCCTGCTGCAGGTTCCGAAGGCTGCGCCCCAGCCGGCGGACACCCTGATCGGCGGGATCATTGCCGGGCTGATCGAGGACGGATCGACCCTGCAGATGGGCATCGGGGCCCTGCCGGACGCTGTCTGCGCCGCCCTGCACGACCATCGCGACCTCGGGATCCACACCGAGATGATGACGCCCGGCCTGGTCGCCCTGATGAAGGCCGGTGTCGTCAACGGCGCTCGCAAGTCCCTGCACCCCGGCAAGGCAGTCTTCGCCTTCTGCATGGGGGATCAGGACACCTATGATCACCTGCACGAGAACCCGGATCTGGAAGGTCATCCGGTCAGCTACACCAACGATCCCGCCGTGATCGCCCGGAACGACCGGATGATTTCCGTCAATGCGACCCTGGAGATCGACCTGCACGGGGCCTGCTGTTCCGAATATCTGAACGGCAGCCAGTTCACGGGCTCCGGCGGCCAGCTGGACTTCGTGCGCGGTGCCTACCGGTCCGACGGCGGGCGTTCGATCATCGCCTGTCATGCGACGGCCGCGAAGGGGACCGTCTCGCGGATCGTGCCCCGGCTGGCAGGCCCGGTGACCACGCCGCGCAACGACACCCACATCGTCGTCACCGAATACGGCCGCGTGGATCTGAAGGGTCTGGGATCCTCGGACCGGGCAATGGCCCTGATCGGCCTGGCCCATCCAGATTTTCGCGATGGCCTTCAGCAGGCCGCAAGCCAGCAGGGGCTGATCTGAACGAAAAGGCTCCAGATTTCAGCCTTGGCTAACAGGGTTGCACGAGTGTGCGGAGCCGCCTAGACGCGCCGCCGGTCCTCGCTGGGAGGGCCCGAAAGTGCATCTGCCGTGGAAGCTTTCCTGATCTCGACCGGCCTCGTCTCCATTGCGGAGATCGGCGACAAGACCATGCTGCTGGCCATCATGCTGTCGGCGACCTGGCGGCGGCCGCTGCCGATCATCCTGGGCATTCTGGCAGCGACCCTGGCCAACCATCTGTTCGCCGCCATCGCCGGCTCCGTGCTGGCCCGGTTCATGGACGGGGAGTGGCTGCGCTGGGTGGTCGGCATCGCCTTTCTGGGCTTTGCAGCCTGGGCCCTGATCCCGGACAAGTTCGAGGAAAAGGCCGAGGTCGTCGAGAAGACCTTCATGGGCATCTTCTGGACCACGACTGCGGCCTTCTTCGTCATCGAGATGGGCGACAAGACCCAGGTCGCCACCGCCATGATGGCCGCCCGGTTCGAGACCGTCCTGCCCGTCCTGGCCGGATCGACCCTGGGGATGATGCTGGTCAACGGCCCCGCTGTCCTGCTGGGCGAGGTCGCGGCACGCAAACTTCCGCTGGCCTGGATCCGGCTGGCGGCGGCGGCTGGCTTTGCTTTGACCGGTCTCTGGGTCTTGGTGTTCGGTTAGGAGTTTTGATCTAGGTTATCAACAGTTGACCATCAGGCCCGTCGGGCAGCCGAATGTTCACGGGGGATTGGGCGGGATGAAGGGTCGCTGGCGACTGTTCAGACACGAGGCGGGACAGGCGGCGGGACCGCCGCCCCTGGCCTATGTGGCCTTGTACTGCGTCTGCATCCTGGTCGGACTCTGGAGCGCCCGGACCTTTGGCGAAATCGTCATCTGGCCGACCAATGGCGTGATGCTGGCCGCCCTCCTGCAGCTGCATCGTCGTCAGGCCATCGGAACGGTGGCGGTCTGTTTCGCGATCAATCTGGCCAGCAATCTCTGGCGGGGCGATCCGATGCCGTTCCTGCTGTTGAACCCGGTGATGAACCTGTTCCAGGTCGTGCTGGCCGCCGTTCTGGTGCGGCGCGTCGGCGGAGCGGCCCTGGACCTGCGTCGTCCACGCCGTCTGTTCGCCGTGAGCCTTCTGGCCATTCTGCCCGCCGTTCTGGCATCGGCCGTGATCATGGTCAGTCTGGCGGCCGCTGTGCGGGACTATAGCCTGCCGGTCTATATCTTTACCCTGCAGCGCTACTTCGGAATGGAGTTGCTGGGCCTGCTGATCGTCACGCCCACGCTGCTTCTCATCGCCCGCGCCCATCGCTTCCGGGGGGTCGCCAAGGCCTCACGCCTCGAAGTTGCCGGCCTGATGCTGCTGTTGACGGTCGTGACGACCGGGGTGTTCAGCCAGAACGTTGCGCCACTGCTCTTTCTGGTCTTTCCGCCGATCGTGCTGATCGTGTTTCGCCTTTCGCCGCCCTGGGTCGCGGCTTCGATCATGATCGTGGCCATCATCGGGGCGATCGGCTCGCTCTCCGGGCAAGGGCCCGTGATGATGACGCGGCTGCTGGACATTGCCGGCCTCGAATCCGTCCAGGATCTTCAGAGGCGGTTGAGCCTCTATTACCTGTTCCTTCTGGTCCTGATCCTGACCGCCGTGCCGCTCAGCACCCTGATGTCCGAGCGGCGTCGCCTGATCGCGCGGCTCGAAGCCCGGACTCTGGCGGCTCAGGTCGCGCGTCGCCAGGCGGAACAGTCGGCGGCGACCAAGTCGCGCTTCCTGGCCCTGATGAGCCATGAGATGCGCACGCCGCTGCACAGCGTCGTCGGCTATGCCGAGGTGCTGGGACGCAGATCGGACCTCAAGGCCGATGCCCGCCGCCAGGCCGATCTCATCCAGGAGGCCGGAAACGCATTGCTGGTGCTGGTCGAGGACGTGCTGCAGGTTTCGCGCGGCACCGACGCCCTGTGTCTGGGTCGGGCGCATCTGCCGGATCTTCTGGCCCAGGCCACTGTACCCTTCCGCGAGATCGCCGAGCTCAAGGGCCTGACCCTTCGGATCGAGATCGATCCGGGCGCAGACCTGCCAGTCTGGACGGACGCCAAACGCCTTCGACAAGCCATCCACAAACTGGTCGACAACGCCGTGAAATTCACCCGGGTCGGCCACGTCCTGGTCCATGCCGCGCGGGATGGGGACATGCTCACCCTGACCGTGTCCGACACCGGATGCGGCATCGACGTCGCCATCCTGCCGGATGTCTTTGACCCCTTTGTCCAGAGCGATGATTCCATCGCTCGCGACCATGTGGGTGCCGGTCTCGGGCTGGCCGTCGCGCGACAGCTGGTCGAGCGACTGGGTGGTCGCCTGACGGTCGAAAGTCGCGCCGACCACGGGTCAGCCTTCACCATCACCCTGCTCCTGCCGGCGCTTGAAGCACAGGTCGACAGTGCGGCGATGAAGGCGGTGGACGACGGCCCCAGGGTTGCCCCGCCCCGGGTACTGGTCGTCGATGACCATTCAGGCAATCGCGAGGTTGCGCGCCTGATGCTGGCACCGACCGGCGCCGAGATTGTGGAAGCCTGCGACGGACTCGAGGCCGTCGAGATGGCGAAGACCCAGTCCTTTGATCTGATCCTGATGGATGTACGCATGCCCCGCATGGACGGGCTGGCCGCGACACGCGCCATCCGGGCTCTGGGCGCGCCGTCGAGTACGGTTCCGATTCTCGCCGTGACGGCGGATGCCATGCCCGAGGACGCCGAGCGCTGTCTTTCTGCCGGCATGAACGGGCATCTGGCCAAGCCGATCACCCATACCGCTCTCTATGCCGCTATAGACCGGGTGATGACGGACTCCGAAGCGACGGCAGCCGCCGAAGCCGCCTAAGCGGCCCGAGCGGCCCGTCCCCAGGATCGTCCCCAGATCCCTGCAGGCTCCACGCTACATCTGGTGTCCGCGACAAAATTGACCGCTACATAGCCGCTTTTGGACTTGCTGACGGATGAAGTTGGCCGCATGGTGAACGCCTGTTTCGACGTGCCATGCGGGGACCACCATGACCATCCACACGCCGATCATCCGGGCCGACGCGCCGGGCCTGCTGACCGCGTCAGCCGCCTACAAGCCCTTCCGCTATCCGTGGGCGTTCGACATGTGGAAAAAGCAGCAGCAGGTCCACTGGATGCCCGAAGAGGTGCCGCTGGGCGAGGACTGCAAGGACTGGGCGGCCAATCTGAACGACGGCGAGCGGAACCTGCTGACGCAGATCTTCCGGTTCTTCACCCAGGCCGATATCGAGGTGCAGGACAACTACATGGAAAAATACGGTCGGGTGTTCAAACCGACCGAGGTCAAGATGATGCTGGCGTCGTTCGGCAATATGGAGACGATCCATATCGCGGCCTACGCCCTGCTGCTCGAGACGATCGGCATGCCCGAGAGCGAGTTCGGCGCCTTCATGGAATATGAGGCCATGCGGGACAAGCACGACTATATGGGCAAGTTCGGGGTCGAGACCGACGCCGACATCGTGCGGACCCTGGCCATGTTCGGCGGCTTTGCCGAAGGGCTTCAGCTGTTCGCGTCATTCGCCATGCTGATGAATTTCCCGCGCCAGAACAAGATGAAGGGCATGGGCCAGATCGTCAGCTGGTCGGTGCGTGACGAGAGCCTGCACTGCGAGGGCATCATCAAGCTCTACCACGCCTTCAACCAGGAAACCGGTGCGGTGACCAAGTCCGTGGCCAGCGACATCGTCGAATGCTGCCGTACCGTGGTCGAGATGGAAGACAAATTCATCGACCTGGCCTTCGAGATGGGGCCGGTCAACGGCATGGTGCCGGACGACATCAAGAAATACATCCGCTTCATCGCCGACTGGCGCCTGCGCCAGCTGCAGCTGCCGGAACTCTACGGCGGCTCGCGCGAGAACCCGCTGCCGTGGCTCCAGTCGCTGCTGTCGGGCGTCGAGCACGCCAATTTCTTCGAGGCGCGCGCCACGGAATACTCCAAGGCCGCGACCCAGGGGTCCTGGCACGGCGCGGACGGCGTCTGGGGCGAGTTCGACAAGATGATGGCCCGTCGCGACATGAGCCTGGTCCCGAACTGAATTCACGGGCCGGGACTCGCCAGACCGGCGTGTTCCGGCTACGTTCTCTTCAAGCACGGGGGAACGCGCCATGACCGACGAGATCGTCTTCTACACAAATCCGATGTCACGCGGACGCATCGTCCGCTGGATGCTCGAGGAGGTCGGTCAGCCTTATCGGACCGAGATCCTGGAATACGGCACCACGATGAAGTCGCCTGAGTATCTGGCGGTCAATCCGATGGGGAAGGTCCCCGCCGTGACCTGGCAGGGTGTGACCATCACGGAATGTGCGGCCATCTGCGCCTGGCTGGCCGACGCCTTTCCGCAGGCCGGACTGGCCCCGGCGCTCGGTGATCCCGGGCGTGGGACCTATCTGCGCTGGATGTTCTTTGCCGCCGGGCCGATGGAGGCTGCGGTGACCGCCAAATCCCTGGGACTTCTGGCCCCCGAGGACAAGCAGGGGATGGCCGGCTACGGCACCTTCGACCACGTTGTGGGGGCTCTGGAGCGCGCCGTCAGCGAGGGTGACTACATCTGCGGCGACCGGTTCACGGCGGCGGACGTCTATGTCGGCAGCCAGATCCAGTGGGGGCTGATGTTCAAGTCCCTGCCCGACCGCCCGGCCTTCATCGACTATGCGGCGCGGATCGGCGGTCGACCGGCCGCCGCAAGGGCCCGGGCCCTGGATGACGCCCTGATGCCGAAACCGGACTGAGCCTCAGTCCAGACGCATGGCCTCGGCGAGAAGCCGGGCGTCGGCGGCGCGGCTGGATCCGGTTCGCCAGGCCACCACGATTTCGCGGCGCGGGGCATCTGCCGCGATGTGACGGATCACGACATTGGCATTGTCGGCCAGACCGGCCCGCACGGCCATCTCGGGCAGGAAGCTGACCCCGAGGCCCGAGCCGATCATCTGCACGAGCGTATGCAGGCTGGTGGCGGCAAAGACATCGTCGCCGCGCGGGATGTTGATGTCGAAGGCGGCGAGGGCCTGATCGCGCAGGCAGTGGCCATCCTCGAGCAAGATCAGGTCATCCGCCTTCAGCGACCCGGGCTGGATCGGGCCGGGAGCGGCCAGAGGATGGCCGACGGGAGCCGCCGCAAGGATCTCGTCGTCACCGATCCGGGCATGGTCGATGCCGCTGGCCTCGTACGGCAGGGCGATGACGGCACAATCCAGCTGTCCGGCCTTGAGGGCGGCGATCAGGCGGGGCGTCAGGTCCTCGCGGATGAACAGCCGAAGCGCCGGATGATTGGCCTTCAGCGCCGGCAGGGTCGCGGGCAGAAGAAAGGGAGCCACCGTCGGGATGATACCCATGCGCAGACGCCCGGAGAGCGGTCGCCCCGCATTGCGCGCCGCCTCGACCAGATCCTCCGTCCGCGCGAGCACATCCTCGCCCCTTCGGCAGGCCTCTGCCCCGACCGCGGTGAGCTGGACGTTGCCCCGCGTGCGCTCCACGACCGGGGCGCCGAGGATCCGCTCCAGCTCCTGCACGCCCGAGCTGAGGGCGGGCTGGCTCACGTGCGCCGCCTCGGCCGCGCGACTGAATGAGCCATGCTCGGACAGGAGTTTCAGATACTGGAGCTGACGCAGGGTCGGGAGCATTCGACATCCATAGCGAAAAGCTCTGGTGATGCACGCTTTAATCGACCAGATTTATGGTTCGATTCACCAAAGTCATCTCGTTCCCGAGATCAGGGCTCCGCAATTGGCATCCTCTGCCAGACCCGGATCGATGAAGGGCAGCAAGGCCACCAGAGGGTTGATCAGAGCGCCCAGAATGCCTGCGATCCCGACCTGCCCGGCTATGGCCGATCCCTCTATGCCGATGTTCGGGCGGTTCAGCGCGCCGCGGATCGTGACCGGGGCCCAGACCCGCAGCAGTCTCGGCTTCTTGGTCTCTCCGTCGAACCGAAGATCAAAGGTCTCCGCACCCAGATCGATCGTCCCACGGCCGGTGGCGATCACGACATCGGTATCCACGACCAGAGTGCGCGCCGTCGCCACCCCGCCCGCGACCGTAAAGTCCCCCACGGCACAGCGAACACCCGAAATGCCCTGATCGCCTGACAGCAAGAGCCTGAGCCCCCGTCCGGCATTGATGCCAAGAAGTTCGGCAAAGGCTGTTCGCATCTGGCCCTGTGGCATGACCACGCTCATCGTGCCTTTGGAGGCTGCAGCGAACGCATGCAATGACGCCCCGGGCCCCTCCAGTCTTGCCCTGCCAAGCGCTCGACCCGTCAGCGGTTGAGCGCCGCCTCTTGCAGGGATCACGGACTCGACCGGATAGCCCGCCAGCCGGAAGTCGATCTCGCTATAGGGCACAGCCTTTGTCGCATCGACCCGGGCCGTGCCGATCAGAGTGCCGCGTTCAAAGGCGAATGCCACCGGATTCAGTTTCAGGATCCCGTCCTGAAGTTCGGCTCCCAGCCGGACCTGACGCAGGGCAAAATCGTTTCGCTTCACGGAGGCCGCCCGAAAACTGAGCGTCCCGTCCATGGCCCGCAGCCGCTCCACCTGCAGCGGTGCATCGGGCAGCAATTTGCCGGGCAGGCCCGAGCCGACCACCGTATCGTCGTTGCTGGTCGACTGCACCTTCGCCCCGAGCACCACGGACAGGTCGTCGATGTCCATGGACCGTGACGAGAGGTCCGCCGTGACCCTCAGGCGCTCGCCGGTTCGGTCGACCTCGACGCGCCCCGCCAGGTCGCTGGCCCCGACCTTTCCCTCGACATCGTTCAACATCCATCGGTCGCCATCGCGGGTCAGAGCCGCCGTCAGGCGGTAGGGGGGCGTGTCGGGCGTGGCGACACCGGTCAGCGGAAACTGGTCGGCCATGTTCAGACCGCTCAGGGTCAGGGTCGCATCGAACCGCCCGAAATTGAACGGCCTCAGGAGACGCCCCTCGGCAGCCAGCGATGACCCAGCCCCTTCAAGGATGGCGCTGAAGGCATAGGGGCGGTCGCGGCGGATATTGACGAAAGCGCCCCCCTGCACGGCCAGGGTCAGGGGCTGACCATTGCGCGTCCCCTTGCCGTCTAGATGAAAGCCCGTCCGTCCTTCCACGCCCGGGGCCGTCTCCCTCGCGGTGATCCGGGCATCGAGCGCGATGTCACGGGAGAGGTCGCGATACAGCATCCGGCCGTCGGTGATGGTCAGCCGCTGGATCAGCGGCAGGGTCGTCGGCTCATCGTCCCGGTTATCGGGATCGAGGACCCAACTCCGGCGACCCTGCTGATCCACGATCATGACAGCCACCGGCCGGGTTATCGCGAGCCGCACCAGCTCGATCTGGCCGACCAGCAGCCTGGACAGTCGAACGGTGGCATCGATCCGACCCACATCCAGCGTATCCGCACCGCGGGCCCACGCGGGTCCACCGACTTTCAGCCGGGAGATACTCAAGGACGGCGTGGGGCTGAACAGCCGCACATCCAGATCGCCAGCGATGACGATGTTGCGGTCGTAGTGGCTCGAGGCCCAGCGCCCGACCGGACCCCGCAGCAGGTTCCAGTCGAACAGGGCCAGCGTCAGAAACAGGACGGCGATCAGTCCCAGAGCAACCGAAGACGCCCATGCCTCCGCCAGGCCAGGCTTCCGCCATCCCCGATAGACCGGATCGTTTTCAGCCAGCCAGTCACCCTGGCGGCGTCCCCAGGCCGCTGCGGGTGCCAGGGCCCCATCCCTCAGGGGAGACCAGTCCGTCAGTTTTTTCAGCGGGTTGGTCAAGCAGCAGCGTCCAGGGTTGGATGGGGCAACGCGCAGAAGGCCACTTAGCGCCACGCCGCGACGAGCGGTCTCCAAAAATCCAGGGAAGGCTCGATTGTCGCCATCTCTTCTTTTTTTTGTCGCATAACATTTACAATCGCGAAATTGCGCGCATTATTGCTCCGAACCCTGATCGTATTCGGGACTTTTGAGGAGCCCGCCCATGACCCGTATCGCTGCCATCACCGTCGCTGCCGCGACCCTCGTCGCCGCCCTGCCCGCCTTTGCGGCAGACGGTCCCCAGACCAGTCCGGTCAAGCTTCAGCGCGTGGTCATGCAGTGCGATACCGACCAGGCCACGCGCCGCGGCTTCATGCGTCAGCACGGAGTGGCCCCGACCTTCATCACGGCCGATCAGGCTCTAGCCGCCCGCGCTGCGGGCGAGACCTGGGCAGCGCCCCGCTGCATGACCGCGCGCGAGCATGCCCGGCTGAGCCAGGTGCTGACCAGCTACGCCGCCGTTCGCTAGATCGGCGATGGCCTGACAAAGAAAGGGGCGCGGTCCGGATCGGATCGCGCCCCTTTTTCGTGTCCGCTGCCTATTCGGCCTTCAGATGCTGGTCCAGCCAGCCGAAGACCTGATTGTGCCATTCCAGGCTGTTGGCCGGCTTGAGCACCCAGTGGTTCTCGTCGGGGAAGACGACAAGGCGACTTTCGATGCCGCGCCGCTGAAGCGCGGTGAAGGTCGACAGCGCCTGGGTGGTGGGAACGCGGAAGTCGCGGTCGCCCTGTATGACCAGCATCGGCGTCTGCCAGTTGCGGACATGGTTGGCCGGGTTGAATTGCTGATAGCCCTGCGGATTCTCGTAAGGTGTCCCGCCCGAGTCCCATTCGGTGAACCAGAGTTCCTCGGTTGCATAGCCCATGCCGAAGGTGTCGAAGATGCCGTCGTGGTTCACCAGGCAGTCGAACTCGTCATTCCAGCGCCCGGCGATCCAGTTGATCATATAGCCGCCGTATGAAGCCCCCAGCGCGCAGGCCTTTTCGCCATCGATGAAGTCGTACTGTGTCTGGGCGGCCGCCCAGCCCTTCTGCAGGTCTTCCAGCGGGCGATCGCCCCAGTGCTGGCTGATCGCGTCCGTGAATTCCTGGCCGTATCCGGTCGAGCCATGGAAATCGATCATCACCACGGCATAGCCGGCCCCGGCATAGGTCTGGGCGTTCCAGCGGAACGACCAGGCATTGGCCAGCGAGCTCTGGGGTCCACCATGGATGATGAAGGCGGTCGGGTATTTCTGGCCCGGGACGGCGTTCGCCGGCTTGATGACATAGCCGTGCACGGTCTCGCCATTCCACCCTTCGAAGGTGAACTGCTCGGCCTCGCCGAAGGTCCGCTCGTCCAGCAACGGGTTGATGGTGGTCAGGCGGCGCGGCATCTCGCGACCCAGATAGGTCTTGGCATACAGATCGCCGGGCGAGGTCAGGCTGTCCTGGGCAAAGACGAAGCCCGAGGGTGTCAGGCCAAAGGCGGAGACATGGCCGGGGCCGGTGACCGGCGTGACAACCCCGTTCCGCACGTCGACCGCGAACAGCCGGGTCTGCCCGATGTCCCCTGCCGTTGTGTACAGGGTATTGCCGTCCGCCGACCATTTCAGCCCGTCCGCCGAGCGATCCCAGTTGGCGGCGATCTGGCGAGTCTGCCCGGTTTCGACGTCCTTCAGCAGGATGGCATATTTGTCGGCTTCGAAGCCGGGACGGGCCATGGCGCGATAGGCCATCGTGCGGCCGTCCGGCGAGAAGACCGGCCCGGTGTCCCAGGCATCATTGTCATCCGTCAGATTGGTAAAGGTGCCGTCGCCGCTGAGGCCATTGGTGCGCCACAGGTCGAAATTCGTGCTCCAGGGCTCGCTCTGGCCTGCGACACGGGCCGAAAAGACGATCGCATCGCCGGAGGGGGTGAAGGTGAACTCGTTCTCGTCACCAAACGGCTTTGAGGGGGTATCGCCATCAAAGCCCTTCGTCACCCAGACGGGTGTGCCCATCGCTGTGGCGTCGGCCCCGATGCCCATGACGAACAGATGGTTCTGGGTTCCGTCGGCCCATGTGTCCCAGTGGCGCACGAACATCCGGTCATAGACCTGGGCCGTGGTCTTGCGCTCCGACACCGCCTTCGCCCGTTCGACGGAGCAGGCAATGTCGGGGCAGTCCGGGAAGACCGCGAGCGACACGGCGACCGCGTCGGCGGCGGGGTTGAGACGATAGGCATTGATGTCGAGCGGAAGGTCGGTCAGCTGGACCCCCGCGGTCAGGGCCGCATTGGCCCGCCACAGCTGGGTCGTCCCGGACTTGGCCGACAGATAGTAGAGCCGCCCGTCCGAGCCCCAGCGCGCCGTATTGGCTCCATCATCGGAAATGGCCAGCCGTCTGGGCTCGCCGCCGGCATTCAGGTCCAGCAGATAGAGGCTGCCTCTCCGGCGGTTCTGGGCCACATCGGTCGCTGTCACCGTATAGACGACCTGTCGGCCGTCCGGTGAGACCTGCGGATCACCCAGCCGGTTCAACGCGATCATGTCGCGATAGGTGAAGGCCGGGTCCGCCGCTGCCGGCGCCCGGGCAGCGACGGGAAGGGCTTCGGCCATTGCGGGGACAGCAGCCCCCAGAACGGCGAGAGCGCAGGCCGCGGACAGGATGGATCGAAGGCGCATGGGGATTTTCTCCGGAACAGGTCGCTGGCGTAGCACCGCCACCCGATCTGGCAAGAGCGACCTGTCCCGGGGCCGTTTTAGTCCCCGCCGCCGCCGTCTCCGCCAGCACCATCGGAGCCCGTGTCATGGCCGCCGCTATCCTTTCCGGACCGCGAACCGCCGCCATCCATGATGAAAGGCACACTGCCGTCGGCGCCGCCGCCATCCTTGCGAACCGTCTGTTTGCGAGCCGCAGCGGCCTGAACATCCAGCACCCACCCAATACCGCCGCCGAGCACCGTGCCAATCAGGACTCCGGCCGCCAGCTGCCCGATCGCGATCCCGAGTGTGGCCCCAAACACCAGACCCAGCACCAGTCCGATCCCGATATAGCTGCGTCCCGTCATGCGATGATCCTTTTGGCCGTTCTGGCGGACAGCTTACCATCGCGCGAAGCAGAATCAGCGCCTAAATAGAGGCCATGAACACGCCCCGTAATGTCCGCCTCGCCATCATCGGTTCCGGCCCTGCCGGCTGGACCGCCGCCATCTATGCGGCCCGCGCCAGTCTGAACCCGGTCATCATCGCGGGTATCCAGCCGGGTGGCCAGTTGACCATCACAACCGATGTCGAGAACTACCCCGGCTTTGCCGACGTCATCCAGGGCCCCTGGCTGATGGAGCAGATGCAGAAACAGGCCGAGCATGTCGGGACCGAGGTCCTGCACGACATCGTGGTCTCGGCGGACCTGTCGAAACGCCCGTTCCATCTGAAGCTGGATTCGGGGGCCGAGATGCTGGCCGAGACTGTGATCATCTCGACCGGAGCCCAGGCCAAATGGCTGGGGCTGGAATCCGAACATGCCTACCAGGGGTTCGGCGTCAGCGCCTGCGCGACCTGTGACGGCTTCTTCTATCGCGGCAAGGACGTCGTGGTCGTCGGTGGCGGCAACACGGCGGTCGAAGAGGCGCTGTTCCTGACCAATTTCGCCGCCAAGGTCACCGTCGTGCATCGCCGCGACGAGTTCCGGGCCGAGAAGATCCTGCAGGAGCGGCTGTTTGCCAATTCAAAGGTCGAGGTGGTCTGGAACCACGCCGTCGAGGAGATCGTCGGGGTGGTCGATGGCGTGGCGCGCAATGTCACGGGCGTACGGCTTAAGAACACGGTCGACGGTTCGACCCGCGAAGTCCCTGCCGACGGCGTCTTCATCGCGATCGGACACGCCCCCTCATCCGAGCTGTTCCTTGGACAGCTGGAGACCAAGTCCGGTGGCTATCTGGTCGTTCGCCCGGGCACGACGTCGACCGAGATCGAAGGCGTCTATGCAGCCGGTGACGTGACCGACGATGTCTATCGCCAGGCTGTCACGGCGGCAGGCATGGGCTGCATGGCGGCGCTGGAAGCGGCGCGTTTCCTGGCCGAAGTCGATCACGCTGCCCGGGGCGAACCGATCAGCCATGCCGAGGCGGAAAAGATCGGCGCCTGGTAGACCCGACGGTCAGCCGAACAGGCGCAGCTCGGGCGGGGCAAACTCGGTCGGCTGCCCGTTCCGGCGACGCAGGGCGTAGTCGACAGCCGTCTGGACAGCCCGCTCGTCGGTCGGTTTGGACAGGACGCCGATCGTCCCCGCAACGCCTGCTCCGAGCATCCCGGGATTGGCCGTCATGTAAAGAACGGTAACCCCCTGATCCTGGGCCAGCTGGCGCCCGATTTCGATCCCGGTCGGCCCGTCCGAGAGGTGGATATCGACCAGCGCCAGATCGACACCACCGGAATCGACCGCCTTGCGGGCAGCACGGGCATCCGAGGCCATACCGATCACCTCGTGACCCAGGTCCTCCAGCACGAAGCGGAGTTCCATGGCCACAAGGGCCTCGTCCTCGATGATCAGTATACGCGCCGTCATATCCCCTCGGGGGCTTGAGTGATCGATGGGCCAGAACGCCGTTCGGCTCGTCCGGTTTCAAAAGGTCTTCAGGGCTGCCCTGCGACGCGACAGCGCAGTGGCTGGCAGGTCGGCAACGACAAGCAAACCATTCGCACGCCAGGTTCGTTCCAGCCGCCCGCCCAATTGCCCCTCCACCGACACCGTCGCGAGGGACGAGCCGAAGCCGGTTCGGGTCGGCTCCGCGTCGATCGGAGGGCCGCCCTGCTCGTCCCAGGTCAGGATGAAACGGTCGTCAACACCGTTCGTGGTCAGATGCACGCGGCCGGCCGGAACCGAAAGAGCCCCGTATTTGGCGGCATTGGTTGCCAGCTCGTGAAACAGAAGAGCCACAGATGTCGCGGCCTGATCGTCGAAGACCGCATCTTCGCCCTGCAGGATGATCCGCGGCTGACCCGTATCGTCGGCATAGGGGCGGAACAGCGCATCCAGAAAGGCATGCAGCGTCATGGAGCCAACGCTGGGGCGCGAGGCCTCCGTATGCGGGCGGACGAATTCGTGCGCGCGGGCAAGGGCGGCGACCCTGTCGCGCACGGCCCTGGCAAACGGCTGTGCCTGCGGGAACTCCCGCGCCGACAGGGCGATCAGGGCCGAGACGACGGCGAAGATGTTCTTGATCCGATGGCTCAGTTCCTGGCTCAGCAGGTCCTTGCCGTCTTGCAGCCTCTTCAGTTCGTCGATGTCGGTGCAGGTACCGAACCAGCGGATGATGCGACCGCTCGCATCCCGGATCGGTCGGGCACGGCCGAGAACCCAGCGATAGGCTCCCGAGGCATGGCGCAAGCGGTATTCGATTTCATAGGGCTCGCCCGTGGCCAGACAGTGCCCCCAGAGCGCCCGCGCCCGTTCCTGGTCTTCGTCGTGGAACATTCCGGCCCACCCCTCGCCGTCGGTGGACCCCTCCGGCATGCCGGTGAATTCGTACCAACGGGCGTTATAGTAGTCGTGAAACCCGTCAGGCAGCGTCGACCAGACCATCTGGGGCATCGATTCGGTGATCGCCCGGAACTTCTGCTCGCTCTCCGCCAGCGCCCCGATCGTCGCGGCGAGTTCGGCCTCGACCGCGTGCCGGGACGACAGTTCCAGCGCACGCGCGCGTAGCGATCGACGAAGCTCCATCTGGTCCATGACCTGCCCGGCCAGCACCTCCAGGGCCGAGGCCTCGATCGGGGTCAGGGTCGCACTGCGGGGCTTGAGATCGTGCACGCACAGAGCGCCAAGCGGTAGACCCTCGGGTGTCCTGAGCAGCCGTCCGGCATAGAACCGCAAACCCGGCTCGCCGGAGACGAAGGCGTTATTGGCAAAGCGCGGATCCTGGGTTGCGTCTGCAACGACCATCACATCGCCCTCGCCCTCACGGATATTCACGGCACAGAAGGAGGTCTCGATCGTCCCCCCGGTCATCCCGGTACCGACCTCGGCCTTGAACCAGGCCCGGTCACTGTCGATCAGGTTCACCAGCGCGATGGGGGCGTCGAAGATCTGGGCCAGAAGGCGGGCGATGCCGTCGAATGCAGGCTCGCGCGGCGTGTCGAGAATGTCATAGGCCGCGAGGGCGCTCAGCCGGTCGGCTTCGGTCCATGATCGCGTCGTCCGTTCCGTCACGCCATCTCCTGTGTCTGCGGCACCATTCCGTCGCTGCGCTAAATGCGTCGGTCTCCACGACGTTGCAATCCGGTACCCGGCGCTATCCGCACCTCAGGATACCGGCCTGCCGACCTCCTCGACATCCATGGGCACGGCCCCCTGGACCGGTACAGTGGTAATCGCGGGCGCGACGGCCTGCGGTTCTTCGAACGCTTTCAGCCGCGCGTTGATGGCGGCGATGTCGGTCGCCGTCGGCTGGCGGCGTCCCCCCAGGCTGGCGATGCCCACGACGCGGGTCTGTCCATCGATCTCGACCGACTTCATCGTTGCGTCACCCTCCGAGGTCGCGGGAGCGGGGTCGGTCACACCTGCCAGCATGATGCGGGGTTTCGAGAAGCGGGCTTCGTCAATCACCGGCTCGCGGCCCGCATAGGCCTGACGGAACGCAGCCGTCTCGCCATAGACGCCCTTCCAGCGATAGAAGATGTGGGCCCCGATCTGGTCGATCTTGGCCAGGGTCGGCGACCACCAGGGAGAGACGTAGTCGGCGTGATAGTGGGTCGCCGTGCCCACACGGGCGGCGACATGGCCCGCAAGCGCCCGCTCGGCGACGCTGGACGCGCGGTCCCATGCCCAGGCCACGGGCGGCTGACTGAGCGCGCCATCGCAGGTGAAACTGAACTGGCATCCGGTGCTGCGCTCGGCACCCTGGAACACCACGCCACAGATGGTGTTCGGATAGTTGGGATCGCGCACCCGGTTCAGGATCACCTGGGCCACAGCTTCCTGACCCTGGGTGCTTTCGAGCGCCGCCTCGTAATAGACGGCCTGGCTGAGGCAGCGCAGGGCCCGGCGTCGATCCGCCTCCGTGGCCGCCTTGAACACAAACGGCCGAGCAGGTTGCAGGGCACCGGTGGCCGTCGGCATGGAGGCATTGCGTTTGCGGGCATCGAGGCCGGATGCCCCCAGTTCGAGGATGGGCTTGCCCGCCAGGGTCAGGCTCTCCCACCCGGGCGTCAGTCCATACGGCGCGACTGCACCCTCGGGGTCGTGTCGTGCCGCAAGCGCCCGTTGAGCCGGATCGAACCGGGCCAGAAGTGCGGTCAGCCCGACGCTGCCGAAATCGCCTCCAGTGACGCGGGCCACAGCCTCCGCCCGGAGGTCATCGTCGGAGCGCGTGGTCGAGCCTGCGGCCATGCCGACGCCCAGCGCTGCGACGAGGGCTGGCGCAGCGGCGGCGAAATGCCGACACCGCGATTTCAATCCGGCCCAGTCGAGCGTGATCATCGAGCTTGCGTCTCCTGACGTGACAAACGCCGAAGGCCGGGCTTGTGCCCGACCTTCTGGGCCCTTTTCGGGCCTGACGATTGACGTTCGGTTAGAGTCAGCGTCCACCGAGCGTGGAGCGCAGCATCCAGGCGAACTTTTCGTGGGCGGCGAGACGCTGGGTCAGAAGATCGACGGTCGCCTCGTCGGAGGCCGAGTCGGCCACCTCGATGGCGGCACGCGAGGTCGCAATCAGCGTTTCATGGTCCTTCATCAGCTCTTTCAGCATCTCCAGAGCCTCCTTGTCCGGATCCCCGTCCTTGATGGAGGTCAGGTTGGCAAAGGTGGCGTGGCCCTGAGGGGCGACAACACCCAGAGCACGAATGCGTTCGGCGATATCATCCAGCGCCGCCCACATATCGCGGTACTGTTGCTCGAGCAGATTGTGGAAGCTGAAGAACTCGGGGCCACGCACATTCCAGTGATAGCCGTGGGTCTTCATGTAGACGGCAAAACTGTCGGCCAGAACCTTGGTCAGTTCCTGCGCGACGTCGGTGCGTTCAGCCTTGGTAAAGCCCGTGTCGATGGTGGCAGTCATGCTGCTTGCTCCTGAGTGAAACCAGTAGGGTTCGTGAAAAATGCAGGCACCCGGACTCCCCCGGCCCAGGCACCTCGGTGCCGGACTGCGGGAAAGCCACCCGGTCCTTCAGGAGCATGAACGCCTCTCCGGACAAACCGTTGCCGTTCGCGATGACGATCGACAAACGCATGCGCCGCCCGACGAGCGGAGCCTCTAGCGCTGGCGCGCCTTGCGGGCCGCATACCGGGCGTCTCGCGCTGCCTTCTGGTCTTCCTTGCTGAGCGCCTTGCGCTCCTTCCGGGCCGCACGCTTCTCGGCGTCCACGGCCTCTTCGGCCTCCCGCTCGGCGGCCAGACGCGCGGCTTCCTTCTCGGCCTTCTCGCGACGCTCTTCGGCCTTGGCCAATTCGTGCTGCTGGCGCAGGGCTTCCTTTTCAGCCGCGCGCTTCTCGGCGAGCTTCTCGAATTCGGGGTCGGGCGCGGCGGGCTTGGGCTTGAACTTGGCCAGCAACGCCTTCTTGGCTTCCTGCTGGGTCGAAATTCGGTCGTTGAAGCCGGTCTGTTTCAGATCTCTCATGCGCGAGGTCGGTTGTCCTTGTTGGAGCAGTTAGGTCTTTTATCGAATGAAGCGATGGTCCGGCCTTTGGGCCGGCGGACCGCAGGCGGTCGAAGTCGTGATCGTGACCGCACGGGGCGTTGCCAAAGCCCAATCCCGGCCAAAAATCAAGGTTTGCCGTGCTCAAATCCGGTTTACGCGTCACATTGATGCGGATCGTCGCCCCGACATCACGCTGCAGCGCGTTCTCAAACCCCTAGTTTGGTTTCTGAGCCTGTCCCACGGCCGTCCCTGCGGCAGCCCCCACCGCAGCACCGACAGGTCCACCGACGACGGCACCCGCCACGGCACCGGTTGCGGCACGCTGTTCGATCGTCGTTCCACAGGCCGCCAGACCAAGGGCGGAAACGAATGCGACAATGATAGCGACAGGACGGGTCATGACAGGCTCCAGAACAGGTCGGATCAACGCAACCCCGCCACCACGGTTCCGCTGGTCAGGCGAAGCCTGCGCAGACGCTTTCATCTGAAACAGGGTAAAGCAATATTAACCCGGTCATCAGGTCGCATCGAAACACGACATTGAAGCTAACCAGAGGACCTTCGAACAACATCTGCCCGAATGTAGAATGTCGATTGTAGTCAATCGGCAATCAACTTGTGTCGTTTCAACCCGCCTGCTGGCACCCGACTTTGCGTGGATGCCAGGCTGCGACGTCGTGTTGCACTGCACTCGAATTCATTTTTGCGAACACATTGGCGTCACAAACAGGTGGCTTAAGGCCGCCCTCGACGGCAGGCGTTCGCCCACCGTTGATTTCCGCATCCGGTTTACGGGGCTTGCAGTAGCCCGTCCGGCCGCGTGATCGACCCGGGGGCGGCGTACTCGCCCTGCTGAACAGGACGACGCCTTTGTCAGAACGCCTTTCGACGGATGCGGCCGCTCGCGCGGATCGCAAGGCGCCACTTCGGCCTCTCACCGCGACGCTGGTGCTGGGTGCCATGGTGGGCGTTGCCGTCGGATGCGGATGGCTTGGCAACACAGTCGCGCAGGCAACCACGATCCGCGCCCAGGCCGAGCGGATCGCGGCGGCTTCCTCCGCCGGCTTCACGGACGAGGCCCTGAACGCTGCCGCTGGGGGCCTTGATGCCAGTGCGCTTGCGATCGCCCGTCGTCATGATCCCTATACGGTCGCAGGGTCTGCCCAGCGCGATCGCCAGGCGGAACTTCTGACGGCCCGGCTGGAGACACTCCGTGGCAGCACGCGTCCCACAGGCCTTCGCCAGATCAACCTGACATCCACGCCCGACCCGGCGCGTCCGTTCCGCCTTGGTGGTGCCCTTGACCAGTCGCGCGACCTCGAATGCCTGACCCAGGCCGCCTACTATGAAGCGCGGGGCGAGGGCCGCGACGGCATGCGGGCCGTAGCCCAGGTGGTTCTGAACCGTGTCCGTCACTCGGCCTTCCCAAAGACTGTCTGCGGTGTCGTCTATCAGGGTGCCAACCGGCGCGTCGGCTGCCAGTTCAGCTTTACCTGCAACGGTTCGATGCGTGGAACCGTCAACCGGACAGCCTGGAATCGGGCGCGTGCCGTAGCCTCCAGCGCCCTTTCGGGTGACGTCTATCCGGCCGTCGGCAATGCCACCTTCTTCCACACGACCGGCGTGGCTCCCGGATGGCGCAACAGCATGATCCGGGTCGGCCAGGTCGGGGATCATCTGTTCTATCGTTTCGGTGGCCGCACAGGCAGCCGGGACGCCTTCCGCTACCAGCCCTCGCCGTCGGCTACGGTCGAACCGCGGCTCATCCAGGCCGGTATCGATCCCACGACGCCCGTCCGTCAGGCCGGTCAGGCGATCGCCTATTCCGTCCTTCTGGCCCAGGAAGACCGTACAGCCCCGCGGGGCGAGAGCGTCACCCCGGCCGAAAAAGGCGCAGATTCGCAGCCGATCCCGGTAGCGAAGCCCGAGCCGGTGACCCCGTCGGCACCTTCTGAGCCCGAAACAGCCTCGGTCGCTTCGCCGTCGGTCTGATCAGACCGCGTCCAGCCCGATGTCGAGTGTCGCGGCCGAGTGGGTAAGAGCGCCCACCGAGATCACGTTGACCCCCGTCTCGGCAATCGCCCGCACCGTCTGCAGATTGACCCCGCCGGAGGCCTCGAGGGTCACCCGGCCGGCAGTCCGGAGAACCGCCGTCCTCAGATCGTCGAGGCCGAAATTGTCCAGCATGACCACGTCCGGGCCAACACCGGCTTCGATCAGTGCCAGCGCCTCCGCCAGCTGATCCAACCCGTCGACCTCGACCTCGACCTTCATGAGATGGCCGACCGCTGCCCGCGCGCGCCGCACGGCAGGACCGATGCCGCCACAGACGGCGACATGGTTGTCCTTGATCAGGATGGCGTCATCCAGCCCGAAGCGGTGATTGGTCCCGCCCCCGCAGAGCACCGCATGTTTTTCCAGAGCCCGCAGGCCGGGCGTGGTCTTGCGGGTATCCGCGATCCGCGCCGAGGTGCCCGCGATGGCATCGACATAGGCCCGGGTCAGGGTGGCGATCCCGCACATCCGTCCCAGAAGGTTCAGCGCTGTCCGCTCCGCCGCCAGAAAGGCGCGGGCATCGGCCTCGACCTCGGCCAGAACCGCACCGGTCTCAAACGATGCGCCATCCCGAAGCCGCAGCGTCACGCGCGCCGCCGGATCGAGCGCCAGGACACTCAGCCGCACGCAGTCGATCCCGGCCAGCACCCCCGGCTGCCGGGCAGCAAAGACGGCGTGCAGTCTCGCGTCCTCGGGGATACAGGCCTGGCCGGTCGCATCGCCAGCTCGCCCCAGATCCTCGGCCAGGGCGGCGCGCACGATCGGTTCGATCAGGATGTCGGGAAGAGACCGCAGCGTCATCAGGCCGCCATAGCCGAAGCCGTTACGCCGCGACGCAGGCGCGTGTGAACCGCCACCGGATGGGTCAGGGGCCAGTCCGAGCGCCAGTGTCCACCGCGGCTCTCCTGCCGTGCGAGGGCCGCTTCCGCGATCAGCCGAGCCGTGATCAGAGGCAGCGCTGGGCCGTGCTCGGCGTCCAGCGCCGCGATCGTGGCAATCAGGCCCGACAGACCCTTCGCGTCCCGCACCAGCCCGGCATGGTCGCTCATCGCCGTGCGCAGGGTCAGCAAGGCGTCGTCCGGAAGGTCTGACAGGACAGGTCCTGCGATAAAGCCTGCCGCCGTCAGTCCCACATCGGCTCCAGCCGCTCGCCCCGTTCGCCGCCCGAAGGCTGCGGCTTCGAGGAGCGAGTTGGATGCCAGCCGATTGGCCCCGTGCACGCCGGTCGCGGCGCACTCGCCGACGGCAAACAGCCCCGGCACGCTGGTCCGGCCATCCGGATCGGCGGCAATCCCGCCCATATGGTAGTGAGCTGCGGCCGCGACCGGGATCGGTGTCTCGCGCGGATCCAGCCCGGCACGCATGCAGGCGGCAAAGACGGCCGGGAACTCGTGCGGAAAACTCGCGCCTATCGCCTTCCGGGCATCCAGAAAGGCCCCGCGACCGGCCGAGCGAGCGGCATGCACCGCTCGCGCGACAACGTCGCGGGGAGCCAGATCCGCGTCGTCGGCCTCGCCCAGAAGGAACCGGCCTTCGGTATCGATCAGCCGGGCCCCCTCGCCGCGCAGGGCCTCGGTCGCCAGCGGCATCGGGTCCAGCCCCACATCGATCGCGGTGGGGTGGAACTGCACGAACTCGGGATCCAGGATTTCGGCTCCGGCCAGCCAGGCGGCCGCCAGACCTTCGCCCAGCAGCGCGACCGGGGTCGTCGTCTTGCCAAACAGCCCGCCCGCGCCACCCGTGGCCAGCACGACGGCGGGGGCGATGACCTCGAACAGTCGTCCGGCCCGATCCACCACGGCACCGCAGACGCGCCCGGACGCATCCTGGATCAGCGATCTGAGACGACCGTCCTCCCAGACCTCGATGTTCGACGCGGCCCTGACGGATGTGACAAGCGCGCTCAGAATGGCGCGGCCTGCGCCGTCGCCGCCGACCCGCGCAACCCGGGCCCGGGAATGTGCGGCCTCGAGGCTGACGGAAAAGCCGCCCTGTTCGTCGCGATCGAAAGGCGCCCCCAGCGATGCCAGCCATTCGACCGTCGCCCGGCCGTCCTCGGTCAGGGCGCGGGTAGCTTCGACCTCGACCAGACCGGCTCCGGCAGCGAGGGTATCGGCCGCGTGAAGCGCCGGGGCATCGTCAGCGGACAGGGCGGCAGCCACCCCGCCCTGGGCCCAGGCGCTGGACGCGGCCTGCAACAGGGGCACCGGACTGACGACCAGCGCCTTGCCCGGAACCGATAGTGCCACCGAAAGGCCGGCCAGGCCTCCGCCGATGATCAACGGGCCGTCGTGATGGATCCGCTTCACCGTTCAACCCCGATATAGCGCAGGGCGACGTCCACAGCCTGGGTCGGCGATCCCTCGGCGAGGGGCAGCAGCACGCCCATCGCCGCTGCGGCACAGGCCATTGCCGTGATGATGAACAGTGCGAGGCTCTGGCCCGCCTGGCCCCAGCTCAGTCGAGCGCCATCCGACGGTCGCCATGCGCCCGCCCTGAGGTGTCCCAGCAGGGCAATCCCCAGGAAGACCGCAAGGATATAGCGCCCGGTGGCCACGCCCCACCAGACGACCAGGCCCCCGATGGCGATCAGGGCCACCTTCTCCAGCATCGGATCGACACGCGCGAGGACCGGCCCCAGCGCCTTCGACCCGTCGAGGGGCGGGGCGGGGGCCAGATTGACCAGATTGATCATGGCAATGAAGAAGGCCCCCATCAGCCATTCGGGATCGCGGGTCACGAACCAGAGGCCGACGACGGGAAGGACTGCCAGCAGACCGAACGCGGGCCCGGCGAGCGCCACCAGAACGCCGTCCCACTCGCTTCTGGGATTGCGCTGCCCCTTCGCCAGCCCACCGAGGAATGGGATGATATAGATCCGCGCAGGGCCCATGCCGAGGCGGTTCATCGCCAGCACATGGCCGTACTCGTGCACGAACAGGCCGAAGATCGCCGATCCCGCGACGATCGCACTGCCCGAGAACAGCCAGATCATCCCGCCGAGCAGAAGGGTCGAGACGACCGCCCAGGTCGGATTCTGGCCCTTGTCATCGGTGTCGGCCTGACGAGCGGGGCGCGGGGCGTCGTCGGCACTCAGATTCGCCACGGGAGGCGGCGCACGTCCGTCCCGATACCCCCAGGGTCCCGTCTCGCTCATCAGATCAGTTCCACGGCGACATGGTGCCGGGCCTTGAACAGGTCATAGCGGGCCGGGATGGCGGGCGGCGGCAGGTCGATCATGCGCTGGACCGCCAGCCGCCCCTTTTCGATCATGTCCTCGGGCACCGTCACCTCGAACTGCAGCTTCAGCAGGCAGTCCCGGATGTTCTCGAGCGTGATCCGCTTCATGTGCGGGCACATGTTGCAGGGCCCGATAAAATTCACATCCGGCACATCGCCCTTGATGTTGGAGGCCATCGAACACTCGGTGATCAGCACGACCTGCCGGGGCTTTCTGGCCATGACGTAGTCGGTCATGGCCGCTGTCGAGCCGGCGAAATCCGACGCCGCCAGCACATCCTCGGGACACTCCGGATGGGCCAGGATTTCCGCGCCGGGATAGGCCGCCCGCATCTCGGCGATGTCGTCGGCGGTGAAGCGCTCATGCACTTCGCAGCGGCCCTTCCAGGCGATGATGCCGACGGTCGTCTGGGCCGCGACATTGCGCGCCAGGAATTCGTCCGGGATCAGGATGACGCGATCGACGCCCCACTCGCGCGCAGCCCACTCCACCACCTGGACGGCGTTGGCGCTCGTGCAGCAGATGTCGGTCTCGGCCTTCACGTCTGCCGTGGTGTTCACATAGGTAACTACGGGCAGGCCGGGGTGGCGCTGCTTGATCAGCCGCACATCCGCCCCGGTGATCGACGCCGCCAGTGAACAGCCCGCCCTCAGGTCCGGAATGAGAACCATCTTGTCCGGAGACAGGATCTTGGAAGTCTCGGCCATGAAATGCACGCCGGCCTGGACGATGACCCGCGCATCCGAGCGCGCCGCCTCCTTCGCCAGGCCCAGGCTGTCGCCGACATAGTCGCCGACGCCATGGAAGATTTCGGGCGTCATATAGTTGTGAGCCAGGATCACGGCGTCGCGCTCGCGTTTCAGGGCATTGATCTCGCTGATCAATGTCGCCTGGGCGGGCCACTCCATCGGGGTGACGAAATCCTTGACCTTGGCCCAGACGGGTGCGGTCTCGTTCGCCACCGCACTCGACAACCCGAACGTCCCGTCCGCCATCTGGCACTTCCTCCCGCGAGCGTTGTCGCCAATGACTTATGCTCAACATTAGCATAAGTCGGGATCAAGATAATCCCACCTGCGGCGAACGCAAGGGTTGCCGCAGCATGTGTGGGCCACGCCTGCAGACCCGCTTGCAAAAAATGCAGGCGGAGCAAGAATATTTGTTCCAGAAGAGCAGTGATTGCGGTTAAATATTTCGTTGATCCGCCTGCAGAACCCCTCCCCATGCAAGAGACTCTCCGCCGCATCCTGACCGCGCGCGTCTATGATGTCGCTGTCGAGACCCCCCTGGACCCGTTGCCGCGTCTGACCGCCCGGCTCGGTCGCCCGGTGCTGCAGAAACGCGAGGACCTGCAGCCGATCTTTTCGTTCAAGATCCGCGGGGCCTACAACAAGATCGCGACCCTGGATGCGGAGCAACTGGCGCGCGGCGTGATCTGCGCCTCGGCCGGCAATCACGCCCAGGGCGTGGCCTTTGCGGCCACCCGGCGCGGAGCCGTCTCCACGATCGTGATGCCGGTCACGACGCCGCCGATCAAGGTGGCCGCCGTCCGCGCGCTTGGGGGCACGGTCGTGCTGCATGGCGACGCCTTCGACGAAGCCTTTGCAGAGGCCAGTCGCCAGGCGGCCGAGACCGGGGCCGTCTTCATCCACCCGTTCGACGACCCCCACGTGATCGCCGGTCAGGGCACGGTCGGGCTCGAGATCACGCGCCAGCACTCCGAGCCCATCGCGGCCATCTTCGTGCCCATCGGCGGTGGAGGGCTGGCGGCGGGTGTGGCCACCATCGTCAAATTCCTGCGTCCCGGGACGCGCGTCATCGGCGTCGAACCGGCCGATGCGGCCTGCATGAAGGCGGCGATCGCGGCGGGCGAGGTCGTCACCCTCGATCAGGTCGGCCTGTTCTGCGACGGCGTCGCCGTGCGTCGTGCCGGTAGCGAGACGTTCCGTCTGTGCCGGGACCAGCTGGACGGGATCGTCACGGTCGACAACGACGCCATCTGCGCCGCAATCAAGGACATCTTCGACGACAGCCGTGCCGTGGCGGAGCCATCAGGCGCCCTCGCTCTGGCCGGGCTCAAGGCCTGGGCCGCCGCCAACCCGGACGTCGGCGAGGGTGCCCTGATCGCCGTCAACTCCGGGGCCAATGTGAATTTCGACCGGCTGCGCCACATCGCCGAACGGGCCGAGATCGGCGAGGGCACCGAGGCCCTGCTGGCCGTGGCCATGGCCGATGACCGCGAGACCTACAGCCGTTTCCTGACCAGCCTCGACGGCCGCTCGGTGACCGAGTTCAACTACCGCTGGTCCAGCGAGGGGACAGCCAACATCTTCGTCGGCGTGGCCCTGAAACAGGGCCCTCACGAAAAGGATGACTTGATCACCACCCTGCGTTCGGGTGGCTACGGCGTCGAAGACATGAGCGACAACGAGACGGCCAAGCTGCATGTCCGTTACATGGTCGGCGGCCGGGCCACCGGGCTGCCGCACGAGCGGATCCTGCGATTCCAGTTTCCCGAACGCCCGGGAGCCTTCCTGCGTTTCCTGAACAGTCTCCAGCCGGCCTGGGCTCTCACCCTGTTCCACTATCGAAACCACGGCGACGATGTCGGCCGGGTTCTGGCCGGGATTTCGGTGCCCCCCTCCGAACAGCAGGCGCTCGACGCGGCCCTGGCGACCCTCGGCTATCCCTATGTCGACGAGACCGACAATCCGGCCAGTCGCCTGTTCCTCGACGGCGTGTGAGCGCGCACTGTTCGTTGTCCGCAAAGCCCGCTAAAGGCTCGCCACCCAAAGACGCAAAGTCCAAGAAGATAGAGACCGACCATGAACCTCGACGCCCTCTCGATCGGCGAGCACGCCCCCAATGACGTCAATGTCGTGATCGAGGTGCCGATCGGAGGCGAGCCGATCAAATACGAGATGGACAAGGCCTCCGGGGCCCTGGTGGTCGACCGGTTCCTCTACACCTCGATGCGGTATCCCGGGAACTACGGCTTCGTGCCCCATACGCTGTCGGGTGATGGCGATCCCTGCGACGTCATCGTGGCCAACACGCGCGCCCTGATGCCCGGTTCGGTCATCTCCGCACGAGTCGTGGGCGTCCTGCTGATGGAAGACGAGGCCGGTCAGGACGAGAAGATCCTTGCTGTCCCGTCGTCATGGCTGACGCAGCGTTATGACGGTGTGCAGAACTACACCGACATGCCCGAGATCACGATCAAGCAGATCGAGCATTTCTTCGCCCACTACAAGGATCTGGAAGGATCCAAATGGGTCAAGGTTCTGGGCTGGGCCGACGCTGCCCGCGCTCGCGAACTGATCCAGGAAGGCATCGAACGGGCGGCTGCCGCCAAGGCCTGACCTAGAGCGGCCCGGGGGTCTCGATCACGACCTGCCGGGCCGCTCTCGACCGATGCCAGGCCGCCGCGGCGAACACGGCGGCCCCGGTCCAGATGAAGGCGAAGGAGGCGATGCGCAGCGGCGTCAACGCCTCGCCAGCCCAGACGCCGATGGCGAACTGCAATGTCGGGGCGAGGAATTGCACAAAGCCGATGGTCGAAAGCGGCAGGCGCCGCGCAGACCAGGCGAATAGCGCAAGGGGCAGCACCGTCACGGGCCCGTTCAGCATGGCCCAGCCCAGATGGCTCGGGTCGTCGAAGGCCACCCCCTGTCCCGTCCAGGCCAGCCAGACCACCCAGGCGATGCCGAAGGGTACGAGAAACAGGCATTCGATCAGCAGCCCCGCCTGGGCTTCGATCGGGACGCGTTTGCGGATGATGCCGTAGCTCGCGAAGCTGAAGGCCAGGATCAGCGAGATCCAGGGCGGGCGGCCGAGCGCCACCGCCTGGAACAGCACGCCGACGGCAGCCAGCCCGATGGCGACCCAGCCCCATCGGTCGATCTTCTCCCGAAACAGCCACAGTCCCACGACCATGTTGAGGAGCGGGTTGATGTAGTAGCCAAGGCTGGCTTCCAGGGTGGCGCCGTGGGTCGTGGCCCAGACGTAGCCGCCCCAGTTGACAGCGATCAGAAGCGTGGAAAGGCCCAGCCAGGCCAGCGTCCGGGGCTGACGCAGCGCGGCCTGGACGGTCGCGGATTGGCCTGCAAGCCAGACCAGACCGGCCGCGAAGAGCACCGACCAGAGCGCTCGATGGGCCAGGATCTCGAAGGCATCAAAGCCTGCGCGCGCCTGGCCCATGAACAGCAGGGGCATGAACCCCCAGATGACGTAGCATCCGACCGCCGAAAGGAGCGCCGGCCGGGAGTCGACCGCCGGGCCGGTCACACCGTGAGCGTGCGATAGCCGCTCTTGGGCTTGATCGTGCCGGTTTCGTCCAGCAGCTGGGCGATCTGGACGGCGTTCAGGGCCGCACCCTTGCGCAGGTTGTCCGAGACGACCCAGAACACCAGGCCATTCTCGACCGTGTGATCCTTGCGGATGCGCGAGACATAGACAGCATGTTCGCCCGCCGCATCGACGGGGGTGATGTAGCCGTCATGCTCCTGCTTATCGACCACCAGAATGCCGGGGGCTTCGCGCAGGATGGCGCGCGCCTCGTCCGGGCTGATGGGCCGATCGAACTCGACCGTCACCGCCTCGGAGTGGCCGACGAACACGGGAACCCGGACACAGGTCACCGTCAGCTTGATGTCCGGATCCAGCATCTTGTGGGTCTCATCCCACATCTTGGCTTCCTCGTCGGTGTAGCCGTCCTCGTTGAAGGAGCCGATGTAGGGGATGACATTGAAGGCGATCTGCTTGGGGAATTTCTTCGGGCGGGCGTCACCCAGGCCGTAGATGGCCTTGGTCTGGGTCCAGAGCTCGTCCATGCCCTCCTTGCCCGCGCCGGACACCGACTGATAGGTCGCGACGACGCACCGCTTGATCTTTGCGGCATCGTGCAGGGGCTTCAGGGCGACGACCAGTTGCGCCGTCGAGCAGTTGGGATTGGCGACGATGTTCTTGCGCGACACCAGCTTGACGGCGTCGGGGTTCACCTCCGGCACGATCAGCGGCACGTCCGGGTCCTTGCGGAAGGCCGAGGAGTTGTCGATCACGACGGGACCCAGCTTCCCGATCTTCTCGGACCAGGCCCGCGACACGTCTCCGCCCGCGCTCATCAGCACGATGTCGACGGTCGAGAAATCGAACGCCTCGATGTCCTGGCATTTGATGGTCTTGTCCCCCCAGGCGACATCCATCCCCTTGGATTTTCGCGAGGCGATGGCGTGCATCGTATCGACCGGGAAGTTCAGCTCTTCCAGAATGGTCAGCATTTCGCGACCGACATTGCCGGTGGCACCCACGATGGCGACGTTGTAGCCCATCTTCTGCAGTCCTTCGGACGCGCTGTTGCTCGCCGCGCGGCGGCTCGCGGCTTCAGCGCGGTTTGATGTGGAAGATCCGGAAATCCGGACCGCGACTGGCATATGGCCTTTCGCAACCGCGAAGCAACGGCTTTTCATGCCGGATTGGCACGTCTAAGCCTGCGCCATGCCTTCCAGAGTGTCCCGCGCCTATCACAAGCGCCTCGCCGACGGTCGCCTGACGGCCGATCCGGCCCAGTCGAAAGCCCTGGATGTCCTGTCGCGCGTCGAGCGTGAGCTGGGCCACAAGGGGCTGTTCGGGGGCCGGCCGGAGGTCAGGGGCGTCTACCTCTGGGGGCCGCCGGGCCGGGGCAAGTCCATGCTGATGGACCTGTTCTTCGCCTGTGCGCCCGAGCCGCGTAAGACCCGCGCCCATTTCCACGCCTTCATGGCCCGGGTCCACGACCTGATCCGGCAATGGCGCGAGGGCGATCGCAAGAGCCGTCAGGCCGTCTTCGGTTCTCACAAGGGGGATGACCCGATCGAGCCGGTCGCCGAATTGATCGCCTCCGAGGCCCGCCTCCTGTGCTTCGACGAGCTTCAGGTCACCGACATCGCCGACGCCATGATCCTGGGGCGGCTGTTCGAGGCTCTGTTCGAGCGGAAGGTGGTGCTGGCCATCACCTCGAACCGGGTACCGTCGGACCTTTACAAGGACGGGATCAACCGCCCGCTCTTCACCCCCTTCATCGACCAGATCACGGCGCGCTGCGAGGTCGTGGAGGTTTCGGGCGAACGGGACTGGCGCCGGGACCGGCTGGCCGGGGCCCCGGTCTGGTTCAGCCCCGCAGGGCCCGAGGCTCGCGCAGGGTTCGAGACCCTGTGGTCCGACCTCAGGGGTGATGAACCCGAAGAGGCAACCCACCTGACGGTCCTCGGCCGGGACGTGGCTGTCCAGCGCACCGTAGGCAGTCTGGCGCGCGCCACCTTTGACGAGCTCTGCGCCCGCCCTCTGGGGCCACAGGACTATCTGGCCATGGCCGGGCGGTTTCACACCCTCTTCCTCGAGGCCTTGCCGACGCTGGGCCCGGACCGGCGGCAGGAGGCCCGGCGCCTGGTGACCCTGATCGACGCCCTTTACGAGGCCCGGACCCGGCTGGTCGTCCTTGCCGAGGCCGAGCCGGAAGCCCTGTATCCGACCGGGGACGGGGCCTTCGAATTCGAACGGACTATCTCGCGCTTGCGTGAAATGGCCAGCGCGTCCTGGATCGAGGGCGAGGCTGCCCATACGCTTGACACAAACGGCGCTAAGCTCGTCCCACACCCGGAGACCACCCGATGATCGTCGCAACTGCTGCCGCCCTGATGCTTCTGGCATCGCCGACGTCCCCGGTCTCCCAGTCCCAGCCCCCCGCGGCAGCGCAGCCTGCCACCATCGGCCTGTCGATCCCGGCCATGACGGGCTTTCTGACGGCACAGGGCCTTACCGTCGGGCCGCTGGAACAGGATGGCCAGCGGCGGTTCGTCTCCGTCACCGATGGCCCGGTCCGCTGGGTCCTGTTCTTCCAGTCCTGCGAGGGCGACGTTTGTTCCGACCTGCAGTTCAGCTTCGGCTTTGCCAACGCGGGCGTGACGATGGACGGGGTCAATCGCTGGAACCGCGAGCGCCGCTTTCTCAAGGCCTTTTTCGAACCGGGGGCCACACCCCAGGCCCCGGCGGCCGCCGCGACCCAGTTCGATGTCCTGATCAATGGCGTTCAGGGCGTCGAGCAGCTGTCGGACCCGCTCTCGGTGTGGCGCAGTTCGATCCTGGAATTCCCCGCCGTCGTGATCAGCCCGCCGCCTGCGGCCTGACCGGGATCAGGCCCCGCGGCTCAGGGTCCGCGTGAAGGCAGCGCCGGCACCATTGGCCGCCTTGGGTCCCAGGACGGCGGTGGCCGCGACCCCGGGTGCGATCAGGGCCTGACCCACCTCGCGCAGATCGTCGATCGTCGCGGCATCGATCCTTCCGGCGCTGGCTTCCGATGACACCAGTTGCCCGTAGATCAGGGTCTGGGCCGCGATCCGGCCCGCGCGGCTGGCCGGGCTCTCGTCCGACATCCAGAGCCCGCCCTTGAGCACCGCCTTGGCGCGGGACAGTTCGGCCGCGGTCGGGCCCTGCTCGGCAAGCCCCACGACCTCTGTGGCGCAAAGCTCGGCCAGCTCGACCGACCGGTCCGCAGCGGCACCGGCATAGATGCCGACGATGCCGGTCTCCTCATAGGCTTCCTGGTAGGCGTCGACGGCATAGGCCAGCCCCCGGTCCTCGCGGGCGCTCTGGAACAGGCGAGAGGCCATGCCGCCCCCGAGGATTTCCGTGAACAGCCGCAGGCTCGACAGGCGCGGGTCCGTGGCCGACAGCGACGGCATCTGGAAGACCACATTGGCCTGTTCGATCCGGCGCGCCAGTTTCGCATCGCCACCCACGAATGTGGCAGGCTGCGCGGCATCGGCCGGCATGGCCACAGCGTCGCCGAACCAGCGCTCACTCAGGGCCAGCAACTCGTCCTCGTCGACCGAGCCGGAGACCGCGACCACCATCCGGTCCGGCGAATACAGGCGCGCGCGCCAGGCCTCGATAGAGGCGCGGTCGACCGGCTTCAGGCTCTCGACCGATCCCAGGATCGGCCGTCCCAGGGGCTGGCCGGTAAAGGCCCGGGTCTGGGCCATTTCGAAGACATGGTCGTCGGGGGTGTCGAAGGCCTCGGCGATCTCCTGGGCCACGACGTCCTTCTCGCGCTCGATCTCCGCGGGATCGAGCCGCGGCCGGAAGACGAGGTCGGAAACGACCTGCATCGCCAGCGGCAGCGACCCGTCGAGCGCGCGGACTTCATAGCTGGTACGCTCATAGCCGGTGGCGGCATTGATCGATCCGCCTTCGGCTTCGATCCGCTCGACGATATCGCGCGCACCCATGTCGCCCGCACCCTTGAACACCAGATGTTCCAGCAGGTGCGACCAGCCCGACTGGGCCTCGGTTTCCCATCGCGCCCCGCCACGCACGGCCACCGTCAGCGCCAGGGTGCGCAGACCGGGCATGGGATCGCAGACGACGCGGACGCCATTGGACAGGGTATGGAGACGCGCGGTCAGGGGATGTCCTTCTTCCCGGGGGCCGTACTGCCGGATCGTGAACTCGAACGGCTGCGGCCGAGCATCGCCACATAGACACCGACCAGGGCCAGCGCCAGTCCGAACCAGGTCAGCGCATAGCCCAGATGGTTGTTGGAAAAGCTGGCGGGTGGAGCAGACGGCCGCAGCGCGGCGAACCCGGGATTGGTCGAGACGGTGGCAAAGATCATCACGGGGCCCGCCGGTCCGGGCGCACCCAGTGCCTTGGCCATGGCGGCGGGCTCGGGCGCGTAGAAGGTCTTGCCGTCCGACGCCGGCGTCAGCCAGCTTGCGGCCGGGACCTGGCGAAGCTCACCCTCGATGGCCAGGGGGGTGTCCGAGACAGCCACCGGTGGACGCTCCGTGACATCATCGGCAACAAAACCCCGGTCGACCAGCAGAGGCGTCTTGATGCCCTCACTACGGCAGAGGGAGTAGAGGCGCACGCCCCCGTCGCCGTCGACGATAGAGCGCATCTCGACGAAAGGCGCGCTGGCCAGGCCGGCGCACTCCACGGTGATGCGACGAAACTCCAGGCTGGTACCGTCGCCATAGATGTCGAGGAGAGGGACGCGGGGCTGTGTCGCGGCGACGCCCGACCCGGCGATCAGACCGTTCTTCCAGGCCAGCCGCTGCAGCTGCCAGCTGCCGAGGCCGATCAGGACGGCCACGGCCGGGACCACCACCAGCGTGAGCCCCCACGGAAACCGTTTCATGGCTGATCCCTCTGATTGCGGAACTGGAGGGCCATCATCAGCCCCTTGCCCGGTCGCATGAGCCCCAGCGACAGAGCGGCGACCAGCGGGATCCAGACGATGAAATGCAGCCACATCGGGGGGCTGAAGGCGATCTCGACGTAGAGGGCGGAGAACCCCACCAGAAAGCCCGCGATCTGCATGATGAAGGTGGCCGGACCATCCCCTGTCTCGATGGTCATGCGGTCAAAGCCGCAGACCGGGCAGATCGGGATCACCTTGAGAAAGCCGGTGAACAGCGCGCCCTTGCCGCAGTTGGGACAGCGCGAACGCAGACCGGCCCGGATCGGATCGATCCGGACCGGCTCGGGCGGCTTGATCAGGGACTCTGGCACCCCGGCGAAAGCCGGGATCAGCCGAAGACGACGTAGACGAAGGCGAACAGGAACAGCCAGACCACGTCCACGAAATGCCAGTACCAGGCAGCCGCCTCGAACCCGAAATGCTTCTCGGGCGTGAACTGACCGGCCAGCAGGCGAACGAGGCAGACGATCAGGAAGATGGTGCCGAGCAGGACGTGGAAGCCGTGGAAGCCCGTGGCCATGAAGAAGATCGAACCATAGAGGCCCGAGTTGACGGCTTCCTCGTTAAAGAACAGATTTTCATGGACAATGTGGTAGTATTCGTAGGCCTGAACCGCCGTGAAGAGCAGACCCAGCGCAACCGTAATGCCAAGCGCCAGCTTGGCACCGGCGCGGTCGTTCACCTGCAGGGCATGGTGAGCCCAGGTCACCGTGGTTCCCGAAAGCAGCAGAATGACGGTGTTCAGAAGCGGAAGCTGCCAGGCCGACAGGACCTCGATGCCCTTGGGTGGCCAGGTCGACCAGGCCGATGCCGTATCCGCCCACATCGAGATCTCGGGGATATTGGCCCGGGCCTCGTTGAAGACCGCCATCTCGAAGAAGATCCAGAAGAAGGCGGCGAAGAACATGACCTCGGAGGCGATGAACAGCACCATGCCGTAACGCAGGCCGATCGAAACCACAGGCGTATGATCGCCCGCACGGCTCTCCTTGATGACGTCAGCCCACCAGCCGAATGCCGAATACAGAACCCCGGCCAGGCCGGCGAAGAACAGCCAGCTTGTCCCCTCGGGCAGGCCGAAGAGACCCTTCATCCACATCACCGCACCCACCATCATGACGGTGGCAGCCGCGGAGGACACCAGAGGCCAGGGGCTGGGATCAACCAGATGATAGTCGTGATGCGGAGTGGCGTGGGCGTCGGCCATTCTTGGGTCTCTCAGGCGGTCAGGCGTATGGACGGGGCTATAGCGTCGCTCAACCCGCCGCGCCAGTGGCAGCAGCAGAGGGATCGAAGCCTTTGGTCGGATAGAAGGTGTAGCTCAGGGTGATTTCGGTCACGCCCTTGCTCTCGGCATCGGTGGCGATCTCGGGGGCCACGAAATACTGGACTGGAAACTGCTTGGTCTCGCCCGGCGCGATTGTCTGCCCCGCAAAGCAGAAGCACTGCAGTTTCTGGAAGTAGGGACCTGCCCGTTCAGGAACCACATTATAGGCAGCGGTTGCGCCGATCGGCTGGTCCGACGTGTTGGTCACGTCGAAATAGGCAATGCCGGTCTCGCCGATCCGGACCCTCTGACTGACCTGTTCTGCGCGAAAGGTCATCGGCAGGCCCCGCACATTGGTGTCGAAACGCACCAGAACCGTCTGGTCAAGAACCGTGTCAGGCGCGGCCTCTGCCTTGCGGACCGTGCCGTCGAAGCCGGTGACCTGGCAGAACAGCTGATACAGAGGGACGGCAGCAAAGGCGGCACCGGTCATGAACATGACCCCGCCGGCACAGGCCAGGGCGATCAGATTCTTGCGGTTCATGGCCGGGCCTCCTGAGGCGCCGTCGGCAGATCGAGCGCGGTCGAACGCGCGAGGTTCGCTTCCCGGGCCATCTCGGCATTGTGCTGCATGCGAAGGAAGGTCGTCGAGAAGATCATCACGATGAAGCCGACGAGCGCGAGGGCAATCCAGAGATTGCGTCGGCTGCGGGCGGTCATCTGCGTGTCGGTCAGGCGGTTCATCCAGGCAGTCCCATCAGGGTCAGGTTTTCGACCAGCAGGGCCGCGAACAGGGCCATCAGGTACAGGATCGAAAAGGCAAACAGGTTGCGAGCCGGTTTGGCCTGTGCCCGCACGTCATACAATGCGGCCTCTCGCCCCACAGCATCAGCCTTGTCCGGCTCGTCGCCTGCCCGCGACCCCCACAAACGGGCTGCAAGCGCAAGGAACGCCAGTCCACCGATGATCGAGACACTGAGATAGACCGCCCCTCCCATGCCCAACAGCCCGGGCAGGATCGCAACAGGGACGAGGATCAGGCTGTAGACAAGGATCTGCAAACGGGTCGATTTCGCCCCCTTGGCCACGGGCATCATGGGGATGCCGGCCTTGGCGTAGTCCCCGGTCGAGTACAGGGCCAGGGCCCAGCTGTGAGGCGGCGTCCAGAGGAAGATGATGGCGAACAGCAGCCAGGCTTCCCAGGGCGCTGTTCCGGTTGCGGCAGCCCAGCCGATCACCGGCGGAAAGGCTCCGGCAGCGCCGCCGATGACGATGTTCTGCGGCGTCCGGCGCTTCAGCATCATCGTGTAGAAGGCGGCATAATAAACGATCGTCAGGGCGAGGAGACCCGCCGCGATCCAGTTGGTGTTCATCCCCAGAAGCATGACCGAAAAGATCGACAGGATGACCCCGAACGTCAGGGCATCATCCTTGTTGACCCGACCCGCGGCGACCGGCCGCCCGCGGGTCCGCCGCATCAGGGCGTCCGTCTCGCCCTCCAGCGCCATGTTCAACGCCCCGGCGGCACCCGCCCCGACGGCGATGCACAGGATGGCAATGGCGGCGACGAACGGATTGATCTCGCCGGGTGCGACGACCAGCCCGGTCACGGCTGTGAAGATCACCAGCGACATCACGCGCGGCTTCAGCAGCTGGAAGAAGTCTTCCGGCTGGGCCAGCGTGACGGCGGAGGGGGCTGTGGACTGGTCGGTCATCGGGACTCGAATGCCGTTTGAGGCGGCAGGTTTCAAAAAAGGCCGAGGCCGCTCCTTCGTCGTCGAAAGAGCGGCCCCGGTTCGGTCTGGCGTCGCGCGTGACGCGTCTAGTGGTGCTCGGCCTTGACCACCGGCAGTTCGTTGAACTGGTGGTGGGGCGGCGGCGAGGACAGGGTCCACTCCAGCGTCGTGGCGCCTTCACCCCAGGGATTGGCCACGCCAACGCGACGACGGATCGCCGCCTCGGCCAGCATGACCAGGAAGACGACAACGCCGACCGCCGTGATCACATAACCCCACGAGGAGACCTGGTTCCAGAGGGTATAGGCCTCGGGATAGTCGATGTAGCGGCGCGGCATGCCCTGGAGGCCAAGGAAGTGCTGCGGGAAGAAGATCACGTTCACGCCGACGAACATGATCCAGAAGTGAGCGCAACCGAGGAACTCGTTGTACTTCACGCCGAACATCTTCTCGAACCAGTAGTAGAAGCCCGCAAAGATCGCGAACACGGCTCCCAGCGACAGCACGTAGTGGAAGTGGGCCACGACGTAATAGGTGTCGTGCAGGCTGTAATCGATGGCGGCATTGGCCAGGACCACGCCGGTCACGCCGCCGACGGTGAACAGGAAGATGAAGCCCATGGCCCAGAGCATGGGCGTCTTGAAGTCCAGCGAGCCGCCCCACATCGTGGCGATCCAGCTGAAGATCTTCACCCCGGTCGGGACGGCGATGATCATCGTCGCGGCCACGAAATAGGCGCGCAGGTTGATGGTCATGCCCACGGTGTACATGTGGTGAGCCCAGACGATGAAGCCGATGAAGCCGATCGCGACCATGGCGTAGGCCATCGCGAGGTAACCGAACACGGGCTTCTTCGAGAAGGTCGAGACGATGTGGCTGATGATGCCGAAGCCTGGAAGGATGAGGATGTACACTTCCGGGTGACCGAAGAACCAGAACAGGTGCTGGAACATCACGGGATCGCCACCGCCGGCCGGGTCGAAGAAGCTGGTGCCGAAGTTGCGGTCCGTCAGCAGCATGGTGATGGCACCGGCGAGGACGGGCAGGCTCAGAAGCAGCAGGAAGGCGGTGATCAGGACAGACCATGCAAACAGCGGCATGCGGTGCAGCGTCATGCCAGGTGCGCGCATGTTGAAGATGGTCGTGATGAAGTTGATGGCACCCAGAATGGACGATGCCCCGGCGACGTGCAGCGAGAAGATCGCCAGATCCATGGCGGGTCCGGTGTGGCCGACGGTCGAAAGCGGCGGATAGATCGTCCAGCCTCCCCCGAACCCTCTGCCCGGTCCGCCATCGACGAACATCGACAGGCAGAGCAGGATCCAGGCCGCAACCAGCAGCCAGAAGGAGATGTTGTTCATGCGCGGGAACGCCATGTCCGGCGCACCGATCATGATCGGCACGAACCAGTTACCGAAGCCGCCGATCATCGCGGGCATGACCATGAAGAAGATCATGATCAGGGCGTGGGCGGTCACGGTGACGTTGTAGCCGTGCTTGGAGGCCTCGACGATGCCGAGCTGTTCGATCAGCCCGCCTTCGACGAAATACTGGATGCCGGGGGCGGCCAGTTCGAGACGGATCAGGCCGGACAGGGCCCCGCCCACGATGCCCGCCATGATGGCGAACAACAGGTACAGGGTCCCGATGTCCTTGTGATTGGTGGACAGGAACCAGCGGGTAAAGAAGCCCGGCTTGTGGTCATGTCCGGCGTGGTGCCCGTGGGCGTCTGCGGTCGGTGCGTGTGCCATGATCTCTCGGACTCGCGGATTACTGGGCGACTGGCGCGGCGGCAGCCGGCGCAGGAGCGGGTTGGACGGTGGGCGAGGCGGCGGCGCCGGCGGGCGCAGCAGCAACCCCCTCGGCCGCGGCCGGAACGGCAGCGTCAGTGACGGTCGGGGCGCCGGTGGTGCCGGCAGCGACCTGGGCAGCGGTTCCGCCCGGAGCCTCGGCGGCCGTGGCCGGGGTCATGGAACCACCGCGGGAGGCGACCCACGCCGCAAACTCGGCCTGGGTCACGACGTTGATCTGGATGGGCATGAAGGCATGGTCCGAGCCGCACAGCTCGGAGCACTGGCCATAGAAGATCCCGGTGCGGTCTGCCTTGAACCAGGTTTCATTCACCCGACCCGGGATGGCGTCGGTCTTGAGCCCAAAGGCCGGCAGGGCGAAGGAGTGGATCACGTCCGACGCCGTCACCAGCACGCGAACGGTCTGGCCAACCGGAACCACCAGGGGCTCGTCAGCGGCCAGGCGGTAAGGAACGTTGCGCGCCCGGGCCTCGTCCTCCGGCAGCATGTTGGAGATGTATTCCGACACGCCCTGGTCCGGATACTCATAGGCCCAGTTCCACTGGTTGCCCGTCGCCTTAACCGTCAGGTCGGGCTCCGGCATGTCGTGGTAGGCGAACAGCAGGCGGAACGAAAACAGCGAAATCCCGACCAGAACCATCACCGGCAGCACGGTCCACACCACTTCGACGAGGGTGTTGTGGCTCCACTTGGCGGGGGTCGGGTTGGACTTCTTGTTGTACTTGATCACGCACCAGGCCAGCAGGCCGAGCACCAGCAGGCTGATGATGATGCACATCGGCAGCAGGATGGCGTTGTGGAACCAGATCGCATCCGCCTTGAGGGGCGAGGCGGCGGGTTGCAGGTCGATGCCACCCGGCGTCGGTTGCCCCATCAGGTCCTGGGCCCAGGTCGGGGTGGCGGCCGCAAGAGCCAGTGTCGCAGCGAGACCGGAAGCGCTGATGGCGCCTGCGACGGTTCTCAGGGCTCGGATGCCCAGTCCCATACTCAAATCCTCTAAAATCTAGCGGCGGCGGATGCCTGCGATCGATTTGCAAACAGACGGCGGGCACAGGGGGAGCCACCGTCTTTCTTGAGCCGGTCCATATCGGGTCGTTTCGCGCTTGCCAAGCGAAGAGGCCGCGCCGTGTCGCCGCACGAGCCGCGCATTCGGCCGCTTATCCCGCGTTCAGGCAAATTTTACGGCCTGTAGGCTAGGGTCCGGGCATGGATCGTCGCGCCCTTCTTGCCCTTGCCCCTGCCGCCGTCGGCTTGCTGGCCACAACCGCCAGCGCGAGCCCCACCGGGGGCGGCGGGGCGTCGGCCGCGACCTATGTGCGGTATCCGACCATCACGGCGACCTCGGCACGGCCGGGCGGGCGCCGCGGCGTCATGACGGTCGAGACCGGTGTCGATGTTCCGGACGAGGCCCTGCGTCTGCGCGCAGAACAGTCAGCGCCACGCCTGCGGGCCGCCTATGCCGTCGTGGTTCAGCGCAATGCCAGCCAGCTTTTGCCCGGCGTGCCCCCGAACGTCGACCAGATCTCGCGCGAGCTTCAGGCGGCGACGGACCGGGTTCTGGGCCGGACCGGGGCCCGACTGCTGCTCGGAACCATCATGATCGTCTGACGGCATCGGGACTGGCGCCGCATCGATCCCGCGTGAAAAGTCCGGGTCAACGGGCCTTTGACCGTCTGCAGTTCGGTGTCCGGAAGACCATCATGATCTCCAGTTCCGCCACAGGTGCCTGATCCCGCTGGCTTGGGACCAGCGGGCGCTCAAGCCCCCGCCTTCAGCGCGAACTGCCAGGCGGCGCTCGACAGGGGCTCGACCTGCGCCGCCATCGACCGCGCCTGCGGGCTGGCGGCGGTTCCGTCCCGGACCCGTCCCGCTATGCCCTGGCAGATGGCGGCCAGCCGGAACAGATTGTAAGCGAACAGCCAGTCCAGGTTCTGCGGTGCCCCGGTGCCCGACTTTTCCGCATATCGGGCGACCGTTTCCTCGATCGAGGGAATGCCCAGCGCGTCCAGATCGGCTCCGCCCAGCCCGTTCCTGAGGCTGGCCGGAATGACCCAGCCTATCAGCATGTAGGAGAAATCGGCCATCGGATCGCCAAGCGTCGACAGTTCCCAGTCCAGAACGGCGCGCGCCGCCGGCCCCTGCGGATCGATGATGATGTTGTCCAGGCGGAAATCGCCGTGGACGATCCGCGTCGGGCCGTCGGCGGGCAGGCTGGTGGGCAGAAAATCGATCAGCCGATCCATCGCCGCGATCGGGGCGGTTTCGGAGGCGCGATACTGTTTCGTCCAGCGGCCAACCTGGCGGGCGAAATAGTTTCCGGGCTTGCCATACTCCCCAAGGCCGATGGCGGCCGGATCGAAACGGTGCAGCGCAGCGAGGGTGTCGGTCTGGGCCTCGTAGATCGCGCGCCGTTCGGCCGGTTCAAGCCCAGGCAGTTTCAGGTCCCAGAACACCCGTCCCTCGACCTTGTCCATGACATAGAACATGGATCCGAGGACGGTCTCGTCTGTGCACAGGGCGTGCGGCCGGGCGACCGGGAAGCCCTGGGCGTACAGGGCCGAAATCACCGTGAACTCGCGATCCACGGCGTGGGCCGAGGGCAGCAGCACGCCGGGCGGCTTGCGCCGCAGCACATAGGCCGCTCCGGGCGTGGTCAGTTCATAGGTCGGGTTCGACTGCCCCCCCTTGAACTGGCGAACGGTGAGCGGACCGACGTATCCCGATACGTTCTGTCCCATCCAGCGATCGAGCGCAGCGGCGTCGAGCGCGTACCGGGGGTCGACCTCCCGCGTTCCGGAGAAGGTCGCCTGGGGATCGGCAGCAACGTCTGTCATCAGGAATCCATGGAGGTCTGGGCCTGACATCTTACGCGGATGGATCGCTTGCGGTTAAGTGGCAAGATGACCGACCGCACCGCTTCCTTCGAAGGCGTCCTCGATGCCGCCCGCCAGATCGAGGGCGTTGCCGTCCGCACCCCCCTGATCGAATGTCCGGCACTGAATGAGGCCATGGGCGGCCGGGTCCTGCTGAAGGCCGAGACGCTGCAGGTGGCTGGTGCGTTCAAATTCCGCGGGGCCTACAATCGCATCAGCCGGCTGACGCCCGAGGAGCGGACGCGGGGTGTTGTCGCCTATTCCTCCGGCAATCACGCCCAGGGCGTCGCCGCCGCTGCCCGGATGGTCGGCACAACGGCCGTGATCGTGATGCCGGCCGACAGCCCGGCCATCAAGGTCGCGGGGGTTCGGGCGTTCGGCGGCGAGGTCCGGCTCTATGACCGCTGGACCGAAAGTCGCGAGGGCATCGGCCGCCAGATCGCCGACGAAAAGGGCTCCATCCTCGTCCCCCCGTTCGACGACCCCTTTGTCATCGAGGGTCAGGGGACGTCAGGGCTGGAACTGCTGGACCAGGCCGAGGCCCTCGGGGCCGGGCCGATCGACCAGTTGCTGTGCTGTTGTTCCGGCGGCGGGCTGATGGCCGGGATCAACCTCGTGTTCGAGGCGCGGAGCCCGCAAACCGCCATGTGGGCGGTCGAGCCGATCGCCTTTGACGATACCGCCCGCTCGCTGGCGGCCGGCGAACGGGTCGGCCATCCGGTCGCAGCCCCCTCGATCTGCGATGCGCTGCAGACCCCCGTGCCGGGCGTGCTGACGTTTCCGATCAACCAGCGCGTCCTGTCCGGAGCGTTCGGGATCTCCGATCAGGAGGCCGCTGCGGCCGTCCGCTATGCGTTCCATACCCTGAAGCTGGTGATCGAACCGGGTGGGGCGGCGGCGCTGGCGGCGCTGTTGGCGGGCAAGGTCGAGACCCGGGGCCGGACCACCGCCGTCATCCTGTCGGGTGGCAATATCGATCCCGCCCTGTTCGCCGAAATCATCGAAGACCGCTTTATCGGAGCCACTGCATGACCCGACCCGCCGACCTCGCCGCACTGATCGGCACGGAGATGGGCGTCAGCCGCTGGTTCGAGATCGATCAGGCCCGGATCGACGCCTTTGCCGAGGTGACCGAGGACCGTCAGTTCATCCATGTGGACCCCGAGGCGGCCAAGGCGACGCCTTTCGGCGGAACCATCGCGCACGGGTTCCTGACGCTAAGCCTCGCCTCGGCCATGACCTATGACGCCGTGCCCCCGCTGGACGGGGTGGTGATGGGGGTCAACTATGGCTTCGACAAATTGCGGTTCCTGGCCCCGGTGCCGGTGGGATCAAGGATTCGAGGCCGGTTCAGGCTGCTGTCCGCCGAGGACAAGGGCGGTGGACGCTGGCTGCTCAAGCACGAACTGACGGTCGAGATCGAAGGCTCCGAAAAGCCGGCCCTGATCGCCGAATGGCTGGGGATGCAGATGGTGGGCGGCTGAACCGGCCCTGCCTGCCGAAGGTCAGTTTCCGGCGGCGCTGAGGATTCGACGATCGGTCTTGGCCTGGACCATGACCACCACCGCTTCGCCCTCGGCGATGTCATCGGGCAACGAGAACAGCATCGGCTTGCCGCCCCAGTCCCCGAGCCTGGCGATTTCACGGACCACATTCATGTGCCGCACCGTCTGGCCGCGGTTGTCGCCGCCCTCGACCTCCACCTCCTGGGTGCCCGGGCGATAGACCACGGCCCAGACCTCGGCCCCGCCACGCGGGGCCCGGCCGGACCCGACGCCGACGGCCTCGCCGCTATCGCGGAACTCGATCTGGGGCGGGAAGACCAGCCGCGCGGCCTCCTCGGTCACGGCCGACTGGACCTCGGGCGCGCGGGCACCCGAGACCTGACGCCGGCCGTCGATCACGATCTGGGGGGTGTAGACATTGCGAAGCCGCATCGCCGACCGGTAGGCGCGCTGTCGCTGGGCGAACTCGGGCTTGGCGAAGGTATCGGGCCAGCCCCGATAGTCCCAGTAGTCGACCGCATAGGTCAGGGCGATGACCCCGGGATCGCCGGCCAGGGCCTCGACCACCCGATTGGCCTCCGGGCAGGAACCGCAGCCCTGGGCCGTGAACAGTTCGACCACCACCGGCTCGGTCGGTGTGGCGCGCACAGGAGCCCTCGCACCGGCCGGCTGGGCCGTGGAGCCCACCCCCAGTGTGCTGGCGGCCAGAACCGCGCCGACGATGAACAGTCCCTTCAGCCTCATGGCAGGACTCCTAACGCCGAAGCGTAACCGCCGCCCTTCATTTTCGCGTGAGCGAAGGCACCAATTTTGCGGACCTGCGTCCGTGACAGGGTGGAACGGATCAGGCACAAACCGCCGATGCCTGCTTCGGTCGCCCTCGCCTCTTCCGTTTCTTCCGACGACCTTGCGGCAGCGCGCGAGACCCTGGCCCGGGTCTGGGGCCATGACGATTTTCGCGGGCTCCAGGCCGATGTGGTCAGCGAGATCATGGCCGGGCGCGATGTGCTGGCGGTGCTGCCGACTGGCGGGGGCAAGAGCGTCTGCTACCAGATCCCGGCGATGCTGCGGCCCGGTCTGGGGCTGGTGGTCTCGCCCCTGATTGCCCTGATGACCGACCAGGTCGAGGCCCTGAAGCAGCAGGGCGTGGCGGCGGCCCGGCTCGATTCCGGCGTCTCGATGGACGAGCGGTCCGACATCTGGCGTCAGGCGCGGGCCGGGGAACTGGACCTGCTGTACGTCTCGCCCGAGGGGTTGGCCGCCGGAGCCATGCTGGACCGGCTGGCTGAACTGCCGCTGAGCCTGATCGCCATCGACGAAGCCCACTGCGTCAGCCAGTGGGGGCATGATTTCCGGCCGGACTATCGCAATCTGGGTCGCCTGGCCGAGATGTTCCCGGGTGTTCCCCGGATCGCAGTAACGGCAACGGCCGACGCGCGGACCCGCGACGACATCCTGCGCTCGCTGCGGCTGGAGGGCGCCAGAGTCTTTGTCGACAGCTTCGCCCGGCCCAATCTGCAACTGTCCGCCGTGCGCAAGGAGAACGGCTCGCGCGCCCGGACCGATGCCACGGTGATCGAACTGGTGCGGGCGCGGCGCGGCAAGTCGGGCGTGGTCTATTGCGGATCGCGCGACGGCTGCGAGCGTGTGGCCGATGCCCTGAAGGACGCCGGCACCAATGCCATCGCCTATCACGCCGGGATGGACGCCCGGCAGCGGGACCGGCTGCTGGGGCGGTTCCTGGCCGAGGACGGGGCCGTGATGGTCGCGACGATCGCCTTCGGCATGGGGGTGGACAAGGCCGATGTGCGCTTCGTCATCCATGCAGACCCGCCGGGGTCGCTGGAGGCCTACTGGCAGGAGATCGGCCGGGCCGGACGGGACGGGGAACCGGCCGAAGGCATTACCCTGTACGGACCGTCCGATATCGCCTGGACCCTGAGACGGCTCGAGGGGCGACCGATGGCCGAGGAGGTCAAGGCCGTCCAGACGCGCAAGGCCAGGCAACTGTTCGCCATGCTGGATGGCGCGACCTGTCGGCCCCAGGCCGTGCGCCGCTATTTCGGCGAGGTCAGTGCCGGGCCCTGTGGCGTCTGCGATGTCTGTGCCGATCCGCCGGCCCTGTATGACGCCACGGTCCAGGCCCAGAAGGCGCTGGCAGCGGTGCAGCGGCTGGGCGGTCGATTCGGCCGCACCCGGGTGATCGATCACCTGCTGGGCAAGACGAAGGACGTCCAGCCCTGGGAGAGCGACCTGTCGACCTGGGGCATCGGCAAGGACACCTCGCCCGGTGGGTGGCGCGACATCGTCGACCACCTGTTGTTCGAGGGCCTGCTGCTGGAAGACGCCAACGATGGCAAGCCGTTGGTGGGCCTGGGCGAGGCCGAGGCCGTGCGGGCGGTCTATCGCGGCGAGCGGGCCATTGAGGTGCGCCGTGTCCCGGCCGGCTTCGACGCCGCGACCCGCTCGGGCAATCCGCGCCGCCGGACGCGCGAGGGCAATGCTGCGGTCGAGGCCCTGGACGTCGACGTCCGGGCCCGATTCGAGATGCTGCGGGCCTGGCGGCGCGACCGGGCGGCCGAACAGCATGTCCCGCCCTATGTGATCTTCCAGGACAAGACCCTGCTGGAGATCGCCCAGCGCGAGCCCGGTTCGCTGGAGGCCCTGGCCGACATTTCGGGCGTCGGCCAGTCCAAGATCGATCGCTATGGCAAGGCGGTTCTGGCGGCCCTTCAGGGAGGTTGAGGGGGTGAACCTTTCGTCACTGGCGGGCTTGAGCTAGGCAGGAAAAAGGGAAGCCAAGGAAGCATGCGAATGAAGGTTCTGGTTCTGGGTGGTGACGGCTTCTGTGGCTGGCCGACGGCGCTGCATCTGTCCGCCCGCGGCTGGGACGTGACGGTCGTCGACAATCTGTCGCGGCGAAACATCGACAATGAGCTGGAAGTCCGGTCGCTGACGCCGATCCGCACCATGGGGGAGCGGATCGCTGCCTGGAAATCCATCAGCGGGCGCACGATCGACTTCGTCAACATGACCGTGGGCAAGGAGTTCGATCGCCTGGTCGCCCTGATCCGGGACCTGAAACCGGACAGCGTCGTCCATTTCGCCGAGCAGAGGGCGGCCCCCTATTCGATGAAGTCGGCGCGGCACAAGCTCTACACGGTCGACAACAACATCAATGCGACCCACCACCTGCTGGCGGCGATCGTCGAGAGCGGTCAGGACGTCCATCTGGCGCATCTGGGCACCATGGGGGTCTATGGCTATGGCACCGCCGGGCTGCGCATTCCCGAGGGCTATCTGAAGGTCACGGTCGACACGGACAATGGTCCCGCCGAGCAGGAGATCCTGTTCCCGCCCAATCCGGGCTCGATCTATCACATGACCAAGACCCAGGACGCGCTGCTATTCCAGTTCTATGCCCGAAACGACAGTCTGCGGATCACCGACCTGCACCAGGGCATCGTCTGGGGGACCCAGACCGAGGAGACCCGGCAGGACGAGCGGCTGATCAACCGGTTCGACTATGACGGCGACTATGGCACGGTGCTGAACCGGTTCCTGATGCAGGCCGCTGTCGGCTACCCCCTGACGGTGCACGGAACGGGCGGGCAGACGCGCGCCTTCATCCATATCCAGGACACGGTCCGCTGCGTCGAACTGGCGCTGAACAATCCACCCAGGGCCGGCGAGCGGGTCAAGATCCTGAACCAGATGACCGAAAGCCACCGCGTCCGCGACCTGGCGACCCTGATCGCGGATGTGACCGGGGCCGAAATCGCCCACGTCGCCAATCCGCGCCAGGAAGCCGACGAGAACGAACTGGTCGTCGCCAATGACCAGTTCCGGGACCTGGGCCTGAAGCCGATCACCCTGAAACAGGGGCTGATGGACGAGGTCACCGACATCGCCCGCCGCTATGCCGACCGGGTCGATCCGGCGCGGATCGCCTGTGTGTCCAGCTGGAATGCGCGCCGGGCCGAGGCCGTGGCCGCTGAAGCCGGCACGCAGCCTGCGCCGCCGCGTCCCGAGGCCCGGCCCAAGCCCCGGCTCGTTCGGCCGGCATGACGGAGCGGACGAACACGCCTTCGCTGCTGGTCTTCGGGGGTGGCTATGTCGGGGCGGCGACGGCCCGGGCTGCGATCGCCGGGGGTGGCACAGCCAGCGCCACCTCACGCGATCCCGCCCGTCGCGCAGCCTTGCAGGCCGAGGGAATCACCGCGATCGATCCGGCTGACCGCGACGCCCTGAACGCGGCCGTAAGCGGGGCCACGGCCATACTCATCACGGCCGCGCCCGATGCCGAGGGGTGTCCCGGAGCCCGCGCCCTGATTCCGGCCCTGAGTGCCGCCGAGGCCTGGCCGGACTGGATCGGCTATATTTCCTCGACGGCGGTCTATGGTGATCGCGATGGCGGATGGGTGTTCGAGGGCGATGCCCTGAATGCCGCCAGCGTCGAGGGGGCTCGCCGCGTCCGGGCCGAGTCCCACTGGCTGGATGCCGGTCAGGGCATGGGTCTGACGGTCCAGATCTTTCGCCTGCCGGGCATCTATGGTCCGGGCCGGTCGGCCGTGGACCGGTTGCGCGACGGAACGGCCCGGCTCGTGCGCAAGCCCGGCCAGGTGTTCAACCGCATCCATGTCGACGACATCGTCTCGGGCCTGTTCGCCTCGATGGCCCGGCCCCGGCCCGGCGGGATCTACAACCTGGCCGACGACGCCCCCGCCCCGGCCGACGAAGTGATCGAATGGGCCGCGGTGCGGATGGGCCTGCCCCTGCCGGAGGCCGTGGCCTGGACCGATCCGTCGGTCAGCGTGACGATGCGGCGGTTCTATCTGGACTCCAAGCGCGTCTCCAATGCCCGTGCCAAGGCCGAGCTGGGCTGGCGGCCCGCCTATCCGACCTGGCGCGAGGGGCTGGAGCCGCTGGTCTAGCTGCGGCGCTTGAGGGTCACATAGATGGCCCCGTCGCCGCCGTGGCGGCGGGCTGCTGCGGCAAAACCGGAGACCACGCCCCGAAGCCCCGGTCCCTGCAGCCATTCGTGAACCGAGGCGCGGATAACGCCGGTGCCACCGCGCCTCCCCTGTCCGGTGATGACGAGGACGGCGCGGTAATCGCGGGCCTGTGCGCCCATCAGGAAGGCCGTCAGCGCATCCTGGGCCTGGAAGCGGCCATAGCCATGCAGGTCGATCCGCGCCTCGATCGGATCGCGCTCCCGCGACAGGCGGCGCTGACGCCGGGGCTCAAGAACCTCCGGGATCGAGCGGGATGGGGTCTGGGGCGACGGCGCTGCGGCCCTGGTGAAAGAAGGCGGCACGGAGCCTGGCCGGGGCTTGGCGACGGGGGTCGTTTTCGGGGTCAGGGGCACAGCGGGATCGGCCGGGGTGGCCATGTCGAGCATGACGCGCGGGGCCTTGCGCGATTTCGGTGGGGTGACCGAGCCGGTGACCCGGGCCCAGATGCGACGATCGTCCGGCGAGAGGTCTCGGGGGGGCCGCGCCATTCTCAGCCTTCGACGCCGGGATCCTGGGGTCCGGGCTCCCAGACCAGAAGATCGCCGGGCTGGCAGTCCAGCTCGCGGCACAGGGCGTCCAGGGTGGTGAACCGCACGGCCCGCGCCTTGCCGGTCTTCAGGATCGACAGATTGGCCAGGGTCACGCCCACGCGATCGGCCAGCTCGGTCAGCGACATGCGCCGTTCGAGCAGGATACGGTCAAGCTGGACGCGAATGGCCATGACAGGGTCTCTAGACGGCCAGGCCGCGATCGAAAAGGTCGGGGCATTCGGCCTGACGGCCCCTGCCCGGCGCGCACGGTGAAACCTTCATATCGTCAGCTCGGCCTCATGACGAAGCCGCGCGCCCTCCTTGAAGACCTCGGCCAGGACGAAGACGACGAGAACGGAGAAGATCGGCGTCAGCATTTCGCTGAAGCCAGGATCGGGGATGGAAGGAATCAGGCCCTGGGCGACGGCGACACCGACAGTCACGACCGTCAGGGTCAGTCCGATCTGGCGCAGGCGGCGCACATTCTCGGGCCGGAAGGGGTCGCCCTGGGTCAGGGTCCGGAAGATCTGCCGCAGATTGCGCAGGATCAGCAGGAAGCCGCCAAAATAGGCCGAGGTCGCCCCCAGCCCGAACAGGATCAGGGTCCGGGTGATCGGCACCTCGCGCGCCGCATCGCCGGTGCCCTCGACATAGGTCTGGCCTTCCAGCGGTCCGGTCAGGGGGACGAAGATGGCCGCTACGAAGGCCAGCAGCAAAATGCCGGTGATGAGCATCAGAAGCACATAGGCCACATCCAGCGCGATCTTCAGCAGGCTGGAAACCGATCCGGGTCCAAGCGTGCGAAACAGCGGCACGGTCCGGAAGGGGGCGCTTATCCCGAGGGGCTTCAGGGTCGGGAGGCGCATGGGTCTCTCAGTTCAGGACCGGAAGGGGTCGGGACCGCGCGGGCATCAACGGGTGCCTCACGCAGTCCTATTCATCACCGTCTTAAGGCCCAAGGTCAAAGCTCCGGTTGAGGGGCGGTCGCGATAGTCTCGCTGCGACGCGGTCATCTTCGCCCGGATCATGGGCGACCGCGTCGCGAGCATCGTGCCCTTCAAATCAGAAGCCCTGGACCAGGATGGCGATCAGGGCGGTCGGGAGGGCGGCCAGAAGGGCAGCGTTGACCAGGGTCGTACCAACCTTGTCCATCCACATCGAGGCGTTCATCGTGTTCATCGTCGTTCTCCTGTTTGAGGGTCATTTATTGCCCTCTTGGTTATGGCCGCGATATGAAGATTGCGTTTAACCTGCGATCTCCTGAACGGTGCGACCCCCCGTTCTTGAGTTCATAGATAGGACGTGCTTGTCGCGAAATCACGTTACATATCGTTTAACGATATTAAACTTTTGCAACCAAATGAAACAGCGGTAAGGTAGCGGGATGAAACTCAGGCTGATCAAGGGGATGCGGCTTCTGGCGGCGACCCATAATCCGGGCAAGGCGCGCGAAATCGCCGCCCTCCTGGACGGGCATTTCGATGTCGTGAGCGCCGATTCCGTCGGCCTGCCGGAGCCGGACGAGACGGAAACCACCTTTACCGGCAACGCCATGCTGAAGGCACGCCATGCGGCGGACCGGTCAGGACTCGTATCTCTGGCCGACGATTCCGGGCTGTCGATCGCCGCGCTGGACGGGGCACCGGGCATCTTTTCCGCGCGCTGGGGCGGGCCGGACAAGGATTTCGGCCTCGCCATGAGCAAGGTCGAACAGCGATTGGAAGACATCGGCGCGACCGACCGGCGTGCCTGGTTCACCTCCGCCCTCGCTGTCGCCTGGCCGGACGGTCCCTGTGTGGTCGTCGAGGGTCAGGTCCATGGGTCCGTGACCTTCCCCCCGCGCGGCGATCGTGGCTTCGGCTATGATCCGATCTTCATCCCCGAGGGCGGACGCCTGACCTTTGGCGAGATGGACCCGGTCGAAAAGGACGCCATGAGCCACCGGGCCTGGGCGTTCGAGAAGCTGAAGGCTGCCCTGATTGACTGATCCGGAGGGCCTGGCCCCGGCGGACCCGCTCGATCCCGGCGGAGCGGTCGGGGTCTATGTCCACTGGCCCTATTGCGCGCGCATCTGCCCCTATTGCGACTTCAATGTCGTGCGCGATAGCGGCCGGACGCTTGAGCAGACCGCGCTCATCGAGGCCATCATCGCCGATCTGTATGCTCAGGCGCGGAGGATCGGGCCCAGACCGCTGGCCTCGATCTTTCTGGGCGGGGGAACGCCGTCTCTGATGCCGCCCGAGGCTGTCGCCCGCGTGATTGCGGCCATTCAGGATGCCTTTGTTGTTTCCGGCCCGGTCGAGATCACACTGGAGGCCAATCCGACCGATGCCGAGGCAGCCCATTTCTCGGCCCTGGCTGCGGCCGGGATCAACCGGCTGTCGCTGGGAGTGCAGTCTCTGGACGACGCCGCCCTGAAATTCCTGGGTCGCAATCATGACGGGGCGGAAGCGCGACGGGCCATCAGCCTGGCAGCCCGGTCTTTCACACGACTGTCGATCGATCTGATCTATGCCCGCCCCGACCAGACCGTGGCCGACTGGACGCAGGAACTTGAAGGTGCCGTCGATCTGGGGTTCGAGCACATCTCGCCCTACCAGCTGACCATCAATCCCGGAACGGCCTTCGGTCGCGCCGAAGCCCGAGGCACGCTGGTGCTGCCTGACGAGGACGGGGCCGCCGACCTGTACGAGACGACCCAGGGCGTGCTGGAGCAGGCCGGGTTCGACGCCTATGAGGTGTCCAACCATGCGCGAGGCGTGACGGCTCGCTCGGCGCACAATCTCCACGTCTGGCGCGGCGGCGACTATCTGGGTCTTGGTCCCGGCGCGCATGGGCGCCTGACGCTAGACGGTCACCGGACGGCGACCGTGGGACACCGGGCCATCAGGGACTATGTCGCAGGCGTTGCCGCCGGCACGCCCTGGTCGGAGCAGGAGCCGATGGATGCGACCGGTGCCGCCGAAGAGCGGATTCTGCTGGGCCTCCGTACCGTCGAAGGCGTGGCCAGCACAGTATTCCAGGCCCTGTCTTTGAGCCCCGACGATGGCCCGATGGCCGATCTGATCGATGAGGGCTTTCTGAGACTGGAGAAGGGGCGTGTAGTTGCAACCCCGCGCGGGCGACCGGTGCTGGATGCCGTGCTGGGTCGTCTACTGACCTGAGCGCGCCCGCATCGCAGCCTCAAGCCGGACCCAGTCCCGGCGAAGAACGGCGCGACGGACGGGCGTCAGCAGGACGTGATCCATGACGCGTGACACGGGGCCGCGCCGCATGGCCAAGAGAACCCTTTCACGAACGAAGGTCGGGTCGAAGCCAGCCCACTCTCCGGCAATGGACAGAAGATTGGAACCCAGGGCGGGCAGGACCTCGGTCTCGAGGATCGTCCGCGTCTCGGCCGGCGAGAAGCCGGCATTCATCGCGGTGCGGGCGATCCAGTCAAAGGTCTCCGGCTGGAGTTCCATATCCAGGAACAGATCACTCAGCGCCTGCCAGAGCGGCTCCCGGCGGGCGACGTCCGTCTCGGTCAGGGCTTCCCGGGACCCGGGCACGCGGGTCAGCCCCGGGCGAGGGCCGCGTCCACCGCCGCCTTCTGCATCACGAACAGATCCTGGCAGCCGCCGTGGGCCAGGGCGAACAGGCGGTCGAACTCATCGCGGCTGAAGCCCCGCTTCTCGCCGGTGGCCTGGATCTCGACGATGGTGCCCGAACCGGTCAGGACGAAATTGCTGTCGGCCTCGGCATTGGAGTCTTCCTCATAGTCGAGGTCGAGGACCGGGACGTCATTGAAGACGCCACATGACACCGCCGCCACCTGGTCGAGGATCGGGTCGGCTTTCAGAACGCCCTCGGCCCGCAGATAGCCGAAGGCCGAGGCCATCGCGACCCAGGCGCCGGTGATGGCGGCCGTACGGGTGCCGCCATCGGCCTGGATGACGTCGCAATCCAGCACCACCTGACGCTCGCCCAGGGCCTTCAGATCGACCACGGCGCGGAGCGAGCGGCCGATCAGCCGCTGGATTTCCTGTGTGCGCCCGGTCTGCTTGCCCGCTGCAGCCTCGCGCCGACCGCGTGTATGGGTCGCACGGGGCGGCATGCCGTATTCGGCGGTGACCCAGCCCTGACCCTTGCCACGCATCCAGCCGGGGACATTTTCCTCGACCGAAGCGGTGACCAGCACGCGCGTGTGGCCGAAGGACACAAGGCACGACCCCTCGGCATAGCGATTGATGCCGGTTTCCAGCGTAACGGCGCGGAGCTGTTCTGGGGTACGTTCGGAGGGGCGCATGATATGGTCCTTGGAGGCGGCAGGCGGGCTGCTTATCCTGAAACCATGGCCCTGTCCTCCATCCCGTCCGTATCCCTGCGCGCCGCAACCCTGATGGACGCAGCCCTGCTGGCCGAATGGGACCGTCAGCCGCACGTCATCGCCTGTTCAAGCGACGATCCCGAGACCGAGGTGGCCTTTGGCGGGATCGAATGGGCCGAAGAGATCACGGACTCGGCCCATGACAGTCACTATGTGATCGCCGAAGTGGATAGCCAGCCCGTCGGGGTGATGCAGGTCTGTGATCCCCATACCGAACCGACCCATTACTGGGGCGAGATTGAGCCGGGGCTGAGGGCCATTGACATCTGGATCGGACCGCCTGAATGGCTTGACCGCGGCGTCGGCACGCAGATGATGCGCCAGATGATCGACCGCTGTTTCGCCGAGGCCGGGGTCACCGCCATCGTGATCGACCCGCTCAACACCAATGTCCGTGCGCACCGGTTCTATCGGCGACTGGGCTTCAGGGTCATCGAGCGGCGGATGTTCGAGGACGACGATTGTCTGGTCATGCGGCTGGAGAAGACCGACTGGATCCCCGCGAAATGAGTTTGTTCGCCTCCCCCTCTGCACCCTTGTCCAGCCTCGACCAGCGCGCGCGCGACATCTTCCGCCGCATTGTCGAGACCTATCTGGAAACAGGCGAGCCCGTCGGCTCGCGCACCATTTCCAAGGGCGGAGTCCAGTTGTCGCCGGCCTCGATCCGCAACACGATGCAGGACCTGACCCTGGCCGGGCTGCTGGCGGCACCCCACACCTCGGCGGGGCGCATCCCGACCCATGCGGGTTTGCGGCTGTTCGTCGACGGCTTTCTCGAGATCGGTGACATCGGGACCGAGGAGCGCCGCGAGATCGACGCCCGGCTGGCTGGCAAGGGCCGGGGCTTCGACGAGGCGCTGGATGCCGCATCATCGCTGCTGTCCGGCCTGGCCGGCGGGGCCGGGATCGTGGCCTCGCCGGTCCGGGACGCGGGCGTCAAGCATGTCGAGTTCGTCGCGCTCGGAAATGATCAGGCCTTGGCCGTTCTGGTCGGGGATGATGGCACCGTCGAGAACCGGCTGATGCCGCTATCGGCGGGCGTGACACCCTCGACCCTGCAGGAGGCTTCGAACTTCCTCAATGCCCGGCTGAAGGGCCGCCCCCTGGCCGAGGCTCGCACCGAGATGCGGGCCGAACTGGATGCGGCGCGGCTGCAGTTGGACGCCGCTGCCGCGCGGCTGGTCGAGGACGGGCTGGCGGCCTGGTCCGGCGGACCGGATCGCGAGCGGTCGCTGATCGTCCGGGGCCGAGCCAATCTGCTGCAGAACCACGAGACGGCCGCCGATCTGGAGCTGGTGCGGGTGCTGTTCGACGATCTGGAGCAGAAGGAACAACTCATCGGCCTGCTCGACGGGGTCAACGCCGCCCAGGGCGTGCGCATCTTCATCGGCGCAGAAACACGGTTGTTTTCGTTATCGGGTTCCGCCGTGATCGCGGCGCCCTATATGAACGGTCGACAGCGGGTTCTGGGCGCCATCGGCGTCATAGGCCCCGCGCGACTGAACTATGCCCGCATCATTCCGTTGGTGGACTATACCGCCCGGGTGCTGGGGCGAATGCTGGACGGACAGGACCATTGAGCGACATTCACGATAGAGAACCCACCGACGCCGAGCTGAACGCCGAGGCCGGCCTCGACTCCGATCCCGACGATCTGGCTCCGCTGGATGCCATCATCGCCGAGCGCGACCAGTGGAAGGACCGGGCCTTGCGGGCGACGGCCGAGGCCGAGAACGTGCGCCGCCGCACCGAAACCCAGATGAACGACACGCGGGCCTTTGCCATCCAGCGGTTCGCGAAGGACCTGCTGGGCGTGGCCGACAATCTGGAAAGGGCCATTCAGGCCGCCCCCAAGGACGCCGATGGCGCAGCCGCGGGCCTGATCACCGGTCTGGAAATGACCCAGGGGTCGCTGCTCCGCGCCTTCGAGTCCAATGGACTGAAGCGGGTCGCCCCTGAGGCGGGCGAGACCTTCGATCCGCACCTGCATCAGGCCATGATGGAACAGCCGTCGGACACGGTTCCGGGCGGCAGCGTGCTCCAGACCATGCAGGCGGGCTATGAGCTGTTCGGGCGGACCGTCCGGCCAGCCATGGTCATCGTGGCCGCCAAGGGCTCGGGTGCACAGGCCGCCGGTCAGGCCTATGCGACGCCGGATGCCGCCAATGGTGGAGCCTACGACAGCAAGGCCTGAGGCCAGGCCTGTCCGATTATCCGAAGGACCCGGTCGCCACGGCGGCCGGGTCTTTTCATGTCCGGATCAGGCCGCGCGCCGGATTCCGCCCATCAGGATCGACAGGAGGGTGCCCAGCGTCGCCGGCAGATCGGCCCGCGAGACCACGCGATCGACCATGCCCTTTTCCTGAAGGTACTCGGCCCGCTGGAAGCCCGGCGGAAGCTTCTCGCGGATCGTGGTCTCGATCACGCGTGGCCCGGCAAAACCGATCAGGGCCCCCGGCTCGGCCAGGTGGATGTCGCCGAGCATGGCATAGCTGGCGGTCACCCCGCCCGTGGTCGGATCGGTCAGGACCACGACATAGGGCAGTTGTGCCCGTTTCAGTTCCTGGATGGCCAGGGTGGTGCGGGCCATCTGCATAAGGCTGAGCGCACCCTCCTGCATGCGGGCCCCTCCGGCTGCGGTGAAGCAGACCAGCGGAACGCCACGGGCGATGGCCTCGCGGGCCGCCTTCACGAAGGCTTCGCCGGCGGCCATGCCCAGCGAACCGCCCATGAAGCTGAAGTCCTGAACGATCACCACCGCCGCGGTGCCGCCCACATGACCATAGCCGATGGCCATGGTGTCCTTGCGCCCCGCCGCCTTGCGCGCCTGGGCCAGCCGTTCACGATAGGGCTTGCCGTCCGAGAATTTCAGCGGGTCCTCAGGCACGTCCGGCGTATCGATGGGCTCATACGCACTGCCGTCGAAGGTATACCCCAGCCGCTGGGGTGCGTTGATCCGCATGTGGCGGCCCGAGGGCGTGACCCACAGTGCCGTCTCGAGATCCGGGCGGTACAGCATCTCGCCGCTGTCGGGATCCTTGACCCACAGATTGTCGGGCGTGTCGCGACGGCTGACGATCTTGCGGACCCCGGGCGCAAAGCGGCTGAGCCAGCCACCCCGGCGTTCCTGGGGCTTGTCCGGAGTAGGTTTGTTCTTGTCGACCATGGCGACGCTCTAGACGGTTTCGGTGACCCGTGCACCCCGTACGGCATCGCCGAGTGCCTGGACCCGGGCCAGAACAGCGGTGACCGGCGAGGTCCCGGCCTCGAGCGCAGCGGCGACTTCGTCGACCAGAACCGACCCGGCAACGACCGCATCGGCGACCCGGGCGATCTCTGCGGCCCGTTCCGGCGTCTTGACGCCAAAGCCCACTGCGACCGGCAGGCCGGAGGCCTTGCGAACCCGCTCGACCGCCGGAGCGACCGAAGCCGACTGAGCCTCCTTGACCCCGGTCACACCCGCGACCGAGACGTAGTAGACAAAGCCCGAGGTCCGGCGCGCGATCAGCTCCAGCCGCGCATCGTCCGACGTCGGCGTCGCCAGCCGAATCAGCGAGACCTCGGCGGCATCGAGCGCGTCGGTCAGGGGATCGGCTTCCTCTGGCGGGCAGTCGACCACGATCACCCCGTCCACGCCCGCCGCTGCAGCGTCACGGGCGAAGGCCTCATGGCCATAGGACTCGATCGGATTCAGATAGCCCATCAGGATCAGGGGCGTGTCGGCATCGCCGTCGCGGAACGCGCGCGCGAGGTCCAGCGTGCCCTTCAACGTCAGACCGGCCTTGAGGCCACGAAGGGCCGCGCGCTGGATCGGCGGGCCCTCGGCCATCGGGTCGCTGAACGGAAAGCCCAGCTCGATGATGTCGGCCCCGGCGGCCGGCAGGCCTCGCAAAATCTCCAGCGCCTGGTCGCGCGTGGGGTCACCGGCCATGACATAGGCCACGAAGCCGGCCCGGCCCTCGGCCTTCAGGCTGGCGAAGCGGGCGTCGATACGGGCGGTGGTCATGGCGTCGGCGTCGCCGCAGCGCCTGCCGCAGCACAGACATTGCCCGGGATGGTGGCGAAGCCGAGATAGCCCGCCGCTTCCGGACCGGCCGGACGCGCGGTGTCATAGAAGGCCACCATCTGCAGGCCATCACAGCCCCCGCCCTCGCGGCGCTTGACGAAGACCACGCGGTTTTCCTCGCCAGCCGCCGCGAGCCAGCCCTGGCTTCGGAAATGTTCGCTGTAGGTGTCGGCCAGGGTCCCGATCCCGGCGAGGGGCGCGGTCAGGCAGTAGGCGCGGCCGGCCATCTGGTACAGGTTTCCGCAGTCAGTCGAGACCTGGGCATTGCCGAGGACCGGAATGTCCATTGGCGCGGGCACGTCGGGCTGCGTCGTCGGTGTCTGGCCCGCCAGGGCCGAGCCCGCCAGCAGGGTCGTGGCCGTCATGGCCAACAGGATGGTCCGGATCAAAGTTCGACTCCCAGATGCTGCGCCACGGCGAAGATATCCTTGTCGCCCCGTCCGCACATGTTCAGCACGACGTCGCCGCCCTTGCCGACCTCATGGGCGATCTCGCCGATGCGGGCCAGGGCATGGCTGGGCTCCAGCGCCGGAATGATCCCCTCCAGCTTCGAGCACAGCTGAAACGCCTCCAGAGCCTCGGCATCGGTCGCGGCGCGATATTCAGCCCGGCCAAGGTCCTTCAGCCAGGCGTGTTCCGGTCCGATACCCGGATAGTCCAGGCCGGCCGAGATCGAATGGCCCTCCAGGATCTGGCCGTCGTCGTCCTGAAGCAGATAGGTGCGGTTGCCATGCAGCACGCCCGGGCGGCCACCCTGCAGAGAGGCCGCGTGATCCGGGCCGTCCAGCCCGCGCCCGGCCGCCTCGATGCCGATCAGACGTACGCCCGCGTCCTCGATGAAGGGGTGGAACAGGCCGATGGCATTGGATCCGCCGCCGATCGCCGCGACGCAGGCGTCGGGCAGCTTTTCGCGACGGGCCAGCATCTGCACCCGGGTCTCGCGCCCGATCACGCTCTGGAAGTCGCGCACCATGGCCGGATAGGGATGGGGTCCGGCCGCCGTGCCGATCAGGTAATAGGTGTCCTCGACATTGGTGACCCAGTCCCGCATCGCCTCGTTCATGGCGTCCTTCAGGGTGCCACGCCCGCTGGTGACCGGGATGACCTCGGCGCCCAGCAGCTTCATCCTGAACACATTCGGCGACTGCCGCTGGACGTCCGCTGCACCCATGTAGACGACGCACTGGAGGCCGAAGCGGGCGCAGACGGTCGCCGTCGCCACGCCATGCTGACCGGCCCCGGTCTCGGCGATGATGCGCTTCTTGCCCATCCGCATGGCCAGCAGGATCTGGCCCATGCAGTTGTTGATCTTGTGCGCGCCGGTATGGTTCAGCTCGTCGCGCTTGAACCAGATATTGGCCGCCTCGTAGTGATCGGTCAGACGCTGGGCGAGATACAGCGGGCTGGGACGCCCCACATAGTGGGTCAGGTAATCGTCCAGTTCGGCCTGGAACGTCGGATCGGCCTTGCAGGCCTCATAGGCCTGGTTCAGCTCCAGCACGAGCGGCATCAGGGTCTCGGCGACGAACCGGCCCCCATAGGGGCCGAACCGGCCCTCGACGTCGGGCATGGCGTACTGGTTGGGGATGATGGCGTTCACGGGCAAAGGTCTCGCAAGCGGCGAAGGCGGAAATGCGTCCCGTCACATGGCCTGCAGGAACGCCGCGATCCGGGCGCTGTCCTTAACACCCGGCGCGCTTTCGACGCCAGAGGACACATCCAGCATCGGTGCGCCGCTGATCGCCGCAGCCCGGGCCGCGTTGTCGGGATTGAGGCCTCCGGCGAGGAACCAGGGGTTCCGGTAGCGGCGACCCTGCATCATGGCCCAGTCGAAACTGGCACCCACCCCGCCCGGGAGGTCAGAGCCCTCCGGCGGTCGGGCATCGAACATCAGGTTGTCGGCCACGTCCTCCCAGACGTCCGCCGCTGCAAGATCGTCCGGCGTCGAGACCGGCAGCGCCTTGATGATCCCCGCCCCTGTCAGTCGCCGGATCTCGATCGCCCGCTCGGGCGTCTCGCGACCGTGCAGCTGGATCAGGTCCGGTTTCAGGATCAGCGCGATCTCCGTCAGAAGCGCATCGTCCGCATCCACCGTCACCGCCACGATCCCCGCCCGGCCCCGCGCGCGTTCGAACAGGGTCGCGGCATGCAGCGGATCGATGTGGCGCGGGCTTTTGGAGAAGACCACCGCCCCGACAAAGGCCGCGCCATGTTCAAGCGCGGTGTCGAGGGTCTCCGGTGTGGTCAGGCCGCAGATTTTGGCCACGGTCATAGGTAGATCTCCACGCCCGCAGCCCGCGCAGTCCGCGTCTGACCAAGGTCGAATGTAGCCAGCGCCGCGCCAAGCCTCTGGGCGACGATGACATGCAGCGCATCAGGCGCACGGATCATTCCGTCCGTGATCACAAGCTGTCGTGTCCGGCGATGATCTTCAGCTGTCAGGGTCACCGTTCCGCCCAGTCTGGCAATGACGGCATTGAAGGACGCTTCGACGAAGCCCGTCTGACTGGTGTCGAGGTCCCCTCTCCGGGCCTTGATGCGAATGGCAGCACTGAATTCTGCGGCAGCCCAGTCGCTGATGATCCAGGACTCAGGGCGACCGAGCAATCGCGCGGCGTCGTCCGAGCGCGGCTCATCCGTCAGGGCTGCAACAAGGACGCTGGTGTCAAGGGAGACGATCAATACCGGTCGTCGTCCCGCATGGCACGGACGGTATCGACCCGTCCGGACGTCCCGGTCCTCGCGGCCTGACGCACGCTGTCCAGCCAGTCGAGATCGATCGCGAACGGCGCGGCGGCGTCCGTCAACTGCACGGGAACGATCCGGGCGACCGGCTTTCCGCGTCGTGTGATCGTCACCGTCTCGCCGTCCAGCATTCGGTCGATCAAACGCGGAAGCTGGTCCTTTGCGGTTGCTACCGAATAGTCGCTCATGAGATCAAAATAGCCATCCAGATGGCCATCGTCAATCAATCCACGGCATACAGGTCGGCATCAGGGTCCGCCTGTCCGCGGATCGCCGCAGAGACAATCTGGGAGGCGATCATCGAATAGGTGATGCCATTGCCGCCAAAGCCCATCACCGCAAAGGCGTGTTCCATGTCCGGGACGGGTGCGATGGAGGGCAGGCCCGTCGCGCTTTCTCCAAACGCGCCCGCCCAGGTGTAATCGATCTCGAATGTCATGCCGGGGACCAGGTCCTTGAGCCGCGCGGCAATGGTCGCAGATTTCCGCTTCAGGCGCGCGGGATCCTCGTGTGCTGCCGGATCGTCCTCGTCCTCGCCCCCCACGATGAGGCGACCCTCCTGGCAGGTCCTGAAATACAGGTACGGGTCCGACGCCTCCCAGACCAGCAGGTCCTCCAGCCAGGCGGGGTAGCGCGCATCGGGTTTCGAGGCCAGGGCCCATGTCGAGATGATACTGGCCCCCGGCGTCGGAACCCCTTGCGGAAACTCGTAGCCACAGCAGAAGACCACCGTCCGCGCACGCACTGCGTGGCCGGCATCGGTCAGCAGGGTGACGCCGTCGGGATCACTGGCCGCCTGGGTGACCTCGACCGGCGAATAGACAATCGCACCATCGGACGCGGCCCTCCGCAGCAGGCCTGCCGCGAGCCGGGCCGGATCGGCACTGGCAGAGCCCCGGGAGACGATGGCTCCGGTCCGGTCCAGTCCGAACCGGTCGCCGAGTTCCGCCCGCCCGACGAAAACGCTCTCCAGCCCCATCGCCGAGCGCGCCTCGGCCTCGGCTTCCAGGGCCCTCCAGCCATAGGCATCGCCCGCCAGATAGAGGCTGCCCTTGTCCTTGAGGCCGCAGCGGATGCCATCTTCGGCCACCAGCCGCTTGAGGGCGTCGACGGCCGACCGCGACCGCGCATAAGCCCGCCGCGCGTCGGTCTCACCGATCTTTCCTGCCAGCGCCGTCAGCGGCAGATCGATTTCCCACTGCAGCATGGCGGTCGAGGCGACCGTCGAGCCCATCAGGGGCGGTCGGCGATCCAGCACGGCCACGGACTGGTCCCGGCTCAGTTCGCGCGCCATGAAGGCCCCGCTGATGCCCGCGCCCACGATGGCGACATCGACCGATATCGCCTGCGTCAGGGGTCGGGTCGGCACGCCGATCCCGGAGCTGTCGGCCCACAGGGATCGACCGGTCCGAAGATCACGCTGGATTGTGGCTGCCATCTGAGACTCCGTGAAGCGGAGCCTTAAGCGTTCTGGCGTTACGCGGTTCCGTCAGACGAACAGGCTTTCGGTCTCGGCACCCGTGAGCAACCGCCAGGTTCCCGGCGCAAGGTCGTCCGGAAGGCTCAGCCCGCCGACCCGCTCGCGATGGAGGGCCTCGACATGATTGCCCACCGCAGCGAACATTCGCCGCACCATGTGATAGCGGCCCTCGGTCACCGTCAGCCGGGCTTCGGTTTCCGACAGCACCTCGAGCGCTGCCGGAGCCAGGGGCTTGGCCTCGCCCTCCAGCACCAGGCCGCCAGCGGCAAACAGATCGCCCTCGGTCCCGACCAAAGGACGCGCCAGGGTGGCGCGATAGACCTTGGCGACATGGCGTTTGGGCGAGATCACTCGGTGCAGCAGATCCCCGTCATCGGTCAGCAGCAGCAGGCCCGAGGTCTGCTTGTCCAGCCGCCCGATGGTCGAGATCGCCGGGTCCCGGCGGCGCCAGCGTTCGGGCAGGACTTCGTAGACGAGCGCCCCGTCCTCCTTGTGCGAACAGGTCATGCCGAGTGGCTTGTTGAGCATGATCACCAGCCCGGGGGGTGGGTCCAGCGGACGACCGTCGATCTCCATCCGCGTCGCCAGATCCGGCGTGATCGCGATCCGTTTCGACACATCCTTCAGATCGACTCCGTCGAGGACGATGCCCCCGACCTTGCCCAGACGCGCGATCTCGGACCGTGAGCCGTAACCCATCGACCCCAGAAGCTTGTCGACCCTCGCCGTCGGTGCGCCGCTCATCCGGCGTCCGGGACATTGGCATCAAGCTCGTCCAGCCAGACGCGGGCGTTGCCGTCGGACGGTGCACGCCAGTCGCCGCGCGGGGACAGCGACCCCCCCGTCACGACCTTGGGCCCGTTGGGCAGGGCCGACCGCTTGAACTGGCTGGTCTGGAAGAAGCGGATCAGGAATTTCCGCATCCAGCCCTTGATGGTGGCCAGGTCATATTCGACCTTTTCCGCCTCGGGCGTGTTTGCCGGCCAGTGGCCGGACCCGGCATCGGCCCAGGCCTGGTGGGCCAGATAGACGACCTTGGAGGGCTTCAGGCCAAAACGGCTGAGGTAGAACAGGAAGAAGTCGTTCAGCGCATAGGGGCCGACCGTCGCCTCGGTGGACTGGATCACCCCGTCGATGGCCGGGACCAGTTCGGGCGAGATCTCGGTGTCGATGATGGACAGAAGCGTCGGGGTCGCGTCCGGGCCGATCAGCTCGCGGCTCGCAACCCAGCGGATCAGATGCCGGATCAGGGTTTTCGCCACCCCGCCATTGACGTTGTAGTGGCTCATGTGGTCGCCCACGCCATAGGTGGCCCAGCCAAGCGCGAGTTCCGACAGATCGCCGGTCCCGAGAACGAAGGCCCCGTTCTGGTTGGCCAGCCTGAACAGATAATCGGTCCGCAGACCCGCCTGCACATTCTCGAAGGTGATGTCGTGGACCGGCTGGCCGGCGGCGAACGGATGGCCGATGTCGGCCAGCATCTGCAGGGCGGTCGGCTTGATGTCGATCTCGGCCCCGGTGACGCCGAGCGCCTTCATCAGGGCCCAGGCATTGGCCCTGGTGCGCTCGGACGTTGCGAAGCCCGGCATCGTAAAGCCGAGGATCTGGGAGCGGGGCAGATCCAGACGGTCAAAGGCCCGGCAGGCGACCAGCAGCGCCTGGGTCGAATCCAGGCCGCCCGAGACGCCGATGACCAGTTTCGTGGCCGCCGTGGCGGTCATCCGGCGCATCAGGCCCTGGACCTGGATGTTGAAGGCCTCGAAACAGTCCTGGTCCAGCCGCGACGCATCGTCTGGCACGAATGGGAAGCGGTCGAGCGGGCGAATCAGGTCGGTCGGCTCGATGTCTTCGCGCGCCTCGAAGGGCACCACCGTCGCGGCCTCGCCCTCCTGTCGGGCGCAGTCCGAAAAGGTGCCGTTGCGCAGCCGGTCCAGTCCGATCCGGTCCACATCGATGTCGGCGAGGGTCAGATGGCTGTCGAGGGCGAACCGCTCGCCCGCGGCGAGGCAGGCTCCCAGCTCATGGATGGTCGCCTGCCCGTCCCACGCCAGGTCGGTGGTGCTCTCGCCCCAGCCCGAGGCCGTGAAGACATAGGCCGACTGCGTCCGGGCGGACTGACTGGAGCACAGCATGGCCCGCTCGTCCGACTTGCCGATCACGATATTGGAGGCTGACAGGTTCAGCAGGATCCGGGCCCCCGCCAGGGCCGCCCGCGTCGATGGCGGCAAGGGTGCCCAGAAGTCCTCGCAGATCTCGACGGCAAAGACGAAGCCCGGCCGGTTGGCCGCCTCGAAGATCAGGCCGGGCGCAAAGGCGACGATCTCGCCGCTGATCTCGATCGTGTCCTCGGAACGGGATGCGGCCGGCGCAAACCAGCGTTTCTCGTAGTATTCCCGGTAGTTGGGCAGATAGGTCTTGGGCACGACACCCAGCACCTCGCCGCCTGCCATCACAACGGCCACATTGTACAGGGAGTCTCCGGACCGCAGGGGCGCGCCGACCACGGCGACAATCCCGCTCTGCGCCGTCGCCTCAGCCAGACTGGCGATCTGGCGCTCGACGGCCTCCAGCAGCGCGGCCTGCATGTGCAGGTCGTCGATGGCATAGGCACTCAGCGACAGTTCAGGAAAAACGATCAGATCGCATCCCTGGTCCGCCGCCTGTTCGATCAGTGCGATATGTTCTGCGGCATTGGCGACGGGATCGGCGATGTGCACCACCGGTGTCGCGGCCGCGACGCGGACGAAGCCATGAGTTCTGGCAGCGTGAAACGGGTGGGTGTCGGGCATGGTCAGAGTCCGCTTGCTCCAGGCGGGGCCGGAGATCAGGCTCTCGTAAGCCAAACTTGACGGGTTCGCCAACTCTGGCCCTGATGCCCTTGCCCGGAGTGTGCCTGCCGGCCGGCCGCAAAGCTTCCTTAAACCGTTAGCGGGTAAGGTTACCGCATGGCGTTGAGTGACGAAGACATTATCCGGCGCAAGCTCAGTCAGGTCGAGCTCAATGCCATCTGCATCAAGCATGATCGTCTTTGGCAGGCCAAGCCGGGGGGTGCTCGTGCCGTCTTCGCCTGGATGGACCTTTCGGGCCTCGATCTGCGCGGCCGCAACCTGTCGGATGCGGATTTTTCGGCGGCGAGGCTGCACGGATGCGACCTGACCGGGGCCAAGCTCGACAACGCCTCCTTCTTCGGCAGCGACATGCAGGACGCCATCTTCACCGACGCCAGCCTGCGCCGGGCCGACCTCCGGGGGGCCTGCCTGCGGGGGGCCGACCTGTCCGGTGCGGATCTGTTCGAGGCCGACCTGCGCGAGGGCACGCTGGCGGCTGCAGACCGCAAGACAGGCTTTCGGGTTGTGGATGCCCAAAGCCGGGCCGACACACAGGCCCAGGGAGCCATCCTCGCCGGAGCCAACCTGCAGCGCTCGCGCCTGTCCGGAATCATGGCCCAGGCAGCCGACTTCTCTGACGCGATCATGAAGGACTGCAAACTTGTTCGCGCCAATCTGAAACAGGCCAATTTCCGGGGGACCGACCTTGCAGGGGCCGATCTGTCGGGAGCCGATCTCAGCGGCGCAGACCTTCGCGATGCCATTCTGGTCGGGGTTACTTCGTCGATGTGGCGCACGGACGGGGCCAATATGGAGGGGGCCCTCACTGACGATCGGTCCGCCGGCGCACCCGTTGCCCGCATGCCTGCAGCCGACATGCTCCATGACCATGCGGTCTGGTGCGAAACCGGCGGGGCCGACGGCAAGCCCTCGGTGTTCGATGGCGTCGACCTGCGGGCCCTTGGGTCCATCACCGGACTGAACCTGACAGCCCTGTCCGCCAAGGGCGCCGTTTTCTATGGCCTGAACATGGAGGGGGTTCAGCTTCAGGGTGCCCATCTGGAAGGGGCTGATCTGCGGTCGACCAACCTGCGCCGCGCCGACCTGAGGGGGGCCCGGCTGAAGGGGGCACGACTTTCAGGCGCCGACATGCGCGAGGCCCAGCTCGGGCCCTTGATGCTCGGACCAGAGCGGCTCCTCTCAGCCGATCTGACGGGGGCTGCCCTGCGCGGCGTCGATCTGAGCGGAGCCGACCTCCGCCGCGCCGTGCTCAAGGACGCCGACCTCAGCCGATCCCGGCTGCATGGTGCCCAGATGCGCGGCGTCGACCTGACCGGTTCCAATCTGACCGGCGTCCGCGGCCTGGAGGCCGATGCCTGAGAGGCCCCTCTAGCGGACCGCCTTTACCGCCTCGACGACGTCGCCGATCACCGACCGGACCAGTCCCTCGTCATCGCCCTCGGCCATGACCCGGATCAGTTTCTCGGTTCCCGAGGGCCGGACAAGAAGTCGCCCCTGCCCCTTCAGCTGCGCATCGCCGGCTGCGATCGCCGCCTGGACGCCGGCGTTGTTCAGCGGCTTGCCGGACGTATAGCGGACATTCTCCAGGATCTGCGGCACCGGCTCGAATTGACGAGCCAGCTCGCTCATCGGCCGGCCGCTCTCGACCATCACCGCCAGCACCTGAAGGGCCGCCATCAGGCCATCTCCGGTCGTGGCAAAGTCGTGCAGGATCAGGTGCCCGGACTGCTCGCCACCGAGGTTGAAGCCGCCGCTGCGCATCCGCTCCATCACATATCGGTCCCCGACCGAGGTCCGCTCCAGCGTCAAGCCTTCGGCCTGCAGGGAGCGTTCCAGCCCAAGGTTGGACATCACCGTCGCCACGACACCGCCGCCCGCCAGCTTGCCGTGGCGGGCCCAGTCCTTCCCGATCAGGGCCATGATCTGGTCGCCGTCGACAATCTGGCCCTTCTCGTCGCAGACGATCAGCCGGTCGGCATCTCCGTCCAGCGCGATGCCGATGTCGGCCCGGTACTGTTTCACGGCCGCGGCCAGCGTTTCCGGATAGGTCGAGCCGCATTCGTCGTTGATATTGGTCCCGTTCGGGGAGACCCCCACGGCACAGACTTCTGCCCCCAGTTCGAACAGGGTCGTCGGCGCGACCTTGTAGGCCGCTCCGTTGGCGCAATCGACGGCGATGCGCAGACCCTGCAGGCTCAGGTGTTTGGGAAAGGCCGCCTTGGCCGCCTCGACATAGCGCCAGGGGGCCTCGTCGATGCGCTTGACCCGGCCGAGGCGGCTGGACGGGGCGAGACCCTCGTCCAGTGGCTCGTCCATCATGGCCTCGATCTTCAGCTCGGTCTTGTCCGAGAGCTTGTAGCCGTCCGGGCCGAAGAGCTTGATCCCGTTGTCGGCGTAGTCGTTGTGCGAGGCCGAGATCATGACACCCAGATCGGCACGCATCGAGCGCGTCATCATCGCCACGCCCGGGGTCGGGATCGGGCCGAAGGTGCGAACGTCCATCCCCACGGAGGCGAACCCGGCAACCAGGGCCGGCTCGAGCATATAGCCCGACAGCCGGGTATCCTTGCCGATGACGACCAGGTGGCGCCGGTCATCCGCGGACATGAACAGTCTCCCGGCGGCCAGTCCGACCCGCAGCGCGACTTCGGCTGTCATGGGTGAGGTATTGGCCGTCCCGCGAATGCCGTCGGTCCCGAAATATTTCCTGTCGCCCAAACCGCCATCCTCCGACGCGAAACCTTCCGAAACCGGTTATTAGGTGCCGATTCCCTACGCGTTCCCTAGAGCATGATCCGTGAAGGCCGTCATCATCGCGTGACAGGCAAGGCGGCAGACGGAGACCAGCAGAATGTGCGGCATCATTGGCATCGTCGGGACCAAACCGGTCGCCGAGCGCCTGATCGAGAGCCTGAAGCGGCTGGAGTACCGGGGCTATGACTCGGCCGGGATCGCGGCCCAGGTCAATGGCGTGCTGGAGCGCCGGCGCGCACCGGGCAAGCTGCGCGAACTTGAAGCCGTTCTGGCCGCCCACCCGCTGAACGCGACCACCGGAATCGGCCACACCCGCTGGGCCACCCACGGTGCCCCGACCGAGGCCAATGCTCACCCCCACATCGCAGGCCGCGTCGCCGTGGTCCACAATGGCATCATCGAGAACTTCGCCGAGCTGAAGGCCGAGCTGCAGGCCGCCGGACGGGTGTTCGAAAGCCAGACCGACACCGAGGTCGTCGCCCATCTGCTGGACCAGGCCCTGTCTACCGGCCTTGAGCCCCTGGAAGCGTTCGAGGCGACCCTGAAACGCCTGTCCGGCGCCTTTGCGCTGTGTGTCCTGATCTCGGGCGAGGACGACGTCATCCTCGCAGCCCGCAACGGACCGCCGCTCGCCGTCGGCTATGGTCAGGGCGAGATGTTCATCGGCTCGGACGGTCTGGCGCTAGGTCCCTTCACCAACCGCGTCAGCTATCTGGAAGATGGCGACCACGTCATCGCCACCCACGACAGGGCCCGCATCTTCAATGCCAGCGGCACCGAGGTGGTGCGCGAGATCAAGACGGTTCCTGCCTCTGCCGTTCTGATGGAGAAGGGCAACTATCGGCATTTCATGGAAAAGGAGATCCATGACCAGCCCGAGGGATGCCAGCGCACCATCGCAGCCTATGTCGATACCCTGACGGGACGGGCCACGATCGCCGGCGTCGATTTCTCGACCCTGGAGCGGATCCAGATCGTGGCCTGTGGCACCTCCTACATTGCCGGGATGATCGGCCGTTATCTGATCGAGCAACTGGCGGACCTGCCGGTGGACGTGGAGATCGCCTCGGAGTTCCGCTACCGCCAGCCCGCCCTGCGTCCCGGTGCCCTGGCCATCGCCATGTCCCAGTCGGGGGAGACGGCCGATACCCTTGCCGCCTTCCGCCACTGTGCAGCGGCCGGCATGAAGACCGCCGCCATCGTCAACGCCACCGAATCCACCATCGCCCGCGAGGCCGATGTCGTCTGGCCGATCCATTGCGGACCCGAGATCGGCGTCGCCTCGACCAAGGCCTTCACCGCGCAGGTCAGCGTGATGATCGCCATCGCCATCGCTGCCGCCCGCGACCGGAACCGGATCGATGCCGCCGAGGAGCAGCGTCTGGTCCGGGTCCTGATCGAAGCTCCGCGACTGATTGCCGAGGCCATCAATCTGGAAGGATCGATCAAGGACATCGCCGTCGAGATCGCCAAGGCCCGGGACGTCCTTTTCCTTGGCCGGGGCCCGATGTCGGCCCTCGCGCTCGAAGGCGCGCTGAAGCTGAAGGAGATCAGCTATATCCACGCCGAGGGCTATGCCGCCGGAGAGCTCAAGCACGGTCCGATCGCCCTGGTCGACGAGGCAACGCCGATCATCATCCTGGCCCCCTATGATTCGTGGTTCGAGAAATCGGCTTCCAACATGAGCGAAGTCATGGCGCGGGGCGGTCAGGTGGTCTTCATCACCGATCCGGACGGTGCCAAGCACGCACCCGCCGGCGCCCGCGTGGTCGTGACCGCCCCGGCGTCCGATCCGCTGGTCTCGGCCCTGGTCATGTCTGCTCCGATCCAGCTGCTCGCCTATCACGTGGCCGTGGTGAAGGGGGCCGATGTTGACCAGCCGCGCAATCTGGCCAAGTCCGTCACTGTGGAATGATTGTTCGCCCCATCGTGCCCCGATCCGGTGCATGAGGGGCAAATGCCGGTCTGCATTGGGGCATCGAACGTGATCAAAATGCGTTAGGCTTCGCACTCGCTGTTTCAGGATCTTTCATGTCGACCTCTCCCGCCCGCCTTCGCAAGGCCGTCCTTCCCGTGGCCGGTCTTGGCACCCGTGTCCTGCCAGGCACCAAGACCACGCCCAAGGAACTGCTGAACGTCGTCGACCGTCCGATCCTCAGCTACATCGTCGAGGAAGCCCGTGAAGCGGGGATCGAACACATCGTCTTCGTCACGGGCCGTGCCAAACAGGCGATCGAGGACTATTTCGACCACCAGATCGAGCTCGAGGCGCAACTCCTGGCCAAGGGCAAGCTGGAAATCCTTGCACAGATGGTCGCCGAACTGGCCACCGCCGGGGAGATGAGCTTCACCCGCCAGATGGAGCCCAAGGGCCTGGGTCATGCCGTCTGGTGCGCCCGCGACATCATCGGCCACGAGCCCTTTGCCGTCCTGCTGCCGGATGTGATCGTCGACTCGAAGCCCGGCGCCCTGAAACAGCTCGCAGAGCTCTATGCCGAGGTCGGCGGCAACATCATCGGCGTCGAATCCGTGCCCGAGGCCGACACGCACAAATACGGCATCGTCGATCCGGAAGGCCGCGGCGATGGTCGGCGTTTCGCCATGAAGGGCATGGTCGAGAAGCCGGCCCAGGGCACTGCCCCCTCCAACCTGTCGATCTCCGGGCGCTATATCCTGCAGCCCGAGATTTTCAGCATCCTGGAAAGCCAGGAGCGCGGTGCGGGCGGAGAGATTCAGCTGACCGACGGCATGGCCACGCTGATGAAATCGCAAGCCTTTACTGCCTTCGAGTACGAGGGCGTCACCCACGACTGCGGTGACAAGATCGGCCTGCTGCGCGCCAATGTGGCCCTGGCCCTGAAGCGCCCGGACCTTGGCGAGGCCGCGCGAACGGCCATCAGCGCCCTGCTCTAGACTGGCGCACAGAGAAAAGGCCGGAGCATCACGGCTCCGGCCTTTGTCACTTCAGGAGCAGATGTCCTACCAGAGGCGGACCCGGTCCGTCGGGGCCAGATAGTAGGCCTGGCCGGGCTGGACGTCGAAGGCGTCATACCAGGCGTCGACATTGCGCAGGGGACCGACGACCCGGAACTCGGCGGCGCTGTGCGGGTCGGTGGCGACCTGCTGCTTGGCAGCCTCCTCGCGCATCTTGGACTGCCAGACCTGCGCCCAGCCGTAGAAGACACGCTGGTCGCCCGTGGTGCCGTCGATCTCCGGCGACGGCTGGCCCGCCAGCGAGGCGCGGTAGCCTTCCAGACCCAGGGTGATGCCGGCCAGGTCGCCGATGTTCTCGCCCCGCGTCAGGCCGGGACGGATCTTGTAGCCGGGGACGGGCTCGTACTGGCCGTACTGTGTGTCCATGACATCGGTGCGGGCGGTGAAATTCGCCGCATCGGTCGGGGTCCACCAGTCGCGCAGCACGCCATCGCCATCCGACTTGCGGCCCTGGTCATCGAAGCCGTGGCCGATCTCGTGACCGATCACGCCGCCGATCGCCCCATAGTTGACGGCCGGGTCGGCTTCCGGATCGAAGAACGGCGGCTGCAGGATCGCCGCCGGGAAGACGATCTCGTTATTGGTCGAGTTGTAGTAGGCGTTCACGGTCTGGGGCGTCATGCCCCACTCTTCCTTGTCGACCGGACCGTCCATGCGCCCGAGCTGATAGTTCCAGCGGAAGACACTGGCGCGCTCGCCATTGCCGTACAGGTCGTCGGGACGGATCTCGAGTGCGGAATAATCGCGCCACTTGTTCGGGTAGCCGATCTTGACGGTGAATTTCTGCAGCTTGTCCTGGGCCTGGACCTTGGTCTCGGCCCCCATCCATTCCAGTCCCTCGATGCGGGCGGCCAGGGCGACGCGCAGGTTGGCGACCAGTTCGTCCATCTTGGCCTTGGACTCGGCGGGGAAGTATTCGGCCACATACTGGCGACCGACAGCCTCGCCCAGCGCACCCTCGGTGAAGGAGATGGCGCGCTTGTCGCGGCTGCGCTGCTCCGGCTGGCCGGACAGGTCGCGCGAGCGGAAGCCCCACTGGGCGTCCGAGAAACGCTTGGACAGACGCGGCGCAGAACGGTCGATCGTGTGGAAGGCCTGCCAGGCCTGCAGGGTTTCGATCGGGGTTTCGGCATAGATTGCCGCGATCTTCGGCACGGCCGTGTCCTGCGCCACGATCAGGCGCGGGATCTGGCCCAGGCCACCGGCCGCGAAATAGCCGGACCAGTCGAAGCCTGGCGCGGCCTCGGCCAGGCTGACCGGGGTGAACTCGTTGTAGGTCTCGTCACGATTGCGGTTCTGTTCCGGGGTCCAGTGCGCCTCGGCGATCCGGGTTTCAAGCGCAACGATGGCCGCTGCGCTCTCGACGGGGTTCGTCCAGCCCGCCATGCCCAGCATGTTGGCGACATAGGCCTGATACAGGCCCAGCTTGTCGGCATAGAGGGGCGACAGATAGTAGTCGCGGTTCGGCAGGCCGAGGCCCGACTGACCGACCTGTGTGACATACCGGTTGGGCGACTTGGCGTCGGTGCCGATGCCGGTCCCGAAGAAGGACGCGTTCGTGCGGTCCTTGCGACCCATGTAGGCCGCCATGGCCTCGCGGCTGTCCAGCGCACGGATGTCGGCGAGGTAGGGATCGATCGGAGCGTGATCCAGCTGCTCGATGCGGGCCTCGTCCATATAGGCGCGGTAGCCGTCGGCGATCTTCTGCTCGTCCGACCCGGGTGTCAGGTCGTTGCGGGCCAGAAGCCCCTCCACCATGGCCTTGACCCGGTTGTCCGACAGCTCGCGCAGCAGGGCGAAGGACCCGAAGGAGGTGCGGTCTGAAGGAATCTCGATCTTGTCCAGGGCCGTGCCGTTGGCATAGCGGAAGAAATTGTCGCCGGGAGACACCGAGGTGTCGCGACCGGCCAGGTCAAAACCCCAGGTTCCGTATTTCGGTGCAACCGTGCCCTGGTAGCCGCCGACGCTGCCGCCGGCCTGTGCCGGAGCCTGGAACAGTTCAACGATGGTGCAGGCTTCATCGACACAGCCGTGGTCATGCCCGTCTTGGGCGAAGGCAGCGGCGGGGAGAAGCAGGGCACCGAGTGCGGCACCAACAAGCAGTCTTTTCATGGGGTTTCCTCGTATCCGGACACGCAGGCGCAAGAGCCTTTCCTTGGCTGCGGGGACCCTAGACCCGGAAGGGCACCTGTCGCCTTAAAAAAAGTTCATGATCCGGATGCGGCACACGTGTCCCGGGGCGCTATAGGTCGGAGCAGCACGACAGGGGAGTGGCATGGCAGTCGGGCATGGTGGCGGCGAGTACAAGGATCTGGTGGTCTTCCTGGCCGCAGCGGGCGTGGTCGTGCCGCTGTTCAGCCGCCTCAAGATCAGCCCTGTGCTCGGCTTTCTCGCTGCCGGCGTGCTTCTGGGGCCTGACGGTCTGGCGCGGCTCGCCGATCAGGCCCCCTGGCTGTCCTGGTTCACCATAGACGACCCGACCCAGATCGCCCAGCTGGCCGAGCTGGGGGTGGCCTTCCTGCTGTTCATGATCGGACTGGAGCTGTCGTGGGAGCGGCTCAAGGCCATGCGCAAACTGGTGTTCGGTCTGGGCATGCTGCAGATCGCGGCCTGCACCGTGGTGCTGGCGGGCGGCTTCATGCTGCTGGGCCAGCCGTTTGCGAGTGCCGCCGTCCTGGGCATGGGACTGGCCCTGTCCTCCACGGCCGTGGTCATGCCGGTCATGGCCGAGCGTGGTCGGCTGCGGGGCGTCGTCGGGCGCTCGACCTTTGCCATCCTGCTGGCCCAGGACCTAGCCGTCGCCCCTATTCTGATTACGGTGACTGTTGTGGCGACAGTGGCCCAGTCCGGAGCAGCGGGCGGTGACCTCGACCCCGCGATACTGGGTCGCACCCTCCTGACCCTGGCCCCCGCCGCAATCGGGCTGGCTTTGCTGGTCGTCCTGGGACGGGTCGTTCTGCGCCCCCTGTTCCGCTCGGTGGCCAAGAGCCGCAAGGGCAGTGGCGGGGGCAGTCAGGAACTGTTCGTCGCCCTGTGTCTGCTGGTCGTGGTGGGTGCGGGCGTCGCTGCGCAAGCGGCAGGATTGTCGATGAGTCTGGGAGCACTGATCGCTGGCCTGCTGATCGCAGAGACCGAGTATCGCCGCGAGGTCGAGATCAATATCGAGCCGTTCAAGGGCCTGTTGCTGGGTGTCTTTTTCGTCGGCGTCGGGATCGGGCTGGATCTGGATGCCGTCGCAGCCAACCCCGGCGGCGTGATCGGCCTCGCCGTTGCCATCACGGCGATCAAGGCCGCGATCATCTTTGGCCTCGCGCGCCTCTGGGGGCTCAGCAGCCGCGCAGCCATCGAAACCGCGCTGGTACTCGGCCCGGCGGGCGAGTTCGCCTTCGTCGTTCTGGCCACGGGCCTCGTGGAAGGGGTGGCCGACCCGGCCTTCACCCAGAGCATCATCCTGTCGGCGACCATCAGCATGTTCACGGTCCCTTTCATGGCCATGCTGGGCCAGAGGATTTCGCGCAAGGGGCTCAAGCCCGACCCGGCCCTGCCCGAACTGCCTGTCGCGCCCGACGAGGAGGAGGCGCGCGATGGAGCCGTGCTGATCGTGGGCTTTGGCCGTGTCGGCCGTCTTGTGGGCGAGATGCTGGCCGAGCACGGCCAGAGCTTCATCGCCCTCGACACCGACCCGTCCTCGGTGGCCTCAGCCCGGGCCGAGGGCTTTGACATCTATTATGGCGATGCCGGTCGAGCGGACATGCTGCGGCGATGTGGCATCGAACGGGCCAGTGCCCTGGTCGTCACGATGGATGCACCGACCAAGGTGGACGAGGTGGTGATCGCGGCTCGTGCGCTTCGGGCCGACATGACGATCATCGCCCGGGCCAGGGATGACCGGCATGCCGTTCGACTGTACGCCCTGGGCGTGACCGATGCCGTGCCGGAAACGACGGAAGCCAGCCTCCAGCTGGCCGAGAACACCCTGGTCGACCTCGGCGTACCGATGGGTCTGGTGCTGGCTTCGATCCATGAACGCCGGGATCAGTTCAGGGCCGTCTTTGCCGACGCCGCCCCCGAGGATCGAAAAGGGCGGCCGACCCGGGCGTTGCGCGGATCGCTCCGGAACGCTCCCATCAGTGGCGGATGAGGCCCTGAGCCCCCTCGAAATCGCGGCGCATTAACACCCACGACCCATTTTGGTCATCGTTGGGTGATGAAAGCCTCGACTTCGCTGGGCTGTGCAATCAACGTTTACCGAACAGCGCGTCTTTCCATTTGACGCGGGAACGGGAATCGCAGCCGATGTATTATAACCCACCGATCCTGCCGGACGATCAGCCGGTCGGGACCCCTGTGACCGAGTAGTTGTATCATGCGCGAGTCTGCCCATCTGTCGCCCGCCCCCACGCTGAATGGCACCGAGCCCCGAATCAACCGGAGGCAGGCTGCAAAGGTTCGCACCCGCCAGAAGGTCCTCGAGGCCGCCCGTGACCTGTTCGCCGAGCGTGGTTACGAGCCGGCCACCATCCGCGATATCGCCAAGGGCGCCGGGATGTCCACCGGCGCCGTGTTCGCCAATTTCCAGGACAAGGCCGAGCTGTTCGAAGCGGTCCTGACCGAAGACATGACCAGCCTTGCCGAGACGCTCAAGGGTGGCGCTGGCAAGGGTTCGGTCCAGGAGCGCCTCAACAGTGCCCTGGCCGCCGGCTATCACGGCTCGCTCGACCAACTGCCCCTGTTCCAGGCCATCGTCGCCCGCTCCTGGTTCCAGCCCCTGGCTGCCGAGACCCGCGCACGGGCGGTCAGTGCCCAGGTGACGAGCGTGATCTCCGAGATCCTGCGTGACGGGATCGGCACCAACGAGATCAAGCAGGACGCCGACATCACCCTTCTCACCGAGATGGTGTGGGACGCCTATCTGTCGAACTATCGCCGCGCCGCCTATGATGGCTGGTCGCTGGAAACCCTGTCCGGCCATCTCGACAAGCAGCTCAAGGTCATCCTGGCGGGTGCCGTCGCCCGTTGATTTGAAGATCTGCCGTTCGACAAAGGCCCGTCGTTCCAATCCGGAGCGGCGGGCCTTTTCCGTTCAGAACTGACGCCAGCTGTCTCCCGGGTCGCTTTCGCCCGGATCGACCGATTGCTGTCCCCACGCGATCACCATCAGGACCTTGTGACTGCGGATCCGGTATTCCCCGATCATCGGTGCAACCGCCCCGAGCGGCGTGCCCGTCCTGCCGTCATAGACAAAGCCCGAGAATTCCGCGACGCCGACCCGGTCGCGGCGGCTGTAGATCGAGAGTTCCGGGATGGAAACGACATTGAAGCTCTCGTTGATCGGGACCGCCAGCGGCGGGAGCCCGACCACCCGGCGCATCTGCTCCAGCGACAGCGCGCCGGCCCTCAGCTCGAATACGGCCTCGGCCGAGTTGCGGTCGTTGGCCAGGGCATAGCCGGCGACCGACAGGGCGTTACGGATCGCGCTGACGGCATAGCTCGCGTTCTCGGCACGAAAGAAGGCATCGTCGACGAAGACCCGCGTGCCGTCCGGTACCGGCAGACGCAGACCTTCGACCGCCTTGTCCGCAGCACGTGCGATCAGAAGCTGCTCGGTCGCCGTTCGGGAGGGATTGGTTTCTGACGTGGACGCGCAGGCGGCCAGCAGACTGGCCAGAACGAGGACGATAGCAGACCGCAAACCTACCATTCTCCGGTATTGGGCATGGACAACCAGGGTTCGACCGGCGTCAGGGGCTCACCCTCCTGAAGCAGCTCGATCGAGATGCCGTCTGGCGATCGCACGAATGCCATATGCCCGTCACGCGGCGGGCGGTTGATCGTGACGCCGCCGTCAGCCAGCCGCTGGCAGATGGCGTGGATATCATCGACCCGGTACGCCAGATGCCCGAAATTCCGTCCGCCCGAATAGGTCTCGGGGTCCCAGTTGTAGGTCAGCTCCACCTCGGGCGACCGCTCGGCGGCCGACCGGCCCAGATCCTTGGGGGCGGCGAGAAAAATCAGTGTGAACCGGCCCTTCTCGTTTTCCATCCGCCGAACCTCGGTCAAGCCCAGCAGGTCGCGCCAGAACCTCAGCGAGGCGTCGATGTCCGTGACCCGGACCATGGTGTGGAGATAGCGCATCAGGGGCCTTTTGAACGAGTTCAGACGGCAGCGTCAAACAGGGCGTCGCGGGCGACATCGGGCTTCAGCATGGGAAAGAAGTGGTTGCCCCCGGGAATGGTTCGCACCGTCACCCCCGGCCGGTCCTGCGAAAGGCTGCAGGTCGAACCGTGCTCGGCCTTCAGCACCGTGACCGGACGCTCGAGACGCTTCAGCGCCGCCCAGGGGTCATGGCCCTGTGACGAAAAGTTGGAGGCTTCCCAAACGGGCGTGCAGGCAAGGGAGACGCCGGCTCCGGCATCGAGGAACCCCTCGCTGACGTAATCGGCCAGCATCATGTCCGGCCAACCCTTGAAGGCCCCGCGACCGCGATAGGCGTCAAGCGCCTGCTTGCGATCGTCAAACCGGTCGCGCCGCCGCAGCGCCGCCTTCACCAGCGGCATTCCACGGGTCATGTGGCGCAGCAGCGGCAGGCCCAGGGCAATGGTCATTGGCCGGCTGAGGATGACCGGGTCCAGCATCACCAGCCGGGACACGCGCGCCGGACGCGCGGCGGCTGCCAGAAGCGCCGAAGTCCCGCCCATCGAGTGACCGGCCAGGGCGACCGGAGGTCCTTCCAGTGTTTCAAGCAGGGCGATCAGATCGTCGCGATAGTCGCCCCAGCCGCGGCGGCCCTGAATCTGCGTGGGCAGTCGCGAGAGGCCATGGCCGCGCAGATCGGGAGCCATCACGCGCAGCGAGGACGACAACGGGGCCAGCAGCGAGCGATAGGTCGCCGCATTCAGGCCGTTGCCGTGCACAAAGACCAGATCGACCGGACGTTTGGGATCGCCAAAGTCCATCACCGCCATCTCGCCCGCACCCCATCGGTTGCGGATCGGGACCATCATTCGGCGCGGGGGCATGAGGAGGGCTGCGTCCATGGGTCAGAAATGGGGACGGAGCGGGTTCGGTGCCACCACCTTCAAGAGGCTCATGCCGCAACCCGGCAGGCCGGGCATCGACCATGTCCCTCGATCGTGGTGCGCTCGATCACATAGCCTGCAGCTTCAGCGGCCAGGGCAAAGCTGTCACCCCGGGCGGGATGAACCTCCTGGGTCGCACCGCAGCAGTCGCAGATCAGAAAGGCCGCGGCATGGGCCGGGCCGCCCCCTGTACAGGCCACATAGGCACTGATCGAGGCGATGCGGTGCACCATCCCCTGGCGTTCCAGAAACTCGAGCGCCCGATAGACCGTGGGTGGCTTGGCGGCCTGACCGTCGGTGCCGAAACGGGCGATCAGGTCATAGGCCTTGACCGGTTCCCCGGCGCCCAGAAGCAGCTCGAGGACCCGGCGCCGCGGCCCGGTCATTCGCTCGCCATCCTCTTGGCAACGGCCTTCCGCCGCGACGAGTGCACGGTCGATGTCGGCGGGGCTTCTGCCATCCTCGATGTGGTCATGTGCACAGTGCGAACCCATGTCCCACAGCTAGTCGGTGTACCCGGTCCCCGCAACCGTCCGGCCTGCCGCACGTCGCCGCTGACCCCCGATACACTCGCGAAGGGAGGACCCGGACGAGATCGACGCCCCGGCCCTTGACGACTTGTGATGTTATCTCATAACACCATTGGACTTTCTGCCTCCCGGAGTTCCTTCATGCGCGCCTCTTTCCCACTGCGAACGACCCTGCTGGCGGCAACGGCAACCCTGGCCCTGACCAATACCGCCCGGGCCCAGTCGCAGGAGGTACCGTCCCGTGCCGTTGATCTCGGCGAGATTGTCGTCACCGCGGCCCCGTTCGGCATCAGCGCCGACGCGACCACCATCGCCGTTGATGTTCTCGACGAGGAGACCCTGCTGAGTGCGCCATCCCAGTCGCTGGGCGACATTCTGAACGGCCTGCCGGGCGTGCGGTCGACCAGTTTTTCTGCCGGTGCAAGCCGGCCGGTGATCCGGGGCCTGTCGGGTCCGCGGGTCCAGGTCCTGACCAATGGCCTCGGCCTGATCGACGCCTCCAGCCTCTCGCCGGACCACCAGGTGGCGGCCGACCCGGGTGAAGCGGTCAGGATCGAGGTCCTGCGCGGCCCCCAGACCCTTGCCTTCGGCGGCTCGGCCATCGGCGGCGTGGTCAATGTCATCGACGGAAGGGTCGCCGAAGAGGCACCGGTCGATGGCCTGGACGGACGGATCACGGCCCAGGGCTCCAGCGTCGATGACGGTTATTCTGTAGGCGCGCGCCTGGCCGCGGCGGCAGGGCCCCTGGTCTTCACCCTCGACGGGCTCAAGCGCGACTCTGGCGACTACGACATTCCGGTTCCGGCTGAATCGCGACGTCAGGTCTTGGCAGAGGGCGAGGTCTTCGAGGACACGGGCGGCACCACGGTCGAGAACAGCTTTCTCGAGCTGGAGGCCTATGGGGCCGGGCTGTCCTACATCGGCGAGCGGGGCTTCATCGGGGCCTCGGTCAAGCACACCGAGACCGCCTACGGCGTGCCGGGCCACGCTCATGAGGAAGACGACGGCGCCGAGGAGGAATCGGTCACCATCGGGCTGGAACAGACCCGTTATGACGTGCGGGGTGAGTACCGGCTTGATGACGGCCTGTTCTCCCGCGTGCGTGGCGCACTGGGCTATGCCGACTATACCCACACCGAGTTCGAGGGCGGTGCCGTCGGCACGGTCTTTGCCTCGCAAGGCTACGAGGGTCGGCTGGAGCTGATCCAGCGCAAGGCCAACGGCCTGGACGGGGCCATCGGGGTCCAGTTTCTCGACCGCAATCTGGATGCCATTGGCGACGAGGCCTATGTTCCCCGGACCGATGTGAAGGAACTGGCCGCCTACACCCTGCAGCGCCTCGACATGGGCGACCAGGGCTTTGGCGAGTGGGGTCTGGAGGGCGGGCTGCGTGTTGATCGCCGCGAACTCGACAGCGTCGTCGGTCGGCGTGACTTCTCCAATGTGTCGGGATCGGTCGGCGCCTTCTGGAAGCCCGCCGGGCCGTTGTTCCTCGGCCTGTCGATTGCCCGCAACGGCCGGGCCCCCACGGAGGCCGAGCTGTTTGCACAAGGGCCGCACGTCGCAACCCGCGCCTTCGAGGTCGGGAACCCCGACCTGACATCGGAGCGTGTGACATCGATCGAGGCCACAGGACATCTGGAGCGGGGCCGTTTCGACGCTGACCTGCATCTGTTCCATGCCGACTACGACGGCTTCGTCGACCTGATCCCGACCGGAGCCGAAGAAGACGGCCTGCCGGTCTTCACATATGTCCAGGGCGACGCCACCTTCCACGGCCTCGAAGCCGAGGTCGGCTATCAGGCCTGGGAAAGCGGTTCCGACGGGCTGCGGTTCGAGGCGAGCTATGACACCGTCCGGGGCACCACCGACTTCGGGCCGCCCGCCCGCATCCCGCCATGGTCCGTGACCGGGCGCGCCATCCTCGACCTCGGACCCTGGACGCTGAAGGTGCAGGGCCGCCATGTCGGCGAGCAGGATCGCGTCGCCGGCTTCGAATTGCCGACCGACAGTTATACGACACTGGACGGCTATGTCGGCTGGAGTCCTGCGGAAGACGATGGCCTGCTGCTGTATGCCGAGGTGCGCAACGCGACGGACGAAGAGGTCCGCGAACACGCCTCCTTCCTGAAGGACCTGACACCCCAGCCGGGCCGCAACCTCCGCATCGGGGCCGCCTACAGATTTTAGGGCGCTAACGGCCTTCGGCCTGCTTGAGCGCATGTTCTAGGGCGCTAACGGCCTTCGGCCTGCTTGAGCGCGGCATGAACGGCGTCACCACCACGCCATCGTGCCGTTTGCCGCCGTCACGCCTCTGGGCTAGAAGGCGCGCCTTCCTTCCATTCCCCAGAGCCCAGCGCCCATGACCGACACCACCCAAGCCAATGGCCAGCTGGCCGGCACTGTCCTGTTCTACAACCAGCCCGAGCCGCTGTCGGTGGACCTGCACGGTGCCCTGGGCGTGAATGCGGTCGAGAAACCCTATGCCTTCGTGGCGGCCAGCCACATCGTGCCGCTGACCGTGACCGAGTTCGCCCCCGGCGCCCTGTCCTATCCGGTCGTCTTCCTGGGCGACAACAAGCAGCCCTGTGCTGTCATGGGCCTGCGTCAGGGCGAGAACCTCTACATCGACATGGCCGGCGATTTCCGGCCCGAGGCCTATATCCCGGCCTATGTCCGTCGCTATCCCTTCGTCTTCGCCAATGACGACACCCAGAACCGCATGATCCTGTGCGTCGATCGCGCCGCGCCCTTCCTCGTCGAAGGCGGTGAAGTGCCGCTGTTCGAGAACGGCCAGCCCAGCGCCTACGTCAATCAGGCCATGGAATTCTGCAATAATTTCGAGCAGGAACGTGCGCGCACCGACAGCTTCGTCAAATTGCTGACCGACCTCGACCTGTTCGAGACCCGCGAGGCCAATTTCACGCCCCGCAACCCGGACGGTACGGCCGGAGCGCCCCAGAAGCTGGCTGAATACTTCGCAGTGTCGGAAGAGAAGCTGAAGGCCCTGCCTGCCGACAAACTGGTCGAACTGCGCGACAATGGTGCCCTGGGCCAGATCTATGCCCATCTGGTGTCGCTGCTGGGCTGGGACCGCCTGATCGCCCTGGCCTTCCAGCGCGCCGCCCAGATGCCGACGGCCGCCAACGCCTGAGGGTAACGCCATAAGTGAGCGGGCACGGGGATCGAGCGGGCATTGCCCGGTCCCCGTTCCGGGTGCCCTGTCCCGCCGCTAGCGGCGCGCGAATACGCCCCGGGTCAGGCACGAGAAGACCAGCCGACCCCCTTCATCCAGCAGGTCGTGCTGCGAGATGACGATGCCCTTGTCGTCCCCGACCGGGTCCTTGCCCATGATGGTCATCCGCCCTCGCAGAAGTTCTCCCGCCGGCGGGTTGCGCATGAAGCGCAGACCGTCGACGGCCAGGACCTTGGTCTGGGCCCAGCCTGCCGACTTCTCGGCCGCCAGACGGCTCCACAAGGCATAGACCATGGCGTCCGGGGCCCCGTAGGCGATGTCCCAGCCAGGCGCGAAACGCTCGACGAAGATCTCCATGTCCGCGTCCTGAACGGCGCAAGCCCCCAGTTGCAGGACCTGCCCGACCTCGATGTCCTCGAAATGGGCGTGAAGCGGATCGCTCATCCTGCCGGCTCCTCGGACACGCGCACCAGAAGCTTGCCGTCATGATCTCCGGTGAAGAGACGGTTCAGCGAGTTCAGCGCGCCCTCGAGGCCATCGTCCACGTGGACCTTCCACTTGACCCTGCCGTCCGCCAGCCAGGGCCCCATCTCGGCGACCATCTCTCGGGCGCGAGGGGCGTAATCCATCACAAGGAAACCCTGGACATTCAGCCTGTGGGTGATGATCCGGCTGAAGTTCGGTGACGGCGGCATTTTCGTCGCGTTATAGGCCGAGATCAGGCCGCACACCGCCATCCGGGCATGGACATTGAGCCGGTTCCACACCGCGATCATGATGTCGCCGCCGACATTCTCGAAATTCAGGTCGATGCCATCCGGTGCCAGCCGGTCCAGCGCCGCGCCCACGTCCTCGTTCTTGTAGTCGATGGCCCCGTCGAACCCGAGTTCCTCGGTCAGCCAGCGGCATTTGTCTGGCCCGCCCGCGATGCCGATGACCCTGGCGCCCCGCTGTTTGGCGACCTGACCGGCGATCGAGCCCACCGCTCCGGCTGCGGCCGAAATCACCAGCGTCTCGCCCGGCTGTGGCTTGAGCACATCGGTGACGCCGAAATAGGCGGTCAGCCCGGTCATGCCCAGAACCGAGGCGCTGGCCGTCAGCGGAAGACCGGGAAAACGATGGACGGCACGAAGGCCGTCCTCGCCAACCACCGCATAGTCGGCCCAGCCCCCGGACATCGGGCTGACGACATCGCCGACCTTGAAGCGGTCCGACCGAGACTGCTCGACCACCCCAAGGGTCAAGCCCCGCATCACCTCGCCCAACCCGACCGGCGGCAGATAGCCCTCGGCATCATTCATCCAGGTGCGATTGGTCGGATCCAGCGAAAGATAGACCGTACGGACCAGAACCTCGGTCTCCTTGAGGTCCGGAATCGGGCTTTCCACCAGTTCCAGGTCCCCCGGCTGGATCAGCCCGCGGGGGCGCTGGCGAAGAATCCACTGGCGATTGGAGGTAGCCATGACATCGTCTCCCGATCCGTTTCTTTTGGATACGGGCATTCTGACGAACCCGCCTGCCCGGGTCGAGAGGCAAAGAAAAAGGCGGCCCTTGCGGGCCGCCTTGAAGTGGCATCATCGAGAATGAGGCGCGGGGGCGACAGACCGGATTGCTCCGGTCCTGGTCGGGGGGCGTCGCCGCCCCCGCACAGTGAAGAATGCCGGCATCGAACAGGCGTTCCCATCAAACGCAAAAATACATGAGTCAGGGCCTGTCGGAACAGCCAAGCCTGCCCGGGCGTTTCCCCCGTTCAAGGAGATCGAGATGACCGACAAGAATCCCAACAGCCCACACAGCGCCGACGACGACATTCAGGTCGTTGACGTACGGGACGCTCGCGGAGCCGCACCCGGGCGTCGCATCGTCTGGATTCTTGCCCTGTCAGCCGGGGCTGCCGCCATCCTGCTGCTCGGCATGTGGGCGCTCTCGAACGGCGGTTTCGCCGCACAGAACGCCAATGAAGGACAACAGTCCGTCGATGCCGCTGCCTTCTCGAACAACGCCGGCGCGATCCCGTCGGCAGACGCGCCGACTACGGCCACGGGCGAGCCGACGTCGCCACCCACGGGTGAAGCCCCGAACGTCAATGCGCCCACGGTATCGGCTGCCCCCTCGGGACAGTAGGTGTCACTGCGTCAGTCGAGCGCGCAGATGTCAGGTAAACCCCGCAGCGTCCCGGCGTGATCGAGGCCGTAACCGACCAGAAACCGGTTCGGCGCCTCCCAGCCGACGAAATCCGGCTCGACTGCACGCGGTTCCGGCCAGGGCTTCCGGGCAAACACGCAGGTCAAGACGTCCGCAGCCCCCGCCTCGCGGGTGATCCTGACCGCCTCGGCCAGTGACAGCCCGGTATCGAAGACGTCATCCAGGATCAGGACCCGGCGTCCGGCGATCGGACGCTGATAGGGCGCATGAACATCGATGCGCCCCCGGCTCGACTGACCGTCGCCATAGGATGCCAGCCACAGAGCGTCGAAGCGGACTTGCCGGCCAACCCGCGAGAGCGCGCGGGTAAGGTCCGCCGCAAACCAAAGTCCGCCGGTCAGAAGCACAACGGCCACGGTCTCGTCATCGATCACAGGCGCGATGCGATGCGCCAGATCGGCAACGACCCGCTGGATCTCGACGTCGGACAGCAGGACGGTGGGCGTGGTCGGGTCAGCCATGTCCGGCGGATACAGGCCCTGCATGGGCCTTGTCGAGCGTGGACGCGTGATCATCCGCAACGGGGCGGGCCTCGATGGGCGTGGCGTGACCGTCCGCAGCACCGATCGGGGCCAGGGCGGATCGCATCGGCACATCGTGAGCCTCGGGTTGCGGCGGCCGCCTGACCGCGGGCGTTGCATGGCCGTCCGCAGCATGACCCGCAGTGGCAGCAGGGGCAGATGAATGCGGCTCTTCGCCGTGGTCATTGCCGTGGGCCTTCGCACCCTCCGCCTTGCCCGCATGTTCGCCAGATGGCGTATCACCCGTCACGAAGTCGACGCCGACACCGGCAGCATGACCACCCGGGTCCGGAATCAGGGCAGCGAACCCCTGGACGCTGCCGGGCAGGACGGGGGCAGAATCGATGGCGACGATCTTGAACCCGATCTCGGCGCCGTGGTCATCCAGCAGCGCGAGCCGCACGGAAGGGGATACGACCTCGCGATCCCGCACATTGCGCAGAGCTCCGGAGACAAGAACCTGGTCCGGGGCGTTCGGGGACGTCTTCGCACTGATGGCCTCGAACTCCAGGCCGGTCGGATTGACCGGCAGACCGACGGCGGCATAGGCGGCCCCGGCGCGCGGGAAAAAGTCGACGATCTCGATGCGAAACAGCCAGGCGGCCGCGATCAGGCCGATGAAGACGCTGGCAAGCCCGGCCCACACCGCGCCGTGCGTAGCGGCGCGGCGCAAGCGACGCTGCTGCTCGGCGCGCGCGCGGAACGCCTTGGGAAGTTCGGGCGCGGGTGTTTCGGAAAGGTCGGCATCAGCCTCGTCACGCTTGCCGAATCCTGCCTGGGCGGGAGCCGGGTCCGGCGCAGGGGTTGGCGGTGCTGGCACGGGAACCGCAGACGTCAGCTCCAGCGGCGCGTCATGGGTGGCATGCCAGACATGGGCACAGGACTGGCAACGCACGCGCCGACCGTTCGCGCCTACGGCTTCGTCAGGCGTGAAATAGCTTGTCGCACAGGACGGGCATGTCAGAATCATGGTCGCTGACTGCGAGGCCTGTTAAGCCCCCTCCTGTCGCAGCAAAGGCGGCAACGCCGTCTTGCCCGATCGATTCGAAAACCTGATGCCACTCTCACCCCGTCGTGCCGCCGTTCCGCTCGCCTCGTCCGAACCCGTTCGCCTCGAGGGCGTGGGTTTCGGTTATGCCAACCGGCCCGACGTTCTGCGGGACATTAACCTCGTTCTGACACGGGGCTCTTTCCACTTCCTTACCGGGCCGTCCGGAGCCGGAAAGACTTCGTTGCTGCGCCTGCTGACGCTCGCGGAGCGGCCGACGGCGGGAAGACTGTCCCTGTTCGGCTCCGATGTCACGGGTATCGCCGATCAGGAGGTGCCCCTGCTGCGCCGCCGGATGGGAATGGTGTTTCAGGATTTTCGCCTGCTGGATCATCTCGACGCCTTCGAGAACGCGGCCCTGCCCCTGCGGCTCGCCGGTCGGCGTCGTGCGGAGTATGCGGACGATGTGCGCGAGATGCTGAACTGGGTCGGGCTCGGCGACCGGATCACCGCCCGTCCGCAAGCCCTGTCCGGCGGCGAGCAGCAACGGCTGGCCATCGCCCGCGCGGTCATGGCGGGCCCGGACCTGATCATCGCCGACGAACCGACCGGCAGCGTCGATCCGGCCATGGCGGACAGGCTGATGGTCCTGTTCCAGTCACTCAATCGCCAGGGGACGACGGTGCTGATCGCCAGCCACGACGAGAACATCGCCGCGCGGTCAGGGGCCACGGTGCTTCGTCTCTCTGGCGGCTTTCTGCGCGAGGGGCTCGGCTGATGCGCCTTTTCCCACGCTCGGACACGGATCTTCTGCCGCGCGAGGCCGCCGGCGAAACCTGGCTTGCCGCAGTCATTGCGGTGCTCTGCTTCATCGCCTGTCTCGCTGCGGTGGGAGCGGCGTCCGCCGATCGGGCCGCGCAGGGCTGGGCACGCCAGCTTCGCGCAGAAGCCACCGTTCAGGTTCGCCCTCGTGTGGGTGAGACAGGGGCGACCGCCGCAGCCCGGGCCGCCGAAACCCTGGCCGGAACAGATGGCGTGGCAGAGGCGGTCGCCCTCGATCGAAAGGCCGCGGAGGACCTTCTGAGGCCCTGGCTGGGAGAGGCCGTCCTCCCGGACATGCCCCTGCCCTTCCTCGTCACCGTGCGGCTGGATCCGGACGCTCCGGCCAGTGCCGTCACCCTCAGCCGCGCACTGGCGACCGCCGGTCTGGATGCCAGCGTTGATGACCATGCCCAATGGCGCGGCGATGTGGAGCGGTCGGCCGCCCTGATCACGCTCATGGCGGGCTTCGCCTTCCTCCTGACGGCAGGCGCGGCCGGGGCTGCGATCGTCTACGCCACCCGGGCCGGGCTGATGGCACGCCGGTCCGTCATCGAGACCCTGAGCCTGGCCGGGGCCAGTGATTCGGCCATAGCGTGGCTGTTCCAGAGGCGCTTCGGCCTTCTGGCCGCGGGTGCGGGAGCGGTTGGCATGGCCCTGGCCCTGCTGGTGATCGGCAGCGTCCGCTTCCTGGGCGGCAGTGATGGCCTGGTCGCGGCCCTGCCCCTGACCTGGGGCGACGCCCTGATCATCCTGCCCTGCCCACTGATCGCCGCCGGTGTTGCCGTGGTCTCGGCCCGTCTGGCGGCGCTCTCGAGACTGTCGGGCCCGGCCAGACGCCGGAAACGACTGGCCTGATGCCGCCCGAAAACCGCTTACACTTTCCCGGATCAGGCCTTAGGGAATCGGGATGAAATTCCTGACGCTCGTCAGCATCCTTGCCCTGATCTGGGTCATCGGCCTGTTCGCCTTCGCGGACCGTGTCCGGAGCCTGACGCCGGCCGCTGAGCCCGCTCGGGCCGACGCCATCGTCGCCCTGACAGGCCCGTCGGCCGAACGCGTCAACACGGCCATCCGTCTGCTGGAGCAGGACAAGGGCGACCGCGTGCTGATCTCCGGCGTCAATCGCGAAGTCCGCCGCCAGGAACTCCGGGCCCTGACGCCCGGCTCCAGCCGCCTGTTCAACTGCTGTGTGGATCTCGGTTTCGAGGCCGAGGACACGATCGGCAATGCCCAGGAAATCTCGAACTGGGCGCGATCCAAGGGCTATGACGACCTGATCGTCGTCACCTCGGACTACCACATGCCGCGCGCCCTCCTGGAAATCCGGGGCATGGCGCCGGACGTGAAGCTGACGCCCTATGCCGTACAGACGCCGTCGCTGGACGACTCCCGCTGGTGGCGGGCCGCCGTGACGGCCCGGCGCATGACGCTGGAGTATCTGAAATACCTTGCCGTGCTGGGACGCGAAGGCGTGCGACGGATCAGCGGGGACCAAGGCGGATCCGCAGAACCGGTCGCCGCTCAGGAGCCCGCATGATGGTCACGATCCGGTCGCTGATCTTCGTCGTCTGGCTGTATCTGTCGCTGGCCATCTTTGCGGTCGGGATGTCGCCGGCACTGCTGATGCCCCACCGCTATGCCCTTGGGGTGGTCAAGCTCTGGGCCCGCTTCATCCTGTTCGGCCTGCACGGGATCGCTGGTGTCCGGATCGAGTTCCGGGGGCTGGAACACCGTCCGGTCGGACCCGCACTGGTGGCCTGCAAACATCAGTGCATGCTGGACATCATCATCCCGTTCGTCGTGCTGGAAGACCCCTGCATCATCGCCAAGAAGGAACTGATGAGTCTGCCGTTCTTCGGCTGGTTCGCCATCAAGACGAAGATGATCTCGGTCGACCGCGAAGCCCATGCCAAGGCGCTCAAGGACATGATCCGCCAGACCCGCGCGCGCGCGGCCGAGGGCCGCCAGATCTGGATCTTTCCCGAGGGCACCCGGGCCGAACCCGGGACGCCGCCCGACTACAAGCCCGGGGTGATGGCCCTGTATCGGGAACTGGGTGGTCCCTGCTGGCCTGTGGCAACCAATGCCGGGGTCCACTGGCCGCCGCACGGCTTTCGCCGCTATCCCGGAACGATCGTCTACGAGTTCCTGCCCCGGATCGAGGCCGGGTTGAAGCGGCCGGACTTCATGGCCGAGCTGGAGGCCCGGATCGAAACCGCCTCGGATGCCCTTCTGCTTCCCCGCGCCTAGGTTGCCGCGAACTCGCTGAGCGCGTCGATGACAGCGCGGTTCTGGTCCTCGGTACCGACCGTGATGCGCAGCCCATCGTGGATGCCATAGCCGCCGACGGGGCGGACGATGATCCCTTTAGAGTTCAGATAATCATTGGCGGCTGCAGCCGTGCGCTTGCCATCCCGGAACAGCACGAGGACGAAATTCCCGGCGCTGGGCAGGACCTCGAAGCCGAAGCCGCGGATCGCCTGGGTCAGGCGCGGGCGCCAGCTCTGCACCAGATCGCGCGAGGCGGTCTGGTGCGCCTCGTCGGCCAGCGCGGCCGTGGCGGCGTCCAGCCCGGGGACCGACACATTGAACGGCAGCCGAATCCGGTCGATCGCCTCGGCCACGGCCAGGGGGGCATAGCCGAAACCGACCCGCAGCCCGCCAAGGCCATGGATCTTGGAAAAGGTTCGCGTGACGACAATGTTGGCGGCGTCGCGGGCCAGGGGAAAGCTGGTTTCCCAGTCGGCCTCGGTGACGAACTCGGCATAGGCCTCATCGACGACCAGTACGACATCGGCGGGCAGGGCCGCGTGCAGGCGACGGATTTCCTCGCCGCTATTGTAGCTCCCCGTAGGGTTTGACGGGTTGGAAACATAGACGATCCTGGTCCGGTCATCGACCTGTTCCAGCAGGGCATCGACCTCGGCCTTGTAGCCGGGTTCCGGGGCCAGCTTGACCTGGGCCTCGCAGCCCAGGGCACTGATCCGGTAGGCGAGGAATCCATATTGGCCGGTCACGATATTGTCGCCCGGCGACAGATAGGTCTGGTTCAGCAGGGCAAAGACCTCGTCCGAACCGTTGCCGAAGATCAGCCGATCGGGCTCAAGCCCATGCTTCTCGGCCACGGCATCGCGCAGCTTCGAGGCCCGCCCGTCGGGGTAGAGGGCGATGTTGCCCAACGCAGCCGCAAACGCCTGCTGTGCCTTTTCACCCGCCCCGAGCGCATTCTCGTTCGACGACAGCTTCATCGGCTTGTCGAAACCGGCGAGGCCCGACTTGCCACCGACATACGGAGCGATGTCGAGGATGCCGGGCTTGGGCGCGGGTCCGGTCACAGGGGCAGCGTCGGTCATGGGAAACCTCGAAATCGGAATAGAGGGTCAGAAAACAGGAGCGGCGCCGATGACGCCTTTCAGGGTGCCGGGGGCCATCGCCAGCCGCCCGTCCTCGACCTGCACATAGCCCGCGAGCGCGAACAGCTTCAACCCACCCGCCGCATGCACCATCGTCGCGACCAGACCTGCGCCGGAAAGCGCCTGGACAATCCCGGCCTGCGAGGCCGGGCTGTCGGTGACCCAGAAGGTCCGGTCGTTGCCGGTCGGGCCGGTCAAGGCCCGCGACACCATCAGCGCCTGCGGCCGGGCAGCAAGGTCGTCCGGCAGGGCCGCGACCACCTGCAGGTCCGGCATCGCCAGAAGCCGCCCCCACCACGGCCGCGCGCTGGCCATATCGATCAGGGCTCGCCCACCCGCCCGGACCTCGTTCAAGGCTGCATCAGGGTCGGCGACCATCCCCTGGACTGTGCCGTAGCGGTCAGCGGCCAGCAGGCCCGCGAGCGGGCCACAGGCCGTGATCGCGTCCCCCGTCGCGGCGTCGATCCGGCCCAGCACGGCCCTGACCGCCGCCCGGGCCGACGGCGCTACGTTCGGGCCCAGAAGGGACCGCAGCGCGATGGCATCGGCATCCGGCCCCGTCCGCACGCCGCCCTGCATGCGGGCTGTCACAGCCTCGACCACGGCCCTGTCGAGCTCAAGAAGGCGGGCGTCGCCGGGCGGTTCGACCAGCATCAGAACAGCCGGGGTGCGGGCGCGAGGGCAAAGGGTCCCAGAAAGGTGCGGCCCTCTCGGAAGACCAGCGTCAGTTCGACCGCATCGCCGCCTCCTGCCGCACCCTGGGCTGCGGAGGCCGCCGCCGCCCCTGCCGCACCGACCGGGTTGACGCCGGCGCTGCCGGATTGCGCGAGCCCGGCCAGGGCGTTGAGCGGGCGGTCAGCCTTCAGGGCGACATTGCCCTGCAACCGTCCATTGGCGTCGGCCGACAGGCTGGGACTGGACAGGATCGCGCGACTTTCACCGGCCGCAATCTCTCCGCGCGTGTTCAGAAATCGCCCGCCCGAAGCCGTCCAGGCCGCAAAGATCCCGGCGGAGTCCGCGCCGCGCAGGCGGCTGGCGTCGTCAATGACCGTCTCGATCTGGGCCGTGAGCTTGCCATTGCGCGCCATGCCCTGAACCGGCCCCCCGGCCCTCCCCTCGGCCTCGATCAGCCGGAACAGCACATCCACACTGTCTGGACCGGGCTTCAGCCGCGCTGCCGCATCGGCCGGGATTGCGGCACCCGCCGCAGGACCCAGATGCGGTCGCAGGTAGAATTCGACACGATCCGCGCGCGAGATCGGGAAGGCCTCGGCTCCGGGCTGGGCGGTGAACACGGGGTTGGCCAGTTCGATCGCGACGTTGGGGTAGGTCTGGGTCAACCCATGGATGCTGGCGCGGATCGCATCTCCCCGCACCGCGACCCTGCCCTTGGCCGCCCGTGTGAGGGTCAGGCCGTCCGGAGCAAGCACGACCCAGCGGGTCGGGGCGTAGGCATTGGCCTCGGCCACGAAGACCGGACTGGCCAGCGCATGGGTCGACGGGGCTGCAATGGAAACGTCCCGAACCTCGACCCGCGTCCGGAACGGCCAGCCGGTCGTGCTCATGTCCGTATAGGCTACGGTCCAGCCGGACTGACGCAGGCTCTCTGCCTGGGCGACCAGCCTCTGCTCGACCTGGGCGGTCAGCCAGAACCACCAGCCTGTCCAGGCCGCCAGCGCCAGTCCGACGAGTATGAAGGGAAGGAACAGGCCGGCGCGGCTGTGTTTGCGGGGAAGGGCTTCGCTCATGGCGCTCTGTTACAGCAGGGCGGCGGCGAAAAGAACGGCCTGCGGTTCGCTCGTGGCCCGGACGAAAAAGAACGTCGGCACGGCCGCAACCGCGCCGAACAACACGCGTTTACGGCCACGGTTCTTTTGCAAGGCATATCCCATGACCCATCGTCACCGTTCCATCCTTCCCCTCGTCGCCGCCATGGCCATGTCCTTTGGTATCACGGCCTGCACAGAGTCCGAGCAGAATGCAGCCGAAGCCGATGCCGAGGTTGCAGCTGACCGCACGGCCGATGTTGCGGCCGAAGCCGGTGACGCCCTCGTGGACGGAGCGGCTCAGGCCGGTGAGGTGATCGAGGGCGGGGCCATGAAGGCTGCCCAGGCTGTGGAAGACGTCTCCGGCGACGCGGCGCGCAAGCTTGAGGCGGAACAGGCGGAAGCCGCTGCCGAGGGGCGTCCGGGCGCAATCAATCCGGCCACCGACGAGCGCCAATAGGCTTAGCCCATGCTCCCTGGTTCGTCTGGCGCATGCGCCAGACGAACCAGGGGATCTAGTTTCTCGCGGCAATACGAAGCAGGCCGGTGGTAAGATTTGAGGCCGGGACGCTCATCGGCTTGCCGTGATTTGACGGGTAAGCGTTTGGCCGGGCACCAGACGTCTTCCGTGGCACTCAGGCCGAAGGGTCACCCGAGCACCGTATTTCAGTCTTCGGGTTTTGAAGGCATTCCCGCCGGCTCTGCCAGCAAGGCATCCACCAGGGCTCTCGCATCGGGCCCTGACCAGTCGGCCCCTCCGGTCAGGGTCGCGCGAACCCGCCCCTCACGATCCAGGAGAATGGTTTGCGGCATGCCGCCTCGACCCTCGAACGCAAAGGGCAGCTGAAATGCCGGGTCGTTGTAGAAGGGGAGCGGCGGCTGGCTGTCGATGAAGGCCACGGCCTTTTCACGCTGGTCCACCACATCGACGCTGACGGGCAGGACCAGAACCTCGGGATTGTCGCCATAGTGCCGAGACAGGGCGGCAAGTGTCGGCATCTCGGCGAGACAGGGGGCGCACCAGGTGGCCCAGAGATTGACGACGACGACCTTTCCCCTGAAGTCGGACAGGCGGGTCCCGGTTCCGTCACGGGCGAGGAAGGGATGGTCGGTCGCCGCTTCGGCCGCGTCCGGGATGGCCAGCTCCGCCAATTCTCCGGTCGCAAAACGCCTCACGTCATCGCCTGAGTCTTTGCCCGCGCCCGTCTGTTGTGCGTAGAACCACGCGGCTGCCGCCACTGCCGCGACAGCGAGCGCTGCAACTCCCGCCCAGACCGTCTTTTTCGAGCTGCCCATGTCATCCTCTTCCGACGCCGCTCCCGCACCGTCCGGCCAGTCTCTATGGGGCGGACGCTTCTCGGCCAAGCCCGCCGACATCATGCAGGCCATCAACGTCTCGATCGGGGTCGACAAACGCCTGTGGGCTCAGGACCTGGCGGGGTCGCGGGCCCATTGCCGCATGCTGATCGCCCAGGGCATCATCACGGCCGAAGACGGCACCGCGATCCTGGAGGGCCTCGACACCATCGAGGGCGAGATCACAAGCGGCAGCTTTCCGTTCCGCGATCAGTATGAGGACATCCACATGAATGTGGAGGCCCGGTTGGCCGAGCTGATCGGCGAGCCGTCGGGGCGTCTGCACACGGCGCGCAGCCGCAACGACCAGGTCGCCACCGACTTCCGGCTCTGGGTTCGCGACGCCTGCGACCGGACAATCCATCAACTCCAGGCGCTGCAACGCGCCCTGCTGGCCCGGGCGGAACAGCATGCCGGCGACCTGATGCCGGGCTTCACCCATCTGCAGACGGCGCAGCCCGTGACGTTCGGGCATCATCTGATGGCCTATGTCGAGATGGCCGGCCGCGATGCCTCGCGGTTCGCGGATGCGCGAGCCCGCATGAACGAGAACCCGCTGGGATCCGCCGCCCTGGCCGGATCGCCCTTCCCGATCGATCGCCATGCGACGGCGGCCGAACTCGGTTTCGACCGGCCGATGGCCAACAGCCTGGATGCGGTATCCGACCGGGATTTTGCGCTGGAGACCCTTGCGGCCGCCTCGATCTGCGCCGGGCATCTGTCGCGACTGGCCGAGGAAATCGTGGTCTGGATGACGCCGATGTTCGGCTTCGTCACCCTGCCCGACGACCTGACGACCGGGTCCTCGATCATGCCGCAGAAGCGCAATCCCGATGCCGCCGAACTGGTGCGGGCCAAGACCGGGCGGGTGTTGGGCGCCTTCGTGGCCCTGTCGACCGTGATGAAAGGCCTGCCTCTGGCCTATTCCAAGGACATGCAGGAGGACAAGCCGCCGGTCTTCGAGGCCATGGACGCGCTGGATCTGGCCCTGACAGCCATGACGGCCATGGTCGGCGCGCTTCGCCCGAACATCGACCGGATGCGCGCTGCCGCAGGCACCGGCTATTCCACGGCCACCGACCTGGCGGACTGGCTGGTTCGTGAACTGAACCTGCCCTTTCGCAGGGCACACCATGTCACCGGCGCGGCGGTGAAGCGGGCAGAGGCCCTGGGCGTGGATTTGGCGCAACTCCCGATTCAGGAACTGCAATCGCTGGAGCCCGGCGTCACCGAAGCGGTGTACAAGGTACTGACCCCTGAGGCTTCCTGCGCCAGTCGCCAGAGCTTTGGCGGCACCGCGCCGGAGCAGGTCCGGATGCGCATTGCAGAATGGAAGTTGCGTCTCGGATGAAAACCCTGATGACCCTGGGCGCACTCGCCCTTATCGCCGTCGCGACGGCAGGCTGCGGTCGGATGGCCGAGCTCGAAGCCCCTCAACCGCGCCAGACCGAGCGCGCGCCACGCTCGGCCTCGGCCCCCAAGCTTCCAGACCCGGCGACGGTGAACCGTCCGTCGAGCCAGCAACCGATCGATGGTGGCCCTTCAAACCCGTTCGGTGGACGCGCTGCCGACCGCGAGCCGCAGTAGTTGAACCATTTCGAACCGATAGACGGCATCCTGCATGCCGAAGAGGTCTCGCTGATCGACCTCGCAGAAACGGTCGGGACGCCGGTCTATGTCTATTCGACCGCAACGCTCGAACGGCATTACCGGGTCCTGGCCGAGGCAGTGGCGGCCAACGGCAAGGCGCTCGGCGACGTTCTGATCGCCTTTGCCGTCAAGGCCAACTCGAATGTGTCGGTGCTGGCGACCCTGGCCCGGTTGGGGTGCGGGGCTGACACGGTTTCGGAAGGTGAAATTCGCCGCGCCCTGAAGGCCGGCATTCCGGCCAGCCGGATCGTGTTCTCGGGTGTCGGCAAGACCGATGGCGAACTGGCCTATGCCCTTGATGTCGGGGTCCGCCAGATCAATGTCGAAAGCCCCTCGGAACTGGATCGGCTGATCGTCGTCGCTGAACGGTCAGCCGCCTGCCCGGACATCGCCATCCGCGTGAACCCCAAGGTCGGAGCGGGCGGCCATGCCAAGATCACCACCGGCGGCGAAGGCGACAAGTTCGGCATCCCGGTCGACGAGGCCCTCGCGCTCTATGCACGCGCAGCCTCGTCGCACCATGTTCGACCGGTCGGGCTTGCCTGTCACATCGGCAGCCAGATCACCGACCTGGCCCCGCTGGAAGCCGCGTTCGTCTTATTGCGCCAGATGACGATGACCCTTCGCGAACAAGGGCTGGAGGTGTCGCGGCTGGACCTCGGGGGCGGGCTTGGCGTGCCTTATCAAGGCGGTGCCATGACCGCCGCGCCCGCTGACTATGTCGCCATGGCCGCGCGCGTGCTTGACGGTCTGGACGTGGATGCCGTGTTCGAACCCGGGCGCCTGCTGGCCGCCAATGCCGGCATACTGCTGAGCCGGGTGATCCAGATCACCGAGAGAGCCGCGGATGCTGACGGTTCCGGACGGCGCTTCCTGGTTCTGGATGCGGCCATGAACGACCTGATCCGGCCGGCCATGTACGACGCCTTCCACGAGGTGGTGCCGGTGACACCCCGGTCCGGCGAAGCTGTCAGCTACGACATCGTCGGCCCGGTTTGCGAGACCGGCGACACCTTTGCGCGCGACCGGACCATGCCCCCGGTCCAGCCCGGCGATCTGGTCGCCTTCACCGGTGCCGGGGCCTATGGGGCGGTCATGTCGAGCGAATACAACACCCGCCCCCTGGTTCCGGAAGTGCTGGTCCGAAACGCAGACTGGGCCGTGGTACGACCACGGCCCAGCTACGAAGATATCCTGGATCGCGAGGCGACCGCCGGCTGGCTCGTGAAAGCCTAGACGGCTTCCTTCTGGCGTGACGGATGAAAGAACAGGGCCTGGCTGATCGCGGCCTTCACCGTTTCCGGCTGGAAGGGCTTGGTGATCAGGAAGGTCGGCTCGGGACGTTCGCCGGTCAGCAGCCGCTCGGGGAAGGCGGTGATGAAGATCACCGGCACGTCGAAACGCTTCAGGATGTCCTTCACGGCATCGATACCGGATGAGCCATCGGCCAGCTGGATGTCGGCAAGCACCAGACCCGGGCGGTGGCGCGCGACAGCATCGACGGCCTCGTCGTGGGTCGTGGCGGTTCCCGTGACATTGTGGCCAAGCTCGCGGACCAGGCTTTCGATATCTGCCGAAATGATGGCCTCGTCCTCGATGATAAGGACATCGGTGGCCAGCTCGGCGTCGATCTCGCTCTGCGCCGATCCGATCAGCCGCTCGACCTCATAGGCATCTGCTCCCAGGATCTGGGCCGCTTCCGAGGGGGTGAAGCCCTCGAGCGCCGTCAGCAGGAACGCCTGACGCGATCTCGGTGCGATCCGCATCAGCCGGCGAGACGCGTCGTCGTGGGCCTCGAGCCCGCTGGCGTCCTCCAGCTTGGCACCGGTCGAAACCCAGATCGTGTGAAACACATGATAGAGGGCCACGCGCGGGGTCATGTCCGCAGGCAGCTGCCGTTCGCCGGCTGCAAGCGCCTCGAGAGCGACGCGGACATAGTTGTCGCCGGTCGCCTGATCGCCCGTCAGGGCACGAGCGTAACGACGGACGTAAGGCAGATGCGGCGCAAGCCGGGCCAGAAGGCTCATTCAGAAAAATCCCCGAAAAGGCATGTTGGAACCCCGCACACGCGGGCCCCGTGGGCACAGGAACGTCACAAGCATGGCCGGGTTCCCTGTCACAACCCCCAAGCTTGAGCATTAAATGCGCTTAACCTAGGAACTCGTGCGGGGCCACCACGTTGACGGGGTCCATGGGGCGTGAAAACGCGAGCATATCGGCGGCGGTCTTGTTTATGATTGATACTCCAGAGTCCTCCAGGCGCAGCCCGCCCGACAAGGCAGAGGCCGGCCTGGAAGAAGCGCGCCTGCGGCAGCAGGCGATCGGCGTGAAGCTTCGGCACATGTTCGATCAGGTGGTCAACGAGCCCGTGCCGGACGAGTTTCTCGACATCCTGCGCCGCGCTGACGATCGTTCGTCAGGCGGGGACAAGACATGAGTGCCGGCCGCGCGCCCGCGCCTCCCAAGCCCCCTTCCGCCGACGATGCGGGTTTCAAACGCGAACTGGTTACCCTGATCCCGCATCTGCGCGCCTTCGCCCGCACCCTGACCGGCGATCCGACCGCAGCCGATGACCTGGCTCAGGATGCGATGATGAAGGCCTGGGATGCCCGGGCCAGCTATCAGATGGGCACCAACATGAAGGCCTGGACCTTCATGATCCTGCGCAACCAGTTCTATTCGGAAAAGCGTCGGTCATGGCGACAGTCGCAACTGGACCAGGAGGCCGCAGAGCGCACGCTGGTCGCCGTGGATGATCCGGAGGCACCCGTCGCCCTGGACGAACTGCGGCTGGCGCTCAACACGCTTCCCGAGGAACAGCGTGAAGCCCTGATCCTCGTCGGTGCCGGCGGTTTCGCCTATGAGGAGGCCGCTGCGATCTGCCAATGTGCGGTCGGAACGGTCAAAAGCCGCGTCAGCCGTGCCCGCAAGGCGCTCGCCGCGACGCTCGAGCGGGGCGGCTACACCCGCGACGGCCGTGCCGCCGGGGATGCAATGCGCTCCATCCTGGCCGATGCAGATCGCCTGAGCGGCTCGCGGTCGTTCTGAAAATGCTCGGGTCCGGCCGCGCATCTGGCCCGTCAGGGCGGCGGCCTGCCGTGCTGAGACCGGGCCCTCAGCGATTCAGGGGGATCCGGTTCAGACTGGGAATGGCCATGGCTCTGGCCCTCCTGCCGATCCTCCTGCTGGGCGGGTTTCAGGCCCGGGGCGATTTTCGAGAACAGGCGGCCGAGCGCAAGGCGGATCTTCTTCTGGCTGCGGAACGAAGCGCGACAGAGGCGCGCGCCAAACTTGACTCGGCGACGCTCGTCCTGACGGTCCTGAGCCCGGAATCGCTGGGTCCTTTTTGCGGGCCCCGTCTCGGAACGCTGGTGGATCGCCTCGAGGGCTATGATGGCCTTTACCGGATCAGTTCGAACGGGGCGATCGTCTGCCGCGCCGAAGCCCAAACCGGTCTGTCTGCCTCCGTGACTGATACGCTCTGGTTTGAGCGCCTGAAGGGCGGCGAAGATACGGTCATCGTGCGATCCCTCGCTGGTGTGCCCCAACACCCCGCCCTGATCGTCGCGGTCCGGGCCCAGCGGCCCATGGGCACCTTCGACGGCGCAATGGTCGGTCTGATCGACCTTGCCAGCCTTCAGCCAAGGGTTGACGACGCATCCCTGCCGGCTGGCGCGCAAGCGGCGCTCACGGACTCCAGTGGCCAGATCCTCACCGCCACCGACATGGCCGCCTTTGCGACCGTGAACGACGGCGACCCAAGCTTCATCGAGCAGACCCGTTCTACCGAAACCGCCATCTTCGAAGCCCGGGATGGCACGGGCCAGAACCGCGTCTATGCCGTGGCGGCACTGGCGGGTCGCGATATCCAGGTCCTGTTTTCGGCCCCTGCCCCCGGTTGGTTGTCGTGGGCGCGGCTGAACCCCATCGGCCTGGTGCTCATGCCGCTCGCGGCGTGGCTGACGGCCTTCATTGCCGTGATGACGGTGTCAGAGCGCATCATCATCCGATGGCTGACCTATCTGGAGCGGGTCGCCTCCATCTATGCCAAGGGGCGGTTCACTGTCCGTCCCACCCAGGCCGCAAACGCACCGTCCGAAATCCGCGTCCTGGCCAACACCCTGGACGAGCTGGCCGATACCATTCAGGCCCGGGATGCCGCCCTGAACGAAGGTCTGGCCGAAAAAGACGCGCTGATGCGCGAGATCCATCATCGGGTGAAGAACAACCTTCAGATCATATCCTCGCTCCTGTCGATGCAGCAGCGGGCGCTGACGGATGCACCGGCAAAGGCCGCCCTGGGTGACACACGGCAGCGGATTTCGGCCCTGGCCCTGATCTATCGGACGCTCTACCAGAGCGACAATATCCGCCACGCCGACGCACGCGACTTTCTAACGGAGCTGATCGGCCAGCTCGTGGCCAGCGAGGCTGGCCGCGGCCATCTCGTGACCAGTTCGGTACAGGCAGACAGCCTCCTGGTTGATCCCGACAAGCTGGCGCCTCTGGCCCTCTGGCTGGTCGAGGCGGTGACCAATGCCCAGAAACATGCCTTTGCGACCCGGGGCGGTGATCTGCAGGTCCGCTTCACCGTCGAGGGAGAGACAAGCGTGCTGGAAGTGCAGGATAACGGTCCCGGTCCCGACCAGGCCGCGGACTCCGGTGGCGTGGGCCGAACCCTGATGGGGGCGTTCGCCAAACAGCTGAGAGGCTCGGCCGAACTGATCCCGGCACCCTGCGGCGGTACGATCGCACGACTGGTCTTTGCGACCCCGGAAGCCCTCACGCCGACCGATCCACACGATGTCTCTGGAACCTCCGGAGCAGTATCGCGTTGATCGACCGCAAGAATGGCGAAATCGCCTCGCTTTCCCGGAGAGTTAACATGCGTAAAATCCTGATCCTCGTCGTTGCCGCCGCTGCCCTGTCGACGGCTGCCTGCAACACCATCGCCGGCGCAGGCCGCGACACCCAGGCCGTTGGCTCCGCCGTGACCGGTGCCGCAAACGACGCCAAGAACTAAAGCCTGCGTCATCGGGCGGTCGAACTGCGACCGCCCCGGTTTATCGACCACCTTGCGTGGGGGTCGAGGCTAGAGAACCCTGTCGGCACCCCCCCGGTCGACAGGGTTCTCGCTGTTTTGGACCCAAGCTTCCCCCACCGCTTGACCCCCGCTAGGCTGATCCGCAAAAGCGCGCCGGAGATGCCGCGTCCAGGGGAGAAAATCGATGAGCGAGCCTGCACAGGCCCAGACCGTGGGCGAGGGTCCGGGTCTCAGGACGGTCGTTGGCGCATCGGCGGCGGGCACGGCCTTCGAGTGGTATGATTTCTTCATCTTCGGGTCGCTGACGACCATTATCGCCCGGCATTTCTATGCCGATGTGGGTGAGGCAACGAGCTACATCCTGGCTCTGCTGACCTTCGGTGTCGGGTTCGTCGTCCGGCCCCTCGGTGCACTCGTGTTCGGCTGGTTCGGCGACAAGACCGGGCGCAAGACGACCTTCCTCGTCACCATCACCTTGATGGGAATAGCCACGGTCGCGATCGGTCTGCTGCCGGATTATGGACAGATCGGCATCCTGGCTCCGGTTCTGCTCATCTTTCTCCGCATCGTTCAGGGTTTTGCCCTCGGCGGAGAGTATGGCGGAGCCGCGATCTACGTCGCCGAACACGCTCCACCGAAGAAACGCGGCTTCCTGACGGGCTGGATCCAGACCACGGCCGCCATCGGCCTGATCATGGCACTGAGCGTCATCCTGATCACGCGGGCGGTCCTGGGGGTCGAAGCCTTCGATGAATGGGGATGGCGAATCCCGTTCCTGCTGTCCTTCTTCCTGCTGGTGATTTCGCTGTGGATCCGGCTCAAGCTGCACGAAAGTCCGGCCTTCAAGCGGATGGTCGCCGAAAGCACCGAGCGCCAGGCCCCCTTCCGCGAGAGCTTCGCGACCTGGAAGGTCGGCAAATATGTCCTGATTGCTCTGGTCGGCATCATGTTTGCCCAGGGGGCCGTCTGGTACGCGGGCTATTTCTACACGCGCTTTTTCATGGAGCGGGTGCTCAAGATCGAAGTTGCGACCGTGGATGGGCTGATCCTTGCGATCACTGTGGCATCCGCCGTGCTGTACGTCTTCTTCGGCTGGCTTTCGGACCGGATCGGCAGAAAGCCGGTCATGGTGGGAGGCATGATCCTGTTCCTGATTGCCGTGTTCCCGGGGTTCCACGCCCTGACACGCGCGGCCAATCCGGCTCTGGCTCAGGCTCAGGCCACCTCGCCGGTGACCGTGATCGCAGACCCGGACACCTGTGCGGTCCAGTTCGATCCGGTCGGCAAGACTGCCTTTGCCTCTTCATGCGACCTGGCCAAGAATGTTCTGTCCAATGCCGGCGTAAGCTACGACAACGTTGCGGCTCCTGCAGGCACCCTTGCCGAAGTGCGGGTGGGATCGGTGTCCATTTCATCGGTCGAGGGTGCCGGCCTTGACCCCGCTGCACTCAAGACCGCGAAGACCGACGTCGATACCCGGGTGAAGGCTGCCCTGACAGAGGCCGGTTACCCCGCCAGGGCCGATCCGGAACGGATCAATCTGTTGGCCGTGTTCGGCATTCTCCTGGTGTTCATGGTCGCAGCGACCGCTGTCTATGGTCCCCAGGCAGCCGCCCTGGTCGAACTGTTCCCGACACGGGTGCGCTATACGGCGATGAGCCTGCCCTACAACGTCGGGACGGGATGGGTCGGGGGACTGCTTCCGGCGGCCAGCTTTGCGCTGGTGGCTTGGTCAGGGAACATCTATTTCGGCCTGTGGTATTCGCTCGGCTTTACCGCTGTCGCCGCTGTGGTCGCCCTGCTGTTTCTGCCGGAAACCCGCGGTCGGGACCTGAACACCATCGGCGAATGAGCGTTGAAGCGCCACAGGTCTTGTCCAGGGAAGTCGTCATGAACACCACCGCCAAGGCCGCCGGCCTGAAGCTGCTTCGCCAGCACGCCCTGATCGCGGGCAGACCCGTAGGAGCCGGCTCAGACGCGATCGCCGTGGACGACCCCGCGACCGGCGAGATCATCGGCCACATCCCCAACCTCGGCGTGGCCGAAACCGAGGAGGCGATCCAGGCCGCCCACGCTGCCTTTGCCGACTGGTCGCGCTCCGACCCCCACAAGCGGGCGGCCTTCCTGCGGGAGTGGGCACGGCTGATCGATGCCAATCTTGACGGACTCGGCGCCCTGATGGCGCTCGAGAACGGCAAGCCGTTCGAGGAAGCCAAAGGTGAGGTGACCTATGCCAACAGCTTCCTGAAATGGTTTGCCGGCGAGGCCGAGCGGCTGATCGGCGAGACCCATGACAGCCCGCTTGGCCATCTGATCCTGACCTACCGCGAGGCCGTTGGTCCCTGCGCCCTGATCACGCCCTGGAACTTCCCGACCGCCATGCTGACGCGCAAGCTGGGACCGGCGTTCGCCGCGGGGTGTACAGCCGTGGTCAAGCCTGCATCCCAGACGCCATTCTCGGCCATCATTCTGGCGGAACTGGCCTATGAGGCGGGTCTTCCCAAGGGCGCCCTCAGCATCGTCACGGGCGACGCCGCCGCGATCGGCGGGGCCATGACGCGGTCTCCGCTGATCCGCAAACTGTCGTTCACGGGCTCGACCGGGGTCGGCGCGAAGCTGGCCGAACAGTGCGCGCCGACGCTCAAGCGGCTGTCGCTCGAATTGGGCGGGTCCGCCCCGCTGATCGTGTTCGAGGACGCCGATCTGGACCTGGCCGTGGCCGAGACGATCAAGGCCAAGTTCCGCAATGCCGGCCAGACCTGCGTCTGCCCCAACCGCGTCTATGCCCATGCCAGCATTGCCGCCGCCTATGCGGAAAAACTCTCGGCTGCCGTCGCGGAGATCAAGGTCGGGCCGGCCTTCGAAGAGGGCGTCAAGGTCGGCCCCCTGATCGAGGATAAGGCGCTGACCAAGGTCGAGGACCATCTGGCCCGTGTCAGGGCGTCGGGTGGTCGGGTTTTGACGGGCGGCGAGCGCCATGCCCTGGGAGGCCGGTTCTATACCCCGACCGTAACGCTGGGCGGGGATGACGAGATGTTCCGCCACGAGGAGACGTTCGGCCCCCTGATCCCCGTCTTCCCCTTCGACACCGAGGACGAGGTTCTGGCAAAGGCCAATGACAGCGAGTTCGGCCTGGCCTCCTACATCTTCACCCGGGACCTCGACCGGGCCATGCGGGTCAGCCGACGCATTGAAGCGGGCATGTGCGGCGTCAACACCGGCCTGATGTCTACGGCCGTCGCCGCATTTGGAGGGGTCAAGCAGTCCGGCTACGGCCGCGAAGGCTCGACCCACGGCATCGACGAATATGTGAACATCAAATCGGTGACACTGGCGTTGAAGTAGGCCCTTTGAACCGCACGCACCCGCGTCGCCCGTCACGGGTGCGCCACGAGATTGGACCGATCAAACGGGAAGCGCGCCGCGCTTGACCACCGTCCGCATGGCCACGCTGGAGCTGACCCGGGTCACGCCCGGGAGGGTTGTCAGGGCCTTGGCGTGGACCCGTTCGAGGTCGTCGACATCGCGCACCACAAGCCTCAGCAGATAGTCGGAGCCGCCCGTCATCAGATAGCATTCGACAACCTCGGGCACGGTGGCGATGGCAGTCTCGAAGGCCGTCAGGGTGCTCTCGGCCTGGGACGACAAGGTCACGGTCACGAAGACACAGATCGGCAGTCCGACAGACCGCTCGTTGATGATGGCGGCATAGTGATCGATCACGCCCGCAGCCTCCAGCGCCCGCAGGCGGCGGAGGCAGGCACTTTCGGACAGGGCCACTGTCTTCGCCAGATCGGCATTGGTGATCCGCCCGTCGTGCTGAAGGGCACGGAGCATCTTTCTGTCGATGGCGTCGAGCGTCACGGCGGAAACGGTCTGCATGGGGCGTCTTTCAAACAGGTTCTGCGAGTTTACGGCGTTCAGTCGCGCAAATGAACAGGAACCTGCGATCCGCGAGACGCTAGAATGCCGCGATACAGCGGCCCGCCGGTCCATGAGCAGGCCCGTCAACAGGGAAGATCACCATGCGCGTCGGCGTCCCCAGGGAAATCAAGAAGAACGAACACCGCGTCGGCCTGACGCCGACAGCTGTGCGCGAGTATGTCGCCCGCGGACACGCCGTCTCGGTCGAGACCGGAGCGGGTCTCGGGGCCGGCTTCACGGATGACGATTTCACCCGCGCCGGCGCGACCATCGTTGCCGACGCACCGACCATCTTTGCCAACGCGGACATGATCGTGAAGGTCAAGGAGCCGCAGAAGGTCGAGTGGGAAATGCTCCGCGAGGACCAGATTCTCTACACCTATCTGCACCTGGCTCCGGATCCCGAACAGACCAAGGGCCTGATGGCTTCGAAATGCGCGGCCATCGCCTATGAGACCGTGACCGATGCCCGTGGTGGCCTGCCGCTGCTGGCCCCGATGTCGGAAGTCGCCGGGCGGATCGCGGTCTTCTCGGCAGCCGAGACCCTGCTCAAGCACAATGGTGGCATGGGACTGCTGTTCTGCGGCGTGCCGGGCGTGGCCCCGGCGCGGGTGCTGGTCCTGGGCGGCGGTGTCGTCGGCCTGAACGCGGCCCGGATGGCCATGGGCCTGGGGGCCGAGGTGGTCGTGCTGGAGCGCTCGATCCCGCGGATGGCCTATATCGACGAGGTCACCAACGGCCGGGTCATCACCCGTTATTCCTCGATCGGGGCGATCGACGAGGAGGTCGTCAAGGCCGACGTCGTGATCGGGGCCGTTCTCGTTCCCGGTGCAGAGGCTCCCAAGCTGATCAAGAAGGCGCACCTGAAACAGATGAAACCCGGCTCGGTGCTGGTCGACGTTGCCATCGACCAGGGCGGCTGTTTCGAGACCAGCCACGCCACGACCCACGAAGACCCGACCTATGTCATCGACGGCGTCGTCCACTACTGCGTGGCCAATATGCCGGGTGCCGCGCCGCGCACCTCGTCGGAAGCCCTGAACAACGCGACCCTGCCGTTCGGCCTTGCCCTGGCCGATCACGGTCTGGAAGCCCTGCGCAAGGATCCGCATCTGGCGCGTGGGCTGAACGTCCTGAAGGGCGAGATCACCTACCCGGCCGTCGCCGAGGCCATGGGCCTGGGCTGGAGCGATCCATTCGGCGTCTGGGCCAAGGGCTGACGCCCGGCCGTCCTCCCCGGGCATTGCGCCTCGGGGAGGACGGGCTCAGGACCGGTAGTCGCCGTTGATCTCGATGTAGCCCTTGGTCAGATCGCAGGTCCAGACTGTGGCCGAGGCCCGGCCAGCACCGACGTCCACCAAGATGTCGATCTCGGAATTCTTCATATAGGCCGTCATCTTGGCCTCGTCGTAGGTCGGTGACGGTGCGCCGTCGATGGCGGCCTGATGCGGGCCGAATTTGATCGCGAGATGGTCGCGGTTGACGGGTTCCTCGGTCTTGCCGACCGCCATCACGACCCGCCCCCAGTTGGCGTCCTGACCGGCGATGGCGGTCTTGACCAGCGGACTGTCGGCGATCGACTTGGCCAGCTTCCGGGCCGAAGCCGGGCTCGCGGCACCATCCACGGTCACCTTGACGAATTTCGTCGCGCCCTCGCCATCGCGCACCAGCTGGTGGGCGAGATCCAGCATGATCCTCTCCAGCGCCTCGCTGAACCCCTTCAGCCGGCGGTCGCCGACTCGCCCGATGCGCGGCGCGCCCGACGCACCGGTCGCGAACAGCAGGCAGGTGTCATTGGTCGAGGTGTCGCCGTCCACCGTTACGCTGTTGAAGGTGGTGCGGACATGCAGACCCAGCAGCGCCCGCAGGACCGGCGGTGCGATCGCGGCGTCCGTGACGATGAACCCGAGCATGGTCGCCATGTCCGGCGCGATCATGCCCGAGCCCTTGGCGATGCCAGCGAGACGTACCCTGAACCCCTCGATCTCGCACTCGGCATAGGCCCCCTTGGGGAAGGTGTCGGTCGTCATGATGCCCCGACCGGCACCCGCCCATTGCTCGGTCGGATGGGTGTCGGCATCCATCCGCGCCTCGATCTCCCCGAGGCGGGCTGCGATCTTGCGGTCATCGAGCAGCACCCCGATCACGCCTGTGGAGGCCAGCATCACGTCTCGCTGTCGGCAGCCGAAGCGTTTGGCGATCTCCGAGGCCGTCCGTCGTGCCGCGTCGGCCCCCGGCTTGCCGGTGAAGGCGTTGGCGCAACCGGCGTTGACGACCAGCGCCCGGACATCGTCGCCCCCGCCGTCGCTGTCCAGCTGTCGGCGGCACCAGTCGACCGGTGCCGAGCCGATCTTGTGGCGGGTAAAGACGCCCGCGCAGGTCGTGCCGCGGGCGAAGCGGAAGACCACCAGATCATCGCGTTCGTGCTTGTAGAAGCCCGCCCGCGCGGTCGCGATCTCGACGCCGCCTATCGGCGGAATCGTCGGAAAGGGAACAGCAAGGGGCGAGACGGCCAGACCTGGCTTGCCCGGAGCAGCAGGCGTCGCCACTGCTGCAGCCGGAGCCTGCGTCGCCCGTTTCAGCGCGGAGGCGAAGGGATCCAGGGCCTTTTCGAGGGCATGCTCGATCTTCTGTCCGGTCGAAACGCGGGGTGGCGGGGTCGATTCACGGCTCATGCAGCGGCCTTTCGAGCAGGAACGGAAGCGGAGGGACGGTTCGGTCGGGGTTCAGGATTGCCGGTTTCGATCAGGACGTCGACATCGGCCTTGCCTCTTAGCTGCTCCAGCAGCTGTCTTACCCGCTCATAGGTCAGATATCGAACGATCTGGGGCCGTGCCTGCTCCAGCGTCGGCGGCGCCTCGGTGCGCCGGTCCTCGACCCGCAGGACGGCCCAGCCGCCGGTGGTCTGGACCGGACCGACCGTCGCGCCCGTGGGGGCGTCGCGCAGCGCATTGGCGAATGCCTCCGGCACCACATCCAGAGTGGCATAGCCCAGGTCGCCGCCTGAAAACCGCGTCGCCTCGTCGATCGAGCGTTCGGCGGCGACAGCCTCGAACAGAGCCCCCTGCCCCAGAATGCCGATCACGGCATCGGCCTCGGGCTTCGTCGCCGTGAGAATCAGCCGGAACCGAACCTCCTCCGATCCCCGGGCCAGACGCAGCTGTTCCCGGTACAGGGTCTCGACCGCCGTGTCGGAGATCGCGCCATCGACGACGCTCTCGACCAGCATGTCACCGAGAATTCGCTGGCGGGTCGCTTCCAGCCGCCGCTGTGCCAGGGCCGCATTATCGAGCCCCCGGCGCTCGGCCTCTGCTGCCAGAAGCTTCTGGTCGATCACTTCATCAAGAACACGCCGGAACAGGTCGCTGGTGACATCCAGAGGTTCATCCTCGCCGATCAGGCCCTGGGCGACAGCCTCGCGCCGGACGTCGGAGGCCCACAGGGTCTGGTCCTGCACCCGGGCAACGGCGGTGTCATCCGGCTCGGGGGCCGCCTCGCGGCGCGATCCCTGACCACAGGCCGACAGCATCACAACGGCAACGAACAGGAGGGGAAACAGGCGGGTTTTTGGGGGTCGCACCGGGCGCTCCGTCCGACTGGAGAGACCCGAAAGCCCGAAGGGCCAAAGGCCCTCGCGTTGACAGGGGTAGGGTCGGTGCTTAAGTCCCGCCTGCGCCCAAGTCGAGCGGTTTTCGATCGTCCGCGCGGACCTTGCAGCGCCAGTGGCGAACGCGGGGCCGCCGCCGGTGTCAGCCTCTCGTGCGGCGCATCAGACGCCGCCACCCGGGCCGACGCCCGGACCCTGTACCAGAGCCGTCAGACGCTCGACCGCCACCGGAACCTTCATGCTCGGCTTTGCCAAGAAACTCTTCGGCTCTTCCAACGACCGCAAGGTCAAGGACTTCATGGGTCGGGTTCAGCAGATCAATGCGCTGGAGCCCAAATTCGCCGCCCTGTCGGACGACGAACTGCGCATGATGACACAGTCGTTCCGTGACCGGCTGGCAGGCGGGGAGACTCTCGACAAGGTGCTCAACGAGGCCTTTGCGGTCGCCCGTGAGGGGTCCAAGCGCGCCTTGGGCATGCGCCAGTTCGACGTGCAGCTGGCCGGCGGGATGATCCTGAACGAGGGCGGTATCGCCGAGATGCGCACGGGCGAGGGCAAGACCCTGGTCGCCATTGCACCCGCCTATCTCAATGCGCTGACCGGCAAGGGCGTCCACGTCATCACCGTCAACGACTATCTGGCCCGGCGCGATGCCGAATGGATGGGCCGGGTCTACCGGTTCCTCGGCATGGAAGTCGGGGTCATCGTCAACGGCCTGTCGTCCGGTCAGCGCCAGATGTCATATGCGGCCGACATCACCTATGGCACCAACAACGAGTTCGGCTTCGACTATCTGCGCGACAACCTGGTCTATGACCGGACAGAGATGGTGCAGCGCCCGCACAATTTCGCGATCGTCGACGAGGTCGACTCCATCCTGATCGACGAGGCGCGAACGCCACTGATCATCTCGGGCCCGACCGAGGACCGCTCCGATCTTTACAAGATCGTCGACGGCATCGTGAAGGAACTGATCAAGGACCCCGCCACCTATGACCTGGACGAAAAGCAGCGCCAGGCCCTGCTGACCGAGCTGGGCTCCGAAAGGATCGAGCAGCTGCTCGAGGAGGGCGGGCATTTCGCCGAGGACACCACTGGCCTCTATGACGCCGCCAACATCAGCCTGGTCCATCACACCAACCAGGCGCTGCGCGCCAACACCCTCTACACCCGTGACAAGGACTACATCATCAAGGCCGGCGAGGTCGTCCTGATCGACGAATTCACCGGCCGCATGATGACCGGCCGCCGCCTGTCCGAGGGCCTCCACCAGGCCATCGAGGCCAAGGAGGACGTCAAGATCATGCCCGAGAACCAGACCCTGGCCTCGGTGACCATCCAGAATTATTTCCGCCTGTACGAAAAGCTGTCCGGCATGACCGGGACTGCGGCGACCGAGGCGCAGGAGTTCCTCGATATCTACAAGATGGACGTGCTGGAGGTGCCGACGAACCGGCCGATCCAGCGCATCGATTTCGACGACGAGGTCTACCGGACCTATGCCGAGAAGAACGTGGCGATCGCCAAGCAGATCGCCGAATGCCACGTGAAGGGCCAGCCGATCCTGGTCGGCACCGTCTCGATCGAGAAATCAGAGAGCCTGTCCGCCCTGTTGAACACCATCGACTATGAGGTCGAGGTCTCTCGCAAGCCCAAGCCCGAATACGTCGGTCGCGAGAAGGAGGCCGCCAAGGTCGGCGACGAGGCGTTCGACATCGAATACGTTCGCGGCAAGGGGATACCGCATTCCGTGCTGAATGCGCGTCAGCACGAGCAGGAAGCCTTCATCGTCGCCGACGCCGGCCTGCCCGGTGCGGTGACGATCGCCACCAACATGGCCGGTCGCGGGACCGACATCCAGCTGGGGGGCAACCTCGAGATGCGGCTGGAGAAATACCGGCTGGATCAGCGCAACATGGCCGTCGAGGTCACGCCCGAGATGCTCGCCGCCGAAGAGGCCCGTCTCAAGGCCGACATCGCCGTGCAGCGCGAGAAGTCGCTGGCTGCGGGCGGACTCTTCGTGCTGGGCACGGAACGTCACGAAAGCCGCCGGATCGACAATCAGCTGCGTGGCCGTACGGGCCGCCAGGGCGACCCCGGCACCTCGAAATTCTTCCTGTGCTGCGAGGACGACCTGTTGCGCATCTTCGCCGGAGACCGGCTGGATGCCATCATGCGCCAGTTCGGCGTGGCGGAGGGCGAGGCGATCTCGCACCCATGGCTGAACCGCGCCGTGGAGACGGCCCAGAAGCGGGTCGAGACCCGGAACTACGACATCCGGAAGAACCTGCTGAAATACGACGACGTCGTGAACGACCAGCGCAAGGCCGTATTCGAGCAGCGCCAGGAGTTCATGGACTCGACCGATCTATCCGAACTCGTCGGCGAGTTCCGCCAGGACGTGATCCGCGATCTGGTCGACCGCTACATGCCGCCCAAGGCCTATGCCGAGCAGTGGGACATCGACGGACTGGACGAGAAGGTGAAGTCGACCCTGGGTCTGGACCTGCCACTCCACGACTGGGCCGCCGAGGAGGGCGTGTCCAACGAGGAGGTCGAGGAACGGCTTCAGGCCGCCGCCGAGGCCCGCGCGGTCGAGCGTCTCGAGATGATCGGTGCCGACCAGACCCGGGGGCTGGAGAAGCAGTTCCTGATGCAGCAGATCGACATGAGCTGGCGCGAGCACCTGGTTCATCTGGACCATCTGCGCGGGGTCATCGGCCTGCGCGGCTATGGCCAGCGCGACCCGCTGAACGAATACAAGACCGAAGCCTTCAACCTGTTCGAAACCCTGCTGCACGACCTGCGGCACAATGTGACGCGCTGGCTGATGACCGTCGAGTTCCGCTTCCAGCCGCCGCCCGAGATGCCGGAGTTCCAGGAAATCCACCTGAATCCAGGCACCGGCGTCAACGAAATGGCCGATCCGCGTTCACAACTGCCGGAAGGCGGGCTGGACGGCGACGCCCGCTCGCGCTTGCCGGTGGATGCCCTGCCGGTCGGGTGGGAGCGCACCTCGCGCAATGCCGACTGTCCGTGCGGGTCGGGCCGCAAATTCAAGCACTGCCACGGGGCGCTGGTCTAAAGCGGCACACAGGCGTTGAGACCTGACGAGGCCGATAAGGCCGTTTGAGAGCCAGAGGCTGAATGTCCTACAAACCCCTCTTCTCGCGTGCGCTCGGCCTGGCTCCGGAGCGACTGCATTTTGCGGCGCACAGCCACCATCTCTGGCCGGACGCCTCGTTCGACGGGCAGGTACGCGCCTGGGTCGAGGCGAACCATTTCGCGGACCGAAAATGGGACCTGATCTTTGGCGAGGTGGTGCCCGAGGCACAGAAACACGTCGCCGCTGAACTGGGCCTGCCTGATCCCGAGACCGTGGTCTTCGCCCCCAATACCCACGACTTCCTGATCCGCCTGTTCTCGGGATTCGAGCACAGGCCGATCCGCATCCTGACCACGGACGGCGAGTTTCATGCCTTCCGCCGCCAGGCCGAGCGCTGGGAAGAGGCGGGCGAGGCCGTCGTCACGCGCGTCCCCCTGGAGCCCTTCGAGACGTTCGACGATCGCTTCGTCGCCGCCGCGACCGGCGGCGAGTACGACGCCATCGTGGTCAGCCAGGTCTTCTTCAAGACGGGCCAGGAAATCGGGTGCCTCGAAGCCCTGGCGGACCTCGCCGATCCGGCAGGGCCTTGGGTCATCGTCGATGGCTATCACGGGTTCATGGCGACGCCGACAGACCTCTCGGCCGTTGCCGACCGGATCTTCTATGTCACCGGCGGCTACAAATACGCCATGACCGGCGAGGGTGCGGGCCTGCTGCATGCGCCGCACGGCTATTGCGAAAGGCCCGTGGTGACAGGCTGGTTTGCCGAGTTCGGCAATCTGATGGGCCCGCCCGAGGGGGTCCAGTACCGGGGTGACGCCGGCCGGTTCTGGGGTGCCACCTTCGATGCCACGCCCCTGTACCGGTTCAATGGCGTGCGGCGGATGCTGGAGGAGCAGGGGCTGGATACCGCCTCGATTTCGGCCCATGCGCACGGTCTGCAGACCCGTTTCCAGGCCGCGCTGGACGGTGGGGAAGTCGGGCGTCTGTCGGAGGCGACCGTGATCAACCCCGTCGTCGGCAATGGCCACCGGGCCCGGTTCATGGCGCTGAAACATCCCGACGCCCAGGCCTGGCGCGCGCGGCTGCTCGAGGCGAATGTGGTCACCGATGTGCGTGACGAAACCATCCGTTTCGGCTTCGGCCTGTATCAGGATCCCGAGGACGTCGAGCGTCTGATCTCGGTCTGCGACCGGCTTTTCTGACGCGCAAAGCCGTTTCGAACCTCAGGCAATCGGGATCCGGAATGCCATGCGTTCAGCGATCGACCCGAGGATCCACGATATAGAGGTCAGAAGAAGGTCGTCTCGTCCTGACGTTGAGCCTCGGGCGGGCGGCGGCCCGGAGCCGCCGGCGCCTTTTCGGCCGGGGTCGGGCGGGCGACCGGCGCAGCCGCGGGCGTGGCAGGCGCGCGAGCGGTCGGGGCGGGCTCGACCGGCGCTCGCGGTGTTATGGCTGGTGCCGAGGGCCTCTCGTAGCGGGGTTCGGGCGCGGGCAGGATATCCTCCAGCTTCGGATAGGGCCGGGTGCCGGGACCGGTGTCCGCAGCGACGGGCGGCCCCTCGAGGCCCTCCACCCTTGTCGGCGTTTCCAGTGGCTGTGCGGCCGCTGGCGCACGGCGCACGGCCACGCCGAGGTCATCTTCGATGAAGGGCCAGGCGCGACGGTCCGAGCACGCGCAGGCCTTCAGGAAACCGCGCGGATCGCGCCAGAGAACCAGTGGCCAACGGGTCGGGACACCCGCGTCCCTCAGCAAGGCTGACAGTTCCGACGACATTTCGCGCGAACTTTCCACCACCCCCATGCGCACAGCATTGTCATCGGCGGCCGGCAGGCCTGCGGCGGTCCAGTTGGCCGGCGAGGTGGCCATCCAGCGCTCATACAGAGCCCAGTCCCGACTCAGCCAGAGCTCGGCGATGGTGGCGCGTTCGGCGGCGGTGGACTGGGCCACGCCGTCGCGATCAGGGCGGGCAAACAGCACGATCCGCGGCTCGATGCCTCCGGCGCGCAACCGGTCGGCTTCGGCTCCTGCAAAGGCCTGGGTGACTGCGCTGTCGCGATAGCCGACGATCCAGATCGGCACCCCGCCCCGCTCGGCCGAGAGATAGGGCGAAGCATCGAGCAGCAGCTGGATCTCGGCCTGGTTCCGGGTGATCGTCACCGGCTGGAACCGAGCGTACATCGACCAGTAGGCCCAGAAGCCCCCCGCCGCGAGCGCGACGCCCACGACTGCGGCCAGCAGGGTCCAGATCAGAAAGCGACGCATGCGGCAGTTGGCTCCGGCATCCACAGATACCGGAGCCTAACGCCAAAACCTTGCCGTCGTCGCCCCCGAACACCTGGGGCGCGAACGCGGCGTTGAGGCGTCACCCCATCGTCGGGATCACGAAGGACGAATCCGCGTGTTCCAGGTCGCTGTCCGGCCAGCGGGCGGTGATGGTCTTGACCTTGGTCCAGAATTTCACACCCTCCATGCCGTGCTGGTTGGTGTCGCCGAACGCCGAGCGCTTCCAGCCACCGAAGGTGTGATAGGCGACCGGCACCGGGATCGGGACGTTGATCCCGACCATGCCGACATTGACCCGGGCGGCAAAGTCGCGTGCCGCACGGCCGTTCTGGGTGAAGATGGCGACGCCATTGCCATACTGGTGCTTGCTGGGCAGGCTAAGCGCCTCTTCGAAGCTGGCAGCGCGCACGATCTGCAGCACGGGTCCGAAGATCTCTTCCTGATAGGCGCTCATGTCGGGCGTGACGTGGTCGAACAGCGACGGGCCGATGAAATAGCCCTTCTCGTGGCCCTGAAGGTTGAAGCCTCGGCCGTCGACGACCAGCTCGGCTCCCTCCTGAACCCCCGTCTCGATCCAGGCCTCGACCCGGGCCTTGTGCTGGGCCGTGACGACCGGGCCGTAGTGGGCTCCGGCGTCGGTCGAGATGCCGACCCGCATGGTCGGGATCTCCGCCACCATCCGCTCGCGCAGTTCGTCGGCCGTCTTCTTGCCGACCGGAACCACGACCGGCAGGGCCATGCAGCGTTCGCCGGCCGAGCCATAAGCCGCCCCCGACAGATCCTTGATCACCTGGTCCATGTCGGCGTCAGGCAGGACGATGCCGTGGTTCTTGGCCCCGCCCATGGCCTGGACCCGCTTATGGTTGGCGGCACCGGTCTGGTAGACATAGTGGGCGATGTCGGACGAACCGACGAAGCTGATGGCATGGACCAGGGGATGGGTCAGGATGGAGTCGACCGCGACCTTGTCGCCATGGACGACGTTCAGGACGCCCGCCGGAGCCCCCGCCTCCATCATCAGCTCGGCCAGGCGGACCGGCACCGACGGGTCGCGCTCCGACGGTTTCAGAATGAAGGTGTTGCCCACCGCGATGGCGACGCCGAACATCCACATCGGGATCATGGCCGGGAAGTTGAACGGGGTAATACCCGCGACGACGCCGAGCGGCTGACGCATCGAATAGACGTCGATCCCGGGGCCGGCACCGTGGGTGTACTCACCCTTGAGCACATGCGGGATGCCGCAGGCGAACTCGATTACCTCCAGCCCACGCTGGATGTCGCCCTTGGAATCCGCGATCACCTTGCCGTGTTCGGCCGACAGCATTTCCGCCAGGTCGTCCATATTGGCCTCAACCAGCCGCTTGAACTCGAACATCACCCGCGCCCGGCGCTGGGGATTGGTCGAGGACCAGCCCTCGAAGGCGGTCTGGGCGGCCTGGACGGCGCGATCCATCTCGGCCTCGGTCGCCAGCTGGACGCGCGCCTGCACTTCGCCGGTGTTGGGGTTCATGACATCGCCGAAACGGCCCGAGGTCCCGGTGAAGCTCGCGCCGTCGATGAAGTGGTGAATCTCGCGCATGGTCGTTTCCTGATGCCGTTTCTGGTCGCTGTGGCGGATCGTCTAGCGCCGCCGGACGCTCTACGCCAGCGTGACCAATCGGCTGACGCGGGCCCCGCCGAACTTGACCCCCTCGCAGGTGCGGCATAGGCGAGAGGGCTCTGAGACTGTCTGCGGAGACGCCCGTGCCTCGATTGATCCTGCTTCGCCATGGCCAGAGCCAGTGGAACCTCGAAAACCGCTTCACCGGCTGGGTCGATGTCGACCTGACAGCCCAGGGCGAGGCCGAGGCCAGACTGGGTGGCGAGCGGATTGCGCAGGCCGGGTTCCGGCCGGCCGTCATGTTCACCTCGGTCCTGAAGCGGGCCCGCCGGACCGGAGCCCTGGCCCTGCAGGCTGCGGGACTGTCCGACATTCCCATTGTCGAGGACTGGCGGCTGAACGAGCGGCATTACGGCGGCCTGACCGGGCTCAACAAGGCCGAGACGGCGGAAAAGCACGGTGAAGACCAGGTTCGTGTCTGGCGTCGCAGCTACGACATTCCGCCACCGCCCATGGAGCGCGGCAACGCATGGGATTTCGCCCAGGATCCGCTGTATGCCGGCCAGCCCATCCCGGACACCGAGAGCCTGAAGACCACGCTGGACCGCGTTCTCCCCTACTGGGATGCCTCGATCGCGCCGCGCCTGAAGGCCGGGGAGGATGTTCTGATCGTGGCGCACGGCAACTCCCTCCGGGCCATCGTCAAACATCTTTTTGCCGTGCCCGACGACCGCATCGTCGAGGTGGAAATCCCGACCGGCAATCCGCTGGAGATTGATCTGGACGCGAATCTGAAGCCAACCGCTGCCCGCTATCTGGACGAGGGGCGGGCCACCGCCCTGCCGGCCCTCGCGTGACGACCGCTCCCGACACCGACGCCGGCTTCATGGCGCGCGCCATCGATCTGGCACTGGGGGCCATGGGCGAGACCTGGCCCAACCCAGCCGTGGGCTGTGTCATTGTCAAGGATGGCCGGGTGCTGTCCGAGGCGGCAACCGCTGCCGGCGGGCGGCCCCATGCCGAGGAACAGGCCGTACCCGCTGCCGGACCCGACGTTGTGGGTGCCACCGCCTATGTGACCCTGGAGCCGTGCGGCGCGCGGTCGTCCGGCCGGCGGTCCTGTGCGCATTTCCTGGCCGAGGCCGGCGTCGCCCGGGTGGTGGTGGCCTGTCTGGACCCGTCGCCGTTTGCGGCCGGACGGGGTACCGAACGTCTGGTCCAGGCCGGGTTGACGGTCGAGACGGGACTGCTGGGCGACCGCGCCTCCGTCCTGGCCGAAGGGTTCCTGCACCGGATGGAGACCGGCCGGCCGATGGTCCGGATCAGCGAGGACGGTGTGGGCTTCGATGCCCGGTTTGCAGCCTCTCCCCGCGCCGACCTGGTGACCGAGCTGCAGCGACTGGGCGAAGCCGGCTATACCCGTCTGTGGACCGGCCCGGGCGAACTGGCCGAGGCCCTGCGTGAACAGGGCCTTCTGACGGCATGACCGATACCCCCAAGACCGGCTGGTTCAAGCGGCTGAGCGCCGGGCTGGCACGATCCAGCCAGCAGATGACCGAAACCGTCGTCTCGACCTTCGTCAAGGAACCGCTGGACGAGGCGGCGCTCGAGCGGCTGGAGGAACATCTGCTCGAAAGCGACCTCGGCCCTGCAGCCACGGGCCGGATCGTCGAGCGGTTCCGGGCCCTGCGGTTCGGCAAGACGTCCGATGCCCGCGAGGTCAAGGAAGCCCTGGCCGACGCCGTCGCCGCCGAACTCCTGCCACGGCAGGCGTCGTTCGATCCGCTGGGGTCGGGCATCAAGCCGTTCGTCGTCCTGTTTGTCGGGGTCAATGGCTCGGGCAAGACCACGACCCTGGGCAAGATCGCGTCGGACCTGACGGCCCGCGGGGCCAAGGTCATGGTGGTGGCCGCCGATACCTTTCGCGCTGCCGCCCGCGAACAGCTCAAGGTCTGGGCCGAGCGGGCCGGTGCCGATTTCGAGAGCCGTCGTGACGGGGCCGATCCCGCAGGGCTGGCCTTCGATGCCTTTACCCGGGCAAGGGCCGAGAATTTCGACGTCGTGCTGATCGATACCGCCGGACGGCTGCAGAACAAGTCCGCCCTCATGGACGAATTGCTCAAGATCGTTCGGGTGCTGAAGAAGATCGATCCGGAGGCCCCGCATGAGACCCTGCTGGTGCTGGACGCGACCGTCGGCCGCAATGCCCTGGCCCAGGAACAGATCTTTGGCCGCACCGCCTATGTGTCCGGACTGGTCATGACCAAGCTGGACGGTACGGCCAGGGGCGGCGTCCTTGTGCCCGTGGCCCAGGCGTCGGATGCTCCGATCAAGCTGATCGGGGTGGGCGAAGGGGTCGAGGACCTGCAACCGTTCGACGCGCGGGCCTTTGCCCGGTCGCTGGTCGGGCTCGAGGACTGAGATCGTGAGCACCGAAACCGCACCGACCCGCCATCCCGCCTGGATCCGCCAGGTGGTCGACTTCGGCGCACTGGCCGCCTTTGCCGCCGTCTTCCTGTTCTTCCGCGTGCGTGGCGTACCGGGGGATCAGGCGCTGGTGCACGCCACCTGGGGACTGGTCGGCGGCTCGGTGGTGGCTATCACTGTGGGTCTGCTGGTCGAGAAGCGGCTTGCCCTGATGCCCCTGCTGGTCGGCGGGTTCGCTCTGGTCTTTGGCGTACTGACGCTGGTTTTCAACGACGACCTGTTCGTGAAGCTGAAGGTCACGGTGCTGAATGCCAGCCTGGCCGTCGCCCTGCTGGGGGGAGCCTGGCTCGGCAAACAGCCGCTGAAGGCCCTGCTGGGCACGGTCATTCCCGTGAACGACCGGGCCTGGCGGATCCTGACCGTGCGCTACGGCCTGTATTTCGCCTGCGTGGCCCTGACCAACGAGGTGATCCGCAACGAGGCCCTGATGACGCTGGCGACCGAGAGGATCGGGTCCTCCATGGACCCGGCCGACGTCTGGGTCAGTTTCCGGGGTGTGCTGTGGATCGCCTCGTCCGTGTTCGGCCTGTGCCAGGTGCCGCTGATCATGCGCAACATGGTCTCGGACGAAAAACCCGACGTCCTCGCCCCGATCGAACCCGAGACCCTGCCCTAGATCAAACCTGCCTGGCCTCGAGCAGCGCAAAGCGCGGTAGGCCCCAAGCAACGACCTCAAACAGCGCAAAGCGCGGTAGGCCCTAGGAAACGGCCTCAAGCAGCGCAACGCGCGGTAGGCCCTAGGGAACGCCTCAAGCAGCGCAAAACCCTTCAGACCATCGACCACGGCCTCATGTAGCCTTAAGGGCGATAGGCCAAACATACTGTCGTCAAACCGTAAAGCCTCGCTGTTAATGCTCCGTCCACGGCACGGGGCGAGTTGAATCATGGTCAAGTCAGGCAAACAGGCACGCCGCGCGGGGTCGCTGGCGGATTCGCCCAGCCATCTGATGCACCGGGTGCTGCAGCTGTCCCTGGACATCTATGCCGAGGAGGCCGGCCCCGACGGTCCGACCCAGCGCCAGTATGCCGTGATGGAGGCTGTCTCGGTGAAGGAAGGCCTGACCCAGACCGATCTGGTCCGCGCCACCGGCATCGACCGCTCGACCCTGGCCGATCTCGTGGCCCGCATGACGACCAAGGGCCTGCTGTCGCGCGAACGCTCGGTAATCGATGCGCGCGCAAAGGCGGTGCGTCTCTCCCCCGAGGGTCAGGCCCTGCTCGAGGCGGCACGGCCCCGGGTCGCCGCGGCCGACAAGCGGATCATGGCGCTGGTGCCCAAGGCCAAGCGCGAGAATTTCCTCGACCTTCTGTGCGACCTGGCCTCGGCTGCAGACGCGGCGCCCGATCAGGCGAAGGCTGACGCCAAGGCGGCCCGCAAGGCGCTGAAGGAGGCCAAGAAGGCCGAGAAGTCCGCGCGCAAGGCGACGGTCGAGAAGAAGCCCAAGAAGGCCAAGGCCACGGGCGAAAAGGCCGCATCGACCAAGGCACCGAAAGCCAAGGTCGACGCAGCCTAGCGTCCAACTAGAGCGTCAGGCCTTTTTCGCTCGCGAGGTCCGCAAGGCTGACCATCGGCCGCGGGCCCCAGTGGGCGATGACTTCCGATGCCGCCAGCGATCCCAGCTGACCCGCCTGTTCCAGCGTCAGGCCCCGCGCGACGCCCAGCAGGAAACCGGCGGCATACTGATCGCCGGCCCCGGTCGTGTCGACGACCTTGTCCACGGGCACGGCGGCGACCGCGATCCGCTGATCCCCCGACACGATCACCGAGCCATGCTCGCCACGCGTGATGGCGGCGATTTCGACGATGGCGGCCAGTTGAGCGGCAGCGGCGTCGAAGTCCTCGGTCTCGAACAGCGCGGCCAGTTCGCTCTCGTTGGCCAGGACGATGTCTGCCGAGGCCGCGATGAAGGCCAGCAGCTCGGCGCGCCAGCGGGCAACGACGAAAGTGTCCGACAGGGTGATGGCGACCTTGCGTCCGGCCGCGTGGGCCGCGGCGGCGGCGGCCTCGAACGCCGCACGGGCCGGGGCCGGGTCGAACAGATAGCCTTCCAGATAGACGATGGCGCTGTCGCCGATCAGGGCCGCGTCGATATCTCCGACGCCCAGCTGGTTCGCGGCCCCCAGGAAGGTGGACATGGTGCGTTGACCGTCCGGCGTGACGTTGATCAGGCAGCGGCCCGTTCCGGCCCCGCCCTCCAGCACCGGCGTGTCGAAGGCCACGCCTGCGGCGCGGATGTCGTGGGTGAAAACCTGGCCTAGGGTGTCCGGAGCCACCTTGCCGACATAGGCCGCGCGCCCCCCGAACGATCCGACTCCGGCGACCGTATTGCCGGCCGAGCCGCCGGAAGCCTCCACGCCCGCAGCCATCGCATCATACAGGGCTGCGCTCTGGTCTTCGTCGACCAGGGACATCGAGCCGGGCGTCAGGCCCTGGGCGGTCAGGAAGGCGTCATCGCAGGGGGCCAGCACATCGACGATGGCATTGCCGACGGCGCAGAGATCGAAACGGGTATCAGAGGTCTGGGTCATGCCCCGCCTTAGCCGACCGGACGCCCGGTGTCACCCGATCGCATAAGGATCGCCTTATGGGTTTGTGGCCAAGGCCCGCCGCCTGGCCTATAGCGCCCTCATGACCCGCATCGCCGTCCTGACCCCAGACCCCCACGATGCCTCCTATGCCGGCCAGTGGCCCGGCGTGCTGGCGCGGCTGAGCGAGGCCATGGCGGCAGAGGGCATCACGCTCGAACCGACACCCTGGACCGACCATGTCGAGGATGCGACGGCGCTGACGGACTATCCGCTGGTCCTTGCTGTCATCGCTTGGGGCTATCACCGCGACCACGCCCGGTGGCTGGCTGCCACACAGGGCTGGGCCGAGGCGGGTATCGCCATCGCCAATCCGGCCTCGGTGCTGGGGTGGAATTCCGACAAGGCCTATCTGGGTCGCCTACAGGACCGGGGCGTCCCGATCGCTGCCACGCGGTGGTGCAAGGACGTCACCCTGGCAGACATCAACGCTGCCTTTGCCGAGTTCGGAAGCGAACAGGTCATCGTCAAGCCGGTGGTCTCGGCCGGGGCCTTCCGCACCCTGCGCCTGTCCCCGGGCCAACCGCTGATCGAGCCCCCCGTCGGGCGCGCGATGATCCAGCCCTATCTGCCGACCATCGCCAGCGAGGGCGAACTGTCGCTGCTGTTCTTCGGCGGACGGTTCAGCCATGCGGTCAACAAACGGCCCGTGCCCGGCGATTTCCGCATCCAGGTCCAGTTCGGCGGCCTCTACACCCCCGTCGCCGATCCCCCGGCCGCCGCCCTGGCATTGGCTGCACAGGTGCTGGAGGCCATCGACGAGGCCCTTCTCTATGCCCGGATCGACATGGTGCCCAACGGCACCGGTCGGTGGCTGCTGATGGAGGCCGAGCTGATCGAACCGGACTTCTACCTCGCCAGCGCCCCTGACCGCGGCGCGGCGTTCGTCCGGGCGGTCCAGAAGCGGTTGGGCTGAGACAAAACGGCTCCGGCAATCGCGCCAACGAGCCAAGTTCGGCAGATGTAGAAACGGGCACGGATGTCGACACGGCCAGCAGCAAGACCGGAACGATCCTTGCGGGATTTGATTTCCAGCGCGGGCGAGTCAGATGGGCCTTCGAAGCGAGGCATTCCCGGTCAAACCTGAATGGATCCTTCAGTCTTGGTCCGGTCACAGGGCCCGCGGTGCCCAACGGCATCGGGTCCATCGGCAACGTCACAATTCGAGAACTGACCGACACCGTCCTTGCATCGACACAGATCGACGATTTGACAGCACTGCAAGGAAGGCTGGGCTTCCAGCTTACAGATCGGTTCTCGGTCTTCGGAACTGCAGGCATTGCAGCAACCACCGCCAGGCTGGACATCTCCCAGACCACAGTCATCGATGGAACGGCGACGATCAGGCTGGGCGCCCCGATCAGGCCGATCCTCCCCTTCCCCGTAAACCTTACGGAAACAACCACGAACGGCAGCGGCAACCGGGTCCTCCTCGGTGCGCGCTATGGCGCATCTCTTGAATTCCGGCTCAATGACCGTTGGACGGTCCGCGGCGATGCGGGATTTACGGAATTCGAAACTCTGTCCTTGTCCCTGGTCCCCGCGCAGGCCGATGCAACGCGGGTCGACTATCGACCAGAAGTCGTGGAGGCCTCACTGAGTTTCGTGAGACAGTTTTAGGGCTGGCTCCCTGAACCTGGCTTCAACGACAAGGGAACCGTTCGACCATCCAGCTGCGCACGGCCCGGTTCACGGACTGGTCCTGTTGCGCCGGGGGAACCGCGCGCATGCGGGCGATGAAGTCGTTGGGCGAGATATTGGTCGTCCCCGGAATGCAGAAGGGCGGCGTCTGGCGCGACGCACGAGCCTGGGCCTCTTCGGCGCGGGCGGCGTTGATGGATCCTTCCATCGTGTCCCAGGCCCGACGGACCGACGGCCGCATCAGGGACAGGGGATTGCGCGGTGTGGAACCGGCGATGTCCACGAACTGGCGGACCGTCATCGCCGGGGCTTGAGCAGCCGCTGTGCCCGCCAGCGTCGCCAGCAGGAGCGCCAGGATCAGCTTGTTCGTCATGTCACGCCTCCTCGAAAGAACGCCGATCCTTCATGAAATCGGAGTGTTCGACAAGCGGTCGCGGCGCCCGACGTCCGACACCCAGGGGCGGACACGGTTGTCCCCCGGTCACGAGCCCTCTAGGAACAGGGGGCCCCCAGACCGAAAAGCCGACCCATGCCCGATCAGACCGACAAACAGACGTTTTCCGACCAGGACGCGCTGGATTTCCATCAGTTGCCGACGCCAGGCAAGATTTCGATGGCGCCGACCAAGGCGATGGCGACCCAGCGGGACCTGTCGCTGGCCTATTCCCCGGGCGTGGCCATTCCGGTGCTGGCGATCGCCGAGGATGTGGACAAGGCCTATGACTATACGGCCAAGGGCAATCTGGTCGCGGTGATCTCGAACGGCACGGCCATCCTGGGTCTGGGCAATCTGGGACATATGGCCTCCAAGCCGGTGATGGAGGGCAAATGCGTGCTCTTCAAACGCTTCGCCGACGTCGACAGCTTCGATGTCGAGGTCAAGACCACCGATTCCGACGAGTTCATCACCGTCGTCAAGAACATCGGCGACACCTGGGGCGGGATCAATCTGGAGGACATCAAGTCCCCCGAATGTTTCGTGATCGAGAGCGAGCTGCAGGACCTGCTGGACATCCCCGTCTTCCATGACGACCAGCACGGCACAGCAATCATCTCCACCGCCGGCCTGATCAACGCCTGCCACATCACCGGCAAGAAGCTCGAGGATATCAAGGTCGTGCTGGCCGGGGCCGGGGCCGCGGGCCTGTCCTCGATCGCCCTGATGAAGGCCGTCGGGGTGCGGGCCGAAAACACCGTGATCGTCGACCGGGACGGCGTCGTCTATCGCGGCCGCGAGAACATCGACCAGTGGAAGGCCGCCCATGCCACCGACACGCCCCACCGCACCCTGGCCGAGGCCATGGTGGGGGCGGATGTAGTGCTCGGCCTGTCGGCCAAGGGCGCGATCACCAAGGAGATGGTGGCGTCCATGGCTCCACGACCGATCATCTTCGCCATGGCCAATCCGGACCCGGAGATCACGCCCGAGGATGTGCTGTCTGTCCGTTCCGACGCCATCATCGCCACCGGCCGGTCCGACTATGTGAACCAGGTCAACAATGTCCTGGGCTTCCCCTACATCTTCCGCGGCGCGCTGGATGTGCGGGCCCGGCGCGTCAATCACGAGATGAAGATCGCCTGCGCCCAGGCCCTGGCCATGCTGGCGCGCGAGGATGTGCCGGACGAGGTCGCGGCCGCCTATTCGGGTCGCAAGCTGAAATTCGGGCCTGACTACATCATCCCGACCCCTTTCGATCCGCGCCTGATCTGGTACATTCCGCCGTTCGTGGCCCAGGCCGCCATGGATACAGGCGTGGCACGGGTGCAGATCACCGACATGGACGCCTATCGCACCCAGCTGCGCGAGCGGGTCGATCCGTCCGCCGCCCTGATGCAGAAGATTGCATCCTCCGTGCGGGCAGCCCCCAACAAGCGGGTCGTGTTCGCCGAGGGCGAGGAATCCGCCGTCATCCGTGCGGCCTGGGGCTTCAAACAGGCCGATCTGGGCACGCCGATCCTGCTGGGTCGCGAGGACCTGATCCGCAAGAATGCCGCCGAGGCCGGCCTGGATTTCGACGCCCTGGGGATCGAGATCGTCAACGCGCGCATCAGCGACAAGAACCTCGAATACACCGACTTCCTGTACGCCAAGCTGCAGCGCCGGGGCTATCTGCGCCGCGACGTGCAGCGGATGATCAACCAGGACCGCAACTATTTTGCCGCTGCCATGGTCGCGCGGGGCGATGCCGAGGCCATGGTCACGGGCAGCACCCGGAACTTCAACATGGTGCTGAAGGAGGTCCGGCGGGTTCTGGAGGTCGAGGACCGGCTGATCGGCCTGTCGATCCTGCTGGCCAAGGGGCGGACCCTGTTCGTCGCAGACACCTCGATCCACGAATTGCCAGATGCGGTCGAACTGGCCGAAATCGCCATTCAGGCTGCCGCGGCAGTGCGGCGTCTTGGGCGCACGCCCCGGGTGGCCTTCCTCAGCTATTCGACCTTCGGCAACCCTCCGGGCGACCGGGGCGAGAAGGTCCGCGAGGCGATCCGCATCCTGGACCAGCGCGGCGTCGACTTCGAATACGAGGGCGAGATGCCGCCCGAACTGGCCCTCGATCCCGGGGCCCGGGCCAACTATCCGTTCATGCGCCTGTCGAAGGACGCCAATGTGCTGGTCATGCCCGCCATCCACTCGGCCTCGATCTCGACCCGTCTGGTGCAGGCGCTCGGCGGAGCCACCGTGATCGGGCCCCTGCTGGTCGGGCTGGAGAAATCGGTCCAGATCGTCAACCTGAACGCCTCGGTATCCGAGATCATCACAGCCGCGACCTTTGCGGCCTATGACGGGGTGGATGTCAGCAGCTAAGGGCCGAAGGGCCCGGCGTGTTCACACGTCGGTCCCTTCTAGTTTTCGCCGGAATGGCCGGCATCAGGAGGGTCGGGCTTCGGCCTCACCGGCGGTGACGGCATCTCGGCCGATGGCCTCGATCGCGGTCTGCTTGCGAGCAACGACAAACGCCAGCACGATCGCAAAGATTCCGATCACTGTCGAATAAAGGAAGAAGACGACATAGCCTGCGCCCAGCGCTGCAGGGCTCACGCCACTGGTCGCGGCACCCTGCACAAGCGATCCCTCCGGCAGACGCGAAAACAGCGCCGTCAAGGGCGCGAACGGTCCGCCGACTTCGGCCGCCCTGGCCGAGGCCTCGACGATCCGGCCTGACTGCGAGGCGATCAGCTTTCCGGGCAGGGCATACAGCGAGCTGAAGAGGGCATACTGGGTGGCCGTGAAGCCGACAGAGGTCAGGCTCGACATATAGGCGATCAGGGCTGTCCCGGCGTAACCAGTGGCGACGTTATCGATCCCGATGGCGACGAACAGCGCGCTCAGCGTCGGGCCCTGTGTCGCCAGCCAGGCGAACACGAGGTTCGAGATCGGGCTCATGAAGGCCCCGATGACCATGGTCCGGATCAGGCCGAGGCGCGCCACCGACCATCCGCCGACGAGGACGCCGGCCGTGGTCGCGATGACACCGAACACTTTGCGCACTTCGGCCAGTTCGGTCTTGGTGAACCCCAGATCGAGGTAAAAGGGATTCATGATGTTCAGGACAAAATCGGCCAGTCGATAGACGCAGATCAGGGCAAGGATCAGCGTGGCAACGCCCGAAAAGCGGCGATAGAAGTCGCGCACGGGCTCCCCGAACGACCCCGCCAGATAGGCCCCCGGACGCGTGCGCGCGCCCGGAACGGGCCAGCAGGCCAGGACCAGAAGCGCCAGCCCGATGAAGACCGAGCCGACCTGAAGGAAGACGCCGCCGGGCTTGGCCTCCCACGCGGCCTTGAGACTGTCGAAACCGGCCTGGGACAGGCCGATGCCCCGCATGGCACCACCGGCAAGATCAAGCTGGCCGGTCAGGCCGGTTCCCACGATCAGGGCCGCGGCCGCGATCACGAGAAGCCGGGCAATCCATTCCACGATCTCGATCGCGGGTCGCGACGGGATGTCCCCGACCGGGATGGCGCGCAGGGTGTGCGCAGTTTCGCGCGGGGCGAACAGGGTCGCGGCAATGCCGATACCCATCAGGGCTGCCATCACGCCATAGGAGAGGTTCCAGTTGTAGAGCTCGGCCAGAACCAGCGGCACGGCTCCGGCAACGATGATCGCAACCCGGTAGCCAAGCTGATAGGACGCCGCCATCACCCCATGGCGGCTGTCGTCCGCGACCTCGATCCGCCAGGCGTCGATGACGATGTCCTGGGTCGCGCCAGCAAAGCCGACCATCACGGCAAAGAGGGCCACGGTCCCCAGCGCGTTCACAGGGTTGAGCCCGGCGATGAGCCACAGCCCCAGAATGACGATGGCCTGCGTCACCAGCATCCATGATCTACGGTGCCCGAGGAAGCGGGACAGCAAGGGAATCCGCGTCCGGTCGATCAGCGGCGCCCAGACGAATTTAAGCGAATAGCTGAGCGTCGCGAGGGCGAAGAAGCCGATGACCTCGAGCGTCACGCCGCTTTCCCGCAGCCAGGCCGACAGGGTGTCGAAGATCAGAAGGTTCGGCAGGCCGGCCGAGAACCCCAGCAGCAGCATGATGAAGACGCGCCGCTCGCCATAAACGGCGAGACCCGCCAGCCCGCGTTTCGGTGCCGGGTTTGCAGTCGTCGTTTCAGTCATTCGATCGGCGTCTCCGGGGACGCCCCCCGGCGTCGTCTATGCGTTGGCGACCTTGGCGAGGCGTTCGCTTCCTGTCCAGCGGCTGAGCGCCGATCGCAGGGCGTCGGGTTCGAGCGGCTTGGTCAGATGGTCGTTCATGCCCGCGTCGAGACACAGCTTCCGGTCCTCGGCAAAGGCATTGGCGGTCAGGGCCACGATCGGGGTCCGGTCTCCGCCGGCACGGATCAGCCGGGTCGCGGCGGGGCCATCCATGCCCGGCATCCGCATGTCCATGAAGACCAGATCATAGCGGGCCCGCTTCATGGCGGCGACCGCTTCCTCGCCCGTAGCAGCCGTTTCGACCACACAGCCCTCGCGGCGCAGGAGGGTCCGTGCCAGCAGGGCCCCGACCGGATTGTCCTCAGCCAGCAGGACCCGGGTTCCCGCGAACCTCACCGGCAGGACCCGATCGTCCTCGGCCGGCGTCACGCGACTGGATTGCCCTGCCGTTCCGGCCTGACTGGCCGCCAGAACGCGTTCGGACAGCGACGCCCGACGCAGGGGCTTGATCAGATAGCCATGGAAGCCACTGGACCGATAACGGGCGATCAGCTCCCGTTCCGACGGCTTCAGCAGCACGATTCCCCGACCCAGAGCCGGCGGCGCGACCAGATCGGTTCCGTCAATGGCCGCCCGGGCGTGGTCGACGAGGGTGATTGTGGCCATGTCATCGACCACGCCACCGCTGGCCACGATCTGGGCCTTGGCCGCCCGTGTCACCATGGCGTCGGGTGACTGCACCGCAATCCTGACCCCATCCAGGGTCCCGGCACGCGGAGCCATGTCCGTTGCGACAGCAAAGGGAGCCTCGAAGCGGAAGCGCGAGCCCGATGCGCCGGGCCTGTCCGCGACCGAGACCGTGCCGCCCATGGCATCGGCCAGTTTCCGCACCACGGCAAGCCCAAGCCCGGCTCCGCCGAACTGGGTGGCATCGGTCGCATCCACGTGACCGAACTCCTCGAAGATCCGCTCCCGGGCCTCGGGCGGGATCCCGGGCCCCGTGTCATCGACGATGAAGGCCAGTCGGGGTCGGCTGGCCGTACCGCCAGCCCGCTCAACGGTGATGCACACGCCGCCGGCCACTGTGAATTTGACGGCATTGCCCGCGAGATTGAACAGCACCTGACGCAACCGGCCCTCGTCCGCGAGGATGTCCGGCGCGTCGGCGGCCACGGCCCAGACGATTTCCAGGCCCTTCTCGTGGGCACGCGGGCTCAGCAGTTCGGTCACGCCGCGTACCAGACCCTCAAGGTCGGTCGGGCCCGGATCGAACTCGAGCTTGCCGGCCTCCAGCCGGGCATAGTCCAGCAGATCGTTGACCAGGCCCAGAAGATGCTCGGCCGAGTCCCGTGCCGCTTCGGCATAGGCACGCTGGGCGCCATCCAGCCGTGTTCGTGTCAGCAGGCCGAGCATGCCGATCACCCCGTTCAGGGGCGTGCGCATTTCATGGCTCATGAGTCGCAGGAACGGATCGGCGCCGCCCGCCAGCCGCTCTGGCACGGCGGCTGATCGTTCCGCCGCAGGCGCTTTCGCCCGTCCCGTCCCTGTTCGAGCCATGACGTCTCCCTCGAGGAAGCCTATGGCTGATAAACCTTTAAGGAGGGTTCATCCCGGGAATGGCGTGTCCTCTCACCATGATGCGGCGGGGCTTCGTGAAGAGACTTGCCGATCGAAGGAGGCCTCTGCGCCAACAGTTGTACGCCGATAGATCAGGGCCTCTGCGATGTGACGGCGCAGGACACCCGTTGAACCCTCGAGGTCGGCAATGGTGCGGGCGAGGCGAAGCGTGCGGGTCCAGCCGCGCGCCGTCAGACCACCCGCCTCGCCCGCCCGCATCAGCAGGGCACGCCCGGCCTCGTCGGGGGTCGCGAACCGCTCCAGCGCCTCTCCGGACGCCCGGGCGTTCAGGGCCTGCACAGGATCCAGCCCGGCCTCGCGCACCCGCCCTTCCTGCATGGCCCGGGCGACCGCGACCCGCGCAGAGGCCTCGGCGGTGCCTTCCAGGGGCGGAGGCAGGGCCATATCGGCAGCGGTCACGGCGGGTGTCTCCACGGTGAGGTCGATCCGGTCGAACATCGGGCCGGAAATCCGGTTCTGATAATCGCGCTGGCATCGAGGGGCCTTGCCGCAAGCCCCCTTTCCGCCCCCACCCAGTCCGCAGCGACAGGGATTCATGGCGGCGATGAGCTGGAACCGTGCGGGGTAGCGGACATGGGCATTGGCCCGTGCCACCACGATCTCGCCGGTTTCGAGCGGGGCACGCAGGCTGTCGAGCGCCTGGGCACTGTATTCCGGCAACTCATCCAGAAACAGCACACCATTGTGGGCGAGCGAGGCCTCGCCCGGCTTGGCCCGGTGCCCGCCGCCGGTCAGCGCCGCCATGGACGCCGAATGATGCGGCGCGCGAAACGGGCGGTCACGGGTCAGGGCCCCCTTGTCGATCAGCCCCGCAACCGACCAGACCATCGAGGTTTCCAGCAGTTCCTGCGGGGTCAGGGGCGGCAGCAGTCCAGGCAGGCGCGCGGCCATCATGGACTTGCCCGACCCTGGAGGACCGACGAACAGCAGGTTATTTCTTTAACAACCCAAAATTCCAAGCTAAGCCTTATGCATGTTGGCTGTCGCTTACGCTCGCTGGAGCTCCTTGGAACAGGGCAAGGGATCGACGCTGGAGCGGCAGCTCCAAGTGGTTGAACGATATTGCGCCCAACACCAGCTCGAAATCATCGAGAGGGTCACAGATGAGGGGTCTAGCGCCTATGCGGGCACAAACGTCCAGACCGGAAACCTAGGTGAGCTCATTCGGAGGGTTGAGGCCGGAAGACTTCCCCGAGACATAACCATCGTCGTTGAACAGTTGGATCGGATCAGCAGGCTTCCACCAGCCAAGGTGATCGCTTGGATTCAGCGAGTCACTGACCTTGGTGTCTCTATCGCCACGGCAAACGACGGATACGTCATCACAGCGGAAAGCATCAGCACCAACCTGATGGGCTTCATGGGACTGGTGTTCAACTCGTTCAGGGCTCACGAGGAAAGTCGTCACAAGAGCGAGCGTCTAGCCGCCAGCTGGAAGATTAAAAGGGATCGTCTTGGAAACGGTGACAGGCGCCCAATCACAGGCGTCTGTCCGGCTTGGTTGCGGATTGATCCAAATAAAGTGGGCTTCGAACTGATCCCCGATCGAGCAGCGATTGTGCACGAGATTTTCCAGCGTTCTGCGGACGGAGAGGGCAAGCGATCGATCACCATCGACCTAAACCGACGAGGTATCGAACCGTGGGGCAGAGGTAAGAGCCAAGCGACCGCCTGGCATTCAAGCTATGTCCAGAAAATCCTGTTCAACCCGGCTGTCATTGGCGATTTTCAGCCGCACACCAAGCCGCGAGGATCGACCCGCAGAGTTCCTCTAGGCGAACCGATATCGGGCTACTTTCCGCCGGTGGTTTCGGAAAAACTTTGGGCAACGGTGCGAGGAAGCCGGAAGGCGAGCCGCGGTAATGACGGCCAACGAGGCCAAGTCAACAATCTCCTCAGTGGGCTATGTCGATGCGGCTCTTGCGGGGGGCCCATGGTGTATCAGGTGAAAACCCACGAGGGGACAAGATTGCGTGGAGGCGTCTCGCAGCCACAGCGCCAGGCAAGTTACCTCAGCTGTGCGCTTCGTGTTCGCGGGGGCAGCTGCGATCACGCTAACCACTATCGGTATGAACCGATCGAGAAGGGCATCGTGAGTGCCTTTCTGCATTCAGCGCTGACTGATCGATTCTTCGAAAATTCGGACGGGGCGGCCAGCCTCGTGGATGCTGAGTACCGAGCGCTGAGAGAGCTGGAGACAGCAAAAGCTCGCGCCAAGCGGATGCTCGACCTGTTCGAAGAGACTGGCGATCAAGAAGCTCGAGAGCGGTGGCTGGGAGCCCGCACAGAGATTGAGGCGGCCGAAGCAGCAACCAATGCATTGAGAGTTCGGCTCGAACACGCCCGAGGGTCAGTGAGCCCAGAGATGCACATCAATCGGGTCGCAGCCGTTCAGGACCTACTGGATGGACCGCCATCAGATGAACGGCGAGATGCTAGAATGAGAACGGCCAGCAGCCTCCGAGAACTCATCGACCATATCGAGTTCAATGTGGCTTTGTACGTAGCGATACGAGGTGCCCCAACAGTGGTTGAGATGGACGTCACCGGTGAAATTTTAGGTGACATTACCATCCCGAACACGCCGCCGGATGAGGCGCATGCGGCGGGGAAGCTCAAATTGCGTTGGGAATGAAAGGTCAGCCATCTGTCGGGAGGGACCCAAGGCTGACCTTTGAAAACACTATTTGGCTTTAGCAGACTTCTTTGGTTTGAACCTGGTTTGAAGCTCTGCCGCTGCAGCAGCCAAGGTCGCATCAAAGGACCCCGTCAGCGTCTCTTGCCTTAGCGGTGGTAGAATCTGACGGAGGTCGTCAAGGGAGTTGCACACAACGGTGTCGTTCGTGCCCCTCAGTTTCAAACGCACCGCCCCATAGCGAATAGCGAAATGCACTTTGCCGTCGGCGTCTATCGACCACCACGGCGATACCGATCGAGCATCGTGTGCCGTGACCACATCATTCGTGCCCTGCACAGTTAGTTTTCGAACCCTCGACTTCTTGTGCGTCTCACCCTGACCGATGGCGTCGATCAACTTGATTTGATCCAGCAGTCCGGCGGCCAATTTTCGACGACGCACTTGCACTGGGTCGTAGGTGGATCGGCGTTCGCCGATGGTGGCAAGATCGACATTATCCAGAACACTCATATAGGCCTCCTTCAGTTCAAGAAGGCCCCTTCCGGTCAGACTCGGTGAAGGACAACGCCACACACCTCGCTCCGGGCGTTGGGTGAAGCACGCTCTTTGGGGAGGTCCGCTTATCGTTCGTGGGTCATGGTCTATTTTCGACCCATAGGCGACGCCAAAGTCCGGCATGGATGCACGGTCAGCTCATCTGTCAGCCTGGCTTTGCCTTTAGGCCTCCGGGGTTACAACATCCCCAGGCTGAGCAGCCAATCCCTGACCTGGTCCGGCCAGTCCGTCGTGATGTGATCGGTCGTCGGCCGCATTCCGAAGGCATGGCCGCCCTCGGCATAGACACGCAGGTCCACCGGCACACCTGCATCGTTGAGTGCCAGTGCATAGGCCATTGGCTGGCGGATATCGTCCACGGGGTCATCCATCGCGTGGATGATAAGCGTCGGTGGTGCCTGTGCGCTGACCTGAACCCAGGGCTGAAGCTGAAGGTTGTTCCTGCCTTTGCTATTGTCCAGCATACGGGCGGTATAGGCCACAATCGCGAAGTCGGGACGTGATGACTGCTCGTCTGCTGCATCAGTCCGCGGGTAAGTCCGCTCAACGGTGTTGCTCATGTTAGCAACGAGATAGGCTCCGGCTGAGAAACCAATCACGCCGATCTTCTGCGGGTCGATACCGTAGGTGGAGGCGCGCTGCCGGAGCAACGACATTGCGCGCTGGGCGTCTTCGAGGCCCAGCAATACCTCCGGTCGCCGTTGTCTGCCGTTCTCCTGTGGCCAGACCTGCGGCGTGCGGTACTTCAGCACCGCGCATGTCATCCCCTGCTGGACAACCCAGTCACAGATCTCGGTGCCTTCCAGATCCATGGCGACGGCGTAAAATCCGCCGCCTGGCAGGACAAGCATGGCGGCCCCGGTGTTTTGGCTCCGCGGTCGGTAAATCGTCATGGTGGGCCGAGTGACATAAGTCGCCCAATGCCATTTCCGACCGCCTACAGTCGGGGAACCATTGCCCGTCGCTTCAGGCCTGTCGCCACTATCGGGTTTGGCCAAGGCCACAGCGGTGGGCCACAGCGGCACCTGCTCACCGTCCGGGCCCGGTTGCCATACACCTACCTGCTCGACCTTTGGCACCTCGGTTCTTGCGGAAGATAATCCTGTGTTGGCGGATGGAAGCGTTACCTCTGCTGTTGCGCCCTCAGGCTCCGTCACCTGACCACAAGCGACCAGAGCAAAAGCAAAGGCGACCGGCAGGCTGCGCAAGAGTGAGGCCTGCAAGGCGGCCGGCTTGGCGAAGCGATCGACGCAGTCATTACGGGGCGTGAATGTCTTCGTCGTTTGAGGGCTGGTGGCAGAGGCGGGCCGCCTGGATGGTGCCGTCTTGCCGGGGAGGGCGAGGGTCGAGAGCAGGTAGCCGACGATGGCACTGCCCCCATAGGCGATCAAAGGGACGGGTTCGGTTCCGAAAATGGCTGCGGCAACGAGAGCCAGCCAGGTCGCGCCGAAGGTAGCGTGGGCCGCACGGGCTTGCCGACGGCGGCATAGGCCCAGGATTGCCGGAAGCAGAAGCAGAACCGTTCCACTCCAGACGGCGAGGGCTGCGATCGGGCTGGATAAGGACGCGGTGCGGAATACGTCGTTGACGAACGGCGTGGCCGCGACCTCGCCGGACCGCAGTTCCGTCAGGATGAAACAGGCGAGGGCGACGGCCAGCAGCACCCATGCCGGTCGGTCCGGCTTCATCAGTGTTGCCACAGCGGCGGCCGCCAGCAGGGCACTTGCCATGGCGGGGTCGGGCTGCAGGCCGAGGGCGATGGCCCCGAGGACAAGGCCGGTCGTCGTCAGGATGTCGCGCGATCCTGCGAACGCCACCAGCAGGAAGGGGAGACCGATCAGACCGGGCTGGAGCACTACGTCGCCCAGGGACACCCACCGTCGGGCACCCTCCGCAGCATCTCCCAGAGCCGCCGTCAGCAGGAGCGCCAGACCCACAGTGATGGAGACAACCCCGATAAACGGGGCCTCGACCGGGTCCTTGCGCCGGAAGGGCAGGACAATGATCAGCCCGGCGATCAGGGCCGTCAGGTTCAGGATCACGTACCGGCCCGGCGCGCCCGCTGCGGACAGGAACAGGAGGCCGAGGCTCGCCGCCGCGACAGCACAGGCCAGAGCCACGTCGCGCGACGCCCACCGGTCTTGACGGGGTTGGGTCTGGGCCGGATCGATGTCCGGCGGGGACACGGCGGATCGCAGGGCATGGGCGAGGGCATGGCCAAGGATCCAGCCGCTGCAGCCGAGCGCGAAGGCAAGGGCTGCGCCCGGTGACCGGATCGACGCGGCCTCCTGCGCCATGGCCTCGCCCCAGTCCCTGAGGCGCGGGGCGAGGAGGCTGCAGGCGAGGCGCAGGAGCCGTTCGGCGAGGGTCATGCGGGGCGTTCGACCGGCGCGGGGCTGGCCGGGACCAGCGGGGGGTTTTCTGACGCCAGACGGTGGCCCGTGGCCGTGAGCCTGTAGACATGGCGCGGCGGTCGTCCGGGCTCGGCCGGCAGCCATTGCGCCTCCAGATGCTGTTGCTCCTCGAGGCGGATCAGCAGGGGATAGAGAGTGCCGGATTTGACCCCCGCCTTGCGGCAGAGGTCATAACCATAGGACCAGCCGGACCCGGCCTCGGCGAGCAGAAACAGGATCGACCGGGCAGCGGGTGACAGGGATCGGGGGCGGGTCATGGCTCTAAATCTACCTAGGTCGAGACCAAGTCAATCTGCGCCTTGACTCTAAATCTATATAAGTAGAGTTATTGAGGAGGCGACAATCTGTCGTCGCCTATCCACCTCCAATGCCCGGAGCGCTGACCCATGGCCCTACGTCTTCCCCGCCTGTCCCGCAGCCAATGGATCTTGGGTCTGGCAGCGCTGGTCCTGGTCGGCCTGCTGCATCAGGGCTGGACGCGAATGACCCGTCCGTGGGGGAGCCAGGCGGTCGTGTTCGACGCAGCCGACCAGACCTGTGGGGCGTCGGGTGAACTGCGCTACTGCATCTATCGGGCGAAACAGGGGGCGAATGGCGACGTCCTCTACCATCTGCATGGTCGCGGTCTGGACGAGCGGATCTGGAATGACGACACCTATCTGACGGCCATGCTGCAGGCACAGTGGCGCGATCGCGGGACTCCGCCGCCGACGGTAGTCAGCCTGTCCTACGGGCCGGACTGGCTTCTGACACCGGCGGGCCAGCGACCGCAAAGCGGCCTTCTGGACGACATGATGCGTCGCCTGCCCGGGATAGAGGCGCGGACCGGCACGCCCCGTCGCCGGATGCTGATGGGCGAGTCCATGGGAGGGCTGAATGTCCTGATCGCTGGCCTGTCGGAGCCCCAGGCATTCGACCGGATCGCGGCCCTGTGCCCGGGCGTCTATGTCGACTCGCCGTTCGGCACGTTGACCTCAATGCGGGCAGCGATCGAGCGCACGGGTGCCGATCCGGAGCGCGCGTTCGCGATCTGGTGGCTGGCACGGACCTACTTGGCGGACGAAGCCGAATGGCGGCGCGTCTCGCCGCTCTCTCTCATCGAACGGGCCGGACCCGACCATCCCGCCCTGTATCTGTCCAATGGCCTCTATGACGCGTTCGGCAACTATGAGGGCATCCGGATGCTGGCTGACCGTGCGGCGAAGCTGGGGGTGCGCACCGAATGGCACCCGCTATATGGCGGTCACTGCGCCACCGATATCACCTCGCTTGCAAAGTTCCTGACGGACTGACCCTCAAGTCGTCCATGGCCGGCGGAGGGCGATCGTTCTTTGATGGTCGAGGTCAGTTCATGGCCAGGTCCCGGGCAGAAGGTCGGCCCGGTTAGGCAATGGGCATCTATCTTCGGGTCCGCGATCCACCCATAGCGGCGGTTCAGAAGGTCCGGCTCCGGGCATAGGATCGAATGTCCGTTTTCTGCCTGCTAGGTCATGTCAGAACCCGACCCGTTGCGGACATTTGCAGCCCGCAGTTCTTGCCTCCGAGCGTGGCTCTCAGGGGGCGGTCCCGCCCCATCTGATGGTGCGATCCCATAGCGGGTTGGGCGGCCCGGCCCTATTGTTCCGCACAGATGCCGGGCCACCCCCTCACTGGACGAGGCTGGGCACACCACCTAGTGAGGCCGATTCAAGTCGCTTACCGACGGTATGTTCCCTGAGAACGAGTGACGGCTCTGCAACTATCAGTTGTTGCAATGCTACGCGCGCGAAAACATCCTCGCTCAACCTGTGCCTTACGGAGTCGTCGATCATGGTCTAGCTATTTGCTGCCGTCTTCCTGTCACATGCGGTGCCAATCTGTGTTCATACTGAGCCACCGCCTAACCAGGTAGAATGTCAGCGTGGCCCAGACCAAACCACCCATGCGGCCGCCACGACCAGAAGCACCGTGATGACCATGAGCAGGGCTCGTCCTAGGTGTGTTGTGGTCATCGACGTGAAGGTGGCCTGTCCCTGTTTGGTTGCGTCGAGCGTCGAGCGTCGAGCGTCGAGCTCAGCATCAAGCTGATATGTCCGTTCGCCCACACAGGAACGGCGGTCATCGGGCGCCGTTAGCAATATGGCGAGGGGGCCTTCCTCTCAGCCTTTCGCTAGTAGCCAACGAATGAAGTCAGCCCCTCGGCCTTCGGGTCGGGGGGTTTTCTTGCTGTTTGGAACAACGGTGTCCGAAACGCGTTAGTTCGTTGCATAGCCAGATGCCAGCGAGGCACCCCGGCAAACTGGGCCTCGCAGCTAAGACAAGGATCCTGCCGACGTTCATCGGGCGCCAGGGTGTTCCGCTCTCAAGGCATCGATCAGCTTTTCGAGGTGCTCGATCCGATCCTTGGCAGCACTGCGCTCAGCATCTGTTATGTCGATTGAGCAAACCGCGATCCGAAGGCCAGTCGCGTCGAGGAAGTCCAACGTCCTCTGACATTGCTCGATCGAGCTTCGCCAGAGCGCGATCAACTCGCTTTGAAGGGTCTTTTCCATGCGCGGGGGTGTACCGACAAAAAAAGTCAGTTGCTACCTTTTGACGCGCCCACGCCTTTCGAAACTTGCACGCATGAGTCGTCGCCTCGCGGCGCACACCCAGTCCCATGCGCCTTGAGCGTCGGCTGTCCCGCAGCCGCCAGCAGCTTGCGCGACAGGATACGCCGTCACATCAGCGTGTAGAAGCCAGCACTCTTTTCGACAAGCGCCAGCATGATTGCGGTGATCTGCGAACCGCTGCCGACGTCGTTGATTATCCGAAGCGATTGTTGGTGAAGCGGTGCCAGGTCCGGCCTGGCCATAGTCCATCCAGTAAAAAGCCTGGATGGCGTGAGCCACTGCCCGATTGTGGCCATGTCGGCGTGGCGCTCATCCAGAGCGAGCCGTCCCATAAGAGACTGGACCTTAGATTTCTCGCCTTCGATTACCTGGACAAAATGACCGTCGGGATGCGCCAGGCAACCTGTAAGTTTGTCTCGGCGATTGTTTTTGTGTGCTGCCCTGAAGATCTTATCAAGCTCTTCGACATTGTCAGGATGTAGCGTCGACCGACTTCGGTAAACCACTCGCAGAAGTTCGGATGCCATTTATTTGAGGTACTTTGGAGCGCTGCGCTCTAGCGCCAAAAGCGCCTCGCCGGGCTGATTGTCTACACATTTCTTGGTGTCGGATATTACTGATCAAAAGTTATGCGGCCCGGCTAGTTAGCTTTTTTAACTGGTGCCGTTCGGCCAACCTGACAGACCTAAAGACGCTGCGACACAGCGGCACCTTTTGGTACGCAACCGGACAGTTTTAAGCGACTTCCGGTTCGCCTGCGGAGTTCTTGAACATGGACAAGTTGACGGTTCTCGTGATCGACGACGAGCACCTAATTGCCCTGTTGGTCGAGACTGCATTGGTTGAGGCTGGGTTTGCTGTAGTCGTAGAGCACGACGTTGCTTCAGGCATTGCCCGCATCGAGACTTTGGGTCCACGCTTGTCCGCTTTAGTGACGGATATCCGTATTGGATCAGGATCAGGATGGGATGTGGCGAGGCACGCGCGCGGGGTGACTCACGATTTGCCGGTCGTCTATATGTCGGCCGACAGCGTGCGCGAGTGGGCTATCCGGGGCGTGCCAGAAAGCGTGATGATCCAAAAGCCGTTTGCGGTAGCGCAGATTGTTGCGGCCGTCACAACGCTTCTAAACTCTTGCAGGCCACTAGTCTGAACGTCTCCACGTTACGACACTAGCGCTTTTTTTGCGTTACTCATCGGTCGGAACAATGTGGACGCAGTCATAGAGCCCAGCGACGCCCTTGCGGGGGAAGGCTGCGAACGGTCCGTTGTAGTCAATCACGAGACGGGCCAGCGCATTGAACTGTTGCTCCCGACCAGGAATTGGCCGGATCAGAAAGCCGTCCTCGAGATGCTCGACCGAGTGGTCAGCCGACGGCTCGCGGAGGGTCGTAAGGAACAGCGCCATTGGCTCACAGGGGAACATCGTTAACGACCAATATGGCCCGACCCACCGATGTTATATCAAACGGGGTCACCCTTATCCACTTGAACAGAGTCTCAGAGGTGCCCGTTTTGGGTAACGATCCGCCACGCTCTGGAAGATTGCTCTCAAAGATAATCTATGTTGGCGTTTCGCTGCCGGTTTTGGTGCACCTTGATGTATGGCGTCATCCCCTGCCCTGACCCGGTTCCATCTCCATATCAGGGGGCCAGACACCGAAATCCTGGACCCCGAGGGCTCTGTGCACCCCGATCTGAGGTCCGTTAGAGCGGCGATGATTGCTAGCGCGCGTGATATGTTGGCCCATGATCTCCTAGAGGGTCGCCCCTTAGATCTGCGTTGCCGTATCGATGCGGAGTCAGACCAAGTGATTGTGGCGACATTGGCGTGGCAAGATGCTTTGGAAATCCTCAGCGACGGTCCGCAGCTGAACGACATCTGACACGACTAGGGACAGGAGAAGCGGAGCTCGGTGCCCTCGATTCCATAGGGGTGAAATGGCGCGACCTGCTACAGTCAAGGCATGAGGACCGAGGCCCAATGTCGGCTGAAGGCAGCCGAGATGGTCATGCTTTCAAATCTGTGTCCGGCGGGCGCATGCCGTGACAGCTATGCAGGCTTGGCTCTGAGTTGGAATCGTATTGCGGACGCAGCCGCAGCTAAAGCGATCCGATTGGGTAAAGGTTAGAAGCAGCGAAACGGAACGCATGCTGCCCGCTCGCGCTGGTAACGATGTTAGTCAAGTTACCATCGAAGCCCACATCAAGAGCCCGGGCGGTTCAATGGCTGATTTGCGAACGAATCCCACACATCGCGTTGTTCCAGCATGTCAGCATTGACGAGCCTGCTAATGCAGCGAGGTTCGAAGACTGGCTTTCGATCCAGGAGTGATAGGCAGATTGGACTTTAGCCAACAGTGTTGCTGGCGTCGGCTATGAGTCGGAAACGGACATGACCTGGCAGGCGGAAAGCGGACATTCGTTGAGATGCCCGGAAGCGGACGTTCCGAAGCGCCGCTATGGGTGGATGGCGGACATAAAAACGGCCCCGCTGTCGCCAGCGAGGCCGCAGCTATCATCTCACCCTGAACTACGCGAACTGTTGGCGGCGCTGGATATACAGGGCCGCGCCGCCCGCGAGGATCGTGCCGAAAAGGATCATCGCCCATTCGGACAACGTAGGCACGGGCGCCACGGGCGCGCCAACGAGGGTCCCTGTCGCGATACTTCTTCCAGCTGTGAAGTTGCCGTTCGTACAGACCCCCGAGCACGTAAACAAACCGCCGCTACCTTGCCCCGTGATGATCGTCAGCGTGCCGCCTGCGTTCGTTTTGTTTGCTGTATTAAACAGAATACCGTTTTGCCCGGGTCCTGCAGGCGTCTGTATGAATATGGCAGCCCCCGCGGTGCTCGCAGTCGCTGGATAAAGCGCCGTGAATGGTCCCACGCCTCCGGTCGAAAGGACATTGATGGCGCTGTATGTGTTGGTATCAGCGTCATAGGTGAACGAGCCGGTAACCGTCTGCCCATCCAGCGTCGTGACGCCGTTCAGAGTCCAAACGACCGGATCCGCCAAAGCTGCGCTTGCGAAGAGCGACGCCGCCATCGAGACGGCAAGAGCCAAAAGTTTCATAGTTCCCCCTAGTGATTTCGCCATATCACTGGCATCGGAACGCGCGTCAATGTTCATCTCCCCGCGTGGAAATGTTTTAGGACTCACATCGCCGAGATGCCCGCTGTGAGACGATATGTCGGTTTTGGGTCGGTAGCAGGCATCGCGTGCCAATCGATTGGCAGACTTTCAGCGGTAATTGGTGCCCGCTTTTTCGAGATGCTGCTGCAACGAGCGACATGCTCATCCCAAAAGGATCCGAGCCGCAAACCGGGCGATGATGAGCGTGACAATCACGCAGATGCCGACCGTGATCCAGAAGGCAGCTCCCCGACGTCGTGACATTGGTCAGGCTCGCGCGGACTGACGAAACAGCATCGCAGATGCCAACCAAACACCGCCAAAGATGGCGAGGCCAACGACCTCCATCACCGGGTTGCCGTCCGAGACGCCTCTCGCGGATGCCAGGATCGCAACGCTGGTCACAATGTGAGCCAGCGCGGCGGCCGACATTGCCCAGGCCATTTGTTTGGGTCTGAGCCGAGCGCTGTAGCTGCCGATGATGGCGACCAAAATCACTAAGAGGAAAAAGAGGTTATGAGCCTCGTCTTCGGTGCCTACGAGGCCAACCGCTCCATTGACGACAAAGACCCCGAAACTTGCGGCAAGCGCCGCTGACACCGCTAGGAGGTACTCCAAGTTTGGGGATCGCCTTGCGGCGAAATCGAACAGCAGACACCCCGCAAATAGAATGGCGGCGATGATGATGAAGTCAGCCAAGCTCCAGCCAAAATTGCCGCGGGACAGCTGTATGGTGATCGGCACCAACATCAACAGGCCTCCTGCCGACCATGTTGCGATCCTCCACGGCGCGCTGTGCCACTGACCTCTTACTACCGCCATCTTGCTCCCCCGAGCTGCAGCCATAGGCGCAGGCTTATTTTGCCTACACCTGCTAGTAACATCGTCGAATTGGCGTGATTTCCAAATTATGGGTTATTTTTAGCTTTAAGCAAAATTCGCAAAATACGGGTGATTGCAACAACTACGCTCAGAATTTGAGCGACGCACTATCAGAGCTTAGTGATGCGAGGTCATGTTGCGAACCTCATATAGGGCTTGGATGAACCGCCAGCGCCTCAATGGTATCGCGAGGATGCCGCGGCTGCAGAGGCCTGACAGGCTCCGGAGCACTCTCGCGATGTTCGATCGGGACGCTTTGACGGGATGACCCGTCACCTAGACAATCTGATCGCTGGTTCGTGTGTGGCACACATTCAAACAGAGCGTTTCGCTTTCTACTGTAATCTGTAAGTTGGGCTGTGAGGCGCTGAACTCCGTGGATAGTTGGATGGACAGGCGACGGGCACGCTAAGCCATGCAGTATGTAGGGAGAAAAGCAGCGGCCATAAACGTTAGTTATCTAAACACGACAAACTCGAGCCTGCTGCGGGATTGGGCGGACTCGTCAGCAGTGACAACGCACGGCGCTCGCTGCTCGTCATGTCAGAAATGGCCAGAGTGACGCAGGCTGCTGAATATGCGAATGAACATGCTCCAAGTAAGGAGCGTGTTTTTTTGGATTTTGTTGAATTTGTTGGTGCGCCTGGCTCACCTCAGGCTGGAAAGCCGATTTTTGTTAATCCTGAAATGGTCGGCATTGTCGTCGAAAGTGAATCGTCGCAACCGGGCAACGAAATCACTGCCATAGAATGTGGAGGATTTCCGGTGCTTGTTGCCGGCACTGTAGAGCAGGTTCTCTTCGCCCTGATGACATCTAAAGGTCAGATCTGAAGCTGATTTGAAAAATTAATGACAGAGGGCTCGTCTCTTCAGCCGCCCCTGCTGATCATGGCAACTCCAAGAACGGATGAGGTCGCCGCCGTTACCCACAAGCTTCCCCACAAGCTGAATGACTGACCGAAAACTGACATTTAATCGGAGGAAGCCGCCGCCTGCAATGCATTCTCAGCACGGCGAGAATAGCTGCGTAAAAATACGGTCACACTGAATAATGTCTTGCGGTTCGAGCCAATCTTGGGAGATTTGCTCGAACCGCTTGCACCGTCGGGCATTGCAAGCCGCCGGCGCGCGAACACCGTGCTTGTTAAACCGACTGAAGACAACCCGTCCTACGTGTTCGCGGGCCGCGATCAGATGTGCGGGCTATCCAGCATTCCAAGTCCTGCCATGCCGAGAATGATGATCGTTACGAGCAGCAGGATGGCATTCAAGCGCCTGCCCGAAAGCATCAAAATCTTGCTAATCACCGCCTCAGGCTCCTGTTGGAGGGACGCAGTTTAGGTTTCTTCGCCAGTTCAGTCGCGGCCCGCTTGGCCTCCTCGGCCAGAGCGCTTCTGCCCTCCGCGACCGTGTTCCCGTCTGCGTCAACGCTCTTCCAGGACCAGCCGTTTTCATCGGAGCCTGTAATCTGAACCATCTGGTCGTACTGCGCCCGCGCCATTGTGTTCCCTGTCTCATAACGAGATGCACACGGCGCTCAATGCAATCTGCGGTCCATAGTTCCAGACGCGAGCGCGTCGGTTTAACGTCCAACCCTGACTGCTCGAGTTCTCCATGAAATGCGAAGACGCGCGTCAAACGCAGTGAGACTCTGTCGCTTGCGCCGAGAATGGCATCTGAGAGCTTGGCTGGCGCGACGTGAGCGATGTGAAGAGGTATACTTTCAACTGCGCCACAGCGGCGTGTCGCTGCGAATTTCTGGGCTGTCACTGCCGACACATCCATGGCGGACCGGGGGGGGTGGCAGGCGCTCGTAATGGTCTCCGACGACCCGAAGTCTCTCCCGACCGCTGCGGCCAACCAGTCTTAGTTCCCATTGCCTGAATCTGCGTAGTCCCGCTTGCAGCCCGTAGTGCCTTCTGAGCGGTGATAAGCAATCTGCGGGGCGGCCCGGTGTTAGTTACCAACGAGGCACCGGACCGCCCTTCCACCGAGGGCCCAAGGTTGGAGCATTCGGTGACGCCATTCTAATCCGGAATTGCATACAATGTTCCTTGGCAAAAAGGGCAGTCCTATTCTTCCAACCACGCCCGCCTATGCCGCTTCGGCGATTCTATTTGCTGCTTAATTGGTGAAAAGGTGGACGGCGCCAGTTTCTGGCAAAAGAACACTGCGTGATCCCGATTGCCGGATGGGGTCGGGTGATTACAGTTTGCAGTCCACTCACATGCACTTGCATCAGGCGAACGCAGCTACGCCCAGCCAAATCACCACCCCCAAAAAGAGACTGTCAGTACACCGAGCGCTATAAACAGTAGGTTCGTTACCAGCCTGGACTGAGGGCGATGCGGCTCGTCTTCCTTGTAGTTCACACAGCGCTCCACAAAAAGTTGGGCGGCCCGACCCTATTGTTTCGCACCGGTACCGGGCCGCCCTCTCACTAGGTGAGGCTGGGCAGACTGCCCAGTGAGACAGACTCAGGTCCCAGATCGACGGTATGTTCCCTGAGGACGAGTGCCTACAGCGCAACCAATGAGCGTCGATAACTTTCGGGTGTCAGAAATTTTCTCGCTACAGGCGCGAAATACCGAGCATCGACATGGCTCCTACGCTTTGCTCGCATAAGGCATAATAGGCAGCGGGGTAGGTGGTGGTGCCCTCTGGCGCAAAAATTGCCAGCGAACCACGGCTGAACCCCTTCGCACTCCAAAATCAGAGCGGCCAAGTTAACAGTCGTCACGGCGGCCTTGCGCATCAAACTGGACACATGTGTCTAGGGTATCGTCGCTGACCAAGGGCCAATTTATCGACAGTCTCGAGGCCGACACGGGAAACCTGAAGCAGAAGAACAAGTACTGCCTATCCGGGAGCATGTCCTTGATGAATATGTCGAGGGCGAAATTTTGACTGTAGCTCACTGCGTTGCGGGTTGCTTTGGCACTCATAGTGAAAGGCCAGTAGCATGCTGCGACCGTCCGCAGGCCTGCTCAGAGAAGTGCATAGACAAGACGCAGGCCCGCGTCTTCGCTTTCTACTTTACAGACCCGGGTGCTACGCAGACATCAACGTTGCCTGATTATCGGCGCGATCCCGGCTTGGTGATCACCCGCATATCCCGTCTCCTACATTTTGCCAGAGCTAACTAGAATGACGGGGCAGAGCGGCGCTCGCAATTTAATCACACGCGCGTGAACCGTCTGTGATCGGTGGCGTTACGGGAGTTCCAATCAAGGAAGGGGACTATCCTAATGCGTAAGTTCATCATTGTCGCCGCCGCCACCTTTGCCCTGACCGGCCTCGCCGCCTGCGGTGAAAGCGCCGCCGACAAGCAAGCCGAAGTGCAAGCCGATGCTCTGGAAGAGCAGGCCGCTGCTGCGCCGACCGAAGCCGCCGAAACTGCCCTCAACGCAGAGGCCGACCGCATCGAGCAGGAAGCTGGCAACGCTGACGGCGGAATGACGACTGCCAACACGCCCGACACCTCGCCGAGCACGAGCCCTGCTAACCCTGTCAACTGAGGCAGTAACTTACGGCGGGCCTCATGACCCCGCTACCTATGCTTCAGAACGGCCAAACCCCCGCCGCGCAAGCGACGGGGGTTTCCTGTGCATGCAGACTCTGCGAAGCCGCATCACGTTGGGGATCTTCGTCCACCAAACGTCGTCGGCATGGCCGCGCTTCCTGGCCGTGGCCATTGGGCAAGGCAGCGTGCCTGAAGTGGCAAGTCATAGCTCGCCAGCCAGGCGAGGCCCTTCACGAACCGCAATCACAATGCCGTCTGGGCAAGTCTCAAGAGGAAGTCATTGATGCTGGAAGCCGATACAACATGCTGGCGCCTGGAGACGGCACAACGCGCAGCACTTCTGGTCGACATGGAGCCCTATCTGGCGGCAACCAAGGCCGCCATGTCCAAGGCCACCCGCACCATTCACTTTCTGAACTGGGCCTTTGATCCCGACACTGTCCTGGATCACGCCCCGGATGGATCTGGCTCAACACCCCAGACGATCGGTTCCTTTCTTCGCGAGCTGACTGGGTCTCAACCGGGTCTGGAGATCCGGATTCTATGCTGGCAGTCGGCGCTTCCGGTTGCCGCGACTCAGCGGTTCTTTCCTTTAAGGAGCCGCAAATTCTTCGCGGGCACGCCGATCGATTTCCGGCTGGATGGATCATTGCCTCTGGGGGCATCCCATCATCAGAAGGCTGTCATCGTGGATGACGCAGTCGCCTTCTGCGGCAGCTGTGACATAGGCCCGGATCGCTGGGATACGCCAGAGCATCTCAATCCTGACCCCCGTCGGGCAAAAACAGCCAAAGGGTCGACCTGTTACGACTGCCGCCACGAGGTCATGGCCATGGTGGACGGCGCACCCGCCGCGACCCTCGGTGCACTTTTCCGCGAGCGCTGGCTCCGTGCCACCGGCGTCAGCCTCCCAGAGCCTTCTACGCAAGAGGCAGATGTCTGGCCCGATCATGTCCAGCCAGACTTTACCGGTGTCACGGTCGGCCTGTCGCGTACACAGGCTCCCTGGAAAGCGTTTCCGGAGAGACGGGAAGGCGAAGCGGCCACCCTGGCGGCAATCGCGAGCGCTCGAACGAGCCTTTATCTCGAGAACCAGTATTTCACGTCTCCTCTTGTGGCTGAGGCTCTGGCTCAACGCCTGGAGGAGACGGACGGTCCGGAGGTCGTGCTGGTTTCGACCCAGCATTCGCCCAGCTGGTTTGATCAGATGACCATGGACAAGACGCGTTCCGTCTTTCTGCGAAGACTGGAGGATGCGGATCGTCATGGGCGGCTACGGGCCTACAGTCCTGTCACCAGGGACGGGATGACGATCATCGTCCACGCCAAGCTGGCCATCGTCGATGACCGTTTCATCAGGCTGGGGTCCAGCAACATGAACAACCGGTCTGAGGGGTTCGACAGCGAATGTGATCTGACCCTGGATGCGCTTGAAGCCAATGACGGGGAAGGGCAGACCTGCGTGGCGGTGTTTCGTAGCAGGTTGGTCTCTCACTGGCTTGGCTGCACAGAGGAGCAGATCGCGCAAGCAGAGGGACAGACGCTCGGGGAGCGGATCGAAACCCTGCGAGCGGCAGGCTTTGAACGATTGAGGCCGCTGCGGTCCCAGCCGCTGGGGGCTGCGGCCAAGTTCATCGCCACGTACCATCTGGGTGACCCCATCTCCGCAGCCGACAGCCTGAGACCCTGGAAGCGCCGCGCGCAGATGCGCCACAAGCTCGCCGCGACCGTGCATCGTCTTGAGCGTGGAAGGATCGCGGCACCAGAGGTGCGGCTTGAGGAAGGCTCGCTATAGCTGGACGCCTTACTAGCAGCGCAAAGTCACGCTGGTCGTTCTTGCTGCAAACTCGATTTAGCCGAGATCGAAGGCGCGTCCGCGATCGCCCAGGAAGTTCCAGCCGGCTTGGGTTGGCCAATAACCCTTCTTGCCACGACGCTCGGCATAGCCGAGCACGACAAGTTTCTCGCTGCAGTCGCGATTTTCACTTCGTGATTCATCCACGATGTCGAGAAGAGCTTCGATGCGGTCGGCTTCCGTCATCAGCCCACGATAGCGATGCGCGCTTGAGTGGCAAAGTCAAAAAACTGCGCCTCGGCCGGCGGTCGAGCTCCACCAATCACCGGTAACCGCACGCGGCTTTGGTGTGGACAGTTCGCTTTTTGGGCTCAGGGTCGAATGTCAGGTTTGCGCCGGCTAGATCATAACTGATCTGGTCAATAACGACACTTTTGAACCTCCACCTTCGAGCCGTCGGGCGAGTGTCCTGTATTGGACCTCAATCACCTGCAGTTAGCGGGACACAAAAATACGCCGCACCCACCGAGATCCAATCCTACAGGTCAATAATACAAAGTCTTTTCGCTAACACAGATATTCATCATTTCATAAATCGCGTCGACCCAATCTGGAGACATGTACTGTCTAAATACATTTAGTAAGCTTTGCATTAAGCGTTACGTTTCGGATCAGCGCGGAAGCGTTGCCATATTCTTCGCAATTGCCTTGCCTGCCGCTTTAGTCATTGGCCTCGGGGCCATCGAGCTGATGAACCTGACAAAGGACCGGTCGCGCCTGCAGGACATGGCGGATGCAACAGCGCTGAATGCCGCCTCACAGATGCGCCTTGCCGCAAATGACCAACTTCTGAGCCGGGCCGCTGCATTTGCGATTGCCAGCGACTCCGGCCTGACCGCCCGGATGGATGCGCCGGCGGTCAAGTTCATTCACGAGCGCGGTATACCCAGAGGCATCGAAGTGGCGCTGACAGCCCGGCGTCAATCCTTCTTCGGAAACCTGCTGCCCCCTGGCGGTTTTGTCATTCGGGCCGTCGCCCGGGCACAGCAACTAGGACGCACTCCGCTGTGCGTACTTGGAACCTCGGCCTCGAGGAGCAATGTTCTCAACTTGCCTTCGGGCTCGATCATTGCACGCGCATGTATGGTCTATTCGAATAAGGATATCTCGCTCGGTGTGGGAAGTCTGATCGATGCAGCAGCCGTCCAGGCGGCCGGGGCCATCAGCGGTGCCAACGTTGCGAATTCCGGGACCGGCGCAACGCCGCTGGAGGACCCTCTCAATGGGATGTTCATTTCCTCCAATCCCGGAGCGTGTCAGCACAGCGGAGGTGTGAAGGTCGATAAGGTCGGCCAGTCGGTACAGGTTGATCCTGGCATCCACTGTCGTCACTTCGACATCGAAAACGGCACGCTGTTCTTCCGTCCTGGTGTTCATCACCTGAAAAGCGGTCAGTTGCAGCTCAAGAAGGGCGCGAAGATTGAAGGCGAGAACGTCACGCTCGTGATCTGGAAGAATCTTGAAGTGAAGTTCGATGACGGACAGGTCCCTCTTCTCAGCCTGACAGGCTCGCAGGGCGGTGCGGGCGAGGCAGGTCACTGGGCGGGGTTTGCCTTGGCGATTGACCCAGCGAGGGGCGGAGACATGAGCCTTAACTTCCGGGAGATCCGAAAACTGGAGGGCGTCGTTTATGCACCCACGACTCGTCTCATCGTGCCGGGGGGTATCGACCCGGCGGAGGTCACGCCCTGGACCGTCATCGTTGCGCAGGATCTTCGGGTCGAAGGCGGGCGGAGGCTGCAGATCAACGCCGACTATGCATCGTCTGCGGTTCCGGTCCCGGACGGTGTCGGCAACAAGGCGGATGGCGGGGCACCCGTTCAGTTGACACACTGACAAGGTCCCCAAATTCTGATGGGGACGTCATCGCCTTCTCTTCGGAACCGCACGTAACGCAGTCTCACCTATGTCAGGGGTGGTTAAAGTTGGGGGCGAGGCCAACCCTTTCGAAGCCACACCGCAACCACGCTGCAGCTAAGTTCAACCCACCAATCGGCGAGGGTCTGGTCGATCCTTTTGCGGCGCTGCTGCTTCGGCTTATTCGCCTTCCGAAGAAGCACCATGCCTAGCTCTGTGCCTGCTGAAATCTCACGACCTAAACGAGTAAATGGAGAAGGCGTTGCGGCAATCCAGAAACTGATCAGTTCAATCGGCCGCTTCCAGCTCTGGTGTTAATGAGCGGTCGCCCGCGGCTCGGTGACACTGCCGGTGAGCTCCATGATGATATCGTGCAGCTTGCAGTGATTGACTGGCTTTCGAATAGTCGCCGTTGCACCGAAGGTTTTCGCTGCACCCAGGTAGTTGCCATAGCCGCTAGCCTCGGCTGCTGAAACGGCAACGATTGGGGCTGTGCAGTTCATATCTTTCAAGGCGAGAATTGTTTCCAGCCCATCCTTCTCGGGCATATGGATATCCAGGATGATCAGATCAAACTTGCCTTGTTTGGCAAGCTCGATCGCCCCAACTCCGTTCACGGCTGTCGTGATTTCGTGACCCCGGATCATCAACGCTAGGCTGATAATCTCCAAAAAGACTGGGTCATCGTCTGCGATAAGGATGTTGGCCATTCGAACTTCATGCAGCAGCTCGCGTGAAAAAAGATATAAGAAACAATGATATATATCTTTGTAAAGTCGGTTTTTCGAGTTACAGTGTCAGGCGAAAGTGCGAGACTTAGTTCTTTCAATAACTCCTAGCTGATCGACCCTTTTGGCAATGCCTCAGTCGTCTCCTGCGCAATCACGCATGCGAACCGGCATGAAATCGCCTGGGGAGAAATTTTTGCGCCGATAACACACCCGCCTACAGGTCCAGAACTAGAGCGCACATTGCGGTTATTTCTCTGCCCATAAGAAAAAAACCGTAGCCGCGGAAAATCTACCCAAAATGATGCGGACCAATCATTCTTTAAGAACGCTGCTTTACGGTCGATTTCTGTAAGAACTACGTACGGCGAAAGCGTGCCGTAGACGGACAATAAAAAGTGCCATCAGTCGCCCTCGCTGCCGAGAGAGCCAGAGCCGAGGTTCCGCCTTTTACACAAGCGATTCTTGATCGCTATCTGGACGCTCACGAGCGTTACGTCCGCCGAAACCCTGGCGGGCGGCGAGCTATGGTCAAGTATCTCCAAGCACCCCGCTTGGACTTCAGAAGCCGCCAGCTTTCTGAGGCCGACTTTACTGGAGCCAACTTCGAGCGCGCTGTCATGCTCAAGGTCGGTTTCGAGCGTGCTTCCCTCTATTGCGCAAACCTACGAGGGGTTGATGCACGGCAGGCTGATTTCCAGCGCGCGGACCTACGAGGGGCAAGCCTCCGTGCAGCAAACTTGTCTGGAGCAAACCTTGATGCCGCTGACATGCGCCAAGCCATGCTCGCACGTGCCGACTTGCCTGGGGGGTTCCACCTTTGGTTTGAAGGCCAAAATCCAGAGGCAAGTGAACAGCGTTTTTCGGTAGACCTGTCAAATTGCTCCATGAAGGGCGTCAAACTAAACAGCGCAAAGTTGAAGTGGGCGAACTTCAGCGGAGCTTTGCTCCAAGGCGCGGATCTCAGCGGCGCTGATTTGACCGGCGCCCAGTTTGCCGGGGCAGTTTTGACGAAGGCGAAGCTGGACCGGCTCAAGATTGATCCAGCAGCTTTTGCACATTCTGTCCTCGACCCTTCGCCGGTAGCGCTGGATAGGGTCCCGCTTCTGGAAAGAATGATCGTGGCTAATGCCCAGTGGGTCGAGACCAACGGAAAATCCGGAAAACCTGCAATCCTCAACGAAGAGGATCTCCGCCCGCCGAGCCTTTTGTTTAGCGGCCGAGCTTTAACTGCCATGTCTGCCAAGGGATCCTGCGCAATCGGGGTCGATTTCACCAAAGCGCAGCTTCAGGGTGCTTGTTTCGATAATGCCGATCTGCGAGACGCCAATTTCACGTCGGCAGATTTGCGAGGAGCATCGTTTAATGGTGCGCTGCTCTGGCACGCAAAGTTTGATGCTGCGGATATTCGTCCGCTCACGCTCGCTGGAGGTTTGGCGAGGCCATTTTCGTTCGCAGGTGCCCGATTTGCGCCTGGCTGTTTCCAGAACTGCGTTAGGAGTTGAACGCGTCCATAGTTCACCATTTGAGCAATGATTGCCCCAAAATGGGGAACGCTAAAGGCGCGCCGGGCACATGCGACGAACAATCAGCGATCAGAACTCGAACATAACGTCCACCTCCCATGACTGAGCATCTGGTATAACAGCGATTGCGGAACTTTGGCCGACGTTGAGAGAGTTGGCATCATTGAAGCTGTCAGGTCGGCGTCAGCTTCAGGGCGCAGATAACTCTGGAAACGGAGATGTCCCATGTCAGCCACGTCAGTTGCCCCCATTCGTACCATCAAGACCTGGGACCTCGGCGTCCGCCTGTTCCACTGGATCCTCGTCGCCAGTATCGCCGTAGCATTTCTCTCTTCGGAGGAAGGGAGTGGGCTTTCGGCCTGGCATGTACCGGCCGGCTGGGTCGCGGCCGTCCTGATCGCCTTTCGATTGGTCTGGGGGGTTATTGGCGGCGAACATGCCCGGTTCGCCAACCTGATCCGCCCTTCGAGAATGGCCGGGCATGTGAAGGGCCTCTTTGTCGGCAGGGTCCACGCCTCAATCGGTCACAATCCGCTGGGAGGCATCGCTGTCATCGGACTTCTCGTTCTTACGGCAGCTACAGTCTATTCAGGCTTAACCGGCGGCGAGGACATCCACGAGACAATCGCCTATGTCTTGCTGGGTATGATCGCTCTGCACGTGGCGGCCGTCATCGCCATGTCAGTCATGACGAGGGATAACCTGATCGGCGCGATGATCACCGGCAACAAGAAGACTACGCACTTCCCGAATGCACAGGATGCAGCACCGCCCGTTCGCCTTGCTGTGCCACTGGCAGCCTTGGCTGTTATCGGCTCGTCCTATGCCGCCACCCGTGTTGATCCTAGTGCCTTCACACCCGGTGTGCGGACTGAGGATGGCGAGGCCGGTGAGGGTAGAGTGGGCGCATCCGCTGAAGAAGGCGAGGAAGCCGGAGACGATTGAAGCCCTATCGCCGGATCGAGGCGCCGCTAGACGACGGTTCCAAAGATCCGGCCAATGCCGGCCGTGAGACCCATGGCGAGAGCGCCCCAGAAGGTGACCCTCACGACAGCCTTCCACGCCCCGGCTCCGCCCGCTTTGGCACCGAGCCAGCCTAGCAAGGCCAACCCTGCGAGAGCCGAGCCTGAGACGAGGCCAACCAGACCGGAAGCGGGCACAACAATGACGACAATCAGCGGGACTAGTGCGCCGATCGCGAATGTCCCCGCCGACGTCAGGGCCGCCTGGATCGGGCGTGCTGTCGTGTGTTCAGAGATTCCCAGTTCATCACGGGCATGGGCCCCTAGGGCGTCATTAGCCATCAATTGCCGGGCAACCGCTAACGCTGTTGCGGGATCGATCCCCCGCTCGCGATAGATCGCCGCAAGCTCTTCGGTCTCCGCTTCTGGATCAGCTTTAAGTTCGGCAGTCTCGCGTTCGAGGTCCGCCGTCTCGGTGTCCGATTGCGAGCTGACAGAGACGTACTCACCGGCTGCCATCGACATGGCCCCTGCAACAAGCCCGGCCACACCGGCGATGAGGATACCCGACTTGCTGGTCTGGGCGGCCGCTACACCCACGATTAGACTGGCTGTCGACACAAGCCCGTCATTGGCTCCCAGGACAGCAGCGCGAAGCCAACCGATCCGCGCGACCAGATGACGTTCGGGATGGCGCTCAAGCCTGCTCACTGTGTCTCCTTCGGGCCATCGGGGAAAATGAGGATCAGTTCGGACCGCTCAGGGCAGCTTTCGACACGCCCTCGATGGGCCGCCATGATGCGGGACACGATGGCCAGGCCAAGACCCGCACCGCTGCTGCTTGCGTGGTCGCCCCGGCGATAGCGCTCACTGAGTTCAGCCAGTCGCTGAGGCATCAGCCCAGAGCCGCCGTCTATGACTGAAAGTCGTCTTTCAGGCCCAGTCTTTACAGTGACCGTCCCACCGGGAGGGGTAACCCTCAGCCCGTTCTCGACTAGGTTTCGCAAGGCTGCCGCTATGGCTTCCCGGCGACCATACACCGTCAACGCCGCGTCGGTCTCAAGGGCGACAGACTTGTCAACGTCAACGGCCAGCGGGGCATACTGGGCAACGATCTCTGCAGCGACCTCTGCCAGATCGACGGGACCACCGGCTCCCGGAGTGGCTGCGTAGGCGTCCAACTGGGCGAGGACGAGGAGTTGGTCGACAAGGCGGGACATTGCAGAGACATCAGCCTTGAGGCGCTGGCCATCCGGAGAATTCAAAGCATCAAGTTCGAGGCTGAGGACGGCAAGCGGTGTTCGAAGCTCATGCGCAACATCGGCGGCAAATGCTTCCTGTCGTGTCGCTGTTTCGTCCAGGCGGGCGAGAAGGCCATTCACGGCGTCCGCGAACCCGGTTGCCTCCTTGGGGAAGTCATAGGCCTGCACCCGGAACCCCTTGTCGGCCACCTGTGCTTCCTCGATGCGCTGGGCAGCTGCCGAGAGTGGGCGGAGGGAGGATCGGATCACCCAGACGGCAGCGAGCGTCATGGGCAGGATCAGCACTAGAAGCGGTATCACCACATGGTCAGCGACCTCATTGGCGATGCCTGCAAACTGGATCTCGTCGCGTCGCGAGCGCGACGAAAGGCCGTATTCAAAGCCGACGAAGACCAGCAGAACCATGCCGCCGAAGAAGCTCATCAAGGCAAAGCCGACCATGAGCCGCCTGAAGATGGATGTTGAGCCGGTCACCGGGTCACGTCCTTCATCAGATAACCAAGGCCGCGCACTGTATGCAGCATGCCATCGCACCCTGCGTCGTCGAGTTTCCTGCGCAACCGCGACACAGCCGCTTCCACGGCATTTGGTGTGACTGGCTCGTTGAAGGCGTAGAGAGACTCTTCAAGCGCCGCCCGCGTAACGACCGTTCCCGCGCGCCTCATAAGCAGTTCAAGAAGATCACTCTCGCGGCGCGAAAGTTCGATTTGCGTATCCCGACAGCTCGCCTGCCGAGAAGCGACATCGAACGCAAGTTCGCCCACTGTCAGGACGGGCGTGATCCGCTGTCCGGGCCTTCGAAGGATCGCACGGCATCGAGCTGCAAGTTCGGATGCCTCGAACGGCTTGACCAGATAGTCATCTGCTCCAGCATCCAGACCGGTGACACGGTCGTTCAACCCGCCGCGAGCGGTGAGCACGAGGATCGGTGTGGACACGCTGGACCGCCTGAGCGTCTTGACCCAGTCTAGTCCGTCCCCGTCTGGCAGCCCAAGGTCGAGGAGGATAAGGTCGTAGGTCGCGCTTCCGACAGCTTCTTCGGCATCGCGAAGGTTCTGCCGCCAGTCGACGACAAAGCCGTCACGGATCAGACCCTCGCTCAGCAGCGCGCCGAGTCTCATGGAGTCTTCAACGAGTAGGAGGCGCATGATCGACGTCCGTTCCGATCGCCGCGCGCTTCGACCCGGTCACCATCGACAGGATCAGGTTTTCGCGGTGACGCCAGCTTTCGACAAGGGCCGCAAGCACATGAAGGATTGCAAGAGCCATGATCGTATTGGCGGCAACCTCGTGTGTCGCTTCCAACCAAGGCGCGCCCCAGAAGGCATCCAAACCCATCATCCAGCCCGTAACCCCACAGAATAGAGAGAGCATCACCAACGCGATCATCATCAGGCCGCCAGCCGGGTTATGCCCGATGTATCGAGGCTCGCGTCGCTGGAACATTGCAGCCATGTAGCTAACGAGGCGACGGGGACCTGTCACGAAGTCAGTGAACCGGGCATGGCGTGAACCGATAAAGCCCCAGATAAGTCGCACCGCAATGGCGGCAACGATCACATAGCCGACGTAGCGATGGACCGATTTGACCTCACGCAAAAAGGTCAGGTTCGCGACAATGCCCGTCACCAGGGTCCAGTGAAACAGCCTGACTATCGGGTCCCAAACCTTGGTGCGTTTGCTAGTGCCTATTGGCGAACGGGCAATCGCCCGCTCGCCGTCGTCCAACATGTGCTCGGTCACCAGATCAGTCCTCGTTGTTCTCGACAACGGCTGCGGTCACCGGATTGAAATAGACTTCCGCGCGCCGGCCATTCGGTGCCCGGGCGTAGATCTCGTAACAGCTGCCACTGACTTGGAAGACGCGGATGTTCGTGTAGCCCATCTGGGTGATACGGGTCCGCATCTGAGCTTCGGTAAGCCACTGGCTGCGTGGAGCCGTTGTGCATTTCGGACCTGCTGCAGCGGGCTCTGCGTAGAAAAGGGCCGTTGAGGCTGCTGCGGCTGCGAGGCTGAGGGCTAATGCTGTTGTTACGATGAACTTTTGCATGGGTGTCTCCTTGAAGACCTTCGGATTGCCGAGCGACCTTGCCCGGTGATGCAAAACTGGTCTTCGAACCTGACAGGGGCCTGACCGATCAGAAAAAAGCAGACGTATCGGATCTAGCTTCCGTCAGGCTGGCGTCAGCAAAGGCTGTCATCTCCGGAGTGCGCAACAGGCGCAGGCCCATTTCTCGGAGAACTCCAATGATCACGAAGTCCATCTTAGCCACCGTTCTCGCCGCCTTGACGTTGTCAGCCGGCGCTGCCTCCGCAGGCGAGCTAGCGCCTCGAACGCGCGCCAATCTCGAGGCAGCGATGCACGGCGAGGCCTTCGCTAACCTGAAGTATCTCCGCTACGCCGAAGTCGCACGCGAGAGCGGCAAGGAAGAGCTTGCCCTGCTATTCGAGAGCTCTGCCAACGTTGAAGCCGCTGAACATTTCGCCCGTGAGGCGGATGCATTGGGACTCGGCGGTACAGACGAGGCCAACCTTCTGGATGCGATGGCTGGTGAGCAGTACGAGAGCGTTACGATGTACGTCGATTTTGCCAAAGAAGCCGATGCGGACGGGGACACGTGTTCTGCCGCACTATTTCGACAGATCGCTTCGGACGAAGCTGACCACTACGAGCGGTACCGTGAAGCTGCTGATCGGCTACGTGGTTCGCGATAGCCGTCTGACAATCCCCGTCCAAGGACAGTAGCCCGCGCCTGGGCCGACGATGCTCGATCATCAAACCCAACATGCTCGTCGGCCAATGGGTCACCGCTGCCCATCCAGCTTTGAATAATAACAGTGTTTGGCTCACGGTTCCGAGTGGACCGCGCTTTGATGCCCGTAACCTGTATCTGCGAACGAAACACCGCCATGACACTGCTGCCTTCAACACGATCACGATCACGACGGCTTCGAAAAGCCCTCTCAGGCCTTGGCGCTGCAGTCGTCTGGACCCTGGCTGCGGTTGGCTTATTCGTCGTGGTGTTCATCAGCTTCACGATGGCAAACGGAAACTTCCACACAGTTGCTCGAGGCGAGGCATTCCGATCGGCACAGCCGTCGCCGGCGAAGCTGGAGCGCTATGTCCGGGACCATGGCATCCGCACAGTCATAAACCTTCGAGGGGCCAACCCGTCCGACGCTTGGTATCAAGAAGAGGTCGCGGCCGCTGATCAGCTCGGCCTAAACCACATCGACTTCCGCATGTCTGCTAGGCGCGGGATCACAAACGGCGAAGCATTGCAGCTGATCGAGATCATGCGTGACGCACCAAAGCCTCTCCTGATCCATTGCGAATCCGGGGCCGATCGTACCGGCCTGGCGTCAGCTCTGTACGCTGCTGCGATTGCGGGCCTCGGGGAAGAAGCAGCTGAGCGCCATCTTTCAATCCGCTACGGCCATGTTTCCGCACCGTTCGGCAAAGGTTGGGGGACAACCCTAACCTGGGAGAGGATGGAGCGTGCACTTGGGTTCGTGGAAGGCTGATCCTTCGCCGGATGGTCCGCGAACGTCGGCTTTGGGTCGCACTACGACATTGGCCCCAGGGCGAGAAGCGGACATTCGCCCCAAGGCCCAAAAGCGGACCTTCCGAACCGCCGTTAGGGGTGGGAAGCGGACATTGGCTTAGTGAACGAAAACTCGCCAGCCCCAAGCAGGCAGCGCCACTTCGGTTGTTACATTCACAGTAACAGGTTCATTGCTCAAGAAGTCTTTGTAGTCTCCAAAATGATGGATCCCTGAAAAGGTCGCCGTCTGAGCCTCGTTGCTGAGGTTCATCACAACGAAGACTTTGTCGCCATCCCTCTCTCGAAAAAAGCTGAAAACCTTGTTCGCGTTCGAGTTAACGACCTGATGCATTCGGCCGCCCCACTGGCCGTTAGCGAGCGCGGCGTTAGTGTGTTTGAGCTGGAACAGCCGCTGATAAAGCAGTCCCTGTTCGTCCAACCGGTAGTCTGCGGGCCAGACGATAGGATCCTTCTCGAAGAATTTCAGCCGGCGTGTATTACCCACTTCCTGTCCGTTGTAGATCATCGGGATACCCTCGCCGACTACGGATAGGACTGTTGCGGCCTCGCGCATCGGGCCGTACCGCTCGTATTCCGTGCCTTCCCAGGCGTTGGCATCATGGTTAGTGGTTCCCACCAGCCGCATGGCCTCACGCGGATATGCACTTTCGTTCCAGGAGTAGAAGGTGAACAGGGCGGAGGTCCCGGCATGGCCCTCGGCGATCTTCGTCATCGCCTCGCTCCAGCTCCAAGCATAGGTGGCGTCAAAGGCGGCGTAGTGCATGTCGCGCATCTCCCACTCCGCCAGTAGAAAGACAGGCTTGATAGTCTCAAGCTGTCGTCGCGCCGTCTCCCAGAAGTCCAGAGGGACGAAGCCGGCAACATCCGCTCGGTACCCGTCAATGCCCGCTTCTCTCACCCAGAACATGAGCGCCTCCGTCATGTATTGACGTAGACCGGCGTGGGCGTAGTTCAGGTTAATAATGTCTGACCAGTCCCACCAGGGCGTGGGCCTGAAGTTGCCATCGAGGTCGCGCTCGTACCATTCGGGATGCGTGCGGGTCAGCTGATTGTCCCAGGCCGTATGGTTCGCAACCCAATCCAAAATGACGTGCATACCCTCTGCATGGGCTGCATCGACGAAGGCCTTCAGGTCATCCATGGTCCCGTATTCAGGATTGACCCCGAAGTAATCCTTCACCGAGTAGGGACTTCCGAGCGACCCCTTTCGGTTTATCTCTCCGATCGGATGGATTGGCATCAGCCAAATAATATCGACTCCGAGGGTCTTGAGGCGCGGGAGCTGTAACTGAGCGGCGCTAAACGTTCCCTCGGGCGTAAACTGGCGAGTATTCAACTGATAGATGACGGCGTTCCGCGACCAATCCGGGTGGGTCAGGGTCACCATGGGTCGAGGTTGATAAATCGCGGCTGCGGTCTGGTCAGAAATCCGCTGGTCTGGAGTTGCGTCACCGCTCTGCGCCAAAACGGGCAAGGCTAGCGAGAGCATCGCCAGCACCAGAAAAAACCACCGCATACGAGCCTCCGCAGGGACGTTCCTTTTAGATGAGTGGCGACTGATTGGGTGTTGTGGTCAAGGTGTGATCGCCATCCTAGATCAGGAGTCAAGCCGACTTGCTCGGCGCATCGCTCCGTTGTGAGGCCAGCAGCACCAACCCGTTTCGGTGTTTGGACAGTTCCCAAAGGCAATCTGGACGGCGAGAATAATCTAAGTCTCCCCATTATTGCTGCTGAACGCAGAAGACATGCCGGCGGAGAGCGATATCCTTGCGCTTAGAGGTGGACAGGCTGCGAGGCGGATGCCGAGATCAGAAACCGCCTAGACACACCCCCACCACGAGACAGGCACCTCATGTTGTCCGAAAAAGAAAAGATGCTTTCTGGGTTGCCCTACAGGGCCGGAGATCCCGCGTTGAAAAAGGACATGCAGGCCAATCGAGCATGGCTCGACCGGTATAATCGCGCTCTCTCTTGGTCCCCGGCTGACCGACACGCCCTTCTGTCCGAACATCTTAAAGCGGTAGGCCCAGACGCCGTGATCCGGCCACCTTTCCATTGCGATTACGGGTTCAATATCACTCTGGGGGCTGGCACGTTCCTGAACTTCAACTGTGTGATCCTCGATGTGGTTGAAGTGGTCATCGGTGACGGGGTGCAGATCGGTCCAGGCGTGCAGATCCTGACAGCTGATCATCCACGTGACCCGGCCGAACGCGCGTCCGGTCTGGAGTTCGGGCGACCCATCATCATCGGTAACAATGTTTGGATTGGTGGCGGCGCTATCATTTTGCCGGGCATTTCGATTGGCGACGACGCTGTTATCGGCGCCGGGAGCGTCGTCACGCGCGACGTGTCCGCTGGCGTGACCGCGTTAGGCAACCCAGCCCGCACACGGGCTTAAGGTCCGCTATGGGTCGAAAGCGGACATTCGATCTGATGCCAGAGCAGACCTCCCGAACCATCGCTAGGGGTGGATAGCCGCTCGCGCCGTCGTTTGGGCGGTATTTATCCAGCGGTAATGGGGTGAAGGTCGCGACTGGACATCGACGAGACCGCGCTTCTTGAGGTCAATCGATCAGGGCCCACAGCAATCTGAGATCTCGAAACCAACGCACGGGCTCTTGCAGGGCGGCAATGACGTTTCGGCGGTGGTGGCGTTTACGGTTCATCGAGCGACAATATCAGACCGCAGTTAACGATGGCCTGTGACCGGAAGCTGCGAGGTAGCGGCCCGAACCCCGTCGAGTCCGGACCGCCGTGACCGCCCCATTTGGCGCAGAACGATCAGCAGCACTTAGCTCCGCAGCGGTCCAGAATCCAAGTCGCCTTCCGCCGCGATTGGCTACCTCCCGTCTATCGAACTTAGACGAGGGTGGCGGCCCGGGTTGGGCCGGTGGGGGAGACGCCCATGATGCCCACGCTTGGTGAGAGAGCAGCATTGATCGGCAGCGCAGTCGGAGGCGGTGCCTTGGTGAAACTGGCGCGAGCGTGGCTGGAGACAGGCAGCAAAATCCCATCTCGCTCTACTGGTAAGGCCGAGCTGATCGCCGCCACGGCAGCCTTTCAGATCGCATTGAACTCAGCCGCGGAGGGCATAGTCAGCGAATGCCCCCGCGTCTGTCCCGTGCTTCGTCCCGCGGACTGAAATGACGTGGACATCCGGGCGACAGGCGAACACCTCAATCACGTCGAGATCGTGCTGGGTGCGCTGGCCTTTGATCTGGCCCAGAGGGATGCTGAACCCGCCTCTCAGATACCGGTAGGCGGAACCGGATCGCTCCCTGACCCAATTAGACATTCGCGGCCCGTCCCGGAGCCAGATGTGTTTGATGGAAGGTTCGGGGCGGGCCGCTGGACGACGTACGCAGGGGCCGCCCAGGGACAGAGACTACGTATAACTACTTATCGATCGATAAAACGTTCTGTCATCTGCATCACAGCCTCAGCTTCCTCCAAAATTGGGATCATCAGATCCGCATCGATCAGGGTTGGTGCTTCTAGGAACTGGACGATCCAACGGCGAACCAGCTCGTCATTATCGGTCTGCATATCAAGCCTGGGTACTAGGCCCTTCCAAGCTGATAAAACCCCGGGTCAAAATCGAGTTCAGCTTGGCTTTGCGCGGTCTTTTTGAGGCATGGTTAATCGAAGGATGCGGCTGGGTTTATTGCGGCCCCGACCAAACAACCCATGCCGCCACCACGATCAGAAGTACCGTGATGACCATGAGCAGGGCTCGCCCTAGGCGTTTTGTGGTCATTGACCTTAAGGCGGCCTGCCGTTGATTGGTTGCGTCTCGTCGAGCCTCGCGCTCCGTATTGAGAGCCCCTCGAGCTTCAGATCGGAGGCTCTATTCGTTTTGGAGCTTCTTCCAGATCAACGATCCAACGAGGAGTCGCAGCTGATCGACCGCTTCGGCTGTATCGACGGCAGTTCCCAACCACACGGCAGCGTCGTAGCCTAAAGCAAGGAGCTAATCGCCAAAAATTCCGGCAAGATGTTCCTTCGTATCGCCGCGGCCTACGGCTTATCCAATGGCTGAGAAAGCGGACTCTTAGGCCGACGCCCGTTGGCATCGGCCTAAGAGTCCTCGCATTGGAGTGGTCGCCCGCGGGCGCCGTCATGGCTTGAGCCTGATAGAGGACGATCAGCAACCGCGGGGGATCACGGATCGTCCTTGTTTCACTGTGCCGGAGCGGGGCTTGGCAGCTCTGGCAGTCTTGGTGCGTCTGGCAACTCAGGCACGGACGGGGTCGGGACATCAATGTTGACGTCCAGATTTGTATCGCCCGCTTCCTGGCTTGGCGCGTTGTTCAAGAACAACACCGCTGCAATGATCAGGGCGATCACGAAAAGCGCACCGATGATTAGCGCTGCGCCACCACCACCGCCCGATTTTTCGGGGGCAACATTTACCGTGGTGTGATGTACCTCAGTCGGGCGTTCGGGGGGAACCATATTGGGATCGGTCATACTTAGTATCCTCAGTTCGAGCCGGGGACGGCGGGGGCGGAGACCTCGGGCAGTTCTACCTCAACATTGATATCGCTTGTGTTGTCGATCGCGCCGCCACGACCGAACATGAACCAAGCTAGGACTGCCACGACGACCAGCAAGCCCCCGACGATGAAAGCGAGGCCGACGTTGCCGCCGCTACCGTTTGTATTTTCAGTCATTTGGTCCCCTCGAAGATCCGCTGTTTGTCCGGCACGAAACGACGCGCGGCTTTCACGGTTCCGTGAAAACGTGAGTCATGGTGTTGTTCCTGCCGGGCGTTAGCGCTGCGGTTGTACGGTGCTCATAGGGCTGCCCCGCGATGGGGTCGCTGGCAGGGGCCGAATGTAGTTCTACTGCATGCCGCCCAAAGTAGGGGCTGAGGTTGAGATGTACTGAAGCCTCACTGCGGAAGACCGACTCATCTGCGGCCAAGTTTGGGAACCCAGGCCTCGATCCATCATTGAATGATCAAGAACGAGGGTTAGACATGATCGAACTCATTATTGCTGTAGCTCTTTTTATCGATCCAGCGGTTACGGCCGCGACCACGCCCGCAAAAGGCCAGGTCAACGCGGCCTCGTTTCGCGAGCGGTCGGAAGAGCCAGTTCTCCAAGGCGTAGCTGTCACCCTTGAGTGCACTGCTCGTGTGACCGGTCGGGTCGAAGCCTGTAAAGTGCTTGAAGAGACCCATCCGGGGATGGGCTTTGGCCAAGCAGCCTTGACCTTGATGCAAGACGTCGAGGTGGAGCCCCCCCGAACAGACATACGGTTCGCCAGGACAATCGTCTTCACCCCCTAAAGGCTGCTGGCACCTCTGTCGGTGCCGTCTGCCCGCCAAGCAGAAGCTAGATCGGCCAATGCGGTCCCTAACCCTGTTCTCAGCCTTCGGCCTCAACAGGGCTATCGCTAACTTTGGAATTTTTGACTCGCTTGGCTCTCACCGGCAGCCCGTCATCATCAGCCTTCCTACCACCGACACCGAGGCCCATCGCTTTGGCAAGTTCAGACCGTCTTGCAGAGTAGGTCGGCGCTACCATCGGGTAGTCGGCACGCAGGCCATAGCGCTCCCTATACTGGTTCGGGGTCAGTCCATTCTTAGTCAGATGGCGTTTCAGGCTCTTATAGGTCTTCCCATCCAGGAAGGACATGAGCCCGCCATCCGAGACCGAGCGTCTAATCTGAGCCGTAGTCGGCTTGTCGTAGGTCACCTCAGTTTCAGCTTCTGCAGGGCCAGCCTCAACAGTGTTTAATGCGTCAGAGATCGACTTCACCAGCTTAGGAAGCTCATCCGGCGAAACACGATTGTTGGCGACAAAGTTGGCGATAATGCCGGTGGTCATTTCGAGAATACGGTTGTCGGTCATAGGTCCCAAATCGAAAGCGTTGAGTATGGCAGTTTAAGGATAGTCCTTCGCGAGATCGCTTACCCCATTGTGCGGCGGCCGTCTGCGCTGATCCATCTCATCGCTATGGTGTCTTCACCCTGCCGTTGGACGGGTGCAATTCGAGCTGTCCTGCCATGAGCGGCTTAGCTGCCTCTGGCGATTAGTTTCGATTTCCCATCCAACTCGACATCTCTGCGAAAACTAACGTTATCGCAACCCCATCTTAAACACCGAAGGTCTAGAGAGGCCTACGGTCGCAAGATCAGAAAGGTCTTTTGAGTGATGAGCACGGATCTATGAGTGGTTTCTTCTATGTGCTGACCGAGGACGCGCGCATTCTGTTCGTGGATGACGATCCGATCCTGCGGGAGTTCGCCCAGGTCAATCTTGCCTCAGACACCGCCCATGTGGACACCGCCAGCGATGGTCTCGAAGCCCTCGAAGCCGTCGAGCGTCAGACCTATGATCTGCTTCTGGTCGATCTGGAAATGCCGCGGATGGATGGCTTCGAACTGCTGCGCCGACTGCGGGAAAACCCTTCCACAGAACATCTGCCGATCGTCGTCGAGACAGGCCGCGAGGATGTGGACGCGATCGACCGCGCCTTTCGGGCTGGAGCCACAGCCTTTGTCACCAAGCCGCTGAACTGGCGGCTCTTGACCTATCAACTGCGGTTCACCCTGCGCGCTGCGCGGTCTGAGGCTCGGCTCAGGGCTCAGGCCGTAACCCCTGCCTTGCAGGCGACCTTCTGAATCCGGGCCCTCTTTTTCGGGCGATCGCCACCCTCACCTCGCGCCTGATGGGCGACGACAAGGGGGTCATTGCGCTCAAATTCGCGCTCGCGGCACCAGCCGTGATCCTACTCGGCGTCGGGGCCATCGACCTGAACAATGTCCAGTCCTCCGAGTCCCGCCTGCAGGACGTGGCAGATGCAGCCGCCCTGGCCGGGGCGTGGGAACTGGGGCTGGCGATCGATGACGGCGCAGCCATCGCGCGCGCCGAGGATTTCGTTAAGGGCCATGTCTCCGAATGGGCCGAGGCACCAACCATCATCAGCGACATCACGGTCGAGGAAACACGGGCCCAGCGCATCATACGGGTGAAACTGAACGGCCATCGGCCGTCGTTCTTCGGAAGCATGCTGCCGCCCGGAGGCTGGCGTTTCAACGCAGACGCCGCCGCAACCACTGTGGGCATGACCCCGCTCTGCGTCCTGGTTAGCGGCGACTCTGGGTCCAAACTCCTGAACGTGAAGGACAGGGCTGCAATTTCCGCCCCAGCCTGCTTGGTCCACTCCAATCGCGATATCGAGGTGGAGGGCGGCAGTATCCGGGCCGCGATGACTCAAGCCGTGACCCGGGCCACTGGTGCCATTAATCCGGCTCCAGGTACTGGCGCAGAGCCGATCGAAGACCCGTTTGCCCAGCTACTGCTGGTGCCGCCTTTGAATTGTAGTGCAGGTTTGTTCGGTATCGACAAAAAGTCGGGGATCATCCGTGTCCCGGCGGGCATTCATTGCGGCGGGATCAAAGTTGGTGGCGATGCGCAGCTGATTCTTGAACCCGGCGAGCACTGGTTTATTGCCGGGGCGCTAGAAGTCAATGAGAACGCCACGCTCAGCGGTGACGACGTGGTGCTGATGTTCGATCTCGCCTCAAAATTCGTGTTCGACGACAACGCAAAAGTCACACTCGACGGCCGCAGGTCGGGACGTTTCGCAGGATTTGTCATGGCCGCGACAAGAAACAATACTCAGGACTTCATCATCTCGTCAGACAATGTCGAAAGCTTGTTGGGTGTAGTTTATGTACCTAATGCAACGCTCCTAGTTGATGGCACGGACGACGTGGCCCGCGACAGCGCCTGGACTGTGCTTGTGGCCAAGGCAATAGAACTTAAGGGCTCGCCCTCGCTGATCATCAACGCCAACTACGCGGGTTCGACCGTGCCCGTCCCGCAGGGCGTCGGCCCTCGGGCCGGCGGATCCACGCTGGTCAGGTGAACTGCAGTAACTTGATGTGCGGGAAACGAACGCATTGACCTGCAAATGTGACTTGTGTTGGTTTTTGCAATTATTAGATGAGCAGTTCGGCACTGTTGGGTCGGTACCCTCTACTGAATGTCTTTGCGCTTTCGCGGAACAGAACTGCGCAAAGTCTTCTCAGGGTAAGGGCAGAGCCATGCGATGGCCGAAGCTGGATATGTGCCCACGATACGAAAGCTGAATTTCTGAGCCGCCGTTGAGGGTGTGAAAGCACTCGCCTTTAATGGCGTATCGATGAAGGCCTTGATGCCAGCGGTCAGCGCTGCCCGTTGCGCTGGAAATGGTCAGAGTGACGCAGCCTGGTGATTGTGCGAGTTAGATTGCTCCAAGTAAGGAGCGTATCTTTTGAACTTCGTCGAATTCGTTGGTGGGCCGGGCTCACCTCAGGCCGGAAAACCCATCTTTGTTAATCCTGAAATGGTTGGCATCGTAGTCGAAAGCGAGTCGTCTCGGCCGGGGAACGAGACGACCGCCATTGAATGCGGAGGGTTTCCGGTTCTTGTGGCGGGCTCCGTACAGCAGGTGCTTTTTGCACTGATGACCCACCAAGGTCAGATCTGACAAGGCCCGGAATATTCAACACCGCTAGGGCGGTTCTTCGGAGCCGCCCTTTTGAGTTCGGAGAGGTCCAGAATGACCGACCTGGCCACTGGAGAAGTTGGATTGCTGACCAGTTGCACCCTCAATCGCCAAAAGTAGAACGCAATGTCCCTTGTGGGTCGAGATCGGCCATGACCAGGCGGGCGGAAAGCGGACATTCGTTCCGATGCCCGGAAGCGGACCTTCCGAAGCGCCGCTACGGGTCGTATGCAGACCTTCGTAGCGAACGTTGAAACCGACGCTTCGCAGCGCCTCGGGCAGTAATCAGCCGACCAGCCGTCGAAGCGTGCCACTTAGCGCCACGCAGTGTAGCGATACCCTGTCGGTTGAGTTCAGCCGCCACGGCCGAGGCCTTTGTGTGTCCTGCAGACATGATTGCAGCGACGATGGGGGCGAGCTCGCGATACCGAGCAGCAGTTCGGCGTGATCGCGCCCGACGAGCGAGCGTCAAATCTCCAGCATACTTACCGAGAGCACCCTCTGCGTGAGGATTGCCCAGCGCTTTGACGAGCCGTCCACTTCGGCTGGATATGTGTGTCTCGCCACGAGCAATCTTGTGTTTGATCGCGGCTAAGGCTTCGGTCGTCCTGCGCGAAATCATTTCCCGCTCGGCTTGGGCAATCACAGCCAGCACGCCAATCGTCAGATCATTCGCGTCCGGAACGTCCGCAGCCAAAAATCGCGCGCCACTGTCTCTCAGCGTCAGCAAAAAGGCAGCGTTGCGAGACAACCGATTGAGCTTTGCGATCACAAGGGTTGCTTCGGTCAGCTTCGCTCGCCCTAAAGCCTTCTTGAGCACAGGGCGATCGTCCCGACGGCCTGTCTCGACTTCGGTAAACTCGGCCAAGATCGACAGACCGCGCTGCGCTGCAAGTTGCTGAACAGCGTGACGTTGAGCGTCTAGCCCTAGACCGCTGCGCCCTTGGGACGCTGTGCTGACCCGGTAATAAGCAATTGCCTTCATTGAGGTTTCCTCACCAGATCTCACGGCAAATGAACGTTTGCCGAAGTGGTCCAGGCATCGACTGAAATCTTAGTTAGGACAACGAGGCCGCAGCACCGACGTGTAGAAGGCAAACTCAACTCGAGCTGTCCGAGGCTAGAAGGCGTCTCGTTTTGCGGGCGGCGTCTAAGAGGCTTGGTTGAGCGCCCTTACGCGTTGTCTCCAGGGAGGGAACACTGTCCCCTGGCGACAATTGACGAAGAGCTCTCGCCGTGGTCGCGCATTTCCATGTCTGCGATTCATCCACCGCCATATTCCTACGTTGCCTACATCGATGAGGCAGGCGATCCAGGCCTCCGTCGGGTTAAGCCGGACGACACGCCGGGCTCAAGCGAATGGCTGATGGTGTCGGCAGTCGTGATTAGGGCCCAACAGGAGCCCCTAGTCTCGGGGTGGATCCAGGAATTGATGGCTTCGATGGGAAGCCATCAAATGCGAGACATTCACTTCGCGAAGTTGAGCCCGACAAGGAAACTTGCGGCGTGCGCCCGCTTAGCCGGGCTCCCGATCCGGTGCTTTGTCGTATGTTCAAATAAGCGAAACATGCGGGGCCATCGTAACCCGCTGGCGGAGCAAATTCCGAGCGATAACTGGTTCTATTGCTGGATGACACGGTTGTTGCTTGAGCGGGTCACGCACTTCATCGAGCGACGATCGCAAGTGGACTTTCAGGAAACGCGTCTTGTGAAAATGATCTTCAGCGAACGCGGCGGCCTCTCGTACTCGCAGATGAATGCATATTTCGACTGGTTGCGGGTAAAGGGTGACAACCAAGTTCTGAAAGCCGGGAATCTCTCTTACGGGACGTTCCACCGCCAACTGATGGAGATCAAGAACCACGCCGGTCACGATGGATTAAAGTTGCCAGATATCGTCGCCAGCGCTTTCTTCAAGGCAGCGGACATCTACGACACGAGGGCATGCGATCCGCGATTTGCAATCGCTCTGAGGCCACGAATGGCGACAGCTAACGACAAGGTGGGGGGTGTTATCGCCGGTTACGGAGTGAAGCTCATGCCTGGCTGGAAGGTCAAAGCAGAACCTGAGCAGCTCGAAGTGTTCCGCCAGTACGGCTATCCCGAACAGTGGTGGGCGTAAGCCCCCAAGCCCGTCTTCTCCGCCGCCTTGTAGCTCCACTCATGTGAAGCGTGCCGCACGGACGCCACGGGGATCAAACCCACAGCCCGAGCTTGGGAGCCACGTGAATCCTGAACCAAGCCGGTTAACCAATCAAGAAAAAACACGATAGATTCCAGCGCCTTCCTAAGTGACTGTGGAGACTCGAGTTTTGGAACGCCCGAGACGCGAAAAGACGCTAAGGGTTAGGAGTGCACTCATCGCGGGCCCTTTTGATGGACTTTTCTAAACTAGGCAGCGCCAAAAGGGCCAAGAGACCGACCGACCCGATCCGCATATTCGAAACGCTGCCGAGCCTGTCCGGAACGTTCAACGACCTGTGGCGCGGTCAAGACAAGGCGCTCACGGAGTGGAATGCCGCCCGCTCACGGCAAGACGTGCTGGTCTCGCTCAACACAGGAGCGGGAAAAACGATTGTTGGCCTGTTGATCGCACAGAGTCTCGTTAATGAGGGACTTCAGAATGTCCTATATGTCTGTTCGACGATTGATCTAGTGCGTCAGACGGCGGAAGAAGCTGACCGCATCGGCATCGATCATTCGACCCGATTCCGGAAGGAGTTTTCGAACGACCTATTTGAGACCGGCAAAGGCTTCTGCATCACAACATATGCGGCGCTTTTCAACGGTCATAGCGCACTTCGAAACCGCTTCTTCCCACAGGCGATCATCTTTGATGACGCACATGTCGCTGGTAGCCTGCTGCGTGACGCTTTCACGCTGCGCATCGACGTCCATAGCCACGAGGCTCTGTTCAAAGAAATCGCCGAGCTGTTCAAGCCGCATTTTCAAGAACTCGGCATCTCCGGGCAGTTCCGCGATGCACTTGATCTGTCGCGGCATTCGACAGCGTTCGTAGCGCCAAATGGCCTATACGAACGAAGCGAACGCCTGCTCGAAATCTTGCTGCGCCACGGCATTAAGGATCACGCCGAGCTAACTTATCCCTTCGCTTGGCTGGAGGACCGACTTGGAGCTTGCGCGGCAGTCTTCACGCGGGGTGCCTTCGAACTGACACCACCGTTTTTGCCGTCGCTCGCAATCGACATTTTCCAGCAAAAGGTACGACGCGTCTATCTGTCGGCGACGCTCCAGAGCCAGACCGATTTCATCCGAGCGTTCGGCCGCAAGCCCGATGTAACGGTCACGCCGTCAAACGATGCCGGTAACGGCGAGCGTTTAATAGTCAGCGGTCGCAAGATTAGCGGAGGTTTTGGTCCTGACTTCGCGGAAAAGCTGGTCAAGAAGCAGAAAGTAGTAATTGCGGTGCCGGACTATGAGAGGGCCAAGGATTGGGCGAAGGTTGCGCAACCGCCATCGCGGACTGAATTTTCTGAGCAGCTCGATGTATTCCGCAAGGCAGACGCGGGTGCCTTTGCCCTCGTATCGCGGGTAGACGGCATCGACCTGCCCCATGATACCTGCCGGGTTATGATTATGGAGGGCCTGCCCTCTGGGTCGTCCCTACTGGAGCGCTACCAGTGGGAATTCCTCAGGATGAACAACGTCCATGCAGTTCGCATAGCCAACCGACTTGCGCAGTTATTTGGACGGATCAACCGAGGCCGAAACGATTATGGTGCTTTCCTCGTCCAGGGCGACGATCTCGACAAATGGCTCGCTAACGACCGTAATCTCGCGTTGCTGCCGCCGCTTCTACAGAAGCAGGTGCTAATCGGCCGCGAGTTGCAAGAAGAGTTTGGCATTGAGACTAGCAAACAGGCGATCGAGCTAATCGAGCGTGTCATAGGACGCGATGATGGGTGGATCGATTATTATCAGCGCGAAGTTAAACTGGCTGAGCTCGACGAAGACCAGCTTGCCCGTCACAGCACGGCTGAACCATTTCTTGTCGCGGCTGCGCTAAGCGAAGCCAAATATGCCGAGGCGATGTGGCACGACGATCCGACAAGTGCGCGTCGCGAGTTGGAAAAGACTGTCGACACGACGGCGCAGCACGACACGCCGCTGGGAGGGTGGCACGCGCTGTGGCTGGGCGCAGCGTTCGAGCGCGAGGGGGACAGGGAGGCGGCAAGATCCGCTTTTGGGCACGCCATGCGTCGGCTAGGCAACGGCGTAACGCTGCCGCGTCCGGCACCGGTCACCGGTGCGAAGAAGTCCCCAGATATGAATGCCTTTGGGCGTTCGCTGCAGGGCCTGCTCAGGTACAGCCACGGTAACAAGTTTGAGGCCGAGTTGGACAAGCTTAGGCAGACGCTTGCGCTAATCGACGACGGCGACCCCAGTGAAACGGAAGCCGGCGTGCGTGCCCTCGGCGAAATTCTTGGATTCACCTCAACGCGGCCTGACAATGACGAGGGCACAGGCCCCGATGTGCTGTGGCGCGACGACTCGAAACAGCGACAGATCGGCTTCGAGCTTAAGACCGACAAGGACGATCCGGCGACCTATTTTAAAAAGGATATTTCGCAGGGTCACGACCATCTCGTATGGATGGCGCAGGCCTATCCGGATTATGAAAATCTCGGCTTGGTTTATGTCGGCCCAGCAGGGAGAGCGCACGGCCAAGCCAATCCTTCGGCGCAAATGAGCCTGTGCCAGCCAACGGCTCTGACGGCATTGCGTGAAGAACTCCTGGCGTTGATTGAGGATTTGCGCAGGCACACGCCTATGGAGCGCTTAATTGCCATCGGAAATGAAACGGACAAGGAGCGGTGGGACATTGAGGCGGTATTGAAGCGCATCGATTCCACCCCGTTCAGCAAGTAGCGATGAGCAGTGGATGATAACGTCGTGGTATCCGAGGCGGAGCGTTCAACGTCGCCTCCGAGCAGCCGCCGCAGCCAAACATCCTCTTACTGAAGCGCGGGACTCGCTCTCTAGGTGCTCTCCCCCCACCTAAGCGCATCAAAAAGGTGCACTTGGAGCCCACTGGAGCCCGTGGTGCAAGTCAGCCGCGCGAGCGTCGTTGCCCGCGATACACGCTCCAACTTCCAACTGCCTATCTGAGCTCTGCGGTTGGGTCATTTCCGTCATATTTGGTTATCGAGGACACTGGCGGTCAGAGCTGTCCAAAGACCCGGAGCTAAGTCCGTCCACAAGCAGAAAAATCAAGAAGGCGCCGCCGATCAGCAGCGTCCACATGAAAATGTTGAACCACCACTTTTCGCCGTGAGAGTATTTTCAAGCGCTCGTGGAACGCCAGAAAGTGACCGCCAGAACGACTAGCCAAATAATCAATGCTTGCATATTCCGACCCAAGAGTTGGCAAACAATCCCAGATCCAAACTTCGCGATCTGAGCTTTTCTAAGGATTATGAAGTGGTCTCCTCGCGTCGCTCGTCGACGCTCCTTCGGAGCAGTTGTTGATATGTTTTGGAGCCTTTTTCCTTAGCCATCCGGTACGCTCGATGAGCATTAGACAATACTCTAAGATCAAGACAGAACAGGTATTCAGCCAAGCGTAAGTTGTTGCGAAGTTCCCAAAAGAGCGGCTGCCGCCGAGTTTATGATTTATCCCGGACAATGCCGGGACAGACGCTCACAAGCAGGGAATGATAGTGTTGTGGACATCGAGGTTGTCGCAGTCCGCGTCAGCCCTGATGCCCTTGTATATATAGCGCCGCACGCCCGAAAAATCGTAGACATCGCGGACATCCTGACCATTTGCCCGCCGGTGCTGAGGGTCACCAGCGACCCATGTGTTGACGATCAGATCGGAAATCGCGATCCGGCATCGGTTAGCCTTCAGAGTCAGCGAACCTTCAGGGACACCGACGATCAGATGGGTATGGATGCCCTGGTCATACGTCAGTTCCTGAACGGCTAGCGTCGCGAGCATCGCCTTTCGCCCCCGTTTGTAATGGGTTCCGAACAGCGCTCCGTTGACCCGGTGAAGGGTCTTTGAAACCTCGCTTGAAAAGGCAAGGGGGTCGAGGCGTCGGCCAGAAGTTAAGCTAACGAAATAGCGATCCGGGCAGCCGGCAATGTAACCTTCAACGCTTGGAAGTATAGATAAACGATCAATCATCTAATATTTAGATGGAATAACGCAAATTTACTCATCACCTCAAGACATATTTGACCAACAATCTATCAAGCGCTTTAAACATATTTCAAATAGGATCGCCCCCTTCTAACAGATCGTTGCTAAAAGGGGGCGGGAAATCACGCTGCTTTTGGATACTTCCAGAGTCGCAATCCTATCGTTCGGCCGTCTGAATAAAGTGATCCAAGAGTCTTCAGAAGATCAAGTTTTATATCGGTAAGCAACTCTTCAGGGCGTAAGTCCGGCAGATCGGCTTTTAATTTTTCCAACGCCGCCTGAACCGGTTGTGACGCAGTAACGCTGTATGGGGTAAAAGTCACCTTCTGCCCGTTTTCAACGTCAGTCTGCTTACATGGTATGACACATTTGGTAAGAACCGCGGCAAACTGCCTTGCGGTCAAACCATCAGAGTGTTTACTCAATCCCGCCTCAGAGCGATGACGGGCCGCGCAGAGCATTTTACGCAAGAGCTTGATATCTGGGTTTTCCGCATGGACGTAATTAGGGATGCCGTCGCTGGATTTCAGAGCCACACGCATTGCAAAGTTTATGTAATCCGCCTGTGACATGATGCATCCTCTTAATGGGACCACGTCAGTCGCTGATGCTTTTCCATCATCTTTTCTCACGTCGCGATAATCATCCAGAACATCTCGAACGATGTTGAACTGTTCCGCCGTTTCCCACGGCACAGTGCTCCACGAAACATGGTGACGATTTCCAACTACCTGCGTGCCTATGGCAGCAGGTTGCCGTTTAAAGTCGTACTCCATGCCCAGCCGCCGCGTGATGTCCCGTCGGACAAGATCGTTCTTGTCTAGGATTATATCGCGAATGCCAGTTAGCGATTTTATCGTGACCTTGGTTTCGGGGGTTCGATCGAAAAACAGATTAATGATGTAATCGTTCTGTTCCGGGACTGTCTCACAGTAGACGGGGGCCTTTATACCGGCTTTGGCCAGAACGTAGCTGAAGTTGGGATCATTACTGACAGGTTCGCCAGGCTTCAAAGTAGCCTGTCCTCGCGTGCGCCAACCCAGCAGCTGGCCAGTTTGGTGCTTACATTCGATGATTTGGTCGGAACCAGCAATTTGCAAGCGCGACTTTCGGAAGGCCGTCGCCAACGTCCCTTTCGTTGCAGCGTCAATCTCGGATTGGCTTGCGTTGGACAAGAAACCATCCGTGGTGCAGCTGAAGATTTGGACATGGCGCGGCAGGGCATTCATGATCTCGGCCAATAGGGCCCGGACATAGCCTGTGACGAAGGCAGCAAAGTAAGCGTTGGTGATTGGACTAGGTCCCAACGGGTCCATAGTCTTGTCAGCCACGTTGAAAATCCGCCTTTCGCGTAAGCCCTGTGCGAGCTTGCCGTAAAGCGAGTTGACTAGCTCCTTCCAGAACCGGTTTTCTAGGGACTTCGGAGCGGCTTCGTTCCTGCAGCGGATGGCATCTGTGACGAATGAGCCAAACGGACGGATGGCGTCTGACAACAAGGGGACCGTAGCGCCCTCGATTATGGAAACTTTGGCACCTAAACTCATGGCGACAGAAATTTCAGATGCGGCGCAATAGCTACGACCACGTCGCGGGAATATAATCCCTCGGCGCGTTCGGATCGGTAAGCTTGGGTATCTGACATCGCTAGGAAACTCGAAATCGACCAAAGCCACGCCGAGGGTATCAAAACGGAAGTCAGATAGGTCGGGCCTCAGATTCATGTTGTCCCAATCAGGATAGCCGATCAGAGACATGGCAGTGGGATAAGCGCTTGATAGATCGAAGTCATTCCAGACCATCGGTAGCCGGAGCGCTTGCGGGGTTGGTTGGGCGGAGGGTGGGCTGAACCATTGGACAGGTTGGCCCTCGATTGGACCTGGACCGAACCAATACTGCTCGTTTCGCCCCCCATGATAGGCTTCGATTGCCAAAGACCTACGTAAGTGAACACGTTCCCGATCCACGACGGTCACCCGATCGTAGACTCGCCCAGTTCGATCGTCGAAGACCTTTTCCTTGACTTCCTCGACGCCGAGCACCTGCAGAGGATCGATTTGCGGATCAGCTTTCCACATCCTTTGGAGGCGTTTGACGCCAATGCCGCTTAGCGTCAGAGGCACTTGTGACGACTCAATCGTCTTACGGCAGAGCGTCCGCATTTGTTCATAGTATCGAACGCATATCTCTGCGTCAGCCAGAGCGTACCGTTCGAAAAGGATCGGTTCGGATTGCAGAAGCAGATCCATCCGAGACTTGATGGCACTCTCCTCTGCCGGCGTGTTGGCCAACCTGATTTTCGGAACGCCTACGAAAGCGCCTAAATCCTCGAGACGCTTCGCTCCCTCGGCAGTCAAAAGAATGGTGTCACGCACCAACACTTGGAGGTCGATCGGGCCGTCAGCTAGGTCGTAACGCAGCTTGATCGGCTTCATAGTGACGAACACCCCTCTGATAGCGCTCAAGAAGGGGGTCAGCTGATCGAGGTCCTCAAGAAGAGGCATGTCAGCTCTGCTGAAATGACTAATCAGTTCCACTCGGCGTGGGACTCTGCCGACGAAGCCCATTTCGACTCCATAGCAGATTGCGAAGCTTATGATTTCGTCTAGGTTAAACCTTTGACTTTCCGACGTAGGATAGAAAACCGCACCCCACTCTGCACCGTTGTTAGGGTTTCTGAGGTCGTTTAACTTACAGTACACTTGATATGATACAGGCTTTACCTTGCCTTTTCCGGCTTTCAGATCATCCTTCGACGCGGGTTCAGTGGGCTGAACATACTCGGTGTCAAACCCAATCGTGATGCAAGAGTCTTCGTCAGGCCCATCATTGGATTGACTGACACCTTTCTTGGAGCTTTTACGGAGCTTCGGAGACACAGGATTTAAGTGGTCGCCCGTAAGTTCGATTTGAAATTTCACGAACTCACCATCGCTGTTGCGGATGATGACTTCGGACTTCGGGCAGGCGGCAACAATGTATCGGTCTTGGCTCATGGGGTAGCTCCTGATTTTCGCTGTGAGGGGGTGGCGCAGTCTCCTGGTTATCGGCACGCAAATTTGGAGGGTCGGCCCAACTCGAAGCCAACTGTTGCCAAATAGAATGGGGGAAGACGCAGTTACCGGACGATCAACACTGAAGCGCTGACGGCAAAATCCTTAAGGGATTGCATTTCGGAATATAGTAACTGTAGCACAAAGCGGAGCAATAAGCAACATGCATGTGACCGGACGGCAGGCGCAGCTTCACAGCGACAGTGCCGACAAGCGCTAATCACCGCCTAGCCTGATCGATCGAACAGGATCAGGGGCAGCAGGAACATCGTCTCCTAGGCATCAGTAAGTTTTTATACCTCTCTCCCCAATGGGGATTTTACTGAGGCAGATCAGGGTCCGGTGCTGGCTCCGTAAGTTTCTGTACCTCTCTCCCCAATGGGGATTTTACTGAGGTGGCAGACGGACAGCCGCTCGGCAGAAGCGGGTACTCTTGTACCGCTTCAGAATGCCGGGATTTCTCCGGTCTTATCGGCCATCCACCGAGGGCGGGCTGACATGCCAAAAATGCCTGACCCTCGGTTTAAATCGCCGGAGTATCGATTTTACGGCCGACCGATCCGCTTAGGAAAAGTCGGCATCCGATGTGGCTGAGGTTTCGACCTGCACCCGCATGAAGCCGCAATTCGACACATTGACCCGAACGTTCGGCAAGCCGGTTCCACGATAGTCGGTACAGTAGCCATCGAACCCCAATGTTCGCAGCCGCACCTGTTGAGGTTCCAGGTTGTCGACCTCATGATTGTCCACGATGGCTTGGGCAAAGTCCTCAATGGTGATGCGGTCGAGGTTGAAGCCAGCTGGCGTGACGTAGAAGGCCTTCACGACATTGTCCGCATCGTAAAAGACCCGTCCAGCGAGACGGCACCCCACAAGCAACATACCAGCTAACGAGTTCGCCTCTCCCGGCGTCTGATTTGCTTTTTTCTCGAGAGCTTCTCGGCATTCTGACTCATCGAGATACATTGTGTCAGCGGCCTCATGGCGAGGGATGGCGAAATGAAGCTCCATCATTGGTGAGCTATCAGGTCCGATCATCCACCCCCGAGAGATTATGGAGGGTGCCACTTCCTCTCGGTACTGACCGATGTGAAGGCCTCTTACATCCATGTAGGTGGGAGCTTGGACATCTTCGGCGGGCGGCGGCGGTAGGGTTGTGTCGCCGAGCGATGAGGGCTCCGACGTTGGAATGTTGGCAAAGGCCAACTCACGCTGTTGGCGAGCGTCCTTGGCGTTATCCCAAGCGATCAGGATCCAAGGCGTGCCAGCAACTCCAACCGCAGTTATCACAATCAGTGCTCCAACGATCCAGAGGCCACGACGCATTTTGCGAGCGGGCAGCGGTAGATCGTTGGCTAGCCGGTTCAGTTCATCGATTTCATCTGCCGTGTAACCATCCGGCCGATCTTCGCTCCGATGATGGATGGTGGCGAACAATGCCGGGATCTGCTGCGGCTCGTTAGTGCTGGCATCGGAGTTCTTCTCGTCGGTCATGCAGTGCCCCACCCTATTGATTGCCCGCTTTCCGGCTATCTTGGAGGCAGGACAACGATGCCCAGCCTGGGCACGACTGCCGTTGTCCTTATGACGCCAAACGACGACGCCGCCGGTAGGGGCTGATCGACAGCCGGTCGGAGGCTGCCCATGTCAGACGAACCTACAGCGAGCGATTTATTGAAAGCAGCGATCGGCGAGCGGCTAATGATCTGGCGCCTGGCGCTGCGCATGAGCAGAGAGAGTGTCGCTCGTAAAGCAGACGTGTCGGTGGACTACGTTTACCGGCTTGAGCAGGGCTGGGAGGACCCCACGGTGACGACCCTTCACGCCTTAGCCTTGGCTTTGGAAACCAATCTGCATGAACTCCTAGAAGTCTCTGGCGAAGAGCTCGGGCTGGCGGCCGACAATGCCGCAAAAATGCGTCCTGTTTAAAAAATAACTTCAGAAGATTGTGACCGCCGGCGGCTGCGACCTCGAGTGCGCGCTTGGCGCTTTCCTGTCCCTTGACCTCGCGCAGGTCCGGCCCCGCGCCCGCCGCCGTCACAGGCCCCGGCAGGGGTGCCCGCAGGACCTGGGTTCCCTTGAAGTGGTTGACGACCGAGATCAGTGACCGCGGGGCCAGAAGGGCCACATCACCAGCCCAGGCCGCCTCGGGTCCGTTGGCCTCGGGACAGATCAGGCCCAGACCCATGCAGGCCGCAGCAACGGCGGCAGGCAGGGTGCCACCGACGGCGGCGATCCGGCCATCCAGTCCAAGCTCGCCCAGCGCCGCCCAGCCCTGCAGCACGTCCGGAGGAATGACCCCCATGGACGCCAGAAGGGCGAGAGCGATCGGCAGGTCGAAATGACTGCCCTCCTTGGGCAGGTCCGCCGGAGCCAGGTTCGCAATGATGCGGCGGGATGGCATGGCCAGACCGATGCCGGCAAAGGCCCCCGGACCCTCTCACGGCTTTCGGCTACAGCCTTGTCGGCCAGTCCCACAATGGTGAAGGATGGCGCATCGCTGGACAGTTGCTGCACCTGAACATCGACGCGACGGGCATCGACACCCTCGAAGGCGACCGTTGCGACACTGGCGAGCATGCGAGGCTCCGACGATCACGCCCGCGAAACCCTTCGTTTCGCTACCATGGCGCGAATGGAACGAACCACGAACCCGCTCCTTTGGCAACCTGCGTTACGCGGCGCGTCTGGCCTCGATCACGTCCCACATCAGGGCCGACGCATCGACGCCATTGAACGCCTTCAGCTGCTGGGCTCCGGTCGGCGATGTCACATTGATCTCGGTCAGGTAGTCGCCGATCACGTCGATGCCCACGAACAGCAACCCCCGCGCCCTGAGGGTCGGTCCAATCGCGGCGCAGATCTCGAGATCCCGGGGCGTCAGATCAACGGCTGCCGCCGTTCCCCCGACCCGCAGGTTAGACCGCACCTGTCCCGATGCCGGGATGCGGTTGATCGCGCCGACAGGCTCGCCGTCGATCAGGATGATCCGCTTGTCGCCCTTCTCCACCGCCGGAATGAATTTCTGGATGACCAGCGGATCCCGCGAACCCGTCGCATGGATCTCGATCAGGGCCTCGAGGTTGGGATCTCCAGCCTTCAGCCGGACAACACCCGACCCCGCCGCACCATGCAGCGGCTTAAGCACGACGTCGCCATGCCTTTCATGAAAGGCGACCAGAGCGACCGGATCGGAACTGATCAGGGTCGGCGGCTGCAGGCCGGGAAAACGGGTGGCGAGAAGCTTCTCGGGCGCCGAACGGACCTCGGCCGGATCGTTGACGACCAGGGTGTGCGGATGGACCGTCTCCAGCAGATAGGTGGCCGTGACATAGGCCATGTCGAAGGGCGGGTCCTGACGCATCAGGATCACGTCGACATCGGCCCCCAGATCCAGCCGGACCTCCTCACCAAAGGTCACATGATCGCCTCTGACCTGGCGCAGCGTGATCGGCCGGGCGCGACAGGACAGCCGCCCCTCTTCCAGCGCCAGGGTCCGGAAATCGTAGACCCACTGACGATGTCCACGCGACTGGGCGGTCATCATCATCAGCCAAGTCGTGTCGGATTCGATGTCGACCGCCTCGAGGGGGTCCATCTGGATGGCGACTCTCAACATGGCGTTCTCGTGCTACCGCTTGCGCCATGGGCGCTGGCCTGGGGACGCGACCGCGCCCGACCCGCTTCAAGTAGCGTGATGTACGCCCGGTGCAACCGCGGCCGTCAATTCAGCCGCATCCTCAGCCGGTCGACCGTCCCGGCATGGACCCGTTCGTCCTGCCCACCGACCAGCCTTGCGCGTGACAGGGCCTCCAGCGCACCTGACAGCGCTCCCTGCTTTTCCCGGGCTGAGGCGACGTCGAGCCAGGGGCGGTGATCGTCCGGGTCGAGCAGGGCCCGCCTGAGGGCGCAACGTTCGGCCCCGCTGAAGTCTGCGGCCCGGATCGAGCGGCTGAACTGCACGTTCTGGAGCCGGATCAGGGCCTGGCGGTCGCTGACCGGTGCCATCAGAAGATCCAGACGGTCGGCAACATGCGGCGTCAAACCCGCCCGGAGAGCCCGCCGCGTCAGTTCGGACGGCATCACGACCCGCCCCTCACTGAAGGGATCGAGCGCGACCGGCCCACTGGATGTGTCGACCCGCAGCATGAAATGGTTCGGGAAATCCACGCCCTGGGCGCGAATGCCCACCCGTCGAGCGGCATCCAGATAGAAGACGGACAACGTGGCCGACAGTCCGCGCCGCCGCTCGGCCACATCAATGATGTCCGTGTTCCCCGGATCGTCATAGGTCAGCAGATCGCCGTTCAGACGGAAGTCGGAGGCGAGGGTTTCTGCAAGTGCCTCGTCCGGTTCCTCGCTGCCCATCCGCTCGGCGAGGCGTTTCGCGGCCTGACTGGCCAGAAGCCGGACGGGGGCTGGGTCACGCGACGGATAGTCATGGATCGCACAGGCGATCGCTGCTTCCAGAAGCGGAAAGTCAGCATCTTCGCTCGTTCCGGCCTCGACCAGAGTTTTTTCGGCCTCGTCGCGCGTCACGGAAATCGGCCTTCCTGCGTTCGTCGTCCAGGAAGATGACGCGGAACTCGCCCCGGGGCCATAGCTACCACATCGATTCGCAGAGAAAGTCCGGCCAGCCCCGGGCGGCCCTTCAGGATCGCGCGGCCGGCTGCCAGCAGCCGCCCGTACTGTTCCGGCCCCAGAGCATGGATCGCCGCCTCCATGGTGGCGCGACGCTTGACCTCCACGACCGCCAGAATGCGCCCCCGCCGGGCAAGGATGTCGATCTCCCCGACCCGGCTGCGCAGGCGAAATCCGAGGATCTGATAGCCGCGCAGCATGAGCCATAGCGCAGCGATCCATTCCGCGCCGTGTCCCTGGCGGCGGGCCCGGTTGCCAAGCGCCTGTCGCCAGGCCGCCTTGGGCCGGACCAGGGGCTTCGGAGCGCGGACCCGGTCGGGTTTCATCCCCGTCCCTGAAGCTCCAGGGCGCGGCGATAGAGAGGCTTGCGCGGCAGGTCCAGCGCCTGGGAGACCTCGGAGGCCGCCTCGCCCGGGGCCAGTCGGGCCAGGGCCTCGATCAGGGCCGCATCGGCGTCTGCGGCACTGGCGACCTCGAGCGCGCCCGGACCGATAACAACCACGATCTCGCCCTTGGGCCCGTCGAGACGCGGGTCGACGGCGAGTTCGGTCAGAGTCCCGCGAACGCATTCCTCGAACATCTTGGTCAGTTCGCGAGCGACTGCGGCAGGGCGGGGCCCCAGCACCTCGGCCATATCGGTCAGGGAGGCCCGCAGCCGTGGCCCGCTCTCGAAGACGACAACGGTCTGTCGACCCGGTTTCAGCTCGGCCAGCATGGTCCTGCGCGCAGCCGATTTGGCCGGAAGGAAGCCGGCGAAAAGGACCCTGTCAGCGGGCTGCCCGGCAAGCATAAGGGCTGCGAGCAGGCTGGATGCGCCGGGGATCGGATGGACCGGCAACCCGGCCGCGATCATGGCTCGCGCGACGACGAAACCCGGGTCTGACACCATGGGCGTGCCCGCGTCGGACACCAGGGCGACGACCTCGCCGGCCTGCACCCGCTCGATCGCCACTTCGGCGGCGCGGGCCGAGGCATGGTCGTCGCACCGCTCCAGCCGGGCCTTCAGCCCATAGGCCGACAGCAGCTTGGCCGACACCCGGGTGTCCTCGGCCAGCACCAGATCGGCAGCGGCCAGAACGTCTAGCGCCCTCAGGGTCATGTCCCGCAGATTCCCGATCGGCGTGGCTACCAGATACAGGCCTGCCGACACAGGCCGGGGCGGCGGGGCCGTCGGTGGAAAGGGAGAGGCTGGGAGTTCGGTCATCGCGGCGGACCGTGCCAGCGGGGGCCCGCCGGCTCAAGCACCAAGAAAAAGGCCCCGCTGTTTCCAGCGGGGCCCTTCCTGTCGTCAGCGGTGAGGCTGAACCTAGTCGCGACGCGGGCGGCTGCGGCCGCGATCGCCACCGCGGTCGCCGCCTTCACGCTTCTTGCCGCCGCCGCCGGTGTCTTCGGTCAGGGGGGCTTCGCCGCGCTCGGCACGTTCCGCATTGATCTTGTCGGTCAGGTCCTCGCCGGTCGTCTGGTCGACGACCTTCATCGACAGCTTGGTCTTGCCGCGATCGTCAAAGCCGAGGAATTTGACCTTGACCTCCTGGCCTTCGGACAGGACGTCCGCCGGGTTGGAGACGCGCTCGAGAGCGATCTGCGACACGTGGACCAGGCCGTCCTTGGCCCCGAAGAAGTTCACGAAGGCGCCGAAATCGACGACCTTCACGACCTTGCCGGAGTAGATCATGCCGGGCTCGGGCTCGGACACGATCGACGAGATCCAGTTCTTGGCGGCGTCGATCTTTTCCTGGTCGGAGGCTGCGATCTTGACCGTGCCGTCGTCCTCGATGTTGATCTTGGCACCGGTCTTCTCGACGATCTCGCGGATGATCTTGCCGCCCGTGCCGATGATGTCGCGGATCTTGTCGACCGGGACCTTGATGGACTCGATCTTGGGCGCGTATTCGCCCAGTTCGGTGCGGGCACCGTCGATGGCCTTGTCCATCTCGTCGAGGATGTGCAGGCGGCCGGCCGAAGCCTGGGCGATTGCCTTGCGCATGATCTCTTCGGTGATGCCGGCGACCTTGATGTCCATCTGCAGGCTGGTGATGCCCTCGCGGGTCCCGGCCACCTTGAAGTCCATGTCACCGAGGTGATCTTCATCACCCAGGATGTCGGACAGGATGGCGAACTCGCCGGACGGCTCGAGGATCAGGCCCATGGCGATGCCCGAGACCGGGCGAACCAGCGGCACGCCCGCATCCATCAGCGCCAGCGACGAACCACAGACCGTGGCCATCGAGGACGAACCGTTGGACTCGGTGATCTCCGACACCAGACGGATGGTGTAGGGGAAGTCTTCCGAGGTCGGCAGCATGGGACGGATTGCCCGCCAGGCCAGCTTGCCGTGACCGATTTCCCGACGGCCTGCGCCGCCCATACGACCGGTCTCACCGACCGAATAGGGAGGGAAGTTGTAGTGCAGGAGGAATTTCTCCTTGTACGTCCCCGACAGGGCGTCGACGTACTGCTCGTCCTCGCCGGTGCCGAGCGTGGCCACGACGATGGCCTGGGTCTCGCCGCGGGTGAACAGGGCCGAGCCATGGGTGCGCGGGAAGACGCCGACTTCGGAGACGATGTCGCGGACCTTGTCGAGGGCACGGCCGTCGACGCGGTGGCCGTTATCGATGATGTCGCGACGCAGGACGTGGGCCTCGCATTCCTTGAAGGCGACGCCGAACCGGGCGGAGTCGACACCGTCCGGGTTTTCGTCAGTCTTCACCAGCTTGGCGGCAGCGGCCTTCTTGGCGACGTCGACGCCATTGCGGCGCTCGTACTTGCCGGCGTGGGTGTAGGCGGCCTTGATGTCCTCGCCGACCAGCGACTGGATCGAGGTGACGATGTCGGAGACATCGTCGGCCTGGAAGTCGAACGGTTCCTTGGCGGCATGCTCGGCCAGTTCGATGATGGCGTCGATCACCGGCTGCATGCCGCGATGTGCGAACATCAGGGCGTTCAGCATGATCTCTTCCGACAGCTCCTTGGCTTCGGACTCGACCATCATCAGAGCGTCCTGGGTGCCGGCCACGACGAGGTCGAGGTGGCTGTCCGGCATCTGGTCCAGGGTCGGGTTGAGGACGTATTCGCCCTCGACATAGCCGACGCGCGCAGCGCCGATCGGGCCCTGGAACGGCACGCCCGAGATCGTCAGGGCGGCAGAAGCGGCGACCAGGCCGACGATGTCCGGGTCATTTTCCAGATCGTGCTGCAGCACGGTGATGACGACCTGGGTCTCGTTCTTGAAGCCCTTGACGAACAGGGGGCGGATCGGACGGTCGATCAGGCGGGAGACGAGCGTCTCCTTCTCGGTCGGACGGCCTTCACGCTTGAAATAGCCACCCGGGATCTTGCCGGCGGCGAAGGTCTTTTCCTGGTAGTTGACGGTCAGCGGGAAGAAATCCAGGCCCGGCTTGGGCGCGCGGCCGTAGACGACGGTGGCCAGAACCACGGTCTCGCCATAGGTGGCCAGGACAGCGCCATCGGCCTGACGGGCGATGCGGCCCGTTTCCAGCGTCAGCGGGCGGCCGGCCCAGTCGATCGTCTTGCGTTTGATATCGAACATGTTTCGTCTTTCGTGTTCCGGCGGGCGTATTCCCGGCGGAGTCCCATCAGTGGGTGTGGATGCGTCGGGCGTTCAGTCCTTCGATCCGTGAACCGCCGCGCCATCGCGATCGGTCCGGGAGTAGAGAGGACCGGTCTGGCCCTCGCGTCATGCGCCGAACGTACTGCGGCGCGCAGCTTGGTCTCTGGATGCGGAAAGAGGCGCGGACATGGCCCGCGCCCCGAAACTGTTCCGCAGAACTGCGACTAGCGGCGCAGGTTCAGCTTGGTGATGAGGGCGGTGTAACGCTCCTTATCGACCTTGGTCAGGTGGTCCAGAAGGCGACGACGCTGCGAGACCATCTTGAGCAGGCCGCGACGCGAATGGTTGTCCTTCTTGTGGGTCTTGAAGTGTTCGGTGAGGTTGGCGATGCGCTCCGAAAGGATCGCGACCTGGACCTCGGCCGAGCCGGTGTCGCCTGCAGTGCGGGCGTTCTCGGCGATGACTTCGTTCTTACGCTCTGGCGTAATCGACATCGTAAGCTTCCTTTCTGTGGGTCACTGCCCGGCCTGCGAGGCCGTGCGGGTGAGCCCGGAAGTGCCCCTCCGGTCCCTTTCGGGGTGCGTCAGGGCAGGTTGAAAACACGGTCCGGTTCGAGCCGGCCGGCCCGCATCTGACCAAGAGCGACGAGGGTCTGACCCTGAAAGGCGGAAACGGTGCGCGAGCCGTCCCGGAGGCGGCTCTTGAGCGTCTCGACCTGTCGGGGGAGCAGAACGATCGGTCGTCCCTGACGAAGCGAGAAGGCATCCTGATCCGTGACGGCCAGCTCCGGGATGTCGTCCAGGGCGGTCGCCACGGGAAGAAGACCTTCCAAGGCGGCGTCCCTATGCACCAGATCGGTCAGGAAATCCAGTGTGACAGCGTTCTCGGTCGAAAACGGCCCCACCCGCTCGCGTCGCAGGGCCGAGACATGCCCTTCGGCTCCCAGCATCAGGGCCAGGTCACGGGCCAGAGAGCGCACATAGACGCCCTTGCCGGTCCAGATGGTCAGCTCGACATGGTCGGCATCCGGCGCGTCGGACACCGTGGCTTCATGGATGGTGACCTTGCGGCTGGCCAGTTCGAATTCGACCCCGTCACGGGCGAGATCATAGGCGCGCTGGCCGTCGACCTTGATGGCGCTGAACTGGGGGGGCGTCTGGTCGATCTCGCCGACGAAGGCCGGCAGGGCGGCCCGGACGGCCTCGACATCCGGCCGGACATCGGAACGACCGATGATCTCGCCCTCGCGATCCAGACTGGCCGTGGAAATCCCCCAGTGGATGGTGAACCGGTAGACCTTCTGCGCCTCCATCATGAAAGGCACGGTCTTGGTCGCCTCGCCAAGCGCGATCGGCAGGATACCCGAGGCCAGGGGGTCCAGGGTTCCGGCATGGCCCGCCTTCTGGGCGTTGAACAGCCGTCGCACCGCAGACACGGCATCGGTCGAGCCCATCTCGAACGGCTTGTCGAGACAGACCCAGCCGTTGACGATCTCGCCCCGCTTGCGACGGGCCATCAGTTCCGGTTTCCGGCGTCCGGAAGCTCGGGATCGTCATCCTCGTCCTCGACCGGCGGAACATAGGAATCCGCCCGGACGCGCGGGTCGTCCAGCAGGCGGTTCAGCCGCGCGGCAGCCTCGAAGCTCTCGTCGTGCCGGAAGCGCAGGTCGGGGGTGAAGCGCATGTCGATGTGCCGGCCCAGCGCCCCGCGCAGGAATTTGGCATGGGCATTGAGGGCCTTGATGATCTCGTCGACATGGCCTGCCGTATCTGACGTGTCGACGCCCGCGCCGAGCGGTTCGACGAAACAGGTCGCATGCTTCAGGTCCGGCGACAGCCGCACCTCGGCGACCGTGACCGAAACGCCGACAAGGGCCGGGTCGCGGATCTCGTTCTCGCGCATGACCTCGACCAGGGCGTGGCGGATCATTTCGGCGGCGCGCAGCTGGCGCTGGCTGGCCAGTCCGGCGGTGGCTTTCGACTTGGGTTTGCGGTTGCTCATGTCTGTTGTCCTGTTCGCCCTCCGGGGATCGGACCCGGCTGGAAGCGACTGGGCCGCGTCGGCTCGAAAGGACTCTGCCTGTCGATCGCGGCCAAAAAGAAGAGGCGCGGTCTAGTCTTCCCGGGGCCCGGTGTCCAGTTTTGCCGCGCGGTCGAGGGTCGCGACCACCTCGCCGGCCGTGACCGCCCGCAGCGGCCGGACCGGCAGGCCGCCTGCATTCAGCACCCGCGCCGTCCAGCTGTTGCACAGATAGCCGATCCAGAACGTCTCGTGGCTGCGAAAGAACCGGGCTCCATCGCCGGGACGGGCCGTGGACACGACCGGTGATCCGTCCTTGAGGATCAGCGAGCCTTCCACTCTGCCCAGCAGGGCCGACAGAGCCGCTGGCGACAGGCGCAGCGAACGTCTCCGGTCCGGCGGAAAGCGACGGCGGGGGTCTCCTGTTTCCGGATCCAGCATCACGACAGAAGCATTGCCCGGCCAGAAGAAGGCCCGCAGTCCGTCAAGGATCCGGGTCTCCATCGGGGTCTGGTCCACGAAGAAGGTCGCGTCCCCCCAACCGATCAGGATCCAGTCCCCCTGCCCCAGGGCCCGGCTGGCCTCGGCCAGCGGTCCGCCCTCAGCTTCGAGAGCCTGTCGCGGCACCGCCAGATCGGTGTGAAAGCCGTTGTTCAGGATGTGGACGGTCACCGCCGCCTGACCGGGACCGGCGGGGAACAGGGCCGGGTCACCCGGCCGGGTCCAGGTCCACAGGGCGACGATCAGGCCTAGCAGGCCCGCAAGGAGAATCCGGATCAGCCCCCGCATGACCCGTCCCTATTGCCGGGTGGGCGCGAGCGACCCTTCGGTCCCGCCAACGGTCGAGCGGGACGGCAGGGCCCATTCGCCGCGATAGTCGTAGCTGAGGGCAACACAGTGCCGGTACTGGTCGCCGGGCCAGCGACCGACCGCGTGCATGGTCACGGGCCGCGCGGCCCTGACGCGGCCGAGGACCAGAAACGTCGCATCCGATCCCGGACACAGCGCTCGTGCAAGGCCCCGACCGTCCCCTTCCTGAACGATGGAATAGACAGTGGATTCGCCGGCCCCCTCGGGCAGGGCGCGCCGGGCCTCGTCCGGTCCGCCCCGCGTGATGCTGGCAGAGCCCCGGGCGCTGGTCGAGATGATCCGCCGAACGCTGACCGCACCGAACAGGCCCCGGTCGACCTCGAGCGTGACACCGCGGGTCAGGGCCGTGGTGATCCGGTCTGACGCATCAAAGGCGAGATAGCGCGTGTCGGCAATCGCCGGTGTGGCGATGAGGATGGCGGCGAGCGGGATCAGAGAGCGGCGCATGCGGCACTGATACCATGCGGAGTGTCCAAAACGAGGCCTGTCCTCCCCGTCGCATAGCGATGGGGAGGTGGCGCGGCGCGGCTTCGCGCCGTGACGGAGGGGCCGGTTCAGCAGGTCTCGGTCTTGTCTGGCGGAGACGCGGAAAGAGCCCCTCCACCGCCCTTCGGGCGGTCCCCCTCCCCATCGCTCTGCGATGGGGAGGAAAGGCGCGAGCGTTAGCGCCCTTCTTACAGGGTGCGCTTGACCTCTTCGACGGTGAAGCACTCGATGTAGTCGCCGACCTTGATGTCCTGGAAGCCCTGGAAATGCATGCCACATTCCTGGCCCGACGGGACCTCGTTGACCTCGTCCTTGAAGCGCTTGAGCGTGGCCAGCGTGCCCAGTTCCAGAACCACGACGTCGTCGCGGATGATCCGGACCTTGGCACCCTTGCGCACGACACCTTCGGACACGCGGCAACCGGCGATCTTGCCGGTCTTGGAGATGTCGAACACCTGCAGCACCGCCGCGTTGCCGAGGAAGGTTTCGCGTTGCAGCGGGGCCAGCATGCCCGACAGCACGCCCTTCATGTCGTCCAGCAGGTCGTAGATGATCGAATAGTAGCGGATCTCCACACCCTCGCGTTCGGCCAGGTCGCGCGCCTGTTTCGAGGCACGGACGTTGAAGCCGAGGATCGGGGCACCGGCCGACTTGGCCAGGGTGACATCGCTTTCGGTGATGCCGCCTGCGCCCGAATACACGACCCGGGCGCGAACCTCGTCGTTGCCCATCTTCTCGAGCGAGCCCTGAATGGCCTCGCCCGAACCCTGGACGTCCGACTTGATGAGGACCGGGAGTTCCGAGACCTTCTTGGACGCCAGCTTGGACATCATGTCGACCAGGCTGACCTGGTTGATGCCGCCGGTGGCCTTTTCGCGACGCTGACGCTCGCGATATTCGGTCAGTTCGCGGGCGCGGGCCTCGTTCTCGACCACGGCGAAGACGTCGCCGGGGGACGGGGTGGAGTCCAGACCCAGGATCTCGACCGGAACCGAAGGTCCGGCCTCGGTCAGCTGGGCATTGCGCTCGTCGAGCAGGGCACGGACGCGACCGAAGGCCGAGCCGGCCACGACCAGATCACCGCGCTTCAGCGTGCCGCGCTTGACCAGGACGGTGGCCACGGGGCCACGTCCCTTGTCCAGCTTGGCTTCGATAACGATGCCTTCGGCCGAGTGTTCGGGATCGGCCTTGAGGTCCATGACCTCGGCCTGCAGCAGGATGGCTTCCAGAAGGCCATCGAGGTTGGTCTTCTCCTTGGCGGAGACCTCGATGATCTGGGTGTCGCCCCCCAGGCTCTCGGCAATGACTTCGTACTGAAGCAGTTCGTTGACGATCTTGGTGACGTCGGCGCCGGGCTTGTCGACCTTGTTGACGGCCACGATCATCGGCGCATTGGCCGCACGGGCGTGCTGGATGGCCTCGATGGTCTGGGGCATCACGCCGTCGTCCGCCGCCACCACTAGGATGACGATGTCGGTGACATTGGCACCGCGGGCACGCATGGCGCTGAAGGCCGCGTGACCGGGGGTGTCGAGGAAGGTGACCTTCTGATCATCCGGCAGGCGAACCTGGTAGGCCCCTATGTGCTGGGTGATGCCACCCGCCTCGCCCGAGGCAACGTCGGTCGTGCGAAGGGCGTCCAGCAGCGAGGTCTTGCCGTGGTCGACGTGGCCCATGATGGCCACCACCGGGGGCCGCGGCGTCGTGGCCTCGGCATCGTCGGCGTCGGACAGGAAGCCGGCCTCGACGTCGGACTCGGACACGCGACGGACGGCCATGCCGAATTCGTCGGCGACCAGTTCGGCCGTATCGGTGTCGATGACGTCGTTGATCTTCATCATCAGGCCCTGTTTCATCAGGAATTTGATGATGTCGACGCCGCGCACGGCCATCCGGTTGGACAGCTCCTGCACGGTGATGACGTCGGGGATGACGACCTCGCGCGGACGGTTCGGCGCATCGGTGGACCCACCCTTGCGCTTTTCCTTCTCGCGTTCGCGCGCCCGGCGGACCGAAGCCAGCGAACGGATACGCTCGGCGGTATCTCCGTCACCGGCCAGGGCCGAGATGGTGAGACGGCCTTCGCGGCGCTTGGGTTCACCACGTGTGCGGCTGACAGCCTTGCCGGCATCGGAGAAACGCTTGTCGCGATCGTCCTCGGGCTTCAGCGGACGGGCAAAGCCGCCGCCGGGTGCCCGGCTCGGACGGGCCACTTCGGCAGCGACGGGCGGCGTATTGGGGGTCGCACGACCGCCGGGACCCGTGCGGGGTCCACCCGGACGCGCGGCACCGGGAGCCGGACGGGGGTTGAGCGCCGAATAGCGAACGGGCTCGGCCGGCTTGGTCGGCCGGGGCGGAGCGCCCTGCGGACGGTCGGTGTAGGATTTCTCGCCCCCGCCCATGGCTTCTTCGCGCGCCGAGCGGCCACCGAAGGCCGGGCGATCGATCGGAGCCCGGGCCGGGTTGGGGGCCTTGGGCACGCGTTGTCCGAAATTGACCACCGGACGGGCGGGCGGGGCCGGACGCGCCGGAGCGGCCGGCGCAGCAGCGACAGGCGCCTGGGCCACGGGTGTCGGTGCCGGCGCGGGTGCCGCAGCGACCGGAGCGGCGGGCTTTGCGACCGGTTTGGCGACGGGCTTGGCCGGAGCGGCCTCGGCCAGCTTGGAAGCTTCGGCACGGGCCGCTTCAGCCGCAGCGCGGGCAGCGGCGGCCTCGGCCTGGGCAGCCTGGGCGGCCTGAGCTGTGGCGGCAGCGGCGTCACGGGCGGCCGCATCGCGGCGAGCCTGTTCGGCCGCCGCAGCCTGGGCGCGCTGGGCCTGGGCCTGGGTCGCCGTCTCGATGGCGCGACGGCGGGCTTCCTGTTCCTCACTGGACAGGCTGCCACCGGCCGGACGCGGCTGGGGCGGACGCGGCTGGGAGCCCGCCGGGGGTGTATTGTCAGGGCGCGGACGCGCGACATCGAAGCCCTGCGGGCGCTGATGCCCGCCAGGGGCGCCAACACGGCGCTTGGTCTCGACGACCACGGTCTTGGACCGGCCATGGCTGAAGCTCTGCTTCACCGTACCGGTCGGGACCGATCCGATATTGCGGGGCTTCAGGCTCAGCGGCGCGCGCGGCCCCGTCGTGGAAGGGGTACCGGTCGGGGCCGATGGAGTCTGGCCGTCCTGGGTCTTGTCGTTCTCGTCGCTCATCCGGTCGCTTTTACTCGGGGTGGAGAATTCCACCATCGCCTCGTCAAACACAAAAAGTCGTGCGCCGCTCCGCTCCCCTTTCAGGAAACGGAACCCCGCCCGCCAAAAGCCAAATCTGGGTCCTCGTCCGACCCGCCGCCTGCACCGGAACCGGGATCGCCGGCTGCGGGCCGGTAGTCCTGGTCCCATTCCGGGGGACGAAGCGGTCGAAATCCCGCCAGTCGTTCAACCTCGGAGGTCCAGCGATCAGCCCGCCCGCCTTTCAGCAGGACGACGTGTATCGCATTTTCCAGCCCCAGGGCCAAACTCAAATCGTCGGCGCTGAAAACGCCGCAGACTTTGGTGGTCTGGTGGCGGGCCAACGCCAGCAGCTTCCCGCGCCCATCGGCGGCCCCATCGGTCGCCTCGACCAGCCAGGCCGCCTTGCCGGAGCGGATCGCCGCTGCCGACTTTTCAAACCCCGAGATAAGCACGCCTTCGCGCCGGGCAAGGCCCAGCTGATCCAGACAGCGCCGAACAAGCAGATTTTCCACGGTATTTGCCAGATCGGCTGCCGCAGAGAGCTTTGTCTTGGCGGATCGGGAGAACAGTCCCTTGCGCGCTGCGGTCTCGATAGACTGCCGATCCGCCGCCACCCACATGCCTCGGCCCGGCAGCTTCCTGCCGAGATCGGGCGCGACCGAACCGTCCGGTCCTGCGACGAAGCGGATCAGACAGGATTCATCCATGACCTGGTGCGTGACCAGGTCGCGGCGCTCCCTATCCGATGTGGCGTCTCGCAGGCTCATGGACGGTCCCGGCTTCCATCACGCGTCGCGGGACTGTGCGAGGTCTTCGGCGAAGACCTCCGCGTCGCCGTTCTCGAGGGCGGCTTCTTCGAGCCCCTCGTCACCATCCAGCGCCACTTCCGGAGCGTCACCAAATACGGCGTCGGCGTCATATTCACCTTCGGCGTAGCCCGTGTCGTCGTAATCTTCCTCAGGGGCCTGCGGCAGTTCCGAAGCGTCGATCCAGCCAGCCGCAACGCGGGCCTGAAGGATCAGCATCTCGGCGTCTTCCTGGCTGAGGTTGAAGCTTTCCAGCACGCCGGGCACCTTCACGCGCTCGCCGTTCTTGACCTCGTAACCGCCCCGGATCTCGTCCGTGGCCAGATCGGCCAGATCCTCGACCGTCTTCACACCGCCTTCGCCCAGGGCGACAGCGATCGCGCCGGTCACGCCCGGAACGGCCATGACCTCGTCCAGCACGCCCAGGTCGACGCGCTTGGCATCCAGTTCGGCGGCCTGCTTCTGAAGGAAGTCACGGGCGCGGGCCTGCAGCTCTTCGGCCGTGTCCTCGTCGAAGCCTTCGATTTCGGCGACTTCATAGGATTCCACGAAGGCCAGATCCTCGACCGTGGCGAAGCCTTCTGTCACCAGCAGCTGGGCGATGACCTCGTCAACGTCCAGGGCCTCCTGGAACAGGGTCGTGCGCTCGGCGAATTCCTTCTGGCGGCGTTCGGAGTCCTGCGATTCCGTGATGATGTCGATCTGCCAGCCGGTCAGCTGAGAGGCCAGGCGAACGTTCTGGCCGCGGCGACCGATGGCCAGCGACAGCTGCTCGTCCGGCACCACGACTTCCACGCGGTCGGCTTCCTCGTCGATGACGACCTTGGAGACCTCGGCAGGAGCCAGGGCGTTGACGATGAAGGTCGGTTCGTCAGCGTTCCACTGGATGATGTCGATCTTCTCGCCCTGCAGCTCGGCCACGACCGCCTGGACGCGCGAGCCGCGCATGCCGACGCAGGCGCCGACGGGATCGATCGAGCTGTCGTTCGAGAGCACGGCCATCTTGGCGCGCGAGCCGGAGTCACGGGCGGCGGCGCGGATCTCGATCACGCCGTCATAGACCTCAGGCACCTCCTGAGCGAACAGCTTGGCCATGAAGCCCGGGTGGGCGCGGCTGAGCATGATCTGCGGGCCCTTGGCCTCGGGCCGGACGTCGTAGATGTAGGTGCGGATCCGGTCGCCGATGTTGAACACCTCGCGCGGGATCGACTGGTCGCGGCGCATGATGCCCTCGCCCCGGCCCAGATCGACGATGGTGTTGCCGTATTCGACGCGCTTGACCGTGCCGTTGACGATCTCGCCGACGCGATCCTTGAACTCTTCATACTGGTTGGCGCGCTCGGCCTCGCGGACCTTTCCGGTCACGACCTGGCGGGCCATCTGGGTCTGGACGCGACCGAATTCGAACGGCGGCAGGGTCTCGACATACTCCTTGCCGACCGTGGCTTCGGGATCGCGCTTGGAGGCGTCGGTCAGGCGGACCATGGCCGAGTCATTGAACTCTTCCAGCTCGTCTTCCGGCTGCCAGTCGTCGGCCACGATGGTGACGTGACGGGTCAGGGCCAGTTCGCCGGTCTTGGGATCCAGCTTGGCGCGGATGTCGTGATGCGCGCCATAGCGCGACTTGGCGCCCTTCTGGATCGCTTCCTCGATCGCCTCGATGACGATCTCGCGATCGATATTCTTCTCCTGGGCGACCGCATTGGCGATCTGGAGCAGTTCGAGACGGTTGGCGGAAATACCGGTGACGGCCATCAGGCGTTGTCCTCAGAAGTCGGGGTGGTGTCGGTATCGGGCCCGCCCTCGGGCAGGCCGTCATCTTCGGGTTCGCCCCGCGCGGCGCGAAGCTCGGCGCCCCGCTTCAGCAGGGCATCGGTCATGACCAGCTTGGCATCAACCAGCCAGTCGAACGGGATCAGGGCCGTGTCTTCCTCGCCGTCCAGGTCGATGGCGATATTGTCGCCCTCGACCCCGGCCAGCAGACCCTTGAACCGCTTGCGGCCCTCGATCATGCGGTCGGTCTCGAGCCGGGCCTCATGGCCTTCGAATAGTTCGAAATCGATCTTGCGCGTCAGGGGCCGATCGATCCCGGGCGACGACACTTCCAGCAGATATTCACCAGCGATCGGGTCCGCGGCGTCCATCACCTCGGAGACGGCGCGGCTCAGACGCGCGCATTCCTCGACAGCAATGTCGTGATCGCTGGGTCGCTCGGCCATGATCTGCAGCCGCCGACGCAGCGTTCCGCCCATCAGGCGGATTCGCACGATGTCGAGGCCGACCGACTCCGCAACGGGGTCGAGCAGTTCAAGCAGATCGCGGTCTTCAGGCGTCTTTCCGCGCAAGAGGCGAAAACTCCAATAAAAAAGCGGCAGGCCATCCGCGGCCGCCGCTTTGAAACGACGCCGTTGGACGCCGGTCTAACGATGTTGAAGGCGATATAGGGGAAAGGAAGAGGCTTGTCAGCCCCGTTCGTCATTCGCGGGAATCTCTGCCCTTTTTCCAGCGGCAGGTGGTCGCCGCACCGAACGATCATAAATCAAACCAGCGACCACCCCTGCGGCAAGGATACAGCCTATGATCCAGAGTAGGGTCCTGCCGCCTGCCAGCGACCTTTCCTGGCTCGCCAGGGCGAAGTCGGCCCAGGGTGCGGTTGAAAACATGAAGCCTGTCGCTCTGGCCATCTGCCTCCCGGCCAATGCGACGCCGACATAGACCCCAGCCACCCCGGCACCCGACGCAGCAAAAATCCATGGCGCAAAGACCCGTCCCTTTCGCAATGACTCGAACAGCCAGAGACCGATCGCCCCGAACAGGCATGCCGGAACGATTCCAAAACCCGCGACAACAACGGTGAGAACTAGCGACATGCCGAGAAAGACCGAAAGATCATTCACTGGGACGCTCTCTCCTTGCACGAGGGCGTAACCCACTCCCGTAACGAGGAAGAACCAGAACGAAATTGGAGACACAAAGATCGCAGCCAGCAAAAACCCCCGAATATCGATCCGGGGCTGGCTCGATTGGCGTCTGGCCTTGCGCTTCATGGCGGGAACGGTAGCGGATTACACGCTTGAAGTGAACTCCAGAAAGATCGGCGCGATGTCACCGAGCTTCTTTTCCTCATAGCGGGTGGTCACATGATCGTTCGGCGCGGCGTGCCAGTCGGCGACGTTACCCGTGCGGACGAGACCTGGCGTCCGCTCCAGCCGCTCCAGCGCCCAGTCGGCATAGTCCTTCCAGTCGGTGACGAACCGCAGGGTGCCACCCGGCTTCAGCAGCCGGGCGATCTCGACGGCGACGGCATCGCTCAGCAGGCGGCGCTTGTTGTGTCGCGCCTTGTGCCAGGGGTCGGGGAACAGGATCATGATCCGGTCCAGCGAACGATCCGGCAGGGCTGCGATCACGTCGCGCGCATCATCGGCATGAAGCCGTACATTCTCCAGTCCGCCCTCATCAATGTGCCGCAGGGCCGAGGCTACGCCGTTCAGAAACGGCTCGCAGCCGATCATCAGAATGTCGGAGTGCCGTGCTGCCTGGGCCGCCAGATGTTCACCGCCGCCGAAGCCGATCTCCAGCCAGACGCCCCTGGCAGCCGGCATCAGGGCCAGCGGGTCGATTGGCCCCGCCTTCGGATCAGGCAGGGCGATACCGGGCATCAGGGTATCGAACAGGACAGCCTGTTTCGCCTTGATCGGCCGCGACTTGATGCGGCCGAAGGTCCGGAGCGGGCGGTGTTGGGTTTCGTCGGACATGGCTGCAATCCAGGTCCTTCTCCCGGTGCGGGAGAAGGTGCCCCGGAGGGGCGGATGAGGGGTCCCACGGGCCTGCGGGGTCGCCGTTGAAATAGAGCGACCGACAAGGGGGCGACCCCTCATCGGTCACGCTTTGCGTGCCACCGTATCCCGAAAGGGAATAGGGCCACTGATGCCTAGGCAAGTGCCTTGAGTTGATCCACCAGATCGGTGCGTTCCCAGCTGAAGCCGCCATCGGCGTCGGGCTCGCGCCCAAAATGCCCATAGGCCGCCGAGCGGGCATAGATCGGCTTGTTCAGGCCCAGATGCTCGCGGATCGCGCGCGGCGTCGCCCCGCCGATCAGGCCCAGGATCTTGTCTTCGAGGACGCTCTCGGAAATCTTGCCGGTGCCATGCAGGTCGACGTGGATCGACTGGGGCTTGGCCACGCCGATGGCATAGCTGATCTGGATGGTGCAGCGGTCGGCCAGACCGGCGGCCACGACATTCTTGGCCAGGTAGCGGCAGGCATAGGCGGCCGAACGGTCGACCTTGGTCGGGTCCTTGCCACTGAAGGCACCGCCACCGTGGGGCGAGGCCCCGCCGTAGGTGTCGACGATGATCTTGCGCCCGGTCAGGCCGGTGTCGCCGTCGGGACCCCCGATCTCGAAGATACCGGTCGGATTGATGTGCCAGACGGTGTCCGCGTCGGTGAAGCCCTCGGGCAGGACCTCGAGGATCAGGGGTTTGACGAAGTCAGCCACATCGGCGGCGCGGCCTTTGGCATGCTGGGTCGACAGCACGATCGAGGTCGCACGGACGGGCTTGCCATCCTCGTACTGGATCGTGACCTGACTCTTGGCATCGGGCTCCAGAAGCGTGCCGCCGGCGTGGCGAACCTCGGCAAGCTTCTTCAGGATATTGTGGCTGTACTGAAGGGTCGCGGGCATCAGCTCCGGCGTCTCGTTCGAGGCATAGCCGAACATGATGCCCTGGTCGCCGGCGCCTTCATCCTTGTCACCGGCTGCGTCGACGCCGACAGCGATATCCACTGACTGCCCGTGGAGCCGGTTGATGAACTCGAAGGTGTCCCAGTGAAATTGGTCCTGCTCATAGCCAATGTCACGCACCGCGGCGCGGACCGCGGCCTCGATCTCGGCTTCGATGCCGGGAGCCCAGCCGTCGTTTTCCCAGATGCCCTTGCCGCGGATCTCGCCGGCCAGCACCACCAGATTGGTCGTCGTCAGCGTTTCGCAGGCCACCCGGGCTTCGGGATCGCGCGCCAGGAACAGATCAACGACCGTGTCCGAGATGCGGTCCGCGACCTTGTCGGGGTGGCCTTCGGAAACGCTTTCCGAAGTGAAGAGGAACGACGAACGGGACAAGGGCAGGCTCCAGAGGGAGGATCAGCGGACGTTATGCGCGCAGACATATAAAGATATGCTTATATGTTCAACCCGTCTCGGCCCCTCGAGGTTGCAGACCCGGGGAGGCCGCAGGCTCGCCTGCCAGCCAGCGCTCGACCACTCCCCCGGCCAGGGCGTAGAGCTGGATCAGTCCGAAGAGCCACCGCGTCACCACATTGGACCGGAGGCCGATGTCCGGATTCAGCCACAGGGCCCCGTGAGCAATCATGGCCAGGACCTGACAGGCGACCGCAACCAGCAGCCACCAGCGATCGTATCGCAGGGCCATCCAGATCAGGGCCAGAAGAAGGACCCCATCGACGATTGCCACGGCGATCTGATGGGCGGCGCGGTCGAGATCCTGGACGAACAGGGCCGCGACATAGGCCATGAGCAGGACGAGCACGGCCTGTCGCTCGATATGGCCGCCCTTCAGCCAGCCGATCGCGAAAATCGCCAGGGTCGAAACGAGAAAGAAGCTCTGAAGAGGCGTCACTGACGACCGTTCGCTTTACGGTGGAGCAGGCCGCACCATGCATGGGGCATCAGCGGAAGACCGTAACCGACGGCGAAGGCGAGTCCGGCAGGGTCCCGAGAGCGGCCTCGATCGAGCGGACTTGCCGGTGTTGGCTGGCAACCAGGCCCGTCAGGGTCGTGACCAGCACGGCACAGACAACTGTCGCCACGGCGATCATGACCGCCCGCACAAGAGGATCTCGCGGAGGCGGTCTATAGCCGAGCCGGCCATCCGCGATTGAGGAAAGAGACTCCGTGGACGGATCCAGGGTCCCCGATACGCCCGCAACCGGGTCTGAGACTCGGGCTTCCGCGTCAAGGTCTTCGAGGATCGCAAGCGCAGCCTTGCGCCGGTTGACGCCGAGCCGCTGGCAGGCCTCGAGCACATGCTTCTTTACCGTCGGCTCGGACACGCCGAGTTGCGCTGCGATCTCACGGTCGGTCAGTAGCCGCGTCAGACGCAGGCATTCTTCCTGGCGCGGCGTCAGGGCGGTCGGCATGCAAAAATCCTACAGGTACAACGCACAGACTATGATGACGCTTGCCGAACGTCCAGCGGAACCCCGCACAGGTGAGTCAAGCGTGGGTCACATCCTATCCACGGAATGGGATGAGATGGGTGCAGCTGCTGCACACCCAATATCCGGTGCTCGCACCACCAGGACAGCATCGCCGGCTATCGAGGCGTGAAGCGGTGATCAAGGCCTTGGGCCGGCCCGCACGAGGCTCGCTCTAGAATCCCGTGATTCCCTCCTGCTTCTTGAGACGCGCCGCCGTTTCCTGAAGCCGTGCACGCGCAAAGTTCGAGGACTTTTCAAGGATGTCCACGATGTCGGCGTCAGATTTCGAGGGCGAACGAAACCGGCGGAGTGTGCCTGAGAGAACCTCCACAGCGACCCCTTGCAACGCGTTCAGATGGTCTTCGGGACTGGCCTGCGCCTTCGATCCCAATGCGCGCTGCAGTTCCTCGGAACCCAGTGCACTCGCCCAGTTCTCGAACACAGCGATGGAACGCACCTGGCGCATCTGGTCCTCGATCTCGGAAAGCGGAGCCGAAATGAAGATGGCGTTCTCGGACGCCATGTGCTGGCCATCCGTCCCGAGCACGAAGGTCGCATCCCCCAGAAATTCCGGCAGTATCAGGTCGGGGTATCGCTGGGAGGCGACGGCCATGATGTCCATGTAGCCGCGCATTTCCTCACCGCCCTGGAAGGTCTCTGCGCCGAGCCCCAGAGTGAGAGCAGCCAGATGACATTGCGGGTAGGCAACCTCGGCAAGCGACGGGGTGCGCGCAAGGCCGAGTTCGGCGCGCTGATACGTGGACAGCAGTCCGGCAAAGGACTCCCGGTAGAGGGCCTTGGCCCAGCCAAAATCCATGCCCATGGACAGAAAGAAGGCGGTCTCGTGGGCCTCGGGAGCCATGGACGTCAGAAGGATGTGATGTTCCCCGCTGAAGTCGATGTTCATGGCCAGGCATTCGCGGACGACGGCCAGGGTGCGTTCCTGGATCGCGTCGCGCGCTCCGGGGTAAAGGAGCGCCGGAATCAGGTCGTCAATGACCGCGACGATCTGATGGTCCGAGGAGAGCTTTTCCCAGCCGGACAATGTGCTGGCGTAATGGCCGAGGTGTCGTGGGCCCGTCATCGGATTATGGGCACTAACCAGAAGAGACATGGTCTAGTTCTCCCGGGCTTGTTTTGGAGGGCCCCCGTAGACGATGACGGTCTCATCGACCATGCGGAGTCCCCGCAGCATGCCGACAGTGATCTCCATGGGCCGGTCAAAGATCGGTTTAGGCCGCTGGAAAGGGGGCACCTTTGAGATCTGTTCCCAGGTCTGACCCTGATTTCCAAGGTCCTGCCTTGAAGATTTACGAATATACTCGCTCATTGACGGCTCCTTTTCTGCTCTGAGTGATCAAGACGTTGCCATAATACTCGTGCTCTGAAGCCTGCTGACGAAGCGCATTCAGAGTGGTCGATTCGTTCCAGATACGGTCGATCGAAGACTCGAGGACATTTCCAACATTCACCTCTTCACCGAGCATTTCCTTGGCCTGAATGCCGGCATAGGCCTGGCCATGAGGGGTGATCCTGAGGATGCGATCGGGGCTGCGGATCAGCCACGGCTGACTTCGCCAGAGCGTCTCACGGGCAGCCGGGCTGGCGCTTTCAGCGATGGCCCGCCATCCCGGGTCCGCCGGTCGGACGAGCCCGTCCGACACGGCCCGGGCGAACTGTTCGTAGGCTTCCGCAAGATCAGCGTTGGACGGGATGAGCGCTTCAAGCATTCGGCCTCGCCCCGCGCTGTAGAGGGGCGAGACGCAGTAGCTTACGTCGAAGGGCTGCAAGGCGAGGGCGGTCTCATAGATTCTCGACTTGTTCACAGACGTGAGGACCGTCCCGACCATCACGGGGACGCCCGATTGCCTCAGCCGTCGAATACCCGAAACCACACAGCGAAAACTGCCATGGCCTCGCTGCATATCGGCTGTTTCAGGGTCCGGGCCGTCCAGGGTCGTTTGCAGAAAGGTCAGGTTGGGCAGGGCTGCAAGGCCCGTGATCTGGGCATCGGTAATCAGACTGAGGTCGGATGCGACGGCAACCGAGAACCCCATGTCACTGGCGAGGGTGATGATCTCGAGGGCATCTGCACGCAGAAGAGGATCGCCGCCCGTGAATCGAAGATAGAAGACACCTGCGGCTCTCGCCGCTCGAAACGCATCCTCGTATTGGGCCAGGGCCAGTTCGCCCCTGGGGCTCACACCGGGGTGAGAGTCATAGGCGCAGTAGGTGCAGACCCTTCGACATCGAAGCGTGAGCTCGAACTCGATGGCCAGCGGCGCAACCAGATGCGAGCGGTGAAATCTTGTGCGGTCTGTATAGAATTGCTGGGCTGCAGGATGGGGAGCATTTCCCTCAACAAACATCCGACTCGCCACGGCACCTTCGACGAAGGTTCTGAGGGCCATGGAATCCTGAAACTGACCCGAAAGCCTTGTGATGGCGACATCCGGCCGGGTGGGCGAGAACAGGGCTTCGATACAGGTGGCCGCAGCGTGATCGAAGAAGCGCACGCTATGATCACTTGCGCAAAAGACCGAGGCGCCGAACGCTTCTCGCCGATAGCTGAAGTCCTCGGAGAGCACGAACGGCCCATCGTTCTCTGACATTGGCGCTCACCCATAAGATAAATGACGCTTGCTGACTTCGCGAACAACCTGAACGTGCTTACCCTGACAGTCTCCAAGCCAAATGCAAGCCGGAAAATACAATCCAGGGCTTAGAGCTCTGAAGCTGCGCCCTGATCCAATGTCCCCGGAAAGGCCCCCCACACGTGAACCAACCTCCGTCCAGGGGCACTGGAGATCAATTCTAGGTTGGGTAAAGCCGACCGCTATGGCAAGCCGAACGGCTGGGCGTTGGCATCGGGCTTCATCCGCATGCTGTGCGCTTCGCACGCGAGGCGAGCGCCATGAGGGGATCGACGCGGTTCTGAACGTTTCGGTCGCGGGTCTCACAGCTTCGCCGCACTGCTGATCGCGGCGGCCGTCAAGGCGGCCGGAGGTTTTCACTTCCCTGCCGCCGGCTGCACATCGCGGGATCCGCGCGCGTGAACACGCCCGGGCCTCAGCCTGTTCGTGACCCGTTACCGATGGAACCGAAGTGGTGCCGCTTAGGTGACTCGAACACCTGACCCCCGCATTACGAATGCGATGCTCTACCGGCTGAGCTAAAGCGGCCTTGACGTTTCGGGTCTTGGACCCGTCGCGAGAAGGGGTCTTTATACGGGCGAGCCGGGCTTGCCAAGCGCCGCTGTGACCGAAGCTTCATTCGGTTGAGCCGCGACCCTCAGCGACGCCAGCCCCAACGACCGTAGCGCAAGGGCGGCAGCGTCGGAAATCGCGACGGCCATGCAGCGACCGGCCAGATCGGGGGTCAGAAGGGTGGCCAGGATCCGGGCGGCCCGGGGCGAATGGACGAGAATGGCCTCGAATGCCTGAGGCGGCGTGCAGCCGGTCTCAACTGTTTCATAGGCGACCAGAGTCCGCACGGTGACACCGTCGCCGACATGGCTGCCCAGGTCAGCAGCCGCCACCCGTGCCGAGACGTGCAGGAGCGTGGTTCCCGAGCCGTGTGTCTCGCGGATCAGGGTCGCGAGGTCACCGACCGCGCCCGATGCCGAGGTGACCGTGACGAACCCCGCCTCCCGGGCCGCGACGGCGGTGGCGTCTCCGACCGTCAGGACGGGCCAGTGGCGATCGGGCGTGAGGGCCGCGAAGGCGGCGACTCCGTTTCGGCTGGTGAAGCCGAGGGTGTCGACGCCGTCCAGATAGAGCGGCGGCGCCAGGAAGCGGACGGCGAGCAGCGGCTGGACCACCGGCTCGAATCCCAAGGCCGTCAGGGCTTCGGCTGTCCGGGTCGCGCCCGGTTCAGCGCGGGTCACCCAGACGCGCCGGATCGGCGGCATGGTCAGGCGTCGACACGCTGGTCGCCGGCGACCGCCTGGATCTGCGAGCCGATCGTCTCGCCCAGAAGGGCCGCAGACGCCTCGGCATCGGCGGCTTCGATGTCCAGCAATTCGCCCGAACGCCGCCAGCGCGCCGATCCGTCCGGGGCCAGCATCTCGGCCGTCAGCAGCATCCGGCCGTCGGCGATCGTGGCATGGGCCCCCATGGCGGTGTGGCAGGACCCTTCCAGCGCCACCATCGCTCCGCGCTCAGCCGCAACGGCCAGGGAGGTCAGCGGGTGGTTCAGGGCCGCGACCCAGTCTGCATTGCGGATCCGGTCCGCCTCGCCCTCGCGGGTCTGGATCGCCAGGGCTCCCTGACCCGGAGCCGGCAGGAAGGTGTCCAGAGACAGACGTTCGCAAATGACCCCGGAGAGGCCCAGCCGGTTCAGGCCGGAGGTCGCCAGAAGGATGGCGTCGAAATCTCCGTCGGCCAGCCGCTGCAGGCGGGTGTCCACATTGCCCCGCAGCATCTCGATCTGCAGGTCGGGCCGAAGCGCGAGCGCCTGGGCCCCGCGCCGCAGCGAGGCGGTGCCGAGACGGGCCCCCATCGGCAGGTCGGCGAAGGTTTCGTAGTGGTGGCTGACGAAGGCATCGCGCGCGTCCTCGCGCTCGGGAATGGCGGCGATCATCAGACCGGGTGGCTGGATGGCCGGGACGTCCTTCATCGAATGGATGGCGACATCCACGCGACCGTCGAGCAGGGCCTCCTCGATCTCCTTGGTGAACATCGCCTTGCCGCCGATTTCCAGCAGCCGGCGGTCCTGGACCCGGTCACCGGTGGTCACGATATGGACCAGGGGTACGGCCGTCTCGACGTCGGCGGGAGTCACGCCCATGGCCGCGGCGATGGCCCGTTGCATCATCCCGGATTGTGTCAGGGCCAGTTTGGAGCGGCGCGTGCCGATACGCAGGCGTTCAGTCATGGCATTCCGTCATATGGGCCGCGCGTTTGCTTCTGGAGGACAGGGTCGCTACCTCGACCCCGATGGAAATGGTCACCGACTATAGCAGCGAGATACAGGCGGGCGGCAAGCCTCCGTTTCTGACCGTGCTCGGTCTGGAGACCAGTTGCGACGAGACGGCGGCCTCGGTCGTGCGGCTGACGCCCGATGGTCAGGCAACCGTTCTGTCCAGCGTGATCCATTCCCAGATCGAAGACCATGCAGCCTATGGCGGTGTCGTGCCCGAGATCGCGGCGCGCAGCCATGTCGAGATGATCGCCGGCGTCACCCGTCGGGCCATGACCGAGGCTGACGTGGGTTACGCTGGTCTCGATGGCGTGGCCGCGACCGCGGGACCGGGGCTGGTCGGCGGCGTCATGGTCGGGTTGAGCTTCGGCAAGGCCGTCGCCCTGGCGCGGGGCCTGCCGCTGGTGGCCGTCAATCATCTGGAAGGGCACGCGGTCTCGGCGCGGCTGGGTGCCCGGGTGGCCTATCCCTTTCTGTTGCTGCTGGTCTCTGGCGGCCATTGCCAGTTGCTGGACGTGCGGGGGATCGGCGACATGAGCCGGCTCGGCACCACCATCGACGACGCAGCAGGCGAGGCCTTCGACAAGATCGCCAAGGCCATGGGTCTGGGCTATCCCGGCGGGCCGGCGCTGGAGCGTCTGGCCGCCACCGGAGACGGCGCGAGATTCGACCTGCCCCGTGCCCTGCTGGGCCGCAAGGACTGTGACTTCTCGTTTTCCGGTCTGAAGACGGCGGCTTCCCGCCTCGCCCAGACCTGCCAGACCGATCAGGACCGCGCAGACCTGGCCGATGCCGTCCAGACCGCGATCGCGCGCCAACTGTCCGATCGATCCGAGCGCGCCATGATCGCTTATGCCGAAGCCGCACCCCCGGATGACAGGCAGCGACTGTTGGTCGTCGCCGGCGGCGTTGCGGCCAACAGGACCGTGCGATCCACACTCGAGGCCACGGCGGCCCGGCACGGATTCGGCTTCCTCGCTCCGCCGATGGCCTATTGCACGGACAATGCGGCGATGATCGCCCTGGCCGGCGCAGAGCGTCTGCAACGCGGGATGACATCGGATATCGACACGGCAGCCCGACCGCGCTGGCCGCTGGACGAGGCGCGCGCCCTGGCCGATCCTGTTCATCCCGCGAGTCGCAAGGGCGCGAAGGCCTGAGAGGGCGAAATGAGCAGAGAGCCCGAAACGGTCAAGGTTCGGTCCCGTGAGGCCTTGCGGGCCTGGCTGATGGCGAACCATGCCCGAACGGAAAGTATCTGGCTGATCACCTGGAAGGCGCACACGGCGCATCATCTGTCGTGGGACGCGGTTGTCGAGGAAGCCCTGTGTTTTGGCTGGATCGACAGTCAGCCGCGCAAGCTGGATTCTGACCGGTCGATGATCCGGCTGTCACCCCGCAAGCCCGGCAGCGGCTGGTCCGGCGTCAACAAGGCACGGATCGAGCGGTTGATGGCGGCCGGGCAAATGGCCGCGCCGGGGCTGGCGAAGATCGAGGCGGCGCGGCAGGACGGAAGCTGGGCCGCCCTGGACGGGGCCAGTGATCTGACGGTTCCCGAAGACCTGGCGCAGGCCTTCGATCGCCATCCCGATGCCCGGAACAAATTTCAGGCTTTCCCGCCATCGGCGCGACGCTCGATCCTCGAATGGATCGCCCTGGCGAAACGTCCAGAGACGCGGGCCGGCCGCGTCAAAGAAACGGCAGAACGCGCAGCGCTTGGCCAGAGGGCCAATCAGTGGTCCAAGCGACCATCCGGCAAGGAGTGAGAGGTCGATGGAATTTCGCAAGGCAGGCGTGATCGGGGCAGGAGCCTGGGGTACGGCGCTGGCCCAGGTCACAGGCTGGGCCGGACTCGAGACCCTGCTGCACGCCCGGGAAGGCGATGTCGTGGACAGCATCCGCGACCACCGGATCAATGCCGCCTTTCTGCCCGACGTGGTGCTGGACGATCACGTGCAGGTCACAGCCGATCTGGCCGATCTGGCGGGATGCGACCTGATTCTGGCCGTCCCGCCCGCCCAGTTCATGCGGCCGACGCTCGAAGCCTTCGCGCCGTTCTGGCGGCCCGGCGTGCCGGTCGTGTTATGCTCCAAGGGGATCGAGCGCGGGTCCTTGAAGCTGATGACCGAGGTGCTGTCCGAGACGCTGCCGGACGCACCGCAGGCGGTCCTGTCCGGACCGAGCTTCGCCGCCGAGGTGGCGCGGGGCCTGCCGACGGCCGTGACCCTGGCCTGTAGCGACCCGGTGCTGGGCGAGGCCTTGATGCGGACGCTGTCGGCCCCCGGTTTCCGGCCCTATCTGGCGACCGACCTGATCGGCGCCGAGGCCGGCGGGGCGATGAAGAATGTGCTGGCGATCGCCTGCGGCATCGTCGAGGGCCGGGCGCTGGGCCGCAGCGCCCAGGCCGCCATGATCACCCGAGGCTTTGCGGAGATGACCCGGTTCGCCGTCGCGCTGGGAGCGGAGGCAACCACGGTGGCCGGCCTGTGCGGGCTGGGCGATCTGGTCCTGACCTGCTCGAGCCCCCAGTCGCGAAACATGAGCCTGGGTCTGGCGCTCGGCCAGGGCCAGTCCGTCGAACAGGCGCTGGCAGGCAAGCGCTCGGTCGCGGAAGGGTATGAGAGCGCCCCAGCGGTGCGCGACCTTGCCCGCTCGCTCGGGGTCGAGACGCCCATCTGCGAGGCCGTGGCAGCTGTTCTCAACGGGGAGATCACGGTCGACGTCGCCATCGACGGCCTGTTGTCGCGCCCGCTCAAGGTCGAACGGCATTGAGCGCGGCCCCGGTATCGACCGAGCGCAAGCGCGTCTGGGCGACCCCGGCGGGGGTGGCCCTCTGTGCCGAGACCGATCTCGCCGATCCCGGATCGCGCGGCTTCGTGCTCCAGATCGGCGAGGCCTTCTTCCACGGGTTTGTCGTCAGAAAGGGCGGGGTCGTTGCGGGCTGGGTGGATCGCTGTCCCCACGCCGGGTTTCCGATCGCCATCGAACTGGACCGCTATCTGACGCCGGACGGGTCGCAGATCCTGTGCGGCTGGCATGGGGCCGTCTTCGAGCCGATCACCGGATCCTGCGTCGGCGGCCCCTGTGCTGGCGGGAAACTGACGCCCTGGCCGGTCACGGTTGCGGACGGGATCGTGCGGACGGCCTAGCGTTTCAGGCGTTTGGCATTGGCCACGGCGGTGGCGTGGATCGGCTTCATCGCATCGGCCTGGGCCTTCAGCATTTCCGTGTTCAGGGTCAGCATCTGGCTGGCCGCGCGGCTCCACCAGCCGACCGCATAGTTGAACTGGACCTGGGCCACACCCGCTGGGGTTCCTGCTGTCGCCATCGACGAGGCCGCGCGCGACGCCAGCGCCAGTTCCTCCATGGCGTTCCGGGACAGTCGTCCGCCCAGTTCGCCCATGTTCGACGAGAGCGTCGCAGCCGAGGCGGACAGGGCCTCGACCTTTTCCGAGCTCATGAGAGACATTTCGGTGAGGTCTGCCTGACCCGGATTGGCTAGACCGGCCGCCATGATCTCCAGCCGTGCGGCGATAACGTCCGAGGCGGCCTTCATCATCTCGCCGCCATTCAAAGCCGAAAGCGCAGCGGAATGAGCGTTGCTGGTCATCTGCTGACTGTCGCGCAGGGCCTTGGAGAACTGGGTCATGGGGCTGCCTTGGGCCGTATTCACCGTCCCGGCAAGACCTCGGCGGCAAAGGCCGCCACATCCTTGAGAAGCGCCGGCACGGCGGCGTCGATGATTTGCTGGCCCTTTTCCGGACTGGCCTGCCCCGGGTCGGATCCGATCCGCCCATCCGGGAACCGTGCGCGATAGTCGAGCGCATCCCGGATCGGTCCCGACGGGGCAATCTTCGGGGCATAGTCCGCCGTCTTGATCCGGTCGGGGTAGGCCGCCTGGGTGACGGCGATTTCGGACGGGGTCGCGTGCATGCCGTGACCCGTCGGGAAGATCGCGTTGCACAGGGCGTTCACGCCCGGCAGGTCCCACCAGTTCTTCAGTTTCAGCACGAAGGGCGGGGCCTCCTCGACGAAACTCCATTCCGCATAGATCTCGGCGAACGTCGCCTCGATGGTGGCGACATTGCCACCGTGACCGTTCAGGAAATAGATCCGTTCGAACCCGTGCCGGCTCAGCGAAGACACCCAGTCGGTGATGGCCGCCATGAAGGTGGAGGGCCGCAGGCTGATGGTCCCCGCAAACGCGAGGTGATGCTGGGCCATACCGATGTTGAAGGTCGGAGCCACGGTCAGGCTTTCGTCGCGCCGCTCGGCCGCATGGGCGATGATTTCCGGACACAGCCAGTCGGTGCCCAGAAGGCCGGTCGGTCCGTGCTGTTCGTTAGAGCCGATCGGCACGACGATGGCCTTGTTTGTCTTTATCCGGGCATCGATTTCGGGCCAGGACGCAAAGGGGATCAGCATGGGAAGCTCCATCGGTTTGCGGTGGCAGATAGACCGAATTGCCGCGGCTCGCACCCCGAACCCCGCTGTCTCCTGGAAGCCGGTCGCCAAAACGTCGCAGCAGATCGCCGCAACGTCACCGCAAGGCGCGGGTTGATGACCCCATGATCCGCGCCCTCTCTCTCACGGCTGTTCTGCTGATGGCAGCCCCGGCCTGTTCCGAAACAAACCGGGCGGGAAACCCGCCCGTCCAGGCACGATCATCCACGACGGGCCTGGACGCCGGCCTGCTGGCAGAGGCGTTGTCCGAGGCCGAGACCCTGCCGCGTCTGCACAGCGTCATCGTGGCCCGGGACGGTGAGGTCGTGGCGGAACGGGTCTATCGCGGACCCTCACTGGACACCCCGGTCAACATCAAGTCTGCCTCCAAGTCCGTGCTCGCGGCCCTGGCCGGAATTGCCATCGGCCAGGGACTGATCGAGGGCCCGGATCAGCCGATCTCGGACTTCCTCGGCGAGCGCTTTCCGACCAATCCCGACCCACGACTCGCGACGATCACCGTCGGCCATCTGCTGTCGATGCAGGCCGGGCTGGGGTCAACCTCGGGGGGCAACTACGGGGCCTGGGTCTCGAGCCCGAACTGGGTCCGGTATGCGCTGGCCCAGCCGTTCGAGGCCGAGCCGGGCGGGCGAATGATCTATTCCAGCGGCACCTCGCACCTGCTGTCGGCGGTCCTGACCGAGGCCGCGGATCGTTCCACCCACGCCAGCGCCGTGGCATGGCTCGGCCAGCCGCTGGACATCGCCATCCCCCAATGGCCGGCAGACCCCCAGGGCATCTATTTCGGTGGCAACGACATGCTGATGTCGCCACGCGGCCTGCTGAAGTTCGGCGAACTTTACCGCAACGACGGCGTCCATGAGGGCCAGCGCGTCTTGCCTGAAGGCTGGGTCGAGGCGTCGTGGAACGGCCGCGGCACCTCGCGCTGGAGTGGCAACCCCTATGGCTATGGCTGGTGGATTAAGACGGTGGGTGATCGACCGGTCTATTTCGCCTGGGGGTATGGCGGCCAGATGGTCTTCGTCGTGCCGAGCCTGGACATGACCGTGGTCATGACGTCGGACCCGTCACCCGTCAGCGAGAGGACCGATCATGTCGACCGGCTGCACCAGTTGCTGGATCGGACCCTGATCCCTGCGGCCGAACGCGGAGCCTAGTTGCCGCGTCCGGCTTCCATGAAGGCCTTGATCGACGGGAACACAGGCGGATTGGCACGCTCGCCATCACACGCCACCTGCTTGACGAAGGCATCCAGGGTGTCGGGCCGGACCGTCTCCCAATCTCCGCCATCCTCGAACCGGCTGGTTTCGGTGCCGTCCTCGCCATACTCGACCGACGCCCCGGGCCGGACCTGATTGGAAGCGCAGCGGTAGGCGTATTCATCGGCCGTGTAGCTGAAATCGGTTGGCGACGCGGGCCTGCGCGAGACGCGTGCCACCATGATGGTGGTCACATCATCGACCACGCCCATCCCCCCGACGTCGGCCAGATAGACCCGCTCGGCATTGCGGGATATGGCATGCCACTCCTGGGCGGCCGCCACTCCGCCGGCTGCCAGGCTTGCCGCGACACCCCATAGAATTGCTGATCTGAATTTCACCCGCCAGTCCTCCCCGGAACAGCCCCATGCACGATGGCGCGATATCATCAGCGACCGGATGGCTTGGCAAGGGTGTGGAGCACCCTTGTGCGACTTCTGACATGATCATGCATTAGGTACGGATGATGTTGCGCTTTTTCGTTGTTCTGGCGGCGGTGTTCGCCTTCGCTCCCCTGGCACAAGCCCAGACTCCGACCGCATTCCGATCCGACCGGATCGTGGTCGAGACCCGCGGACGCGGCCCGGATGTGATCCTTATTCCGGGTCTGGCCTCGACCCCCGAAATCTGGAAACGGACCGCGGACCGGCTGGACGATCGTCACACCGTGCATCTGGTCAGCATTCGCGGGTTCGGAGACGTGCCGGTCGCAGCCAACGCCCAAGGCGAGATTGCCGGCCCTGCCGCTACGGAGCTGCGGCGCTACATCACCGCACGTCGGTTGTCTGCGCCTGCCGTGATCGGTCATTCGATGGGTGGGCTGATCGCCTTGCGCCTGGCAGCCGATGCGGGTTCGCAGGTCGGACGGGTGATGGTGGTCGACGCCTCGCCCTTCTTCCCGGCCCTGGTTTCGCCCGGGGCCACCGTCGGTGACGTCGAGCCGATCGCGCGCATCGCCTACCAGGCCATACTGTTCCTGGGAGACGAAGCCCTGCGCAGCCAGGGGACGATGCTGGGCCAGTCATTGGGCGGTGCCGCCGACAGCGTGTTCGGATCGCTGGGCTGGCAGGGCGGGGATCGCGGGACCCTGGCCCAGGGTCTGTACGAGGTCATGACGACCGATCTGCGCTGGCGCCTGCCCGAGATCACCGCTCCCGTCACCGTGGTCTATGGCTGGTCCGAAGACGCTGCGTCGCCGCGGGCGCGGATCGACCAGCTGTTCCGATCCAGCTTCGCCAGCCTTCGCGAGCCGGCCCGATTCGAGCCGATCGCAGGGGCCGAGCACATGGTCATGATCGATCAGCCCACGCGGTTCGAAGCCGCCGTGACCCGGTTCCTGTCCTAGCGCACTGAATTCCAGGCAAGGGCGTGAACCCGGTCCCGGCCCAGCGCTGCCAGCATGGGCGGCTCGGCAAACAACCCCGAAAACGCCGCGTGCCGCACATCGAGTCCGCCCGTGAAGGCGCCGAAGGCGGGCAGGATGATCCGCCGTCCGTCCGTGACGAAACACGCCCGCCGGACCCCGCGATTGTGCGCCACGACCGTTGCGCAGGGATGCAGGTGGCCGGCCACCTCGCCCGGACGATCGCCCGCTTCGGGTTCATGAACGAGTGTCAGCGCACCGATGTCCATCGCCTCGACCACCCTGCCCGGCAGCGGCCAGTCCGGATCAGCGGCCCCGTTGAGGGCTTCATGGTCGTGGTTGCCGGTCAGCCAGATCCAGTCGCAGGATGCGGTCAATGCCGCGATCTCGAGCCTGTCCGCCTGCGCCAATCGCGCCAGTGATCCCCGGTCATGAAAGCTGTCGCCCAGCAGAATGACCTGTCGGGGACGCAGATCTTCCACTTCCGCCCGCAGTTTGGCGAGCGTGACGCGGCTGTCGTAGGGGGGCAGCATCTGGCCGCGGCGCGCATAGGCAGACCCCTTTTCCAGATGCAGGTCCGCCGCGATCAGGGTTCCTGTCTCGGGCAGCCAGAGGGCCCCGGAGCAGCGCAGGACACAGGCCTCGCCCATGATGCGGACATTCAGCGACCCGCAGGCGCGCCGTGTGGGTGAAAGGGTCTGCTGCAACAGGGCATTCATGCCGCCACGACCCCGGGTTCGGCCTCGTTCATGACCTCGGCGATCAGGTCCTCGGCCGCGTTCTCGAGGATCATGTCGGCCGCATCGCCCCCCACGCGCTCCCGCCCGATCTGGACGAGAACCGGCACCGAGAAGGGAGAGGCCCGGCTCAGGGCAACAGGACGGATCTGGCCGGCGATCCGCGTCAGCAGCTGTCCCAGCCTTGCGACGTCCAGCAGGCCGGCCGCCGCATCGGCCCGGGCTGTCCTGAGCAGAAGATGGTCGGGCTGGTGGCGGCGAAGCACGTCGTAGATCAGGTCCGTGGAAAAGGTCACCTGCCGGCCTGACTTCTCGGCTCCTGGCTGGCGACGTTCGATCAAGCCCGAGATCAGGGCGCAATTGCGGAAGGTCCGCTTCATCATGAAGCTCTCTTCCAGCCAGGCTTCCAGGTCGTCGCCCAGCATGTCCGGCTGGAAAAGCGCCTCGAAATCCAGCCCGTCCATCGGCTTGATGGACCAGATGGCCAGGGAATAGTCGGTGCAGACGAAGCCAAGCGGTCCCACGCCCGCCCGGTCCAGCCTTCGGGTCAGCAGCATGCACAGCGTATTGTGCGCCAGCCCGCCCTCGAACGGATAGGCCACGAGGAAATGCCGGGTGCCGCGCTGGAAGGTCTCGACCAGCATCGAAGCCGCATCCGGTATGGCTGATCGCGCCTCCTGAAGTTCCAGCCATTCCTGGACGTCGGCCGGCAGAACCCGCCAGTGATCCCGGTCCTGGATCATGTCGCGGACCCGCGTGGCCAGCGACGTCGACATCGGGAATTTCGACCCGCCCCACGATGGGATCTTGGGATCCTTGTCCTGGGCATGAGTGACCAGGGCGTCGGTGCCGGTAATGCCCTGGAAGGCCCAGACCTGACCGGCGAAGACGAAGGTATCGCCCGGTGACATCTGCTCGAAATAGTTTTCCTCGGCCTCGCCCACCTTGCGGCCCGAGACCATCAGCTTGCCGCCGGCGCGACGAGACCCGACGCGCACGTTCAAGGTCGCCGCCGTGACGATCGTCCCGACATTCATTCGGTGGTGCTGGGCGATCTGCGCCGTGCGCACCTTCCAGCGCCCCTCCTTCGTCCGGACGATCCGGGCGAACCGGTCGTAGGTGCGGAGCGCATAGCCCCCCGTCGCCACCAGATCGACGACCTCCTCGAACGTCTCCCAGCTCAGGCCCCGATAGGGCGCGCAGCCCCGGATCTCTTCATAAAGGACCTCCATGTCGAAGGCCTCGGCACAGGCCACGCCCATGATGTGCTGGGCCAGGGTGTCCAGTGTCCCCGCATGATGTGGCTCCCAGTCGAAGGCATTGTCGGCCACGGCCTCGCGCGCCGCCTGGCATTCCAGCATCTCGAACCGGCTGGCCGGCACCATCAGGGCTCGGGAAGGCTCGTTCAGCCGGTGATTGGCCCGACCGATCCGCTGCACCAGCCGCGACGCCCCCTTCGGCGCGGCCATCTGGATCACCAAGTCGACATCCCCCCAGTCGATGCCGAGATCCAAAGTCGAGGTACAGACCACCGCCCGCAGATCGCCGCGCGCCATGGCCGCCTCGACCTTGCGGCGCTGTTCGGCGGCCAGCGACCCGTGATGCAGGGCGATCGGCAGGTCATCGTCATTGATGGCCCACAGGGACTGGAACACGAACTCGGCCTGCCAGCGGGTGTTGACGAAGATAAGCGACAGGCCGGCCTTCTTGATCGTGGCATAGACCTCGGGGATGGCATGCTGGCCGGTATGCCCGGCCCAGGGTACCTTGCCCTCACTGATCAGGACATCGACGATCGCGGGCGCTCCCGGGTCCCCCTTCACCAGCCGGACAGCCTCGGGCTCGACCGGGCTCAGCCACCCCCGGATCAGGTCCGGATCGTCGATCGTGGCCGAAAGCCCTACGCGTCTCAGGCCGGGCGAGAAACTCTGCAGCCGCGCCAGGCCGAGGTTCAGCAGATCGCCGCGCTTGCCGCTCCAGATGGCATGGACCTCGTCCAGGACGATGCATTTCAGGTCGGAAAAATAGGCCCGCGACCCTTCCCAGGCACAGAACAGGGCCAGCTGCTCCGGCGTGGTCAGCAGGATGTCGGGCGGAAACTCCCGTTGTCTCTGCTTCTTGGACTGTTTGGTGTCGCCCGTCCGGCTTTCGACATGGATGTTCAGCCCGATCTCGCGGATGGGCGTCATCAGATTGCGCTCGACGTCGGTGGTCAGGGCTTTCAGCGGCGAGACATAAAGGGTGTGGACCCCGCTGCCGGGTCCGAACTCCGGCCTCGTACCGCGTTCGGCCAGATCAATCAGCGAGGGCAGGAACCCCGCCAGCGTCTTGCCCCCGCCGGTCGGGGCGACAAGCAGGGCATGCGAGCCGGCTTCTGCCGCAACGATCATCTCGAGTTGATGCCGACGCGGGGCCCAGCCGCGCGATGCAAACCAGTCGGCAAAGAGGGGCGGCAGGGCGGTCAGGGAAAACTCCGGCACGTCCCCTTCGCACACAAAGGGGACAGGACAAGGATAGGGACGCCGGAGCCTGCTGACCAGATGTTCCCGTTCCGTTTCGGACCAGGACCCGCTATCTGTGATCCGTGTCCGATGAATCCCTTCTTGTAACGACGACGGTCCGGAGTGGTGCCGAGCCCTGGGCGGCCCTCCCGCCGGCCCTGGCCGTGCCGCCGGGCGCGGGCGCCGTGTGCGACGATGAAGGTCCGCGCAAGATCGGACGCGGTGCGGCGGAAGGAGTCTTCACGACCGGTCCCGTCATGGTGGCCCACGCCTCGCTGACGGCGCGGCGTCTCGGCCTGTCTCCCCCGGCCCGGTCGCCGGACCTGCTGGATGTGCTGGAACTGCATGCCTTCGTGCGACCCGCCCGGTTCTGCGCACCCTCGCCCAGTGGTCTTGCCCTGGCCCTCGGTCAGCCGGAGCCCAAGGGGGCGGAGGAACAGGCGGCGGCCCTGCGCCATGCGGCGGAGGCCCTGTTGCGTGAACTGACCGATCCGGCGTGGCCGGGTCGCGAGGAGGCCTATACCCTGGCGATGACGCTGCAACGCGGGGGCTGGGCCTGGGCCCCGCGCGTGGTCCAGGCCCTGGAGTCGCAACCGCTGAAACCGCGGCGCGAGCGGGGGTCGGGCCTCGATGCCTGGTCCCGTCTGCCAGAGTGGGAGGACGAGGCGCCGCGCGGTGAGGCCGGGTCATCCCCGGTCGATTCCGAGTCCGCCCGGATCCGGCTGGCCAAACTCCTGGAGGCCTCGGGCCTCGACGAGACCCGTCCGACCCAGTCGGATTATGCCGCCGAAGTCGCCTTTGCCTTCTCTCCACGCAACGAGGAAGGGCGACCGCGCGTCCTGCTGGCCGAGGCCGGCACGGGCACCGGCAAGACTCTGGGGTATCTGGCCCCTGCTTCGGTCTGGGCCGAGCGCAATCAGGGTGCGGCCTGGGTGTCGACCTACACCCGCGCCCTGCAGCGCCAGATCGACCGCGAGAGTCAGGCTCTTTGGCCCGATCCAGCTGTGCGCAAGGTCAAGACAGTGGTCCGAAAGGGGCGCGAAAACTACCTGTGCCTTCTGAACCTGCAGGACATGGTCCAGGCGGCACAACTGGGGAATGGCGACCTGATCGGCCTGGCCCTGACCAGCCGATGGGCCCTGCATTCGCGCGATGGCGACATGACGGGCGGCGACTTCCCTGGCTGGCTGCCCGGCCTGTTCGCGACCCCCGCCAGCCAGCAGGCATCGGCTGGCAATCTGGTCGATCGGCGCGGGGAGTGCGTCCATGCGGCCTGTCCCCACTACCGGACCTGTTTCGTCGAAAAGACCATTCGCGCCAGTCGTCGGGCCGATCTGGTCGTTGCCAACCATGCCCTGGTCATGACCCAGGCAGCCTTTGACGGGGCCCGCTCGGCGCGAGGGCTGAAACAGGATGGCGAGACCGCCGCCCTGAAACGGATCGTCTTCGACGAGGGTCACCATCTGTTCGACGCCGCTGACAGTGCCTTTTCGGCCTGTCTGTCGGGTCAGGAGGCCGCCGAACTGCGGCGCTGGATCCGGGGCCCGGAAGGCCGCGGCCGACGCGGGCGGGGACTGGAACAGAGACTGGGCGACCTGTGCGCCGACAACGAACCCGCGCAGAAAGCGCTGAACGACGCCATTCGCGCTGCCGCCGCCTTCCCGGGCGAGGGCATATCCGGACGGATCGCGCCGCCCTCGGGCGAGGTCAACCCGGTCGGGCCGATCGAACAGTTCCTGATGGCCGCACTGGAGCAGATCCGGGCGCGGACCTCGGAAGCCGCGTCATCGGCCAGTTCGGAATTCGGCACCGAATGCGCGGTCCGGCCGGCGACCGAGCCGCTGCTGGAGACGGCCCGGGCAGCGGCCCAGGCGATCGCATCGGTCGAGGCTCCGCTGCTGGCGCTCGCCCGGCATCTGGAAGACATTCTGGACGACGAGGCGTCGGAGCTCGACGGCTCCGCCCGGGCGCGGATTGAAGGCGCGCTCCGGGGCCTCGATCGCCGGGCCCGAATGACCCTGCCGGGCTGGCGGTCGATGCTGGCGGCGCTGCAGGACGGCGGCGACCAGCCGGATCCCGATTTCGTCGACTGGCTGTCGGTCGAGACGGCGTTCGGGCGGATTCACGATGTCGCCCTGCGTCGCCACTGGATCGACCCCACCGTGCCGCTGGAGGCCGCCGTCATCCTGCCCGCCCATGGCGTGCTGGTCACCAGCGCGACCCTGTCGGACCCGCTGTCCGAGGATTCCTTCGACATGGCCCGGATGCGGACCGGGTCCAGCCGGTTGATCGAACCGCCGCGCACCCTGAAGGTCGAGAGCCCCTTCGACTATGCCAACCACAGCCGGGTCATCGTGGTCACCGATGTCGGCAAGGACGATCCGCGCCAGACGGCCGCCGCCATGCGCGAGCTGTTTCTGGCGGCTGGCGGCGGTGGGCTGGGGCTGTTCACGGCCATCCGCAGGCTGAAGGCGGTCTATGAGCGGCTGGGACCGGATCTCGCCAAGGCGGGGTATCCGCTCTACGCCCAGCACGTCGATCCTCTGGAGGTCGGGGCCCTGGTCGACATCTTCCGGGCCGAACAGGACAGCTGTCTTCTCGGGACGGATGCGGTCCGCGATGGCGTGGACGTGCCGGGACGGTCCCTGCGGATGCTGGCCTTCGACCGGGTACCCTGGCCGCGACCCGACATCCTGCACCGGGCGCGGCGCGAGAAATTCGGAGGCACGGCGGCGGCAGGGCGCGGCTATGACGACAGCCTGGCCCGGGCCCGCATCGCACAGGCTTTCGGCCGGCTGATTCGCCGGGCCGACGACAAGGGGATTTTCGTGATGCTGGATGCCGCGACGCCAACCCGGCTGTTCGCCAGCCTGCCGCCGGGCGCCGAGGTCCAGCGGATGAGCCTGGTCGAGGCGATCGACCTGACCCGGGAATTTCTGGCGTAAAAAAGGGGTTCCGGCGACCGTGAACCGGACGCCGGAACCCCGTCTCGTTGGCCTAGCTGGCCAGGTTGCGCAGGACGTAGGGCATCACGCCCCCGGCCTTGAAGTAGTCGAGCTCGGTCTGGTTATCGATCCGGCAACGGACCGGGAAACGGGCCATCTTGCCGTCCGACGGACGGAACAGCTCGACCCAGAGGTCCTGACGGGGCCGCAGGCGACCGACGTTGACGTCGGACAGGCCGCGAATGGTGACGATTTCCTCACCCGTCAGGTTCAGCTTCTGCCAGCCGTCCGCCTTGAACTGCAGCGGCACCACGCCCATTCCGACGAGGTTGGAGCGGTGGATCCGCTCGTAGCTCTCGGCGATGACGGCGCGGACGCCCAGCAGGCGCGTGCCCTTGGCCGCCCAGTCGCGCGACGATCCCGTGCCGTATTCCTTGCCGGCGAAGACGACCAGCGGACGGCCTTCCGACTGGTAGCGCATCGCCGCGTCATAGATGGACATCGTGTCCTGCGACGGGAAATGCCGCGTCACGCCGCCTTCGATCTCGGGCGTGATCTTGTTGCGGATCCGGATGTTGGCGAAAGTGCCGCGCATCATCACCTCGTGGTGACCGCGACGGGCACCATAGGAGTTGAACTCGGCGGATTCGACACCCCGGCTGTTCAGATAGACCCCGGCGGGCGAGGTCGTCTTGATCGAGCCGGCCGGCGAGATGTGGTCGGTGGTGATCGAGTCCCCGAAGATCGCCAGCACGCGGCCCTCGACGATATCTGTGACCGGCGTCGGCTCCATCGACAGGCCCTCGAAATACGGGGGATTGGCGACATAGGTCGAGGTCTCGTCCCAGGCATAGGTCTGGCCGCCCGTGACCTGGATCGCCTGCCAGTGCGCATCGCCCTTGAAGACATCGGCATAGCGTTTGGCGAACATGGCCGGTGTGACCGACTTCTTCTGGATCTTGGCGATCTCGGCCGAGGTCGGCCAGATGTCCTTCAGGAAGACATCCTTGCCATCACGGTCCTGGCCGATCGGCTCCGAGGTGATGTCGATCCGCATCGATCCGGCCAAGGCATAGGCCACGACCAGCGGCGGTGAGGCCAGGTAGTTGGCCTGGACGTCCGGATTCACGCGGCCCTCGAAATTCCGGTTGCCGGACAGGACGCTGGTGGCGACGATGGCGTTATCGTTGATCGACTTCGAGATCGCCGGGTCCAGCGGACCCGAGTTACCGATACAGGTGGTGCAGCCATAGCCGACCAGGTTGAAGCCCAGTGCATCGAGATCGGCCTGAAGGCCGGCGTCCGTCAGATAGTCGGTGACGACCTGCGACCCCGGAGCCAGCGACGTCTTCACCCACGGCTTGACCGTCATGCCGAGCGCATGGGCCTTGCGGGCCACGAGGCCGGCCGCGATCAGGACCGAGGGGTTGGAGGTGTTGGTGCAGGAGGTGATGGCCGCGATCACGACATCACCGTCGCCGACCGTGAAGTCATGGCCTTCGACCGGGAAACGTCCGGCGTCAGACGCACGGTTGAAGACGTCGGTCAGGGCGGTTTCGAACTGCGGGGCCGCGGTGGTCAGCTCGACCTTGTCCTGCGGACGTTTCGGACCGGCCAGCGAGGGGACGACGGTCGAGATGTCCAGTTCCAGAACATCGGTGAAGACGGGGTCTTCCGAGTTGGCGTCGATCCACAGGCCCTGGGCCTCGGCATAGGCCTTGACCAGGGCGACACGCGCCTTGTCACGGCCGGTGGCGGTCAGATAGTCGATCGTGGCCTGGGACACGGGGAAGAAGCCGCAGGTCGCGCCGTATTCGGGGGCCATGTTGGCGATGGTCGCTTGGTCCTCGATGGTCATGTTCGGCAGAGCGTCGCCGAAGAACTCGACGAATTTGCCGACCACGCCCTTCTTGCGCAGCATCTGGGTGACCGTCAGCACCAGATCGGTCGCGGTCGTGCCTTCCGGCATGGAGCCCGTCAGCTTGAAGCCGATGACTTCGGGGATCAGCATCGGGATCGGTTGGCCCAGCATGGCCGCCTCCGCCTCGATGCCGCCGACGCCCCAGCCCAGAACAGCCAGGCCGTTGATCATTGTGGTGTGCGAATCGGTGCCGACCACCGTGTCCGGATAGGCGACGGTCTTCTTGCCCTCTTCCAGCGTCCAGACGGTCTGGGCCAGGTTCTCGAGGTTCACCTGGTGGCAGATGCCGGTGCCGGGGGGCACGACGCGGAAATTATTGAAGGCCGACGAGCCCCAGCGCAGGAAGTTGTAGCGCTCGATGTTGCGTTCGTACTCGCGCTCGACGTTCTGGCCGAAAGCGGCGGCCGTGCCGAAATTGTCGACCATGACCGAGTGGTCGATGACCAGATCGACGGGCACCAGCGGATTGATCTTGGCCGCGTCGGCACCGAGCGCCGACATGGCATCGCGCATGGCGGCGAGATCCACGACCGCAGGAACGCCGGTGAAATCCTGCATCAGGACGCGGGCCGGACGGAAGGCGATCTCGTGCTCGACCGAGCCCTTGTTCTCGATCCAGGCGGCGACCGCTTTCAGGTCATCCTCGGTGACGGAGACGCCGTCCTCGTTGCGCAGCAGGTTCTCCAGCAGCACCTTCATCGAACGGGGCAGACGGGAAATCCCGGTCAGGCCCGCTTCCTCGGCGGCCGGAAGGCTGTAGAAGGCGTATTTCTTGCGCCCGACGGAGAGATCCTGGCGGGTCTTGAGGCTGTCAATCGACGGCATGGGAGAGTCTTCCTCTGATGTACGCCGCCCGACCATCCGGTTGCGCCCTCGCGCGACGAACGCCAGGGCACACAGGTCCATGGCGCGCGCGCAGAGAGCCTGCTGCGGCTGCGGCGTTCATAGTGTGCCGCAGCGCTGGCGTCCATGTACCCGCATCGACCGTGGGGACATTGAGAACCGGTCGCATAACCCGATGATCCAGACGCTGGGCATTTCGGGTCTGAGACTCACCCGCGGGGAGCGCACCCTGTTCCGTGATCTGACGCTGGTGATCGAGGCCGGCGAGGTCCTGGCCCTGACCGGCGCGAACGGATCGGGAAAGACCAGCCTGCTTCGGGCGATCTCGGGATTTCTGACACCGGCGGCCGGGGACATCGTGTTTCACGACGCCGACGCCAATGTGATCGACCCGGGTCTCGCCCGCAGTCACCAGCTGCACCATCTCGGCCATCTCGATGCCCTGAAGGGTGCCCGCACCGCCCGAGAGGAACTGATGTTCCAGTCCGACTGGCTCGGCCATTCCGGACTCGATTCCGCGTCGGGTATCACCGAAGCGATCGAAACCCTGGGGCTCAAACCCTTGCTGGACCTCGAGGTCCGAAAGCTGTCGGCTGGCCAGCGCCGCCGCCTGGCCATGGCCCGGCTGATCGGAGCGCCCCGTGCCCTCTGGCTGCTGGACGAGCCGCTCAGCCCGCTGGACTCCCGCTGGCGTGAGGCTGTCGGCGCGATCATGCAGGCGCATCTGGCCAGTGGCGGACTGATCATTGCGGCCGTGCATGATCCCTTGCCGATCCCGACCCGGTCGCTCGATCTGGGTCTGGTCGGATGAAGGCTGTTCACATCCTGTTTCGCCGGGAGCTGGCCCTGGCCTGGGGCGGGGGCGGGGGCCCCCTGCTGGCCTGCGGATTTTTCGCCTGTCTGACGGCCATATTGCCGCTTGCCGCGGGCGGAGATCCGGCCGTGTTGAAGCCTGTGGCTTCAGGGGTGGCCTGGCTGGCCCTGGCCCTCGCCAGCCTGCTCTCGCTCGAACGGCTCTTCGAGCGTGATCTGGAGGATGGTGCGCTGGATCTGCTGGCGACAGGCCCGTTGCCGCTCGAAGCCGTGTTCGTCGTGAAGGCCATGAGCCAGTGGCTGGCAACCGGCCTGCCACTGGCGCTGACAGCCCCTGTTGCCGCCCTTGCGCTCGGACAACCTGTAGCCCTTCTGCCATTGACCACGGCCGGGGCCCTGATCGGAGGCCTCGGCTTTGCCTTTACCGGAGCGCTGGGCGCGGCTCTCGCCCTGGGCGCCAAGCGCGGCGGCCTGCTGATCGCCGTCGTGGTCCTGCCGCTGTTCATTCCGCCGGTCGTGTTCGGATCCGGTGCCCTGGACCGCGCCGCGGCCAGTCTGGACCCATTGCCCGCACTTGCGCTGCTCGGGGCCTATGTCCTGTTCGCCTGTGCCATCGCTCCCATTGCCGGCGCTGCAGCCATCCGCAACGCCCAGGGATGAAACAACGGGGCCGTTCGATGCCGGATGAGGCCGGTGGGGCGGGAACCGCTTGACGTCGCGGACGGCCCGCTCCAACGCTCAGCTTCGTATCGGAGCCGTTTCATGAAGCCGTCCCTCGCCATCCTGACCCTGCTACTGAGCAGCACAGCCTCTTTTGCTGTCGCCCAGGACCTCGTCATCCGGGGCGGCAGGATCCACACAGGGGTTGAAACGGCACCGTCGGCGGAGGTGATCGTCGTCATGGACGGCCGGATTGCCTATGTCGGCGAGGATCGACCTGATCTCGCCGCCCCGGAGATCCCGGTCGTTGATCTCGCCGGTGCCACCCTGTTCCCGGGGTTTACCGACGGACATGCGCATCTGGACGGAATCGGCCAGCGCGAGCTGACGCTGAACCTGGAAGGCTCGACCTCCGTGGCCGATGCCATGGCCCGGCTGAAGGCCTGGGCCGAGGCGCATCCAGAGGGCACGATCGTGGGACGGGGCTGGATCGAGACCCAGTGGCCAGAAGCCCGGTTTCTGAATGCCACGGATCTGGACACGGCTGCGCCTGGACGGATCGTCATGCTGGGCCGGTCGGATGGACATGCGGTCGTGGTTTCGACCCCGGCCCTGCGGGCTGCAGGCATTACGGGTGGTACCGAGGCTCCGTCAGGCGGTGAGATCCTGAAAGGGCCCGACGGTCAGCCAACGGGTCTGCTGGTCGATGCCGCCGAGCAGCTTGTCGCAACCCTGATGCCGCAGCAGGACCCGCAGGCCATCTATGATGCCTACCGCGCCGGCTTCCGGGTCGAGGCCGAGTATGGCTGGACGGGCCTGCACTTCATGAGCGCCCCCTGGTCGCACGTGCCCCTGATGGAGGCGATGGCCGAGGCCGGTCAGGCCCCGATAAGGGTCTACAACTCGATCACGCCGGACGGCGCGGCCCAGCTGATCGCCGGCGGTCCCCGCAATGCCTCGGACGGGCGGATCATCACCCGGGCCATCAAATACTATGCCGATGGGGCCCTGGGGTCCCGAGGGGCTGCGCTGTTCGACCCCTATTCCGACCGGCCCGACACGTCAGGCCTGATGCAGATCGACGAGGCGACGATCCTGCCCCTGTATGAAGCGGCCCTGCGGGGCGGGATCCAGGTCGCCACCCATGCCATTGGTGATCGCGGCAATGCCTCGGTGGCCCAGTGGTTCGAAAAGGCCTTCGCCGCCATCCCGGCCTCGGAACGTCCAAATGGCGAGGACGTGCGCTGGAGGATCGAGCATGCCCAGATCCTGAGGCCATCGGACTACCACTATTTCGAGGACCTGCCGATCATCGCCTCGATGCAGCCCAGCCATGCCATCGGCGACCTGTATTTCGCACCGGCCAGGCTCGGCGACGCGCGGCTCGACGGGGCGTACGCCTGGAAGAGTCTGGTCGATCGCGGGGTCATCGTGGTCGGGGGGTCGGATGCTCCGGTCGAGCGGGGTTCGCCCCTGATCGAATTCTATGCGGCTGTTGCCCGCCGCAGCCTGGACGGGTTCCAGGGCCCGGACTGGCGGCCTCGGGAGGCGGTCTCGCGGGAGACGGCGCTGAAGATGTTCACCCTCTGGCCCGCCTATGCCAGTTTCCGGGAGTCTGAACTGGGCACGATCGAGGTCGGGAAGCGGGCCGATTTCACGGCCTTCGACATCGACCTGATGACCGTCCCCGAGGCCGAGATCCTTGAGGGCAAGGCGGTTCTGACCATCGTGGATGGCGAGGTCGTTTACCGCGCCTCCGGAGCCTCGACCGAGACGCCATAGCCTTCCCAGAGCGACAGGTCCTTCAGCGTCGCCGTCAGGAAGGCCTGATGCGCAGCGCGCTCCGCATCGGTGGATCGGGGGGCCAGTGGCCTCGATCGCGGCCGGTGCCCCCCGGTGGCAGCAAAGGCGGCTGCGGCCTCGACACTGCGGCGGCTGGTCAGGTCCAGGACTCGCTCCTTGCCGCCGCGCAGTTCCAGATAGACTTCGGCCAGCAATCGGGCATCGATCAAGGCCCCGTGCAGACTCCGCTCGACCAGCGAGACCTTGAATCGCTTGCACAGGGCATCCAGCGAGTTCGGCATCCCCGGAAACCGGGTCTGGGCCAGTTTGAGCGTATCGATCCAGCGGGTTTCCGCCAGTAGCGGGTGACCACAGCGACCGCATTCGTGATCGATGAAATTGCGGTCGAACTGGGCATTGTGGGCAATCACCGGCGCATCACCGATGAATTCCATCAGATCGCCGACGATCGCCGAGAACAGCGGCGCATCCTTGACCTTGTCGTCGGTGATCCCGTGCACCCGGATGGCGTCTTCCGGGATCAGCCGCTCCGGATTGACGAAGCGGTGAAAGGTTCGTCCGGTCGGCAAGAGATCGTTGATCTCGATACAGCCGACTTCGATCAGCCGGTCGCCCGTCCTCGGGTCAAAGCCGGTGGTCTCAGTATCCAGAACGATTTCGCGAGCCATCCCGGACTATTGAAGCGCTTCGTCCGGTTGGGAAAGAGGCTTGCGAGGGGATACCCAGCCGGGTGACAGGACCGTCCGCACGATCTCGGCGACCCTGGACCGCGCCGTGGCGAGCCCATCCCCCGTCTCGACGATGAAGTCCGCCCGGCGGCGCTTCTCGGCATCGGGCATCTGGCGCGAAAGGATCGCCTCGAACCGCTCCCGGGTCATGCCCGGACGGGCCAGAACGCGCTCTGCCTGAAGGCCGGCAGGGGCACTGACGACAACAACGGCATCAACGCCCCTGTCTCCGCCCGTTTCAAACAGCAAGGGGACATCCAGAACCGCAAGCCGGGTCCCGGCAGCCTCGGCGCGAGCGAGGTCTTCGCGACGGCTCTTCGCCACCAGCGGATGAACGATCGCCTCCAGTCGCTGGAAGGCCGTCTCTTCACGGCCCAGAGCCTGCGCCAGACGCTCTCGGTTCACCGCCCCGTCAACCACGACGCCCGTGAAGGCTTCGCCGACCGGCCCGACGGCCGCGCCTCCATCAGCATACAGGGCATGCACCGCCTCGTCGGCGTTCCAGACCATCGCCCCGAGATCGGCGAACATCGCCGTCGTGGTGGACTTGCCCATGCCGATCGATCCGGTGAGGCCCAGCAGGATCATCCCGCTTCTCCGAGGCGGGCCAGAGCCAGGGCCCTGACGTCGATCGCGGGCGGGTCGATATCAAAAAAGGCTCTGAACGACGGTCGGGCCTGTCCGATCAGCATCGCCAGTCCATCGACTCCGATGAGGCCTCTGGCGCGTGCGGCGCGAAGAAACGCGGTTTCCAGGGGTCGGTAGGTCATGTCCATCACCACCGCATCATCGGGCAGTTGATCGAGATCGAGCGTTGGAGGCACACTGAGCGCATTGACCACCAGACTGGCGGACCTGAGGTCGCGGTCATCCCCCAGCCGCCCGCCAACATCCCTTACCAGGGCCTGTGCCCTCTCCCGCGTTCGGTTCAGAACCACGACGTCTGCGCCGCGAGCCAGCAAGGCAGCGACCGCCGCACGGGCAGCACCACCGGCCCCCAGAACGGCCACGACCCTGTCCGACACAGACATCTGAGGAGCCTGTTCATTGAGCGCACCGATCATGCCGAGACCGTCCGTGCAGTCGGCCATGACCCGGCCTTGCTGGAACACAATCAGATTCGCCGAGCCAGCCCGGGTCGCGGTTTCCGAAACGGAATCAGACAGTTCGAGGGCCAGTTCCTTGTAGGGCGCCGTGACATTGATCCCGCGCAGGCCGCCGCTTCGTCCTTGTTCGATCAGTTTCCGGAAAGCCGCCGGGTCCTCCGGCCCCATGGCTTCATAACGGGCGTCGAGCCCCAGGGCTTCGATCCAGGCGGTGTGCAGAACCGGACTGAGGGAATGGGCGATCGGCCAGCCGACGACCCCGGCCACCACGGTCATGTCAGCAGCACGCCTGCGCGCCTCAGTTCCTCCAGAACCGGCCACAGAGGCAGGCCCAGGACCGTGAAATGATCGCCATCCACCGCTTCGAACAGTTGTGAGCCCATCCCTTCGATCCTGTATGAGCCGACACAGGCCAGCAGGCTTTCGCCTTCGGACGCGAGATAGGCGTCGAGGAAGGGGTCGGAGAAATTCCGCATCCGCAGGGTGACACTGTCGACGCCGGACCAGACGACCTGACCGCGTCTTGCCAGGGCTGCCCCCGAGTGAAGCTGATGGGTCTGACCGCGCATGGACTTCAGCCGGTCCCGCGCCTCGTCCAGGGTTCGGGCCTTGGAGACGAGTCCACCGTCAAAGGCGAGGGTCTGGTCCGCACCAAGCACCCAGGAATCGTCATGGTGACGGGACACCGCCAAGGCCTTCATCCGGGCGAGATCCACGGCCAGTTCGGCCGGATTTGCGCCGGGCGTCTTCAGAGAGTCCTCGTCCACATCCGCGACCTGCACCGAAAATGGAACGCCGGCATCGGTGAGCATGGCCTGTCGCGCCGCGCTTTTTGACGCGAGAATCAGGATTTCGTCTCCCGGCTGCCCGTGAAGACGGCCGAGCAAAGGGTCGCCGGAGGCCCGCATCACCATGGAGCCCCCAGCCGCCGGGTGCGGCGCTCGCTCAGCAGGTTGACGATCGCTGCCGCCGTCTCCTCCACTGACCGGCGCGTCACATCGATGGTCGGCCAGCCGCGGCGCTCAAAGGCCCGGCGTGCCTTCACCGTCTCGTCGCGGACAGCGTCGTGGTCGACATAGGCCGAGGCCCGATCGGCATTCAGTCCATCGAGACGATTGCGCCGAATCTGGATCAAACGGTCCGGCGAGACGGTGAGCCCGACCACCAGCGGATTCTTCAGCGTCACCAGTCGCTCTCCGTCCTCCTGGCCCGGCACGAGGGGCACGTTGGCCGCCCTGATGCCGCGGTGCGCGAGATAGATGCAGGTCGGCGTCTTTGACGTCCGCGATACGCCGACCAGAACGACATCCGCCCCTTCCAGCTGCTCGGCCGTACCCTGTCCGTCGTCATGGGCCATGGCATAGTCGAGGGCCCCGATCCGGTTGAAGTAATCATGGTCGAGCGTGTGTTGTGCCCCCACACGGGTCGACAGCGCGGCACCCAGATAGCGCGACAAGGCGCCGACCAGAGGATCGAGCGCTCCGATCTGCGGCATATCCAGCGATCGGCATCCGTCCTCGAGCTGGGCCCGGAGATCGCGGTCGACGAGTGTATGCAGAACCACGCCCGGCGCGACGGCGATCTCCTCCAGAACCCGTTCCATCTGTTTCGGCGAGCGGACCAGGGCATAGATATGCTCGATCGGGATCACCCCATCGAACCGGGCGGTCACGGCCTTGGCCATGGCATTCAGGGTCTCACCGGTCGAGTCCGACACCAGGTGGACATGGAAATAGGTGGCCAGCCTGACTCCGGTAGGACGAGGGGGACTCATGGTTGGGAAACTCTCGATGACAGACTCATAACGACCGCTCCGCCTGGGGACAGACCTGGGCATCGACCCGGGCTGCTGGGCAGCAAAGGGTATAGCGACCGGTGTGAGCGTCGGCGAGTGGGGAGACAGAGGGACAATCGGGGCCGTTCGCCGGATGGCTGTCCATCGGTGGAAACGGCTGACTCGCGTGCCTGGGGAAATCCTTAACCAAACGTTAACAATCCCTCGGTCAGCCAAGACCATCAAAAGCGACAGAGCCTTGTCCGTTAGGGTCTTGTTAAGACTTATCCCCGGCATCTACAGGCTGTTGTCACCCCGGCGACACCGACCTGACAGCCCCGTGGAAAAGCCGTTTTTCACGCGGGATGACCGGTAATCTATCCCCGTCGTCCCGGGCCCTACCTGCCTTCTTCCAAAGACTTAATTCTTTTGAACAGAACAAGGTTGGATCGTGGGCTTGAGGCGAGACCGGTCCACCCGTAAAGCCAGTCCATGATCGAACCTTTGCTTCTCCAGGCCCTGAAGGGTCAGACCACAGCCCGCCCCCCTGTCTGGTTCATGCGACAGGCCGGTCGTTATCTGCCGGAGTACCGTGAACTCCGGAGCCGGGCACCGGACTTTATCGCCTTCTGCCTCAATCCGGAGATGGCCGCGGAAGCGACCCTTCAGCCCATGCGCCGGTATGGCTTCGATGCAGCCATCGTGTTCGCCGACATTCTCCTGATCCCCCAGGCCCTGGGACAGAAGGTGTGGTTCGAGACAGGGGAGGGACCACGTCTCGGAGCGCTCCCGTCCGTCGAAAGCATGTCTGCCCTGACATCCAATGCTGGCGACGCGCTCAGACAGGTGGGCGAAACCCTTTCGATCGTGCGCGCCCAACTCGAACCCGAGCGGGCCCTGATCGGGTTTGCCGGTGCTCCCTGGACGGTGGCAACCTATATGCTGGACGGGGAGGCCCGCACCATTGGAAAAGGCGAGCGTGCAACGGCCCGGACCTATGCCTATGCCGAGCCGGAGAAGGTCGATGCGGTTCTGGCGGTTCTGGTCGAGGCCACGGCGCATTATCTCAAGATGCAGGCGGATGCGGGTGCGCAGGTACTCAAGATCTTTGAGAGCTGGGCCGAGGGTCTGCCGGACGATCTGTTCGAACGTCTGGTTCTGAAACCGCATCAGGCCCTGGTCGCCCGCGTAAGGGAACTGGGCGTCACGGTACCCCTGATCGGCTTCCCGCGGGGTTCGGCAGCGCTGGCCGAACGCTATGCGGCCGAGTGCGATGTCCAGGGTGTGGCGCTGGATACGGCCTGTCCGCTGGCCGTCGGTCAGCGTGTGCAGGCGATCAAGCCCATCCAGGGAGCGCTTGACCCGCTTCTGCTCCGAGTTGGCGGTGCGGCGCTGGACCGCAGGGTCGATCAGCTTGTCGAGGCGTGGGGCAACGGTCCATGGATCTTCAACCTGGGTCACGGCATTCTGCCGGATGTGCCGATGGCGCACGTCGACCAGGTCTTGAAGCGGATCGGAGCCCAATGAGCCATCACGCAGCACCGTCCCCTGTCGGACGCCGGATTGCTGTCGTGCTGTTCAATCTGGGCGGGCCGGACGATCAGGCGACGGTCAAGCCCTTCCTTTTCAACCTTTTCAACGATCCGGCCATCATCGGTCTGCCGGGTCTGTTCCGGACACCCCTGGCCAATCTGATCTCCTCGCGCCGTGAGGCGAGCGCTCAGGCCAACTATGCCCTGATGGGAACGGATTATAACGGCGGCTCGCCGCTGCTGCCGGAGACCCGCAAACAGACGGACGCACTGGATGCCCGTCTGGCCGAGGCCTTGCCCGGAGATACAGTCCGGTCCTTCATTGCCATGCGGTACTGGCACCCCTTGACCGAAGAGGCCGCAACCGATGTCGCGGCCTTCGCGCCAGACGAGATCGTCGTGCTGCCGCTGTACCCGCAGTTTTCGACCACCACGACCCGCTCGTCCCTTCGGGCCTGGAACAAGGCCTATCGCGGTCCAGGACGGTCGCGAGTGGTGTGCTGCTATCCCCAGGCGGACGGTTGGGTGGAAGCTCAGGCCCAGCTTATCCGCAAGGGATTGGCGGAAATTGGGGACCACCCTGTTCGGGTCCTTTTCTCTGCCCACGGCATCCCGGAAAAGCTCGTCACCAAGGACGGCGACCCGTATCAGGAACAGGTCGAGGCCACGGTTGCCGCCGTTGCCGTTCGTGCGGGTCTGAAGGACCATGCCCTTTGCTATCAGAGCCGCGTCGGGCCGCTGAAATGGCTGGGGCCGTCGACGCCTGAAGCCATCGACCAGGCTGCCGAGGACAAGGTGGGTGTGCTGATCGTGCCCATCGCCTTTGTTTCGGAACATATCGAAACCCTGGTGGAACTCGACCAGGAGTATGCTGAGCTGGCCGAGGAGAAGGGTGTCCATCCCTATGTCCGCGTGCCGGCTGTTGGGACAGCGGAACCGTTCATCGCGACCTTGTCCGATGCGGTGGTGGACGCGCTCGGTCGCGACGGGATTCGCCCCTACGGCCCCGGCTGCCAGGGTCGCTGGAAAGCCTGTCCCTGCCAGAATCCGCGCATGGCCGCCTAGGAGGGCAAAGCGATGAACCTTTATGATCTGGCGCGCGGCCTTCATATCCTGGCCGTCATCGCCTGGATGGCAGGGTTGCTCTTCCTGCCTCGGCTCTATGCCTATGACGCCGAGCAACGCGACAAGGCCGAGCCCCTGCGCTCGGAGATGCAGGCGTTGCTGCGTGCCTGGCAGACGCGTCTGGTAAAGATCATCCTCAATCCGGCGATGATCCTGTCCTGGGTCTTCGGCCTTTGGCTGATCCATATCGACGTGCAGACACGGGGCGCGGCGTTCTTGGGCGAGCCCTGGATGATCGCCAAGCTGGTCGGAATCCTGCTGTTGAGTGGCTGGCACGGTTATCTGTCCGCAGAAAAAAAGCGGATCGCGGCCGGAGCTTCTGTTCGAACGGGCAAGTTCTGGCGCCTGACCAACGAAGTGCCGTTCGTGCTGGCGATTGTGATGGTGCTCTCCGTCACGACCGAATGGCAGCTCTAGGTCCAGAGGCAGGGTTATCCCGCTAGCGGTGGCTGGACAGTCACGCTTGACCTGAACTCCCCCATGTGGTTCCGCTGACAGCGAGGCGCGGTTTTTTCGCGCTGCCCTTCTCTCGCGGCGCCGGTCGCTGAGGACGTATCGTCCCGCACCGGATCCCGTCGCATCTCCATGCCGGTCGAAAGACCAAGACACGACCCATATCCACACGCCCGCGCGATCCACGATCGTGCGGCGATGACGCTGATTGTACGCCCATGACCGATCCGATCCACGATGCCGCCGAGGCCGACACTCAGGCACCTGACACCGATACCCATCTTCAGGAGCCGATCGATACCTCGATCGTCGATCAGGAGGCCGAGGGCGACGATGAAGAGTCGATTGTCCCGTCCGGCCGGATCACCCTGCAGGAACTGAACGACAAGACGCCGGTGGAACTGGTGGCCTTTGCCGAACAGCTCGAGATCGAGAACGCCTCCAATCTGCGCAAACAGGATCTGCTGTTCGCCATCCTCAAGACCCTGGCGGACGAGGAGGTGGAGATCATCGCCTCTGGGACGCTGGAAATGCTGCCCGACGGCTTTGGCTTCCTGCGCAGTCCGGACGCGAATTATCTGCCGGGTCCGGACGATGTTTATGTCTCGCCGTCACAGATTCGGCGGTTCGGGCTACGGTCCGGGGACACCGTTCACGGGGCTGTCCGGGGTCCTCGCGAAGGCGAGCGCTACTTCGCTTTGCTCAAGGTCGACACCATCAATTTCGAGGACCCCGAGACGGTCCGCACCAAGGTCAATTTCGACAACCTGACTCCGCTCTATCCCAATGAGCGGCTGATCATGGAGATCCAGGATCCGACCCTGAAGGATCGCTCGGGTCGGGTGATCGACATCGTGGCCCCGCTCGGCAAGGGTCAGCGGTGCCTGATCGTCGCGCCGCCGCGCGTCGGCAAGACCGTGATGCTGCAGAACATCGCCAAATCGATCGAGGCCAATCATCCCGAAGTCGTGCTGATCGTTCTCCTGATCGACGAACGTCCCGAAGAAGTGACGGACATGCAGCGCACGGTGAAGGGCGAAGTGGTCGCCTCGACCTTTGATGAGCCGGCGACCCGCCACGTCGCGGTGGCCGAGATGGTCATCGAGAAGGCCAAGCGTCTGGTCGAGCACAAGCGGGACGTCGTCATCCTGCTGGACTCAGTCACGCGTCTCGGTCGCGCCTATAACGCCACGGTCCCGTCATCGGGCAAGGTCCTCACCGGGGGCGTGGATGCCAATGCGCTGCAGCGGCCCAAACGCTTCTTTGGTGCGGCGCGGAACGTGGAGGAGGGCGGCAGCCTGACCATAATCGCCACGGCGCTGATCGACACCGGCAGCCGCATGGACGAGGTGATCTTCGAAGAGTTCAAGGGCACCGGCAACTCCGAGATCGTGCTGGACCGCAAGGTCGCCGACAAACGCATCTTCCCGGCCATCGATGTGCTGAAGTCCGGGACCCGGAAGGAAGAGCTGATCACGCCGAAGGATCAACTGACCAAGACCTATGTCCTGCGTCGCATCCTGAACCCCATGGGACCGCAGGATGCGATCGAGTTCCTCCTCGACAAGATGCGCCAGTCCAAGAACAATGGCGACTTCTTCCAGTCCATGAACACCTGACGCGCAGTTCGGATCGGCCTATGTTTCACGTGAAACAGGGAGAGCACCATGAAGGTCAATATCGAGATCGAATGCGAGCCGGCCGAAGCGCGAGCCTTCCTTGGCCTGCCGAACGTAGAGCCGTTGAACGATCACCTGGTCGCGGAAATGAAGCGGCGGATGGACGAGAACATGGCGCTCATGCAGCCGGAAGAACTGCTGAAGAACTGGACCAGTTTTGGTCTTCAGGCGCAGGACCAGTTTCGGCGTCTGATGGAAATGGCGGCGACCTCGACGAAGCCCTGAGACTCGCCGGATCCATCGGAGCGTTGATGCCACCCTGGCATCCGTTGCAGTGCCCGGCATGACGGAGACGATCTTCGCCCTCGCCACGCCCCCCGGTCGGGGTGCCATTGCCGTGATCCGGGTGTCGGGCCCCGGTTCGGCGGACGCCTTGGGCGCATTGGGTGTCAGGTCCATCGCGCCCCGGCAGGCGGCGCTCAGGACCTTGAGGCATGCGGGCCGAATTCTGGACCAGGCGCTTGTGCTGCGGTTCACCGCACCGAACAGTTATACCGGCGAGGACAGTGCGGAACTCCACTTGCACGGCGGTCGGGCGGTCATCGAAGGTGTGGTGGACGCATTGAGCGCGCTTGGGCTCCGTCCTGCCGAACCCGGAGAGTTCACGCGACGGGCTTTTGAAAATGGCCAGATGGATCTCGCCCAGGCCGAGGCCGTGGCGGATCTGATCGACTCCGAGACCGCTGCACAGGCCTCTCAGGCCCTGGGGCAACTGGGCGGCACCCTTTCTCAGGCCTATGCCGGGTTTCGGCGGGACCTACTGACGGCGCTGGCGCTGGTCGAGGCCGAGATTGATTTTGCGGATGAGGACATCCCCGACCAACTGGCCCGGGCGGCCGGGCCGATCCTCGACAGGCTTGCCCGGGACCTGAACGTGGCCCTGTCCGATGCCGATCGCGGCCAACGGGTGCGTGAAGGGTACCGGATTGTCCTGATCGGGGAAACGAACGCGGGCAAGAGCACGCTGTTCAATGCTCTTGTAGCGCGCGAAGCGGCCATTGTGACCCCGATCGCCGGGACAACACGGGACGTCCTCGATGCCGAGCTGGTCATCGGCGGCTTTGCCGTAACCCTGTCCGATACGGCTGGGCTGCGCGAGAGCGATGATCCCATCGAGGCTGAGGGCATCCGCCGAGCCAGGATGCGAGCGAAGGACGCGGACCTCAGGATCTGGGTTCGGGCTCCAGGTGACGATGGGGGAGCGGCCGCAGAGTTCATTCGGCCGACGGACCTCGTCATCCTGAGCAAGGGTGATCTCGGACGTGCGACACCTCCCGAGGACATGATGGCCATCGCCACAAGCACCTCCGAAGGGACGGGCCTCGCTGAGGTTCGGGCGTGGATCGAGCGTCGGATATCCGAAGATCTGTCCGGCGCAGACTTTCCAGCCGTCACGCGCGAGCGGCACAGGCGACGGCTCACGGAAGCCCTTGGGTCGGTGGAGGCGGCGCGCTTTGCCCTTTCTACGGCACCCGAGATGGCTGGTGACGATTTGCGGCGGGCAGCAGAGGCTCTGGGCCGCGTCACTGGGGCCATTGGCGTGGAAGACATTCTCGGCGAGGTCTTCGCGACGTTCTGCATCGGGAAATAGTCGCGCCCGCGCGGTCACGTGTTTCCCGTGAAACATCGATGGCGTGGAAATCTTCCCGCCTTTCGACTATGACCCCCCGATGCAATCTCCCCAGGCCTTTGATGTCATCGTGATCGGCGGCGGCCACGCCGGCTGCGAAGCTGCAGCTTCTTCGGCCCGTGCCGGTGCACGAACGCTTCTCCTGACGCAGACGCTCGAGACCGTGGGCGAGATGTCCTGCAATCCCGCTATCGGTGGTTTGGGCAAGGGCCACCTCGTGCGGGAGATCGATGCCATGGACGGCATCATGGGTCGGCTTGCGGATCAGTCCGGTATCCAGTTCCGACTGCTGAACCGCTCCAAGGGGGCAGCCGTCCGCGGTCCCCGCAGCCAGATCGATCGCCGACTGTACCGTGAGGCGATGCAGGCCGAGTTGGCGCAGACACCCAATCTGACCCTGATGGCGGGGACAGCCGAGGGTCTGGTCTTGTCCGGCGATCGGGTTTCTGGGGTAACGACCGGAGACGGAAAAATCCTGCGAGCGGCGGCCGTCGTCCTGACGACGGGCACGTTCCTCAACGGTGTGATCCACCGGGGGGATGAGCGCACGCCTGCGGGTCGGCACGGCGAGGCACCGTCGACCGGGATGGCCTCCGACCTCTATGGAGCCGGGCTCGGCATGGGTCGGCTCAAGACAGGCACGCCGGCGCGGCTGGATGGCCGGACGATTTCCTGGGACCAGCTGGAGATGCAGGCCGCCGACGCCGAGCCGGTCCCTTTCAGCTTCCTGACCGATCGCATTGATGTGCCCCAGATTGCCTGTGGAATCACGGCGACCAATGCGGAAACCCATCGGATCATCGCAGAGAATATTGGCGAGAGCGCCGTCTATGGCGGGCATTTGACCGGCAAGGGTCCGCGCTACTGTCCTTCGATCGAGGACAAGGTTGTCCGCTTTGCCGACAAGACCTCACACCAGGTGTTTCTGGAGCCCGAGGGGCTGGATGATCCAACGGTCTATCCCAATGGGATTTCGACCTCGGTGTCCGCAGAGACCCAGATGGCCTTCCTCCGCACCATGCCGGGCCTTGGGGCGGTCGAGGTTTTCCGATTCGGCTACGCGATCGAGTACGACTACGTCGATCCGCGCGAACTGACCCTTGCTCTGGAGGTCAAGAAGCGTCCCGGGCTTTATCTCGCGGGCCAGATCAACGGCACGACGGGCTACGAGGAGGCCGCGGCACAAGGCCTGATGGCCGGACTCAATGCCGCCCGGGCCGCAGCGGGCATGGACCCGATCATCCTCAGACGCGATCAGGCGTATATCGGCGTGATGATCGACGATCTGGTCACACGTGGTGTGACCGAGCCCTACCGGGTGTTTACCAGCCGCGCGGAATACCGACTGATCCTGCGCGCGGACAATGCGGATCAGCGGTTGACGCCCCTGGCATCGACCGCCGGGATCGTCTCGCCCGAGCGGCAGGCGCGGTTTGCGAAAAAAGCCACCCAACTTGCCGCGGCCGCCACGCTTGTGCGCGAGACGCGTTTCACGCCCAAGGAGGCCGCCGCGCTGGGCATACCCGTCAATGCAGATGGTCAGCGGCGCTCCATGCGGGACCTTCTGGCCTATCCGGACGTGGATCTCAGGACCTTTTTGCCCGCCTATCCGGTGATCCAAACCTGGGCTGCGGATGTTCGTGAGCAGGTGGAAATCGACGCTGGGTATGCGGGCTATCTCGATCGCCAGACGGCCGATGCCGAGGGGTTGCGGCGCGAGGAAGATCTGCAACTCCCGCAGGACCTCGACTTCACGCGGATTGGAGGGCTGTCGAACGAGGCCCGTGAGAAGCTCGCCCTGGTCAGGCCTTCGACGCTTGGACAGGCGGGCAGGATTGAAGGGATCACGCCGGGGGCCCTGACAGCCTTGCTGGCGCATGTGAAGCGGAACCGACCGACGGCGGTCGCTGCCTGATGTCGCTCGACGACGCAAAGGCAGCGTTCCAGACAGAGAGCGGCACGTCCCCCGCCCAGATGGCGGATCTTCAGGCCCTTCTGGAGCGGCTCACAGAAACGAATGCGGTGATGAATCTGGTGGGACCCGACAGTCTGCCTGAGTACTGGACGCGCCATGTCCTCGACTCGGCGCAGCTTCTCGATCACGCACCGGCCGCCCGGACGTGGGCCGATCTGGGGGCGGGAGCCGGTTTCCCGGGTCTGGTTCTCGCGATCCTGCTGAAGGGTCAGCCCGATGCTCACATCTGGCTGATCGACAGTCTTGGGAAACGATGCCGGTTTCTGCAGGGGATTGTCGACCTTCTGTCCCTGCCGGCCACCGTGATTCATGGGCGGGCGGAGGACCAGAAGCTTCGGGTCGACATCGTTACAGCCCGGGCGCTCGCGCCTATGGATAAGTTGCTGGGTTACGCACAGCCGTATTTTACACGGGGCGCGCAGGGGCTGTTCCTCAAGGGTGAAAAAGCCGAAATGGAACTGCAGACGGCCTGGGCCTCCTGGTCGTTTGAGGCTGATCTTTCCATTTCGCGCAGCGACCCGCGTGGGCGCATCGTGTCCGTCCGGAGCCTTCATGCCCGCTGAGAAGCCCACACGCATTCTTGCCGTCTCCAACCAGAAGGGCGGAGTGGGAAAGACGACGACGGCGATCAACCTCGGCACTGCCCTGGCCGCCATCGGCGAGCGTGTCCTGCTGGTCGATATGGATCCCCAAGGTAATGCCTCGACAGGTTTGGGTGTTCCACGTGAAACACGTCGTATCACCATCTACGACGTCATCGTCGATGGGCGTTCCGTGGATGATGCCGCCGTCGAAACAGCCGTACCCGGCCTTCATATCATTCCCGCAGATGCCGATATGTCCGGCGTCGAAATCGAGCTCAGTCAGGCGGACAGGCGCTCCTATCGCTTGCGCGACGCCCTGGCCCTTCAGGGCAGCACCGGTAAGCCCCGGTATGACTACGTCCTGATCGATTGCCCGCCGTCGCTCAACCTTCTGACCCTCAATGCCATGAGCGCCGCAGACGGCGTTCTGGTCCCCCTGCAGTGCGAATTCTTTGCGCTGGAAGGCCTGACACAGTTGATGAAGACGATCGACATGGTCCGGCAGAGCCTGAACCCGGCGCTCGAGATCCAGGGTCTTGTTCTGACCATGTATGATCGTCGGAACGCCCTGTCCGGCCAGGTTTCGGCCGATGTTCGCCAGCATTTCGGCGACAAGGTCTACGAGGCCGTAATTCCCCGCAACGTCAGGGTTTCCGAAGCCCCGTCGTTCGGAAAACCTGTCCTGATCTATGATCTGAAATGTACTGGCAGCCAGGCCTATCTGCGGCTTGCCAAGGAAGTGGTCGCGCGCGAACGCCATCGCCGCGCCAAGATTGCCGCCTGAAGGAATACGCATGTCGGAACGTCAAAGAGGTCTGGGTCGCGGTCTTTCGGCGTTGCTTGGAGAACAGGTGGATGCCGCGCCCGTCGTCGCAACCGGATCCATGCCCGCTGGCGTGATGCTGGTTCCGATCGAGACCGTCAAACCCAATCCGGACCAGCCCCGAAAGATCTTCCTGCGAGAGGACCTGGAGGAACTGGCAACCTCGATCCGGGACAAGGGTGTCCTTCAGCCCATCCTTGTCCGGTCGCAGCCCGGCGGTGACGGCACCTGGCAGATCATCGCTGGCGAACGTCGCTGGCGTGCGTCACAGATCGCGCGCCTGACCGAAGTGCCGGTGATCGTCAACGAGATGGACGACCTGGCCGTCTTCGAAGTCGCCATCATCGAGAATGTCCAGCGCGCCGACCTCAATCCTCTCGAGGAAGCGGACGCCTACCGGATGCTGATGGAGCGGTTCGGGCGGACCCAGGACGCGGTTGCCGGCATCGTAGGCAAGTCGCGCAGTCATGTGGCCAATACCCTGCGACTGCTGCAACTGCCTGAAGAGGTGCTGTGGTTCGTCCGGCATGGCAAGCTGAGCGCAGGCCACGCCCGGGCGATGATCACCGCCCCTGATCCCGTCGCCCTCGCCCAGCAGGCCGAACGCGAAGGCCTGAACGTGCGTCAGGTCGAGCGTCTGGCGCGTCAGGCCGCCGAAGGACAGGGCAAGGCGCAGGCTCGCCCGAAGGGTCGCCTCGATGCCGGAACATCGCCCGATATCGCGGCGCTCGAACAGGATCTGGCGGACGCGCTCGGCCTGAAGGTTTCGCTGGTCGATCGGAGCGGGAAGGGGGAGCTGACCCTGTCCTACGCTTCGCTGGAGCAATTGGATGACCTCTGTCACCGGCTGATGAAGCTCTGAGGGCTTTGCTGTGCTAGGGTGCAGGAATGACAGACAAGACCGAAACTGCCGCTGAAGCCCTGAAACGCGTCCTCGCGGCCAAGAAGGCGGCATCGCCCGCCCATTCCGGCATGGGTGGCGGCAAGACCGAGGAGCGTGCGGTTGCGGCCAAAAGCGCTGCGCTGGCCAAGCCCGCGTTTCGTAAGGCCTCGAAACGCGGCTGATCGACGACTGGCGCGCTCAAAGGCCCAGTCTTCGGGCCCTTGCAGAAATCTCCAGGATCAATCGCTCGGCAATCAACTGGTCGGGCATGCCGGTCGTCTTCGTCGCGACGTCGGCCGTGTTCACACTGTCCAGAACGGTGTCGAGATCTTCGAGCCGCCAGGCCCGGGCCTGCCGCAGCATTTCGGTCTCCTGCTTCCAGAATACCCCGGCCGCCTTTGCCGCTTCCTTGGCTCCGGCTCCACTGGCCTGTAGGATATTGATTCGTTTCAGCTTTCCGAGGTGAATCGAGGCCTGGCGAACGGCCATGACCGAAGATTCCCCCTCTGCAAACGCGCGTCTCAGCCCGGCCTGGGCGGGGGCCGCGCGACCCCCGAAGGCCTGGAGCGCGGCATCCTGCAGCGAGGCATCGGGCTCGACTCCGAGATGCTGCTCCAGCTCCTCGACATCGATCGAACGGCCCGATCCGGGACCGATATAGAGGGCCAGCCGCTCGATCTCCTGTCGCATCAAGCCGCGCTCGCGCGGCAGGCGGGACACGAAACGGTCCAGTGCGTCCGATGTCAGCCCGACCTTGTCAGCCGCAAGAGCATCGCGGGTCATGCGCGCGACGTCGCCGGTCTCGTCCTCATAGCAGACGATGGCGGCAGAGCCCTTTCCAGCTTCGGCGGCCTTTCGCAGAGCAGAATCCCGTCCGAGGGCTCCCGCCTCGATCACGAGCATGGCGTCCGGGTTGTAGCCGCCGTCGCCGTGAACCTTCACGGCAGCGGCCAGCATCTTGTCGATCGACAGTTTCTCGGAGGTCAGCCGGATCCGCACCAGTCGCCGGCCCCCGATCATGCTGAGTGCGGTCAAGGCCTCTTCGAGCCTCGCGGGGTCACCGTCGATGTCGCTGTCGGTGAGGGATGAGACATTGAACGGGTCGTTCAGGTCCGGCGTGATGGTCTTGCACAGCATCACGGCACGCTCGGAAACACCGGACCGATCCTTGCCGTGGATGACGACTGCACGGATGCCCGGATCAGGCCGGGCCAGGAAGCGGTCGATCTCGGGACGCTTGGCCAGGATCATCCCGTGCTCACGACGCCGAAAGCGCCCGCAGAATATCGATGCGGATCAGACGCGAAAGCTCCGCTGCTGCCCGATCCTCGCCGTCCTGCTGGGCCGCGATCGCCGCATAGGGCTGATCGGCGGCAGCATAGGTCAGGATGGCGGTCTCGACACCGGAGAGCGGGGCACCACCGGCCACCGGCGTGAGCACCCAGGCCGCCTTGACGGTCAGTTCGTAGCGGGTCGCGGTATCATCGATCCGACGCCCCAGTGGACGGCGGTTCTGCTCGATCTGAGTCTGAAGGCGATAGAGCGGAGCTGTACCGCGATCCCAGCCGAGCGAGTCTTCAAGCTGTTCGCGCAGGCGATAGCCCAGACGATCGTCCTGGGTCTGGACCGCAATCCGGGACAGGGCCGGAGAGCCCGCGGCCGTTCCGTACAGGGGGGTAAAGCCGCACCCGGCCAGCAAGGTTACAGACATGACCGCGCCTGCACGTAAGAGCCCGGTCCATGTCCGCATCATCAGTTGGCCACCAGATTGACGATTCGATCGGTCACGACGATCACCTTGCGAACCGTCAGGCCGTTGGCCGACAGATAGGCCTGAACCTGAGCATTGGCGAGGGCAGCGTCTTCGACGGTCTTCGGATCCGAACCGCGGGGCAGGGTGACCTCGCCACGTCGCTTGCCGCTGATCTGGATGGGCAGGACGATCTCGTCGTCGGCCGCGAGGGCGGGATCCCACTCCGGCCAGGGCGCATCGAGGATAAGCCCGCTGTGACCCAGGGCGGCCCAGCACTCCTCGGCCAGATGGGGTGTAAAGGGGGCAATCAGCCGCGCCAGAGCCGACAGGGCCTCGGTCCGGGCCGCGCTGCCGGCCTGTTCGTGATCCCGGACGGTGGCGACGAAGGCATACAGTTTGGCAATGGCCGAGTTGAAACGGAAACCGGCCACACCTTCGGTCACGGCCTTGATGGCCTTGTGGGTTTCCCGGATCAGGGCTGTGTCGATGTCCGGGTTTGCCGGCGCCGAGGCCTCGAACCCGTCGAACAGGGCCCAGACGCGCTGGACGAAACGGCTGGCGCCCTCGACGCCCCCGGGCGTCCACTGCACGTCGCGCTCGGGCGGGCTGTCGGAAAGCACGAACAGGCGACCGGCGTCCACACCGTGGGTCGACAGGATTTCCTGCGGGGCCACGACGTTCTTCTTGGACTTCGACATCTTCTCGATGTCTCCGATCACCAGGGTTTCCCCCGTGGACAGCTGGCGGGCGCTCCGCTTGCCGGCATCGTTCGTCAGATCGACGTCCGTGGGTTCGACCCACTGGCCGTCCGCACGGCGATAGGTTTCGTGAACCACCATCCCCTGGGTGAACAGACCGGCGAAAGGCTCGCGGACGGACATCAGCCCGGCATCGGACAGGGCGCGGCTGATGAAGCGGGCATACAGCAGGTGCAGCACGGCATGCTCGACCCCGCCGATATACTGGTCGACGGGCAGCCAGCGATCGGCGGCAGCGGAATTGATGGGCGTCGCTGATGTCGGATCGGTGAAACGCGCGAAATACCAGCTCGAATCCACGAAGGTATCCAGCGTGTCTGTCTCCCGGACCGCGTCCGTGTCGCACGTCGGGCATCTGACGTGTTTCCAGGTCGGGTGCCGGGCCAGGGGGTTGCCCGGCACGTCAAAGGTCACGTCCTCGGGCAGGACGACCGGCAGCTGATCGCCCGGGACCTCCTGTGGCCCACATTTCGGGCAGTGGATGATCGGGATCGGGCAACCCCAGTACCTTTGACGGCTGACGCCCCAGTCGCGCAGGCGATAGATGGTGGCCCCGACACCCTGTTCGGCGGCCTCCAGTCGGCGGATGGCCTCGGCCTTGGCGTCCTCGATCGACAGACCGTCCAGGAATTCCGAATGGAAGGCGGTGCCGGGTCCGACATAGGCTTCGGTCCCGACCTCGAAGGTCTCGTCGGCCCCTTCGGGTCTGACGACGGGGATGACGGGCAGGTCGTATTTGCGGGCGAAGTCCAGGTCGCGCTGGTCATGGGCCGGGCAGCCGAAGATGGCCCCCGAGCCATAGGTCGACAGCACGAAATTGGCGCTCCAGACCGGGAGGGTCCGCGCCGGATCGAACGGATGGCGAACGCGCATGCCCAGATCGACACCGTGCTTTTCTGCCTTCTCGATCTCGGCCTCGCTGGTCCCGAGGCTGGCGCAGGCCTCCATGAACGCCGCCACCTTCGGCTCTTGGGCGGCGATGGTCTTCGTCAGGGGATGATCCGGCGCGAGCGCAATGAAACTGGCTCCGAACAGGGTGTCGGGGCGGGTCGTATAGACCTCGATCGGATCGCGCGCGTGATTGGGCTCGCCTTCAGGCGAAGCGGAAAGATAGGCCGGTGCCTCGGCGATGTCCCACCAGACGGTGGCACCGCGGCTCTTGCCGATCCAGTTTTCCTGCATCAGCCGGACCTTGTCGGGCCAGCGGCCTTCCAATTCCTTGAGCCCGTCGATCAGGTCGTCCGCATAGTCGGTGATCCGCAGGAACCACTGGTTCAGCTTGCGCTTCTCGACCGGGGCCCCGGATCGCCAGCCCTTGCCGTCGATGACCTGTTCATTGGCCAAGACGGTGTTGTCCACCGGGTCCCAGTTGACGACCCCGTCCTTGCGATAGACCAGGCCGCGCCGGTACAGCTCCAGGAACCAGGCCTGCTGCTGGCCATAGTATTCCGGGTCGCAGGTGGCGAACTCGCGCGACCAGTCCAGCGAGAGACCCAGCAGCTTCAGCTGCTCGCGCATGTTGGCAATATTGTCGTAGGTCCAGCCCTTGGGGTGGATGCCGCGCTCCATGGCAGCGTTCTCGGCCGGCATGCCAAAGGCGTCCCAGCCCATCGGATGCAGGACGTCAAAGCCTTGGGCGCGTTTGGAACGCGCCACCACATCGCCCATTACATAGTTGCGGGCGTGGCCCATGTGGATGTTGCCGGACGGGTAGGGAAACATCTCGAGGACGTAGTATTTCGGACGTCCCGTATCCTTCGTCACAAAGGCGTCGGCATCCGCCCAGCGGGCCTGCTGGCGAGGTTCGGCGGTCTTGGGTTCGTAACGAGCCACGGCGGTACTTTCTTGGCGCTGATGCCCTTCGGGCTACTTGAGCGCGGGCCTGGCGCCAAGGCCAGCGTCAGTGGTTTGGAGCGGTCAGACGATGACCGGCCGCCGCAGGGGCGGCCTGGCCACCTAGCCGGCGTTGGACAGATTCAGCTGGCGAGCACGGGTCAGGATGGCATTCTCCAGATCCGTCTCGGTCTGGGCAGCCACCGGTGCTGCCGTCCAGCCCCCTGTCGCGTCCCGCATTTCCTTGGTGACCGTCACGTTCAGGGCGTCGGCGCGAAGGCGGGTATCCAGGATGAAGACGGTTGCCTTGAAGCGCTCGTTCGGCGTCTGGGGGTTGGTATACCAGTCGTAATTGATCACCCCGCCCCAGGGGTCGGCGGTCGTCAGCGGCATGAAGCTGAGTGTGTCGAGTGTGGCACGCCAGAGGTAACCATTCACGCCGATGCCCTGCTGGACGTCGACCTTGCGGGCCTCGTCGCGTCCGCCAACGAACGGCAGGCTGCTGCAGGCCGAAAGCATCAGACCGGATGCGATGGTGAGGATCGCAACACCGCGAACTGACGCACTCTTGAGGGCCATCTTGGAATTCTCCGTATCCATTCGGGACGCGCACCTCACACATGCCGCCGTGCTTCGGGCACGGTTATCGATGCGCGAGCGTATACGCCGCATAAACCCTATAACACGGTGAAAAGGGGCGATGACAAGGCGAAGCATGATGCAGGTGCCCTTGTCAGGTCTTCATACCGGAACGGTGTGATGCGGCCTCGCAAGCCGCCCGACCGTCATGAGAGCATTTTCGCCCCAATCCCGTGACGCCTGCGCCACAGGCAACGCGCAGAGTCGAAGGAACCGGGGTCAGCGGACGACGTTGCGTTGACCTCGCGATCGATGGGTGTCTTATCGCTGTGTTCATCGGTGCATACACCGGGTTGGGTATTGAGGCAGGGCCGGAAGGGTCTGCGAAGGGTTGGAAATGACGTTGCGTCTCCACATCGCCGGACTGATCGGGGCGGTTGCCCTGACGGGCGTGGCTGCTGAAGCCTCCGCCCAGACGACGCGCGCGCGTGCGCCTGTCATTTCGCTGTCCGAAGCCTCTGCCGCCCAACGCAATGCTGCCGTGCCCCAGACCCCACGTCGCGGGTTGCGCTGGAACGAGAACGGGCGTTGGGGTCTCAACTTCAACGCCAACGAGCCGGTCGGACGCGACGCCGACTGGGGCGACGTCGAAGCCGGAGCCTATTACCGACTGAACCCGCGCCTCAGCGTCGGAGCCGCCGCCGGTCTGGGACGCGTCGAACAGGATCCCGCCCGCGCACCGGAAACAGAACGCCGCGCGCAACCGCGTATCCGGCTGGAATCCATCTTCAAATTCTGACCGGGTTCGGGCTGAAGGCTCTGGCGAAGGCACCGATTCCGGCCATGCCACAGGCACCGCTGTCGATCAGGCTTTCGCCGGCGTCCGCGTCGATCCCTCCAAGCGCATAGACGGGTGCTGCAGACAGTCGGCAGGCCTCGACCAGGCGCTGCAGACCGAGCGGTGGTTTCGTTGCGGAGGCTCCACCGGCCTGAAAGATGGGCGACAGGACCACGGCATCCAGATCGCGAGCCGTTGCGGCCGCCTCCAGTGAATGAGCCGCGCCGGTGATCAGCCAGTCGGGTCGACGACCACCCAGGGCATAGGCGGCCGACAGGGCCCGCTCGGGCAGATGCACGCCATCAGCGCCAACGCCATCCGCCAGGTCTGCATCCTGTCCGATCAAAAGCACGACCCCGCGTTCTCGCGTAATGGCCCTCAGACGGGAGGCGACCTCGAAGGACTCCGGAGCCCCGAAGGCCCTGTAGACCAGCCCCGCCCCTGCAGGCAGACACGACGCCACCTCCCACGGTCGGGACAGGCGTTCCGAATCGGTAAAGAGCAGCAGCGGCGGCAGCGCGGCCTTGCGCCACGCGCCGGATGCCCTGACATCCAGAGCGGCGCGCGATAGAGCGTGGGCCTTCATCTGCCGGGCGGCGTTCCAAAGCCGCCGTGCGTCGCTGGACAGGATCATGACCCTCTCATCCACCGCTTCTGCTGACGCGTCCATATCCGAGCGCTTCGCCGCAGTGCGTGCCAGCATCGAGACAGCCGCGCATGCTGTCGGACGCGATCCCGCGTCGGTGACCCTGGTGGCGGTGTCGAAAACCCAGGAGCCTGTCGCGATCGATGCCGCTCTGGCGACAGGTCAGAGAATATTCGGCGAAAACCGGGTTCAGGAGGCGCAGGGCCGCTGGACCCCGCGCCTTGGCGATTTGCCAGGCCTGCAACTGCGCCTGATCGGACCGCTTCAGACCAACAAGGCTGCGGACGCCGTCGCCCTTTTCGATGTCATCGAGACGCTCGACCGGCCCAAACTGGCCCGTGCTCTTGCCGAGGCCATCCAGAGGACGGGTCGCGACCCCTCGGTCCTGATCCAGGTCAACACGGGGGCCGAGCCCCAGAAGGCCGGGGTCCTGATGGCGGATCTGTCGGGCCTGCTGACGCTGGCGCGAAACGTCCTTGGGCTCCGGGTCGAGGGACTGATGGCCATTCCGCCCGTCGACGAGCCGGCGGCCCCCCATTTCCAGCGACTTCGCCGCCTTGCCGCCGATGAGGGTCTCAGCGTTCTCTCGATGGGCATGAGCAGCGACTATGCTGCGGCGATTGCCGAGGGCGCGACGCACGTCCGCGTTGGATCCGCGCTGTTCGGGGAACGAAAAGCTTGGCAGGGGCCTCTATAAGGCCCAGCCCGGCACGTTTTTTCGGGCGCGCGCCTTGGCGCGGAGCCCAAGCCCCATCATTCTGTACCCATGGCCACTTCCAAGACAATCCTGATCATCGATGACGATGACGACCTGCGTGAAGCCCTGGCAGAGCAACTGGCGCTGCACGAGGAGTTTCGCCCGGTGCAGGCTGCGACGGCGACCGAGGGGCTCAGGCTGGGCCGGGAGATCCGGGCCGAGCTGATCCTGCTCGACGTCGATCTGCCCGACATGGATGGTCGCGAGGCGTGTCGCCTGCTCCGTCAGTCGGGGATCACCACGCCCGTCATCATGCTGACCGGACAGGGATCGGATGCCGACACGGTTCTGGGGCTCGATGCGGGGGCCAACGATTATGTGACCAAACCCTTCCGGTTCGCCGTCCTGCTGGCCCGCATCCGTGCGCACCTGCGCAGTCACGAACAGTCAGAGGACGCGGTCTTCCAGATCGGCCCCTATGAGTTCCGGCCGGCCACCAAGTCGCTCGCCGACGAAAAGGGCAAACGGGTCCGGCTGACGGAAAAGGAAACCAGCATCCTCAAATACCTTTTCCGCTCCGGCGGAAAGGCGGTGTCGCGCGAGGAACTGCTGACCGAGGTCTGGGGCTACAATGCCGGTGTGACGACCCATACCCTGGAGACCCACATCTATCGTCTCCGCCAGAAGATCGAGCTGGAGCCGGGGCAGGCGCGCCTGCTGCTGACCGATGCCGGGGGATACCGGCTTCAGGCCTGATCGAGGACTACGGAGCGAGACGCGATCGGCTTCGTTGCGGCGCTATTCGACGACGTTGAAGCGGCGGCTGTCGAAGACGCGCAGGACCTGTGCCAGATCGCGACCGCGTTTCAGGACGATGCCGCCCTCGCCGATCACGGCCCACTGACCCTGCCGCGCCTGCAGCGCCGGGCGTTTTTCGATCCGGTAGGCCGGTGCATCGCCGTGACGGCGGAAGACCGCGAACTCTGCGAGGTCCTTGTGACCGACCATCGCATAGTCGCGCCACTCGCCCTGGGCGACCATCCGCCCGTAGACCCGCAGGATCAGGTCCAGGTCGCGGCGATCAAAGAAGATCGGACCCGCAAGGGGTAAGGGGCCTGCGGGTGAGGAAGGGTCCATCGACATCGTGGCCAAAACCTAGGCGCGCTGTGAAAAATAGCCAGCCAATAGCCAGCCTCCGGTCGAAATTGATCACGACACGAAATGGCCCCGTTTCGGTCCTTTGCCCGCCCGGTTGGGGCAGGAAAACATCACCTGTCGGCCTTTCGGAGTTCGGACGCGTCCGGGACCCTGAACAGCCCCCCCAGCCCCCCTGGATGTGTCCAGTACGGGCTTCGACGGGCCGGCGCTTCCTCCAAGCGAGACGCCCGCCTGCCACCCTCCCCCTCCCGGCATGCGGGCGTTTTGCTGTCTGGAGCGGACGTCAGGCTCTGGAGCTTGGGCTCAGTCTCCCAGGGTCACGACCAGCATTTCCCCGTTGCGTTCTGCGCCGAGTTCGAAAGCTTCTGACGACGTCCCGAGCGCCAGTCCGAGCGCCGCGAGATCGGCAACAGGGGTCTTGTCGACGGACCGGACGCGATCGCCGGCTCTCAATCTCTGTACGGCGGCCTGCGACCCCGCTTCGACCGACGCCACGATCACGCCGTCGGCGTCGTCACGGAACTGGGCACCGGAAACCTGGATGGCAGCGGGACCGACAACCAGACGCGGCACCGAAGGATCGGCCACGATCATCGATGTGGTCAGGTCTCGGCCGTCGCGCATGAAGGTCAGCTCAAGCCGTGTTCCGGGCGGGGCGATGCCGACTGTGGCCAGCACGGATCCGGCATTGGCGACGGGCCGGTTCTGGATACGGGCGATGATATCGCCGCTGCGCAATCCGGCGCCCTCGGCGGGCGAGCCGGGCGCGACATCCTCGACAATGGCACCCCGGACGATGCCGAGGCTTAGATCCCGCGCGCGTTCGGCCGTCAGCGACCCCAGGATCGCGCCGATCTGGCCCCGGCTGACCGCACCGTTCTCACGGATCTGGTCGACGACAAAGGTCATGATCCGGGTCGGCACGGCAAAGGCGATCCCATCGTTGCCACCGCTTCCGCCCAGAAGGCCGCCCCCGCCGGAAAGGATTGCCGTATTGATGCCGATCAGTCGTCCGCGACTGTCCAGCAACGGCCCGCCCGAGTTGCCCGAGTTCACGGCGGCGTCGGTCTGGATATAGTCCTCGACCGCATCGCCGAGGCCGGATCGCCCAAGGCCCGAGATCACGCCCATCGTCAGCGTCTGGTCCAGGCCCAGGGGATAGCCGACGGCAAAGGCCAGGTCGCCGGTCCTCAGTGTGTCCGAATTGACGGTCTCGACCTGCGACAGGCCCTCGGCCTCGATCTTCAGCACGGCGATGTCGGTCGCCTTGTCCGTACCGACCAGGACCGCATCGAACAGCCGGCCATTGGTCAGATCGACGGTGAATTTCGTCCCGTTCTCGACCACGTGATTGTTGGTGACGATGATGCCCTGGGCCGCGTCGATGATGACGCCCGACCCCCCGGAGATCGGCTTGGGCTCGGTCTCGCCGGTCGTCGGTCCGCGTGACTGGCCCAGGGTGGTGACCTGAACCACAGCGGGAAGGGACCGTTCCAGCCCGGCGGCAAAGGTGAATACGCCCCGCTGGGCGTCATAGGGGAAGGGGGCCGGAGGCGTCTGCGCCGCCACCGTCCCGGACTGGGCCAGCAGCAGGACAACGCCGGCCGCGCCGCTCAGGAGATGGAAAGCCCGCATGGTCTGCTCCCGGATCATTCCGCCGGGCAACGAGCCCGGTGTCGACCAAGCCTAGCGGTAGAATTCGTCGATGACGACGGTGAAGATGAACTGTGCGATCCTTTCTGCCCCAGATGCGTTGTGAGACGCTGGATCACGGATAGCCTCCGGCCAGATCACACTCAAAGGAACAACCATGAAGGCTCTTGTGCCCCTCGTGCTGGCCGGAACGGCCATGGCAGCCTGCCAGACCGCACCCGCCGCCAATGCGGGATTTCTAAGCCAGTACGACGGCCTGGCCGTTCGCGAGGGCACGCTGCGCGCATCGATCCGGGAACGGCGCGACGACGCGGCTGCCGCCCGGATCGATCGGGTCTATCTCGAGCCGGCGGTTCTTGTCGGCCCGGTTGGCGCCGACCTGTCTGACATGGAAAGACAGGCCGTATTGCGCGAGGTTGATCGCCAGGTCTGCTATGAAGTCAGCGAGCGTTTTGGTCTGAGTACAGTCGCCAATGGCGCGGCACGGGTGCGGGTCGGCGTGGTCGGGATCGATGCGACCGGACAGGCGGGATCCGGCGTTGCAGCCGTGGCCAATATCCTGATCCCCGGTCCGGGGACGCTGCGGGTCCCCGGGACGACCGGCGGCCTTGCGGCGGAGGCGGAGCTGGTGAGCGCTCAGGGGCAACAGGTCGCCGCTCTCGCCTGGGCCCGAAACGCCAATGTTGTCGGGACGGACTCGCCCTCCCTTTCGCGCGTCGGCGATGCGCTTCAGATGGCCGAGCCGTTTGGTGACGCCGTGGGGGATGCGATCTCTACGGCAGACCGACCTGTGCGCCCGATCGGAGAGCCCGACCCGTGCGCCGTCTATGGTCCACGCACCCAGGCAGCCGGGTTCCTGACCCGCCTGGTGACCGGGGTCTATGTGCCGGAGGTCAATACCGGCAGCCGGCCGGCGCCCGAGCCAAAATAGACATCGCCAACGGGCGGTCGGCCGGCGTCAGCCAAGGTCGGCCGCCATGCGTCTGGCCATCTGTGCGCCTGATTGCCAGGCATCCTCCACCCTCGGTCCGATCAGCCAGTCCCCGCAAGCCCCCAGACCGATGTCCGGTTTCCAGAGCGAGCCCCTGCCGGCATGTCCCGACCGGGCGAAACGCCAGCGGTGGGTCATCCGGATGGAAGGTTCGGGCAAGGCGATCCCGAGCCGTGCGGACAGCGCCGCCATCATGCGGGTTCCAACCCCGTCGGGCAGGGCCTCCAGATGTTCGGCTGACCAGGTCGCACCGGCCTGAATGACCCAGGTTTCTGTCTCGCCACGCCCCGGTTTGCTGCTGTTGCGGGCGGCCCATCCGAGCGCATCCTCATCCCTGCCCCGGATACAGTCCTCTCCCGTTGCCAGCGGCTCCGAAAAGGCCAGCATCAGGGTCCAGCACGGTGCGCTGAGTGTGGCGCGGGCGAGGGCGGCGAAAGGATCGTTGACCGCGTCAAGCAGGTCCGCTGTCTGCTCGGCGGGCAGGGCCGTGACGACGGCATCGGCGGAGACGACACTGTCATCGTCCAGCCCGGCGGCCCAGCCCGTCGCCGTGCGTGATAGGGCCGTGACCCGGGTACCCCAGTGGACCTCCAGGTCACTGGCCATGGCCTTCAGCGGGGCGTTCATCGCGGGCATCCCGACCCACGCCTCTTCGCCCGCTGCGGCCCAGGGTGCGACGATGCCTGCATCCGCCCATCGCCGGACCTGCGCCTGAAAGTCGGGGTCTCTTGCGGAGAAATACTGGGCACCGTGGTCGAAGGTGACGTCGCCCATCGGCGTGGTGATCCGGCGCGCCGCCATCCGTCCACCCGCACCACGGCCCTTGTCCAGCAGGACCACCTTGTGGCCTGCCGACTGAAGCCCCTGCCCGCAGGCCAGCCCGGCCATTCCGGCCCCGATGATGATGACTGATGCCAAGGCGGGTTCCTGCACCGATGCCAGGAGACGGGCGTTCTATTGGGTAGAGGCTGTGCAGGAAATGGCGCACCCGAGAGGATTCGAACCTCTGACCCCTGCCTTCGGAGGGCAGTACTCTATCCAGCTGAGCTACGGGTGCGTCGGCCGACCGCAAGGCCGGGACGGAGGTTCCTACAGCAGGACGACCCCCGTCTCAATCCGGATCGGCAAGAATCCTTCCTGTGCCGCGGTCTACTGGACGGCGAGGCGGACCAGCTTGCCGTCTTCCTCGTCCGTGATGGCCCAGACGGCTCCATCGGCGCCGACGGCGACGTCGCGGATGCGCGATCCGAGACCGACCAGCAGCCGCTCCTCGCCGACCACCCGGTCATTCTCGATCACCAGCCGGGCGATATGCTTTTCCTTGAGCCCGGCGACCAGCAGATTGCCGGACCAGGCGGGGAACATCGAACCCGTGTAGAAGGTCATTCCGCCGGGCGCGATCACCGGATCCCAGTAATAGACCGGCTGTTCGGTGCCTTCCTTGGCCGTCACGCCGGCATTGATGGCACCGCCGCGATACTCGATCCCGTAGGCGACGTCCGGCCAGCCGTAGTTGGCCCCGGCCTTGTCGAGATTGACCTCGTCGCCGCCGCGTGTGCCATGCTCGACCGTCCAGGCCGCACCGGTCCCGGGCTGGATCGCGACGCCCTGCGCATTCCTGTGCCCGAGCGACCAGATTTCCGGCAGGGCCCCGGCCTGGCCGACGAAGGGATTGTCACGCGGCACGGAGCCATCGGCATTGATCCGGATCGTCTTGCCCATGTGCGAGCCGAGATCCTGGGCCTGCGGGCGCATCGGGGCATCGGAGCGTTCGCCCAGGGTGATGAACAGGTGCCCGGCCGGGTCGAAGGCCAGCGAGGATCCGAAATGCTTGTCCCCGTCATAGGCCGGCAGGGCGCGGAAGATGACGCTTGCGTTCTGGACGCTGCGGCCGTCGGCCGACAGGACCCCGCGTGCTACCGAGGTCGCATTGCCGCCCGTGCGGGGCTCGGAGAAGCTCCAGTAGATCATCCGGTCCTGGGCGAAGTCAGGGCCGATGACGACGTCCAGAAGCCCGCCCTGCCCGCGGGCCACAACCGGCGGCAAGCCCGTCACGGGCTCGCTGATCTGGCCCTGGGCCGTGACGATTCGAAGCCGTCCGGGTTTTTCGGTCACCAGCCAGGATCCGTCCGGCATCTGGGCCAGGCCCCAGGGATCGACGAGGCCCGAAGCCACGATGCTGTGAGCCATGGAGACGTCCGACTGGACCGAAGGTGCCCGGGTCTGGTTCGCGAAGGCCGGAGACTGGCCTGCCCCCTCGGGCGGACGGGTTTCGAGCGGGGCACCGGTGGATCCACCGCGTGCGTCCTGAGGGGCACTGCTGGCACCGCAGGCGCTTGCCAGAACCAGGAGGGAGGCGGAGGCGGCGAGGATGATCGGGCGCATGAAAGCTCCAGGGGTCAGGGTCGAAACCGGTTCGTGCGAAAACGCGACAGTGCGGGTTACCGTTCCCGCTGGCGGTCGTCCAGCTTGCGCGCCATCAGACGGGGATTGGTGCGACTTGAACCCGGGCCCCAGCCTCTGTATAGGCACGCCTCTCTTGCGCGCAGGTCCGTATGGCCGCGTGCCGGGGCTGGGTAGCTCAGATGGTTAGAGCGGTGGATTCATAACCCACAGGTCGGCGGTTCGATCCCGCCTCCAGCCACCAAAAACTTCCGATAATTCATCAGTCTGAACGACCCCGCTGGGCGAGCGCAGATCTCGAGCGATCCGGGTGAGACGCCGGTACAGACGGCCTTCAAGGTCTCGATCAAGCCCGTCTCCCTGACTTCGATCCTGACCGTCATCGATCTGATCGTGGGAACGGCGCAGGGCGATGACGCTGTTGCTTTGCCCCGGACCTTTTACGCCGCCGGACAAGCTTGCGCGCAAGATGGCCTGGTGTCGACGGAGCAGCGACTTTCTACCTATTCCGCCGGTAAGGATTTTTTACCGCATCTCGACCCAAAATGGGGACGTTGGCACCGCTTCGTTCGGGTCGACCTTTAAGCTGGGCATCGTCCTGTCCGACCGCCCGACCAGTACGCTTGCGTTTGAAAATCAAAACCGCCGTTTGTGAGGTCTTTGCCGTGAAGCTGCTCGAAGACTCGAAGATTGCCGCCAAGATCCTGACCCTGATCGTCATGGTATCCCTGATCGGCTTGGCCGGGGTGGCCTACTGCGCCCTGAAGATGAAGGAAATTGACGCGCAGTATACGGTGCTGCTCGACAACAATGCCGGGTCGCAGATCGCGATGGCCAGGGTCGCAGGCAACCTCGCGGGAATGAGCTACGCGACATACAAGGCGCTGAACTACGAAGGTGACAGCCCACAGGCGCGGGCGTCGGCAGAGTGGTTCAACAACATGAAGTCGCTCACGGACGAAAGAATTGCGACGGCGAAAGAGCTCCGCCCCGAACTGGCGAGCGAGATCGAGGGCTTCTCGGATCGGGTAACGAAGATCGAGGCCCTGCTGGTCCCCGCCATGGCCGCCGGTCTTCGCAACGAGAACGATGCTGCGTTCAGCCTGCTGCAACAATCGGATCCGGAAGTCGTCAAATTCGACTCGGACATACGCGCCTGGATCAATGAACAGGTCACCGTGAACCAGGCTGCCTCCGATGCCATGACGGCCGACATCAACACCACGATCATGACCACGATGATCGGCATGCTCGCTGCGCTCGCTACGGGCATCGCCGGAGGAATCCTGGTCTCGTCCAAGGGCATCACGGGCCCGCTGAACCGGCTGGGCGAGCGGATGAAGGCCCTCGCGGCCGGCGATCTGACCGTTGAGGTCGAAGGCCAGCACCGCAAGGACGAGGTCGGGATCATGGCCAAGGCCGTACAGGTGTTCAAGGACGCCGGCATCCGCGCCCGCGCGGTCGAAGCCGAAGCCAAGGCCACCCGTGAAGCCGCCGAAGCCGAGCGTCTGCAGAACCAGCTTCTGTCCGAGGAAAGCGCCGAACGTCAGGCCGCCGTGGTCGAAGCCCTGGCCGTCGGTCTGGACGGCGTGTCCAAGGGCGATCTGACGGTTCAGCTGACCCAGGCCTTCCCCGCCGACTATGTGAAGCTGCAGCAGGACTTCAACGGTGCCATCGGCCAGCTGCGCGAAGCCATGGCGGCGGTGGTGACCAATGTCTCGGCCATCCGCGCCGGTTCAGAAGAGATCGCCTCGGCCTCGGACGACCTGTCCAAGCGGACCGAACAGCAGGCCGCAAGCCTGGAGGAGACGGCCGCCGCGCTGGAACAGATCACGGTGACCGTCAAACGCACGGCCTCGGGCTCGCAACAGGCGGCCCAGGCCGTGGCCTCCGCCAAGGGCGACGCCCAGTCGTCCGGAGAGGTGGTGCAGCGTGCCATCGCGGCCATGGGCCAGATCGAGAAATCCTCGTCCGAGATCAACCAGATCATCGGGGTGATCGACGAGATCGCCTTCCAGACCAATCTTCTGGCGCTCAACGCCGGTGTGGAGGCGGCCCGGGCAGGCGATGCCGGTCGCGGCTTTGCGGTGGTGGCCCAGGAAGTGCGGGCGCTGGCCCAGCGCTCGGCAGAAGCCGCCAAGGAGATCAAGGGCCTGATCTCGACGTCGGGTCAGCAGGTCAGCCAGGGCGTGTCGCTCGTCGGTGAAACCGGACAGAGCCTCAACCGCATCATGGAACAGGTCGTAGCGATCGATGGACTGGTCTCCGAAATCAGCGCCTCGGCCCAGGAACAGGCGTCGAGCCTCAGCCAGGTCAATACCGCCGTCAACCAGATGGACCAGATGGTCCAGCAGAACGCGGCCATGGTCGAGGAATCCACCGCTGCCTCCCATTCGCTCAAGAGCGAGGCCGGAGAACTCGACGCGCTGGTGTCGCGCTTCAAGGTCGGCAACGCCAGCGTCGCCGGACGGTCGAACCCGGTGCACGCTGCCCAGGCCCGTATCGCGGCCTATGCCCGGCCGGCCGGCAATGCAGCCGCTGCGTCCCGCCCGGCTCTGCGCTCGGTCGGAAACGCTGCCGTCAAGGCTGACGAATGGGAGGAATTCTGACCATGACGCCTTTTGAAACCGAGGTCGCTGGTCCGGGAACGGGCGGCATGCTGGAGCTGATTTCGTTCGAGATCGGGGGGCAGGAATACTGCATCGACGTTCGCTCGGTGCGCGAGATCCGGGGCTGGACCGCGACCACGCCCATGCCTCAGACGCCGGATTACATCCTCGGGGTCATCAACCTGCGCGGCGCAGTGATGCCGGTCCTTGATCTGCGCTGCCGCCTGGGTCTGGGCCGGACCGAGCCCTCAAGCCGCCACGTCATCGTCGTGATCCAGCACGGCCCCCGCATGGCCGGTGTTCTGGTCGACGGCGTGCAGGAGACCTTCCAGCTGGACGCAAGTCTGCTCCAGGCCCCGCCCGCCATGGATTCCGATGCCAACGACCGCTTTGTCGATGCGATCATCCCCCTCGAAGGCCGCATGCTGAGCCGCCTGGTCGTCGGATCGCTCTTGCCGCTGGAAGCCCACGCCGAAGCGGCCTGACGATCGAAGGGCATGTTCGCCCGAACATCAGCGAGGTCGCATGTCTGCCGGAGCCAAACGCCTCGCGGGCCTGCGTCTGATTTCTGCCCGCTCTGCCGACGGCTATCAAATACCGGCGTACCACTCGTAACCGCGGTCGGGCCAGTAGCCGCCATTGCCGCCCTGGATGTCGGCGAAACTGTCGACCACCTCGATCCGGCGGATGTATTTGGCCTGTTTGTAGCCGAGCTGGCGCTCGACCCGCAGGCGCAGCGGGGCCCCGTGGGGGACGCCCAGGGTCTGGCCGTTCATGTCATAGGCCAGCAGGGTCTGCGGATGCCGCGCGTCGATCAGGTCGATGCTCTCGTAGTAGCGCGGGCCATCCTCGGTCTGGGTCAGGGCGTCGAAGCAGTGGAAGACGACGTACCGCGCTTCGGGCCTCATCCCCGCCTCGTCCAGCAAGGTCTCCAGCCGGACACCGGTCCATTCCCCGATGGCAGTCCAGCCTTCGACGCAATCGTGTTTGGTGATCTGGGTCCGGCTCGGGCGGGTGCGTAGCTCGTCCAGCGAAAGCGACAGGGGCCGCTCAACGAGACCGTCGACCACCAGCCGGTAGTCGGCAAAGTCACCGTCACGCAAGGCCACATAGTCGGCAGCAGCGGGCGAGATCGACCCGTTCGGCTTGAAGTCCGGCGAGATCTCGGCCCGACTGTATTCGGGGGCCAGGGCGTCGCGGGGCAGGATGAGCCTTTGTGCGCGATAGGTCAGGGCCTCGGCCGAAATCTTGAGGCGTTCGCCAAACGCGATGCCGCGTTCGCAGCCCGCGAGGGCCAGGACGCCGGCCGTGGCCATGGCGCGACCCAGCCAGGACCGGCGCGAGAGCAGGGCGTCTGTCATGACTGGCCTCCATCATGGGGTCGGTTGGGCTCGATCACGAACCAGCCGGTGATCATCGCCCGCATGTTGTTGAACAGCCCGGTCCAGATCACCAGGCCCACGTGGATGACGATGAAGCCGACGATCAAGGCCGCTGATATGAAATGCAGGGTGCGGGCGGACTGTCGGCCCCCCATGAGGTCGAGGAGCACCCCGCCGATCGCGTTGAAGCCCGGTGACATCGACAGACCGGTGATCAGCATCATCGGCAGGATGACGAGGATCATCGTCACATAGGTCAGCTTCTGGATGACATTATAGGTCCGGGCGTGGTCGTCCTTGGGGAAGTCGAAGCGGGCATGTTCGACGACCGAGGGCCAGAACCCCTTGAGATCGGACAGGGTCGGCCAGAGCCGACGTCCGAAACGGCCTGTGACGAAGCCATAGATCAGGTAGGCGAGGCCGTTCAGCACGAACAGCCAGGCGAAGAAGAAGTGCCAATGGCGGGCCTCTGCCAGGTTGCGACCCTGGGGGATCAGCAGCCAGTTCGGGATGGTCGGGATGCTGACCCAGGGATCGGCAAAGGTGGACCGGATGCCCCAGTAGAGATGTGGATGGGCCAGCAGGATGTTCAGCCCGCTCATGATCAGGATGACGACGGCGATGACGTTCAGCCAGTGGCTGACACGAACCAGCGGCGGATGACGATAGGTCAGGCTGCGCCCGCCTGGCAGGGGCTTGTCCGCGCGCCGTCCGGTATCGGGGACGGAATTCGGCGTCTGGTCTGCTGCCTGGTCGGTCATGCCCGTTCCCCCCGGTTCGCCCACGGTCTCATGTCAGAGCCCCGTCTTCAATAACGCTCCAGCGACGGATACGGTTACAGACCTGATGCATTGATCCGATGACACCGATCGACAGGAGAGGCCTTGGCCCAGCAGACCCCCATCAATGTCGGCCTCATCGGCTTTGGCTATGCCGGACGCACCTTCCATGCCCCGCTGATCGCGGCGACCGAGGGGCTGCGACTGCATTCGATCGTCTCGTCTCAGCCCGAGGCCGTCGGCCGTGCCTGGCCCGGGGCGCGTGTGATCGCGGACATCGAGCGCCTGTTTGGCGATGGAGGCGTCGATCTGGTGGTGATCGCGACGCCCAATGACCTCCATGCTCCCCTGGCGCGACGGGCACTGCAGGCGGGCCGGCATGTGGTGGTGGACAAGCCCTTCACTCTGACCGTCGCCGAGGGCCGGGACCTCGCAGCCCTCGCCCGATCGGCAGACCGCCTTCTGTCGGTCTTTCACAATCGCCGATGGGATGCCGATTTTATCGCCGTTCGGGCCCTGGTGGAGGCCGGTACGCTCGGAACGATCGGGCGGATGGAAAGCCGGTTCGACCGGTTCCGACCCGAGCGCCGTGACCGATGGCGCGAGCGAGACACGCCAGGGGCGGGCCTCTGGTACGATCTCGGCCCGCATCTGATCGACCAGGCGCTGGTCCTGTTCGGTCGGCCGCTGGCCATCACCGCCGACATCCAGACCCAGCGGGCTGGCGTCGGGGCCGACGACTATGCCCATGCCGTTCTGCGCTATGCGCGTCGTCGGGTCGTCCTCCACGCGGACATGCTGAGTGCGGTCCAGCCGTTCCGGTTTGCGCTCCATGGCGACCAGGGCAGTTTCCTCATCACCGGCCTCGACCCTCAGGAAGATGCCCTGAAGGCGGGTGAAATGCCCGGTGGTGAAGGATGGGGCGTGGATCCGACGCCGGGCACTCTGACGCGCGCAGACGGTAACGCGGCCTTGCAGCCCGGTCCGCCGGGCGACTATCTGGCCTATTACCGCGCGATCGAGCGGGCCATCCGGGGTCTTGGCCCCAACCCTGTGCCGCCGGATCAGGCCGTCGCGGTGATGGAGGTGCTGGAGGCCGGCTTCCGGTCGAGCCGGCTGCGCATGGAAATTCGCCTGTCGTGATTCCCGGCTTTCCGGATCAACAGGCCTGACATAGGGTTGCCCCCATGATCCTGACCACGTCCGCCGGTGACTACCCGATCCCGCCCGAGGTTGCGCAGAAGCTGCCGACCGTGCCGCCCCTGCCTGACCAGGGTGCGTCGGACTATCGCCAGCAGGTCAGGGATTTCGAACACTGGCTGGACGCCGAGCCCTCGCATACGATCGATTTCGAACGGCTGCGCCGGTGGCATACGGTGCAGGAAGAGCGGGCCGTTTCAGCCCGGACCGAAGGGCGTCCGTTTGTCGTGACTGATGACGGTCTGGAATAGGGTCACGTCCCTGCGTCATCGTCCCGTCGTCATGGCCGGGCATGGAGCGCCGATGCGCATTCGCCTGTCGATCTTGATGCTTGGATCAGTTGCGGTCTTCGCCGTGTCAGACGGCTCGCACGCCCGGGCCGCAGCCACGGTCGCGCCTGCGCCGGTGGTCACACCTGCAGCCCAGTTCTACGTGCTCAGCTTTAACGAGGCCCCCATCGCCGAGGTCGCAGAGGCGGTTGTGGGCGGCGCGCTTTCGCAAGATCTGGCCATCGACCCGGCACTCGACGGCACGATGAGCTTTTCGGCAGAGGGGCGCTTTACGCCGGACGCCCTGTTGCAAGAGTTCGGCACGGCCGCGCTCGACCAGGACGTCGCCCTGATGCGATCCCGAGCCGGGGCCTTGTCCCTTGTTCCGAGATCCAACATGGCGGCCGAACTGGCGCGCGGGTCGCTTCTGGTCGCCCTTCCGCCATCCGGACCCGCACCCGCAACCCCGGCGTTGCCGGCCGTCACGCCGCCCGTCATCTATGGCGCGGCGCGATGGTGGGAAGGACCGGTCGGCGGGCTGCTGATCTTCCTGACCGGAGCCGCATCCGGAGCCGCCGCGCTGTTCGCCGCTCAGCGTCTGCTGCAGCCGGCCGGACCGGCTTCGTCCACGCTGGTGAGGATCTCGCACGCGGTAACGGTTCCTGATCCGGCCGCAAACCGCTCAGCTCCGGAGGATACCGAGCTGACCATCCCGCGTTTCGAGCCCCGCTCGAGGGACGAACAGGTCTGAAGGCGCTAGGGTGCCCAGTCCTCGTAGCTGACGAAGGCACGGCCTTCCTCGTCGATTTCGCCACGGGTCTTGCGGACCTCCTGCCAAGCGGCGCGCAGCAACTCAGGCACGCCCTCGCCCGAGACCCCGGAAACCAGCATCGGCGTCTTGCCTGAGGCTTTTGCCAGGACCGCAGTCTTCTCGATGCGCAGTTCGGGCGACAGGGCGTCGATCTTGTTGAGGGCAACGATCTCGTGCTTGTCGGCAAGGCCCTCGCCATAGGCGTCCAGCTCATGGCGGATGATGCGATAGGCCTCGGCAACGTCGTCCTGCGTGCCATCGACAAGGTGGATCAGCGACGCTGACCGTTCCACGTGGCCCAGAAACCGCGTTCCCAGTCCGGCACCGTCCGAGGCCCCTTCGATCAGCCCGGGGATATCGGCGATGACGAACCGCTCGCCAGGGCTGAGGTCCACCATGCCCAGATTGGGGGCCAGGGTGGTGAAGGGATAGTCGGCGATCTTGGGCCGGGCGGCCGAGGCGGCGGCCAGGAAGGTCGACTTGCCGGCATTCGGCAGGCCCGCCAGTCCAATATCGGCGATCAGCTTGAGCCGGAGCCAGATCCATTTTTCCTGGCCTTCCTGGCCGGGATTGGCGTGTCGGGGGGCCTGGTTGATCGGGCCCTTGAACCGGACATTGCCCCAGCCGCCGTTACCGCCGCTGAGCAGAAGCTCCTTCTGGCCGACCTCGACCATGTCCAGCACGACGGTTTCCTTGTCCTCGGACAGGACCTGGGTACCGACCGGAACCTTGAGGACGACGTCCTCGCCCTTGGCTCCGTGCATCTGGCGGCCTTGCCCGTGGGCACCGGTCGGGGCCTTGAAATGCTGCTGATACCGATAGTCGATCAGGGTGTTCAGCCCTTCGACCGCCTCGATCCAGACGTTCCCGCCATGGCCGCCGTCACCCCCGTCCGGCCCGCCGTTGGGAATGAATTTCTCGCGCCGGAACGAGACGGAGCCCGCCCCGCCGTTTCCGGAACGAATGTAGATCTTGGCCTGGTCGAGAAACTTCATCGCGGGCTTATGCCGCAAGAGGCGTCAAAGTGCGAGCGTTGCGGGCTTCACGGTGGATTAAGCCAGGCTGTGGCAGGGTTCTCGATCCTGTTCTGGAAGAGGATTCATGTCCCTCGCCGTTGCCTCAACACGCCTCGCGCCGGTCGAGCTTCGCGATGCCGGAGTGCGTCGTCTGGAGTCGCGCGACGCTGAAAAGCTGAAAGCGATGAAGGCGGCTGTGGCTGTGGTGAAGAGCCAGCCCCAGGAAGCCGCGGCAGCCCGCAAGGCGGCAGCCCGCGCGAAAGTCGAGCAGATCCGGGAACGCATCCGCCTGCTGGCCGTGTCTGCCGGGATCGACCCCAGGGCCACGGCGCGCCAGGCGGCCCAGCTGGCGCGCGAGCTCGGCCAAGCGGTCAAGGATTATGTCGCCGCTGGCGGCAAGGAAAAGCTGGCATCATCAGTGGCCGTGCCGGCGCAGGCCTCAGGAGTGATGGAAGAGACGACGCCCGCCAACGATGGCAGGACGGCGGATGATCCAGACGCTGCTGCAGCGGACGCTGAAACGGACACGCCGCCGGCAGCCGCGTCCGCATCGCTTGATCCCTATCGAAAGACCCTGTCCAGCCTTCAGGATCAGGGCCGCGACCTGCGCGCCCTGCGCGAGGCCCAGGACACGGACGGGCGGCAGAACAAGGATTTCCTGGATCAGGTGCGAGGTCTGGCTCGCAAACTCAAGGACATCCTCCTGGAATCGCGCCTGAAGAATCCCCAGGGCCGCGATGCCCGGCTCGACGAAGAGGCCGATGTAGAGATCAAGGCGATGGACGCCGAGATCAGCCAGGCCACCCGGAGCCTGAACACCTTCACCGGCGCGAGCGTCTCGGCCTGACCGTGGGCTGGCGTCCGGTCAGGCCTGCTCGCCCGTCCCATGGCCGTATCGCAACGGAGGAAGGATCTCAGTCCTGATCCTCGATCGAGTCGATATCGTCGTCTGTGAGACCGAAATGATGGCCGATCTCATGGATCAGCACATGGGCGATCAGGTCCGACAGGGTCACGTCCCCGCGTTCGCACCATTCGTCCAGAATGGGTCGGCGGTACAGAAAGATGCGCGAGGGCTCCGCGGCAGGACCGAGGCTGTCACGACTTCCAAGGTCGACTCCCTGATAGAGGCCCGTGAGCTCGAACGGATCCTCCAACCCGAATTCGGCCAGGATGTCGTCGGCGGCGAAGTCGTCGATACGGATGACGACCTCCCCGGAAGCAGCGCGGAATTCGGAGGGCAGCGCGTCGAAGGCAGCCCGTGCCAGTGCCGCGAAGTCATCCAGTGAAGGCGCCAGCGTGGCGGTCCAGTCAGTCATGCCGGGTTTGTACCAAAGCCATTCATGAAAGTTGCCTCCTATCTGGCCCGATCCTGTGGGCAGATGTTGCTGCGAGACAATGCGGACCATCATGGGATTCAGGCGAATACGACAACCCAAAGACGCAAGCGCATTCGCTTGGCGAGGCGTCGAGGCCCAGCAAAATTCTTAGCGGGCGGTTGTGCCCTTGTCCCGTGTGGCTGTATCGATGACCGTCAAGGGATCGTATTGGTGTTTTGAGGATTGGAAGAACAAGGCCAATCCGGTCGCATCAATCCGTAGCTAAGCTTTATATTCGTAGTGTAATCGCTAACCATAGTTGCGTGTTGGTCTGGACTAAAAATGAAACGAGGAGAAAGTCAGGGCCATGCATCAGCTCAGTGAAATCCAGCAAACTGCAAATTACTGGCAGTCAGAGCACGCCGCAGGACGCTTTCCGGATTACGAGGTTATGCTGCAAGCGGCCTATGAGCGCTTCCTCAAACCCGGAGATGTAGTGATTGACGTTGGTGTACACGTCGGACGACATCTTCAATACTTTCAAGAAATTGTAGGAAGTTCAGGTCGCGTGATCGGTTTTGAGCCGGTGCCTGCTTTCATTGTTCAAAGCCTGAAGCTGTGTCAGCCGCAGACAGAGATCCGGCAGTTGGCTCTATCGGATCAGCCAGGTACGAGCGAGTTTCTATTCATGGTTGAAGCCCCTGGTGAGTCGGGGTTCAAGGAACGAGTTACTCCGGCAGAGCGTGGCGCAACGCCGATCAAGGTAACGATCTCAACACTGGACGAGCAGGCGAAAGGCCTTTCTCGACTTGATTACATTAAGATTGACACAGAGGGTCACGAAATCAGTGTGATCAAGGGCGGGCGAACCACAATTGAGAGTCTGCGACCCGTTATTAGCGTTGAGTGGGGTCAGCCGACTTACGAGCTCTACGGCCACAGTAAGCCCGACATCTACAATATCGCCCGATCAATGAACTACCATATGGGTGACTTGTTCGGGAATGTCGCCGCCGATCTGGACGAATGGATGCGCGTCTCTGATTGGTCCTATTGGGATTTCTTCATGATTCCCGAAGAGAAGATTTCTAATTGGGCGCAATTGCTCAAGTCGACGCAGTGCAAAGTTGGTTCATAAAATCTGTCGGGCAGAGGGAAATTATGATCGGATTACTCTCGGGAAATGAAAATCGCTGAATCAAAGTCAGGATGCTCATCCACTCGATACTGATCGGATTTTTGCGGCAGACTCTGATATTCAGCCATCCTGTGGATGGCATAACAATGACTGAATACTAAACTCGCGCTTCCATGTCTGCGCGCAACTTATTCAGTTCAAACCTGTTTTCAGGCGTATCTCCATTCTTGGAAATGTTTTTCAGCGTTGACCATGCCTGGCTGATAATGCCCGGGAGTTGCGAGTCGTCAGGGGCCACAGCCGCACTCGGGACATCGCGAGCCCAAAAGCGGTTTACCTCCGCCATGGAATGAGGATCAGACAGGGTCAGATCGACGCCTGAAACAGCGGCGAGAGAGGCAAATCGATCGGCCCAGCTAGCGGCGAAATCGTCAAACGTGGCGACCATGCGGACGTCCTGGCGCGAGTCACGCTCCGCATCGAGCACGTGCCTGAGCCAGAGGTTCCAGCCATCCTCGATCGGCAGCCCGTTACGCTCGTGGAGCGATCTTGCGACCTTGTCGGGATGCCGGACCGGCAGGATGACGACCGGCTCATACCCCGCCGCTTCCAATGCCTTGCGCCAGAAGGGGTAGAGCCGACAGATTCTCGGATCCTTCAGAACCACAGTGTCTGCGCTACCGAACTCGGACTCCAGGGCAGTGACGGCTTCGATTGCAAAAGCCTCGCCGACCGCGCCAGCAAGATGCGTATGATCAACGGCTTTCCAGTCTTTCCAGTCTGAGCCCGCAGCGGCAAGGATCGCATCATTCAGATTCATGATCCGATAGCTTTCCCAGAATCCGAGCGGATTGTCCGGCTTGGGCAGCATGAGGGTTGCGGGCGCTGCCGCACCGAGAGCCACAAGGCTTCCTGCAATGGAAGACGTTCCGCTGCGATGCATGCCGAGGATCACATAGGCAATGCGTTTGGGGCGTGAAGACAAGGACATGGGGCGGTCATAGACCAACCGCCCGGGCGGAGACAATCGGCTGACGGGACGCTCGATCGCCAGAACCGAACCTTGGTACGGCAGTTGATTCTTCGGCTTTCTTCGGCCGCGACATGGCGCTACACAGCCGCGCATGGCTATATTTCCGGTGATAATGTGCGGTGGCTCAGGGACGCGCCTGTGGCCCGCCTCCCGGCCCTCCCGTCCGAAACAGTTTATTCCGCTCGCGGGCAACCGATCACTGTTTCAGGAGACAGCGCTCCGCATCGCGCCGCTCGCGGACGGCGGGGGCAGGCTCGTCATCGTCGGAGGAGTGGGGCACCGCGACTGGATCGTTGATCAGCTCGACGAGATCGGCGTTGAGGCCCAGATCCTCCTCGAGCCCGAAGCCCGCGATTCTGCACCGGCCATGGCTGCGGCGGCCGTGTGGGTTCAGGCGATGGATCCGCAGGGCGTCATCGCCTTTGTTGCGTCAGATCACCATGTGCCGGATCATGAAGCCTTCCGGCAGGCTGTTCGCGACAGCGCCGACGCGGCCCGTGCGGGGCAAATCGTGACCCTCGGCATCAAACCGACAGAGCCATCGTCAGCATACGGCTATATCCGAAGTGCGGGCCGCGGTCTTTCAGCCGTAGAAGCGTTCCAGGAGAAGCCCGACGCTCTGATGGCAGCGAGCTACATCGAGGCGGGATATCTCTGGAACAGTGGCAACTTCATCGTGTCGGCGACCGGCCTGCTCGACGAACTGGTCCGCCTGGCACCCGCCGTCGAAAGCGCCGTGCGGTTGGCGGTTCCCACAGTGTCGGCAGGCTCGATCGAGATCCTGGGGCCGTCGTTTTCTTCGGCCCCGCGGATATCGATCGATTACGCCGTCATGGAGAAGACGGGTCTAGCCTCTGTCCTTGAGGTCGAGTTCGCATGGTCTGATCTGGGAGCATGGGACGCCATCCATGCCAGCGGCGAGGGCGGTACGGGGCAGCATATCTTCGAGGATGCAGAAGGTTGCCTTGTCCGTGCTGGAGACGGCGTGCTGGTGGCGGCCATGGGCGTCCGCAACCTCGCTATCATCGCAGAAGCAGATGCAATCCTGGTCTGTGACCTTGCGCGCGCGCAAGACGTCAAGCGCGTGGTCGAACGTATCCGGGCGGTGTCACCGCAGCATCTCGATTTCGCGAGGTCACGGCCTGAAGCGCTAGGCGATGGAGCCAAACGGTTTGCCAACTGGCTAAGACTGAACGCCCTGCCGCTCTGGAGCACAGTGGGGCAGAGCGAGGATGGCGGGTTTGCCGAGGCGCTAAGTCTGGACGGCCGAACACTGTCCATGTCTCGCCGTGCGCGGGTCCAGGCGCGCCAGATCTACGTCTATGCCCAAGCGGGGGCTCTTGGGTGGAGCGGACCCTGGCGTCGGATCCTTTCGGCCGGCCTGGAGAAACTCTATGCGGATTACCTGCGTGATGACGGACTGTGCCGAGCGGTTCTCACCGCCGAAAGTGCTCCGCTAGATGATACCGCGATGCTGTATGATCAGTCCTTCGTTCTGTTCGCCTTGGCAACGGCTCGCCGAGTCGGTCTCGACGATCCAACGCTAGAGGCGCGCGCCCTGTCCATCCGCAACGCCATTACGGCCAATGCCTTGGCGAACGGTGCATTCCGTGAAGCGGGAGAGCATCCCTATCAATCCAACGCGCATATGCACCTTTTCGAGGCCGCCCTTGCATGGGAGGAGGCCGGGGGTGACGCAGGATGGGCCGATCTGGCGGATCGCATCGCCAAGCTGGCCATGACGGTCTTCATCGATCCTCAGGGCGGTTTTCTGCGAGAGTTTTTCGATGCGGCCTGGGCGCCGGCCCCTGGCGACGAGGGCCGGCTGGTCGAGCCCGGACATCAGTTCGAATGGGCCTGGCTTCTGGCGAGATACGCGCGCCTGCGTGGACGCGACGATGCGTTTCAGGCTGCGCGGCGGCTCTACGAGAATGGCCGCCGGGGTGTGACCGAACGTCCCGTGGTCGCGCTGGATGCGCTGAACGACGACATGACGGTTCGCAGCAATCGGGCGAGGCTCTGGCCCCAGACCGAATGGCTCAAGGCCGCGTTGATCCTCGGCGAAGTCGCAACCGAACGGGACCGCGTTGCGCTTATGGAGGATGCTGCGGCCGCCCAGCGCGCCATCTGGATGTACCTGACCCCGCAAGGCCTCTGGCGGGACAAACAGTTGCCAGGCGGCGGATTTATCGATGAACCGGCACCGGCGAGTTCCTTCTACCACATCATGGCGGCTTTTTCGCAACTCTGCGACACGGCCAAGGCCAGGGGCCTTGCCAATGTTGCGGTCACCGGGCTGCGATGACTTAAGAACTCAGCAAGCATCAATTCCCTTGCTGGGCCTAAAGCCATGCTTGTCCTTTGATGATCTCTCGCTACGGTAGCCGTCAACAAAGCCAAGCGATGAGGACACGTCATGCCTGCTACCCGGTATCTGGATGGTTTCGGTGAACAGTCCGACTACGGTTCCGGCCGATTTGTCGAGGGCAGTGGCAATGTCGGGGGAGCCGGAAAGGCGCTTTCGCCCTTCGGCAATGTGGCGGACTATGGCCTTTGCGCCGGCTGCGGCGGCTTCCATTCCGTGTTCGATGGTGGAGGCAATGATCCGTTTGACATCCTGAATGCGGATGATCGCGGCGGCTTTGGTCCCAATGGCCGGGCCTCTCTCGGAACGAGCGATGCGGCGGCACAGATCACGCGCGGCAATCTGAACTGGGCGGGCGGCGTTGGCCTCGGGCAACCGCTGACCATCACCTTTGCTTTCCGAACGACGGCCCCGACCACGATGCCGACGGACACGACGGGCTTCTCGCGGTTTACCGATTTCCAGATCGCTGCAACCTTGCAGGCCCTGGCGTCATGGTCCGATGTGGCCAACATAACCTTCCAGCGGGTCGCAGGTGCTGTCGGCGAAGAGAATTTCTCCAACGAAGCCACCCTGCTGTTCGCGAACTATTCGTCCGGTCAGTCCGGCGCTGCGGCCTTTGCCTATCTGCCGGGTAGCCGTGAGATCGCGTCGAACGCCGGTGATGTGTGGATCAACAGTTCGCTCAGCTACAACCAGAATCCAGTGATCCTCGGCTATGGCCAGCAGGTTCTCACGCACGAGATCGGTCATGCGCTGGGTCTGCGTCACCCGGCCGATTACAATGCGTCCGAAGGCAACTCGATCACCTATGCCAATGACGCGACCTATTTCGAGGACTCGCGCCAGTTCACGGTGATGAGCTACTTCAGCGAGCGCAATACCGGCGGGGATTTCGGGTCCCAGCGGTATTCGGCTGTGCCCCTTCTGGATGACATTGCCGCTGCCCAACGCCTGTATGGTGCAAACATGACGACGCGGACGGGTGATACCGTTTACGGCTTCAACTCGACGGCGGCGCAGCCCTGGTTCAATGCCAACAACAGCAGCAGCGTTCTGATCTTTGCGGTCTGGGATGCCGGCGGTGTCGATACGCTGGATTTCTCGGGTTATGCGCAGACGCAGACCATCGATCTGCGCCAGGGGGCCTTCTCGAATGTCGGCGGACTGACGGGGAATGTGGCGATCGCCCTGGGGGCCGTGATCGAAAACGCGATTGGCGGGTCCGACGCCGACCGGCTGATCGGCAACTCGGCCAACAACGTCCTGACCGGCAATGCGGGCAATGATTTCATAGACGGTGGTCTCGGCAGCGACACCGCCGTCTTCACCCGGGCTCGATCCGAATACACGATCACCGTCAATGGCCAGACGGTTACCGTGACCAGTATTGCGGAAGGCACGGACACGCTCGTCAATGTCGAATTCCTGCGTTTCTCGGATCAGACAATTGCCGCCGGCACGTCCGGTGCGCTGACGTTGAGTGGCGACATCCTCAACAATGTGCTGGACGGCACGGCCTTCAATGACACCCTGAACGGACTTGGCGGCAACGATACGCTGACGGGTCTTGGCGGCAACGATACGCTTGACGGGGGCAGCGGCAATGACACGATTTCAGGCGGTGATGGCAATGACTTCGTCATCGGCGGTCTGGGCAATGACACGCTGAACGGTGGGGCAGGCACCGATGTCGCTGACTATACGGGTGCCGGCGGCAGCGTTCAGGTCAATCTGGCGACGGGTGTCGCGACAGGCGCGGCTGGGAGTGACACACTCACGGCGTTCGAGGAAATCCGGGGCGGAGCGTTCAACGACGTCCTGACCGGCGATGGCCTTGCGAATACCATCCGGGGCGGTGGAGGTGTGGACCTCCTGAACGGCGGCGGCGGGAATGACACGCTGATCGCTGGTGCACCCGGAACGGCCGGGGGCGCTCCGGACATCATCAAGGCGCGCACCACGACGAATGCCACCATCGCAACGGCGGTCAGCACCGCCGGTGCATTCGACCTCCAGGCCCGCGCCGGCGTAGAGAATGCCACCACGATTCCGCATGCAACGATTCTGGGCACGTCGCATGGCGGCGTCGAATACTACGCCGTGACCGTGGCCGCAGGAGATGTCGTCCGGTTCGACATCGACAACGCTTCTTTCGATGCGGCCCTGCGCCTGTTTGATGCGAATGGTGTCGAGCTGACGCAGAATGACGATGCTGCGACCGGGACCGGCGACGGCGGCGCATCCACAGACTCCCTGATCAGCTACACCTTCAACACCGCCGGGACCTATTACATCCAGGTTTCGCAGTGGACAGAGACGGGAACCGGTGCCGTGTTCTCATCCGGTCCGCCGCCGGCCGGCGCCACCTATCAGCTCAATATCTCGGTCCCCAGCGCCCCGGCCGTGCCGACTGTCTTCCTCGGCTCGACCCTGAACGGCGAGGCCGGCAATGATACCCTGACCGGCGGAAGTGGGGCCGACACGCTGAACGGCGGAGCCGGTTCAGACCGGATCGACGGCGGCGACGGGTTCGACGTTGCCCTCTATTCCGGCGTTCGTCTTCAGTATGGCGCATCGATTTCCAGTGTTGCCGGAGGACCCGAGGGCGGGACCGACACGATCAGCCGGGTCGAGGAACTGCGGTTCGTGGATGGCGCGCTCAGCTTCGACGTCAACGGCATCGCGGCCCAGGTCATGCGGCTTTACGATGCCACCCTGGATCGGCAGCCCGACCAGGCCGGACTGGATGTTCAGATCCGTGCCCTGACCACCGGCTCGACAACCTTGCTGGCGCTGGCCAACGCGTTCGTGGCCTCACCCGAGTTCCAGGCCCGCTACGGCACCCTGTCCAACCAGCAGTTCGTCGAGCAACTCTATCGGTTCTCGCTGGACCGCGAGGGCGACGCTCCGGGCATTGCCGCCCAGGTCAATGCCCTGAACACCGGGACAACAAGGGCGGCTCTTGTCGTTGCGTTCTCCGAGAGCCCTGAGCACCGGACCCTGACGCAGCCGATCCTGAACGCGGGCCTCTGGGTCGCCGACGACAAGGCCCTTCAGATTGCGCGGCTCTACGATGCGACCTTCGACCGCCTGCCGGATGCGGCGGGGCTGGCGGGGCAGCTGGCGGCGTTGAACGCCGGGACCTCCCTGCTCACACTGGCGGCCAATTTCGCGGCCTCGGCCGAGTTCCAGGCGCGATACGGAGCCCTGTCCAATCAGGCCTTCGTCGAGCAGCTGTATCGTTTCTGCCTGAACCGTGAGGGCGACGCTGCCGGCATTGCGGCTCAGGTCAATGCGCTGAATACGGGCACCAGCCGTGCGGCGCTCCTGTTGGCCTTCTCCGAGAGCCCCGAGCACGTCACCCTGACCGCCCCCTTCTGGTCCGGCGGAATCCGTACGACGGACGCACCCTTCTCGCCCGCCGTGGCCGAAGGTGAAGCGGGCAAGGCGCACCATGACCAGCCGCTGGTCCTGGTGACTGCAGAAGATACGGTGCTGGATGGCGCTGTGTTCGATGTGAAGCCGCAGGCGGATCACGACCCGCAGGTCCAGCCCGGTCTGCCAGCCTTTGACCCTGCTGATGTCGTGATCGACTTCAAGCTTGTCGAGGATGTCTTTGTGCTGCCGCCACAGGATGAACTGGGGCCACTCGTGCTGCCGGACAACGACGGCGTAGAGCTGTTCCAGGCATCCATCGATGGTTTTGCCGCGCCCACCGGCGACCATATGTTGACCCTGCCCATCGACGATAGCAGTTCTCCGGACGCCCTGCCCTGGAATCGTTCGCACGGGGACGATGGTTGGATGATGCAGTGAGCCGATAATCGGCTACAGAGCATGCATCCCTGTCCGTGAGCCCGGCCATCCGTGGTCGGGCTCAAACCTGTTCGAGTCTCGATGAAAAACCCGCTCTGGCACTATCACGCCGCCTTCGACGCCGACGCCTTGATCCGTCGCCACGAGGTCGCCTCCCGGGTATCCAACCCCGGGATGATCACCAATTTCCTCGACGTGAAGGTGGATCCGAAAATCTACCCCTCTCTCCTCGACAGTCTCGCAGGGGCTGTGGAAGGGGTACCAATTCCTCAGAACTGGCATGCCGACATGGCCGAGTGGGCTGCCGCCCTGCGCGCCGTCGAGCTCAGCCGGGATCAGTTCACGATGATTGAACTCGGCTGCGGCTGGGGGTGCTGGATGAACGCGACAGGTACGGCCGCGCGCAACATGGGTCGGTCGGTGAGGGTGATCGGTGTCGAGGGGGATCCCGGCCACATCGGCTATGCCGTCGAGGCTCTGCAGCGAAACGGCTTCGCGGAGTGGGAGTGGACCCTGCACCACGGGATTGCCGCTCCGCAGGGCGGTACGGCACTCTTTCCGACCCAGGAAGGTGGCCAATGGGGCCTCGAGCCTCTTTTTCACTGCGACATCGCCCAGCGTTCCGACGCCGTGGCCACAGGCAGATATCAGGAACTGCCGATGATCTCGCTTGTGGATCTCGTGGCGGAAGACCGACGGATCGACCTCCTGCATGTCGACATCCAGGGTGGCGAGGCGGATCTGATCGCGGCCTCCATCGGTATCCTCGAGAGATCCGTGGCCTATCTGGTGATCGGAACCCACAGCCGGCAGATCGAGGGACGATTGTTCGACACCCTATTGAACGCAGGCTGGATCCTGGAAATGGAGCGTCCCGCCATTCTCGTGCTCGACGGACAATCCAGTCCCGTGGTCCATATTGACGGTCTTCAAGGCTGGAAAAATCCGCGCCTTTTCGAGACCGTCTCGACTGAGGTCAGCTGAAACAGACCTCAGCCAGATGCAGGCTGAGGTCTCTAAGGTCGCCATTGGCCAGCTCCGAGTCCGGAACCCAGGTCTCTGCCTCGAACTCGAGGCGAACGCTTGGCGTGGTGCGCGTCAGAACCACCTTCGTTTGACCGTTGGGAATCTCGCCGTCCATGAGGACGGTCGTCCCGGACGTCAGACGCAATTTCAGCGGGCTTGCCCGCACATTCAGGAGAGCGATCTGCGCGCGGATCGCGTTCTCAGGGAAGACCACCTCGATCCAGCCCCGATCCGAAAGGATTCCATAGAGACCCTCGGTGATGAAACCCGAGGATTCATTGCGAGCCAGGAAGACGTCGCCGGTCATGGTCTCGATCTGGTTCATTCGTCCGATCAGCGTATAGCCGACCGTCGCGTCCGAATCCTCGGCGACCTGAAGCGACAGGCCGCAGCGATGAAATACAGCGCGGATGAACTCCAAAGACCAGCCGCTCTCGAACCAGCCGAACTTGCGTATGCAGTATACGGACAGTGCGTCCAGCCTCAGGCCCCAGTGTTCCCACCAGGTTGCGTTAATCGGCTCTCCGGCCAGGACGATGCGCCCCGCTGGCATGACCAGAGAGCCGGCCAGGCGCTCCAACACCGTCCATGGGCGAAGGGCGTGATGCAGACATTCGTAAAACAGCACCATGTCCACCGGAGCAGCGGGCTTGAAGTCGTCGAACGTTCCCAACTCTGCCTTGATGTCCCACCCCAGCCTTGCGGCACGGGTGTTCACGAGCTCCACGAAGCCCGGATTGATGTCGACAGCCGTGACCTGAAGTCCGCTGTAGGCCGCAATCTCCGATGAAAGCCCCCATCCGCACCCCATGTCGAGCAGATGGTCGCCGCGGTTGACCCCGGCCAGATGGATCGCCTTTGTCAGGCGCCGCAGATGCAGTGCGAGCACAGAAGGGTCTGGGTGGTTGTACGGATTGACGGCAGCGGCATAGGGCGCGACGTCGAAGGCCGCCTGCTCATTCTGGTTCTGGTCAAAGGCGCGACCCGAAATCTCCGCATACAAGGTCAGTTGCGCATCGACATAGGCGTCGCTGAAGGGGTCCAGCGCCTGATCGACCTGGAATGTCGGTTGATAGGTGAAGCCGGCCCAATAGGCATCGCAACCTGGCGCCCCCGGACCGCCGAGGCGATCGCTCTCGGCCACGAAGGCCTCGAGGTCGGTTTCGCAAAAGTTCATTGTCAGGTCTCGAATTACGGGAGCTCAGACCCGGCAGGACAGAAGGCGAGTTCCTTAATACGCGACGTGTGCAACCGTCCAGACACCATTGCGCCAGCGCCACCCTGGCCGGCTATGGCGGCATGGGCTCCGCAGCAGCCGAGGCAAATTTTGATTGGATGGCAAGCTTGCGCATCCTAGTAAGCGTCAACGTTTCGGCGCGCACGACATCCCGGCGCCTGCCCATGACGACAGACAGATAGACCTCTCATGCGCAAACCCGATTGGCTGAAACCCAAGAACTACAGAAAGCTGGGCAACCGTCTGCGGGATCAGCGACGCTGGGCAGAGTCCGCAGCGGCCTACCGGATCCATCTGGACCGGAAACCCGAAGACAGTCCGATCTGGGTCCAGTACGGCAACAGCCTGAAGGAAGACGGCCAGTACAAGGCCGCAGAGGTCGCCTACCGGCGCGCGGCAGAAGCCATGCCGGACAACAGCGATGTCCATTTCCAGATCGGCCATGTGCTCAAGATGCAGGAGCGCGACGCCGAGGCCATGGTGGCCTATCAGACCGCCATGCGACTGGGTCGGGCCGACGGTCTCGAGATCGAGATGCGCAACGTGAAGGCTCGACTGGAGCACGCCGCTCGCCCGCTCCCGGCCGGGATGACGATCTATTCCGTCCAGGACATGCTGTGGTACCTGAATGCGCACAGCACGTTCAGCGGCATCCAGCGCGTCCAGGCGGGCATTGCCAACTATCTGCTAGACCACTCGGGACCGGAAGTCGGGTTCGTTCTGACCGATGCCGTGGGGCGCCTCGAGCAAGGCGACTTCTGGCTCCTGCAGCGCGAGGACCTGCGCGCGGTGATCGCGTTTGCCTCGGGCCGGGATGTCGATCACGCCGAACTCCGCGTGTTGCTCTCCCGGTGCGAGGTCAATGCCGAGCCGGTGAGGGCCGGCGCGGGGCACACTATCATCGTGCTGGGCGCCTTCTGGGGCCTGGGCAATACGCCCGAGAAATTCCTGCCCGCAAAGCGCGCCGGCGCCCGTGTCGGCGTCTATGTCTACGACATCATTCCCCTGAGCCATCCGGAGTATTGCGAGACCGAGCTCTCGTTCTACTTCAGCGTTGCCATGGGGCAGATGTGCGCCTTCGCCGATTTCGTCCTGACGATCTCGGACTACACACGCATCACCCTGGCAGAGCTGCTCAAGGATCTCGGTGCCCGCGAAATTCCGATGGCCACGGTGCCGTTGGCCCATGACATGACCGGCGCTGCTCTGGTGGCCGAACCGCGGCCGTCGGCTCTGCACGTGCTCGAGGGTCGTGAGTTCGTCGCCTATGTCTCGACGGTCGAGGGTCGCAAGAACCATCTCTATGTCCTGCGCGTCTGGCAGGCTCTCATCGAGGCCGGGATCGATGTTCCAGACCTTGTCTTCGTCGGGCGCAAGGGATGGAAGGTCGGGCCACTCAATGCCCTTCTGGCTGAAACCGACCATCTCGATGGCCGGGTGCATATCCTGCACGACCTTACGGATGCAGAACTCACCGGCATCTACCAGAACAGCCTGTTCACGACCTTTACCAGCTTCGTCGAGGGCTGGGGCCTGCCGGTTGGCGAAAGTCTGCTGAACGGGACCCCCTGCGTGGCCTCGAACGTATCATCGATGCCCGAGGTCGGTGGTGCGTTCGTGGACTACGTCGACCCGACGGACGTCCGCGACGGCGTGCGGGTGATCGGCCGGATGATTACGGACAGGCCCTACCTCGACGCGCGTCGCCGCGAGATCGCAGAGCGGTTCAAGCCCCGTGGCTGGAATGCCGTCGGCGAGGACTTCGCCGGCAAGGTCGCGCATTTTTCCGAGACGCCTCCCGTACCGATCCAGCCCGCCCGCCTGGTCCAGGGCCGGATCGTGCGTCTGGACGATCAGAGTGGGGCCACCGAATTGTCGGATCTGATCCGCAATCCGCGCGGGCTGCTTCTGGCAGATGATTTCTACGGGCAGGAAGCCTTTGGCTGCTGGATGCGCGGCGCGCAGGGTGGGGTCGTCTTCCAGACCGATCTTCCGCCGGGCACGCCAGTCGTAGTCTATCTCAACCTGATCAAGGCCCCCGGCGGCGAGGGCGTGGGCCTCAAGGTCGACATTGGTGGTGTGGTCACCGAAACGTCGATCCACTTACTGGCCGATATCGGTCAGAAGACGCTGATGCAGCGCCTGAAGGGGCGTGTCGGTCCCACCGGGCTGTGCCGTGTCGCCATCACGATCGATGGGGAGCCGCCCTCACGCGGGCCGGGCGACCCGCGTGCGTTCATGATCGGTCTCGCCGCCATCGGCTATGCCGAAGCCGACGACGTTCAGGCACGGATGGACCTGCTGGAGTCACTGCTGCTGGATCACTGATCCGGTGGGCCTGGCTCAGGCCGGGCCCTTGCGGATGACCAGGACCATCGACGTGCTGACGAAGCCGTCCATCATCAGCTTGATGTGCCGGGCACGTCCCTCGAAATAGGGGTGCTGGTCATAGTCGAGGTCGTATTCGTGGGTCCCGCAATCGAAGTCGACGGCCTCAAGCCCGCAACGCAGGGGCCGCAAACGGTAGTCCAGTCGCTCGATATCCTGGCGGCGATAGATGCAGTCGCCATACTGGACCGTGCGGTCATTGGAGCTGACGTTGTACTCGGTCGTGTGAACCGCCACGCCACCGGGCCGGATCAACCGCATCGCATTGACGACGAAATCCAGCCCGTCATCGAGTGTCCCGATGTGCTCGAAGGCGCAGGAACTCCATACGAAGTCGCAACTTGCGTCTTCAAATCCGCTGAGATCGCGCATGTCGGCTGGCTGGAACGAGACTTTCTCGCGAAAGCGTTCCTCGGTCACCCAATCCGGGTGATAGAGCGCGTCCAGCGTTGCCGCATGTTGGCTGGTGTCCGACCATTTCTCGGTCGTCTGATCGACCCCCAGATCCGTTGCCAGCACCTTGGCACCAAGGGTAGCCATGGCGGATGGCAGCGGCTCGGTGCCGACCGCAAAGCCGATACCGTTCCGCCCATCGCGCAGCATGTCCCGGTTGCCCAGCACATCCAGAATGGCGCACCATTCCCACCATTTCCGATAGCTGGCGTTGCGCTCGAGCGAGACACCCGGCGGCACGCCGATCAGGGCACCCGCGCGGCGATACCAGTCCGTATTGAAATGCTCGTAGCGGCAAACCGTTGAGCTCAGCATCCAGCCGACTTCCTTCGTCCTCGATGGGTTGCCGCTTGCTAACAGATCGAACGCGCAACCAGCACCCTTAAACGACCAATCAGAAGTAGAGATCCAGCGCTTGGGTCCTCGATTCCATTGAGTCGCGAAGAATCTGCTTGGCACGAGGAGTTTGGGTAGGCATCGCACGATGAGCCCGATCAGAGAACGATAACGATGTCCAAATTTGAAGTCACCCCGACCGCCATTTCGGACGTCAAGGTAATCAAGCCACGCGCGTTCGAGGATCCGCGCGGCTATTTCATGGAGACATATACGCGGTCCGAACTGGTGCCGCTGGGCGTGGATCAGGTGTTCGTTCAAGACAACCAGTCACTGTCGCGTGATATCGGTACGCTGCGCGGGCTTCATTACCAGCTGCCGCCTTTTGCACAGGACAAGCTTGTCCGCTGTATCCGCGGCCGGATCTGGGATGTGGCGGTAGACATCCGTCGCAGCTCGCCGACATTCCGACAATGGGTCGGGGTCGAACTGAGCGCCGATAACCGATTGCAGTTGCTGGTCCCGGTCGGATTTGCCCATGCGTTTCTGACGCTGGAGCCGGATACCGAGGTCGTCTACAAGGTCAGCGCGGGTTATAGCGCGGCCCATGACGCGGGCATTCGCTGGGACGATCCAGACATCGACATCGACTGGCCGTTGCCGTCGTCGCAACCCGTTCTTTCGGCAAAGGATGGCGTTCTCCCTGCCCTGTCCGATGCCATCGTTTTTGACTGAAGCCGAGGCGATTTCCTGATGCGTGTTCTGATCACCGGAGGCTGCGGCTTTATCGGCTCTGCCGTGGTTCGCCGAGCGGTCTCCGAACTGGACTGGACTGTCCTCAACGTGGACGCCATGACCTATGCGGCCAACGCGGCCAATGTGGCCGACGTCGCCGGATCCGACCGTTACACCTTCCTGAAAGCGGACATCGCAGACCTGCCGGCGATGCGCGCGGCCTTTGCCCACTTTCGTCCCGAAGCGGTCATTCACCTGGCGGCCGAAAGTCATGTGGATCGTTCGATCACCGGCTCTGCCGACTTCGTGCGCACGAACGTCGTCGGTACCCATGCGATGCTGGAGGCTGCCCGGGAACACTGGAACGGGCTGGACGCGGCAGCTCAGGGCACATTCCGCTTCGTCCATGTGTCGACGGATGAAGTCTACGGTTCCCTGGGGCCCGAGGGCCTGTTCACCGAAACGACCGCCTACGATCCACGTTCGCCCTATTCCGCGACCAAGGCGGCATCGGACCACCTGGTGAGCGCATGGCACGAGACTTACGGCCTGCCCACGCTGATCACGAACTGCTCGAACAACTATGGGCCCTTTCATTTCCCCGAGAAGCTGATCCCGCTGGTCATCCTGAACGCCCTGGAGGGCAAGGATCTGCCTGTCTATGGCGACGGCCAGAATATCCGCGACTGGCTGTTCGTGGAGGATCATGCGCGGGGGATCACCACGGCGCTGACGGCCGGCAAGCCCGGGCAGAAATACAATTTCGGCGGCCTGGCCGAACGCACCAATCTGCAGGTCGTCCACGCCATCTGCGATACCCTGGACCGGTTGCGTCCGGCTGCGGCACCGCGCAGGGACCAGATCCGCTTCGTCAAGGATCGACCTGGCCACGACCGCCGCTATGCCATCGACTGCTCCAAGGCCCAGCGCGAACTCGGCTGGGAACCGTCTGTTTCCTTCGAACAGGGGCTCGAGCGGACGGTCGCCTGGTATCTGGAAAACGAGGTCTGGTGGCGTCCGCTGCGGGACGGGGTCTATTCGGGTGAGCGACTTGGCCTGACGGCGGGCTGACCGGCATGGCACACATCCTGATTCTCGGCGAGACCGGTCAGGTCGCCCGCGCCCTGCAGCGACGGCTGGGCGGTCAGCACCGACTTACCGTAGCAGGACGGGCCGTTCTGGACCTGGCGGACCCGACCGCCGCCCGCGCCTTCGTCAGCGACAGCGAAGCGGACGTCGTGATCAATGCGGCCGCCTATACCGCTGTCGATCGGGCCGAGGGCGGCCTTGTCGGCCGGGCACTAAACGCGACCGGCCGACAAGGTCGCCTGTCCTGAGGAGATTGCGTTTCGGATGAAGCTGATCGGCAAGGCCGAACTTGAGTCCGCGGCTGCGGCCCTGGCGAAAACGGCTCACGGCGCATATCTCGGCCGACTGACGCATTGATTCCCGGAAAATCGCGCCCGATCGATCGTCTCTGAGGCGAGCGCTCCGCGAAAGTCAGGTCTCGATACCCAAGGCTGCCTTGACCTGATCGATCAGGCCACCCTCATCAGGCGAGAGTTCAAGGCTGGACTGCTGCTCTTTCAACTGAGCCCGCCAAGCCTTCTTGTCGCTGTAGAGGCGAGCGACCCATTCGGCGAAGGACTGGCCGCCATCGTCACGCTGGCCGACCGCGATTGCAGGGTTTGTCGCGAGCCCGAGCCGGACCGCAACATGGTCGGTCATGACCGTTGGCACACCGGCACGCACAGCTTCAACGACTCCCGCCGGGTAGTGGCGGGAGAAGCGGTCTGGAGCCAGAACCACGCGCGTCTGCCCCAGAACCTCGACCAGCTGCACGTCATCAAGGGCCCCCAGCATCTCGATGCGATCGCCGAAGCGTTGCCGGAAATCATCGGAGAGACCGTCGTTCCACTGGCCAGCGAGGGTCAGCCTGACACCGTCCAAGTCGCCGAGTCGGGGCCAGATATCGCGCAGCACCCATTCCAGGGCGTCATGGGACGGGCTGGAGAAATCGTGAACGCCGCCAACGAACAGGATCCGGTTCCTGTCGGTGAATGACCGGTCGGGGATGGCGGTCCCGAGCACACGCGGCGAATGTCCGATCTCGACCACAGGACCGAGGCCGATCTGCTCGATCAGAGCCCGATCTTGATGATCGACCGCAACCCAGTGATCCACGTCCGTCGCATGGGTCAGTTCGTCGTCCAGGGTCGAGAGTAGCCGGTGGCCGGGCTCGACCCCCTTGTCCAGTCGCAGCCGTTCGATCGCTTCAAGGCTGGACAGGGCTCCGACATCGCAGATGACCTTGAGGCCAAAGCTGATCCTCGCCCATGCCACCGTAACGGCATGGGCCGACAGGGTAGAGGCCCCGCAGATCCAGAGATGGCTGTATCCGGCGGCATGGCGATGGAGGGTCTCGTCGAACGACTGCCCCGGCATCCATGCCCGGAAGACCTCGGCGCGAGGGTCCTTGTAGTGGTCGATCCCGACATCCGGCTTCAGGGCCAGAATGTCAAACGCGATATCCATCTCGGCAAGACGATCCAGAATAGCCTCCTGTCGTCCGGGCCCCGATCCCAGCCGCGCCGCCGGGATGCTGTCAGTGATCATCAGCACCCTGAACGGGCCAAACAGGGCGTCGCGTGATCTTGCCGCGCGTTCGGGAGGGGAAGGCGGCTGCATGGCCCTGAACCTGGCGGCGTGAGCGCTCTTCAGGTGCCTGCGGTTCCGCAGGGCACCGGTCATATTGGCGCTCGCGGGGCGACCCTTGGCAAAGGAAGCGTTCTCGTAATGCATGACGGCAAGTCCGGCATCGACAACAGTGACCTTGCCAAGGTCTCGCTTCATGCGAAGCGCGAAGTCGACGTCCTCGTAGTACCCCGGAGCAAAGCTGCCTTCGAACCCTGAAAGCGCTTCGAAATCCGATCGGCGAAAGGCGATGAAGCATCCGGACGCATAGTCGACCTCGATACGACGATTGCTCCGTAGACGGAACACGTCCATCCCCCGTCCGAAGCCCTCTGTATTGCCGAGACGGTCGATCGATGCGCCGACTTCCTGGAGTGTATCGTTCGGCAGAATGATCTTCGCGCCAAGAACGCCTACTGAGGCGTCGCCGTCCAGGACGCCAAAAACCCGATCAAAGGCATCGGGCTGGACTTCGATGTCGTTGTTGACCACCAGGAAAACGTCGCCACGGGCTAGGGCCGCGCCGGAATTCACCGCTGCCGGGAAGCTGAAGGGCGCAGAGAGCTGTTCCACCCTGACCGAAGGCAGCGCGGCCAGAAGCGTGACAGTGTGATCCCGGCTTCCGTTGTCGATGACGATGATCTCGGTCTCGATCCCGCGACGTGACCTGAGGATCTCGATGGCGAAAGCGGCTGATTTCAGGAATCCGGCGGTCAGGTCGGCCTGGTTGAACACGGGCACGATCACGGACAGCCGCGGAGCCACGGCGGGCGGAATGGTGATCTCGCCGTCGATGATCTCCCCATAGGCGCGTCGGCCGCGTTTTTCGAACAGGGCGCGACCATCGTCCGGGGCGACGGTGCGTTCGGCGAGCGGAGGATTGACGCTCCAGCCGCGCGCCTGACCGACGAGAAGGAAATGTTCCAGACTGCTGGCGATGCCCAGCCGAGCCATCTCCTGAGCCACGAAGGGATATCGCTGGAGATAGTACCAGGGATTGAAGAAGGGGTTGGGTGGCCGACCTTCCCGGGCACCTTCGAAGACATAGTGCCATTCGGCCGATGGGACCCGGCCCTCGGCGATGGCCTGGCCGACATCGGGGTGGGTGTTGAGGTAGTAGTGCCGGTCGAAATCCGGACAGAAGGCGTTGCCGGCAGCCAGACCGATCCGAACGCAATGTTCCAGCGGGGAGGCGAACTGGCCCGATGCGATCTCCAGGGCAGCGCGCGGATTCTGGGAGAGGTAATAGTCCGGATCGAACAGGACCGAAGTTCGCCAGCCCGCAACCTGGCCGGCTTCAACGAAATGTCTGAAGGCCGGTGGATTACCGCTCCAGTCGCCGCTGTTCAGCGTCCGGTAGGCGTGATGACAAAACAGCGGATGGGGAGAGGCACCGGCGGCATCGCCCAGTCTCAGGAAGTCGAGGTAGGCCAGACCGTCAGGCGCAGTCCCGTCCAATCCCCGATCTTCGACCGAGCGATTCTGGCAGTAGGTCGGCTCGTTCCAGAGCCAGTGGGTCAGCAATCCGGCGAGCGCGGCATCCTGTGTATCTTCGAGCCATTCGCCGAGGGTGAAGGGTCCGGCTCGACGCACGGCAGCCAGACCCTCGCTGAACAGGGGCAGCATGACTGGAACCGGTGTATTGCGTCCGATCAGGGCTTCGAAATCCACTCCTTCCGGTCCACAGAACCGTCTGTTGCTGGGTTCATGAACAAACGCATCAGTGTCGAAGGACACCAGGTCAAGGCCGGTCGCCTGGGCATCGCGCCGTGTGTCGACGATGCGCTTCAGGGCGACCAGGGCTTCAGGTGCAAACGACGGCGTACCCAGGCCCTGAAGATCGGGGGATGTCACGGCTGCGAGTAAAAGCTCCGCCCATCCGACCTTCGGGGATGGCTGGTGATGCGGCAGGTGTCGGGCGAGCCAGAGGTCGGCATCTCGCAGGTCCGACCGGGAAAGCGTCGTTCCGCCCTTCAGAGTCCCTTCATCCACCAGAACATTCTGGATATTGCCGAACTCCGCCGATGCCCCGATGACGGCGCAGAACTCCGCGAAGGGCCGGGTTTCCCAATAGGCAATCTGGGTGACAGGGTCATCGGGAGCGCGGCCGAGGAAGACGACAAAAACCGCAGCCAGATCCGACAGGTCGACGCCGTGATCGCCCGATGCGGGTGTGCCTGCCCTTCGTTCGTCGCTCACTATGCTCTTCCCGGCGTGGCTGAGGCCGTGTCGTTAGCAGGGAAGTTTCCGGGAGGCGAGGCCGCCCTTCAAGTGGGGGAACGGCAATCCCGAAGATCATGCGGATGAACTTCTGCGGGAAAGCTGCCGTCATGGGTTAATGCAGGATTATGATATGCGGTCACCGGTCATAAATTTTGTTGCGATAGCGGTTTACCCGTCTATAGCGTCCGCGCAGTCAACTGGTGGGGATGAGACTATGACATCAGGCGCATTGGCACCTGACGACGAAGCCCTGGTGCGGGCAGCGCGTCGAATCGTCCGTCAATTCAATGTATCGGCTGCCGAGCAGGGCGCGCCGATCCGGGTGCCGGAAATCAAGATACCGCCGGCGTCCGATCCGTCTTCCATGCGGATCATCGTTGACGACCTGGTCGCGCAGGTCAGCCATCTCCAGAACCTGTTTGTGGTTCGCGAGAGTACCTATGAGGCAGTGGTCGAGCGACTGGAACGCATGGTGGCCACGCTTGAAGGGCGTGTCGACGCCCTGACGTCGGACATCGACGACTTCCGACGCGGTCAATCCCTCGCACGACTGGCGGATGCGGACGAACTGGAACAGCTCAAGACTAGCGTGGCAGCCGAGGTCGGTCCGTTGATGGCGATGTGCCGGACCATGATCCTCGACGCCCAAGCCGCACGCGAACTTGTCGTCGGCGACATTCAGAAGGCCACAGCAATTCTGTCGGCCCCGCCGGGCGAGCCGTCAAGCCAGACGTCATGAGGGTCTTCCACTACTGCCCGTCGATCACTTCTCGTGATGCGATAGGCTATTCGACAACTCGATTGCACAGGGCGCTCCTTACTGCTGGAGTCGAATCATATCTTGTGTGCGATCAGAACAGTCTTGTTAGAGCGCCTGCGGGAACCTTGACCGTTCAAGACTTGGCGTCATTGATGCCAGCGAAACAAGATGTCATCATATTTCACTACTCGTTCGCAGACCACAATGCGGATTTGATACTTGGGTATCGTGCCAAGGTAATTCTTGTTTACCACAATATCACGCCTGGACATTTCTTCCGTGCACATGGCCAAACTGGACTGGCTGACGCTTGTGATGCAGGTCGGGCCGCGCTGCCCGTTATCGTTCAAAGGGCTGACGTCTGTATTGGTGATTCCGACTACAATCGAGCTGAGTTCCCAATTGCTACTGGCAGGACTGAGTGCACTATACCTGTATTCTATAATGATCACCTGTTTCGTCCGGTTGCGGCTGACCATGAGCGTTTTCTGAGGTCTAGCGCCAATGGTGCTGTTAATCTGACCTTCATTGGTCGCCTCGTCCCGAACAAGCGGATCGACAATGTCATTCGGGTTGCCGGAGCGATCAAGAATACGATCGGAATGACCCCCCGCTTGAGGATCTTCGGCAAGATCTGGGACCGGGAATATTTCCGGTATCTGGAAAGTATCGTGCTGGATCTTGGGCTGGAAACGAACGTCGTGTTCGAAGTCAACCAGCCGGGCTCGGAGCTGCGCTCGGCCCTCGCATCGTCCGACGCCTTTGTCACCATGAGCGAACACGAGGGCTTCATGGTGCCGCTGCTTGAGTCGTTTTCGGCGGGATGCCCCGTCGTCGGCATGAAGTCCACCGCGATCACCGAGACCTGCGGACCGGCCGGTGCCCTCCTGCCCACCGCGGACATAAACGCCGTGGCCGGGATGGCCGTGGCCCTGAAGCGTGACCGGGACAGCCGGATGGCGGTCATCCGGGCACAGAGCCAGCGCGCCCAGGCCTTTGCCGAGGGCCGGACATGGAACAAGTGGCGGATGATCCTCGAAGACTTCGTCCCTCAGTTAAGGAACGCCTGATATGCGTATCGCTTTCGACGGGGGATCCTTTCAGCAGGGGATCCTCGGGGGAATCCATAGCGTTGCCGTCAATTTCCTGAATGCCTGTCGGCGTCTGGATCCCGACTTCGACGTGATCCTGGTGCTGGACCCGCGGTTGGGGCCCGTGAACCCGCTTGCAATGGCCCAGCTGAACTGGACGCCGGACACCGTTTCGGCACCCGTGGGACCCGCCTATGGCGCCGACGCTGAGGGCCCTCTCGGGAGCCATAATCCGGCGGTCCGGTTCTTTGTGGACGGCAAGCTGTTCACACCGCATGCAACAACTGGAAGCGTAACCTATCGGGGCCCACGTCCGGAGCGGGAGTTCGTGATCCTGAGCCGTTCCACGCGCCCCGTCGACGTCGACGGAACGCCGGATAACCGCAAGCTGGGGATCGCAATCACGGGCATGATCCTGTCGGATGGCACCAAGACCCGGTCGATCGACTATGATGACCGGCGCCTCCACCGCGGATTCGATGTCGTGGAGTCCTCGTTCCGCTGGACGGATGGTTGCGCCTTCGTCCCCGTCGCCCTGTTCGAGGACATGGGCGAGGAAATCAGTCTCCACCTGACCTACAATGCCTTCAACACCTATCCGCTGTCACCCGGTCGCCTGCTGGACGGGATGAAGACCCTGCGACGCGAGGTCGAGGCATCGCGCAGGAGCATTGTCACCGACGATCTGTCCGCCCAGCTCCGGGATGCAGGATGCGAGTTCTATTTCGCGAATCATTTCATCCCGGCGCACATGCCCTATCAGAAGCGCGTGGCCTGGGCCTATGACCTGATCCCGGTTCTGTTCCCGCAGTTCTTCCATCCCGATGCACGCCGTAATTTCGATGCGAACATCGACGTCTTCCGCGCCGCAGACCGGGTCTACACGATCTCTCACTCGACGCTGGATGACCTGGCCGAGACGCTGAATCTCGACCGCGATCATCTTCGATACGCCGGGATTGCCGCCGACGTGAACATCTCGAAGCGTGAACCTGCGGCCGTGCAGAAGGTTCTGAAAACCTTCGGCCTCAAGAAGTCCGAATACATCATCATGGTTTCGACCGTCGAGCCGCGCAAGAATCACCTGCGGCTGCTGGAGGCCTATCAGGCGCTCCGGAAGCGGGTCCCGAACTGTCCCAAGCTGGTCATGGTCGGGCAGATGGGCTGGGATTTCCAGGAAGTCCTGAACTATCGCGACTCCCATGGCCTCACGAACGAGGCGATGATCCTGTCCAATCTGTCGGTCGACGACCTGTCGTGCCTGTATACCGGGGCCCTGTTCTCGGTCTATCCGAGCGTCTACGAGGGCTTTGGCCTGCCGGTGGTCGAAAGCATGGCCTGCGGGACCCCTGTGTTGACGTCCAACGTCTCGAGCATGGCCGAGATTGCTGCTGATGCAGCGCTGACGGTCGATCCCTACGACGTCGCGGCGATCGCCCAGGGACTGTTCAAGATGACCACGGACGCCGGTCTGCGGACGAACCTGAGGATCAAGGGCGACAAGCGTTGCCAGGACTACACCTGGGACCGCACCGCCCAGCTGATCCTTGATGACCTCGAGAGCCTGGCGAACTGATGCGTATCGCCGTCTTCGCGACCTATGACGTAAGCCCCGGAGAGAACGGTGGCGAAGCGCGTTATCTCTCGCTCTATTCGCGCCTTGCGAAGACGCATCAGGTTCGCATCGTCGCCTATCATTCCAATACGAACCGGGACGTTTCGACCGAGCGACTCAGCAAAAATCTCACCAACGTCGTCTGCGGCATTTCCGAACGGGACAAGGCGCGCCTGCATTCGCTCTTCACGCAGACCGCGCGCTACCTGCACGACATCCTCTGCATCGAGGAATACGGATTCAGCGACTCCTTCCGCACCGAGGTCCGCTCGGCCATCGACTGGGCTGATGCCGTGGTCGTGTCCACGCCCTTTCTCGCGCCCTTCATCGTCCCGCAGTGCCGGCGCAGCCAGCTGAAGGTGCACGAGACCCACAACGTCGAGGCAGACGCCAAGGCCAGCTACCTCAAAGGAAGCCGCAGCCCGGCACTGATCCCGATTTTCCAGAAGCAGGTGGAGGATGCCGAGGGTTTGGCCGTCCGCTCCGCCGACGTCGTGGTCGCGGTGAGCGAGGGGGATGCCCGCCGGTTCGAAACGCTCTATCCGGTGCCCGCAGGGCGGGTCGTCGTCGTGCCCAATGGCGTGACGTCAGCCGATTACGACGATGTCCCGGTCGCGGCGGTCGAGCAGATGCGGGCTGCAATCGATGCTCCCGAGGGGATCGGCATCTTCATCGGTAGCGCCTATGGCCCGAACGTCGACAGCTACAAACAGGCGCGTCTCTGGCTGGACGCAGCCGGCTTTCGCGGCAAGGTCATCATCCTGGGTCGGATGATCGAGGCCCGCGACGACAGTTGGCCGGCCGTGGGTTTTGCCGAGCAGTGGCTCGGTTTCGTCGACCTCGAGTCGAAGATCCTGCTCATGAAGTCGGCGGATTTCGCTCTGCAGATTGTCACGTCCGGGGGCGGAACAAACCTCAAGGTATTCGAATACATGGCTGCGGGATTGCCGATCGTCGCCAACGTCTTCGGCACTCGGGGCGTGGCGGATGACGGCTGGTCCCTGGATGCCGATGATGTCGAGAAGCTGAAGGCGATCGTGGCGGACCGGGCGTGGTCGGGCCCCGCCGGCGTTTCTGCGGCCCGAAAGGCGCAGGACGTGGTTCGGCGAGACTACGATTGGGATGTGCTGGCGCGGAAGTATGAGGGCGTGTTTTTGCCTGCCGCAGTCGTCTAGTCCAATCCCGTCAGACGTGCTGACGGGATCCTAAGATAAACTTTTTACCCTGTTGTGCCGAACCCGGCACGCCCTTTAATCAGCCCCAACACGGCAATTCAGACTCGAGAGCTTCACCATGACAAAGAAATGCGCCGTCATCACCGGCATCACGGGCCAGGACGGAGCCTATCTGGCCCAGTTGCTGCTGGGTAAGGGCTATCGCGTCATCGGCGTGGTGCGGCGTTCCAGCCACTATGGCGTGGCGACCCACCGGCTGGACTGGCTGGGCATCTCCGACCAGGTCGAGATGATTGACGGCGACCTGCTGGATCTCAGCGGCCTGTGCCGGATCATCCGCGATGCCAAGCCGGACGAGGTCTACAACCTGGCGGCCCAGTCGTTCGTGAAGACGTCCTGGGACCAGCCGGTGCTGACGTCCCAGTCGACCGGCGTGGGCGTGGTCAACATGCTGGAGGCCGTGCGCCTCGAGGCTCCGGAAGCGCGCTTCTACCAGGCGTCGTCCTCGGAAATGTACGGCCTGATCCAGGAGCCGATGCAGAGCGAGACCACCCCCTTCTATCCGCGCTCGCCCTATGCGGTGGCCAAGCTGATGGGTCACTGGATGACGGTGAACTATCGCGAGAGCTTCGGCATGCATGCCTCGTCGGGCATTCTGTTCAACCACGAATCCCCGCTGCGGGGCCTCGAGTTCGTGACCCGCAAGGTCACCGACGCCGCCGCACGCATCAAGCTGGGTCTGGCCGACGAACTGCGCATGGGCAATACCGACGCCAAGCGCGACTGGGGTCACGCCAAGGACTATGTCCGCGCGATGTGGATGATGCTGCAGCAGGACGTCGCCGACGACTATGTCGTCGCCACCGGCCGCACCACCAGCGTCAAGGACCTGATCGACATCGCCTTCTCGCACGCGGGTCTGTCGCCCGAGCAGTATGTGAAGCTGGATCCCGCCTTCCTGCGCCCGGCCGAGGTCGACGTGCTGCTGGGCGACGCGTCCAAGGCCAAGAAGGCCTTCGGCTGGGAGGCCGAGATCGGCCTCGAGGAAATGGTCCGCGAAATGGTCGACGCCGACCTGGCCCGCCATCGTCAGCGTCAGGCCTGAGCCTGTGCCCCTGTCCCCGGCCGGTGAAACGGCGACGCGCGTCCTGATCACCGGCGCGTCGGGGTTCGTGGGTCGGCGGCTGGCCCGACGGCTGTCGGTCGAGGGGGCCGGGTACGAAGTCCTTTCCCTGGGCGGTCCGGGCCATGCGGACCAGGGTCGGGTCGTCGACCTGACCGACGCCGCAGCGACGGCGGATGTCGTGGCCGAACTCCGGCCGGACGCGATCGTTCACCTGGCCGCCTTCTCCTCGGTGGGGCAGGGCGCAGGTCGGCCGCACGAGGTCTGGGCGTCGAATTTCGATGCCACGCGCAATCTTGTCGAGGCCGCCTCTGCGCTGGAACAGCCGCCTCGATTCGTCTTTGCCTCGACGGCCGAAGTCTATGGCCGAGGGTTCAACGACGGGCCCCGCGATGAGGACGCCGCCCTCGCCCCGGCCTCGACCTATGCCCGCTCGAAGGTCGCCTGCGAGTACATGCTGACCGATCTGGCGGCATCGCTGGATGTCGTGATCCTGCGGCTGTTCAACCATACCGGCCCTGGCCAGGGCGAAGCCTTCGTGGTTCCGACCCTGGCGGCGCAGCTCGCGCGGCTGGACCCGGCTGTGGCGGGAGAGGTCCGGGTCGGAAATCTCGAGGCCTGCCGTGACTTCACCGATGTCGAGGACATGGTCGATGCCTACGCCGCCGTCCTGGCCGATCCGGACGGCGCGGCCGGCGTGCGCATATATAATGTCGGTTCGGGCCGGACCCGTTCGATCCAGTCCGTCCTGGACGTCCTGATTCGTCACCATGGCGGCGAGGTCGTCGTGACACAGGACCCGGCGCGCATGCGGGCCTCGGATGTGCCGGTCAACCCGGGCGTCTTCGATCGCTTCCGCGGCCGCTACGGCTGGGCCCCCGTCCGCGACTTCGATGCGACGATTGCCGCCATCTATGATCACGAGCGGGGACGGGCGCAGGGTGCCTCGCAGGGAGCGTGACCGCGCGATCGGCCACGTTCACCTACTGGGACTCGGACGACCTCGGCGCGATCTCCGCGCATCGCGAACACTGGCGTGGATATTTCCCGGCCCATGCCGTCGTGACGCGCGACGCGGCGCGCCGGCTGCTCGCGCATCGATCCCCCCGGCATCTCGAAACCTTCGATCGCATCGCCCTTCCGGCCTGCCGCAGCGATATCGCCCGACTTCTGCAACTCGAGGAGGAGGGGGGGCTCTATGTCGACGCCCACTGCGCCGTCCTTGATTCGGACGGCATCCTGGCCCGGCACCACCTGCTCGACAGCGTCGATCTGGTGGTCAGTACGCGCCATGCCCCGAATTTCGCTCGTACCATGCCACACAACAGCATCGTCTGGTGCCGGCCGGGCGCGCCAGTGGTGTCCAGGTTGCTGGACAAGGCGCTCGATAACCTCGCAGCAAAGGCCGAACGCGAGCGGGTTCACGGGTTCGAGGCCTATCATGTCTGGGACCTGACCGGCCCCGGAGTGTTCTGGCGCGAGCTATTCGACGTCGAGGCGACCGAGGGACAGCTGAAGCGTGAGTGGGACGGCAAGGTCGCCACCATCTTCGAAACGCACAATCCGATCAGGCGGCATGTCTTCGTTGGTTATAGGGGGCCGGGGGATCACTGGAGCGAACGCCAGCGATCAGAATGCCTGTTCAACACTCCACGCACGTAGGTGCGCCGGGCCGGCCGACCCGGCACGCGCCGATCGTCAGCCAGCAAGGGCATCAAGGTTAAAGCCCGGTTTGGACCGCCAACAGCTGAACACGGTTCGAATCGCCCATGTTGTGTCAGAAAAAAGTCAAGCTTGACTTTGCGCGTCTCGGGCTCACTGTTCCCTTCGCAGGTGAGTTCGACGGCCGACAAGCCGTTTCGTTAAGATCTGTTTTACGTTTAAGTCACCGTTACGCTTGTGTTTTTTGGCGTGCCCGCGCCGGCGCGCTGGTGCGGATTACGCTTGACGCTTGGAAAAGACGCACGCTACAAGGCGAGTGCCGTGGACGCAGCCTTCATTCCAAAATGGAGTGAACTGTGACCGAGAGGCGTTCACTCGTTGGCTACGTCCACACAACAGGTTTTTTTGGGGAACCCAATCCACATGACTAAGATGACTCTTCTCACCGCTGGTTCGGTTGCGGCACTCGTGCTCGCCGGCGCGGCCCAAGCCGGCACCATCACCGGTTCGGTTAACGGCGTGGCTGCAACCGGTGCTGCCAACGGCCAGTACACCATCGCCGCCGAGCGCACGGACGCCTCGATCGCCACGCCAGCCGGCGGCTTCGTGGTCACCAACACCCTGACGACCCCGCTGAGCATCACGCAAGGCACGACCCAGAACTATCGCGTCACCTTCACCGTGACCAACGGCACGATTGCCGGCGCAACTCTGGCCGTCACGGGCACGGGCCCCGCTGCGACTGTCGCCGCCGCTGGATCGACCTCCACCTCGGCAACCTTCATCGTCACCGTCGACGCCGTTGGCGCTCCCGGAACGATCACGGCCTTCGCCCTGACCTCCACCCTGACCAGCCCGACGGAAACGTCGGTCGCGGTTGCGGCGACGACGGAACTGCTGGCTGGTGGCGTCGCGACTTCGGTTGACAACACGGCTGCCACGACCCTGGTTCGTTATGCTCCCGTCATCGGCGCGTTCACGGCAACGTCGAACAACACCCTGGCTGCCCTGCCGAACTTCCAGTCGTTCACCAACACGGGCGTCACGACCAACCCGGCTCCGCTGAGCAACGGCAACCTGACGGCCCAGCTGGCCACGGGCTACGGCGTTGCTCAAAACGCTGGCACGTTCTACGCCGGCCTGGCTTCGAACGCTGTCGTCACGCGTGACGCCATCATCAACGGTGGTACGCTGACCATCACGGGTGCGCAGCTCAACGTGCTGACGCCTGCTCTGACGTCCGGTGGCACGCTCGTGACCTCGGCCACGAACGCCGTGTTCACACTGACCGACGGTCAGGCTGACGCTCTGTCGGCCGGTGCAAACTTCACGCTGACCCAGGCTGGCACTCCCGTCGCCATCCAGGCCGGTTCGTTCACCTCGGCCTTCCTGCCGACCTACGTGGCTGGTTACACCGCCCCGACCACGGCAACCTCGGTTGCTTCGGGTAACATCGCTCTCGACGGCGTGAACTTCATCGCACCGTGGATCTCGGGTTCGCAAGCTGCTGGTCAGTCGGTCATCCGCCTGAGCAACGGCGCTGCTGCCCCGAGCGGCACCGTGACCCTGCGTCTGAGCAACGCCCGCGCTCGCGCGGCTGGCGTGACGACCGGTGCCGGTGCACCGATCGCCAACCAGACCTGCTCGACGGCCTTCACGATCCCGGCCACAGGCGAGCTGCAAATCGGCGCAAGTGAACTGTCGGCTTGCTTCGGTGCCTTCCTGCGCGGCGACGTGCAGATCACGGTCCAGTCGGCTGCTTCGCAACTGACCGCCAAGGCCCGCACGATCTCGGACGGCGTGACCACCGAAACCTCGCTCGGCCGCTTCTCGGGCGCCCAGGCTGCGGACGCCTCGTTCTAAGAAACACCAACCTTCGGGTTTGTGGAAAGGGAGGGCCTCGGCCCTCCCTTTTTCTTTGCCCGCTCTCCAGCGGCCGGACCCGCGTGACGTCGCGGCATTCCGGCATTAGAAGGGTCGACGTCTGTCCCGGAGTCCACCCTGACCGCCATCACCCTGATCCCAGCATTTCCTCAGCAGTCCCGCGGCCTTGCCGCCCAAAGGCTGGGCGACATCCTGCTGTCGCGCGGGATGATCCGGCCGGCTGACCTCGAACACGGCCTAGCGCTTCAGGCCAGCAATGGCGGACTGCTCGGGCTCAACCTTGTGCGGCTGGGGGCTGTGTCAGAGGCGCAGTTGCTGGAGGTGTTGTCCGAACAGCTTGGTTTGGACATCCTCGCGCCAGAGGACGGTCCGACGCCCGGACAGATCCTTGCCTTCCTGACCGAGGTCGGTGCTCCACGCTCCTGGTGGGCTGCACGCGAGGCCGTGGCCTGGCGGGTTGCCGCCTCCGACCTCGATCCTACGGCCGAGGTTGATCCGCATGCGGTGGGGCGCATCGTCTGTGCCGCCGTCCAGCCGCTCGATCCCCTTCTGGCTCAGCGCATTGCCCAGGCGACCCGCGAACCGGTCCAGTTCCTGCTGGCCCAGCGGTCCCTGATCGAGGCCCTCACCGACGATCTGTCGGGCACCCGGGACGACGCCACTGCCCAGGCCTTCGGCTCCGGTTCCGACGCCGCCCGCCTGCGGGAGCTGGCGCAGGAAGCCCCGACCATCGATTTCGTCAATTCCGTCTTCGCCGAGGCCCTGACCCGGCGCGCCTCCGACGTCCATGTCGAGCCCTATGAGGACCGTTTCCTTGTCCGCATGCGGATCGACGGGGTGCTGACCACCGCCCGCGCCGCGCCGCGCTCCAATTTCGATGCCGTCTGTTCGCGGATCAAACTGCTCAGCGGGATGGATATTGGCGAGCGCCGCCTGCCGCAGGATGGCCGGCAGTCGATCCGTGTTTCGGGCCAGGAAGTCGATCTGCGCGTCTCGTCCCTGCCCTGCTCCTGGGGCGAATCGATCGTCCTGCGTCTGCTGGGCAAGACCAGCCGCCTGCCTCTGCTGTCCGAACTGGGCGTGGGCCCGGCCCAGGAACGTAGCCTGATCTCGCTGGCGGAACAGCCAAACGGCGTCTTCCTGATCACCGGACCGACCGGGTCGGGCAAGACCACGACCATCTATCGCCTGCTGACCCATCTGAACGACGGTGAGCGCAAGATCATCACGGTTGAGGACCCGGTCGAACTGGACCTGCCGGGCGTCATCCAGGTGCGGGTCCGCTCCGAGATCGGCCTCACCTTCGCCGCCGGCCTGCGCTCCATCCTGCGCCAAGACCCCGACGTGATCATGATCGGCGAGATCCGCGACCCGGAAACGGCCCGGATCGCCGTCCAGGCCGCCCTGACCGGCCACCTCGTGATCTCGACCGTCCACACCAACTCGGCGCTGGCTGCCCTGCCCCGCCTGATGGACCTCGGGATCGAGGACTATCTGCTGGCCGATGTTCTGCGCGGGGTGGCCGGCCAGCGGCTGGTCCGCCGGCTCTGCGTCGACTGCAGCCGCCCCTCGACAGCTCATGAAGCCGACGCCCACGAGCGGGCCCTGCCCGCCCACCTCCTTCATGTCGTGGCATCCGAGCCTGCCGCCTGGCGCGAGCCGGTCGGCTGCCCGAAATGCGGACAGAGTGGTTTCCGGGGCCGGGTCGGCCTGTACGAGATCGCTCCGGCTTCGCCCGGCATCATCGCCGGCATCCGGACCAGCGCCGACGAAGACCAGCTGACCGCCATGGCCCGCGGCGACGGCTTTCTGAGCTTTGGCGACGACGGCTATATCAAGGCGCGGCGCGGCGAGACCGCCATGACCGAAGTCTATCGCATCGTCGGAGCCGGGGAATGACCGTCCCGACCTCGATCCCGGCCCCCGTCGCGGTCGTCGGCATGCACCGTTCCGGCACCTCATGCCTTGCCGGATGTCTAGAGGACCTCGGCCTGACCCTGGGCGATGTGAACCGGTCCGCCCCGCACAATCTGAAGGGCAATAACGAGAACCCGCGGTTCTGGGCCGTTCACGACGCCGTGCTGGCTCGCGTCGACGCCGCATGGGATCGCCCGCCCGCTGGCCCCGTTGCCTGGCTGCCCTCGGAGATCGCCGCCCTGAAGGCCGTTCTGGCCGACTATGAGCCACTTTCGCGACCCTGGGGGTTCAAGGACCCTCGCGCGACCCTGCTGCTGGACGGCTGGTTCGAGGCTATGCCTGAACTGCGGCTGGTGGGAACCATCCGGCATCCCCTGGCCGTTGCGGCCTCGCTGGTCAAGCGGAACGGCTATGCGGTCGAGAGGTCCCTGGGCATCTGGGAAGGCTACAACCGGGCCATGCTGGCCTGGCACGACCGGGCTCCCTTCCCGGTGATCGACTATGACGCCCCCGACTACGAGGCCCGTGTCCGTCTTGCCGCCGGGCCTCTCGGGCTGGACGCAAGCCGACCCATGCCATTCAGGGCCGCCGAACTGACGCATCAGAAGGCCGACGGACCCGCTCCGGAGGTGGTCGCGCCGCTGTGGGCGCATTTGCAGGATCTCGCTGCGTGAGCACGCCGGTCCTGTCGATCGTCGTCGTCGGATTCGACATGGCCCGCGAACTGCCGCGTACCGTGCAGTCGCTCCTGCCGCCATATCAGCAGGGCATCGATCTCGCCGACATCGAGATCATCGTGGTCGACAATGGATCGGCCGACCCGGTCCAGCGGACGGATTTCGGGCATGAGGGAAACATCACCGTCCTGCGGGTCGAGGATGGCGGCACGTCGCCCTGCCGGGCCATCAATCGCGGGGCAGCGCTGGCCCGGGCCGACCGGCTGGCCGTAATGATCGATGGAGCCCGCATGGCCTCGCCCGGCCTGCTGGCCACCGCCGTTCAGGCCTCTCGGATCGACCCGGACGCTTTCATCGCTACGCTCGGGTTCCATCTCGGCCCGAAGGTCCAGCAGATATCGACATCCGAGGGCTATACGCGTGCCGTGGAGGACCAGATGCTGGCGGACATCGGCTGGCCAGCAGATGGCTATCGGCTGTTCGAGATCTGCGCGCTGGGAGAAAGCTATGCCCACGGCGTATTGCAGACCCCGCCGGAAACGACCTTCTTCCTGATGGGCCGGGACCGTTTCCTGAAGATGGGCGGCTATAATGAAGCCTTCACCGGGCTGGGCGGCGGGCTTTCGAGCTTCGATTTCTTCAACCGCGCCGTGGCCGATCCGGAGGTGCCCTTCATCATGCTCGTCGGTGAGGGCACCTTCCACCAGCTCCATTATGGTGCGACGACCCGGGAGGGGGGGGTTCGCCGCCCGGCTCCCGAAGGCGAGGGCACGCTGGGGGATGTCTACGCCCGCGAGTATCAGGCGATAACGGGCCAGCCGCTTGCGATGGCCACCGCCCTGCCCCTGCTGTTCGGGCGGTTGAAACATCCCGCCGCACGCCACTATTTCTTCCCGACCGTCCATGACTGACCTGATCCCCTTCCAGTACGAGGCGATCGGGCGCGACGGCCTGCTGTCCAAAGGCTTGCTGAGTGCGACGGACGAGGCCGCAGCCATGCGCCGGCTGGCCGGCGATGGCCTGACGGTCGTCAAGATCGGCCGGTCCGCACCCCCCAAATCCGATGGAAAGGACCGGGCTCTGAAACCTGGGGAACGGGTTCTCGTCCTTCGCCAGATGGCCCTGATGCTGGAAGCCGGTGTCTCCCTGCTGGAGACGCTGGACACGGTCGCCCAGGGCATGCAGGCCCTGAGGGGAAAGCAGCAGTTCCTGGCTGCCATCGGGGCGCTGCGCCGCGGCGATGCCCTGGGGACGGCGCTTGAAGAGCACGTCCCGGGCTTTCCCTTCTATGTCTATGCCATGGCGCGCGTCGGCGAGGCGTCCGGCCGGATCGCCGAGGTGCTGAAAGAAGCCGCCGAACAGATGGCCTATGAAGACCGGCTGCGGCGCGAATTCACCAATGCCATGACCTATCCGGCGTTTCTTGCGTTTGCCGGGGTGTCGGCCGTCGGGTTCATCTTCACCCAGGTCGTCCCGCGGTTCGGCACCATGATCGGCGAGGACCGGACCAATGTGCCCGCCATGTCGCGCTGGGTGCTGTCGGCCGGCGAGTTCGCCAATGCCAACCTGCCTCTCGTCGGGATGGTGATCGGGGCGCTGGTGGTGCTGGGCATCGTCATCGCCACCAATCCCTCGATCAAGGCCCGCGCCTACACGGTCGCACATGGATTGCCCGTCATCGGCTCGGTCATCCAGGCGAGGGAGATCGCGTCTTGGGCACGGCTGACGGCGTTCGCCCTCAATAATGGTGTGCCGATCCTGTCGGCCGCCGCCCTGGCCCGGGCAGCGGTGCCGATCGGGCCCTTCCGGCAGGGGCTGGATCTGCTGGAAAGCGATCTGCGCGCAGGCCTGACGATCGACGCTTCGCTAGGTGCCCATACCCAGCTCGAGGCGATGGACCTCAGCATGCTGCGGGCCGGGCAGAAGTCCGGGGCGATCGGCTCGATGTTCGGCTTCATGGCGGACAATTACGAGACGCGGCTTCGGGATCGGATGAAGCGAATGACGGCCCTGCTGGAGCCGCTGGCCATCGCCGTGATCTCGCTGGTCGTCGGCTTCGTCGCGCTTTCGCTCGTCCTCGCGCTTTCGAGCGTTTACGAAGGCGTGGTGTGATGAAGCGGCGCAGGTCGGGTTTCAGCCTGATCGAGGCCCTCGTCGCCCTCACGATCGCGGCCGTGACCCTGGCCGCGATCTTCGAGCTTCAGGTCCAGATGGTGCGCGGCCAGCAGCGGGCCGTCGAGGCCATGGAACAGGTCGCCGCCCAAGAGAACGCCCTGGCGCTGACGCGGGACATCAATCCCATGGTCTCGCCGCAGGGCGAGATCCGTCTGCCGGAAGGCGATACGATTTCCTGGGTTTCAGAGCCGCTTGGGCTGCCACGGCAGAACGCAGGCTTCCCGGCGGAAAATGGGATCTATCAGGTTCAGCTGTTCAGACTGACCGTTCGAATCGAGCGTGCCCGGGGTCGATCACCGGGCCCGCTCGTCTTCAATCGAATGGGGTGGGCAAATGCCGTCCAGTCCGAGGGCAGGTAGGTATCCCGGCCTACTGCGTGACCGGGGACTCCTCGGGCGTTTCGGATGCGGGCTCTGACCGGGGGAACAGCGGCGGGCGTTCAGAGTCCCGGCTTGAGCTCGGCAGGTCTATCCCGATGCCCCGGATGGCCGGCCCGACAGAGAACGGCGTAAGGGTGTAGGACCAGCCTCGGCCCGTCCGGAAAGCGGCATCCATGTCGCGCGACAGGCTGTCGGCCAGATCCGCCATGTCTTCATTGCCGCGAATGATCCTTGGGGTGATCAGGATAAGCAGTTCGGTGCGGCGGCCTTCGACGGTGTTGTTCTGAAAGGCCGAACCGACGATCGGAATGTCCTTCAGGAAGGGTACGCCACTGTTCCCCTTGCTGTAGCTGTTGCTGATCAGCCCGCCCAGGACCCCGGTCCAGCCGTCCGCAATGGCGATCTGGGTCGAGACGCTGCGGTTCAGAATGGTCGGGCTGGAGATACCGGGGATCGCATCCTGACCGACTTCCGAGATTTCCTGATTAACGATGATGTCCACACGGTCGCCATAGACGACGGGCGTCAGCTCCAGGATGACACCCGTCTGACGGTACTGGACGCTCTGCAGGACGTCCGATCCATTGTTGCCCGACTGAAAATCGGTTGCCCGCTGCGACGTGATGATCGGCACATCCGTACCGACCTGGAACCGTGCAGGGACGCCACTGCGGGTGACCAGTTGCGGCCGCTGCAGGATGTTCACGCGATTGTTCGAGGCCTGGGCGTTTAGCGCGGCGCGGAACTCGGGCCCGGTGAACGTCAGAAGGAGGCCGGCACCGCCGAGATCGATCCCCTCCGTTCCACCCGTCGCAATACCGTCGCCTCGCACCTCGGTGCCGAAGAGATTGACGCCGAGGCTGGTTTCATCGGTCAGGGTCACTTCCGCGACCATGACCTCGATGGCGACCTGGGGTGCCGGCGTATCCAGCGTCCGCAGCAACTGTCGCAAGGAGGCGAAATCGGTGGCGGTCCCGGTGAAAAGGATGCGGTTGCTGCTGGTGTCGACGAGGATCCGGCCGCCCAGATACTGTCCGGCCGCGCCCTGGGTGCCGGTCGACTGCACACCGGGCACAGTTGGCTGGGCTCCGTCGATCCCGGTGGCGGGGGGCCTTCCGGGCACACCCACCGGCGTGGGCGCGGTGTTGGCCGAGGGGGCCTGGCCCATGGCCAGTTGACCCAGGGACTGGGCATCGGTGTTGCGGACTTCGTAAACAAAGGTCGAGCTCTTGTCGCCGAGGACGGCAGGCCGGTCCAGCTGCTGAAGCCAGAACTCCACCCGCGCCAGAAGAACCGGATCCTTGGTGAAGATCAGCAGCTGACTGGAGGAGGGGAACGACAGGATGACGATCGACCGGCCTGCCAGTGCCTGACGACTGACGATATAGCCCTCTGTCACCAGGGCATTTTCCAGGGCGGAGGCAAGGGCTTCAGGGGGGACGTAGACCGGCTCGACCCTCAGGACATCGGCGCCTGCGAACCGGGGCTGATCGATCTCGCGAAGGACACGGACGACCTGCTGGACCTCGCGGGACGATCCGGAAATGATCAGGCTGTTCGACAGCTGATCGACCGTGATCCTTGCGCCCCCGAGGTTGGGGAACAGGTCGGTCAACAGCCCCTGGATTGCGCTGACTTCGATCGTCTGCACCGGGAAGAACTGGACCACGCGGCCCGCGCCGTCCGTTGACTCCCGTCCGCGGGTGAGGGACGCGCCGATGTCGCTGGTCTGGCTGGCCCCGACCGTGACGAAGCCGCCTTCGATGTAGACCTCGATCCCGTACTGCCGCAGGGCCTGCTGCGTCAGGCGGAACAGGTTGCGCTTGGTCAGGGTCCCGCCGGTACCCCCGGAAATGATTTCCGGGCGGGTCGAGACGTCTGCTGTCAGGGTGTAGGGGACGCTCAGGAGTCCACCAAAGACGGTCGCTGCGAACTGGGGAACGGATTGCGGTGCCAGATTGGCGTCGACCAGATCGTCCGACACCAGGGCGTCGATCTGCGCCGCAGTCGCGGGGAGGCGGGACGGAGCCACCGGCGCGGACCCCGTCGGAATACGAAGGCGCTCGGGCTGCGTGCCGGGGGCCGCGTCAGTCGCCGTCCCGCTGGCCGGGTCGACGTTATCGCCTGTGACCGGCGCGTCGGGGCGGGAAACCGACGTCTCCAGCGCCGGAAAGGCCGCACAGCCGCAGATCAGCAGAAACGGCAGCAGGCAGGTTGTCCTGCCAAGTGTTCGTATCCGGTTGCCACGGCTGCCCGTCATGTTGGTCTCCTCGAACTCAGCGGTACAGCCGGACCCGACGGGTTTCGCGACCCCGTACCAGGCTGACTGAATCCGCAGAAATAGCGTTGATGCGCCAGCCGTCCCCATAGGCGTCGCCTATGACAATGGCCCGGGTTTGCGGCCCCGGTGCGGCAGGGTCGCTGATCAGGGCCTGGTATCGCTCGGTCCCGGGCTCACGTTCGATCGCGCGAAGGGCTGCGGCGAACGTCACGGCGACGTCCGGAGGCGGCGGAGGCGGCGGAGGTGGCGGAGGGGTGGGCGGGGGCGGGATGTAGGGCGGCGGAGGGTCGGATCTCAGAGTGCGAAGAAACCGGACGGCCTCGGTGGTGCTCTCGCCCGGCCGCAAGGTCAGGCCCCGGATTGTCGCTCCGCCACGCGTCACGCCAAGAGGCTCCTCGGGGCGCCCCGGGAAAGACCATCCGAGCATCAGTGCCATTGCAAGGAACAGCGGGATCAGAACCGCCAGCCACCGGGTCAAGACGACACCTCCGGCTCTGAGATCTCGACCGGGAAGGCCATTTCGATGGTGACGGATCCGGGAGCGGAGACCGGCATGTCCGGGTTGAGCGGCGGCGGTGGCAGGCGATAGGCGAAGCTCGTGACCCGGAACCCTTCAGGCCAGCCGGCAACCGCGTCCATGACGCCAAAGACGCCGCTCCAGGAAAGGTCGGCCTGCACCTGGGCGCCGAGCCATTGCAACGGCCCTTCCGTCTCCGCTTCCTCGTCCGTGGTCACGCGGGCATTCGCAAGATTTGCCGCCGCGGCCGTCTCGACCAGTCTTTGCTCGATGCGGACGCGGGCGACCTCGATGTTGGAGGCTTCGAATCCCCAGCTGTTCATGTCGTCGAATGCAGCTTGACCGGTCGGATCCGCAGCCACCCGCCGTGCCGAAGCCAGCGCGAGCCGTGCGGAAGCCCGATCGGTCGTGGCCTCGATGAAGGCCTCTTCCTGCTGGGTCCGCCAATCCAGCGTCGCGACCGGCGCATAGAGAAAGGCCGCGAGCGCGAGCCCGCCGAGCAACAGACGCTCACGGCGGGTCGTGCGATCCAGACGTGCGCGCAGGACGCCCGCCTGTGCGCGCGCAGACGCCAGAAAAGCGATCCACCTAGCTTGCAAATTCGTCCCGTCTTGTCCGCGACCGCGCCCGGGCGCAGCATTTCGCATCGACCGCTCCCCAGCCGTCGGCTATAGCAGGCCGCTAAACCCTGTAATAGCTCAGAGTTTCAAGGGTCGTCCCGTGCTCCACTACAAACTGCAGTTTCTATCGACTCTCAAGACGTTCGTTCGTGCACGCCCGTCACACGCGAGATCATCGCGATCCGGTTTCAGCCTGCTGGAAATTCTGGTTGTTCTGGCGATCATTGCCCTGATCGCCGCCGTGGTCGGCCCCCGGCTGTTCGCCCAGCTGGACCGTTCCAAGACGACAACCGCGCGGTTGCAGATCCGGTCGCTCGAGGCCGCGCTGGAGACCATGCGCCTGGATATCGGACGCCTTCCGACCGAGCAGGAGGGGCTGGATGTCCTGATACAGGCGGATCCGAGCCAGGTTGCGGGCTGGGCGGGCCCCTATCTGGACAAGGCGCTGCCATCGGATCCGTGGGCCCGCCCCTATGTCTATGTCCCGCCGCCCGCCGACGCGACCGGGGCCCCCGGTGCGCCGGATTCCAGGGCGCGCGTCATCAGCTATGGTGCTGATGGAGCCGTCGGCGGCGAGGGCGTGAATGCCGATGTCAACTCCGATCAGGCGCGCTAGACCAGATCATCGGGCCGGCTTCTCCCTGATGGAGATCCTGGTGGTTCTGGTCATCTTCGCGCTCAGCACAGCCGTCATCATGCCGAGCATGTCCCGGATGCTTGATCAGGCGACCGCGCACGCCGTGTTCTTCGATTTTCAGAAGCAGGTGTCGGACCTGCGGCGCGAGGCGAACCGGACCGGCGAGCCCCTTCGCATCCTCGATCCGGCTGCGGCGGAGGCCCTGCCTCAGCCAGCGGGAGAGGAACTGCCAGATCGGGATCTGGACAGGGTGCTCGAGCTTCGCGATCCGTGGACCTATACGATGGCACCGGCACTGGAGATCGCGGAGGGCGGCGTGTGCTCGATCACGTCCGCCAATCTGGTTCACCAGGACCGCGTCGTGATGACTCTCCGGACGCTGACCGATGACTGCCGGTTCATTCGTTCAGTGACAGGGGCGGTGCCGCCTCGCGCACCTGCATCTCGATGATCAGGGACTGACCGGCCGCATCGGAGCGTGGTCTGACGTCGAAGAAATAGCCCGAACCCTCGAACTCGGCCACCAGCTCGTCTGAACGCCGACCCGCCGCATAGGGCAGGGTCAGGGTCAGAATACCATCGAGCACCTCCACCGCCGTGGGTGTCAGATCATACAGACTGACGATCGCGATCGCGGCACCGGTGGCGCTGAGGGGATTGGTGCGTTCCTCGACCTGCCGGTAGGCCGTCAGTCGTTGACGATCGGTCTCGAGCCTTGCGGTCAGGCCAGCGCGAGGGGTTGCGAGGCGAAGCGCTTCTGTTTCATCCCGTATCGTTTCGACGTCCGAGCGGAGCGCCAGGCCCTGACCCAGCAGGAAGACAGTGAATCCTGCCAGCACGGTTGCCGCGCTGCCGGCCGCAAGGCCCATCACCTGATTTCGGCTGAGCTCGGCCATGACCAGCGAAAAGGCTTCGCTGTCAGGCGCGATCGGCAGACTCACCGGGATCGGGGGAAGCTCGGGAGCGGGATCGGCTCCCCGGACCAGGCGGATGAACGCACTCCAGCTTGGCTGATCGAACCGGTCGGCGCGCCAGGTTGATGCCATCAGGCCAGCGGGCGACCAGTACTGGGCTTCGAAGCCCTCTTTCAGCTGAACAATGCGCCAGCCCCTGCCTGTGGGCTGTGCCAGGGTTTCCGGCCGCAGCGAAGCCGTGCTGGCGATCGCCCGACTGGCCAGCAGCGGTGCGATCCGCTCGAGATCCCACCACCAGACGCCGTAATCAGTGCCGCAGCGGATCAGGCGTGATCCGCCGGCGACATAGGGAGACGCTGCCCGTGCGTGAAGCCGGGCAGCCTGAAGACGACGATTCTTCGGCAGGCCGGAGGTCTCGAACAGGGAGAATGTGCAAAGGTCCCGCGCCAGAAGAACGATCGGCGATCTCAGGCCCCCGAGCGCAGTCGGAGACCGCAGACGGGTCAGTTCGCCATCGGCGCGGAGCCGCTCAACGCGTGGGATCAGGAAAGGGAGTTGCATCGGTTTTGGGGGCCACGGCTCGCCGTGGAGCCTCCGTCTGTTCGGTCTGGTCAATCCAGAAGGGTTGTTCGTTGCCAGTGGGCGTCAGGGTCAGTCGGCCTCTGTAGGTCCACGGCGAACGACTGTCATGAATGGTATAGACCATTCGCCGCGTCGGAAAGGTATAGACACGCTCAGGATCACCAAGGTTGGCTTGCCCGGTGACGGTTTCGAACGCGTTGATCGACAGGAACGGAGCCTGACGACGAGCCCTGATCGCGGCCTGGGCCTGTTCCGCAGAAAGCCCGAACACGACCGCGATGGCTGCAGGCGTCATGGTGTTCACATTCACGCCGTTCGACGTCCGATCATATACGAGGTCCGGCCGGATCCGGCGCCATAATGCGGGATCCACCGCCGCCCGGGCTCCCTTCACCGACAGCCATTCGCTTGCCCGGCGCAACGGGCGATTTGCCGGGCCGTCTGTACCGTATTGCGCGGCCTCGGCGCCGTCGATCTGGCGCAGATCGTCGGTGTCCACATAATCCCTGAAAGCGGCAATCAACTGCGGTGCCTCGTTTTCCGCGACCCCGATGAGACCGAAAAGGCGACGCTGGGCAAACGAGTCGAGTGCCGCCAGGTTGATCAGGCCCGCCTGATCCTGAATTTGAATCGTCAGGGACTGGGGCGCGGCCAGGTCGTAGGAGCGCCCGTCCAGATGAAGATGGCTCGGTGTGCCGACGCCTGCGTTTGCGTCTTCGGCCAGGCTGGCTGTGTCGAACACATCGAGCGTGCGCTGTCCCCCGATGACGATGCTCTGGCTATCGATCGGATTGGTCGCCGCCAGATAGGCAATCGCGGCCTCGGCGGTCATCGCGCCCTGCATGAACCGGATGCGGTCACGTGCCGATCGGGCCTCGGCATTGAGGCTGGCGAGGGCCGTGATGGCCACCAGAAAGACAAGGGTCACCACCCCGGTCACGGCGAGCACAGCCGGAAGTGCAAACCCGGCGCGGGGACGTAGCCTAGTCGAGATCATCGCGCGCCCAGGTTTGTGGCCGGCCCGATCCGGCGGTTTCGACAATGTCCTGCATTCCTGGTCCGGTAAGGCGGATCCAGACCCGCGCAGAGCGGGGCTCGGCAAAGCGGTCTCCCTGCGCCGTGCGCCAGGTGTCGGACCAGGTCGAGCCGGCGTCGGAGGAATACTGGAACCCGCCCCGCGCTCCGGGGCCGGACGCGAGGGTCACGCGACGGCCATTGGCTTGGCAGACGACGGAAATCAGCCCGTCGCGCTGTTCGATCTCCAGCGCCAGTTCGCCAGCCCATCCCTGGGGCGCACACTGGGTCGCCCGTTCCATCACGGCCTCTCCCACCAATCGTGTGGACGTTCCCTCGACGGGACGATCGACCCCCTCAACGAAGGACCCCGCAGGCCTTACGGAATAGCTGCGCAAGAGACTGCGAAGGTCATTGGTCGACAGTTCGGTGTCCGCTGCCGCCATGGCCCGTCGCCCGAGTCCGAACCCGGTGTCGCCGGCCTTGATCCCGATGGAGAAGATGATCGCCAGAGCCATCCCGCCGATGGCGAGCACCACGAGGGCCTCGATCAGGGAAAACCCGCTGCGGGGGTGCAATGGCGGAACCATGGGCCTTCCTACCGCCTGTTGCGGCGGGTCCCAACCCTTTCCGTCATGCAACCGCCCCGGCTTCGCTTGGAGGCGCATCCGGCGCCTGCTATGTCTCGGTGCCTTTGGGGAAGTTGTTTGCGCACCATCGTTTCGATCATCACGGTTCTTGGACTGATCGTTGCCTTCTGGGCCGCGATCCTGACGACGGATGCCCAGTCTGCGCGCCAGCCCGGTCCGGTGACCCGCGCGCCTTCGCCGCGTGCTGAACCGGTCGTCACCGATGCAGACCGGCGGGCCCGGCTCGAGGCCCGGATTGTCAACTGGACCCGCACCGACCGGAAGCCTGTCTTGCAGGATGGCGCTCGTCACTCTGCGGTTCCGGTCAGGACAAGGGCTGAGCGCCAACAGCCTGTCTCCCGGACGGATGGAAATGGGTCTGGAGGCTCCGCGCGCCCCGAACCGGCCCTGCCTTTCGAGCCACAGCCTTCGGGCACGATCGCACCGCCGCCGACCACCTCATCGTTTGAGCGGACGTCCGGGGCGAGGGGTTACAGGGCCCCCCGGTTGGATCTCGTGACCATGCCGCGCGTGCCTGCGGATCCCATCGAGTGTCTGACACAGGCCATCTATTATGAAGCCCGCAACGAGAGCGAAGAGGGACAGGCCGCAGTTGCCGAGGTCGTGATCAATCGCTCTCGGGCCGGCAACTATCCGCGCGACATCTGCAAGGTGGTCTATCAGCGCAACAGCCGGACCTGTCAGTTCACCTTCACCTGCGATGGCTCGATCGGCCGGGGTGCAATCAACCGGACGGCTTGGTCACGGGCCGAGCGGATCGCACGCGAAGTGCATGCCGGTCGATCGGGTTTGTTGCCCAGAACCTCGGTCAACTATCACGCCAACTACGTCCGCCCGACCTGGGGTCAGCGGCTGGAGCGGGTTCGCCAGATCGGGGCCCATATCTTCTATGGTGCCGCCAAACCCGGTCATGCGACGCCAGGCAGCCTTGAACGTCGCCCCGAGCCGGCCCCGTCGACGGGCCTTCAGTTTGTTCGCATCGAAGCGCTTGATCGCGCCTTCGCCCAGGCGACCTCCGGTGAAGCCCAGACGCCCATCCCCCAGTCCACCACTCCAGCGGGCCCGTGACGCTACGGTCAGATCCCGCCTGCGAGGGGCATTGCCGTTGGGATAAAGCCTAGACCGACGTGGTTTCCGGCGTGTCGTCGGGCGCGCGAGAAATGTGACACCCCTCGAAGATCAGTCGCCCCTGGAAAAGCGGCTGGGTCAGCCAGATGCGGATTTGGGCAGGGGTGACCGCTACCCAGTCGCGGGCGAGCGTGATCGTGTACTGACCGGGCCTGGTCACAAAGACATTGTGCGACACAAAATCGCCCTCGTCGCCCCAGTCGAATCTCAAGGGAACGCGGCCATTCATTGGGTCGACCGTCAGGTTGATGCTGACCGTCCAGGATCCCTCGGGCAGGTAGACGAAGGGGCCGAACACCAGCACGCGCGCACGCCCGGTCAGGTCCATGTCCGACGCCCCGCCCTCCATCGCTTGGCCCAGAGGGTAGTTGAAGATGCCGGGCTCCCAATCGGCGGATGCTCCGATCGGGATGGGCAGGCGGTCGAAGATCTGCAGGGGTCGATGATCGGGAGCGGTGAGGTCCAGGTCGTCAACGGCCGCGCGTTCGACCTGACCCAGGCCGGGGAGATCGAGCCGGAGCGCTCTGGCGTCCAGGACATCGACCTGTGCGTTCTGGCTGGCGAATTTCGCGGACAAGGCAAGGCGAATGGAGGTGTGAACGAGGCTGGCGTGAGAGTACTGGGATACACCAAGGACGCCGCTCACCAGGCCGGCGGAGGTCGAAGTGTTCTCGGTAAGGACGATCCAGTGCGTAGGGTCCAGAGTTTCCGCCCCGTGGATCCCCGTCGTAAAATAGACCGCCGATCGATCGTGCGACCTTGGCCACTCCGACGGGACAGCCAGATCATGAGTGGTCCAGCCCAGGCTCTCTGCCCGGGCCCGGATCGCCGTCGTCCAGGCAATCTCGGTCGGGGACGGGAACTGCAGCACACAGAGCCGCTGCGGGATCGTCATGCGGCGCGCAGCCAAGTATAGATATCCACGGCCTCATGGACATCCTCGAAGATCTTGGCCTTGCCACTCTCGATGATCAGGGCCCGATCACAATAGTGGGCGATCATGTTCGTATCGTGCGAGGCCATAAGAAAGGCCCGGTCGCCGCGATGAGTGAACAGCTCGTCCTGGCATTTCTGGGCAAACCGTGCGTCCCCGACCGCCATGAGCTCGTCGATAAGGTAGCAGTCGAACTCGATCGCCAGGGACAGGCCAAAGGCCAGACGCGCCCTCATCCCCGAGGAATAGTGTTTCACGGGAAGTCTGAGCGACCGACCCAACTCTGCGAAGTCGTCGACCCGACCGATCATCTCATGGATCGGACGTTGGTAGAGACGCGAGAGGAATTTGATGTTGTCCAGTCCGGACAGGCTGCCCTGGAATGCCCCGCCAAAGCCGATTGGCCATGACGCCGTCATCTGCCAGTCGATCTGCCCTGAAGTGGGAGGCAGGACCCCACCGAGCATCTTGATCAGTGTCGACTTCCCCTGACCATTGCGTCCGAGAATGGCGAGCCGACCCGATCGGTCGAGATCGAAATTCAGTCCCGAAAATACGGGCCTGTGGCCCGTGGGATAGGTTTTGGATACGTCCGCCACACGCAGGCCTGGTGGGGCCGGCGGAGCCAGGATCAGGGCGTCATGCGTCATCAGACTTGCCGGTGTTCCTGCACACCGGCCCAGATCAGCCAGCCCACGCCATAGATCAGCATCATCGTGGCAAAGACGGTCAGGATTGCGAGCCACCGATGGGGCTCTTCGGCTTCGTCTGGCAGGCTGGGGCTGACGACGCGCTCAAGATAAAGGCTCTGGCGCCGACCTTCCTGCTGCGCGACCAGCAGGGCCGCAGAGGCGTTTTCCAGTTCAGCGAGGGCAAATTCGCGTTGTGCCACCAGGTCTTCATAGGCCCCGATCCTGGGAGCCAGGGACTCCTGGCCGCCTGCGATCTTGGCGCGCTCGGTGGCAATCTGCTGCTGGTAGGCCGCAATCCGGCTATCGATCGTCGGCAACTGGGGACTGGACGGCGCATCTGCGGCGACCTGGGCTCTCTCCGCCTGCAACTGGGCGACGGTCGAGAGCAGACCCCCGATCAGCGCGGATCCCTCGCGCGCGGCAAGGGTCGGGTCGATGAACTCTTCGCGGTTACGGAAGGCAGCGAGCTGGAGTTGGGCCTCCGAGAGTCTGGTCCGGGCCTCTTCCTGCGACAGGCGGGCATTGGCCACGGCATCTGTGTTGGATCGTTCGTTCAGACGATTGACGAGGGACTCGCCGCTGCTCAGCAGGGCCTCGGCCATGGCCTGGGCATCGCGTGCACTGAAGGCCTCAACCCGCAGCGTGCTCAGTCCCGTTGTCGAATCATAGCCCACCGTCAGAAAACGCTGGAACGCCTTGTACAGCCCTTCAAAGGTGTCGGCTTCGCCCGGACGTGGATAGCGGGACAGGAAGTCGGCACCGGGCGGAGCCAGCATCGCCTCGACGTCATACCGCTGGGTCAGCGCTTTCAGCCCGTCCCGTGAAGAAATGTATTCATGAACGGCAAAGGCATCCGTCTGGCCGGACGAGATGCCGACGCCCTGCAGGGCCACCCCCAACGACGAAGGGACATTCTGGTTCGGTGCGCGAACCAGGAAGCGAGCCTCTGAGACATAACGAGGCGAGGCGATCAGAAGATAATAGACCGCCGCCACTACGGTAGGCAGCAGGACCAGGATCAGGAAGCCGAGCGGAAGCCGCCGCCACAGGGGGGGCTTCGCCCTTTCGAAGGTCAGGGCCTTGGGAATCGGACCCACATAGTTGAGCTTGGCTTCAGTCATGGTCTATCCGTCGGGCGGGCTCTGCAAGCGCGGTATGTCGGGGTTTGTACTCGGAGCGTGATCATTCGACGTCGATGCGGTTGCGACTGATCGATATCAGCAAAAGTCCCAGTGCGATCATTACCGAACCCACAAGGAAGGCATATCCGGGGTCATAATAGGTTTTTACAAACTCCCCAAAAACACCGGCGCGCAACATCTCGATGGCGTGAGGAAAGGGGATGTACAGAAAAATCTTCCTGAACTCTTCAGGCAACCAAGACACCATTGTGAAGGCGCCTGAAAACGGAATCAGCAAGTAACTCAACAGCGGAACGATGCGTTCCATGGCTTCGAAGCGCATGCTCAGCCCGGCAATGATCAGTGCAAAGCCCTGCGCGATCCATGCAAGCAGCAGCCAGCCGCCATAGACGAGAAGAATGTCTTTCGGCAACTCGACTTGACCAAGGGCCAGCAGGACGACGTAGACGACGATGAAAGCAGCGGTGGCTCCAAGAAATTCCAGAAAGGCCCGCGCGACATAGATGTGGGTCGGTGAAATCTGCCGATGGTGCATGAGCCCCATATTGGCCTGAAGGGCCGCCGCAGCCTGTGAAATGAAGTGGCGGCAGAGAATGATCGACATGTAACCGGTCATGACAAACGGCGCGATCCGTACGCCGTGTTCGTATGCAGGCTTTGTCAGTATCCATAGGGTAAGGATGCCAAAGCAGAAGGCCAGCGGTTCGGCGATCAGCCAGACAAAGCCAATGCCCTCGCGGCCGAAGCGCGTGTTCATTTCGCGCATGACCAGAGCATTGATGATGCGCGCGTGCCGGAAAATGGGAGCGTCCGTCATTCTGGCCTTGTCCCATTCAGGCCCTGGTTCGCGTGGCCTGAGACATCGGCTCCGCCCGAACGCAACCGGTCCGCGGCAAGGCCTTTGCCGCGATTCAGGTCATTGAGGGTCGCAGGGATCATCAAGGCGCTCACGAGGCCGAGTTAGCACGGCGCAGAATCCGCCGTCGAGGTTAACGAACCCTCCACGCCCCTATGAATGGCGGGTTGAGGCGGTTTGGAGGCGATCGACCGGCTGTTCGTTGAAATTTTTGCTGTAACATCATGGCCACGATGGGCTCGCTCGTTGAAATCAGCCGAGTTTCACTCTCGACCGCCAACGGCAACGCTGATAAGGACGGCCACTGGCGGGGAGACCGCCGCATGATCAATCTACTGCGGAGGGCTCACCCCCATGTTCACCAAGACCACATTCATGGCCACCACAGCTGCCGTGGCGCTGGCCCTTTCGGCCGGTGCCGCCTCGGCCGAGCCGGACGGCTGGTACGGCGCGGTTGACGCCGGCTATCACGTCATCGACGACATCAACACCGAGTCCTCGACCACGGGCGTCAACTGGAACTGGGAAGTCAACGACGGCTGGGCTGCGTTTGCGCGCCTGGGCTATCGCTTCAACCCGAACTGGCGTGTCGAGCTCGAGGGCGGCTACCGCTCGGGCGACATCGGCACCGTGCGTCGCACCAACAACAACGCCCCGTCGGGCCTGTGCAATGTCACCCCGGCAACGGGCGGCTGCTTCTCGCCGGACGGCGACATCGAATCCACCACCCTGATGGCCAATGTCATCTATGACATCGGCGGCGAGTACTGGGGCGTGCGTCCCTTCGTCGGCCTCGGCGTCGGTGTGAACCGCGTCAACACCGATACCGTCGGCATCCTGCGTCAGCCCAACCGCGTCGGCGCTCCCGCCTTCGCCGCCGACGACAGCTCGACCAAGTTCGCAGCCCAGGCCCTGGCCGGCCTGTCGTATGCCGTGGGTGACCGCGCCAACATCGACCTGACATACCGTTACCTGACGGGCGACATGGAGTTCCGCACCTTCACATCGACCGCCGGATCGGCGCTGGGTGATTTCGAAGGCGACTACGACCAGAGCCACACCGTGACCCTGGGCCTGCGCTACGCCTTCGGTGCTGACGA
>NZ_JACHOR010000002.1 GCF_014199945.1 Brevundimonas variabilis
GAGATGATCATGCCCGGCGACAATGCCGAGCTGAACGTCGAGCTGATCACCCCGATCGCCATGGAAGAGAAGCTGCGCTTCGCCATCCGTGAAGGCGGCCGCACCGTCGGCGCCGGCGTCGTGGCCAAGATCCTGGCCTAACCTCCAGCGATCGACCGAAACAAGGAAGGCCCCCCGGTGCAGACCGGGGGGCCTTTTTGTTTGGGCCCGATGGCGCGGCATTTCGGGACACGGCCCCGACACCGGTCTTAATGCTCTGTAGTTCGCCCTGAATCCCGCTTGAGGTGGCGGTCGCTGTGCTGCCGTGGGAGAGGACCATGACGGGTTGCCCGTTGCGGCAGGAAGGATCGACCATGAGCCGACTAGAGCGTCATCCGGAGCGGCATCTGGTAGCGAGGATCGGGTGGCTGAGGGCTGCCGTTCTGGGGGCGAATGACGGACTTGTGTCGACAGCCAGCCTGGTCGTCGGTGTTGCCGCGGCCGGAACGGGCAAGACCGGTATCCTGGTGGCCGGTGTCGCCGGTCTGGTTGCGGGTGCGATGTCCATGGCGGCGGGGGAGTATGTCTCTGTCAGCTCGCAGTCAGACACCGAGACAGCGGATCTGGACCGCGAGCGTGCCGAACTGCTGGATGATCCGGAGGCGGAGACACGCGAGCTGGCGAGCATTTATCGCAGCCGGGGTGTCAGCCCGGAGACATCTCTCGAGGTCGCGCGGCAGTTGATGGTCCACGACGCTCTCGGGGCCCATGCGCGCGATGAACTTGGAATCTCGGAGCACACGACGGCGCGTCCGGTGCAGGCGGCCCTGACCTCGGCAGTGACCTTTGCCCTGGGAGCGGTGATCCCGCTGGTCGTCGTAGCCCTTGCGCCAGCATCGATTCTGGTCTGGCTCGTGTCAGGCTCCGCTCTCGTCGGCCTCGCCCTGCTGGGCGGACTGGGTGCGAAGGCGGGCGGAGCGGGCGTCGTCCGGGCGGTGCTGCGCGTCACCTTCTGGGGTGCTCTGGCCATGGCCTTGACCGCTGGCATTGGACGGGTGTTCGGGACCGTGGTCTAGATCCCGAACGCTCTAGGCCTCGTTCCATGTGATCCGCGATGCCCTCGCAATCAGGCGAACTCGACCAGAACGTCGTCAGCCGCGACCGGGTCGCCAGCCTTGGCACCAACGGTCTTGACCACTCCGTCACGGTCGGCGCGGAGAATGTTCTGCATCTTCATGGCCTCGATGACGGCGACTGTTTCCCCGGCCTTGACCTCCTGGCCCACTTCGACCGCGATCGATACGACGAGGCCCGGCATGGGCGACTGGATCAGTTTGGATGTATCGGCGGCCGCCTTTTCGGGCAGGCGGGCGAAAAGCTCGGCCATGCGGGGCGTCAGGACGCGCACACGGGCCTTTGCGGCTCCCGTGCGGATGGCGAACCCATCGGCGATGCGGGCGACCTCGGCGGTGAAGGGGGAGTCGTCGAGCATGCCGCGAAACTGGGCCAGACCCGGCCGCCAGTCGATCTCGGATAGCCGCAGCGCCCGGTCCTCGCCCGCGAGATCCAGCGTCAGGGCCTCGTCGTCATCATATCCCAGGGACACGCCGTGTGCCTGGCGATCGACCAGAACGATCCAGTCCGTGCGGTCGGAAGGGTCGCCGGACTGCTCGGTCAGGATCTCGTTCATCGCCGCGGCCGTAGCAATCAGGATGTCGAGCTGACGACGATTCGGCTCTGCACCCTGGAAGCCGTCAGGGAATTCATCCTTGATATAGCTGGTGGACAGGTGTCCCGACCGGAACCGGTCCTGGTCCATCACGGCAGCGAGGAACGGCACATTGTGGCCAACCCCCTGCAGATGGGTATCTTCCAGCGCCCGTTTCATGCCGTCGATGGCGGCAATGCGGGTTGGAGCCCAGGTGTTCAGCTTGGCGATCATGGGATCGTAGAACATCGAGATCTCGTCGCCCTCGCGGACACCGGAGTCGTTGCGGACCACATAGCCGTCCTGCTGACCTTCCTCGGGCTGATCGTAGCGGACGAGGCGGCCGATGGACGGCAGGAAGCCGCGATAGGGATCCTCGGCATAGATGCGGCTCTCGATCGCCCAGCCATTGATGGCCAGCTGGTCCTGGGTGAAAGGCAGGGACTCGCCTGCGGCAGAGCGGATCATCTGTTCGACGAGATCGACGCCGGTGATCAATTCCGTAACCGGATGTTCGACCTGCAGGCGCGTGTTCATCTCCAGAAAGAAGAAGCTGCGGTCCTGACCGGCAACAAATTCCACGGTGCCCGCAGAGTCGTAGTTCACGGCGCGCGCCAGGGCGATGGCCTGATCCGACATCGCCTTGCGCGTAACGTCGTCCAGCAGGGGGGAGGGGGCCTCCTCGATGACCTTCTGGTTACGGCGCTGGATCGAGCACTCACGGTCGAACAGGCTGACGATGTTGCCATGCTTGTCACCCAGCACCTGAATTTCGATGTGGCGCGGGTCGATGATGAATTTCTCGAGGAAGACGCGGTCATCGCCAAAGGCTGTCAGGGCCTCAGCCTTCACCGCGTCGAAGCCTTCCGCCATGTCGGCGTCCGAATGGGCAACGCGAATGCCTTTGCCGCCGCCGCCGGCGGAGGCCTTGATCATCACGGGATAACCGATTTCGTTGGCGATCTGGATGGCATGGGCATTGGATTCGATCAGCCCCATGTGGCCCGGCACTGTGGAGACCCCGGCTTCCGCGGCAAACTTCTTGGACGTGATCTTGTCGCCCATGGCCTCGATGGCGTGTGGATTGGGTCCGATGAAGGTGATGCCTTCGGCTTCGAGGCGGCGTGCGAAGACAGGGTTCTCCGACAGGAAGCCGAAGCCGGGGTGCACGGCCTCCGCGCCCGACCGGCGGACCGCGTCCACGATCCTGTCCTGGATCAGATAGGACTGGGCTGCGGGTGCGGGGCCGATGTGGATGGTCTCGTCGGCCATCTCGTAAGCCAGCGATCCCGTGTCGGCATCGGAATGGACCAGTGCGGTCCGAATTCCCATGCGCCGGGCCGTCTTGATGATGCGGACGGCGATCTCGCCACGGTTGGCGATCAGAATCTTGGAGAACATGCGAACCCGGGTCCTAGTTTCGCTCCGGATTAGGGAAGGCAGACAGTGGAGTAAACCGGGTTCACGATCCTGTCGTTCTGGGTTGGCAATCAGGGTGCGGATCGGCTTTAACACCGGCCTCTCCCCTTTTGACGTCCGGAGCTCCCCAGATGACGCGCCTTCTGACCGCTGTTTCCGCCGCCGCCCTGCTTCTGGGTCTTTCAGGGACGGCTTCGGCCCAGAATTTCCGGCAACTGGCCGAGCAGGATCTGACCGCTGCCCATGCGGCCCTGCGCGACAATCACCCGGCTGCCGTGGTGCCCGGGCCGGCCAGCGAGGCATTCCGGGCCTGGCTGGATGCCGGACTGGCGGACGCCCGCGAGAAGGCAGCCCGCGTCAACAGCGGCGACAGCCATGCCTATCTGATGCGTTACTATGCACGGGGTTTCCGTGACGCCAACATCACCATCCGGCCGACCTATCAGCCACAGCCCGCCTGGTTCGGCATCGGCTGGGCCGGGTTTACGACCGCCTGGAAGGACGGCCAGTACGTCGTTTCCTACGTCGAGCCTGGCGTGCGCGGTCTGCCCCCGCTGGGAGCGGTGCTGAAGGAGTGCGATACCATTCCCGTTGCAGACATGGTCACCCGGCGTCTGGCGGGCTGGGAGGGAGACCTCACAACCGAGGCCGGTCGCGTTCTGTCGGCCCCATATCTCACCTGGAACCGCAACAATCCGTTCGGCGGCGGCACGCCCGCCAGCTGCAAGTTCACGGTCAACCGGAGGGACCGCGATTTCCGCCTGACCAATCAGGTCGGCGATGCTGCGGGCATGGAGGCGGCCTATCGCGCAACGATCTATGTTCCGACGACCGATCTCGCTGTCGAGCAGGTCAACGGACGCCCGTGGATCCACATGCATTCGCTGGCCGATGATGCCGGCTGGGATGCGTTCTTCGGTCAGGTCGAGGGTCAGATTGCCGCCATTCGCGGTCCTCAGGGAGCCGTTATTGACCTTCGCGGGGCTAATGGCGCTTCGGTCAACGCGACGGCGCGTGGTTACGGCCTCGCCAATCGCATTTGGACGCCCGAGTTCACGGTCAGCCGCCAGCCGGACGCCGGAACGCTGACCTATCGCGCGACGCCCGCCAACCGCCAATGGTTTGCTGATACCTTGGGCCGGATGCAGGCGGATCCCCGCTTCGTTCAGGAGAGCGGCCCGGTGATCGAACAGACGGCTGCCATCGTCGCAGCCTTCGACACGGCGATCGCAGCCGGCCAGACGTCCTTCACCATGCCGGGCCGACCGGCTGTCGCCGACACCGGTGCGGCCAATCCAGTGGCCGGACCGATCGTCGTACTGGTCGATGCGGGCTGTGCCGGTGGATGCCTAGACACTCTGGACCTGCTGAGCCGCTTGCCGAACGTCCGCATCGCGGGGTCGACCACAGCGACGGACTCGATCTACATCGAGCCGACCGTACTGCGCCTGCCATCGAACTATGCGGACCTCAGCTATGGTCACAAGGCCTGGACGACCCGTGCGCGGGCCAACCAGCCCTATGTCCCGGGCCAGGGCCTTGCCTACACCGGCAACCCGACGGACGAGGCGGCCGTGCGGGCCTGGGTCGGTGGCCTGTTCCAGTAGGCCGCGACGTTAGCCTGCGACCCGGTCACGCGCCCCTTTGGCGAGTGGCCGGGTTGGCACCTGCGCGTCGTCTTCCTATGTCTCCTGCATGACAACCACGACCTATCCTGAACCCCTTCGCTCCGCTTCAGGCTTTGATCTCACGCCGCCCAGCGAATCGCAGCGGGTGGCACTCGAGGCGGACCTTTCCCCTGAGGAGAAGCGCGTGCTTCTGGCTCACGGGACTGAAGCTCCGTTCTGCGGGACACTGCTGGACGAAAAGCGGGCCGGAGTGTTCTGCTGCCGTGAGTGCGGGCTGCCGTTGTTCCGGACAGCGACGAAGTTCGAAAGCGGCACCGGCTGGCCCAGCTTCACCCAGCCCGTCGACGAAGCTCACGTCCGGGCGGTCGAAGATCGCGCCTATGGAATGGTGCGTGTCGAAACCCGCTGTGCCCGCTGCGACAGCCATCAGGGGCATGTCTTTCCGGACGGGCCCGCTCCCACGCGCTTGCGTTACTGCATCAATTCCATTGCCCTGACGTTTGTGCCGGAAGGGGAGCGTCTCCCCGATCCACTTTTGCGAGGCGACGGAACGGCCTGATCTTTGACGCAATATGCGCTAAAGCTGACGGCAATCAGGGAGTAGGGCGTATGCTGAACAGTCTTCTCGTCGCCATGGCGGCGCTGGCGGTGTCCGATCCCGAAGGCATCGTCACGACGGCCCCCGTCGGCAGTACAGGAGCCGTTCTTGTCGGCGCCGAGGCTCCGGTTGCCCCGGAAGTCCCGGCTGTCAGTGGCCAGGAAATCACGCCGCACGGTCTTTCCACCGCAGAACAGATCGATCGGTGGATCGCCCAGCGGAGCGAGGCCAGCGAAGCCTATGGGGAAGATGGGGAGGGCTCGTGGCTGGAACGCGACGACCGCAAGGTTCATGGCGAGGTCAGTGCCGCCATTGGGACCGGCGACTTCAGTGCCTATTCCGCATCGGTGTCTCTGCCGATCGGGGAAACCGGCCGGCTGAACCTCAGCTACAGCCAGTCGAAGAACGATTATGGCTACGGCTATGGCGGTCCCTATGGTTATGGCTACGGCTATGGCCCGGGTGGGTTCGGCCCGGGTGGGTTCGGATCGACGGGGCGGGGTTTTGGCCTTGGCTATGGCGCTCCGGTGTTTGCACCAGGCGTCGTTTATCCCGGCCGGCCGCTGGGATCTCCACCCCTGACCCGGACGGAGCAGCCGTCCAGCCGCCGTGACGGTGATGCCGATCGCGCACCCCTGATCGTCGCTGACTGAAGCAACGCTTTTCTCGATCTCGATGCGGAAACGAAAAAGGCCCGGTCTCGCGACCGGGCCTTCTCGTCAGATGGTGCCGCCGGGGGGAATCGAACCCACGACCTCAGCCTTACCAAGGATGCGCTCTACCACTGAGCTACGGCGGCGAAATCTGAGGAACCGGGCGTATAGCCAAAGCGATTGCTGGGGGAAAGCCAAAACAGCGGCTTGATCCGAAAACTTTCTCGGGGCTGAGTGTATTCATGACCCAGACCCCCGATATCCCGCCCGATATCCCCGCCATTCCGGCCCGGACGCCGGAGCAGGTGGCCAAGGCGGACCGGGCGTTGCGGCTGGCCACGGCGCTTCGGGACAATCTGCGACGGCGCAAGGTGGCAGCACCCGTCCGGGTCAAGCCGCGCAACTGAATGTCATGGGCCCGGAAGCGGGCGGGGACTTTCGCGGGGACCCTGTGCCGCGCTAGATAGCCGACCGCCGGGCCTCCGCCCGGTGCCTGAAGGATATCATGGACAGAATCGTCGTCACCGGTGGCCATAAGCTGCATGGGGAAATCCCGGTCAGCGGGGCCAAGAATTCGGCCATCAAGCTGATGGCTGCCTCGATTCTGACCGACCAGCCCTTGCGGCTGACGAACATGCCGCGTCTCGCCGACACGAAGTTTCTTGGACAGTTGCTCCGCCAGTTCGGCGTGACGGTGACCGAGACCGGGCAGGGCGTCGATCAGGAGACCCTGTTCGATGCGCGGGAGATCACCTCGACCTTCGCTCCCTATGACCTCGTGCGGCAGATGCGGGCGTCGTTCAATGTGCTGGGGCCGCTCCTGGCGCGAACAGGGCATGCCAAGGTTTCGCTGCCCGGCGGCTGCACGATCGGCGCGCGACCGGTTGACCTGCATCTGGATGCCTTGACCCGGCTGGGAGCCCTGATCGAGCTGGACGAGGGCTATGTCTCCGCGACAGCACCCAAGGGCCTGCGCGGCGCGGAGATCGAGTTTCCTTTCGTTTCGGTCGGTGCGACCGAGCATACCCTGATGGCGGCGACCCTTGCCCAGGGCACCACGGTGCTGAAACGTGCCGCGCGCGAGCCCGAGATCGGCGACCTTGCCCGTTGTCTGGTCATGATGGGAGCCCGGATCGAGGGTATCGATACCGACACGCTCGTGATCGAAGGTGTCACCTCGCTGACCGGCGGTGAGTGGTCCGTGATCCCCGACCGGATCGAGATGGGATCCTATGCCGTTGCCGCTGCCATGGCGGGCGGCGAGGTGCGCCTGACCCGGGGGAGGGCCGATCTGATTGCAGCGCTGACCGACCGTATGGTCGAAGCCGGCGTCGAAGTGACCCCGACCGATGACGGCGTCATTGTCAGACGCGATCCCGGGGTTCGGTTGAAGGCGACCGATATCGCGACCGAGATCTATCCCGGCTTTGCGACCGATCTGCAGGCCCAGTTCATGGCCCTGATGACCACGGCCGACGGCACCAGCATCATTCACGAGAACATTTTCGAGAACCGCTTCATGCATGCTCCCGAACTGGCACGGCTGGGGGCCGACATCGCCGTTCATGCGGGCGAGGCGCGGGTGAATGGCGTAGAGTTCCTGCACGGGGCCCCGGTCATGGCCACCGACCTCAGGGCTTCGGTCAGCCTCGTGATTGCCGGACTCGTCGCCGAGGGTGAAACCTCGGTCGGACGCGTGTATCACCTGGATCGCGGGTTCGAACGGCTGGAGGAAAAGCTCTCGGCCTGCGGCGCGCAGATCGAAAGGCAGCACGGGTATCATGACGAGCACTGACGTCCTGTCCGACGCCGATGTGGCGTCTGCCGTCGACGAGGCTGTGAAGGCGGGGAATACACCTCTTCGCCTCCTGGCCGAGGACGGCGAGGACCTGGCGATCATTTCAGCAGCCCTGCAGGACTCGATCCTGCGTCCTGCCGATATCGTCTGGGAACGACGGGCTCGGACCCTGACAATCCAGCTGAGCCGGTTCTGCTGGGAGTGCGGCGGGACAAGGGTGCGGGCCGCGCTGCAGTTTGGTGACGTGTCAGCCGTCAAGAGCCGGGGTTTGCCTCGCCTTCCCGATGCGGCGCTGGAGTTGCTGGCCATCCATTTCATCGACGAGGAAGCGCCGGGCGGCAAGGCGATCCTGATGTTCGCGGGCGGGGGAGACCTGCGGGTCGACGTCGAATGCCTGGATGTCGTGGTCGCTGACCTTTCGGAACGCTGGGAAGCGCGCGTTGCGCCTACCCATCTTCACGAGCCCACTCCCGAAGAAGGCATCCGATGACCGAGCACAGGCTTGAAGCCGTCGATCTGGATGCGGCGACACTGCCGTCGGCGACCGCCGAGATCGAGCACGAACGCCGGGTCGCCATTTTTGACCTTGTCGAAAAGAACAGCTTCCAGCCCGCAGAGGCGATCACGGGCCCTTACCGGCTGAAGCTGTCGCTGCAGGACAATCGTCTGGCGTTCGATGTGACCGGCGCAGACTACGCCCGGACCTATGCCCTGTCCCTGACGCCGATGAAGACGGTGCTGAAGGACTATCTGCTGATCTGCGATAGCTACTACGAGGCGCTGCGCGGCTCTTCGGCGACCCAGATCGAGGCAGTCGACATGGGCCGGCGTGGGCTGCACAACGAGGGGGCCGAACTGCTCACGGCCCGGCTCGAGGGCAAGGTCGCCATTGATCACGAGACCGCCCGGCGCCTGTTCACCCTGGTCTGCGCGCTGTACCGGCGGGGGTGATGTGCGTTTCGTCCCCATCGTGTCGCCAGAGGGACGAGAACTCGACTAGCGGCTCAATTTGGTGCATGAGCCCGCCTTCTTGAAAAGCGCACGCTGTGCCCGGCGTGCGCCCGGACTTGTCTTCACGGGGCGTGAGAGGCCGCATGGCTAAGGAAGAACTGCTCGAGTTTCCCGGCGTGGTCAGCGAATTGCTGCCCAATGCCACGTTCCGCGTGCTGCTCGAGGGGAACGACCACGAGATCATCGCCCACACGGCCGGCAAGATGCGCAAGAACCGCATTCGCGTGCTGGCCGGGGACAAGGTGCTGGTCGAAATGACGCCCTATGACCTGACCAAGGGTCGCATCACCTATCGCTTCAAGTAAGGACGGGCTCGTCATGAGCCGTCCTGATCTGGTGCTGGCTTCGGCCAGCCCGCGCCGCATCGAATTGCTGGCGCAACTGGGCATCGTGCCCGATCGTATCGACCCCGCCGACATTGACGAGACCCCGCTCAGGGACGAGACGCCATCGCGTCTGGCGGTCCGGCTGGCCCGAACCAAGGCCGCAGTGGTGGCCGGGCGATCTTCGGGTTGCGTGATCCTCGCCGCAGACACCGTGGTCGCGGTCGGTCGCCGGCTGCTGGAGAAACCGCGTGATGCGGCTGAGGCCACAGCCTTCCTGAACCTCCTGTCAGGTCGCAATCACCGTGTCTTCACGGCGGTAGCGGTGGCCGCCCATGGACATGTGCTCAGCCGGGTGGTCGATACGCGTGTCTCCTTCAAGGTCCTGTCTCCCGCCGAGATACGAGACTACGTCGCGACGCAAGACTGGCGCGGCAAGGCAGGCGGATATGGAATCCAGGGACCGGCGGGTGCTTTCGTCGTCAGGATCGTGGGCAGCCATCCGGCGGTGATGGGCCTGCCTCTGTTCGAGACGACGAACCTCCTCGCCGGGGTCGGCTGGCGAAACCCGTGAGCGACCTCGAGGTCTTTCTGGACGACACGCCCGGTGAGACGCGGGGCGTGATGGTACGAAACGGCCGGTTCGAGCGATTGCTGATTCAGCGTGACCGCGAGCCGATCGCGGTTCGGCTCGGCAGCCGGTCTGTGGGGCGGGTCGTCGAAATCAATCCCGGACTAGGGGCGGCCTTCCTTGACCTTGGGGCGGGGTCGCCTGCATTCCTCCCGCTGCCAAAAGGCCAGCAACTGGCCGTCGGCCAGAAGCTTGACGTCATCGTCGTGTCCGAACCGCGGGGCACCAAGGGGGCGACGTTGCGCTTGCTGGGCGAGGGGCAGGGAGAGCCGCGACTTTTGCAGCCCGGCCCTGACGTCGCGACCCAGCTTGCAGCGCTCGCACCTGATGCCGGCCTGCAAACCGGCCTCGCTGCGATCCGTGCCGGTATGGAAGCAGCGGAAGAGGCCCTGTCCAGCCGGTTCCTGCTGAGCGACCTGGGGCTGGATCTTTCGGTTGAGCGCACTCGGGCCATGATCACAGTCGACATTGATCATGACGGCACTGCAGGTCGAAAAGGCCGGGACCGAGCAAATCTCGAAGGTCTCCGGCAAGCCGCGCGGCTCATCCGGCTGAAAAGCTGGGGAGGTCTGGTGGCGATCGATCTGGTCGGATCGGTCCATGATGCAAAGACGATCGGTGCAGCGGCACGCGGGGCGTTTGGCGCCGATCCGCAGATCGTCTACGGGCCCCTGAACCGGTTTGGCGTCATGCAACTGGCGATGCCCTGGCGTGAACGTCCGGTATCTTCGTCGCTTTTGCCAGACGATACTGCCAGCGGAGCAGAGACCTCGGCCATCGCCCTGGTGCGCGAGGCGAGGGCGACGCTCCTATCGAACACAACCGTGCCTCGGTACCGGGTAACCTGTGGAACGGCTGAGGCTGCTTTTGCAAAAGCCTGGCTCGATCAGCTCGGGCCGCGCGTTGGCGTTGTGGTCGATCCCGCTCTGAGGGCCGGTGAAGGCTCCATCCAGGAAGGCTGATCCATGGCACTCTGTCCCATCTGCGAGCGCAAGCCGGCTGTCGAAGCCTATCGTCCCTTCTGTTCCCGGCGGTGTGCGGATGTCGACCTGAACCGCTGGTTCACGGGGAGCTATGCCATCCCGGTGCGGGCGGATGAGCCGACGGACGATGAGCCGATGGACGAGTAACAAAGTCACACAATCCGGGATGGACACCCCGGATTGGCTCGCTTATAGACCCCGCTCTCGCGTTACGACGCCTGCGCCTGGGTAGCTCAGTTGGTAGAGCAGCGGATTGAAAATCCGCGTGTCGGTGGTTCGAATCCGCCCCCAGGCACCATTCCCGATAAATCCCTGGTCGTTTGCCTTCGGCGGCCCATCGCCTTGCCAGGCAATCTCGGCATAATCCGCCGTCAAGGCATCATGAAAATGTCGCTTTAGCGTGTTGCAGCGGGCTTTTTCGATCTGTGACCGCAGAAGCTGCGAAAAGACGCCCTTCTGACTTGACGCTCCGGGATCGCTTCGCCAAAGGAGCTTGACCGCTTTCATCTTTAGTTAGCGTCTGGCGTGTCGCGGAACTCTGTTCTTCGACACGTCGATCGTCAGGGTGACCTTCGGGCAACCGGATGCGATACTGAGACGTTCCGGAGTTTGAGCCAGATGGCTCGGACGACGGGACAAACCGATTTTCATGGAGGGGCGGTCGCATGTTGCGGCCAGTCTCTAGGGTTCCATAGTCAGCCCAAGAAAAGCAGGAACTGGCGCACAATGCTCGACCGTAACAAGAACTTCATTCTGGCCCTCGCTGGTGCCGCCGTGCTGATGGCCGGCGCTCCTGCCCTGGCACAGGACGCTGCCGCTCCGGCCGCAGCCACAGCTCCGGCCGCAGAGACAGCGGCTCCGACGACGACCGCACCGGTCGCTGCCGAAGCTGCCCCCGTCGAAGACGTCGCTGGCGAAGACGCCGGCGGCCATTCGGGCGGCATCACCCCGATCTCGATGTTCATGGACTCAGGCCTGATCGTTAAGGTCGTGATGATCGGCCTGATCCTGGCCTCCATTTTCTCGTGGACCCTGCTGATCATCAAGCTGATCGAGTTCGGTTCGCTGAACAAGAAGACCGACACCTTCCTCGAGAACTTCCGTCAGGCCCGCACCATCGCAGACATGCGCAAGGTGGCGGCGTCGGACGAGTTCGACGGTAACCCGCTGGCCGACATGGCCGCCGCGGCAACTGAGGAAGTCGAACTGTCGCGTCAGGCCGGCCTGAACGTTGTCGGCGAGCACCGTGACTCGGCGCTCTTCCGCGCCCAGACTGCCGTGTCCGCGGTGCAGTCGGGTCTTGCAGGTCGCCTGTCGGCTGGTCAGATGTTCCTGGCCTCGACCGGTTCGATCGGCCCGTTCGTGGGTCTGTTCGGTACCGTTTACGGGATCATGAACTCCTTCATCGGGATCGCCGAGTCCAACACGACCAACCTGGCCGTCGTTGCTCCGGGTATCGCCGAGGCCCTGCTCGCCACCGGTATCGGCCTGTTCGCCGCTATCCCGGCCGTTATCTTCTACAACTACTTCAACACCCGTATCGCCGCCTATGGCACCCGCTCGGACGGCTTCAACGCTGAACTGATGAACGCCATCTCGCGTCAGCTCGACAAGGGAGCTTAAGCGCGATGGCAGCCAAACTCGGTGGTGGCGGGGGCGGCAAGTACCACGTCGAGCAGAACAGCGAGATCAACGTCACGCCGTTCGTGGACATCATGCTTGTCCTGCTCATCATCTTCATGGTGGCCGCGCCTCTGGCCACCGTGTCGGTTGTGATCAAACTGCCCCGCGCCGTGGCCCCGCCCCAGACCAACCCGCCCAAGCCGGTGTTCATCTCCATCCAGAACGATGGTGACGTGTTCATCGGGGACGGCCGGTCCAGTGTCGACATGCTGGGAGACGACCTGAGACGCCTGATTGGCGGTCGCAATCCGGATGAAGAGCGTATCTTCATCCGGGCCGACCAGACCACCCGCTACGGCACCTTCATGCAAGTCATGAACGCCCTGCAGGACAACGGCTTCTACAGCGTTGCTCTCGTCGGCGAAGACACGTCAAAGCAGTAGAGACGGGTAATCCATGACAGACACACCTGTTGAGTACCATCGCAGTCGCTATGATGCCCCTCGCAAGAAGGGCTTCATGGGGGTCTCCCCGGCCATCTGGGCTGGCGCGCTCCTGGTCGTCACGATCCTGTTCGGGATCCTGATCTTCTACGTGCAGCAGACCAAGTTTAAACTGAACGAGTTCAACTACGTTGATGAATCGGTCGATGTGGAGCTGATCGAGCCGGCACCGCCGCCTCCGCCGCCTCCGCCTCCGCCGCCGCCTCCGCCGGACACGCCCCCGCCGCCCAAGCTGCAGGTGCGCCCGCCGGTCATCAATACCCTGGCACCTCCGCCACCGGTGACCCTTCCGATCGAGCCGACGAAGAAGGAAGACCGCGTCGAATACACGGGCCCCCCCGTGATCGTTCCCGGTCCGCCTCCGCCGCCAGCTCCTCCGGCACCGGTCCGGCCGTCGGTGATCACGAACGTCCAGTGGTCACGCCGCCCGTCCGTTACCGGCGACGACTTCCCGGCCCGAGCTCTTGAGCGCGGCATTGGGGGTTCGGCTACCGTGCGCTGTACAGCCCAGGCCAACGGGCGTCCGGCAAACTGTCAGGTCACGGCTGAAGAGCCTGCTGGTCAAGGGTTCGGTCGAGCAGCCGTACGGGTCGCGCAGCGTGGCCAGCTCTCCCCGGCAACGGTGGATGGTGCAGCCCGAGATGCGTCGTTCAACGTGACGATCCGCTTCCCGGTGCCTGAGTAACTTGAGAAGCTCCTAGACGAAGACCAGCGCCCCGAGGGAAACCTCGGGGCGTTTCCTTTTGCGTCTTGCGCAGTGTCTGCTTGATCGCGACGAACAGGCCCGCTAAAGACCGCCCCTCGCGAAGAGCGCGCCGCCTTAGCTCAGTTGGTTAGAGCGCCGGTTTGTGGAACCGGAGGTCCTCAGTTCAAGCCTGAGAGGCGGTACCATCTTCCGCGACGGCCATTGTGCCACCCGCGGCCATCGCCGCCGCACGTCGTTTCCTCAGCATGCCGATCGGTCCTTCCAGCTTCGCCAACATCTGGACGGTCGCCTTGTAACCCGCCGCGACGACGGGGTCGTAGATCTTCCAGTCCCGGATATCGGCCCCAGTGGGCTCCGGACGGATCAGCAGGTCGGTGTCCGCTCGCGACCGTGTCAGTTCCGCGTCCGAGGTGATCGTGGCCGACCGCATCAGGATCGAGACGATGGGAGGGCCGCCTCTCCAGGCTCCGGACAGGATCCAGCGCCACCATGACGGTGGATTTTCCAGCGCACGAGCATCGACGCCGCGCGACTGCGACATGTCGACCCCGATCGTGGGACCCGCATTCTGCATCCGCATGACATCGGTCGGGAAATTCTTGATCACCGCACCATCCACCAGCACGGCACCGTCCATGACGACCGGCGGCATCACGCCGGGAATGGAGATCGAGGCCCGGATGGCACGTCGCAGCAGGCCCCGGCGGTGGATTTCTATCCGCCCGGTCGTCAGGTTCGATGACACGGCAAAGAAGGGCAGGGGCAGGTCGGCGATATCCACGTCGCCATAGGCCTGCTCGAGCAGTCGAGCGACCTTGCCGGCCCGGGTCATGGCGATGATCGGGACGGCGATGTCGGACAGCGGATCCGACGTCACAAAGGCCTTGCGAATACGGGCCTCGAGGTCCTCATCGCTCCAGCCAAGAGCCGGGCCAGCGGCGATCACGGCACCCATCGAGGCGCCGCCGAGAAAATCGAAGGTCACGCCCGCCTCACGCAGCGCGCGGATGGCCCCGATGTGGGCATAGGCCCTGGCTCCACCGCCTGACAAAACCAGGCCGACCGCCGTCCCTGTCAGCACCCGCGCGATCCGTGCGGCATCGTCTGCATTGCCATCGATGGCATGGAACCAGCGTCCGGGATCCAGCGTGTCCAGCCAGATGGACGTATTTGCGGGCCGCGTCATCCGCGCATCGCGCAGGAGGATCAGATCCGTGAACTGGTGGACATCGGGCAGGCCCCTGCGGCCCGGCGCGACCGGGGGCGGGACTGTCAGGCTGTCGCCGACAATGAACAGCCGGTCCACCTGTCGAGCGCAGAGTGCAGCCCACGAGGGCTGGTCCTGCTCGGCGATGTAGAGAACGAAATCGTGCGAGTCCTCGACGCGCGAGAACCACTCCGACAACGAGGTCAGCGCCGTGTGATCCACCACCTGACAGGTGAACCCGAGCGCGCGGACAGCGGCGGCGATCCGGTCGACGAAGGGGCGGATAGGCCGGGTCCGCGCTGAAGTGAAGCCGAACACGCTGGGCTCTGCCGCACCGGTCGTGGTCTCGCGGGCGCGACGCAGCATCAGTCGCGACAGCTCGATCATCACGTCGGGTCGGGTCCGCACGGCATCGAGGAAGGCCTCGCGCGGCAAGGCCAGGATCTCGGAGTCCCGCAGGGCAACGACATTGGCGGAATGCGCGAGGCCAGCGATCATGGCCATCTCGCCGACCGGTTCGCCCGGCTTCACGACGCCAAGGAACTGCGGCGGGAGGCCCTCCTCATGGCGGAACACACCCAGACGGCCCGAGCGGACGAGATACAGGGTGTCGGCGGCGTCCCCGGCCTGAAACAGCCGCTCTCCGCCGGTCAGGGCGAACCAGCTGGCCGCGGTGTCGCGATCCTCGAAGAGCTGGGCGAGGGCGGCTTCCAGCGTGTCGGTTCGGGCAAGGGCCATGAAGAACCTATGGCTGATTCGGATGAAAGGTTACCCAACCGCGCCAAACAATGCGGTGCAGTCGGTCAGACGCGGCAGGCCCGCCAGCCGGCCTCGACCGGCAGAATGTCCAGACCGGCGGCCTTCGCCAACCGGATCACCCGGTCCAGATCGTCGGGGGTACACCCATAGGCTGTCGGGCTGTCCATGACGTCATGACCGTAGGCGATCAGCCATCCGCGCGAAGCGGCAGTCTGCTGCATCAGAGCCTCGAGGTCGTAACCCGGCAGCCGTCGGGACTCCAGGCCGATCGCCTTCAACAACGGCCGGTCGCTGCGAGCCTGGTTGATGCCGTTGATGACGCCGCGCGCAAACTCGAACCGCCCGGCCACGACGGCCTTGGCCCCCAGCCCGCAGTCTCCGAATGGATAGGCAAAGCTGGTCATGACGTGGCCGTCGAGTCTCTCGCCGACCCATCGGGCATTCCGGTCAAGACTTGCCGCCAGCTCCGCAGCCGTCAGGTCCATGACACTGGCGTGCTCATAGGTATGGCACCCCACCTCATGACCGGCGACGTGCAGGGCCTGCAGGTGCTCGGTCTCGAACTGGGGAAGGCCCAGATTCGTGCCGCCCGCCAGTCCACCGCAGACATAGTAGGTCGCCTTGATGCCGTGCTCGGCAAGGATGGGACCGGCCTCGGTCCATGCGGTCACCGGGATGTCGTCGAAGCTGAGGCTGAACACGCCGCGCGGGGGTGCAAGGGTGACGGACCGAACGCCGAGGTAGCGGGCCGCGCGACGGCGCATTTGATCGAAACGAGACTTCATGGCGGCACCCTGACACACGGGCCTTAAGTCTCGCTGAATGCGTCAGGCGGCGGGCGGCTTCAGCGCACGTCCAGCGACCACAGCTCCGGCACCGAACCGGGCGCGAAGGTCGTCGATGGTGGTCTCGGTCTTGAGGGCGCGCGACTCGGTCGAGGCAAAAAGGCCGGCCGGGGTATCGATGGCATCCACAACCTCGGCCATGCCGATGCCGATCAGGCGATAGGGCCGGCCCAGTTCGGGCTTCAGCAAGGCGCGGCCGACGGCGAACAGGGCCCGGGCCGTCTGGACGGGTTCGGGAAGGCTGTGCCGGCGGGTGACGATGCGGAAGTCGTCGCGACGCAGCTTCAGCACCACGACCCGTGACGCAACGCCGTCGCGCCGGGCCTTGGACGCCAGTTTCTCGCACAGCGGCCAGAGCTCGGCCTCCAGGGCTTCCGCTGTGACCAGGTCGCTGTTGAACGTGGCCTCTGCGCTCATCCCCTTGCGGTCATGGTCGGGATTGACGGTTCGGCCATCACGGGCGTGAGAGAGGTCGTGCAGCCGCAGGCCCCATTCACCGTACCGCTTCATCAGGTCGCGGGGATCGGCCGCGGCCAGATCGCCGACCGTGGCAAACCCGTCGCTCCTCAGGGTCCGTGTGAAGACCGGCCCCACCCCGGGCAGGATCGATACGGGCCGTGGGGCGAGCAGGGCCTTCGCCCCGGCCTTGCCGATCACCGAGAAGCCGCGTGGCTTGTCCATTTCCGAAGCGACCTTGGCCAGGAAGCGGTTGGGGGCGAGGCCAATGGAGACCGTCAGGCCGGTTTCTGCCTCGATCCTGTTCTGCAGCCGGATCAGCTGCAAGGCCGGGGGGCCGCCGTTCAGGCGCTCCGTGCCAGCCAGATCGATCCAGGCCTCATCCAGCGACAGCGTCTGAACCAGCGGTGTCAGGGCACCCACCAGGGCGAAAATCCTTTTCGACTCTGCCACATAGCGAGGGAAGTCGGGGCGGATGACCACGGCGTCCGGGCAGGCCTTCAGGGCCTTGAACATGGGCATGGCCGAGCCCACGCCAGACTGCCGCGCGATGTAGCAGGCGGTCGAGACGACCCCGCGAACGCCGCCGCCGATAATCACCGGACGGTCGCGCAAATCCGGCCGGTCGCGTTTTTCGACCGAGGCATAGAAGGCGTCGCAGTCGAGGTGCGCGATTGTCAGCTGCTCCAGTTCGGCATCGCAAATGACACGAGGAGACCCGCAGGTCGGACAGCGTTTTACCGCGTCGGTGCCTGTCCAGGTGCATTGGCGGCAGATGGCGCTGATGGCCAAGCGGAAGACTCTCCTGATCCCGAACTGTTCCTTTCTTGTGCCACAACACAGCCGTTCAGCCGAACGAGCTTTTGCAGCCGCGCGCCGGAGCTTCACGTCAATTTAAGACTGCGGGTGAAAGATACCCGCCTGACTACGAGTGCCTTCGCGTATCAGCGCGATTTCAGGCCGCAAGGGGAATGATGTCCAAGAAAGTCCTCATCGTCGAGGATAACGAGCTGAACATGAAGCTTTTTCATGATCTGCTCGACTCCCAGGGCTACCAGGTTCTGCAGACCCGCGAGGGTCTGTCGGCCCTTGGAATGGCGCGTGAGCATATGCCGGACCTCATCCTGATGGATATCCAGCTGCCCGAGATCAGCGGTCTGGAAGTCACCAAATGGCTCAAGGACGATGAGGAACTGGCGCATATTCCCATCATCGCCGTCACGGCCTTTGCCATGAAGGGTGACGAGGAGCGGATACGGCAGGGCGGCTGTGAGGCCTACATTTCCAAGCCCATCTCGGTGATGCATTTCCTCGAGACCGTGAAGAAACATCTGGGCCTTTCCGTCCCCGTGGGGGTCGGATGACAGCGCGTATCCTTGTTGTCGACGATGTCGAGGCGAACGTCCGGCTTCTCGAAGCCAAGCTGACGATCGAATACTATGACGTCATGACCTGTCAGGACGGGGCAACGGCGGTTCGTCTGGCGGCCCAGGAACAGCCTGACATCATCCTTCTGGATGTCATGATGCCGGGAATGGACGGGTTCGAGACCTGTCGGCAGATCAAGGCGGATACGAATACACGGCATATTCCGGTTGTCCTGGTCACGGCTCTGGATGGACGCGATGACAAGATTCGCGGTCTCGATGCCGGAGCCGATGATTTCCTGACCAAGCCTCTGGACGATGTCGTCCTGTTTGCGCGTGTGCGTTCGCTGACCCGCCTCAAGCTCGTAATGGACGAACTGCGCGAGCGTGAGGAAAGCGGGCGCAGGCTCGGCGTAAACGCGGACGGGGCAGGGCGGCTGCGAGGCTCCGGTGGACGGGTCCTGATCGTCGACGACAATCTGCGCCAGGCCCAACGGATTGCGGATGAACTGACCCGCGAGCATCGTCCTGTCATCGAGACCGATCCCAAGGCAGCCCTGCTGGCTTCGCGCGGTCTGATCGACCTGATGATTGTCAATGTCGCCGCTGAGAGCTTTGACGGTCTCAGGCTGGTCGCCCAGGCGCGATCGGCCGAAACCTCCCGCCACATGCCCATTCTCGCGGTTGTCGAGCCGACCGACAGGCCCCGATTGATCAAGGCGCTGGAACTCGGCGTGAACGACATCCTGATGTCCCCTGTGGATCCGGAAGAACTGGCTGCGCGGGCACGGACGCAGATAAGGCGCAAGCGCTACACCGACTTCCTGCGCGAAAAGCTGGACTATTCCCTCGAGATGGCGGTCACCGACGCGCTCACGGGACTGCACAATCGTCGCTACATGACCGGCCAGCTTCAGGCTCTCGTCCAGCGGGCCAATCATGGCGGTGATCCGGTTGCCGTCCTGGTGATGGACATCGATCACTTCAAGGCTGTCAACGATGGCTTTGGTCACGATGCCGGTGATGAGGTGCTTCAGGAGTTCGCCGTCCGGCTGGCGACCAATGTCCGGGCCGTGGACCTGCCCTGTCGATTCGGAGGCGAGGAGTTCGTCGTCGTAATGCCGGATACCCGGATCGAGGATGCCCACCGGATCGCCGATCGCATCCGGCGCGATGTCAGTTCCGTCCCCTTCCGTGTGATGGGCGGCAAGGAAACGCTCAACATCACCATCTCGGTCGGCGTTGCGGTCTCGCTTGGACAGGGCGATACGCCTGAGGCGCTGCTCAAACGGGCTGACGAGGGCGTTTACGAGGCCAAGGCAACGGGTCGAAACCGGGTCATCGCCCGCGCGGCCTGACGCCCTGATCTGCGGGATCTAGGCATTTGCCTGCGACCTTTGAGCTCCGGTCACGAAGCCGGGACTGGACGCGGCTTCAAAACCGTCCATTCTTTCCTATCTAGGGTTTCGACTCCCCCGATACGGAACAAGAATGCCATCCAACCGGCCAGGTGAACGACAGGGACAGGGCTCAGGCTCTGCCACCATCACCGAAACAAAACCCAAGCTTCAGAAGCCCTCGCTGTATCGGGTGCTGATCCTGAATGACGACTACACGCCGATGGAGTTCGTCATCTATGTGCTGGAGCGGTTCTTCCAGAAGAGCCGCGAAGACGCGACCCGCATCATGCTGCATGTGCACCAGCATGGCGTCGGGGTGTGCGGCGTCTTTACCTATGAGGTGGCCGAAACCAAGGTCGCCCAGGTGGTCGAGACGGCGCGCCGTCACCAGCATCCGCTGCAATGCACTATGGAAAAAGACTGAGAGGATCTCCCCAATGCCCTCGTTCTCACGCCCCCTGGAAGAGACCCTTCACCGCGCCGTGGCCTACGCCAATGAGCGCCGCCACGAGTACGCCACCCTCGAACACCTGCTGCTGGCCCTGATCGATGACCCGGATGCGACCGGGGTGATGACGGCCTGCAATGTCGAACTGGTCGCGCTGAAGACCGCGCTGACGCTCTATGTCGACACTGATCTGGCCGCCCTGGCGACCAGCGATGGCGAGGACGCCAAGCCGACCGCCGGCTTCCAGCGCGTCATCCAGCGCGCCGTGATCCACGTTCAGTCGTCCGGTCGCGAGGAAGTGACCGGGGCCAACGTGCTGGTCGCCATCTTCAGCGAGCGCGAAAGCCACGCCGCCTATTTCCTGCAGGAGCAGGACATGACGCGCTACGACGCCGTGAATTTCATCGCCCATGGCATCGCTAAGAAGGCCGGTGCCGGTGAATCGCGGCCTGCCAAGGGCACTTCGCCCGAGGAGGCCGATGACGCCGCCGCCGTCAAACAGGGCGGTGAGGCGCTGGAAGCCTATTGCGTTGACCTCAACGAGAAGTCGCGCAAGGGCAAGATCGACCCGCTCATCGGTCGTCAGGCCGAAGTTGACCGCTCGATCCAGATCCTGTGCCGCCGCACCAAGAACAACCCGCTGCTGGTGGGCGAGCCGGGCGTCGGCAAGACCGCAATCGCCGAAGGGCTGGCCCGCAAGATCGTCAATCACGAGGTCCCGGCCGTGCTGGAAGGCGCGACCATCTACAGCCTCGACATGGGCGCGCTGCTGGCTGGCACACGCTATCGCGGTGACTTCGAGGAGCGGCTGAAGCAGGTCGTCAAGGAACTCGAGAACCACGAGAACGCCATCCTGTTCATCGACGAGATTCACACGGTCATCGGTGCCGGCGCGACCTCGGGCGGGGCCATGGATGCGTCCAACCTGCTCAAGCCGGCCCTCGCGTCGGGCACGCTTCGCTGCATGGGGTCGACGACCTACAAGGAGTATCGCCAGCATTTCGAGAAGGACCGCGCCCTGGTCCGGCGGTTCCAGAAGATCGATGTCAACGAGCCGACGGTCGAGGATACGGTGAAAATCCTGAAGGGGCTGAAGACCGCCTACGAAGGTCACCACAAGCTGCGCTACACCGACGCCGCGATCCGTTCGGCGGTGGAACTTTCGGCCCGCTACATGACCGACCGCAAACTGCCGGACAAGGCGATCGACGTGATCGACGAGGCAGGGGCATCACAGATGCTGCTGCCGGAATCGAAGCGGAAGAAGGTCATTGGCCAGAAGGAAGTGGAGGCCGTCATCGCCAAGATGGCGCGCATTCCGCCGAAATCGGTCTCCAAGACCGACACCGAAGGTCTGCGCGAACTGCAGAAAGATCTGAACCGGGCCGTCTTCGGTCAGGACGCAGCGATCGAGCAGGTCTCCTCGGCCATGAAACTGGCCCGGGCGGGTCTGCGCGATCCGCAGAAGCCGATCGGCTCGTTCCTGTTTGCCGGCCCGACCGGCGTCGGCAAGACCGAGGTCGCCAAGCAACTGGCCTCGACTTTGGGTATCGAGATGCTCCGCTTCGACATGTCGGAGTATATGGAGCGTCACACCGTGAGCCGGCTGATCGGAGCGCCTCCCGGATATGTCGGCCATGACCAGGGCGGCCTGCTGACCGACGCCGTCGACCAGCACCCGCATGCAGTGGTGCTGCTTGACGAGATCGAGAAGGCACACCCGGATGTCTACAACATCCTGCTGCAGGTCATGGACAACGGCCAACTGACCGACGCCGTCGGCAAGAAGGTCGATTTCCGGAACGTCGTCCTGATCATGACCACCAATGCCGGAGCGGCCGACAATGCCCGCGCCTCCATCGGCTTCGGTCGTGGCAAGGTCGAGGGCGAGGACGAGAAGGCCATCCAGCGCCTGTTCGCTCCGGAGTTCCGGAACCGTCTGGACGCCATCGTATCGTTCAGGCCTCTGGCGGCCGAGACCATCCGTATGGTCGTGACCAAGTTCGTGCTGCAGCTGGAAGCCCAGCTTGCGGACCGGAACATCACGATCGAGCTGACGGACGATGCCGCCGACTGGCTGGCCAAGAACGGCTTCGACGAACTGTATGGCGCGCGCCCGCTGGGTCGGGTCATCCAGGAGAGCATCAAGAAGCCGCTCGCCGACGACATCCTGTTCGGGCGTCTGACGCGTGGCGGTCACGTGAAGGTCGAGCTGAAGGACGGCAAGATCGCCTTCGACATCAAGCCGGCCAGTGGCCAGGCGGTGAAGGAAGCCGCCGACGAGGATGCCGCCGTCTAGGGCGTCCTTTTCCGGAAACGAAAAAGGCCCGGGCAGTGATGCCCGGGCCTTTCTTTTGCGTAAGAGCGTCGAAGCCTAGCGGCGACCGGCGCGTGACAGGATCAAAGCCAGACCGGCAACAATACCTGTGGTGAGCAGTGGCTTGGCGCGGGCGAAGTCCAGACCCTTGCGGGCCGTTTCCTGGTACTGGGCCGGGGCCTTTTCCACGAGGCCGTCAAGGCCGTCGATGACACGGCCGTAGGCGTCGCGGGCCTTGCCCTTGATTTCGTTCAGCTTGCCTTCGGCTTGAAGGCGGTCGTTACCGGTCAGGCCACCGATACCGTCTTGTAGGCGACCGCCGAGGACTTCGGCTTTGCCCTGGATGCGTTGATCAGTCATGGGATATCCCTTTCAGAATGTGTTGGCCGGGGAGGCGTGCCGTCATAGCGCGTGAGGAACCCTGCGGTTCCTGGATGGCTTTGTGAGCACAACACGCTGCCATGCCCTACATTGGGATGGCACTGACAATAATCGAGGGGTCTTCATGCTGCGCTTCATCGTCCAGGCCGTCGTGACGGCGCTCGGCCTGTGGCTGGCGTCACAGGTGATTGATGGGGTCGGCTTTTCGGATACGACCACGCTCGTGATCGCGGCGGTCCTGCTGGGCGTCGTCAACGCCGTGGTGCGACCGATCCTCGTGATCCTGACCTTCCCGATCACCGTGCTGACGCTCGGTCTGTTCCTGCTGGTCGTCAACGCGGCCACGATCGGCCTGGTCGCCGTCCTGCTGGACGGCTTCGTTGTCGATGGGCTCTGGCCCGGGATGGGGGCGGCGATCGTGACCGGCCTCGTCAGCTGGATCGCTGGAGCCTTCATCGGAGACGGACGGAAGGCCGACTAGAGTGCGGGCCTTCGCCGAACTTCTCGACCGGTTATCGCTGACCAGTTCACGCAATGCCAAACTTGTCCTTCTGCGGGACTATCTGCGGGCGGCACCCGACCCCGACCGGGGCTGGGCCCTGGCGGCCCTGACCGGAGAGCTCAGCTTCACGGCGGCCAAGCCCGCAATGATCCGCAAGGCCGTCGAGGCGCGGGTCGATCCGGTCCTGTTTGGCTGGTCCTATGACTACGTCGGCGACCTGGCCGAGACGGTGGCCTTGATCTGGCCGGGGGATCCGAACCGTCGGGCCAACCGCGAGCCTGAACTGGGCGAGGTCGTCGATGCGCTGAATTCCGCTAAACGGGGCGAGGTGCAGGGGCTGATCGAGGGCTGGCTGGATGCTCTTGCCCCAAAGGGACGCTGGGCCCTGCTCAAGCTTGTCACAGGAGGCCTCCGGGTCGGCCTGTCGGCGCGGCTGGCAAAGACCGCCACGGCCCTGATCTGTCCGGAAAACACAGGCGGCACGCCGGGTTCGGACGGCGGCGAGGGGCTGCCACGCCTGGCTCCTGTTGACGTGTCCGAGATCGAGGAGGTCTGGCATGCGCTGGAACCCCCCTATGCCGAACTGTTCGCCTGGCTCGAAGGTCGCGCCAACCGCCCCAGCGGGGATGCACCAGGCCGTTTCCGCCCGGTCATGCTGTCGGTTGCGATCGACGAGGCCGTGGACTTCAGCCGTCTGGACCCGGCTGACTATGCCGCCGAATGGAAATGGGACGGCATCCGCGTCCAGGCCGTGCGCGAGGCTGGCGTGGCCCGGCTGTATTCCCGAACCGGCGACGAGATATCCGGGGCCTTCCCCGACCTGATGGCGGGGCTGTCATTCGAGGGTGCGATCGATGGCGAGCTGCTGATCTGGCGGGCCGAGCCGGGGGGAGGGGGCGTGGTCGCCCCGTTCGGAGACCTGCAGCAACGACTGAACCGCAAGACGGTCGATGCGAAGACCATGGCGGCCTATCCGGCGGCCATCCTGGCGTATGACTTGCTGGCGGAGCGGGGCGAAGACCTGCGCCATCTGACATTCGAACAGCGCAGGGCCCGGCTCGAGGCCGTTGTCGCGTCTCACGGAAATGAGCGGCTGCATCTGTCGCCCATCGTCGACTATCCGGACTGGGAGACGCTTGGCCGACTGCGTGCCGATCCTCCCGTCGGCGGTGCCGCTGAAGGCCTGATGCTGAAGCGCCGGGACTCGACCTATGTGGGAGGGCGCCCCAAGGGACCCTGGTTCAAGTGGAAACGCGATCCCCACACCATCGACGCAGTGATGATGTATGCCCAGCGTGGGCATGGGAAACGGTCCAGCTTCTATTCGGACTTCACCTTCGGTGTCTGGACTGAGGAAGGCGCTTTGACGCCTGTGGGCAAGGCCTATTTTGGCTTCACCGACGACGAACTGAAGCTGCTGGACAAGTTCGTCCGTGACAACACGATCGACCGGTTCGGGCCGGTCCGGTCGGTCCGGGCCGAGCCCGACTTTGGCATGGTTCTGGAGATCGCCTTCGAGGGCCTGCAGCGTTCGCCCCGGCACAAGTCGGGCGTTGCCATGCGGTTTCCGCGGATCAGCCGCATTCGCTGGGACAAGCCGGCGCGTGAAGCCGACACGCTGTTGTCGGTCCTGGGGCTGCTTGAACGTATGGAATCCGGAGGCGGGCGGGTCGCGACGACCATCGAATAGGCACCAGAAGGGTTCAAATCGGCGCGGGGTGCGGTAAACCCCCGCCATGTCCACCCCGATTGCTCCCGTACTCGCAGCGGTTACCGCCGGCGAAAAGGCTGCCGCCTTCGATGTCGCCATGCTGGCCCGTCTGACTGACCTCGCCGGCGACTTCGCGATCAACACTGCGATCGCCCTGATCATCCTGGTGGCGACGGTCTTTGCGGCCAAATGGGCGGCGAGGGCTACCCGGCGTGGTCTGTCCCGCGTACGCGGCTTCCGCCACGACCCGACGGTCCTCAGCTTCGCCATCCAGGTGGTGCGTGTCGTCGTCTACATCATCGGCTTCATTGCCGTGCTTCAGCGCCTCGGCGTTCAGACCACATCGATTCTCGCCGTTCTGGGGGCTGCTTCCCTGGCGGTCGGCCTGGCGCTGCAGGGCACGCTGTCGAACGTCGCGGCCGGAGTCATGCTTCTGGTGTTGCGTCCGTACAGGGTCGGGGATCTGGTCGACATCAACAACAACGTGGGCAAGGTCACCCGATTGGACCTGTTTTTCACCCAGATGTCGGATGCCAACAACGTCAAGATCGTCATTCCCAATGCCAAGGTCTTCTCAGACACCATGCTGAACCTGTCGGGTCAGCAGACCCGGCGCATGGAGCTGAAGATGAGCGTTGGCTACAGCAGCGACCTGACCGAGGCGCGTCATGCCCTGATCACGGCCGCGAGTGCGCACGAGAAGGTGCTTCAGGACCCTGCGCCGTGGGCCGGGGTGACCAACCTGCTGGACAGCGCGGTCGAGGTCACCCTGCAGGCGTGGACGAAATCCGAGGACTACTGGCAGACCAAGGCCGATGTGTTCCAGGCGGCAAAGGAGGCCCTCGATGCCGCGAACATCGAGATTCCGTTCCCGCATCAGGTCGCTGTTCCCTATGGCACAGAGGACATGATGCCTGTGGTCACGAGGCGCGCGAGCCAGACCAGTCCAAGCAGCAACCCTTCGCCGGGTGACGCCCACACCGAATCCAGCGAGGGCTGAGCCATGCGATACGACTTCGGGTCCGACAATACGGCCGGCATGGCCCCGTCCGCTCTGGATGCTCTGATCCAGGCCAATACGGATTACGCGCGGGCCTATGGGTCAGACGACGTCACGGCGCGGGCTGCAGACCAGATCCGCCAGCGACTGGACGCTGACGCCGACGTTCGCTTCGTCTTCAGCGGCACGGCAGCCAACTCCATCGTTCTGTCGATGCTGGCAAATCCGCACGAGGCGGTGCTTGCACACCACGCGGCCCACATCTGCACCGACGAGACCGGGGCTCCGGGCTTCTTCGGGCAGGGGGTCGGCCTGATCGGCTTGCCGGGCTTCTCGGGCAAGATCGAATCCAGGGCTCTGCAGGCCTGGCTCGAGGAGCCTGTCGTGGGTCACAGGCAGCCACCAGCGGCGCTGTCCCTCACCCAATCCACCGAATACGGCACGGTCTACCTCGAAGAGGAACTGCGTCACCTGATCGAGCCGGTGAAGGCCTGCGGATACGGCGTCCATATGGACGGAGCGCGCCTGGCCAATGCTGCGGCGCACGGGTTCGACCTCAAGCAGATCGCACGACTGGGCGTCGACGCCCTGGTCTTCGGCGGAGCCAAGGCCGGCGCAAACTGCGTGGAGGCGATTGTGCTGTTCGACAAGGCCCTGGGCCGTCGGCTGGACAACCGCCTGAAACAGGCCGGACAGACGGCCTCGAAGGCCCGATTTGTCGCCGCGCCCCTGCTGGGCCTGCTGGAGAGTGGCGAGTGGGAAACCGGTGCCGCCCACGCAAACCAGATGGCCCAGAAACTGGCCAGGGGCATCGTCACCCGCTCGCCCTTCACGCTGGCGCATCCGGTCGAGGCGAATGCGGTGTTCGTCCGGATGCCGGTTGAGGCCCATGAACGCCTGAACGCGGCCGGATGGGCCTGCTATCGATTTGATGACGGCTCCGTCCGCTTCGTCTGCTCGTGGGCCACGACCCATGCCGCCGTCGAAGAAATTCTTGATGCGATCGCGGGGCTGGCTTGACGTCTTTCGCTCCGGAGCCGGGCGGGCCATATGACGTCTCATGGCAGGACGCGGTGAACGATCGGTACGACGAAGCGCGGTGCCGGACGTGAGAGCGTTGGGAAGTGAACCTGAAGTCAAGGTCGACGGACCCAAGACCTGGGACGCGTTGGCGGATCTGACGCGCCTGGTTGCGCGATCCCGGGCACCGCAGCTGTGGCCCAGGCTTATCCTGGCGATGGCGCTGACACTTGCGGGCAAGGCCCTGGGGGTCGCCGCACCACTGGCCCTTGGTGCAGCCGTCAACCGGCTTGCAGAAGATCAGCCCGCAGGCGTTGGCATCGCCCTGGGTTTCGCAGGTTTCGCCGTAGCCTGGGCCCTGATCCGATTCCTCTCGTCGATCGCACCTCAGGTATCGGACGTCGTGTTTGCGCCGATCCGGCAGGCCGCCCAGCGGACGACGGCGACGGAGACCTTCGCCCACGCCCTGAACCTGTCGCTGGACTTCCACCAGACCAAACGTTCCGGTTCGCTGTCGCGCACGGTCGAGCGTGGGTCGCGGGCCGTGGATTTCCTGCTGCGTATCCTTGCGTTCAACCTTATCCCGACAGGCCTGGAACTGATCCTCGCCGCTGGGGTGCTTGCAGGTGCCTATGACTGGCGTTTCGGGGCGATCGCCCTTGTTGTCGTCGTGATCTACACGATCGTGACCTTCTCGATCAGCAACTGGCGGATCGAGCACCGCCGCACGATGAATACGGCCGACACGGCGGCAGCGGGTCTGGTCGTCGATTCCCTGCTCAACTACGAAACCGTCAAGTCGTTCGGGGCCGAGCAGCGGGCTGCCGCCGGCTATGACGAAGCGCTCGCCGTCTACAATGCGGCGGCGCTGAAGGCGAACACCTCCCTGGCCCTGCTGAACGGGGTCCAGGTCCTCATCATGAACATCGGGCTCGGCGTCATGGCCGTGCTGGCCGGCTTCGAGGCTGCAGCAGGCCGGATGGGCCCGGGCGATGTCACGGCGGCGGTCCTGATCCTGATCGCCCTGTATGCCCCGCTGAATATTCTGGGCTTTGCCTATCGCGAGATTCGGCAGGCCTTCATCGACATGGAGGAGATGCTCAAGGTCACGCGCGAGCAGCCCCAGGTCGCCGATGCCCATGGTGCGCCCGACCTGCAGCCCTGCAGCGACTCGCGGGGAGGTTCGATTGCCTTCGAAAGCGTATCCTTCCGGCACGATGCCCGCACGGGCGGGCTGGAGGACGTGTCGTTTGTCGCCGAACCGGGCACGACGACCGCCCTGGTCGGTCCGTCCGGCGCCGGCAAGTCCACCATGGTCAAGCTGGCACTCCGGCTGCTGGATCCCCAGTCCGGTCGTGTCCTGATCGATGGCGTCGACATGCGCGACGTGACCCAGGCCTCGCTCCGACGTGCGGTAGCCCTGGTGCCCCAGGACGTGGCGCTGTTCAACGACACCCTGCGCGTCAACATCGCCTTCGCCCGCCCCGAAGCGACCGAAGCGGCCATCTGGGCCGCAGTCGAGGCGGCGGAACTGGGCGACTTCATCCGCGGGCTTCCCGATGGCATGCAGACCAAGGTCGGCGAACGGGGACTCAAGCTGTCCGGCGGTGAACGCCAGAGGGTCGGGATTGCCCGCGCCCTTCTGGCCGATCCCTGCCTGCTGATCCTCGACGAGGCGACCAGCGCTCTGGACAGCCGGACCGAAGCCGCGATCCAGAAAACGCTGCGGCGCGCCCAGGCAGGGCGGACAACGCTGGTCGTCGCTCACCGCCTGTCGACCATCGCCGATGCCGATCAGATCCTGGTGGTGAAGGCCGGCCGGATCGTGGAGCGGGGCAGCCATCACGAACTGGTCGCGCGTGTCGGAGGGGAGTATGCTGCCCTGTGGCGCAAGCAGACCCGCGGTGCCCGGTCGACGCCGGTCGGAGCCTGAAGGTCAGGTCCGGCTAGAGATCGTCCAGATTGAGCGGGCGTCGCCTTTCGAGCACCAGACGCAGATTGGCGAGGACCTCCGCGCGCTCCGCGTCGGCCTCCGGCGGAAGGCCCTGGATCAGTTGCAAGGCCTGGGCATGGACGGTGACGATACGCCAGTCGAACGGCGTGTCCGGCATTGCGGCATCGATCAGATCGCAGAGGCCGGACGCTGCGGTGCAGAGATCGACACGCTCGAAAGGACTGGCAGCATCGATCACGGCGCTCGACAGACGGTAGGCCTCGGCCAGGACCCGCTGCGGATCGGGATGGTCAGATGAAGGTTCCTGGAGCCGGACGAGATCGGCAATCCGTGTACTGACGATCTCCTGGCTCTGTGACTGAAGGGCCTGCAGGTTTGATCGGGCCTGGAGCAGGGCCGTGCCCACGCTCAGCCCGCCAGGGTCGTTGATCAGGGTCGATAGACGGGACCTTCGGGACTGCCAGACGACTGTATCGGGTTCCGGGTCTTTCTTCGGGGGCAGGGGTACACCGTCTAGGCGCCTCGACCTGAGCGCCGCGAGGCGAATCATGTCCCTGCGCCGCTCGTCCCGATCACGAGGCTCGGACACATTGAACCGGCGATCCGGCCCCGAGTAGTCGGACGTCTCGATGAACGGCCGATTGTCGCGGGCGACCCGGATCACGTGGTGGAGAAGAACCTCAGCCTTGAACGGCTTCTGGATCAGGACGTTCGCCCCACAGGCACGCACCTCTTCGACTGTCGAGGCGCGCGCATGCCCGGCCGTCATGATGACCGGCACATAGGCATTCGGCTCCAGTCTCGAGTTTCTGAGCCACCGGACCAGCTCGTGACCATTCATCCCTGGCATCTCACAGGCCACGATCAACAGGTCGACGGGATGGTCCATCAGGACCGCGATTGCTTCGGCTGCGCTTCTGCAGATGTATCGGGCTTCGATACCGAAACCGCGAAGAGCCTCTGTGGTCAGGCTGAGCGATATCGCCGAGTCGTCTATCACCAGGGTGTTGGCCCGGCTCAGATTGAACACGGCGCTGGCTCGAAGCGTTTCGCCGCCTGCTGAGGTCAACGGACGCTTCTGATTGAGAAAAGCTTGGTCATGGGGCGCCCGTCGGGCTCTCTTGCATGTCGGCAGCTATGGGTCTGCGCAGGAGCTACGCGCGCTGTACATGGTCGATCTTCAAGAGCGTGGCAGGCTTCCTGCCGGGTGTAAATGTCAGCCGGCTCGGCCGATCGCATAAAACCGCTCGGCACGCTGGGACCGCAGAGCGTCCGGCGAGAGCGGAATCAGGGCCTGCAATTCTTCCCAGACCGCGTCTCCAACGGCTGCGATTGTGGCCTCGCGGTCCGAATGCCCGCCGCCCTGCGGTTCGGGGATCACCCGGTCGACGATCTTGAGTTCCATCAGGTCCGGGCCCGTGATCTTCATCGCCATTGCGGCATCGCGGGCCCGGGCCCCGTCACGCCACAGTATGCCGGCGGCCCCTTCAGGCGAAATGACCGAATAGATGGAGTGTTCGAGGATCAGCACGCGGTTCGCAGCGGCGATGGCGATCGCTCCGCCCGAGCCCCCTTCGCCGGTGACGGTCGTGATGAAAGGAACACCCAGTGTCAGGCCGCGTTCGGTCGAGCGTGCAATGGCCTCGGCCTGTCCGCGCTCCTCGGCACCCAGACCCGGATAGGCTCCGGCGGTATCGACGAACGACAGGACCGGGATGCCGAACTGCTCGGCCATGTCCATCAGGCGCACGGCCTTGCGGTAGCCCTCCGGCCGGGCCATGCCGAAATTGTGCGTGAGGCGGGTTGCAGTGTCATGGCCCTTTTCATGGCCCATGACGACGACCGACTGACCGCGAAAGCGGGCGAGGCCGCCGAGGATTGCCTGGTCGTCTCCGAACTGGCGGTCGCCCCGCAGCTCGACGTAGTCGGTGAAGAGTCCGCCCAAATAATCGATGAAATGCGGACGCTGGGGGTGACGGGCGACCTGTGTCTTCTGCCACGGGTCGAGGGCGGCATAGGTCTTCTTGCGAAGCTGGTCGGCCTTCTTCTTCAGGCCGTTGATCTCGGTCTCGAACGAGCCGGAAGTCGCAGCGAGCAGCGACAGCTCCTCGATCTTCTCCTCCAGCTCGGCGATCGGCTTTTCGAAATCGAGATAGTGCGTGGCCATGAGGCGTCCGTGTCGGCGGCGGGAAGACCGCACTGCAAAGGCGGCGGAACCTAGTGCCGCTCGCGAGCCGGGGCAAGCGGGAGCGCAGCAAGGCCGACGGAATGGATGGGGCGTTTCAGGCCCGCACGATCCATGCCTGACCGCTCTTACGCCCGACAGCTGACGCTCATGCAGAGGTGATCGCCGTCGCGGAGCACGCATGCGGGCGACATTTGAGGCCTTGGGACGTCATCGGCGATCAACGAAGGAGGAGGATCACGCCATTGGTTTCAGGGCCGCCAGGAAATGCTCCTGTACGGCCGCAAGATAGGGCTCCGTGGTCTCGGTCAGCCTTGGGCCCGCGGTGACAGCACTCGTATTGTATTGCGATACGGCACCTGTCCCCAGGCCCGCCAGCGCGCCAAGAGCTCCGATAACCTGCCCGACAGCAGCATCACGCTTTTGCGCGTCCGTCGTTGCGTCATGGATCGGTCCGGCATCCGCGCCTGCGAGCAACAGCGATGACGACAAGGCCATCCAGTCCTGACCGAACTGGCTATTGCCACCTTTCGGCACGAACACCTCGACGCGCGTGGCTTCCGGAAGCAAGCGCACGCCGCCGCGTCCTGATACAGAGGCCGTGTTGCCAAGATCGCCGAGAAACCGGTCGGAGCTCGCCTCGACCTCGGCGAAGCCGATGGCGAAGCGCGGCATCACGACCATCGATCCTGCCATGGCTGAGCGAACAACCGCCATCCCCGTCGCGCCCATGTCGCTGGCGACACTGAAGGTGGCGAGACCGCTCGGGACGCGCGTGTCGCCGGTGACAATGTTCACGGACATGCCTTCGGGCGCATAGAAGGTCGACCGGCCTCCATCGACGTTTCCGTCCAGCGGGCCGGGGCGATCATTGAAGAGCCGCGCCAGATTGGCATCGGCACTCGTCTGATCGATGGTCGCGACCGTGTATCCGTGCGCCACAAGACCGGCCATGAACTGGTCGTACAGGCGTTGCGTCATCGACTGCATCGCAGCGTCGTCGACATTTTCGAACAGGAACGTCGTGGTCTGGCTCGCTCCAAATCCGCGTGTGCGCGCGTTCTTGCGCATCTGTTTGGCCACCTCCACCCTGAACGCAGGCACGTGGACCGTCATGCTGCTCAGCCTTGGCGTATTCAGGCTGCCCTGCAGCAGATCTGGCAGGCCAGCCAATTGACCCGCATCGGCAGCCACCACCTGTCGTCCTGCCCGAAACCGGCGGGTATTCACGACCTGCGCCGATGCCTGGCCCGCCAGAGCAACAGCGCTGCCTGCCAACATCAAGGCGCGTCGGTTCATGATCGATGTCATTGTCGCTTCCCCCCATCCAGCCTGTCGAAGAGCGTTAACAGCTACCGCTGTTATCACAATGGGGATGGTCAGGTATGGATAGGCCCGGGATGCAGGACATGACATTAAAGCTGGTAAAGTAATGGCCTGAAAAGAAGCGAGATTTCTGGTTTCAATCGAGGTTCGAACCGCCCCTCGGGAACGATTGGCTTTGGTGCAGGAGCGACGGATGGCCACAGTTCAGCTAACGACGTCCAGGCTGGCGTTGCGCGTCTATATTGAAGCGTCGGACTTCGCGACGGCGTTCGCCCTTGCTTCAGACCTGACCGCCCGACTCATGGTCATCGCGCCTGTTCGAGAGTGCCGGGTCTATCCGTATTGGAAGTTCGCGGACCATTTCGGCCTCTGGCTCGACATCGCGCCCAAAGACGACAAGGCCTTTGACGCGATCCTTGCGCTCATCGCTCCATCCTGGGAGGACTCAGGGCCTGGTCCGGATCGCTGGGCCGTGTGGAACCGCGCAACGCATGGCGGGGACCCGCTGATGCCAGCCATCACATGGGCCAGTGTTGAGCCGTGTGGCTGAGGCCTACCCAGCCATGCGGTGACACTGCTGGCGAGGCGCGCGCCGGGTCTTTGGCTGCGTCCCGCCCAGTCGGGTGAATAGAGCCAGCGTCGCCTGGCACCCTGCGTCGGTTGGCCTTTGACGAAGCGTGGCAAGCAAGACCGCAGCGTTTGACGGACCTGCCCCCGACGCGCCGAGGTTCAGATCACCTCAACTGGACCCACGACATCGGCGACCTGCTCTCGATTCCCATGGCGTCAGTGCAGGCGGTCTGCCCTCACGCGTCTTGCCAAAGTCTGCTTTCGGGCGAGATGCAAATATTGTGGTCCGACCCATATCCGACTTCAGGTCGTTCATCCTGACGGCCGAGTGCGAACGAAGACCGCCGGTTTCCGTCGGTTGCACCCCGTTGTTCGTTGACGGTAACTGCTCCCACAAAGGCAGGGGCTTTGGATGGATTGGCGTTCAGGGGTGGGTCCGGCGGGGTTCGTTGCCGCGATGGTGCTGGCACCGGTCGTGATGGCTTACGCGCCTCCCGAGGTGAACGCCCGGGTCGAGATCTCGGCGGCCGTGGCGGGATCGAGCGCGACACTGGAGGCCGTCGAGCGCCAGGCGAATGCCCGTGACCGGGTCCGGCAGCAGGAAATCGCGGCGCTGCAGACGCGCCTGACCGAGGCCGAAGCGCGCGGTGCCGCCGAGGCCACGCGGTTTCATTTTCTACGACTGCCACCGGGTCCAGACCACGGCCGGATCTAGTTACCAGGTCACGATGCGTTCGTCAGACTTCGACACCTATCTCAGCGCAGGTTCGCTCCAGTGCGGCGGCGAGGCCAGCGTCAACGACGATGATGGTGGAGGCGGTACGAACGCTTCGCTGTCGTTCAACGGAGATGGTCAGGTCTGGTTCGTGAGGGCCAACAGCCTGGAACCCGCGGCAACCGGCACCTATTCCCTGGAGCTCACCACGGTCCGTGATGGGGGAACGGGTCCTTAGGTAGCGAGCGGCCCTCGACCAGACGGTGCAGTGTCGTTGATTGGCGCTTAGGCGCAAAAAGGGGAACGGAAGCACGGGCGGGAACGTCCGCTTCCCACCCATGTCGGTCGTTGGGAACATCTGTTCTCGGCAACCAGAACGACCCGATCTCGACTCCCGGTCCTATTCCTCCCGCGCCAGCGGGTGGTGGCGGTGGACGACCTCCGTCAGGCGCTCGGTGGCGACGTGGGTGTAGATCTGGGTGGTGGCGATGTCGGCATGTCCCAGCAGGGTCTGGACGACGCGCAGGTCGGCCCCGCCTTCCAGCAGATGAGTGGCAAAGGCGTGGCGCAGGACGTGGGGGCTGACGCGTGCCGGGTCGATCCCGGCCGTGATCGCCGCCTGGTCCAGCAGCTGGGCAAACCGGCGCGGCGTCAGATGGCCGGTGGTGCCAGAGGACGGAAACAGCCAGACACTGTCGGGAGCCCTGGGCTTGCGGGCGGCGTCGCGGGCGGTCAGCCAGGCCTTGACGGCATCGCGCGCCGAAGTGTTCAGCGGGGCCAGACGCTCCTTGCCGCCCTTGCCGCGCACGATCAGCCAGGCCGGATCGCGCCGCACGGCCTCGACCTTCAGCGCCAGCAGTTCCGACACCCGCAGGCCCGATGCATAGGCCAGTTCGGTCAGGGCGATCAGCCGGACACCGGCCTGACCGTCCAGCGCCGCCGTCGCCGTCAGCAGCCGCTCGACCTCGTCGCGTGACAGGGTCCGGGGCAGGGTCCGTCCCTGTTTCGGGGCATCCAGCCGGCGCGACGGATCATCGGTCCGCCAGCCCTCGCCCAGGGCGAACCGGTAGAACTGGCGTACGGCCGAGCGGCGTCGCGCAGCGGTGGCGGCGGACAGGCCCCGTGTGGACAGGGAGGCATACCAGGCCTCGATCCCGGCCTCGTCAGCCTGCATCAGACCGCCATGCCCCAGCGTCCCCTCGGCATCGGCCAGATCGCGGGCATAGGCACTGAGCGTGTGGGGCGAGGCGTCGCGCTCGACCGCCATCATCTCCAGAAAGGCCTCGACCTGCGGGCTCATCGGGCGATCGGCCTCTGGCCATGCGGAGGGCTTGGTGTAGAGGTTGCGACGATCATGCCTGCTACGCTCGACTCCTTGCCCGTCACGACACCCGACAACGGGCCGATTCCCTATCCGGAGCGCACCATAGCGCTGGTCGGCCTGATGGGTGTGGGCAAATCGACCGTGGGCCGTCGGCTGGCCGCGCGCCTGGGCCTGCCTTTCCATGACGGAGACGAGGTGATCGAGGAGGCGGCGGGCATGAGCGTGTCCGACATCTTTGCTCAACTGGGCGAGGCCGAGTTCCGGGCCGGAGAGGCCCGGGTCATGCGTCGCCTGCTCGAAGCCCCGCGTATGGTGCTGGCCACGGGCGGCGGGGCCGTCCTGAATGCCGAGACCCGCGCCTTGCTGAGGACGCGCGCCACAACCGTCTGGCTCAAGGCCGATCTGGCGGTGGTGGCCAGCCGTGTGCAGCGGCGCGACACCCGCCCCCTGTTGCGCGGCAAGGACCCGCTTCAGGCGCTCAGTGCAATGGCCGAGGTGCGCTACCCCGTCTACGCCACCGCCGATGTGACGGTCGAGGTCGGTGCCGGTGCCCACGCCCAGTCGGTCGAGGCCATTATGACGGGGCTCAGCGCCTTCTGGGCACGGCAGGCAGAGGAAACGCCATGACGACGGTCCCGGTCGGTGGTGAAGGTTTCGCGGCCTATGATGTGGTGGTCGGGCGCGGTCTGCTGGGGCAGGCGGGTTCACGGATCGCGCCCTTCGCCCGCGGTCGTACGGTCATCGTCAGCGACGAGACCGTCGCCGCGATCCACGGCCCCGCGCTGACCGCTTCGCTGGAGGCGAACGGCATCCGCACCGCCATGGCCACGGTGCCGGCCGGCGAGGCCTCCAAGTCGTTCCCCGAGCTGGAGCGGCTGATGGACCAGCTGCTGGCCAAGGGACTGGACCGTAAGGACGTGATCGTGGCCTTGGGCGGCGGTGTCGTCGGCGACCTCGCCGGGCTGGCGGCGGCGCTCTACATGCGCGGCATCGACTTCGTCCAGGTGCCCACGACCCTGCTGGCCCAGGTCGACTCCTCGGTCGGCGGCAAGACCGCCATCGACACGCCGCGCGGCAAGAACCTGGTCGGCGCCTTTCACCAGCCGCGCCTCGTCCTGGCGGACATCGACGTGCTGGCGACCCTGCCAGCGCGCCAGCTGCGATCCGGCTGGGCCGAGGTGCTCAAGCACGGACTGATCTGCGATCCGGACTTCTTCGACTGGCTGGCGGGCGAGGGTGCTGCCGGTGCGTCGGGCGATCCGGCGGCGCTGGAACGGGCGGTCATCCGCTCGGTCGAGATCAAGTCCGCCATCGTCTCGGAGGACGAAAAGGAGGCCGGGCGTCGGGCCCTGCTCAACCTCGGCCACACTTTTGGCCATGCGATCGAGGCGGAGCTCGGCTTCGAGGAGGCCGCCCTGGCCCATGGCGAGGCGGTGGCGCTGGGCTGTGCCATGGCGTTCCGATACTCGGCATCCCAAGGCCTGTGCCCGCCCGCCGATGTGGCCCGGGTCGAGGGGGTGATCGCGGCCGCTGGCCTGCCAACCCGTCTGGACCAGGCCGGTCGTTTCGACGCCGGGGCCCTGCTGGCGCGGATGGCGGGTGACAAGAAGGCCGAGGGTGGGGCGCTTACCCTGATCCTGGCCCGACGGATCGGCGATGCCTTCGTGTCCCGCAATGTTGATTCGGCTTTGGTCACTGACTTTCTGAGGTCCGAGGGCGCGGCGTGAAGATCGAGCCGACGCCGCTCGAGAACGACGTCGTCCGGCTTGAGCCCTATGCCGATGCTATTCGGAACGAGCTACGCGAGGCCCTGAACGTCGATCCCGACAGCTGGAACCTGCTGGCCGGTTCGGCCTTTGGCCCGGCCTTCGATGTCTGGTGGACCAACTGGACCGGCCAGCAGGCTGCGGGGCAGGCGGTCTGCTATGCGGTCCGCGACCAGGCGACAGGCCGGCTTGTGGGCACCACGGCCCTGTTCGAGGTGCAACCGAAGCATCGCCGACTGGAACTGGGCGCGACCTTCTACCGGCCCGAGGCGCGCGGTCACCGGGTCAATCCCGCCTGCAAACGTCTGCTGCTGGGCCATGCCTTCGCGGCCGGCGCTGTGCGGGTCGAAATCCTGACCGACGCCCTGAACCTGCGCAGCCGGGCTGCCATCGCCAGGCTTGGCGCGGTGGAAGAGGGCATCCTGCGGGCGCACAAGATCACCCATACCGGCCGGGTGCGCGACACCGTGATGTTCTCGATCCTCCACACCGACTGGCCGAACGTGCGTGAGCAGCTGGACTCCCGGCTGGCACCGGCGGCGACCTGAACCCTTGCTCCCGGCGCGCGGATGGGGCTTGCTCGGATGATGAAGCTTCTTCTCGGCATGCTGGGCCTGACGCTGACGCTGGTAGCCGGCACAGCCCGTGCGCAGGCCTGCCAGTCGTCGGACGGCCCCTGGGCCGGTCCCGCCTTTGCCAATGCGATTTCGGTCTATTCGCTGGAGTGGGCACCGTTCGGGGCGAACGAAGCTGGCTGGGAGACCTATCTGCCGCTGATCCAGAAGGAGATCGGCACCGACTGCTCCCCCACGACCGTAGAGTTCGCCGCGGCCCTTGCTGCTTTTCAGGGTCGCCATGCCCTCGTTCCGACGGGACAGTTCGATCAGGCGACCTTCCAGGTTTTTCGCGGTCTGTGGCAGGAGCGGCGCCCCTTCGTGATGGCGCGGCTCAGGGACGAATGCCCGGACCCGCCGCCCCTGCGAGATCTGGGCTATCTGGAGGCGCCGGAAGAACATGCCGACCGGCTGACGCGGCTGCTCAGGCGCGATGTGCTGGAGGCCTATCGCCGCATGGTCGCCGCTGCCCGGGCCGAGGTGCCTGCGGTGGCCGCCGATCCGGAACTTCTGCAGATCTTTTCCGGCTTCCGAGGCCCCGAGGCCGATGCAGCCCGCTGTGCGGCCCAAGGCAATTGCGATGGCCTGCGTCGTGCCGTGTGCTCGCCGCACCGCACGGGTACGGCCGTCGACCTCTATGTCGGACAGGCCCCCGGCCTTGGCGTTGACAACACAAGCTTCGCCAGCCGACGCCATATGACCCAGGGACCGACCTACCGCTGGCTGGTGGCCAATGCCGGGCGGTTCGGCTTCGTGCCCTATGTGTTCGAGCCGTGGCACTGGGAATGGGTCGGGCCATGAGTCTGTGGGCCGCGATCCGGGGCCTGACGTCTGGTGAGCAGGGCCTGGCCGTGAGCGTGTTCGGCCGGGCGGTCCGGCTGGAGACAGTGCGGTTCGTGAAAAGTCCGTGGCCCTTCGACCGGGCGTTTGTGGCGGGGCGGTGGTTCGGGCGCGACTGGATCGTCTGGCCGGGCAGGGGGCTCCCCGACGACTTCGCCGTGGCACCCCTGGCGGTCCAGGCGGTGTTCATTCACGAACTGGTCCACGTCTGGCAGGCCCAGACCGGGGTCAATCTTCTGGCAGCAAAACTGAGGGCCGGGGACAGTGCGGCATCCTATCGCTACCCGATCGATCATGGCTGCGACTGGAGCTGCCTGAACATCGAACAGCAGGCCATGATGGTGGAACATCGCTTTCGCCTGTCGCGCGGCGGAGCCGTTCCGGCCGGGCCGCGTTTCTATGCGGATCGGCTCCCGTTTCGCCCTTGACGTCTGACCGCCTGCTCCCCATCTGGCACTAGGACTGTTGCGGATTTTGCCGCCGGTCTCAGCTTCGGGTTCAGACAAGGAGACGTTCATGGCCAGAGTTCTGGTGCTTTATCATTCGACCTACGGACACATCGAGACAATGGCCGGTGCGGTCGCAGAGGGGGCTGCCAGCGTCGAGGGCGTCACCGTCGATATCAAGCGGGTTGCCGAAACCGTTCCGGAAGCGCTTGCGAAATCCTCGGGCTACAAGCTGGATCAGGCCGCCCCGATCGCCACGGCAGATGACCTGCCGAACTATGACGCCATCATCGTCGGTGCGGGCACGCGGTTCGGGACCTTTGCGTCCCAGATGCAGGCGTTCTGGGACACGACTGGCGGTCTCTGGTTCCAGGGCAAGCTGATCGGCAAGGTGGGCGGGGCCTTCACCTCGTCCGCGAGCCAGCATGGTGGGCAGGAAACGACCCTGACCGGCTTCCACAAGACCCTGCTGCATCACGGCCTGATCGTCGTGGGGCTGCCCTATGCGTTCCAGGGCCAGATGAACATGGACGAGATCACGGGCGGCAGCCCCTATGGTGCCACGACCCTGACCAAGGGTGACGGCTCGCGTCAGCCCAGCGCCAACGAGCTGGAAGGCGCACGCTTCCAGGGACGCCACATCGCAGAGATTGCCCGGAAACTGCACGGCTGATGCGCCAGCCCGCCATCTTCTTCGGGCATGGTTCGCCGATGAACGCCCTGGGAGGTCCCTACGGGGTCGTCTGGCGCGATGTCGGCGAGCGCCTGGGGAAGCCGCGGGGCGTTCTGATGGTGTCGGCGCACTGGGAGACCCGGGGGCTGGGCGTGACGGATCAGGCCTGGCCCCCGACCATCCATGACTTCGGCAATTTCCCTGCCGAACTTCATGCCTATGACTACCCCGCCCCGGGATCGCCCGCGCTGACGGCACGCACCGTCGAGGTCATGACGCCCGATATCGCCCATCCGACCAGCGAATGGGGTCTGGATCACGGCACATGGTCGGTACTGACCCATGTCTGGCCGGACGCCGATGTGCCAGTGGTCCAGCTTTCGCTGGACCGTACCCTTGATGCCCGCGGCCATTACGAGCGCGCCAGGAGACTAAGACCCCTGCGCGACGAAGGCTATGTCATCGCGGGCAGTGGCGACTTCGTCCACAATCTGCGCACCTGGAAACGGGACGGGGGTGCCGACCCCTATGGTTGGGCCCATTCCTTCAACGAGGCCGTCAAGTCGGCGCTGGTCCGGGGCGATCATGACGCCCTGATTGACTGGGTCGGACTGGCCGAAGACGCACAGATGAGCGTGCCGACGGACGAACATTTTCTTCCGCTGCTCTACGTCGCGGCCCAGGCGGATTCAGGCGAGCCCGTGAGCTTCTTCAACGACGTGATAGACGGCGGTTCGATCTCCATGACCGGTGTCCGCATCGGCTGATCAGCGCGAGCGCCGACGCCGGCCTTTGGGCATGGTGTCCAGCGCCCAGGCACCGGGGCCCGCAAAGCTCAGGTACAGGAAAACAAAACAGTAAAGCGCCGCCAGCTCTCCGCCGTTGACCAGTGGGTACAGGCTGGACCCCGCATGGAACTGGAAATAGGCGACGGCCATCATCCCGGACAGCACGAAGGCCACAGGGCGAGTGAACAGGCCGACCACAATCAGCATGCCGCCGACCAGTTCCAGCACACCGCCCACACCCATCTGACTCATCAGCTCGAAGAGGCCATTCGCCGCCTGCGGAAAGCCGAAGATCTTCTGAGTGCCATGCTGGACGAACATCAGACCCGCGATGACCCGCAGCAGCGACAACACCCTGGACGCATGGGGAGCGAGGAAATCCATCGTCTGGTCCCTGAGTCAGCCAGCCCTGGCGTCGGACTCGGCCAGGGTCTGGATCGTGACATAGTCTGTCTTGCCGGTGCCGAGCACAGGCAGTTCGGCGACCACCATGATCTTCTTGGGCACCGCCAGCTCGGGTGCGCCATGGTCTCTTGCCCAGGCGCTGAGCGCGCTGCTTTCGGCATTGGGCCGGTCCGTCATGAGAACCAGCTTTTCTCCCTTGCGGGTATCGGCAATAGCCACGACGGCATGGCGATGCTCGGGCCAGACCGTGGACACCAGACCCTCGACCGCGCTCAGGGAGACCATCTCGCCGCCGATCTTGGCGAAGCGTTTCACGCGGCCCAGGATGGTGATGTAGTCCTCGTCGTCGATCTCCACGATGTCGCCGGTATCATGCCAGCCCCCCTCCAGAGGTTGAACCTCAAGCGGGTTATCGGCGGACACATAGCCCGCCATGACATTGGGCCCGCGCAGGAACAGGCGCCCACCACGGTCGATGCCTTCCACGGGATCCAGGCGGGCCTCCATGCCGGGCATCAGCTGCCCCACGCTGCCGGGACGGTTACGGTCCGGATGGTTCACGGCAACCACCGGTGCGGCCTCTGTCGCACCATAGCCTTCGAGCAGCTTCACCCCTCCGAACTTGGTGTTGAACAGGTGATGCGTCTCGTCGCGCACGCGTTCGGCCCCCGCCACGACGAATTTGACCGTCGAAAAGTCGTCAGGACCGGCTACGCGGGCCCACTGGTTCAGGAAGGTGTCAGTGGCGAAGAGCACGGAGGTGTTCACCTCTCCCAGCAGGGCCGTGATCTGCTTGGCATGGAGCGGCGAGGGATACTGGAACGATTTCAGCCCTGAGAGGATGGGCAGCAGGGCTCCTCCCGTCAGGCCGAAGCAGTGGAAGGTCGGCAGGGGATTGAACATGACCCAGTCCGGGTCCAGCGGAACATGGGTCGAGATCTGGCGGCAGTTGGTGATCAGATTCTTCTGCGTTAGGACCACACCCTTCGGTGCGCCGAAACTGCCCGAGGTGAACAGAATGACGCCGGGCTCGCTGGACTTCGTCGCTGTCCGGAACCGTTTCGGCATCAGTCCGCCCATCAGGCCGAACAATTTGTCGGACACGCCGATCGTCTTGCGCACGTCGTCCAGCCAGGTGACCTCGGCCACCGTGCCCAGGTCATCCATCAGGTCGTCGAGCTTGGCCTGGTCGATGAATCGTTTCGCCGACAGGATGCGCTTGAGGCCTGACGCCTTGACCGCGGCCTTCAGGTTCAGCTGTCCCGAGGTGAAATTCAGCATCACAGGCACGCGACCGAAGGCATGCAGGGCGAAGAAGACGACCACGACGCCCATGGACGACGGCAGCAGGATCCCGACCCGTTCGCCGGGCTGGGTCATGGCCGCGATCTTGCGGCCCAGCACCAGCGCAGCCCGGATCAGCCCGGTGTAGGTGAGGGGTTTGCGATCCTGGTCCTCCAGGATTTCCTTGTCACCGAAGCGGTCACGGGCATTGACGAGGGCGTCGAAGAGAGATTCCTCGCCGGCCTTGGGGTCGAGAGCAGGCCGCAACTGTCGTCTCCTCCGGGGCATTGCACGCGCCCCCTGTTTTTAGCGAAGGGCAACCTAGTGCCCGTGGGGGTGATTGAAAAGATGCGTTACGATGCGTGAAGTCCCGATGCGACTGGGGGCGACGGGATGTCATCCGCCGCCGCCTTGCCTTCCGCACGCGGAAAGACGACATAGCCTTCCACAATGGTCACCCTGATCGACACCCTCACCCGGACGCCAGCCGAGCTGCGTCACCCGGAAAAACAGAACCGGCCCGAGACGGCCGTTCTGCGCAAACCGGACTGGCTCAGGGTCAAGGCTCCTGGATCGGGTCAGTACAATGCCACCAAGGAGATCGTGCGGTCCAAGGGGCTGGTGACGGTCTGCGAGGAGGCGGCCTGCCCGAACATCGGCGAGTGCTGGAGCCAGAAGCACGCGACACTGATGATCATGGGCGACACCTGCACGCGGGCCTGCGCCTTCTGTAACGTCAAGACCGGACTGCCTCAGCCGCTGGACCCTGAGGAGCCCGCCAAGGTCGGCCTGGCGGTGTCGCAACTGGGTCTGAACCATGTGGTGATCACCTCGGTCGACCGCGACGATGTCGCTGATGGCGGAGCCGCCCATTTCGCCGAAGTCGTGCGCCAGATCCGGCTTCAGGCTCCCCGGACCACGATCGAAATCCTGACACCGGACTTCCTGCGCAAGGATGGTGCTGCCGAGGTCATGATCGATGCTCGCCCCGACGTCTTCAACCACAACCTCGAGACCGTGCCGCGGCTGTACCTGAAGATCCGGCCCGGAGCCCGCTACTTCCACTCCCTGCGCCTGCTGCAGCAGGTCAAGGAGCGCGACCCCAACCAGTTCACCAAGTCCGGTATCATGGTCGGCCTTGGCGAGACCAAGGAAGAGGTCATGCAGGTGATGGACGACATGCGCTCGGCCGGCGTCGATTTCATCACCATCGGCCAGTACCTCCAGCCCACGCGCAAGCACGCGGCCATCGATCGCTTCGTGACGCCCGAGGAGTTCAAGGCCTATGAGGCCATCGCCCGGGCCAAGGGCTTCCTGATGGTATCGTCCTCGCCCCTGACGCGCAGTTCGCACCATGCCGGGGATGATTTCGCGCGGCTGAAGGCGGCCCGTCTGGCCCAGACCGGACGCTGATCCCGACTTGGCCGTCCACCGCGTCACCCGCGTCCTGCCCTATGCGCCGGACCAGCTTGCAGCGCTGGTCGCGGACATCGAATCCTACCCCCGGTTCGTGCCATGGGTCACGTCGATGCGCGTCTGGAACGCGCGGCCAGAGGCCGAGGGTGTCGATCTGGTCGATGCCGAGGCCCAGGTGGGCTTCTCGTTCCTCAAGGAGCGGTTCTCGACCTGGGTCCGGCACGATCGGACCCGGCCGATGGTCGAGGTCGGCCTGATCCGCGGGCCGTTCAAGCATCTCAAGAACCGATGGGAATTCTTTCCCGATCCGGCGGGGACCCGCCTCGAGTTCATGATCGACTTCGCCTTCCGGTCCCGCCTGCTGGACGGCATGCTGCATGCCAATTTCGACCGCGCCGTCGGATCCCTGATCCGCTGCTTCGAGACCGAAGCGGCGCGGCGCTACGGAAAACCCTGAGATGGCCGCGCCCTTCGACTTCGATGCGACGGTCGTGGGGGCAGGGGCAGTCGGGCTTGCCTGCGGGCGGGCGCTGACGAAGCGGGGCCTGACGGTTCTGGTTCTCGAAAAGGAGCCGGCGATCGGGCAGGGGGTGTCCTCGCGCAATTCCGAGGTCATCCACGGCGGCCTCTACTATCCGACCGGCTCGCTGAAGGCCCGGTTCTGCGTCCAGGGCCGGCGCGCCCTCTATGCCTATCTCGAGACCCGCAAGATCGACTTCGACCGCTGCGGCAAGCTGGTGGTGGCCTCCGTACCCGAAGACCTCGACCGGCTGGATGCCATCCTCGACCAAGCCCGTGCCAACGATGTCGAGGAGATGCAGCGCCTGACCCGCGACGAGGTCTTGGCGCTCGAGCCCGAACTGAAAGTCGAAGGGGCGATCCTGTCGCCACAGAGCGGGGTGTTCGACAGCCACGGCTACATGCTGGCGCTGCAGGGCGAGATCGAGGACGGCGGCGGGGCCGTGGTCGTCTCCACCCCGTTTGAACGTGCCGAGCCCCTGCCGGACGGCGGCTTCAGGATCACCGCAGGCAGTGCGGATGGCACAACGCCCACGACCCTGACGACCCGGCTGCTCGTCACCGCCCCGGGTCTGGGAGCCCAGGCCGTGGCGGGCCGCATCGACGGCTTCCCGGCTGACGGCATCCCCGCCGGCCATTTCGGCAAGGGCGTCTATTTCAGGCTGGCGGGCAGGGCCCCGTTCAGGCGGCTGATCTATCCGCCGCCGATCCCGGGCGCGCTGGGGACTCACTACCGACGCGATCTGGGCGGGCAGGCGGTCTTCGGACCCGACCTGACGTTCGTCGACACCGAGGACTATTCGGTCGACCCGGCCAAGGCAGACGAATTCGCGGCCTATATCCGTCGCTTCTGGCCGGGCCTGCCCGACGGGGCCCTGACCCCCGACTATGCGGGCATCCGGCCCAAGCTGCACGGACCGGGCAAGCCCCAGCCCGACTTCCGGCTGGACGGCCCCTCCGTCCATCAGATCGACGGTCTGATGGCCCTTTTCGGGATCGAGAGCCCCGGCCTGACCAGTTCGATGGCGATCGGCGAGGCGGTCGCGGACGCCCTGCTGGTGGATGCTGCATGATCGTGCGGACAGAGCGTCTGGTGCTCCGGCACGCCCGGCCGGATGATCTCGACGACCTCCATGCCGTCCTATCGAACCCGCTGGCCATGCGATGGTGGGCCACCCTTCCGCACGAGACCCGCGCGGAGACTGAAGGCTGGCTCGACCGCATGATCGCCGGCAATGCGGGCGGGTCCGTCGATTTCGTCATCGAGCGGGACGGTGTCGTGATCGGCAAGGCCGGCTGCTGGCGGGTGCCGGATATTGGCTACATCCTGCATCCCGACCACTGGGGGCAGGGGCTGGCGACCGAGGCTGTTAGGGCCACGATCGATGCGGTGTTCGCTCACACCGAGGTCGAGACCCTGACCGCCGACGTCGACCCCGAAAACGCGGCCTCGATTCGGCTGCTGGAGCGGCTCGGCTTCCACCGCACCGGCTTTGCGGAGCGGACCTGGCACATCGGCGGCGAGTGGAAGGACAGCTTTTACTACGCCCTGCCACGCGCAGAATGGGCCTTGCGGCAACGGGGTTGAAATAGCCGCCGCCTTCATGCATAAGCCGCCGCTCGCTGGCGGCTCTTGAAGGGCCGCCGCATTCGTTTTTCGCGCTGTCCCTCGGCGCTGACCTTTGAGATTGAGACGGACATGGCTGTTCCGAAGCGCAAAGTATCACCCTCGCGTCGCAACATGCGCCGCGCCCACGACGCCCTCGGCACCAATGCGTACACCGAGGACAAGGACACGGGCGAGCTGCGCCGTTCGCACCACATCGACCTGAAGACGGGCACCTATCGCGGCCGTCAGGTTCTGACGCCCAAGGAAGACTAGGTCTCTGTTCGATGCGGCGCTTCGCGCGCCGGTCGAAATCTGAACCCGTGATTCGTTGACGCCGCGCGATAGCCTCGCGCGGCGTTTTCGTGCGTTATGGGGGTCTGTTCTACGGCTCCAGGAGATTCATGATGGTTCGTATTGTCCGCCCGGCGGGTCTGGTGACCCTGATGCTCGCGACGGCCCTTGTTGGCTGTGATCAGCTTCAGCCGCAAAAGACGAGCGAACCGGCCGCTCCGGCTCCAGCCGCCGCGCCTGCAGCTGGGACACCTGCCACGCCTGCGACCCCGCTCATCCTCACTGCCCAGGGCTGGGGGCCGCTGGGCATCGGCATGACGAAGACCCTTGTCATCGAAGCCTTGGGCCCGGACGCCACACCCGCGACCGTCGGGGGTGCCGAACCGGGTTTGTGCGAACAATTCCGGCCACAACGCGCGCCGGCCGGCACTCTGGTGATGATCGAGAACGGACGCCTGAGCCGTATCTCGCTGGTCGAGGGCTCGACCCTGAAGACCGAGCGCGGCTTCGGCGTCGGATCGACCGCGGCGGAGATCAAGGCCGCCTATGGCGGTGCCGTCGTGTCCCAGCCGCACAAGTATGAGGCTGCACCGGCCGAGGACCTGTTCGTCTGGTCCAACGGCGGGTCAACGGCCTATGTTCAGGATCCCGACGCCCGCGGCATCCGCTACGAGATCGGCACCGACGGCAAGGTCAAGGCCGTCCACGCCGGTGGACCTTCGATCCAGCTGGTCGAGGGCTGTTCCTGATCAGATTCCGGCGGCGCGGGCGGTCTCGGGCGTATCCAGCTCGGGATCGCCCGGCAGCCAGGCGACCTGACCGTCATAGATGCCCTGGTCCAGCAGGCCCTCTTCCCTGGCGACCAGCACGGGCACCAGCATCTGGCCCGTGACATTGGTGGCCGTGCGCATCATGTCGATGATCCGGTCTATGGCAACGATATAGCCGATCCCCTCCAGCGGCAGTCCGGCCGTCGACAGGGTCAGGGTCAGCATCACGATGCTGGTTCCCGGCACGCCCGCCGTTCCCAGCGACCCCAGAACGGCTGTCAGGCCGATGAGGACGTACTGCGTCAGGCTCAGCTCGATCCCGAAATACTGGGCGATGAAGATCGCCGCGATGGCGGGATAGATGGCCCCGCACCCATCCATCTTGACGTTGGCACCGAGCGGCACGGCGAAGGCGGCATAGGCCTGGGGCACGCCGAGGCGCTCTACCGTCTGGCGCAGGGTGATCGGCAATGTGCCCAGCGATGACGATGTCGCGAATGCCGTTTGCTGGGCCGCGAACGCGCCACGAAAGAAGCTCGCCGCCTTCAGCCCGTGCAGCTTCAGCAGCCCCGAATAGACGATCAGGATTTGGAACAGGCAGGCCGCATAGATGGCGATGATGAATCTGCCCAGGGGCAGCAGGGCCTCCCAGCCATAACCCCCGACCACCGATCCGATCAGGCCAAACACGCCGATGGGGGTCAGCTGGATCACCCAGCGGGTAATGCGGAAGATGATCGCCGCTCCCTCGTCGACGAGCCGCCGCGCATTCGCCGCCCGATCGCCCAGCGCCACCAGCGCGGCCCCGATCAGGGCCGAGAAGAAGATGATCTGCAGCACCTTGCCCTCGCTCAACGCCGTGAAGGGATTGGTTGGAACGATGCCGATCAGAACGTCCAGCGGCGTGGGAATTTCCCGCTCCCGGACCTCGCCGAGGGGCAGGTTCGTCAAGCCCAGTCCTGGATTGATCAGATGCCCGAAAGCGAACCCGACCAGCACCGCCAGCAGCGAGGTGATCGCGAACCACAGGATCGTTCGCGCTCCCAGACGCACCGCCCCGGCCCCTTCGCCCAGTTTGGCGATCGACGAGGCGATGGTGAACAGCACCAAGGGCGCAACCACCATCCGGATGAGGTTCAGATAGACGTCGCCGATCGGCTGCAGCCAGACCTCGGCCTGCTCGCGCAGGATCAGCCCGGCAAGGATACCGAGGGCAAACCCTGCAGCGGTGCGCTGCCACAGGGGAATGGCGAAGAAACGTTGGAGCATGGGGCAGCTTTCGGCGGCGGCGCGTCCGGTCTTTGCGCACCGACGGCAGAAATCCGCAACGCCTCCGGGGACGACGGTTTCAGCACCCGGGGTTTAGAAAATCTCGTCCGCTCGGTTCAGCCCTGCCGGTCAGCCCCCGACGGTGCTGGCGCGCCTCCGGGGCTGTGGACGCCATTCGGGGCGTTCATGCGAGCGAACACGGCATCATAGTCGCCGCGCGCCTCTGCCTCGCTGAGAAACTTCACCCGCTCCACCAGAACCTCGTCATGACCGGCCTCGAACAGGGCGACGCTTTCGGATGTGAAGTCGGCCAGAGGCATGGACCGGGGATCCTGGGCATGGCCAGGCATCACTTCCGTCGCCACGGCAGGCGGAGCCCACTCGACCACCCTGACCGATGTGTCCTTCAACTGATGCCGCAAGGACTGGCTCCAGGAATGGATGGCGGCCTTGGTCGCGCAATAGGTGGGGGTGACGGCCAGCGGCACGAAGGCCAGTCCCGAAGACACGGTGACCACGGTCGCCGACGGCCGGGTCATCAGATGCGGCAGTAGCGCCGCGGTCAGTCGGATCGTCCCCAACAGGTTGGTCGTGACGATATCCTCGACCAGTGCCAGGTCGATGACCCCCTGGGACAGATCCTCGGATTTCATGATCCCCGCATTGTTGACCACGACGTTCAGGTCGGGGTGGTCGGCGATCACCTGGGCGGCGAAGGCGGTGATGGCTGCCGCGTCGCCGACGTCCAGCACCGCGAACGCCATTCCCGGATGGGCGGCTGCGACCTCTGCCAGGGCCTCGCGCCGGCGCCCGGCGATGATCACCTTGGCCCCCTTGGCATGCAGCGCCTCGGCAAAGGCGCGCCCAATCCCGGAGCCGCCACCGGTGATCAGGACGGTGTCCTTGGTGGTATCCATCTTGCGTTCCTCAGGGTCTCGCGGTGCTGAAGCCGCCGGCCTGCCCGGCGTTCCGGCATGTCGTCAGTGTCGGTGCGCCTGTCCTAGCGGCGAAGCAAAAGCGCGTCGACAGCGGCAGGCAGGTCTGCGAACCGGTCGATCGTGACATCGCCGCCCAGTTGCTCCGGCGGGACATCGCCATAGCCGAAGCTGCAGACGACGCAGGGAATGCCCGCATTCCGCGCGGTGCCCGTGTCCGTCGAGGCATCCCCGACCATGACAGCCCGCGCCGGGTCGCCCCCAGCCAGTTGCACAGCCTCGATCACATGGGCGCCGTCGGGCTTGCGTGCCGACACCCGGTCCGGACCGGCCACCACCGCGAAATGGCGGGCGAGATCCAGCTTGCCGATCAGGGTCTCCGACAGGTCGGTCCGCTTGTTGGTGGCGACGCAGAGAATGGCCCCGCGCGCCGACAGGGCATCCAGCGTCTCGACCACGCCCTCGAACGGCCGGGTCAGGTGGTCGATATGGGCCACATAGTCGGCGATGAAGTGATCGAACAGCTCGGGCCGGGCCGCCTCGTCCCAGGTCGCACCCGCCTCGGCGAAGCCGTGCCGCAGCAACGCCCGGGCCCCATGGCCCACCAGATGCCGGGCCGATGACAGGGGCACCGGCGCAAATCCCTCGATCGCCAGCATCCGGTTCAGCGTCCCGATCAGGTCCGGGGCCGAGTCGACCAGGGTCCCGTCGAGGTCAAAGGCGATGGTCACGCCGGTCAGGTCGTTCATGGCATCATCCGAAGGCTCGCGAAGGCCCGCCCTTTGGGCTAGATCGCTGGCGACGACAAGCCGCCCGGGACCGATCCGACATGACGCCAGACGCCGCGCCGCGCGCAGCCATCATTCTCGCTGCCGGCCAGGGCACACGTATGAAGTCGCCCCTGCCCAAGGTGCTGCACCCCGTCGGGCACAGGGCCATGCTGGATCATGCCATCGACGCGGCCGAGGCCCTGGGCTGCGAGCGAATCGTGGTCGTGGTCGGCACCCATGCGCCGCAGGTCCGCGACCACGTGGTCGCGCGGCTGGGCGAGGCGGCCATCGCCGTTCAGGACCCGCCGCTGGGCACCGGCCATGCGGTCCGCGCGGCAGAGGCTGCCCTTGCCGGGTTCGAGGGCGAGGTGGTGGTCACCTATGGTGACGTGCCCCTGCTCAAGGCCGCAGACATCGCGCCGGTCTTCGGCGGGCAGGGGGTGACGGTCATCGGCTTCGAGGCGCGCGATCCCGGCGCCTACGGACGGTTGGTCATGGAGGGCGACACCCTGTCGGCCATCACCGAGGCCAAGGAGGCGTCGGCCGAGGTCCTGGCCCTCACGACCTGCAACTCGGGCGTCATGGCCGCGCCGGCAGGCCTGCTGTTCTCGCTGCTGGGCGAAGTGACCAATTCCAATGCCAAGGGCGAATACTATCTGACCGACGTGGTCGAACTGGCCCGCAAGCGCGGGGCCCCGACCCGGGCCGTCATGGCGGGAGAGGATGCCGTCATGGGCGTCAATGCCCAGGCCGAACTCGCCCAGGCCGAGGCCCTGTTCCAGTCCGTCCAGCGCGATGCTTTCCTCGCCGCCGGCGTGACGATGAGTGCGCCCGAGACGGTGCATTTCGCCTGGGACACCGAAATCGGCGCCGGAACCGTGATCGAGCCTTTCGTCGTCTTCGGACCCGGCGCCCGTGTGGCCGAGGGGGCACGCATTCGCAGCTTCAGCCATCTCGAGGGGGCTTCCGTCGCCAGCGGGGCCGAGGTCGGCCCCTATGCCCGGCTGCGTCCCGGCGCGACCCTGGGCGAGGGGGTCAAGGTCGGCAATTTCGTCGAGGTCAAGAACGTCAGCATGGCGGCCGGGGCCAAGGCCAATCACCTCAGCTATCTGGGCGACGGTTCGGTGGGCGAGGGCGCAAACATCGGCGCCGGAACGATTTTCTGCAACTACGACGGCTACAACAAGGCCCGGACCGAGATCGGGGCCGGCGCCTTCGTCGGCTCGAACTCGGCGCTCGTGGCCCCGGTCAGCATCGGGGCAGGGGCCATCGTCGGGTCGGGCTCGGTGATCGTCGAGGACGTCCCCGCCGACGCCATGGCGCTCGGACGCGGCCGTCAGGTCAACAAGCCGGAGGCCGGCGCGGCCTTCCGCGCCAAGGCAAGGGCGAAGAAAAAGTCATGAGCGACCTGCAGAAACGCCTCGCCGGTGAAGCGGCCGCCCTGCGCGTCGAGGCCGGGATGGTCGTCGGTCTCGGCACCGGCTCCACGGCCGCCTGGTTCGTCAAGGCCCTGGCCGAGCGCAAGCTTGCGGGCCTGCGCTGCGTCCCGACGTCGGAGAAGACGGCGGATCTGGCGCGCGAGCTGGGTCTGCCGCTCTCGACCCTGGATGACACGCCACGCATCGACCTGACGGTCGACGGTGCCGACGAGGTCGGCCCCGGTCTGGCCCTGATCAAGGGCGGCGGCGCGGCCCTGCTGCGCGAGAAACTGGTCTGGGAGGCCTCCGCCCGCTGCATCGTCATCGCCGACGAGGCCAAGGTGGTGCCGGTCCTGGGGGCCTTCGCCCTGCCGATCGAGGTCGTGGCCTTTGGTCACAAGACCACGGCCAATCGCATCGCCGACGTCCTGATGGACCATGATATCGGCATGCCCGCGCGCCTGCGTCAGGCAGACCGGGGCGTGGTCCGGACCGACGGCGGCAATGTCATCTATGACGCCCTGTGCCAGGCGATCCACGACCCGGTGCGGCTGGCGGACGACCTGAAACTGATCACGGGCGTCGTCGAACACGGCCTGTTCCTCGACCTCGCGGACGAGGCCATCATCGGAACCGACGACGGGGTGCGGGCGATCCTGCCCTGACCTTGCCGGAACCGGGCCGGCTCCCTAACTGCTGGCATCGGGGCGGTATCCGGGAATGTCCCGCAGACCTCGCCCTGACGTCCGGACCTGATTCCAGACAATCCAGACGATCCAGACACTCGCCGCGATCGAGACGATCGAGACGATCACGACGATTGAGACTGTGTTTTTGCAGTCCCTGACCGGAGCTCCGCATGACGGCCTACGACTACGACCTGTTCGTCATCGGCGCAGGCTCCGGCGGTGTGCGGGCGGCCCGGCTGACCGCCCTGGGGGGCAAGCGGGTCGGCATTGCCGAGGAGCACCGCGTCGGCGGCACCTGCGTGATCCGGGGCTGCGTGCCCAAGAAATTCATGGTGATGGCGTCGGACTTCACCCACCAGTTCGAGACCGCCGAAGGCTATGGCTGGTCCGTCGAGGCCTCCTTCGACTGGGCGAAATTCATGGAGAGCAAGGACGTCGAGATCGCCCGCCTGTCGGGCATCTATGCCGCCAACCTCGGCAAGGCCGGGGTCGACCTGATCCATGGCCGCGCGGTGCTCAAGGACGCTCACACCGTCGAGATCCTGGGCAAGGACCAGACGATCACCGCCGAACGGATCCTGATCGCGACCGGTGGTCGCCCCTGGCTGCCAGAAGACCTGCCGGGGATCGAGCACGCCATTACGTCAGAGGAAGCCTTTCATCTGCCGGAGCTTCCCAAACGTATCCTGATTGCCGGCGGCGGCTATATCGCGGTCGAGTTTGCGGGCATCTTCGCCGGTCTGGGGGTCGAGACCACCCTGATCTATCGCGGGCCCAATATCCTGCGCGGCTTTGATGACGACGTCCGCGCCCATCTGGCGGGCGAAATCGAGAAACGCGGCATCAAGGTCATCCTGGGCTGCCAGCACACGTCGATCGAGAAGACCGAAACCGGTCTGCTGAACCGTCTGGAGAGCGGCCACGACATCGAGACGGACGTCGTCATGTTCGCCACCGGCCGCGTGCCGCACGTCCGCTCGCTCGGGCTGGAAACCGCCGGGGTCGAATTGAACGACAACGGCGCGATCAAGGTCGACACCCTGTCGAAGACTACTGCAGACAACATCTGGGCCATCGGCGATGTGACCGACCGGATGAACCTGACGCCGGTCGCGATCCGGGAGGCGGTTGCTTTTCACGAAACCGTCTATCGCGACAATCCCCAGCATTTCGACTACGAGGCCGTGGCCACGGCGGTCTTCAGCCAGCCGCCGGTCGGCATCGTCGGCCTGTCCGAGGGCGAGGCTCGGCGCACCTGCTCCAAGGGGATCGACGTCTATGTGACCCGGTTCCGGCCGATGAAATACGCCTTCACAGGTTCGGATGAGCGGATGCTGATGAAGCTGGTGGTCGATCAGGACACCCAGCGGGTGGTCGGCGTCCACATCGTCGGGCCAGAGGCGCCGGAGATGATCCAGCTTGCTGCCATCGCCGTGAAGGCCGGCCTCACCAAGGCCCAGTGGGATGCGACCTGCGCCGTTCACCCCACAATGGCCGAGGAGCTGGTGACGCTGAAAGAGAAACAGACGGCGTCGAGCGGGGCTGTGTGATCCGGGTGACAAACGTCGCAATTCTCGCAGTTTCGTTGTTCCGGGGCGGCGTCTGGCCTATTCTGTTGAAATGAACACGCGTTGGACCCCCGAAAGCTGGAGAAACAAGCCCGTTGTGCAGATGCCGACGGACTATCCGGATCCTGCTGCCCTAGCGGCCGTCGAGGATGAATTGCGGGCCCTGCCGCCCCTCGTCTTCGCTGGCGAGGCCCGGCGGCTGACCGCCAAGCTCGCCCAAGTCGAGGCCGGCGATGCCTTCCTGCTCCAGGGCGGCGACTGCGCCGAGAGCTTCAAGGAGTTCTCGACCGACAACATCCGCGACACCTTCCGCCTGATCCTCCAGATGGCCGTGGTGCTGACCTTTGCGGGCCGCAAGCCGGTCGTGAAGGTCGGACGGATCGCCGGCCAGTTTGCCAAGCCCCGGTCCTCCGGCATCGAGGAAATCGACGGCGTCACCCTGCCCAGCTATCGTGGCGACAACATCAACGGCTCGGCCTTCACGACCGAAGAGCGGGTGCCCGATCCCCAGCGCCTGCTGCGGGCCTACAACCAGTCGGCCTCGACCCTGAACCTGCTGCGGGCCTTTGCCGGCGGTGGCTATGCCGACCTTTACAACATCCATCGCTGGACCCTCGGCTTTGCAGATAACGGGGCAGGGGCCCAGTACCGCGAACTGGCCGAGAAGATCACCGAGGCCCTGGCCTTCATGGAAGCGGTCGGCGTCACCCCCGAGACCCATCCGGATCTCAGCCGCGTCGAGGTCTTCACCTCGCACGAGGCCCTGCTGCTGAACGTCGAGAGCGCCCTGACTCGCCTGGATGGCGGCTCCGGCGAATGGTTCGATACCTCGGCCCACATGCTCTGGATCGGCGAACGTACCCGTCAGCTGGACGGGGCCCACGTCGAGTTCATGCGCGGGATCCGGAACCCCATAGGAGTGAAATGCGGACCGACCATGGAGCCGGACGACCTCCTGCCCCTGATCGACGCCCTGAATCCGGACAACATCCCGGGCCGCCTGACCCTGATCGGCCGCTTTGGTCACGACAAGGTCGGCGACCGTCTGCCGCGCCTGATGAAGGCCGTGAAGGCAGCAGGCAAGCGCGTCATCTGGTCGATCGATCCGATGCACGGCAACACCCTGAAGGCCGGCAATGGCTACAAGACGCGGCCCTTCGATCGAATCCTGGGCGAGGTGAAGACCTTCATCGATGTCGCTGAGTCCGAAGGGGTTCATCCCGGCGGCGTTCATCTGGAGATGACCGGCCAGAACGTCACCGAATGCCTCGGCGGGGCCCAGGCCGTCACCGAGGACGACCTGTCCAGCCGCTATCACACCCACTGTGACCCTCGCCTGAATGCCGACCAGGCCCTGGAACTGGCCTTCCTTGTGGCCGAACGGCTGAAATCGGGCCGGATCAGGCAGGCAGAGGCGGCCTGACGGACGGGAACAGCGGCGCGACACGAGAAATCGTTGCCTCTGCCTCGGCCCGGTCAGGGGTCTCGTCCTCGCTGCCATAGCCGACCATGTCGCCGCCTCGGGTGTTCTGGACGACGATCCCGTCCGGCCTCGGGATGACGGCCACGCCCGCGTAGAAGAGCGAGTAGTCGACCTCGGGCTGAGGGGCTAGCCAGGCGATCTGTCCCCGCACCGGGGTCATAGTCCGGTCGTGCCAGAGTGCTCTGGCCCCATAGCCGGTGCAGTTGATGACGACCTTCTCATCCAGGCTTGCGATCTCGGTGGGTGCATGAAACTCGCGGGTCTCGATGCGGCCACCCCCCATCTGGAACTCGGTCATCAGCCGGTGGGCCAGTTCGGTGATATTGAACTGCAGGCCCGACCCGAACCGGGCTGAGGCGATGCCGGGAAAGGGCGTCTGCTCGACAGGGATCGCGACGCTGCGGGGCACGATGTCGTGCAGGCGCTCTCCGTATTCGGCAAACCGGATTTCCGGCGGCCCCGGTTTGTCCTCTGCCTTTTGCGCTGCCTGCGGTCCCGGGTTCGCCCTTGCCAGGATGTAGCGGTCCTGGAACACGACGGGGTCGCCCTGGGTCCCCAGATAGGTCTGGTGGGTGGCGAAGGACTCTCTCGACATCCGCTCCCACAACGCCGGGAAGTCCGGGTCGACCTTGTCGGCGTCGGCGATGCGGCTGTCCGGCGTCCAGGTGCCGGTCGCGCGCATGGAGCGGGTGAAGGGCGTTCGCTCCCTCGCGTAGATCACGACCCGCGCGCCCAGCCTTTGCAGTTGCAGCGCGGAGGTCAGGCCCAGTGCCCCGCAACCGATCACGGCGATCTCGGGCGATCCGTTCTCACCGCTGAGCGCCATGGCTTTTCTGGCCGCAATGCCGCTGGATCCCCACGACAGGGACCACCCGCTGCCGCCATGGCCATAGTTGTGAACCACGAGCGTCTCGCCGACGCGCTCGACGTCGAGCCTCGGACCGGGCGCCCGGAAAGGCCGGGTGCAGACGGTAATCCGGATGATCCGTTCCGGTGCCATCAGGATCGGCGCGATCCGGCGGGCCGTGAACGCCGGGCGCGGCGCCAGACCCGGTCTCGCGGATGTGGTGCAGGCGGACAGGGCTCCCTGACCCAGAAAGCCACCCAGCCCGGCCAGAACAGCGCGTCGATGGTTCAGGATCGCACCAGGCATCGATTCCCCCCTCCCATCGCCTGCCGACCCTGGATCGGCCGCGACCTCGACGCCACATCGTCGCATGATCCAGTTTGCGGACTAATCCCGCGATTGTCTAAGGGATGAGACATGGAAAAGATCGGTCAGCCCGAGAATGACGATACCGCCGGACGCGTGGCCTATCAGGGGGCTCCCGGATCCTTCAGTCACGAGGGCTGTGTTGGCCTGCGGCCCTGGGACGTCCATGTGCCCTTCACGAGTTTTGCCGAGGCGATCGAGGCCGTTCGCTCTGGCGACTGCGACAGCGCCCTGATCCCGGTCGAGAACTCGACGATCGGCGTGGTCGAACCGGCGGCAACCCTCGTCCGCGAGTCCGGACTGGAGGTCCTCGCCGAGGTCTGGCGTCCGATCCGGCTGGCCCTGATGGCGATCGAAACGACCTCGCTGGGGCACGTCCAGACGGTCGAAAGCCACCCCGTCGCGCTGCGCCAGTGCGAGCATCAGATCAGGGCCCTCGGGGTAAAACCGGTCGAGGTCTTCGACACCGCCGGAGCCGCCCGCGCCGTCGCCGAGGCTGGTGACCCGACCCGCGCAGCCCTTGCCCCGATGGGGGCCGCCGAGGTCTATGGCCTGTCCATTCTGCGCAACGACCTTCAGGATTCGCCCGAAAATCGCACGCGTTTTGTGCTGATCGGAGCACCAAAGGGTTGACGCCGCACGATTGTTGCGTGTCTTAAGGCTGCCCGGATCGCTGCGATCCGATGATTGGACCCATCCATGTCCCCGCTACGCGCTGACGCTTCTGTTCTTTCGCTCCGCTCGCGCTCGGCTACCCTTTATTTTGGCTATCGTTTTTACGGCTTTCGATACGCCGGCTGAGGCCTCGAGCGCTCCTCGCTCCTGACAGCCTCGCCGGCGACCGCTCTGGACCAGAGCGGCGGCGCGCCCCTGCACCCCATCGAAACCGAATGATCGAAAGCCCATCCCATGTCCCAAGCGAATCTCCAGCGAGTCTGGCCTGAAATGACCGAAGACCTGTCTCCCGAGCAGATGGCCCTCGCCGCCCTGCGTGCCGAAATCGATGCCGTCGATGATGAGCTGCTGCGTCTGTTCCAGAAGCGACTCTCCATTGCCGCACGCGTCGGCCACGCCAAGGACGCCCCGCACGGCCCCCACACCAAGCTTCGTCCGGACCGTGAGCAGCGGGTGATGACGCGGATGCTGTCCGGTGCCGAGCCCGAGAACGTCGATGCCGTGCGCGGTCTGTGGCGCGAGATCGTTGGCTGGGGATTGGCCCGTCAGGGCCAGCTTCAGGTTCACGTCTGGGCTCCGACCGATCCGACGCGTCACTTCGACGGGGCCCGCCAGCGGTTCGGCATGGCAGCGGCAATTCGCATGGTCCGGGACCCGCAGGCCGCCCTGCGGTTCGCGGCCGAGGGACTCGGCGTCGCGGTTCTGGCGGTCAACACGGACGACCCCTGGTGGCTGGGCCTGAGGCGCGAATGGTCAAGCCTTTCGGTGTTCGAGGGTTTCGGTGGCGAGGTGCCGACGTCGCTGGCTGTCGGCAAGATCGACCCGGCAGCCTTGCCGCAGGGGCGGCGTGTCGTGGTGACGGCCGGCGGCGACGCGGGCGACGGTGGCGGTGCCCGCCGTTGGGGGATCAACACCCATCACGGCTGGACCCTGGCCCTGACCGACGCCCAGCTGACGCCGGGCGAGGCCGAGGGCTGCGTGGGGGCGATTGGCTAGACCGGCAGGTTGTCGATCAGCCGGGTCTTGCCCAGCCAGGCCGCCGCCAGGATGCGAGCCGGGGCATCGACCGGGCCCTTGAACCTTGCCAGATCGTCGGCTCGCCGGACGGCAACATAGTCGACCTGGCGAAAACCGGCGGCCAGCAGGGCGTTCGTTGCAGTATCCTCTGCGAGCGCGATCGGCGTGTCGGCAGACACAGCGGCTGCGGCCTCGGCGAGGATGCCGTTCAGCTGCCGCGCGACGGCCAGTTCGGCCTCACTGAGATAGGCGTTGCGCGACGACAGGGCGAGGCCGTGTCCGTCCCGAAGGGTCGGGCTGCCCACGATCCGTGTCGGGATATCGAGGTCTGCGGCCATGCGCCTGACCACCAGCAACTGCTGGTAGTCCTTCTCGCCAAACACGGCGACGTCGGCCTGGACCTGGTTCAGCAGCTTGGCCACGACGAGGGCGACCCCCCCGAAGAAATGGGGGCGGAAGTCGGTTTCCAGCCCCTGCGAAGGACCGTCAACCTCGATCCGGGTGCTTGAGCCCTCGGGGTAGATTTCCGACACGGTCGGCGCGAACAACAGGTGGCATCCGGCTTCCGTCAGAAGCGTCGCGTCGCGCGCCTCGTCGCGAGGGTATGTGCCGAGGTCCTCGTGCGCCGCGAACTGCGTGGGATTGACGAATACGCTGGCGACAACGCGATCCGCGCGCTCTTTCGCCTCTGCGACAAGTGTCAGATGTCCCTCGTGCAGCGCCCCCATCGTCGGCACAAATGCCACGCCAAGCCCCTGACGTCGCCATTCGCGGACGGTCGCACGCAACGACTCGACCGTCCGCGCAATGGGTAGGGAGGGAGGCGTTGCGGTCATGGTTTCCACGTTAACTCTGAAGCTTAAGCCTGTTTGTGCACCAGGTTTCAAAGCCCGGTCGCTAGGGTCGGGGTTATGACGTCCAGCAGAATGCTTCGTCCAGCCCTGGTTTGCCTCCTCGCCCTGTCGGGGACGGGATGCACCATGGTGGAAGGCGATCCCCATCGATTCGAGAAGCTGGCACAGGGAATCGCCGACATCCCGGTGGACGGGCGAGGGTCCTTGCAACGCTCGTCCGCCGAAGCGGGTCTCAGGCCTGCGGTGCGGGTCGAACTGCTCGACCCCCATGATCTTTGGGATGCCCGTGACGGTTTCATTGAAGAGACCGTCAATCGCGCCGCTCCCGCGGTCGTGGAGACGGCTGCGCCGATCGTGGTGAAGGCCGTCACGGAGCGGGCCGGGGCGTCCTTGTTCGACGATGCCGGCCGGACAGACGGCCTGCGTTCTGCTCTGATCCCTGAAAACAGGCATCGTACGATCCAGCTCGGAGCCTATTCCAGTGAGAGCGCAGCCCGCGCAGCCTGGCGTGGCTTCTCCAGCGGCGAGGCAAGTCATGTGCTGGAGGATCTCCAGCCTCGCTATGAACAGGCCCAGGTCAGCGGGCGCGCTCTAGTCCGTTTGAAGGTTTCGGCCCCCGTCGACCGGGTCGGAGATATCTGCCAGTCGACCCGGATCGACGCGCCCTGGTGCGCACCAGTGGCTTGAAGGCGGGCCAGCGGGGCATCACTGCGTTTCGCACAGGTGTTTGCTAACCGTTTGTTGACGTTCGCTCTGCGTGGCCCGATTCTGCCCGAACAAGAGGACGCTTCGCGAATCGCGGCGTCACAGCCATCGGGTTCAGACCATGACGCAGCCGCAGGTCATCGTGATCGGCAACGAAAAGGGCGGGGCGGGTAAATCCACCCTGGCCATCCACATCGTCACCGGCCTGCTGCATGCGGGAAAGCGGGTTGCGATCATCGATCTGGACCTGCGCCAGCGGTCGATGGCCAAGTTTTTCGCCAACCGTCTTGCCTGGACGGCGGCCAATGGATTTCCCCTGCCGCAGCCGGTCGAGCCGGATATGGGCGACGGGACGAAACTGGCCAAGGCCGATCCTGCCGAGCAGATGGAACGGTTCGATGCCGCCTTCGCAGAGGCCCGGACCGTGGCCGATGTGATCGTCATCGACACCCCGGGCGGCGACACGACCCTGTCACGGGCTGCCCACGCCCGCGCCGACCAGATTGTTACCCCGATGAACGACAGCTTCGTGGATTTCGATCTGCTGGGTCAGGTCGATCCGGTCACACTCGATCTGTTGAAGCCATCGATCTATTCGGAAAGCGTCTGGGAGGCACGCAAGCACCGGGCAATCAACGAAGGCCGACACGCCGCGATTGACTGGATCGTCATGACCAACCGTCTCGCTGTGGCCGAGGCCCGGAACCGCCGTCGTCTCGACGAGAAGCTGAGCAAGCTGGCCAAGCGGGTGGGTTTCCGGGTTGGGCCGGGTCTGCGCGACCGGGTCATCTATCGCGAGCTGTTTCCCTTCGGCCTGACGGTCGCGGACCTGTCCAACGAGATCCGGCCCGTAGCGGTGTCTCTGGCCCATGTCGCGGCGCGGCAGGAGCTGCGGAACCTGATGCAGGCGCTGGGTCTGGATGATGTCGTCGCTCCCCTGAACGCTGCGGCTTGAGCCTGACATGTTCCTGATCGCCGCGGCTCTGGCGGCGCTCGCCGTCTGGGCCCTGGTGCGGCTGGGCCGCCAGACTGAAGGACCCCGTCGAGGGCAGTGGCGCATTGCGGCGACCCTTCTGGCGACCGCCCTGCTTGGTGGCGGTGCGCTGGCCCTGTCACGAGGTGCCTATATCCCGGGCGGCGGGATGATCGCCGTGGGGCTCTATCTCGTGGTGGCCTCGCGCATCCGTTCACTCCCGGTCCGTCGCGAGGCTGTCGATGAGGCGGAAGCGCGGTCGATCCTGGGCGTGGGGCCTGACGCGACCCCCGAGGCGATCAATGCCGCCTGGCGCAGGCTGATAGGCAGGGCGCACCCTGACCAGGGCGGAACCGAGGGTCTGGCAGCCCGGCTGAACGCCGCGCGCGATCGTCTGCTAAGTCGCTGAAGGTCAGCCTCAGAACAGGCTGCCCTGATCGGTTCCGCCTGCCTTGCGGGCAGCTGGACGGGCGGTGCCCCCTTCCACGACAGCACCCTTCTGGCCATCCGCAAAGACGATCTGCACGGCCAGTCCCGGAGACAGGGTTGCCGCGCTGGCGATCATGGTGCCATCCATGGCTTCGATGCGTGCAAACCCGGGTTTGGGCGTTCGCGGATTGAGGGTCGATAGAGCCCGCGACAGGGCTGACAGACGGATCTCTGCCTTTTCCAATGATGCAGGCAGGGGGCGTGCCAGCCGGGCAGCGACGGCGTCAAGGCGGGCCTGACGCTGGTCGATCCGCCGGTGGACGGGTTCGAGGGTCAGGCGAGCAGATACTTTCGCCAGACGACGCTCGTGGGCAGAAGCATTGGCCTGAAGACCGGCCGCCAGACGGTGCGAAGCAGCCTCCAGCCGGTCAGAGCGACGCTCGATCGCGCGATCCAGCAGGGCGCGCGTCAGACGCCCGGATCCCGCCAGGAGGCGTCGCTCGTGCAGTGCGGTGTTTCGGTTCAGGCCCGAAGCCAGGCGGCTGGAGGCGTGATCCAGACGCTGCTGTGCCAGGGCCACCAGCTCCTCCGGGCGGGCCGGCAGACCTCGCGCGACTGCGCGAAGACGGGTTCGGCGGTCATCCAGCAAGCGGGCACCCGCTCTTTCCAGCCGGCGTTCGAGATCTCCGACCATCAGCCGCAGATCAGCCAGCACCGGCGTCGCGATCTCGGCGGCCCCGGTCGGGGTCGGGGCGCGGCGGTCCGAAACGAAGTCGATCAGGGTGGTATCGGTCTCGTGGCCTACGGCCGATATGACGGGTATCGTGGCCGCGGCGACCGTCCGGGCCAGTCCCTCGTCGTTGAAGCACCACAGGTCCTCGACGGAGCCGCCGCCGCGCGCAACGATCAACAGGTCCGGCCGGGGGATCGCCCCGTCGCGCGCCATGGCGTCGAAGCCTCGAATCGCTGTCGCTACCTGCCCACTCGCTGCGTCACCCTGGACGACCACGGGCCAGACGATGACCCGGCAGGGCCAGCGTTCTGCGATCCGGTGCAGGATATCGCGAATGACGGCTCCGGTCGGGCTGGTGATCACCCCGATGGTTGCAGGAAAGGCCGGGATCGGGCGTTTGCGTGCCGGGTCGAACAGGCCCTCACCGGACAGGCGGACCTTCAGCCGCTCCAGCTGGGCCAGCAAGGCCCCTGCACCGGCGGCTTCCATGGTCTCGATGACGATCTGGTAGGAGGACCGGGCCGGATAGCTTGTGATCTTGCCGGTGACGATGACCTCGAGCCCGGATTCGGGCTGGACGCCCAGTGCCCGGACCTGCCCTTTCCACACGACCCCATCGATCGCCGCCTTGTCGTCCTTCAGTGTCAGATAGACATGGCCCGAGGCGTGGCGGTTCACCTTGGAGATCTCGCCGCGCAGCCGGACGTGGCCGAATCGATCCTCGAGCGTGCGCTTCAGGGCGAAAGACAGCTCGGTGATCGACAGCGGCGGATTGTTGTCCCGGGCGGGGGCCGCGGTTTCGACCGGCTCGGCAAAGACATAGTCGTCAGAACTCATGACGTCAGCATAGACCGCGTCGTCGCCTTCGAGAACGCCTGTTGCCGCTAAAGCGTCGGACCCAGCACGCTGACAGCGGCGCCCGCTTCTGCAGACGAAGCATGGGGTTGTCGACGGATCAGGGCATTGGCGGCCGCCATGACCGTGACCAGCGACGAATCCTGATCGGGGAAGGGCGTGACCTGCAGGCGGCCATCGGGTCCCGGTGTGGCGCGGGCGCGAAGGTAGTGATCGCGCGGGCCATTGGCGGCTAGTGGAGCGGTCAGGAAACCCGTCTGGAACCGGCTTTCGACCGTGGCGCCCTGCAGCCTGGCGAGGATCGGAGCCAGAAACAGCTCTGCACAGACCAGCGCCGATGCCGGATTGCCGGGCAGGCCGAGGACCAGACGACAGTCGGGCAGGGTGGCGAACCACACCGGCTTGCCAGGGCGCATGGCGACGCCCTCGACCCGGATCGTGGCTCCGAGGCTGCGCAGGGCCGGCTTGACCCGGTCGTGGTCTCCGACCGATGCCCCGCCGATCGTGACGAGGACGTCGAACGTCGCAGCCGTGACCGCCTTGATGATCGCATCATCCGTGTCGGCAGCGCTGGCCAGCCGGATCGGGGTCGCAGCATGACGCGCGGTGAAAGCGGCGAGGGCGGGTGCTCCGGCATTGAAGATCTGGTCCGGGCCGATGGACTGTCCGGGCTCAACCAGTTCGTCACCGGTCGCAAGGATGGCGACGACAGGCTTTCGCCCGCAGGTCAGCGTCGCCGCTCCCGCCGAGGCGGCCAGCGCCAGCTGCCAGGGGTTAAGCCGGATGCCCGCAGCCAGCAGCCGGTCGTGTTTGACAAAGTCGCAGCCTTGACGACGGATGTGCCCGGCGGTGGCTGAGCCCCGAAGGAAGAGCCTGTCAGCCTGACGTTCGGCGTCCTCCTGGATCACGACGTGATCGGCACCAGAGGGCAGGGGCGCGCCCGTCGAAATGCGCACGGTCTGGCCGCGACCGACCGAATCAGCGAAGCCCCGCCCGGCCGCACTCTCGCCGACGATGGTCAGGACTGCGCCCGGAGCCACATCAGCCGTCTGCATCGCCCAGCCGTCCATGGCCGAGGCATCGAAGGGGGGCTGGTCGCGGGTCGCCAGCACGTCTGCCGTCAGCCAGCGGCCGTCAGCTTCGGAGATCGCGACCATCTCGAACGGCAAGGGCTGGATGGCATCCAGGATGATCGCCAGCGCGTCCTCGACGGTCGGCAGGCTCACGCCCGGGTCCAGTCGCCGGAGGCTCCACCCGACTTGGCGACCAGCCCGACCGCCTCGATCGTCATGCCGCGATCAACGGCCTTGAGCATGTCGTAGAGCGTCAGCAGGGCGACGGTAACTGCCGTCAGGGCCTCCATCTCGACCCCGGTCTGGCCTTTGACCCGCGCCATGGCCGTGACCTGGAGGCCCGACCCGTCTGGCGAGGCCTCGACCGCCACCTTGACCGATGTCAGCATCAGCGCGTGACACAGCGGGATCAGGTCGCTGGTTCGCTTGGCGGCCATCACGCCGGCGATCTCGGCAACGGCGCGGACGTCGCCCTTCTTCCCCTTGCCGGACAGGGCGAGGGCTAGGGTCTCCGGGGCCATGACGATCCTCCCCGCGGCTGTGGCTTCGCGGGTCGTCACGGCCTTTTCAGAGACATCGACCATACGGACGCGGCCCTGTTCGTCGACATGGGTGAGGCGCTCGCCGGCCATCAGACTTCGCCCAGCCGGGGCATCAGTTCGACCATGTTGCAGGGGCGATGGCGGCTGTCGAGCTGCCAGCGGATGACCTTGTCCCAGCCGTCCCTGACCGCGCCATTGGACCCCGGCAGGCAGAAGACGAACACGCCGTCGATGATCCCGGCCGTGGCGCGGGACTGCAGGGTCGACAGGCCGACCGTCTGGTAGCTGACGGTATGGAAGATGACGGAAAACCCGTCGATGCGCTTGTCGAACAGCGGCTCGAGGGCTTCCGGGGTCACGTCGCGGCCGGTCAGGCCCGTGCCGCCGGTCGTCACGATGGCATCGGCCTCGCCCGCAGCAATCCACTGGCGAACCTGATGGCGGATGGCCTCGATGTCATCGGAGACGATGGCGCGTGCGGCACAGGCGTGACCAGCCGAGGCGATGCGTTCGGCCAGGATTGCGCCCGAGGTGTCGCTCTCCTCGTCGCGGGTGTCGGAGACCGTCAGCACCGCGATCCGGATCGGGGTGATGGGCTGATCGAGCAGCTTTCCGGCGGGGGCGGGCAGGGTGTCGGTCATTCGGGCTGTATCCATCGGGCGGCGTCGGCGTGATCTTCGGGGCGGGCCTCGATCCAGCGGCTGCCGTCCGGGCCATCCTCCTTCTTCCAGAAGGGGGCATGGGTCTTCAACTGGTCCATCAGGAAATCGGCCGCCTCGAAGGCCGACCGGCGATGGACGGCGGCGACGGCGACGAAGACGATCGGCTGCCCGACCTCGACCACGCCCCAGCGATGGACGGCCAGGACGTCGATCACGTCAAACCGGGCACGGGTCTCGGCTTCCAGTTCCGCCATGACCTTTTCCGTCCAGCCCGGATAGGCATCCAGCGTCAGTCGCGATACCGGCTGGCCCGACGTGGCGTCGCGGGTCAGGCCGGTGAAATTCACGACAGCACCGGCATCACCGCGATTACGCACGAACTCGGCCAGCAGTGCGCCGGGGTCGATGGGCGTGTCTTCCAGCCTGACCACAGCTCAGCCGCCACTGACAGGGGGAACGAAGGCCACCTCGTCATCCGGAGCCAGGATGACGTCGGTCCGGACCATGGTCTGGTTCACCACGGCAAACACGCCGGGCCGGGATAGCCGTTCCCCCAGGACAGCGTCCTCCGTCATCAGGAGATCTGTCAGCGCTGACAGGCTGGTTGTGTCGATCTCACGCGTTCGCCAGCCAGCCAGATCCTGAAGGACTCCGAACATCAGGACGCGCGCCATCCTAGCCGCCTGTCATCGACATGGGGCGCTGGACCGCAGGTAAAGCGCCCCGGATGGGCAGGGTGAAATCATGGCTCCCCGGCTTGCGGGCGATGGCGTTGCGGATGGCCTCCCGGATCGGCGCGTCATCCTCGGGGTGATCGCGCAGCAGGGCGCGTAGATCGGCATGGTCATCCTGTCCGAGGCAGAGGAACAGGGTCCCGGTGCAGGTCACCCGAACGCGGTTGCAGGTCTCGCAGAAGCTGTGGGTCAGGGGCGTGATGAAGCCCAGCGTCCCGCCCGTTTCCTGCACGGTGACATACCGTGCCGGGCCTCCGGTCTGTCTTGCCTGTGGCGTGAGGGTCCATCGTCCTTCCAGATCCGTCCTGACCATCGAAAGGGGCAGGAACTGATCTGTCCTGTCCGCCTCGATCTGGCCCAGCGGCATGGTCTCGATCAGGGTCATCTCCATGTTGCGGGCATGGGCCCAGGCAATCATGTCGGGCAGGGCGTCGGCATTGTCATCCTTCAGCGCCACGGTGTTGATCTTGATCTTCAGTCCCGCCGCGCGCGCCGCTTCCAGTCCCTGCAGCACTGCGCCGAGATCCCCGCCGCGGGTGATTCGTCTGTAGGTGTCGGGGTCAAGGCTATCGATCGAGACATTTATCCGGGTCACGCCATATCGGACCAGGGCGTCGGCATGGGTGTAAAGCTGCGTCCCGTTGGTCGTCAGGGTCAGCTCCTGCAGTTGCCCGCTTCGCAGGTGACGGGACAGGCCTGAGACCAGGTCAAGGAAGCCCTTTCGCAGGAGCGGCTCTCCACCCGTCAACCGGAGCCGGCGTGTGCCGAGGTCGACAAATGTGGAGCAGAGCCGGTCGAGTTCCTCGATGGTCAGGAGTTCAGCGCGCGGCAGGAAGGTCTGCCGCTCGGACATGCAATAGGTGCAGCGCAGGTCGCATCGGTCCGTGACCGACACCCGCACATAATCGATGACGCGACCGAACGGGTCCGTCAGGACGGTGGTCGGGGTGATCATGTCGGCAACAGACGTCTTCATGCGATCGGTAGCTCGTCGTACGTATCGTACGGCCACTTTGTTACATCGGATCGCTGAAATCCCCGAGTGGCTCCGCGGGTAGGATTCGAACCTACGACCAGCCGATTAACAGTCGGCTGCTCTACCACTGAGCTACCGCGGAACAGACACTCGGGAGGCGCGCCTATAGCAGCGGCGCTCGACGTCGTGCAACGATAAATGCGCATGATACCGATCGAAATCCAGAACCCCGCCGATCCCCGCATCGCCGCCTATCGCGACATCAGGGAACGGGACCTGACCGGGCGGCAGGGTCTGTTCGTGGCGGAAGGCGAGGTCGTCCTCCGGACTCTGCTTTCGCCAGCCTCTCTTTGCCGTCCCGTGTCGCTTTTGATGGCAAAGAAACGGCTGTCGCGTTTCGAAGCCGTGATCCCGGAAGATTTGCCCGTGTTCGTTGCGGATCAGGAGGTGCTCGATGCCATTGCGGGCTTTCATCTGCATCGGGGCCTGCTGGCGGTGGGTCAGAAGCCAGTCGCTCGTCCGGTCGAGGATCTGCTTGCGGATGCAGGAGATGACGCCGTGATCCTGGCAGCCATCGGGATCGGCAATCACGACAACATGGGCGGCCTTTTTCGCAACGCTGCAGCTTTCGGAGCGGCGGGTCTGTTGCTCGATGACCGCTGCTGTGACCCGTTCTATCGCAAGGCCATCCGGGTATCGGTGGGAGCCGTGCTCCGGGTGCCGCATGCCGTGTCAGGGACGGGTGAGGCGATCGTTACCCGACTGGAGAAGAACGGGTTCGAGGTTATCGCGCTGACGCCCGGGGCGACCGAGCCGCTGTCCGGCCTGAAACCTGGCGGGCGACGGGCAATCCTCGTGGGGTCGGAAGGTCCGGGCCTGCCGGAAACCCTCATGAAGCGATGCCGTGCCGTTGCTATCCCGATGTCTGGCGGTTTCGATTCGTTGAATGTCGCCGTGACAGCTGCCATCGCCCTGCACCAGCTGACCCGGTCGGCCTGAGCCGGCGAACCGCTGACCTCAGCGTTCCAGCATGTTCAGTGTCAGCCCGTGGTCTTTGCCGCGCACGATGACGCCCGCGTAGAAGAGCTTCCAGACGAGCTGACGCGTGCTGACGGTGGTGCGGTTCTGGAAATCGTTCCATCGACCGAGCAACTCAGGATCTTCCAGCGCGATGTCGCGCCCCTCTCGATGGCGAACGACGATCCCGGAAGTCTCGAGCCGAACCACCTGACGCCGAACGGTCTCGTCCGGCAGTTGGGTAAATCTGGACAACTCGGCAACCGTCACGGGCCCCACGGTCGCGTTGATGACGGGAATTCGCCCGCCGAGGTCCGGCGTCTCCGGCGACGCTCTCAGGGCCGCACCCGATAGGTGAAAGAGCGCGAGAAGAATGTAGTGGTTCGTCAGGCTGAGTTGAGGGTTCAGCTCGCGGACATAGTCTATACCCCGCAGGACATGGCTCGTCGCTAGTCGGGTCGCGACGCCACCGACCGCCCAGGGCGGTGTCGCCATTTGGTCACCCTTGAGGACACCACAGGCCTCAAGCGCTGCGAGACCATTGATGAACTCCGAAATAGCCTGAAGAAACGTTCGCATGCCACCCAGGAATGGTTCCGAGGTGATGATCTCGCTTCGAATAATCACTCCACCGTCCCGCTTCTCAAGCAGGCCCCGTTCGAGCAGTGCAGCGAGCTTTATACGTGCTGTTTCTCGGGGTATACCCAGCGAAAGTGCGACACTCATCGCATTGACAGGCCGTCGCGCATCATCCGGGATCCCACCGGGTTCCATGAAGCGCCGAAGCTCTTCGGGTTGCTGCTGAGTGTACTCGACATTGGCGCTCAGGACACCGGCCACCAAGAGTGCGGATATCAGGTCCTGTTCGATCCAGGTTCTGGTTGCCTGGATGAACTCAAGCGACAACTTGACGTTAAGCCAGGTTATCTGAGCCGCGCGAATACGGGCAGTCATTTATGTTGTTCGCTTGTTCAGGCTTTGACCGTCTGTGTCTGTTTGAGATCGATTGCGCTGTCCATGGGGGCGCTGCCCAAAATGGGGGATAAACGCGCTGAACGGAGAGATCTGGGCGGGATTTTCGGCTCTGAGCGAAGAATTTCGACACTGCACAAGGCGCGATCCCCCGATTGGAGGCAGGCTCCGGCGGGCGGCCTCGTAGGCCAACCATGTACCTGAAAAGTTTATAGTTTGTAATCTCACGTAACTGTGTTTTGATGTTGCCAACGTGTGCCGGGTCGAAAGCTTCGAACCAAGGCGCAGCATGGGCGGAAGGGCAGGGCTTTGACGATGACTGAGAAGTCTTCCGACGGCCCAGACGTGGCTGCCGAGCTTGCGGCCGGACTTGGGGGCGTCACGGCTGTCAAGGGAATACTTGACATCATCTGTCGGTCGACAGGCATCGGGTATGCTGCCGTCTCGACGATCCGGGACGATCGATGGATCGCCTGTGTTGTCAGGGACGATGCTGGCTTCGGGCTGAGTCCAGGAACAGCGCTCCCTATCGAAACGACACTTTGCGGTGTGGCTGCGCGATCAGGCGATCCTATCCTGATCGACGACGTTGAGACCGACCCGGTCTTCGCCGATCACGCTATTCCCAAGGCATTCGGTCTCAGGAGCTACGTGTCCTTTCCCATCGTCCGCTCAAATGGCGAAGTGTTCGGAACCCTGTGTGCCTTGGATACTCGCCCCAACTTTGTCTCGTCGGTCGAGACCCGTGAAATGTTCCGGCGTTTCGCCGAACTGATCGCCTATCACGTCGATGCGGTTGATCGCGCCGAGCACAGCGAGGCCAGCCTTGCCCGCGAGCGTGAGACGGCCATTCTTCGCGACCAGTTCATTGCGGTCCTCGGACATGATTTGCGAAACCCCGTGGCTGCCGTTGAAGCCGGGATAAATCTTCTCAGCCGTTCCGACCTCTCATCCCGGGACAGGCTGGTCGTGAGCCAGATGAAGACCACGACAGACCGTATCGTGGGCCTCATAGATGACGTGCTGGATTTTGCCCGGGGGCACCTTGGCGACGGCCTTCACTTGAAGGTCCGGGGCGATCAGCATCTGCGACCCGTCATCGAGCAGGTCATTGACGAGCTTCGGCAGGCGAATCCCGATCGCAAAATCCTGTCGACCATCTGTCTGGACGGGCGGGTCGAAGGCGATCCTCAGCGAATCGGTCAACTCCTGTCCAACTTCCTCGGCAACGCCATCTTCCACGGGGCGGTCGACAAGGACGTGGAAGTTCGTGCCGAGATGCGGGATGGCAGTTTTGTCTTGTCGGTCTGCAACGGCGGCAATCCTATCCCTCCCGAGGCAATGGCCACCCTGTTCAAGCCTTTCACGCGCGGTGTGCAGCACAAGGGTGGTGGGGGCCTGGGTCTCGGGCTGTACATCTGCGCCCTGATCGCCGACGCCCATGAAGGAACGCTTCACGTCCAGTCCGACGAATCCGGAACCTGTTTCGAATTTCGAAAGCCTCTTGCGGTGACAGGGACCTGAATGAGCGCGCGCCTGCTTCAGCGCGGCGCGAATCTCACCTGAACCCAGGCCAGAGGTGCTGCTGGCCCCACGGTCAGGCCAGCCGCTTGAGATCAGCACGCTTCCAGCGGGTCGAGCTTGAGCGCTGCGTTGCCGATTGATCGCAAGGCCTGACGAGCAGGCGCAGTCGGTACCTCTGGGACATTTTCGTCGATGCCTTGATGGGCTGCGTGAACGGGATTGGCACCGTTCGCCGCCTCGCAGGAGTGACCGCCAATCTGGAAGCGCTTGACCAGATTGCCGAGAGTCAGCGACTCCCGCGTGAGATTCTGACTGGCGGCCGTGGTCTGTTCGACCATGGCCGCATTCTGTTGCGTGACCTGATCCATCTCGTTGATCGCAGTGTTGATCTCGCTCAGACCGGTCGCCTGTTCCTTCGAGGCCTGCGCCATCGCCTGGACCAGCCCGTCGATATGGGAGAACTGTGAAACGACCTCGGTCAGTGCCTCGCCCACCCTGGCGACCAGTCCAACGCCGCTCTGGACGCTGTCCGAGGATTCCGCGACGAGGGTCTTGATCTCCTTCGCCGCTTCGGCGGATCGCTGGGCGAGAGCCCGGACTTCCTGCGCCACGACGGCAAAGCCCCGTCCGGCATCACCAGCCCGTGCGGCTTCGACGCCAGCGTTCAGAGCCAGCAGATTGGTCTGGAAGGCGATCTCGTCGATCACACCGATGATCAGGCCGATCTCGCGAGACGAGCTGTTGATCCGCTTCATGGCTTCGACGGCCTGGGTGGCCACCACACTCGATGTATCAACCGTCTGCCGGCCCTGTGTAACCGCGACCTGAGTGTCTGCAGCGTTGTGCGCTGTCTGGCGCATCGTGGCGGTCACTTCGTCGAGTGCCGCTGCTGTCTGTTCGAGACCAGCGGCCTGACGTTCCGTGCGGCGCGACAGGTCGTCTGCAGCCGAGGATATCTCGTGCGCACCGCCCTCGACCGCAGTGGCGACCTCGATCACATGGGAGATTGTCTCCTCCAGCACCTGAAGGGAGTCATTGAAGTTGATGCGGAGGGTTTCGAACTCCGGCGGGAAAGTGACGTCGATGCGATGCCTCAAGTCGCCAGAGGCCAGGCCTTTCAGACCGGCATCGAGCGCAGCGACAACCCGATCGCGGCTCTCGGAACTGGCGGCGATTTCAGCGGCACGGCGCTCGCTTTCCGACTGGTTCTGGACCTCTTGCTGTCGCTCGCGCGCGGCGCGGCGTTCCAGAACGGCTTCGCGAAAAATCCCGACGGACCGGGCCATGTCGCCAATCTCGTCGCGGCGTCCCTGGTGGGGGACGTCCTGTTCGTAATTGCCGTCCGCGAGCAGACCCATATAGGCCGTCATGCTCAGGATTGGCGTGACGACCTTGGCCCGAAGCATCAGCAAGCCACCGATCACGACGGCCAGCATCAGGGCCGATGCTGCGGCGAGCAGGATGAAGATCACCTGGCTGGTCTTGTCGGCCTTTTCGACATACCCCGCCGCTGACGCCGTCGCCTGTACCGAGAGTTCGTCGATGATGGCGCGATGCGCGCTATAGGCCTCGGTCAGGGAACGGATCGCAGCGTTGATAGCCACTGTGTCGCCTGCCTTCAGCGCGGGCAGGTATCGCTGGTCAAGAATCGTCCAGAACTTTTTCACCTCGACATCAGAGCGATCAAGGTTGGAACGAATGTCTGCAGGCAGGTCGACCGTCCGCCAGAAGGTATCGCGGGCCTCGTAAGCCGTGTGGAGGCCGTCGAGCGTTTCTGCATGCAGGGCTGCATTGACGGGCTCGTCGGCCCCTCGATGGGCAACGAGCAGCGATTCCACGAGATACAGCGGTGGAGGCAGTATGTCCGCGAGGAGCATGTCAGCCTCGGTCCGCTGCTGGGATAGGGGACCCCCGACCCGCAGTTCCATGAGAGAGAAGACCGCCATCCCCGTCGCCAGCATGAAAGCCAGCATCAAGGATGCTGCAAAGAGCCTAAGTGCCCATGCAATTCGAATTGCCATCGAGCGCCTCCCCATTTCTGGGAGACGATCGTGTAACGATGCTCTTAAAAAATGAGTAACGAGGTTAACGCGGCTGTTTCGGAACCCGAACAGCACTCAACAGCGCGCTCAACCCAATGTCGGTTCGAGCTTCTGAGCTCGTAAGCCTTGTCGCCCTGTCCGCAACTGGCAGACGCGCACTTGGCTTTGATGCCGTCGACCGGGCGGCGGCAATCCTGGGATCAGACGCGCAGACCTTGTCGCAGAGGCAAAGGTCCGGCCCGCCGGGTCAGATCAGAACTCCTCCCATTCGTCGGCCTTGAGTGCCGTATTGCCGATCGAACGCAGGGCTGGACGGGCAGGGGCCTGCGTTCCAGGTCTAACCCGCCGCTCGATGCTGTCCTGAGCGGCGTGCACCGGATTGGCGTGACGCACGGCAGGGGAGGCCTGGCCATTGATCTGGAAGCGCTTCACCAGATTTCCAAGGTTCAGCGACTCTCGCGTGAGGTTGTGGCTTGCGGCTGTTGTCTGTTCGACCATGGCCGCATTCTGTTGCGTAACCTGATCCATCTCGTTGATCGCAGTGTTGATCTCGCTCAGACCGGTCGCCTGTTCCTTCGAGGCCTGTGCCATCGCCTGGACCAGCCCATCGATGTGGGAGAACTGTGACACGACCTCGATCAGGGCCTCGCCGACCTTTGCAACCAGTCCAACGCCGCTCTGGACGCTGCTTGAGGACTCGGCGACGAGGGTCTTGATCTCCTTGGCGGCTTCGGCGGATCGCTGCGCGAGAGCCCGGACTTCCTGCGCCACGACGGCAAAGCCCCGGCCGGCATCACCGGCCCGCGCGGCCTCGACGCCAGCGTTCAGAGCCAGCAGATTGGTCTGGAAGGCGATCTCGTCGATCACACCGATGATCAGGCCGATCTCGCGAGACGAGTTGTCGATCCGCTTCATGGCTTCGACGGCCTGGCTGGCCACGACACTGGAGTTCTCGACGGTTTGCCGGCCTTGGGTCACGGCAACCTGGGTGTCGGATGCGTTGTGCGCTGTCTGGCGCATCGTAGCGGTGACTTCGTCAAGTGCCGCTGCAGTCTGTTCAAGGCCAGCGGCCTGACGTTCCGTGCGGCGCGACAGGTCGTCTGCAGCCGAGGATATCTCGTGCGCACCGCCCTCGACCGCGCCGGCTCCTTCGATCACCTGAGCGATCGTCTCCTCCAGCACCTGAAGGGAGTCATTGAAGTTGACCCGCAGCGTCTCGAACTCCGGCGGGAAGGTGATGTCGATGCGATGTCTCAAGTCGCCAGAGGCCAGGCCCTTCAGGCCAGCATCGAGCGCGGCGACAACCTGGTCACGGCTTTTGGCCTCGGCGGCGATTTCAGCCGTGCGCCGCTCGGCCTCGACGACGCTACGGGCGTCGTCTTCCTGCTGTTGTTCGCGTGCGGCACGACGCTCCAGCACAGCTTCACGGAAGATGCCGACGGATCGGGCCATATCGCCGATTTCGTCGCGGCGCCCCTGGTGAGGGACCTGTTTCTCGTAATTTCCGTCCGCCAGCTGGCCCATGTAATTCGTCATGCTCAGGATCGGCGTGACGACCTTGGCCCGGAGCAGTAGCAACCCACCGATCACCACGGCCAGCATGACGGCCGAAGCCGCCGCAAGCAGGATGAAGATCATCTGGCTGGTTTTGTTGGCCTTCGTAACAATGGCTTCAGCGGATGCTGTGGCCTGGACCGCGAGTTCGTCGACGACGGCCCGATGAGCGCTGTAGGCTTCGGTCAGGACCACAATCGAGGCATTCATGCCTGCCACGTCGCCGGCTCTCAGGGCCGGCAGGTATTGCTGGTCGACAATTCGCCAGAACTTCTTCACCTCGACGTCAGAGCGATCCAGATTGGCGCGAATGTCGGGGGCCAAGTCCACGGTCCGCCAGTAGGTGTCACGGGCATCATAGCCAGCGCGCAGGCTCGCCAGTGTTTCAGCGTGCTGTTGCGCCTTTGCGGGCTCCGTCGCCCCACGATGTGCCACCAGCAGGGATTCCACAAGGTAGAGCGGTGGCGGCAATATATCTGCCAGCAGAATGTCGGCCTGCGTGCGTTGCTCTGACAGCGGGCCTCCGACACGCAGTTCCATCAAAGAAAAGACGGCCATTCCGGTCGCCAGCATGAAGGCCAGCATTAACGCTGCCGCAAAGAGCCGGAGGGCCCCCGAAATCCGAATTGCCATCGTTTGCATCCTGTTATCGTGCCGGCAAATAGAACGATGTTATTAAAAAACGAAAAACAGATTTTCTACTAAAAGATCAGCCAGTTTTTGAAAAACAATCGCTGGTCCGTGAAAATTAATAGTAAATATGGCTGGTTAATACGCAGAATGCTTACGCGCAGACAATAGAGCGCCTGATGTTTCTTTGAAAAACGCGAAAACACGAAAAGTGATCTATCAGGTGATCAGCACCAACGCGAACGCAACACCGAATACTCTGAAACCGAGTCCGCAGAAGATAACCGTGAAAACCTATACGAGTTCACGGTCTGAACTGAACAATCCTGCGTTTGAATCACTCTCGATACTGGGACGCATACGCTTGACGATGCTGGTCTGGTGACACAGCAAGACGTCCCTTGTCTGTTTGTGTTCGCCGGTGCTGTCCACACCGTCGGTACCTGAAATGGGGATAGAGAAGCGAGGCGGACAAAAGGACGCGCAACCTCTCAAATGAGGTTTCAGGCTGACGACGCTTGTGCTGAGCAGGTGGCGTTGCTCGATGTTCGCGATACGCGAGCAATCGGTCGATGGAAACGTCGTCATCCGCAAGAACGGAGCGCTGTGTTGCACGCCAGGTCGTCGAGGACGACTGTCGACAGTCGCGATTGGAGGCCTGACCGGGAATCGAACCCGGGTGCAAGGATTTGCAGTCCTCTGCGTAACCACTCCGCCATCAGGCCATTGGGGTCCGTCGGAGAACCCCTCGATCGCGAGGGGCGTTCGCTATCAGATCGGATTGTCCCCTGCAACGCGCGGACCTATAAGCGCGTCCGATTTCTGACTTTCCCGGCTTTCAGGATGCCTACCATGAACGTTTCCGCTGCGCGCAAGATCATGGTGGACTCACAGGTCCGCGTGAATGACGTGACCGACCGCGCCTTGCAGGCGGCCATGCTGGTGGTGCCGCGCGAGCGTTACTGCGCCCCGGATCGCGCCCATGCTGCCTATGCCGAGGTCGAGGTCGAGATCGCCGGCTCACGCCGCCTGATGCAGGCGCGTGATGTGGGCAAACTTCTGCAGGCGCTGGCGGCGCGTGAAGGCGAGACCGCGCTGGCGATTGCGGCACCCTATGCCGGTGCGGTGCTGGCGCAGATGGGCCTCAAGGTCACAGTCCAGGAAGCCGATCCGTCAGTCATGGCCGTGGTCGAGGCAGGGCTCGCGGAAGCCAGCGTCGAAACGGCGGTCGCTCCGTTCGATGCACCCGCCGGATCCGGGTTTGATATCCTGATCTGCGAAGCCGCCGTGGCGCACAGACCCGACGCATGGATCGCGGCCCTGAAGGACGGGGGCCGCATGGTTCTGGTCGAGCGGGCGGGGCACGGTGGCAAGGCTGTACTCTATGTCCGGGGCCGCGAAGGCGTGTCGCGCCGCGAACTTTTCGATGCGGCTCCGCCGATGTTGGCGGATCTGGCCCCGGCGCCGGTTTTTGCGCTTTAGGATTGAAGGCGCGACGGACGTGGCGTGCCGTCGCGTGAAAAAAACTTAACTGGCGTTCGGCCAGTGTCGTCGTCACTACATCCTCAGTGATACTCTCGCGCGTCAACGATGCGTGTCTCGGGAACTGCTCATGCTGAATCGCTCGCGCGCGCTCGCCACAGTCGCTCTGGTCGCCCTGACTGCGGGGATGGCCGCTCCTGTCTGGGCCGACACGCTGCAGGAGGCGATCGCGCTGGCCTATCGCACGAACCCGACCCTGCTCGCCCAGCGGGCCCAGCAACGGGCTCTGGACGAGAGCGTGCCGCAGGCGCGGTCCGGGCTGCGGCCGACCATCGATCTGTCCGCCAGCGCGTCCTACACCCGAACGGACTCCGAGGCGGGTACGCGTGATCTGGACGGCGACGGCGTGCCCGAAACGATCCCTGGTGGCGTGACCGAATCAGACAATGGCGGTGTCTCTGTCGGCCTGGCGCAGAACGTCTGGACAGCCGGCCGGGTCGGTCGCCAGATCAATGTCGCCGAGGCCAACGTCCTGGCCGGGCGCGAGAACCTGCGCTCCATCGAGCAGCAGGTGCTGGCGTCGGTGATCCAGACCTATGTCGACGTTCAGCGCGACATGGAGATCCTCCGCATTCGCCAGGAAAACATCGCCGTCCTGCGCCGGCAACTCGAGGAGTCCAGTGCGCGGTTCGAAGTGGGTGAAATCACACGCACAGACGTCGCCCAGTCCGAATCGCGCCTTGCCCAGTCGGAAGCCGATCTGGCTTCGGCCCAGGCTCAGCTTTCCGTCTCGAGGGCAGCCTATTCTGCTGTGGTCGGCCAGGCGCCGGCCGACATGGAAGTGCCGCCACCCTTGCCGGGGGTTCCGACTGATTTTGAAGCCGCAATGGATATCGGCCTGGTGGAGAACCCGAACGTCCGGGCTGCGCAGTACCAGTTGCAGGCTGCGGAGGCCCAAGTGGCTGCCGCTCGGTCGGAATATCTGCCATCGGCCCGTTTGACCGCGTCCTACGGCGGGTCCGACGAGCTTTCAGGTTTCAATCCCGGCGCGCGGACGAGCTTCCAGGCAGGGGCCTCGATCTCCGTGCCCCTGTTCACCGGCGGGCTGAACCAGTCGCGGGTGGCCCAGGCACTCGAGCGTGCGAATGCCGCCCAGATCGGGGTCGAGGGCGAGCGCCGAAATGTGCTCCAGGATGTCAGCAGTGCCTTCGCGCAGGTTGTCTCTGCCCGCGCAACCGTTGCCGCCGGCAACGAGGCCGTGCGGGCAGCCACGGTCGCCGCCGAGGGCGTACGTCAGGAAGCCCAGGTCGGACTGCGCACGACGCTCGACGTCCTCAACCAGGAACTGGAACTGCGGGCGTCCCAGGTGACCCTCATCAGCGCCCGTCGCAACGAATATGTCGCGCAGGCACAGCTCCTCGCGGCCATGGGACGGCTCGAGGGGGGCGACCTGGTGCCGGGGATCGAACAGTATGACCCGGAAGCGAACTACAAGGTCGTCCGCAATCGCGGAGCCCTGCCGTGGGACGGGATTATCGAATCGATTGATCGGCTTGCCGCGCCACCGATCGTTCCCGCTGCTGATGCGCCGGACGCCCCGATCGATCAGCAACTGAAGTCGGAAGTCGTCCAGACCGCTCCGTCAGCGGATTAGGCGGCCCCGAAAAACGCCCGTTGATTCCGCGTGGCGTTGATGCGACGACAGGCGTGTGGGGAAGGGGCGGTTCGGTCGCCCGGACCTCGATCTAATGCGGATCCCGCATCCCGTTCGTGCTCGACCGAGGTTACCAATGACTGATCCGACCGCCCCGGAACCGACGATGGAAGAGATCCTGGCGTCGATTCGCCGGATCATCTCTGAAGACGACGCCCCCGCTGCTGCTCCGGAGCCCGAGCCCGTCGCAGCCGCAGCGCCTGCGCCCGAGCCTGTGGCAGCGGAGCCGGCGCCGGAGCCGGTCGATGTGGCACCGGCCCCCGAACCGTTTGTCGCCGAGCCCGAACCTGCTGATGACGATGTGCTGGAACTGACGGATCGTTACGAGGAAGCCTCGCCCGAGAGCATAGGCGATTTGGATTTCGCTTCTCCGGAGCCCGCACCGCCCGTGCCATCCGCATATGACTCGCTGGTGGGTGACAGTGCGGCCGCGAGCGCAGCCTCTGCCTTCGCGGGCCTGGCCGCCAGCTTCAAGGCCCCCGAGCCAGCACCTGCAGCACGCAATCATGACCTGAACTTCGCCAGTGGCGCGACGGTGGAAGGCATGGTCGCCGAGATGTTGCGGCCGATGCTGAAGGATTGGCTGGACGCCAATCTTCCGGGGATCGTGCAGACGGCGGTCCAGAAGGAAGTCGAACGCATCGCCCGTAGCGCCGGCTAGCTTCACCTGCGATCCGATCAAGGCTAGATCATTTCAGGGCGGCTCCGGTGGGGCCGCCCTTTCGCATTTCTGTTCGATTGATTTCAAACATGCTCGACAAGTCCTTTGACCCCTCGCTCGCCGAACCGCGCCTCTACGGCCTGTGGGAGGCGTCCGGCCAGTTCGCGCCGCGCGCGGCTGCCGCGACCGACGGGGCGGCTGACGCCTATTCGATCGTAATTCCACCGCCAAACGTGACGGGGTCGCTGCACATCGGCCATGCGCTGAACAACACCCTGCAGGATATCCTGGCGCGCTATCACCGGATGAAGGGCAAGGCAGTGCTCTGGCTGCCCGGGACCGACCATGCCGGCATCGCCACCCAGATGGTCGTCGAGCGCCAGCTCGCGGCGGCTGGCAATGTCGGACGTCGGGACATGGGCCGCGAGGCCTTCGTACAGAAGGTCTGGGACTGGAAGGCCGAGAGCGGAGGCACGATTGTCCAGCAGCTGCGCCGCCTCGGGGCTTCCTGTGACTGGTCACGCGAGCGGTTCACGCTCGACGAGGGACTGAACGCGGCTGTGCGCAAGGTCTTCGTCCAGCTGCACAGGGACGGGCTCATTTATCGCGACAAGCGGCTGGTGAACTGGGATCCCCAGTTCCAGACGGCCATCAGCGACCTTGAGGTCGAGCAGCGCGAGGTCGAGGGCCACTACTGGCATTTCGCCTATCCGCTGGCCGACGGTGTCACCTATGAGCACCCGGTCGCCAGCGACGAGGAGGGCAATCCCGTCGAGTGGGAGACCCGCGACTTCATCGTCGTCGCTACGACCCGGCCCGAGACGATGCTGGGCGATACGGGGGTCGCGGTTCACCCGGAGGACGAGCGTTACGCCGGGCTGGTCGGAAAGTTCGTCACCCTGCCAATCACGGGCCGTCGCATTCCGATCGTGGCTGATGACTATGCCGACCCGACCAAGGGATCCGGCGCGGTCAAGATCACCCCGGCACATGATTTCAACGACTTCGGCGTCGGAAAGCGGGCAGGGCTCGAGGCCCTGAACATTCTCGATGCCTTTGCCCGGATCACGGCCGCCGATACGCCGGACGTGCCCGCCGAGTACGACGGCATGGATCGCTTCGCAGCCCGCAAGGCCATCGTCGCCCGCGCCGAGGCCGAAGGCTGGCTGCGCGAGATCGAGAAGACGAAGCACGTTGTGCCCCATGGCGACCGGTCGGGCGTCGTGATCGAGCCCTGGCTGACGGACCAGTGGTACGTCGATGCCCACACCCTGGCCCAGCCCGCAATCAAGGCCGTCGAGACGGGCGCGACCGTGTTCGAGCCGAAGTCCTACGAAAAGATCTATTTCGAATGGCTGCGCAACATCGAGCCCTGGTGCATCAGCCGCCAGCTCTGGTGGGGGCACAGGATCCCGGCCTGGTATGACGCCGATGGCCAGATCTATGTCGCAGAAACCGAAGCCGAGGCGCTGGCCCTGGCCGGCGGCAAGGCCCTGACACAGGACGAGGACGTCCTCGACACCTGGTTCTCGTCCGCCCTGTGGCCCTTCTCGACCATGGGCTGGCCGGAGGGCACAGACGATCTGAAGCGGTTCTATCCGACCTCGGATCTCGTCACTGCGGCTGACATCATCTTCTTCTGGGTCGCCCGGATGATGATGATGGGACTGCATTTCATGGACGAGGTGCCGTTCCGGCGCGTCATCATCAATGGGCTCGTCCGTGACGAGAAGGGCCAGAAGATGAGCAAATCCAAGGGGAACGTGATCGATCCTCTGGTGATCATCGATGAGCTCGGGGCGGATCCCCTGCGCTTCACCATGGCGATCCTGTCGGGCACGCGCGACATCAAGCTGAGCCGCCAGCGGATCGAGGGCTATCGCAATTTCGGCACCAAGCTGTGGAACGCTGCCCGCTTCAGCCAGATGAACGACTGCGCCCGGGTCGAAGGTTTCGACCCGTCGACCGTGGACCAGACCGTCAATCGCTGGGTCCGGGGCGAACTGACGAAGGCCGAACGACAGGTTTCGGAGGCGATTGAGGGGGGGCGTTTCGACGACGCCGCCTCGGCCCTGTACCGGTTCGTCTGGAACGTCTTCTGCGACTGGTATCTCGAACTGGCCAAACCCGTGTTCCAGGGCACCGACGAGGCCGCCAAGGCCGAGACCCGCGCCATGACCGCCTGGACGCTGGACCAGACGCTGAAGCTGCTTCACCCGGTCATGCCCTTCATCACCGAGGAACTGTGGGCCGAACTGGGCAGGGAGGGCGCGAGCCGCGCTGAGCCCATGCTCATCGGTGCCGAGTGGCCGGTGCTGCCCGACAGCTTCATCGATGCTGCGGCCGAGGCCGAGATCGGCTGGCTGGTCGACCTGGTGACCGAGGTTCGCCAGCTGCGGGGCGAGATGAACGTCCCGCCAGCCGCCAAACCGCCGCTGACGTTCGTGACCCCGGATGCGACGACGGCGGAGCGGCTGAACCGGCACGGGGGCCTGATCCTGACACTGGCACGGGTGTCGGAGGCCAAAGCCGCCGATGCCGCGCCGGCGGGCGCTGTGACCTTTGTGACCGGCGGCGCGACGGCAGCGCTATCACTGGCGGGGATTATCGACCTGGCCGCAGAACGCACGCGCCTGAACAAGGAGATCGCGGTGTTCGAGAGTGACGCGGCTCACGTCATGAAGAAGCTGGGCAACCCCAATTTTGTGGCCAAGGCAGCGGAGGCGGTGATCGAGGAGAACCGCGCCAAGCTGGTGACCGCCGAAGAGGGCAAGGCGCGGCTGGTCGCGGCTCTGGCTCGACTGGATGCCATGGCGTGAAGAGCCGCCTGGACCAGTTGCTCGTGACACGCGGCCTGAGTGAAAGCCGGGCCCGTGCCCGGGCGGCAATCGAGGCCGGTGGCGTCACCGTGGACGGCCAGCCCGCGAAATCCGCCTCGCAACAGGTCGATGACGGGGCCGAACTGACCTCGGTCGATGCCCACCGCTGGGTGGGGCGCGGTGCGGTCAAGCTGGACCACGCCCTGACGCTGTGGGCCATCCCGCTGGAGGGGCGCGTTGTCCTCGACATCGGGGCGTCGACGGGCGGGTTCACCGAGGTCTGTCTGGAACGCGGGGTCACGAAAGTGTTTGCGGTGGATGTCGGTTCCGGCCAGCTCCACCCCCGGGTGGCGGCCGATCCTCGTGTCGTCAGTCTGGAACAGACCGATGCGAGGCATCTGGACGAGACGCTCATTCCCGAAGCGCCGACCCTGATCGTCTGCGATGTCAGCTTCATCGGTCTGGCCAAGGCGTTGCCGGTGCCGCTGGCCCTGGCAGAGGCGGGGGCCGATCTCGTCACCCTCGTGAAGCCTCAGTTCGAGGCCGATGGCCCGAGCGGTGCGGGAAAAAAGGGCGTGGTCAAGGACCCGGACGCGCATCGTGCCGCCGTGACGTCCGTCAGCGAATGGCTGGAATCTGCCGGGTGGTCCGTCCAGGCAATGACCCCGAGCCCGATCGTCGGCGGCGACGGCAATGTCGAGTTCCTGCTCTGGGCCAGGAAACGCGCCTGAACCGATGCCCCAATAGGTGAAAGCCGCCGATGGATTGCTCCACCGACGGCTTCCGTCACGCCGCTGATCGACAGGGGGGCTGAAACTTAATCAGCGACGCGATCTCGTGAGCCGGATCAGCAGACCTGGCGTGTCTGGGTGATGACGCGACCATAGGGATCGCGGCGGGTCGTCTGGACCGTGCGGCAGGTTTGCTCATAACCCTGCGAGTAGCCGTAACCCGACGACGGGTATCCATACTGGCGGTCGTCGTAGCGGCGATCGTCACGGTAGCGGTCGTCCTGATAGCGTTCGTCCCGATACCGGTCGTCATAGACGGGCTGCTGATAGCCGGTCGAATAGACCGGCGCGTCCCGATAGCCGGACTGGTCGTACCGGTAATCATAGCCGGACGTGCGGCAGTCATCGTTGCTGGCGCGACCAACGCTGCCGCCGATCAGGGCTCCGACCACGCCGCCGAGAATGCTTCCCTCGGTGCGGCGACCGCGTGCTGCGAGTTGCGAGCCGGCGACGGCACCGAGGGTTGCGCCAACCGTGGCACCCGCTGCCGTGCGACCCTGGCCCAGCTGGCCGCAACGATCATAGTTGTCGCGATAGCCGTACGATTGGCTGCCATAGCTTTGCGACCCGTATCCGGGGACATAGCCATAGCTCTGGGCCGAGGCCGAGGCTGGAACCATGAGTGCGCCGGCCGATGCAACGGCGGCAACGATGGCCAGCGTGGCCTTTTTGGCGGAACGAGCGGTCATGATCGCAGTCCTGTTTCCTGTTTCAGACCGGCTCCGGAAGATTCCGGGGGGCGTCTGTTGCCTGTGCTTATGGACCGGCGAAACTGAACGGGATTTGAGTGCGTCGTTCATCTTCGTTCAGGTTTCGCTTTGCGCCTCGCGGGGCGCTAAGGACGGCGCATGAGCGAATTGCTGAAGATCGTCCGCATGGCCGGGCAGGGGGATGGTCTGGCCGAGACCCCCGGCGGCCCTGTCTTTGTTCCCCTGACCTTGCCGGGTGAGACCGTGCGGGCCGATGTGCGGGACGGTCGTGGAGATCTCATCGAGATCGTCGAAGCCAGTGCACAACGGATCGTGCCGGTGTCGCCGCAGTATGGCGACTGTGGGGGCTGTTCACTGCAGCACTGGGCCATGGAGCCCTATCTGGTCTGGAAGGGCGAACAGGTCCGGCTGGCCCTCGCGCGGGAAGCGATCGAGACGGACATCGAACCGACCGTGGCCGTGCCGATGCAGTCGCGCCGGCGCGTGGCCCTGCATGCGCGCCGGACCGAGCAGGGAAGAGTGATCCTGGGCTTTAAAGCCCGCAAATCCTGGAGGCTGGTCGAGGTGACAGAATGCCCGGTCGCCGATCCGCGCCTGGTGGCAGCCTTTCCGGCGCTGGCCAAGGTTGCCGCAGCGTTTCTGGAGCATCCCAAGTCGGCACCGACCCTGCACGTGACTCTGACGCTGGATGGTCTGGACGTCGATGTCACGGGGGTGGAGCGCAAGTCCGGCGGCTTGTCGGCCGATCGTCAGATGCAGGCCATCCGGGCGGCGCGGGATGCGGATCTCGCGCGGCTGAGTCTGGCGGGGGACACGCTGATGATGCAGCGCCAGCCCCGGGTCAATTTCGGGACGGCGACCGTCCCGGTGCCGCCCGGAGGCTTCCTGCAGGCGGTACCGGAGGCCGAGGCTGCCATGACAGCCCGGGCCGTGGCGGCCGTCAAGGGCGCAAAGAAGATCGCCGACCTGTTCTGCGGATCCGGAACCTTCACCTTCCCGTTGGCGAAAGTCGCACCGGTGCTGGCAGCCGATGCCTCGGCGGCGGGCATCGCGGCCCTGAAGGCCGGGATTGGCTCGACGTCCGGCCTGCGCCAGATCACGGCCGAGGCCCGCGACCTGTTCCGCCGCCCGCTGTCACCCTATGATCTGAAGGGCTGCGACGCGATCGTCTTCGATCCGCCCCGGGCCGGAGCCCAGGACCAGACGGCGCAGATCGCGGACACCAAGGCGTCCGTGGTGGTCGGGGTGTCCTGCAATCCCGTCACCTTCGCCCGGGACGCCCGGATGCTGATCGATGCCGGGTTCCGGCTGGAGACGGTGACACCGATCGACCAGTTCCTCTGGTCCGCCCATGTCGAACTGGTCGGCGTGTTCCGCCGCTAGGGTCAGCCCGGCGAGATCATCTTCTCGGGGCGAACAGCCTCGTCGAACTCGTCGTCGGTCAGATAGCCACCGCCGACGGCCTCCTCGCGCAGGGTGGTGCCGTTCTTGTGCGCCGTCTTGGCGATCTTCGCGCAGGCGTCGTAGCCGAGCTTGCTGTTCAGGGCCGTGACCAGCATCAGCGAGTTGTTGAGGCCCCGGGCGATGTTGTCCTCGCGCGGTTCGATCCCGACGACGCAGTTCTCGGTGAAGCTGACGGCGGCATCGGCCATCAGGCGGACGGACTGCAGGAAGTTGTAGGCCATGACCGGGTTGAACACGTTCAGCTCGAAATGCCCCTGCGAGCCGGCAAAGGTGATGGCAGCGTGGTTGCCGAACACCTGAACGCACACCTGGGTCAGGGCTTCGCACTGGGTCGGATTGACCTTGCCCGGCATGATCGAGGAGCCGGGCTCGTTTTCCGGCAGGGCCAACTCGCCAAGGCCCGAGCGAGGGCCGGAGCCGAGGAAGCGGATGTCGTTGGCAATCTTGAACAGGGATCCGGCCACGGTGTTGATGGCTCCATGGCTGAAGACCATGGCGTCGTGGGCCGCGAGAGCCTCGAACTTGTTCGGGGCGGTCGTGAACTTCAGGCCGGTGATGGCGGCGATCCGGTCGGCGACGCCTTCCGCAAAGCCCACAGGCGCGTTCAGGCCCGTTCCGACGGCCGTGCCGCCCTGGGCGAGTTGCATCAGGTCGGGCAGGGTTGATTCGATCCGCTCGATCCCCTTGGTCACCTGTTGGACATAGCCTGAGAATTCCTGGCCGAGGGTCAGGGGGGTGGCGTCCTGGGTGTGGGTGCGGCCGATCTTGATGATGCCCTTCCAGGCTTCGGCCTTGTCGTTCAGGGCGTTGCGCAACTGCTGCAGGGCCGGGAGCAGGCGGTGCACGACCTCTTCGGCGCAGGCGACATGCATGGCCGTGGGATAGGTGTCGTTGGATGACTGGCTCATGTTGACGTGGTCGTTGGGATGGACCGGCTTCTTGGAGCCCATCTCGCCGCCCAGCATCTGGATGGCGCGGTTACTGATCACCTCGTTGGCGTTCATGTTGGACTGGGTGCCCGAGCCCGTCTGCCAGACGACAAGCGGGAAATGATCGTCCAGCTTGCCTTCGATGACCTCGTTGGCGGCGGCGACGATGGTATTGCCGATGGCCGGGTCCAGACGGCCGAGCGCCATATTGGTCTCGGCGGCGGCCCGCTTGACGATGCCCAGGGCACGAACGATCGGCAGCGGCTGCTTCTCCCAGCCGATCCCGAAATTGCCGAGGCTGCGCTGCGCCTGGGCCCCCCAGTAACGGTCGGCGGCGACCTCGATCGGGCCAAAGGTGTCGGTCTCAATGCGGACGTCGGTCATGTCAGGCTCTTCGCAGCGTGGCGGGCAGGTGGCAGGCGTTTAGCAGATCGCCATTACGAAGGAAGGGCAGAGGCCATCGTCCCAGAGGGCTCAATCCCCATTGCGACGGATCGCCCGATGCCCCGCGCGTTCTTCCCCCGCGGGCACGAAGGCATTATGGGCGGGACATGACCACAGACACATCCGGCCTGAGCCAGCTCGGCACCCAGACGGCCCAGCCATCCAGCCCCGAAACCGCCATGCTGGAGCGGGTGCCAAATCCGCATCCCGAGGCCCTGTACCTTGCGCGCTTCACCGTGCCGGAGTTCACCAGCCTGTGCCCGGTCACTGGCCAGCCCGACTTTGCCCATATCGTCATCGACTATGCGCCGGCCGAGTGGCTGGTCGAGTCCAAGTCGCTGAAGCTCTACATGACCGCCTTCCGCAACCACGGCGCATTCCACGAAGACTGCACCGTGGCCATCGGCCTGAAGCTGGTGGATCTCCTTGCGCCGAAATGGCTTCGTATCGGCGGCTACTGGTACCCGCGCGGCGGCATACCGATTGATGTCTTCTGGCAGACCGGAGCAGCCCCCGAGGGGCTCTGGCTGCCGGACCAGGGTGTGCCGACCTATCGCGGGCGGGGCTGACGGCAAGGCCTGAACAGGCAACACACTCGCCGGAGCAGAACCGCATGACGTCCGTCCGCCTGCCGCTGGAGACCTGGGGGCGTCGCCTGCTGGCCGATGCGCAGGCGTGGGCCGACCGGTCCCGGTGGCGGCGCCATGCCTTCGAGTTCCTCTGGTTCGGACTGAAACAGGGATGGGCCTGTCTCTTTGGCGGGCTGATGCTGGCGCTGATCCTTGGGACTTTCCTCGTCTGGCCGATCCTCTGGCCAGATGGGCCGGCACCGGTCAGTCGTTATGATTTCCTGGTCGTTGGCGCCCTAGTCATCCAGGCCGGGATGCTGGCCTTCAAGCTCGAGAGCTGGGATGAGGCCAGGGTCATCTTCCTGTTCCATGTCGCCGGGACGATCATGGAATTGTTCAAGACAGCCCATGGATCATGGATCTATCCGGAGGACTCCATCCTTCGGATCGGCGCCGTGCCGCTGTTCTCGGGCTTCATGTACGCCGCCGTTGGCAGCTATATCACGCGGGTCCAGCGCATCTTTCACATCCGGGTGCGCGCCTATCCACCGTTATGGACCACTTGGGTTCTGGCGGCAGCGATCTATGTGAATTTCTTCGCCCATCACTGGCTTCCGGACGTGCGGATCGCCCTCTTCATCGCGACGGCGCTGCTTTTCGCCCGAGGCTGGTTCTTCTTCACAGCGGACCGCCGACGCAGGTCGATGCCCCTGTTGCTGGGCTATTTCCTCGTCGCCCTGTTCATCTGGTTTGCCGAGAACCTGGGCACCCTGGGTCGGGCCTGGGTCTACCCCGGTCAGGAGGCCGGATGGGAGATGGTTTCACTGGCCAAGCTGGGAAGCTGGTTCCTGCTGATGATCATCTCGATCGTGATGGTCTCCTGGGTCCACCCACCGGAGACTGAGCCTAGGGCAGATGGGTCGTGAGGGCCGCAACGTCGGGCCTGACGCGTTCCAGCGGAGCCTCTGCCACCGTGCCGATATGGATGAAGCCGGCGACCCGCTCACCCTCCCGGACGCCAAACAGGGCCTTGGCCTCGGTGTCATAGCTGTACCAGTCGGTGATCCAGCTTGTGGAAAAGCCGAAGGCAGCCGCGGCATGCTCGAGGTTCATGCAGACGGCCCCCGCCGACAGTTCCTGTTCCCAGACCGGCACCGGGTGACCGGCAACCGGCACCGAGAGCACGAGGATACTGACCGGAGGCGCGGTCAGCTTGCCCAGCACGGCCGCAGCCTTCTTCGGATCAGGCTGGCGGTCTGCCAGGGGCCGCAAGGCCTTGGCGATCTGGTGGCGGCTTTCCGGTCCCATGACGACGAACCGCCAGGGAAACAGCTTGCCATGATCGGGCGTCCGGGCCCCAAGGGCCAGAATGGAATCCAGAACGGCAGGCGCAGGGCCTGGACTTTGCAGGGTCTGGGCCGAGGCCGAGCGTCTGGATGACAGCCGGTCGAACAGTTCGGTAGAGGCGACGGGGCGGGGCAGTTCTTCGCCGAGGCTGTAGGTCATGGCAGGGCTCCGGAGTGTTGCCGTGTCTTACACGGATTGTCCGGCTCACATGAAGGCCAGACGGGACATCTTGAGCGCGGCTGACGAAGAGCATAGGTCATGGCCATGCGCCAGACCTTCAACGAAACCACCGATCCGTCCTTTGGAGCCCGGCATCTGCCGCTCGTGCGAACCCGGATGCGGGAGCAGGGCCTGGACGGATTGCTGGTCCCGCACGAGGACGAGCATCAGAACGAATATCTGCCCGACGCCAACGACCGGCTGGCCTGGCTGACCGGTTTCACCGGTTCGGCAGGGGCCGCCGTTGTGCTGGCGGACCGGGCCGCGGTGTTTGCCGACGGGCGCTACACCGTTCAGGTCCGGGCCCAGGTGGACGCAGACCAGTTCGAGATCCGCTCTCTGGAAGGTGACGGCGTCGCCGAGTGGCTGGCGACGGCACCGTCGGGAGCGGTGATCGGCTATGATGCGCGGCTTCACAGCCCGCAGGCCCTGACGACGTTGAAAGCGGCGGCGGCGAAGGCCGGAGCCCAGCTGAAGCCCGTGACACCGAACCCTCTGGACCAGGCCTGGGGCGAGGCGCGTCCGGCCCAGCCCGCAGCGCCTGTGGTCCCGCACGAGGATCGTTACTCGGGCGAGAGCCATGCTTCAAAACGGGCCCGTATCGGGAAGGCATTGAGCGATGTCGGCGCCGAGGTTGCAGTCCTGACCGCACCATCCTCGATCGCATGGCTTTTCAACGTGCGGGGCGGGGACGTGATCCGTTCGCCGCTTCCTCTGGGCCAGGCAATCCTGAACGCTGACGGTACCGCCCGGCTGTTTCTTGACCCTGCCAAGGTGACTAATTCCTTGCCAGGCTGGCTGGGGGACGATGTTGCGCTCGATGCCCCCGAGGCGCTGGACGCCGCTCTGGACGGTTTGACAGGCCGGAAGGTGCTGATTGATCCGGCGCAGTCCTCGGCCTGGTATTTCGACCGGCTGGCAGCGGCTGGAGCGGATGTGGTGCGGGCTACGGATCCCTGCGCCCTGCCGCGGGCCACCAAGAACGCGACCGAGATCGAAGGCGCGCGTCAGGCCCATATCCGTGATGGCGCAGCGCTCGCGCGTTTCCTGCACTGGGTGGATACGGTCGCCCAGCACACCCTGCCCAGTGAGCGTGAGGTCGTCGAGGCTCTTGAGGGGTTCCGGGAGGCGACGGGGTGCCTGATGGACCTGTCGTTCGACACCATTGCCGGGGCCGGGCCGAACGGGGCCCTTCCTCATTACAAGCCCGTTGGCGACAAGATCCGCCGTATGGAAACCGGATCCCTGCTGCTGGTGGATGGCGGTGGCCAGTATCTGGACGGCACCACGGACGTGACGCGCACCATGGCGGTCGGTGAGCCTTCGGCCGATCAGCGGCGGATGTTCACCCTCGTGCTCAAGGGCCATATCGCCATGGCGACGGTGCGTTTCCCGGTCGGCACGACGGGTCACCAGATCGACGCCTTGGCCCGTCTGCCGATGTGGATGGCGGGTCTGGACTATGACCATGGCACGGGTCACGGCGTCGGCAGCTATCTGGGCGTCCACGAAGGACCGCAAAGGATCGCCAAGCTGGTGAATACCCAGCCTCTGCTGACCGGCATGATCCTGTCCAACGAGCCGGGCTACTACCGCGAGGGCCAATGGGGCATCCGGATCGAGACGCTGCAGGTCGTCACCGAGCCCAGGGCCATCGAGGGCGGCGAGCGGCCCATGCACGCGTTTGAGCAATTGACGTTTGCACCCCTGGATCGACGGTTGATCAATGTTGATCTGTTGACGCCTGACGAGCGCGCCTATGTCGATGCCTATCATGCAGAGACACTGGCCAAGGTCGGGCCGCAGCTGGATGGTGAAGTTCTGGAGTGGTTGACCGCGCAGTGCGCGCCGCTCTGATTGATCGGACACAAACGGCGATGGTTTCGGCCTTGAGCATCTTGCGCATTGCGCTGCTGGGTCCGACCTCAGTGCGGCGACAGAAAAGGAGCGCGCCATGAAGACCCGCAAGCTTGGACGGAACGGTCCCGAGGTCTCGGCCATCGGCCTCGGCTGTATGGGAATGGCGGCCTTCTATGGTCCCGCCTCCAGCCAGGCCCAGGCTGAAGAGGTCATCCATCGCGCCCTCGACCTGGGCGTGACCCTGTTTGACACCGCCGAGATGTATGGCCCGCACACCAATGAAGTCCAGCTGGGCAAGGCGCTGGCAGGGCGGCGCAATAAGGCCTTCATCGCGACCAAATTCGGCATCGGCTACAATGCAGAGCGCACGGCTCTCAAGGTCGACGGTTCTCCTGGCAATGTCCGGCGTGCGATCGAGGGCAGCCTGCAGCGGTTGAATGTCGACCACGTCGATCTCTACTACCTGCACCGCGTCGACCCGGATACGCCGATCGAGGAAACGGTGGGCGCGATGGCCGAATTGGTCGCGGAGGGCAAGGTGCGGTTCCTCGGCCTGTCCGAGGCTTCGCCTGCGACCCTGCGCAAGGCGCATGCTACCCATCCAATCACGGCTCTGCAGACCGAATACTCGCTTTGGTCGCGGGATCCCAAGGACGAAATCCTCGCCACCTGCGATGAACTGGGCATCGGCTTCGTGCCCTACAGTCCGCTGGGTCGGGGCTTCCTGTCGGGAGAGATTAAGTCGATTGATGATCTGGAGGAGAGCGACTTCCGCCGCACCAATCCGCGCTTCATGGGTGACAATTTCCAGAAGAACATCGACCTGGTGACGGCCGTCACCGAGGTCGCAAGGGCCAGGGGCGTGACGGCGGCCCAGCTGGCGCTGGCATGGGTCCTGGCCCAGGGCGAGCATCTGGTCCCGATTCCTGGCACGCGCCGGGTGAGGACGCTTGAGGAAAACGCCGCGGCCGCCGATCTGGTGCTGAGCCCCGACGATCTGGCTGCGATCGAGGCGGTCTTCCCCAGGGATGCCGCGACCGGCCACCGGTATGCGACGGCTGGACAGTCCTCGCTGAACCGCTGACCGACGTCGCGAGCGCAGGGCCGAATTCGGCGCATCAGCCGATCAGGGCGAGCCATTCGTCTTCGGTCAGGACGGTCACGCCGTGCTTCAGGGCGTCGGCCATCTTCGAACCGGCACCGGGGCCCGCGACCAGATAGTCGGTCTTCTTCGAAACGGAGCCCGAAACCTTGGCCCCGAGGCTTTCGGCGCGCGCCTTGGCCTCGTCCCGGGTGAAGCGTTCGAGTGCGCCCGTGAAGACGACGGTCTTGCCAGCGACGGCGGTGTCCATCTTCGGGCGTTCTGCATCCTCGATCCGGGTCATCTGGGCCACGAGCCGATCGACCATGGCGCGGTTGTGGGGCTCCCGGAAGAACAGGGCCAGGGCCCGTGCCGCGACCGGGCCAACGCCGGAGATGCCCGCAATCTGGCCCAGCGAATCGGACGGGCCCTCCTCGCGAGCGACGCGTGAGATTTCAAGAAGATCAGACCAGTTGTTCGCCAGAAGGGCGAGGCTGCGGCGGGCCGGCGCGGCAAGGGCCGGAAAGGCGAGGGCGACCTTCTGCTCCATCGGTGCCTCAGGCCAGGGATCAGTCTCAGCGGGCATTGCTTCGGCCAGAACCGAAAGGGCGCGCGGTGATATGGCGTGGCTTTCGGCGAGCCGTGTCCATGCGTCCGATGCCAGTCCGCCGGAGGCCGCAATGCAGGCGGATTCGAATGCTGGCCAGGTCTCGAACGCCCGCGACAGGACGATTGAGGTCTGTTCCCCGATATCGCGGACGCCCAGCCCGTAGATGAAGCGATCCAGCCCGATCGTGCGACGGGCATCGATGCCGGCAATCAGGTTGCGGACGCTGGTCCCCCCATAGCCATCCTCGGCCCGGAGTTCGGCGAGGCGGGCCTCGTCGCGGGCAAGGCTGAAGATGTCGGCCGGCTCGCTGATCCAGCCGCGCTCGTGGAACAAGATGAGCTGCTTTTCACCAAGGCCTTCAATGTCAAAGGCCCGGCGGCTGACAAAGTGCTTCAGATGTTCGATGCGCTGGAAGGGGCAGGCCAGTTCGCCCGTGCAGCGCCGCACGACCGACTCGACGCCCGAGGCATTCGTTTCCTTGACCAGAGGCGTCTTGAGCGGACAGGCGCACACGGACTGGAACGCATAGGCGGCCGGGCGACCCGGCCGGGCCGGATCGACGACATTCAGGATCTGGGGGATCACGTCACCGGCACGCTGCAGGGTAACGGTGTCGCCGATCCGGACATCCAGCCGCTCAATCTCGTCGGCATTGTGCAGGGTCGCATTGCGGACCACCACGCCGCCCACGGTGACAGGATGCAGGCGGGCGACGGGGGTGTGTGAGCCGGTCCGTCCGACCTGGATATCGATGCCCTCAAGCACAGTCTGTGCCTGTTGGGCGGGAAATTTGTGAGCGATGGCCCAGCGCGGTGTGCGGGCGACAAAGCCGAGCCGTGCCTGCCAGTCCAGTCGGTCGACCTTGTAGACGACGCCGTCGATGTCATAGCCAAGGGTCGCGCGATCGGCCTGCAGGCCGTCGTAAAGCGGAATCAGCCCACTCCCATCCTCGACGGCGGTCGAGCGCGGATTTACCTTGAACCCCCAGTCCTTGAGGGCTGTCAGGGCCTCGGCCTGGGTTTCAGCAAAGGGCTCGGACGTTTCGCCCCAGGCATAGGCAAAGAAGCGCAAGGGCCGCTGGGCGGTGACTGCCGGGTCCTTCTGGCGCAGCGATCCGGCCGCGAAATTGCGAGGGTTGGCATAGGTGCGCTGCCCTGAAGCTTCCGCGTTCGCATTGAAAGCGTCAAACGCGTCGTTCGGGGCATAGACCTCTCCGCGGACCTCGATGATGTCCGGCCAGCCCTTGCCCGTCAGCCTCTGCGGGATATCTGCAATCGTGAGCAGGTTGGCTGTGACGTCCTCGCCGGTGCGACCGTCACCGCGAGTTGCTCCCCGAACGAGGATCCCGTGCTCGTATCGCAGGCTGGCCGACAGGCCATCGATCTTGGGCTCGGCGACGAAGGCAACCGGCTCATCGACGCCAAGCTTCAGAAACCGCCGAATGCGGGCGACGAAATCGGTGACTTCCGGTCCATCGAACGCATTGTCCAGCGACAGCATCGGCACACCGTGTCGCACTGGGGCGAACTGGGTCGACACGGCGGCACCTACGAGCTGGGACGGCGTATCCCCAGCGACGAGCTCGGGGAATAGCGCCTCGATTTCCAGAGCCCGGCGCTTCAGGACATCGTATTCCGCGTCGGAAATATGCGGCGCATCCTGTTGATGATAAAGGGCATCGTGGTGCGCGAGTTCGGCTGAGAGCCGGGCCAGTTCGGCCTCGGCTTCCTCGAAGGACATGTCTTGAACAGAAGTCAGGGGCATCCACGGGAATTGCCGCAAGCAGAGGCCGGCGGCAACCGCACCGTTGTCATGAATTGGCACCCATCCTGATTACATGGCTGTAATCTGACTTCCGTTGATTTGCCTGTTACGGCTGATGATCCCGTCGTTGGAGACCGCCAGATGATCGTTCGTGCCCTGCCGCTCGCGGTACTCCTGCTGACAACGGCCTGCGTGATGCCGGCGGTTGACGCCCCTCCGGTCTCGGCGACGGCTCCGGCGGCGGCCGATAGCCAGCTGATCACGGACCTCCGGACCCTGTCGGCGGACGACATGGAGGGGCGCGACACCGGGGCACCCGGGGGCGAGCGTGCGCGGGCCTATATCGTGGCGCGGCTGGAAGCCGTGGGCGTTGCCCCGTCCTCGATGGGACGCCTTCAGCCCTTCCAGACCCAGGGCCGGACCCGTGAGGGTGCCAGAACTTTCAACGGCACCAATATTCTGGGCGTGATCCCCGGTACGCGGGTCGGAGACCGCTACATCGTCATCAGCGCCCACTATGACCATGTCGGCGTGAACGACGGCCAGATTTACAACGGCGCGGACGACAACGCGTCCGGCGTCGCGACCATGCTCGAGCTTGCGCGCCGTCTGAAGGCAGACGCTCCCGAGCACAGCGTGATCCTTGTGGCCTTCGATGGCGAGGAACGCGGTCTGATCGGCGCAAAGCATTTCGTAGAGGCCCCGCCCGTACCCCTGGCCTCCATAGCCCTGAACATGAATTTCGACATGACCGCCCGGGCCGAGACGGACGGCAAGCTCTGGGTCACCGGCACCTATCAGCACCCGACGTTCCGGCCATTGCTCGAGACCGTCCAGCCGCAGGGACCGGTCTCGCTGGCCTTCGGCAAGGACACGCCCCAGGACACCGGCGCGAACAACTGGGTCGAGGCGTCAGACCACGGGGCCTTCTATCGGGCCGGGGTACCGTTCCTGTATCTGGGCGTGGACTACCATCCCGACTACCACAAGCCGACGGACGACTTCGAGAAGGTGACGCCAGAAGTCTTCACGGCTTCCACAGAGCTCGCGATTGCCGCGTTCCGGACGCTGGACCGGTCGCTGGATCGCTAACGCGTTTCGACCGCAAAGATAGTCCTTGCACGCCCGGTCCCGGAGGGTCTTTCGTTGCGCTAAGAGGAAAACATCGATGACAACGGCCACCTTCGATCTCCAGCGGGTCCAGAAGATCCGCAAATTGGCCATCGGGCTCTGTCTGGTGGCTGCCGTTGCCCTCGCCATGGTCACGGGTAGTCTGTGGGGGCATGGAGCCTTTCACCAAGCCCTCGAGGCGTTCGGTCTGGGGGCCATCGTCCTGGCCATTGTCGGACGCGCCTGGTGCTCGCTGTACATCGGCGGCCGCAAGAAGGCAGAGATAGTTTCAACTGGTCCCTATTCGATCAGCCGTAATCCCCTGTATGTGTTCAGCTATGCAGCGGCGTTCGGGGTCGGGGCACAAACGGGCAGTTTCGTGATTGCCGTGATCTTCGTGATGATCGCTGTTCTGGTGTTCCATTTCACGATTGCGAAGGAAGAGGCCTGGCTGACTGAAGCCTTTGGCCAGCCCTATCTGGACTACCTCGCCCGGACGCCGCGTTGCGGTCCTGACTTTTCGAAATGGCGCGACGAAAAAGAACTCGTGGTCAGGCCGCAGTTTTTTCTGACGACCTTGCGCGACGGCATGGTCTTCCTTGCAGCCGTGCCGATTTTCGGAGGAATAGAGATGGCGCACGCGTCAGGCTGGTTGCCGGTGCTTGCGGTCCTGCCCTGAGCCCGAACGCAGGACATGGAGCGCGTTTGATCGCGATCGCGATCACCCTTGCCATGGTCGGATGCGAGGACGCGCGCGCTCCGGATAAGCCGCCAGCGGCGGCTGGCTCGGCGTCGACTTCGGGTCCGAGGGCTTCAGATGCCTTTATGAGTTCGGCGCAAGACGACCTGTCTGGCTATTACCTGCCAGCATCCGACATCGTGATTGGCTCCTACAGGCTTGACCACATCTTCCTTGGCCAGCCTTTCGAGTTCGAAACCTGGGAAGAGGGCGAGACAAGCCAGACATTTGCGCCGGTCATGCTGCAGTTCGACGATGTTTCCAGTCCGATGGTGGCGACGGAACTCGGTGAGGCACACAGCGTGACGGCGCGGGTGCTGCCAACCGCCTATGTCGTCACGGACAGCACGGTCCGATTCACAGGAAGAAGCGAGAAACTCGGCGCGGTCAGCCTCAACGCAAGGCTGGATCCGGACGCGCTCGCGACCGCGCGCCGCAACCTCGGCGACGACGGCGCAGTTCTGAGCGGGACCCTGATTGCCGGTGGGCGGACATTCGATAATGTCCGGTTCCGCTGGTACGGCGGCGACTGACCCAAAGAAAAAGGGAGGCGGCCCTGCGGCGCACCTCCCCCTGGATCTTTCAGTCGGGCGTCGTGATCAGTTCACGGTTGCCTTGACGATCTTGCCCGGGTTCCGGGGCGGCTCACCCTTCGGCAGGGCGTCCACATGGTCCATGCCCTCGATCACTTCGCCCCAGACCGTGTACTGGCCGTCGAGGAAGCCGGCGTCATCGAGGCAGATGAAGAACTGGCTGTTGGCCGTGTCCGGCTGGTTCGTGCGGGCCATCGAGCAGACGCCGCGTGCATGATGCTCTTTGGTGAACTCGGCCTTCAGATTCGGCTTCTTGGAGCCGGAAGTGCCGGTGCCGGTCGGGTCGCCGCCCTGGGCCATGAAGCCGGCGATGACGCGGTGGAACACGACGCCGTCGTAGAAGCCTTCCGACGCCAGTTCCGTGATGCGGGCCACGTGGTTGGGCGCCAGGTCGGGACGCAGCTTGATGACAACGTCACCGGTGTCGAGGGTCAGGGTCAGGGTCTGGTCGGCCATGGGTGGCACTCCGTTTTTCGATAATGGCGGGGGTCATAGCCGTTGAGGGCCACGGGCGCTATGTGGGAAGCATGAGTGAAGACGAAAAGCCTCCCGAGTCCGTTCCCGCCCAACCCGCTCGCCGCAAGATGGTCCGCCAGCCCACCGGCGGCACGGCTGCAGGTCGCGGGATGGGCACCCAGATGAAGACCGCCGACAAGAAGTCGATGTCGAGCGTGCAGTGGATCAAGCGCCAACTGGCTGACCCCTGGTCCGAAAAGGCACGCGCCGAGGGCTGGCGCAGTCGCGCAGCCTTCAAATTCAGTGAGATCGACGACCGGTTTCATCTGGTGAAGAAGGGATCGCGGGTCATCGATCTGGGTGCGGCACCGGGCGGATGGGTTCAGGTCTGCGTGAACAGGGGCGCGGCGGCCGTGGTCGGTGTGGACCTGCTCATGATCGAGCCGATCCCGGGATCTGTCCTGATCCAGGCGGATTTCACCGAGCCGGGCGTCGATCAGCAGCTGATCGGCGAACTGGGCGGGGCGCCGGACCTCGTGCTGTCGGACATGGCCCACAACACGGTCGGCCATCGCCAGACCGATCACCTGAAAATCATTGCGCTGATCGAGATCGCGGCCGAATTTGCCATTCGCACGCTCAAGCCCGGCGGCCATTTCGTGACCAAGAATTTCCAGGGCGGCGACGCGGGCGAGGTTCTCGCCAACCTCCGGGCGGCCTTCGAAGAGGTGAAGTATGTGAAGCCTGCCGCCAGCCGGAAGGGCTCGTCCGAGGTCTATCTTGTCGCTATGCGGAAAAAGGGCTGAGCCTCGACCGACTGGTGTCACGACAGGCGGCAAGATACCGCTGCTCAGCCGCGGACGGGCCAAGCGCCAGCGCCGCTTCGAACTCATGCAGGGCTTCGGCATCATGGCCGATCCTGACCAGCATATCGCCCCGTGCGGCATGCCAGGGCAACCATCCGGGTATGGGCGTGAGGTCCAGGGCGGCCAGGCCCGACTCTGGCCCCTCGACTTCAGCAAGGGCGACCGCGCGATTGGTACGTATGACGGGATCGTCGCGCAGCCCCAGCAGGGCATTGTAGATCCCCAGGATCGCAGCCCAGGGCGTGACACCGGTTTTGCGCCGGCCGGCATGGGCTCCGTGGATGGCTGCCTGCAGGGCGCGGGGACCCGGGCGGGTGCGGGACGCCTGGCTCAGTGCAGCGGACCTGGCCAGATAGAGGTCAGCTTCGGCGATCAGGCCTGTGTCCCAAAGGGTCGTGTCCTGAAGTGTCAGGGGAATCATCGTTCCGTCGACGGCCAGCCGAGCCGGGCGACGTGCCTCGGTGAAGCGCACCGTGGCGGCCAGCGCCTGGACCTCGGCATCCTCGGAAACCAGACGGGCCAGCAAGGCGGTCAGGCCAAGCACCTCGACAGCAAGGTCGGCGTTCGGGCCCAGGCCGGCAGCGTCTGCATGGGCCTGGGCATAGGCGATCTCGAGGGTCGACAGGACCGCATCCATCCGTTCGGGCCAGTGGTCTGGTCCGGGAACCTCGAAGGGCACGCCGGCCTCGGCAATCTTGCGTTTTGCGCGCACCAGTCGCTGCGCCAGGGTCGGCTCCGGTGTCAGGAAGGCGGCCGCGATCTGTGGTGTGGTCAGACCGCAGACGGTCCGAAGGGTCAGGGCCACGCGGGCCTCGGCATTCATCGCCGGGTGGCAGCAGACGAAGATCAAGCGCAGCCGCTCGTCGGGAATTGGATCGTCCAGCGCCATGGCCTGGTCCTCGGGCGTCGGGGGCGGTGCAGGGACGTCGGGCCGGTAGCCAGCCGCCGTGATGCGTCGCCTCAGCCGGTCAAGCGCCCACCGCCGCCCGACTGCATAGAGCCAGGCTGCAGGGTCGACGGGCGGGGCGGAGCCCCAGCGTTCGATCGCCCGCGCGCAAGCCTCGGCAAACGCCTCTTCGGCCAGGTCCAGATCACGGAAGGAGGCGGCGAGCGCGGCGATGACACGCCCGCCCGCCTCCCGGAACGTGCGATCGAGCAGAGCCCTCACGCGTCCTCGGGCATGCCCAGGGTGGGGCGGATCTCGATCGAGCCCGTCCCGGCGATCGGCAGCTTCTTCGCCCATGCAATGGCAGCGTCCAGGTCGGGCACGTCGATGACATAAAGGCCACCCAGCTGTTCGCGGGTCTCGGCGAAGGGACCGTCGTGGACGGTGCGACTCTCCGGGGTCACTTTGACGGTAGTGGCTGTGCGGGCGGACTTGAGTCCCGCGCCGCTGCGCATTGCACCGGCCTGGGCCAGTTCGCCGCCGAAGGCGGTGTGGGCGGTCAGGATGGCGTGCCAGGCCTCATCGGCCTCGCCCGCCGGATAGGCTTCGGCCTCGGGTTCATAAATCAGAAGCGCGTACTGCATGGGGTGGTCTCCATATGTCGCTGATCGGACCATCCGATCATGCGGGACAAACTGGAGACGCGCGAGGGGGACAGGATTCGACAGCCACCCAGATTACTTTAGCGAACCAAGCCTGATTTTTTCTCCAGTCCATAGAGGGCATCGGCCATGTCCTCTGCCTTCTTGGCGACCAGCGCCTGGGCGTCATAGAGGCCGCGATTGTAGAACATCGACCCAATATCCTTGCCGATGAAGTCAATCAGTGCCTCGGCAGGCAAGACACCGATCTCGTGGTCCAGCTCATCGAGGAACCAGCCCTGGATATGCGCGACAAGAACGGCGCGTTCTTCCTTCGAGAATTCAATCTTCGACATCGTCACTCCCAAATCAGGAAACCTCGGCAAGAGCCTCTTCCGCTGCCATCCAGGCGGCTTCGGCGGCGTCGAGGTCCTGCTGGGTCTTGCCGCGTGACCGGGTCAGGCCTTCCAGCGCTCTTGGGTTGGAGATCGAGGCATTGGCGATGTCGTCGTCCAGCCGGGCAAGCTCCGATGTCAGGGCGACGACCCGCTCCTCGGCCTTTTTCACAGCGTGGCGCAGGGTGGACGGCGAAGGACCTGATTTCTTGTCGTTCTTCTTGTTCCTGTTTGGCGAAGGCTCAGCGATGGCGGCGGCTTCTGCCTTGAGCTGGCTGGGTTTGACGGCGGCCTGTTTGGCGCGGTCGAGGACGAACCTGGCATAGTCGTCCATGTCGCCGTCATAGGGTTTGACCGTGCCGTCGGCAGCCAGCCAGAGCCGGTCCGCGACCATCTCCATCAGCGATCGGTCGTGGGTAATCAGGATCACGGCCCCGGTGTAGTCGTTCAGCGCGTCCAGCAGGGCCCGGCGGCTGTCGATGTCGAGGTGGTTGGTGGGTTCGTCGAGGATCAGCACGTGCGGTGCGTCCATCGCGACCATATTGAGCAGAAGACGGGCCCGCTCGCCGCCGGACAGGCTGTCGACGGTGGTCTCCTGCTTCTCGTAGCTGAGGCCGAACTGCGCCAGTTTCGATCGGCGTCCGCTCTCCGGCGAGTCGGGCATGGCGCGGCGGATGATCTCCAGCGGTGTGTCCGTCGGGTCCATGGCCTCGATCTGGTGCTGGTGGAACCAGCCCACGCGCATCTTCTTGTCGCGATGCAGTTCGCCCTCCGAGACGTTGAGCGCCCCGGCGATCATCTTGGCGAAGGTCGACTTGCCCGCGCCGTTAACACCCAGCAGGCCGATCCGGTCGTCCAGATCCATGCGGAGGTTGAGGTTCCTCAGGATGGGCTTGCCGGTGTCATAGCCGACATTGGCCCGCTCCAGCCGGATCAGGGGCGGAGCCAGCGGGCGGGGTGGCGAAGGCAGGGTAAAGGGGGCGACCCGCTCCTCGATCGTGGTCGAGACCGGCTCCATCTTGGCCAGTCGCTTCATGCGGGACTGGGCCTGGGCGGCCTTGGAGGCCTTGGCCTTGAACCGGTCGACGAATGCCTGGAGGTGGGCGCGCTCGGCGTCCTGCTTGGCCTTGGCCGACATCTGCAGCCGCGCCTTTTCGGCACGGGCCTTTTCGAAGGCGTCGTAATTGCCCGTGTAGAGCGTCAGAGTATGGTTCGCGAGGTGCAGGATGTGGGTGCAGACCTCGTTCAGCATTTCCCGGTCGTGGGAGATGATCAGGGCCGTGTGGGGATATTTCTTGAGCCGCGCTTCCAGCCATAGCGCCCCTTCGAGGTCGAGGTAGTTGGTCGGCTCGTCGAGCAGCAGCATGTCCGGCTCAGCGAACAGGGCGGCGGCCAGCGCCACCCGCATCCGCCAGCCCCCCGAAAACTCGGACATCGGGCGTTGCTGGTTTTCCTGATCAAAGCCGAGGCCGACCAGGATTTCGGCGGCGCGGGCCGGGGCCGCGTCGGCGTCGATCTCGATCAGGCGGGACCAGATCTCGCCCATCTCTTCCGGTTCGGCCGTTTCCAGCCGACCGAGCAGGGTGTGGCGCTCGACGTCGGCCTCGAGAATGGTGTCGATGACACTGACCGGGGTGGCGGGGTGCTCCTGATCTACCGAGCCGATGCGGGCGGTCTTGGGCAGGCTGATCTCGTCGCCACCGGCCGCCAGTTCACCGAGGATCAACTTGAACAGGGTCGACTTGCCGATGCCGTTGCGGCCGACGAGGCCGACCTTGGAACCGGGCGGCAGGCTGACGGACGCGTCCACGAGGAATTTGCGGCCCCAGGCGTTGAAGGTCAGGTCTGTGATCTGGAGCATGGCGGAAGCTGACGTCGATAGAGGCCGCGAACGCCCCTGAAATAGTCAAGCCGGGCGTGCCGGGCGACAGGGGTAAACACAGACAGTTGGAAACCGGGGAGGGCGCGTCTATAAGCCCCCACCGTCAAACTCCCAAACAAGAAGTCTTCCCATGACCGACCGTACCTTTTCGATCCTCAAGCCCGACGCCACGCGCCGCAACCTGACCGGCGCCATCAACGCCGTGATCGAGGGTGCCGGCCTGCGCATTGTGGCTCAACGCCGCGTGCACCTGACCGAGGCCCAGGCCAAGAAATTCTACGAAGTGCACGCCGAGCGCCCGTTCTATGGCGAACTGGTCGAGCAGATGACGGCCGAACCCGTCGTCGTCCAGGTTCTGGAAGCCGAAGGCGCTGTTGCCAAGTACCGCGAAGTCATGGGCGCGACGAACCCCAAGGACGCTGCCGAAGGCACGATCCGCAAGCAGTTCGCCCTGTCGATCGGCGAGAATTCGGTCCACGGCTCGGACTCGGACGAGAACGCCAAGCTGGAGATCGCCCAGTTCTTCACCGACGACCAGATCGTCGGCTAACTGTTGCTGTGGGTCCGGGGCATGTCCCCGGCCTGTCCAGTGTCAGGCCTTTGCGGCGTCAGCTTCGGCTGACGCCGTTTTGCTGTGCGCAGAAGTCTGCCAGCAGCCGGGGATAGAGGTCGTGCTCGGCGACGAGGACGCGCTGTGCCAGGGCCTCGGGCGTATCGTCGGACAGCACGGGCACGCGGGCCTGACCCAGGATCGGGCCTTCATCGACGCCGTCCGTGACCAGGTGGACGGTACAGCCCGCCTCGCTGTCGCCAGCCTCGATGGCCCGGGCGTGGGTGTGAAGACCGGGATACTTCGGCAGCAGGCTGGGGTGGATGTTCAGCATCCGGCCGGACCAGCAGCCCACAAGCCAGGGTGTCAGCACCCGCATATAGCCCGCCAGGGCAACAACCTGAACGCCTGCGGCCTCAAGCGCGGCATGGATCTGGCGCTCGTGGGCTTGTCGGTCCTTGCCGAAGGGACGGTGGTCGATGGCGATGGCCTCGATGCCACTGGCCCGGGCGAGTGCCAGGCCCCCGGCCTCCGGGTTGTTTGACAGCACGAGGACGATCCGGTGGGGCGCATCGGGTGCCCCGGCCGCCTCGATAAGGGCCGCCATGTTGGACCCGCCGCCCGAAATCAGGACCGCGACCCGCGTCCGGTCAGCCATGTCAGACAAGCTGGCCGCAGACGACAGCGGCTTCGCCCGCCGTCAGCAGGGCCTCAAGGACCGCTTCGCAGTTCTCGGGGCTGACGATCAGGATGAAGCCGATGCCGCAGTTGAAGGTGCGGCGCATCTCATGGTCGCTGATGCCGCCGGTCTCGGCCAGCCACTGGAAGACATGGGGCAGGGGCCATGCGTCCCAGTCGAACGACGCGGAGAGGCCGTCGGCAATGCAGCGGGGCGGGTTCTCGATCAGCCCGCCGCCCGTGATGTGGGCCGCGCCCTTGATCAGGCCGGCCTTCATCAAGGGCAGGACGGACTTCACATAGATGCGGGTCGGCTCCATCAGGGCCTGGGCCAGGGAACGATCGCGGGCGAAGGGGGCATCGTCGCCCCAGCCGAGGCCGGACTTGTCGACGACCTTGCGGATCAGGGAATAACCATTGGAGTGCGGCCCGGACGAGGCCAGTCCAATGATCAGGTCACCCTTCATCTGACGATCCAGATAAGGCAACGCGTGGCCGCGCTCGACGGCACCCAGCGAGAAACCGGCCAGATCATAGTCGCCGCCGCTGTACATCCCGGGCATTTCGGCCGTTTCGCCGCCGACCAGGGCACAGCCGGCCAGTTTGCAGCCCTCGGCGATGCCCGAGACGACGCGGCGGGCGGCGTCGATCTCCAGCTTGCCGGTCGCATAGTAGTCGAGGAACAGCAGGGGCTCGGCACCCTGGGCCAGCAGGTCGTTGACGCACATCGCCACCAGGTCGATGCCGACGCCGTCGTGACGGCCGGTTTCGATGGCAATCTTCAGCTTGGTCCCGACGCCGTCGGTCGTGGCGACGATCAGCGGGTCCGTGAAGCCGGCAGCCTTGAGGTCGAACAGGGCGCCGAATCCGCCCAGCGACGGCTCCGAGCCCGGACGCCGCGTGGCCTTTGCCAGGGGCTTGATGTGCTCGACCAGCATGTCGCCAGCGTCGATGTCGACGCCCGCATCGGCATAGGTCAGGCCACTATCCACGGGCTTGGAGGTGTCGCTCATCGGTCACGGGCCTGAATCACAAGGGCGGAAATGTGTCGCGGCTCTTGCCACAACCGGCGTGGCGGGGGCTATAGCATCCGAATGACGCCAATCACCACCACAGACGCGCTGGCCGAGTATTGCGCGCGGGTCGCCAAGGCCCCCTTCATCGCGGTCGATACCGAGTTCATGCGGGAAACGACCTACTGGCCGAAACTGTGCCTGATCCAGGCGGCGACGCCGACGGACGAGGCCATCATTGATCCGCTGGCAGACGGCCTGGACCTGACGCCGTTCCTGGATCTGCTCCGCGACCCGGCCATCGTGAAGGTGTTCCATGCGGCGCGGCAGGACACGGAGATCTTCGTCAAGCTGGGGGCTATGCCTGTGCCTCTGTTCGACACCCAGGTCGCGGCCATGGCGGCCGGGTTCGGGGAGCAAGTGGCCTACGACGGCCTGGTGCGGCAGATGCTGCGCATCGATCTGGACAAGGGATCGCGCTTTACGGACTGGTCGCGGCGGCCGCTGTCGGATGCGCAGCTGACCTATGCCATCGGCGATGTGACCCATCTGGCGGCCCTCTATCCGAAACTTCGCGACCGGCTGGCCCGGGAGGGGCGGCTGGACTGGGTGACGGCGGAGATGCAGGGGCTGGTCGATCCGGCCCTGTACGACACCACGCCGGACAATGCCTGGAAGCGACTGAAGCCCAAGAAGTTCGCAGCCAAGTATCTGGCGGCGTTCAAGGCCACGGCGGTCTGGCGCGAGCAGGCTGCGCAGGACCGGGACCAGCCGCGGGGCCGCATCCTGAAGGACGAGGCCATCGACGAGATCGCGACCCAGGCCCCGACCGATGTCGACGGCTTCAATCGGCTGCGGTCGGTGCCCAAGGGGTTCGGCGGTTCGCGGCTGGGGCTTGAGCTCATCGAGGAGCTGAAGCGGGTTCTCGCCGACCCTGAGGCCCATGCCCCCAAAATGGACCGTCCGTCCCACAACAATGCCGCCCCGCCATCGGTGGTGGAACTGCTGAAGGTCCTGCTCAAGGCCAAAAGTGACAATGCCGGCGTAGCCTCCAAGCTGATTGCGACGGTCTCCGACCTCGAGAAGATCGCGGTGGACGACAATGCCAAGGTCGACGCGCTGACAGGATGGCGGCGGCAGCTATTCGGCGAGGACGCCCTGAAGCTGAAGCGGGGCGAGATCGCGCTGGTCCTGAACGGCGCACGTGTCGAGGTCGTCGAGATCGAGTGATCGCCCGCCGATCTTGCCGTTATCCATGATCGGCGTACGGTTCTGACTTCATTGAACCTGGGGGACGGGATGATGACGACACTGACCGGCGGGCGCGCCAGCAAGCGGCCCTGGCACCTTTGGGCCGTGGGCCTCGTGGGCGTGCTCTGGAACAGCTACGGCTGCCTGGATTACACGATGACCGCTCTGCAGGGCGAAGTCTGGCTCCGGAGCCAGGGGATGACCGATGCAGCGGTTGCCTTTACCGAAGCCATGCCCGCCTGGATGACCGCTGTCTGGGCCATCGGGGTCTGGGGGGCCATGCTGGGCAGCCTGCTGCTGCTGCTGCGGTCCCAGTGGGCATTTCCGGTCTTCGTGATCTCCCTTGCGGCCTATGTGATGAGCCTGGTCTATCAGTATGTCCTGACCGACGGGGCCACGGGCATGGGCGAGAGCATCTGGATCATGCAGACGGTGATCCTGTTCATCTGCCTGTTCTTCGTCTGGTACGCACAGATGGCGACGAAGCGGGGCATCCTGCGCTAAGAATGGGGGGTGAGCCGTACCCCCGTTGCCCTGTCCGCCGAAGAGATCGCCGCCGTCCGGTCGTGGGTGATCCACGAGGACCCGCACGTGATCGCCTTTGCCAAGCCCAGCGGGCTGTCCAGTCAGGGCGGGCGCATCCAGGCGCATACGCTGGACGACCTGCTATGGGCCTTTGCGCGATCGAACGGCAAGCGTCCGGAGCTGGTGCACCGGCTGGACCGCGATACGTCCGGTGTGATCCTGGCGGCGAAGACCAAGCCGGCGGCGGGCTTCCTCGGCAAGGCTATCCAGGCCCGGCGGTTCGAGAAGACCTATCTCGCCCTGGTCGCGGCGGCCCCCGAGCCTTCGTCCGGGACGATCGACACGCCGCTGATCCGGCAGGAGGTCGGCCGCGAGAGCTACATGCGAATTGCGGAGCCGGATACGCCGGGGGCTCAGGCGTCGCAAAGCCGCTACCAGACGCTCTCGGCCTCGGCGGAGGGGGCGCTGGTCGAACTGGAGCCCCGGACGGGCCGGATGCATCAGCTCAGGGTCCATATGGCGTCGATCGGGCGGCCGCTGGTCGGTGACGTCCGCTACGGCGGGGCGCTGACCCTGGCGGGGCGGTCGGCGCCCCGGCTGATGCTGCACGCGGCGCGGCTGCGGTTCCCCCATCCCGAGGGCGGGGAGCGGATCGTCGAAGCGCCCTTGCCCGAGGATTTCGACGGGCTGCGCAGCGCAGCGGGTCTCTGATCCGGGGCCGTTGATCGGGAAGGGGCGAGGAAAAAAACACCGTCGCGATCGTCTTGATCGTCTCGAAGGTCTCGATCCCCTCGGGCAAACCCTCCGGTCCTGAGGATGAAGAAAGCCAGGATACGACCGGTCACAGCCAGGCCGGGGACGTCGGGTCGAGCGCCCGGCGGTGAGCTTAAAGACTTGCGGAAATCGGATCGGGCGCGGAGAGGATAACCCCTCCAGTCAGGCGCCCGGGACGACCGGCGTCTCGGTGCCGCTGCCCCACTGGGCCCAGGATCCGTCGTAGAGACGGCTGCCAGTGCCAAGCTCGGCCAGGGCCAGCGACAGGACGGCCGCTGTGACGCCCGAGCCGCAGGTCGTCACGATCGGCCGGTCGAGGTCGATCCCCGCCTCGCGGAAGACGGTCGCCAGCGTATCGCCCCGCTTCAGGTGGCCCCGGTCGTCGAGCACCGACTTCATCGGCAGGTTCAGGGCCCCCGGCATATGGCCCGACCGCAGGCCGGGGCGGGGTTCGGGGCTTTGTCCAAGGAAGCGGGCTGCTGGCCGGGCGTCCAGGACCTGGGCATCGCCTGTGAGGGCCGCCATCACGGTGGGGACATCGGCAACGGCATCGGGCACCGGGTTTGCCACAAAGGTGGCCGGTTTCGGCGACTGCGCTGCGCCTGTCTCGATCGACCGCCCCTCTACGCGCCATTTCGGCAGGCCGCCATCCAGCACCCGGACCCGGGACGCACCCATGGTCTGGAACGTCCACCAGACCCGCGCCGCCGAGAACAGGCCGACGGTGTCATAGATCACGATGGTGTCTGTTTCTGAGATCCCCAGCGTTCCGACGGCTTCGGCGAAGGCTGCGGCAGTCGGCAGCATGTGCGGCAGGTCCGTCGTGTGGTCAGACACTGCGTCGAGGTCGAAGAAGACCGCACCGGGCAGGCGCGCCTCGTTGAAATCGGCCCGGGCATCACGGCCATCCAGATGCCAGGAGCCATCCACGATCCTGAGCGCGGGATCGTTCAGCAGGGCGGCGAGTTCGTCGGTCGAGATCAGGGGACTGTCGGTCATGGCCAAATCTAACACGAGGCACACGGGCGAGGGCAGGGGGACGCTGCGGCTGGTGCTGGGGGACCAGATGTCGGACCGGCTGTCGGCGCTGGAGGGGCTGGATACAGCGCGTGACGTCGTCCTGATGGCCGAGGTCCGGGACGAGGCGACCTATGTCCGGCATCACAAGCAGAAGATCGCCCTGACCTTTGCAGCCATGCGCAGTTTCGCCCTGCGGCTGGAGGAGCGAGGCGTCACGGTCCGCTATGTCCGGATCGATGATCCCGACAATGCCCATTCGATCGTGGGGGAGCTGCATCGCGCGCTGGAGGCCGGGGCGTTCGATGCCGTCGTGATGACCGAATGCGGCGAGTGGCGGCTGGCCCAGGCCATGGCTGCATTTGCCGGCGTGGCGCAGGTGCCGGTCGAGATCCGCGAGGACCGCCGGTTCATCTGCACGCACGACCAGTTCCGGCGCTGGGCCTCGGGCAAGTCGCAGTTGCGGATGGAGTTCTTCTATCGCGAGATGCGGCGCGAAACGAATATCCTGATGGACGGGAAACAGCCCGAGGGCGGGCAGTGGAACTATGATGCAGAGAACCGGAAAAAACTGACAAAGGGCCTTCGGCCGCCGCGTCGTCTGCGCACGCCGCCGGATCTGGTGGCACAGGAAGCGATTGCCGATGTGGCGCGGCTGTTTCCCGATCATTTCGGCGACCTGGACGACTTTGGTTGGCCGACGACGGCGGAACAGGCCGAGACCGTGGTGGCCGATTTCCTCGAGCATGTGCTGCCCGCGTTCGGGGACTGGCAGGATGCGATGGCGCGGGGCGAGCCGTGGATGTGGCACGGGCTGATCGCGACCTCGATGCATCTGGGTCTGGTCGATCCGCTGGACGTGTGCCGGCGGGCAGAGGCGGTCTATCGGGCCGGCAAGGCACCGCTGAACGCTGTCGAGGGGTTCATCCGGCAGATCCTGGGGTGGCGCGAGTATATCCGCGGCATCTACTGGCTGAAGGTGCCGGAGTACCGGGAGCGCAACTTCCTCGATGCGGATCGAACGCTGCCCTGGTTCTTCTGGTCCGGGGAAACCGACATGGCCTGTGTCGCCGATGTCGTGGAGACGACGCGGGCCAATGCCTATGCCCACCACATCCAGCGCCTGATGGTGACCGGCAATCTGGCCATGCTGCTGGGGGTTCATCCCGATCCGGTCGATGACTGGTACATGACGGTCTATGCCGACGCCTATGAGTGGGTCGAGATGCCCAATACGCGAGGGATGGCCACGTTTGCGGACGGCGGGATCGTCGGGTCCAAGCCCTATGCAGCATCCGGGGCCTATATCGACCGGATGAGCGACTACTGTGGTGGGTGTCGTTACGATGTGAAGGCCAAGGCAGGAGAGGGGGCCTGTCCGTTCAATCGCCTGTACTGGGGCTTTCTCGAGCGCAATCGCGGCCTCCTGAGGGACAATGTCCGGCTGGCCATGCCCTATCGAACCCTCGACAATTTCGGACCGGAGCGGCGACAGGCGCTGCTCGCCGAGGCCGAGGCCACACGAACGAAGCTGGGGGCAGTAACCACGTTGGAATAGCGGCGGTCCTTGAACTGACTCGTCGCGCGCGTATGCTGCCTCAACCCAAGGGAGAGGCATCGAGGTCTGAGGTCAGTCCCCCGACGGCAATCGGTTCAGACGCTGGAGATCGCACTCGTGGCCCATTCAGATCCTGAAATCCTGCTGTCGCGCAGGCTGGTCGTTGCAGGACGGCAGGGTCACCAGACGCGGGAATGCCGGATGGAAATCCGGTTCGATCCGGCCAGCCAGGCTGCCGGAATACAGCCAGCGGTTGCTGCCTTCCGGATCACGCCTTTTGACGACTGGCGGTCCATCTATGGTGAAGACCTGATCCAGGCGCTGGAACTGACCATCCGGATGGCGCAATCCGAAGCCCATGGCTGGGGCGCCGACTGGCCGGACGAGGATTGAGACCGGACGACCCGGGATCGGGGCGCCTTTCGCTATAGTCGGCTCAGCTCGTCGGCGAGGGATGCTGTCAGATAGCCGTCGGCGAGACGGCCTGTCGCGGCCTGCCAATCGCGAAGGGCCCGGCGGGTGCCCGAGCCGACGACGCCGTCGATGCCGCCAGGGTCATAGCCGAGCCGCGCTAGTGCCTGCTGGGCCCCAATGCGCTGGTCCCGCGTCAGGGGCGCATCGTCGGGCCAGCTCCGGGTCAGGTCGGGCTTCCCGCTGATTCGGTCGGCGATCAGGCCTATGGCCAGGGCGTAGGCGACCGAGTTGTTATAGCGCCGAATGACATAGTGGTTCGGCAGGGCCAGGAAGGCCGGGCCACGAGCCCCCTGTGGCAGCAGGATGGTCGCGCCTTCCGCCTGCTCGCCGTCATTCAGAAAGGCTCCATCGGCCAGACGGACGCCGCGCTCGCTCCAGAAGGACCAGGGGTGCCGATCCGCTTCGGCCAGTCTGTAGTCGAACCCGTCGGGCAGGACGACCTCATGGGCCCAACCCTGGCCGCGCTTCCAGCCGGCCTGGGCCAGCAGATTGGCAGCGGAGGCAAGGGCATCGGCATCCGAGCCCCAGATATCCACAGAACCATCCCCCGACTGGTCCACAGCCAGCCGCAGGTAGTTGTCGGGCATGAACTGTGTCTGGCCCATGGCCCCGGCCCAGCTGCCCTTCAGGCCCGCACGGGGGCGCTTGCCGTCGACAACGATGTCCAGGGCATTCTTGAGCTGACCTTCGGCCCAGTCGCGGCGGCGGCCGTCGAAGGCGAGGGTAGCCAGCGAACGGATCACGTCGCTTTCGCCCTGGATCCGGCCAAAGCTGGATTCCTGTGCCCAGATGCCCAGCAGGATCTCGGAGGGAACCCCGTATCTCTGGACGACCTCCCAGGGCACGCGGTCGATTCGCTGCTTGCCTTCGGCGATGCGGGCGGGGGCTGTGGCGCTGGTGACATAGGCGCCGGCCGGGCGAGAGAACTCGGGCTGGTTCCTGTCGAGGCGAATCACCTGGGGATCCGGGGTCAGGCCGGCCAGCTCGCGCGCATAGTCGGCCCGACGTGCGCCGCCGTGCCGGTCAAGGAAAGCCTGTTTCCAGCTCTCGAAATCGGCTGCGCTGGGTGTGGAGACGTTCGAGGGCGCTGGCACCGGACGGGGTGCGGGGTCTTCAATCGTCCTGACGCCTGGCGTTGTGGGCAGCGGCGCGATCGCGACCGCATCCGGCAGCATCGGAGCGCAGGCCGCGACGGAGACAAGCAAAAGAAGACGGTAAGCAGCACGCATGATGACAGGTTAGAGTCCGTTGTGGCGCGGGCGCAATCACATCCCCGCGAGGTCGTCCTTTCTACTGCAGTCGTGGTAAATGCAGCGTTCACCCTTTCCCTTAGGACGGCGTCAGGGTTCAGGGACTACATGACGACATCCCTGAAGCGGCCTGGTGGCGGAGGGGCGACGCGGCGGGCTAGCAAGCCCGCAGACCCTCCGTTCGACCCGGAGGCCAGGCCTCCAATCCTCTTTCACTGTCAGACCGGACACGCGAGTGACGTGTCTGTGTTGACCAATCGGCGAGCCTTCTCTATACGCCCCGCTCCGCCGCCGGTTCGCCTGCGGCTTTTTCATTTTGATTTGCCTCAGGACGTCCGACCATGAAGGTCCGTAGCTCGCTCAAGTCGCTCAAGACCCGTCACCGCGACTGCAAGGTCGTCCGCCGCAAGGGCGTGGTCTTCGTGATCAACAAGACCGACCCGCGCTTCAAGGCGAAGCAGGGCTAAGGCTCTTCGCTGTCGCGCGCGGCGATGTCGTGCGCAACCCGAGCGTGGAACTGTGAACAGGCTGCGGATTTTGTCCGCAGCCTTTTTCGCGCCCGACGTTGAGCCGCAGTCGCCAGCATGGTTAGCGTGCTGATACACATGTCTGCCCGGTCGTCTGAATGACGGCGCTGGGCTTCCCCCGATACTGCTGGAGTTTTTCCCCATGGCCGACGACGCCGCCTTCGACGCTTCGCCCGACGTCCTCAACTCGGCGGCCCAGGGCCGTCTGCGGACCATCATCGAGCGGATCGAGCGCCTCGAGGAGGACAAGGCGGCCGTGATGGAGGACATGAAGGAGGTATTCGCCGAGGCCAAGGGCGAGGGCTATGACGTCAAGATCCTGCGCAAGGTGATTCGCATCCGCAAGCAGGACAAGGCCAAGCGTCAGGAAGAGGACGCGATCCTGGACCTGTATCTGTCGGCGCTGGGCGAAATCTGACATCCTGCGGCGGGTGAAGCGCAAGCCACCCGCATCGCCGTTCGAACTGCAGCGCAAGGCCGCCCAGCGCGCTGCGCTGAACGCCCTGAAACGCGCCCGCCGCTCGGCCGAGAAGGCGGGCGTTTCCCTGTCCGACTGGGAGGGCGAGTTTCTCGGCTCGGTGGAGGAGCGGATCAAGACCCACGGTCGCGCCTTCGGTGACCCCGAGAAGGGCGCGCCGGGTCAGGCGCTGTCGACCATGCAGGGCCGCAAGCTCAAGGAAATCACGGCCAAGGCCAAGGGCGAGGACCCCAGGCCACGCTGGGCGCGCAAGCGGCCGGAGTAGGACTCTGTCAGTTGCCTGCCAGGGCAACCTCGGCGACAGCCGCGTCCTGGGCCGCTGTTGCGCCGGACACGCCGATCGCCCCGACGATCTTTCCGTCTCTCACGATGGGGATGCCACCGCCAATGGTGAAGGCTTCGGGATTGGCCAGGCTGACGACCCGGCCGGCCTGGACGCGCTCCTCGGCGACGGCCGTCGGCAGGCGATAGCGGGCGGCATATTCGGCCTTGCGCTGGGCCACGAAGATCGAGCCGTACTGGGTGTCGTCCATCCGGGCGAAGGCGACCAGTTCGCCGCTGGGCTCGACGACGGCGATTGCCATGCGGAAGCCGCTGCGCGCCGCCTCGGCCATGGCCCGGTCGATCAGGGCTTGCGCATCGGCCAGACCGATCGGCAGCCCGTAGGGTGGCGCTGCAACAGGGGCTGGCGCTGGTGCGGCCTGGACCGGAGGAGTCTGGGCCAGGGCAGGCGTGACCGCAAAGCCGAAACAGACAGCGACGAGGGCGGGCAAGGCTTTCACAATCATCTCCGGGGTCAGGTGCGACGGAACAACAGGGCGATGTTGTTGGCCGGCATGGCCTTGCGCAGTGTCAGGTGCAGGCCGTGCTTCAGGGCTTCGGCGGCGATCGCGTCCCGATCCCGAAGGCCCCAGGCGGGATTGCGGGCCTTCAGGTCCGCATCGAAGGCGGCGTTGGACGGAGCCAGCGGCTGATCGGCCTCCAGATAGGGACCGTACAGGAACATCAGGCCTCCCGGACGGGTCAGAACACGTCCGGCCAGGGCCATCAGACCTTCGGTCGCGCTCCAGGGGCTGATGTGGATCATGTTGATGCAGACGACAGACTGAACCGTCTCTGTGGGCCATGTGGAAGCGTCCATGGCGTCGAGGGCGAGGGGTTCGGCGAGGTTTGACAGGCTGGCGTCATGACGCCAGGCCATGATGCTGTCGCGGGCCTCGGCGCTGGGATCGGACGGGATCCAGGTGGCGTCCGGCAGGCCGCGGGCAAAGGCGACGGCATGCTGCCCGGACCCGGAGGCGATCTCAAGCACACGTCCGTACTGCGGCAGGTGGGCCTGCAGAATCGCGAGAATGGCGTCGGCATTGCGCGCGGCGGCCGGTGAAACGAGGCCACCCGTCGGGGCGGCATGGGTCGGGTCCATGGTCTGCACGCGTCCTTCTAGCGAGACTGGCCCAGACTGGCGACGACTTTCCCGAACCCTGTGCGCTGAAGGACCCGAAGTCGCCGCGCCGGGGGTTAAATCTTGCGCCGGTTGACGTCGCGTCGGCAGAGGTGGCATTTCGCCCGTAACAGTGCGTGAGCGCATGAAACAATTACGGCCACGACGACGCCAGATCGCCGGGCCGACAGGTTCAGGAGACGACCCGTGACCTCATCCAGCCTGCCCGGATTGCATCCGGCGCCGACCCGACACGCCCGCCTCGTGGCCTGGGTCGAGCAGATTGCCGCCCTGACCAAACCGGCCCGCGTGCACTGGTGCGACGGCTCGGCCGAGGAGAAGGAAACCCTCATTGCCGATCTGGTGGCGCGGGGGACCCTGACCCAGCTAGATCCGGTCAAGCGGCCGGGCAGCTATCATGCGGCCTCGGATCCCAAGGATGTGGCGCGTGTCGAGAGCCGGACCTTCATCTGCTCGGACGACGCGGCCGACGCCGGACCGACCAACAACTGGGCCGATCCGATCGAGATGCGTGATCGCCTGGATGGGCTGTTCGACGGCTGCATGGCTGGCCGGACGATGTATGTGGTCCCGTTTTCGATGGGGCCGCTGGGGTCGGAGCTGTCGGCCCTGGGCGTCGAGATCACGGACAGCGGCTACGTCGCCGTCTCGATGGGGATCATGACGCGGATGGGGGCAGGGGCCCTCGAGGCGCTGGGCGAAGACGGCACCTTCGTCCCGGCCGTGCACACGCTAGGCGCTCCGCTGGCCGAGGGTCAGGCCGATGTGCCCTGGCCCTGCAACGAGCAGAAATGGATCGTCCACTTCCCCGAGACCCGCGAAATCTGGTCCTATGGTTCGGGTTATGGCGGCAACGCCCTGCTGGGCAAGAAATGCTACGCCCTTCGCATCGCCTCGGTCATGGCGCGCGACGAGGGCTGGTTGGCCGAGCACATGCTCATCCTGAAGCTGACGGATCCGAAGGGGCGCGCCAAATACATCGCGGCAGCCTTCCCCAGCGCCTGCGGCAAGACCAATCTGGCCATGCTCCAGCCGACCCTTCCGGGCTGGAAGGCCGAAACAGTCGGGGACGACATCGCCTGGATGCGGTTCGGCGAGGACGGACGGCTGTATGCGGTCAATCCGGAGGCGGGCTTCTTTGGCGTGGCCCCCGGCACCAGCCGCAACACGAACCAGAACGCCATTTCGACCCTGGCGCGGGACACGGTGTTCACCAATACGGCCCTGACGGCCGACGGTGACGTCTGGTGGGAAGGCCTCTCCAAGCCCGTTCCGGAAGGGCTGACGAACTGGAAGGGTCAGCCGCACGATCCAACGTCGGGCGAGCCCGCTGCCCATCCCAATGCCCGGTTCGCGGCGCCGGCGCATCAGTGCCCGACCATTGCGCCCGAATGGGAAGACCCGCGTGGCGTGCCGATCGATGCCATCCTATTCGGCGGCCGCAGGGCCTCGGCCGTGCCGCTGGTGACGGAAGCGTTCGACTGGGAGCACGGGGTGTTCATGGGCTCGACCGTGGCCTCGGAGGGTACGGCTGCGGCCGAGAATGCCGTGGGCGAAATCCGGCGCGATCCTTTCGCCATGCTGCCGTTCTGCGGCTACAACATGGGTGATTATTTCGCCCACTGGCTGACGCTGGGAGCAAAGGCGGATGCGGCGAAGCTGCCGCGCATCTTCTTCGTTAACTGGTTCCGCAAGGATCAGGATGGATCCTTCGTCTGGCCAGGGTTCGGCGAGAACGTCAGGGTCCTGAAGTGGATCTCCGAGCGCCTGGAGGGCGAGGCCGAGGCGGTCGATACGCCGGTCGGACGGGTCCCAACACGTCAATCGCTGGATCTGGATGGACTCGGACTGTCGGAGACGGCGCTGGCGACGCTTCTGGATGTCGATGCCGAGGTCTGGACCGAGGAAGCGGGCATGATCCCCGCCTTCTACGAGACATTCGGAGATCGGCTGCCGAAGGCGCTGTGGTCTCAGCACGTGGCCCTGACCCATCGTCTGGATGCCGTTCTGGCAACCGCCATCGCGGCCGAATAGCCCAAACCGGGCTTCGCAAGCGACCGGCTTCAGCCGCCCTTTGCTGACGTAATCGCAGCGGCCACCTCAGCCGGCGCAATGCTGGCGGTGGCCTTGCCGTTGATGATGAAGGTCGGTGTACCGGTGAGTTGCAGGCCGGCGGCGGCCGTGTGGATGTCGGCGATGTGGCGCGTCGTGGCAGGCGAGGCGATCGCTGCTGCGGCCTGGCCCAAGGTGACCCCATTGTCTGCAAGGATGCGGTCGATGCTTTCGCGCGACAGGCTGGGTTCCGCCATCAGGGCCTGGTGGACCGGCAGGTAGCGACCCTGTGCCTGCGCCGCCAGGGCCGCGCGAGCGGCATACTGTGAGGTGGAGTCATCGCCGCGGTCCAGAATTGGCCATTCCTTGAAGACGAAGCGCACGTCGGGGTTGGCAAGGACAATCTGCATGAAGTCCTGGGACACCGCCTTGCAGCCGGGGCAGCGGTAATCGAAGAATTCATGCACGACGACTTTGGCCTCTATCGGCCCTATCGACGGGTCCCGCGGGTCGTGTTCAAGCAGGGCAGGATTGCTGGCGATCGCGATATTGACCTGCTCGACCCGGGCTCCGTCTTCGGCCGCCTGGCGGGCAGCCATGACTTCGTCCAGGACCTGGGGGTTGGTCAGCAGGTAGTCGCGGACCTGCCCGCCGAAGTCACGGCCGGTCAAATGGGGTGCCGCGGCAAGGCCCAGCGCCACACCCGACACGCCAAGCGCCAGCCGTCCGGCGGTCAGCCAGCGGGGCAAGGTGCGGCGGGGTGCCGTTGGCGTCACGGGTGCGTCTTCGGTCATGCTTTGGCAGGGCTCGTGCAGGTCAGCGTGTGGCGGGTGCGAGGACCGACGGGCGATTGCGTTGCTGGCGGCGATCCAGGTCGTCGATATCCTGACTCGTGGCACCGGATGCCAGAACAATGTCGACCGCGCGACGCCATTCGATCGAGTCCGGGTTCAGCATCTCGCGGGCCCGGAGGGCAAACTGGGTCGCCTGTTCCTCGCTGCCCAGGGCGAAATAGTATTCGGCCGAGGCGAGACGGGCCTCGCCCTCCTTTCCCTGACTGGCATAGGCCTGACCGAGCAGACGCCAGGCCAGGGTGTTGTCATCCTCCCAGGCGACTGCGCGCTTCAGTTCCTCGACCGCACGGTCGAGATTGGCCGGGTCATTGGTCTCGATCAGGGCATGGGCAAGGTTGACGCGCAGCAGGGGCGCATCCGGGTCGAGCTCGACAGACCGCTGATGGGCCGCAATGGCCTCGGCCGGTCGGCCTTCCTCGAACAGGATCTGCCCCTTCAGCTCCCAGTAATAGGGATTGTCGAGATCTTCCGCCGACAGGGCTTCGACGGCGGTCAGGGCCTTGTCCGTCTGGCCGTCGCGATACCAGGCGATGGCGCGCGCATAGCGGGCCGGCAGCGAGAGGTCGGATTCCGGATAGGCCCGAAGGGTCTGGTTCGGGTGGTTCAGGAACGATGAAATCTTGGCCCGGATCAGCGCGTGCTGCGCCATGCGCTCAGGGCTGTCACGATGGCCATAGTTCGGCATCGCCTCCACCGGCCGGCGCAGGGCCTCGATCCTCTGGCCGGACAACGGGTGGCTGCGGAAATAGGGAAAGCGGCGGGCCTCGGAGAAAACCTCCTGGGAGCGGAAATTCTCGAAGAAATCGACCAGGCCCTTGCCAGATTCGCCTGCACGGTCGAGCGCGCGCGCTCCGGTGATGTCGGCTTCGCCCTCCTGGCTCTGGAGGTAGCGCAGGGCCCCGAGCGTTCCAAAATACTGGCTGGACCCAAGCAGGGCGGCTCCGGCTCCCGGTTCGCCTGCCAGAACAGCCAACGCGCCAAGCGCCATCGTCATGAAGAAGGGCTGTTTGCCCGCCTCGGAAGCCCCGTCGCGCAGGGTGTGGCGGTTCTTGATATGGCCGGCCTCGTGCGCGATCACGCCCAGCAACTGGTTGGGATTGTCGGTCTGCAGGATCAGGCCGGTATTAAGCCCCATGATGCGTCCGCGCGTGGCGAAGGCGTTCAGTGAGGCGTCGTTGATCAGCAGGACCTCAACGTCCGCAGGATTCAGGCCCATGGCCACGAAGACCGGGTCAGACCATTCCCGGATAATGTCCTCGATCTCGGTGTCGCGGATGGCGCTCTGGGCCGAAGCCGGAGCTGCGCTGGCCATCAGGAGGACGGCGGATGCAGCAGTGACGAACAGCGAGCGGGCCGGGCGGGGAAGGCGGATCAAGGCACTCTCCTCAACGAACGCCCCCCGGCCGGAATAAAAGCAGGGAGGGAGCCCAACCGCACCGGACGGCATCCGGTGCGGCAGGCATCACCCTAGCGACGATTTAATCACGGCCTTTCAGCGGCGCCACCAGCCCCGCTTGGGTTTTTCCGGCGGAGCGGCGATCTGCGCCGGGTCGCTGGCAATAATCGCGGACAGGTCGGCTTCAGGCTTCGGTGCCGGAACGACCTCGGCCAGAACGGCCGGAACGGGCTCGGCGTCTGTCGGGAGCTCGACTTCGGCTGCCGCTTCTTCCGCCGCTTCCGCCGGTGTCACGTCCAGTTCGACCGCAACAGCAGCAGGCTCGGCCTCGTTGGGCTCGATCGCCGTGTCCAGATCCGTCTCCACCGCGGCCGAAGCCGAGGCAGGCTTGCGGCGGACACGACGGCGCTGGGGCTCGGCGGCGATGACCGGAGCCGCATCAACGTCCGCCGTGGCCATCACAGCCATCGGAGTGTCGGGCGAGCCGTCAGTCGGCATGCCTTCGTTGGTTGCCCGGGCCTCGACCTTCAGATCATGCGGCTGGGCCCGTTCGCCACGGCCGCGACCGCGACGGCGACGCCGCGAGCGGCCGCCTTCACGATCACCGGCTGTCTCACCATCGGGACGCTCGCCCACCCATTCCTCGGCCTCGCGAGGCTCTGATGAGGTTGCCTCCATGGCGGTCGCGGGTCCACGTTCGGCACGTGGTACCGGGTTGATCGGGTCGAACCAGACGTAGGGATCATCGAGCGACGGCGTGCGACCGCGAACCCAGAAGAATGCGCCGGAACCCTCGCTGCCATCCTCGCGGACACGGCGACCGCCACGGCGACCACGACGGCGGCGGCGGCCGGCTTCGGAATCGTCGTCGTCTTCCGACGACGGGGCCACCGTCGTGTCGGCGGCGTCCGGAGCACGCAAGGGTGCCTCTTCGTCGCGACGTCCACCACGGCGGCGGCGCTTGCGGCCGCGTCCGCCACCGTCGCCGTCATGACGCTCGGCACGGTCGCGAGGCTGGTCGTCGTCAGCGTCCTCGCGATCACGATCGTCGCGGTCGAGGAAGGCTTCGTCCTCGTCGTCGTCCTCGATGATTTCGTCGTCATCGTCGTCATCGGCATAGGCGCTGTCGTCGAAGTCGTCGTGGAGGTCGGGCAGGCTGATCGCCGGTTCGGCGGGTACGAAGTCCTCGTTGGTCTCGGTGCGCTCGATGGCGTGTTCGTTCTGGGCCAGGCGGTCATCGATCTGGACGATCACCGCAAGCCCGCGCTGCCTGAGCATCCGCTCCAGATAGTCACGCTTGTGGTTGAGGATGTAGAGCGCCACCACGCTCGACACGCGCAGGACGATGCAGCCCGCGCCGTTCTTGCCCGCCTCGATATCGACGGCGCGCAGGGTCATCAGCGAGGCCGATTCCGCCGAGCGGATGCGACCGGCACCCTGGCAGTGCGGGCAGACTTCGGTGGCGCCTTCCAGCACGCCGAGACGGCGCCGCTGACGGCTGATTTCCATCAGGCCGAAGCCGGAAATCTTGCCCATCTGGATGCGGGCCCGATCATGGCTCAGGGCATCCTTGAGGATCTTCTCGACGGTCCGGTTATTCTTGGACTCGTCCATGTCGATGAAGTCGATGACCACCAGACCGGCGAGGTCGCGCAGACGAAGCTGACGCGCAGCCTCGACGGCAGCTTCGGAGTTGGTCTTGAAGGCCGTGGCCTCGACATTGCGCTCCTTGGTCGCCTTGCCCGAGTTGACGTCGATGGCCACCAGGGCCTCGGTCTGGTTGATCACCAGATAGCCGCCGGACTTGAGAGGGACGACCGGCTGGTGGATCTGCGTCAGCAGTTCCTCGATGCCGTTGGCGGCAAACAGCGGCTTCGATCCCTGATAGAGATGCACCTTCTTGGCCTGGGAGGGCATCAGGACGCGCATGAAGTCGCGCGCCTCCTTGAAGCCCTCGATCCCCTCGACCTGGATGCCGTCGAAATCCTTGTCGAACATGTCGCGGACGGCACGACGGACGAGGTTCTCTTCCTCGTAGATCAGGGAGGGCGCGTGGCTGGCCAGGGTGGTTTCGCGAATGGTTTCCCACAGACGCAGCAGATATTCGTAGTCGCGGCTGATCTCGGCCTTGGTGCGCTTGGCTCCGGCGGTCCGGATGATCAGGCCCATGCCGCGCGGGACGTCCAGGGCGGCGGCGGCGGCCTTGAGGCGCTTGCGGTCCGTGGCCTGGGTGATCTTGCGGGAGATGCCGCCACCCTTGCCGGTATTGGGCATCAGCACGCAGTAGCGACCGGCGAGGGAGAGCCAAGTGGTCAGGGCCGCACCCTTGCCGCCACGCTCGTCCTTGACGACCTGGACCAGAAGGATCTGGCGGCGCTTGATGACGTCCTGGATCTTGTAGCGCCGCATCAGGCGACGCTTGAGGCGTTCCTCCTCCGCCAGACCGCCCTCGGACTCGCCGTCATCCGAATCGCGAATGGCGGACTCGTCCTGATCGTCCTCGGCCGAGTTCGCCTCGGCCATGATGGCGTCGCGATCCGCAGCGGGGATCTGGTAGTAGTCGGGGTGGATTTCGTTGAAGGCGAGGAAGCCGTGGCGATTGCCGCCATACTCGACGAAGGCGGCCTGCAGGCTGGGTTCTACACGGGTGACCTTGGCGAGGTAGATGTTGCCGCGGAGTTGGCGTTTGGTCTTCGACTCGAAGTCGAACTCCTCAACCTGGCGTCCGTCCACGATGGCGACACGCGTTTCCTCGGCGTGCGCTGCATCGATCAGCATGGTCTTTGACATGGATTACTTCTCTCTGGCGCGCTCTGCCGGACCCAGCATGTGGGGTCGGGGCGGCTCGCCGAACGGGATGAAGGGCAGGCGCAGGCGTCATCCCGCCGCGGATCGCGGCAATGGCCATGTCAGGCCGTTCGGGAGCGCAGGCGATGGAGCCCATGGGTTAGGTCTGTCCTGGACCCGACGCGCCAGACAAGGGCAGGCGGCGTGGATGGGCCCGGTTCTTCGAATCGCCCGTTCAGAACGGATCGACCCTCGGATGCGTGAAACTCAGTGCCAATGACCAGAATGCGCTGGAGCCGATCAGATCGGGAGCTGCGCAGGTCCGTGACATTCAAAGCATAGTCACGCCGCCGCGAAAATGAAAGGGCCCTACAGGGTATGGCTCAGGTTAATGCCAAATTCTGTCGCGGCTTAACCCAATCCCAATCACGTTCGTTGATGATGATGCCAACCAATAAAGGTGGGTGTCCGTCAGAATGTACGGTGTGTCGCGTTTCGAACTGTCCCGCTGGGGCGTCCGTGAGTGGTCGATGACGGCGCTCGCGCTCGTCGTCGTGTTTACCGTTCTGCTGCTCGGCGGGCGCGGGCTGGCCGCGGGGGCAGTCGGCGAGGTCCTGGGCGTTCGCTTCGGCGGGGATGCCGAGCGCACGCGTATCGTGGTCGACCTGGACCGTTCGGCGCGTGGACAGGTGATCGAGACGGGTGCGGACGGCAAGGTCGTGCTGACCCTGACGGGTGTTGCGCCGGGGCGCGGGCTGGACGGCAACGGATCGGGTCTGGTCCGTGGGTATCAGGTCATTCCGGTCGGAACGGCTTCGCGTGTCCGGTTCGACCTGGCCCGTAATGCCAACATCGAGCGTCGCTTCTTGCTGCCGCCGGGCGATGGAGTGGCACACTATCGGTATGTCGTGGATCTGAAGGCCACGGGTACGGCACCCGTCGCAGCCCGGCCGATGGCCCCGCGCGCAGAGACCCGCCGTGCCGAAAGACCCCTCATCGTCATCGACGCCGGGCATGGCGGACGTGATCCGGGGGCCCGCGGAGCCCAGAACAACGAAAGCGCCATCACTCTGGCGGCAGCGCAGCAGCTGAAACGAGAGCTCGAGCGGACCAACCGCTATCGGGTAAGGCTGACGCGCGAGAGCGACGTTTATGTCGACCTGAACCGGCGGGTGCGCATCGCGCGCGACGCCGAGGCGGATCTGTTCATCTCCCTGCACGCCGACGCCGGCGCCGACCCGGCAACGCGGGGAGCCAGCGTCTACACGCTGTCGGAGCAGGGGGCGAACCGGGCTGTCCGCGAGGTCACCCGGTCCACGAACTGGCACCGTGACCTGCATCTGCCCGGGCGCGACCCGTCGGTGGACCGCATCCTGCTGGACATGACCCAGCGCGCCACCCAGAACCGCTCGGCCCAGTTTGCACGGGTCCTGCTGACCCATATCGAGGCCATGGATCATCCGTTGCTGCGTCGCAGCCATCGCGATGCAGGCCTGGCTGTCCTGCTGGCTCCCGATGTGCCTGCAGTCCTGCTGGAAATGGGTTTCATCACCAATCCTGACGACGAGCGCGCCCTGGCCGACGAACGTCGCCGCCGCCGCCTGATGCAGGCTGTCGCGCAGGGGATCGACCGGTATTTCCGCGAGCCGGGTGCCCCCGTCGTGATGGCCTCGATGGGCGGGCCTGGCTGAGGCTTTGACGCGTTGCAAAATATTCCGCTGACCACGCGTCCGTCGAACAGGCTCTAGGCGCGATCAACGGCGCGCGTTACACCCTGCCTCGACGTCGTCTCGTGGAGTGCCGGGTGAAGATTGCCGAACGCTGGTTCGTGATGGCCGGAATTGGTCTGCTGGGCGCGATTGCCCTGGCCGGGCTGGTGGTGGCTGTCTATGCGGCCTGGCTGTTTCACGACCTCCCCGATGCCACGGACCTGGCCGACTATCGCCCGCCGACCGCGACGCGGGTCTATGCCGGAGACGGTACTCTGATCGGCGAGTTCTCCGACGAACGCCGGATTTACGTCACCTATGAACAGATCCCGGAGCCGGTGATCCAGGCCTTTCTGGCCTCCGAAGACCGCAATTTCTTCAACCATGGCGGCATCGACGTGTCCGGGCTGGGCCGTGCCATGTTCCGCAATGTGTTCAACGTCGTGTCGGGACGGCGTCTGGAGGGTGGATCCACCATCACCCAGCAGGTGGCCAAGAACGTCCTGCTGACCAATGAATCGACCCTCAGCCGCAAGCTGAAGGAGGCGATCCTGTCCTCAAGGCTTGAGGCGACCCTGTCGAAGGAACAGATCCTCGAACTGTATCTGAACGAGATTTTCCTCGGTTACCGATCGTTCGGCGTGGCTTCGGCGGCCTACAACTATTTCGGCAAGTCGCTCGAGCAGCTGCGTCCCGACGAGGCGGCATTCCTCGCGGCCCTGCCCAAGGGGCCGAACAACTATCATCCCAAACGCTATCCCGAGCGCGCGAAACAGCGTCGCGACTGGGTGCTGGGCGAGATGGAGCAGAGCCGGTTCATCACCAGTGCCGAGCTGATCGCCGCCCGCGCGCGGCCGCTTGTGACCCAGGACGCGCCCCGCCGGGCCCAGTATCAGGATGCGGATTTCTTCGTTGAGGAGGCCCGGCGTCAGGCACGGGCAAACCCGGACTTTGGCGATCAGCTGAATGCGGGCGGCTTCTACATGCGCACCACACTCGATCCGACGCTTCAGACCGCGGCCCGTGATGCGCTGATGAAAGGGCTCGAGAACTACGACCGTCGTCACGGCTGGCGCGGGGGTTGGGGCACGACGGACTTTGCGGCCGGCTGGCAGGCGGACGCCCTAAAACAGACGCGTCCGCCAGAGCGACGTGCTTGGGAGGCTGCGGCCGTCGACAGCGTGGCCGGCAACAATGTGCGCATCGTCACGGCCCGCGAGGGCAGGACCGGCAGTCTGGTGGTCGAGGATGCTGCCTGGGCCAATGCCAATCGCCAGCTCAAGCGTGGCGACCTGATCTTCGTCGAGCCACGCGGCAACCAGTTCCTGCTGAAACAGGTCCCGCGGGTGAACGGAGCCCTGGTCGCGATCGAACCGCAGTCGGGTCGTGTCCTGGCGATGGTCGGCGGCTATTCCTATGCCCTGTCCAGCTTCAACCGCGCGACCCAGGCCCAGCGCCAGCCGGGCTCGGCCTTCAAACCCTTTGTCTATGCTGCGGCGCTAGAGGGGGATTTCACCCCGGCGTCGATCGTGCTGGATGCGCCGATCAGCTTTGCGGGCGGGGCCAATGGTGGCCGCTGGACGCCCGAGAACTACAGCCGCGAGTATTACGGCCCGCAGACCCTGCGTCGTGGCCTGGAGCTGTCACGCAATGTCATGACGGTCCGTCTGGCCCAGGCCGTGGGCATGACAAATGTGGTCGAGCTGTCCAAGAAGATGGGCGTGGCCGACAATCTGACGCCGAACCTTTCGGTGTCCCTCGGAGCCGGGGAGGTGACGCCGTATCACCTGACGGCGGCCTATGCGGCCTTTGCCAATGGTGGGCGACGGGTCGATCCCTATCTGATCGAATACGTGCAGGACCGCGACGGGGAGACCATCTATCGGGCGGATCCTCGCAACTGCCGGGCTTGTGCCCGGGGCTTCAGCGGCCAGGAATCGCCGCGTCTGGACCCACGTGGCGAACAGGTCATCGACCCGATCACGGCCTATCAGATCAGCTCGATGCTGGAAGGCGTCGTGCAGCGCGGGACGGCGGCGAGTGCACGGGGTCTGGGCCGATGGGTCGCCGGCAAAACCGGAACGACCAACGAGTACAGGTCGGCCTGGTTCGTTGGCTATACGACCGACATCGTCGTCGGCGTCTTCATCGGCTTTGATGACAACCGGCCGCTCGGGTCCGGCGAGACCGGCGCGACCGGGCCCGTACCGGTGTTCACCGAATTCATGCAAGTGGCGCTGAAATCGCGTCCTGCGCGACCGTTCGTCAGGCCCAGGAATGCGGTCTTCCGCACCGTGCGAGGCGTAGAGGAGGCGTTCCGTCCCGGTACCGAGCGTCAGCGCGAGGAGGAGGAGACTCCGCGCGCGCCGTCCGCTCCGTCGGGCCCGCAGAACTACAACGACGTCGTTCGTCGCGAACAGGAGGCTGCTGCGGGTGTCACAACAACGCCTTCGGCACCACCGCAGGCCGCCCCGCCGCCGCCTGCCGACAAGGAACCGGCTGAGGACTTGAGCGGGCTGTACTAACGGCCTAGTGAACCGCTCCCCTGCGGCTTACGGGCCGCGAAGAATTTCGCACGGAGATTGCGATGAGACCGGATGTCGAGGCCATGAAGGCCGACATCGAGCAGAGCGTCGCTCTGCTCAGGAGGCGTCTTTGACTGGGATGTCGCCCTTCGAAAGCTCGATGAGCTGAACGCGCGGGTCGAGGACCCGACGCTTTGGAACGACCCCGATGCGGCCCAGATCGTGAGCCGCGACCGGTCGCGGCTGCAGGCCCAGATCGACACGGTGAAGGCCATGGAGGCCGAACTCGAAGACGGCGTCATGCTCTCCGAAATGGCAGAGGAGGAAGGCGACGAGGCGACGCTGGAAGAGGCGCGCGAGGCGCTTCGTGCCATCAAGGAGCGCGCAGCCCGGGCCGAGCTCGAAGCCCTGCTGTCCGGCGAGGCCGACGGCAACGATGCCTATCTCGAAGTGAACTCAGGAGCGGGTGGAACTGAGTCCAATGACTGGGCCGGGATGCTGTTGCGTATGTATACGCGCTGGGCCAAGGCGCATGGTTATGAGGTCGAGATCGAGGCCGAGGAACAGGGCGAACAGGCCGGGATCAAGTCGGCTACCATCCTGATCAGCGGCCCCAATGCCTATGGCTGGCTGAAGTCGGAATCCGGCGTGCACCGGCTGGTGCGCATCAGCCCCTATGATGCGGCGGCCAAGCGGCACACCTCCTTCGCCTCGATCGGGGTTTCACCGGTCGTGGACGATGCAATCGTGATCGACATCAATCCGTCCGACGTGCGCACCGACACCTATCGGGCCTCGGGAGCAGGTGGGCAGCACATCAACAAGACGGACTCTGCGGTGAGGCTGACGCACGTTCCAACGAATACGGTCGTGGCCTGTCAGGCCGGACGCTCCCAGCACCAGAACCGTGAACAGGCCTGGAAGATGCTGCGGGCAAGGCTTTACGAACTGGAGCTTCAAACCCGTGAGGCTGCCGCACAAGCCCTGGCTGACGCCAAAACCGATATCGGCTGGGGGCACCAGATCCGGTCCTACGTGTTGCAGCCATATCAGATGGTCAAGGATCTGCGAACGGAGGTCGAGACCTCGGATACCCAAGGGGTGCTCGATGGTGATCTGGATCAGTTCATGGGTGCAGCGCTGGCCCAGCGTGTGGGTGAAACGCGCGGATCGTCTGTCGCCTGATGCTCGGGCCCGCTCACTCAGGCGACTGCCTGAGTGAGCGAAAAAGGGTTTAGCTCAGACCTTGGCACTGGGGAGCGCAGGGGCGACGGGCTTTTCTGGCTGGTAGCGGTCAGGGGCGGCCTGGGCAGGCGATGGGGCGGCGGTTGCGGGGGCCTCGCGCTTGGCCTGGATACAGCGGCCCTGGAACCACGCACCCTGTTCGACCGACAGCTGCTCCTGGGTCACGTCGCCCTCGACACGTGAGGTCGCGAACAGCTTGACCGATTTTCCGGCTACCGTGCCAGAAACCCGGCCGCGGATCTCGACGACATCGGCGGCCACATTGCCCTCGACCGAGCCATTCTCGCCGATCACGACGCGGGCCACGCGGATGTCGCCCTTGAGCTTTCCGTCGACCTGAAGCTCGCCGCTGCCCGATATGTTGCCTTCGTAGTTCACGCCTGCCGACAGGGTCGACAGATTGGTGGACCGTGCCGCTCCTGCCGTGCCGGCCGTGGCCGGCGCCGCGGGACGTGGCGGCTCGGCTGGCCGGGCCGTCTCCGATGGCCGATAGGGGGTCGGTTCTGGCGGGTTGGGGATGCCCAGGCCGCTGGAAGAGCCGGTCTCTGGCTTGGTCTTGTTGAACATGATGGTCTCCACCTGTTGTCGGCCGCGCAGGCCTGACCCCGCGCATCTAAGCCACCCGGCCGACAGTTATCGGCAGGCGATGATGCATGGCAAGGCTTGGTTGCGACCGTCGCTCGTCGATCAGAGGCTGCGCACGGCCTCGAGAACCTCTGCCGCATGGCCCTTGACCGAGACCTTGCGCCAGACGCGGCGAACAATGCCGTCGCCGTCGATCAGGACCGTAGCGCGCTCGATTCCCATATAGGTCTTTCCATACATGGACTTCTCGACCCAGAAGCCGAAAGCCTCGGTGACACCGCTGGTCTCGTCGGAGGCCAGCCGGACCTTCAGGTCATACTTGGCCTTGAACTTGTCGAGCTTCTTCACCGGGTCCTTGGAGACCCCGACGACAATCGTGCTTAAGCCTGCGTAATCATCGGCGAGATCCGTGAAATCCTTTGCCTCATTGGTGCAGCCGGGCGTGTCGGCCTTGGGATAGAAGTACAGGACGGCAGGCTGTCCCTTCAGGGATTCAAGCGAAACGGTCGTGCCGTTGTCGGCCGGCATCTCGAATGCGGGGGCCCTGGTGCCTTCAACGATCTCGGTCATTCTGTTCTTTCTCCGCTAATCCCCGCGAAAGCGGGGACCCAATTGTTTCGCGACGTGGTCCTGGACCGGCAACGCGACCTATCGCCACCATTGATCGCCCAAAGCACTGGGTCCCCGCTTTCGCGGGGATGAGCGGATCGGGATCAGATCGGTCTCACGAGTTTCGACGTCTTCTTGCCCTTCTGGACGAGGAAGGCACCGTGGGCAGGGTCGATGTCGCCGCGCACATAGAGTTCCGAACCGGTGACCTTCTGGCCATTGATGCGGATCTCTCCGTTGGCGATCGACTTGTTGGCATCCTTGAAGGACGAGATGCCCGCGGCCTTGACGAGGGCGGCGGCCGAAAGGGCTTGGGCGGCATCGTCCCAGACATGGTCGATCATCTCGAGAGGCTGGGCCTCGCCACGGTCGAACTGCGCCTCTGACTTCTGACGCGCCTGTGCGGCGGCCTCGGCGCCGTGGAGCAGGGTCGTGGCGGCGTCGGCGAGCGCCTTCTTGGCGTCGTTGATGCCCGCTCCCTCGAGGGCTTCGTATCCGGCGATCTGGTCCAGCGGCAGGTCGGTAAACAGGCGCATGAATTTGCCAACGTCGCCGTCCTCGGCATTGCGCCAGAACTGCCAGTAGTCGAACGGGCTGAGCTGCTCAGCGTTCAGCCAGACCGCGCCCTGGGCGGTCTTGCCCATCTTGCCGCCGGACGCCGTGGTCAGCAGCGGTGTCGTCAGGCCGAAGGCTGCCTTCTGGTCCACACGGCGGACCAGATCGACGCCGGAAACAATATTGCCCCATTGGTCCGACCCGCCCATCTGCAGGGTGACGTTGTGGCGGCGGTTCAGCTCGAGGAAGTCCACCGACTGCATCAGCATGTAGTTGAACTCGAGGAAGGTCATCGGCTGTTCGCGTTCCAGCCGCAGCTTGACGGAGTCGAAGGCCAGCATCCGGTTCACGGTGAAATGGGTGCCGAAGTCCCGCAGGAACTGGATGTAGCCATAGGTCGACAGCCAGGCGTCATTGTCGATCAGCAAGGCATCGGTTGGACCGTCGCCAAACGTCAGGAATTTCTCGAAGACGGTGCGGATCGAGGCGATGTTGGAATTGATCGTCTCATCGGTCAGGTGCGGGCGTGAGGCATCCTTGCCGGTCGGGTCACCGACCTTGGTTGTTCCACCGCCCATGATCACGACTGGCCGGTGACCCGCCTGCTGCAGCCGGCGCAGCATCATGATCTGGATCAGGCTGCCGACGTGCAGGCTGGGCGCTGTGGCATCAAAGCCGATGTACCCGGTGACGATGCCTGCTGTTGCGGCCGCATCCAGTTCGACGGGATGGGTGATCTGATGGATGTAGCCGCGCGCTTGCAGGGTCTTGAGGAAGTCTGACTTGAAGGCGGGCTCGGTCATCGGATCATCGGGTCTTGGCTTGGGGAGGAGGGGGCGTGTAGCACGACGTCATGGAAGCGCGAACCGGCGACAGATTTCAAACCGTAACGCTGGTGCGGCATCCGGCGGATGGAGCGGGGCCGGCCCGCGCCGTGACCGTCCATTTCGAGCCTCGCGAGTCCAGCCTCTGGCTGAGGTATGCCGTCGAGGGCGAGGTGGACCATCTGCTCTGGCCCGAGGGGGCGGAGCCTGTGCGCACGGATAATCTGTGGGCAACCACCTGTTTCGAAGCCTTCGTCGAGACGCCGGACGGCTATGTCGAGTTCAACCTGTCGCCCTCCGGCGCGTGGGCCAGCTATGCGTTCGATGGCTACCGGCAGGGCATGCGGCCCGCAGACCAGACGGCCATCGTCGCCGGGTTGGACGGGGCGGAGAATCAGGTCGCGCTGGAGGCCACGATCGAATTGCCGGCCATGGCACACCGTCTCGGACTGTCGGCCGTGATCGAGGCGGAGGGCGGCGCGAAAACCTACTGGGCGCTGGCGCATCCGTCCGAACGGCCCGATTTTCATCACACTGAATCCTTTGCCGTGACCCTGTCATCCCCGGAGCCCGCATGAATTTCGGCATTGATCGTCTGCTGGCCGAGCCTGATCTACGCGCGGCGCTGAAGGGGCGGCGGGTTGCGCTGCTGGCGCATCCAGCCTCGGTCACGAAGGACCTGACCCATTCGGTCGATGCCCTGGCGGCCTGCGGCGATGTCCAGCTGACCGCCCTGTTCGGACCCCAGCACGGGATGAAGGGCGACCTGCAGGACAATATGATGGAGAGCCCGGACGAGGTCGACCCCGTCCACGGCATCCCGGTCTTCAGCCTGTACGGCGAGGTACGCCGGCCGACGGCGGCTTCGATGCAGACGTTCGACGTGATCCTGATCGACCTGCAGGACCTGGGCTGCCGGATCTACACCTTCGTGACGACCCTGCTCTATGTGCTGGAAGCGGCGACGGAGCACGGCAAGGACGTCTGGGTGCTGGACCGACCCAACCCCGCCGGGCGGCCCGTCGAGGGCACCACCCTGCTGCCGGGCTGGGAGAGTTTCGTCGGGGCCGGGCCGATGCCGATGCGGCACGGGATGACGCTCGGCGAGATGGGCCGCTGGTTCATCGATCATTTCGGGCTGGCGGTGGATTACCGCGTCATAGAGATGCAGGGCTATGACCCCGAGGCCGGGCCTGGGTTCGGCTGGCCGCTGGGGCAGCGGGCCTGGATCAACCCCAGTCCGAATGCCCCGAACCTGTCGATGGCGCGGGCCTATCCGGGGACGGTCATGCTGGAGGGCACGACCCTGTCGGAGGGGCGCGGCACCACGCGGCCGCTGGAGCTGTTCGGAGCGCCCGATATTGATGCCCGGGCGGTGATTCCGCAGATGCAGGCCCTGGCCCCGCAGTGGCTGGACGGCTGTGTACTGAGGGACATGTGGTTCCAGCCGACCTTCCACAAACACGTCGGAGCGCTGTGCAGCGGGGTGCAGATCCATGTCGAACACCCGCACTATGATCACATCGTTTTCAGGCCATGGCGGGTCCAGGCGCTAGCGTTCAAGGCGATCCGGGCCCTGTATCCCGACTATGACCTGTGGCGGGACTTTCCGTACGAATATGCGTTCGGGAAACTGGCCATCGATGTGATCAACGGCGGGCCGGGCCTGCGGGAATGGGTCGATGACGCAGGGGCGCAGCCGGCTGATCTGGACGCCCTGGCCGTGCCGGACGAGACGGCGTGGCTCGAGGCGCGGCGGCCGTTCCTGCTGTACTGAATTTGGCGGACGCCGGGACGTCCTTGCGAACGTCCCGGCCCGGGCTCCGGATCAGGCCGGTTTTTCTTCCAAGCGCTTGTCGAGGTACAGGCCGACGCGGCGGTCGACGGCGTCGACGTGGTCCTGCCAGAAATGGCTCGCGCCTTCTTCCAGTTCGTAGTCGATGACGATGCCCTTCTGGGTGCGCAGCTTGTTGACCACGCGCTCGACCTCGACGGGCGGCACGATGGTGTCGGCGGTTCCGTGCAGGAACAGGCCCGAGGCCGGGCAGGGGGCCAGGAAGCTGAAGTCGTACATGTTCGAGGGCGGCGAGACCGAGATGAAGCCGTCGGTCTCGGGGCGACGCATCAGCAGCTGCATGCCGATATAGGCGCCGAACTGATAGCCGGCGACCCAGGTCTGGCTGGCGGCGGGGTTGTTGGACTGGAGCCAGTCCAGGGCTGTCGCCGCGTCAGCCAGTTCGCCGATGCCGGAATCAAACTCGCCCTGCGACTTGCCGACGCCACGCGAGTTGTAGCGCAGGGTCGCGAAGCCGCGCTTCACGAATAGCTGGTACAGTGTGACCGCGATCGGGTTGTTCATATGCCCGCCCGCCTTGGGGTGCGGGTGCAGGATCAGGGCGATCGGGGCATTGGCACGCTTTCCGGGGGAATAGCGACCTTCGATGCGACCGGAGGCGCCGGGCAGGATGACTTCAGGCATAGGGCTCGAATAATCCGTTCATTCGTCGTTTGAGGCGGCGTAATACTTGACCGCCGGGGTAGGACTTTCTAAGTCCTGTCCACGCAAGCCGCCTGTCAGAAGGCGCGGGTCTTAGCACAACAGCCCCGGAATGCGTGTTAATTTTGAGGGACGTCGGTGCGACTGTCGACCAAGGGACGATACGCCGTGATGGCGATGGCCGATCTTGCCAAGAACGGCCGGGATGGTGGCGTCGGCACGTCGACCGCACGGGCCGTGTCCCTGGCCGAGATCGCCCAGCGTCAGGAAATCTCCCTCAGTTATCTGGAACAGCTGTTCGCGCGCCTTCGTAAACATGGGTTGGTGCAGAGCGTGCGCGGGCCGGGCGGTGGCTATCGTCTGGCACGGGGGGCGGACCAGACGGTCGTGGCCGATATCGTGCTGGCGGTCGACGAGCCGATCCGGGCGACACGCTGCGAGGCCCATGGCTCGGCCAAGGGCTGCATGCTGGCCGGAGAGCGCTGCATCACCCACAATCTGTGGGAAGATCTGGGCGACGAGATCCATCGCTATCTTGCAGGCGTGTCGCTGGAGGACGTGGTGATGAACCGCACGTCGGCCCGGCAACGTCAGGCCGGACCTGCCTCGCAGGACGCGGCCATGGAGGCGGCGGAATGAGCCCCGTCTATCTGGACTACAACGCATCGGCTCTTGTGCGGCCCGAGGTTCAGGCGGCGATGGCCCAGGCCCTGGCCGACAACGGCAATCCCTCGGCCGTGCATGCGGCGGGACGACGGGCACGGGCGCGGGTCGAGACGGCGCGGGGCCATGTCGCTGACCTGGTCGGTGCCGATCCAACCTCGATCATCTTCTCGTCGGGCGGTACAGAGTCCAATGCCCAGGCGATCGCCAGTGCCCTGGCCGATGGCTGCGAGCGGCTGATCGTCTGTGCGACCGAACATCCCTGCGTCGCCGAGGCGGCCATGGCCTCGGGCAAGCCGGTCAAGGTGTTGCCGGTCGATGCCGATGGCGTGGTCGTGCTGTCGAAACTGGAAGACCTGCTGCGCCTGCCGGGCCGGGCGGTCGTGGCGATCCATCACGCCAATAACGAGAGCGGCGTCATCCAGCCGATCCGCGAGGCCGCGCGGCTGGTGCGGGCGGCCAAGGGCTGGCTGCATGTCGATGCCATCCAGTCGGCCGGAAAGATTGCCGTCGACATGCGCGCGCTGGATGCCGACAGCCTGACGCTGTCAGGCCACAAGCTGGGCGGGCCCCAGGGTGTGGGTGCGCTGGTCATGCGCGAAGGGCTTTCGGCCAGGGCCATCGTGCTGGGGGCCGGACAGGAGCGCGGGCTGCGGGCCGGGACCGAAAACGTGCCCGGGATCACCGGTTTCGGCGTCGCGGCGCAGTGCGCGATGCGCGACCTGCCGACCGTAGCGGCCCATCAGGCCTGGCGCGATGCTGCGGAAGCCGTTGTGGCTGCGGCCGGAGCCACCATCATCGGTCAGGCGGCACCGCGGCTGCCCAACACCCTGTTCATGGCCGTGCGCGATTGGGATAGCCCGCAGCAACTGATCACCCTGGACCTGGCTGGCATCATGGTCTCGGCCGGCAGCGCCTGTTCGTCGGGCAAGACCAAGCCATCGCGCACCATCGTCGGCATGGGCCGGCTGGACCTGGCCACCGGCGGGGTCCGTGTGTCGGGCGGCTGGGCCACCGTCGCGGACGATTGGTCACGGTTCGCCGAGGCCTGGGTCGCCGCATATGACAAGCACCGCGCGCGGATTGCTGCGCGCATGAAGGAAACCGCCTGATATGGCTGCCGTCCAGGAAACCATCGACGCCGTCGCCGCGCTGGAAAAGTACGAGCACGGCTTCATCAGCGACATCGAGACGGAGTACGCGCCGCGCGGCCTGAACGCCGACATCGTGCGCTTCATCTCCGAGAAGAAGGGCGAGCCCGAGTGGATGCTGGAATGGCGTCTGGCGGCCTATGAGCGCTGGCTGGCCATGGAAGAGCCGACCTGGGCGTCGGTGAAATACACGCCCGTCGATTACCAGAGCCTGTTCTACTACGCCGCACCCAAGCAGAAGGACGGACCCAGGTCGCTGGACGAGGTCGATCCGGAAATCCTGGAAATCTACAAGAAGCTGGGCATCCCGCTGAAGGAGCAGGAGGTCCTGGCGGGCGTCGAGGGCGCGGCCCGCTATGCGGTGGACGCCGTGTTCGACAGCGTCAGCGTGGTGACCACCTTCAAGGCCGAGCTGGCCAAGGTCGGCGTGATCTTCATGCCCATTTCCGAGGCTCTGCGGGAATATCCCGACCTGGTGCGGCAGTATCTGGGGTCGGTCGTACCGGTCTCGGACAACTATTTTGCCGCCCTGAACAGCGCGGTCTTTTCGGACGGGTCTTTCGTCTACATCCCGCCGGGCGTGCGCTGCCCGATGGAGCTGTCGACCTATTTCCGGATCAATGCCAGCCAGACGGGTCAGTTCGAACGCACCCTGATCATCGCCGACAAGGGCAGCTACTGCTCCTATCTGGAGGGCTGCACGGCCCCGATGCGCGACGAGAACCAGCTGCATGCGGCGGTAGTCGAGCTGGTCGTGCTGGACGATGCCGAGATCAAATACTCGACGGTCCAGAACTGGTACCCCGGCGATGCCGAGGGCAAGGGCGGCATCTATAATTTCGTGACCAAGCGCGCCGACTGCCGCGGGGACCGATCCAAGGTCAGCTGGACCCAGGTCGAGACCGGTTCGGCCGTGACCTGGAAATATCCGTCCTGCGTCCTGAAGGGCGAGGACAGCTCGGGCGAATTCTATTCGATCGCTATCACCAATGGGCATCAGCAGGCCGATACCGGCACCAAGATGATCCATCTGGGCAAGAATTCGAAGTCGCGGATCATCGCCAAGGCGGTCTCGGCCGGAAAGTCCGACTCGACCTATCGCGGGCTGGTTTCGGTGCATCCCAAGGCGACGGGGGTGCGGAATTTCACCCAGTGCGACAGCCTGCTGATCGGCGGCGACTGTGGCTCGCACACCGTGCCCTATATCGAGGCGCGTAACGGCTCGGCCCAGCTGGAGCACGAGGCGACGACCACCCGCCTGTCGGACGACCAGTTGTTCTATGCCCAGCAGCGCGGGCTGTCGCAGGAAGAGGCCGTGGCCCTGCTGGTCAACGGTTTCGTCCGCGACGTGATGCAGAAGCTGCCGATGGAGTTCGCCGTCGAGGCGCAGAAGCTGGTGGCGATCAGCCTTGAAGGCTCGGTCGGGTAATCAAAGAAACACAATGCTCAAGATTGAAAATCTCCACGTCTCCGTCGGCGACAAGCCGATCCTCAAGGGCCTTACGCTCGACGTCCCCGCGGGCGAGGTGCATGCCATCATGGGGCCGAACGGGGCCGGCAAGTCGACGCTGGGCTACGCCCTGTCCGGACGCCCCGGCTATGAGGCGACCGAAGGCTCGGTCCAGTGGGCGGGCGAGGACCTGCTTGAGCTCGACCCCGCAGCGCGAGCCGCCAAGGGTGTGTTCCTTTCGTTCCAGTATCCGATCGAGATCCCCGGTGTTCCGGCCCTGACCTTCGTGCGCACGGCGCTGAACGCCCAGAAGCGGGCGCGGGGCGAAGAGGAGGTCTCGGCCCCGGCTTTCCTGAAGGCGGTCAAGGCGGCATCGGCGGCGCTGAAGATGGACTTCGAGATGCTGAAGCGGCCGCTGAATGTAGGCTTCTCCGGCGGTGAGAAGAAGCGGATGGAAATCCTGCAGATGGCCCTGCTAGAGCCGTCGCTGCTGATCCTCGACGAGACGGATTCCGGTCTGGACATCGACGCCCTGCGGATCGTGTCAGAGGGGGTCAACGCCCTGCGTTCCCCCGACCGGGCCATGCTGGTGATCACCCACTATCAGCGGCTGCTGGACTATATCAAACCCGACCGGGTGCATGTGCTGGCCGCCGGCCGGATCGTGGCCTCGGGCGGTCCCGAACTGGCGCACCAGCTGGAGGCGGAAGGGTATGACAAATACCTGCCGGTGGCGGCTTGATCGCCCTTCTCCCCTTGCGGGAGAAGGTGGCCCGCGCAGCGGGTCGCATGAGGGGTTACGCCCTCGTCTCCAGTGAGGGCTCTTCCAGCCAATCGGACGGGTTCCTGCGACCCCTCATCCGTCAGCCCTCGGCTGCCACCTTCTCCCGCAAGGGGAGAAGGGCGTGACCGCAGTTGATCTGCGGGACCCCTCGACGTTTCCCACGCGGCGGGTCGAGGCCTGGAAATACACCGACCTGCGCAAGGTGCTGCGCGAGACGCCACCGCCGTCACCGGTTGTAGAGATTGCGCCGGGCGGGCCGTTTGCCGGGCTGGGCGGCGAGGAACTGGCCTTTGCCAATGGCCGGGCAGTCGGGGCGGATGCCTTTGTCGCGTCGGGTGAACAGACCCTGAGGCTGCGGTTTGTTTCGGAAGCGACGGGTACGGGGCATTCGGCGGCGGTGCGGATCGCGGTCCGGCCCGGTGCGCGCCTGACCCTGCTGGAGAGCCACGAGGGACAGGGCGCGGCCTATGTCGCCAACTACCGGATCGAACTGGACATCCCGGCCGGAGCCGAGGTGACGCGGGTCGTGCTGGTGGACGAGCCAGCCGATGCCATTTCGGTGGCGGTTACCCAGGTGAAGACGGCCCCGGGCGCAATCTATCGCCAGACGACGATCACCAGCGGCGCGAGGCTGCAGCGTCAGGAGACGCATCTGGTGCACGGCGGCGAGGGGACCGAGATCACGCTGGATGGCCTGTATGCCCTGTCCGGTGAGCGCCACACCGACCTGACCAGCGTCGTCCGTCACGGCGGGCTGAACGGTGCGACCTCGCAGCTGACCAAGGGCGTGGTGCGTGACACCGCACGCGGCGTCTTCCAGGGCAAGATCGTGGTCGAGCGCGGCGCCGACGGCACCGACGCCCGGATGGGGCATCATGCCCTGATCCTGGGCGAGCGGGCCGAGGTCGATGCGAAGCCCGAGCTGGAAATCTATGCCGACGATGTGCAGTGCGCTCATGGAAACACGGTCGGCAATCTGGACGAGGACGCGTTGTTCTACATGGAGCAGCGCGGCCTGCCCGCCGATGAGGCCCGGGCCCTGCTGACCCAGGCCTTCCTGATCGAGGTCGTCGACCGCATCGCCCACGAGGGCGCGAGAGAGGAGGTGCGGTCATGGCTGACGGCTCGGCTCTGAATCGCTTCGACCCCTATGCCGCCCGGGCCCAGTTTCCGATCCTGTCGCGGACGGTGAACGGCAAGCCTCTGATCTATCTCGACTCTGCGGCCTCGGCGCAGAAGCCGCGGGCTGTGATCGACGCCCTGACGCATGCGATGGAGGGCAGCTATGCCAACGTCCATCGCGGGCTGCATACCCTGGCCAATGAGACGACCGACGCCTTCGAGGCTGCGCGCGAGACCGTTGCCCGTTTCCTGAACGCCGAGACGCCTGACCAGATCGTCTGGACCAAGGGCGGTACCGAGGCCTTCAATCTGGTGGCTTCCGGTCTGGGACAGTCGCTCCAGGCGGGCGACCAGATCATCGTCAGCCAGATGGAGCACCACGCCAATATCGTGCCATGGCACATGCTGCGCGAGCGCCTCGGCGTCGTGTTGAAATGGGCCCCTGTGCGGGACGATGGCTCGCTGGACATGGAAGCGCTGGCTATGCTGATCGGGCCGCGCACGCGGCTGGTGGCTGTGACCCATATGTCGAATGTGCTGGGCACGGTGAACGACATTCGGGCCATCGCCGATCTCGCCCATGCCGCCGGGGCACTGGTGCTGGTCGATGGCTGTCAGGGGGCGGTGCACTGCCGCCCGGACGTCCAGGCGCTCGACTGTGACTTCTACATCTTCACCGGCCACAAGCTTTATGGCCCGACCGGGATCGGCGGGATGTATGGCAAGCGGGCCGCGCTGGAGGCCCTGCCGCCCTATCAGGGTGGCGGCGAGATGATCGCCACGGTGACCGAAGACGCTGTAACCTATTCCGGTATCCCGCACCGGTTCGAAGCCGGGACCCCGCCGATCCTCGAAGCGATCGGGCTGGGGGCTGCGCTCGAATGGTTCATGGGTTTCGATCGTGACGCCGTCGCGGCGCACGAGATGGCCCTTTACGACCATGTCGTCGGGCGTCTGGCCGACCGGGACTGGCTGCGCATCATCGGCGAGGCTCCGGGCAAGGGGGCGATCCTGACCTTCACGGTCGAGAATACCCATGCCCATGACGTGGCCCAGATTCTGGACCGATACGGCGTCGCCGTCCGGGCCGGAGTCCACTGCGCCGAGCCCCTGTCGCGCCGGTTCGGCATCACGTCGAGCGCGCGGGCCAGCTTCGCCCTATATAATACTGTTGAAGACGCAGACGCCTTTGTGGATGCCCTGATCAAGGCGCGGGAGTTCTTTGTGTGAGCCAGATGGACGAAACGATCAGCACGAGCGAGACCTTTGCCGAGACCTGGGCGGAGCCGCAGACGGCCGCCCTGTCGCAGGCCGAACTGGACCAGTTGACCGAGGCCCTGATCAAGGCGCTGAAGACCGTGTTCGACCCTGAGATCCCGGTCGATGTTTATGAACTGGGCCTGATCTACAAGGTGGATCTGTCGGACGACAAGGATGTGCTGATCGATATGACCCTGACGGCGCCGGGCTGTCCGGTGGCGGGCGAGATGCCGGGCTGGATAGAGGACGCGGTGATGACCGTGCCGGGCATCAAGTCGGCGCGCGCCAATCTTGTGTTCGAGCCGCCATGGGATCCGTCCAAGATGAGCGACGAGGCCAAACTGGCCCTGAACATGTTCTGAGGTGAAGCGATGACCGAGTTCGAGACATCGATATCCTCTGGTGTGGCTGGAAGCCGGCCGCGTCGTCCGCGTCCCAAGGCCGTGACCCTGACGGACGCCGCCGCCGAGCGGGTGCGCGAGATCATGGCCAATGCCGAGCAGGCCTATGTTGCCCTGCGGGTCGGGGTGAAGAACGGCGGCTGTGCGGGCCAGGAATACACCTTCGCCTATGCCGAAGAGATCGGCGCACTGGACGAGGTGGTCGAGGACAAGGGCGTGACCATCCTGATCGACCCCAAGGCCATTCTGTTCCTGATCGGATCCGAGATCGACTACGAGACCACGAAACTGGCCTCCAAATTCGTGTTCCGGAACCCGAACCAGACCGACGCCTGTGGCTGTGGCGAGAGCGTCACCATCATCCCCGCGAAAGCGCTCGAGATCGACTGAATGATCCGGCTCGAGGAGGTGACGAAGCGCTACCGCAGCGCGGCGGGCGAGCGCGTGGCGCTGGACGCCGTCAGCCTGACGGTGGCGAAGGGACAGGTGTTCGGCGTGGTCGGACGTTCCGGGGCGGGGAAGTCGACCCTGATCCGCACGATCAACCGGCTGGAGACACCGGATGCCGGCAAGGTCTTCGTCGGGGATCGGGAAATCACGGCGCTGAAGCCCGCGGACCTTCGCGCGGCGCGTCGCCGGATCGGCATGATCTTCCAGCATTTCAACCTGCTGAATGCCAGGACGATCGCCCAGAACGTCGCCTTTCCCTTGCGGCTGGAGGGACGGCCGGATGCCGAGATCGCGCGCCGAACGGCCGAGCTTCTGGATCAGCTGGGTCTGTCCGAGCATGCGAACAAGTTTCCGGCGCAGCTCTCGGGTGGACAGAAGCAGCGCGTAGGCATCGCCCGGGCCCTGGCCTGCGGTCCCGAGGTCCTCCTGTGCGATGAGGCAACCAGTGCTCTGGATCCGGAGACGACGGACGAGATCCTGAGCCTGCTGGACGGGCTGAACCGGGATCTGGGCCTGACCATCGTCCTGATCACCCACCAGATGGAGGTGGTTCGTCGGGTCTGTGACCGGGTGGCGGTGCTGAAAGACGGCCGGGTCGTGGAGGAGGGGGCCACGGCCGACGTGTTCCTGCATCCGCAATCGCCGGTGACCCGGGCCATGCTGGCCGAGGGCGAGGGCGGCGAGACACATGATGCATCGGCTGTACCGGCCGGCGGTCGACTGGCCCGGCTCACCTTCCGGGGAGCCGCGACCTATGAGCCCGAGCTCAGCCGCGTGGCCCGTGCGACGGGCGTGGACTATTCGATCCTGTCGGGCCGCATCAGCCGCATCCGGGGCGAGCCCTATGGCCAGATGGTCGTGGCCTTCACCAGCGGCGAGGCCGATGCGGCCATTGCTCAGCTGACGGCTCATGGCGTCATGGTGGAGGCGGTCTGATGGATCTGTTCGCCAACGTCGACTGGCCCGAGATCGCCCGTGCAACGCGGGACACGCTGTTCATGCTGTTCGGGTCGATGGCTCTGACGGTCGTGTTCGGGATTCCGCTGGGTGTATTGCTGTATCTGTCGGGCAAGGGGCGGCTGGCGGCCAATCCGGTGCTGAATGGGGTATTGTCGCTGGTGGTCAATATCCTGCGGTCCGTGCCCTTCATCATCCTGCTGATCGTCATGCTGCCGGTCACGGTGGTGCTGGTCGGGACCTCGCTGGGCGTGGCCGGAGCCATTCCGCCCCTCGTGGTTGGCGCGGCCCCCTTCTATGCGCGGCTGGTCGAGACGGCGCTGCGAGAAGTGGACAAGGGCGTGGTCGAGGCGACCCAGGCCATGGGCGGCTCGACCTTCCAGATCGTGACCCGGGCCCTGTTGCCCGAAGCCATGCCGGGGATCATCGCCGGGGCTACCGTCACGGCCATTGCCCTGGTCAGCTACACGGCCATGGCCGGTGTCGTGGGGGCCGGGGGACTGGGCGATCTGGCGATCCGGTTCGGCTATCAGCGGTTCCAGACCGATGTGATGGTGGTGACCGTAGTTTTGCTGCTGGTGCTGGTGCAGATTCTTCAGATGATCGGTGACCGATTGGTCGCTAGGGTCTCTCACCGCTAGATTTTCGAGTGATCCTGATGCTTCGTCGTACCCTGCTTCTCGCCGCCGCCGCCCTGACGCTCGCTGCCTGCGGGCAGGGGGCTGAAAAGGCTTCCGATGGCACGGGGCCACTGGTCGTGGGGGCCACGGCCGTGCCGCATGCCGAGATCCTGGAGTTCCTGAAGCCCACCTTGGAAGCGGCGGGGACGCCGATCGAGATCCGGGTGTTCAACGACTATGTCCAGCCCAATACACAGCTGGTCGAGGGCGGGCTGGATGTGAATTATTTCCAGACCAAGCCCTATCTGGACGAGTTCAATGCGGCCCGCAGCGCCACGCTGGTGACGGTGGCCGGGGTCCATGTTGAGCCGCTCGGGGCCTATTCGCGCAAGTTCAAGACCCTCGCCGAGCTGCCGAACGGCGCCGACGTTGCCCTGCCGAATGACGCCTCGAACACCGGGCGGTCGTTGCTGCTGCTGCAGACGGCCGGTCTGATCACGCTGCGGGACGGGCAGAACCCGCTGCAGACCGTGCGTGACGTGACTGGTAACCCCAAGGCGGTCCGGTTCCGCGAGATCGAGGCCGCCACCCTGCCGCGCGTGCTGGACCAGGTCGACCTTGCGGTGATCAACACCAACTATGCGCTCGATGCAGGCCTCAAGCCCCGGACCGATGCCCTGGCGCTCGAGGGCGGCGACAGCCCCTATGTGAACTATCTGGTGTCGCGGACCGACAACCAGTCCGATCCCCGCGTGCAGGCACTGGCGACCGCGCTGCGGTCTCAGGCGGTCAAGGACTTCATTGCCGGCAAGTATGACGGAGCGGTCGTTCCGGCGACCTAGGGGGCTGCCGCAGCCAGCTTCCTGACTTCATCGGGGGCCAGGACGCGGACGTTGGCAACGACCGGGCCGCCGCGAGCCTCGGCAATGAGTTCGGCGGTCCGGTCCTCGACCACCGCTTCCAGGCGGGCAAGGAACTCTTCCTTGCCGAGGCCCGTAGGGATGGGGTCGAGGAACTCCAGCGTCGCGACACCGGGGTATTTGCGATACGCCTCCTGCGGCCAGAACAAGCCAAGGTTCGAGGCCAGGGGCACGACCGGCATGTCGAAGTCGCGATACATATGCCAGACGCCGGACCGGTAGCGGAATTTCTCGCCGACCTTCGCCAGATTGCCCTCGGGGTAGATCAGGATCCTGCGGCCTTCGGCGTGGGCGGCAGCGCCGCTTTGCTTCAGCGAGTCCCGCGCTTCACGGCCACCGCAGTTGTTGACGACAATGGCCCCCAGCTTGCGCAGGACTGTTCCAAGCAGTGGAAATTTCTCGAGATGGTCGCCGGTGACGAAGGCCAGATCGTCGAACTGGTCATAGGTCGCGAAGCCATCGCCCCAGCTCTGGTGTTTTGAAGCGATGATGAAGGCACCTTGCGGCAGGCGCGCCTTGCCGCGGACCTCGATCCGGATCCCTGCCAGCAACCGCATGGCCTGAACCATGCGGGCGACATAGCGACGAATGACCCAGGTCGTGGCGTCTCGGCCGGGGATCAGGGCTGCAAAGGCTGCTGTCAGGCCGTAGCCGATGGAAAGTGCCCAATAGGCGACCGCAAAGGCAAGGCTGCGCATGAAAACCAGACTATGGGTAGAACGGCGACCTGCAAAGGTCTGCACCGCAAGCGGGTGCGATTTGCTAGGCCGCTTCGGCGACGTTCTCGGCGTTGGTCACAAGGTTACGGCCATTTCGCTTTGACACATAAAGCGCGCCGTCAGCACGGTCGAGCAGCGAGGAACCACTCTCGCCAGGATGCCTCTGCGCGAGGCCTGCCGAAATCGTCACGGCACCCAGGTCGTCGTTGGTCGAGCGACGGCGCAGGGAACGGGCGCCGATTTCCTGGCGGATCCGGTTCAGGGCCACCTCAACCATGGCTGTACTTTCGTTGGCGAAAATGATCGCGAACTCTTCACCGCCATAGCGTGCGGCCACGCGCGGACTCTTGGCGACGCGCCCGATGACACTGGCCACATAGCGCAGGACCTGATCACCGGTCTGATGGCCCCAGGTGTCGTTGAACCGCTTGAAGTGATCGATGTCGAGAACAGCCAGGCACACCGTGGACTTGTTTGCGTCTGCGACCTCACATGCGCGCAGGAGTTCCTCGTCGAACGCCTTGCGGTTGGCCAGGTTCGTCAAGGCATCGGTCATCGCATCGCGCCGGACCTGTTCCAGGTGCTCGCGCAGTCGGGCAACCTCCTTGGTCGATGCATCGAGGCGGCTCTCGAGCGCTGAGTTTTCCTTTTGGATCCGTGTGGTTGCATCGCTCAGTCCACTCACGACCTCGCGCAAGTCCTCGGGCTGGGCCACTTTCTCGATGCTGGCCGAAGCGTCAGCCAGGGTCACTCCATAGGCGGCCTGCGATTTCTTGGCATGCGCAATGGCGTCCGACATGCTGGACAGTTCACGGTTCAGCACGGCACCCACGTCGCGGATCTCGTCCGAAAGGCGCCCGCGCGGCAGATACTCCGCCGCCAGCATTTCCGAAGTGCCCTCCGTGAAGGGGTCGGAACTGGCGAGCAATCGGCTCATTTCCTTGCCCAGGGGGCCCTCCGGGTCGCCGATATAGTGCAGCCAGAGTTCGAAATTGAGCGGCGTCGGCCAGACTCCGGCAGCTTCCATGTCGATCAGGGCCTTGCGGGCCATAGCGAAGGCTTCCGGGCCCCGAAGAGCAGTTTCGACCTGTGTCGTCATGAGCTGTTCCTGACCCGCGCATACTTTACCGCTGTACAAACGGTAACCTACGTACGGTTCCGTAACACAGGGTTAAGCGTGGCCCTGGAAAGGCATTAATCCAAGCAAAATCAACGCTGGATTGTTGGTGCGCGCCTCAGAAACGCAGGGATGTCGGATCCGAACCCGACGCCTTCGCGTGCCGGAGACGCATCGCGGTCGTCGCGACCGCCCGGACGACGATCCGCCTGACGCAGTTGTGGCTCTGCTCTGGGGCGCTCAACTGGACCCGCAGGGGCCACCGGAGGTGCTGTTGGCTGTGTTTCGGTCGTCGCGACGTCCTGCTGCTCGCGCTCAGGCGTGACCACGGCTCTGGTTGTCTTGCGGGCGCGAGACCGCGGAGCCTTTTCGGGGCCGTCCGTCCGCACCGGGCCGGTTTCGACGGCTGGCGCATCGTCACGGGTCGAGGCCACTGTTTGGCCAGGCTCGTTGACCGCGACGGGTGGCGCTTTGCGCGAACGACCCCTCGGCCGCGTCGTTGGTTCCGATGAGTCCGCTGCCGAGGTGTCGGCGCGGGCCGGAGCCGCCCGACCACTCATGTCTCCGGTCAGGTCGAGCTTGAGCTCCTGCGGGTCCATCTTGATGAGTTTCAGGACCTTATCGAGCGCCTTGTCGTCGCCGGGCGTCACGATCATGAAGGTCTGGCCCAGCTTGCCGGCGCGACCCGTGCGTCCGATGCGGTGCACATAGTCATCGGCGTGGTGCGAAACATCGTAGTTGAAGACGTGGCTGACGTCGGGGATGTCGAGACCGCGCGCGGCCACATCGGATGCCACCAGCAGCTTGAGATCGCCGGAGCGGAAGGCAGCCAAGGTCTTTGTCCGCAGGCTCTGGTCCAGATCGCCGTGGATCGGGGCCGCGTCGAAGCCATGCTGTTTCAGCGATTTGGCGACGACATCGACTTCGGACTTCCGGTTACAGAAGACGATGCCGTTCCTGACGTCTTCGCGCCCGACCAGCTGGCGAAGGGCAGCTCGCTTCATCTTGGGATCGGTGGACGGAATGCGGACCAGATACTGGGTGATGGTCTCGGCCGTCATGGCCGGACGCGAGGCCTCGATCCGGGTCGGATCCTTCAGGAACTGGGTCGTCAGGCGAGTGATCTCGGGGGGCATGGTTGCCGAGAAAAAGAGCGTCTGCCGCTTGGGTGGGGTCAGTTTGAAGATGCGTTCGATGTCGGGGATGAACCCCATGTCCAGCATCCGGTCGGCCTCGTCGACGACCATCAGCTCGACGCCGGTCAGCAGCATCTTGCCGCGTTCGAACAGGTCCAGCAGTCTTCCCGGGGTGGCAATCAGCACATCGACGCCCTTGTTGAGGGCCGCGACCTGGTCGCCCATCGACACGCCGCCGATCAGCAGAACCCACGTGAGCTTGGTTCCCTTTGCGTATTTGGCAAAGCTTTCAGCGACCTGGTCGGCCAGTTCCCGCGTCGGAGCCAGCACAAGGGCGCGGGGCATGCGGGCGCGGGCGCGGCCCTTGGACAGTCTGTCCACGAGGGGCAGGGTGAACGCGGCCGTCTTGCCGGTGCCTGTCTGGGCGATGCCGAGGACGTCACGTCCGGCCAGTGCAACGGGAATGGCCTGGGCCTGGATGGGGGTGGCCGTCGTGTAGCCGGTTTCGGCGACCGCCTGAAGGGTCGTGGGCGAAAGGCCCAGGGTGGAGAATTCGGTCATGTGTCCTTGGGACAAAGGGGCCGTTCCATCCGAGGAACGGCGGGGGACAAGGGGTCATCCCGGCGTTGGGGTGACAGGGAATGCGCGGAACCGCCCCTCGGTGGGCGAGCGGGCGGCGCGAAATCGCCAGACCTGTCCCGAACGTGGGCTGGGTATAGATGACCCTGCCGGATAGTCAAGTATTGGGCCTTCCCGTCAGGTTGCCAGCCGGGTCCATCCCATGGGGCGGAGAACATCCATTGGACGGAAACTTGCCTTGTAGTCCATCTTGCGAGAGCCCTGGACCCAATAGCCCAGGTAAACAAAGGGCAGTCCCACAGTGGCGGCCTGGCGCACATGGTCGAGGATCGCAAAGACACCAAGGGACCGCTGGACGATCGTCGGATCGAAATAGCTGTAGACCATCGACAGGCCGTCGCTGAGGAGATCGGTCAGGGTCACGGCCACCAGGTCACCCGGACCGCTGTCCGTCGATGGCAGGCGATACTCGATGAGATGGGTTCGAACCGACGTGTCCTCGACCATGGCCACATAGTCGGCCCAGCTCATGTCGGTCATGCCGCCGCCGGGGTGGCGCGCGATCAGATAGCGCTTGAGCAGGTCGAACTGTTCGGTTGTGGCTTCAGCCTCGACCAGATCGCGCGACAGATCGGCATTGCGGGCCAGGACGCGACGCTGGGAGCGGGAGAAGACGAACTCCGGCACCGGCAGACGCATCGACACACAGGCGTCACAGCCCTCGCAGGCCGGGCGGTAGGCGATGTTCTGGCTGCGTCGAAATCCGGCGTGGGTCAGTTCATCATTGACGTGGGCCCCATCGGAGAAGGGCAGATTAGCAAAGACCTTCCGCTCGGTCATGCCCGGCAGATAGGGGCAGGGCGCGATCGCCGTCATGAAGAAACGGAGCTGCCGGAGCGGAAGATGCTGGGTCATCCTCGTTCACCCGGGCAGATGTTGGCTGACGATCGGCGGAGCTCGGACCTCATGTAGAGATTTGGCTCCATTCGCTGCCAGGCCGCAAGAGCAAGGATGATGATCCGTGCTGATATGTCGTCACAGACTGGTGTCCATGGGCAGCACCGGAGCCTCACGAAGCAGGACGATGGCGATCCTGCGGTTTCCGGCAAGGGATGGATCATCGGGATAGAGCGGATCCGATCCGGCCTTGCCCGCAACGGAGTAGACCCGATCGGGGTCGACACCGGACCGCTGCAGGATCTGGCGCGACGCGTCGGCTCTCTGGGATGACAGCGGCCAGTCGCTGGCGACGGACGCGCGCCCTGACCCCGCCACGGCGCTGGTGTGGCCGGAGATCGATATCCGGTTCGGCAACTGGTTGATGACGGTAGAAATGGCGCGAAGCAGCACCTGGGCCCGGGCATTCGGCCGCGCAGAGTTCTGTTCGAACATCGACCGCCCCTCCTGATCGACCAGCTGGATCCGCAAGCCTTCTGGCGTCTGATCCACGATGAGCTGTTTCGACAGTTCGGCCAGTTCGGGCATCTGCTGCATGGCCTGCCGAAGGGATTCGGCAGCGGAGGCGAACTCGGCCGCTTCGCGCGCGGCGATTTCCTCGCGGAGTTCAGCTTCACTGGCTGCGGCGAGATTGGCGCTCTGTCCCGTTTCCGGCGGAGCATCGGCAGGCGCTTCGGGTGCCATCTGTTCCATGACCGACATCGAGCCAGAGCTCTTTGAGCCATCCTCACCCAGTGAGGTGCCGCCCAGAATGCCGCCCGAGCCAGAGGTCGTTGCCGAAACGCTGGCGGGCGCGAAATACTCGGCGATGCCCTTCTTCTGTTCGGGATCGGTCGTGTTGATCAGCCACATCAGCAGGAAGAAGGCCATCATCGCCGTCACGAAGTCAGCGTAGGCGACCTTCCAGGCGCCGCCGTGGTGACCGCCGCCGACCACCTTCTTGACCTTCTTGATGACGATCGGGCGGTCGCTGACCGACATGGGCGTGAGTCTCTTAACGCTGTTCGTTACCCACAAACTGAGGCGCGGGCGTTAAGAACCGGTTTGCAAATCGGTGAAACTGCGTCTTGATCGACCTTGCCGGGGCGAAAGGGCTCGCCTAGTCGTGCACCGTGCCAGAAATCATTGATCCTGAATTGTTCGACGTTGCCGATTACCGGCGGGCCCTGGGCGGGTTTGCGACCGGGGTCTGCGTGGTGACGGCCAAGACACCCGGCGGGGCGTATGGGATCACCGTCAATTCCTTCACCTCGGTTTCCCTGAAGCCGCCTCTGGTCCTCTGGTGCCTCGACGATCGGTCCGACCGGTATCAGGCTTTTGCCGAGGCCGAGCGGTATGCGATCCATGTGTTGCCGGTCGAGGACCGGGACATGTCGGACCGGTTTGCCTGGGGAGCCTGTCGCTTGACGGACGAAGAGTTCGAGTCCGACGTGCCTGAACCTCCGCGGCTGAGGAACGCCCTCGTGCGGCTGGATTGCCGGGCGTACAGCCGGACCACCATGGGTGACCATCTGGTGATCGTCGGCGAGGTGATGGGCTTCGAACACCGTACCGGGGCGGCGCTCACCTATTATCGCGGCAAATACGGGGTGGCGGAGTCGCTGACGTGAAGCCTTTGAGCCGGCTTTTGGTCGCTGCGCTTGCGTGGGCCGGCATGACCGGCACGGCCTTGGCGCAGACCTACAGCCCTGTCGAGGGAACTGTAGACCTTGGGGCTTTCCAGACATCGCGGGGCGAGACGATCCCCGACCTGAAGATGCACTACCGCGCGCTCGGTCAGCCGGTGACCGACGCGGCGGGCCGTGTGACCAACGCCGTCCTGCTGCTGCATGGAACCAGCGGCACCGGGGCGCAGTTCCTTTCGCCGCAATTCGCCGGGGAGCTGTTCGGGCCGGGCCAGCCGCTGGATACGGCCAAGTATTATATCATCATGCCGGACAACCTGGGCCACGGAGCCTCGTCCAAACCCAGCAACGGACTGAGGGCGGCGTTCCCGGAATATGGCTATGCCGACATGGTCGAGGCGCAGCGGCGGATGCTGGTCGAAGGGCTCAAGGTCGACCGGCTGCGCCTGATCCTCGGTACGTCGATGGGCTGCATGCACATCTTCGTCTGGGGCACGACCCATCCGGACGCTGCCGACTCCCTGATGCCCATGGCCTGCCAGCCGACGCAGATCGTGGGGCGCAACCGGCTGTGGCGGACGATGCTGAAGGACGCGATCCGGTCGGATCCGGCCTGGAACGGCGGCAACTATGTCGAACAGCCGGTCGGCGGACTGCGGACTGCGGTGAACCTGCTGCTGCTGGCCGGGTCGGCGCCGATGGCCATGCAGGTCGATCTGGCGACGCCCGAGGCGGTCGATGGCTATCTGGCGACCCAGATGGAGCGTCGCGTTCCGGCGCTGGATGCCAATGACCTCTGGTATCAGGTGAACGCTTCCTGGGACTATGATCCCTCGGCGAGGCTGGACCGGATGACGGCCCCGACGGTCTGGATCAACTCGGCGGACGATTTCATCAACCCGCCCGAACTGGGACTACCGGAACAGTTCCTGCCCCGCATGGCGAATGTCACCTACCGGCTGGTGCCCAATGCGGCGGAGGGCAAGGGGCATGGCACCCACACCTGGGCCCGGTTCTGGAAGGATGATCTGGTCGCCCTGCTGGCCCGGACCGAGCGCTAGGGCCTCAGACCTTGCGGACGAACTCCGCGCGCAGGACCAGTCCCTTGATCGAGGGATGGCGGCAGTCGATTTCCTGCTCGTCGCCCGTGAGCCGGATCGATTTGATGACCGTCCCGCGTTTCAGGGTCTGACCCGCGCCCTTGACCGTGAGATCCTTGATGAGGGTGACACTGTCGCCATCGGCCAGCGCATTGCCGACCGAATCGACGACGCTGACAGCGGTGCTGGCGGCCTTCTCGCCCGCTTCAGCGGGGCTGAGCCACTCGCCGGAGGCCTCGTCGTAGACATAGTCTCCTTCGCTGCCGGCGGTCATGCGCCGAGCAGCCGTGCGGCCTTGGGCGCGAAATAGCTGAGTACGCCCGCGCAGCCCGCCCGCTTGAACCCGTGCAGGGTCTCGAGAATGGCGCGGTCCTCGTCCAGCCAGCCTCTGGCGACAGAGGCCTGCATCATCGCGTACTCGCCGCTGACTTGATAGGCGAAGGTCGGGACCCGGAAGGTCTCAGACACCGCCCGGACGATGTCGAGATAGGGCATGCCCGGCTTGACCATGACCATGTCCGCCCCCTCCGCGATGTCCATGGCGACCTCCTTCAGGGCCTCGTCAGCGTTGGCGTAGTCCATCTGATAGGTCTTCTTGTCGCCGGTCAGCTGTTTCGCGGATCCGACCGCATCCCGGTACGGGCCGTAAAAGGCCGAGGCATATTTGGCGGCGTAGGACAGGATCAGGGTATCGTGGAAACCATTGGCCTCCAGCGCCTCGCGGATGGCCTGCACGCGGCCGTCCATCATGTCCGAGGGGGCGACAACGTCAGCCCCCGCATGGGCCTGGATGAAGGCCTGTTCGGCCAGCCGCTCCAGCGAGGCGTCATTGGCAATCCGGTTGCCTTCCAGCACGCCGTCGTGACCGTGATCGGTGTAGCAATCCAGCGCCACGTCGGTCATGACGCCGATGTCCGGGCAGGCGTCCTTCACGGCCTTGATACAGTCGGGGATCAGGCCGTCCGGGTCCGTGGCCCCAGTGCCGATCGCGTCCTTGATGGAGGCATCGACGTGCGGAAACAGCGCGATCATCGGAATGCCGAGCGCGAGGGCCTCCTTCGCCGCCTCGGCAGCCGCCTTTGGCGACAGACGGTCCACGCCCGGCATCGACGGGACCGGGATGCGATCCTCGGTGCCGTCATGGACGATCAGCGGCCAGATCAGATCCGCGGGCGTGAGGGTGGTCTCGGCGACCAGACGTCGCACCCAGGGGCTGGAGCGCAGACGGCGCGGACGGGCGAGCGGATAGGGCGCAGGCGGGAAGGGCAGGGTCATGGCGGTGGTGTAGCCCCCTTCGACCGTTCGGAGAAGGTGCGCTCATGCCCTCTCCCGTTCGGCGGGGGATGCGGGTAAAGCGGTCAAAACGACGAGGAAATGCTTGATGGACTTTGCCCTTACCGACGACCAGCGCGCGATCCAGGATGCCGCGCGGGCCTTTGCCGAGGCCGAACTGGCCCCGCATTCGGCGGAATGGGACGAGACAAAACACTTTCCCGTCGATGTCATGCGGCGCGCGGCCGAGACCGGGTTCGCGGCCATCTATGCCGGTGAAGAGCACGGCGGCATGGCCCTGGGGCGGGTCGAGGCGGCCATCATCTTCGAGGAACTTTCGCGCGGGGACGTCTCGACGGCGGCCTTCATCTCGATCCACAACATGGCGACGTGGATGATCGACAAATTCGGGTCGGATGACCTGCGGCGTCGCTACGGGCCGTCATTGTCGTCAATGGACCTGATCGCTTCCTATTGCCTGACCGAGCCCGGTTCGGGATCGGATGCGGCAGCGATGCGGACCTCGGCGACGCGGGATGGCGATCACTGGGTGCTGAACGGCTCCAAGGCCTTCATCTCCGGAGCCGGGACGTCGGATCTCTATGTGGTTATGGCGCGCACCGGTGAGCCGGGACCGAAGGGGATCTCTGCCTTCGTCGTCGAGAAAGGCATGCCAGGGCTGAGCTTCGGGGCGCAGGAGAAGAAGATGGGCTGGAACTCCCAGCCCACCGCCATCGTCCAGTTCGACGACTGCCGCGTGCCGGCCGCCAATCTGCTGGGCAAGGAGGGCGACGGGTTCCGCTATGCGATGATGGGGCTGGACGGCGGGCGTCTGAACATCGCCGCCTGTTCGATCGGTGGGGCCCGGCTCGCGCTCGAGACCGCCCAAGCCTATGTCGCGACGCGCAAACAGTTCGGCAAGGCGCTGGCCGAATTCCAGAACACCCAGTTCAAGCTGGCTGACATGGCGACGGCGCTGGAAGCGGCACGGCTGATGGTCCTGCGCGGGGCCTGGGCCATCGACACCAACCATCCGGAGAAGACCAAGTGGTGCGCCATGGCCAAGCGGATGGCTACGGACGCCTGTTTCGAGATCGCCGACGAAGCGCTGCAACTGCATGGCGGCTATGGCTATCTGAAGGATTATCCGCTGGAACGGATCGTGCGCGACCTTCGGGTGCACCGCATCCTGGAAGGCACCAACGAGATCATGCGCGTGATCACCGCGCGTGAAATGATGCGACAGTAAGGAAACGGGGCAGGGGCAGGCACCATGGCAGAACCGATCAAATCGATCCTGATCGTCGGCGGCGGCACCGCAGGCTGGATGGCTGCGGCAGCGATCCAGCGCTCTGTGGGACCGAACGCGACCGTGACGCTGGTCGAGAGCGCAGACATCGGCATCGTCGGAGTCGGCGAGGCCACAGTGCCGACCATCAAGGATTTCAATGCGCTGATCGACCTTGATGAGGCCGAGTTCATGCGCGAGACCCAGGCCACCATCAAGCTGGGGATCGAGTTCAACGGCTGGGGCAAGGCCGACAGCGCCTATTTTCATCCGTTCGGGACCTATGGTCCGGGGCCGACCATCGGCGACTTCCCGCAGTCTTATTTCACCCTGAGGGAACAGGGGAGGGCCGGCAGTCTCGAGGCTTATTCCATCTGTGCCCATGCTGCGCGACGCGGCAAGGCCGGGGCCCGGTCCGGGGATGCGCGATCGCCCTACAGCGGATTGCACACGGCCTATCATTTCGACGCGGTTCTCTACGGCAAATACCTGCGGCGAGTCTGCGAGGGCCGGGGCGTGACCCGGGTCGAGGGCGAGATCGTAGATGTGGTCCTGAAGCCCGAAGATGGCTTCGTCGATCATGTGGTGCTCAAGGACGGCCGGACGCTGAAGGCAGACCTGTTCATCGACTGCACGGGCTTCCGGGGGCTGCTGATCGAAGGGGCGCTGAAGGCCGGATACGAGGACTGGTCCGAATGGCTGCCGATGAACCGGGCGCTGGCGGTACCCTGTGCCAAGGTCGGGCCGGTCACGCCCTATACGACATCAACGGCGCGGGATGCAGGCTGGCAGTGGCGGATCGCGCTGCAGCACCGGACGGGCAATGGCTACGTCTATTGCAGCGACTACATCGACGACGATGCGGCGCGGGAAACCCTGCTGGCCAATCTGGACGGCGAGGCGCTGGCAGAGCCAAGGCCGCTGAAATTCGTGACGGGCCGACGCAAGAAGCTGTGGGACAAGAATGTCGTGTCGCTGGGCCTTTCGTCGGGCTTCATCGAACCGCTCGAATCGACCAGCATCCATCTGGTACAGGTCGGTCTGATCCGCCTGCTGCAGCACTGGCCGGATACGGAATTCAGCCCCGTAAACATTGCGGGCTACAACCGCCGCCTCGGCCGCGAAATCGAGCTGATCCGGGATTTCGTCATTCTGCATTATCACGCGACCGACCGGGACGACACGCCGTTCTGGCGGCACGTCCGCGACATGCCGATCCCCGACAGCCTTGCCGAGCGGGTCGAGATGTTCCGGGATCGGGGCCTGCTGTTCCAGGTCGGGGCCGACGAATATTTCAGCCAGGGCTCCTGGCTGGCGGTCATGTATGGCCAGGGGATCGTGCCAGCGGCCCACAATCCGCTCTACGACTACCAGAACATCGAGCGCGTCGCCGATGGCTTCGAGCAGGTCAAGCGGACCTGGGGGGCGGCGGCTGATGCCCTGCCAAGCCACGAGGACTTCCTGAAGCGCGGCGGGATGTGGGCGGGAGAGGTGGCGGCCGCGGCCTGAGGCGTGGACGCAGGCGCACGGCGCGGCTAGGTCACCGGCATGACAGAACCCGACGTCCTGACCCGCATCGATGGCCGCATCGGCCATATCACGCTCAATCGTCCCAAGGCGCTGCATGCGCTGAATTTGGGGATGTGCGAGGCCATGACCCATGCCTTACTGGCCTGGCGCGATGATCCGGCCGTGGCCAGTGTATTGATCGACCACGCAGGCGAACGTGGCTTCTGTGCCGGTGGTGACATCCGGATGATTGCGGAAAGCGGAGCGGGAGACGGAGCCGAGGCCCGGGCTTTCTTCGCGACCGAGTACCGTCTGAACCATCTGTTGTTCGACTATCCCAAGCCCGTGACGGCGATCGTTGACGGGATCGTGATGGGCGGGGGCGTCGGTATCTCCGAGCCCGCCGATGTCTCCATTGCCACCGAGCGCACGACCTATGCGATGCCGGAAACCGGGATCGGCCTGTTTCCGGATGTCGGGGGCGGCTGGTTCCTGCCCCGCCTGCCGGGGTTCACGGGGACATGGATCGCCCTGACCGGCGCTCGGCTGAAGGCAGCAGATACGGTCTTTCTGGGCATCCACAGCCATTACATGGACAGCGATGCGCTGGAGGCCTTTCGGCTGATCCTGGCCAGTGACCCGGCCTATCCAGCGGATATCGCCGACGGGCTTGAAGGCGATCCGGGCGAGGCTCCGGTCGAGGCCCATCTGGACGCGATCGACCGGCTGTTCTGCTTCGATCGGGTGGAGGAAATTTTCGACGCTCTGGAGGCGGACGGATCCGAATGGGCTCTGGCCCAGCTGGCCGTGCTGAAGACCAAGTCGCCACAGTCGCTGAAGGTGACGCTGAAACAGATCCGCACCGGGGCGACGCTGGAGACCTTCGCTGAAAACATGGCAATGGAATATCGGCTGGGAGGCCGGATCATCGCCACCAACGACTTTCAGGAAGGCGTGCGCGCGGTCGTGGTCGACAAGGACAATGCGCCGAAATGGTCACCGGCAACGCTGGACGCGGTATCGGAACAGACGGTCGAGGCGCTTTTTGCGCCTCTTGCTGACGGTGAACTGACATTCGAGTGACCCGCCTGACGGGTCACGCAGGTCGATCGTCGAACATCATCATCTCGGCACCGCCGGTTGCGAAGGACGCGACATCAGCCGCCGCAGCCTGACCTTCTGGGCTCGCGAACGCAGCCTGGATTGCGGCCATGTCGTCGAACCTCAGGGTCGCGATCATGTAAACCCCGGATGGCCCGGCCGGGGTGGCGACTGGTCCCTGGCTGATCTCGAAGCCGCGCAATCCAGGCAGGGCCTGCGCGAGGGGGATGTGATGCGATCGGTAATGAGCGTCGAAAGCAGCCGGGTCGGTCGGGGTCCTGTACAATACGAGCAGCGAAGCCATCGGTCGTCTCCGGTCCTGAGTTCGGAACCCAGTTGCGACACGATGGCCGGGCTTTGTCGAGAGGCTTGCCGTCAAGGCGACTTGCATCGGGCAACGGATCGGAGCGTAGCTGTCAGACCTTCGTCACGGAGTTTTCCATGTCCAGATCCCCATTGTTTGCCGTCGCCGCCTGCGTGCTTTTGCTCTCCGGTTGCATGGGTGCCGTAGATGGCGGGACGAATGTTCGCCCTTCGGACTATGCAACCGCCATCAGCGATCCACTCCGTCCAACCGAGGAGGTTGCTCGAGATGCATTGCGGAAGCCTCTGGAGATGTTGGCCTTTGCCGAAATAGGAGCGGGCGACAGGGTCGCTGACATTCGCCCAGGGGCAGGATACTTTACCCGCCTGTTTGCACGAAGCGTCGGAGAGACCGGCAAAGTCTATGCCTTCGTGCCGAACCGGACCATGGCGCGCGAGAATGGCCCTGCAGACGCCCTCGTCGCCGCCTATCCGAACGTAGTTAGGGTCAATGGCAGCCTCGATGCCATGACGTTTGACGAGCCCCTCGACGTCGTCTTCATGAGCCAGGAATATCACGACTTCCACATCCCGGCCTTCGGCGTGGACGTCGCGCGGATGAATGCGGCCGTGTTTGCCGCACTGAAGCCGGGCGGGATCTTCGTCGTCATCGATCATGCGGGCCGGGCCGGGACGACCAATACCGAGGTGGGCACCCTTCACCGCATCGAAGGTGCGTTTCTGAAGGCCGAAGTGGTGCGCGCAGGCTTCGTCTTCGATGGCGAAAGCACGGCGGTGGCCAATGCTGCGGACGACCGCACGATCAACGTCTTCGAGCCAGTCATCCGCGGCCGAACCGACCAGTTCGTTTACCGGTTCCGCAAGCCTGGCTGATGCGGGGTCTGGCGGCCACGGCGGCGAGCGGCTAACCCGGTCGGAAAACCGGTACCGAGGAAACACTGTCATGGCCGCCACGAAAATCGCCTTCATCGGGCTGGGGAACATGGGCGGCGGCATGGCCGCGAACCAGGCGAAGGCCGGGCATGCCGTCGCGGCCTTCGATCTCAGTACTGCAGCACTCGAGCGCGCCGTTTTGGCGGGCTGCGTGGCCGTTGACTCGGTGGCGGCTGCGGTTCGCGATGCCGAGGTCGTCATCACCATGCTGCCGGCCGGACCGCATGTCCTGAAGGTCTATTCCGAACAGATCATTGGCGTGGCTCCGTCCTCTGCCCTTTTGCTGGACTGTTCGACGATCGACGTGGACACGGCCCGCAAGGTGGCGGGGCTGGCCAGAGAGGGCGGCTATGCCTTTGCCGATGCGCCGGTGTCCGGCGGAACCATGGCGGCAGACGCCGGGACCCTCGCCTTCATGGTCGGGTGTGACGAGCCCGATTTCGCCCGCATCGAATCAGCGCTGGAGCCGATGAGCCGTGCGACCTTCCGGGCCGGGGATCACGGGGCCGGGCAGGCGGCCAAGATCTGCAACAACATGATCCTCGGCATCACCATGCTGGGGACGTGCGAGGCGATTGCCCTGGCCGAGAAGCTGGGGCTGGACCCGGTCAAATTCTTCGACATCGCCGCCAAGTCGTCAGGCCAGAGCTGGAGCGTGACGACCTACTATCCGTGGCCGGGGCCCGTCCCGACCGCGCCGTCGAACCGCAACTACGAGGGCGGGTTCGCGACGGCAATGATGCTCAAGGACCTGAAACTGGCCCAGGACGCGGCCGCAAAGTCCGGGGCTTCGACTCCGCTGGGGGCCCAGTCCGAGGCCCTGTTCCAGCTGTTCGACGGCATGGGCCATGGCGGCAAGGATTTTTCGGGCATCCTGCAGATGCTGCGCGGCAAGCTGGACGAACTGTAAGCCCGGCGTTTCCTCCCCATCCACGCTTGCGGATGGGAGGGGGACCGCGAAGCGGTGGAGGGGCTGAGGCCGCTTCGTGCTGTGTACGGGCTCAAGAATCCAATCGAGTTCGGGTCAAGCAGCCCCTCCGTCTCGTCGCTGCGCGCCGAGCCACCTCCCCGCGCCATGCGCGGGGAGGATAATGAGAGCCGATATCAATTAAGGTCTTGCGACCTTTTTACCCTTCCGTCCGTGTGGACTTTGGGCCTTTGTGGGCGCAGACACCGCGTCACGCAGTATAAGCGAAAGAACCAAAGTCTTGTTCGACTATAAGGCCGCCTTTCAAACCGCCGTGGAGCAGGTCCGGACCGAGGGCCGCTATCGGGTGTTCGCTGACCTCAAGCGGGTCCAGGGCCGGTTTCCGCTGGCGACGCGTCGTCGCGAGGACGGGTCAGAGCAGGACGTGGTGGTCTGGTGCTCGAACGACTACCTCGGGATGGGCCAGCATCCGTCGGTGCTCGAGGCCATGAAGTCGGCGGTGGACGAATCCGGCGCCGGGGCTGGCGGGACGCGCAACATCTCGGGAACGACGCGTTCGGCGGTCGACCTGGAGGCCGAGCTGGCCAGCTGGCACCGCAAGGAGGCCGCCCTGCTCATGACCTCGGGCTATGTGGCCAATGAGGCGACCCTGACGGCGCTGCAGCGGATCATGCCGGGCCTGATCATCTTTTCCGACAGCCTGAACCACGCCTCGATGATCGCAGGAATCCGCAATGGCGGGTGCGAGCGGCATGTGTTCCTGCACAACGACCTGCAGCACCTCGAAACGCTTCTGGCGGCAGCACCGGCTGATTCGCCCAAACTGATCGCCTTCGAGAGCGTCTATTCAATGGACGGCGACATTGCCGACCTGAAGGGCACGATCGCTCTGGCCAAGAAGTATGGGGCTATGACCTATCTGGACGAAGTCCATGCGGTCGGCCTGTACGGCGAGACCGGCGCGGGCGTGGCCGAGCGCGACGGGGTGCTGGACGGCATCGACATCATTGAATGCACCCTGGGCAAGGCGATCGGGGTCATGGGCGGATACATCGCTGCCGACGCCGTGATCGTCGATGCTGTGCGCAGCTGGGCCGCCGGGTTCATCTTCACGACCTCGTTGCCACCCGCACTGACCGCAGGTGCCCTGGCCTCCGTGCGTCACCTAAAGGCGCATCCCGAACTTCGTGCGGCCCATCAGGAGCGGGCCGAGACGCTGAAGCAGCGGTTTGCCGCAGCCGGCATCCCGGTCATGCCGTCCGAGAGCCATATCGTTCCGGTGTTCGTCGGCGACCCTGTTCACGCCAAGATGATCTCGGACATGCTGCTGGAAGATCACGGCATCTATGTCCAGCCGATCAACTATCCGACCGTGCCCAAGGGGACCGAGCGACTGCGCTTCACGCCATCGCCCAACCACGATGACGGCATGATGGACGCGCTGGTGACCGCCATGGACCGGCTATGGACCCACTGCAATGTCGCCCGGATGCCCCGCGCGGCCTGATCTCGCCGCGAGACGGATATCGCGCTATGACGTGGGCATGACCGGACTGCCCACACCTTCTGCCCGGGGTGATCCATGCGGACGAGACGGGTGCTTTGCTCGTGACTGACCCTCTAGGCGAGGTCATCATTGAGAGTGTGCGAAACGGCACCTACCTGAAGGTTACAGCCGTACATGTCGCGTCGGGTACCGAAGCCACCGCAGTAGGGCCTGCGATGGAACCGAAGGCGGTTGAGCGTCTGGCCGTTGCCAAGCTGAAGCGACTGTTGAACGTCTCCTGAGCAAAGGTTCGTCTGTCGTTCGTCCGAAGCGCGACGATCCACCTTTCCCAGACGCTGGTACCAAAGAGCACAAGATGTTGTGGTCAGGGCCACGGGGGCATAGATAGGCCCATCACCCCCTAGCGCCCTTCAGGACATCGCCCGTGACCGCTCATTTCGTGCATGACGCCTATTTCTCGCGCGGACTGGCCGAGGCCGATCCGGACGTGTTCGGCGGTATCCAGGGCGAGCTTGCGCGCCAGAAGGAGCAGATCGAGCTGATCGCGTCCGAAAACATTGTCTCGCGGGCGGTGCTCGAGGCTCAGGGCAGTGTCCTGACGAACAAATATGCCGAGGGCTATCCCGGGAAGCGCTATTACGGTGGCTGCGAGTTCGTCGATGTGACCGAGGATCTGGCGCGGGACCGGGTCAAGCAACTCTACGGCGCGGCCTATGCCAACGTCCAGCCGCACTCGGGGGCCCAGGCCAACCAGGCCGTCTTCCTGGCTCTGCTGACGCCCGGTGACACCTTCCTGGGCATGGATCTGGCGGCGGGCGGGCACCTGACGCACGGGTCGCCTGCCAACCAGTCGGGCAAATGGTTCCGTCCTGTGACCTATTCTGTGCGCGAGAGCGATCATCTGATCGACTACGACCACGTGGCTGAGATGGCCGAGCGCGAGAAGCCCAAACTGATCATCGCGGGCGGTAGCGCCTACAGCCGCCACATCGACTTCAAGCGGTTCCGCGAGATTGCCGACAGCGTCGGTGCCTATCTGATGGTAGACATGGCGCACTATTCCGGCCTGATCGCGGGCGGAGCCTATCCGGACCCGGTGCCCCACGCCCATGTCGTGACCAGCACCACGCACAAGACACTGCGCGGACCGCGGGGCGGGATCATCCTGTCCAACGACCCGGAACTGGGCAAGAAGTTCAACTCGGCCGTCTTCCCGGGTCTGCAGGGCGGACCGCTGGAGCATGTCATTGCGGCCAAGGCCGTGGCCTTCGGCGAGGCCCTGAAGCCCGAGTTCAAACTCTATGCTCGGCAGGTCGTCAAGAATGCCCAGGCCATGGCGGCGGTTCTCGTCGAGCGCGGCCTTGCCATCGTTTCGGGCGGAACTGACAGCCACCTCATGCTGGTCGACCTGCGGCCCAAGGGCGTGACCGGCAAGGCGACGGAGGCTGCGCTGGAGCACGCCCTGATGACCTGCAACAAGAATGGCGTTCCGTTCGACACGGCACCCTTCACGGTGACCTCGGGAGTCCGTCTGGGGACGGCGGCAGGCACCACGCGGGGCTTTGGCACCGCCGAGTTCGAACAGATCGGCCACTGGATCGCCGATGTCGTGACCAGCATGAACGGCGGCGACCATGCCGACCCCGCCGAACAGGCCCGGGTCGCGGGCGAAGTGCGGGCCCTGACCGCGCGCTTCCCGATCTACGGCTGATCCGATGAAATGCCCGTTCTGCGGCCATCAGGACACCCAGGTGAAGGACAGCCGACCGTCGGATGACGGCTCGGCCATCCGTCGCCGACGGTCATGTCCCGGTTGCAGCGGGCGTTTCACGACGTTCGAGCGGGTCCAGCTCCGTGAACTGGTGATTCTGAAGCGAAACGGGCGACGGACACCCTTCGATCGCGACAAGCTGGAGCGGTCGCTGGGCATCGCCCTGCGCAAGCGTCCGGTTCAGGCCGAACAGGTCGAGCAGATGGTCAGCCGGATCGTGCGCCAGCTCGAAAGTCTCGGCGAAACGGAGATCCCGTCCAGCACGGTCGGCGATTTCATCATGAAGGCGCTGAAGGGCGTCGATGAGGTCGCCTATGTCCGCTATGCGTCGGTCTACAAGGACTTCCGGGCGACGGGCGATTTCGCCAAATTCCTCGGCGACGAAGGCTTCGACGAGCCAGGCAAGGCCTGATGCGGATCACCCTGAAGATTGCGACGTCCCTGGACGGGCGCATTGGCACCTCGACGGGTGAGAGCCAGTGGATCACCGGACCCGAGGCGCGACTGCAGGGGCATCGGCTCCGGGCCGAGCATGATGCTGTTCTGGTCGGGGTCGAAACGGTTCTGGCCGACGATCCCAGACTGACGGTTCGGCTGCCTGACGGTGAACAGGGCAGGGATCCGTTGCGGATCGTTCTTGACAGCAAACTGAGAACGCCGCCGTTCGCGCGGCTGTCGAAGCCCGGCACATTGATCCTGACCACGCGGTCGGTGATTCCGGTCGGGGAGGCCGAGGTGCTCCGCGTGACCGGGGACAGCAACAATCGTCCGGCCCTTCAGGCCGTCCTGGACACACTTGTCAGCCGCGGTGTGTCGTCGCTGATGATCGAAGGTGGCGGCCGGGTGGCTGCGTGCTTCGTTGCGGCAGGAGTCGTCGACGCCATCGAATGGTTCCGGGCTCCGATCCTTCTCGGCGGCGACGGCCGGCCCGGCGTTGCGGCACTGAGTCTCGCACGCCTGGCGCATGCGCCGCGCTATCGACGTCTTGCAGCGGAGCCCTTGGGTGACGACCTGTGGGAACGTTACGAGAGGGTCTGACTGTTGTTTACCGGAATCATCACCGACATCGGGCGCGTCCGGTCTGTCGCCCAGACCGAGCGCGACCGGCGCTACGAGATCGAGACGGCCTGGGACGTGTCCGGGATCGACCTCGGTGCGTCGATCAGCCATTCGGGCTGCTGCCTGACGGTCGTCGAGAAATCTGACGGCTGGTTTGCGGTCGAGGTGTCGGGCGAGACGCTCGACAAGACGACCCTGGGCGGCTGGACCCGGGGCACGCCGGTCAACCTTGAGCGGGCCACAAAGGTCGGGGATGAGCTGGGCGGGCATATCGTGTCCGGCCATGTCGACGGGCTGGGAACCGTCGTCGAGATCACGCCGGAGGGCGGATCGCACAGGCTAACGATCGAGGCTCCCCTGCCGCTGCATCGGTTCATCGCTGCCAAGGGCTCGATCACGGTCGATGGCGTTTCGCTGACGGTGAACACGGTCGAGGGTCAGCGTTTCGGGCTGAACATCATCCCCCACACCTGGGAAGCCACCACACTCGGGGCACTGGCGGTTGGTGATGCCGTCAATCTCGAGATCGACATGCTGGCCAGATATCTCGCGAGATGGCAGGAGACGGCATGATCCACCTCGCCACCAGCAACAGCGACAGCCCCATCAGTCCGATCGAGGACATCCTGGAGGATGCCCGCAACGGCCGGCCTTACATTCTGGTCGACGCCGAGGATCGAGAGAACGAAGGCGATGTCATCATCCCGGCGCAGTTCGCGACGCCCGACCAGATCAATTTCATGGCGCGCCATGCGCGAGGGCTGATTTGTCTGGCCATCACGGCCGATCGCGCCCGGCAGCTGCGCCTGCCGCCGATGGCTGTCGAAAACCGCGAGAGCATGGCGACGGCCTTCACCGTCTCGATCGAGGCAGCTGAGGGCGTCACGACGGGGATCAGTGCTGCCGATCGTGCGCGCACGGTTCAGGTGGCCGCGGACCCGTCTCGGGGGGCCGATGATCTTGTCTCGCCCGGTCACGTCTTTCCCCTGGTGGCACGCGATGGCGGGGTCCTCGTTCGGACCGGCCACACCGAAGCCGCGGTAGACATCAGCCGGATGGCGGGCCTGACGCCGGCAGGTGTGATCTGCGAGATCATGAACGATGACGGCACCATGGCCCGGATGCCGGATCTGGTGGCCTTCGCCCAGTTGCATGGGCTGAAGATCGGCACGATCGCCGATCTGATCGCCTATCGCCGCCGCACCGAGCGCTTCGTCGAGCGGGTCATGGATACGCCGTTCGACAGCGTCCACGGCGGCCCCTTCCGCCTGATGCTGTATCGGAACACGATCGAGGGAGCCGAGCATGTCGCCCTCGTGCACGGCAAGATCGACCCGAACACGCCCACGGTCGTGCGGATGCACCAGGTGGATTTCGCTGCCGACCTGCTGGGTCATGTCGAGGATCGGCAGAGCTATATTCCCCGGGCCCTGAAGGCGATTACCGACAGCCATGAGCCCGGCGTTGTGGTCTTCCTTCGTGACCCCGCCCTGCAGGGGTTGGCCGAGCGTCTGGCCGGGCCAGACAAGCCTGCGGCCGTGGATCGTTCGATCAAGGCCTATGGCGTCGGAGCCCAGATTCTGCTCGATCTCGGTGTGCGGGACATGATCGTCATGAGTTCGACAAGGCCATCGCCGACAGCGCTCGAAGGGTATGGCCTGCGCATCGTCGGCTGGCGCGACATGGATGGAGAAGACCAATCCTGAAAGATCCCACCCGCGTCCTGGTCGTCGAGGCGCGTTTCTATGATGAACTGGCGGATGCCTTGCTGGACGGGGCCAAGGATGCCCTGCGTGCGCAGGGTGTGGCCTTTGACGTGGTGACCGTGCCCGGCGCACTGGAAATTCCGCCGACCATCGCGCTCGCCGAAGAGGCCGGCCGCTATCCGACCGCTCCGCGGTATGACGGCTATGTCGCTTTGGGCTGCGTGATCCGCGGCGAGACCTACCATTTCGAGATCGTGTCGGATCAATCGGCTGCAGGAATCATGTCCCTGGGAATCAAGGGTCTGATCATCGGCAACGGCATCCTGACCGTCGAGGACGAGGATCAGGCCTGGGCCCGCGCGCGCCGTTCTGAGGGCGACAAGGGGGGCGGCGCGGCGCGCGCCTGCATGGACCTGATTGCCTTGAAGAAGCGATTGCGCGTAGGCCTCGGCGCATGAGTGAACCGAACAGCATCCAGGCCGTCCTGGCCCAGTTGGCCGAAGCCGAAAAAGCGCGGGCCGAGCCCCAGTTGACCTCGCGCCAGCGGCGCGCGCGTACCGTCGCGCGGCTGGCCGCAGTTCAGGCCCTGTACCAGATGGAACTGGCAGGGGAGGGCGTCGAGACTGTGATCCGCGAGTTCGCCAACCACCGCTTTGATAGCGATATCGAAGGCGAGCCCCTGGCCGAGGCCGACGAGGCCTGGTTCGCCGACATCGTGCGCGGCGTGATCGACAACCAGCGCCGGATCGATGACACGATCAAGGTCCGGCTCGCATCGAACTGGCGGCTGGAGCGGCTGGATGCAACGTTGCGGGCCCTGCTGCGCAGCGGAGCCTGGGAGTTGTCTCACAAGCCGGAAGTGCCGCGCGAGATCGTGATCGACGAATATGTCGAACTGGCCAAGGCCTTCTTCGACGAGGCCGAGGCGAAGTTCGTCAATGCCGCGCTGGACGGCGTGGCACGCGACGTGCGGCCGAAGGCCTAGGCGTCATGCCGTCCGTCGACGTCGCCGACGAGTTCGAGACCATCGCGAAACTTCTGGCCCCCCTCGCGCACCCAGAGTGGGGGCGAGGACTGCGTGACGACGTTGCCGTCCTGCCCAGCCGACCCGGTTTCGATCTGGTGCTGACCAAGGATGCGATCGTCGAGAGCGTCCATTTCCTTGCCACCGACCCACTGGATACGGTGGCGCAGAAGCTTCTGCGGGTGAACCTGTCGGACCTGGCGGCCAAGGGGGCAGAGCCGTTTGGATATCTGCTCGCGTGCCACTGGTCAGGTCGCTGCGGATGGCCGGAGCGAGAGGCCTTTGTCGCAGGGCTGGCGAAGGACCAGGCGGAATTCGGGATTCATCTGCTCGGAGGCGATACCGTGGTGACGCCCGGGCCCGCATCCTTTTCCGTCACAATGCTGGGATGGGCGGCCAAGGGTCGGACGGTCGGAAGAGCCGGGGCGAGGCCGGGTGATCTGGTCTTTGTGACCGGGACGATCGGGGATGGCGTGCTCGGCCTCATGGCCGCCCAGGCCCGCTTGTCACTGGCCCCAGAGCGTATGGCAGCGCTGGTTCGCCATTACAGGACCCCGATGCCACGTGTGGCCTTTGCGCCGGCGGTCGGGGATCTGGCGACGGCGTCTGTCGACGTGTCAGACGGGTTGATCGCTGACCTCGCCCATGTGGCCAGGGCCAGCGGGGTCAGGATCGAGATCGATCTGGAGCCCACGCCTCTGTCGATCGCAGCCCAGGCCTGGTTCGACGATCGTGTCGATGCCGAAGCGGCGCTGTCCATGCTTGCGACCGGAGGCGACGACTACGAGATCGCCCTGACGTGCCGTCCGGAGGCCGAGACCGCCCTGCGGCGCGAGGCGGACCGGCACCACCTCCGTATCACGCGGATGGGAAAGGTGACGGCAGGGCAGGGCATGGCTGCGCGTTATGGCGGTCGAGTGCTTGAACTGAACCAGGGCGGCTGGACGCATCGCTGACTGGAAACGGAATCCTAATCGATCACGGTTAGGGTCACGGGATGAACCGCAGAACGCTGCTCACCGCCGGAACCGTCATTGCCGCAGGCACCGCCGCCTCGCCCGCGCTCGCGAGCGAGAAAAAGGGTGGGTCCACCGAGGCCGCTGCCCTGAACATTGCGGGGCTGGGCCTTCCGATCATCGCTGGCGGCCGTATCCGGAACTACGTCTTCGTCACTCTGCGCCTGACGCTGGGTGGAGGGGCCACACCGGAACAGATGCGGGCCAAGGAGCCGTTCTTCCGCGATGCGCTGGTCAAGGCCGCTCACCGGACCCCGTTCGTCGTTGCGACTGACTGGACGGTCGTAAATGCTGCCGCCGTCTGTGCCAGTGTCATGCGCATGGCCCCCGGAATTGCCGGGGCCGGCAAGGTCGCTCGGGCCGAGGTTCTCATCCAGACGCCGAGACGACGGACCGGCGTAACTCCGGTCTGATTCCGCCAATATTTGAGGAGTTGCGTCGAGACGACGCATTTGGCACGGTTCCGCCGCAATTCCCGCTGGCCGCACTGACGCGGCCGTTGCGCACGGGGGGACCGGAAGGCGGACAGAGGCCTAAAGGCCCGCCGCGCCAAGGGTCCGCGCGCCTATCGACAAGGGCACGGAAACGCCAATGACATACATACTCACACTGGTCTTCGCGGCCGGTGCTCTGGGCGTCCTTTATGGGCTGATCCAGACTGCCGTTCTGATGAAGGCCGGCACCGGTAACGACAAGATGCGAGAAATCGCCGCCGCCATCCAGGAAGGGGCATCGGCCTATCTGAAACGCCAGTACATGACGATCGGCATGGTCGGGATCGTGATCCTGATCGCGGCCTGGCTGCTGATCGGGGTCTATGCCGCGATCGGCTTTGTGGTCGGCGCTGTACTGTCCGGGGCAGCCGGTTATGCCGGGATGCTGATCTCGGTCCGGGCCAACGTCCGGACCGCGCACGCTGCCTCCCAGAGTCTCGGCAAGGGGCTGGACCTCGCTTTCCGCTCCGGGGCGATCACCGGCATGTTCGTGGCCGGGGGCGCCCTGCTGGGCGTGTCGGGCTATTACATCGTCCTGACGATGCACATGGGGCTGGAATCAACCAGCCGCGAAGTCATCGACGGTCTGGTCGCCCTCGGCTTCGGAGCTTCGCTGATCTCGATCTTTGCCCGTCTCGGCGGCGGCATCTTCACCAAGGGTGCGGATGTCGGCGGCGACATGGTCGGCAAGGTCGAGGCGGGCATCCCGGAGGATGACCCCCGCAATGCGGCGACGATCGCCGACAATGTGGGCGACAACGTCGGCGACTGTGCCGGCATGGCCGCCGACCTGTTCGAGACCTATGCCGTGACGACGGTCGCGACCATGGTGCTGGCCGCGATCTTCTTCCGCGACCAGCCCTATGTGGACACGATGATGGTCCTGCCGCTGGCGATCTGCGGCATCTGCATCGTGACCTCGATCATCGGGTCGTTCTTCGTTCGTCTGGGCAAGTCCAACAACATCATGGGGGCCCTGTATCAGGGGCTGATCGTGACCGGCGTATTGTCGATCGGCGCGGTCTGGTGGGTGATCACCTCGATCTCGCCGGACATCATGACAACGTCGGACGGTACAAGCTTCACGCCCATGGCCCTGTTCTGGTCCGGGGTCGTCGGCCTGGCGGTCACGGCAGCCATCGTGGTCGTGACCGAATACTATACCGGTTCGAACTTTCGTCCGGTTCAGTCCGTCGCGAACGCCTCGGTGTCCGGTCACGGCACCAATGTGATCCAGGGTCTGGCGGTTTCGCTGGAAGCCACGGCCCTGCCGGCCCTGACGATCATCGTCGGCATTGTCGTCTCCTTCCAGCTGGCCGGCCTGTTCGGCATCGCCATTGCCACCACGACCATGCTGGGCGTGGCGGGTATGATCGTGGCGCTGGATGCCTTTGGTCCCGTGACCGACAATGCCGGCGGGATTGCCGAGATGGCCGGCCTGCCACCCGAGGTCCGTCATTCGACCGACGCCCTCGATGCCGTGGGCAACACGACCAAGGCCGTAACCAAGGGCTATGCGATCGGTTCGGCGGGCCTCGGCGCGCTGGTTCTGTTTGCGGCCTACACATCCGACCTGCAGTATTTCGCGGCCAACCCGGCGGAGTATCCTTTCTTTGCGGGCATGGGCGCGGTCACCTTCGATCTGACGAATCCTTATGTCGTGGTCGGCCTGCTGTTCGGGGGGCTGCTGCCCTTCCTGTTTGGCGGCATGTCGATGATGGCAGTGGGTCGCGCGGCCGAGGCTGTGGTCGAGGAAGTCCGTCGCCAGTTCCGCGAGAACCCGGGCATCATGACCTATGAGGTCAAGCCCGAGTACGGCCGCGCGGTCGACATCCTGACCAAGGCGGCGATCCGGGAAATGATTGTCCCGTCGCTGCTGCCCGTGCTGTCGCCGATCGTTCTGTTCGTGGCCATCCTGTTCCTGGCGGACAAGGCCAATGCCTTTGCATCTCTGGGAGCCATGCTGATGGGGGTCATCGTGACCGGCCTGTTCGTTGCGATCTCCATGACTTCGGGCGGCGGAGCCTGGGACAATGCCAAGAAGGTCATCGAGGAGGGCTTCACCGACAAGAACGGCGTCGTCCACGGCAAGGGTTCGGAGGCGCACAAGGCTGCCGTCACCGGCGATACCGTGGGCGATCCCTACAAGGATACGTCGGGACCGGCGGTGAACCCAATGATCAAGATCACGAACATCGTGGCCCTGTTGCTGCTGGCGGTGCTGGCAAGCGGGAAGATCGTCTAGCGATCACACCTCGCCCATACAGAAACGCCCCGGAGAGCGATCTCCGGGGCGTTTTTTGTGAGAATGACGGGGGGGATCAGTCCGGACGGCGCTGGCCGGGGACGTCTTCCTCGGTCCGGGGTAGCTGGCCGCGAGCGACGTTGCCGAGCAGCTGTTCGATGATGGTCAGCTGGCGGCCGCGCGTAGGCGTTTCGCGACTGTTCATCGCCACCTGCTGCCCGTCCTCAAGGCCCAGGGTCTTGACCTCGGTCACCTTGTCTCCAGCCTCGTCGAAGGTGATGGCCGTGACGCTGCGCTGAGACACCTGGGCATTGTTGTAGGTATATTTCTCGGTTGTCTGGCCGATGTAGTACCAGATGTTGTCTTCGAAGGTGGAGGTCGCCGATGGCGTTCCGAGACGCGCGAGAACAGTCGTCCGGGTGTCCGTGCCGGCCACGATGTCGGCCGGTTTCACGTCCACAGACTGAAAGCCATTGATGCCGATGGTCGGCGCGCACGCCCCTGCGGCAATGGCGAGCGCGGCAGCGGCGATCAGCGGGGATATACGGGGCATGAGCGAAGCCTGCGACGTCAACAAGGTCTTTGACCTAACCGGACATGGCCTCTAGTTCAACGGCGCGGCGGAAAAGGGGCCGTATGATCATGCTAAGACAACTGTTCGGGGCAAAACCCAGTCGCGATCTCGGTGAGCACCTGTATGCCGAGGCGGTGGAACAGGCGCGCTCGCCGGTCTTTTATACGAGCCTGGGGGTTTCGGACCGGATCGACGCGCGGTTCGAACTCTATATCGTCCATGTGCTGCTGGTGATCATGCGGCTGCGCGACGAGGGCGATGAGGGGGCCGAGATCGCTCAGCGTCTGTTCGATGTCTTTGTATCGGCACTGGACAATACGCTTCGGGAGTTGGGCGTTGGAGACACCTCCATGGCCAAGAAAATGCGCAAGCTGGGCGAGTCCATGTACGGGCGCATGACGGCCTACGAGCCTACGATCCGTGCGGCCGATCATGAGGGCCTCAGGGAGGCACTGGTTCGTAATGTCTATGAAGGCGAAGCCCCTGATGGCGGGCTGGCCCTGGCAACCTATATCATGGACACGCGCTCGGCCTTGGCAACTCAGCCCTTCGCGGATTTGATTCGCACCATTCGCTGGATAAAGATCCCCTCATGAGTTCGGTCCTGCCCTTGAGCGAAGTCGTCCGGGTCAACGAGATTGGGACGGCCCTTGATCGCACCCTCGAGCCAGATGCCGGAAGTCGGGCAAAGATTGCGCGGTCGCTGGATCTCGCCTCACTTGACGCCTTCACGGCGACCTTGACCATCAAGCCCGCCCGCGTGGGCTGGACCCTGAGCGGGCGGGTCGTGGCCGAAGCCGTACAGACCTGCGGCCTGACGCTTGAGCCCTTGCCTGTGTCCATCGATCAGGTGTTCAGCCTGGATCTGGTCGAGGCCGCCGAACCGGTCGCCGGCGAAGAGGTGGAAATCACTCTCGACGATGATTCGCCGGACATCATCGAGGACGGCCGAATCGATCTGGGCCAGTACGCCGTGGAACAGCTCGCTCTGACGCTGGACCCCTTTCCTCGCAAGCCCGGTGCCGAGTTTGTGCAGCCCGCCGAGCCCGCCGACATCTCGCCTTTTGCGGTCCTGAAGGCCTTTCGGGAAACGGATACCGCCGACAAAGGTTGACGCTGCGTCTGGCGCGTTGCATCGCCGCATCGCCACGCTATCCTCAGCTCAAGCAGATGCGCGCCGCGTCCCACGGCGTCACGGAGACGTCCTTCCCTTGCCAACCCAGACGCTCATTTCTCTGGACGCCATGGGTGGCGACCATGGCCCCCCGGTCGTTGTCGGTGGAATCAAGGACTATCGGACCCGTCACGGAGGCGAGGCGGTCACCTTCCTGCTCCACGGGGACGAGGCTGCCATCCAGGCGGAGCTGATCCGGCTGAGGATTCCTGATGGAGTCTGCCAGATCCGGCACACGGACAAGAAGATCGCGTCCGATGAAAAGCCGGCCCAGGCCATGCGCCGGGGCAAGGGCTCGAGCCTGTGGAACGCCATCGAGGCGGCGAAGACGGGCGAGGCCGGTGCCGTCGTCTCTGCAGGAAACACCGGGGCCCTCATGGCCATTTCAAAGCTGATCCTGAGGATGTCGGCCCCTGGGCTGGAGCGTCCGGCGATCGTCGCCAGCTGGCCGACCCTGCGCGGCGTCACGGCCGTTCTGGACGTGGGTGCCAATATCGAGAGCGACGCGGCTCAACTGGTCGAATTCGCCATCATGGGCGAGGCCTTCCATGCCGCTGTGCATGGCGTCGCCCAGCCGAGCATCGGGATCCTGAATGTCGGCTCGGAAGACATCAAGGGTCACGAGGAGGTCCGCGAGGCGCACCGCATCCTTAGACAGAACGACCTGAACCTGAACTACCATGGCTTCGTCGAGGGCGATGACATCGCCAAGGGCACGGTGGATGTCGTGGTCACGGACGGGTTCACCGGCAACATCGCCCTGAAGACGGCTGAAGGTGTGGCGCGATTCATCTCGGCGCTGCTGAAGGAAGCGCTGACCAGCGGGATTCAGGCCAAGGTCGGGGCCCTGATCGCCCTGCCGGCCCTGAAGACCATGCGACAGAGGATCGATCCCAGCGCCATCAATGGAGGGCCGCTGCTGGGTCTCAACGGCATTGTGGTCAAGAGCCACGGCGGGGCCGATGCCAAGGGTTTTGGAAATGCGATCCGCATTGCTGTGGATCTGGCGCGCAGTGACTATTTGACCAAGGTGGGGGCCAATCTGGAGCGGCTGGGGGCGGTGCTGGAAGCCGTGCCATCGACGGCCGAGGAGACTGTTTCGTGAGCGTCGTGCGTAGTGCCGTTACCGGGGTGGGATCCTACCTGCCCGAGCAGGTCGTGACCAACGACGACCTCGCGAAATTCGTTGATACAACGGACCAGTGGATCGTCGAGCGGACCGGCATCCGTCAGCGCCATCGCGCAAGGGAAGACCAGCCCACCAGCGATCTGGCCACCGAGGCCGCGCGTCGGGCACTGGCTGATGCCGGCAGGACCGCGGCAGACGTCGACATGATCATTGTCGCGACAACGACGCCGGACATGACCTTTCCGGCCACGGCCGCCATCGTCCAGCGCAAGCTTGGCGCGCCCGTCTGCATCGCCTTCGATGTCCAGGCCGTGTGTTCGGGGTTCGTCTATGCACTGAGTATCGCCGACGGGTTCGTTGCGCGCGGTCAGGCCAGATGCGCTCTCGTGATCGGTGCAGAGGAAATGACCCGTCTGATGGACTGGTCTGACCGAACAACCTGCGTGCTGTTCGGCGACGGAGCCGGTGCCGTGGTCGTCGAGCCGCGCGAGGGGCAGGGGACGTCTGCGGATCAGGGGATCCTCGGCTTTGCGTTGCGTGCGGACGGGACCAAGACCGACCTGCTCTACGTCGATGGCGGGCCGTCCACCTCGGGTACCGTCGGTCACTTGCGGATGCTCGGAAACCAGGTGTTCCGCCATGCCGTGGTGAACATCGCCGAGGCGATCACCGCTGCCTGCGCCGCGTCCGGTATCACGGTTCCCGAAGTGGACTGGTTCGTGCCCCATCAGGCGAACCAGCGCATCATCAAGGGGGTCGGCGATCGGCTGGGCCTCGACGAGAACAAGGTGATCACGACCGTGGCGGATCACGCCAACACCTCGGCCGCCTCGATCCCCCTGGCGCTCGATACAGCCATCCGCGACGGACGCATCCAGAAAGGCGACCTGGTTCTGCTGGAGGCCATGGGGGGCGGGCTGACCTGGGGTGCCTGCGCCTTTCGACTCTAGTAACCATCGACGGGCTTTGACTTTGAGCTGATTTCCCGCCTTATGATGGTCTTGGGGTTGAGGTTTGATCGAGCATGAGGGATCCGCCGTGCGGGTTCATGTCAAAGGGTCAGGCTGGACGGGAGCAATGACGATGGGTGAACAGCAGACCTTGACCCGTGCGGACCTTTGCGAGGCCGTGCATGACGAAGTCGGCCTGTCGCGACAGGAATGCTCGTCCATGGTTGAGCGCACGCTTGATCTGATCGTGGAGTCGCTGGAACGGGGCGAGACGGTCAAGCTTTCCGGTTTCGGTGTGTTCCAGGTCCGCGAGAAGCGTGCCCGCATGGGTCGCAATCCCAAGACGGGCGAACCAGCTGCGATCCATCCACGTCGCGTCATCAGCTTCCGCGCCTCCCAGATCATGAAGTCCAAGGTCCACGGCGCAGGCAACGAGGACTGAATCGCGTGGCCAAGAGCGCCAACGCCTTTCGCACCATCTCGGAAGCCGCCACGGAAGTCGGTGCGCCCCAGCATGTGCTGCGCTTCTGGGAGACCAAATTCCCGTTCGTCACCCCCGTCAAGCGCGCTGGCGGCCGTCGTTTCTATCGGCCGCAGGACGTAATCATACTGAAGGCTATCCGCCGCCTGCTGCATGACGAAGGCTTGACGATCAAGGGTGTCCAGCGTCTGCACAAGGAACAGGGGCTGGTTCGGATCGCGGCCTATGGCGGTGCCGATGCGACCTTCAGTATGGACGCCGACCTGGTCGAGCAGCACCCCGAGCCCGGTGACACAACGCCTGACACGGTTGAAATGGCCGGGTTGCGCGATGTTCTGGCGCGGATCGAGGGTGCCAAGGCGCGCCTGGACGTGGTTCTGGCCGGCTGAGCGGCATTTAGGGTTTGCGCCCGGCTCAACCCCGTTTATAGGAGCGCCTCTCGGAGCGTGGCGCAGCCTGGTAGCGCACTTGACTGGGGGTCAAGGGGTCGCAGGTTCGAATCCTGTCGCTCCGACCATTTTCCTAAAGAAAATCGGTTGGTTTAAGGGGTCGCTTTCGGGCGGCCCTTTTGTCTTTGGAGCCCGGCCAGACCGGCGGGCTTGATCGCGGACCTGCGCTCGGCCAAGCTTCCCGCGGCAAACAGGCGGGGGCCATGGATCAACGGCAGGCGCCAAAGGACGAAGTTGCGCCCGGCTTGTCGTCCGGGCCGCCGCAACAGCAGCGCCGAATAGGCGTTTGGGAGCGCTTGCGAATGCGGCCGCCAGACCCTCTGGCGAAGGATCCGGTCTGGCTACTCTGGCGAGATTTGACTGCCAGATTTCCCCTCTGGCGATCCGCCCTCTGGTGGCTTTTGCCGAGCCCAGCGCGGGTGCGGGAGAACTCCTATTTCTGGTTCGACCTCATCGTCGGACTCCGTTCCATGGGGTCCAGTCAGGCCGTCGTGGCGCGGCTTGCGACGGTGTCCGATGTCGAGCTGGCTGCGGTCGTTCGACTGGCTGAAATCAACGGGAAGCGTCAGGAGCATTTCTTCCGGAGCGTCGTCCTGGCCTATATCACGGTGCCGCTGACGGTGGGTGCCATCTGGGTATCTCTGTCGCCGACATCCGTAAAGGCGGCGATGACGAATGCCGATCTGCTGCCTTTCGTTGGCGGCACCATCGGCGGCCTGGCCACGGCAATCGTGGTTCGCTTCATGGCCGACTGGAGAGCCCAGGCATTCCTGAGCCTGCTGCAGATGGTTCAGGTCGAGCGGGCCTGTCTGTCCGGCACGACACTCCCGGAGCTGCCGCCGCCTTCGGGACGTTCGACCTGATCTCCGGCCTCAATCCAGCCGGCCAGAGCCATCATTCCGTCTCAGCAGATAGAGACCAAAGCCGAGGGTTCCGCGGCCGAAATCCATCATCATCGAGATCTGGTCGGCGCGCTGCCGGATGCCGGCGGCGTCCGGATGGTCGGGATTGGCGATCAGCCAGCGGCGGACGGCGGTGTCCATCGTCTGACCATAGGTGTTCCAGTCGTCTTGCGACGATAGATGGGCCGAGAAGACCTGAAGTCCGGCCCGGGTCGCGGCAGCCTGCCAGCCCGCGTGGTCGGTGTAGGTTCCGCTGAGCTCGATGATCTGGCGCAGGGGCGGGGAGGGCTCGGTGAGCCAGACCAGATCACCCCACAGGAGCCAGCCGCCGGGTCGTAGATGGTGGCGAAGACCGGACATCATGGCCGCAGGCTCGCGGGTGCCATCCCCGACCGGGTCGGTTGTGCCAAGGGCAATGATCAGGTCCCAGGGATCATTCTGCGCTAGAACGGCCCCGGACGGACCCTCGATCACCGTGATCCGCCCTCCAGCAGGCGAGGCTTCGCATCGGGTGCGTGCGAGGTCGGCCATGGCAGGATCGTATTCGACGGCGGTGACTTCGAGGCCCGGTCCCTCGGCCAGCCGGATCGTCACCTCGCCGTTGCCGCAGCCGATATCGAGCGCCCGCATGGGGCCCAGGCCCGTCTTGCGGACGGCTTCAAGGACCGTGTCGATGCTGACAGCGTTGCAGACGTTCAGCGCCTCATAGGCGATCCGGTGATAGGTCAGGCGCATCCATCAAGCTCCAGGCATTGGCCTTCTGTCATGCCATGTCAGCGGTCCGCGTCGATAGCTGCAGGCCGACGGCTCCGATCAGGATGAGGGCGATGAAGCCCATCTGCATCAGGGTCAGGGACTGCCGAAACAGGAAGACCCCGACGAGGGTGATCCCCACGATGCCGACTCCGGACCAGACGGCATAGGCCACCCCGACCGGCAACCGGGTCAGGACGGCTGACAGCAGCCAGAAGCAGCCAGAGTAACAGACCATGGACGCCATCCCCAGCCAAGGGCGCGAAAAGCCCTCGGAGGCCTTGAGGAGGCTGGTCGCAACGATTTCGAGGGCAATGCAGGCCGTCAGTACAATCCACACGTTCATGGACGCTCTCCAGTTTCAGATGAGAAAGCACTTTGACATTCAAAGTATGATCTGGCAAACGTCATCGCAGAGGGAGACAGACATGACGCAAGACCCCGTGACCACTGCCGCAGACATAGCCTTCATCCGCGATCTGGCCGAGCAGGGTCGCAATACCGCGCCCCTGAACGGTCCATTCCTGATCGCCGCCGCCGTGATTTTCGGTGTCGCCAATCTGGGGCAGTGGGCTCTCGCGACCGGCCAGTTTGACGTCTCTCCCTGGGCCGCGCTCTGGCTCTGGGTCGGTGCCGCGGTTGTGTTCGGCCTGTCGCTGGCCGTGCTGATCCGACGTCAGGACCGGAAGCCGGGCGCCAACACACTGGTCAACAAGGCGATCGGTGCCTCCTGGACGGCCGTGGGCTTCGGCATTTTTGCCGTCTGGCTGGCCTTCACCGGGATCGGCTTCAAGACCGGGGACTGGGCGATGATGTGGGCGATGCCCAGTCTGGTCTTTGCTGCCTACGGTTCGGCCTGGTTCGTTGCGGGTGAAATGACAGGCCGCAGCTGGATGAAGGCCATCGCCCTGATGTCCTTTGCGGGGGCGGCGGCGCTCGGCCTGTTCATCGGTGATCCGGCAATCTATCTGGTGTTCACGATCATGCTCCTACTCGTCGCCTTGATCCCCGGCATCGTCCTGACCCGTCAGGAACCGGCGGCGAGCGTGTGACCGTGTCGGACGGATTCAACATCGATCAGATCGACGACGTGATTCACGGGCGCATCCGGTTGGGCATCATGGCCTTCCTGGCCGGTGCCGAGGCCGCAAACTTCAACGAGATCAAAGCCCGTCTACAGACGACGGACGGCAATCTTTCGGTCCACCTCAGAAAGCTCGAGGAGGCCGGGTTTGTCGCCGTGGAGAAATCCTTCGTCGGGCGCAAGCCGCAGACCCGTGCGAGGATGACCGAAACGGGGCGGACGGCGTTTGTCGCTTATCTGGATGCCATGGCCGGTCTGGTTGCGAGACACTGAATCGCAGGTGATGCCGGTTCGGGCCTGGGCTATGGAAGGCGATGACCACAGTCCGCCTGCATCCGTTCGACGCCATCGACAATTTCCGGGACTTCGGCGGATATCCGACCCTCGACGGGCGTCAGGTCCGGTCAGGGAGACTTTATCGCTCGGCGCATCATGCACGGATGACCGAGGCCGATCTGGGTCGGCTGGCCGGTTATGGCATTGGAGCGGTCGTGGATCTGCGTCGACCCGTCGAGCGCCAGCGTCAGCCGTCCCTGAGACCTGAGGGGTTCTCCGGCCTCGTGATCGAGAACGATCTGGATGCCCAGGGCGAGGCCCCGCACATTACGTTTCTGAAGACCTCTGACCTGACACCGGATTCGGGGCGGCGGTTCATGATGGACACCTATGGCCGGATGCCCTTCGCGCCTACCTATCATGACCTGTTCCGCCGCTATTTCGAGATCTTGGCGACCAGTGATGGCGCGATCGTGGTGCACTGCGCGGCGGGCAAGGACAGGACAGGGCTGCTGGTCGCACTGACCCATCATCTGCTTGGCGTCGGTCAGGAGGACATGATGGCCGATTATCTCCTGACCAATGCCGCCGTCGATCTCGAGCAAATGGCTCCGTCCTTTGCGAAGCAGATCGAGGCGATGAGCGGGCGCAAGCCCTCCGAAGACGCAGTCGTGGCCTTCATGGGCGTGGAGCCGGCCTATCTGGAAGCCGCCTTTGCGGCCATCAACCTGCGCTATGGATCGATCGATGTTTATCTGGATCAGGTGATTGGCGTGGACGAATTTCTCCGTTCACGGATCATCGAACGGCTGACGACTTGAGTAGCCCGATCCAGGTCGAGACGGTCCATGCGTGGGTCGAGCCCCGGGCGGTTGCCTGCGGTCTGAGGGCGCATCCCGGGCTGGTGTGTCTGTTGTCGGACGGAGAGCAGAAAGGTCGCCAGTCGTGGATTGGGGCCGGTCCTGACCGAATTCAGGTCATTGAGACCGATGACGGTGCCTTCAACGCCCTGAAGGACTCCGAAATGCACCACCACGTGGTCGGACTGGCCAGTTACGATTCCGGTGCGCGGGCGGCGACGGGGGCTCGCGAGCCAGTCTGGCCCGATCTGATGCTGGCGCGCTATGCCGCGCTGCTGCGTTTCGATCATGATCGGCAGCAGGTCGTTGCGATCGGATTGGGCAGCGATGCGGAGTCTGCCCGTGTCGAATGTGACCGGGCCCTGCAGTGGCTGCGAATGGCAGAAGAGGCTGGCACGCCAGTGGCACCTTCCGAAGCCTTTGTCGCCGAGACTTCGGACCAGACCTATTGCGACGCGGTTGCCGACGTCGTGGCGCGGATCGGCGCGGGCGAGCTGTTTCAGGCCAATATTGCACGCGCCTGGACCGGTACGCTGAGGCCTCTAGGCGATCCCTTCGATGTCTTCCTGCGGCTCGCCAGGACAAGAGGCGCGCCCTATGCGGCCTTCTGGCAGATCGGCGACCGAGCGATTGTGTCAAACTCGCCGGAACTCTTCCTGTCTTGGGACCGGGCCCTGAACCGGATTGAAACCCGGCCGATCAAGGGCACCCGTGGACGGGACCCCGACCCCCAGCGCGATCGCGCCTTGATCGATGACCTCGTTGCCAGCGCCAAGGATCAGGCCGAGAACCTGATGATCGTTGACCTGATGCGGAATGACCTGGCCAGGGTGTGCTTGCCCGGGTCCGTCACGGTCGATGCTCTGTTTGCCGTCGAGACTCATCCGACAGTGCACCATCTGGTCTCGACCGTCAGCGGAACACCACGGCCCGAAACGACTCCCGCCGAACTGCTCGCGGCAACCTTTCCGCCGGGGTCCATCACTGGCGCCCCCAAGCATCAGGCCATGCGGGTCATTGCCCAGCATGAAGCCCCGAGAGGACCCTGGTGCGGTTCGCTGTTCCTGCTGGACGATGCGGGTGGGCTTACGGCATCGGTCCTGATCCGCACGGCGAGCTTCGAGCGGGCCGGCGCACACTGGTCCTGGCGCACGCTTGCCGGCGCAGGCATCGTCGCGGACAGTGATCCTCTCCTCGAGCTGGCAGAGACCGAGGTCAAGATCCGGGCCCTGCGCGAGGCGCTTGTGGGCACGTGACCGTGGCCTGATCAAATAAGGCTTCAAGGGTCGCGTCGGGTGCGATCCTGCATCACTGTGGTCGCTGACCCAGCCTCCCCGCTGAAAGAGACCCGATGTCCCCAGCTGCCGACGACCGATTGCGCGAAGAGGTCCGCCTGCTGGGCGGCCTTCTGGGTGAGGTCATCCGCGAGGAGGGCGGGCAGGACCTGTACGACCGGATCGAGGCGGTGCGTCAGGCCTCTGTCGCCTACCACAGGGACCCGCAGTCGCACGGAGCATCAAAGCTAGAGGCCTTGTTGACGGACCTTTCGCTCGATCAGGCGGTCGGTCTGGCTCACGGTTTTGCGGTCTTCTCCCTGTTGGCCAATGTGGCCGAGGACCGGGCCGGGAAGCGCAGGGCACGGGCTCAGACAGCCGAAGGGGCCCGGGCCGATACAGCCGAGGGTGCGTTGTTGCGCTTGAAACAGGCAGGCCGAACCGTTGAGGACGCTCGGACCCTTCTTTCCCAGGCCCTGATCTCGCCCGTGCTGACCGCCCACCCGTCCGAGGTACGCCGGAAAAGCGTGCTGGACCGGATTACGGCCGTATCGGACCTTCTGGACGCCTGTGATCGGGACGATCTCGCGTGTGCCCCCGACGTGCTGACCCGTGCGCTGCGACGCCAGACTGTCATTCTGTGGACCACGCGGCTGGTCCGGATCACCGGTCTGGTGGTCCAGGACGAGATCGAAACTGTGGTGTCGTTCCTTGAGCGGGTCTTCCTGAAGGTCGTTCCGGAGCAGCTTGCCGATTGGCGACGGCGGCTGGACGCGCCCGAGCTGCCTCCGTTCATCCGTGTCGGTGCCTGGGTCGGCGGCGACCGGGACGGAAATCCCAATGTCGATGCCGCTGCGCTGGAAGCGGCGCTGGCGACGCCTGCTCGTGCAGTGCTGAAGCACTACCTGAATGCTGTGAATGCTCTTGGAGCCGAACTCAGCCTGTCGGCCTCGCTCGCGGATATCACCCCGGAGCTGGAGGCGCTGGCCGCGATTTCCGGTGACCTGTCTCCGCACCGGCTTGATGAGCCGTATCGCCGCGCTCTGAGCCAGATCTATGCGCGGCTGTCGGCCACCCATCTTGTCCTCACAGGGACGCCTGCACCACGGCCAGCCCCGTTTGACGCGCCGCCGTACGAGGGCCCGCACGCGTTTCGGGCCGATCTGGCCCTGCTGCAGGCCAGTCTGATCGCCAGTCATGGCGAAATCTTTGCAGATGACAGCCTGTCGGCGCTGATCGCCACCGTCGATGTCTTCGGTTTCCACATGGCCACACTCGACCTTCGCCAGAATGCGGACGTCCATGAGCGCGTGGTCGCAGATCTCCTGGCCGTGGCAGGGGTCGAGCCGGCCTATCTGACGCTGGACGAGGAGGCGCGCGTCGCCCTTCTGTCGACCGAGCTCGTATCGAGTCGGCTGCTATTCAATCCGTATGCGGATTACGAGGCTGAAACCCTCAAGGAGCGGGCCATTCTGCACGCCGCTGCGGCTGGTCTGGCACGATACGGGCCCCAGGCTGTCCGTACCCACATCGTCTCCAAGACAGATGCCGCCTCCGATCTGTTGGAGGTCTATCTCCTGCTCAAGGAGGTTGGTCTTTATCGGCCGGATGCGCCTGAGCTGTGTCCGATCCAGGCGGCTCCGCTCTTTGAGACCATCGATGACCTGCGTGCGGCCCGGCCGACGCTGGAGCGGTTGCTGGCAGAGCCGTCCGCTCTTGCCGTCGCTCGGGCGCGGGGCGTTCAGGAAGTGATGATCGGCTATTCCGACTCCAACAAGGACGGCTCCTACCTGACATCGACCTGGGAGCTGCATGAAGCCTCTCGAGCCCTGCTCAGCGTCACGAATGCAGTGGGGGTCCGCCTTCAGCTGTTCCATGGGCGCGGTGGCGCGGTCGGGCGGGGCGGGGGCTCAAGTTTTGCCGGCGTCCTGTCGCAGCCGACCGGGACGGTCGCAGGTCGCATCCGCATCACCGAGCAGGGCGAGGTCATCGCCAACAAATATGGCGAGCCCGACGTGGCGCGCAGGAACCTCGACGCCCTGACGGCGGGGACGCTGCTAGCTTCTCTGGCCCCGCCACCGGACGAGGCGATGACGGCCCGGCATGGGGCGACGGCATCAGCCTTGTCGCAGGCCTCGATGAGGGCCTACCGGGCCCTGGTCTATGAGACGCCGGGCTTCGTCGACTATTTCCGCGCCGCGACACCGATTGCCGAGATCGCGGAGCTGAAGATCGGGTCGAGACCGGCCTCGCGGACGGCGTCCACGGCCATTGAGGACCTGCGAGCGATCCCCTGGGTCTTCAGCTGGTCGCAGAGCCGGGTGATGCTGCCCGGCTGGTTCGGGTTCGGGTCGGCGATCAGGGCGGCGGACATGGGCGAACTGCAGGCCATGGCGAAGGAGTGGCCATTCTTCCGGACCGCGATCCAGAACATGGAAATGATCATGGCCAAGTCGGACATGAAGATCGCCCGGCGGTATGCCCGACTGGTGCCCGACGCCAATCTGGGCGCGACGATCTACGGGGAAATCCAGGCCGAATGGGACCGCACCCGGGAGGCAGTGCTGACCATCACCGGCCAGACAGAACTGCTGGGGGGACAACCGGAACTGGACCGGCTTATCCGGTTGCGGATGCCGTATGTCGAGCCGCTGAACCACGTCCAGATCGAACTGATCCGTCGTCGGCGGGCTGGCGACAGCGATCCGCGTGTCCGCGAAGGAATCCTTCTGGCCATTAACGGCGTCGCTGCAGGTCTCAGAAACAGCGGATGACGCGCCTTGGGTCAGGCATTCTGCCTAGCGCTTTGGCTCCCGTTCGGCCCACGACATCAGAGGGAAAAGCGGCAGGCCCCATGCGATCCCGGACAGACCGTAGAACGCCAGATGAACGAGAGGGTGATCGGGCAGCCGCTCTCCGATCGCAATGACAGCCCAGATATAGAAGGCCAGGAAGGCCAGCATCCCGAAGGCGGCAACGGCCCGTTTGGCGCGGACATGCATCAGCGTTTGCTCCGGAAAAGGGTATAGGCAAGCAGTGTAAAGGCGCTCGCCACCATTGCCCATGCGACCCATAGCCAGTCTCCCAGGGTGGAAATCCCGAAGACCCGGATGACCAGAAAGGCACCGCAGGCCGCCCCGACGCCGGCGACCAGCACGGCACCGCCATAGCCCCGCCGCCCGCTGAGCAAGTCCCATATCGAGGCGAGGCCGAGCACACCCAGAACGGCAATGGCGATGTCGGCGTATTCCAAGCTTGGCCTCTTTGCTGAAACGACGGCTGCGACGCCGCGTCCGGGACTTGTGACTCGATCTGGCCTCGCAGCCGGAGCATACCGTCCCCGTTGCGTCGCACCGATTTTCGAGGCGGCACTGTATCCGTCTCAAAGACTGGCGTCGAATGAACCGTTTCGGACCCCTGGACCAGAGCCGACCTGTCGCAATCTGGCTGTTTACTGTCGCGGCGATGGTGTTCTGCATGGTCGTCATTGGCGGGATCACCCGCCTGACAGGCTCCGGCCTGTCCATCACCGAATGGAAGCCGATCATGGGGGCGTTACCGCCCCTGAACGACGCGGACTGGCTGGTTGCCTTCGAGAAGTACAAGCAGATCCCGCAATACGAACTGGTGAACGCCGGAATGTCGATGAGCGATTTTCAGTTCATCTTCTTCTGGGAATGGGCGCATCGGCTGTTCGGGCGGTTGATCGGCGTGGCTTTCGCCCTCCCGTTCTTTGCCTTCCTTGCCTTGAGGATGATCCCGCGACGCCTGATCGGGCGATGTGCCATCCTGCTGGCCCTGGGTGGGCTGCAAGGGTTGATCGGATGGTGGATGGTGTCGTCGGGCCTATCCGAACGGGTCGACGTCGCTCCGGAGCGGCTGACGGTGCATCTTGGCCTCGCCTTTCTCATCTTTGCGTCATTGATCTGGACCGGGCTTGAGGCGTGGTCCGGTCAGGAGCACTCGCGCTCACCCGTCGCGTGGAGTCGCGGCGCGACCGTTCTGCTTGCGGCTGTCTTTATCCAGTGCCTGCTGGGCGGACTGGTGGCTGGAGCCAAGGCGGGCTTCATCTATACGGACTGGCCGCTGATGGGAGGACAGGTCCTGCCCCCGGTCGAGTGGGGCGTCGGTGCCATAGCCTTTCTGCACGACAAGGCGCTCGTGCAGTTCAATCACCGGGTCTGGGGCTACGCTCTGTTCATCGGGGCGATTGCCTATGCCGTTCAGGCCTGGCGCTGGAAACTGGCCGAGGGGCTGGGGGCCATGGCATTTGTGGTCGCTGGCGCCATCGTCCTTCAGGCCGCCATGGGCATTGTCACTCTGATGCACACCGTACCGATCTGGATGGGCGGACTGCACCAGGCCGGCGCAGCGCTGGTCCTGGGGATTGCGACGGCCAATCTGTGGCTGGTCCGCCGGTCGCAGCCGCGGCTGTTTACGTCCGGACCGCGTTCCAGGGCCCTGTGATCGCGAAGGTGATGCCCGGGAACATGATGTTGACGAACAGGGTCGATCCGTCCGGCGAGAACACTGCGCCGGCAAACTCGCTGTTGCCCGCGAAGACATTGCGCCCGATCGTGTAGAGCTTGCCTTCCGGACTCACGCCCTTGAGATGGTTGCGGGTTTCGGTCGAGTAGTTGTCCTCGCAGACAATCAGGTGCCCCCAGGGCGCGACGATCAGATTGTCGCCCATATTCAGCGCTCGCACGTCCGTGCTTTCGACGAATAGCTGGATACGTCCGGGATCAGCCGCTTCATCTGGAGTGCCCTCGGCAGGGGAGGGCACGTAGCGCAGGATCTGGCCTTTCTCGATTGGCCCACCCGAGGTCGCCGTCAGGTACAGTTCGTCCTTGCCCCAGAATATGCCTTCGCCCCGCGCGACCAGTGCCGCGCCGGCGGCGTGACCCCGTTTGCGAAGATCGGCGTTTGGACTTTCCACGTCATCAAGGTCAATCCATGTGACAGCCCGCGAGTCGCCAGGCGACCAGATGCGCGTGTGGTGGTTGGATGTGTCGGAGCCTGGCGCATCCTTCAGCGCCATGGCCTGCAACCGGCCACCGTCAACCAGCTTTCCAGGCGTATCTGGGATAAAGCGGTAAAACAGGCCGTCGCCTTCATCTTCGGTCAGATAGACGATGCCGGTCCTGGGATCGATGCAGACGGCCTCGTGGTCGAACCGGCCCATGGCCTTGAGCGGAACGGGGTCGACCAGGCCGGTCGCTGCGGCCGGGACCTCGAAGACATACCCGTGTTCCTTCATGACATCGGCATTGCCCGGTGCCTCGACTGTTTCCTCACACGTCAGCCATGAGCCCCAGGGTGTCTGGCCGCCACAACAGTTGGTCGAGGTTCCAGCCAGGCTGAGATGCTGGCGGACGGTCTTGCCGGTCGCCATGTCGTAAACGAGGGTCGTGGTGCCGCCGGGCAGGGGACGTCCGTCCTTGTAGGTGTCATAGGCGCGCGACGCGTCGAGTTCCGCAATCCGCTGCTGATTGTAGCCGCCCGGGCCCCAGTTGCGGTGCTCGGCCCGACGGCCACGAAGTTCGTGGTTGCGAACGAGGGCGACAAGGGAGCCCTCGAGCGGGAAACACCCCATGCCGTCCGGTTGGCCGGGGACCAGAAGGCCGTCGTCCATCGTTTCGCCGCTCTGGGAGATGACCCTGTAGGAGAAGCCCTCGGGGAGGTCGAGAACCCCATTGGGGTCCGGCTTCAACGGGCCATAACCCTCAACCTGATTGATATAGGTCTCTTCCTGGGAGGCGGCTTGGGCGTGAACGTGCCGAGCCAGCCCTCCAAAAGCAAAGGCGGCGGCACCGGTCGTGAACAGGCTGCGACGGTCGAAACGCATGTCGGGGGCTCCGGGATTGCGGCACAGCTTATGCTCTGCATCCGCAGGGTGGTCATCATCGTTCTGTGACGTCTTAGTCTGCGCGGAAGAGCAGGGAGCCGTCTCCGTAGGAATAGAAGCGGTATCCGTCCGCGACGGCGTGGGCATAGGCCTCGCGCATGACCTGTTGGCCAGCAAAGGCGCTGACCAGCATGAACAGCGTCGACTTCGGCAGGTGGAAATTGGTCATCAGGACGTCGACGGCACGGAAGCGATAGCCGGGCGTGATGAAGATGGCCGTGTCGCCATGGAAGGGCTTGATGACTCCGTCTTCTGTCGTGGCCGACTCCAGCAGCCGCAGCGAGGTGGTGCCGACGCAGACGATTCGGCCGCCGGCCGCGTGGACGGCGTTCAGGGCCGCTGCCACCTCGGGCGAGACCACGCCCCACTCCGAATGCATGCGATGATCTGCCGTGTCTTCAGCCTTGACCGGCAGGAACGTGCCAGCGCCCACATGAAGGGTCACGGCGTGGGTCGAGACACCTTTCGCTGCAAGGTTCTCGAGCAGGGTGGGCGTGAAGTGGAGACCAGCCGTTGGTGCCGCGACTGATCCATCATGCGTCGCAAAGACGGTCTGATAGTCGCTCAGGTCGCGATCATCCTCCGGACGTTTGGCCGCTATATAGGGCGGCAGGGGCATGACGCCGACCGCGCGAATGGCATCGTCCAGCGCATGGTCCGACAGATCGAACCCCAGTGTGACGAGGCCGTCTTCGCTCTTTGCCGTCACTGTGGCCGACAGGCTATGGAAATGGACTCGGTCGCCGACCTTCAGCCGCTTGCCCGGTTTCATGAAGGCCGACCAGACGTCTGGTCCATCACGATGATGCAATGTCGCTTCAACATCCACGCTCAGGATTTCACCCTCCGGGCCGGTGCGATGGCGAACGCCGGAGAGGCGAGCCGGGATCACCCGGGTGTCGTTGAACACCAAAGCATCCCCTGGCTTCAGAAACTCGACCAGATCGCGAATACTATGGTCACCCAGCGTGCCGTGACGGACCACCAGAAGCCGAGCCGAGTCGCGGGGATCGGCGGGGCGCAGGGCGATGCGATCCTCGGGCAGGTAAAAGTCAAAATCGGCGGTCTTCATAGAGCGGGGGTAGGGACATGGAGCCGCCCTGGGGTCAAGCGACACGAGCTAAAAGTTGACGCTGGCAGGCCCAGCGGCCAAACCCCGTCCCATGTTGAAGAACCTCGAAACCCTCGCCGCCGAAGCCAAGTCCTGGCCGTTTGAACAGGCCCGCAATCTGCTGGCCCACGTGCTCAAGAAGCGGCTGGCCGAGGCCGATCGCGCGAGGGCGGCGGCCATGATCGCGGCAGGCAGGACCGATGAGGCTCTCGCCACGTTCGAGGCCTTGCGCCGTCCGGTAATCCTCGAAACCGGATATGGCCCTTCCGGCCTGCCTCATATGGGGACGTTCGGCGAGGTGGCGCGCACAACCATGGTGCGCAATGCGTTCCGGGCCCTGACCGGCGACCACTGGCCTACGCGCTTGATCGCCTTTTCGGACGACATGGATGGTCTGCGAAAAGTGCCGGAGGGGATTCCCAATCCGGAAATGCTGACTGAGGACCTGCACAAGCCGTTGACAGTAGTGCGGGATCCGTTCGGGACACACGAGAGTTTCGGTGCGCACAACAATGCCCGGCTCCGGACGTTCCTGGACGGCTTCGGCTTCGAATACGAGTTCCTGTCCTCGACGGAACAATACCGCTCCGGGCGGTTCGATCAGACCCTGCTGACGCTGCTGGAGAGGTTCGACGCGGTTCAGGCCATCATGCTGCCGACCCTGGGGCCAGAGCGGCGCGAGACCTATTCGCCCTTCCTGCCGGTCAGCCCCGCCACCGGCCATGTCCTGCAGGTACCGACTCTCAGCCGCGATGTCCTGGCGGGGACAATCACCTTCGAAGATCCGTCCGCCGGGACGACGACGGTGCCGGTGACAGGCGGGCATGTGAAGCTGCAATGGAAACCGGACTGGGCCATGCGCTGGACCGCGCTGGATGTCGATTACGAGATGTCCGGGAAGGACCTGATCGAAAGCGTGCGGGAGTCGTCCAAGGTCTGCCGTGCCTTGGGCGGCACGCCGCCTGAAGGTTTCAACTATGAACTCTTCCTCGACGTCGAGGGGCGCAAGATCTCGAAGTCAAAGGGCAATGGCCTGACGATGGAGCAGTGGTTGCGATATGGCACGCCCGAGAGCCTGAGCTGGTACATGTTCCAGTCTCCGAAATCGGCCAAAAGCCTGCATTTCAATGTCATTCCCCGCGCGATCGATGACTATCTGGCGGCAATCGAAGCCTACAAGACTCAGGATCCATCAAAGCAGATTGATAATGCCGTGTGGTCGATCCACGCCGGCAGCCCGCCGACCCATACGTCGCCGGTCTCGTTTGCCCTGCTCCTGAACCTCGTCGGTGTCGCCAATGCATCGAACAAGGCTCAGCTATGGGCCTATTTTGCCAGATACCTGCCGGAGGCGACGCCGGAGTCCGAGCCGCTTCTTGACCAGCTGATGGAGCGGGCGCTGAACTATTACGAGGATTTCGTGAAGCCTACGAAGTCCTACCGCTTGCCGGACGAACGGGAAAAGACGGCTCTGCTGGATCTCGCCGAGCGGTTGAGGGCCCTTCCCGAGGGCACGACGGACGGCGAGCTGATCCAGGGCGAGGTCTATGCCGTCGGCAAGGCGCATGGTTTCGAGCCGCTGCGCGGCTGGTTTGCCGCTCTTTATGAAGTCCTGCTTGGAGCTTCCCAGGGCCCGCGCTTCGGATCGTTCGCGGCAATCTATGGTCTGGGCCAGACCGTCGCTCTGATCGAAGCGGGAGCACGGGGCGAGCTGGCCGGTTGAACGAAGTCGGCTGGTCTCGACATCCGGCCAACATGAACCGAAAATAACTGTGAAGCTCGGGGAGCCTTCATGGTGGCCGGTGCATTGTACGGTCATCGACGCAAGCGCGATGACAGGAGAGACCCATGTCCAAGATGATCAAGACCACATTCGCCACTGCAGCCGCCCTCGCGGCTCTCGTGACCGCTGTTCCCATGGCTGCTTCTGCCCAGCAGGCCAATGGGATCACCAACTGCGACGCGCCCGGTGGCCGTCAGCGCGCCGGTGCCCTGATCGGTGCCGTTGTGGGCGGTCTGGCCGGTAGCCAGCTGGCGTCCAATGAGCGTGCCCTTGGTGCCGTGGCCGGTGCCGGCGCAGGCGCTGCAGCAGGGTCGTACATCGGTTGCAACCAGCAGCGTGGACGGGCTGCTGTCTCGGCTGGCGGTGCCTACCGTGCCACCTCGAACCTGCGCATCCGCTCGGGTCCCGGCACGAACTACGGCGTTCGTGGCACCCTGCAGGCCGGTCAGCCTTTCAGCGCGATCGGATCGCAGGGCGAGTGGGTCCAGATCGCCGGTGGTGGCTGGGTGAACGCCAACTATGTGACCGCCAACTAGGTCTTAAAAGGCCGAACGTGAAAGGCCGCTCCGATCGGGGCGGCCTTTTTCGTCGCGGGCGCTGAGCTGTCTTACTGGCTGACCCAGAGAATGCGCGACATCCATGCGATGTCTCGCCGTGCCAGGATGCGCGGTTCGTAGGCGGGATTGATCGAGACCAGCGTCAACGCCTGGGACGTCAGGCGGCCGATTTCCTTTGCTATTGTTTCCCCCGTGCGGGTCTGGACAACCACCCTGTCACCCTTGCGAACATTGTGTGCGTCGCGATCGACAATCACGCAGTCACCCTCGCGGTAGAGAGGCGTCATGGAGTCCCCGCTTATCCGCAAGCCGAACAGGCTTTCGCGCCTGGGCAGCAGATCGGCCGCTTCCCACCCGTCTCCGGTCGGCAGTCCCGCTTCATCGAAATAGCCCTCCGTACCAGCCTGGGCCATGCCAATGACCGGAACAGTCTGGCGAACGTCCGCCGCGTCGCCAGCGAGCGCAGCAAACTCTCCCAGAGAGGTTTGAGTGACCCGAAGGATCCTTGTCAGGCTCTCGGTCGAGGGCCAGCGAGGACGAGGCGGATTTCCCGGGCCGATGCGCTTTGACGGGTTGAAGGCTGTGGGGTCGAGACCCGCCCGTATCGCCAGGCCAGACGCGGACAGACCCTCTCGTCGCGCCAGACTGTCGACAGCTATCCAGAGGTTTGCATGGGAGAGGGGCAAGACTGTCGCGTTGGGCTGTCAGGAGCGGACTACACCGGAGACTGTGTGTCCTAGGACTTTATGCCTATTCGATCCCGGCCGCCACACGTTCCTGCCACGCCCAGAACGTCCCGACGGCAAGGGCAATCAAGACGCCGTATCCGGCCAGGCTAATCACTGTGATTACTGCTGCGCGTGTTGATTGCAGATCCGTAAATGCAACCAGGTGGCTCATCACGACAATCAGTTGGCAGGCTGCTGCCCAAGTAGGCCAGGTCCGGCGCGCCTTCCAAACGAGGCCCACCAGCACAACCAACATGATGACATCGATGCCAAAGAAAATCATCCGCGTAGTAAAGGACTCGACATTGTCCTGGACAAGCAGGGACGCGAACCACCCCAGAATGTATGTCCCGGCCCAAATGCGCTCAGGTTCGTCGCCCTTCAGGAATGCAAAGCCGCAGACGATTACGACAAAGGCGGCTCCGATCTGTGCGGGTAGCGTATCAAACACAAAGAGCCCTCATGTCATTGGACATGAGGGCTACTATACCGTGACTCCGAATAAGTCGAAACGACCTAAACAAACATTGCTTCGAATTCAGGAAGCGATCTGAAGTTTCGGATACATTGGCTCATCGGGATTGTCCGGCTTGTTCAGCGGCCCGATAGCGTAGGTGCCGTAGCCGAGGCGACGGTGATCCTTGTTGAGTTCAGTGTGGCAGGCCACCATGGCTTCACGAGCAACGGCAAGGGCCGCGATCGCTTCCATGGCCTTTGTCTGCGAGCCCGCCCCCGCCACTGGCGAGAGGCTGAGCGCCGAGCGCGCACCAATCATGGCTTGGACCAGTGTGGTCGCGCGAGCGATTGCGGCATCGACTGCGATTTCAGTTGCCAGCAGGTCACCAGCGACGCTGGCGATGGTTTCAGTCCTATCCACGAAAAGCCCTCCTCAGTTGAATGATGAAGATAGGCTTAACACAAATGGATAACCTTGGGTAGGAATTTCTTTACCATACCCGACAGCGATCAACGTTGCCCCGCCAAGCCCGAGGCGGAGATCGCCGATTCATCGAGGATGATATGGTCAGGCACCCGGTCGGCGTGGCCGGCACTGGAAAAAGATGGACCCTGATCGTTGCTGTGCGGCGCCTGCCAGGCGGACGGCTGCGTCCGACCAGCAGACGGGCCGATTCTACACTTGTCTCCTCGCGAGAGAACCGACGACTCATTCAGGCGATGCCGAAGACGGGGTGGGTCAGTCTGCCAGCAGGAAATGTGCAGTCAGGCTGGCGATCGGCTGGCCCGGCTCGTCCTGCCAGGCCTCCGCCATGACATGAGCCACACGGCGTCCGGCACGCGAAATGGTGGCGCGGGCGTGCACATCGACGGGGCGACCAGACCGCAGATAGGCGACGGTCACATTGATGGGCCGAGGCAATCTAAGCCGTGGATAGCTGAGCGCAACCTGAGCGATCGCTGTCATCTCAAGGAGGGCAGCGGTCGATCCTCCGTGCAGCGCGGGGAGCATCGGATTGCCGATCAGACGATCAGCAAAGGGCATGATTACGGTCAGGGCGTCATCCTGCATCACGGTGCGCAGGCCGAGGAAGCGTGCATAGGGAAGGCGGTCCAGCATGGCCTCGCTCATGATCTCGCCTCCAGATTGGGAGCACGCGCTGCTTCGTCCGTGATCATGTACACGCTCTGGGCGGCAGCGATCGGATCGTCGATACGTTCCTCGAAAGCCCAGGCCCGCACGAAGCCGACAGTTCGCGTCAGGCGATAACACCGCGCTTCGGTCACCAGGTCCAGTCCACGGACACTGGCGCGCATGTAGTCCACACGCAGGTCAAGCGTGGCTATGGGACGGAACGTGCCGAGCGCCAGCCAGATGGCGAGGCCTCCGACATGATCAAGGGCTGTGGTCACGAGTCCACCAGACAGGACCCCGGTATCAGGGTCGCCCACCAGATCTTCCCTCCAGGGAACGCGGATGCGGACACGGTCACCTTCATAGCCCTCATAGACAAAACCCAGTGCGTGGGTGTGCGCGGCGCCACTGGCCAACTGGGGCATGATCTGGTCGAGGAAGGTGTCGGACATCTCGGGTTCCGGCGATTGGCCTGCTGGGCTTTGCCCCGGCACGCGTTCAGCGCGCCGAATCTGCGCGTTTATGACTTTGCCACTGTCGGGCGTCGAGCGCGTTGTGTGGGAATGCCTTCATCCGCCATAGTCCTTGCATGATCCGTCCCGAAGACCTGCTGAGGCCGACCCCCGCAGGGCTGTATTGTCCGCCCGGAGATTTCTACATCGATCCGGTCAGGCCTGTGGCCAGGGCCGTTGTGACCCACGGCCATTCTGACCACGCCCGATCGGGCCACGGGGCCGTTCTTGCCACATCCCAGACCCTGGCGATCATGGCGGAACGCTATGGCGAGGGCTTCACGGACCTTCGTCAGGCTCTCGATTACGGCGACTGGACGACACACAGCGGGGTCGAGATCGGTATGGCACCGGCCGGGCATGTGCTGGGGTCAGCCCAGGCTATCATCCGGCATCAGGGTCTGACCATGGTCGTGTCGGGGGACTACAAGCGGCGACGCGATCCAACATGCGCACAATTTGAGCCCGTTCCGTGCCACGTGTTCATTTCCGAGGCGACGTTCGGGCTTCCCGTCTTCACCCACCCGCCGGATGCCGAGGAAATCGGACGCCTCGTGCAATCTCTTGGCCAGTTTCCTGACCGGGCTCACCTCGTTGGGGCCTATGCGCTCGGCAAGGCCCAGCGGGTGATCCGCCTGCTGCGCGAGGCGGGATGGGAAAGACCGATCTATGTTCATGGTGCGCTGGAGAGGTTGAACCGGCTTTACGAGCGCGAAGGCATCGATCTCGGACCGATCCTTCCGGCCACGGGGCTTAAAAAGGACGCCCTGGGCGGCGAAGTCGCGATCGGTCCGCCATCCGCGATACAGGATCGATGGGCGCGGCGCTTTGCCGATCCCGTAACCGCGTTTGCCTCCGGCTGGATGCTGGTCAAGGCCCGAGCCCGGCAACGGGGTGTGGAGTTGCCCCTAGTGATTTCGGACCATGCCGACTGGGGCGAACTGACCGACACCTTCAACGATCTGCGACCGGAGGAAATCTGGATCACCCACGGCCGCGAAGAGGGGCTGCTGAGATGGGCCGAGATCAACGGCATGAAGGCAAGGGCATTGCGACTGGTCGGGTATGACGAAGAAGACGAGGAGGCTCCGCCAGACAGGCCGGACTGATCCGGTCAGGCCGCGCGGCTGCCGGTCCCTGCGCTTGCGTCCTGCGCCTCCGCAGTCAGGGCAAAGTTTATGGCCATGCGCAAACGCTCTGGCTTGATCGGCTTTTCGACCACTGCGGCCATCCCCAGGGATCTGTAGTGCCGAGCATCGTCAGGATCGGCATTGGCCGTCAGCGCGACGATCGGAATACGGGAGGCGGGCCCGTCCAGAGCGCGGATCGCCTGTGTCGCCTGCATTCCGTCCATGCGCGGCATCTTGATATCCATCAGGATCAGGTCGAACGGGCGATCCTGAGCGGCCTGCACCGCCTCAACGCCGTCCTCCGCCGTTTCTGACGTACAGCCGAACATTTCGCAGAGGGCCTGCGCCACGACGCGGTTGGTCGCGTTGTCGTCGACGATCAGGATGTGGGGACTGGACTGCAGTTCCACGTCTGCCAGCAGCGTTAGATCGACCCGGCTTTCGCTCGGGGCGCTGCAAAGAGTGCAGCGGATATCGAAGGCAAAGGTCGCGCCGCGACCCGTGTTGTTCTCCGCCCAGATCCGTCCGCCCATGCGGTCGACCATCTGCCGACAGATCGAAAGACCGAGCCCCGCACCGTCCGGTCCGGCGCCATGGACAAAGGGCTCGAAAATCTCGTCGACATGCTGGGGATCGATGCCGGGCCCATTATCGCGGACACGGGCTTCCATCCGGATTTCGCCGGCTTCGACCCAGGCCTTCAACCGGGCCTCGACCATCCCGTCCCGGGCAAACTTAAGGGCATTTCCGATCAGATTGTTGAAGACCTGCTTCAGACGGGTCGAGTCGATATCGCCGACAAGGTCCGTATCGCCATCATAGCCGACAAGAAGGATGATGCCGTCCTGAGATGCCCTGGGTGCCCAGAGCGACTCGATGTCGTCCATCAGTGCCCGCAGCGGTGTTGGGGCGAGACTCAGCTCCAGTTCGCCTGCCTCGGCACGCGACAGATCCAGCGCATCCTGCAGAATGCGAATGAGGGTCTCGGAGGAGTCGACGATGGTCTGGATATGCGCCTGTGAGGTCTCGTTGAGGGGCTGCCGGCGAAGGAGCTCGGCAACCGCCAGGACGCCATTCATCGGCGTCCGAAGCTCATGGCTCATGATCGAAAGGAACTGGCTCTTGGCTCTGGCAGCGGCCAGGGTCTGGGTTCTGGAATCGCTCAGTGCCCGGGCCTGCTCCGCCAGTTCACGGTTCTGGCTGCGCTGCTGGTCGTTCACGGCCTTTAGCAGGGAGATCGCGGTTCCAACTCCCTGATAGCGGCCCGCGCGAGTAACGATGAAGCCGCGCATCAACGCCCCGGGCCCGCTTTTCAGCAGGATGTCGCAGAAGGAGTCGATGCTTATGCCCGCCTCGACGACCGCGGGCTCGGGATCCATGATGTTGGCGACAGGGCGACTGGCATACAGCGCGTGACCAAATGGCCCTGCAATCTTTAGTAGAAACGCATTCCGCTCAATCAGCCCGACCGGGCGGCCATCCTCGACCACAGGGATGACGAGTGTATCTGGATCAGCCTGAAATCGCGCGAATACAGCGCTGGCCGGAGCCTTTGGCGACACCGGATCGGCGCGCTCTGTCAGGGTCTCGATGGTCGGCATGCCGGCCGATGCTCCGTGCTATTAAGCAAGAACTACGCACAACCTTTTGCGGAAGGGTTAAGCTCGACCGTATGTTAAAACCTTAAGTTTTGCTCTCACTTTTGCACCTGGACGACAGCTGGTGTATGGCGTGTCGCCAAAGCACAAGTTTTCGAAAGCGACACCCAATGCGCGCGGCCCGGTTGGCCGACCGCAGATTTGTCATGAGCCCTTCACAACTCTCATCCGCAGCCAGCGCGCTCGTCCTTTTTTCTGGCGGGCAGGACAGTGCAACCTGCCTGGCGTGGGCCCTCGAACGCTATGAGCGCGTCGAGACCGTCGGCTTCGACTACGGTCAGCGTCATGCGGTCGAACTCATGGCTCGTCTGAAAGTCAGGGCTGGCATGGGCGATGTGCTGCCGTTGTCCGCTGACCGATTGGGGCCGGATCATGTGATCGACCTGACCGGTTTCGGCGCGATCGGTGAAACGGCAATGACCACGGATCGGGCCATCGAGATTGATGCCCGCGGGCTGCCTTCGACCTTCGTGCCCGGAAGAAATATCGTTTTCCTCGCTGTTGCGGCGGCATTGGCGGATCGCAGGGGGCTCGACGTGCTTGTCGGCGGCATGTGCGAGACCGACTTCTCGGGATACCCCGACTGCCGGCGCGACACCATTGATGCGATGCAGGCCGCGCTCGGCCTCGGGCTGGACAAGCCTGTGCCCATTGAAACGCCGCTGATGTGGCTGACGAAGGCAGAAACCTGGTCGCTGGCTGAGCAGCTTGGCGGGGCAGGGCTGGTCAAGCTGATCGTTGAGGAGAGCCACACCTGCTATCTTGGCGAGCGTGGTACCCTGCACTCATGGGGACATGGCTGTGGGGCCTGCCCCGCGTGCGAACTGAGGTCGGCTGGCCACGCCGAATGGGCCGCCGCATGACCTATTCCGCCAAGGAGGTCTTTCTGACCATACAGGGTGAAGGCGGGCAGGCGGGACGCCCGGCCGTCTTCCTGCGTTTTGCGGGTTGCAACCTTTGGAGCGGGCGAGAGCAGGATCGGTCTTCGGCTGTCTGTTCGTTCTGCGACACCGACTTTGTCGGCACCAACGGGGACGGTGGTGGGAAATTCGATACGGCCGACGGACTGGCTGATCATGTGGCCGCGCTCTGGCGAGGACGGGACGGGGATCCCCGACTGGTGGTCTGCACAGGGGGAGAACCGCTGCTGCAACTTGACGCCCCGCTCATCGCTGCCCTGCACGCACGCCAGTTCGACATCGCAGTCGAGACCAACGGAACGCTCGCAGTCCCTGCAGGGGTTGACTGGATCTGCGTCAGTCCCAAAGCGGATGCGCCGGTCGTCCAGACATCCGGTGCCGAACTGAAGCTTGTCTTTCCTCAGGTTCTGGCCATGCCGGCCCGGTTCGAAGGACTCGATTTCGAGCGGTTCTGGCTTCAGCCCATGGACGGGCCGTCCCAGGCTGAAAATACGGCTGCGGCCCTCGAGTACTGCCTGAAGCATCCGCAATGGCGGCTCAGTGTTCAGACCCATAAATACATTGGCGTGCGTTAGTATGAACCAGTTCGAGATCACCAAGGCGGCCACCTTCGATGCGGCCCACCATTTCCCCAATGAGCCGGACGGCAGTCCTTATCGACGTATGCACGGGCACTCTTTTCAGGTGGAAGCCACGGTGCGCGGAGTGACGCTGGATGGCCATGGGTGGGTCGCTGACCTCGGGGCGCTGGACCGGGCCCTGAAAGCGGCAGCAGAGACGCTGGATCACGGCCTGCTGAACGACCATTCCGGCCTCGAACTGCCGACGCTGGAGCATCTGTGTCTATGGTTCGTGAACAGGCTTCAGCCCGAATGGCCCGGGCTTTGTCGGGTCACGGTGGCAAGGCCGACCATCCACGAGAAATGCACGTTAACGCTCTAGCGTCAGCAGCGTTTGCCCTGCCGCTGACGTTGTTCGCAGCGGCGTTGTTCGCGCTCATATTCGCGTTGCTGCCTCTCGGCGCGGGCCCGGGTCTCAGCATCGGAAGTCGTTACAGCATCAACACTCGCCCCGACCACGGCTCCGGCCGCCCTGGCCGTACCGCCAACGACCGCACCTGCCGTCCCGACGACAGCCCCCACCACGCAGCCCTGCAGCATCAGGGTTACGGCAAGGACGGTTGCGATGGATCCGGCGCGGCGCATTGATCTGATCATGGTCTGCTTCCCCTCGACGTCCTGCGTTACCCATGAAAGGGTGAACAGAGCCTGACTGGCTGGCTCTACCCTGTTGGTCATGACCAGGGCCGCTCGCGAAAATAAGCATAGAAGCCATACCATTCATCCTGCTCCGGATGCGCGGCTTCGTAAGCGTCGCGCTCAACAGGCGACAGGGCGTCCAGCATACGGTGGAAATCGTCGAGATAATCGGCACCGTCGCCCCTGCGCCAGGCGATGGACGTTCGGCCGAGATCGGGAAATGCAATCCATGGGGGCAGCATTCCCCGATCCCTCATCGAGTCTAGAGGCTGTCGACCATGACCAGTTCTGCGTCATCGCGCGCCGTGATGGTGATTTCGGCTTCGTCTGCGATGGCTGCCCCGTCGCGGGCATTCAAGGCAATGCCATTCACGTCCACGGTGCCTGCAGCAGGCACAAGGTAGGCTCGGCGGCCCTGCGCGAGGCGATAGGTGATGGTCTCGCCGGCGTTCAGCGTTGCAGCCAGGACCTTGGCGTCCGCATTGATGGTCAGGGCCTCGTCGGTGGTGTCGCCCGAAGCAAGGACATTGAACTGGCCGCTGCGGTCGCTCTTGGGGAAGGTTCTGGCACCCCATGCGGGTTTAGCCCCCCGCTGATCGGCCTCGATCCAGATCTGGAAGATGGTCGTGGTCTCGTCCTCAAGGTTGAACTCGGAATGGCGCACGCCTGTGCCTGCGCTCATGATCTGGACGTCGCCCGCCGTGGTGCGACCCTTGTTGCCCATTGAGTCTTCGTGCGTGATGGCACCGGTGCGGACATAGGTGATGATTTCCATGTCGGCATGGGGGTGGGGCGGAAAGCCCGATTTTGCAGCAATCTCGTCATCATTCCAGACCCGCAGGCGGCCCCAGTTCATGCGGGCCGGGTCATAGTAATTTGCGAACGAGAAATGGTGGCGGGCTTTCAGCCAGCCATGGTCTGCGCCGCCGAGGCTGGCAAAAGGTCTGACGTCGATCATGATGCGATCTCCCGATACAGGCCGAGCGCACGGTGCGCCGGTTCGGACTTCCATATAGGTAACAGTGTTGGTGGCGGAAGGGGTATCAGCCGATCTGGGCCCTGTGACGCAACATTGCGTCAACCAGGACGCAAGCTGCCATGGCTTCAACCACCGGCACACCGCGGAGAGCGACGCAGGGATCATGCCTTCCCTTGGTGCGAAGGTCTGTGTCGAGCCCGTCCCGTGTCACGGTCCGGCGCGGCGTGAGAATTGACGAGGTCGGCTTGAATGCAAGGCGGGTCGTTATCGGCTGGCCGGTCGAAATGCCGCCAAGGATGCCGCCTGCATGATTTGACCCGAAGATGATCTCACCGTCGGGCCCCATCCGCATTTCGTCGGCATTGTCTTCGCCGGACAGCTCGGCGGAGGCAAAGCCAGCACCAATCTCGACGCCCTTGACGGCATTGATCGACATCAGGGCCGCCGCGAGTTCGGCATCGAGTTTGCCGTACAAAGGGCTGCCCCAGCCGGCAGGGACTCCGGTGATTTCGAGGGCAACGACGGCTCCGATCGACGAGCCGGCTTTCCGGACACTGTCCAGATAGGCTTCCCAAGCCGGAATGACGGTCGATGATGCAGCGAACAGGGGGTTTTCGTAGGTGGCATCGAAGTCCACCTCATCGGTCCCCAACCGGTGCGCACCCAACTGGACGACGCCGGCACGGATCGTGATGTCCGGCCCCAGAACGCGACGCGCAACAGCGCCTGCCGCGACCCGGCTCGCCGTTTCCCGAGCGGAAGACCGGCCGCCGCCCCTGTGGTCCCGGACGCCATACTTTTCCTGGTAGGTCAGGTCCGCATGCCCTGGCCGGTAGGCACGTGCGATCTCGCCGTAGTCCTTCGAACGGGCATCCTCGTTCTGAATCTCGATGGCGATCGGCGTGCCCGTTGTGACAGGACCCGCCCCGTCATCGAACACGCCGGACAGGATGCGGGCTGTGTCACTCTCGTTGCGTTGGGTTACGAACCGGCTGCCGCCCGGCTTTCTGCGATCAAGCCAGGGCTGAAGGTCAGCTTCAGTCAGTGGAATCATCGGCGGACAGCCATCGACAACGCAGCCGATCGCTGGGCCATGGCTTTCGCCCCAGGTCGTGACGCGAAACAGATGACCGAACGTGTTGTGGGACATGATGGCGGCTTAGGCTGCCAGACGCTCCGGCGTCCAGACCCGCGTGAACCGCGACAGCAGATCTTCGGCCGCAGAGGGCGTGTCGGCGCTGCGGATCAGGGTCACGAAAAGATGCCCGGCGGCGCGCGAGCCACGGGCCGGCAGACCCAGGTCCCGCAGCCGCAGACAGATCGTTCCCGTCAGGCCCGGGGTTATCCATGCGGATCGGGGGCCAGCGTGGGTCTCGATTTCAACGCGTCCGCCATCGTCGATCAGCCGTGCCGCTGTTGGCCAGGTCATGTGGATGTCGTTGCCAAGCACCGTAACACCATCTGTCGCCCGGATCAGGACTGGCAAGCGCAGGTTCCGTCCTTCCGGCCCTGCACCTTTGAGGCGGATTTCATCACCGGTCCGAAGGCCGGGAGAAAGTTTGACGCGCAGGGTGCGACCATTGACGCGAACGGTCGTCTTGCCGCCCTGCAGGGCTTGTGTCGGCGTAATGCCGATGACCGGCAGAGGGGTCTGGCGGCTCGGGGGTGCCGCGAGGGGAAGGGGTTTCGCAGCCTGGGCCTGGAGAAGTCGCCATGCTGCAATGGTGCGGCGGAACCGCGTTTCGTCCCCACCTGGCAGATCAGGCCGAGCGGCCTTGATCGCCTTTCGGAAGGTTTCCGTCAGGACGGGCCCGTCAACAGCACCCGTCAGCCCGAGAAGAGCGCGGGCTTCGTAGATCGAGACGATCTCGGACTGGAGACGGGCGGTCATGGGACGATAGAGGCTCAGACAGAGTCAACATGCAGTTAACCGTGCGACACTGGTAACCCTGCGACGTTGTCGAGCTGGCCGGGGGCTGCGCAAAAGATGTGGGAGGCGCTATCAGAACGCCATGACCTACGCTGCAATCCCCCCAAGTCCAACGCGCGAGGAGTATGATCGTGACTATGCTGCTGCTCTCGCAGCCAACGGCGATGACACGATTTTCCAGCGTGAGGATCCGTTTGGACTCTTCATCGAATGGCTCGCTGATGCGCGAGCGCATGAAATCAACGATTCCAATGCGATGGGTCTCTCTACCATCGGCGAAGACGGCATGCCCGACAGCCGGATGGTGCTGCTGAAAGACGTCGATCTGCGAGGTTTCACCTTCTATTCCAATGCGCGGAGTGCCAAGGGGCAGCAACTGGCCGGACATCCGGCGGCGGCGCTGCTGTTCCACTGGAAATCGCTGCGCCGCCAGGTGCGCATTCGGGGAACGATCGAACCTGTGACCGCTGATGAAGCGGACGTCTATTTTGCCAGCCGAGTTCGCGAAAGCCGAATAGGAGCATGGGCTTCGGAACAGTCGCAACCCCTCGAATCGCGGGAAGCTCTGGAAGTCGCGGTGGCGGAGCAGGGGGCGAGGTTTGCGGGCCAGGACGTGCCACGACCTGAAAACTGGACCGGATGGCGGGTCGTGCCAAGCGTGATCGAGTTCTGGCGCGATCGGCCGTTCCGACTGCATGACCGTCTCCGCTTCCAGCGGCACGGTGCGACCTGGGCTACGACGCGGCTTTATCCCTGATGTGATCCATAGCGGGCGAGGAAGGTATCCACGGCATCTTCGGCTATCAGGTCTGCCGGACGAGCGACGTGAACGTCATCGCCGGTCACGAGCGGGACAAAGAACAGTGGGTGTTCGATCATTCCCATCAGTTGTCCCGCAGCCCAGGAGCGTTTGCTGATTTGCAACTCACCTGCGTCGCAAAGCCGTGACAGGCAGGCGATGAGGGGAGCTCCGAAATCCGACCGACCCTTTTCGAAAAAGCCTTCCGCGACATCCTTGAAACGCGGGCGCTCAGCCATGACAAGTCGGAAGACGGACCGTACGAAGGGGTCGCCCATGAAGTTTGCATAGGCCAGTGCAAACTGCAGTATCTGCACACGCGCGGGACCTTCGGCTCCATGAGTGACCTTCGCCATCTCTGCGGCAAAGGCATCGGACGCGGAGACGATCACGGCAGCGAAAAGATCGTCCTTGGACTGGAAGTAGGTGTAGAGGGTCGCAGTTGAAACGGCGGCCTCGCGCGCGATCGGTTCGATCCGGGTCGCGGCATAGCCTCTGGTCATGAAGTGGCGCCGGGCCTGACGCAGGATTGCAGCCCGACGGGGGTCGGCATCAAACAAGGTGTCGTTCATTCCGTGATGCAGTAGGGTCGTGGATATCGTTGTTCTGAACACGCATGTGCGTTTCGGCCCTGTTCTGCAAGTCGCGGGCCATCAAAAGGCTCAGTGCGTCAAGAATCGAGCGAGCAAGGGGTGAGCGAGGACAGGTGCGGCGAGACGCACGACAGCCTGGGGATCTTCCAGCCGAACTGCAGCCGTCGTGTCGGCAATGATGAAGTCTGCATGCGTTCGCGAAGGCTCGGTAAGCCGAACATGACCCGGGCGGACGGTTGCCAGATACTGTGCCACTACTGAATCGGCCGTCCGTCCCCGCTCGGTCTGGTCTCTCAGCAGCCGTCGGATGAAGCGGATGTCGGCAGGTGTGTCCACGAAGACCCGAATGTCGAAAAGGGTCGTCATGGCCGGGGTGCACAGGACGTGCGTGCCCTCGACAATAACGACTTCTGCAGCCGGGATGGCTTCTCCTTCGGGTTCACGACCATGGTGGATGAAAGAGTAGACGGGCGCTGTGACGGGCTTTCCCGCTTTGAGGCGCATCAGATCGGCCATCATGAGATCATGATCACGGGCGCTGACATCGTCGAAGTCGAAGGTGGCGGCATCGAAGCCGGGGAGGGACGCCGCATCCCTGTAATAGCTGTCCTCGCGCATCAGGACCGCGACATCCCGGGGGAGGGCAGCCAGCAACGCTTCTGCAAGCGTGCTTTTTCCGGAGCCAGAGCCCCCCGTGATTGCGATGAGAACGGTCATTGGCCGGCTTGTATCGCTCGCCGCTGCTCTCGAACAGCCGTCCCGGGCCTTCCGGCGCAGTTCGTGGACGGAAAGCGTGTAAGCCTTACCCGGCGTCACGTTGCACGGGACGGCCGTCGCCGATAGTTTGCCGTCCAAGCGCTGCTCCCAATGTCGGCGCAAGAATTTCAGGGAACGCGATATGCACGGACTGATGCAGGACTGGCCGCTGACGGTCGACAAGATCATCGACCACGCCAGCCAATGGCATCCCACGCGTGAAGTCGTGACGCGATCGGTCGAGGGACCCATCGTACGAACCAACTATGGCGAGATCCATCGCCGAGCAAAGCGGGTTTCCAACGTCCTGAAAAGCTGGGGTGTGAACACCGGAGACCGTATCGCGACACTCGCATGGAATACGGGCCGCCACATCGAGGCATGGTATGGCATCATGGGGATCGGTGCCGTCTGCCACACATTGAATCCGCGGCTTTTCCCCGAGCAACTCGTCTACATCATCAATCACGCCGGTGACCGGGTCATCTTCGTCGACCTGACGTTCGTGCCACTGCTGCAGGCGATCCTGCCGCACTGCCCGGGGGTCGAGCGGGTCGTCGTCCTGACCGACATCGATCACATGCCGGACGTGACGTTGCCAGGCCTGGAGTGTTTCGAGACGCTGCTCGAGCAGGCGTCCGAAGACGTGGTCTGGGGTGACTTCCCGGAACAGACCGCCTGTGGGCTGTGCTATACGTCTGGCACGACCGGCAATCCCAAGGGTGTGCTGTACTCGCACCGGTCCAACTTCCTGCACACGCTGATCACGATGCAGGCCACGGTAATGGCGGCAACGCCGAATGATGTGATCCTGCCGGTTGTGCCCATGTTCCATGCCAACGCCTGGGGCCTCGCCTTCACGGGGCCGGCAGCGGGGGTCAAGTTGGTCATGCCGGGTGCGCGCATGGATGGTGCGGCCATTTATGAGCTGCTGGAAACCGAGGGCGTGACGTTCTCGGCAGCGGTTCCGACAGTCTGGCAACTGCTGTTTGACCATATGCGGACCCATCACCTGAAGCTGTCGACCCTGAAAAAGGTCCTCATCGGCGGCTCGGCCGTGCCGGAAGCCCTGATCCGCGGGTTCAACGACGAGTTCGACGTCGAGGTCATCCATGCATGGGGCATGACCGAGACCTCGCCTGTCGGCACCGTCGCAAACATGACGCCCGAGCTGAAAGCGATGCCTTACGACGAGCAGATGAAGTGGCGACTGAAGCAGGGAGTCCCGCCGTTGGGCGTCGAGATCAAGCTCAAGAACTATGCGGGTCAGCCCGTCGTTCACGACGGCTCGACCTATGGCCGGCTGATGGTCAAGGGACCGACCGTTGCCGGAGCCTATTTCAAGGGCGAAGGTGGCGAAATCCTCGACAACGAGGGCTTCTTCGATACCGGCGACGTCTCAACGATCGATGACATGGGGTTCATGCAGATCACCGATCGCGCCAAGGACGTCATCAAGTCCGGGGGCGAGTGGATCAGTTCGATCGAGATCGAGAACATCGCGATGGGCCATCCCAAGGTCGCGCTGGCGGCTGTCATCGGTGCCGCGCATCCCAAATGGGACGAGCGACCGGTGTTGGTCGTCAAGCTGAAGCCCGATCAGGATCAGGACAAGCAGGAACACCTCGATTTCCTTGTTGGCAAGATCGCGAAATGGTGGATGCCCGATGACGTGGTCTTCGTGGACGACATTCCGCTGGGCGCGACGGGAAAGATCGACAAGAAGCTCGTCCGTCAGAACCTCAAGGATTACGTCCTTCCCGCGGCGGCTTTGACCGAGCGGGCCTGAACGGTGGCGGACGGCGCAGACAAGGCGCGCAACGCCGCGGTTGCCGCCCTGGCTGTGTCATGTGCGGCGCCTGTCGTCGTCATAATGTCGGCTTTTGCCGCCCGGATCGGCTTTCTGCCAGTCGATATGGCCGTCGAGGTGTTCACCCTGCGCGTGGCGCAGTCTGTGGCGTTTGCTGCGCCCGCAGCAGTCGTGATCGCGCTCTGGATCACGAGACGGCATTGGCGACGTGGAGCGAAATATGCCGTGCCGGCACTCATCGTTTCCTGTCTCTCTCTTGGCGTGTTCCGTTACCAGACACTGCAAATGGCCCAATCCGGCCCGCTCGATGTCTCGACCAATGCAATCGATCCGCCCGGAATGAGATTACAGGCTGGCGTGCCGGCGACCTGCAACGGGCTTGCTGCTGTTGAAACCCAGTTGCTGCCTGAGGCCGCGGCCTGGGCGCTCCAGGAGCAAGGGTTCGCGATCACGGAGGCTGGCCTGTTCGAGGTGGCGGGGACACGACAGGGGTTCTGGTTCGGGCGCCGTTATGATGCCGTCGTCAGGATCCGCCCGGGGCGCACGGACTTGAGGCTTGCCGCCGCCGGCGACCGAAACGATGGAGGGGCCGTCTGTCGTCAGGCTCTCGCGCTTGCAAAGTCCCTTCAGCCCGCTCTGTAGCGATCGTCCGACGTGACCCGAACCCGGCCCTCGCGCACAAGCTTGTCGAGATGAGCGCGGACGGACAGGCTCGCGGCCGGCCACAGTCGAGGATCGACGGAGGCATAGAGAACAGGCACGATCGTCGCGACCTCTTCATCGCCCGCCATCACGCGTTCCAGAATCTGTGTCTCCCGGGCAAGGCGGTGTGCCCGGTAGGCCGCCAGAAATGGCGCGGGGGCAATGATGGGCGGCCCGTGGGTCGGCCATAGCGTCCGATAGTCCAGCGCGATGACGGTATCCAGGCTGGCCAGATAGTCGGTCATGTTGCCGTCCGGAGGTGCGACGACGGTTGTCGACCAGCCCATCACGTGATCACCGCAGAACAGGGCATCCTCATCCATCAGGGCGAACGCCATATGGCTTAAGGAATGACCTGGCGTGAACAGGGCCTTCATTGTCCAGCCGTCGCCTTCAATCGTCTCACCACCCGACAGGATCACGTCAGGCTGGAAGCGATCGTCTTCGGCCTCATCCAGCGGTCCGGACGCATGCACGGGCTGTGCGGGTGGCTTCGCGGCAAGGATCGGCGCACCGACCGCATCGGCAAGAGGGTGGGCAAGCGATGCGTGATCCCGGTGAGTGTGAGTGACAAGGATATGGCTGACGGTTCGGCTGTCGACAGCTGACAGGATGGCCGTCAGATGGGCCTCATCCAGGGGGCCCGGATCAATGACCGCAACGCCGGCTCCGGCATGATCCTGTCCGACGATGAAGGTGGCCGTACCCGTGAAGGTGAAGGGGCCGGGGTTGTTGGCCACAACGCGCTGGATCAGGGGCGACACCTGATCGCGCCGGCCATACGCAAAATCAAAGTCACGCACAAAGGGGATCATCTTTGGTCCATTCCGGAGCAGACGTCTCGGCCCGGTCCTTGCCTTAACAAGAGGTAAATCGTCCGCGGAGAGCGTGTCTTGGTCCAGTCCATTGCCTTTGGTGTATCAAAACGGCTCCAGCCTATTGCTGCGGCAGTGCTCTTGCTTATGGCGACACAGATTCTGGCGGCCTCCTGCACACCTGAGCCCGTCCCCTATGCATCGCGCGTGGCGATCGTCCGCTGAGTTCAGGTCAAAGGGGCAGCCTGCTGAGGTCGTAGCCGGCCTCGGCAGCGGACGCTCGAATAGCCTCTGGCGAGTGTGTGCCTCCCGCCGAGGTCGCTAGGGCCCATGCGGCCGTCGAGCGCATCCCCGAGCGACAGTACAACAGCGTCGGTTTGCCGTCTGCGAGTTGCTGACCCACAGCCTTGACCTGATCGCTGGCTGGCATGCCCATGATCGGGATATGAACGTAGTCCATGCCGGCATCGCGGACGGCCCTTTCGACAGCCTGTGATTCTGGCTGGCCTGGGTCCTCGCCATCCGGTCGATTGTTGATGATGCGCGTCAGGCCAAGCGCTGCAGCGGCCTTGATGTCCTCGGCATCGATCTGGCCTGCCACATAGATTCCGGGAGCAATGCTTCGAAGACGTTCCATGGCTATTGCCTGCGTACGCGGACTGCACGACTGCCGTCGATGGTCAGGAGGAAGCTGCCCAACGCCGCACGGCGCACGCGAACGGGCAGTCCGGCGCGGTTGCGGAAGCGGACCGGCTCACTGTCGATCTGACGCCAGGTGCTGCCATCGGCCAGGGTGAACGTCCATTTGCCTTCGCCGTACTGACCGGCACGCGTGAGGGTGGTTTCGATCGAATCGAGCGTATCCGGCTGTGCGCCGCGTTGCAGAAGATCCGGCATGGATGGAAGCTGGAAGCCGAACAACTGGCGCCGGGCCACGCCGACCTGTTCGCGATCAATGACGACGACATCGCCTTGTTTCTCCGCCGAATCAAAGGCGGACGCTGCCGCGTCGTAACAGGCCAGCCTTTGGCCGCCGTCCGCAATGGAGCGGCAGTCGATCAGACGGGTCAGCAGTTCCGGGCGCGCCTGCGCGACCGGCTGCTGCGCCTGTGCGGTGCCGCAGCAGATGACGAGAAGCAGCATGCCTGCGGGAAGCGAACACATCTGTCGTAAGTGGATCATGGCCGTGTTTCGTTCTGATCGGGCATCGCAGTGCCCCACCGCACCTTGCCATGCTGGCATCGCCGCGCGCCAGTGGGCTTTCAAGGGCGAACCAATCGTGACCTGATTGCGACAGTCCCGAGGCCACATCGTTACAGCCATGTAATTGAGATGGCATTCCGCTTCGCAAGGTGACTAGAAGAGAGACGGACTGCGACGCTTGTGTGTTTGTCGCGGGGGAAGACCAACAACAAATCCTCGGAATCCTGACCTGGAAGGGCAGGAATCCGACATCAGGAGAGTCATCTTGAGAACTCACATCAACCGTCAACGGCTGCTGGCCTCGACCATTATCGGTGGCGCCGCGCTGCTCGCGTTCGCAGCCCCGGCAATGGCCCAGACTGCGCCGCAGGAGCCCGAAGCCACGGTCGACGACATCGTCGTGACCGGTTCGCGCATTCCGCAGGCCAACCTGGTCACCAACAGCCCGATCACCCAGGTCACCGCCGAGGACATCGACGTCCAGGGCGTGACCCGCGTCGAGGACCTGGTCAATCAGCTGCCGCAGGCCTTTGCCGCGCAGAACTCCACGGTCTCCAACGGTGCGTCGGGAACGGCCACGGTCTCGCTGCGTAACCTCGGTTCGGACCGCACCCTGGTGCTGATCGACGGTCGCCGCATGGGCTATGGCTCGCCGACCGATACCGCAGCCGACCTGAACCAGATCCCCGGCCAGCTGGTCGAGCGTGTCGAGGTTCTGACCGGCGGCGCTTCGGCCGTTTACGGTTCGGACGCTGTTGCCGGCGTTGTCAACTTCATCATGAAGAAGGACTTCGAGGGCATCCAGATCGACGCCCAGTACGGCTTCTATCAGCACAACAACGACTATGACGGCCCGGGCAACCTGCGCAACGAGATTGCGCGCCGTGGCCAGACAAACCCCGCCAACTTTGCCCTGCCGGAAGACGATGTTTCGGATGGCGAAAGCCGCGAAGTCACCCTGACCATGGGTATTTCTTCGCCGGACGGTAAAGGCAATATCCTTGCCTATGCTGGCTATCGGAACAACAACCCGATCCTGCAGCGCGACCGTGACTATTCGGCGTGCTCGCTGGGAGCACCTTCAGCTGCTGCCCCCACCACCTACACCTGCGGCGGTTCCGGCACCTCTTTCCCGGGGCAGTTCACGAACTTTGGCGTGGGCGGCCCCAGCTTTGCCTTCACGGTTGGGCCGAACGGAACGTTCGTTCCATATAGCGCCGCCAACAACGCCTACAACTTTGGCCCGATCAACTACTATCAGCGTCCTGACGAGCGTTATACGCTCGGTGCGTTCGGCCGTTATCAGATCAACGACAATGCCGAAGCGTTCGCGCAGCTGATGTTCTCTGATTATGAGTCGGTCGCCCAGATCGCCCCGTCGGGAAGCTTCTTCAACAACTCCACGATCAACTGCGACAACCCGTTGCTTTCGGCGCAACAACGTACCGCGATTAGCTGTACGCCCGCCCTGATCGCTTCGGGCGGAACCGTTCCGCTCTACATCGGTCGTCGTAACGTTGAAGGCGGCGGACGTCAGGACTCGCTGAACTACGAATCATACCGTGCCGTCGTTGGCGTGCGTGGTGCGATCACGGAAGGGTGGAACTACGACGTTGCCGCCCAGTTCTCTCGCGTCCGGCTGTCGGAAACCTATCTGAACGACTTCTCGATCACGCGACTGGCTCGCGCCCTTGACGTCATCAATGTCAACGGCGTGCCGACCTGCCGCTCGGTGACCACCGGCGTTGACGCCGGCTGCGTTCCCTACAACGTGTTCAGCTCGGGCGGTGTCACCCAGGCAGCGCTTGACTACCTGCAGATCCCGCTGGTGCAGACCGGCGACACGACCCAGCAGGTTGTGACCGCTGCTGTTACCGGCGATCTGGGGGTCTATGGCATTCAGTCGCCATTCACGACCAACGGCATCAAGGTCGCATTCGGTACCGAATACCGTCGCGATGCCCTTGAGTCGGTGACGGACACCAGCTTCTCGACAGGCGACGGTGCCGGTCAGGGCGGTCCCCGCATTGGTCTGAAGGGTGCCGTGGACGTCGTCGACATCTTCGGCGAAGTCCAGGTTCCGCTGGCTGACGAGCAGGCCTGGGCCTATTCGGCCTCGGTCGACGCTGCCTATCGCCGGTCGGAATACAAGAACCTGACGACGGACACGTACAAGTTCGGTGCAGACTATGCGCCGATCGAGGACGTCCGCCTCCGCGCCAGCTACTCGCGCGCTGTCCGGGCTCCGAACGTCATCGAACTGTTCGCAGCCCAGGGTCTCGGCCTGTTCGACATCGACTTCGACCCTTGCGGTCCGTCGCGGACGGCTACGGCAGCTGAATGCGCCCTGACAGGCGTGACGGCGACCCAGTATGGCAGCGCAACACTCGACAGCCCGGCGGGTCAGTACAACCAGTTGACGGGTGGTAACCCGAATGTTGAACCGGAAGAGTCCGACACGTTCACCTTCGGTGTGGTGTTCACGCCATCGTTCCTGCCGCGTTTCAACATGTCGGTCGACTACTTCGACATCCAGGTTGACGGACTGATTTCGACCGTTGGTGCAGCCAATACGCTGGACCTCTGCTACAACGACAACGATGCTGCCGCCTGCGATCGCATCAATCGTAACCCCAACAACGGTTCGCTATGGATCGGGGACACGGCCTTTGTCGAAAACCTGAACATCAACATTGGTGGTCTCAAGACCAGCGGCGTTGACATCAATGCCAACTACAACATCGATCTGGAAGACCTCGGTCTCGGCTCGTTTGGGTCGGTCGGCCTCGCCTACGTGGCGACCATTCTGGACTCCCTCGAGTCCGACACCGGTACGCAAACGGCCAGCTCGGTCTACGACTGCACGGGCTACTACGGTTCCGCCCAGTGCGGCATTCCGAACCCCGAGTATCGTCACCGTGCACGTGCAACCTGGTCTACGCCATGGGATGTGGATGTGTCCGGTACGTGGCGCTACTACTCTGAAGTCGAGTTCGGTTCGAGCTTGACGGGTGGTGTTGCGGGTCGTCTCGACAGCAAGCTGGACGCTCAGTACTACCTCGACCTCGCCGCAAGCTGGCAGGTCACGGATACCCTCAGCGCCCGCGTCGGGATCAACAACATCCTCGACCGCGATCCGCCGCTTTCGACGAGCGCGGGTACCGGCGGCAACGGTAATACCTATCCGCAACTCTATGATGCGCTGGGCCGCTACGCCTTCTTCAGCGTTACGGCGAACTTCTAAAAACGCCTGATCCATCGGGTCGAGCAGGAGGGCGGCAGACCAATCGGTTCGCCGCCCTTTCTTTTTGTGCCGCAGAAAAACCATCGGCCGTCTTCAAGCGTTTGCGAGCGGAGGCCCACCGCCAGCATCGTTCAAACGACTCCGGAAATCTCATGCTCAGCACGCTCGCCTTCGCCGCCTTTCTTTCGATCCAGTCGGTTCCGCAGGACGGACCCGTGGTCACGGCAGGGCCCGCTGCAGGGGGTGAGACGGCATCTGAGGTCAGGTTGCGAGAAGCGCTGGCCTATTCCAATCCGCTCCCGCGCGGGGCACCGACCGAAGACTACCCACTGGTGGCCTGGTGCGATGCCCTGGTCAGCGGGCATGTGGCGCTGGGCGAAACCTTGAGCGATCGTGCGCCAGAGGACCTCGAGATCATGCGACTGGGCCGTCTGGAGGCCTCGGACTTCCGATCGGCCCTGTCGGCGGCGACCGCTCGCCAATCCACTGCCAGCAGGGCAGCGGCGAGGGAGGCGGCGGCCGACGCAACGGGGCGATGGACTCCGTTGCTCGGTCAGGCTGACGAAGCGACCCGTAGCCGGGCGTTCGGTCTGTTCTTCGGCCTTCCGGGCCGGTGCGAACATGCGGCACGTCGTATCCGCGAGAACATCACCACGCCACCAGCCACCCTGACCGAAGTCGGACTGCGCACTGAGGGCGTTGACCGCCCTTAGGTGATCAAGCCGCTGCGTCGCGTGCGGCCATGCCAGGATCGTAGTTGAGAATAGGCGACAACCAGCGTTCGCAGGTCTCGACATCCCATCCCTTGCGCGCCGCATAGTCCTCGACCTGGTCGCGGTCGATCTTGCCGACGCCGAAATAATGGCTGCCGGGATGGCCGAAATACAGACCTGACACCGAAGCGGGCGGGGTCATGGCGAAGGATTCCGTCAGGGCCATGCCTGCATTGTCTTCTGCGCTCAGGATCCTGAACAGCGTCGCCTTTTCCGTATGATCGGGCTGTGCCGGATAGCCGGGGGCAGGGCGAATGCCCTGGTATTGTTCGGCGATCAGGTCATCCGTTGTGGTGTCCTCGTCCTGAGCATAGCCCCACAACTCGGTACGGACCTTTTTGTGAAGGGCTTCGGCAAAGGCTTCGGCCAGGCGGTCAGCGAGCGCTGATGACATGATGGCGGAATAGTCATCCCCAGCGTCCTTGAACCGTCTGGACGCTTCCAACTCGCCATGGCCCGTGGTGACCGCGAAGGCTCCGATATAGTCGCCCGGTGATGATCCTTCGCGAGGCGCAACGAAGTCGGAGAGGGCCAGGTTTGGCTTGCCGTTCGCCTTCTTGATCTGCTGGCGAAGGGTATGAAAACGCGCGATCTCTGCGGCGCGAGTTTCGTCTTCAAAGACGACGATGTCATCGCCCTCGGCCTGGGCCGGCCAGAAACCAACCACACCCCGCGCGGTGAACCATTTTTCGTCGATGATCCGCTTCAGCATGACCTGGGCATCGGCGAACAGGTCTGTAGCCGCCTCGCCAACGATCTCGTCGTCCAGAATCTGGGGGTAGCGCCCGATCAATTCCCAGCTCGCGAAAAAGGGCGTCCAGTCGATATGGTCGGCAAGATCAGCCAGGTCCCAGCTGTCGAAGGCCTTCACGCCGATGAAGGAGGGCGCCCCCGGCAAACGATCGGCCGGGTCGGGTCTGAAGGCGTTGGCCCGGGCCTCGCTCAGGGTCGCGCGCGCCTTGACCTCCTGGCCCCGGGCATACTGTTCGCGAATCCGGATGTACTCATCGCGCGTCACCGCCTCGTTTCGGGCCCGTTCGGTCTTTGAAAGGAGACCGGAGACCACGCCGACGGCCCGTGACGCGTCGACGACATAGGTGGTGGATCCCTTGCGATAGCCGGGCTCGATCTTGACCGCCGTATGGGTCCGGCTGGTCGTTGCTCCGCCGATCAGCAAGGGGATATCGAACCCGCGCCGTTCCATCTCGCGTGCAACAAAGACCATTTCGTCAAGGCTGGGCGTGATCAGGCCCGACAGGCCGATGATATCGACGTTGTGCTCCACGGCGGCATCAAGGATGCGGTCCGCAGGCACCATGACACCGAGGTCGATGACCTCGTAGTTGTTGCACTGCAGGACGACGCCAACGATGTTCTTTCCGATGTCGTGGACGTCGCCCTTGACGGTCGCCATCAGGATCCGGCCGACCTGTTCACGGGGCTTGCCGGCCTTTTCGGCCTCCATGAAGGGCTCGAGCCAGGCCACGGCCTGCTTCATCACCCGCGCCGATTTGACGACTTGTGGCAGGAACATCTTGCCCGCGCCGAACAGGTCGCCGACGACGTTCATCCCGTCCATCAATGGTCCCTCGATGACGTGCAGCGGACGCTCGGCCTGAAGCCGCGCCTCCTCGGTGTCGGCGTCGATGAACTCGGTGATGCCATTGACGAGCGCGTGTTCGATCCGCTTGCCAACCGGCTGGTCGCGCCATTTCAGGTCCACGACGCGTGCGACCCCCTTGTCGCCCTTGTAGTTGGGGGCGATGTCCACGAGCCGCTCGGTGTTCGAGACATTGGTCCGCTGAGGCCGGTTCAGGATCACATCCTCGACCGCCTCGCGCAGGGTTGCATCGATGTCGTCGTAGACGGGCAGGTCGCCCGCATTGACGATGCCCATGTCCATGCCCGCCTGGATGGCGTGATACAGGAACACACTGTGGATCGCCCGGCGCACCGGCTCATTGCCGCGGAAGCTGAACGAGACGTTGGACACGCCCCCTGAGATCCGGGCGTAGGGCAGGGTGCGCTTGATCTCGCGCGTCGCCTCGATGAAGTCGACCGCATAGTTGTCGTGCTCCTCGATCCCCGTCGCCACGGCGAAGATGTTGGGATCGAAGATGATGTCCTCGGGCGGGAAGCCGACCTCGTCCACCAGAATGCGATAGGCGCGCGTGCAGATCTCGATCTTGCGCGCGGCGGTATCTGCCTGCCCGACCTCGTCAAAGGCCATGACCACGACGGCAGCGCCGTAACGCAGGCAGGCGACAGCCTGCTTCCGGAACGCTTCCTCGCCCTCCTTCATCGAGATTGAGTTCACGATCGGCTTGCCCTGGACGCATTTCAGGCCCGCCTCGATCACCTCCCATTTCGAGGAGTCGATCATCACCGGCACCCGGGCGATGTCCGGCTCGGCCGCGATCAGGTTCAAGAAGGTGACCATGGCCGATTTCGAGTCGAGCAGGCCCTCGTCCATGTTGATGTCGATGATCTGGGCCCCGGCCTCGACCTGCTGCCGGGCGACGGTCAAGGCCGCCGTGTAATCGCCCTCGACGATCAGCTTCTTGAACTTGGCCGAGCCGGTGACGTTGGTCCGCTCGCCGACGTTGATGAAGGTGGGTCTCATGACTGTGTTCCGTTCATGCCACCATCTCGAACGGTTCCAGTCCTGACAGCCGCATCGCGACCGGTCGTTCCGGAATGTCTCGTGTCGGCAGTTTTGATACGGCGTCTGCTGTATGCCGGATGTGATCGGGCGTCGTGCCACAGCAGCCGCCAACAATGTTGACCAGCCCGGACGCGGCCCATTCCTCGATGAAGTGGGCGGTCTGGTGTGGTTCCTCATCGTACTGGCCCATGGCATTGGGCAGGCCGGCATTGGGGTATGCGGCCACCAGCGTATCGGCGACGCGGCTCAGTTCGGCAATGAACGGCCGCATCAGATCGGCACCCAGGGCGCAGTTGAACCCGACTGCGAAGGGCTTGGCGTGACGCACGCTGTTCCAGAAGGCCTCGGCGGTCTGGCCTGACAGGGTCCGGCCGGACCGGTCGGTGATGGTCCCGGAAATCCAGATTGGCAGGGCGTCCATGCCCTCGTCCTCAAGGTCCTTGATGGCCTTGATACAGGCCTTGCAGTTCAGCGTGTCGGTGATGGTCTCGATCAGATACAGATCGACCCCGCCCTCGTTCAGGGCCCGCACCTGGTGGCGATAGGCCTCGTAGACCTGATCGAAGGTCACCAGCCGCGCGCCGGGGTCGTTCACGTCCGACGACATCGATAGCATCTTGTTCAGCGGGCCGATCGATCCGGCGGCGAAGCGCGGCTTGTGCGGCTCCTTCGCCGTCCAGCGGTCGGCCGAGGCCCTTGCCAGCTTTGCGCCTTCCAGATTGATGTCCCACACCGACTGCTCATCGAGGTGATAGTCGTCCTGGGCGATCGTCGTGGCCGAGAAGGTATTCGTCTCCGAGATGTCGGCACCCGCGGCGAAATACTGGTCGTGCAGGTCCGCGATGACATCCGGGCGGGTGATGCACAGGATGTCGTTGTTGCCCTTCATCTGCCCGATGTGGTCGGCGAACCGTTCGCCGCGGAAATCATCTTCGGACAACTCGCGCCGCTGGATCATGACCCCCCACGATCCGTCCAGAACGAGGATCCGTTCCTTTGCTGCAGCATGGAGTGCGGCAATGCGATCGGCGCGGGTCATGCAGCCACTTTCTGTTCGCGAACGCCCAGCACGCGACAGATCGCATAGACGAGGTCCGCACGGTTCAGGGTGTAGAAGTGGAAATCGGAAAAGCCTTCTTCCTGCAGCCGGGCGCAGGTTTCGGCGGCAACCGAGGCGGCAAGCAGCTTGCGGGTCTCCGGGTCGTCGTCCAGCCCGTCGAAATGCGAGGCCAGCCAAGCGGGGACCGAGGCTCCGCAGGCTGCGCTCATCCGCTGCAGCCCGCCAAAGTTCGACACCGGCATGATCCCGGGAATCAGCGGGATGGTCACCCCGGCGGCCTGGATGCGGTCGCGGAACCGCAGGAAGGCGTCGATGTCGAAGAAGAACTGGCTGAGGGCACGCGTCGCCCCCGCGTCGACCTTGGCCTTCAGGACATCGATGTCATGCTCGATCGACGGACTTTCCGGATGCTTCTCCGGATAGACCCCGACCGTCGTCTGGAATCCGCCGATGCGCTGGATCGCCTGTGCGAGTTCGGTGGCATTGGCGTAACCGTCTTCGCGCGGCCGATAAGCCCCACCGATACCTGCGCCGCCAGGGGGATCCCCGCGCAGGGCCACGATGTGATCCACGCCGATGGACTTGTAGTCCGCAATGACCTGATCGACCTCGTCACGACTGGCTTCGACGCAGGTCAGGTGAGCGGCAGGCTTCAGGGTCGTCTCGGCGAGCATCCGCTGGACCGTTCGGTGCGTGCGCTCGCGCGTCGAGCCGCCCGCACCATAGGTCACCGAAACGAAGGCCGGGTTCAGCGGCTCCAGGCGGCGAACGGCCTTCCACAGATTGGCCTCGGCTTCATCGGTCTTCGGCGGGAAGAACTCGAACGACACCTGAACGGGGTTTGCGTTTTCGCCCGCCCGCGCGACCGGTCCCAGCGGAGAGAGAAGCAGCGCGCGAGCCTCGGCCAGGGTCGCAGCGGGGCCGGGGCCCTGCGCCGGGGCAGCGGAGTAAACGATTTCGGCCGTCATGCGGCTTGTCTCTCTAACAGGGTCGGGCGGGTCGCGGGCCAGATGGTTACGGTAAGGCCGTCCGTGTCAGGTGGCAGAGCCACCGGCTGCTCGGGTGCGAGGCCGGCATCGGCAAGCCACCGTGCGATCTCTTCATCGGAGAAACCGAGGCGGCGATGCTGGTGCTCTTCGCGGAGACTTTCCAGTTCGTGGGGCGCGAAGTCGATGATCAGCAGACGTCCGGCTGGTCCTACCAGACGCGCGGCTTCCAGAACGGCGGCCTGGGGATCGACCAGATAGTGCAGAACCTGATGGACCAGTACCAGATCGGCGCTTTGAGCCGGCAACCGCGTGGCGAAGATGTCGCCATGCCGCAACTCGACCCTGTCCAGTCCGGCGCGGGTCACATTGGTCCGGGCGATATTCAGCATGTTGTGGCTGAGGTCGAGCCCGATTGACATCAATGCTCGTTTCCCGAGGAGTGTCAGCATCCGCCCCGAGCCTGTTCCCAGGTCGACAACCCGCTGAAACGGACCCGGTCCTGCAGCGGTTTCGATAGCCGCTTCCACGGCCGTTTCGGCCACATACAAGGACCGGATCCGGTCCCACTGCGGTGCAACCTTCTCGAAATAGGCCGCAGCAGCAGCGGCGCGCTCGGTCCGCACCTGCTCGAGACGTTCATGGTCGGCGAGACCCTCCGCATCATCCAGAAGGTCCAGAATCATGTCGACCAGTCGATGGGTCTGCGGATCTGCACTGATGCGATAGAAGACACGCGCGCCGTCAGGGAAACGCTCGATCAGCCCGGCGTCGGTCATCAGCTTAAGATGGCGGGACACTCGCGGCTGGCTCTGGTCGAGGACGCGGGACAATTCCATCACCGACAATTCCTCGGCTGACAGGAGGGCCAGCACCCGCAGCCGTGTCGGCTCTCCGGCGGCACGCAAGGCGTCCACTGTCTGGTCTGCTGTCAGGGCCATAAAATCATATAACGATATCCTTATATGATTTGGCAAGGGTAAAGCTGTGTTGTTCCTTCGTGTTCCTGCAATCCGGGCGACGGATCATCCAGCCTGACGCGTTGGATGAACAACGGCTTCGGAGTTCGCCATGGAACACAAGATCATCCCCAGCGCCCTGATCGGGCTTGGACTTCTGGGTGTTGGCGTCGGTGCCGCAGCCGCGCAGGTCAGAGGCAGCATGATCCCGCCGGAAACTCTGGAGGTCTCGCTTCAGCGATCGGACCGCATGTTTGACCGTCTCGACGCAGACCGGGACGGTGCCATCACCGAACCCGAGATCGCAGCGATGGGCCAGCGCGCTCAGGGACAGGGCAGACCGGGCCAGGGCGGACAAGGGCCCGGTGGGCCGGGGCAGGGCGGCGGTCGCGGTGCCGGACCGATGGGCCAGATGTTTGCTTCCGCTGATTCCGACGGCGACCGCCGGATCACCCGCGAGGAAATGCGCGTCTCTGCGACTGCGCGGTTTCGCGAACAGGACAGGAATGGAGACGGTCTCGTTTCCTCAGACGAACGGCCGTCGTTTCCAGGCCGCCCTGGGGGCGGATTCGGTTCACCGCCGTCTGGCGATCAAATGCCGCCGATGGGTGACCCATCCGGAGATTAGGACCTGACAGGCGTTGCCGCAGGTGCACCATTGAGAACCGCCTGGAGATTCTGGACCAGCAGCATGAGCATGCCCTGAACCGCCTCTGACGTCGCACCGCCCGTATGCGGGGTCAGCACGGCGTTCGGCACGTCGGCCCAGCGTGCCGGATCGGTCGGCTCGTCCAGAAAGACGTCCAGTGCTGCCTGACCCAGGCGTCCGTCTTTCAGGGCTGTGATCAATGCGTCTTCGTCAACGAGTTGGCCGCGGGCAACGTTGACAAGAAGCCCATCCGGACCAAGCGCCTCGATGACCTCGGCAGAGATCAGGCCGCGGTTGGTGTCGTCTGCCCGGCAGGCCACCATCAGGATGTCGCTCTCCCGTGCGAGCGCCAGCAGACTGGGTGCCCGGGGCCAGGGGCTGTCCTTCACGCGAGGTCCCCACCAGGCGATCGTCATCCGCATGGGTTCAGCGCGGCGGGCGACCGCCTGTCCTATGTCGCCCAGCCCGACGATACCCAGTTTCTGGCCTTTCAGTGACCGGGTCATCAGCCGGTCGTCGAGAAGCCATGTGCCGTCCTTCACCTTCTGGTCGCCATCGACGATCCGCCGCCGCGCCGCGAGGATGAGGCCGATGGCATGGTCAGCGACATCTTCATGGTTCACGCCCGGCGCATGGGTAACGGTCAGGCCCCTCGCATGGCACCAGTCGACATCGATGCCGTCATAGCCAGCGGTGAAACAGGCGATATGCCTCAGGTTTGGCAGGCGCCCGATCAGGTCCTTGTCCAGCGGGAACTCGCCCGCCACCACGACCGCGCGCACATCGGCTTGCGCTTCGATCGGCGGACCTTCCCACAGGCGATAGACGCTGCAGAAGCTTTCGAGGAAGGCGGTCACCGGACCAAGGTGACGCTGCATGATCAGGACGGCGGGGCGATCGGACATGCCCCATTGTCACGTCAGATCAGGCTGCTGACCAGTCGCCTTTCAATCAGGCTGTTGCGAACAGCAGCCGGCCTTCACCCATCCGCTCCCGCAAGGTCGGCAGATCGGCATGGGCGAGTGAGAAACAGCCGTACGACCGGCCGAGCTTGCCTTCGCGCGCCAGAAAGTCCGGATCGGCATAGTCGGCGCCGTGGACAATGATCGCCCGTTCCCGCGCCCGATCATTGGAGTATTCCAGTCCGTCTAGCAGCACATTCGGCCCCTGCAGGGTTCCCCAGCCCGGTCCGGCCGTGGCGTAGGCTCCAAGCGAGGACATGAAGCTGTCCGGAGTGTTTGAGAAATCGCGGGCGAAACCGGAATGCGTTGGATCCGAGCCCCGGCCGTGCGTCGTGCGGAACGCGACGACTTCGCCCTGCAACAGGTCGACCTCATAAAGTCGGGGTTCGCCCGAGTATTTCTGGAAGTCGACGAGATACATCCGGTCGCGAAGCGGGATTCGGCGGTGATGAATGTCCAGCGCCGCCATCGCGCGCTGCATCAGATCGCTTCGAACAACCCCCGACGGATCGAGCGGCCTTGGTGATATCTGCGCTGCGACTCGGGTACCGACCGGGGCCAGAACAGTCATCGCTGCTGGAGCCTGAAGGGCCTCCGCGACTGGCGCGATGTCCGCTGTTGCGCAACCGCCCAAAATAGCTGTGCCACCGAAGATCAAACCGCGCCGTGAAAGCTGCATGCAACGCCCTTGCCCATGACCAACCGAATTCGGGTTGTTCACCAAGCCGGTGACCCAATCAACCCGAGCCTTGGCGATCGGCCCGGGGTCGTTATGGTGAGCGGCAGGACAAGGGGACTGAACATGACGAGACTTTCGATGATTGTGGCCGCGATTGTGGTCTGCGCCGCGCCGGCGCTGGCGCAATCAGGCCAGACCACAGCGACAGGGCCAGCCCCGGTCCAACCCACGTTCGTGCAAGTGGGGCGACTTCTGGCCGATCCGGAAACCGGGACTGTACTGCGCGATAAAACTATCGTGATCGAAGGCACTCGGGTGGTCGAGATCCGAGATGGCTTCGTTGGCGAAGGACGGGTCATCGATCTGAGGGACGGTTTTGTGCTGCCGGGCCTGATCGACAGCCATGTCCACCTGACCAGCCAGCAGAATCCGAACGGACGGCTTGAGGAAGTTACCCAGTCCAATGCCGAGCAGGCGATGGTCGGAGCCCGATACGCTCGCAGGACATTGATGGCCGGCTTCACCACGGTTGCAGACCTCGGAGCCAGCAACGAAGCGATCTTTGCCCTGCGAGACGCGGTTCGACGCGGAGATGTGCCCGGGCCCCGGATCATTGCCTCGGGTTCGGCGGTGTCGGTCCATGGCGGGCACGGGGACATCAATGGCTTCCGCGAAGACGTCATGCACCTGCTATCGCCGGAAAGCGTCTGTTCGGGTGCCGAGGACTGTCGTCGTGCGGTCCGGCTGCAGGTGCGCGCCGGAGCGGACATCATCAAGATCACGGCGACGGGGGGCGTCCTTTCGAATACGGCGGCCGGGCTAAGCCAGCAGTTTACCGAGGACGAACTGGCGTCGATCGTCGAAGTGGCTCATCGGATGGGGCGGCAGGTCACAGCTCATGCCCATGGTGCCGACGGTATCAATGCCTTCCTGAAGGCTGGTGGCGATTCGATCGAGCACGGGACCTATCTCGACGACGAATCGATCCAGCTTTTCCGACGCGAGGGCGTCTATCTCGTGCCGACCCTGCTTGCGGGTGATTTCGTGGCGCGGGTCGCGTCAGGCCCGGACAATTTCTTCACGCCCGCCCAGACTGCCAAGGCCCTGGAGGCGGGACCCAAGATGTTGGACATGGCCCGTCGTGCTCATCAGGGCCGTGTGCGGATCGCGTTCGGAACGGACTCCGGAGTGTCTGCGCATGGTGACAATGCCCAGGAGTTCACGCTCCTCGTTCGTGCGGGCCTCACACCGCTTGAAGCGATTCAAGCGGCGACAGTGGACGCAGCGGCCCACCTTCAACTTGCGAACGAGGCGGGCCGGATTGCTCCGGGCATGCCAGCCGATCTGGTGGCTGTGCGCGGTGATCCATTGGCGGACGTGAGCGAACTGGAGCGGATGCGGTTCGTGATGAGGGCCGGCGTCGTTCATCGCGACGACCGCTGAATCAAAAAGGCCCGCCCGCTGGCTGGAGGGCGGGCCCAATCGATCGCAGTTCCGGGGATCAGGTGCTGCGAATCGATCCGTTCAGCCCGGCGGGGAAGAACCCACCGCTGGTCGCGCTGGCTGCAGCCGTCAGATAGACGATGTTCAGGACTTGCTGGGTCGTCCGGCTGTAGGCAATGCCGTTGGCGTCGAGCGGTACGATATTCGAAGCTGCGGTGTTGCCGGCTCCGGTCGGGCTGATGCCCTGATCCAGATCCGTCGAGCCATCGAGGCTGTCGCGCGCGTTGGAGATGGCGTCCGCGCCTGTGCGAAGCGCCGGGGTTGCAACGCCCTTGGCATAGAGAACCGTACGAACGAGACCGGCGTGATACGCTTCTGCTGCCAGAATGCCGGCCGCGGCTTCCAGATAGGTCTTGTTGTTCAGGAGCGGTGATGCCCCCTTATAGGCCGTGACGCCGACGTCCTCGAAGATATAGGCACCAAGCAGGAAGTTCTCGTCTGAGGCGTAGGGGTCAAAGGTGGCCCCTGCGCCAATCAGCCCTGCCGCGCGAGCCGCGTTCGAGAAGGCCGAATTCGGCCCGACCCCGACATCGATGGCTGGCTGGGCAACGGCGTTGCTTCCAAGCACCTGGCGCAGGAATTTGACGTGGACGATTTCATCCTGAGCGATCTCGTTGGCGTATTGCCGGACGACCGGATCGACGAATGCAACCTGACGCCCGCCAGTCACCGCTCCTTGCGTCCCCACACCTGTAAGGTCGGTTCCAGCGAGGCCTGTGCCGAATGCGGCAAAGGAATAGAACTGCGCCTCAAGATATTCCAGGTTCAGCGCAAAGTTCAGAACGGCGAAGTCGGCAGCTTCGTTACTGGGTGGCGGGTTTTGTGCGATGGCATTTCCGGCCGAACTGCCGCACGCGCTGAGGACAGCACCGCCGGCGGCCCCTACAGCAAATCCGCCGCTGAGCTTGAAGAAATTTCGACGATCATCGCGACGTTTAACACGTGCGTCGAGCGCATTCAGAATCAGATCGGTCTTGGACACGGCTTTGTTCCTCCAGTGGAACCAAAGCTACGTATCGAGGATGCTTTGGCCTCAGCTTGGCCATAAAAAAACTTGCCGCCGCCTTTGCGGCCCGACCGGAATGCTGCCCTGCACTTACGCCTGACAGGCGAGATCTCTTGCCATCCAAGCGTTTTTGAAAGCTAGGTCCGTTAACGAAGATTAAGGACCTGTTAAGCATGCGACGCGCCCTGCACATCGGAATTTTTGTCGGCACGCTGATCGGGATGTCCGCCTGCGCGACCATCGACAGGGTTCAGACTGCGGCCCATGTCTCGATCGAAGCCGTTCGGCTGGGGTGACAGCAAGGAAATCATGGCGAAAAGGGCGGACCTCGACTAAGAGAGTCCCTGCGGATGCCGACTGTCGCGCCGCGCCGGTTTCAAAACCCCCTCGATGTTACTGATCGCCACTGTCGTCGTTGTGCTCCTCGTAGTGCTTAACGGCGTGTTCGCCATGACTGAGCTGGCGGTCGTTTCGTCCCGAAAGTCCAAGCTCCAGAGCCGGGCCGAGCGCGGAGACAAGGGAGCACGCGCCGCACTCAAGCTGGCAGAAAACCCGACTCATTTTCTGTCTGCCGTTCAGGTGGGGATCACGTCGATCGGCATTCTTGCGGGTGCGTATGGTCAGGCCACGATCGCCGGCGAGCTCAATCTGATTCTCGAAGCGTCATTTCCGGCGGTGGCGGCCTACACCGAGGTGTTCTCGACGGCGCTTGTCGTTATCTGCATCACCTATGTTTCGCTTATCGTCGGCGAGCTGGTCCCAAAGCGGCTCGCCCTGATCTTCCCCGAAAGCATCGCCTCCAAGATGGCGGCGCCTATTTCGACCGTTGCCATCGTCCTTTATCCGTTCGTTCTTCTGCTCACCTCGTCCACCTCCGCGATCCTGAAACTGATGGGCGTGAAGGACCGGGATGGTTCTGACGTGACCCAGGAGGAGGTCGAAACCATGATCGCCGAGGGTACCTCGGCGGGCCTGATCGAACCTGAAGAGCAGACGATGATCGAGGAAATCCTGCGTCTGGGCGACCGCCCGATTCGGGTCGCCATGACACCGCGCCACCAGGTTTTCTGGGTCGCACTCGATGATTCCGATGCTGTCCTGCGCGAAGAGGTGAGAACCTGTCCCTATTCCCGGATCGTTGTGGCCCGTGAAAGCGACGTCGATAATCCGCTTGGCGTGGTCCACAAGAAGGACCTGCTGGACAGCCTGCTGGACAATGGCGAGTTCAATATCGAGAAGCATATTCAGCTTCCGGCCTTCATTCCCCAGTCGACCTCGGTGCTCAAGGCGCTGGAGATCCTGAAGTCTTCCAAGGTCCACATGGCCTTTCTGGTCGACGAGTTCGGAGCCTTCGAGGGCGTCGTGACGGCGACCGACCTGCTGGAAATGATCGCCGGAGACTTTGACGAGGGGCACGACGACGCCGAGCAGATGGTGCGGCAGCGTGAGGACGGATCCTGGGCGGTCGATGGCCAGACGGATCTGGATGAGCTTGCCGACATCCTTGGTGAAGATTTCGGGGAAGCCGAAGGTTTCCACACCATCGCAGGACTGGTGCTCCACCAACTGTCGCGCGTGCCCGATGAGGGCGAAATTCTTCAGCTCGGTCGGTTCGAGGTCGAGATCATCGATATGGACGATCGCCGCATCGACAAGCTGATCTTCCGTCAGATCGTGAAGCGTGAAGACGAGGCTCGCGCCGTCGCCGAGCATTTCGACGACTGAGGCTTCGTCCGGTTTGCGCTTGAAAACGCCAAGCCAGTCAGGCATACGCCCCGCTCTGGCGAATGGCGTGCGTCGAGGGGTAACCCGAGATGTAGGTCGTCCGTACGGGACCCTAGGAGTTTAGCTCAGCTGGTAGAGCACCGGTCTCCAAAACCGGGGGTCGTGGGTTCGAATCCCCCAACTCCTGCCATCCCCTGTCGTATCCGTGTGGAAGTCCCCATCTGGGGCGACAGGACCAAGACGATGAAGAGACCCTGATGGCCAAGGCCAAGACACCCGGCGGACGTCGCCCCTCGATGGGGGCCAAGGTCCAGAGCGCGGCAGCCGGTCAGACGGTCACCGTCGATGCGCCTGCGCCCAAGAAACGCACCTCGCCTGGCCAGTTTGTCAGCCAGGTCCAGGCCGAGGGTCGCAAGATCGTATGGCCTTCGCGCAAGGAAACCTGGATCACGTCGGTGATGGTGTTCATCATGGTTGTTCTAGCCGCCATTTTCTTCTGGATCGTGGACACGGGCCTTGGCTTCGCGTTCCGCCAGATCATCTCGTTCGGCTCCTGAGGAGGGCTCCCCCATGACCGACGTCGCACTCGACACCAAGCCCGCCACCAACCCGCGGCACAAGTGGTACATCGTCCACGCCTATTCCAACTTCGAAAAGAAGGTGGCCCAGCACTTGACCGATCAGGCCAAACAGCAGGGCCTGTCCGACTGTTTCTCCGAAATCCTGGTTCCGACCGAGGACGTCGTCGAGATCCGTCGTGGCCGCAAGGTGAATTCCGAGCGCAAGTTCTTCCCTGGCTATGTGCTGGTGAAGATGGAACTGACTGACGACGCGTATCACCTGGTCAAGAACACGCCCAAGGTCACGGGCTTCCTTGGCGCTGCAGGCGGCACCAAGCCGCTGCCCGTGTCGGAGCGCGAAGTCCAGAACATCATCGGTGCGGTGCAGGAAGGCGTCGAGCGTCCCAAGCCCACGATCCGCTTCGACATCGGCGAAACCGTCAAGGTCATCGACGGACCGTTTGCCAGCTTCGAAGGCCAGGTCGAGAGCGTGGACGAAGGCGCGGCCCGCCTGCGCGTCGCCGTATCGATCTTTGGCCGTCCCACGCCCGTCGACCTCGAATACAATCAGGTCGAAAAGAACGCGGGCTAAAGGCCCGCTATCTTCCCATCTCACGTCGGCGAGGGGATGCGTTGCTTCGCGTTCCCCCCTCTGCTACACGCGCGCCTCCCATAGCTCCGGCTGTGGGACAAATCCGTGGGAGGCAGCCATGCCGCACCACGGCTCACCGGCCCGGACTGAACCCCGGACCTTCATCAGGAGAGACCAATGGCCAAGAAGATCCTCGGCTATATCAAGCTGCAGGTGCCAGCCGGTTCCGCAACGCCTTCGCCCCCGATCGGGCCGGCACTCGGACAGCGCGGCGTCAACATCATGGGCTTCGTCAAGGAGTTCAACGCGCGTACCGAGAAGGAAGTCAAAGGCACGCCCCTGCCGACCGTGATCACGGTCTACCAGGACAAAAGCTTTACCTTCGTCACCAAGACCCCGCCCGCGACCCACTATCTGAAGCAGGCCGTCGGCATCACATCCGGCGCCAAGCTCACGGGCCGCGAGACGGTCGGCAAGGTTACCCGCACGCAGCTGCGCGAGATCGCCGAGAAGAAGATGAAGGATCTGAACGCCAACGACATCGAGGCTGCGGCCAAGATCATCGAAGGCTCGGCCCGCGCGATGGGCCTGAACGTGGTGGAGAAGTAAGCCATGGCCAAGTCAACAAAGCGCATCCAGGCCCGCACGCACGACAACGTCGCCCTGCTGGCCTGCTCCGACGCCGTGAAGATGGTCAAGGACAACGCATCGGCCAAGTTCGATGAGTCGATCGAGATCGCCGTCAACCTTGGTGTCGATCCCCGTCACGCTGACCAGCAGGTCCGCGGCGTGGTCAACCTGCCGTCGGGCACAGGCCGTGACGTTCGCGTCGCCGTCTTCGCCAAGGACGCCAAGGCCGCCGAAGCCCTTGCGGCCGGCGCCGACGTCGTGGGTGCCGAAGATCTGTACGAGCGGATCAATGGCGGCTTCATGGACTTCGATCGCGTCATCGCCTCGCCGGACATGATGGCCCTCGTTGGTCGTCTGGGTAAGGTGCTCGGCCCGCGCGGCATGATGCCCAACCCCAAGGTCGGAACCGTGACCCCGAACGTCGCCCAGGCCGTCAAGGACGCCAAGGGCGGTGCCGTCGAGTTTCGCGTCGAGAAGGCCGGTATTGCTCACGGAGGTATCGGCAAGGCCTCCTTCACCCAGGAAGCCCTCGAAGCGAACGTCAAGGCTTACGTCGACGCCCTGCAGAAGGCCAAGCCGGCCGGTGCCAAGGGGACCTACGTCAAGCGCATCACCCTGTCGTCCACGATGGGCCCGGGCGTGAAGGTCGATCCGGCGTCGCTGACGGCCTGAGGGTCGTTTGATCGCAAATGAAACGGGGCGGTGGTCGCAAGGCCACCGCCCTTTTTCATGGCTTCAGGGCAGCATCATGTACTGACGCTGGGCCTGCATCATCGCCGTGATCAGGGCCTTTTCACCTTCGGCGAGGAACGGGTTCCAGACGTCGAAGATCAGGATCACACGAAGGGCATCGGCGTCGTTCCAGGCTTCGTGCTCGATCGTGTCGTCGAACACCCAGGCCTGGCCGATCTCCCAGTCACGGGTTGTGTTGCCGACCCGGAAGCGCGCGGGGCCCGGCAGGATGAGGGGCAGATGGCAGAGCAGGCGCACATTGGCCGAGCCTGTGTGGGGCGGGATGTGAGTATGGGGCTCCAGCGCCGAGAACACTGCCGTCGGAGCAAAGGACTCCTGCCGGGCCATGGGCAGGCTCTCCAGCAGGGCCGTGGTGCCCGGACAGCGGGCACAGACGTCAGACTGGCGTTGGCCATCCTTCCAGAGGAACAGCGAGGTCCATTTGCGGGAGTGGTTCAACTCGCCCCACTGATTGACCGGAGCCTCGGGCGGATAGGCGATATAGGGGGCAAACTCGTCGAAGGCCGTGTCCAACAGCGTGGCCAGTTCGTCCTGGATCAATGGCGTGGCAGCCTCGAGCTCGCCCAGCCAGGGGAAGAGTGCCCGGTCATAGAAGGGAATGGCGGGCAGGCGAGGGTAGTTCAGAAGGATCGGTTCCTGCCTTGGCGCGACCTTCAGCCCGGCATAGATGTCCAGGCCCTCATCGAACCGGTCCAGCGTTACGGCATCGACCGTGTCTCGCAACTCAACAACTGCGCGGCGCATGTGCTCCCTCAGGGCCTCGGCGTCACGGCGGACAAGATCGGTGGCGTAGTCGATCTGAGCGATCAGACCTGGCGGGCAGCGTTCCCTTGGCGGTGCGATTTTCAGCGCGTTGCGATAGACGGGCACGGCCGCTCGCGCCTGTCCTACCTTTTCCAGCAGGGATGCCTTCGACAGCAGGGCCACGAAATCATAGGGCTGCATTGCAAGCGCCCGATCGATCTGTACGAGAGCGCCGCGGAAGTCCCCGTTCAGCCGAAGAGCGAGCGCACGGTTGAGAGTACCGCCATGGCTTGGTGCGATGGCATCGGCGCGATCGAGCAGTCCAATCGCGGTGGCCGTGTCCTTGCGGGCCAAGGCCTCACCTGCGCGCCGGAGATAGTCCGCCTGATCGGTCATGGGGTCCATAGTGCGCGTCCCTCGCCTTAGGAGACTCGCGTTCTGTCTCTGCCGTCAGCGCACACAGGTCAACGGGAAGCATTGGTCATCGAACGGTACTCTGGATATTATTGTGTCCTGTGGCCGTTGGGAAACGGGCGTCGCAGATGCTCAGGGAGTTGGACTTAGCGGCAAGATCGGCCTTGAGTTCGCGGCAGCAGCGTGTATAGAGCGCCCCTTCCCGTCGTGACCCCGGTCCCGACGGTCCTGTCCGAGAACCGTGGGGCACGGGGGTCACCCGAGCCGTAAGCGCCAGAGAGCCCTCTGGTACCGTGGGGAGATGGGGACGCAAAGGCAGCCGTCGGTCCCGCGATCCGGGACGGACCCACGTCGGACGCATCCTTCGGACATCGCTACCGGTCTGGTCGTCGCGCGGAAACGTGCGCTGATCCGACCATATCGTCTTCGGGAATAAGCCCGGCGGCGAACTCTAGACTGGAGACCGCAATGGACCGCGCACAAAAAGCCGAGTCGATCGAGACGCTCAAGGGCGTGTTCGCAGACGCCGGTGCCGTGGTCGTGGCCCATAACCTGGGCCTGACCGTTGCGGACATGGAAGACCTGCGTGGACGCCTCCGCAAGGAAGGCGGCGCATTCAAGGTGGTCAAGAACCGCCTGGCGCTCAAGGCGCTCGACGTATCCGAAGGCTCGGCGCACCACGCCCTGTTCAAGGGTCCGGTGGGCATCGCCTATGCACCGGACGCCGTGACTGCCGCCAAGGTCACCGCAGAATTCGCCAAGGGCAACGACAAGTTCGTCGTCCAGGGTGGCTTCATGGGTGACAAGGTTCTGGACGCTGCGGGCATCTCGACGCTGTCGAAACTGCCTTCGCTGGATCAGATCCGCGCTTCGCTGCTTGGCCTGCTCAATGCACCTGCGACCAAGGTTGCCGGTGTTGTTCAGGCTCCGGCTTCCCAACTGGCCCGCGTGTTCAGCGCCTATGCCACCAAGGACGCCGCGTAAGCGACCCTTCCATCTTCGCAAATCTCTAAACCTCATCTTCCGAAGGAAAATCCGAAATGACCGACCTGTCCAAGATCGTCGAAGACCTGTCCAAGCTGACCGTCCTCGAAGCTGCCGAACTGTCCAAGCTGCTTGAAGAAAAGTGGGGCGTCTCTGCTGCTGCTCCCGTCGCCATGGCGATGCCTGCCGGTGGCGCTGCTGCCCCTGCCGAAGCTGCTGAAGAGCAAACCGAGTTCACCGTTGTCCTGGTCGACGGCGGCGACAAGAAGATCAACGTGATCAAGGAAGTCCGTGGCGTGCGTTCGGACCTGGGTCTGAAAGAAGCCAAGGACCTGGTCGAAGCTGCTCCGACCAACGTCGTCGAGAACGTCTCCAAGCAGACCGCCGACGAAATCAAGAAGAAGCTGGAAGAAGCCGGCGCCAAGATCGAAATCAAGTAAGTTCGATCCTGTTTCCGCTGCCTCCGGTCAGGGGGCAGCGGCTGTCGAAGCGGGTCCGGTGGGAAACCATCGGGCCCGTTTTCGTATGCGTGGGTGGCGATGACACCGGAGGGACCCCATCTGGAGCTTTCCCCCAACGAAAGACGGCCCCATGAATATTCTGATGGTTCTGACCTCGCACGACCAACTTGGCGACACCGGCAAGAAGACCGGTTTCTGGCTCGAGGAGTTCGCTGCGCCGTATTATGTCCTCAAGGATGCTGGCGCCGATGTTGTTCTGGCGTCACCAAAGGGAGGCCAGCCACCCCTGGATCCCAAGAGCGACGAGCCTGACGCCCAGACGGATGCCACCCGCCGGTTCAAGGACGATGATGCCGCTCAAAAGGCGCTTGCCGAAACCGTCCGACTGGACAGCGTCAAGGCCGATGATTTCGATGCCGTCTTCTATCCCGGCGGTCACGGACCCCTGTGGGATCTCGCCGAAGACCAGACCTCGATCAAACTGATCGAAGCCTTTGCCAGCAGCAACAAGCCGATCGGTGCCGTGTGTCATGCTCCGGGCGTGCTTCGGCATGTAAAGGCCGCGGACGGCGCATTCCTGGTCAAGGGCCGCAAGGTCGCGGGCTTCACCAACTCCGAAGAGGAGGCCGTCGGCTTGACGGACATCGTCCCGTTCCTTGTCGAGGACATGCTCAAGGCCAACGGCGGCGACTACTCAAAGGGCGCAGACTGGTCGTCCCATGTGGTCACTGACGGCAAGCTCGTGACGGGCCAGAACCCTCAATCGTCTGAAGAAGCGGCCAAGGCCCTTCTGGCCCTGCTGGGGTGAGGTCAGGCCGGATTTTGGGCGGCGCGGATGAGACAGGCCACAAAGCCGGCTTCATCATCAAAGCGGGCCACGACCGGCCATGAAGTGACGCGGGTGCGCCATGCGGGGGGCAGGCGCACCCAGTCTTTCTCAGTCGTGACCAGACCAGCATCAAACAGCGCCGCACGATCGCGAAGGAAGACCAGGTCCTCCTCACGGTAGTTGGCGTGGTCTGGAAAGGGCGCGAAATCCTTCAGGTCGCACCCGGCGGCGACAAGTGCGCGCTCGACCTTCCATGGTTTGGCGATCCCGGCAAACCCGACCTGAGGGCCCTGCGGCGGTGGCCCTACGGGCATCAGTCGGGCGATGAACACGGGCAGCTCGCGGAACAGGGCGATCAGATCGGACTCAGGGGCTGGATGATCGGCCGGCAGCAGCACCACGACCGCATCGGCACGCTCAAGACCCGCCCGTAACGGCTCGCGCATGGGGCCGGCCGGAAAGACCGATCCATCGCCGAAGGGCCATTCTTCGGCTCGGGTTTCGCCATCGACGACGATGAGGCTCAGTGTCTTTCGCAGCGCCATATTCTGGTGGGCATCGTCCAGGACCAGCGCCCCAGCCCCGGCGAGGATTGCAGCGCGCGCGCCGGCAACACGATCACGCGCGATCCAGACCGGCGCGTCCGCCGCCAGCATCAGCGGTTCATCGCCGACATCCGCGGCTGAGTGGCTGGCAGAGTTGACCTGAACCGGCCCTTCCAGGCGTCCGCCGTACCCGCGAGACAGGGCCTGGGCGTTGATGTCTTGCGTGCGTAGCAGGCGGAGGATTTCGCGGGCGACCGGGGTCTTGCCGGATCCACCGACGGTGAGATTGCCGACAGAAATTACCGGAATGCCAACGTCGACAGGTCGAGCGCAGGCAATGCGGCAGGCGGTGGCTGTGGCCCAGAGCCATGATGCGGGCTTGAGCAGCATTCGGGTGATGCGCGCATGTTTCGGGTTGCGCTCGTACCACCAGCGGGGCGTGGACAGCTTCATGGGCGTGCCGATCCGCGATCCGGCGGAAGCAGGGCCTGGAGCCCATCCCACAGGCGCTCGAGGCCGGCTCCGGCATCCGCTGCTGCCCGCCTGGCGCGCTCACCCATGGCGCGGGCTGTCGCTGGATCGGCAAGCAGGGCAGAAATGATCACTGTCAGATCGGCCGGGTGCTCGACGACCGACAGACCGCCCGCCGTGCGCAGATCGGCCGTGACGGTTGCCCAGTTTGCAGCATCGGGCCCTGCGATCATCGGCTTGCCAAGCCGCGCGGGCTCCAGCGGATTATGCCCGCCCACCGGTGCAAGCGCGAGACTGGAACCAAAGCTCCCGCCCATGACGACCACATCGGCCAGACGCAGGAACAGGCCCAGCTCACCAAGGGTATCGGCCACATAGAGGTCCGTATCCGCACCAAGCTTGCCGCCCCGGGACCGCAGGACGAACCGATAGCCCTCACGCGTCAGGGCGGTTGCGATCTCTGTTCCTCTCTCGGGATGGCGCGGGACCAGAATCAGGCAGATGCGGTCCGCCAGACCATCAAGGGCGTGGACGATGGCCAGTTCCTCGCCCGGGTGGGTACTGGCGGCGACCACGACGGGCCTGTCGCCTATGGCCGCCGAGAGATGGCTGAAGGCGGCTGTGTCGTGGGGCAGGGGCCCGCCGGACAGTTTCAGGTTCACCAACCCGTCGATCCGGGCGCCGAGCGCCTCGAGCCGTGCAGCAGAGGCCTCGTCCTGGGGCATGACGCGGTCAAAGGCGGACAGGATCTGCCGGGCCATGCCCGGCACCTTTCGCCAGCCATCGGCTGTCTTCTCGGTGATCCTGGCGCTGACGAGGGCGAGCCTGACGCCGCGCGTCCTGGCTGCCGTGATCAGGTTTGGCCAGAGTTCGCTTTCGACGAAGACGCCAAGGCCGGGTTGCCAGTGATCGAGAAACCGTGACACGGCGACGGGACCGTCGACCGGCGCAAACTGGTGAATGACGCCCTGTGGCAACCGGCGGCCAAGAAGTTCGGCCGAGGTGCGCGTGCCCGACGTCACAAGAAGGGTCAGGTCGGGCCTGAGCTTCTGAAAGCGTTCCACGACTGGCAGCAACGACAGGGTTTCGCCAACGCTGACACCATGCAGCCAGACAAGATCGCCAGCGGGACGGGGGCTGCCCGCAATGCCCAGCCGTTCATCGACACGGGCATGGTCTTCCTTTCCCTGTTTGACGCGGGCGTCGAGCAGGCGGGGAGCCAGCGGCTCGAGAAGCTTCGTCAACAGGCGATAGGCGACGAGGGCTGGGCTCATCACAGGCGTGGAGCCCCCGTGATGGCGTCGGCGCGGGCTTCGGCAGCGGTCAGGCGATCCGTCCATTCCGCAACGACCGACGGTATGTCGCCATTGGGCGGAAACCGGTCCAGATCATAGACGATCGCACCCTTGCCGAAGGGAAGCGGCAGGAGGGCCCGGTCCCAGCTGTTAAGGCGGATGGACGGCTTGCAGCTCAGGCCGATGAAGACGACGGGCGCACCAGAAATCTTCGCCAGCAATGGCAACCCCTCGGCCATCTGGCGCGCCGGCCCGCGGGGGCCATCCGGGGTGACCGCCAGCGCACCGACCTTCAACTGCTTCAGGCCGTCGCGCAGGGCCTGTGCACCGCCCTTGGCCTGACCCGACTTGTCCTTGTTCGCAGAAGACCCTCGTACCGACGGGATGCCCAGCAACCCCACGGCACGGGCAATGAACTGTCCGTCCGGAGACAGCGACACCAGAGCCTTCACTGGCTGGGCCCTGTCCAGCGGCCAAGAGGCCGGACTGAGGGCGATCCGTGAATGCCAGAAGGCGCAGAGGACGCCGCCGCCGTCCCGCCAGACCTGTTCGACGAGCGGGCGACCTTCAAAGGTCCATCGGATCGTGGCGAAGCAGAACGTCATCCATCCCGCGAGAATATGGGCGAGACACGCCTGTATGACCGGGTTTCGGAGCGGCCTCATGTCAGGCGACGGTTTCGACAGTCGGCTCGGGCACCCCGTCCAGAGACTGTTGCTGCGCCAGACGGCTGTAGAGGCCGCCGCGCGCGATCAGGGACGCGTGGCTGCCGGTCTCGACCACACGGCCCGATTCAATGACGTGGATGCGATCCGCATTCATGACCGTCGACAGGCGGTGCGCGATCATCAGCGTCGCTCGGCCCTGCATCAGCCGTTCGAGCGCGGCCTGCACCAGAGCTTCGCTCTCTGTATCGAGTGCAGAGGTGGCTTCATCGAGAAGCAGGATCGGAGCGTCCTTCAGAAATGCCCGCGCGATGGCGATCCTCTGGCGCTGTCCTCCCGACAGGCGCATTCCGCCTTCCCCCGCCCGGGTGGCATAGCCTTCCGGCAGGGCCATGATGAACTCGTGCGCGGCGGCGGCGTGCGCAGCGTCGGCAATCTGGGCCTCCGTGGCCCCCCGGCGGCCATAGGCGATGTTGGCTGCGAGGGTATCGTCGAACAGGAACGGTTCCTGTGTGACCAGGGCAATCCGGTCTCGAACCTCGGTCAGGCTCAGCTCCCGGAGATCGGTTCCGTTGAGGGTGATGGCTCCGCCCGTGACGTCATAGAACCGCGGGAGCAGGGACAGGATGGTCGACTTGCCGCCACCCGAGGGTCCGACCAGAGCAACCGTTTCGCCGGGTGCCACAGTCAGGCTGATGTCAGCCAAGGTCGGTGCTGCCTGGGAATAGGCGAATGAAACCCGATCGAAACTGATCGTGACCGGACCCGGCGGTAGTGGTTTCGGGGTATCGGCCTGACGAATCTCCGGCGAGATATCGAGGGCGGCGAACAGGCGGTTTGCAGCGGTCAGTCCTTCCGCCAGCACCGTCTGCAGGTTGGTGACCTGCCGCAGGCTCTGTCCAGCGGCCATCAGCAGCGCAATGTAGGCGGCAAACGCGCCGACCGTCATGTCATCAGACTGGGCGCGCCAACCTGCATAGCCCATGACCGCTGCGACGATGATCATGGCCACAAGGTTGGAGAAGGGTCCGGCGAACGCGCGCGCATCGGCTGATTTGATGACATGACGCTGGCGGCGGGCGACGACCTCGGCCACGCGTGACTCCTCCGCTGCTTCCCGGTTCTCGATCTTGATCAGGCGAACGCCGTCGAGATTTTCCATCAGGGCCGTCGACAGGTTCTCCGTCTCCTTCATCGCGCCTGTGGTGGCCTTTCTCGTGCGCTTGCCAAAGCGACGGATGATCAGACTGACCAGCGGTGCACCCAGCAGGACGATCAGCGTGAGCTGCCAGTCGATCGAGGCCATGTAGGCGAGGACGGCGATCAGGGTCAGGCCGTGCTGGGTGTAGTTGACGATGCCGTTTGTGAAGGCCTCGCGCACCAGATTGGCGTCGAACAGAACGGAAGAGACGAATCCGCCGGAATGCTGGCTGCGCAGTCGCGCCAGATCGGCTCGGATCATGGCACCGAACAGGCGGACCTGGATGTCACCTACAATGCTGTGGCCCAGCCGGTTCACGAGTGCCGCCTGCCCGAGGGCAGCGATCGTCCAGATCACGGCAATGCCCACGATCAGGGAGGGGATCGTGAACAGGGCCCTTTCCGGCTGAATTGTGATGACACCCCAGACCTTCACCGGCTTGTCCAGAAACAGGCCGTCGATAGCCGGCTGCAGCAGTTGCAGGGCCGTGGCCGACATGAGGCCGACGACGGCTGCGCACAGGATCGACAGGATCAGAGCCCCCCTGTGCTGAAACAGGTAGTCCTGCCAGATCCGGCCCAGCAGCGGACGCGATCGGTCAGTGTCCTTGGTTGCAAGCGGCGGGTTCGTCATGGGTCGGAGGTCGGACGGGAACAGCCACAAGTCAAGCGCCGTGGCGCTGAGGAAGATGAGCGGCTATCTGCGATCCATGTCACGCTACGACCTCACCACCCCCCGCGGCCGTTTCAAGGCGCGCTGGGACTATGTCTGGAAGGATCATGCCTTTCTGAGGCGCTGGTTCATGAACGCCCACTGGCTCGGGCCGGATCTGGTCCGGACAAACCAGCCGTCTCCCCGGCAGCTCGCATACTGGAAAACACAGGGGATCCGCACCGTCATCAATCTGCGCGGGGTCAGGGACGAAGCCTATTATGCGCTGGAGAAGGACGCTTGCGCGCGTCTCGGGCTGACGCTGATCGATGCGCCCCTGGACAGCCGCGATGCACCTCAGAAGGACCGCGTGCATCGCGCGCGGGCCCTGTTTCAGACGATCGAATATCCGGTGCTGATCCACTGCAAGTCCGGCGCGGACCGCGCAGGCATGATGGCGGTCTTCTACCGGCATTTCCATCTTGGCGAGCCGATGTCTCAAGCCATCGGCCAGCTTTCGAAGACCTATCTCCACAGCCGCGAGGGGCTGACCGGGGTCCTCGACTATACGCTGGAGAAATACCTCAACGAGGTTGAACCGACAGGCGTGAGCTTCATCGACTGGATCGACAGCGAGGCCTACGACCCCAAGGCCATCCGCGCTGAGTTCAAGGCGCAGTGGTGGGGCACCCTGCTGACGGAGAAGCTGCTCCGGCGGGAATAGGCCTCAGCCCCAGGGACCCGTACCGGGGCCGGACGTGCCCTCCGGCTTGACCCCGTCCTCGGCGTCTTTCCTCGACTTGCGCGCGGCTTCCCAGGCCCGGAAGTTCTGGATGGCACTGCGTTCGCCACGGTAGGCAAACAGCCAGAAGGCCAGAACGGCCAAGAGGCCGACAAGACCGGCAATCTGCTGGCCGTCGAGGGTCGTACCGAACAGGGTCATGGCTGCCTCAGTGTGAATCGCCACGCGGGTCGATCATCCGGTGGGCGTGCAGGATGAAGAACCGCATGTGAGCGTTGTCGACCGTGGCCTGGGCCCGGGCCTTCCAGGCCTGGCGGGCCTCGGCATAGCTGCCAAAGGCTCCGACGAATTCGACCTTTGAAAGGTCGCGAAACACCGGCGCATCGAGGTGGCGCAGTTCGCCACCGATCACGATGTGAAGCAGTTGCTGGGCTTCGACTTCAGTATGTTGGGACATGGACGACTTTTCAGCGACGTTGGGGCAGGGCTATGCGCCCAGCGGGATAGGCGCTGTCCGCCTCACGATCAACGGGTGAAGTGCCGGAGCCGCACAGACGAGGCTGGCCTGGCGTGGGTCCGGACGGTTGAAATGCCAGGGCCGACCGTGATGGTCCGTGACCCTGGCCCCGGCCTCGTCGGCGATCAGGGCCCCGGCCGCGATGTCCCAGTCCCATTTCGGCGACAACGCGATGGCCGCATCGAATGCGCCGGCAGCAACCAGCGCCATGCGATAGGCGATGGCATTGCGTTTCTCGAACCGCATAGCTGGCCATGGCTCGAGCCATTGCGGCCCCTCGATCATCCGTGCATCGGCCAGGAGAGACGCATCGTCGAGACTGTCTGTATCGGAGGCCGAAATCGCCCGGCCGTTCATTAAGGCTCCACCGCCCAGCGTGGCCTCATAGGTCTCGTTCAGTGCCGGGGCATGGATGACGGCGGCGACCGGCCGGCCGTCCTCGATGACGGCGATCGGGATGCACCACCACGGTTTGCCCTTCATATAGGCGACGGTGCCATCGATCGGATCCACGATGAACAGCCTTCGGCGCGACAGGCGATCCGCAGTATCCGGCGTCTCCTCCGACAGCCAGCCGTATTCGGGGCGTGCCTCGGAAAGGGTCGACTTGAGGAATGCATCGATCGCCATATCGGCCGAGGTGACCGGCGATCCACCGGACTTGGACCAGACCTTCAGCCCCTGTTCGCGCTCAGCCAGGGCCATCGTCCCGGCCACCATCACCGCATCGCGGATCAGCGCCAGATCGTCGTCGTATCCGCTCATTTCCCGGCGATGGCGACGGCGTCGAACAGCAACGAGGGACTGTTGAAGCTACCGCGGAAATCGAGATCTGAACCGGCGACCATGCGGGCCCAAAGATCCTTCAGATTGCCCGCGACCGTCACCTCGCTGACAGGATAGGCCAACTCGCCCCCCTCGAACCAGAAGCCTGAAACGCCGGCGGACCAGTCGCCGGTATTGGCGTTCAAAGACGGCCCAAACATCGAAGTGATCATCAAACCGGTGCCGGCATCGGACATCATGTCTGCGTTCGAACGGTCTCCCGGTGTCAGGTGCAGATTGTGGGTCGAAACTCCGGATGGGCCTGCCAATCCTCTTGAGGCATGCCCTGTCGATGTCAGCCCCAGCTGTGATGCCGATGCGGTATTCAGCAGCCATGTCTGCAGGACGCCGTCTGCCACGATTTCGCGGCGCTCGACCTCAACGCCCTCGTCATCGAATGGCGTGGAGCCAAGCCCGCGCAGCCGCAGCGGATCGTCGATCAGGCTCATGCCTGCTGGGAGAACCGCAGTGTTCAATCGGTCCATCAGGAATGATGTCCCGCGCGCGATCGACGTGCCGGAAATGGCTCCGAGCAATGGAGAAAGGATCTGGGTCGCGACGCGGTTCTCGAAGATCACGGGTGCCGTGGTCGAGGCGATCTTGCGGGGCCCCGTTCGGGCAACGGCGCGTCGCCCCGCCTCGGTGCCGATGGAAGCGGCATCGGGCAGGTCCGAAAGCCAGCGTGTCGTACGGCCGTCGCTGCCGCGCTCCATGGCTCCGTCCTTCTCTGCGATCACGCCGACGCCAAGCGAGAAGCCACTTCCTGAATAGGTCCCGTCAAAGCCGTGGGAGGTGACGAGCCGCCAGGTTGTGGCCGACGTCGAGGCATGGCCTCCTTCCGACCGGGCCACGCCTTCAATGGCCAGTGCGGCGGCTTCGGCCTCGGCGGCGGTGGCCTCAAGCTCGGCTGCGCTGCGCTCTGAGGCGTCGAAGAGGGCCAGATCAGAGTGCGGGCGGCGTGCAAGGCGATCAACATCGGCCAGGCGAGCGTAGGGATCTTCCGGGGCCAGCCGGGCCATGGCGACCACGCGCTCGACAAGCCGCGCACGCGTGGCTGGCGACAGGTCGGATGCCGAAACCGAAGCCTGACGCTGCCCGACAAACACCCGTAGCCCCAGATCGCGAGATTCCTCACGCTCGACGTCTTCAAGCGTCCCATTGCGGACGCCAACGGACAGGGATCGCTGCTCGGATGTCACGGCCTCGGCCGCGTCGGCGCCGGCTCGCAGGGCGGCGTCAATCAGATCGTGCAGGATGTCGGGGGAAGTCGGCGAGGGCGTTTCAGGCATGACCCGATATGGCGGACGCGATGCCGGGCCGCAACGTCTCTCAGAGGACGCCGTAGGCAATCAGGGACAGGGCCGCGACCAGAAGTGCTAGATAGGTCAGGATCATGCCCGCCACGCGACCCAGGGATGGTCCCTTTTGAAAGATCAGTCCGACCGCATGAATCAGACGACCGGCCAACAGCGTTCCGCCGATGGCATGAATCATGGCTGGAGGAGCGCCCGTGAGCGCCAGAAGCACGAGGGCAATCAGGCCTGCCGGAACATATTCAGTTGCATTTCCGAAGGCGCGGCTCGCCGAGGTCAGCTCGTCGTTGCCCCCATCGCCGAAGGCGACAAGATGACGGCGACGGCGACGGACGGTCAGTCCGGACAAGGTAATGAGCAGCAGGACAAGCAGGCCACTCCAGAGGCTCGCCGCATGGATCGCAACCATCGTCATGCTCAGTTCTCCCGCCCCACCGGATATAGCCTATAGCGGCTATCGTAGAACGGCGTTCTTTCATAGAACCATGCAAGTCGCGCATCGCCGTTGGCGGCAAAGTCAGGTTCGGCGGCCAGTTTCGCCTCAAACGCAGACTTCAACGCGGGATCGGCAGCCAGCATCCGCTCCGCCAGTGGCGCAATGGCATAGCTCTCGATGTACTCAACCCGGTTGAGCACTTCCGGGAACATACCCCAGGCAAAGAAGCTTTCCGACGATTGAGGTTCGAGGAGCAGGACGGCCAGATCGCCCATGGGCTGATCGGTAGGAATACGCACCGAGCCGACGGGCCAGTTCCAGTGCACAGTTTCCGGCGTGACGTCGGTGACCGCGATCTGTACGTGCGCCTCATTGGTGCGAGCGGCGATCTTCGGGTCATTGAGACGAAGCATTTCGACAGAGACGGTCCGCGGGGTCGAGACAGTCTCCATCTGCAGGCCTTGAAGGCGCAGTCGCTCGATCAGGTCGGTCCTGTAGCCTGGCACCCAATAGGCAACGGGCCGCTTGAGTGTCAGCGTCGGGCGCGAACCATAGAAGGGCAGGGACCAGATCTCCGGGTCGGCCCGTCCAAGCCAGCGGATCTCCTGCCGACCTGATGCCGGGCTGTCGTACATTTCGTAGGTGACGCCCTTGAAGGCGCGGGTCCCGGCAGGCGTGGGATCCGCCTCGAAATTGGCCGGGATTTCGGTTGGCCGAAGAGCCTTGTCGGCGGCGATGGCGGTCGCCAGGCTTTCGCCGTCACGGGCCAGAGCACGCATGGCGGCCTCGAGCAGCACATAGGTGCCCAGGACCCGTTGCTCGTAGGGCTTGAGGCTGTGGTTTTCGACGAGGATCGTCGGTACGTGCGCAGCCGAACCCCAGCCATTCGAGAACCGTTCGCCGAGCCCACCGTCGGACAGTCCAGCCTTGGGATCATCGCCCACGCCGAAAACCAGAGGGCCCGGGATATGACCCTGGGCTTCAAGCGCCGCGTTGATCGATGGCTTGAACGCTGTGTCAAGCCAGGCTGCACTGGCGGGAGACCGTGAATAGATGCCGTCCTCGCCATTGTACCCGTAGGTGACGTCGTACTGGTAATCCATGCCGTCCGTGACGTGGATGTCGACATAGAGGGCCGGGTCGTATTTGCGGATCAGCCCGATCACTGCACGCATTTCGGGCTGGTCCAGCTTCATGAAATCGCGGTTCAGGTTCTGGTTGGTTGCTGTATGGCGCCACCCCTGGACTCGGGGACCCCTCTGGTTTGGACGGCTGTAGGCCGACGCCCGCTCATGGCCGTCGACCGACAGGATCGGAATCAGGATCAGGTTGGCACGATCGAGCAGATCGCCCTTGCCGCCGAACGCGATATCGCGAAGCAGCATCATCCCCGCATCCTTCCCGTCGATCTCGCCGGGGTGGATACCTGCCTGGGCCAGCAGCACCGGCTTGGATGGATCGAGCGAGGAGCCGTCCTTCGTTGCGATCACGGCATAAATCGCCCGGCCCTCCGGCGAGGTTCCGAACGACTCGATCCGGATAAGATCGGATGCGGCATCCAGACGGTCGAACCACGCCCGAGTTTCAGCATAGGTCGGGCTGGCGTTGTGATCCGGGTCCTGTTCGAAGGCTGTGATCCAAGGATCATCTGATGCTGCCAGCAAGTTGCGGCTGGCTCCATTCCATTCCGGAGCGGGTGGCAGGAACGGCAGGTCCCAGGGAGCGGTCGTCGGGACGGACTGGGACATTGCGGTTGTCGCTGAAAGGGCCGCGAGGACGGCGAAAAGACAGATGTGGCGCATGGGCCTCTTCCTCCGCCAAATGGCAGCGGGCCGCAAGCCATGGTCCAAACACGCGGTGACACTTCGTGGTGACCGAAAGGTCAATCCGTCAGGATGGACAGGCATCCCTTCGGGCAGGCGAAAGGCCGGAAGCTTGCGCTCCGGTTCTGCCCGCGCGCCGGGTGCATTGGCGACAGATCAGGGCTCGAGCGCAGCGGTCAGTCGAGCGATCTCCCGCTCTTCGCGTGCCTTGCGCCCAACCAACTGTTCCAGTTGGCGGGCCTGCGCCGGTGTGGTCACGCCTGCAGCCTGCACGGCCGCCTCGATCTCGGCGATCCGTTCCTCGATCTCGGCAAGCCGCTCCTCGGCCTCGTAGCGGATATTGGAAAGGCGCTCTTCACGGGTCACGCGCGGGGCACGATCGGCCCGAGCTGCATTTCGCCCCGCCAGGACCTGGGCGTCTGCGGTGGAAGCAACAGCGACGATCGGCATCGCTAACAGGGCTGCGGCGCAGACAATGAGGGCTTTCTTCACGAGTTCATTTCCCGACTTCAACGTGTCCGAACCGAGACCCTAGATTACATTTTCGTCACGAGGAAAGCGTTTTTTGTGCGTTGCGGTGTCACCTGCGTGCGCGTGGTCACTTCCAGATCGGCGTGCCGTCGCCGGGCAATCCTAACCGGGACCACATCGTGCTGACCCTCTCCACGACATCGGGGTCCATCCGGATTTCCTCGCCCCACTCTCGGTGCGTCTCTGGTGGAAGCTTGTCTGTTGCGTCGAGGCCGATCTTTGACCCGAGTCCGCTTTCAGGACTTGCGAAGTCCAGATAGTCGATTGGTGTGTTCTCGATCAGGGTGATGTCGCGGGCTGGATCCATCTTCGTCGCCATGGCCCACATCACCTGTTTCCAGTCACGGGCGTCGATGTCGTGGTCCACCACGATGACCCATTTCGTGTACATGAACTGTCGCAGATAGCTCCAGACGCCCAGCATCACCCGTTTGGCGTGACCGGGATAGGCCTTCTTCATCGACACCACCGCGATCCGGTAGCTGCAGCCCTCCGGTGGCAGCCAGAAATCCATGATCTCCGGGAACTGTGCGCGCAGCAGGGGGATGAAGACCTCGTTCAAGGCCTCGCCCAGCACGGAAGGCTCATCCGGCGGACGGCCGGTAAAGGTCGTCAGATAGATCGGGTCCCGCCGCATGGTGATGGCGGTGACCTGGAACACCGGGAAGGTCTCGACCGAGTTATAGTAGCCCGTATGGTCTCCGTAAGGACCCTCCGGGGCGTGTTCGTCCAGCAGGACGTGTCCTTCCAGAACGATCTCGGCTTCGGCCGGCACCATCAGCGGCACCGTCTTGCAGGCCACAAGCTCGGCCTTGGCACCTCGCATCAGTCCGGCGAACTGGTATTCGCTGAGGGTGTCAGGAACAGGGGTGACAGCGGCCAGGATCGTGCCCGGATCAGCGCCTAGCACCACAGCGCAGGGCAGGGGCTCGCGCTTCCCCGCCTTCTTGTGCCGGGCATAATGCTGGGCGCCCCCACGATGGGCGAGCCAGCGCATGATCGCGCGATCCTTGCCGAGGACCTGCATCCGGTAGATGCCGAGGTTGAAGTCGTCCTCGCGATCCTCGCCCGGCCCCCTGGTGACCACGAGGCCCCATGTAATCAGGGGCGCAGGTTCTCCGGGCCAGCAGGTCTGAACCGGCAAACGGGTCAGGTCGATCTGGTCGCCCCTGAGGACGACGTCCTGTACGGGTGCCTTCTTCACGATCTTCGGCCGCATACCCATGACCGTCTTGGCCAGCGGCAGCATGTCAAAGGCATCGCGCAGACCCCGGGGCGGGGTAGGATTTCGGAGGAAGGCCAGGAGTTCGCCAACCTCGCGCAGGTCAGCCCCCGTGGTCCGCGCCTTGTTGTCCAGCGTGACGCCCATGGCCACGCGCTTTACCGTTCCGAACAGATTGGCCAGCGCGGGGATGGGGCTGATGGATCCGTCCGGCATGACGGGTTGCTCGAACAGGACGGCAGGACCTCCGTTTCGCAGCAGACGGGTCTGGATTTCCGTCATCTCGAGCACGGTGGACACCGGCTCCGAGACCCGTACCAGTTCCCCGTCAGCTTCAAGTTTCGTCAGGAATTCGCGCAGGGATCGGTAGGCCATCGAACGCTCCAGTCTAGAGCGTGACGATTAGGCGGTGGGTGCCGTCGTGTCACGCCGGGCTTGCCGTTGCGACGTGCGGTCGATCGCCACGATCACAGCGGCCTAGTCGCGATCCCAGGTGAAGTCTGCATCGAGCCAGTCGCCAAGCCGGCCATCAGGCTTTGCCAGACTATGGATCTGTTGCATTTCCTCTGGCGACAGGTCGAAATCGAAGATGTCGAAATTCTCGGCCGCACGGCTTTCCTTGGCCGTGCGCGGGATGGCGATCACGCCCTGCTGAATGATCCATCTCAGCGTGACCTGGCCGGGGGTCTTGCCGTGCGCCCGCGCTATGTCATTCAGGGTCGCATCGTCGGCGATCTTGCCCTGCGCCAGTGGTGACCAGGCGGTGATCGAGGAACCGAGTTCCCTGGCCGTCGCGATCAGCGCGTTGTTCGAAAGATAGGGGTGGTATTCGACCTGGTTCGTGATCAGTTTCGCTGCCGAAAGAGCCTGCGCTTCCCGGAACTGGGTCGATGGAAAGTTGGAGAGACCGATGGCTCGGGTGAAACCTTGGGCCAGGGCATCGTTCAGTGCGCCCAGCGTCTCGGCAAACGGCGGATTCTTCTTCGGCCAATGCAGGAGCAGGAGGTCAGGGGTGAAGCCCAGCGCCTCCATTGATTCTTTCGCCTGCGTCTGCAGGTCGCCATCGTGGAAATGTTCGACCCAAATCTTGGTGGTGAGCCAGATCTCGTCGCGAGCGACAAGGCCTTCCGCAATCGCATCGCGAATGCCGTCACCGACAGCCGATTCGTTCTTGTAAATCCAGGCTGTGTCGATGTGGCGATAGCCGATGCGCAGGGCCTCTTTCACCATCCGCCGGGCATCGGCGGGCTCGAGTTGCCAGGTGCCGAATCCAAGCAGTGGAATCTGGAAGGTGTCGACAGCGAGCGAGAGCGGGTTGGTCATCGGCATGAGTCCTGAACGTGCGGAAGAGCCCAATAACAGGCAAGCCCGGTCGCGGTTTCAACGGGGCAAAGAAAAAGGCCGCGTCCCGAAGGTCGCGGCCCTGTTCCCTTATCGAACGGCGCGGGCTCTATTCGATGTCTTCGTTCAGCAGGCCGACTTTGAAGAAGCCGTTTTCCTGCATCGAATTCATGACTTCCATGAACTGGTTGTATTGAACTTCCGGCTGGGCGCGGACGAAGACGCGCTCTTCGCGGCAAGCTCCGCCACCGAGCGCGGCACAAACATCGGCCGGAAGACGATCAAGCGTCGTTTCGGTCTCTGCGATGAACAGCTGTCCCGTTTCCTGGATGGTGATGTAGACGGGTTCCTCAACCTCGACCGTAGGATCGGGCGGAGTCGCCGGCGGCAGGTCGAGGCGGATCGAAACGGTCGCAAGTGGCGCGGCAACCATGAAGATGATCAGCAGCACCAGCATGATGTCCACGAACGGCGTCACGTTGATGTCGCTGTTCTGCTGGATCGTCTTGCCACCCTGGCCACCGGGACCGGAAAGTTTAGCACCCATGTCGCGCGTCTCTCTGTGATCACGCCCGCTGACCGCAGGCTATCGAAAGGTTCGATCTGTCTCTTGGCGGGCAAGCCCACGCTTGTAAAGCATGAGTTGGACGAAACGTTGCGATCAGCCCTTAGCAAGCTTGATGAAGCGCTCCATCAGAGCTGGGTCCGACTTGAACGCACCGGTGAACCGGGTGGTGATCGTGGAGACATGGCGGTGATGCACACCGCGGGTCGTCATGCACTGATGTTCCGCATCGATCAGGATCGCGACGCCGGCCGGGTTCAGATGTTCCTCCAGGGCGTAGGCGATCTGGTTGGTCAGGACTTCCTGCGTCTGCAGCCGCTTGGAAAAGATTTCCACGACGCGGGCGATCTTGGAAATGCCAACGACCTTCTCCGTTGGAAGGTACGCGACATAGGCCTTGCCGAGGAACGGGGCCATGTGGTGCTCGCAATGGCTCTCGACCTCGATGTCCCGCAGCAGGACCATGTCGTCATAGCCCTGGACGTCCTCGAAAGTCCGAGACAGTTCCTTGGCCACGTCGGCCTCGTAGCCTTCGAACCATTCGCCGTAGGCGTCGACGACGCGCTTGGGCGTATCCTTGAGGCCTTCACGGTCGGGGTTGTCACCCGCCCAGGCCAGCAGGGTTCGCACAGCCTTGAGGGCTTCCTCGCGCGACGGGCGCAGGGTCTCGACGAGCGTGGGTCGGGTAACCAGAGCATCCATGGAAATCATCTGAAGCGACCAGTGGCGCCGGAACGAAGGTCCCGGAAATGACGCGCGTCGCTCTCCCTTATGTTTAGCCGCTGGCTATCGCCAACGAGCCCACGGCTATATGGGACAGCGGCATCATCCTGCAAGAAAACCAACTGCTCCGCTTCACAATGACGCTTTTTCTTTACGACACGCTGCATCGCGAGAAGCGCGCATTCGAGCCGCGGGACCCGCAACGCGTGACACTATATGTCTGTGGTCCCACGGTTTATGACCATGCGCACATCGGCAACGCGCGCCCACCCGTCGTGTTTGACGTCCTCGTTCGTCTGCTGAGGCGTCAGTTCGGTTCGGACAGCGTGCTCTATGCCCGCAACGTCACCGACGTTGACGACAAGATCAATGCGAAGGCTGCGAGAGAGGGCGTCACGATCGGGGCCGTCACCGCCCGCTACGAGGCTGCCTATCTTGCCGACATGGCGGCACTGAATGTCTCCCCGCCCGATCTGTCGCCGCATGTGACGGACCATATGGGCGCTATCGTCCGACAGATCGCCCAGATCATCCAACAGGGCTGCGCTTATGTGGCGGAGGGGCATGTCGTCTTTGATGTCTCGTCCTATCCCTCTTATGGCGCGCTGTCCGGGCGCAATCTGGACGACATGATCGCAGGCGCGCGGGTCGAGGTCGCGCCCTACAAGAAGAATGCCCACGATTTCGTGCTGTGGAAGCCGTCGAAGGACGGGGAACCGGCCTGGCCGAGCCCCTGGGGCGCAGGACGGCCTGGCTGGCATATCGAGTGCTCGGCGATGATCGAGGAGACCCTCGGGCTGCCCATAGACATCCATGGTGGTGGCATCGATCTGGTCTTCCCGCATCATGAGAACGAGATCGCACAGGGGGTCTGTGCGCACGGCCATGCTCGGACTGACGCGGCTCACGATGCCTATGCGCGCTACTGGATGCACAATGGCTTCCTGACCGTGGATGCCGAGAAGATGTCAAAGTCGATCGGCAATGTCCTGCTGCTGCATGATCTGGTCCAGCACATGCCAGGCGAGGTCGTTCGCTGGGCCTTGCTGAGCGCGCACTATCGACAGCCCTTGGACTGGAACCAGTCGCTGCTGGACCAGTCGCGTAAGAACCTGGATCGTCTGTACGGAGCCTTGCGTCGGGCAGGTGACGTAGAGCCGCTCGGGGATATGCCGTCACCCGAATTTCTGCAGGCGATCTCCGATGATCTGAATACGCCCGGAGCCATGTCCAAGCTGTTCGCCCTGTCCAGCGAGATCGAACGCGCGATGACGGCGGGTGATCTCAACTCCGTGGGCATAGCCAAGGCAGAGTTGCTGGCGTCCGCAGCCATTCTCGGCGTGCTGCAATCAAGCCCGGACGCCTGGTTCGAAGGGGGCGCAGACGATGTTCTAAAAACCGAGGTCGAGGCCTTGCTGGCGGAACGGGTCGAGGCAAGGGCGGCCAAGAACTGGGCCGAGGCCGACCGGATCCGCGATCGCCTTACGGCGCTCAAGGTCGTCGTGATGGATGGCCCGACCGGAGCGACCTGGCGGCTGGCGGACTAGTTTTGCTGCTCTTCGCGGGCGGGTCAGGAGCGCGAGACGGCGATCAGGTCTTTGTCAGAGCGAGATGGATCACGTCGGTCCGGCGTGAGCGGAATCCGGCTTCGCAATAGCCAAGGTAGAAGCGCCACAGACGGCGGAACCGCTCGTCGAAGCCCCCCATCTGGCGAATGTCGTCCCAGGCCGCCTGGAATCGCTGATCCCAACGCTGCAGGGTATCGGCATAGTCGATGCCGAACCGTTCCACATGGTCCCAGGTCAGACCGGCCCGCTCCACGACGGGCTGCAGCCGGGCTTCCGACGGGAGCATACCCCCGGGAAAGACATATTTCTGGATGAAGTCCGTCCGGGCATTGTACTCCTCGAACAGCTCGTCCTGAATCGTGATGATCTGCAGTCCTGCACGCCCCCCGGGGACCAGGACATTCCGGATGGTGTCGAAATAGGCAGGCCAGTATTCCTTGCCCACTGCCTCGAACATCTCGATGGATGCCACGCGGTCGTAGCTGCCTGTCACGTCGCGATAGTCCATCATCTGGACGCGGGCGCGAGACGACAGGCCAGCATTGAACAGGCGGGCCTGGGCATAGTCGTGCTGTTCCTGCGAGATGGTGATTGCCGTCACATCAGCACCGATCTCACGCGCGGCGTATTCGGCAAAGCCGCCCCAGCCACACCCGATTTCCAGCACCTTCATGCCGGGCTTCAGGTCCATGGCCTGCGCCAGCGTCGCATATTTCCGTGTCTGGGCCGACTCCAGGGTGTCATGACTGTCCACGAACCGCGCCGATGAATATGTCATCGTGCCGTCCAGCCAGGTCTCGTAGAAGCTGTTGCCCAGATCGTAGTGGGCCTCGATGTTCTTTTTCGAACCCGCCCGGCTGTTGCGGTTCAGCTTGTGACTGATCCAGTTCACCGCAAGCATGATGACGTTGCCGTCGAACAGACGCCGGATGTGGTCATAGTTCGACGCCAGGACTTCCAGCAGCACCGCCAGATGGGGACTGTCCCATTCCCCGGCCATATAGCCTTCGGCATAGCCGATATCGCCGTTCGCGAGGACACGCCGGGCGAACCGATAGTCGACGATGTTCATCGTCGCGCTCGGCCCGGGGGTCTCGCCTTCCAGCCGGTGTGTCTCGCCATTCGGCAGGATCAAGGTCAGCCGGCCATAAGTCCAGTTGGCGGACAGAAGGCGAATCAGCATGGCGAAGACGCGTGGAGTGGCGTCCAGACGCGCCGCGCCCTGATCGGTGAGAACAGTCATGCTGGCACTCTTGCTAGGTCGGGTTGATGAGCGTCAATCCCCGCTCGCATCCGCGCGGCGTCCTGACACGGTCTTGAGGGCCTCAAGAGCGCGGTTGCGAGCTTCGGTGTGGTCGACGATTGGGTGGGGATAGTGGGTGCCAAGCTGCACGCCGGCCTCCCTGAGAGTCTCGGGTGCTGCGGTCCACGGCGCGTGGAGCCATCGATCCGGTACCTTCCGGAGTTCGGGAACCCATTTCCGGACGTATGTGCCGTCAGCATCGAACTTCTCGCCCTGGGTGATCGGATTGAAGATTCTGAAGTACGGTGAGGCGTCGGCTCCGGATCCAGCGACCCATTGCCAATTCTGTACATTCGACGCCAGGTCGGCATCGACCAGCGTGTCCCAGAACCATGCCTCGCCGCGCCGCCAGTCGATCAGCAGGTGCTTGATGAGAAATGAGGCAACGATCATCCGGACGCGATTGTGCATCCAGCCGGTCGCCCAGAGCTGGCGCATCCCCGCGTCAACGACCGGATAGCCGGTCTGTCCACGCGTCCAGGCCGCGAACGCCACATCGTCGTCGCGCCAGGGAAATGCGTCAAACTCCGGCCGGAAGGCGTGGGTCGGCAGCGTGGGAAAGTGATGCAGCAGGTGCGCCGAGAACTCTCGCCAGCCGATCTCGGCAACGAACTTGTCCGCTTCGGCACCGGGGACCTTACCGTCGGCTGCTGTCTTTCGTGCGGCTGCGATGGCGCGCCAAGGGCTGATCTCTCCCCAGTGCAGATACGGAGACAGACGACTGGTCGCCGGGACGCCGGGCATGTCGCGGCCCTTTCCGTAGTTCGCGAGGCCGTGGGTGACAAAGCGACCGAGCTCGGCGGTCGCCCCAGTTTCTCCAGGGGTCCAGTCAAAGCGCCTGGACCAGTCTGGGTGTTGTGGATGCAGACCCCAGTCGTCGATCGTTTCGCTCGCCACATCCGGCGCTCCGGACAGGTCGCGGGGGCCGGTCGTGTGGGCAGGCTGCACTGCCGTCGCCAGCAGGAACCGGTGGAAGGGCGTGAAAACCTTATATGGGCCGCCTGAGCCATTCAGGACCGAGCCCGGGCGCGTCAGCAGCGAGCCATTGTATCCCTTGACCTCGATGCCCTCGGCTTTCAGTCCATGGGCAATGTCGGCATCACGGGCCCAGGCCTCGGGCTCGAACAGCCGGTTCAGGAAGACCGCTGTCGCCCCTGTCTGTGTGATCAGGGTGCGCAGGACCGCTTCCGAATCGCCACGCCTCAGAATCAGGCTTGCGCCGCGCTCGGCGAAGCTCTCCGCGAGGGCCCGCAGGGATTTGTCCAGCCACCAGAGCGAGGCGGCACCCCGCGGACGGCCCTCGCCAGCCTCATCGAGGATATACACCGGGATCACGGGCCGGCCGGTCTCCGCAGCATGGTTCAGGGCGGGATTATCCTGCAGGCGCAGGTCGCGGCGAAGCCAGAGAATGACCGGCGTGCGCTCGTTGGTGGCCGTGGTGGTCACGCGTGCGATCTCCATGATAGCTTGCAGCGAAAGGCGCACAGCGCCATCTGCACGCCCCATAGCGGCGACATCACTGCGTCGCCACAAGCCCCAACGTCACACGAAGGTTTCATCCGTGAGCCAGCCCAACGCCGTCATCACCCTCTCGCAAGGCCTCACCCGGCCGATCGTCATCGGCGGTGGTGCACGCATCGTCTTCATTGCGGGTCCCTGCCAGATGGAAAGCCGCCAACACGCGCTGGAGATGGCCCATGCGCTGAAGGAAATCGGCGAGCGGCTGAACCTCGGCATTATCTACAAGACCAGTTTCGACAAGGCGAACCGGACCAGTGCGACCGCCGCCCGGGGCATCGGCCTTAAAGATGCCCTGCCGATCTTCGCCGAGATTCGCGAGGTCACCGGCCTGCCAACCCTGACAGACGTGCATTCCGAGGCGCAGTGCGCGGGTGTGGCAGAGGCTGTGGATGTCCTCCAGATTCCGGCCTTCCTGTGTCGGCAGACCGATCTGCTGCTGGCGGCGGCAGCGACGGGCAAGGCCATCAACGTCAAGAAGGGCCAGTTCCTGGCTCCGTGGGACATGAAGAATGTGATCGCCAAGATCACCGGTGCCGGCAATCCCAACGTCATGGCCTGCGAGCGGGGCGCCAGCTTCGGCTACAACACCCTGGTGTCGGACATGCGGTCACTGCCAGTGCTGCGCGACATCGGTTGTCCGGTCGTGTTCGATGCGACCCATTCTGTCCAGCAACCAGGGGGGCAGGGGACGTCCTCGGGCGGACAACGCGAGTTCGTGCCTGTCCTGGCGCGGGCCGCTGTCGCCGTGGGCGTCGACGCGGTGTTCATGGAAACCCACCAGGACCCCGACAACGCCCCTTCGGATGGGCCCAACATGGTGCCGCTGAGAGAGTTCGAGGCTCTGGCTGCCGAACTGATCGACTATGACGACCTCTCGAAGGCGCGGATGGCGAAAGCGGCCTGAATCCGATAGTCCGGGCGCATGGCTGAACACGCACTGGACCTCGGTACGCTTCAATCCCTGCTGGACCGTGCGCGGGGGCTGAGCGTCGCCTGTGTCGGCGACGTGATGCTGGATCGCTATGTCTATGGCGAGGTCAGCCGGATTTCGCCCGAGGCCCCGATCCCCGTGCTGAAATCCCGGCGAATCGTATCCATGCCCGGCGGTGTCGGCAATGTGGCGAGGAACGTGGCCGCACTCGGCGGGCTGGCGCGTCTCGGCGCTGTCACGGGCGATGATACAGCCGGAACCGAGCTGGCGGCGCTTGTCGCGGAAGAACATCAGATTTCCGATTTCATCGCCCGGCCTGACGGGGCCAGCACGATCGTCAAGACGCGCTTCGTGTCGGGCGGCCAGCAACTTCTTCGCCTCGACGATGAAACGCTGACGGTTGGTGCGTTTGATCGCGATGACGTGTTTTCAGACGCTTCCGTCATTCTGTTGTCTGACTACGACAAGGGTGTCGTCACCGACCGGTTGATCCGTACAGCGCTCTGGGCGGCAAGGACCAGCGGTGCCCCCGTGGTTGTCGATCCGAAGGGCCGGGATTTCGCGCGCTACGGAGCGGTCGATGTTATCAAGCCGAACGCATCGGAACTAGCCGGGGCCACAGGTCTGCCCGTCGAGACAGACGCCGAGATCGAGGTTGCTCTCGCGAAACTGCTGGCGGCCACGACGACCCGAGCCATCGTCGTCACCCGGGCTGGCAAAGGGATGAGCTTGATCCGGCGCGAGGACGGCCGTGTGGTGCATTTTCCCGGCCGGGCGAGGGAGGTCTTTGATGTCTCCGGCGCGGGCGATACGGGCCTGGCTGCGCTCGGGCTGGCGCTTGGTGTCGGGGCCTCGCTCGAGCAGGCCGTGCAACTCGCGATCCTGGCCTCAGGGGTCGTGGTCGGAAAGAGCGGCACGGCGGTCGTGACCCCGGGCGAACTGATCGAGGCCGAGATGAGCCAGCATGCCTCGCTTGCGCATGCCAAGGTCACGCCGCTGGATGAGCTCGCGGCCGAGGTCGAGGCCTGGCGGGCCCTGGGATTGAAGATCGGGTTCACCAATGGCTGTTTCGACATCCTGCACCGCGGCCATGTCGCCTATCTGGCCCAGGCGCGGAGCTGGTGTGATCGCCTTGTGGTGGCCCTGAACACCGATGCCTCGGTCACCCGGTTGAAGGGTGAGGGCCGCCCGGTCAACGATCTGGATAGCCGGGCGGTCGTGATCGGCGGGCTGGCCAGCGTCGACAGGGTGACGAGCTTCGACGATCCGACGCCGCTGGCCCTGATCGAGCGGCTGCGGCCCGATGTCTTGATCAAGGGCGCTGATTATACCCGCGAGGGCGTGGTCGGTGGCGACCTGGTCGAAAGCTGGGGCGGCGAAGTCCGGCTGGCAGCGTTCAGCGACGGCCACTCGACGACGAAGACAATCGAGAAGATGACCGGGGGTGCTGCGTGAGCCGCAAGATGATCGTGGTGACCGGCGGTGCGGGTTTCATCGGATCCAACATCGTGGCGCGCCTGACCGCCGACGACCACCATGACATCGTCGTGTGCGACCGGCTGGAAACCGCCGATTTGGCCAAATGGAAGAATGTCGCCAAACATCCGATCGCTGACTTCTGGGCCCCTGAGGCGCTGTTCGAGCAGCTTGAGCGGCACGCCGATGTCATTGAGGCCGTGGTTCATATGGGGGCCATATCCTCGACCACGGAAACCGATGCCGACCTGATCCTGAGGACCAATTTCACCCTGTCGCGCGACCTGTGGGACTGGTGTTCGATCCGCGACGCACGACTGATCTATGCATCTTCGGCAGCGACTTACGGCGACGGGGATCAGGGGTTCGAGGACAACGAAGCGCCTGAAGCCATGTCACAGCTTCGGCCCCTGAATGCCTATGGTTATTCGAAACTTCTGTTTGACCAGTATGCCATCCGGCAGTCGGATCGCGGACAGTCGCCGAGCCAGTGGGCCGGGCTCAAATTCTTCAACGTCTACGGGCCGAACGAGGGTCACAAGGGCTCGATGAAGTCGGTCGTGGCCCAGATCTGGCCCAAGGTCGCGGCCGGCGAGACGGTCAGCCTGTTCCGCTCGCATCACCCGGACTATGCCGACGGCGGACAACTGCGGGATTTCGTTTTCGTCGACGACATTGTCGAGATCGTTGTCTGGTTGCTCGAGACACCCGGGGTATCCGGCGTGTTCAATGCCGGGTCAGGCCAGGCCCGGTCGTTCGACGATCTGGCGAAGGCGACCTTTGCGGCAGCGGGCAAGACCGCGTCCATAGCCTATGTCGACATGCCCGAGGCCATTCGCGACCGGTATCAGTACTTCACCGAGGCCAGAATGGACCGGATCCGGGCTGCGGGCTGGCCGGGTCAGTCGACGCCGCTTGAAGAGGGGGTCAGGCGCTATGTCCAGGGTTTCCTGATGACCGGAGATCCGTATCGGTGACGCGGTCCATGCTGTCATGAAGCGCAGGCTGACCTTTCGACAGGTCGCGGGCTGGACCCTTCTGTCCCTGCTGCTGCTCGTCGCCTCCGCAGTGGCCGTTTGGCGGGGCGACATCCTGAGGGCAGGGCTGGACCCTCAGATCCCTTTCCAGACCTACGATCCACCACCCGCACCGGACTATAGCCAGGCCGATGCCTGGGCCCTGTGGGACGCCCGGGGACCACAGGCCGGCAATGCCGCAGTCTTCTTCGTCCATTCGACGACCTTCGATGGAGGCTCGGGCTGGAACGGTCCGGTCCGCGATCCCAAGGCTGACGCCTATCTCGATCGGGTCGTGCTCCCGAACTACGCGGCACCCTTCGAGCGCGCCGGGGTCATCAGTGTGCCGCGCTATCGCCAGGCCAGCCTTTACACACGGCTGACTCTTCGGGACGACGCGAGGGACGCGCGGGCGTTCGCCTACGATGACGTCCGAAAGGCCTTCGAAACCTGGATCGCGCGGCATCCTGGACAGCCTGTCGTTCTGGTTGGCGTGGAGCAGGGGGCGGAATTGCTGGACCGACTGTTGCGCGAGCGAGTCGCGCCGGACGCCGCCCTCCGCCAGCGCCTGGTTGCCGTCTATCTGATCGACGCGATCGTGGCTGCCGACCGGTTGCGGCCTGAAACACCCGCCTGCCGCGCGCGCACCGAGGTCGGGTGTGTCGTGGGCTGGTCCCAGGTCGGTGTCGGCAACGAGGGAGCGGCGGCGCGGCGGTTGCGTCGTGCGCTGGTCTGGGATGACCGAGGGCGGCTGGTGGATCTGGCAGGCCGCGCGGCCTTGTGCGTGAACCCTGTGACCGGCAGCGTGGGCGAAGAGATTGTGCCCGCCCGCAGGCATCTTGGCGCAACGAATGCCACGGCGCTGGAGTGGGGTGTCCGGCCGGCTTTTATGGACAGACTGGTCGAGACGCAGTGCCGGGGTGGCCTATTGCGTCACACAGAGCCGAAAACAGAGTCCTTCCGGGAGGTTGGAAACTGGGCCGATCGTCGAAAGGCTAGACCCTACAACCTGTTCTATGCAGATCTTGAGGCTGATATTCAGGCGCGTCTGTCGGTCTGGCTGTCCCGGGCCCGAAACTAGTCCGCGGCGGTTCGGTCGGCCTTCCAGTCGAACAGGGCCTCGAGGATGCGAATGGCCTCTCCGCGTGGCGAGGTCAGATCGGGATCGCGGTCCAGGATCATGCGGGCGTCATCTGCGGCCGCCAGCATCAGGCTGCGATGCCGGATCGGATCCGCGAAGCGATAGGCCGGAAAACCGCTCTGCCTGAGACCCAAGGGATCTCCGCCGCCGCGCAGGCGGAAGTCTTCTTCGGCGATCTCGAAGCCGTCCTCGGTCCGCCGCAGGGTTTCCAGCCGCTCCCGGGCTGTATCTCCCAGTCCGTTCTCGCCATTGCTGCTGCCGTACAGGAGGATACAGGCGCTGGCCTTGGCCCCTCGACCCACGCGCCCTCTCAGCTGATGGAGCTGGGCGAGACCAAAGCGATCCGCGTGCTCTATGACCATGATCGAAGCATTGGGGACGTCGACCCCGACCTCGACCACGGTCGTTGCCACGAGAAGCGGTATCCGGCCGTCGGCGAAGTCTGCCATGACGGACTCGCGCTGGGCCCCTGGCATCTGACCGTGGGCGAGGCCAACCTCAAGGTTCAGAATGCGGGACAGGTCACGCGCCCGATCCTCGGCGGCCGCCAGATCAATGGCTTCGCTTTCTGCCACCAGCGGACAAATCCAGTAGGCCTGAGCCCCGCTTTCGATCGCAGCCTTCAGGCGCTGGGCGACTTCGCCGATCCGGACGAGGGGCAGCACCGCAGTGGCAACGGGCGTTCGGCCGGGAGGCTTCTCCATCAACCGGCTGACCTCCAGCTCGCCGTACTGGGTCAATTCAAGCGTGCGCGGGATAGGTGTCGCCGACATGGTCAACAGGTGCACACCTCCGATTCTGGGATCGCCTTTGGCCTGCAGGCGCTGGCGTTCGTTGACGCCGAAGCGGTGCTGCTCGTCAATGATAACCAGGGCCAATTTGTCGAATCGCACGGCGTCCTGAAACAGGGCGTGGGTCCCTATGGCGATACCAGCCGATCCATCGGCGAGAGCGGCCAGACGGTCGCGGCGCTCTGCGGCGGTATCGCGACCCGTTAGCAGGATCGCCTTCAGGCCCGCCTCTGCAAACATCGGGGCAAGACGTTGATAGTGCTGGCGCGCAAGAATTTCCGTGGGTGCCATCAGGGCAGCCTGGAAGCCGCACGAGGCGGCATCGGCCATGGCGAGCGCGGCCACTGCAGTCTTTCCCGACCCGACATCGCCCTGAAGCAGACGGCCCATCTGCTCGCCGGACGCCAGATCGTGACGGATGTCCGCGAGGGCCTTGGCCTGGGCCCGGGTCAGGGTGAAAGGCAGGGTCGCCAGCAGGCGATCGGAAGAGGCACCCGGGACAATCCGCGGTGCGGGGGTGATCTGACGGGCTCGGCGGCGACGGGCGAGGGCGAGCTGATGGGCCAGCAGTTCGTCGAAGGCGAGACGCTGTCGCGCCGCTGCGTCTGGCTCCAGGTCTGTCAGCCCCTCGGGTTCGTGAACCACCCTCACCGCTGCCTGCCAAGCGGGCCATTTGCGTGCCGCGATCCATGCCGTGTCTTGCCACTCCGGCAGAACAGGGGCCAGCGCGAGGGCCTGGATGGCCAGCTTCCGCACCTGCCGTGAGGTGAGGCCTGCGGTCGCAGGATAGATGGGCTCGACCGCCGGGATATCATCGGCCTTGTCCAAAGGGACGATCCAGTCTGGATGGACAATCTGGACTTCGTTGTTGAAGCGTTCGACCTTGCCCGACACCAGCCGCCGTTCACCGCGGGGAAGCTGGCGGTCGATGTGCTGGGGGCTACCGCCGAACCAGATCAGGTGGACGAACCCTGTCTCGTCGCTGGCGCGGACCTTCAGGGGAGCACCGATCTTGGCCGGGACGAACATGCGGTCGATGATCACGTCGAACACGCCGACTTCGCCTTCGATCGCGTCGACAGCCGTCGTGCGTCGGCGCGTGATCATGCCGTTGGGCGTCAGAAACAGCAGATCGCGGACAAGCGGACCAGCCAGCTTCTGGACGAGCGGCGTTACCTTGGCCCCCACGCCCTTAAGGCTGGAGACCTCTGCGAACAGCGAAAAAAGAATCTGCGGCCTCATGACGACCCCAGCATAGCTGGCGGAGGCGGCGTTGGAACGCTATCTCATCCGGCATCATAACTGACAGACCGGGCAAGGATTCTTGTGGCCGACACAAACGCGCGTCCCGACGGGACTACGAACGAAAAACTGGGTCGGATCACCTTCCGCGCATGGCGTCGAGGGTTCCGCGAAGCCGACCTTGTCCTGGGGCCATTCATCGAACAGGTCGGGCCCGGCCTGACCGAGGCTGAACTCGACACGTTCGAGGCTCTTCTGAACGAGGACGACTACGACATCTACGCCTGGATCATCGGCGACAAGCCGGTACCGGAGGCGCATGCCGGGCCACTTATGGACAAGGTCCAGGCCTTCATGCGCGACCACGTCGCCATGGCTGTGCAGCAGGGTGCCGGCTAATGGATGGGGCTGTGCTCGATCGACGGACGGATGCGGACCTGGGGGGGGCACCCGAAGGGCTTGATGCCCTCACGATCGCCGACCGGCTGAGGGCGCGCGGCGGGATGGCCATGTTCGTGGCGCGTGACTATGCGCGTGCTGGTGAGTTTCTTCAGGCGTTTCGGTTTTTCGCTAAAGATATTGATATCATAGAATTCCCGGCGTGGGATTGCCTGCCTTATGACCGCCTTAGCCCGACATCGTCGGTTTCGGCGGAACGTATGGCTGCGCTGACGCAGCTGGCAAAACGAGACCCGTCGAATCGGACCCCGCTGTTGTTGATATCCACTGTGGCCGCCGCCATGCAGCGGACACCGCCCAGAGAAGTCACCACAGCTGCCGGGTTCGAGACTGTCGTCGGACGTGATCTCGATACGGCGGCGCTGGAGCGGTACTTCACGGTCAATGGCTATATGCGGGCGTCGACCGTGAACGAGCGCGGCGAGTATGCGGTTCGAGGCGGCGTCATCGATGTCTTCCCGCCCGGCTTCGACGAGCCCGTCCGGCTGGACATGTTCGGATCGGAACTGGAATCGATCCGGACCTTCGATCCTGAGACCCAGCGCTCGACGGGTCAGCGGACCCGGGTTTCGCTGTCTCCGGTGTCCGAGGCCCTGCTGGACGACGACACCATATCGCGATTCCGCACCGGGTATCTGGCGCGCTTCGGGGCCGGGGGGGAGGATCCCCTGTATGTCGCTGTCAGCGAGGGCGCGCGGCGGCAGGGCATGGAGCATTTCCTGCCGCTGCTATACCCACGGCTGGAGACGCTGTTCGACTATCTGCCAGACGATGCCGCCATCTTTCTTGACAACCAGGTCGAGGCGGCACGCGCGGAGCGCTGGACCCTGGCCGCGGACGCCTATGAGGCGAGGCACGAGGCTTCGCGAGCAAAAGGGGGAGCGTCGAACCGGGCCCTCCCGCCGACGATGCTGTACCTCCCGGATGCCGATTGGAACAGCGCCCTGGCCGGTCGGTCCGTGCGCAGGCTGTCTCCGTTTCACACGAGCGGAGAGGATGCAGGCGGGCGTCTGGGGCGTGGATTTGCGGCCGAGCGGGGCCAGGACAGCGTCAATCTGTTCGAGGCCGTCGCCAAACACGCCGAGGCTCTGAAGGCCTCCGGCAAACGCGTGCTGTTTGCCTCCTGGTCCGAAGGCTCGTCGGAGAGGCTCGCGGCCATGCTGTCGGACCACGGACTCGATCACGTGGTCGCCGTGCGTGACTGGGCCGATGTCCAGTCGGCACCACCGGGGCTGATGTTGCGCGGCATCCTGCCGGTCGAGCATGGTTTCGAGACCGGTGACCTGGCCGTCATTTCAGAGACCGACATGCTGGGCGACCGGCTGGCGCGTCCGCGTCGAAAGCGCCGGGCGTCGAACTTCCTTGCCGAGGCGTCAGCCCTGACGACGGGCGATCTGGTCGTCCACCTCGATCACGGCATCGGCCGCTATGAGGGGCTGAAGACGCTGGAGATCCAGGAGGCTCCGCACGACTGTCTTGAGCTTCTTTATGCCGGTGATAGCAAACTCTATTTGCCGGTTGAGAACATTGACCTTCTGACCCGTTACGGAACGGATGCCGACGGTGTCCAGCTGGACCGTCTTGGCGGGGCGGCCTGGCAGGGGCGCAAGGCCAAGGCCAAGATGCGGCTGCGCGAGATGGCCGAAGGTCTGATTGCGCTGGCGGCCAAGCGGGCCCTGCGGACGTCGGACGCGATCACCCCGCCACAAGGGCTGTTCGACGAGTTCTGCGCACGGTTCCCCTACGAGGAAACAGACGACCAGCTGAACGCCATTGGCGACGTCTTGGAGGACCTTGGCAAAGGCACGCCGATGGATCGCCTGATCTGCGGTGATGTCGGGTTTGGCAAGACCGAGGTCGCGCTGAGGGCCGCCTTCGTGGTCGCCATGACCGGGCAGCAGGTCGCGATCGTCTGTCCGACAACGCTCCTGGCGCGACAGCATTTCAAGACCTTCTCCGAGCGGTTTGCCGGCTGGCCGGTGAAAGTCCGGCACCTGTCGCGCATGGTGACGACAAAAGATGCCAACGAGACCCGGGCCGGGCTCAAGGATGGATCGTTCGAGATTGTGGTCGGCACCCATGCCGTCCTGTCAGATCAGGTTGGGTTCCGCGATCTGGGTCTTGTTATTGTTGATGAAGAGCAGCATTTCGGGGTCAAGCACAAGGAGAAGCTAAAGTCTCTCCGGGCGGATGTGCACCTGCTGACCATGACGGCAACGCCGATCCCGCGGACGCTTCAGATGGCGCTGTCGGGCATCCGTGAGATGTCCATTATCGCGACGCCGCCCGTGGATCGTCTCGCCGTACGCACCTATGTCACGCCCTGGGATCCGGTGCTGGTGCGCGAGGCCCTGCTGCGCGAGAAATATCGTGGCGGGCAGGCCTTCTATATCGCGCCGCGCCTGAACGAGCTTCCGGACATCGAGAAATTCCTGCGCGAACAGGTGCCCGAGATCAAGTTCGTCGTCGGCCACGGCCAGATGAGCCCGACCCAGCTGGAAGACGTGATGAGCGCCTTCTACGACGGGTCCTATGATGTGCTGGTGTCGACCACGATCGTTGAAAGCGGCATCGATATTCCGACCGCCAATACCTTGATCGTGCACAGGGCCGACATGTTCGGTCTGGCGCAACTGCACCAGATCCGGGGCCGGATTGGGCGGTCGAAGGCCAGAGCCTTTGCCTATCTGACGACCGATCCCAAGAAGCCTCTTTCCCTTTCGGCCGAGCGGCGATTGCAGGTCCTCCAGTCCCTGGACAACCTCGGTGCCGGCTTCCAGCTGGCCAGCCACGATCTGGATCAACGCGGTGGCGGCAACCTGCTGGGTGACGAGCAGTCTGGCCACATTCGGGAAGTCGGGGTCGAGCTGTATCAGCAGATGCTGGAAGACGCTGTCGCGAGCCTGAGGCAAGCCGGAGAGGGTGGGGCCGTCGTCGACCGTGGCTGGTCCCCGGCGATCAACGTCGGGGCCGCGGTCCTGATTCCCGAGGATTATGTCCCTGACCTCAATGTCAGGCTCAGTCTTTATCGCCGCCTGTCGGATGCAACCCGCACTGAAGAACGCGAAGCCCTGGCGGCCGAGTTGATCGACCGGTTTGGTCCGCTACCCGATGAAGCGAAACAGCTTCTGCGGATCGTGGGCATCAAGGCCAGCTGCAAGACAGCCTGTATCGAACGGATCGACATCGGGCCAAAGGGCTGCGTGCTGACCTTGCGGGACAACACCTTCCCCAATCCGATGGGACTGGTCGGGCTGATCCAGAAGAACCATGCCTCATGGAAAATCCGGCCGGATCAGAAGATCGTCGTCAAGGGTGACTGGCCGACACCGGAAGATCGCCTGAAGGTCGCAGAGCGAATCACGACCGATCTTGCCAGGGTAGCCGGGGCCTGATCCCGGCCTCCTCGATTTCGGCTTTGGCGGTTCGAAGCACGCGGGCTCCGGATTTCTAGCAACGCCGACAGCGCCAACTACACCAGACGGCGTTCAGGCGATGATCTTGCGGCGTTCTGCGAGGTTCTGGGACGCACGTTCCAGGACGGTGGCGACGCTTTCGCCCGGATTGACCTCGGCTGAACCGATATCGAATTCGACCACGAAGGGCGATCGGTCGGGGCCAGCGTCGAAGGCGGTACAGCCAATCACGGCGGCAATCCGCTCGGCCGCCAGCCTTGCGGCGGGCCCGGGCGTGGCCGGCAAGGCCAGGGCAAAGACCTCGGGGGCCAGACGGGCCGCCGTATCCTCGACCCGGACCAGTCGAGAGACCATGGCCCCGATCTGCGGCATCGCGCGATCGAGCCAACCCCCGACCCGCGCGTGAGCAAGGTTTTCGCTTTCGGAAACACGCAGCACGCAGACCGACAGCGGGCGGCGCCGGGCGCGCGCCGATTCGGCAACGCTGCGAAGATGTTCGGCGAAGAGGTCGCGCGTAAACAGACCGGTCGTCGGATCCATGAGCCCTGAGCCCCGAGCCGCCTCCAACGCCTTGCGGATCGACAGATGGCGTCGGTGCGTTGTCGCGAGGGCCAGAACGCGCTGCGCGGTCTCTGGCTCTGGCGTGTTCGAGGCCGCGACGTCAGCAAAACCCCGGGTATACAGTTCTGCCAGATCGATCTCGCCCGGTGTCCGTAGATAGAGAACGAGGGGAATGTGATAGAGGCGGGTATTCCGCTTCATTCCCGAGGCGATGGAAAGCGCTGGGGCATGGTCCGGTGCGCCCCACAGAACGGCGGCGTCGAAAGCGCTTTCGTGCAGGTAGTCGAACGCCGTGTAGGGAGTCGGCGCCGCCACGACCTCGGCCCCGACCTCGGTCAGGGCGTTGGACAGGGCGATGAACCGATGATCGGCCGCCCCGGCGACGAGCACGCGCATAGGTCCCGACGCTGCCACATCGGCGACCAGTTGGGTGCCATGTTGTGCGAAGGTCCGCTGGCGCAGTCCGAATTCTTCCTCGGTGATCGCGGCACGGACCAGTTGCTCGATCCGGAGCGCCGCCTGGGCGGGATGGGGCGGCTCGCCAAGGGCCATGTCGACACCTGGAATATCGGGTCGCGCAGGTCGGCCAACCGCGATGATCGGCAGACGCCGGGGTCTGGCCGCCTCGCTGAGGTATTGGGCCATCTGGGCGTGGTCCGGGTGGCTTGCGTCGATGATTGCCGCTTCCAGCACGAAGTCATCCAGAGCGGCGACGGCAGCGTCGAGCGTCCTTGCCGTTACCGTCGGCCATCCAAAGCCATCCAGCCCCTGTGACAGTGGGCCGACCCAGTCGTCCGTCTGGGCGACGATCAAAATGCGTGGCTCGAAACTCAAGGCCGGTGTCCCCATCCGTGCGGTGCGCCGGCTCCGCGGGTCCAAACAGGACGTAGCGTGACCATAGCGACCCGGTGGGGAGGGGCGCAACGGTATGACGTGATGCACGGCCAGAAATGTCCGGACCCAGGAAGAGACCGCGCCGCGCAGCTCCCTTCCACGGCGTCGTAAATTCGTTAGAGTAGTGGTTTGGGCTGCCGCGGGTATTGGGTTGCGAGAACCAACAAAAGCTTCGACGCGAGGGCTCCTGGCTCGCCTCTCACCGATGGTCGGCACGCCTGCCGTTTTTGGTCGACTGGCGGTGAAGGCATTCTCACGCAGCTGGGGCCGCGATGTGATGCTCTATACGGGCGGGGTATCGTTTTTTGCCCTGCTTGCCGTGTTTCCGGCGATCGCCATCCTGATCGGCTTCTACAAGGCGGTGCTCAGCATCGGGCAGGTCAGCGAACAGGCCGCGGCCCTGGCCGACGCCATGCCGCAGGCCGCGCGAGCCATCTTCACCGGGGAAATCGAACGCCTGGCCGGCGCTTCCGTCAAGACCGTGTCCGCCCAGAGCGCCTTCGCACTGGTGGTCGGTGCCTATGCGGCGCACCGGGGGTTCAAGGCCCTCCTGGCCGGGCTGAACTTGATTCATGACGAGACCGAGCCGCACGGCTTTGTAAAGTTCAACCTGCTGGCCGTGTTTGTGGCCCTGTTCGCCTTTGGCCTGTTCACGCTCGTGTCCGGAGCCGTGGTGACAGGACGCCTGATGGCGCATGCGGACGGCACGGGACTGGGCATCTCGATTGGCTATCTGGACGGGCTCTTGCCACCGCTTGGGCTGGGGCTCGGGCTGACGCTGCTTTATCGTTATGCGATGTCCCATCGTGATCGCGTTGCCTGGGGACCGTCCCTGGCCGGGGGTGTTGTCGCAACCGTGATGTCGCTGGTATCGTCATGGCTTTGCGCCATCTATGTCGAGCAGATCGCCCAGGTTGGCGCGACGTACGGCTCTGTCGGGGCCGTCGTGATCCTGCTGATCTGGTTGTCCTGGAACGTGAATGCCGTCTTCTACGGAGGCGCATTCGCGACCGAGATGGAAATCCTGGCCCGGTCGCGGGGAGCACCGACACTGGACAACGATACACCGGCTGCCACAACAACGGCCTCGGTCGTCAGTCTCGCTGAACGACGGGCGTCGCGACGGTAATGTGAAGGATGCCTTCGATCTCTTCGATGGCCAGCACCGTGCCACCCTGTTGGTTCATCAGATAGGGGACATCGATGCGCGCCATCGGATCGGTGGCCATCAGAGTCAGGATCGTACCCGGTGGCTGTCCTTGCATCGCCTTCTGGAGCTTGAGGCTTGGCACGGGGCACCGGTGACCGCGCGCATCGACGATGACGGTCATGGCTGCGCCAGTTGATCGCCGAGCAAGTTCAGCGCCGTCCGGACAGAGGCCAGTCGGATTTCCTCGCGGCCGATGTCGCCGAACCTTTGCTCGACGTGGATCGTACCCGCAGGCCCCACTGCTGCGAAGTGGACAAGGCCTACCGGCTTGTCCGGCGTACCTCCGCCAGGGCCGGCGATGCCCGTGATGGAGACCGAGACGCTGGCGGCGGATCGCGCGACAGCACCCAGCGCCATGGCGCGGGCGACCGGTTCGGACACGGCTCCATGCTCAGCAATGAGGTGGGCGGGAACGTCAATCATGCCCGACTTGGCGTCGTTGCTATAGGTCACAAAGCCCCGGTCCAGCACGGCGGATGATCCCGGAATATCCGTCAGGGCCGCAGCGACGAGACCACCGGTACAGCTTTCAGCCGTTGCCAGCATGACCCCGCGCGCCGTCGCCAGAGCGACAACAATTTCGGCCTGATTGTGGATGTCTTCGGGAAACAGCGACACTGTAAGGGCTTTCCGGGGCAGACAAGACTCAGGCTAGGGTGACCGGTCAACGCCGGTCTGTCGACCGGCCAGCCACTGTCACAGGACATCCATGACCGAAACCGCTTTCGATACGGGTGCGCAAACGCGGCCGGCGCCGGATGCCGTCACCCCGGTCCTGTTTGCCCTGGCCATCTTCACCTCGGCAGCGCTGGTTTTCGTCGTTCAGCCGATGGTCACGAAGCTGGTCCTGCCGATGCTGGGCGGAAGTCCTTCGGTCTGGAACACTGCGATGGTCTTTTTCCAGACCGCTCTGCTGGCCGGCTATGCCTATGCCCACGGTCTGCAGCGGATCGGATCGATCCGTATCCAGGTCGCCGTCCATCTGGGGCTCTTGCTGGCAGCAGCGTTCTTCCTGCCGTTGACGATCAGCGGGCTGTTCGGCGATCCCGATCCCAACGCCCCGATCGGATGGCTCCTCGCGACCCTTGCCCTGTCGGTCGGAGCACCGTTCGCCGTGCTGTCTGCGACCGCCCCGCTGCTTCAGGCCTGGTACGCGCGCGTTCGGGCCGGTCACGCGGACGGCGAGAATCCCTACGTGCTCTATGCGGCATCGAATCTGGGCAGTTTCCTTGCCCTCCTGGCGTACCCGCTCCTCATCGAACCCCTGATGTCGCTTTCTGGCCAGAGGGTGGGCTGGAGCGCCGGCTACGGGGTATTCGTGGCGCTGGTCATCCTTCTGGCCGCCCTGGTCTGGCGACGTCGCGTCGAGACGACGTCGGAGCCTGCAGCCCTGGCCCGAAGCGAGCCCATTCCCTGGATCCGCAAGGGGCTGCTGGTTCTGCTCGCCGCTGCTCCGTCCAGTCTGATGCTGGGCGTGACTTCGCATCTGTCGACCGACGTCGCCTCGGCTCCATTTCTCTGGGTGATGCCGCTTGCGCTCTATCTGCTGACCTTCGTCATAGCTTTCCAGACGCGGCCGGCCATCCCCCTCGCGGTCACCCTGCCGATCCAGGCGGCTTTGATCGCGGCGACCATCACCATGGTGGCGTTCCGGACCGGCGACTGGACCCTGCTGTTCTTCCTGAACCTGGCGGGCTTCTTCTTCTCGGCCCTGATGTGCCATCAGCTTCTGGCCCGGTTGCGTCCGGCACCTGATCGACTGACAGAATTCTATCTGCTGATGTCGCTCGGCGGCGTCGTCGGTGGCGCGTTCACCGCCTTGCTCGCACCGGTGATCTTTGATGCCGTCTGGGAATACCCCCTCGTGCTCGTGCTCGTCTGTCTGCTGCGTTTGCGTTCAGACAGAGACATCCAGGTCTGGGAAGTTCTGACCTTTGTCGGAGCGCTGATCCTGTGTGCCACCCCGCCGCTGATGTCCGCCGTCTTCAAGGCCGACTGGGACCTGGCATGGAAGTTCAACCGGCTGTTCCCGCTGCGTATGGAGCAGGTGGCGATGCTCATTCTCGGGGGCGCATCCATCCTGGGTTATCTCGTGCGGGATCGGCGCTGGATGTTCGCTGGCGTCGTCGGTGCCGTAATCCTCTCCGGCCACTATATCGCCAAAGGATACGATGCCGCCTGGTCTGATCGCAGCTTCTTTGGTGTGTTGCGCGTCGGTGTGACCAGCGATCCATTGCTGGGCGGGCCCGTCCATGTGCTGATGCACGGCACAACCCTGCACGGGTCGCAGCCGACCAACCCCGTCTATGCCTGTACCCCGACCCTCTACTATGCCCCCGCGACACCGATCGGTCAGGCAGCCGAGACTGTGCGCTCGCAGTTGCCGGGTGGGGCCAATATCGGCGTGGTCGGTCTCGGATCCGGCGCCATGGCGGCTTACAAGCGCCAGCAGGACACCATGACCTTTTTCGAGATCGACCCGCTGGTCGACCGCGTGGCGCGTGACCCGTCGCTCTTCACCTTCATCAATGGATGTGCCGACGGCCCGGTCCGGACCGTGCTGGGCGATGCGCGGTTGACGATGGCAGCCGAGCAACCCGGCTCCTATGACCTGCTGCTGATCGATGCCTTCTCGTCCGATGCGGTGCCGACGCACCTGCTGACCGTCGAGGCCATCGAGGGATATCTGAATCTGCTCAAGCCGGACGGTGTCGTGGTCCTGCATCTGTCCAATCGCAATCTGGACATCACTCGACCCGCCGTGGCGGCAGCGCGGGCTCTCGGGAAACCGGACCTGCACCAGATCTATCAGGAGAACGACCAACTGGCGGACATGGCCGAAGCCTCCACTGAAGCGCTTGTCATTGCCAACAGCGAGGCGGGCCTGGCGGCGTTCCAGGCTGATCCCCGCTGGCGCAAGGTCGATCCTGAAAGTGTGCGGCCCTGGACTGATGACTATGTGAACCTGTTCGGATCGCTCTGGCGGCAAGTCACCCGCTAGACCCTTGGTTCAGGCAGGCAGATCGATCGTGGCGATGGCCTGGGCCGCCAGCCCCTCTCCGCGACCGGTGAAGCCCATGGCCTCGGTCGTGGTGGCCTTGACGCTGACGGCATCGAGCGGAAGGGCCAGGATGGCCGCAAGCCGTTCCCGCATGGCCTGGCGATGCGGCTTCACGCGCGGGCGTTCGCAGATCAGAGTCACGTCAACATTGACGATCCGACCTCCACGCGCTGCCACCCGCTCCACGGCATGGATCAGGAACAGATCCGACGCCGCCCCTTTCCATTTTGGGTCGGTCGGCGGGAAATGGTCGCCGATGTCACCGTCGCCGAGCGCTCCGAGGATGGCGTCCGTCAGAGCATGGAGGCCGGCATCGGCATCGGAGTGGCCGATCAGGGTCTGATCATGCGGGATTTCGACGCCACACAGCCAGACGGCACCCCCGGGGCCCCAGCGGTGGGCGTCGAAGCCGGAGCCGACGCGGGTCTGGCGCGGGAGACTGGCCTCGGCCATGGCAAAATCCTCTGGAAAGGTCAGCTTCATGAGACGGGCGTCGCCTTCAACGATGACGACGGTTCCCCCGTCCGCCTCGACCACGGCGGCGTCGTCGGTCGGGGCCTGGCCCGTTGGCCACGCAGCGTAAGCCGCGAGCAATCGGTCCGCACGGAAGGCCTGGGGGGTCTGGGCCCGGAACAGGTCGCCCCGGTCAACGGTGCCCCTTATCGTGCCATGGGTCGCGCGCTTCAATGTGTCCGCGACCGGCAAGGCGGGGATGGCACCGTCAGCCGTTGCGAGTGCCGCCAGAAGACGCTCGATCACCGGGCGCGTGAGAAAGGGGCGAGCCGCATCATGGATCAGGACCGGCCGGTTCAGCCCCCCCGTCAACGCCGATAGGCCGGCACGAACCGAATCGGCCCGTTCGGCACCGCCGGGAACAGCGCGCCAGCCGGAGAGGCCGGACAAGGCCTCTGCCGCTTCCTGGTCCGTTCCAGCGGGGATCACGACAATGATTTCCTGTGAGCCCGCAAGTGCCAGTGCCTCCACTGACCATCGCAGGACGGGCTTGCCGCCCAGGGTGCGCCACTGTTTGCCACCACCGGCACGGGAGCCGGTTCCGGCGGCAACGACGATGCTTGCGAAATCCATGCTGCCTTCTAAGCGCCCTGTTCTGGCTTGACGAGAGGGCATGGACGACGGCGGTAGAGCCCGATGATGCATGGTGCCCCGAAAACCGGTCTTCAGATCGGCGATGTCTGGATTGCCGGACGCGTGCTGATGGCCCCCATGACGGGGATTACCGACCTGCCATTCCGGCAGGTCGCCTCACGCCTCGGTGCAACCTATGTGGCCACAGAGATGGTCGCGGCGGCGGAGCTTGCCCGCGCCCGACCGGATGTCGTGCGACGCGCAGCGGTGGGCGCGGGCCTGCCGCTGACGGTGATCCAGCTCGTCGGGCGCGACCCGGCAGCTATGGCGCTGGGCGCGAAGATGGCCGAGGCGGCGGGCGCAGACATTGTGGACCTCAATTTCGGCTGCCCTGCCAAGGAAGTGACTGGGTCGGCCGCGGGATCGGCCCTGATGCGAACACCCGATTTGGCCTGCCGGCTCATGGCCGCGGCGGTGGCAGCAACGTCGCGGCCGGTGACGGTCAAGATGCGGCTTGGCTGGGACGACAACAGCCGCAATGCCGCTGCTTTGGCGAAACAGGCTGAGGCGCTGGGGATCAAGGCCGTGACCGTCCATGGCCGGACGCGGCAACAGTTCTACACCGGGGTCGCTGACTGGCGTGCGGTGGGCGAGGTCAAGGACGCCGTCGGCATTCCGGTTGTGGTCAACGGAGACATCCTGACGGTCGAGGACGCGCAGACGGCGCTGGCACAGTCGGGGGCGGATGGCCTGATGCTGGGACGCGGGGTCTATGGTCGGCCATGGCTTGCAGCTCATCTGGAACAGGCGCTGCGGGACGGCACGACCCTAGCAGAGCCCGGACCGGTCGAGCGGCTGGGGATCGTGATCGACCATATGCGGGCGTCGGTGGCCTTTTACGGCATGCCGGTGGGACTGAAGATGTTCCGCAAACATCTAGGCTGGTACGTCGAGCAGGCTCCCTGGCCGGCCGATCCGGACCAACGGCGAATAGACAAAGCTCGCCTGTGCCGGGTCGACGATCCGGACGCCGTCGAGCAAGCCCTGACCGAACTGTGGCTGGGCCAGGTGGCGCATCCAGGTGACTCCGGTGTTGAAATCGGGTCACAGTTGGCCGAGACTGCTGCGACATGACGGACACAGTCGGCCCACGATCGCAAGGGACGGCGCCAGCGACGGCTCTTGCGGGTCAGCCGGCGAGCGGACGAATGCGTGCCCTGTTTGGCGCGGCCTATGTGCTGGCAATCCTCATCACGGCAGCAGCGATCTGGCTCGTGGCCGTGGCCCCAGGGGCTGGCAGCAATGGATCGGCACGAGCGGTTGCGGGGCAGGCCGTGCTCTATGTGCTGGTCGCCAATCTGGCGCTGATCGCGGGACTGGCTGCGGTCGTCGGGCTGCGTGTCATGCGGCTGGCCCGGGATCGTCGGGAGGATGCCGGGGCTAGGCTTCACCTCCGGTTCGTGACGCTATTCTCGGCCGTGGCCGTCGTGCCAGCCATCCTCATCGCGCTGGTCTTTGGCGTTCTGGTCAACCGGGGTGTGGACCAGTGGTTCAGCCAGAATGTTCAGGAGGCCGTCGAGAATGGTGCCGACATCGGGCGGGCCTATGTCGCTGACGTCGGCGGCTCGATGCAGGGCGACATGGAGACGATTGTCGTCGAACTCGGCGGGATCCGCGGTCTGTTCGATAACCGCATTCAGTTCGCGAGCGCGCTCGAGCAGATTGCCGGCTTCTTTGGCTATCCGGCGATCTACATCCTGAACGCGGAGGGTCAGGTCCTGGCGCAAGGCGAGACCGCCGACGCACCGCCCTATCTGAGTCCGCCGCGCGCTGCGCTTGAGGAAGCGGCCGAGGGGAGCAAGGTCCCGGCCGAAGTCACCGAAAACCCGGACATGCTGAGGGTTATCTTCCCCCTGCCGGAATATGGCGATGCCTATCTCTACGTGGTCCGCCCCCTGGCCGAGGGGCTGGTCGCACAAATGCGCGCCAGCGACGAATCCATCCAGGCCTATCGAGAGGCCGAGGAGAGCCGGACCCGGATCCAGACGGCCTTTGCGCTGAGCTATCTTGAGACGGCGCTGCTGGTCCTGGTCGGTGCCGTCTGGCTGGGCATGTCGGCGGCGAGTGCAATCTCGGGCCCGATCGGCCGACTGGTCAAGGCGGCGGATCAGGTCGCCTCGGGCGATCTGACAGCACGTGTCGATGCCAACCGGGACCCGGGCGAGATCGCCGTCCTGTCCAACGCCTTCAACCGGATGACCGGGGATCTGCAGGCCCAGCAGGCGGCTCTGAAGACCGCCAGTGACGAAGCGCAGGCCCGCAGCCGCTTCATCGAAACCGTCCTGTCGGGCGTGAGCGCCGGCGTGATAGGCCTCGACCGACGCGGGCGCATATCGGCCATCAATGACAGCGCCCTGCAATTGCTGTCGATCGCAGAGGCGGACGTGCTGGGGCGAGGTCTGGCCGAGGTCGCACCCGAACTGAGCGAACTGGTCGGCCGGCTGGAGGCCCATATCGAGGAAGATATCGACGTCAGCCGAGAGGGCGAGACGCGTCGGCTCCGCGTCCGGATCGAGGGCGGGCAGGGCGGCGAAATGGTCCTGACCTTCGACGACATCACCCGGCTGGTGACGGCACAGCGCAATGCAGCGTGGCGCGACGTGGCGCGGCGGATCGCGCACGAGATCAAGAATCCGCTGACGCCGATCCAGCTGTCGGCAGAACGGCTGAAGCGGAAGTACCGGGCCCGCATCGGTGAGGACGTCGAGGTCTTCGATCGCTGCACTGACACCATCATTCGTCAGGTTGGCGACATTGGCCGGATGGTGGATGAGTTCTCGTCCTTTGCCCGAATGCCCGCCCCGCGATTTGCGGCAGAGGACCCGGCGGAACTGCTGCGCGAGGCCGTTTTCGCTCAACGGGTGGCCATGCCGGAGCTGCTTGTCGATCTGATCGAGCCACTGCCTGCGGCGACGATGAAATGCGACGGACGCATGGTGGGTCAGGCCCTGGCCAACATCCTGAAGAATGCCGGCGAGGCCGTGGCCGCCCGGCGTCTGGGCACACCTGCCGAGCCCGAGGACGTCGCGATCATCGCGAGGCTGGAAATCGAGAATGCCGTCGCGACCTTTGTGATCGATGACGACGGCAAAGGGCTGCCGACGCGGGATCGCGACCGGCTGACCGAGCCCTATGTCACGACACGGGAAAAGGGCACGGGCCTCGGTCTGGCGATCGTCAAACGCATCTGCGAGGACCACGCGGGTGAACTCAAACTGGCTGACTCCGGCACGCTGAATGGCGCGCGCGTCTGCCTGATCTTCCCTCTCAACCCTGTTGCCAGGACCATCACGGACGTTCGCGCGCCCGGCGTGGTCCCGGCGGAATAGCGAGGCTTCATGCGTTCGACCGGTGCCGATATCCTGATCGTCGACGACGAGGCTGACATCCGCGAGCTGGTGTCAGGCTTGCTGGAGGACGAGGGCCATGGCGTTCGGGTCGCCGCCAATGCCGAGGAAGCCCTGGCGGCCATCCGGGCACGCAAGCCGACCCTGCTGGTGCTGGACATCTGGATGCAGGGCGGCGGTATGGACGGGCTGGAACTGCTCGACATCGTCAAGGCGCTGGATGCCGATCTGCCGGTCGTCATGATCTCAGGTCACGGCAATATCGAGACGGCCGTCAGCGCATTGAAACGCGGGGCGTATGACTTCATCGAGAAGCCCTTCAAGTCGGACCGGCTGGTAGTCGTCATCGAGCGAGCGCTGGAAGCGGCCTCTCTCAGGCGGGAGAACCGCCGTTTGCGGACCCAGGCCTCTGTCCCGACCGGATTGATCGGGCGATCTGCGGCCGCAACGGCGCTGCGCTCAACTATTGCAAAGGTCGCTCCGGCCAACAGCCGTGTCCTGATTTCCGGGCCGTCCGGTTCAGGCAAGGAACTGGTGGCGCGCCAGATCCACGAGGCCAGTCCGCGGGGGCGCGGGGAGTTCGTAGCCATTTCAGCAGCGGGCATGACGCCGGAGCGCCTGGATGTCGAACTGTTCGGGGAAGAGGGGGCAGACGGACGTCCGCGCAAGATCGGCGTGTTCGAGCGGGCACACAACGGTACCCTGTTCCTGGACGATGTTGGCGACATGCCGCGCGAGAGCCAGAGCCGGATCCTGAGAGTCCTGGTCGAGCAGCGGTTCCGTCGGGTTGGAGGCGAGCAGGACGTGCAGGTCGATGTTCGGGTCGTCACGTCCACGTCGCGGGACCTGAAGACCGAGATCACCGAGGGTCGGTTCCGCGAGGACCTGTTCCACCGCCTGAATGTCGTTCCAATCCGCGTGCCACCTCTGTCGGAGCGGCGCGAGGATATCGCCGAACTGGTTGACTATTTCATCGATACCCTCAGCACGTCGCAGGGGCTGCCCCGGCGTCGGCTGGGCGACGATGCGATCGCGGTTCTTCAGGTCCATCCCTGGCCAGGTAACGTCCGGCAATTGCGCAACAATGTGGAGCGGTTGCTGATCCTTGCGACCGGTGACCTCAATGACCCCATCAGTGCCGAAATGCTGCCTCAGGAAGTCGCGGCAACCGGCAATGGCGGCGGCATGGGGTCCGAGCGGACCATCGCCCTGCCGCTTCGCGAAGCGCGAGAGGTGTTCGAGCGGGAGTATCTGGCAGCGCAGATCATGCGCTTCGGCGGCAATATATCGCGTACCGCCGCCTTCATCGGTATGGAACGCTCTGCCCTGCACCGGAAGCTGAAGTCGCTGGGTGTGTCGCCGTCACGGGGCGGGGACGACGAAGAAGGAAGTCTGGACTGATGTCGCGCGTCGCCTATGTCAACGGGACCTACCAGCCGCACGGCGAAGCCTCGATCCACGTCGAGGATCGCGGGTTCCAGTTCGCGGACGGAGTTTATGAGGTCTGGTCCGTCTTTAACGGGCGGATGGCCGACTTCGACGGTCATATGACCCGGCTGCACCGCAGCCTGAACGAGTTGCGCATCGACATCCCCATGAGTGTCGAGTCCCTGACGCGGGTGCTCAAGGAAACCATCCGCCGGAACCGGGTGAAGAACGGCATCGTCTATCTGCAGGTCACGCGAGGCACGGCACGGCGGGATCACCCGTTCCCGTCACCGGACACCCCGCCCAGTGTCATCGTGACCTCCCGTTCGGTGAGCACGACGCGGTCCGAGGCCCAGGCGGCCAAGGGCGTCGCCGTGGTCACCCAGCCGGACATCCGCTGGGGGCGTTGCGACATCAAGACCGTCGGTTTGTTGGCGAATGTGCTGGCCAAACAGGCGGCTCGCGAACGCGGTGCCTATGAGGCATGGATGGTCGACGAAATGGGCCTGGTGACCGAAGGATCGTCGACCAATGCCTGGATCGTCGACAAGCACGGGCGGCTGCGCACCCGTGACACCCAGGCCAACATCCTGAAGGGGATCACGCGGACGGCCATCATGGACCTGATCGCGTCGGAAAACATCGAACTCGACGAGCGTCCCTTCAGCGTCGACGACGCCAAGGAGGCACGCGAGGCCTTCTTTACCGCAGCGGGAGCCTTCGTCATGCCGACGATTTCGATCGACGGTGTGAAGATCGGCGACGGCAAACCGGGGCCCATTACGACGAAACTTCGGACCTTGTATCTTGACCGCGCCAAGCGAGACGCGGTTTAGGGCATCTGATGGTTGCCGCAGTGCGAAAGCGGTGGCTATGGTGATGTGCCGGGCGTTCGATCCGGACCCGCGCTCTCCCCGACGCGGCGCAACAAGCAAGAACAGGACAAACCTGCCATGTCGCAAGACAAGCGTCAGAACCTTCAGGACACCTTCCTCAACTCCGTCCGCAAGACCAAGACCCCGCTGACCATATTCCTGGTCAACGGCGTGAAATTGCAGGGCATCGTGACCTGGTTCGATAATTTCTGCGTGCTGCTGCGCCGGGATGGCCAGTCGCAGCTCGTCTACAAGCATGCGATCTCGACAATCATGCCGTCCGCGCCGGTCCAGCTGTACGAGCCCGAGGCCGACGAGGACTGAAGCCGGGGACTATCCGGAGCAGCGATCGTTTCCCATATCGATGAACCCGGTCGTTGGCCGGTCCCGCTGTAACGAAAGTCACCCTTGGCCACATTGATCGACCACGCCGTCCCCCTGATCCGGGCGATCGTCATTCATCCGGACGGACGGAGCGAAAGCAGCCGCGCCGCCATGGAGCGGCTCGAGGAGGCTGTAGGACTGGCACGCGCCCTCGACCTGGATGTCCGCGCCGAAGAGATCGTGCGCATCCGCAAGGTCACACCGGCCACCCTGTTCGGCACAGGCAAGGTCGAGGAACTCGGTGCCCTCGTGACAGCGGCCGAGGCCGAGGCTGTGGTCATCGACGATGATCTGAGCCCGGTTCAGCAGCGGAATCTGGAAAAGGCCTGGGACTGCAAGGTCATCGACCGGACCGGGCTGATTCTCGAGATCTTCGGACGCCGTGCACGGACCAAGGAAGGCCGGCTGCAGGTCGAGCTGGCACGACTGGACTACGAGAAGTCCCGACTGGTCCGGACCTGGACCCACCTGGAGCGGCAGCGCGGCGGGTCGGGCACGATGGGTGGGCCGGGCGAGACCCAGATCGAGCTCGACCGGCGGATGATTGCGGACCGGATCGTCAGGCTGAAGGTCGAGCTCGACGACGTCCGACGCACGCGAGGCCTGCATCGCAAGCAGCGCCAAAAGGTGCCTTTCCCGACGATTGCGCTCGTCGGCTATACCAATGCCGGCAAGTCCACCCTGTTCAACCGGCTGACGGGCTCGGAAGTCCTCGCCAAGGACCTGCTTTTCGCCACCCTCGATACGACGCAGCGGACGATCCGGCTGCCCCAGGGTCGGCCCGCCATTGTGGCCGATACGGTCGGTTTCATCTCGGACCTGCCGCACGAATTGGTCGAGAGCTTCCGGGCGACGCTGGAAGAGGTGGGTGAGGCGGATCTGATCCTGCACGTGCGCGACATCGCCTCGGCCGACAGTGATGCCCAGGCCACGGACGTCGAGGCCGTGCTGAAGCAGATCGAAATTCCTGAGGGCAAGACGCGCCGGATCCTGGAAGTCTGGAACAAGACCGACCTTCTGGCCGAGGACGTGCGCGAGGCGGTGCTGGGCCAGGCCGATCGACTGGCGAGCGAGGGCAGGGCGGTCGCCGTCTCGGCCTGGACAGGCGAGGGGATCGAAGGCCTGCGCCATGCCATCACCGGCCTGATCGACGACGATCCCGAAATGACACTGACGCTGGACCCGTCACAAGGCGAGGCGCTGGCCTGGCTTTACGAGCATGGACGCGTGACATCGCGCGAGGCCGATGAAGAGGGGCGAACCCATCTCGTGGTCCGGCTGGCCCCCCAGGCTCTGGGGCGGTTCGAGCGCCAGTTCAGCACGTCCTGAAGCCGTTTCTCACGGTTTATCAAGACTCGGTGCCTACATTGGCACCGTCTAACCGTAGCTCAGGCTGTGGCAGACCTTTTGCTATGAGGCTGTCCGGGTAGACGGTGGGTATGAAATGACGCTCGATTTGGGACGACTCCGGGTCGACATTCTCGCGACGGAAGATCTGTCCGACAGCGACGTCGAGCAATGGCAGGCGATCCAGGCCTCTCATCCGGCATTCGAAAGCCCTCTGTTGAGCGCAGATTTCGCCTTTGCCGTCTCTCGAGCCCGTGATGACGTCCGTGTCGCAGTCTATCGACGTGGCGACCGCGCCGTCGGATTTCTCGCCCATCATCGTCGTCCGGGCGGTTTCGGCCGGCCCATCGGATCGCCTTTCTCCGACTATCATGCCCTGCTTTGCGCGGCTGATCTTGGCGTCAGCGGTCCGGAGGCCGTTCGTATGGCCGGGCTCAAGGCCTTTCGTCATAACGGCCTGATCGATCCGCACGGTCTTTTCGCAGGAACGGCCGAAGGGCAGCATACCTATGCCATTGAACTGTCCGGCACACCCGAAGCCTTTCTCGAGACGGTGCGCGCTGCCAGCCCGAAAAAGTTCAAGAATTATCGTCGGCTGCAGAATCGCCTGGCTGAGTCCGGTGCGTTGCGAATGGGTCCGGACCGGTCGCAGGCGACCTTTGATCAGATCATGGGATGGAAGTCCGAGCAGTTTACCCGGACGGGCGTACAGGATGTGTTGAAGCCCGACTGGACACGCCGGATGATGCAGTCGCTGTTCGACACCACAGACGGACGGATGACCGGGCTGTTGCTGACGCTCTATGCCGGAGATGTGCTCGTCGGGGGACATTTCGGTGTGATGGCGGCGGGCGTGTTCCATCCGTGGATCGCTTCGACCAATCCTGAACTGGCAGCGCTTTCGCCGGGGCAGGCCTTTCTCGACCAGGCCATCCGGTCGATGCCGGCGCTCGGGATCCGGGTCTATGACCTGGGTCCAGGGCACGATCACTACAAGAAGCCGTTCGCCTCGACCGAGCGCGAAGTCGGCGTCGGGCTGACCGTTGTGAGCGGCGCGATAGGCACCTTGCCGCGCGTCAAGGAGAGTGTCTGGTCGCTGGGCGGTCTGGACCGGGTGAGTGCAGTGAGTCGCATCCGCAAGCGTCTCGATCACATCGCTGCGGTGGATCCTTCGGCCAGCGGTCGGGCGCGGGGCCTGCTCGAGGCTGCCTGGTCGATCCAGAAGCGGCTGGCATCCGCAGACGCAAAGGCCTGAGCCATGGCCGGGATCCGTATCTCGATCATCATTCCGACCCAGCGCCGCCCTGGTCCGCTTGCGCTCGCGGCGCAGTCCGCCCTGGCGCAGGTCGGAGTCGAGCGCTCGGAGATCGAGCTGGTCATCGTCGACAACGATGCCTTGCCGTCAGCCCAGCCGGTCGTCGAGCGCCTGAGGGACGGAACCGATATCCCGATCGTCTATGTGCACGAGACGCGCCCGGGCGTCGCCCATGCCCGCAATGCCGGGATGGCCGCGGCACGCGGTTCGCTGATCGCGTTTCTGGACGACGACGAGGAAGCGCCTGGCGGCTGGCTGGCCGCGCTGCTGGCAACTCAGGCCAGGCACACAGCCGACGTCGTATTCGGCCCGGTCAGGGCGCGCGTTCCTGAAACGGCCCGGCACCGCGCCTATCTCGCCCGTTTCTTCTCGCGCGTCGGGCCCGAGGCCGAGGGCCCGATGGCAGGCTATTTCGGATGCGGCAACAGTCTGGTGCGGCGTGCTGCCCTGCCGGACCCGGTCGCGCCCTTTGCCCTGGAGCGCAACCATATCGGCGGGGAGGACGACCTGCTGTTTGGCCATATGCAGGCAGCCGGGGCCCGGTTCGCATGGGCACCGGACGCCTGGGTCCATGAGGACCCGGCCCCGTCGCGGCTGACCCTGAGGTACACGCTGTTGCGGGCCTTTGCCTATGGTCAGGGTCCGACCGAACATTGCGCCTCATCGGTGCCTCCGGACCGGCTGGGTGTCGTGAAATGGATGGCGATCGGTGTGGGCCAGTCGCTGGTCTTTGGTGCCGTTGCGGCCCTGGCCTGGATCACCGGAGCGCCGGACCGCGCGCAGCGACTGGACCGGGCCGCGCGCGGGCTGGGCAAGACCCTCTGGTTCGGTCCCTTCAAGCTTTCGTTCTACGGACAGACGACATGAGTGTGATTACCGACTGGACGCCGGAAAAGGCGCGTGCCTTTACACGGGCCAATCTGGCGTTCGAGCACGGGCTGCACGAGCGGCCGATGTTCGACGATGCCGGACTGGAGTCGCTGCTGGACCGCTATCCGCGCGACAAGCTGGGCGTCTTCACCATGGGGCATGACCCCGTGGACTGGCAGAGCTGGCGGCGAGGCTCGGCGGGCGACCTGTCGGGCAGACAGCTGCTGAACGCGGCGAAGGAAGGCCGGATCTGGTTGAACTTGCGTCACGCCAACGACTATCTCGAGGACTATGCCGCGCTGGAGGCCGAAGTCTTTTCCGAGAAGACCGAACGGACCGGCGTCCGGACCTTCAAGCGCGATCTTGGGGTGCTGATCTCCTCGGCCAATGCCCAGGTCTTCTATCATCTGGACGTGCCGCTGGTGTCGCTGTGGCAGGTGCGGGGCCAGAAGCGGGTCTGGGTCTATCCGGTGGCAGCGCCACATGTCGGCCCCGAGCAGCTGGAAAAGATCGTCCTGCGCGAGACCGCCGAACAGATGGCGTTCCAGCCGGCCTTTGACGGCGTGGCCGAGGTGTTCGACCTGACTCCCGGCAAGATGGTCACCTGGGCCCAGAATGCGCCGCACCGGATCGAGAATGGGCCGATGCTGAATGTTTCGCTGAGCATGGAGTTCATGACCCCGGCGGCCTTGATGCGGGCCAATGTGCTGTATGCCAATGCCGTGCTGCGCAAGGCCGGGGCCCGGCCGTCGGTGCAGGCGGTGCCGCATCCGGGGGCGCTGGCCAAGATCGCCCTGGCTCGGGCGGTCAAGGTTTCAGGCATGTCAAAGACCTTCGACAAGTCGCTGCCGACGACCTTCACCCTGGATCCGGCACGGCCGGGGGTGCCGGTGGATCTGGCGGCATAGCCGGGTCAGGCACGTTCTGCGGTCTTCGCCGCATTCCATAGACCGTCCATCTCGGCCAGGTCGCTCTGCGCCGGTGTCCGTCCGTTCCTGGCCAGTTCCGCCTCGATGAATTCGAACCGCCGGACGAATTTGGCATTGGTGCCGCGCAGGGCATCCTCGGGTTCCACGCCCAGCTTCCGGGCCAGGTTGGCGACGACGAATAGCAGGTCGCCCATCTCCTCGCGGGCCTTGTCAAGGTCGCCGGCGGCGATTTCGGCGCGCAGTTCGGCGACTTCCTCGTGCAGCTTTTCGAAGACCTCGTCGGTCGAGGGCCAGTCGAAGCCGACTCGGGCGGCGCGTTTCGTCAGCTTGGCGGCGCGGGCCAGCGCCGGGAGGCCGACGGGGACGTCGTCGAGCACGCCGGTCTGGGCCTTGGCCTGACGTTCGGCGGCCTTGATGTCCTCCCAGCGCTGCTTCTGGGCCGGGCCGGTGATCTGGGGATCTTCGTCCGCAAAGACATGGGGATGGCGCCGGATCAGCTTGTCCGACATGGCGCGGGCCACGTCGTCGAAGGCGAACAGGCCCTGTTCCTCGGCCATGCGGGCATGGAAAACGACCTGGAACAGCAGGTCTCCCAGCTCGGACTTCAGCTCGTCGAAATCGCCGCGTTCGATGGCATCAGCGACCTCATAGGCCTCCTCGATCGTATAGGGGGCGATGGTGGCGAAGGTCTGCTCGATGTCCCAGGGGCAGCCGCCGTCGGGGTTTCGCAGGGTGGCCATGATGCCGAGCAGATGGTCGATGGGGGTCATGTGGCCCCCTGGGGCATGGTGGCCTCGCGGGCATCGAGCTGGCGGCGGATGTCGGCGTGGCGGTCCGGGGTCAGGGGATATCCCTTCAGCACCCAGGCGGCGGCGGCGATCAGCAGGGCCGGGATGGCGATGAACAGCACCTGGAGCACCAGAAGGGACGTCGGACTGTTGCCGCCGGCCGGGGCGACGGCCTCGAAGCCGACGACCTGCAGGATCAGATAGGGGATCAGGGCCACGACATGACCGATCTTGGTCGTGGCCGACAGGATGGAGAACATCAGCCCGGTCCGGTCCACGCCCGTTTCCAGCCGCACCTCGTCGCCGGCATCGGCCATCATGGCGCGCAGGAGGAACAGGCCCGCGGCATAGGGCAGGCCGGCGATGAACATGGCCCCTGCGGTCAGGGCGAAATTGCCCCCGGGCAGGAGGGTGGCCCCGAAATACAGGGCGGCGAAGATCAGGCTGGCGATGGCCAGGGCCTTGTCCTTGCCGACCTTGCCGGCCAGCCAGGCCCAGATCGGGGAGCCGACCAGCCCGCCGATGAAATACAGCAGCATGAAGATCGAGGCCTCGGTCCGGTCATAGCCCTTCACCTGGCCGAAGAAGAAGAACAGCAGGGCCCCGGTGATGCCGGGGGCGATGCCCAGCAGCAGGTCCGCCGTCAGCAGCTTGACGACGGTCGGACGCTTCAGCAGGTCCAGATAGGCCCGCGCGCCCCCGTGCGGGGCCGCCCCGGCATTCATGGGCTCGGGCACGGCCAGCATGGCCAGGCCGATGGTCAGGGGCAGGGCAATGATGATGGCCCAGCCCATGATGTGGACGCCGGCGATATAGTCGCCGATGCCCAGCTGGATCACGGCCGTGGGCAGGATCAGGATGGCGATCACGCCGATGATGTTGAACGCCTGCCACCAGGCATAGACGCGGCTGCGCTGGTCATATTGCGGCGCCAGGACCGAGGCCCAGCCGAGCTGGGACAGGGTCCCGATCGAGAAGCCGATGTAGAGGACCAGCAGCCACAGGAACAGGTAGCCCGGACCGGCCCCGGGCCGGACCATCACGAAGATCATCAGGGCGGCCAGCATCAGGATCGGGGTCGAGACCGCCATCCAGGGCCGGTAGCGCCCGAAACGGGTCTTGGTCTGGTCCATGCCCCAGCCGACCAGCGGATCGAACAGGATGTCGATCAGGCGTACCGCCATGAACATGGCTCCGACCATGCCGATCGAGAGGCCGACATGGGTGGCGTAGAATTCCGGCAGGGTCACCGGCAGGGCGACGCCGAAGGCCGCCAGCGGCAAGCAGGGACCGGAGAAGGAGGCAAGGACGGCATTGCTGCGCCGGGCGGGCGGTGTGTTTTCGGTCATCGCGCGATCCACAAATGAGTCGGTCGTTCGATAGCATCTCAGACCCTGCGAGGCGCGGGGCAAGATTGCAGGCATGGCGAAACACCCGCCCGGGTGATCGCGCGAGGGGTCGGGAAGGGAGCGGGACGCCGGGCCTGACCCGGAGAGTATAGGGTTTACCGTTTCGATCAGAGCGACGCCCCACGCAGCCGTTTTCCACACGCCCTCCGGCTGGCGGCCCTCCTCGGACCTTGCCAGATCATCCGCCGGGACCCTTGCGAGGCCCGGCTCGGGGTGGACTTGACGAGACACAGCCGCCAGCGGTCCGCTTCCGAGGCGCGCGGCGAGCAGGGAGACGGCATCCATCGCCGCCCCCAGGGACCCCCGCGGTATCCTTCCCCTGGGCTTCATCGCTCAACCACAGCCCGCCGTCGTCGAGGCGCTGGATCCGACGCCCCTCCCACCGACGGGATGGGAGGAGCCTAGGCGGGTTTCAGGTCCGGGCGCGGAAGTCGGTCCGTACGGACGACAGGAATGGTCGTGTGGGCAGGAAATGACCGGGGTTAGGGAAGCGGGATTGTGAAGAAATCACATCCGCTCATCCCGGCGAAAGCCGGGACCCAGAGCTTTCACGAGGCAGGTGCGCGGGATTGCGGGTCCTGCCTCACCGCTCGCATCCTTTAGCCCAAAGGACTGGGTCCCGGCTTTCGCCGGGATGCGCGGAGTGGGTTGGGACGGAGATTCATGGGGCCGGGATGACCGGAATTGATTCCCAGCTCAGTCGATGGCGCGGCAGTCTGTCGGTTCGCGGCCGTCGGCAGACCAGCGCGCCTGGATGCCTTCGCCGCGCAGCTCATAACCACTGGACCGATACCAGAGGCCGGTGGGCACATCTTCCTGGAACAGGTCGAAAGCTTCCCCCGAGGAGTTGCGGATCGTGGCCATGGACCGGGCATTGTCGAAATCGACCGAAAGCCGTTCGCCGTTGTTGCACAGGTAGACGGTGCGGATGATCCGGTCCTGCGACCGCTGCTGCCGTTCGGCCCCGGTCAGGCGTCGCGCCGTCTGGGCCTCGACCGCCCGCTGACGCACGGATTCACCACTGGTCGGCGCCTTCGCCGGTTGAGGCTCGCTGCAGGCCGTGATCAGGGCAGCAAGGGAGAGGGTGGCAAGCGCGGCTGTACGGGTCATCGATGCGGAGAACGTGTCTGGCGGGACGGTGTTCCAGACAGGGCGCCATTCAAAGGCAGACCAGCCGGTCTATTCAAGGTCGTCGACTGGCCGTATTACACGTTAGAGTGATCGGTGTCCCGTTTCTGAAGCTCAACGCGACCGGCGGGCAATGTGATGGATGTGCTAGGTGGCGGCCGAAATTACTTTCACAGCCTGGAGGGACGACGTCAGCCGTCCCGGCTATGTGTTGATTGATGATCCCATCATCGATGACGTTATGAAATGCTGGAAGTCTAATTTCCGGATAGAACCCTTTGGATACAAGAGAGCCGGCTATGCCACGTCGCCTTTCGATGCGCTGACACGGGCCATCGAAATGGTGAAGGTCATTCTGTACTTCCGGTATCATGACTGGGTCTTCATGGGTGAAGACGGGCAAAACCTTTTAACCCATGCCGACATCATGGATTTTGACAGCGATTGATGGCTGTCGTCTCGATCTGAAGAACGCCCTCAAGGCCTCCCCCGACTCCTCGCCACACGGTCCCTTGGCCAGATCGGGCTTCCAGTGACAAGTTGGCTGTTCAAAAAACCGCGGCCCGTGGATCACCGCGCCGCCCTTGGGATCATCGGCGGCCCAGACGACGCGGCCGATACGGGCATGGCTGATGGCCCCGGCGCACATGGCGCAGGGCTCGAGCGTCACATACAGCGTCAGGCCCGTCAGACGGTAGTTGGACAGGGCGCGGCCGGCATCGCGCAGGGCGACGATCTCGGCATGAGCCGTCGGATCGTGGGCCGCCACGGGGCCGTTCATGCCCCGTCCGACGACTTCGCCGGTCGTTTCGTCGACGATCACGGCCCCCACGGGAACCTCGCCCGCGTCCGCTGCCGCTTGCGCCAAGGCCATCGCCATGCGCATGAACCGCTCATCATGGATCGCCATAACGACGACAACGACAAGAAGCCTCGCTCCAGTCAAGCCGAGCGCCCGCGAAAACCCGGTGACCGCCCCGGCGGCGGGGGTGCGCGCGGCAACAGCGGGGGCGGTCGCGCCTATGCCGCCGACAAGGGCGCCCGCCCGCCCGCGAGGCCTGCGAAGGATTTCAAGGCGAAGGATGGCGGCAAGGCCAAGGATGGCAAGGGCGGGGCTAAGTCGGGGATGCGCGGCAAGGAGGCCGTCGCCGAGGCGGCTCCGCTACGCAGCGAACGGATCGCCAAGGCCATGGCGCGCGCCGGGATCGCCTCGCGCCGCGAGGTCGAGCGGCTGATCGGCTTGGGCAAGGTGGCGGTCAATGGCCGCATCCTCGAGACGCCTGCCACCCTGGTGACTCGGGACGACAAGATCACGGTCGATGGCAAGGCTATCGGGTCGGCCCAGTCGACGCGACTGTGGCGCTACAACAAGCCGGTCGGCCTGCTGACCTCGAACAATGACCCGGCCGGGCGGCCGACGATCTTCGACGCCCTGCCAACGGGGCTTCCGCGCACCATCTCCGTGGGGCGCCTCGACATCAATACCGAAGGCCTGCTGCTGCTGACCAATGACGGCGAGCTGTCGCGGGCGCTGGAACTGCCGGATACGGCCCTGGTGCGCCAGTACCGGGCGCGGGCGCGGGGCCGGATCACCCAGGCGCAGCTGGATACGCTGAAGGACGGCGTGACGGTGGACGGGGTCCGCTATGGCCCGGTCGAGGCGACGATCGACAAGGCCAAGGTCGACGAAGACGGCGTCCAGTCGGCCAATCTGTGGATCAGCGTCTCGATCACCGAGGGCAAGAACCGCGAAGTCCGCAAGGTGCTGGAATCGGTCGGCCTGACGGTCAACCGGCTGATCCGCCTCGCCTATGGGCCGTTCCAGCTGGGGACCCTGCCGCTGGGCTCGGTCGAGGAAGTCGGTCCGCGCGTGATCCGCGAACTGCTGGCCCAGCATATCCGCCCCGAGAACCTGCCGACCGGCAACAGCGTCGAGACGCCCGCGCCCATTCCCGGCCGCCGAACCAGCGCTCCAATTCTGAAGGGAACGTCGGGGTCGGCCCTGTCCGATCCCTCGCGCAAGCCCAGCCGGGTCCGCGCCGCCGAGACGGCGTCCGCCGAAGCTACCGAGCGGAACGGGCGTCCGGCCAAGAAGAGCGGCTGGGCCAAGGCGGCTCCGCGCTCGGAACACCCCAAACGGACCTTCAAGCCGCGCGCCCGTCCCGAGGCCGGCGGCGGGGACGCCCGCCCGGACCGCAAGCCGCGCGACTATGCCGATAAGGTGATCGGTCCCAAGTCCGAAAGCTGGGCCAAGGATTCTGCACGCGATGGCGACAAGCCGAAGCGGGACTTCAAGCCCAGGGCCGGTGGCACGGCGCGGCCGGCAGGTGGCGGTTTTGCCAAGCCCGGCGGCGCTCGCCCTGGCAGCGGCGGCAAGGGTGGGACGAGAGGGGCCCGTTAGTCCGCACTCGCCAGCAGGTTTGACCGCAAGGCGTGAGTTCGAGCCCGTCAGCATGCCCTTACCAAGGTCTATGCAGGTTTCTCCGTCGGGAGGTTCGGATGACCTGACCGCTTCTCCAGCGGGTTGGCATCGTCATGCCGCCGCCGTGCCAGCCATTCGATGGTGATCAGGACGATCAATGTCGTGAATATCTCCGGGACCAACTCGGTCCAGCTTGACTGGGTCGACTGGACCCCCTCGGAGAACGGAGACCAGAAAAGCGATAGAAAAAGATTGTTCGCGAAATGGGCACCGATCGCGAATTCCAGTCCACCGAGACGAAGCGCCGCCCAGGTCCAGACCATCCCAGACAGTGTCCGCGCAACGATAGCAACGGGATCGGGATCCAGATGGATGGCCGAAAAAAGCAGCCCGTTCAGCAGGCAAACCAGAAGCGGCTGGCGCAGAATCAGTCCGGTCAGACGGAGCAGAACTCCACGAAAAATGACTTCTTCAGCGGCAGCGCCAATGAAGAGAAGAGGTACCATGGCCAAGCCGTAGATGAGACGCGTTTCGGCGACGTAGTAGGTGTCGAGAACGGGCGGATTCCATTCGCTTCCCATGATCAGATAGATGGGAGTGATGACGGCGGCGAGCGCAGTCATGACCGCAAAGCCTGTCAGGAAATGCCGAAAGTCCAGGCTCCGATCGGGCCAGAGGAAATCACGGAAAGGTCGACGCCAGATCAGGACAGCTGCAGCGAGGATCCCGAATGTGATTGCTCCTGCACCCATGGCGAAACTGAGCACACTGTAACTCTCCTCAACGAGGCGAAGTGGCGTTTCAGGCTGCACGAGCGGCGACTCGAAGCGATCGCCAAAGCCCGGGATCAGGAATCCAAACAGAACCACGACAACGGTGCTCGCGAACGCCAAAAAACTCGCGAGGGCCAGAAAGCCGAATAGCCTGATCCAGGGGCGCGGTGCTACCAACCACTCAAGCATCGGCGATTGCTCCGCGGCCTGCAAAGAACGCACGACCGAGGGTTTAAGGAAGGTAACCATGGCGCGAACGTTGCATCAGTCAGGGAAGGCCGTCCAGAGATTTCAGACATGAGAATCGTCGCGGGACATCTTAGGGGCCGGGCCCTTGTGGCCCCCGAAGGTCAGGGCACGCGGCCGACGTCGGACAGGGCGCGGCAGGCGATCTTCAATGTGCTGGAACATGCCGCCTGGGGCGAGCCGCTGGCGGGGATGCGCGTCATGGACCTGTTTGCCGGATCCGGGGCGCTGGGCTTTGAGGCGATGAGCCGGGGCGCGGCCTTTGCCCTGTTCGTCGAGACCGATGAGGCGGCTCGGGGGGCGATCCGCGAAAATGCCGATGCCTTTGGCATCATGGGGGCGACGCGGGTGCACCGGCGCAGTGCGACCGATCTGGGCCCCCGGCCCGGCTCGGACGGAGAAGCCTTTGGCCTGGCTTTTCTCGATCCGCCCTATGGCAAGGGCATGGGAGAGTTGGCGCTGAAGACGCTGCTGGAGGGCAACTGGCTCGCTCCGGAGGCTCTCGTGGTGCTGGAGCGGGGATCGGACGAACCCGAGATCGAGACGCCGGGCTATGAGCGGCTTGATGCGCGCGACTATGGCGCAGCGCGGGTGTTGTTCCTGCGGATGACCGGCTAGGGTCGACGGCGCGTTCAGCCGCCCGCCACAGGAGCCCCCCATGATGCGAAGATTCCTGGTTCTGTTGCTGATCCTGCTGTCCATCGGGAGCCCGGCCATGGCGACAGAAGAGCCGAAGTTCACGCTTGTCCTGAAGGACGGGGATTTCGAGGTACGGGACTATGCCCCGACGGTCGTGGCCGAGGTCACGGTGTCGGGCAATCAGGGCCAGGCCTCGAACCAGGGCTTCCGGATCCTCGCGGGCTATATCTTCGGGGGCAATACGGCCCAGCGATCGATCGCCATGACCGCACCGGTGGCCCAGCGTCAGGCCAGCGAGCGAATCGCCATGACGGCACCGGTGACGCAGAGGTCGGCCGGATCGGACTGGATCGTGCGTTTCACAATGCCGTCGGAATATACCCTGGGCACACTGCCCCGACCCGATGACCGCCGGATCACCCTGCGCGACGAGCCGGGCCAGCGGATGGCGGTGATGCGCTTTTCCGGCATTGCAAATGCCCGCTCGGCGGAGCGCCACACGCGGGAGCTGGACGTTCAGCTGCAGGCCCGGGGCCTGAGACGGACCGGCCCGACCAGCCTCGCCCAATATGACGCGCCCTGGACCCCGTGGTTCATGCGGCGGAACGAGATCATGGTCCCGATCGCGGGTTGAGGGTGTCATGACCGATTTCGATCGCCGCCAGTTGCTGGCTTTTACCCTGGCCGCCGCGATTCCGGTGCCTGTGTCCGCGCGGCAGACGGGCGGCTGGCAGGCGCGGGCTGCCATGCCGTGGGTGGCGCAGGAGATCTACTGCGCGGTTTCGGGCGGGAAGATCGTCGTGGTCGGCGGGCTGATCGGTATCCCAGGCCAGCGGGAGCGCGGCGTCGAGGCCCGGGTCGGTTTCTATGATCCCGTGACCGATCTCTGGGCCGAGGGGCCGCCGCTGCCGGAGGCACGGCACCATCCGATGGTCGTGGCCGACGCGGGTGGCCGCTTGTTTTCCATCGGCGGCTATGGCGAGGGACCGACAGGGCAATGGACGAACGCGACCGAGGTCCGGGTCCTGGAGGAGGGGGGCTGGGTCGCCGGGCCGCCTCTGCCGGTGCCACAGGCTGAGGCGGTCGGGCTGGAGGCCAGGGGGCGGATCCATCTCGTGACGGGACGCTCGCCGAACGCCGGGTCCAACGGAAACTGGAACGATCAGGCGGATGTCGCAACCCATCAGGTTCTGACGGACGGGCGGTGGGAGACGCTGAGACCTGCTCCGATGGCCCGCAACAGCGCGGCGGGGGCGGTTCTGGACGGACGGCTCTGGATCGCGGGCGGGCGAACGGTCGCCGGCGGAGGCACCGGGCGGCTGGATCGCTATGATCCGGTCGAGGATCGCTGGGAGACCCTGGCCCCGATCCCGTTCTCGGGCGCAGCTGGCCAACAGGTCGGGGGCGGACTGGCCATGGTGGCAACGGGTGGCAAGCTGGTAACGTTCGGGGGCGAGTGGTTCGCCCCGGGCGGTGGCGGGGTGTTCGCGGAGACCTGGATCTATGATCCGGCTTCTGACGGCTGGAGCCGGGGCCCGGACATGAAGAGCCCCCGGCATGGTTTGGCGGCAGCGGCCGTGAACGGCGTCGCTTATGCCATTGGTGGCAGTTCGCTGGTGTCCAGCGGACAGACGACGGGTATCGTCGAGGCCCTGAGCCTGTGATAGCTCGGGTCAGCCGACCAGCAGGCCCGGTCAGCGTCGCCCGAACAGTTTCTCGAGATCGTGGAGCTTGAGCTCCACATAGGTGGGGCGGCCGTGGTTGCACTGGCCGGAATGGGGCGTGGCCTCCATCTGGCGCAGCAGGGCATTCATTTCCGGGGCGGACAGGACGCGACCGGCGCGGACCGAGCCGTGGCAGGCCATGGTGCCGCAGACCTCGCCGAGGCGTTCGCTCAGGGCCAGGGCCGCGCCGTGTTCGGACAGGTCGTCGGCGATGTCACGCACCAGCCCCTGGACGTCGGTGTCGCCGAGCAGGGCCGGGGTCTCGCGCACCAGCACCGCCCCGCCGCCGAATGGCTCGACGATCAGGCCGAGTTGCGCCAGTTCGTCGGCGCGGGCGATGACACGGTCGGCCTCGGCGGGGTCCAGTTCGACCACTTCGGGGGTCAGCAGGGCCTGACGCGTAACCGAGCCCGCGGCCATCTGGGTCTTCATCCGCTCATAGACCAGCCGTTCATGGGCGGCGTGCTGGTCGACGACGACGATGCCGTCGCGGGTCTGGGCGACAATATAGGTGCCGTGCACCTGGGCCCGGGCGGCTCCGAGGGGGTGGTCGATGAAGTCCGAGGCCTGCCCCGCCCCATCACGCACGGCCCAGGCCGAGGGCTCGGTCGTGGCCGTCTCGACGCGGGCGGACTGTTCGTTCAGGCCGGGGATAAGTCCTGTCGTCGTCGAGGGGATCGGGTTCTGCCAGCCCGTCCAGCCGGAGAACCCTTGGGCGGAGGGCGTCGATGGACGGTAACCACCGGCCCCGGTATGGGCCGTGAACCCGGCGAGGACATTATCCGCGACCGTGGTCGAAGCACGGTGGCCGGCACCGGCGAGGGCATGCCGCAGAGCCCCGACGATCAGGCCGCGCACCAGGGCCGGGTCGCGGAACCGGACCTCGGCCTTGGCGGGGTGGACGTTGACGTCGACGTAGAGCGGATCGACCTCGAGGAACAGAACGGCCGCCGGATGGCGGTCCCGGGCGAGGAAGTCGGCATAGGCCCCGCGCAGGGCCCCCTGCAGCAGCCGGTCGCGGACCGGGCGGCCGTTGACGAACAGGTACTGATGCCCTGCATTGCCGCGCGAATAGGTGGGCAGGCCCGCATAGCCGGACAGGCGCAGACCCTCGCGCTCCTGATCGATCAGCAGGGCATTGGCCTCGAAATCGCGACCCAGCAGGGCGGCGAGGCGTTTCAGCCGTCCCTGATCGCCGGGGTGTTCGGCGGGCAGGCGAAGCGTCGTGCGGCCATCGAGATCAAGGGTGAAGGCGACGGTTTCGTGCGCCATGGCCTGTCGCTTGATCTCTTCGGAGATGGCCATGGCCTCCGAGCGCTCGGACTTCATGAATTTCAGGCGGGCAGGGGTCGCATAGAACAGGTCGCGGACCTCGACCCGGGCTCCGTGCGGGCCGGGGAAGGCGGCGGGGGCGACCGCGCGGGTGTCGCCGCCCTCGACGGTAATCTGGTGCGCCTCGGCGTGGTCGCGCGACCGGCTGGTGATGGTCAGGCGGGCGACAGAACCGATCGAGGGCAGGGCCTCGCCGCGGAAGCCGAGTGTGTGGATCCGCAATAGGTCGACATCGCCCGCATCGTCCGGCTCGAGCTTTGAGGTGGCATGCCGCTCGATCGCGAGGGCCAGCTGGTCAGGAGCCATTCCATGACCGTCGTCGGCGATCAGGATGCGCGACAGGCCCCCGCCATCGGCCTGGACCTCGATCCTTGTCGCGCCGGCGTCGAGCGCGTTCTCGACCAGTTCCTTGATGGCACTGGCCGGGCGTTCGACTACCTCGCCGGCGGCGATGCGGTTGACGGTCTCGGGCGGAAGGCGGCGGATGGGCATTGAGTCGCCAGGATAGCGGTTCGACCCGCGCGACGCGAGGACGCTACCAGGCCAGGTCGAGGGCGGCGTAGCGGGCGTGCGTGGACTCGGCCTCCAGAAGGGACGCTGCTCCGGCCGGATCGATATGGCCGTCAGGTCCCCGCGCGGCATCGCCGTGGATGCCCTGGGCGATAAACAGGCAATCCAGCTGCTGTTTTTCGGCACCCAGGACATCCGTGATGACGCCGTCGCCGATGCACAGGGCGCGCGCGCGGTCGACCGGACGCCCCAGAAGGCGCTCGGCCTCCCGCAGCGACAGATCGTAGATCGGGTCGAAGGGCTTTCCGGCCATGGTCACGCGTCCGCCGAGGGCCGCATACAGGTCAGCGATGGCCCCGCCGCAGTAGATGATGCGGTCCCCGCGCTGGACGATGTGGTCGGGGTTCGCGCAGATCATCTCGAGATCTCGAGCGGCCGCTGGCAGAAGCTGCGCGCGGTAGTCTTCGGGTGTCTCGGTCTCGTCGTCATACAGCCCGGTGACGGTGATGAAGGCGGCGTCTTCAGCACCATCGGCAAACTCAAGATCGAGGCCCTCGTACAGGGTGCGGTCGCGATCGGGACCAATAACCCAGGCTGGGCCGGGTGCGCGGGTGGTGAGTTCGGCGCGGGTCGCGTCGCCGGATGTCACGAAGGCCCTCCAGCTCTCGCGCGGGACCCCCAGGCTATCGAGCTGTGCCACCACATCAGCGGCGGGGCGCGGGGAGTTGGAGATCAGGACGACATGACCGTGGTCACGGTTGAACCGGATCAGGGCGTCACAGGCCGCAGGCCAGCTCTCGCGGCCGTTATGGATCACACCCCAGACGTCACAGAGCAGGATGTCATAGTCGGATGCGACGGCGGACAGACGGGGAAGGGCAAGGGGGAGAGACATGGCCACCGATTAGCCGGTCACGGCTCCGGGGCAAAGTTGCCACATGGTCTTTTCCCGGTTCCGGTCTTTTCAGGCCGATGCCGGTCCCCTAGGGTCCGCGCCTTCACATCGAGACCAAGAGGCCCGCCATGAACGACAACGACATGAAGCGTATCGAGGCGCATCTCAAACGGACCTTCAACACCGGCGGCATCGTCGTGAAGCCCCGTCCCAAGGTCACCGACTCGGCCGAGGTCTATGTCGGTGACGAGTTCATCGGCGTCGTGTTCGACGACGAGGACGAGGACGGCAGCTTCATGTTCGAGATGGCGATCCTCGCCGAGGATCTCTCCCCCGCCTGAGCGACCGCGCCAGACTGAAAGAAAAAACGCCGGACGGTTCGCACCGCCCGGCGTTTTTCATGTGCCCATGGCCCTTCGTCAGAGGCCGAACAGCCGTGCGAAGAAGCCCTTGGGTTTGGCAGGAGCCGCCGGAGCCGCCGGGGCTGCTGCCGTCGCTGCCGTCGCTGCCGCCGGTTTTGGCGCTTCGACCGGGGCCGCAGCGGGCGCCGGTGCCGGAGCGGGCGTAGCTGCGGGCGCCGACGTTGCGACAGCGGCAGAAGGCTTGGCGGTCGCCTTGGGCTTGGCAGCGGCCTTGGCCGCCGGTGCAGCCTTTACGGCAGGTTTGGCGGCGGGAGCCTTGGCCACGGCCTTTATCGCCGGTTTGGCAGGAGCCGCCGCTTTTGCCGCCGCCGCCTTGGGAGCCGTGGACTTTGCGGCAGCCGGCTTGGCTGCAGCGGGCTTGGCCGGTGCAGGCGTTGCTGCTGGCTTGACTGCGGCCGCCTTCGCCACCGGTGCCTTTGCTGCCGCTGCCTTTGGTGCCGCTGTCTTCGCAACGGCAGCCTTGGCAACCGGTGTTTTGGTGGCAGGTGCCGGTGCCGCGGCCTTGGGTGCAGCCTTTGCGGTCGCCGGCTTGGCAGCCGCAGCCTTGACTGCCGGTGCGGCGGCCTTCGGCGCGGTGACTTTCGCGACCGCAGGCTTCGCTGCGCTCGACTTTGCTGCCGGTTTCGGCTTGGAAGCTGCGACGGCGGCGGTCTTCGCCGGCGTTTTGGTTTCAGACGGTGGCTTGGCCATGTATTCCCCGACCCCTCGGTTGCGCCGGGGCGAGGGTGATCCGCGCCCGGGACTGTTTCGATTCGCCATGATAACGGTCTTTGAGAAATGTCACATACTGCCCTTCAGATCATTGCCCGCGGGCCACGCGCCGACGCCGAGGCCGCTGCGGAGGCCATCGACCGCGATATCCTGCTGGAAGGTGCCACCTATTCGATCCTGGAAGAGGACGAGGATCGGGGCCTGTGGCGGATCGATGCCTTCCCGACATCCGACGAGGAGGCCGAAGCGCTGCAGGCGCGTCTGGCCGAACATCCCGGGGTAACGGTCAAGGTCGAGGTGCTGGCCGATGCGGACTGGTTGGCCATGTCGCTGTCAGGCCTGCCGCCGGTCCGGGCCGGTCGCTTCTTTGTCTATGGTGCCCATGATCAGGGTCGCGTCCCCTCCAATGCCGTCAACCTCAAGATCGACGCCGGAGCGGCCTTTGGCACGGGTCACCATGGCACCACAGTCGGCTGTCTGGTCGCGTTTGACGAACTGCTGAAACGCGAGCGGTTCGAGCGCGTGCTCGATGTCGGCTGTGGCACCGGGGTGCTGGCCATCGCGGCTGCGCGGACAGGGTCGCGGGTTGCTCTCGGGACAGACATCGACAAACCCTCGGTTCGGATCGCGAACGAGAACGCAAAACTCAACCGGGCCGATGCCCGGTTTGTCTATGCCTCGGGCCTCAATGACCAGCGGGTCAGGGGCGAGGGGCCCTATGACCTGGTATTCGCCAACATTCTCGCCCCGCCGCTGGTCGCGCTGTCACAGGACATCAAGGAGGCATTGCGGCTGGGCGGCGTAGCCATTCTGTCCGGGCTGTTGCGGACCCAGGAGCGGCGCGTGACCGCGGCTTATCTGTCGCGCGGATTCCATCTGGAGCGACGGATCCACCGGGATGCGTGGAGCGCCCTGGTCCTCAGACGCATGGGCTGACCGGAACCGCGACGAAGCGGAGCCGTTGCAGGGCCCTAGTGGAGGGATTTCCAGTGAGCCAGTACGACCCCAACCTCGATCCGAACGTCGATATCAATCGCATCCCGCCCTCTCAGCCGGTCTATACCGAGACCATCGAAACCGTGGTCGTCCGGCCTGAGTCCAACACCGGCTGGTGGGTGGCCGGTATCCTGTCCGCCGTCGTGCTGATCGCACTGTTCTGGGTCCTGGCCTCGGGCGGCAATGACGACGACGTTGAAATGGAGCTGGCGCGGGCGCAGGCCGAAGTGGCGCAGGCGAATGCCAATGCCGATCAGGCCGTGATCCAGGGACAGATCGCCGGTGCCCAGCAGAGCGTTGAATTTGCGCGGGCAGATGCGGCCCGGGCACAGGCTGAAGCCGCGCGCGCCATCAGCGAAGCCCGCACGGCCCAGGCCGAGGCGGCGCGTCCTGTAATCATCGAGGCTCCGGCACCCGCGGCTCCGGCTGCGACGGGCTCTGCCACGATCACCTCGACATCGCCGCAGCCCTGACTGCGGCAGGATTGGCCCTCCCCTGACCGGGGAGGGAGGTGCTAGAGGCCGTCGATGCCTCTTCACCTGATCAAACTCTGCGTCGGCGTCGCCAAGGTCGAGACCCTGGAGCGACGCACCAGCAAAGGTGACTGGCTGACGGTTCATACCCGCATGACCCCCAAGCGGGCAGCCGAAATCGAGGATGGCGGCTCGATCTACTGGGTCATGAAGGGGTCGGTAACCTGCCGCATGCCCGTGCTGGACATCACCACGCACGGCGAGGGCAAGACTTCGATGTGCCATATCACCCTGTCGCCGGATGTTGTCCGGACGGCACCGCAGGCACGGCGACCGTTTCAGGGCTGGCGCTATCTTGAGCCCAAGGATGCACCACCGGATCTTTCGTCCATCGAAGCCGGCGAGTTGCCGGACGATCTGGCGAGAGCTCTGCGCGATGCCGGTGCCTGGTAGGCGGCGGATCGATTTCGGCCATTGACCCCGGGGCGAGGGCGTGGCCTGTGCCGCGTCCCATGGCCCTGTTCAGTACCCAGACCCGGACGACGACGCGCGACCTGCTGACGCTGGCCTGGCCAGTCATTCTGGCGCGCATCGGGATCATGACCATGGGTCTGACCGATGCGATTGTCGTGGGCAATTTCTCCAGTCGGGAACTGGCGTATCATTCGCTGGCCTGGGCCCCGACGTCCGTGATCGTGACGACGGCGGTCGGCCTGCTGCTCGGCGTCCAGGTCATGACGGCGCGCCTGATCGGCGAAGGGCGTCGGCAGGAGGCCGGGGCCGTGCTGCGGCGGGGTGTCGTCTATTCGCTGCAGATCGGGGTGGTCTCGATGGTGGCGCTGATCGCCTTCGGTCCCTGGGCGCTGCGCAACATGGGTCTGGAGGCCGGGCTGGGCGAGGGGTCCGGTCCCGCGCTGATCGTCTTCGCCCTGTCCATGCCCTTCTATCTGGTCAGTGTGTCGGCCCAGTTCTTTCTTGAGGCCCTTGGGCGTCCCAAGCCGGGGATGATCGCCATGTGGGTGGCGAACGGGATCAATCTAGGCCTGAACCTGCTGCTGGTCCCCGACCTCTTCGGTGTCGGCGTGGCAGGGGCCGAGGCCTCGGCCTGGGCGACATTCGGGGCCCGGCTGGCTCTGGCGGCGTTCCTGATTTTCTTCATCCTGCGGCTGCCGGAGGCGCGGGCGCTGGGTGTGTTCAACCGGCCAAGACCGGACCGCGTCGCGTCTGGCGAACAGGTCAAGATCGGTGCCGGCGCCGGGGCCTCCTATTTCATCGAGGTCGGGGCCTTTGCCCTGATGACCCTGATCGCGGGGCAGCTGGGCACGGCCGAAACCGCGGCCTGGGCCGTGGTCCTCAACATCTCGGCCATCATCTTCATGGTTCCGATGGGGATGTCGTCGGCGACGGCAGTGCTGGTCGGCGGGGCCTATGGTGGCCGCGATGGTCGCGGGGTGATGCGCGCGGGTCTGGTCGGAATCGCGGTCGTGACCGCGCTGACGCTGGCCATTGCCGTTGCCGTCTGGCCCAGCGCCGGCCTCATGGTGGCGGCCTACAACCGGGACCCGGCCCTGCTGGCCATTGCGGCTCCGGCGCTCGTTCTGGCGACCCTGTTTTTCGTCGCCGACGGCATCCAGGTCGTGGCAGCCCAGGCCAACCGGGCGGCCGGGGACGTCTGGTGGCCGACGATCATGCATTTCGTTGCCTATGGCGCGATCATGATGCCGCTCGGCTGGTTCCTCGCGCACGAAATCGGCGTCAATGGTCTGGTCTGGGCGGTGATCGTCGCCAGTCTGGTGTCGTCGACCCTTCTGACCGGCCGTTTCGTGCGGATTTCACGAAGACTGAGCCCGATGCCCCCGGCTGCGTTATAGTCGCTCAAGGAGACCAATCATGACCGATCCGACCGAAGCCGAGATCAACGCCTTCGACATCACCGATGCCGAGGCCGCCCAGATCAATGCCATTGCCCACCCGCTGCTGGCCGATCCGGCACCGGACGCGAACGACGATCTGGTCCAGATCGATTCGACGGTAGACGGGACGGTCTTCATCACCATCAACCGTCCGGCCAAGAAGAACGCGTTCGATGCCGCAACGATCGCAGCGTTGCACGAAGCGTTCGAAACGCTGCACGGGGCTGATAACGTCCGAGCCGTCTTCATCCGGGGGGCCGGCGGGACCTTCAGCGCGGGCGCCGACCTGCAGTGGATGGCCGATGCGGCGGGCTGGACCGAATCGGACAACCGCGACGACGCCATGGGCCTGGCCCGGATGCTGAAGGCGCTGCACGACATTCCGGCCCTGACGATTGCCGTCGTTGAAGGTGCCGCCATGGGTGGCGGGGCGGGCATCGTCGCTGCCTGCGACATGGCCGTGGCGGTTGAGGGGTCGCGGTTCGCCTTCTCCGAGGTCAAGCTGGGCCTGATCCCGGCGACCATCGCCCCCTACGTCATCGAGGCCGTCGGGGCTCGCAAGGCGCGGCAGCTGTTCCTGACGGCGAACACCTTCGACGCCGACTATGCCGCTCATGCCGGATTGATCGACATGGTCCTGCCCGAGGGTATGGTCGACGAGTTCATCTCGATGCTGACCGACAGCCTGACCCTGAATGCGCCCGGTGCCATGGGCGAGGCCAAGCGGCTGGTCCGCGACGTGGCAGGCCAGAAGATCGACAGCGGTCTGCTGGAGGAAACGGCCAAGCGGATCGCCCGGGCCCGGGTGAGCGAAGAGGGCCAGGAAGGCGTCCGGGCCTTCCTCGACAAGCGCAAGCCACGCTGGGCCGAGTGATCAGGAATATGTCCCGGGGGCGATCCGGGACAGATGTCTGGCCTCTCGACCCATGGGTGATCGGCCTCTAAACGGTACCCATGTTCAAATCCGTCCTCGTCGCCAACCGTGGCGAAATCGCTTGCCGTGTGTTCCGGACCGCCAGGCGGATGGGTATCCGGACCATTGCCGTCTACTCCGAGGCGGATGCCGGCGCGCTGCATGTCCGGCTGGCCGATGAGGCGGTGCTGATCGGCCCTGCGCCGGCGCGCGAAAGCTATCTGGATCAGGCGAAGGTGCTGGAGGCCGCCAGGGCCAGCGGGGCCGAGGCCATCCATCCCGGCTATGGTTTCCTGTCGGAGAATGCCGAGTTTGCCGAGGCTGTAATGGCGGCTGGGCTGGTCTGGATCGGCGCGCCACCAGCGGCGATCCGCGCCATGGGCCTCAAGGATGCCGCCAAGAAATTGATGGTCGAGGCCGGGGTGCCGGTTACGCCGGGCTATATGGGCGAGGACCAGTCGGTCGAGCGCCTGTCTGCCGAAGCCGCAGCGACGGGCTATCCGGTACTGATCAAGGCCGTGGCCGGCGGCGGCGGCAAGGGCATGCGTCGCGTAGACGATCCGGCGGCCTTTGCCGATGCCCTCGCGTCCTGCCAGCGCGAGGCGGCGTCCAGCTTTGGCGACGACCGGGTCCTGATCGAGAAATACATCCTGTCGCCGCGGCATATCGAGGTGCAGGTGTTCGGCGACAGCCATGGGAATGTGGTCCACCTTTACGAGCGCGACTGTTCGCTGCAACGGCGTCATCAGAAGGTGATCGAGGAGGCTCCGGCCCCTGGCATGGATGCCGCAACCCGGGCCGCAGTCACCGAGGCCGCCGTGAAGGCTGCCAAGGCCGTAAACTACGTCGGGGCCGGCACGATCGAGTTCATTGCCGACGGGACCGAGGGCCTGCGCGCCGACCGGACCTGGTTCATGGAGATGAACACCCGGCTGCAGGTCGAACACCCGGTGACCGAAGCCATCACCGGCGTCGATCTGGTCGAATGGCAGTTCCGTGCCGCGGCGGGCGAGCCGGTGCCGCTGAAGCAGGCGGATATTCCCCTGATCGGATGGGCCATGGAGGCACGGCTTTACGCCGAAGACCCAGCCAATGGCTTCATGCCCAGTATCGGCAGGCTGGAACATTTCCGGCTGCCGGAAGGGGTCCGGATCGACACCGGCGTGGAACAGGGCGGCGAGGTCAGCCAGTTCTACGATCCGATGATCGCCAAGCTCATCGTCCATGCCGACACGCGCGAGGCCGCGGCAACAGCGCTTGCGCGGGCTACAGGCGGGGTCGAGGTCTGGCCGGTCAGGACCAATGCGGGTTTCCTCGGGCGGTGCCTGACGCATCCACGATTCTTTGCTGGAGACGTCGATACCGGCTTCATCGGAGCCGAGGAATCGACCCTGATTTCAAAGCCGGTCGCGTCCCAGGCCTTACTGCAGGATGCCGCGCTGCGGATTCGCTTGGCTAGTCGCGGCTCGGTCGCTGGTTCGGACCGTTATGCGGCGTGGGATCCGTTCGCCAGTCCGGGTGGCTTCAGAGCCAATGCTGAGCCGCGCCTTGACCAGATCGTCTATGCGAATGGCGAAAGGGCAATCTTGCAAATCGACGGTTCGCTCAGCGCCGACGGCCGGAGCGATCATCCTGCGCTGGACTCTCATTCGACGGTCTATTTCGAGGGAGGCGACACGTTCGTCGTTTCAAGCCGGATGGACGCGCTGACCGCCGGATCGGCCTCCGACGGATCCCTCCGAGCGCCGATGCCGGGCAAGATCGTGGCGACACCCGCTTGCCCGGGGGATGTCGTGACCAAGGGTCAGCCCATCGTGGTGCTGGAGGCCATGAAGATGGAGCACGCGCTCGTCGCGCCGTTTGACGGCAAGGTCTCCGAACTCAGCGTGGCAGTCGGCGATCAGGTGTCTGCCGACGCGATACTGGCCATGGTCCTGCCGGACGAGGCCTAGCGGCAGCGCCAAAGGCCAGCGAGCCGGGGACGATGGGCTCAGGCGGACCTGTACGCTGCCACTTCGGCCTCGAGCGCTTCCGCCAGAACCCGGCCGGTGGGGTGTTCGTCGGTCTGGATCTGGTCCCGGACGACGGCTCGAATGGCATCGACGTGGGCGTCGAGCAAACGAACCGGCACCTGCGCGCGGCGGGCAGGATCATCGAGAAGCTTGCACAGGGACCCTGCCAGGCGTGTGACCAATGGATACTGATAGGTCGACCCGAGCCCTTTCAGGTCGTGGGCGCGGAAGTAGAGGGCTTCGGCGGTCACAGTGTTCAGCCCCTCGGCGCGTATCGCAGCCTGTGCGGCTTCGAGCTTGGTGATCTCGTCCTGAAGCCATTGGCCGAACTGGGCCGACATGCCCCGGAGAGCCTCTTCGGCCTTGGCAATCGCATCGGCATTGATGCCGCCGAAACCGCCGCCCACCTTCATGCGCAGCGTATTGGGCGGCCGAATCACCTGGGCTGGATCGTTCACAACGGGCTCCTGAAGCAACGCACCATAATCACCTAAGCCCGTTAAGAAGGCGTATCCTTACCGAGCCTAAACCGTGTGGATCCGTCAGCCGGTAAACTGCTCCGACAGGACCCGTTCCTCGAACGATCGTCCGGAATCGAACAGCATCGTGAGGGCTATGTCACGGCGTTCCCGGACTTCGACCCGGCAGACGCTGCGGACTTCAAGACTGTCCGCCACCGCCGAAACGGGACGCTTGTCCGCCTCGAGAACCTCGAAACACACGCTGGCTTCATGCGAGAGCAGGGCGCCCCGCCAGCGACGCGGGCGAAAGGCACTGATCGGGGTCAGGGCAAGGACCCGCGCGTCCAGCGGGATGATCGGGCCGTGCGCTGAGAGATTGTACGCTGTCGATCCCGCAGGTGTAGCGACCATGCATCCATCGCAGATCAACTCATCGAGTCGGACACGATCGTCGATCAGGATGCGAAGCTTGGCACTCTGCCGGGTCTGGCGAAGCAGCGAGACCTCGTTGATGGCCAGACCGCTGAGCTTGTTGCCGTCTTCAGTCCAGGCGTCCATTTCCAGCGGATGGATGATGGCGCGTCCTGCATCAGCGATGCGGGCCAGCAGGCCGTCTTCCTCGTACTCGTTCATCAGGAAGCCCACAGACCCGCGGTTCATTCCATAGACGGGCGTGCCGCGCTCGAGATTGTTGTGGAGCGTTTCAAGCATGAAGCCGTCGCCGCCGAGGGCGACGATCACGTCGGCATCGGCGGGCGCTACGGAGCCATACTGCCGCACCAGCCGATCCAGGGCAGCCTGGGCCTCCGGTCGGTCACTGGCGGCAAAGGCAAGGGCGGGGGATGACTGGCTCACCGCGTCAGGCAAGCGGAGGACGGTCGGGAAGTCAAACGGTTCAGGATCAGGCCGAGACGGTGGCCTTGAACTCCTTGGCCGCCGAAGCCGCGTTGATGGTGAGCATGGACCATCGCGCTTCGGCTGTGTGGCCTGGCGACCCGCCCGTCAGCTTTCGGATCTCCTCGAGCACAGCCGGAAACACGGCACGGTCGATCCCTGCCGCGGTGCATGCGAGGAACAGGGAGTCCGGATTGGCTGCGGCGACCGCTGTGCGGATGGTCGTCACGGGAACGCCGATGAGCGCAGCCATCCCGTTCTCGAACAGACTCAGTTTTTTCTCGCGGATCGCCCTCACCAAAAAACCGGGCCGCAACTGCCCCGCGCCCTGGAGCTTGTCGATCAGACGGCGTTCCATCTTTTCCCGCTCCGAATAGCCGTCATCCACCACGCTGGCCGCAGTTGTGCCGGCGGGGTGTGCGGCAGCCGTGGCTTCATTGACGGCCCTCTGCATGAACGCCTCGTCCACACGGAACCGTTCGGAGATCGCCTGGCGAAGCGCCTGCCCGACCCAGGCGTAGAGTTCACTGGCCAAGGCGTCGTTGAGGCGCGGGTGGCGGGTCAGGGGCGCACGCAGGGCGGCGATCCGGCGGGCATGGTCCACCAGCCGGTGCAGCCCGTCCTCGCTGATGTCCGCGGTGCGATTTGAAGCGAGGGCGGTCAGGGTCGCTGGTTCGCCACGGTCGATGATGGCATCGGAGACCGTGCTGCTGAGCGTAGGGCGCCGCGCCACCTCGATCTGGTGCTCGATCGTCGCTTCGATCAGGATCCGGATCAGGTCCGCGTCCTTCAGAAGCGGACTGTTGGCAATCAGGGGACGGGCAATCTCGATCTCGTCAAGCGCGAGCATATGGACCAGGGCGACCGGGGCCCACGTCGCTGTCGCCAGGCTTTCAGACAGGGATTTGCGAATGTCGCGTTCGGCCTGCCGGGCCAGGGTCATGAAGACTTCGGTCAGGATGGGCGAGGCTTCCTGGCCGGGCGGCAAGGAATCGCACATGGCGGCGATGCCGTACAACAGACGCTCCCGATCGTCGGTCGCCTTGCTGCGCGCGAGCGCCACAAGATCCGTGGCCGAGACTGCAGAAGCAGGGGGGCTCGGACGGAATGTCTGCAGTGGCAAGGCAGATGTCACGGCAATCTCCGCGCGAATAATGTTGCAGTATGGGCGTTCGACGTGAAAAGTCGGTAAACGTGCCAGACCGGCGTTCAGCTTGACCTCCGGTTACGGCGGCGCGACGCTGGTGAAGACTTTCAATGCGAGTGAACGGGGGAACGCGATGGCAGATGGTGCATCAGGATTGCTGAAATCGCGGGTGTCCGAGGACGAATGGCGGGTCCGTGTGGAGCTTGCCGCCCTCTACCGGCTGGTGGCCCTGCATGGGTGGGATGACATGATCTTCACCCACATCTCGGCCCGGGTGCAAGGCCCCGAACATCATTTCCTGATCAACCCATACGGGTTTTACTTCGAGGAGATGACTGCGTCCTGCCTGGTGAAGGTCGACCTCGACGGTAACGTCGTTCAGGAAACCCAGAGCTTCATCAATCCAGCGGGTTTCACCATCCATTCTGCGGTGCATGCGGCGCGCGAGGATGCCCATTTCGTGATCCACCTGCACACCACAGCCGGAGTCGGGGTGGCTGCCCAGAAGGAGGGCCTGCTGCCGATCGGGCAGAACGCCTGTCTTCTACAGCATCAGGTCGCCTACCACGGCTATGAGGGTCTGGCGCTGAACCACGATGAACGCGAGCGCCTGGTCGCTGACCTCGGGGACAAGCCGCTGATGCTGCTTCGGAACCACGGCACTCTGGCGGTGGGACAGACCGCGGCGGCAGCGTGGGTTGCGATGTTCTTCCTCGAACGCGCCTGTGCCCAGCAGGTCGCGGCCCTGTCGGGCGGGCGTGAGCACGTTTTGATCGCGCCGGATGAAGCCCAGGCCGAGACGCGCGAGCAGGGCAAGGGAATTGGCTTCATCGCAAGTCTGGCCTGGCCAGGCGCTCTCAGGATGCTGGATCGCAAGCTGCCTGGCTACGATTCCTGACCATGCGCGTCGTCGCCGTCCTTGGCTTTATCGTCATGACGGCGAGTTCAGCCGAGGCGGGGCCGTGGACCCTGGACGCCGGGCGTTCTCAGGTCATCGTCAAATATGAGCCTATGGAGGCCAGCCAAGGCTTTGACGAACGCGGCCAAAGGTTCGATCTGCCGGGCGTGAGGATTGACCGGTCCGTGGGCCTGTTTGCGGAATATGGACTGACGGATCGGGTGACGCTGCAGGTCAAGGGCGACTGGCAGGAAGGCAAGGACGGCGCATTCACCTATAACGGCCGCGGCCCCATCGAGATCGGTGCCACGCTCCAGGTCTGGCGTACCGATCGGACAGCGGTTTCGGTCTACGGCGGTTATGCCGATGGAGGCGACGGTCGAAACGCCGGGTATGCGGCACCGGGTGTCGGCCAGAGTGACTGGGAAGTTCGCAGTTCTGTAGGGCATTCGTTTGCGAGGGCTGGGAAATGGGGGCCTGATCGGTCTTTCATTGACATCCAGGTCGCGCGACGCATGCGGGACGGTCTTGCGGACGAGTCGCGCGGTGAACTCACTTTTGGCGCCCACTACGGAGACGACTGGCTCTTGCTCGGACAGGCGTATGGCGGCATCGCGGATGGCGACAATGCAAGATGGCTGCTGGTCGAAACCTCCGTCGTCCGTCACCTTGGCTCATGGAGTTTGCAGGGTGGCTGGCGGCAATCCGTCGCGGGGCGACAGACACCGGTGGCCATCGGACCGGTTGTCGCTCTATGGCGGCGTTTCTGAAGAGCAGATATCGGCGAAGGATTCCCGCGACGGAAACCGGAACCGCAGACGTTACAATGCCTTTAGTTGCGTCGAGTTCGGCTTGAGGCCAAGCCGTCGCTCAACCGTCGTATCCGGAGAGCCTGCCGCGTGATCAAGAGACATTTCTTCCTCATTGCTGCCGGCGTCTTGCTGGGCCTCATGGTCCTGGCAGCGGTGATGCGCGTCGCATTCGCTCAGGATGAGGGGGGTGCGGGTGGCGGTCGCGGTGGCCCGGGCGGAGGGCGTTCACAGCAGGTATCCGAGGCTCTGGTCACGACGCGTGACTTCAGCGACCAGATCGAAGTTCTTGGCGTCGCTCGAGGTGAGCGGTCGGTCAACATCACGTCCAACACCAGCGAACTGATTACCCGCGTCCTGTTCACCGACGGCCAGCGCGTTGCAGCCGGGACACCGCTCGTGCAACTGCAGGCGCGCGAGGAAGAGGCCGCGATCATTCAGGCCCGGGCACAGGTCGGGCTGGCCCAGACGCAGTATGATCGTTACGCCGAACTGGGTGAGCGAGGCTTCGCGCCCAAAGCGCTGATCGAACAGTATCAGGCTGAACTTGCGGTCGCCCGCGCGACCCTTCAGGCGGCAGAAGCGCGGCAGGGCGATCGGTCGATCCGCGCGCCCTTCAGCGGCGTGCTGGGTCTGTCGAGCGTGACTGCCGGAACCCTTATCAATCCTGGTGCCGTCATCACGACGCTGGACGACATCGACACCATCCGCGTCGATTTCCCGGTGCCGGAGCGGTACATCAATGTCCTGCGCACGGGGCTCCCGATCACCGCAACCGCAGATGCCTATGGTGAGGAGCCGTTCCAGGGCCGAATCGCCCTGATCGACACGCGAATCAATGAAACGACCCGCGCCGTGACAGCGCGCGCCGAATTCCCCAACCCCGGCTATCGGATCCGCCCCGGAATGCTGGTCCGGGTCTCGGTGCAACAAGGCCTGCGCCAGACGCCTGCCGTTCCGGAGGCTGCTGTCCAGTATGAAGGCGACGGTGCGTTCGTCTATCGCATCGCGGGCGGCACGGAAGGTTCCACCGCGCAACGGGTCGAGGTCGAGACCGGCGCGGTCGAAAATGGCTTTGTCGAGATCGTATCCGGCCTGCGTGCTGGCGAGCGGGTCGTGGGCTCTGGCCTCAATCGGATCCAGCCCAACTCTCCGGTGACCGTGGCCCAGGTCGGCGCAGCGCCGGCCGCTGCGGCGCCTGCGGCGCCTGCAGCGCGGAGTACCGCGCGATGATGATTTCCGACCTTTCCGTTCGCCGTCCGGTCTTTGCGGCTGTTGCGGCGATCGTGCTCTGCGTGGTGGGACTGGCGGCCTTCTTCTTTACGCCGGTCCGCGAACTGCCCGATGTCGATCCCCCGACCGTGTCGGTCTCGACCAGCTATGCCGGGGCATCGGCGGAGGTCATCGAGAGCCGGATCACCGAGCCGATCGAGCAGCAGCTGGCTGGCATTCAGGGGGTCGAGCGGATCAACTCGACCAGCCGGGACGGGCGTTCGAATGTGACGGTGGAGTTTGCGCTGGACCGCGACATCGACGTCGCGGCCAATGACGTGCGCGACCGGGTCTCGCGGGCCCAGGGGTCGTTGCCTGACCAGGCCGATCCTCCTCAGATCGCCAAGGCCGATGCGGATTCGCAGCCGATCATGATCCTGTTCTTCCGGTCGGAAACGATGAACCGGCTGGAACTCACCGACTACGCCGACCGGTATCTGGTGGACCAGATCGCCACCGTGCCGGGCGTGGCGACGGTCAATATCTACGGCGAGCAGCGGTATGCGATGCGCATCTGGCTGGACGCAGATGCTTTGGGTTCTCGAGGGCTGACGGTCTCGGACGTCGAAACGGCCCTTTCAACCCAGAACGTCGAACTGCCGGCGGGGTCGCTGGAAGCGACTGCCAAGGACTACACGGTCAGGGTCGCGCGTAACTACGCCAGAGCCGAAGACTTCGCCAACCTGCCGATCGGAACATCCGGATCGGCCTCGGTTGCATCGGGAAGCGGAGCCGCGCTCGCGCCGAGCAGCACGGGGGCAACGGCGACTGGCGCGCTTCAGCCCGTCGCGAACTACGTCACACGCCTCGGCGATGTGGCTCGCGTGGTCGAGGCCCCGGAAGAGGATCGTCGTCTGTTCCGCGGCAACGGCCTTGACCAGATCGGCCTGGCAGTCACTCGCCAGTCGCAAGCCAACGATCTGGAGATCTCCAAGGGCGTCGAGGCCCTGATGGAGCGGGTACGGCCCAGCCTTCCGCCAGGTACCCAGCTGGAAATCGGGTCGGACAATTCGGTCTTCACGTCCCACGCCATCGACGAGGTCTGGATCACCATCGGTATCTCGATGGCGCTCGTGGCCTTCGTGAATTACGTTTTCCTGGGCAGTCTGCGTGCGGCGATCATTCCGTCAATCGTGGCTCCCATCTGCCTGCTGGCCACCTTCATCGTGCTGGCCCCGCTCGGTTTTTCGCTCAACCTGCTGACCCTGCTGGCACTCGTGCTGGCGATCGGGCTTGTTGTCGATGACGCCATTGTCGTCGTCGAGAATATCCAGCGCCGTCTGGATCACGGCGAGCCGCCCCTGGTCGCCGCCGAGCGCGGGACACGACAGGTGTATTTCGCGGTTATCGCTACCACGCTCGTCCTGCTTGCGGTGTTTGCGCCGCTTCTGTTCCTGCCGGGGTATGTCGGGCGGCTGTTCGTCGAGCTGGCGGCGGCGATTGCCGCAGCCATTGCCTTCTCGGCTTTCCTGGCCCTGACGCTCACGCCGATGATGGCGTCCAAGATCCTGCGGCCGGCCGAAGGCGGCACCTGGATGGCGCGCAAGGTCGACGGAGCCATGGACAGGCTCAAAAACTCCTACGAGAATTCCCTGGGTGCCCTTGTCGGCAAACGAGCGGCAGTGATCGCAGTTTCGCTCGTCGTTCTGGGCGTGGCGGGCGGGGCGGCCGCGATGTTCCTGACCCTGCCGAACGAGCTGGTCCCCGGCGAGGACCGCGGGCGCGTGCAGGTGCGCGTGCAGGGCCCCGAGGGTGCTGGTTTCGATTATACCCGCGACATCATGCTGGGGCTCGAGCCCATTCTGGCCGAGTACCGGGAAAGCGGGGAGGCGGCCAACTTCCTGATCTCGGCCCCCGGATTCGGCGGTAGCGGATTCAACGGCGGCAACGCCGTGCTGAACCTTGCCGACTGGTCCGAACGTGACCGGACAGCAGACGAGATCGCCCAGGAGCTCAATGGAAAGCTGCGCGGACAGACGGACGCCCAGGTCAACGCCTCCACGCCCGGAGCTTTCCAGCGGGGTGGCGGCAACTCCAACTCGATCGAGATGATCGTGACAGGTTCCGAATACCCGGAGATCTATCAATGGCTTCAGCCCGTACTTGCGGCGGCCCTGCAGAACCCGGGCCTGTCGCGGCCGCGACTGAACTATGAACCCAACTCCCCCCGTGTGCTGGTCGACGTCGACCCGCAGAAGGCGGCAGCGCTGGGTGTCTCGTCGCAGGAGATCGGTCGGACGCTGGAGACCATGTTCGGGTCGCGGCGCGCCACCACCTATCTGCGCGGTGGACAGGAATACGACGTGATCCTGCAGACCGAGCGGGCCAACCGGACCAATGTGAATGATCTGGAGACGCTGTACGTCGGGGCCGGCAGCGGGGCCCTTGTGCCACTCTCGTCGGTCGTCGAGACAACGGTTGCGGGCGATACGCCCGATCGCCGGCGTCTGGATCGTCAGCGTGCCATCAGCATCAGCGCCGATCTGAACCCCGGAACGACGATTGCCGATGCCGTCACCTTCTTCGACGATCTGGTGGCCCAGCAGCCGCAGGGCGTGGTCGCCGTGCAGTACGGCGGTGCAGCCCGTGATCAGCAGGAAGCCGGCAATGCCGTCGGGATTGCCTTCGGCTTTGCCCTGCTTCTCGTCTTCCTGGCGCTCGCTGCGCAGTTCGAGAGCTGGATTACCCCGGCCGTGATCATGCTCACTGTTCCTCTGGCCGCAGCAGGCGGACTGTTCGGCCTTCTGATGGCCGGGTCCAGCCTGAATATCTACAGCCAGATCGGGCTGATCATCCTGATCGGCATCGCGGCCAAGAACGGCATCCTGATCGTGGAATTCGCCAACCAGCTGCGCGACCAGGGTCGATCGATCCGCGAGGCCATCATCGAAAGTTCGGCCCTGCGTCTTCGGCCCATCATCATGACCTCGATCGCCACCTCGTTCGGGGCCCTGCCGCTGGCGCTCTGGCAGGGTGCAGGAGCGGGCAGCCGGCAGACCATCGGGGTCGTGATCTTCATGGGGGCGATCTTTGCAACCACGCTGACCCTGTTCGTGGTGCCGGTGATCTATGGGGCTCTGGCGCGCTTCACACGGTCACCGGAGTACACGACCCGCAAGATCGAGGAGTGGGAGGCCCAGGAAGTCACCGCGAACGACCGGGGTCTGGCTGCGGCGGAGTAACAGACTGGACGCGACCCCATCGCGCCTGATAATCACTTTCAGCAAGAAGGTGAGCATCGATGTCCAACGTCATCCAGCTGAGCGAGGCCCGGGTCGGAGATCGCGGCGTCATCACCCACGTGGGTGGAGGTCGCATGGGCGAGCACGATTCCGAACTGGAGCGGCGCCTGCTCGAACTGGGCTTCGTTGAGGGTGCCCAGGTGCATCTGATCCACCAGGGCATTGTACGCAGGGACCCGATTGCGCTTCGGGTCGATGACATGACCGTCGCCTTGCGCCGCCGCGAAGCCGCCAATCTGACCATTCAACTGAATGGGCCGTTCGCGGAAGCTGCCGAGTAATGGACATTGCCGTTCGGCCGGCCCGGCTCGCTCTGGTTGGCAATCCCAACAGTGGCAAGACGGCCCTGTTCAATGCCCTGACCGGGGCGCACCAGAAGGTGGCCAACTACGCGGGCGTCACGGTCGAGCGCAAGGAGGGGCTGGTTCGCTCGGCGTCGGGACGAACCCTGTCGGTCCTGGACCTGCCGGGCACCTATTCGCTCAGGGCCCGCAGCCCGGATGAGGCTGTGACCCGCGATGCGGTGCTGGGCAGACTGGCCGGCGAATCACCGCCGGATGTCGTGGTCTGCGTCGCCGACGCCACCAACCTGCGGCTGGTGTTACGGCTCGTGCTCGAACTCAAGGCCGTCGGACGACCGATGGTTCTGGCGCTCAACATGTACGACATCGCCCAGCGACAGGGGCTGAGGATCGATCTGGACCGTTTGCGGGGCGCGTTGGGGGTCCCCATCGTCACGACCGTGGCCACCCGGAAGCGGGGCATCGCCGACCTGCTGGCGGAGGTCGAGACGGTCGCGCTGGCCGGGACGGTCCTGCCACAAGGCGAGGGGGCCTGGCATGAGCCAGACGCCAACGAAATCCGCGCTGCGCACAGGGATGCCGAGCGGATCATGCGGACCTGCGTGCGCCCGCCCGAGCGGCCCGATACGCTGACCGGCAAGATCGATACCCTGCTGCTGCACCCGGTCGCCGGTCTGCTGATCCTGCTCGGGCTGCTGTTCGTCATGTTCCAGGCCGTCTTTGCCTGGGCTGCGCCGGCCATGGACGGCATCGATGCGGGATTTGCCCTGTTTGGTGGCGTGGTGGCAGGCTTCATGCCCGATGGACTGCTCGAAAGTCTGATCGTCGACGGCATGATCGCAGGCGTCGGCAGCGTGATCATCTTCCTGCCGCAGATCGTGATCCTGTTCGCCTTCATCATCCTGCTGGAAGATTTCGGCTACATGGCCCGCGCAGCGTTCCTGATGGACCGGATCATGGGCGGGGCCGGACTGCACGGACGGGCCTTCATCCCGCTGCTGTCCAGTTTCGCCTGCGCCATCCCTGGGATCATGGCTGCACGGACGATCGACAGCCGCCAGGACCGTCTGACGACCATCATGGTTGCCCCGCTGATGACCTGCTCCGCGCGGATCCCGGTCTATACCCTGATCATCGCGGCCTTCATTCCGAACGAGACCGTCTGGGGTTTCGCCAGTCTGCAGGGGCTGGTGATGTTCGGGCTGTATGCAGCCGGCATCGTGAGTGCATTGACGGTGTCTTTCGTGATCCGCCGCGTCTTCTGGCGCGGCCAGGTCGAGCCCTTCATGATGGAGTTGCCGGCATACAAGCTGCCTGACGCCAAGTCCGTTCTGATCAATCTCTGGCTGCGGGCGAAGATCTTTCTGATGCGTGCAGGCAAGATCATCCTGCCGCTGATGATCCTGGTCTGGCTGGCATCGACCTTCCCGTATCCGCCGGCCGGCGCAACCGGGCAGCCCATCGAATACAGTCTGGCTGGCATGATCGGACGGGCACTCGAGCCGATCTTCGCGCCCATCGGCTTCAACTGGCAGATGGTCATCGCTCTGGTGCCCGGCATGGCTGCGCGCGAAGTGGCCGTCGCAGCGCTTGGGACCGTCTATGCGGTGTCGGATGCCGAGACAGCCATGTCAGGCCTGGCCGCGGTGCTGTCGGCTCAATGGTCCCTTGCGACGGGTCTGGCCTTCCTCGCCTGGTATGTCTTCGCGCCCCAGTGCGTGCCGACACTGGCTGTCGTGAAGCGCGAAACCAACTCGTGGAAATGGATGACGATCATGATCGTCTACATGTTCGGTCTGGCCTATCTCGGGGCCTTCGTGACCTATCGCGTGGCGCTGGCCCTTGGCGGTGGCAACGTCGGGGGCTAAGGCCGGAGAATGCCCGATCCTGTCGTGATTGCCGTTCTGATGGGCCTGCTGGGTCTGATCATCGGCAGTTTCGTGGCCGCCGTCACCGTGCGATTGCCGCGGGACGAGGACATCATGATGGGCCGGTCGCGCTGCATGTCCTGCGAGCGACCGCTTGCGCCCTGGCATCTGGTGCCGGTGTTCAGCTGGCTGGTTCAACGGGGTCGCTGCGGATGGTGCAGGTCACCGGTATCGCCGCGCTACATTCTCATTGAACTGGCAGCCGGCGGGATCGGGGTCTGGGCCGCGCTGTCCGGCGCGGACGGGGTGATGATCGGGGCCAGTGCAGTGCTGGGGTGGCAGCTTTTGCTGATCGCCATCGTTGATGCCGAGAATTTCTGGCTGCCGGACATCCTGACCTGGCCCCTGATGGCGACAGGGCTGGGCGCAGCCGCTCTGATCAGCCGGGAATGGCCGCTGGATTCGCTGACTGGCCTTCTCGTCGGGTTCACCCTCCTGTGGGGCATGGCCTGGCTCTACAAGCGGGTGCGCAAACGTGATGGACTGGGCGGGGGTGATCCCTTCCTGTTCGCGGGTGCCGGGGCCTGGGTGGGCTGGATGGGCCTGCCCAGCGTGCTGCTCTGGGCCTGTGCGGTCGGGTTCAGTCTGGTGCTGACGTTCCTGATCACGCGTGGCAGGGTCAGCGGGACCGATCGACTGCCGTTCGGGAGCTTCCTTTGCGTCGGCATCTGGCTGACATGGCTGTACGGGCCGCTGGGGGTCGGCTAGCGGCCTGTCACGAGCTTCACGACGATATGGGCCGTGGTATCGATGATGGCCTCTGCAGGCGTATCGCCCCGTCTCATCAGGTCGAAGCCGGCTGCGACCGACTCGACCAGATTGGCGACCTCGTAGGAGGTCAGGCGTGGGTCCAGGCCCTTGACGTGATAGCCGGTGGCATGAGCGGTCGCGATCCTGCGCTCGAACGCGAGATGAACGCGGCGCAGGCGCTTGATCCGGGCCTCGGCAAAGCCCGGCTCGCCCTTGTCGGCCAGCATGTGCTCGACGCGCAGCACCGGCCCATGCTCACCCCAGAAGGCAAGAACATCGACGACATAGGCCCGGGCCGCAATGAACGCATGTTCAGCCGACCAGTCCCCGTCGAGGTGCCGGGAAAGGGGCTGGAAATCCACGGCCGACGCCTCACAGAGCGCCAGAATGGTTTCCTCCACCGTCTTGAAATAGGTGTAGAAATTGGACGGCGAAAGCTCGGCCTCCAGTGCCACGTCTGCAACGCGGATTTCGCCCAGGTGCTTGCGGTCCAGCAAGCGGCGTGAGGCTGCGAGGATGGTCTTGCGCGTGCGATCGCCCCGCGTGCCGATGCGGTGGCCGAGCTTGTTGGTCGAGGCGTGTGCAGGCATGGGGAGGCCGACGGGCTGACGTGGGCCGTCAGGCTAGCGGCTGTGGCCTCTCTTGGAAACGTTCGATTGCGGGAAGAAAAGATGGTGCCGGCTGCAGGAATCGAACCCGCGACATCCAGTTTACAAACGGCTTTGAATACTGTTTTCATGACATTTCAGGACTGTTCAAACAGTTCAAATCCAAGGTGGTGATTGACTTTCATGTATTCATAGTGATCCATGTCTTTCCCCGGATTTTCGTCGCGGCGTGTCCCGGGTGTGACCCTCTTTTCGGAGTCCGCAATGACGCACGGACACTTGACTGACAGAAGCGTTGCTTCAGCCAAAGCTTTACCTGGCCAACGGTTTGAAATTTCCGATGGTCGTACCCCGGGCCTGTCCCTGCGTCTGAATGGCGCGACATCGAAGACTTGGGTACTTCGTTATCGCACGCGCGACCAACGCCAGATGCGGCTGACCTTGGGCAAAACCTCCACCCTCAGCTTGCGTGACGCCCGCGCGCTGGCTGCCGAGCATCTCCTCAGGATCGCCCACGGCTCCGATCCAGCCACCGAGAAGCGCCAGGAACGCGCGGCTCCGGCTCACGGCGTCTCGACATTCGCTCAGCTAGCCGACCTCTATGAGCAAGTCTGCGCGTCCGGCGAGTGGAGACCGAAAGGCAAAACCAAGAGAGCGTCCGTCATGCGGGAGGAACGGCGCGTGCTGGACAAGACCATCCTGCCACAGCTTGGCCGGCTTCCGTTCGCGACGATCACCCGGCAGGAGGTGAAGGCTCTACTGCGTGCGCAGTACGCTAAGGGTGCGCGAACGACCGTAAACCGCACCCACGCGGTCATCAGACAGATTTTCAACTATGCCATTTCGGAAGACCTCGTACAGGTTAACCCTGCGACTGGTTTCTCGCGCTTCGCCGAGGAAAGGCCGCGCGAGACGATCTGGAAAGATGTCGAGCTACGATCGCTCTGGGTCGGCCTCAGCGATCCAGCGGCGCTGCGGGCCCCCGGAGGCGGCTATGCCAACGTCGGCGAAGCCATGTGCATCGCGATCAAGCTGGTCCTCCTTCTCGGCCAGCGACGCACCGAAATCGCGGGTATGGAAGTCGAGGAATTGGACTTCGAGGCGCGGGTCTGGCGGATTCGCTCCGAACGCATGAAGGGCGGTCGTGCGCATATTGTGCCCCTTTCAGACGCCGCCGTCGCCTTGATCCGGAAGGCGATTGCCCTGGCCAGCGAGGGTCAAGACCAAGCACCCCGATATGTCTTTCCCACCAACCGGCATGAAGACCGCGCGATTCGATCCATGAGCCTGTCGCTGGCGCTTCAGAGAACGCGGAATGCCTTGGGGTTGGGCCAAGCGACCCTGCACGACATGCGACGGACTGTCAGCACGAACTTGACCAGCGAACGGTGCGGGGTGTCTCCCTTTATCCGGTCCAAAGTCCTCGGCCACATCGACGCAGGAGGTGGCGCGATGGTCTCCATGACCCACTACGACGTGAACGACTACGTCGCAGAGAAACGCCGCGCCTTGGAGATCTGGACCAAGGTTCTGCTCCGCATAGTCGGTGACACAGAACTTCCGGATGGAAGACCTGGCCCAAGGCCGCTGTACTCGGAAGCCTTTGCGCGAGCGGACAACGACAATACGACGGATGGCCGTCCAGATTCGTCCCTCTCAGAGCTGAAGTTCTGGCAACCACCTAGCGTTTGAGCGCTTAGAAAGCGCGCCTTGTCGGTCAGGGCGTTTCAGAATTGAGGTGACGGTCAGTTGGCTTAAGTCACAATTTGATCGATTTGAGATTTTGGGCACGTCCGCTATCGGGCGGCAGCTGCGGTAGATATAGGCTCTCGACACAGCGGACATGCTAGGCGTCCGAGGTGGATAGGAAGCGGACCTAGCCGACCACACATTTCAGCCCGTCCTGAGCGCGAGCCGCGCGACTTCGTGGAGCGCTCGGCCTAGTCCTTGTGAGCCACCATTACTCGTCAGCATCGAATTGCCCATCCGCTCGTTTCTCAGCGGTGCTTTGTGAGGTAAGCTTTATGCGAGTGCTGCTCAGCTTCTCGGTATTTGTCGTTTTGCTTGGCGGGTGTTCCCAGACTGGCGATGCGGAGAAAAGCCCGTCCGGTCCGCCCGAGTTGCCTACAGCAATATCAGCATCCGCCGAACCCGATGCCGGGTCTGGTCGAGTTGGCGACCCGCCGCCTTCAGCTACGAGCGAGCGATCTATCTTAATTCGGTCCATGCCGGAGGCTGTTCGCGGCCAATGACGGCAGAATGATCTTGCTCGTGCTCCATTGACAGAAGACTGCAATCAAACGTCCCAATCAAATCAAAATTTCGGCAAAGTTCTGTCGATCAATGCCGATGGTTATTCGCTTTTCGAAGCTGGAGGACGGATCATTGAAGTACACAGTCGAACTGAGACCACGATCGACGCGACTTTCGACACGACCTATGCCGATAAGCCAACGCGTGCACGGAAGGACTTCACTCTGCAGGCGAGTGGATATCTCGTTGTCCACGATGATGAGGAAGAGGGACGGCGCCAACTGACGGAGTATGTACGCTGTCCGTGAGGTGTACGGCCAAACGTCGAATCCAGGCCCATATTGGATCGCGAAACCCCATCGACTTCCGGCATTGCCAGTCTTGCCGCTGCGAAGCGGTGTGTCATGCTTAAGGCAACGGTACTTAGGGGTGGTCAGCGGACAGTTCGGAGTTACCGAGCGACGCAGCTCACCCCCGCCCACATGTGTGTGATCTTTGCCTCAGGACCTGTTCCATCCAGAAGTCCGAATATGTCTCCCGCCGCAAACTCTACGCCGAGACTGGTATCCTGGAACGTCACCGAGCCAAATGAAGCAGCCAGTTCCCTTCGCGTAGTGCCCGGTCCGACCCCGTTCGCGGTCGCAATGGCACCGGCGGCGCGTTGATCTAACCCCCAACCAGCGAACTCACCGTTTTGGAAAACCAAGCTCAGCCCATCCGCCCAGTTTGCGTACTGGACCGGTCCCGCGCCACAGTCCTGGTTCACGCCCTTGCCAGCCGGTCCCCTGACGCGTTCGAGCGAGGCCAGGACGTCTACTTCGGGTTCGCCGAATGACAGTGGTCGCGCAGACCCATTAGGCGGTAGGAACCAGCTCAACCCTTCGCTTTCGACCGCCAATTTTGGCTGTTCTGCGACGACGGAGCCCGGCGTATCTGCCTTTGCGGTCGCAGGCGGCACGCTCTGTGGAGCTTCGATGACCGCGGCGGGCTCCCCAACTCTGGTACCTCCGTCCACAGGGTCCTGCGAACACGCCGCGAGGACAAGGAACGCAATGGGGGTTGACCGTCTCATGTAATCCGAGCGCTCCGGGAGGATCGAGGTTCCAGCAAGGGCGCGCACTGCCCGTGACGCTGAGCAGATCGTCTGAGGTCCGCTAAGGGGTCGCGTTCGGTCTTCGCCGAGCAGCCGAGAAGCGGACGCTCCTGCTGCAGCACGGCCTGGCCGAATGTCTGACTTCTTCGCTTCAGGCGGCGGCTGACCGGCACCGTCATCGCCGTCTTCGTCCCGCAGCCGACATTGCTATGCGAAGCTTCAGGTCAGGAGCGCGGCACAAACAGAATGACGCCCGCGCCGATCAGGCACAGCATGGCACCGCCGAGGTCCCAACGGTCGGGGCGGCTGCCTTCGACCAGCCACAGCCAGACCAGGGCCGACAGGATGTAAACACCGCCATAGGCGGCATAGGCCCGTCCGGCGGCCTCAACCTCCACCCGGGTCAGCAGCCAGGCGAAGATCGCCAAGCACACCACGCCTGGCGCGACCCATGCGACCGACTTGCCCAGACGCAGCCATGCCCAGAAAGCGTAGCAGCCGGCGATCTCGGCGAACGCCGCGCCGAAATAGACCGCCAGCGTCGTCGGCGAGATCGCGGAGGGCATCATCCGTGCTGGGCGAACACCCGGGTGGTGCCGTCCTTCAGAATCAGCAAGGTCTGGAAGGCCTGGGCGCGACCGGCCGGAGCGGGCATGCCCGGGGACCCGAGCGGCATGCCGGGCACCGTCAGGCCGAAGGCGTCGGGGCGTTCGCGGACGAGCCGCGCCACGTCCTCGGCCGGCACATGCCCCTCGACCGCATAGGAGCCGACCACTCCCGTATGGCAGGACGCCAGGGCGTCGGGCACGCCATATCGGCGGCGAACGGGAGCCAGGTCTTCGAGCTCGCGCACCGTCGCCGTCCATCCGGCCCCCGTCATATGCTCGACCCAGGCCCCGCAGCATCCGCACCAGGGGGTCTTGTAGACGGTGATGGCCATAGTCGCCTGAGCCGCGAAAGCCGGTGTGGCCAGAACCGACGTCGCCAAGGCCATACCCGGCAGGGCCAGGATCATGGATCGACGGCACGGTACGAGAGGGGCGTCAGGCAGAGAGATCATGTCAAAAGCTCCATCAGCACAATCTAGCACGCCGGCGATCCCTGCCGTCGATCCCGTCCGGGCCTAAAAGGACGCGAGGAGGTCGCAGCATGGGCCTCAAAGACTGCTGCCTCGTTGAAATTCGCACCGGGGCGAGATAGTCGGATCGCAGGAGTTCTTTTGCCGCCATCGATTCGGACATTCTGCGTGTCGCTGTGTATCGCCCTTGTGGCGGCACTGAGCGTGCACGCGTCCGCACAGGCTCAGCACGAGGTCGGGCATTCGTCGGGGTGGCCACCGGTCTCCATGGTGGCGAACGACGACCATGGTCACGCCCACACCCATGTCGCACCGGCCGAAACCGCGCCGGAAGCGCCTGACCAGGAACAGGACGGGCAGCCGACCGGACACCACCACAGCGGCGTGGAGAAGCCTTCGACCTCGCCCGCCCTGAGCGCCGCGGGACAGCCGACCCTGGTCGGCTTGGCCAAGCACAGCTTCGGCCAAAGTCAACCCTTGGAAGACGTCGGGCTCGACGGGCCCGAATACCCTCCGAAACGGACACGCGCGATCCTTTGATCCGACGCGGCCGACCGGCCGCGCGCGCCATTCCGTTTCTGGAGAGACCCCTTGCAGACCCCAACATCCGGCATGGCCGGATCGTGGGCGCGTTGGACGACCGTGTCGGTCCTCGCGCTCGCCCTGGCGGCAGCCCTGCCGCCGACCCGCGCCGTGGCCCAGGACGCGACGGCTCAGGCTTTCGCGCCGACCCTGTCGTTGCGCGACGCCCTGTCCCGCGCTTCGGGAACGGACCCGACGCTGGCCGCGGCCAATGCGCGTGCGCAGGCTGCCCAAGCCTCGGTGCGCCAGGCCGACGTGCGGCCGAATCCGACCCTGGGGCTCCAGATCGAGAACCTGCCCACGCTCGGTGGCGGCGACATCCTCGGCCGGACCGAGACCACGCTCAGCTATGAGCAGCGGATCGAGCGCGGCGGCGACCGCCCGGCCCGCGTGTCCCTCGCCCGGAGCGAAGCGGCCCTGGTCGCGGCGACGGCGCGGGTGCGTCGGCTGGACCGGCTCGAACAGGTCCAGCGCGCCTGGGCCGAGGCCCTGGCCACCGAGGCCGAGGTCGCGATCGCGCGCGAGCGTCTCGGCCTGGCCGAGCAGTTTCAGACGGAGGTCCAGCGTCGCGTCGACATGGCGCGCGATCCGCTGTTCGCGGGAGCACGGGCCGAGGCCGAGCTCGCCCAGGCCCAGATCGACTTCGACCAGGCCGAGATCGCGGCCCGGGTCGCCAAGATCACCCTGGCGAAATTCTGGGACGGGACCGCCGAGTTCAGCCTGGGCGAAGCGGCGTTTGAGGACACCAGCGCGGCCCGGATCGTCGTGGACGGCGTAGCCGTGGCCGATCTCGATATCTTCCTGGCGCAGCGCGACATCGCCGTGGCTCAGGTCGCGGTCGAGCAGGCCCGACGAACCCAGGACGCGACCGTCAGCGTCGGCGTACGACATTTCTGGGAGGGACAGGACCTCGGTCTGGTGGTCGGCGGGTCGATCCCGCTGGGCCGTTATGACCGCAACGCGGGGGCCATTGACCGGGCCCGCGCCGAAGGTCTGGCGGCCGAGGGCGACCTGGCTGCCGCTCGCATCGAGCGCGAGCGCGAGATCGCGCGGCTGCAGGTCCAGCTGTCGGCGCGGGCCAGCGAGGCGCGGCGGATCGAAGAGGAGACCTTGCCCCAGGCGGAGCGGGCCGTGACGCTGGTCCGGTCGGGCTTCAACCGAGGCGGCTTCACCTACAATGACGTCATCTCGGCACAGACCGCCCTGCTTCAAACCCGCGAGCGGCGGGTCGCGGTGCTCAAACAATTCCACATCGATCGCGCCCGCCTCGACCGGCTGACCGGCGCGCATGGCGACCTGATCCCCGCCCCGGAGATGACCCGATGAACGGTTTCACTGTCTCGCGGCGACTGGTCGCCGTGTCCCTGAGCACCCTCGCGCTGGCGGTCGCCGGTTGCGGGGAGGGCGGCTCCGCTGAAAAACAGACCCCGGAAGCCGCCGCGGCGGCCGCCGCCGACTACGAGCGCGGCCCCCATAACGGGCGGATGTTGCGCGACGGCGACTTTGCCCTCGAGGTGACGATCTTCGAGGAAGGGCCCGAGCCGCTCTATCGCCTGTACCCCTATCTGAGCGACAAGCCGGTCGATCCGCGCCAGGTCCAGGCGTCCATCGCCCTGACCCGTCTGGGGCCTTCGGTGGACCGGTTCACCTTCACAGCGGCCGAGGACTATCTGACCAGCCCGACCGTCGTCGCGGAGCCGCATTCGTTCGATGTCGCCGTGGCGGCCACCCATGCGGGCAAGCGGTCAAGCTGGACCTATCCGTCCTACGAGGGTCGCACGATCATCACGCCCGCCGCCGCCCAGGCCGGCGGTGTCACCACCCAGCGCGCCGGGGGCGCAGTGCTGGGCGAGAGCCTGCCGCTGAGCGGTCGCGTCGAGATCACGCCGGAGGGCCAGAGCGAGGTCCATGCCCGCTATCCCGGCCGGATCATGTCGATGAACGCCGAACTGGGCCAGCGGGTCTCGCGCGGCCAGGTGCTGGCCCGCGTCGAGTCCAGCGAAAGCCTGCAGACCTATTCGGTCACCGCGCCGATCTCCGGCGTGATCATGGAGAAGAACGCCAACCCCGGCGCGATCACCGGCAACGGCGAACCCATGCTGGTCATCGGCGATCCAACGCGGCTTCACGCCGAATACTTCCTCTATCCCCGCGACGCCGAGCGCGTGCGCACCGGCCAGCGGGTGGAGGTGACCAGCCTGGCGGGTGACCATCGCTTCAACGGGGTGATCGAGGCGATCCTGCCTGGAGCGGATCCGACCAGCCAGACCCTGATCGCTCACGTCGACCTCGACTATATGGGTGGTGTGTGGCGGCCCGGACTGGGGGTCAAGGGCATGGTCCAGGTCGGGCAGGGCGAAGTGCCCCTGGCCGTCCAGACCAAGGCCATCATGCCGTTCCGGGACTTCCAGGTCGTCTACGCCAAGGTCGGCAACACCTATGAGGTGCGGATGCTCGACCTGGGTCGCCGCACCGACGAATGGACCGAGGTGCTGGGCGGGCTCGAACCCGGCACCGAATACGTCGTCGACGGCGCCTTCCTCATTCGCGCGGACATCGACAAGTCCGGCGCGAGCCATGACCACTAGGGGGCGCGCACACCATGCTTGAACGCATCATCGCGCTGTCGATCCGCTTCCGCTGGGGGGTTATGGCGCTGGTCCTGCTGGCCTGCGCGGTCGGTGTCTGGAGTTTCCAGCGCCTGCCGATCGACGCCACCCCGGACATCACCAACGTCCAGATCCAGATCAACACCGAGGCCCCCGGCTACTCGCCGCTGGAGGCTGAACAGCGCATCACCTTCCCCGTTGAGACGGCGGTGGCGGGGGTGCCGGGCCTGCAGTACACCCGATCGGTCTCACGCTACGGGCTGAGCCAGGTCACCGTCATCTTCGAGGACGGGACCGACATCTATTTCGCGCGCCAGCTGGTCAATGAGCGCCTGCAAGGTGCGTTGGGCCAGTTGCCGCCTGGGATTTCCCCGGAGATGGGCCCGATCGCCACGGGCCTGGGCGAAATCTTCATGTACACGATCGAGGCCGAGCCCGGTGCCCGACGCCCGGACGGCCAGCCCTATACGACCGAAGACTTGCGCACGCTCCAGGACTGGGTGATCCGACCCCAGCTGCGCAACACCAAGGGCGTCACCGAAGTCAACACCATCGGGGGCTATGAGCGACAGTATCACGTCACCCCGAACCCCGACCGGCTCGCCGCCTATGGCGTGACCATGGCCGAGGTGGTCGACGCCCTTGGCAACAACAACGCCAATGTCGGCGCCGGCTATGTCGAACGCTATGGCGAACAGTATCTGATCCGCGTGCCGGGCCAGGCCTCGACCACCGAGGACCTGGGCAATGTCGTCATCGCCACGCGCGGCGGCGTGCCGATCCGCATCGCTGATGTCGCCGATGTCGGCATGGGCGAGGAATTGCGGACCGGCGCGGCGACCGAGGACGGCAAGGAGACCGTTCTGGCCACCGTGCTGATGCTGGCCGGCGAGAACAGCCGCGTCGTCGCCCAGGCGGCAGCCGTGAGCCTGGAGGAAGCCGCGCGCGCCCTGCCCAACGGCGTGACCGCCTCGCCGGTCTATGATCGGACGGACCTGGTCGAACGCGCCATCCATACGGTCGAGAAGAACCTGCTGGAAGGGGCGCTGCTGGTCATTGTCGTGCTGTTCCTGCTGCTCGGCAATATCCGCGCGGCCTTGATCACGGCGGCCGTCATTCCAATCACCATGCTGATGACCATCACCGGCATGGTGCGGACCGGCACATCGGGCAATCTGATGAGCCTGGGCGCGCTCGACTTCGGCCTGATCGTCGACGGAGCCGTCATCATCGTCGAGAACTGCCTGCGCCGGTTCGGTGAGGCGCAGCACCGGCTGGGGCGCGTGCTGACCCGAGACGAACGCTTCGATCTGGCGGCCACGGCGTCGGGCGAAGTGATCCGGCCATCGCTGTTCGGGGTGATGATCATCACACTGGTCTATGTGCCGATCTTCGCCCTGACAGGGGTGGAGGGAAAGACCTTCCATCCGATGGCGATCACCGTGGTCATCGCCCTGACGGCGGCGTTGGTCCTGTCGCTGACGTTCGTGCCGGCGGCGGTGGCCATGTTCGTTACCGGCAAGGTCGAGGAAAAGGACAGCTTCCTGATGCGCTGGGCGCGGGTCGGCTATCAACCCGCGCTCGACTTCGCCCTGAAAACCCGCGTCGCCATAGTCGGGATCGCGGTGTTCCTCGTGGCGCTGGCGGGATTCGGCGCGTCGCGGATGGGGTCGGAGTTCATCCCGAACCTGGATGAGGGCGACATCGCCATGCACGCCCTGCGAATCCCCGGCACCAGCCTGACCCAGGCCATCCAGATGCAGACCGCCCTGGAAGCCCGGATCGCTGAGTTCCCTGAAGTCGAACGCGTCGTCGCCAAGATCGGCACCGCCGAGGTCGCCACCGATCCGGTGCCGCCCTCGGTCGCCGACACCTTCATCATGCTGAAGGACCGGTCGGACTGGCCCGAACCCAGAAAGCCGCGCGGCCAGTTGGTCGCCGAGATGGAAGCCGCCGTGAACGCGATTCCCGGCAGCAAATACGAGTTCACCCAGCCGATCCAGATGCGGTTCAACGAACTGCTCTCGGGCGTGCGCGCCGATGTCGCCATCAAGATCTTCGGCGACGACCTGGATGAGCTGCTGAGGCTCGGCGCCGAGATCGAGACCATCGTGGCGAGCGTCGAAGGCTCGGCCGATCCCCAGACCGAACAGGTCACGGGTCTGCCCGTGCTGCAGATCACGCCGGATCGGACGGCCATGGCCCGGCTGGGATTGAGCGTGAACGACGTCCAGTCGGTCATCTCGACCTCGATGGGCGGGACGACGGCGGGCCAGATCTTCGAGGGGGACCGGCGGTTCGATGTCGTCGTCCGCCTGCCCGAGGATATCCGGTCCAACACCGACGCGATCGGTCGCCTGCAGGTGCCCCTGCCGGCGAACGAAGGACAGCCGCGTCAGTTCGTGCCCCTGGCCGAGGTCGCCACCATCGCCCTTACGGTCGGTCCCAACCAGATCAGTCGCGAGGACGGCAAGCGGCGGATCGTGGTCACCTCCAACGTCCGCGACCGCGACCTGGGGTCGTTCATCGGCGAGGTGCAGCAGCGCATCGAGGCCGAGGTCGAGGTGCCCGCCGGATACTGGGTCACCTATGGCGGCACGTTCGAACAGCTGATCTCGGCGGCCAAGCGGCTTCAGGTCGTTGTGCCGGCGGTGCTGCTGCTGATCTTCGGCCTGTTGTTCGCCCTGTTCCGGTCGTGGCGGGATTCGGCCATCGTCTTCTCCGGCGTGCCCCTGGCGCTGACCGGGGGGGTGGCCGCCCTGATGATGCGGGATCTTCCGCTATCGATCTCGGCAGGGGTGGGCTTCATCGCCCTGTCCGGCGTGGCGGTGCTGAACGGCGTGGTCATGGTCAGCTTCATCCGCGGCCTGATCGAAGAGGGCAAGCCCGTCGCCGAGGCCATCCGCGAGGGCGCCCTGACCCGTCTGCGTCCAGTCCTGATGACCGCCCTGGTCGCCAGCTTGGGCTTCGTGCCGATGGCGCTCAACGTCGGAGCGGGAGCCGAGGTGCAGCGGCCTTTGGCCACGGTCGTGATCGGCGGGATCATCTCCTCGACGATCCTGACCCTCTTGGTCCTGCCCGCGCTCTACAGCCTGGTGCATGGCCGCGATCGGTCCAGCGACCGACCGCGTCCGGCCTGGCTTGATCATCTTCCGTTCCGACCCAGGCGGGGGGGCCGATGACCCGGTCCCGCTCATTCCGTCCTGCAGACCCAACCCCTGGAAAGGTGCCCATGACAGTGGCTTACCGTCCCGACCCCTGGTCGTGGCTCAAATCTCCCGCGACGGCGCTGTTCGCCGTTCTCCTGTTCTTCCTGATCGACGGCGTCACGGCACAGGCCTTGGCCCACGGTGTCGCGGACGGCGACAAGGGCTATATCCAGGAGACGTCCGGCATCGTGTTCTGGCCGTTCGTCTATCTGGGGGCCAAGCATATGGTCACCGGCTACGACCATCTGCTGTTCCTGTTCGGGGTGATCTTCTTCCTCTACCGGATGAAGGACATCTCGATCTATGTGACGATGTTCGCCATCGGCCATTCGACCACGCTGCTGCTGGGCGTGCTGATGGACATCAGCGTCTCCAGCTATTTGGTGGACGCCATCATCGGCCTGTCAGTGGTCTACAAGGCCTTGGACAATCTCGGAGCCTTCCAGCGATGGTTCGGGGTCCAGCCGAACACCAAGGTCGCGACCCTGGTGTTCGGCCTGTTCCACGGCTTCGGCCTGGCCACCAAGCTGCAGGATTTCAACATGGCCCCCGACGGCCTGTTCGTGAACCTGGTGGCCTTCAACATCGGTGTCGAGATGGGCCAGCTCCTGGCGCTCGGGGCCATCCTGATCGCCATGGGGTTCTGGCGGAAGACCGGCAGCTTCTGGAAGCATGCCTACGTCGCCAACGTCGTCCTGATGACCCTCGGTTTCGTTCTGACGGGCTATCAGCTCGTCGGCTATTTCGTTCTCTGATCGGAGACTGACCCATGTACAACGCCAACAAGCCCACCGCCTCCGACCTGCCCTCGACGGGCAAGCTCCTGAAGTCCACCGGCATCGCCGCCGCGATCGCCGCCGGCCTCCTGGTCACGATCGTCCTGCCCGCCGAATACGGAATCGATCCGACCCGCGTGGGATCGGTGTTCGGCCTGACCGAGATGGGCCGGATCAAGGTTCAGCTCGCTGCCGAGGCGGAGGCGGAGGACGCGGCGGAAGCGGGTGCGGCAACCTCGGCTGCCGGCCCGACGCCCGCGCTGGAGTCGACCCCGATCACCCTACCGACGAGCGCCACCGCCCCGGCTGTGGCCGCCCCCGGCTCGGCTCCTGCTGTTCCCGCGGCCCAGGCCGGAATGCGGTCCGACCGGACGGTCCTGACCCTGGAGCCCGATCAGGGTGCCGAGATCAAGCTGGTGATGAAGGAGGGGGCCACGGTCCGCTACAGCTGGTCCAGCAGCGGCGGCCGGGTCAACTACGACACCCATGCCGACCGGCCGGGAACGTCCTACCACGGCTATGCCAAGGGCTCGGAGCAGCGGGTCGAGGACACGTTGACGGCGGTCTTCACCGGCAGTCACGGCTGGTTCTGGCGCAACCGCACGGGCGCCCCGGTGACCATCACCCTGATCACCGAAGGGGCCTACAGCGAGGTCAAGCGGGTCGTCTGACCGATCCCTGTCCCGTCGTCGGTCCGATCGGAACCGACGACGGGGCAGGTTCGGCCGACGCGGCGACCCTCAGGAGAGATGCAGATGTTTTCGCCGCTTCGCCACGCTGGTTACCGCAATCTGTTCACGGCTCAGATCGCCGCCCTGCTCGGAACCGGCCTGGCCACGGTCGCCCTGGGTCTGCTGGCCTTCGACCTGGCCGGAGCAAACGCGGGCCAGGTGCTGGGGGCGGCGCTGGCGATCAAGATGGTGGCCTATATCGGCGTGGCCCCGTTCGCCAGCGCCCTGTCGGCGCGGCTGCCCAGGAAGACCCTTTTGGTCTCGCTGGATGTCGTGCGGGCGGGCGTCGCCGTCAGCCTGCCGTTCGTCAGCGAGCCGTGGCAGGTCTATGGGCTGATGACCGTGCTCTATGTCGCGTCCGCCGCCTTCACCCCGGCCCTCCAGGCGATGATCCCGGACCTGCTGCCCGACGAGGCGGAATACACCAAGGCCCTGTCGCTCTCGCGGCTGGCCGCCGATCTGGAGAGCGTGGCCAGCCCGGTGTTGGCGGCGCTGCTGCTGGCCTTCATCAGCTACAACAACCTGTTCGTCGGCACGGCCCTGGGCTTTGTCGTCTCGGCCCTGTTCGTGGTCGGGGCCAGCCTGCCGGTACCGAGCAGACTCCAGCCCAAACCCTTCATCCAGCGGCTGACCGGAGGCTTGCGGCTGTTCGCGCTCACGCCGCGTCTGCGCGGTCTCCTGGCCATCAGCCTGGCCACGGCGGCGGGTGGGGCCATGGTGTTCGTCAACACTGTCGTCCTCGTCCAGTCGCAGTTCGGCCTGTCGCAACAGGCGACCGCCTGGGCACTTGCGGCCTTCGGCGGTGGGTCGATGACGGCGGCCGTCGTCCTGCCGCGCCTGCTCAGCCGGGTGTCGGATCGTACGGCCATGGTGCTGGGGGCTGGTGTGATGACATCGGTCCTCCTGGCGGGAGCCTGGGTCGCCGTCAGCTATCCAGTCCTGATCGGTCTGTGGGTGATCATGGGCTTTGGGTATTCATTGACCATTACCCCGGCGGGGCGGGCGCTGCGGCGGTCATCGACGGCCCAGGACCGTCCGCCCCTGTTCGCCGCCCAGTTCGCCCTGTCCCACGCCTGCTGGCTGATCGCCTATCCGGTCGCGGGGCTGGTCAGCGCCGAGGCCGATCCTGCTGCGGCCTTTCTGGTTCTGGCGGCGCTGTGCGCGACGGGCGCAGTGCTCGGTCTGTTGATCTGGCCGGCGCGGGACCCTGAGACCGTGGCGCACAGCCATCCCGAGCTGGCCGCGGACGATCCGCATCTGGCCGACGGAGCGGCTGGGGGTGGGAAGGCCGCTCACGCTCATCCCTTCGTGATTGATGAGCGACATGACCGCTGGCCACGAGGCCGACCCTGAGGAAGGGGGGAGCGGCAACGCTTCAGAACCGATCTCAGTGCTCGGCCAGGCATTCGGCGTGATCGCCGAGCACCTCGATGACCCTGCACTCCCTGGCCGAGCCGTGCGGACACTCCGCCATCCGGGCCACCTCCGCCCGCAGGGCGGTCAGCCGGGCAATTCTGTGATCGATGGCGGCAAGGTGAGAGCGGGCGATGATGTCGGCGGTCTCACAGGGTCCGCCCGGTTCGTCAGCCAACGCCAGTAGCTCGCGGATAGGCTCGATCTCGAACCCCAATTCGCGGGCATGACGGATGAAGCGAAGCCGCTTCAAGTCGCTTTGTTCATAAAGCCGACGATTACCGTCGGTGCGCAGCGGGGAGGGCAGCAGCGCGATCTGTTCATAGTAGCGGATCGTCGGGACCTTGATCCCACAGGCCCTCGAGGCCGCGCCGATCGTGACGCCCTGGCTCATTTTTCTCTTGCTCCTCTAGTCGCTAGAGGAAGTAGCGTCGGCGGGTCTTCAGGACAAGGAGCAGGCGATGTCAGGAAAAACGATCGAGAGCCGGTATCGGGTCAGTGGCATGGATTGCCCGAGCTGTGGCCGAAAGATCGACACAGCCCTGCGCAGATTGGCGGGTGTCGACGACGTCACGATCGGCGTCCAGTCCGGCCTGCTGAAGGTGTGTCACAGCGGCGGCCTGAGCGATGACCTCGTCCTGAAACAGTTGCGCGACCTCGGCTACGACGGCGCGCCAGCGGTGCCCGCGAGCGTGATTCACGACACCCCGAGCAATGAGCGTCACGCGCCATCGCATGCCGAGCCCGGCGACGACGGCCAGCCGTGGTGGTGGAAGAAGAAGGCCTGGCTGACGGCCGTGTGCGGATTGGCGCTCCTCGCCGCCTATGGCCTGGGGGCTGCCTTCCCGGCGACCGAACGCTATGGCTTTCTGATCGCCCTGGCCGTCGGTCTGATACCGATCGCGAGACGCGCGATCTCGGCGGCGCGCTACGGCAGCCCTTTCAGCATCGAGATGCTGATGACGATCGCTGCGGTTGGCGCGGTCTTCATCGGTGCCGAACAGGAGGCCGCCGCCGTCGTTCTGTTGTTCCTGGTGGGCGAGATGCTGGAAGGCGTCGCTGCCGGTCGCGCGCGCAAGAGTATCCAGGGGCTGGCTACCCTCGTGCCCAAGACCGCTCTTCTCGAAGGGGATGGAGAGACAAGGGAGGTTCCCGCCGAAACGCTGGCCATCGCCGCGATCATCCTGGTGCGCCCCGGAGACCGGCTTCCGGCCGACGGGGAGATCGTCGAAGGCTCGGGCGAGATCGACGAGGCCCCGGTCACCGGAGAGAGCGTGCCCAAGCGCAAGACGACGGGCGATCCGGTCTTCGCCGGCACCATCAACGGAGACAGCGTCCTGCGGGTCCGGGTGACGGCCGCTGCCGCCGACAACACCATCGCGCGCGTCGTTCGACTGGTGGAGGAAGCCCAGGAATCCAAATCCCCGACCGAACGCTTCATCGAGCGGTTTTCAAGGATCTACACCCCCGCCGTCCTCGGGGTCGCTGCCCTGGTCGCCGTCGTACCCCCCTTGATGTTCGGCGGCGACTGGAGCGGCTGGATCTACAAGGGCCTGGCTGTCCTCCTGATCGGCTGTCCCTGCGCCCTGGTGATCTCCACCCCGGCTGCCATCGCCGCAGGCCTTTCGTCCGGTGCCCGGCGTGGGCTCTTGATGAAGGGCGGAGCGGTGCTTGAGACGCTTGGAAAAATCACGGCCATCGCCTTCGACAAGACCGGGACCCTGACCGCCGGCAAACCCGTCGTCACGGACATCGTCGCGGGAACGCGTGACGAGGCCGCGCTCCTGGTCCTGGCCGCCGCTCTCGAGGCCGGCTCCAGCCACCCGCTTGCTCTGGCCATCCTGTCACGCGCCCGGACCGACGGCGTTCACGCGCCGGCCGCCACGGACACCAGGGCCATCGCCGGCGAGGGCGTCGAGGGCCTTGTCTCCGGCGAGCGGATCTTTCTGGGTTCGCCCCAGGCGGCGATCGGGCGGGCGCCCCGATCAGAGGCGCAGGACGCAGCGATCGCCGTCCTGAACGACGAGGGCAAGAGCGTGTCGGTCGTCGTGGCGGGAGGCGAAACCGTGGGCTTCATCGCCATGCGGGACGAAGCCAGACCCGACGCCGTGTCAGGCCTGTCCGCCCTGAAGTCGCGCGGCATTCGGACGGTCATGCTGACGGGCGACAATCGGCGAACGGCCGAGGCGGTCGCCGCCAGTCTCGACATCGAGGCGCGCGCGGAACTCCTGCCCGAGGACAAGCTGCGCATCGTCAAGGGCCTGCAGGCCGAGGGCTTCGTCGTCGCCAAGATCGGCGACGGCATCAATGACGCGCCCGCGCTCGCCCAGGCCGATGTCGGCATCGCAATGGGCGGAGGGACGGACGTGGCGCTCGAGACCGCGGACGCCGCCGTCCTTCACGGCCGCGTTCAGGACATTCCCGACATGATCACCCTGTCCCGGGCGGTCATGCGCAATATTCATCAGAACATAGCGATCGCTCTGGGTCTCAAGGCCGTGTTCCTGGTGACGACCATCGCGGGCGTCACCGGCCTGTGGCCCGCCATTCTGGCGGATACCGGCGCGACCGTTCTCGTCACCGCCAATGCCATGCGCCTGCTGGGTTGGACGCCCCGAAAGGGATGATCCATATGTCGAAACACCTCCGAGAAACTTCGTCCGCGGTTCCGCAGTCGCCGAAGCCGTCACCGTGCTCCAGGTCTGGCGATCGGCTCGACGGTGCACATATTCCGCGCATAGCCGAGGGCCGCACGAAGCCCGCGACTTTACCGCCATTGATCGTTAAGGTCAGTGTGCTACAGGGCGGCATGGGTTCAAGTTTGACCAGGAATCGGATAGCGGCAGTGCTCATCGCTCTGTTTGTCGCTGTGCTCTTCTTCGTGCCAGCGGTCGATGCCTTCGCTTGTTCTGCAGAACTTGAACCGTCGCACGCGTCAGCGGTTATGGATGGCGATACGGGCGAAGGCGAGGATATCGGATCACCGCATGGCGTCTGCAGCCATGGCCATTGCCATCACGCCGGTACGCCCTTTGGCGGCACACCTGATTTTGACGCCTCGACGTCGCTTGCAGGGCGTTCGCGCGCAACAGTGGGCGATGATCTCCTGTCGTCCCGCGTGCCCGCAGGCCCGGAGCGCCCTCCCAGGGTCTGACCTGACTTCGCGCGATCGCGCGTCTTCTCGTCAAACCTCATGGGATACCCACAATGCCTTCCTCATTCCGTCGGCCGCCGCGATTCGCGGCTGGCTGCGCCGTTGCCGCCTTCGCGGCCGCGTTAAGCGGTCCCGCCTGGGCCGACCCGGCTCCGGCTTATGACGCGCTGGTCGCACGTCTGGCGGAGACGCCATTGATCACCGAAGCCGGAGCCCTGCTCGACGCCGCTGAGGCGCGCGTTAGACAGGCCCGCGTCCGTCCCAATCCTCTCCTCGGACTGGAGGCAGAGAACGCGTTTGGCAGCGGCCCGTTCGACGGATATTCGAACGCTGAGACCACACTGTCGCTGTCCACCGACCTCGAACTCTGGGGACGTCGCGGGGCTCGCGTGAACGTCGCGCGCGCGGAGGCCGATACCGCCTCTCGACGGGCCGTTCTCGTCGCAGCTGATGCCGCCGGTCGTCTGGCTCTCTATTATGCCGAGGCCGAGGCGGCCGATCGGCGCTTTAGGCTGGCGTCCGAAGCCCTGACCCTGACGCTGGCCGATACTCGCGCATCCCTCGCGCTCGTTGAGGAAGGCCGCGAGCCTCTCTTGCGCGGCATCCAAGGGCAAACCGAAGCGGCGGCGGCGCGCGCGCGTCTGGATGAAGCCCAGGCAGAACGCGATGCAGCCTTTGCTCGGCTTACTGGCTTTGCCATGCTGGTGCGGCCGGTGACCTCGATCGAGCAGAGCCTGCTCGATCGTGCCCCAGCCCTGGCCGTTTCCGACACGCGCCCCGCCCCTGCGGTCCTGGTCGCTGAGGCGGAACGCGAAGCGGCCGATCGCCGGATCACGGTGGAGCGCATTCGCGCTAGACCTGACGTCAACGCCTCGGTGGGCGTGCGCCGGTTTGAGGCGGAGGATGCAACCGCAATCACGTTCGGTCTGAGCGTGCCCCTGCCGCTGTTCGACCGGAACCGAGGCAACGTGGAGGCGGCCCAGGCCGACTTCCGCGCGGCCGATGCACGGCTGCAGGGCGCGCGACAGGAGGCCGAGGCGGATCGCGTCGCTGCCAGGGCCCGCCTAGCATCCGCCGCCAGTCGTGTCTCGGCAACCGACAGCGGAGTGGAGTCCGCCGAGGAAGCCTATCGCCTGTCGCGCATCGGCGCGGAGGCGGGGCGTATCTCGCAACTGGAGCTGCGGAGCTCACGCGCCGCCCTGATCGCGGCCCAGAACGCCGCCCTGGATTCCCGTCTGGCCCGCGTGCGGGCTGAAATCGATTTGGCGCGCCTCGATGGCCGCGCCCCCTTTGGAGCCGTTCAATGAAACGCAAGTTTGAGATCAATCAATATTGGCTGTTGGGCGGGGTCGCTGCGATCGTCCTCCTCGGCGGCACAGCCTATGTCCTTATGAACCGGCCTGTGGCCGGCGCCACAGAGGCCGCGACTGAGGAAGTTCATGCCGAGGGCGAGGCGGGTCATGTCGAAGGCGAAGAGGAGCACGCCGAGGAGGAAGGCGGCGAAGAAGGGGAAGAAGGCGTCGTCCAGCTGACGGCGGCTCAGATCCAAGCCGTCGGCATCACCCTGGTTTCCGCGAGCGGCGGTGGGGGCGGCGAGACGCGCCTCTCCGGTCGCGTTGAACCCATGGTGGACGCTCGCGCTGCCGTGGCTGCTTCTGTGGGTGGTCGCGTAGAACGCGTCTTGGTGGCCCCCGGTCAGTCGGTCCGCGCGGGCCAGCCCCTCGCGACCCTGGTGAGTGGTGAGGCCGCCACCTTCCGTGCTGACGCTGATTCAGCCGCCGCCTCGGCGGATGCGGCCCGTCGCGCCTATGAGCGCGATCGCAATCTCGAAGAACAGGGCGTCGTCGCCCGGCAGGATGTGGAGACGTCTCGCGCGCAATCGCTTAGTGCCGATGCCGTCGTTCGCGCGGCTCGCGCCCGGTCCGCAGCGGTAGGTTCGCCCAATGCCTCGGGTCGGCTGAGCGTTACCAGCCCGATCTCCGGCGTCGTCACGAGCGTCCAGGTTGGCCCCGGAGGCTTCGCGGCACAAGGCGGCGTCATCGCCGAGGTGACCAATCCCGCCCGCGTCGAGATGGTCTTCAATGCCGCTCCAGCCCTGGCCGCGCAGGTCCGGGCCGGCAGCACGATCCAGGTTCAAACCCCGTCCGGCGACGTCACAGGCGTTGTGACGGGCGTCGCCGCTGGCGGCGGCGGTGCCGAGGGCGGCGCAACCGTGATCCGCGCCCGCCCGACGAGTGGCACCCTCCCACCTGCAGGTTCAGCCATCACGGGAACCGTGGTCACGGGCGAGTCGGTTGGAGGCGTCACCGTGCCCTCGGAAGCGGTCCAGACCGTCGAAGGCGCGAGCGTTGTCTTCGTGCGCACGGAAAGCGGCTTCCGTGCCATGCCGGTGCTGGTCGGTCGGCAGGCCGGGGGGCGGACGGAAATCGTGCGGGGCCTGACCGGTTCCGAGCGCATCGCGGGGGCCAATGCCTTCCTCCTTAAGGCGGAGCTCGCCAAGGGCGAAGCCGAGCACGGCCACTAGGAGCGATGGATCATGTTTAAAGCCCTCATTGAGGCGTCCGTTCGCTTCCGCTGGTTTGTTGTCCTGGCCGTGGCGATCGTCGCCGCTTTTGGCCTGTTCGAACTGACCAAGCTGCCGATCGACGCCGTTCCTGACATCACGAACCGACAGGTTCAGATCACCACCGTCGCGCCGGCCCTGGCGCCCGAACAGATCGAAAGGCAGGTCACATACCCGCTGGAAACGGCCATGGCCGGCATTCCGGGACTGCAGAGCACCCGCTCTCTGTCCCGCAACGGTTTCAGCCAGATCACTGTCATCTTCACGGACCAGACGGACATCTATTTCGCCCGGCAGCAGGTCTCGGAACGGCTGGCGCAAGCGTCCGAAAACTTGCCGGAAGACGTCGAGCCCAGCCTGTCCGCGATTACGACGGGCCTGGGCGAGGTGCTGATGTGGACGGTCGACTATCTGCCCTTCACCGCCGACACCACAGTCGCGACGGGCCAACCCGGCTTCCAGGTGGACGGGTCCTATCTGACCCCCGAGGGCGAAAGACTGACCACCCCCGAGCAGCGCGCCACCTATCTGCGCACGGTGCAGGACTGGATCATCGCCCCGCAGATGCGCACGGCCCCCGGCCTGGCCGGCGTTGATGTCAACGGCGGCTATGTGAAGGAATACGCCGTCCGTCCTGACGCCGCCGCCCTGACGCGATATGGCTTGGGCATGGACGATCTGGTCCAGGCGCTCGACCGCGCCAACACCCAGGCCGGCGCCGGCTATGTTCAGCGCGCGGGCGAAGCCTTGGTCGTCCGGACGGATGCCTTGGCGACCACGATCGAGGACTTGGCCCAAGCCCCGGTCGTCAATCGCGGCGGTCTGGTCGTTCGCGTTGCTGATGTCGCAGTGGTCGAGATCGGTCAGGCCCCGCGTCTGGGCGGTGCCAGCCGCGACGGGCATGAGGCCGTCCTCGGCACGGCCCTGATGCTGGCGGGCGAGAACAGCCGTACTGTGGCCCAGGCTGCGGCCGAGCGACTGGAAGAGGTGGCCGCCTCCCTGCCTCCGAGCGTGGTCGCAACACCTGTTCTGAACCGAAGCGAGCTGGTCAATTCCACCATCGGCACGGTGGCGCGAAACCTGACCGAGGGCGCTCTGCTTGTCATTGTCGTGCTGTTCCTGCTGCTCGGCAATTTACGCGCGGCGAGCGTCACCGCCCTGATGATCCCCTTGTCGTTTCTGTTCGCCGTCATTGGCATGAACCGGTTCGGCATCAGCGGTAACCTGATGAGCCTGGGCGCGCTCGACTTCGGCCTGATGGTCGATGGCGCGGTCGTCGTGATCGAGAACACCCTGCTGATGCTCACCCAGAGGCGGGGTGAGCTTGGACGCAGGCTGACGCGCCATGAACGTCTGGGCGTGGCGATGCAGGCCGCCAGGCAGATGGTGAAACCGGCTGCCTTCGGCCAGTTGATCATCCTGCTGGTCTTCACGCCCCTGCTGATGCTGGAAGGCGTTGAGGGCAAGACGTTCGTGCCCATGGGCGCGACCGTCATGCTGGCCCTGGTCGGCGCCTTCATCTTCTCCTTCACCTTCGTGCCCGCTATGACGGCGTTGCTCGTGCGTGATCCCAAGACCGTGCACCTTGGGCCGGACGGAAAGGCCGTCGAGCACGAGACCCGCATCCTGCGGTTCGCGCGTCGCGGCATCGAGCCCGCCATCGCCTCAGCGGTCAGGCGCCCGACGACCGTGCTGATCGCTGCCGTCGTGACACTCGGCATCGGGGTGGTGTCCTTCATGTCGCTGGGGCGGGAGTTCATTCCGACCCTGGATGAGGGCGACATCGCCATGCAGGCGCTGCGCGTGCCCTCGGCCTCGCTGGAGCAGTCCCTGGCGATGCAGATGGCCCTGGAGCGCGCCATCAAGGCCCAGCCCGAGGTCGAGACCGTCTTCTCACGGACGGGTACTGCCGAGGCGGCGGTGGACCCGATGCCACCGAACATCTCGGACGCCGTGATCATTCTGAAGGATCGCGATGAGTGGCCAAACCCGGACCTCTCGAAAGAAGACCTCATCGTCCGGATTGAGGAAGTCGCCAGCCAGCAGATCGGCAATAATTTTGAGTTCAGCCAGCCGATCGAGCTGCGCTTCAACGAGTTGATCTCGGGGGTGCGGACCGACCTGGCGGTGATGGTGTACGGCGATGATTTCGCGACCCTGGAGGCGACGGCCGAACTGGTGGCGGCCCGGCTTCGTGCGACGCCGGGATCGGCCGACGTCCGGGTGGAGCAGGCCTCCGGCCTGCCCACGCTGACCATCAGCGTCGATCGCTTCGCAGCGGCGAATTACGGCCTGTCCGCCGCCGACGTCAGCGAAGCGGTCTCGGCCGCCGTCGGGGGTGCCGAGGCCGGTCGCATCTTCGAGGGCGACCGCCGGTTCGACGTCGTCGTGCGTCTGCCCGACGACGCGAGAAACGATCCCGCCACGTTGGCGGCGCTCCCGATCGTCTCGGCGTCCGGCGTCGTGGTGCCGCTGTCTTCGGTGGCCCGGATCGAAACAGCCGAAGGGCCGAACCAGATCAGTCGCGAGAACGGCAGTCGGCGGATGGTGGTTCAGGCCAATGTACGCGGTCGCGATCTGGGCGGCTTCGTCACCGAGGCCCAGGCGGAGGTGGCACAGATCGCCCTGCCGGTCGGCTACCGCCTAGACTGGGGCGGCCAGTTCGAGAACCTCCAACGGGCTGAGCAGCGCCTGGGCCTGGTGATCCCGGTCGTCTTCGTGCTGATCGGCATCCTGCTGTTCATGGCGTTGGGCTCGTTCGCGGAGGCGGGATTGGTGTTCGCCTGCGTCCCCCTGGCTCTTGTGGGGGGAGCATTGGCGCTCTTGCTTCGCGGCATGCCGTTCTCGGTGTCGGCGGCGGTCGGCTTCATCGCCGTCTCCGGCGTCGCGACCTTGAACGGATTGGTGCTCATGCAAGCCATTCGTGAACGGCTACAGGAGGGACTGGCGCCCGATGTCGCCGCGCTTGAGGGTGCCTATAGCCGGTTGCGGGCGGTGCTGACGACGGCGCTGGTGGCCATCGTCGGCTTCATCCCCATGGCGCTCGCGCACGGGGCCGGGGCTGAGGTCCAGAAGCCACTCGCCACAGTGGTCATCGGCGGACTGATCACCGCAACCATCCTCACGCTCCTGGTGCTGCCGACTTTCGCCGCGAAGGCCGTCAAGCACCGGGCGGCGGAGGGCATGGACGACTAACCGCAACAGAAAGCCCCGGAGCGGCAGAGATGCCGTTCCGGGGTTTCCCAGAGACGCAGCCAGCATTGCAAGCGCCGTCAGGAGCAGACGATGACCACGCCAACCGACATCAAGCGACTCCGAATTTACGCCGACGACAGCGCCTACGAAGGGGATCACAAGGTCCATGAGGTGATCGCGACGCGCGCCCGCGCCATGGGCGTCGTCGGCGGAACTGTCATCGAGGCGATCGTCGGCTTCGGTCACACGCCTCAACGCCGACGCCGACCCGTTCTTGACGACGTTCAGTCCGTCGTCATCGAGGTTATCGACGAGGAAAAGAAGCTTCGCGCATTCGCGGAGAGCCTGTCGGACCTCGAGCATCTGGGTCCGATTACCCTTGAGACGGTCGAGGTGCTGCGTTGGCCGGCAGACGCACAACGCCCGGGCGGAGCGATCTGATGGGTCAGGGACACGACCACGGAACAGACTCCATGAACGACGGACGGCTCGCCGCGGCCGTCGCCGTCAATGTGCTTCTGACGCTCGCCCAGATCGTCGGTGGCGTCGTCTCGGGTTCGCTGTCGCTCATTGCCGACGCATTGCACAATCTCAACGATGCGGCGTCCCTGGCCCTGGCCCTGTTCGCCCGCAAGATCGGGCGACGGCCCGCCGACAAACTGATGACCTTCGGCTACGGCAGGGCCGAGGTCGTCGCCGCCCTGATCAATCTGACCACCCTGATCATCGTTGGCCTGTATCTGATCTATGAAGCGGTGAATCGCTTCCTCGATCCTCAGCCGATCGACGGCTGGATCGTGATCTGGGTCGCCGGCATCGCGCTGGTCATCGACATCGTCACCGCCGTGCTGGTCTATGCCCAGTCAAAGAACAGCCTCAACATCAAGGCCGCCTTCCTCCACAATGTCTCGGACGCCATGGCCTCGGTGGGCGTGATCGCGGCGGGTCTGTTGATCATCTTCTACGACCTCTACGTCGCCGACCTGATCATCACCCTGGTGATCTCGGCCTATGTGCTGTGGCAGGGGTTCTCGCTGCTGCCGAAAACCATCCGCCTCCTGATGGGAGCCATGCCTGATGACCTGGAGTTCGACCGGATCGTCGCCGCCGTTCAGGCGGTGCCGGGCGTCCACAGCCTGCATCACCTCCACGTCTGGAGCCTGGATGAACATAATCGCTCACTGGAAGCGCACATCGTCCCCGAGGGGGATTCCCTCGACTCCTTCCAGGCCGTGAAGACGGCAGTGCGCGCAGTGCTGAAGACCGACTTCTCGATCGATCACGCCACGCTGGAGCCTTGCCTGAAAATCGGCGTCGGTAGCGATCCGGGTGCGATCACCGCCCATTCGGGCCAGGGCGGCGACACCCGGCACGGCCACGCGCACGAACACGGTTCCGGCCATGGACAGGATCATCACCACACAGAGGGACATTCCTGATGAGCAAGGATCATGCTCACGGCGCGGGCGCCAGCAGCCGTCGGATGGTCTGGGCGCTCGCCCTGACCTCGACCTTCCTGGTCGCGGAGGTCGTCGGTGCCATTGTCTTCCAGAGCCTGGCGCTGTTGTCGGACGCGGCACACATGTTGACGGACGTGGTGGCACTGGCCATCGCCCTGGCGGCGATCAAGATCGGCCAACGCCCCGCCGATGATCTGCGCACCTTTGGCTATCGTCGCTTCGAGATCCTGGCGGCCACCTTCAACGCCGTGCTGCTGTTCCTGGTGGCCGGCTACATCCTCTATGAAGGCGTCCTGCGGCTGTTCGACCCCGAACCCGTGGGTTCGACCGGAATGCTGATCGTGGCCTCGCTGGGCCTGGTCGTGAACCTCGTGTCGATGCGGTTGCTGGCGTCCGGAGCGGACGCGAGCCTGAATGTCAAAGGGGCCTATCTGGAGGTCTGGGCCGACATGCTCGGTTCCGTCGGCGTGATCGGAGGCGCGCTGCTGATCATGCTGACCGGTTGGACATGGATCGACCCGGTGGTCGCCATCGGCATCGGTTTGTGGGTTCTGCCCCGAACCTGGCTGCTGCTGAAGAACACAACCCACATCCTGCTTGAGGGTGTGCCGATGGGATTGTCCCTCCAGGCCGTGCGGGCGACGATCGCGTCGGTTCCCGGGGTGGCGGAGGTGCACGACCTTCATCTGTGGGGCGTCAGCAGCGACGATGTGAACGCGTCCGTCCATATCGTGATTGTCGAGGGTCAGACGTCCGAGACGGTCAGGCTGGCCGTCCTGGCGGCGTTGGCGACCGACCATGCCATCCAGCACGCGACCGTCCAGCTGGAACCCGGCGCGCCCGACGGTCGGACCAATGCGGGCCATGGTCCAGGTATCCATGCCTAGCCGCGGCGACATCGCCGTCCATTCAAGACCCCGACCGCTCGATCGGACGCCGATCGGCGTCGACAGACCTCAGGACGACATGACCCTATTCGATCCTCGCATACGCCCGACCCGGTTCGCGCCTGTCATGCTGATGACGGCGGCGGCCGCGATGTCGGCCGCGTTCGTGACCGGCCGCGTTCCTGCGACGCCGACGGCGGATGACCCGCCGACGCTGACGTCGGCTCAGGTGGCCGTCCTCGAGACGCGGGCCTTCGCCGCCGCTGCGGCACCCATGGGCTTGACGGCACCCACGGCGGTGCCGGTCGAACTCCGACGCGGCGAGACCTTCGAACAGGCCGTTCAGCGGACCGGGGTGGGAGCCGCCGAAGCTCGAACCCTGGCCGCGACCGTCGGTCGCGCCTTTCGACTGAGCGACCTTCGCCCAGGCGAGCGGTTCGAAGCCGCGATCTCGGCGCATCGGGTCCCGCGTGGAGACGCCCACGTCATCGGCCTCACCCTTCGGACGGGGCCGACGACCCAGTTGACCGTGACCCGGGACTTCGCCGGTGCCCTGCGTCTGCGCGCGCTCGAGGAGACGCTGGTGCGAGAGACACGGGTGGCCACCGGCGAAATCGAGGCGTCGCTGCCCACCTCGTTGAGCGTCGCCGGGGTCGACAAGCCGATCGTGCGGGCGATGTCAGCCCTGACGCAGGCCTCCTTCGGAGCCGATCGCGACCCCGAGACGGGCGACGATTTCGTGGTGGCGTTCGACCGCACAGTGACCGAGGCCGGGCGAACGATCGAAACGGGCGACCTGCTTTATGCCTCCGTGAAAGGCCGGGTCGTCTACGGATTCAAACCCGCGTCCGCGCGTGCGATCGAATACTTCGACGCCGCGGGCCGGCCTTTGGGCACCGGGGGGTTCGAGAGCCCTCTCGTCCGTGCCCGCACCACGTCGCCGTTCGGCCCTCGACGCCATCCGATCTCCGGGCAGGCGAAGATGCACCAGGGGACGGACTTCGCAGCGGGGATGGGCACGCCCGTCAAGGCACCCGCCGACGGCGTCGTCGTCGAGGCCCGGACATGGGGCGGATACGGCAACTGGGTGCGAATCCGCCACGCGGACGGCCTTGAGTCGGGCTACGCCCATCTCTCGCGGTTCGCGTCCGGGCTGCGCGCCGGCCAACGCGTACGCCAGGGCCAGGTCGTCGCCTATGTCGGCTCGACGGGGGCATCGACCGGACCCCATCTTCACTACGAGATCTGGAACCGGGGCCGCCGCGTCGATCCGTCCGAAGCGCGCGTCGTGCCCCCGCCCGGCCTGAAGGAAATCGATCTGTCGGCCTTTCGCGCCGAGAAGGCGCGGATCGACCGGATCGTCGCGGCGGGCGGCAGTCGAAGCCTGCTGCAAGACGCCCGCAGGGGTCGCATATGAGGGCGATCGCCGCCTCATGCCAGCCCGCCGCGGGATCGCGCGACCCTGATCTCAACCCCGATAGGAGACCTCGATGACCGTCCAGACCCATGGTCCGTCCACCCTGAACCGTCGCCTGGCGCTCGGCCTGTCGGCCGCCGCCGTCCTGGTCTCGCTGTCGGCGTGTGGCGGGGCGCCAAAGGCAACCAGCGCGACGGGCGACATGGCGCTCGGCGCGGCCGAGGGCGCTGCGGTCACGGTGGTGGAATATGCGTCGGTGACCTGCGGCCACTGCGCCGAATGGCAGGAAACCGTGTGGCCGGCGTTCAAGGCCAAATATGTGGACACCGATCAAGTTCGCTACGTCCTGCGCGAGTTCCCGACCGCGCCCCAGGATATCGCGGTCGCGGGGTTCCTGATCGCGCGATGCGCGGGCGACGACAAGTATTTCGAGGTCGTCGATCAGGTCATGCGCAGCCAGGCGGAGTGGGCGACGGGCACGCCGCCGCGCGACAGCCTCGTCAGGATCGCCGCAGACGCGGGTCTGAGCGATGCCCAGTTCCAAGCCTGTGTCAGCGATCCTCAGGCGATCTCGGCGATGGAACAGCGCATCCGTGAAGCCGTGGACGCCGGCGTCACCGGAACGCCCACCTTCATCATCAACGGCAAAAAGGTGGAGGACACGTCCCTGGCCGGACTGTCCGCCGTCATCGATCCCCAGTTGAGGGGCTGAGTCCATGATCGTTCGCCAGATCGGGGTCGTTTTCGCGCTGATGTCAATGCTCGGGACCACCGCCTCGGCCCAGTCCCCGATCGAAGCGCCTCGCGCTGCGCTGAGCGTCGTGACGGAAGCCGACCGCGTGCTTGGACGTGCCGATGCGCCGGTCACGGTGATCGAATACGCCTCGTTCGTCTGCCCCCATTGCGCGGCCTGGCACCAGATCGTGCTGCCGGCGTTCACGACCCGGTTCATCGACACGGGTCAGGCCAGGCTGGTGTTCCGCGATCTGCCGACATCGCCCCAGACCCTTTCTCTGCCGGCCGCCGCCCTGGCGCGTTGCGCCGCGCCTGTGAACTCTTTCTTGGTGGCCAAGACCCTTATGGAAGGGCAGGCCGCCTTGCACGCGGAAGGCGATCCGAACACCTGGATGCAAGCGGCTGCGGGCAAGGCCGGGCGTCCGACATCGGACCTTCTGGCTTGCATGAACGACCGGGCGACGCAGGACGCGCTGAGCACCGGCGTCGAGGCAGCGATCGTCGGCGGCATCAGGGGCACGCCCATGTTCCTGGTGAATGGAAAGCTGATCGAGGACAGCGCGCTGGACACCTTGTCCACGGCGATCGACACGGCGCTCGTCTCGACGACGACGAGCCGGACGCCTGCGGTTGGGGATGAATAGGGGATGAACGTCGGGGGTTCGTCCCGTTCAGGCCAGAGAGCGCCCTTTGCTCTTAGACCTGGGCATTTCGCCCGGAGAATTGAACCAAGGAGACCAGGATCATGAGGATCTTGAAATCACTCGTCCTGAGCGGCCTGGCGATGACGATGTTGGCCGCGACGCCTGTCGCCGCCCAGAGCGCCCACTACGGTCGCGACCGTCACGACAACGGCAGCAACGTCGTGATCGGGGCAGCGGTCGGCGCTCTCGCCGGCGCGGCGATCGCATCGAGTTCGAACCGCAACCACTCCTATGGCGGCCAACCCAGATATTATGGCAACCAGGGCGGATACTATTCCAACAATGGGTCCTACGGGAACGGCGGCTATTACGACCGCTCGAGAGGCTATGGCTACGGCAACAGCGGTGGCTATTACGATCGGGGTGATTACCGTCAGGACAGGCGGGCGCACCGGCGGGACGAACGCCAGCATCGCCGCGAAGACCGTCGGCACGAGCGTCGCCATGATCGCCGATGGTAGTGAGCACCGCGCAGGAGGGCGTGACGAGCCCTCTTTTCGCTGTGACCGGGCGAAGGCGCTGTCTTGAAGGCTGATCGCTTGTCGAGAACCCGCTTTGCGGGTCTGCCGATGGCGTGAATCAGCCTCTGCGTCGGAGTTCTGGAACGTTACCGTGTCCGGAACTCGCTTGCGCCCATTGAGACCAGGCTGCCGGATTCATGATGCGGCGATCGACAACGGGTCACCTGCGTCGTGGCGGTCCCCCGTGCCGTGGTTTCTTCACCAAGGCGACTGGCTTTTTCCGCGCCGGAGCGGTCTGGCATCGGCGTTTCAGCGCGTCGAGCGTTTCGTCCATCGGGGCCTGCAACAGGCGCGGAAAATGCCGGACGAACAGAAGCGGAATGAACCCCCGAATTTCGGTCGTGAAGCAAACGCGCGACCCCGCTCCCGTCGGAGAGATTGCGAACCGACTGTAGAGGCTGAGAAACCCCGGAACACCAACCCGCCAGGACAGTTCTTCGGGCGCGCGGCGTGTCTTGATGCGACCGAGGAGTTGCCACCGCTGTTCCCGGCCGCTGCGTGTCACCGCCGTGAGACCGTAAAGCACGGCCGCCGGATCCTTGGCGTCCATCGTCAGCCGGGTGGATCGGTTCCATTGCGGGTAGGATGGGATATCGTCCAGGACACGCCAGATCGTTTCAACCGGAGCGTCGATCTCGATGGCGCTGATTACGCTTCGCAAGCTGGCTGCCTTCTCAAGGGTTCGCGCGCCCGTCGAGGACGCAACACCTTGCATCCTAGCATCATCCCGGCTTGTCACACCAAAAGCCAAGCAAGGAACGCTGTCGATTCACTCCTTTTGCCTGAAGGCTATCGGCAGGCGCTGCGTCAGGCCACTGATCCCCGAGCATGGCTGATCGTCGCCACCTTCGCCACCGACGGACCGGCGCGCCGCGCGCCCGCCACGACACGTCCGCGGTCATCACTCATCGCCGATGCGGCGGGGGGCCGCCGTGACGGGGCCGTTTGCGTGACGGGGTCGGGGGTGGGACCTGGCGCTTTTCTCCTTCGGCACGGCGCTTCAGGTCGCGCATCGTTCCGAACATCGGGTCGGGCAGGAGGTTGGGGAAATGGTTCGGAAAGATCTTCGGGACCAGACCGCTGACCTCGGCCGAGAACAGGACATGGGTCCGGGTCCCGCGCGGCGTCAGGGCATAGGACATGTTCAGGAAAACGAACCCTCGCAGGCCCAGCCGCCAGGTGATCCGGTCCGGCTTGCGGCGCTCGAGCAGCCGACCGGTGAGGCGCCACGACAGTTCCTGGCCGTTGGGCCGCACGGCCGTCAGACCATAGGTGATCTCGTCCGGCTTCTTGCGGTCCGGTTCGATCCGGGTGGCCCGGTTCCATTCGGGATAGGCCGGAATGTCGGCCAGGATGTCCCAGACCTTTTCCGGCGGCGCATCGATGACGATGTCGCTCGTGAACAGCTTCATGATGGCTCTGGCCTCGGAGATGATCCAGCCTGACGCAGCGAGCGGCAGGCATGCGGGACTGTCGAACGGGACGGACAGCAAGGGGCACCATCCGGGTCGTGAAGATCAGGTTGGAATTCCGGTCTTCCCGCGTCCACCCCGACGGCAGGGCCGTCGCTGACGCGCGATGCCAGGATGGGCGACGGACACGAGGGGATGACGGCCCGGAACCTCGCGGGGGACGACCGGTTCATCCCGCATCGTCATATCGGAAGGACAGGACGATGCCCATCGCTGCGATGATCGGAGGCCATCCCCATGTTCAGGGGAACACCAACGACCTGCTTATCCGGGCGATCGAGGAAGCCTGAGGCTGTGCGGCCACCTGTCGAACCTGCGCCGACGCCTGTCTGGGCGAGGCCAGGGTCGACGACCTCACCCCGTGCATCCGGCTCAATCTGGATTGCGCCGATGTCTGCGCGGCCACTGCTGCGGTCGCAGGGCGAAGGACCGGCAGCAACGAGGCGGTAATCAAATGGATGCTGAAGGTGTGCTCCGAGGCCTGCGCAGCCTGCGCCGCCGAGTGCGAAACGCACGCCGGAATGCACGAGCACTGCCGGATCTGCGCGGAGCACTGCCGCCGGTGTGAGCAGGCCTGCCGCGAGGCGGCCGAGACGATCACGCCGTCGCGGCCATGATCGGATCTGCGGCGAGCCGGGGCTGACATCGCCGCGTGGTTACGGCTAGGCTCGCTCCGCACCGAACTGGAGTCCTGCCATGTCCCGTCCTCTCCTGGCTGTCGCAGCCGTCGCGCTCCTGTGGTCGTTGGTGCCGGTCGGCGCGTTCGGTCAGGCCGCGCCTGATCCATTGGTCAGTATAATGCCGGAGGCCCAGGCGGCTGCGGGTGTTGTCGACGCCTTCCATGCTGCGCTGGACGCGGGCGACACCGACGCCGCCCTGGCGTTGATGGCGGAGGATGTGATGGTGTTGGAGGAGGGCGCGGCCGAGCGGTCGCGCGACGAATATGCCTCGCACCATCTGGGGGCCGACGCGGCCTATGCCGCGGCTTCGGTGTCGACCGTGACGCGCCGGTCCGGTTCAGCCGCCGGGAACACCGCCTGGATCCTGACCGAGGGAACCACCACGGGCCAAGCAGGAAACAGCGCGACCAGCCGCCTGACGGTGGAGACCATGGTCCTCGCGCGGGGATCGGACGGCTGGCGAATCAAACATATTCATTGGTCTTCGCGCGCCGCGCCGGCCGCCTGACCAGCGGTACCCGTTTTGGCCCTGTCGATGAACCAGCGATCCGATCGCTGGCTGAGACGCCTGAACCTGTATCTGGGGCTGCTGATCCGTCCATTCGTGCCGACCAATGCGCTCGGCACCATCGCCCCCAACCATGCGGTGATGCCTTGGGGCGGCGAACGCGTTCTGGCCAGGCTCCGCGCGAGGTCTTCCTCGCCTTCTGGACGGACGATCGGGGTCCGATTTCCGGGACACTCCATCTGCGGTGCGCTGCTGTGTGCATGATCTGTGTCTGGAAGCCGGGATCGGTCTTTCCAATCCCGACCTCAGGGTGGTTCGGTGGCTGTCCGGGCCTGAGCGCGCGTGACGATAGACGCCAGGCAACGTCGGCCCTTGGGGCCATGCCTCTGTCGCCGTCTTCAGGGGGTAGATGCACTCTGGCGGATGACGCTGCTGGTCCGCCTCAATCTGACCGACACCCTGGCGTGCCTCAATCCGGGGTGGTGAGAAGGCTTGGGGGGCGGCGATCAAACCGTTTTCGGATCGCGATCCGGCCGGGCCGCTCGATGAACAGGTGCAGAGCGACCGAGACAAGAATCGTCACGACGAAAAGACCGGCAAGCTCTGCCGGTGTCATGGTGAAGCCGCTGTCGACTCCGCGCATCTCGGCGGCGACACCCTTGTAGGCGACCAGAATGGGCATGTGCGCCAGATAGAGCGCGAAGGAGACTTCGCCGGCGAAGACAAGGGGCGATGAGGCCAGGAGGCCCTCGCTCTCGGTCTTGGCCAGCATGGACCAGCAGAACACGACCGGCGCGGTCAGGGCGACGATGATCCTGTCGTCGAGCGACAGCTGCATGCCCGCCAGCAGCAGGACCGTCGAGGCGACACAGGCGGCGATCGCGACGGACGGACGCCATGCGGTCCCGCGACCGAGGCCATTCAGGGCCATGCCGATCAGAAAGGCCGGGGCGATCCGGAGAACGCCCATATTGTCTTCCGCCCGGGGCAGGACCTGTCCGGCCATTACGCCGTAGACGGCGTCGATCGCGACATAACCGATCACGCCGAGGGCGATGAGGAGCCCAGGCCTCGCGCGCATCTTCATCGCCAGCAGCGCATAGGCGGGGAAGAGCAGATAGGCGAACCACTCCGCAGACAGGGACCAGGACGGGCCGCTCCAGTTGTAGCCGACGTCGGTCGGGAACCAGGCCTGGACGAGGAATAAGGTCTTGATGAACCCTTCGATCGTATAGGTCGAAGGGTCATAGCGGACTCCGGCTGCTGCGGCACAAAGAACCATTATGGTAACCCCGCCCAGAACCGCGAGATGAAGCGGATAGAGGCGCGCGAGGCGCGCGACGATGAATCGTCTGTAGCTGAAGGTACCAGCCGCGAAGGCGGGGCCGTACACATGGGCGAGAATGAAGCCGGAGAGGAGGAAGAAGGCGTCGACCGCCAAGCGGCTGCGCTCGATGATCGGGCTGAAACCGAACGCCGGATCCCACTGCAGCTGGTAGTGAAACAGGACGACACCGAGTGCCAGGAAGGCGCGCAGACTGGTCAGGGCTCTCAGGTCCGAGGGATAGTCCTCGCTCACCGACGATATCGACGTCATGCGCTGTCCCAACCGAGGAGGCGGCTATTGTCCTCCCCAATGTGGTTTACGCGGCGGGCGCGGTTATCCCTCGTCGGGTCGGCGGATCAGCCGGGGTTCGCGGCCAGCCAGGCGTCGATCACGCCGATCTCGCGTTCCTGGGCGGTGATGATCTCCTGCGCCAGGGCCTTGGCCTCGGCGTTCTGGCCCTGAGCGATTTCGACCCGCGCCATGGCGATCGCTGCCTGGTGGTGGCCGCGCATCTGCCTCATGAAATCGACGTCGGCGTTGCCGCTGTAGGCCGGCATGTCCTGCATCATGGTCATCATCGAGGCCTTGTAGCCGCGCGTGGCTTCGCTATCGCCCTCGGCGGGGGCCATCATACCCATCTTGTCCATATGGCCCATCTTGCCATCCGCCATCATCCCGTCGCCCGCGGGCATGGCGTTCGCGGCCTCATCGGCGGCGGGTTCGGCCTGGGGCGAGCAAGCGGCCGCGATGAGGCAGGCGGCGACGATGAGGGTCAGGCGCTTCATAATCTGGATCCTTGGAAATCTGACCCCTTAGCGACCGGGATCGGCCTTTGTTCCCTGGCGCAGCTATCGGGTGGCGCGACCCAACAGTTCGATCAGCTCGCTCGCCTTGGCCTTCCGGTCCGCCATGTCGTCGCCGGTCATGGCCCCCATGACGCAGTGGTCGAGGTGGTCCTTGAGCACCTCGCTCTCCACCCGGTTCAGCGCGGCACGCACCGCCTGGAGCTGGGTGAGGACGTCGACGCAGTAGCGGTCATCCTCGACCATGCGGACGATGCCGCGCACCTGGCCCTCGATGCGGTTCAGGCGATTGATGACCTTGGGCTTTGTTTCGACTTGCATGGATCGCCTCCCGTTCGGAGCGGTTATACCCCATGACGGTATCTTGCGCTATACCCCAATGGGGTATATGCGACAGGCATCCCGATCCAGGAGACGCGGCCATGTCCGATCCTCACGCCCCCCATCCCCCAACTCATGGAAAGCACGCCGGCTGTTCTCACGTTCCCCATGACAAGCCGGGTGCCAAGGCGATCGATCCGGTCTGCGGCATGACCGTCGACCCGTCCACCACGGCCCACAAGGCCACGCACGAGAACATCGAGCATTTCTTCTGCTCGGCTGGGTGCCGAACGAAGTTCGTCGCCGAGCCGGACAAATATCTTGGCGAAAGGCCCGAACCCGCGCCCGTGATCCCTGGCGCCATTTACACCTGCCCGATGCACCCCGAAGTGCGCCAGGAGGGGCCGGGGTCGTGCCCGATCTGCGGCATGGCTCTCGAACCTGAAACCGTGACGGCTGAGGCTCCCGTCAATCATGAGCTGATCGACTTCACCCGTCGCTTCTGGGTCGGTCTGGCGCTGACCCTGCCGGTGTTCGCGCTCGAGATGGGCGGGCATTTGACGGGCCTGATGATGCGGATCCCGGGCCAGACGTCTAACTGGATCCAGTTCGCTCTGGCGACTCCCGTGGTGCTGTGGGCCGGGGCGCCCTTCTTCCAGCGAGGCTGGACGTCCTTGCGGACCCGCAAGCTCAACATGTTCACCCTGATCGCCATGGGCGTCGGCGTGGCCTGGGCCTACAGCATCGTAGCGGTGCTGGCACCCAGCCTGTTTCCGCCGGCCTTCCTGCGCATGGACGGCAGCGCGCCGGTCTATTTCGAGGCGGCAGCGGTCATCACCGGTCTGGTGCTGCTCGGGCAGATCCTGGAGTTGCGGGCACGCGAACAGACCTCCGGCGCCATCCGTGCTCTGCTGGACCTGACTCCCAAGACCGCCCGCCGCGTGCGGGATGACGGGACCGATGAGGACGTCACGCTCGACCTCGTCGTCGCTGGGGACCGACTGCGCGTTCGGCCGGGCGAACAGGTGCCGGTGGACGGCGAGATCCTGGACGGCCGCGTATCGATCGACGAGTCCATGGTGACCGGCGAATCCATGCCCGTGACCAAACAAGCCGGTAGCGCAGTGGTCGGCGGTTCGCTGAACCGGACCGGCTCCTTCGTCATGCGGGCCGACAAGGTCGGAGCCGACACCCTGCTGTCCCGGATCGTCCAGATGGTGGCCCAGGCACAGCGCAGCCGCGCGCCGATCCAGCGCCTGGCCGACACCGTGTCGGGCTGGTTCGTGCCGGCGGTGATCGCCATCGCTGTGGTGGCGGCGCTGGTCTGGGGGCTGGTCGGCCCGGAGCCGCGCCTGTCCTATGCCCTGGTCGCGGCGGTGTCGGTGCTGATCATCGCCTGTCCCTGCGCGCTTGGTTTGGCGACGCCGATCTCCATCATGGTCGGGGTCGGTCGCGGGGCCCAGGCCGGCGTCCTGATCCGCAATGCCGAGGCGCTGGAACGGTTCGAGAGGGTCGACACCCTGGTACTGGACAAGACGGGGACCCTGACCGAAGGACGGCCCTCGGTCACGGCCATCCGAACCGCCCCCGGATACGACGAGGCCGAGCTGCTGCGTCTGGCCGCCAGCCTGGAGCGGGGCAGCGAACATCCTCTAGCGGACGCTATTGTGTCGGGCGCCAACGACCGAAAGTTGAGCCTGTCTGAAGCCACCGAGTTCGACAGTCCGGTCGGTCGCGGTGTTTCAGGCGTAGTCGATGGCAAGCAGGTCGCCCTGGGCAATACGCGTTTCCTGACTGAGCTCGGTGTGGATGTCTCGGTGCTTGAAGCCGAAGCAGAGGCGCTCAGGGGCGACGGGGCCACCGCGATCTTCGCTGCCGTGGACGGGCAGGCCGCAGGCGTCCTCGGCATCGCCGATCCCATCAAGGCGACCACGGCCGATGCGATCACGGCCTTGAAGGCGGCCGGTTTGCGTCTGGTGATGATGACTGGCGACAACCGGACCACCGCCGAGGCCGTCGCCCGTAGGCTGGGGATCGACGAGGTCCAGGCCGAGGTCCTGCCCCAGGACAAGGCCTCCGTGGTCGAACGGCTGCGCGCCGAGGGCCGTGTCGTCGCCATGGCGGGGGACGGGGTCAATGACGCGCCCGCGCTCGCCGCCGCCGACGTGGGCGTGGCGATGGGCGCGGGCTCGGACGTAGCGATCGAGAGCGCGGGCGTCACCCTGCTGGGCGGCGACCTGCAGGGGATCGTGCGCGCGCGCCACCTGTCGAAGGCGGTGATGCGCAACATCCGCCAGAATCTGCTGTTCGCCTTCGGCTACAACGCGCTAGGCATCCCCGTCGCGGCGGGGCTGCTCTATCCAGTGTTCGGCTGGTTGCTGTCGCCGGCGCTGGCGGCTCTGGCGATGGCGCTGTCCTCGGTCAGCGTGATCGCCAATGCGCTGCGGCTCAGGGCGATCAAGTTGTGACAGGCGGTCGCAGCGCTCCGAAAGAGGGGCTTCGGCTCATGCTGCGTATACCAAGAATAGACCCAACTGAAAAAAGATCTATGCCGAGCATTTCGATACCCACGACCCTGCATCAACCTAGCCGCTCATTACCTTGGCTGCGGCCTAGCCTCGCGCTGGCCCTGCTGGCGACAGTGTCTGGGTGCGCGACCGTCGATCCGACCCAGGACACGATCGAGATTAACCGGCTGCTGGCCGATCGCGGGGCCCCGAAGCTGGGCTGGGAAGCGAACGCCGCACCCGAGGACGAGGCGACGGTCCAGCGATGGCTGGGCCAGCCGATGAGCGCCGATCTCGCCGTGCGGATGGCCATGGTTCGCAGTCCGCAGCTCCAGGAACAATACGCAGAGCTGGGGCTGGCCCGTGCCGATGTCCTGGAGGCAATCCAGATCGCCAATCCGCGCATCGGCGCCTCGCGCCTGTCGCTCGAGGATGGAGGCGGCGAACAGCTGACCTATGGCCTGTCAGCGCCCCTGATCGATCTGCTCGTCCTTCCATCGCGGGTTCGGCTGGCGCGCCTCGAGAACCAGAGGGCCCGCTATCAGATCGCCGCCGCTGTGCTGGACGTCAGTCTTGATGTCGAAGCCGCCTGGTACACCTATGTCGGAGCCCAGCAGGTGGCTGACATGCGGGCAGCGGTGGCCGAGGCGCTCGGCGTTTCGGCGGATCTGTCGCAACGCTATTTTGACGCTGGCAACATCACGGAGCTCCAGCTCAATCGCGAGTTGGCCGCCGCCAGCTCAGCGCGGATCGACGCGGCCCGGGCGGCCGTAGAGGCGCGGATGGCGCGACTGGACCTCAACACCCTGATCGGGCTGAGGGGTACGGACACCGACTGGAGCGCGGGCACGGTCCTGCCTCTCCCCGTGGCCGCAGAAGACGACCCGACCGAACTGCGCCGCATGGCTGAAACCTCCAGTCTCGAACTTCTAGCCGCGCGCCAGGAGGCTGAGATCACCGCCAGCGCGGCCGGCGTGACGCGCAACTTCCGCCTGCTCGGCGATACGTCCATCGGCTTCGAGCGCGAGGAGGAGATCGATGGGTCGAGGATCAGCGGGCCGACGCTGGACCTGGAGCTACCCATCTTCAATCAGGGGCAGGCGCGGGTGGCGCGAGCCGACGCCCAGCTACGACTGGCGCGCGCGCGTCTGGCGAGGATCGAGCTTCTGTCGGGAAACGGCATCGACCTCGCAGCCGAACGTGTCCGGGTCCTGAGCGATATTGTCCGGATCCATCGCGACGCCCTTGTGCCCCAGCGCGAGATCGTGACGGTGCGCAGCCAGGAAGAGCAGAACTTCATGCTCATCGGTGTCTTCGACGTCATCCAGGCCAAGACCCAGGAATACGACGCCTACCAAAGCTATCTGGAATCCGTGCGGGACTATTGGCTGGCGCGCATCGCGCTGATGCGGCTGGTCGGTGCGCGGTTGCCCAGTGAACGGGAGGTCTCGGAGCAGACCGACAGCGTGTCCGACATTCTGGCAACCCCCACCTCCTCTGCAACGCCGATCGGCGCGTCGACGGTGGATCATTCCCAGCATGGTGGACAGGGCGGCATAGCTCCGGCGACCGCACCGGCCTCGACGCCGACCGTCGATCACAGCCAGCACAATGGAGGCCGGGCATGAGCCTCAGCCGCAGAGACATCATGCTGGCAACGGGCGTGGCGACCGTCGCCTCGGTCGCCGGTCCGGTCAGCCGCGCCGCGGCGCAGGATCATGACATGAGCACGATGGGCCAAACGGCCCCTCCGCCCCGCGGTGCCCCCGGCCGCCCGATCGCGACCGGACCCGCTCCCGCCGTGCCGCGTGATCCCCGCTACACGCCCGTCCGGACGCTCAACGGCTGGACCCTACCGTGGCGGATGAACGACGGCGTCAAGGAGTTCCATCTGGTGGCCGAGGAGGTTCAGCACGAGTTCGGACCCGGCACGGTCGCCACCTGCTGGGGCTACAATGGTTCGACGCCGGGACCGACCATCGAGGCGGTCGAGGGCGATCGCGTCCGCATCTTCGTGACGAACCGGCTGGGCGAGCACACGTCCGTCCACTGGCACGGCCTGATCCTGCCCAACGGCATGGATGGTGTCGGGGGGCTGACACAGCCAACGATCCAACCGGGCGAGACCTATGTCTATGAGTTCACCCTGCGCCAGCACGGCACCCATATGTATCATCCGCACGCCGACGAGATGACCCAGATGGCCTATGGCATGATGGGGCTGTTCATCATCCATCCGCGCCAGAAGGAATCCATCGACCGCGACTTCGCCTTCCTCCTGCATAACTGGGCGCTGCATCCGGGGACCTGGCGGCCCGACCCGGCGGTGATGGTAAATTTCGATCTCTGGACCTTCAACTCCAAGGTCTTTCCGGCGATCGAGCCGCTGGTGACACGCACCGGAGACCGGGTCCGTATTCGTGTCGGCAATCTGTCGATGTGGAACCACCCAGTGCATCTGCATGGGGTCGAGTTCCTGGTCACCGGCTCGGACGGCGGGCGCTGGCCGCAGAGCCAGTGGCGCCGCGAGGTGACCGAGACCGTCAGCGTCGGCCAGATGCGCGACATCGAGTTCGATGCCGTGCCCGGCGACTGGGCCCTGCACTGCCACATGGCCCACCACACCATGAACGCCATGGGCCATGAGGTACCCAATCCCACCGGCGTCGATCAGGACGGCGTCGGAGCGCGGGTCCGACAGATGCTTCCGGGCTATCTGCCGATGGGTCGTCAAGGGATGGCCGAACATCAGGAACACACCGATGCGGGTCACCAGGGACCGGCCAACACCATGGCCATGATGACCGGCAAGGGTCCGTTCGGGAACATCGAGATGGGCGGCATGTTCACCGTGGTCAAAACCCGCGACGACGTTGGCCCGGGCGATTACGCCGATCCGGGCTGGTACGCTCATCCGCCGGGCACCGTGGCCCGCCAGGTGAGCAGCGATCCAGACTTCGGCTCGCCACCCCGACGGGGCACCTGACCCCTCGCACCTATCCGGATGTCCGGGACAGACTTCTCAAGGAGACGACAATGATCAAGATCACCACCTTCGCTGCCGCGGGCCTGTTCGCTGCTCTCGCCGCCGGGGCCGCAAACGCCCAGACCGCCCCTGCCGCCGATGCCCATGCCGGCCACGTCATGCCCGCTGCAGCACCGCAGAGCGCGCCAGCTGTGGATCCGCACGCGGGTCACACCATGCCGGCTGCAGCACCGCAGGCCGCGCCCGCCGCCGATCCCCATGCCGGACACGAGATGTCGGCAATGTCCCAGGCGGAGGGGTCCGGTTCGATGTCCGTGGCTGCCCCGACCGGAACCGCGCTGCGGGCCTCCACGCCTTCCGCCGGCGCGATGCTGAACGCCTCGCCGACCGAGATTTCCATGACGCTGCCGCACGCCATGATCGTTCAGTCGGTCAGTCTGACCAATGCGGCAGGCCAGCGCATTCCGCTGTCGGCGACGCTGTCCGACACCGCTGTCGAAAGCGTGACATCGCCGGTACCGACCCTTCCCGCCGGGACCTATACGGTGGCCTGGACGGCGGCTGGAACTGACCACACCATGACAGGCACGTTCGGCTTCATGGTCCACTGATCGGCGCGGTCTGGATCAACGCCTCGACTTCAAACGGGATTGAAGTCGAGGCGTCCGCTGGGATTGTCGGCCCGGTGATGCAGGACTCAATGGCCTAGGCGCCCTTTGGAGGGTGCCTACAGCTATGTGAGCCAAATGATGCCGAACATCGCCTTCACGGGCTTCTCGATCACCCATCGTCAGAAGCGACCCTCAATCGAAGCGCCAGCGTTTTACGGCCCCGGGCGATCCGCGTCTCCACAGCCTTGACGGAGATCTTCAAGATAGCCGCAGCCTCGGACTGGCTACGTCCCTCGATCGCGGTCAGGAGCAGCGGTTCCTTGAGATGCGGGGGCAGACGGCTGAGTTCGAAGTTCAGACGCGCCAGGCTCTGCGCGGCATCGATCTGCTCGTCGGGGGCCATCGCCGCGTCGGGAACCGCCAGGGCCTGCGGCGACGACAGGTCCGTCGCGCCACGGATGATCCGCCGCACGAACCGGCGCCGGGACCAGTCGCGGCACTTGTTCAGCGCGACGGTCCGGAGCCACGCCTCGAACGGCCGTGCGGGATCATATCCCCGGATGGCGAGCCAGGCCGCGGCATAGGTCTCCTGCAAGAGATCGAGTGCGTCCTGTTCGTCGCGCACATAGCGCCGGACGAACCGGAACAGCGCGGAACGGGTCTCGCGCATCAGGTCACTGAACGCCGCGCGGTCGCCGGCCGCGGCTCGAGCCGGCAGGTCCCCGCTGTCCATGCGGCCCCTCAGGGCTCGGTCGGCGAGAGCGCTTCGACGATCCGGTCGTTGAAGACGGCGGCCTGGGCGGGTGTCAGCACCGATCGCATCTCGAACACATGGGCAATCGTCTGCTTTTGCAGCGCGCCCATGGCGACATGGAAATGATCGACGGCGGCCTGCACCTGAGGTCCATCGCCGTCGCTCTGCTCGATGGCCCGCGCCAGCTCCTGGTTGGCGGCGCGCACCTCGGCTTCCAGCCCCGGCCGGATAGCGGCGAACCGGGCCTCGATGACCTCGATCCGGGCGTGCTGTTCTGCCGAGAGCTCCAGTTCGTCATGCACGATGTCGTGCAAGGACGCAGGCTCGCTGCGGCTCATGACCCAGCTGGCCCCGATCCAGGTGCCCGCCGCGCTGGCGACCGCCGCCAGAACCGCGGTCAGCACGATCGCGCGCCAGCCGTTCCTCACGAGCGGACATCCATCCTGAGCAACGGGGACAGGCCCGCTTCGACCGTGAAGATCGACAGTTCGGCGGGTGGCCTGTGTGCCGTCACGACGCCGACCCCGCCTGCCGTCAGTCCCATCACAAGCGCCACGGCGACGGCACCCGTCCGCAACCGGGTCATCATGCGCTCGGTCCGCAGGGCGTCGACGCGCGCCCAGACGTCCGCATCGAGCGTGTCGAGCGACTGGTCGATTGGCAGGGCAGCCATGCGCGCCAAGAGATCATCGAGATCACGTGTCATTCATCACTCTCCACACAGCCCATATATCCACTACGCAGCGCGCGGCCCGGTCCCTCGGGCGCGGGCCGCAAGATCCAACCTACAGTCCCATGTCCATCGCCGAGACCGGCGCAAGGGTACCCATCACGGCCACGACCGCCAACAAGGCCAGGGCGACGACCGTCTCGACTGCGAGACTGTGCTTGAGCCGGGAGACGGCGACGCGCAGGTCCTCCGGATCCTCGAGGGCAACAGCCATGTCGGGCGTGAGATAAAAGCGGTTCGAGGCCGCGAGCGCCAGCATCATGCCGAAGAGGCCCAGCTTGGCGATCAGCAGCCATCCATAGGGCGTCGTCACGAGCCCGCCGATCTGGTCGATTCCGACCATGAACCAGCTGTTCACAAGGCCGCTGAGGATGAGGACCGCCACGGCGAGTGTGCCGACGCCGGAAAATCCGTGCAGGGCTTTGTGCAGAACCCGATCGGACAGGGGATCGCCCGGCGGGTGGCGCGCGGCCATGGTCAGAAGTGCAGCGAGGGCTCCAAGCCAGAGTGCGGCGGCCCAGCTGTGCAGGATCGCGCCCATGAGATGAGGATAGTGGCCGGGACCTTCTGTCGCCGCGCCATGGCCCGTCCACGCGAAGCTGGCGCTCACCACGAGACCGGCCACGACAAGAACCATCCATTGACGTCGGGACGGCCGTGCCATCAGCACGACGGCCAGCGCCGCCAGCGCGACCCCGGCCCGCAGAAGAAAGGCCGGCCCCAGGGTCGTGCCCGTGATCATGAAGCCCAGCGACGCCGGTTTCAGGCCTTCAGCGAGCGAGCCTGCCATGACCGCTGTCTGGGCGACCAGACCAGCGGCGGACGCCAGCGCCGTGACCGCACAGGCAGCCACTAGCAAGCGCCTTGGCCAGGTCTGCGCCAAGGCATCTGGGGCGCGCAGGCCGTAAAGCAGGAAAAGCGGCGTCCCCAGCAAGATCACGGCTCCGCAGTACTGGGCGAGCCGCAGCCCGATGACCAGAAGATCGAGCACGGGATATCAGCGGACGGTGAAGGTGAAATTCCCGGTCATGCGGTGGCCGTCGGTCGATGCCGCGCGCCAGTTCACCGTATAGGCACCGGCCGCCAGGGCGCGCGCGGTGCGCCCAGCGATGGTCTTGCCGTCGTCCGACACGGTTGATGTCACGGCGACCATCGTCCCGGCGGCATTGACGACGTCCAGGCCGGAAAAGGCAGGGGCGACCCGGTCGCTGAAGGTCACGGTGATCGCTCGGGTGGAGGCGACGGTGGCGCTGGCCGCCGGGGTTGAGGCGACGACACGGGCGTGCGCGTCGGCCTGGGTCGCGACCATCAGGAGGGCGCCGGCCGCACCGATCAGGGACAGGAACTTGCGGGAAGACATGATGGAAACTCCGAATAACCAGAAGGGCTCATAGGGTTATACGGACCTCAGCGCCCGATCCCTCATGACCAATCGACTTCTGTGTTCTCTGGATTTCCGCGGGTGCGCGCTTAACGCCGCAGACCCCGCTATCGTGCGCCGATCATTCGATTTCGCCGATCCTTAGAAAGGACCGCGGCATCACGCGCGATCCCCCCGCTTCAAGGGACGGCAAGGTGCCCGACCTTACGGTCGGGCACCCCGGTCGGCCTTAGCAGCAGGCGGCGAGCATCTCGCAGCAGGCGGCGATCATGCCGCAGCAGGATGAGGCGGCCTGGGCAATGGTATCGGGCGCCGCCGCCAGGGCGGCTGAGCCGGAGGCGAGCAGGACCAGACCTGCGAATGTAAGAGTGCGTTTCATATCGGTTGTTCCTTGAGTTTGAAGAGATTTCAGCTTGTGATCCGGGCTCAGCCTCGGGGGGGCGGATCTTCGGCGTCGTGGCGGAAGCTTTCGCGCTCAGTGGCGATCGTCCAGTAACGAAACGGGATGAACGACGTCGGTCGGGACGGCTCAGGCGGGGCGGCGACCAGACCGTGACAGAAGACCCGACAGCCCTTCTGACAGTCGACGTCCGGCGCGTCAGGGCATGTGCCTGGATCGCTCGACATGTCCATGGCGGCGGGAGAGTTGAGCGACGGTCGGCCGTCGCAGGCCATCACCGCAGTCGACAGGAACATCACGCCGAGAACCGCGATAAGAGCAGCGGACAGACCGGACAGGGCGCGACGGAGCGGTGTCATGCCTTCACTACGTCACACGTCGTCGTCGGTTACAAATCACGTTGGCGATGCCCGGCGGCGAGCAGTGCCGCCTGCATGAAAAGGAGCGAAAAGGAAGGGCGATCGGGGCAGCCGTTCCGCTGGGGAGCGGGCCCCGGAGACCGCCATGCGACCGCTCACCGACATTTCGTCCTGTCCGTCCTCCAGTCCCACGCGTCCGCGCACGGTGGAGCCGACGCTGTCGGGTCTGGAGTCGCTCGCAGATCTGGAACTGCTGTGCCTTGTGCTGGACCGCGTGCCCGGCGTCATCCCCGTGCGAACGCTTGCATCGGACCTGATGGATCGGTTCGGGAGCCTGGGCGCCATCGCTGCGGCGGATGTGCCGGAACCGGCGCGCGTCCAGGGGGCGGGGCCTGCCGTCATCATGGAACTCAAGCTTCTGCGGCAACTCGCGACCCGCCTGGCGCGGCACGCGGCCAGCGGTCGGCCGGTCCTGTCCTCGTGGGAGGCTCTGCGGGCCTATGCGGTGACGGCCCTGGCGCATCTGCCGAGAGAACAGTTCCGCGCCCTCTATCTGGATCGGCGCAACCGTCTGGTCCGCGACGAGCTGGTCGCGGACGGCTCAGTCGACCATGCGCCTGTTTATCCACGCGAAGTCGTCCGGCGGGCGCTTGAGCTGTCCGCCTCTGCGATCATCCTGATCCACAACCACCCCTCCGGCGACCCGTCACCGTCGCGCGCCGACATCGAGATGACGAAGAAGGTCGTGGCGGCGGCGCGGGTCTTCGATCTCCCGGTGCATGATCATCTGATCGTCGGCCGGGCCGGCACGGCCAGTCTGCGATCGCTCGGGCTGATGTCATGACCCTGCACCGGATCGTCAAGGCGCTGGGTGGCGACCTCTATGCTGGCGGGTATCGCGCCAATGTCCCCGCGCCGGGCCACAGCGCCGCCGACCGGTCGATTTCCCTGCTTCTGACAGACGGTCGGGTGATCGTTCACGGCTTCGGCGGCGCCGACTGGCGCTGTGCCAGGGACGTCCTGACTGCGGCGGGTTTCATCGATTCGGCCGGGTGCCTGACAGGCGGCGGCCAGGGCGAAGGGCAGGGTGGGGCCGGAGTGACGAGGCCGGACCGGCGGATGCGGCTGGAGACCGCCAGGCAGCTCTGGGATGGCGGATGTTCGCTGGAGGCCTGTGGGATCGCCCGCCGCCACCTGGTGTCGCGTGCGATCCCGACCTCCGCCGACGCCTCGAACCTGCGCCAACATCCCCGTGCCCCCGTCTCCGTCTACCGGCCCGGTCGGCACGTCCGCCCGGCCCTGATGGCCCGGATCAGCGACGCTGAGGACCGGCTGACGGGTGTGGAACTCACCTATCTGGATCCGAACGGCCGCCGTGCGGCGGGTCTTCACCTGTCGCGCAAGACCGTCGGCTGCGTTCCGGTTGGAGCCGCCGTCCGGCTTGCCGCGAGCGCGCCGGACATGCTTGTGGCCGAAGGCGTGGTGACGACCCTGGCTGCGATGGTTCGGTTCGGCCTGCCGGGCTGGGCCCTGCGTTCGGCCGCCAACTTGGCCAGGTGGACACCCCCCGAGAATGTAAGATCTGTCCTGATCGCGGCGGATAACGGTGCGGTCGGGTCCCAGGCCGCGCTGTGCCTGCGGGACAGGCTGATCACAAGTGGCCTCCTTGCTCGGATCGAGCAGCCCGGCGGTCAGGTCTCGGACTGGGCGGAGGCGGGCGAGGCGGCGGCACGGGTCCGGAGGGAGGAGGCAGGGCGCTGAGGGTGCCTGGGTGCCGGGATTGGCCCGAACGCCCGGCGGGAGATCTTCCATGACCGACCTCGTTCCCGTCACCACCCCTGCGGTCGTCGTCACGCGCGACGAACGCACCGTGGCCCTGCGCGACCTTGGGATCGCGCGCGAGAACCTGCGCTTCAACGCACCGCCGGACGATGACATCCCGCTGCTGGCCGAGACGCTGCGCGCCGCTGGCCAGCTGGAGCGGTTGACGGTCCGACCGGGACGCGGCCGAAAGGAACAGGCCTTCATGGCACTGAACGGTCGTCGCCGTCTCCTGGCCCTCGGTCTGTTGCTTGAGGCCGGCGACATCGACGGCGATCATCCGGTCCAGGTCTATGTCGAGACCGATCCGGCGCGTCAGGTCGCTTCCGTCCTGCTGACCAACACCGCTGTTCCCGTCCATGTCGCCGACATCATCATCGCCATCGGCCGGATGCTGAAAGCCAGGCTGACCATCGAGACGATCGCTCGCGCGCTCGGCTATGCGGAAATTGAGATCCGCCGTCTGGCTGCCCTGTCCGGACTGCCCCCGGTCGCGATGGAGGCCCTCAAGACGGGGCGGCTGACCCTCAAACAGGCACGGTCCCTGACGCGGCTCACGAATCGCAAGGAACAGATCGAACTCGCCGAGGCCGCCCTGGCCGGATACGGCTTCCAGGAGTGGCGGATCACCGAGCGTCTCGGCGCGGGCACGGTCACGATCCGCGACCGGCGGTGCGCCCTGGTGTCTCCCGACCAGTATGCGGCCGCGGGCGGTCGCATCGAGACCGACCTGTTCGATGAACTGCCGGCGGTGCTGCTGGATCCTGACACCCTGTCGGCGCTCTGGCTTGCGCGCGTCCGCGCCATCGCGATGACGTTCGAGGCGGAGGGGATCGATGTCCACGTCACCGCCGGGGCCGAGCCGGAGATGCCCGTGGACCTGGAGCCGCTTGGTTATCGCAGCGACGGGCTCGATGAGAAGGAACTGGCCGCCTGGCGCGAGGCCCGGGACCGCTATCTGGAAGCCGTCGATGCGGCGCGTGACACCGACATCACCACTGACCAGACGGACGACCTTCTGGTCGGCCTGATCCGGGCCAAGATCGCCCTCGACCAGGCCGGTGTCGGAGGACGCGCGGTGACGGCGGTGATCGTCTGGCCGGCCGCATCCTGCGGCATCGATCTGCGGTGCTACGCGCCGGCGGAACCGGAGCCGGCAGTCGATCCGGACGCGGACGCCTTCGAGGGGGACGCGGTGACCCCGACGGTCCGATCGTCCCATTATGAGGCTCCGCGCGTCGAGGCGCCGGTGCCCGAGACCGATGGCGTCACCCACGCCCTGCATGCCGTCCGGACCGATGTCGCCACGCGCGGTCTGATCCGGGCCCTGGCGGACGATCCCGGGGCGGCGCTCGCCGTTCTGATCGCGCGCCTGTTTTCGGTGCTGGTGGCGGGGGTGAATGCCGCCCGATCCGACTCGATTTCGACCGTCACGGCCACGGCGTTCGGATCGCGGACCGACCCTGCGATCGAGACGCTCGACGGGGTCGTGCGCGAGCGGCTCGATGCGCGCCGCGCCGCCTGGCAGGCCTCCGGCCAGACCGTCCTCGCCTGGGTGTGCCTGTTGCCGCACGGCGACAAGATGGCCTTCCTGGCCGAACTGACCGCGATCAGTTTGGATGGGCGGGAGGCGCGAACGGACCTGATCCGCAAGCGCGCCAGGGCCGAGGCCGCGGAGGTCGCCGATCTCGTGGGGGCTGACATCGCCCACTACTGGACCCCCGACGTCCGCTTCCTGCGCCCTCATTCCAAGCCTCTGCTCCTGGGTATGCTGGTCGAGATGCAGGTCGAGGACGACCGGGCCGGCTCGCTGAAGAAGGACGAACTGGTCGATTGGGTCGCCGAACAGGCCGCCTCGCATGCCTGGGCGCCCTCCTGCCTGTCGTGGGCGCTTGGAACCGACGAGCCTGGTCTGGATCCGAGCGCTGAGGACGAGACCGTCGCGACCGGCACCGGCGGGTCTGGCCTCCCGGTCGACGGTCGGGACGACGACCTGGGCGACGGGTCCGGAGCCTTCGTCGTCACGCCTGCGGGGGAGGCGGTGCTGGAGACCGCCGCCGCCTGATCGATCTTCGATCGCGTTGCGTGTGAACGCCGCCTCGGCTGTCGCCGGGGCGGCGTTCTGTCGTGGCACGGCCACCCCTGGGAGGCGGAGGAAGGGCGAACGAGGGCGAGCCTGAAGGACCGTGAGGGAGGTGCCCTCCGCTGCAGGCGGCCGGAGCCCTCGCCATGACCTCGATCCGCAGCCTGTCCCTATTCGCCGAACCCGTGGCGTCGGACGCGCCCGCCAACCGCCTCGCGGCCGCCCGCGCCCTGGCGATTCCGTTGGCGCGCTCGCGGCCGCTGGACCGCCGTCTGGTCGCGGAGGTGATGATAACGGCCTTCGGCGCGTCGGATGTCGACGGGGCCTGGTCCTGGCGCGACGCCTATGATGCCATCGAGGCGGCAACCGTGCTGCAGATTCGCCGGCTGTCGGCCCAGGTCGGAAGACTGGAGGATGCGCCGGCCGAGATCGCGGCGCTGCTGGCCGGGGTCTCCGCGCTCGGCCTGACCCACAGCCGGCGCAGCGAGGAACAGGTGGCGCTGGACCAGTTCTCGACGCCGCCGGAACTGGCCGCGCTCGCGGTCCTCGCCGCCCAGGTGCGGCCCGGCGACATCGTCCTGGAGCCCTCGGCCGGGACCGGGCTGATGGCGGTGGTCGCTGAGGCATGCGGGGCGCTTCTGACCCTGAACGAGATCGCGCCGGGCCGGGCGACCCTGCTTGACGTCCTGTTCCCAACCGCGACCCGGACGCGTCATGATGGGCGGCACCTCGCGGATGTGCTGGCCGAAGCGGGCCGGTTCGACGTCGTGGTCTGCAATCCTCCCTTTTCAGACTTACGGACCCATCTGATCGCCGGTCTGAAGGCGCTGGCCGACGGCGGGCGGATGGCGGCGGTGGTGCCCCTGACGGCGCTGACCGATACCGGGCTGAGAACAGCCCTCGAGGCGCAGGGCGCGATCGTTGCCGCGATGGCCTTTCCGTCTCGGGCCTTCGCCCGGCACGGCACGTCGGTGGAGACCGGACTCCTGGTGGTGGACCGGGGACGGGCAAAGGCCTGGGATGGAAGCATCCAACAGCCGGACGATCTGGCGGCGGCGGCCCTGATCCTTTCGGGCATCGCGCCAAGGCCGACGGCGCGACCGCGCGTTCGGCTGGCGCTGGAGGCCGGGGCCTGGCTCGCGCCCCGCGCGCGCGGCCTCGCCCTGCCGTCTGGCCGACTGGCTTTCCTCGCCGGGGCGACGGCACTGGATTACGGGACCCGCGCCTGGACCGGGGAGGGCCGAGACGTCGGTCTATATCAGGCCCACGCCCTGGCGCGGATCGATCTGGCAGAGCCACGCCCCCATCCGTCGCCCCTGGTGGAGTCCGGACCCATGGCGTCCGTCCCGCCGCCGGCACCGACCTACCGTCCGGTCCTGCCCGCGCCCCTTCGCGCTGAAGGACGGATCTCCGATGCCCAGACCGAGACGGTCATCTACGCCGGGGAGGCGCACGGCGCGCTTCTACCGGGAGCCTGGTTGCCGGATCAGGCTCCACACCAGCTGGTCCTCGTGCCCGAGGATCGGGCGGAGGCCGTGCGGCTGCGTCGGGGGTTCTTCCTTGGCGACGGCACGGGCTGCGGCAAGGGTCGCCAGATCGCGGCCATCATCGCCGACAACATGGCCCAGGGCCGAGTGCGGGCCGTCTGGCTGTCGCGCAACGACGCGCTCTTGGAAGACGCGCGACGCGACTGGGCGGCGATCGGCGGTGGTGCCCACGACATCGTGCCCCTGAGCCGCTGGAAGCAGGCCGACGCCATCCGCCTCGACCGGGGCATTCTGTTCACGACCTACGCCACCCTGCGCCAACCCGCGCGGGGAGGGCGGCCGTCCCGGCTCGACCAGATCGTCGCATGGCTGGGGGAGGACTTCGACGGCGTGATCGCCTTCGACGAGGCCCATGCAATGGCCAATGCGGCGGGCGGCGGCAAGGGCGCGCGCGGCACGAAGAAGGCGTCGCTCCAGGGCATGGCGGGACTGGCGCTCCAGAACCGGCTGCCGAACGCGCGAGTGCTCTATGTCTCCGCGACCGGGGCGACGACGGCGGAGAACCTCGCCTACGCATCCCGGCTGGGGCTCTGGGGTGGACCGGACGCGCCCTTCATGTCCCGCGCCGACTTCCTCGACGCCATGGACAAGGGGGGCGTCGCGGCCATGGAGCTGGTCGCGCGCGAGCTCAAGGCGCTCGGTCTCTATGTGGCCCGCAGCCTGTCGTTCGAGGGCGTGGAGTACGAGCCGCTGGTCCACCCGCTCGCGGAAGACGACATCGGAATCTGGGACGCCTGGGCCGATGCGTTCCAGCTGATCCACGGCAATCTCGCCGAGGCGCTCAAGGCGGTCGGGATCAGCGACGACGCGGGCAAGCCAAGGAGCCCGCAGGCGGCGGGGGCCGTGCAGTCCGCCTTCGAGGGGGCCAAGCTGCGGTTCTTCGGTCATTTGCTGGCGGGCCTGAAGGCCCCCAGCCTGATCGCCGCGATCCGGGACGATCTTGCCCATGAGCGATCCTCGGTGGTCCAGATCGTCTCGACCAATGAGGCGGTGATGGAGCGGCGTCTGGCCTCCATCCCGCCGGAGGAGTGGAACAATCTGTCGATCGACCTGACCCCGCGCGAATATGTCCTCGACTATCTGCGCGAGGCGTTTCCCGTCCATCTCATGGAGGCGATCGAGGGCGAGGACGGGGAGGTGACGATGGTGCCGGTCATGGACGACGGCCGGCCCGTGGTCAGCCAGGACGCCTTGGTCCGTCGCGAAGCCCTGATCGAGCGGATGGCCTGTCTTCCGGCCGTCCCGGGCGTGCTCGACGCCCTGCTGGACGCCTTTGGGACCGATGCCGTGGCCGAGATCACGGGCCGGTCGCGCCGTGTGGTGGCGCGGGACGGACGCCGCGTGGTCGAGCGGCGCGGCGCGTCCGCCGCCCGCGCCGAGACCGACGCCTTCATGGCAGGACGCAAGCGGATCCTTATCTTCTCGGATGCGGGCGGGACGGGCCGGAGCTATCATGCCGACCTGTCCGCGGTGAACAGGCAACGCCGGGTCCACTACCTCGTGGAGCCGGGGTGGCGGGCTGATGCGGCCATTCAGGGTCTGGGACGAAGCCACCGCACACATCAAGCCTCCGCACCGCTGTTCCGTCCCCTGACCACCGACATCCAGGGCGAGAAGCGGTTCACCTCGACCATCGCGCGTCGGCTGGATTCGCTGGGCGCGCTGACGCGCGGCGAGCGCCGCACGGCCGGGGCCGGCCTGTTCCGGGCCGAGGACAATCTGGAAAGTCCCTGGGCGCGCCGGGCCCTGCTGGTCTTTTACGGAGCGCTGATGTTCGGCGAGCTGGCGTCCATGACCCTTGAGACCTTCATGGCCAGGACCGGCCTGAAGCTGCTCGATGCCGACGGCGGGATGAAACCGTCCGACGACCTCCCGCCGATCCATACCTTCCTGAACCGTCTGCTGGCGCTGCGGATCGCCGATCAGAACGCGCTGTTCGAGGACTTCGACCGCATCCTGTCGGGCATCCTCGAACGGGCCGCCGCGTCCGGGGACCTGGACCGGGGCCTGGAGGACATCGAGGCCGAAGAGCTGGAGGTGCTGGACCAGGAGACGATCCGGACCGATGTCTCGACCGGTGCCGAAACGGCGCTGGTGACCTTCAGGCTCAAGGTCCGTCGCGAGCTCCTGACCTCGGATGATGCCCTGGCCTGGAGTCAGACTGTCGCGCATTCCCTGGTCGTCAACGAGAAGTCCGGTCGCGCCGCCATCGCCGAACTGGGCCTGACCACGGCGACGGACGAAGACCGGCTCGTCGCCGCCGTGCGGCTCGTCCGGCCCGACGCGCGACAGACGATGCCCGAGAAGGCCTTCGTCGAATCCGCCTGGAAGCCGGCCGAGCCGGCCGACTGGCGCGCGGTCTGGGATGCGGAGGTCGCCGAGACCGACCCGTGGCGTGCGCGCGACCTGTCGCTCGCGACCGGGCTGCTGCTGCCGATCTGGGGCAAGCTGCCCGCGCGCGGCTGTTCGGTTCGGCGGGTGCGCGCGCCGGATGGTCGCCGCTGGCTCGGACGCGTACTGGACGAGACCCAGGTCCGGACGCTGAAGACGGCCCTCGGCCTGACCGACATCGGTGCGGGCTGGGGGGACGGGGCCAAGACCGTCGCCACCCTGCTGGACCGGAATGTCCAGCTCTCGCTGGACGGCGGCCTGTGGCTGAAGCGGGCGCGGGTCATGGACCGCTGGCGGATCGAGGTGGTCGGCGGACGGACTGACCGCGACGCCCTGGTCGCGCTCGGCTGCTTCGTCGAGATCATCGCCTGGGCGCCGCGTGTGTTCGTGCCGGTCGATCGCCCGGAGATCATGGAGGCCGTGCTCCGTCGCCATCCCGTCCAGACCGTCCTCGACGGCGCGGCGGCCTGAACGGGCCGGGCGGGGCTAAATCCCCGTCCGGTCGAAGGAGGTCGGGAGGAAGGGAGGTTCCGGGTGAAGCGGAACGGGGAGATCGGCTCTCCGGCGCTTCGGATCCACAGGAGACGGACATGCAGACCATGGTGTTCACCGGCCGGCTGGCGGCCGACCCCCAGATCAGCGAGGACTTCGCCAAGGCGGTGTTCCGGCTGATCGAGAAACGCGGCGTGGATGGAACCGGCAAGGACCGGCTCGTCGGCGTCAACTGCGTGAGCTGGTCCAAGGGCCTCAACGAGAAGGTCGTCGCGCGCGGGCTGGCCCAGGGCTGCGAGGCCGTGGTCGTCGGGGCCTTCATCGACACCGCCTATACCGCCCGCGACGGCACCGAACGGACCGCCAAGGAGCTGGTGATCAACCGGCTGACCGTCCTGGATTGGGCCGAAGATCGCGACGCGGTGACCCCGACCCAGGACGCGTCCGACCGCGCCGCAGCCTGACCTCTTCAACCTCATCTCATCACAAGGAGACCGACCATGCAGACCCTCGTCCTGGAAGGCTATCTGGCCGCCGACCCCTCCATCCTGTCCGCGCAGGCCACGGGCAAGAAGCGCGCGAGCTTTCGCGTTCTGGAGACCACCCGCTTCCGCCGCGCCGACGGCACCCCCGGCGAGCGCACCACCGGCTTCAACTGCATCTGCTTCAGCGAGGCCACGACCGAGAAATACATCGAGGCCTTCGCCCGGAAAGGTGGTCGCGTCGTGATTCAGGGCCATGTCGAGAATGACAGCTGGACCGGCAAGAACGGGGTCGAGCACTACGACCTGCGGGTCGTGGTGGCCGACATCCGGCTGAAGAACCGCCGCGAACGGACGACCGAAGACGAAGCCGGTGATGGGCCTGTGGACCGGCAGGTCCGGGAGCCCGCCAGCGGCTACGATCTGAACGACGACATCCCGTTCTGATCATCGAGATCGGCCAGGCAGGCCAGACACGGCCCGGCGCTTGCGCGCCGGGCCGTGTCTGCGTGTGGTCCGGGCGCGAAGGCGGAGGGAGGGCGGATCGGGGCGAGCCGACCAGGCTCGATCAGCCGGAGACAGACCTATGACCGCCTCACCCTGGACAGACGACAGGATCGACCGATTGAAAACCCTGTGGCGCGAGGGCCGGACGGCTGAGGCCATCTCTCTGGACCTTGGCTCGGGGATCAGCCGAAACGCGGTGCTCGGGAAGGTCCATCGCCTCGGCCTGTCGGCCGGTGGACATGGTGCCACGCCGGTCATCAAGACCCCGGTCTCAAAGAGATCGACGCGATCCGCCCCGAAGCCGACGGCGGAACCGCCATGTCCCGCACCCGTCGAACACCCTGGGTTCGACGTTCCCGCTGAGGGGCTCACCACGATCCTGTCGGTTCGACGCCTGGAGTGCCGTTGGCCCTATGGCGAGCCGGAGGATCACGACTTCAGGCTCTGCGGACGCCGGGTTGAGCGAGGCGCCTTCTGCGGCGCCCATGCTGGAATCGGATACCGACCGCCGCCGGGTGGACCGCAGGCACTGATGGCGCTCGCGGGGCTGGCGTGATGACAGATCCCCGCACGAACCAGGGCCTCAGGGCCCTGACAGCGATCTATGCTCAGGGTCGGGCGGCCCATCACGTCGGTCTCGCCTTCGAGACCTGCCCGCCTCGCTTTGAGGACCATGATCGAGCGGACTGGCAGCGCGGTTGGCAGGGTGGTGCCGCGGAATGGGCACCGGCTTATCGGCACAGCTGGCCGGACGACCTTGGACTTTGATCGAATCTCGGAAGCGGACGCCCGTCGATGGGCTGCCTGAGAAATGCGCGAACCACGGCGATCCAGATTGGATCGCCGTTTTTCTTTTGTGGCGCTGCGCGCGTGTCGGGAGGCTCTTCATCAGAGCAGGAGAACGGAGGCTGATCAGCCGACCGAAATGCGGTGGTGCCTCGGCCAGGTACGCAGGGCGATCGGTCAGCTTGAAGACGAAGTCTGGCCGTTCAGGCGCCGGTGTGGCGTCGGCGGCGCGGCCGCCGACGGTCGAACCGAAAATCGATGCCCCGCTGTTGGTCTCGGCGCGACGGCGCCGAACGGTGTCCTCGCTCCGAAGGGGAGCGAGGACTTGCCCCCACACAACGCCCTCCGATTTTGTCACGGCACCCCGGACGTCAACGGCTGCGCCGTTCCCCTCCACGTCGGGCAAGCGGCCCTCCGCTCCGGTGACTTCCGGGGACCCCGCCGTGGCCAAAACCGGGGTCGTTGCGCATGGGGCGCTTCGACGTTTCAGAACATGGAATGACCCGATGCAAACCTTCTCATCCCCCTTCTCCGCCAAATCCGACTCCGCCTTCGACGACCTGGCCGCGTCGCTCGGCGACCCGCGTCCGCACCCGACCGAGGACGCCCTGATTCAGCTGGGGCGCGCCCTCATGACCGAGCTGCTGGACGTGATCGCGGACACCGCCCTGGAGGATTACCAGACCATCCTGGGGGAGGGGCTGATCGGTGCCTTCCACTCGATCGCAACCCGGATCGAACGGGATGCGGACCGGGCGAGGGATACGATGCGCTCGCTCGACCGGGACTTCGATGGGTCGGAGGCAGCGGACACCGAGCTTCAGGAGGCCACGGCCAGGGCCCGGTCCGGAGACGTGGCGACCCAGGCGACCGAGCTCATCCGGGACGCGGCAGCGCAAACCTGGACGGTCGCGACCGGCGAGGTCTGGACCGCTTGGCGGGGATCGCGGCGCGGCACGCATCTGACCGCCGCACAGCTGGAAGCGAAACAAGCGATCCGGGCGATCCGGAAACAGCGGGACGGAGAAGCCGATCCGAACGGTCCGATCGTCGCCTTCCGGGGGGCTCCGACAGCGGACACGCAAGGCGATGCAGGACGTATCTTCGACGCCCTGAATTGGGCCCTGGAGCAGTGGCCGGACATGGCGCTTGCGACGACCGGGGCGAAGGGCTCCGAGAAGCTGGCGATCAAATGGGCCGGGCAGAAGGGGGTGAAGCTGATCCTCGCCCGGGCGGACTTCGACACTCACGGCAAGGCCGCTCCTTTCAGGGCGAACGACGAGCTGATCGCGCTCGAGCCCGCCTGCTGCCTGACCCTGGTGCATTCGGTGGACCGGGCGAGGTCGGAGGATCAGCGACCGTTCGGACCCGCCGCCAGCTTCGGTCAGAAGGCGATCGAATCCGGACTGCGGCATGTGCCCATCAGGGCGAAGGCCGCCTGAACATTGAGACTGACATCGACGACCCGCTCGGCTTCGGCCGGGCGGGTTTTTGTTTGTTGGCCGGAGGCACCAGCCGTTTCGGTCCACTGGGATCGGGGGCGGCTGGCTCGATCGGGCCCGTGTTGATGACCATTGATCGGATGCGCGCGGGTTTGGCGGGCATGTCTGGAAATCCACGAAAAGGGCTGGAGGGCAAGATAAAAGAGGGTTTCTGGCGTCTCCGGTTCCCGTATCCTGTCAGTGGGTTAGCGGCCGGTCGGGAGCGAGGCGACGACTTGGATTGAGTTGTCGAGGCGATCCTGGCGGCGAGAGCGATGAAGGCGTCAGACATGCTGCTTCGAGAGGCGATCCAGTCCCGGGTTTCGGCCGAGACCAGCCAGAATCCATCCACGATCTCTGTGAGGCTTCCCTTGTCGCTCAAGACCGACAAGGTCGCTGTTCGGACGTGCATGTTCCAGCGCCTGGCGAGCTCGCGGCTGTTCGCGCTCGGCGACCGTTCAGGCGTGCTCAGGGCGGCTCAGCGCCGTTCGGGACGACCCTTCCGTCTGGACGTTCGGCAGCGGGTGATCGTCAAGGCACTGGTGTCGCGCCACATGGGCAAGGGCCTCGAACGGGCGGCGACTCTGGCCAAACATGTGGCCTATCTCGGGCGGGCCGGTGCGGGCGTGGAAGGGGCGCGGCCCGAGTTTTTCGATCGTGAGGTCGACGGGGTTGCGGCGGCGATCGAGACGGACGGCTGGGGTGAGGACCGGCATCATTTCCGGTTCATCATCTCGCCGGAGCACGGCGACCGGATCGCGGATCTGAAGGGGTATGTTCGCGACGTCATGGGACGGGTCTCAGCCGACCTCGGAGAGCCGGATCTGAAATGGATTGGGACCTGCCACTATGACACCGACCAGCCGCACGCCCATGTGCTGGTGCGGGGCCGGCGGGGGGACGGGAGGGACCTGGTCATCCCGCGCGACTACATCGGCTACGGGTTTCGCGGGCGGGCCCAGGAGGTGGCGCAGGAGCGGCTGGGCGACCTGTCGCGGGTCGAAGCCGAGCGCCGGATATGGAAGGAGACGGAGGCGGATCGGTTCACCGGGTTCGACAGGCGGCTGCTGGGCGCGGCGGACGGGGAGGGGATGGTCGACGACGGGGTGGGATCGACCGATGCCTGGGCGGCCCTGACGCGCGGTCGGCTGCGTCATCTGGAGCGGCTGGGTCTCGCGACACGAACGGGGCATCGGTATCGGCTCGATGGAGAGATGGAGACCAGGCTTCGGACCCTTCAGGCGAGGCGCCATATCATCCGGGCTCTGAACCAGCGTCGGCTGGAGGGGGCGAAGGAGGTTCGGGTGTTCGCCAAGGATGTCGTGCGGGGAGTGGTCGTGAAGACGGGGTTTCACGATGAGGCGGCTGCGGTGCCGTTTGTGGTCGTCCGGGATGCCGAAGGGGTCGAGCATTATGCCAGGACGCGAGTGGGTACGAACGGACTAGCGGTGGGAAAGACGCTGAGCCTGGTGCCATTAGGGGGTGGCTTGGCAGCGATCGACACAGCACGAGGAAGCGAACTGTCCAGGTAGGTTTGCGCGTTGGAGAACGGGTATTGGACGTCTCAAAGAGACTCTTCTCTGACCTTGGGAAGGTCCGCTTTGGTGCAGGTGAGTTCCGGGCCCGATTTCTCGCACCTGCTAGCTCGGGAGGTACGACGCCCTTTCCTTCTGCAGCCGCGCCGCAACCTCTGTTGCGCAACCTTTAGTTTGTCCGGGGAGATGATACTGTCTCGCTTCTGGAGGGAGTGATTCTGATCCGACCGCTTACACGCACGACGGCGGGAAAGCCGTACTATCGCCCCCAGGAGGTCGAGACCGAAATCTTGGGGCTGCTTTCGCTCGGTATCGAAGAGCGAATGGAAAAGCTCGCGCCGACGTCGCCATCCGGTTTGACCGTTCGCCCAGAGACACTTGTCTACTTCCTTCGCGAAGAAGCTCGTTCCAACCACGACGGGCGGTTTCGCATTCTCTACGACCTCGTCATGAGACGATACTTGGCGTTCTTCAGGCCGGCTGATCGCCAGGTCGGGGGAGTGACGCACACAGATGGCGCTCTTGATGGTGTTCGCCAGCACGCCTCTGAGCGTTTTGTGGAGAAAGTTCTGACGGACCGGACCCATGGTGATGATCGGCTCGACATCTATGAGGTAAAGTTTGGACTGGCTGCGGCCAAGGACAGGCTCTCCGCGCGCAAGGCTGTATTTCGTCACTTGGATCGCGAGGAGGTGCTGAACCCGCTTGAGAACGGCCCGATGGCCTCGCCGGAGGTCGAAGCCGCGGCGGCGCGACTGGCGGACGCGGGAGATACGACCAAAACTGACGTATCAGATTACCGGAAAAGCGTTCTGGCGGTGATTGACACTCTGCCTGACAAATATCGCAGAGTAGCAACCATGACGATGAACAACATTCCGATCGAGGCGAGCGATGCTGATGCGGCGTCGATCAGTAGGCTTGTCGGCTGCACGCCGAAAACCGCGCGGACCCGGAGAGACCGAGCCATTCAGATGATCCAGGATAAACTGGGCCTCGGGGCGTTGACATGACTCGCTCCGATTTAACGGAGGAGGAAGTCATCGACGCCTTCCTGCTCGAAGTCTCGACCGACAGTCGGACGCTGGCCGTTTATCTGGAACGCCACCCAAAGCACGCAGAAGCTTTGCTCGACCTCGCGCACGAGATCGCCTTCAGCGAGGTCAGCCAAAGTGCTCCGCCAGCGCCGGATGAAGATGAGCTCATCGCCAAGGGGTGGGCTACCATTCAGGCGTCCGCCAAGAAGGCCGTGACGATCGCGGACTGGACCGCCGCTGTGCTTGGCAAGATGCAGAGCAAAGTTGGCGCGCCCATGCCGATCTTTATGAATCTGCGCGATCGCCGCTTTGAACTGGAAACCTTACCGTCGAAGCTGCTGAACACAATTGCGACCTGCTTGGAGACGACCCGGGGAGCGATCGAGGACTACCTCCAGCAACCGGGCGGCTTGGCGAAGGGGGCCGCATACAAGTCGATCAAAGCGCCCCAGGTTGCTGACGAAAAGCTCGACTACGCCGCCTTCCTTCGTGACCTCGGCCTCTCCGAGGACGAGCAGCGCCGCCTGCTCGACGGGTCCGACTAGATGGACGCCATAGAGCTCGCCCGGCAGAAAGCGGCGAGTGTTCACGAGGATGGCGTCAAGCGCGGCGATGATTGCTGGACGCCCTACGCGTTCGTCGTGGCCCAGGCCGGCGCCCATGGTTTCACGGTCTATCCGGTGCCCGACTCCATGCTGGACGGCGCCTTGGCGCGACTCGATCCGGACGCCCGATGCATCGTCCACACCCAGGTCGGGTCCGCCTTCGAGAAGGCGGTTTATGTCGCCCACGAACTCGGCCACGCGCTTCTCGGCGACGGAGAACCTGTCAGCGCCTGTGAGATCGACCCACTCAGACCCGCCGAACAAGCGCCGGTCGGTGAAGAACGCGTCGTCGACTATAGCCGCCGGCAGCGTCGCGAAATCCAGATGGACCTGTTTGCGCGGGAACTCATTCTCCCCCGGCCGGTCGCGCGCAGACTGCACGTCGACGAGGGCTGGACGGCCACCAGGATCGCAGAAAAGCTCGGGACGCCGTTCGCGCTGGTGGCCCAGCAACTTCTGGATGCCCTGCTTCTTCCGCCGATCTGCCCGGAGCCGGATGTCCTCAAGCGGCCGCCAGTCCAGCCAGACCCGTCTCAGACCGCCGCCGCCGGACACAGGGGCGGACCCGCGCTCGTCGAGGCCGGTCCCGGAACCGGCAAGACACAGACTTTAGTCAAGCGGATCGCGGACCTTCTGGACGAAGGCGTGGATCCGCGGAGCTTTCTAGTCCTGACCTTTTCGAACAAGGCCGCTGGCGAGCTGTCCGACCGGATCGCGGCGCGAAACCCCGCCGCGGCAGCGGCCATGTGGATCGGCACTTTCCACGCCTTTGGGCGAGATCTCGTCCAAAGGCACTTCGAGACCCTGGGTTTCGACAGAGAGCCCCGACTGATGGATCGCGTCGAGGCTATTGAGCTGCTGGAGCCTGAATCGACCCGGCTAGACCTTCGGCACTACAAGGATATCCGGAACCCGGCATCCAAATTGTCCGACATCCTGGCCGCCATTTCCCGGGCTCAGGACGAACTCGTCGATCCGGCTGAGTATCTGGCTTTGGCTGAGGCGATGGGAGCTTCCGCCGGAGACGATGCGGAACGGCGGACGGCTTCGGAGAAGGCCGCTGAGGTCGCCCGAGTGTACGAGCGTTATCAGCAAATCAAACGCGATAGGCGTGCGATCGATTTCGGCGACCTGATCACTCAGCCCGTCGATCTGTTGCGCGAGAATCCCGCGATCGAGGCGGAACTTCGGACCCGGTACCGCCACATCCTTGTCGATGAGTATCAGGACGTGAACCACGCCAGCGTGGAGTTGCTGAAGCGGCTTAGCCCAACGGGTCAGAACCTATGGGTGGTGGGCGACGTACGACAATCGATCTACCGCTTCCGCGGTGCCTCGCCGTTCAACGTCGATCGCTTCGGGACTGAAGACTTTGGAGGGGGAACACGCCTTCCCCTCGACGTGAACTACCGGTCGAGCGAGGAAATCGTCGAGGCTTTCTCGGCATTTGCGACCGATATGTCCGCCGGCGCCAACCGTCCGACCCAGCTACGCGCCAACCGCGGTCCATCAGGCCATGCCGTCGAGCATCGTCGATTTCTGGACAACGACGGCGAGGCGGCGGCCCTCGCCGACGCCATTCGCGAGCACATAGAAGCGGGCTTTGCCTTTCGGGATCAATCCATCCTGTGCTCCGGAAACGACCGTCTGGCCCGGTTGGGTTCGGAACTGGAGCGCCGAGGCATCCCGGTGCTCTATCTCGGCAGCCTCTTCGAGCGTCCCGAGGTCCAGGACCTGCTCTCCTGGCTCAGCCTCCTGACGGATCCGCGGGCGATGGGCTTGGTCCGCGCGACGCCCTTGTCGGAAGGGCTCTCGCTGTCGGACGTCCAGTTGGTCACGAGGGCGCTACGGACCATGAACCGGGCCCCGATGGATTGGGGGCCCGCGACTGCCGGGGTCTCTGCGGACGGCCACGTAGCCTTGGATCGTCTCCGTGCGGCGCTCGCGGGCTTCACCGCTGGGGATCACCCGTGGACGATCCTGGCGACCATCCTGCTCGACCGATCCCGCCTTGTCGCCCACATCGCGACCTCGGGAGAACCGGGGATTGAGGCCCGGGGCGTCGCCATCTGGCAGTTTATGAACTTCGTCCGCGTCCAACCCGGCGGCGGGCCGAACGGTCCCGTGCGCCGACTGTTTGATCGCATCCGGCGCCTGGTTTCTCTCGCGGACGATCGCGACCTGCGCCAGTTGCCGGCCGCGGCTCAAGGCATCGACGCGGTCCGGCTGATGACTATGCATGGAAGCAAAGGGCTGGAGTTCCCCGTCGTTCATCTGCCGGGCCTGAACCACAACGCCTTGCCTCGCACCTTCATCCCAAAGCTCTGCTCGCCTCCGGATGGTCTGATCGGGCGCGTGAACGCGCCGGTCAGGGCTCTGCTTGAGACCGCGCACGACGATGAGCAGGAGTGTCTATTCTACGTGGCGCTCTCCCGAGCGCGGGACCGACTGCTCATCTATTCGGCGCGCAAGACCAAAGCGTCGGCGAGCCGGAAGGCTTCCGATCGCGGCGTGTCGGCCTTCGTCGGCCGGGCCACCCGAACGCCCGAGCAGATTCTTCCAGAGGCGGTCCTACCGGACCAGCGTCCCGAGGATCAGCCGGTCACCGTCAATACCGTCGAACGGCCCACGTTCGCCCTGCACGAGCTCGGTCTTTACGAGAAATGCCCACGACGGTTTCTCTATAGCGTCCTGCTGGCGATCGGCGGAAGCAGCGGAGCGAGACCGTCCTTCGTTACTATGCACGACATCGTGCGGGACGTGCTTGCCGGGCTCATCCGAGACGATGGCCCGGGCCAAGCCGAGGCGCTTCTCGAGGCCGCCTGGCGGGACAGCAGCCTGTCCGAAGACGAGTACGGCGCCGACTATCGCCAAGTCGCCGCAGGCTTGGTCGGCGCGTTCATCGAGAGTCGAAAGGGGCGGCCAGGTGACCCGGGCGACCGCCTCGTGGCGGCGCTCGACCGCGCTGACGTCTACATTCGGCCAGACGAGGTCCTCGAAAGTACGGACGGCCCGATCTATCGCCGGGTCCGGACGGGCCACTTCTCCAAAACGAGTGCGGCTGCGAAGACAGAAGCCGTCTTCCCGCTGGTGATCGACGCCGTTTCGCCCGGGGCGGCGATGGAGGTCGTTTATCTTGGGGACGGCCGGATCGAACAGGTCGCGCCCTTGGCCCCCAAAGACGCTGGGAAGCGCCGGGACGCGATCAACGGTTTTGTGGCCGAGATCCTGGACGGACGGTTCCCCACCAAGGAGTCGGCGTTCACCTGTCCGAATTGCCCTGCCTTCTTTGTCTGCGGACCGATTCCGCCGGGGTCGCTAAAAATCTGACGGCGGAATTACCGGTTCCCCAAAATAGCGGCGGTTTGAACTCCAGAGCCCGGCACTTCGCCTTCGGCCATGGAGTTTGAGACCAGTGACCTCCCCGAACGAGAGCCGGCCCGCCGGCGCCCATATCATCCAGTTCGCCGACGGCGACCTGAACTTCCGCCCCCTCACCCTGTCGGATCCGGTTCCCACCGGCCGCCAGATCCTCAACACCGGCGTCGGGCGCACGGCTGAGGCCTACAGCCTCTTCGTGATCCTGTCGGATGGCGAGTTCGAAGACATCCGCCTGGATGAGACGATCGACATTCGCCCGCGCGGCGAGGAGCGCTTCATCGGCTTCCAGACCGACCGGGACTACAAGCTGGCGATCGAGTCCAGCGACATGCGCTGGGGCAAGCCGGTCATCAGCGGCCGCATCCTTTACGGGTTGGCTGAGGCAGACCCCGAGGAGACCGACCTCTTCCTGCAGGCCCGCGGCGCCGAGAACCGCCGCATCCGCCCGGGCGATGTCGTCAACCTCGACGAGCCGGGAATCGAGCGCTTCTTCTTGGCTCCCCGTGTCAAGCCGGGCTTCGGGATTGTGGTCTTGTACAACGGTGCTCCGTCGCCGCAGCGGGTCCGCCCGGAGGAGTCGCTGCAGACGGTCTTGGACCGGGCCTTGGCTGCCTTCGGCAATCCGACCGGCGGTCCGGTCCTGTTCAACGAGGGCGGTGCCGAGCTCTCGCTGGGCCAGACGGTCGCCCAAGCGGGTCTCTCCGAAGGCTCGCGCCTGATCCTGCGCCCCCGCGTCGTTCAGGGGGGCTGAGATGAAGCTCCAGGTTCCCTCGGCGGTCATTGGGCAAACGTTCGATCACCTCCGGTCCTGCGGAGGCGGACGCCGGGAATGCCAGTCCTTGTGGGTGGGCCCTTGGGCCCACCCCTCGGACGTCAGCGAGGTCCGGCATCCCAAGCACACCGCCAGCGCTGTCGGCTTCCAGGTCGACCATGATTGGCTGACCGCTTTCTGGCTGAACCTGGCCGACACGGGTTGCGGAGTCAGGGTCCAAGTCCACACCCACCCGGGCGCCGCCTACCACTCGACGACGGACGACGCCTTCCCCCTGATCCATACACCGGGCTTCCTCAGCCTGGTCATCCCCCGCTTCGCCATGGGGCCAGCGGATTTCACCGATGCCTTCCTTGCCCGGATCGAGCCAGATGGCCGTTTCCATGAGGTTCGGATCGCCGATGTCCTGGAGATTGTCTGATGCTGGCCGAAGCACTCAACCGCACCACTCTGCTGATACGCACCGAACTTCGGGAGGATGTCGCGGAACCGATGCTGGTCGATGCGCTGGCCGGGCTGACCGTGGTCATCTCAGCGGATTCCAGCGTCGTCGAGACCGCCTCGGGACGGACAGCGGTCATCACTGCCGCCCTGCTGATGGCCCGTTCCGGCCACCGGGTCTGGATCGATTGCCCGGACGCATCGATGACGGAGCCTCAGCCACCGCTGGCGCAGACCCGCCTTCACGACGCCCTGCGCCGCGCCGGCGCCGATCTTCTTCCCGATCGAACGATCGAGATCGGCTCTCCGGCGGAGCCCGTGCATTTCGCCGTGGTCTTCGGCAAGGGTCAGGCCTCGGCGGGGACCGATGTCCTCTACATCGGTGCGTCGGACTGGTCCGCCAGCCTTTCGGCGGACTCGCCCCGGGACTGGACCGCCGCCGCCCAACCGTTCGGAGCCATGGCGGCCGGCGCCTTGGCTGCGAGCGAGGCGTTCAAGGTCGTTATGCGCGGTCTGGCACCGTTCGCGCGGAGCCGCCAGGCCTATGATCGCATGTTCGCCGCGGCGACGGAGGCCGTGATCGATCTGACGCCTGCCGCCGCGCGCCCGGCGCCCGATGTCGGCGTCTTTGATCTGATCAGTGGCGGTGCCATAGCCAACGCGGCCCTGTTCGCCCTCCTCCGGACGCCCGGCATTCTCGGTCGCTGTCGGGTCATCGATAATGACGAGTCCGCTCTCAGCAATCTCAACCGCAACGCTCTACTGCTTCGCTCCGGTGTCGGCCGGGCGAAGGTCGAAGACTTGGCGCGATATGGCCACAGCCTTGAAATCCAACCGGTGGTCGAGCGCTACCGCGAGAGTCAGTTCCTAGGCGCCGTCGTGCTGCTGGGTGTGGACGACATCCCCTCGCGCTGGGCGGCCCAGCGCCAGCGACCTGACTGGCTAGGGGTCGGTGCTACGGCCGGATTCGCTGTCCAGATCTCGTCGCACGACGCGACGACGCCTTGCGTGGGCTGTCTTCATCCGGTGGCGGGCGACACGGACGGCCCGATCCCGACAGTGGCCTTCGTATCGTTTTGGGCAGGCCTGCTCCTCGCCGTGCGGCTCTTGTTCCGGCAGGAAGACCGTATTCTGGTCGGCGACCAGACATGGTTCAGCCCGTTGCGGCCCGAGGGCTGGAGTTATGCCAATATGGGGTTATCGGCGCACGCCGATTGCCCTGTTGGCTGCGACGTTCTGAATTGCGGAGTGCCAACCGAACCTCTCACGGCCTTGTCTTCAGGTCCTGGTCTGAAGTCGACGACGCACGGCAGTGTTGGCCGTCATGGGTGAAATGACCGGCACGTCCCATGGGGATACACGCACCGGTGGCGATTTCACATTGAACGCAGTAGGTTCGCGAGAACGGGGAGCGACAAATGAAACTGGTCTTCGGGCTTGGCGCTGACGGTCGTACCTGGCCGGAAACAGCAGCGATCACAGGGGATCTCGACGACGGAGTCGTCGGACCGCACGGTCTTGTCGGCCTGATCGAGGCTCAGCTGGGCCTTGGAGGTCCGACGGTTTCCCGCCCCGTCCGTGTCGCCTCCTGGCTGACCAAGTTGCGCGTCGCCGGTCCCGGAAAGTTCTGGGACCGATCGTTCGAGAAGGACGCCTGGTCCACGGCGGGAACCCTGCTGGACTGGCGCGACGCTCTGGTGGCCGGCGGTTGGTCCGGACAGCGGATCGGTACGCCCCGGGTGGATGATCTGGCCGACGCCGACCAAGCGGGATTGCCCTTGCCTCCGGGCCTGTCCGATCGGGCCGCGCTCGCCGCCCGCAATCTCGCCACCCGGCCCGGTCTCCGCATCGTATCGATCACCCTGGTCGAACCACGCCTCTTGCTGCCTCCGATCCTCGCGCGACTAGTAAACGCACTCGAAGCGGTTGGCGTGGAGATCGGCGCCTGCCCCCTCCCTACGCTTGCCGCGGCCGGTTCAGATCTTCGCCGTGTACAGAATGCCTTGGGCGGTGGCCCGCGGGAGCCTCTGGCCGGCGACGGCTCGCTCGTCGTGATTGAGTCCGATACCGCGCTCATGGCTGCCGAGACCGTGGCGGACTGGCTGGCGGCGGGGCCAGCGGACGCTGTGATCCTCGCGCCCGACGGCGACACCGCTTTGCTGGACCGAGCCCTCAAGGCCCGCGGCCTCCCGGCGCTCGGCCTCTCCGCCGCCTCGCCCTGGCGGGGCGCCCTGCAGGTCCTGCCTCTGGCTTTTGCGTCAGCTTGGCGGCCGTTCAACGCTCGCGCCCTGCTCGACCTGATGATGCTGCCGCGTCCGCCGATCGCCCGATGGGCCGCCCGCCGTCTCGCCAGGACTCTCGCCGAGCAGCCTGGCATCGGCGGCGCCGTTTGGCTCGAGACCTGGACGGGCCTGGAGGCCAGGCTACTCGAGTTGAACGAGGGCCACGAAGATCCCCGGGGCAAGACAGACCGGACGCTGGTCCAGTGGCGGTCTTGGACGGAGGTCGGGCTTCACGACCGGACTGTCGGCATGCCGATCGAGGCCGTCCGCGAGGTCGCGGGCCGCGTCGCCGCCTGGGCCATCCGGACCGATGCGGGCGGGCAGGACCCGCTACTGCTGGGCGTCGCCTCGGCTGCGGGAGCCGTGGTCGACGCCGCCACCCGACTTGAACTTGAGGAAATCCCAGCCCTTCTGCTGGAACGCATGATCGGGCAGATCCTGACCGACGGCGTCTCCAACCCCGCGCACGTCGCCGAGTCCGGCGCGCTGCGTGCGGTTCGTACCCCCGGAGCCCTCTGGGGTTCGGCGACACGGGTGATCTGGTGGGGCTTTGCCGGCCCCGGCGATAAGGTCGCGCCCGAGCGATGGGACCGGGCGGAACGCGAGACGCTCGCTGCGGCTGGTGTGACGCTGGAAAGCCCGGCCGACGTGTCGGCGCGGATCGGAGCCGGCTATGTGGGCGTGTTGATGAACGCCGCCGAGCAGATGCTGTTTGTGCGGCCGGCGCTGGCCGGAGGCGAGCAGACGACCGCCCATCCGCTTGCGCACCAGCTTCGCCCGATTCTCCACGGCGCAGCGGACGGCGTGCTATTTCAGGGCGAGCGGCTGCTAGCCGAGCCTGTGATTGATTTGGCGCGACGGCGCCTTTCCCGCGCACCCGTCGATACGCTCGAGCCCCCACAGGGCGTGCCCCAGTGGACGGTTGCCGCCGACCTGTCGCCAACCCTCGACAGTCGCGTGGAGAGCGCCACCTCCCTGGATCGGCTGTTGAACTGTCAGATGGGCTGGTTTGCCCAAGACGTTCTCGGTCTGCGGCGAGGACGCCATGCCGAACTGCCAGATGCCAGCCAGTTGTTCGGCACTCTCGCCCACGAGATCGCACGTCGGCTTCTGCCGCCCGGTCCGCCCCCGCCCCTCAGCGGCGTGCGCGTATCTGCTTCGACGCTGTTCGACGAACTCTTGCCCGCTATGGCCGCCCCGCTGGCCCAGCCCGAACACGCAGGCGAACTTGCGGCCGCCCGCGAGCAGGTGCCCGCTGCGATGGAGGCGCTCGTCCGCCTGCTTCATGAGCGCGGACTCGAAGTCGTCGGCGCGGAGCTTTCGCGTGAGGGGTGCTTCGGCAACTTACCGCTCACCGGTCGCATCGACTTGATGGTCCGCAGCGGCGCCGAGGTCGCGGTGCTCGACCTGAAGTGGACCCGGTCCGAGCGCCGCTACGTGTCCTTGGTCGCCGACGGCGCGGCGGTGCAACTCGCAGTCTATCACGCCTTGGCCCGGGCCGACGGCGCCGTTGCGCCTGGCGGCTATTTTCTGCTGCGCCAAAGGCGCGTGGTCGCCGGAACAGGTTCCTTCCTGACCGGGGATCCGGTCGATGCGGCGCGCTCGGACGGCGATACTCTGCGGGTCGTCGTCCAGGACTGGGCGGCCTGGACGGCGCTCGCCAGCGAAGGCGTCCTCGTCGCCGCCGGTCTGCCGGACTCCGCAGTGGGTCGGCCGACCGACCTCGGCTTCAAGGTCCCGGAAGCCCCCTGTCGCTATTGCGACCTCACCGGCCTGTGCCGCATCAACGTCGAGGCCCATTGATGACCAAGCTGACAGCCGTGACCGCCTCCGCCGGCGCGGGGAAGACCACCCGGATCGTCGGCGACATCGCCGCCGAGGTCGCCACGCGGCCGCCCGAGGAAATCGTCGCCACCACCTTCACAATCAAGGCCGCCGACGAACTGGTCGAGCGCGCCCGGGCGCGGCTCTTCGGAGACGGCCAGACCGAGGCCGCCGCCCGCCTGCTGGGAGCCCGCTTCGGGACGGTCAACGCCGTCTGCGGCCAGATCGTCTCGGAGTTCGCCTTGGATCTCGGGCGGTCACCGTCCACCGCCGTAATCGGCGCGGAGAACGAATCTCTCATTTTCTCGATGGCTGCGGACCGTGCCATCGCCGCCCATGCGCCTGTCTTGAACGAGCTGGCGGAACGTTTCGGTTACAACGATCCGCGTCCGCCCACGGGCGGAGAGGGGCCGGACTGGCGTCGGACCGTGCGCCGGATCGTAGATCTCGCTCGTTCCAACGGCCTGGACGCCGACGGTGTGCGATCCTCCGCCAACCGGTCGATAGAGGCCTACCGGTCGCTACAGCCTTTGGCCGCACCGGACGGCGCGGCTCTCGACGCGGTCTTAAAGGATGCTCTCGCCGCGACGATGGCCGCGCGGCCCGCCGAACTCAGCGTGAAGGCCAAAAAGCCCATGGACGTCATCCGGGCAGCCCACCAGCGCGCAAGCCGTGGAGAGACCCTGTCCTGGCCGGCCTGGGCCAGACTGTCCAAGGCGGAGTGCGCCCCGACGAAGGACGGACCCGCCTTCGCGGCGGCCATAACCGCCCTGAGCGCTGCGGCAGGACGGCACGCCGAGCACCCGCGCCTGCGCGAGGAGACGAAGGCCTTCATCCACTCCACTTTTGAATGCGCGGCCGAAGCGCTGGCAGCCTACCAAGAGTGGAAGGCTCAGCGCGGCCTGCTGGACTTCACCGATCAGGAGGCGCTCGCACTCGAGGTTTTGCGCGACCCGACGATGGCTGGGCGACTGAGGGAGCGGATCAGCCGGGTATATGTCGACGAGTTTCAAGACTCCAGCCCCCTCCAGTTGGCCGTGTTTACGGCGCTGGCGGGTCTGGTCGAGGAGAGCACCTGGGTCGGTGATCCCAAGCAAGCCATCTATGGTTTCCGAGGCGCCGATACAGACCTGACGCAGGCCGCCTTCGCTGGTGCAGCGGCCGGAGGAGATTCGACCGACGTGCTGGCGACATCCTGGCGCAGCCGTACGGGCATCGTGGAGCTTTCGAACGCCCTGTTTACCCCATCGTTCGAGCGCATGGGGCTGCCTGCCGCCAGCCACGCGTTCGCCGGCACGAACCGGTCCGAAACCGGCTTCGATCGGACCGCGCTGGGCTGGTGGACCTTGACTGGCAAGGTGGACGAGCAGGCCAAGGCGCTCGCGGCGCAGATCGTCGCAAGCTTGGAGAACGGCGCCGAGTGGTTGGTCGAGGACCGATCAGGCGAACACCGTCCTCTCGCGATTGGCGACATCGCGATCCTCTGCCGCACCAACACCGACGTGGCGCGCTACGCTCGAGCCCTGAGCCAAGCCGGCCTGCCGGTGGCGGTGGAGCGCAGCGGACTGGCCCGGACCCCACATGTCGAGTTGGTCCTGGCAGGCTGCCGGTGGATTGCGGACGCCTCGGATCGCCTTGCCTTAGCCGAGCTAGCCCGGTTTTTCTCGGATGACCCTGCGTCAGACGCTTGGTTGGCGGCTGCCGCGGATGCAGACCCCGAGGGAGCTTTGTCCGCGCTCGTGCCTGTGGCTGCGGCTCTAGCCGCCGTCAGGACGGAAACGCTTAGCTTGACACCCGCCGAGCTGGTAGACGCCGTCGTGGCCCAGCCTGAGGTGATGGCTCGCATCGAGCGCTGGGGCGACACTGCGATCCGCTTTGACGACTTGGAAGCGCTGCGCGGGTTCGCCCGGACCTATGAAGCGGAGTGCGCCTCGTCGGGCGCCCCGGCCACGCTTCCCGGCCTCATTCTGGCTCTCGACGGCGCAGATCCGAAGCGCCCGCCGAGCTTGGCCGCGGACGCCATCCAGGTGATGACTTATCATGGCGCTAAGGGCCTGGAGTGGCCGATGACGTTGCTTGTCGGCCTCGGTTGGGAGCCGAAGGCCCGCCTGTTCGAACCTTCAGCTGAGGTCGATGGCGAGATGGACTGGCGAGACCCGCTGGCTAACCGCTGGATCCGCTTCTGGCCCTGGCCCTACGACCTGGCCGGCGGCGGCAGCGCGCTCGAGGTCGCGGCTGCCAACTCGGCGTTTGGGCAGGCGGCTTGGCGCAGGGCCGTGCAGGAGGACACCCGCCTGCTCTACGTCGGCGTCACTCGGGCGCGAGATTATCTGATTTTTGCCGCGCCGCCAAAAAGTCCATCCTGGTTTAAAGTCCTGGACGAGGTTGACGCGAGTCCCCATCTCACGCCGCCCGCCGTTGACGACAACCTCATCGGGGTGGGCGACGAGACCTTCGTTGCCGACGTTCGCGTTCTTGCGGCCGACGACGGTTCGAGCGCCCGCTACCCGCAGGCGCCTCATGTCACGGTGCGGGCGGCTGCCGGCCCGCCGGCCTCAGCCCTCTTTGTGAAGCCAAGCGGCGCGACCGGTGAAGGCTGGCGGGTGACCGAGCGGATCGTCCTTGGGCCGAGGCTCGGGATCGACGGAGTGACCGACATGGCCGCCTTGGGCGAGGCCCTGCACGCCATCCTCGCCTACGACGATCCGGTCAGGGACCGTGACAAACGCCTCGCCGATGCGGATGCCATTCTCGGTCGTTGGAACGTTCCGGCTCTTTCCGCCGCAGACGCGATCGAGGCCTCGACCCGTCTCCAGACGTGGCTTGCCAACCGATGGCCCGGCGGCGAGATACTGCGCGAAAGCCCGGTTCGGGCGCGAGTCGGGGACCAGATCGTCCAGGGGCGGATCGACCTTCTGGTCCGACACGCCATTGGCGCCTCCATTCTCGACCACAAGAGTTTCCCTGGTGCCTTCAACACCTGGGACGATCGCGCTCTCGGTTATGCGCCACAGGTCGGTCTCTACGGTGAAGCCATCGCGACCGCCACTGGCGCGGCATGTGACGATCTGTGGATTCACATGCCCGTCGTAGGGGCCCTGCTGCGCGTTGAGCGAGGCTGATCTCGGACGGATCGTTGGTCGGCGCTCTTCAGCACCTGCCCCAGACAGACTATGAAATGTCGGCGAGGCCGGATCGACGTCAGTGGTCCCGAACGACCTGGATGAGCTAATTGGTTGATGTAGGTCGGGAGGGCCGCCGTTGAAGCTGGCCACACTTTTTCCGGGGTGTGCGGCAGAATACTTGCTGTGGAAGTCCACTTCCCAACGCCGAGCCAATGTCCGCTCCTAGCGCAAAAAGCAGCCGTATGAGATTAGACCCGACCCGTCGCGAGGATAATCTTGAGTGACGGATCGGTTTCGGTCGTCTCGACGATCCGATTGTAGATCTCGAGCAACTGACCGATCTCGTAAGCGCGGGCCTGCGGACTGTCGCCGCCGTGGTCGAGCGCGCTGGCGGCGAGCCACTGGTGGGAGTCGAACACGTCTATGCGATCGGCGATGCCGGCATTCTCGGCCAGGCCGGTCGCCAAGGTGACGCCCCGCCCCAGTGTGAGGATGACAGGTCGCTGCCCGCCGGACAGGTTGGTTTGGCATTTGCGGATTAGGGCTTCGCCTGGGGCGGTCGAGACGTGGATCGCCAGATCCCCGATTGAGAAATCGCCAGGACGTGACTGACCCTCATCCTTGGTGGAGACCGAGTGATGCTCCACCTGCCCGTAGGCCCCTTCGAGTTTCGCGCCGACCAGATGTTGGAGCACTGTGCCGACGACCATGGTGCCGGGCGTTTCGCGCTGACGGACTCCGGCCTGCTCGAACAGATTGCGGAAGGCGGTGCGCAAGCTGGCTTGCGGATCGAGTCGCATGACCAGCGGTTTGCCCGCGAAGAAGAGCTGGACCCTGGAAATCCAGAACGCCTCGACCTGGTCCAGGTCGAGCGCGCTGTCGCCTTCGGCATAAAGCTCATTGAGCAGGGCGACGTAGGCGGTCATCTTGCCCATGGAGCCGCGGCTGGTTCGGCCGCCTTCTTCGGCGAGCACCCGGTCGATGCCGTGGCGGGCGAGCACCTGCTGGACCTTGCCTTTGCCGAGCCCGAGAACCTGTCCCTCCTTCTCCGTGCGGAGGCGTGCCGGATCCAGGGGAAGGCCCATGGTCCGCGCGTGGTCGGTCACAACCAAGGGCAGGCCCAGGGCGCCCTTGGAGCGGATGGCGTGCTCATCAGCGAAGGCCGCGAGGCGGCCCGTGAGACCGTCCTGAGACTGCGGGGCGTCTGTCGGACTTGCCCCGGGCTCTTCGGACGCCATGCCGTCAGGCGGCCTGTTCGTAGGGAACCGGTCCCGCCAGCACCGGCTCGAAAATCTCGCGCCGCAGATGAGCAACGACCGGGGCCGCGACGCCGTCACCGGTCAGGTGGTAGGCGTCGTTGTAGCGATGCGGCAGGACGTAATCGTCCTTCAGCCCCATGAGCCGCGCCGTCTCCCGTGCGGAGATCAGACGCGACCGAACCTTTGGGCCATCGATCACCAGAATGGTCTGGCGGCTGGAGCCGCCGGCCGGGGTGCGCAAGCACCCCGCGACGTCATCGAACCGCACCTCGGCGCGCTGCACCTTCACGCCCTTTTCGTCGAAGCGGGTGCGGCGGTAGACGCCGCCGACGATCCGGCGACCGGCCTTCTTGGCCTCATCGACCTTGGCCTTGTTGACCTTGGACATCATGGCGAGAAGTTTGTTGGTCTCCGCGGGGGTGTGCCAATCCACACTGTCGGGGGTCTCTTCGATCAGATCCGCGAACACGTCCTTGCGGGCTTCCGGGGCCGCCAGATTCCACCACACCATGTTTGCCCGGACTTTGGGCGGCAGGCTATCGACCGCGCGCAGCAGAGCCTTGGTGTGGAACGGTTCGGAGGGCCGAGGCGACGTCAGCCCGCAAGGCAGCTCCATATCGTTCCGAACGCCGATGACGAAGAGGCGAGGGCGCGACTGCGGAACGAACAGATCCGCGTTGATCACGAGAGCGCCGTATCGGTACCCGGCCTCGGAGAAGGTCTTGCAGATCGCCTTGAAGTCTTCGCCGCCATGGGAGGTCAAAGAGCCGCAGACGTTCTCCACCGCGACGAGCTTTGGGGAGCGGCTGTCGGCGGCGAGTCCGCGGACGACATCCCAGAACGGATAGAAGGCGCCAGAGCGTTCGCCCGCCAGGCCCGCGCCCACGCCGGCCAGCGAAAGATCCTGGCAGGGAAAGCTGCCCCAGACGAGGTCGGGCGATCCCGGAAGGTGCGCGGCGTTCAGCTTGCGAATGTCCTCGACCTGCAACTCGCCGGCGTCGCCCCAGTTGGCGCGATAGGCGTCGCCCTTCTTAGGGTCGAAATCGTTGGCGAACAGACAGGTCCAGTCCTCGCCCAGTCCGGCCCGGGCCATGCCCCCGCCGGCGAAGAACTCGTAGAAGCTACCCATGTCGACGCTCCACGGCCTCGCTCACGGTCCAACCATCGCGTGCAAGTTTTTCTTGCACCGCTTCGGTTAGCCAAGTGTTACGCGACACATGGCCCGGTCGGGCCAGCCGGGCCGCATCAATGGCAGTGAACACCTCGCCCGGCAGGCGCAGATTGAGGCGGTCGAAGGTGGCGGGCGCGGATGGAGATTCGCTCATGGCGCCACTTTGGCGCCGCGGTCAGCCAAGGTCCAGTTCCTTTTTTGTTCTTCTTACTCGACTCCTGTGGACGCCCTAGGCTCTCAACTAGGAGGACGCATGGTCGGCATGGCTGACGACGATCAACAAATGGGGACTCACGGCGCTGCAGCGGGGCAGGCGCTGGATCTGACAGGTCTGGCCGTTTTGTCGGTCGCTGAAATCGAAGCCGCGGAAGACGAGGGCTTCCTCGCCGGCAATCAGGAATACCTTGATCTCAGTTTCCTGAGCGTGACCGATCTTGCCGATTGCATCTCACGAGAAGATCAACTCCTGGGTCAGTTCCGGGGCGCGCCGGATTCCGGTGCCGCCGAACGAGCGTTCCTCGCCAATCGGGAGGTTCAGGACGATGTTGAAGCCCTCTGGCATCTGGACGTGGGCGTCGCCGCCGCGACGGTGGCCCTGATCGCCTCCGGAGCGCATCCGTTTCTGAGTTGCAACGGCGGCGTCCTCGGAGCCCATCATTCCAGACCGCATCCGTTGGTGCGCTTCTATCTGCAGAATCTGGCACCCCGTCACCTTGGCGACTGGCTGGCCGGGTCCGGCCTGTCCCTAAGCAACGAAGAGGGGATCCTTGTTCTGCACGCCGAGCGGTTGGAACCCTTTTCCGTGTTCGCCCGCCTCGCGCTGGAGACCCTGTCGGAGAACGATCGCTAGGGCGTACGGCCGCCCATCCCCGCACGCCAGGATCGCGGCGAGAGAGGGGTCAAACCCGCTGTCGTCCTTGACTATGCCGTCCGAGGAGTTGCGGAAGAGCGCCGTGAGAATGATCTGGCGATGCGTGTCATCCGTGGCGGCCGATCCTTTGGTGAGCGCCAGATAGGTGGTGGTCATCACCTCACGCTCCTCGAAGGACCTGCCGCTCGAGTCTTAGTGGACGTCTGCTCTTTGGCGTCGAGCCAATTTCCGCTGTTGGCGCGTTCGCGACTCCCGAGAACGGCTGCCTGCAATTAGCTGTGCCTCGCGTTCCGCTCAGCGAAGCCACAAGCAACTAGTCCAAAAGCTGCGCAGGCTTCACCTGAAGCGCGTCGGCTATGGCAATCAAGGTTTCCAAGCTCGGGTTTTCTTCCCCGCGCTCAACGCCTGCCACAAATCGAATCGACAAATTAGCTTCGTTGGCCAGAGTCTGCTGCGACCAACCCTGGACATTCCGGAACTTCAGTATGTTCCTGCCGACATGCGCCTTCCAATCCATATGCCATGGATCGTTGGAACCCGCTGAGTAGAAAAGGTGCTATAGGGCTAGCAATATGTTGCCTCAGAAAGGCGGCCTTGAAGTCCAAATTGATCAGGTGGTTTCAATGCCGTCGCCGCAGGTTATTGCGAAGAGATCGGCAGGTTCGATACTCATGGCATCTGCAATAGCGACAATGGTTTCCAAGCTCGGATTCTCTTCGCCTCTCTCCACTCCAGCAAGGTACCGAAGCGAAAGCTCGGCGTTGCCTGCTAGGGTCTGCTGAGACAAGCCTTGCTGCGTCCTAAAGCGCAATACATTGGTCCCTAGTTGAGCCTTCCAATCCATTCCCGATGGGTCGGCTAAACGGGCCAACGAGAAAAGGTGCTATACAGCTAGCAATATGTTGCTCACCATAACACCCGATTTGCCCGGGTCGGTGTGGAAGATGGCCGTTCACAATTCTCATCCAGTGATCAAGCACCAGACGGCGACGGAGCTTTATGTTCGTCATTCGGAGTGGCTGAAGAATCGCTTGGCTAAGCGATACGGTGCCGACGAGGCTGACGAAGTGTCCCAAGAGACGTGGCTACGGATGGTGCCGCATCCACTGCTGGAAGACATAGATCACCCGAAGGCATGGCTTTTAACGATCGCGTCGAACGTCGCGCGAAACATGGGCCTGAAGCGCGGCGTTCGACAGAAGTATGCAATGCAGGCCCTTGTCGAACGGCACGAGCAGGCCTCGCAGCTGACAGAGGTGTTGGCACAACAGCTCCTACTTGGGTTGCCAGTGCCGCTCCGTGATGTCTTTGTGCTATCTAGGATCGTCGGTCTGTCGAATGCACAGATCGCAGAGCAGTTGGGGATCAGTCCCAAAACCGTCGAGGGGCGCATGACCAAGGCCTTGGCCCACTGTGCCGCCCAGCTTCGGCGCTAGATGAGGCGCACCATGAACAACCCAAAGGTTCGGGTTGGTACGGCGGAAACGGAGGCGGCGCGCTGGCACAGCCGGCTCGGTGGTACCTCCGTGAGCACCGAAACCCTCGAGGCGTTCTTCACCTGGCGTTCGGATCCGGCGAACGCCGACGCCTATCGACGGGTGGAGACCGCCTGGACATCTGTTGGCAAGCTGGCTGGTGATCCGGTGGCTGATCAAGCCATTCACGAGGCGTTGTCCCGCCGATCATCGAAGCGGTCGTCCGCGCTGCCAAAGGTGGCTTGGGGACTGACCGCCTTAGCAGCAAGCAGTGCGCTGGCCTTCAGCGGCTGGTCCTGGTTCGAGACACGGAACGTCTATCAGACCGATATCGGTGAGCAGCGTCTGGTTCAGCTGGCCGACGGGTCGTCGGTGCGGCTCGATACCGCGTCGCGTGTTAGGGTGCGTTACGGACGCGGGGCTCGCTTTGTCGACCTGGAGCAGGGGCAGGCAATGTTCACCGTCGCGCGTGATATACGTCGACCGTTCGTCGTCGAGGCAGGCCTGACCGAGGTCCGGGCCCTGGGCACTGTGTTTGACGTGCGGCGGGATGCTGGCTCGGTTGGCGTGACCCTGGTTTCTGGCGTCATCGAGGTAGCGACCGAAGGGCAGGGTAGGGCGACCCGGCGGCTGGCTGCGGGGCAGTCTGTGGAGGTCACGCCTTCAGGTGTCCATGCGCGCGCCGCGGACGTCGAGAGCGTGACGGGCTGGACGGACGGACGGATCGTGTTCCGGGACACGCCGATGGCCGAAGCGGTGTCGGAAGTTAACCGCTATCTGACAGACAAGGTGATCCTGGAGCCGGGCACCTGGGACGGCGAGCCGGTGAACGGGGTGTTCAGGACCGGAGACCGCGAGGCGTTCGTCTCGACGGCCTCGGCGGTGTTCGGTCTGAGGGCCACGGCGCAGGCGGACGGGTCGGTGCTTCTGTCGTCCGACGAAAATAAATCCAGAACGGCTCAAGGGTCAGCCGGGGTCTGAACTGTCTCTTACTTGACGCCACGGGGGCGTTGAGGAGGGATTACGAATGCGTCGTCTGAGTCTGCTGTCCGGAATTGCATCTGCTGCCTGCGTCATCGCCATCAGCTCGAGCGCCTGCGCGCAGGAGCAGCGGACCTATAACATTCCGCCGGGGTCGCTCCGGGACGCCTTGAACCAGTTCGCGACGCAATCGGATCAGCAACTGTTTTATTCGGGCGAGCTGGTCCGGGGCCTGCAGTCATCGGGGCTGCGAGGACGCTACACGCCGTCCCAGGCGCTCGACGCGCTTCTCGCGGGATCAAACCTGGCCTGGTCGGAAACCCGGCCCGGCGTCATCTTCCTCCGATCTTCGAACACCATCGTGGAAGCGGAGACGACAGTCGACGAGATCGTGGTCACCGGCACCTTGTTGACGGCAGCTGGACAGCTGACCTCGCCTGTCCAGACCCTCAATCGCGATGCGCTGGACGCCCGAGGTCTTGGTAGCGTCGCGGAGGTTCTCGCGACACTTCCCCAGAACTACGCCGGTTCGGCCAATCCCGCCGCGTCCCTGACCCTGACCGATCGGGCGGGATCGAACAGCGCCCTCGCGACTGGCGTCAATCTGCGTGGCCTCGGCCCGGACGCCACCCTGGTTCTGGTCAACGGGAGACGACTGGCGGGCACCGGGTTCCGTGGCGAGTTCGCGGATGTGTCGGCATTGCCCTCGGCGGCCGTTGAGCGCGTGGACATTCTCTTGGACGGAGCTTCGGCACTTTACGGAGCGGACGCCGTCGCCGGCGTGGTGAACGTGATCATGCGCCGTTCGTTCGACGGCCAGGAAACGCGGGCCCGGATTTCCGCTGCCCAAGGTGGAGCGGAGACCTTTCTCGTGTCGCACCTCGTCGGTCGCGACTGGTCGAGCGGCACCGGTCTGCTCTCTTACGAATATCAGACGGCCAACGCCCTGAACTCGGCGGATCGCCCCTACACCGCCGACGGTGACCTTCGACCGTTCGGAGGGACGGATCGCCGGGCCGTGTTCGCCTCGCCAGGAAACATCGTCGCCCTCGACCGGCCGTCCGGCGCCTATGTCTCCCAGTTCGCCATCCGTCCGAACGCCAGCGGAACGGCCCAGTCTCCCAGTGATTTCGCGGCAGGGGAAAGAAGCCTGTCCAACCAGCTGCAAGGGGTCGATCTGATCCCCGAAACCGAACGCCACAGCGTCTACGGGCGAGTACGTCAGGACCTCTCGGATCGGGTGGAGCTGTCGGCGGATCTGCGGTTCAGCCGCCGTGAGTACGGGCTCGATACGGGCACCACCGCCACAATCTTTCAGGTGACCAGGGCGAACCCCTTTTTCGTGTCCCCGACGGGGGCATCCGCCCATCTTCTGGGCTACTCGTTCATCAATGATCTCGGGGTCACGCGACGCGAAGGCAGTTCGCGCAGTCTCGGACTGACGGCAGGGGGCTCGATTGCCTTGGGGCCGGACTGGTCTTTGGAGGGCTATCTGGCGTTCGCCGAAGAGCGTGGAAGGACCCGCACCGGCAATCGGGTCAACTCGCTGTTCCTCAACGAGGCGCTGGGCAATACCGCCGACAACCCTGCCACGACCTATTCCGCCGTTCGCGACGGCTACTTCAATCCGTTCGGAGACGGGCGGGCCAACACTCAAAACGTTCTGGACTTCATCGGGAGCGGCTATTCCAGCGCCGACGACCGCAGCCGGGCTGAATCGGTCAATCTCCTTTTGGAGGGACCAGCGTTTTCCCTGCCTGGCGGCGACGTGCAGATCGCCTTGGGGGCGCAGGTTCGGCGCGAAAGCCTCGGCAGCCGCCTTGAGACCTTCGCGTCCTCACTCGCGCCTGTCGAGACGGTCGTCCCGAAGCGCGACCGGACGATCGCCGCCGTGTTTGCGGAAGCCCGTGTTCCGCTGGTCGGCCCTGCCAATGCGAGACCAGGGCTGCAGTCCCTCGACCTGTCGGTGGCCGCGCGGGTCGAGGAGTACGACGACTTCGGCACCACCTCGAACCCAAAGCTGGGCATCATCTGGTCACCGGCCTCGGACTGGTTCGTGCGAGGATCGTTCGGAACCTCGTTCCGAGCCGCCGCCCTGCCTCAGCTGTTCGATCTGTCGGCAGCCGCTCCGACCTTCGTTCCCAAGGCGAACGGCGCGTCGGTGCTCGTCCTCTACCGATACGGCGGAAACCCCGACCTGAAGCCCGAAACGGCAGAGACCTGGACGGCGGGCTTCGAATATGCGCCCCGAGGCGGTCCGCGGTTCAGCGGCAGCTACTTCAATACGCAGTTCAGTGATCGGATCGCCCAGCCGGTCAATGAGAACCTGACGGGCGCGCTTGTCGATCCCGCGCTCGCGCCATTCGTGGATCTGGTTGATCCCGGCAACAATGCTCAGGACCTTGCTCTCATCCAGAGCTACCTCAACGATCCGACGTTCGGGTTCCGCGATCTGTTTCCCGCGACATCCTACGGCGCGATCCTGGATGCCCGCTGGGTTAACGCAGCGTCCGTGTTTGTTCAGGGCATCGACCTCAGCGTCGCCTACCCGCTGACGTTCGGGCGACATGCCGTCTTTTTCGACGCCAACGCGTCCTATCTTCTGGATTTCAAGACGCGCTTCACACCGACCGCATCGGACCGGCAACGTCTGGGGCTGATCGGAAATCCCACACGACTGAGATCCCGAGCGGGCGCGACCTGGTCCTATGGAGACGCCAGAGCAAGCCTGCACTGGAACCATGTCGGGGCCTACGACGACAACGTCGGCCGGGAAATCAAGCCCTGGAACACCGTGGACATGCAGGTCGCATGGTCGCCCCAGAATCCGGCGTTAGACGGCGTCCAGGTGTCTCTCAGTGTGCAGAACCTGTTCGATGCCGATCCGCCCTTTTACGACGCACCGATCGGTCTGGGGTTCGATGCCGCCCAGGCCAATCTGCTGGGCCGGATAGTGGCGCTGCAACTGACCAGACGCTGGTGAGCCGGTCCGATGCCCGGTCTGATGAGCCGCCTGGCGGTGACGATGCTTGCTGCCTGGCTCCTGTCCAGCACGGCAGCGTTCACGCAATCCCGACCGTTGTCGATCGACGATGTCTTGGACATGGAATCGCTTGGCGCGGTGGCCTTCTCGCCGGACGGTCGGTGGGCGATCCACGAGCGCCGGGGGCCATACGGTACTGCGCCTCGATACGATCGAGGCCACCGGACGGCCTGGGCGATCACCGACCTGTGGATGTCGGACCTTGAGGGCGACGCCGAACCGGTCCGTCTTCTCCCCAACGAGGAAGGGGTTGGCCTGCTCTTCGGCGCATGGTCGCCGACGGGCAAGCGTCTGCTGGTCTACCGTCTCACGGACACACGGCTGGAAGCGGGCATCGTGTCGATGGCCGATCGATCGGTCCGGTGGACCGACCTGGCCGCCGACCTTGCCGTCACCGGATCGACCGCTGCCTGGCTCGACGACGATCGCCTGGCGCTGACTGTCCGAGAGTCCGGAGACCTGCCCTGGCTGCTAAGGTTTGACGGAACGGGCAGTGAGGAGATGCGGGCGCGCTGGGCGCTGACGACGGCCGGCGATCGGCCCTCGCGATTGATTGTCGACACGGTGGGCGGCGAGCTCAGGACGAACGAACCGACGCCGACGTTGCGGACGGTCGTGATCCATGCCGTGACAGCGGACGTCCGGACCCTGGCGACCGGCGCGATCAGGGACTTCGCGACATCGCCGGACGGTGTGTGGGTCGCGGTCCTGACATCGACAGGTCCAGTCGCGCTGGATCCAGCGCAGCCTGTCGTCCAGAGTCCGGTGCTGCACCGCAGCCGGCTGGCGCTCTTTCACGCCAAGACGGGCCGGACCGTTTCGATCGACCCGGACCTGGACGTGGCCCCGCATCTCCTGAGCTGGTCAGCCGCTTCCCGAGCCGTTCTGATCTGGGCCCGTCGCGATGGATCGAACTGGTCGGATGGGGGACTGCTGACGGTCGATCTCGATGGCGAGACGGACAGGCCGAATCTCGCGGGGCTACGGCCTCTGGCCCCCGGTCTCGTCATCGACGAGTTCCAGGCCGTGAGGGCGGGGTGGCTGGGGGACAGACCCGTCCTCTATGGGCGCCGAGCGTCTTCCGATCGGTTCGACTGGTGGCTTGTTGACGCGACGGGTCCCCGGGCCCTGACGAAAGATTTTGTGCAGCCGCCGACCAGCCTGGCCGCAGTGACGAAGACCGGGGCGCTGGCCTTCGCCGATGGCGCGCTATGGCATCTCAACGCTTTTGGCGCCGCCACTCGGCTTTCACCGGCGGACGAACGGATTGCGGGTGCGCAGACCTCGAGCCAGATGCAGCCGCTCCGACTGCGGGTCAACGATCCACCGCGACGGGACTGGGTGGCCTCCGCGAACGGCGCGTCGCTGTCGGTGCGGGACGTGAGGGGAGGGCAGACGGCCCAGACGTCGGTATCGGACTGCCCGGGCCTGGCCCTCGTGAGGGCGGCATCCGAAAGCCGGATCGCAACCGCGTGCCTGGATGACGGCGTCGAAACCCTGAGCGTCACAGGGCAAGGAGGCGTGAAGATCCTGGCCAGGGCGAACCCCCAGTTCGAGACCATCGCGGTGCCGCGTCCCTTGCCGGTACCGCACCTAGACCGCCTCGGACGCCCAGCCACGAGCTGGCTCTATTTGCCGGCAGACAGGACGGCTTCGCAGGTCAAAGGTCTTCTCGTTCTGGCCTACCCTGGTGGGAGTGATGATGGACGGTATGTCGATGCCACATCGCTTCAGCGAGGACCCCGACCGCAGATGCTGACGACTGGAGGCTTTGCGGTCCTCTCGCCATCCTTCCCCAACGAAACGGAGAGTGAACGCCTGACCATGGCAGCGGACTTTGAAGCCGGGCTCGACATGGCCGTCGATGCCGCGCTGGCCGCGCACACTGAGCTGCCGAAAGACCGGATCGTGCTGGTCGGGCACAGTTTCGGTGGCTACGTCGCGCTGACCGTCGCGGCCCGTTCCGAACGCTATCGCGGCTACATCGCGTGGGCCGCCCCGACAGACCTGTCGAGCAACTGGGGAGAGTTCCTGTCTCACAGCCGGATCTGGCCGGGCGAGTGGTTCACCCTCAATCAGAAGATCGGGGGCGTGGAAAACGGACAGGCTGCCATGGGCGGGCCGCCGTGGAGCGATGTCCTGGGCTATGCGAGCGCGAGCCCCTACCTGGCGGCGGACAAGATCCGGGCCCCCGTGCTCCTGATCACCGCCGACAGAGACTATGTGTCGATGACGCAGTCGGAGCGGATGCTCTCCGCCCTCCATCGCCAGGGACGAAGCGCCCGCTATATCGTCTACTGGGGCGAGGGCCACCTGTTCTCCAGCCCGGCCAACATTCGAGACGTCTACGGTCAGATGTTTGACTGGCTCAACGGGATTCTGGCCGAAACTCGGCTTCCGATGGCGACAGGATCGCTTCCCAGTGGCGAACCCAACCCTCAAACGCGGCGGTGAGCATGATCTCGACGTAGCCGCCCCTCCAGATGAGGCTCTCCGGCGTGAGCAGAACCGACGCCCTGTCCCGGTCGATCAGGCCCTCCTCGGCAAGCCTGCCGTCCAGCAGCCATGGCCGCAGCACATCGAGACCGCCGGCGATCATATGCCCGTAGAAGGCCGTCATCTCGCCCTTGGACCGCCGATCGAGGATCGATTTCGGCAGGCGGTCGGTGAAGGCGAGCCGAGCGAGGCCCCGGTCTCGCCGACCGCATGTCAGGGCCGGGGTCGACAAGGAGAGGCAGAGCTCCACGACCGGCATGGCCAGCAGAGGATGAAGCACGTCCACCGCCTCGCTTTGCAGTGATCTGCCGTGGAACTGGAGGGCGTTGACCAGCCCGGCGATCTGATAAACCTTCCCGGGAGCGAGATGATCGATGTCTGTCATCCAGGGATGCTGCGCCCGGTCACCGGATGGCAGGGGCCGCAGGAGCGCATTCTGATTTCGGGTTGGAGGAGGGCGGCGAATGGCCTCTGAGACCAACGACCAGACCGACCGCTCGGTCCATCGGGACAGTCGAGGCAAGGCCGGCGATCCCAGTGCTCTCCAACCAAGAGAATGCCAGACGTCCTGGTAGACCAGTGTGTTGGCGGGCTGGATGAACAGCGAGTCCCCGCCCTTGCCGGTCAGAACCGCCTCAACGCCGGCGCGCCTGAACCGCGATGCCCAGTCCGCGTCGTGCAGTCCGTCGAGGCCTGCCAGGGCGGGACGAATGCCGTGTGGCATCGACTGCAGGAGGGCGGGGGTCACAACCCCCGTCGCGCGCGCGATATAGTCCGGCGTGATCGACAGATGCTCCGCGAGATCGGCGACGTAGTGCCGTTCATCGGCGGACCTGTCGGGACCGTAGGCGTTCATCCAACACCGGACCTGTTCTCGCGATTCCGATCGGGCGGAAGCCGCGACGAGACTGGAATCCAGGCCCCCGGAAATCTCGACCGCTGGATTATCGCTCAGTCCCAAGAAGCCTTCGACGGCTTCCTCCACGGCGGAGCACAACATCGCGGCAGCCGCATCTTCTGGAAGCGACGCGGCGTTCCTTCGGGCAGCGATCCAGTCCGGACGCCAGAGGACGACGGGTTCACCTGAGGGGAGGGGCTGCAGCGATCCCGGCAAGACTGACGTCAGGCCTGTCAGGAGCGGCATACCGGAAGTGAGCAGCGGATCATGCAGTGCGGCGGAGACCCGCTCGAAGTCAATCCGCCAGTCCGGTCGTAAGGCGGTGACCAGCCAGGGTGGAACATGAGACGAGACCAGGGTCAGAGCCCCCGTGTTCCACGTCAGGCACTCGAGGCTGCCAGACGGGTCTCTCAAGACCGCGGTCAGCGCGCCTCGTGGTCCAAACGACAGGCCCACGAACCGGCCCCAGACCCGAGCGAACAGCTTCTTCTCATAGCTCCAAGGAGAGAAAATCGGCGGGTCATCGAGGTTCGGTTTTCGGCGATCCAGGACGTCGCCGATCAGAGACCAGGGTCCGACAGTGGTGAGCTTCACGGGGCGCGCGCCCCATCGCCCCAGCCAGCAGTTTGGGTTGAGCTCACGGATCGTCATGCCGTTTGCCTCAGCATGCCGGCGGAGCGCCGCAGACTGAACGGTGCCGGCCTCGTTCCCGGGGTCATGCGCCGTGACCAGATAGTCGCCCATCAAACGACCAGGATCGGAGTGAACCCGCTGACACGTTCGACGGTGTCCCCGACGACCCTGTCGTCGATCTGGATCCAGCAGTGGGCGAGAAACGGCCAGGTTCTGACGCCAAAAACCCAGTCTGTGGTGATGTCCGATGCATGCAGGTAGCTGCGCAACATGAATGCCCGCTGGAGGCATTCGCCGGTGTCGGGCAGCCAGGGTTGAACGGCCTGAAATGCCGCCAGCATTTCGCCTGCCCTGTCGAGAGGAGCGCAGCCGCGCTGGGCGGTCAGGAGGTTCGGGATTGAAACGAGGTCCGCCATCGAGCTTCGGACAAACTGTCTCTTCGATCGGAACCCGGTCGCTGCAGCGCCGAACAGGTCTCTGCGGCGCGGCGACCGGGACGCTTCCAGCGCGCGCTCTGGCGGCATCTTGGGGACGGAACGACGGCCGTTCGTGGCGTGGGGACAGAGCAGTCCCGCTTTCAGCATCTCCTCCGCAAACAGGACATCACTGACCCGCACCGTCCCAGGCGAGTGGCCTGGGCGGATCATCTTACCGCCATCGACCACGCAGGCGTATTCGTCGGCCTGGACATTGAGAATGACGATGTCGTCGTCGCACCACGCCAGATGAACGTCTGGGTGCAGAAACAACGCGTCTAGCAGGGCTTGGGGCATCGACTGAAATCTGGGCGATCCACCGGTATCGATGAACCGCCCAAACTTTCACATCGGCGTGCGGCTGACGTAGATGCCGATCTCGGCGAACAGGCCGTCGAGCTCGGCCTGGGTCAGGGCCCGGGCGCTGCCGATGGCGACGATGCGGAGGGTTGGGGTGGTCATGGTCGTCTCCTTGGTTGATTGCCACGGATGTGGCCAACCTAGTGAGCGCCGAGGTTTGCGGACTTCAAAACTATATCTGGAGTATATTTGATCAGCGTCCCGGCTTGGGACGTTTGGCGGTCAGGTCCTCGGTGCCCGCCTTCAGCCAGGCGGCGGCCTCGTCGCGCGCGAGCGTGGCCTCCAGGCCGTCGAACATGTCCGTGACCGCCGAGATCAGGGCATGGATGTGGAGATCGGAGACCCGGTCGCCGACGCGGGCGTCGAACTTCTGAAGGGCGATCGTCAGGATTGTCGCCATCCGGTTGTCGCAGCAGCGGCGGGCAAAGTCCGGCGCGCCGATCACGACGGCCATCAGGATGGCGTTGGGATCGCAGTTCGTGGCCCGAGCGAACCGGGCGATATGATCCATGTTCAGCCGTGTCCGTCCGGCCTCGAACCGTTCGTAGGTCCGCTTGGCGATATGCATCCTGGAGGCGGTTTCCGCAGCGGTCAGGCCGCGATGCCTGCGTACCTGTCGGAGCGCCTCGGACAGGAGCGCGCCATCGCGCGGAGCATTTGCAGGGGCACCACTCATCCACGCGACCTTTCCGAGTCTTATGTTGGGTGCTGACGAAGTTTCGATCAACGATGAGTTGCGATTTCTGAGCGTAAGCGACCATGCACCGCCACAAAGTGGCGGACGGTCCGCCGAAAATCAGCGGGGCATCCGACCATTTGTGGCGGGTAAGGCCCTGGCGGCGGTCCGGTGGCTGGACGTCAGGGATTCGGCGTCGATAGTCAGGCCTGGCTTGACTGGAGACGACCGTGACCCGACGGCGGGATCCCTTTCACATGGCGCTCATGACCCTGCGCACCTATGCGCGCAGCGGGATGTTCGCGCCGGGATCGCCGATCGTCATCGCAGAGGAAGCCCGTCGCCTTCGCCTGTCGACGACACCGGTGCGAGAGGCCCTGGCCTACCTCTACGGTGAGGGCCTGATCGAGCGATCCCCGTCGGGCGGCTATCTGGCCCCTCGGCTTGACGTCGCGCTGATCCGCGATCGCTTCGCCTTTCGGCTGCACTGCCTAGAGATCGGATTGGCACTGACGACAATCATCCGCGTCCCTCCAGTCGCCGAAACGACCGGCGCGCCGGACGCCCGCGCACGGATGGACCAGCTGGTCCGGATGGCGGGCAATCCGGTTCTGGCCGAAGCCTTCCAACGGGTGGGATGCCAGCTTCATGTCCTGCTGGAGCCGGAACGCCGCGTCTTCGGGGATATCGACGAGGAGGCGACCTCGCTCGTCGCGGCCCTGGACCACGGCGACCCCCAGCGCATCCTTGAGTGTCTCCGGACCTATCATTGGCGGAGGATCGACGCGGCAGGCGCGCTGGTCCTCGAGACCGAGGCTGGGCGCCTCGGCCTGGATCTGAGGTCGGACTGAGATGATGCTCCGTCTGCTGCTGATGAGCCTTGGACTGCTCGCCGGTCTTCAGGCCGCGACCCAGACCTTCGCCTGGACGTATCTGGCCGCGCCTGTGCTCGGTCCGGCCTGGCGCCCGATCGATGGGCTCTCGCTCTATCCGCCCTGGGCCATCCTGGAATGGCGCGGCAGGTTCGAGACCGAGGCCGCAGAGGCCCTGGCGCGCAGCACGTCGCTCATCCTGCTGGGCGCGACAGGAGGCCTGGGTCTGGCCAGCCTGGTCGGACAGGCCGGGGGCAGGCCTCGGCTGCGGGGTTGGGGCAGCCAGGCGGACGCGCGCCGCGCGGGCCTGACCACCAAGAGCGGTGCCGTCCTCGGTGTGATGGGCGGTCGGTTGCTCGCGACGGCCGATCTTCGGCCAACCCTGGTGACCGGGGGAACGCGATCGGGGAAGGGAAGGGGGCATGTCGTGCCCACACTGCTGTCCTGGAGCTCCAGCGTGCTGGTGCACGACCCCAAAAAGGAGCTGTGGCGAATGACGGCCGGGTGGCGGTCGGCGTTCTCGCACAGCCTGTTCTTCGACCCGAGAGACCCGGCATCGGCGCGGTGGAACCCGCTGGCAGAAATTCTGCCCGGCCCCGGAGAACTGGCCCAGGTGCAGAGGCTGGTCGCCATCCTGTCCGATCCGGGCGGGGCGCGGGACGACGAGGCGATCTGGGACAAGGCGGCCTCGGAGATTCTGGAGGCGGTGATCCTGCATGTGCTCTACACGGCCGAGGACGCGGACAAGACGCTGCTCCGGGTCCGGGAGCTGCTTGCCGATCTCGATGAGGCCGCTGACGTCATGGCCAGGGCGCTGCACCGGACGGGGGCGGACGGCGAGCCGGAGACCCATCCCTTCATCCGGACGGCGGTGAAGGGTTATGCGGCCATGCACGACCGGTTCCGGACCTCGGTCCAGGGCACGGCGCGGTCCTATCTCAAATGGCTGGCTGGCGAGGATGTCGAGCGGGCGCTGTCGGCGTGCGACTTCGCGCTGGGCGACCTGATGTGCGCCGAGGCGCCGGTGTCGCTCTATGTCCAGGTCGCGCCCGCCGACGCGGCGGCGCTGCGACCGCTCGTGCGGCTGCTGTTCTACGCCTCAGCCCAGGCCCTGACCGTGCATGAGGACCGCGACGCGGCAGACCGCCCGAAGCGGCATCGGCTGCTGATGGTGATGGACGAGTTCCCGCTTCTGGGACGGGTCAGCTTCTTCGAGAAGTCGCTGCGGCTGCTCAGCGGCTTCGGCGTCAAGGTGATGTTCGTGGCCCAGAGCCTGAACGACATCGTGGAGACCTATGGCGTCAACAACACCATCCTCGACAACTGCGCGGTCTATACAGCCTTCTCGGCGCTCGATCCGCTGACCCAGGACAAGGTGTCGAGACTGACCGGGTCGGTGACGGAGACGCGGACAAGCCGGAGCGGGCCGGCGGGCCTGGGCGCGGGCCGCACATCGGTGTCGCGCTCGGAGGTCGAAAGGCCGTTGCTAGAACCCGGCGAGATCCGCGCCCTGCCAGACGACGAGCAGCTGGTCTTCGTGGCCGGCTTCCGGCCCTTGCGGACCAAAAAACTCCTCTATGACCAGCGGCGGCCCTTCCGGGAGCGTGCGCGGTCGCTGGCACCCGATCAGGCGTTGCGCGTCGACACCCCGGGACGGTCGCCCCATCCCTGGGCGGGTCGGAGGAGCCTGGGGCAGGACGCGGAGGCCGGCCTGCCCCTGTTCAAGGAGGTGATCGCGGCCATGGACGACAAGAAACGGGCCGCTCGCGCCGCCGACATCTTCGGCCGGGTGGCCGAGGAGATGGCCGCCCAGCAGGCGGCGCTGGATCAACTGCAGGGACTGGGACATGACTAGGAAGGCTGCTCAGACGTGCCGCGTTCAGGTCTATCTGAACGATCCCAAGATCGTCACGGGGCTTAATCGCGAGGCCCGAAGCGGGCGGATGCCGCTGAGCCAGGCGGCCGGCCGGGCCATAGCGCGGGGATTGCAGAAGAGCCCTCATGCGGATCCGGAGGACCGGCTGCTGCGTCTGGAGCACGCCTTGCGCGATCACATGCGATCCACGGCGCGCGACATGCAGATCGTGCAGGAACTGCTGGTCGAGGTGGCGCGGGCCTTTTTCCTCCGTCTGCCCGATGCGGTCATCGATGAAGATCCGACCGTGCAGGCCGCCGTGGATCGCAGGATCGAACGCCTGCTGGATGCGACCGCTGCCCGGATCGTCGCCGGACGCCATGCCCGGGAGCCGGTGTCTACGGGACCGGCGGACGGCCCCACCAATGGCGCAGCGCACTGAGATGACGCCCCACCCCATCGTCGCCGAGCGCAAGCTGGAGGCCCTGCGTCATGCCCTGGGCGAGACCGTGTTGGCGGCGCTTGTTGAACCGGCGGTCGTCGAGATCCTCGCCAATCCCGACGGACGGGTGGTGCTGGACCGGATCGGGGAGGGGCGGCGCGACACCGGGCGCACGCTGTCGGTCGAGGCGCGGGAGCGGGTCATACGGCTGATCGCGGACTATGTCGGGGAGACGGTGACTCGGGAAGATCCGCGTCTGGCCGGGGTGCTGCCTGGGACGGGCGAGCGGTTCCAGGGCCTGCTGCCGCCGGTCTCGGCGGGGCCGACCTTCTCGATCCGGAAGCGCCCGGCCGTGATTTGGGGGCTGGACGACTATGTGCGGGATGGCGTGATGACCGGGGATCAGGCGGCGGCGCTGCGCAGCGCTGTGTCAGACCGGAAGAACATCCTGATCTCAGGAGGGACGGGATCGGGCAAGACGACCCTGGCCAATGCCGTGCTGGCCGAACCGGCTTTCGCGGAGGATCGTGTGTTCCTGGTGGAGGACACACCGGAGCTGCAGTGTTCCGCCTGGGATGTTGTCGCGGTGCTGACCCGTCGGCAGCCCGTTGTGATCGGCGTGGTGGACCTGGTCCGCGACGCGTTGCGCATGCGGCCCGACCGGATCGTCATCGGGGAGATGAGGGACGGGGCAGCCGCGCTGGAGACCCTGAAGAGCTGGAACACGGGTCACCCGGGAGGATTGTCGACGGTGCACGCCAACTCTGCCGGCGAGGCCTTGCGACGGGTGGAAGACCTGATCGCCGAGGTGTCCAGTCAGGTGCCGCAACGGACCATCGGCGAGGCCGTGGACAGGGTCGTTCATATCCGGCGAACCCCCCAAGGACGTCGTGTGGATGCGGTGATTGCGGTCGAGGGCTTTGTCGATGGCCACTATCAGGTCCGATCACTGGCATGAAACGTCTTCCGCCAAGGCGCGCTGGACGCAAGCGGGCAACGGACGGCCCTGAATGTTCGCCCGAAGGCCTCACGCCCTTGGAGTCGAAGGTTCGGATCCTGTCACTGGGGCAGACATTGTTCAGAGCGCGGTTGAATATATAGACTGCCTCCAAGGTAAGAGCAGCCGAAGGCCCTGAAAATCCTGGAGGACCCGGCCATCAATCCGGTCAGATCGACCTGGGCATATCCGCTCGATCGGGATCTGCGCCCGGCTCTCCGGTCTCGCTGCCGGCCTGTCGGCGCCGAACGGTCTTCATCAGATTCTCATCCAGGCGAGGTCGGTCCCAGCGTCCCGTCGAGGTCCGCAGACCCGCCATCACCTCGGGAAAACTCACAAAGGTGAAGACCCGATCCACGACCTCGATCATCAGGGCCTTCATCTCCTCATCCGAAATCCGGCTGAGGTCGGTCCAGGCGATGTCTCCATAGGGCGTGACGACCGTCACATCGCTGAAATCCCCACACTTCGAACGCGGTGAGGTACCGGCATGCAGGGTCTCGAGCTGGGTGTTGCGCACGCAGATTTCGACCAGGGACAGAGCGAGCCGCTCCGCGTCTCGTCGATCCTTGGCTGTGACGGCGTCCGTCATCGCGTGGACACCCTGTCGAAACGCGCCCGGTCTTGGCCAGGAACCCGAACAGCCGTGTAGCCTGCGGCGCGCCAGGCGCGCTTTTGGACGTGTTTCGGATCAGGCTCGGCGAGATCGGCCCACCAGTCGTCCCGCAAGGCGCTTTTGGGAAGCATGCCCCCGATCAACCGTTCGATCTCGGTGAAGGTCAGACTGACGGTGCCGCTCTTCTGGCGCGCCAGGTAATGGCACAGGGGATCGTATTTTGCCATAAGCCATCATTGCCCGGACCGGCCGGATGGCCAACCCGCCAAGCGTCCCCCGCCTTGACGAGGCTCTCCTGCCGGTCGAACTGAGTTGTATGTGGGGAATCGTTTTGATCAACGCTGCGGGTGATATGGTCGACTCGTTCGTCTTGCCGGGACCGATCGAAACGATCCGCGACGGCTGTCGTCGTCATCTCGAAGCCCGGCCGGACGCCGCGCAAGCCCGGCTCGTCTCTCAGGACGGCCTTCTCGATCACGTCTATCCGGAGTGTGGCGCGGATTGAGGCGGCAACACGCCGCAAAAGCCGATCTCAGGCCGCGGGTTCCGGGTCGAGCGTCGGGTCGGCCTGACGAAAGCATGTCGCGAACCGTCCACGATCCGCGAGACTGACCCCCGCCTCGGCGTAGAGGGTATCCCATCGCCGCCGGACCATGCCGGCCATTGCCTCGGCCTCGGCCTCGGCCTCCTCTGCCGTCAGATGAAAGACAGCGGCTCCAGCCAGGGCGTTGGAGACCGTGGCCGCTCGCCCTTCGGGCCCGACCCGGAGCACGAGCGTCCGGTCCCGTCCCACCTGCGGCTTGGGCACGACATCGTAGAGGGGCGACAGGCGCCACCCGTCCTGGCCCAGCAGGAAACCGTGGTTGCGCAGATGGTCGTCGTCATTTGTGACGAGGATGTTGAACAGCATCCGGCGCCACAGCTCTCGCAGGTCGCGGCGAGGATCGCCGCCATGGCGGCGAAGCGCCTCGGCGATATCGGCGTAGCCGTGCCGGCCTGTGTCGCCCTGATGCGCCCCCAGGAGGGTCAGGCCAGAGGCGAAGGGGGTGCGGTAGACGGCATTGCCGTCCCGTCGGCGGTCGAAGCGCCGGATGAGATAGATGTCGCGACCAAGAACGGACCGGAAGTCCAGCGACGGAACGTCGAGGCCGCACTCGGCGGCCAGCCGCATGGTCGCGAGTTCGATCCGGCATTCCGGATAGGTGTCGTTGCGAGATGGAAATTTGGCGATCCAGGCCTGGCCGTCGATCTCCGTTGCGGCCTTGGGTCGCGCACCGCCCAGGGATGAGCCGGCGCTGAGAAGGGTGCGCAGGTCGGGGTCGAGCTGGTCGACGCTCTGAACCCGCTCCACGGCCTCGGCCAGGACGTCCAGGCTGAACTCTTCACCGGGCGCATCGCCCTCGCCCCAGGGCGTCAGCCGTTGGGGGGCGGCGGGCGTCGGGCCGAAGGCCAGGGCGCCGACGCGGTGTTCACCCGAGGCGAGGATGAGGTCAGCGTCGGTCGGGAGACGATCGCCCATGGCCTTGTACATGAGGTACTGGCCCCAGCCGTCCGGGGCGGCGTCGCGGACGCCGTTGAAGACCGTGAAATCCTCCTGGGTGCGGAACTCAACGTCCCGGCCGGGCTCCGGAAGGGGCAACTGGACCGGATCGATCGGCACGCGATCGGCGCGCTCCAGATAGCGTCGTCCATAAGCGAAGGTGGCGTAGGCGTTGCGGGGCTCGTCGACCATGACGAGACGTCCGGCGGGCACGGGCTGGCCGTCGAGATGGACGAAGACGATGGTCGAGACGCGGGCCATGGCGCTAGAAGTCCAGGTCCGGATCTGCGGGCGCATGGGCGTGACGCGGAAGGCGCGAAACCTCCTCGCTGATGCCCACCCGGTCCAGATCCGCAGCGACAAGATCCCCGAGCCGGCCGGTCAGGCCGAGAATGAACAGGGCGCTGGCGAGCACCCCCAGGCCCACGGTCGGGTCGCCGGCTTCGAGGCGGCGCAGCGTCCCGCGCGAGATGAGCATACGGTCGGCCATCAGCTGCTGGGGAATCCGGCGGCGCGTACGGGCCGTCACCAGATCGCGTCCGAGCTTGACCAGAGCCTGTCGGCTCGGGTCGGGCAGGGCGGTCTTTGCAGCAGAGGCGCGGGGCATGCGTGTCTGTATCACATATCGACCGCATTTCAAGACTTCGGTCTATATGTAGATCATGACATCGATGGATTACCGTGAGGTGCATTCACCCGATCAAGGGCGAAGGGTCGACCCGCCGGGCGGAGGACTGTGGATCGGGTCGAGGCGAATGCGGCTTGTCGTTCGAGCGGAACGAAGACTTTCGATGTTCGCGAGCCCGGCCCATACGGATTTATCCCCTTTGGCAACCCCGGTCTTTCAGAGATCGCGAGCGATGGAGCCCTGCCTTGGTTCCAGGGCCGGGGTCGCGATCGCCCCGCCGCTGAATGTAGCGATCCCGGCCAGGGTCAACGGTCGCGCGGAGTCTACGCAAGTCGGTCCAAGTCGTGGAAGCGTCGCGACGACATCGGACCGGGCAAGTCGACGCGACCCTTCATCGACTTGCTGAAAAGTCTCTCAGAAGTCGCATGTAAGTTACTGAAATATTGTTAATAAATAGGATTGACAGGCTGTGGATGGATTTGCTTGCAATGAGTCGCGGCGCTCTGGAAAGCGCTGAACGCCAAGGGAGCGGACCATGCGCAGACTTCAACGCCGCCTGTGCGGCGCAGCGATTACCTGTGGCCTTTTTCTGGCCGGACCGGCCCTGGCCGGAGGCTCGGGCATGCCGTGGGAAGGCCCCCTTCAACAGGTGGTCCAGTCCATCACCGGACCCGTCGTTCAGGCGGCCGCCGTGGTGGCTGTCGTCATCTTCGGGGCCGGCATCGCCATGAGCGAGAACGGGTCGTCCATGCGACGCGGTCTCGGCATCATGTTCGGCCTCTCGATCGCCTTTGCGGCCTCGACCTTCTTCCTGGACTTCTTCGGCTTCGCCGGAGGGGTGGAGATCGGCTGATGGCCCAGACCGTCTTGGATCGTCGTCCCGATGGCTGGGATCTGCCCGTCGCCCAGGCCCTGGCCGAGCCCGTGCTGATGGCGGGCATGCCGCGCGACTACGCCATTCTGATGGGAACGGTGGCCATGGTGCTGGGGCTGGCACTCCGCATCTGGTGGCTGGGCCTGCTGTGGTGGGCGGTCGCCCATGCGATCGGCTTGGCGGCGGCGCGCGCCGATCGCCGCTTCTTCGATGTCCTGCGACGCCATCTGGCGCTGCCCGGGCATCTGGACGGGTGACGGGCCATGCGGTTTCTTGAGGAGCATCGCCGCCGGCCCGCCGCCCTGGCCGACCATCTGCCATGGGCCGCTCTGGTGGCCCCCGGCGTGGTGCTGAACAAGGACGGGTCGTTCACCACCGCCCTGCGGTTCCGGGGACCCGACCTGGAGTCCTCGACCGAGGACGAACTGATGGCGGTGCGGGCCCGGCTCAACAATGCCCTCAAGCGGCTGGGCACTGGCTGGTGCCTGCATGTGGAGGCGCGCAGGCGGTCCGCCGAACCCTATCCGGAGAGCGTGTTCGACCTTGATGCGGCCTGGCTGCTGGATGCCGAACGCAGGGATCGGTTCGACAGTGCCGACCCGGCCTTCGAGACAGACTTCCGGCTCGCCCTGACCTGGCTGCCGCCAGCCGACGAGACGCGGACGCTGGAACGCTGGCTGTTCGATGGTCTGGCCAAGGGGGGACAGGACTGGCGTCTGTCGCTGGAGGCCTTCCGGCGCGAGACCGGTGTGGTCACCGATCTGCTGGCCGACGCCCTGCCGGAGATCGACCGGCTGGGCGACGCCGAGCTCCTCACCTGGCTGCACGACACCGTGTCGCCGAGGCCCTTTCGGATCGAACCGCCGGACACGCCCGTGTTTCTCGACGCCTGGCTGGCGGACGCGGCGCTGACGGGTGGCATGGCGCCCCGGCTCGGAGACCAGTGGCTCAAGGTGGTGTCGGTGAGGGGGCTGCCGAGCGTCACCCGGCCGGGCTTGCTCGATGCCTTGGGCAGCCTGCCGTTTCCCTATCGCTGGACGGCGCGCTGGATCGGCCTGGACAAGACCGAGGCCGAGCGCGAGATCGTCAAGCTGAGGAAGCGCTGGTTCGCCAAGAGGAAGGGCGTCGGCGTGCTGCTTCGCGAAGCCATCACCAAGGAAGAGGTGCCGCTTCTCGACACCGACGCCTCGGCCAAGACCGAGGAATGCGACGGAGCCCTTGAAGCCCTCGGAGCCGAGTCCTGCGCCTTCGGCTATCTGACCCTGACGGTCACAGTGCTGGACACGAGCGAGGCGGGGGCGCTGTCCAAGGCCCGGGTCATCGAGGCGGCGCTGAACGCCCAGGGGCTGGTGGCGCGGATCGAGGATCTCAATGCGGTCGAGGCCTGGCTGGGGTCCCTGCCGGGCGAGCCCTATGCGGATGTCCGCCGTCCCCTGGTCTCGACCCTGAATCTGGCCGACCTGCTGCCGGTCTCGGCGGTCTGGGCGGGACCGGCCGAGGACGCCTGCCTGGACGGACCGCCGCTGGCAACGGCGCGGACCACGGGATCGACGCCGTTCCGTCTGGTGCTGCATGTCGGCGATGTCGGACATGCGATGGTGGTCGGGCCGACCGGTTCCGGCAAGAGCGCGCTCCTGTCCTTCCTGGCCCTGCAGTGGTTCCGCTACCCGGACGCGCGGGTGGTCTTTTTCGACAAGGGCCGGTCTGCGCGCGCCGCAACCCTTGCGGCCGGCGGGCGCTGGCGGGCGCTGGAGCCCGGCCAGCCGTTCGCGATGCAGCCGCTGGCCCGCATCGACGAGGATGGCGAGCGGGCTTGGGCCGCGGAATGGATCGGCGAGACCGTCAGACTGGCTGGGCTCGATCCCGTGCCCCGCGTCCGGGAGGAGATCTGGGCGGCGCTTGCAGCCCTAGGGGATGCCCCGATCGGCCAGAGGACCCTGACGGTATTCTGCGCCCTGGTTCAGGACCGGGCGGTCGCGGCAGCGCTGGAGCCGCTGACCCTCAAGGGTCCGCACGGGGCCCTGCTGGACGGGGCGGGCGACGCCTTCGGATTGAGCCGGTTCGACACCTTCGAGCTGGAGAGCCTGATGGCGACGCCATCGGCGGTGGCCCCCGTGCTTTCGGCCCTCTTCCACCAGCTGGAGCGCAGCTTCGACGGTCGACCGACCCTGCTGGTGCTGGACGAGGCCTGGCTGTTCCTGGGCGAGACCGCCTTCGCCGCCCGGATCCGGGAGTGGCTCAAGACCCTGCGCAAGAAGCGGGTCTGCGTGGTGTTCGCCACCCAGAGCCTGGACGACGTCGCGGCCTCCTCGATCGCCTCGAGCCTGATCGAGAGCTGCCCGACCCAGGTGTTCCTGCCCAATCCGCGCGTGCTCGAACCCGCCTCGGCGGACCTCTACCGGGCTTTCGGGCTGAACCGGCGTCAGCTGGAGCTGATCGCCTTCGCCACCCCCAAGCGATCCTACTACTGGCGCCAGCCCCGGGGACGACGCCTGTTCGACCTGCGGCTGACGGGCGTAGCGCTTGCCCTTTGCGGGTCCGGGTCTCCCGAGGACCAGACCCTGATCGACACCGTCCTGGCGCGGTCCGGCGAGACCGGGTTCGCGCGCGATTTCCTCAGAACCAAGGGAGTGCAGAATGTGGAGTCCGTCTTCGACGCCTTCGCCGGCCCGATCGCGGCCGAATAGGCGTGTCATCCTGGCCGTGGGCGCTTTGCTCGCGACCTGGGCCCCGGCCACGGCCATGGCCCAGCAGGTCGTGTTCGATCCGCGCAATCACATCGAGAACGCGCTTCAGACGGCGCGTCAGCTCGAAAGCTTGGCCAATGAGGCGCGCACGCTGGCCGCCTCGCCCTACAGTCACCTGACCAGGAACAGCCAGTCCCTGCGCGACATGGCCGAGCTGGCCCGGACCGCGCGGGGGGTCGCGACCTCCGTCGAGGGGCTGGAGCGACAGTTCGAGACCCTCTATCCGGACGACCTGTCGGGCGCAGACGCCCTGCGTCTGCTCGAGCAGGGCGAGGCCCGGACGGCGGTCGCGCGCCGCACGGCCGAGGACCTCGCGCGCACGGCGGCGGAACTCGAGAGGCTGGGTCGGGGCAGGGACCAGAGACTGACCGGCGCGCTGAGCGCCAGCGAGATCGCCCAGGGCCAGACGGCGGCGGTGCAGTCGTCCAACCAGATGCTGGCCGTACTGGCCGAGGACCTGGCGGCGCTCAGAACCATCATGCTGGCCCAGTCGCGGCTGCTGGCTGAGGCGACCGCGCGGGAATCCGCCGAGCGATCGGCTGGGACGGAAGCCCGCCGCCGGATGTGGAGCCGGTCGGTTTCGGCACCCGCCGCGCCGGGCTTCTCTCCCTTGTCGCGCGCGCGGGACTGAGGAGGCCGGTCATGTCAGCACCGGTCGGCGTCGACACGCCCAATGATCTGATGGTGGTCTTTTCCAACACCGTGTCGGCGGGCTTCGACGCCCTGCAGGCCTCGGTAACCGGCATCTTAGGGCTGATGATCGTCCTGGTCGTCGCCCTGACCGGCCTGCAGTGGGTTCTGTCGCCCAATCGCGAGGTCCTGGCTTCGGGCTTCGGCAAGGTGCTGCTGATCGGGGCCTTCGCCTGGCTGATCAACGACTGGCAGGCGCTGTCGGAGACCATCTACTTCGGCTTTCTGGAGTTGGGGCTGACGGCGGGCGGGGGAGCGCTGTCGCCGTCCGAGTTCCTGAATCCCGGAGCGATCCTGGCCCAGGGCTGGGAAATCGTGAAGGCGTTGGGCGAGACGCCGGCCCCGGTCGACAATCCGCTCGACATCGCCGGAAACCTCACCGACGCCCTGATCCTCGGCCTGGCCATGATCGGCATCATGCTGGCCTTCGCCATCCTGGCGCTGCAGATCATCGTCTCCTTGATCGAGTTCAAGATCGTGACGCTGGGCGGCTTCGTGCTCCTGCCGTTCGGCATCTGGAACAAGACCGCCTTCCTCGCCGAACGGCCGCTCGGCTACGTCGTGTCGTCGGGGCTGAAGGTCCTGGCCCTGGCCATCGTCGTCTCGGGCGCGCGGACTGTGTTCGACCAGCTTCAGCCGTCGGCCAACCCCGACATCTACGAGGCCCTGACCATCCTGGTGGCGGCCATTCTCCTGGCCATGCTGGCGCTGTTTATCCCGAACCTGGCCTCGGCCTTGGTGACGGGTGGCCCTTCGCTGGGTGCGGGCGCCCTTTTGACCGGGGCGTTGGCGGTCGGTGGAGCAGGGGCCCTGGCGGGCGCCGGGATCGCCGGAGCCGGAGCGATGGCCTCGGGCGGCGCGGCGCGAGTGGCCGGTCCCGCCCGGGCAGCAGCCGGGGCGGGATCGGGACGATCCCCGTCGCCTCCGTCAAGTCCGGGGCCGAACGCACCCCCTCGCCCCTCGAACGACAATCCCGCGCCAATGGGTCCACGTGGGCCGATGTCAGGCGCGGGGGCCCGGCAATCGCCCTCCGGGGCTGAGGGCGTCGGTGAGGCTGCGGTCGCCTGGACGCCGGAGCCGACCCTCGGGTCCGGCACCGTGGCTTCGACGGGCGGGGCGTCGGCGAGCGGTGAACGTTCGGCGCGGTCGCCCGGAGTGATCGCTGCCGAGGCCAAAGCCGCGCGGTCCAATTTTCATCGCGCGGCCGACGGTTCGAGCGCCGTGGCGCGGTCGCCGCAGGGCCGGTCGGCGGCGCTGCAGGCCTTCTTCGTCGCCAATGCCGGACGGGGGCTCCTGCCCGCCGGTGAGACCAGCGGCAGCCTGTCCCCCAACCTGAAAGCCGAGGACACCTGAGATGCATCCCTTCTTTCGACCCAAGCGGGCGCTCGCCTCGGCACCGGACTCGACGCCCTATCAGCGCGCGGGGCAGGTCTGGGACGACCGCATGGGCCTGTCCCTCGCCCATGCCCGGAACTGGCGTCGCATGGCGGTGGCCAACTTGGCTTTGGCCGCCTTCCTGGGCGCGGGCTGGTGGGTGCAGGCCGACCGGGCCGTGGTCAAACCGTTCGTGGTCGAGGTGTCGGACTGGGGACAGACCCAGAGGATCACCGCCATCGGAGGCCGCTACGAGCCCAGCGAGGCCCAGATCGGTCACGCCCTCGCCGGCTGGATCCGCGACGTGCGGGGCAAGAGCATCGATCCGGTCGTGATCCGTCAGAACTGGCTGCGCGCCTATGACCTGATGACGCCCAAGGCCGCCGCCTTCCTGAACGCCTGGGCCCAGACCCATGACCCCTTCGCCGATGCGGGGCGGGAAGCCATCACAATCGAGGTGCTGAATGTCGTGCCCCGGACCGGAGACACCTACGACCTTCAGTGGCGCGAGACCCGGTTCGTGAACGGCCAGTCGGCCGGGACCGAACGCTGGCGTGCCCTCATCACGACCGGGGTCGAGCCGCCCCGGACGGAAGCCGAACTCATGAAGAACCCCCTGGGACTGAAGATCGAGGACATCTCATGGACACCCGACGCAACCTGACCCTCACAGCCGCCGCCTGTCTGGTCGCGGGGTGTTCGAGTCTGAGCGCGCATGTCGGCACGCCGGCCCCGGTCGCCGAGCTGATGGAGGACACGCTTGTCCTCGCCACGGCGCAACTGTCCGAGCTCCCGCCGCTTACGGCCACCGCCAAGCCCTATGTCGCGCTGGTCGAAGTCGAGCAAGGCGCTGCGCCGAAGCTTGCGGATCCCGTGGCTGCGCCACGGCCAGCCCGCACCGGCCGGGCGGCCATCGCTGCGGCCAATGGCGAGGCCCGGGCGGCATCTCGGTCCGATCAATTCGTGGGCGGCGTCCAGGTGTTCGCCTGGGCACCGGGCCGTGTCTATGAAGTGTGGACGGCCCCGCTGAGGGTCACCACCCTGACCCTGGGGCCTGGCGAGACGGTGGTCTCCAAGGCCGCCGGGGATACGGTCCGCTGGCAGATCGGCGACACCACCTCGGGGACCGGGGCCAACGCGAGGACCCACATCCTGCTCAAGCCCCTCGAGCGGGGCCTTGAGACCAACCTGGTGCTGACCACCAGCCATCGGGTCTACTGGCTGGATCTGAAGAGCGGATCGGCTGAGGCCTTCAACGCCGCGATCGCGTGGGACACCCCGGTCGATCTGGCCGATCAGATCGCCGATGTCGTGGATCCCGCGACCGAAACGGGGTTGGTGATGCCGCAGGGCGCGCTGGACGCGCGCTACCGCATCCGGCCGCAGGGTCGCGCACCGCGGTGGACACCGACGGCGGTGTTCAACGATGGCGTGAGGACCTTCATCACCTTCCCGCCGGATGTCTGGACCGATGAGGCGCCGACGCTGTTCGTCATCGCGGCGGACGGCGGGTCCCAGCTGGTCAACTATCGCCAGCAGGGCGGTCTGTTCGTGGTCGATCGGCTGTTCGATCAGGCCGAGCTGCGATCGGGCGACCGCCGACCGCGCATCGTACGGCTTGAGCGGCTCACGGGAGATCGGCCATGACCACCGATCCGGAGACCGGGCCTGACGCGCCCTTGGCCAAAGCGCCGGCGCCTGGCCTGTCGATGCGCGCCGCCCGCCCGCCCGTCGTCCGGCTGCGCAAGTCGGTCGTCCAGGGCCTGGTGATCACCGGCGCGCTCCTCGTGTCGGGCTCACTGGCCTGGGCCTTCGTGATCCAGCCCGACCTCCGCGACCAGGCCCGCCAGCGCGCCGCCGAAGGCCGGGACGATCCGGCGCGGGGCGTCGTGCGGCCGTCAGAAGCCGTCACCGATCAGCCGGCCAGCTACGATCGTCTGCCGGAGCCCCGAATCTTGGGCGCGGAGCCGGCACCGGTCGAACCGGTTCCGACGGTGACCGGGGACTATGCGTCGCCACCGGCCTATCGGCCCGTCTCGGAGCCGCGCCGGACAGGTCCGGCCCCGGGAGAGCTCGCCGCGCGATCGACCCTGTTCTTCGAAAGCGATCGCCGGGACGGGCCTGACGTCGCGAGCGCGGCGCCGACAAGCCCGGACACCGGCGGCGTCTACAATCCCAACGGCCTGGTCGCGCCCCTGTCTCCGTTCGAGCTGAAGGCCGGCGCCGTGCTCCCGGCGGCTCTCCTGACCGGCATTGACACAGCCCGGTCAGGACCGGTCGTGGCGACCGTGACCCAGAACGTGTTCGACAGCGTGAGCGGACGGCATCTGCTGCTGCCGCAGGGGACCCGGCTGATCGGCCGGCATGACGGCGACAGCGCCTATGGGGACAGAAGGGCGTTTCTCACCTGGGACCGGCTGATCCTGCCCAACGGCAAGAGCCTGGTCCTCAGCGGCGAGCCCGGCGTGGATGCCCAGGGTGCGATCGGCGTGCGCGGCGAGGTCGATCGGCGTCTGTTCCCGCTGTTGGTGGGCACCCTGTTCGCCGGCGCCATCACGACCCTGGGCCAGATCGCGCGCGACGATGACGACGGGCGTCCGGGCGGCTTTGTCGGAGACGCCGGCGACGCCGCCGCCATCGAAGGATCGCGCGTGGGCGGGCGGCTGGTCGATCGCGAACTGGAGGTCCGTCCCTCGATCCGGCTGCGGCCGGGCGCGTCGGTGCGGGTGCTGATCACCCGCGATCTTGTGCTGGAGCCGTACCGCTCATGAAACGTCTCAGGAACATCTTCACGCGACGCGGCTGGGCGGCGCTCGTGCTGCTGCCGATCGCGATCGCCCTGGGGGCCGCAACGGCGGTCCGCACAACGCCCGCGCCTTTGCTGGTAAACGAGAGTCCCAGTCTGCCGAAGGGCATCTACTGGCGTGCCTTCGGCCATGACACGTCCTCCGGGAGTATCGTGGCGCTCGCCCAGCCGGCCCGCGTTCAGCCGTACCTGCGATCCCTGGGGCTCCCGACCGACGTGCTTCTGATCAAGCGGGTGGTGGCCGTCGGTGGTCAGAGCGTCTGCGCCGAGGGCACGACACTGGTGACACCGTCGGGCCGCCATCCTGTGCGGGCACGAGACCGGCAAGGTCGGCACCTGCCGGTCTGGACCGGGTGCCGCCGGCTCGGTCCCGATGAAGTGTTTCTGCTGGGCGACACCGAGACCAGTCTGGACAGCCGCTATTTCGGGCCAGTTTCGCGAAAGGCCATTCTGGGTGTCTATCGAGAGGGCCTGTCATGGTGAGGCGATGGACCGGGGTCGTCATGGCCGCGATGCTCGCGGTCCCTTCAATCGCGACAGGGCAGTCCTTGGACTGGTCGCGCGCCGGAGGGGACATGTTCGGCCGTCCTGCCGATATCGCGGCGGGGCAGGGGCAAGATGAGACCGCCTTGGCCGGTGCAGTGGTCGCGCCGCTGCGGCAGCCCTATGGGGAGGCCATCGCGTTCGCGGCGGCGCGGCACGGCGTCGACCCCAAGCTCCTCCACGCTCTGGTGGTGGTCGAGAGCGGTTATCGCCCCGATGCGCGGTCGCCCGTCGGGGCCGGCGGTCTGACACAGCTCATGCCCGCCACCGCCGGTGAGCTCGGCGTGACCGACCGGTTCGACGTCGCGCAGAACCTGGCGGGCGGGGCCGACTATCTGGCGCGGCAACTGAACCGGTTCGGCGACGTGCGGCTGGCGCTTGCGGCCTACAACGCCGGGCCGGGCCGGGTCGCGCGGCTGGGCCGGATCCCGGACATCGAAGAGACCAGGACTTACGTCGTCCGGGTGGTGGACTGCTATCTCGCCCTGACCGCCGGGCGCGGAGTGCGCAGTGTCCGGGACTGCGGCACGGCCGGAGCTCAGCCATGACACTGGAGGTGTCGGCGGAACCCTCGGACGGACAGGCCGCGCCTGCAGCCTGGCTCACGCGGGCTGAGGCCTCGGCCTGTCTCGAGAGGCGGGGCATCCGCATGAAACCGGCCACCCTGGCCCGGCTGTTCTCGACGGGGGGAGACGGTCCACCCTGTCGGCACATTCGTGGCAGGCCCTTCTATCCCGAGGATGTGCTCGAGGCCTGGGCCGACACCCAGATCACCGAGCTGCGCACCTCGGCACCCCCCAAGAAGGCGCGCCGCCATGGACGGTGACCGCCCCGCCCCTGCGGCGACCATTCAAGGGTTGCTCGCGGATCCAGCGACCAGTTTCGCCCTCCGGAGGGTTCTTTGGGACTGGGAAGGCCGCGATCCGGTCGATGCTGCGAACGACGCGGCGTGCCTGGCCGAAGCGTTCCATGAGCGCGTCCGGGAGATGTCGGCATGCACACACTGAGCGAGGATCATCGCGACGTGCCCTCGGTCGATTGGCGCGAGACCGACGATCGTCTCCTGCTCTGGCCGGAGGTCAGGCATCATACGGGGGTCAGTCGGACAACCGCTTGGCGCATGGAACAGACGGGCGGGTTTCCGGCGCGGGTGCAGCTGTCGCCGGGGCGAGTAGGGTGGTGGGAAAGCGAGGTGACGGCCTGGAAGATGTCGCGCCGACTGGCCCGCCTGGCGGAGACGGCCCGCGGTCGACGACCGAAGTTCGTCCAGCCTGTCGTCGAACCGTCCCGACCTGCAGCATCACCCCCGCCTCAGCCACACCCGGCACCTCGGGTGTTGGATAGCCGGGAACCGTCGGGTCGTGAATGCCAGGTGTGCCCGACCGAGACCCGGGGCGGCGCAGATGAGGACACGACGCCCGTCGTCGCGCCTAAGCGCCGAGGTCGGGCCGCGCGCGTGGCTCCAGGCCAGATGGGCTTTGATTTTTGAGACCGTTGCCGGACGGCACCGGCCATGATCAGTGACGGATGATCTGAAACGACCCAAACCGGCCTGATGGGCTCCCTCCATCCGTCGCGCCCGGCTGCGCAGAACAGGTTCGGCTGCGACAGGTCTGACGATCTCCGTCGTTGATCGCACAGGCATGGAAAGCGCTGAACCGGCGTGGACCAACCTGCAACGGTGCCTTGGCTGGCTGTCGCCTCCAGCAAGCCCCTATCGGAGTGGCACTGGCCTCTGAGGCGATACCTCAGAACCGAGCCAAATGAACCGCTGCGAAAAGTCCTGATTTGACGTCGCTTTGTGCCCCCGGTGTGACCCCAAAGCGACTTGTGCAAAATTTTGCACACCTAAGTCGTTGAAATTGTGGTGCCGGCTGCAGGAATCGAACCCGCGACATCCAGTTTACAAAACTGGCGCTCTACCAACTGAGCTAAGCCGGCCTCCGGCGGAGGCTTATGACGACAGATCGGCGGAGGAGCAAGCGCCACCTCCACCGATCAGCGTTTGAGGATCATCCAGCAGCCTTGGCCTTTTTCGGCGCAGCCTTCTTCTTCGCGGCGGCGGGCTTTGCGGCCGGCTTCGCGGCCGCCTTGGCCGGAGCGGCCTTCTTGGCTGGTGCCTTCTTTGCCGCGACCTTCTTCTTCGGAGCCGCTCCGGCCTTGGCTGCCAGCAGCGGCAAGGCCTGCTCCATGGTCAGATCCTCGGGCGTCGTGCCCTTGGGCAGGGTGGCGTTGATCTTGCCGGATTTCACATAGGGACCGAAACGACCGGCCATGACCTGGACCGGATCGCCGGTCTCCGGGTGGGCTCCGAGATCCTTGAGCGGGGCCGTGGCCTGACCCCGGCCTGCAAACTTGCCCGCCCGTTTCTCGGCAAGAAGGACGACCGCGCGGTTCAGCCCGACTTCGAACACCTCGTCGATGTCGGCGACATTGGCATAGGTCCCGGCGTGCAGGACGAACGGCCCATAGCGACCGAGGCCCGCCGTGATCGGCTTGCCGTCCTCCGGATGCATCCCGACCTCGCGCGGCAGGGCCAGCAGCCGCAAGGCGCTCTCCAGCGTCAGGGAAGCCGGCGACCAGCCCTTGGGCAGGGAAGAGCGTTTCGGTTTTTCGGCCTCGGGCGGAGTCGTTTCGACATAGGGTCCGAAGCGCCCGATCTTCAGATGGACGGGCTGGCCGGTTTCGGGATCGAGGCCCAGTTCGCGATCGGTGCCGGTCTCGGCCTCGCTGGCGCCGGAACCGAAACCGCGGGTGTAGCGGCACTCCGGATAGTTGGAGCAGCCGATGAAGGATGACCGCATCTTGAAGCTGGCCTTCAGGTGCAGACGGCCGTTCCCGCACGCTGGGCAGAGCCGGGCGTCCGTCCCATCTTCCTTGGGCGGGAACAGGAAGGGCCCGATGGCTTCGTCCAGTTCGTCGATGACGCCCTGGCGCTCCAGCATGGCGGCCGTGGCCGGCTTCAACTGGCCCCAGAAGTCCCGCAGCAGGGCCTTCCAGTCCATCTGTCCTGCAGAGACCTCGTCGAGCTGGTTTTCCAGACCGGCGGTAAAGTCATATTCGACCCACTGCCGGAAGAACTGCTCGAGGAAGGCGGTGACAAGGCGTCCGTTGTCCTCGGGGATGAACCGGTTCTTGTCCATGCGGACATATTCGCGGTCGCGCAGTGTCGTCAGGATCGAGGCATAGGTCGACGGACGACCGATGCCGAGTTCCTCGAGCTTCTTGACGAGGGTCGCCTCGGAGAAGCGGGGCGGAGGCTCGGTGAAATGCTGGTCGGCGCGCACGGCCTCGACCTTGGCCTTCGCCCCTTCCTTCAGGGCGGGCAGGCGGGTGGAATCGTCGTCGTCCTCGCCCTCGGTGCCCTTCTGCCGCTCGTCGCGGCCTTCTTCGTAGACGGCGAGGAAACCATCGAAGGTCACGACCTGACCGGTCGCGCGCAGGCCGGTCTGGCCATCCGGCGTCTCGATCTCGACGGTCGTCCGGTCCATCCGGGCCGACTCCATCTGGGAGGCGACCATGCGCTTCCAGATCAGTTCGTAGAGCCGCTGCAGATCGGATTCGAGCCGCAGGCTGTCCGGATGGCGGGCGATGTTGGTCGGGCGGATGGCCTCGTGCGCTTCCTGGGCATTCTTGGCCTTGGTCTTGTAATAGCGGGCCTCGGAGGGGACGAAGGCAGGTCCGAACCGGTCGGCGATGACCTCGCGGGCCTGGGCGATACCTTCGGGCGTCGTCTGGACGCCGTCGGTCCGCATATAGGTGATCAGGCCCCCCGTCTCGTCGACGCCTTCGTACAGTTTCTGTGCCGCACGCATGGTGCGCTGGGCATCGAAACCAAGCTTGCGCGAGGCTTCCTGCTGCAGAGTCGAGGTGGTGAAGGGCGGTGCAGGGCTGCGCCGGACCGGCTTCTTTTCGATCGAGCGGATGGTGAAGTCGCCGCTCTGGATCGCATCGCGAGCGGCGAAGGCCATGGCCTCGTTCGGGATATCGAGACGCTGGATGCGCTTGCCGGCATGTTTGACCAGGCGCGTAGTGAAGGGCGGACTGTCCGCGACCAGATCGGCCTCGACGGACCAGTACTCCTGGGGCCGGAAGCGTTCGATCTCCAGCTCGCGATCGACGACGATGCGAAGCGCGACGGACTGGACCCGGCCGGCGGATCGCGCGCCAGGCAGCTTGCGCCACAGGACTGGCGACAGGGTGAAGCCCACCAGATAGTCCAGCGCTCGGCGGGCCAGATAGGCCTCGACCAGTTCCATATCCAGCTGGCGGGGTGCGGCCATGGCCTCGAGCACGGCCGATTTGGTGATGGCGTTGAAAGTCACACGCTCGACATGGGTGTCCTTGAGCGCCTTCTTTTTCGTCAGGACTTCCAGAACGTGCCAGGAAATGGCTTCGCCCTCGCGGTCCGGGTCGGTCGCCAGGATGACGCGGTCGGCGCGTTTGGCGGCAGCGGCAATCTCGGACATCCGGGTGGAGGCGCGGGCGTCGATCTCCCACTCCATGGCAAAATCCTCATCGGGTTTCACCGATCCGTCCTTCGAAGGCAGGTCGCGGATATGTCCGTAGGAGGCCAGAACCTCGAAGTCGGAGCCGAGGTATTTGTTGATGGTCTTGGCCTTGGCCGGGCTCTCGACGATGACGAGGTTCATGGATGCGCAGTCTGTGGGGAGGGGCGCAGAGCGTGGTGGGGGCCGCGCCTTAAGTCAATCGGGGGGCTGAACCCGCGACAATCACGGGGGGGCTGACGGTCCTGGTGCAGACGACGGTTCCGGAACGGATCAGGAACCGCTAGGGTCGAGTCCCGTATCGATGGAGCCCGCCCATGCCGTTCACAGCGCTGCTTCTGGCCCTGGCCCTGCAGGAGACTGCATCCGCGCCAGGCCCCGAGGCTCCCGATCCTGCAGCTGTCGAAGTCGGGACCGTCATCGACCAATTGCACGAGGCCGCTTCGCGAGCCGACGGCCCTCTCTACTTTTCCCTGTTCACGCCGGACGCCCGGTTCATCGGCACCGATGCGACCGAGCGCTGGAGCCTTGGCGGATTTCGGGCCTATGCCGAACCCTATTTCGCGAAGGGGCAGGGATGGACCTATCTGCCGCGTGACCGCGTCATCACCTTTGCGCCTGTGGCCTGCCATTGCGTGGCCGCGTTCGACGAGATTCTGGATAACGCATCCTATGGATCGGTGCGCGGGTCAGGGGTGCTGGTCCGTACGGAGACTGGCTGGAAGATCGAACAATATGTCCTCAGCTATGCGATCCCCAACGACCTTGCCCGGCCGGTGACCGCCCTGATCCGGGAGCACGAGGCGGCAGCGTCCCCGGCGGCACCGTCTTCGGATCGCTGATGGACTTTCACGAAGAGGCGTTCGTTCTTTCGGCGCGGGCGCATGGTGATACGGGGGTCGTGGTCGATCTTCTGACGGAGACCCACGGGCGACGCGGGGCCTATGTTGCCGGCGGGGCATCGCGCAAGATGAAGCCGTTCCTGCAGGTCGGCGCGCGGGTGATCGTCGACTATCGCGCGCGCAGTTCCGATCATCTGGGTTCGGCCCGCCTCGAGGCGATGGGGGAGGGGCCGTCCGCCCTGTTCGACGACGCCATGGCCCTGACCGGTCTGGCGGCCGCAGCGGCCGTCGCTCAGGGGGCCTTGCCGGAGCGCGAGCCGCACCCGGGGGCCTTCCTGGCGTTCGAAGCCATGATGGCGGCATTTGCCATCCCGGAGGTCTGGCCCGCCATCTTCGTGCGGTTCGAGGCCGGACTTCTGGATGACCTGGGGTTCGGCCTTGATCTTTCACGCTGTGCGGCGACCGGTTCGATGGATGACCTGGTGTATGTCAGTCCCCGCACCGGGAGGGCGGTGTCGCGCGAGGCGGGTGCACCCTATGCCGAAAAGATGCTGAAACTGCCGCCCTTCATGCTGGGTGCACAGGCGGGACTGAGCGAGGGCGACGTCGGCGCAGGACTGGACCTGACGGGGCATTTTCTCGAACAGTTCGTCTTCCACCCCCAGAACCGGCCCCTCCCGGAAGCAAGGGTCTGGATGATCGATCGCCTGCGCGAAACCGGACGAATCTGAGCAATTTCAGACCGTTCACGGACCAAGCGTAGCCATTCGGCAACGCCGGGAACCAATCATCGACGAACAGTGGTTTGTCATGGCGATGCCATGGACCCGTCGTCCCTCCGTCGTGAGGCGCTCCTAGGGACGGCCAGCTTGCACTGGTGCGAGCCTAGATCCGTTGGGGGCTATCATGATCCACGTCACCTGCTTGCAGGCGTTTCCATGCTGTCGCTCGCGATCGCGAGCCCGGTCCTGGCCCAGGCTCAGGCCGTCGTCGCCCCCGAGGCCGATGGGCCGGTGACCACCGTCGACGATGTGATCGTGTTCGGCACTGGCCAGACCCGCCAGCAGGCCTCAATCACTCAGGCGGCCATTGCAATCGAGGCACCCGGCACCAGCCCGCTCAAGGCGATCGAGCGTCTTCCCGGCGTCAGTTTCCAGTCGGCGGATGCCTTCGGCAACTACGAATGGTCGGCCCGGATCGTGCTGCGCAGCTTCAACCAGAACCAGCTGGGTTTTACGCTGGACGGCGTGCCGCTGGGTGACATGAGCTACGGCAACCACAATGGGCTGCACATCTCGCGCGCCATCATCTCTGAGAACGTCGGCCGGGTCGATGTGGCGCAGGGATCCGGTGCGTTGAGCACCGCGTCGAGCAGCAATCTGGGCGGCACCGTCCAGTTCGTCAGCCGTCGCCCTTCGGAAGGCTTCGGCCTGGACGTCGCCGGAACAATCGGAAACGAGGACACCCTGCGCGGGTACGTCCGTCTGGACACGGGTGCCTTTGGCCCGGCCAGCACAGCGCTGGCCCTTTCCTATGCTGACCACAGCATGGACAAGTGGAAAGGCGTCGGCGAGCAGAACCAGAAGCAGTTCAACGCCAGCCTGCTGCAGCCGATCGGTCGGGGCGAAATCACCGGCTTCATCAACCACTCCGAACGCCGCGAAAACGACTATCAGGATCTGTCGCTCGAGCAGATCGCGCGTCTCGGCCGGGATTTCGACAACATCTCCGGGGACTACGCCCTGGCTGTCCGGATTGCCGACGTCGCCAACAACCGCGGTGACACCGGCGCGGCCGTCACCAATGCTGCGTCGGGCCGGGTGTATCCTGCGGGCATCGGGACCGTGGACGACGCCTATTTCGACGCCTCGGGGCTGCGCGACGACACGATCGGTGCGCTGACCCTGAACTATCCGGTCACCGATGCCCTGTCGTTCTCACTGACGGGCTACGGCCACAAGAACGAGGGTCAGGGCCTGTGGTGGACCCCCTATGTGGCCACACCGGTCGGTGCGCCGGATCAGAATGGCACTGCGATCACGGCACCGAGCCCGATCTCGGTCCGCACGACGGAATACGAAATCGACCGCAAGGGTGCATTTGGATCGGTCAATCTGGATCTCGGTGCACACGCTCTCGAAGCCGGATTCTGGTTCGAACAGAACGACTTCAACCAGGCGCGGCGGTTCTATGGCCTGGCGCGCGCAGCCAACACGCGAAGCTCGCTGGATTTCCTGGAGAACCCGTTCCTCACGCAGTGGGAATACGACTTCGATACTGAAACGCGTCTGTTCTATGTGCAGGACAGCTGGAGCGTCACCGAAGCCCTGACGGTCTTTGGCGGCTTCAAGTCGCTGTCGGTTGAGAACAGCGCAAGCACCGTAACGGGTCCGAACAAGACCGGGACCATCAAGGCGGAAGACAATTTCCTGCCCCAGATCGGCGCGACCTATGAGCTGAACGCGGATCACCAGCTCTTCGCCTCCTACTCCGAGAACATCCGCGCCTTCGAATCCTCGAACACCGGCGGCCCCTTCTCCGCCTCAGCCGCCGGCTTCGCGGCGTTGAGGGCGACGATCGAACCGGAGAGCTCGAAGACGATCGAGGCCGGCTGGCGTTTCCGCTTCGACCAGCTGCAAGGTTCGGTGGCGGTGTATGACGTCGAGTTCGAGAACCGTCTGCTCGGGGTCTCCCTCGGGGCTCCGATTCTGGGCCTTGGTTCCGGCATCCAGAACGTCGGCTCCGTGAAGAGCCGGGGCTTCGAGGCGGCGGCGGTCTGGACCATTGCCGACGACTGGTCGGCCTTCGGATCGTTCAGCTACAATGACTCGACCTATGAGGACGACGTGCGGGACGGCGCCGGGGCCCTGGTCGCGGCAACGGGTGGCAAGACCGTGGTCAATACGCCCGACACCTTGTTCCGCGCCGAACTGGCCTATGACAATGGTGCCCTGTTCGGCACCGTGGCTGCTGCCTACACGAGCGAGCGCTTCTCGAGCTATCTGAATGACGAGAGCGTGGACGGCTATACGCTGGTCGAGCTGACCGGCGGCTACCGTTTCGTTGACACGAGGACCTGGGCGGACGGTACCGAGATCCAGGTCAACGTCACAAACCTGCTGGATGAAGACCACATCTCGACTGTGGGATCGGGCGGCTTCCAGAACACGGCCGGTCGTCAGACCTTCCTGCCGGGTGCGCCGCGTCAGGCGTTCGTGACCCTGCGTCGTCGTTTCTAGGCAAAGACGCTTTTTGCCCCGGGGCGGGGCGTACCTTACGGTGCGCCCCGTTCCCTTTCCGGACCGGAGCCAGGTGAATGAACGGACTTTCGAGACGCGGCCTGATGGCCGGAACTGTCGGTGCCGGTCTGATCGCGGGCGCGGTCCGGGCCGAGCCCGACGCTCATCCCGAGGCCGGGCGAACCCTGACCCGGATCGCGTTCGGATCCTGTGCCAAGAGCGACAAGCCGCAGCCGATCTGGGACGCCGTACTGGCCACGCAGCCGGACCTGTTCATCTTCCTCGGCGACAACGTCTACCTGGATACCCGGGACCCGGCGGTCATGCGTCGCAAATACGCCGAGCTTGCCGCCCAGCCCGGGTTCCAGCGCCTGAAGGCCACGGTGCCGATCCTGGCGATCTGGGATGACCATGACTACGGCGAGAACGACGCCGGGGCCGACTACCCCATGAAGGAGGAGTCGCGCCGACTGTTCCTAGACTTCTTCGGCGAACCCGCAGACAGCCCCCGCCGGACCCGGGATGGCATCTACACGGCCCATGTGTTCGGTCCGGCCGGGCGGCAGGTCCAGGTTATTCTGCCCGACCTGCGCTGGAACCGGACGCCGCTGATGTCCCTCGAGCTCGGAGATCAGGATTATGATGCCTGGATAGAGAAACGCGCGGAATCCGGTGAGCCCACGCCCGGGCCTTACGCCCGAAATCCGGAAATCGGCGCAACCCAGCTTGGCGAAACCCAATGGCGCTGGCTGGAGGCGCAACTGGGCGTTCAGGCCGACGTAAGGATCCTGGCGTCGAGCCTGCAGGTGCTGGCGGACTTTGCCGGCTGGGAGGGCTGGATCAACTTCGCCCACGATCACCAGCGCCTCATCGCGGCCATCCGGGACAAGAGGGCCAATGGCCTGATCTGTCTTTCCGGGGATACCCACTATGGCGAGATTTCGCGTCTCGATGTGAACACCCCGTATCCGCTTTGGGACATCACCTCGTCCGGGCTGACCGAGGTCTGGCCTGTGACACCGCCCAACGCCTTGAGAGTCGGGTCGGTCTTTCGGGACCAGAATTTCGGCCTGCTGACCATTGATTGGGAGGGAACGAGCCCCACCGTGCTGGCGCAGGTCCGGGATGTGAACGGGGTGGTCAGGCTCGAGCAGCCAATTAGGATCGGAGATCTGGTAGTGTAAATCCGGCGGCGCAAAGACGGAGCGCAAGGCCTAGACTTGGGCGGCAAACCAGCCGATTCGCAGGTCCATGACTGTTCATACCCCTCCGCCCGAAGGCGGGCGCATCATCGACGAGCCTCTGGAGACTGCCCTGTCGCGGCGGTATCTGGCCTATGCGCTGTCGACGATCACCAACCGGGCGCTGCCGGATGTGCGCGACGGCTTCAAGCCGGTGCACCGTCGCATTCTCTACGCCATGCACCAGATGCGGCTGAACCCCCAGGCCGCGGCGCGGAAATGCGCCAAGGTCGTGGGCGAGGTCATGGGCGGCTATCACCCGCACGGGGACGCCTCGATCTATGACGCCCTGGTACGTCTGGCGCAGGATTTCGCCCAGCGATATCCGCTGGTCGACGGGCAGGGCAATTTCGGCAACATCGACGGCGATAACGCTGCGGCCATGCGCTACACCGAGTGCAAGCTGACGGCAGCGTCGGTCCTGCTGATGGACGGGATCGACCAGGCCACGGTTGATTTCCGCCCGACCTATGACGATCAGGACGAGGAGCCGATCGTCCTGCCGGCCGGGTTCCCGAACCTGCTGGCCAACGGCTCGTCCGGCATTGCCGTGGGCATGGCCACATCCATCCCGCCGCACAATGTCGGCGAACTGATCGATGCCTGTCATCTGCTGCTGGAGCGGCCCGACGCAACGACAGCCGAACTGGCCGAGATTGTTCCGGGGCCGGACTTCCCGACGGGCGGTGTTGCCGTCGAGGGGCATGCAGCGATCCTGGATGCCTACGAGACCGGCCGGGGTGGCGTGCGGCTGCGCGCGCGCTGGGAGGTCGAGGACACCGGGCGGGGTACCTATGTGATCGTCGTCACCGAGATGCCGTACCAGATCCAGAAGAACAATCTGGTCAAGGCGCTGGCGGATCTGATCGAGCAGAAGAAGGCTCCCCTGCTGGCCGATGTGCGCGATGAGTCCGCCGAGGATATCCGGCTGGTCATCGAGCCGAAGTCGCGGACGGTCGAGGCCGAGGTCCTGATGGAGAGCCTGTTCCGGCTGTCCGATCTGGAAGTGCGCTTCCCGATCAACATGAATGTACTCGATGCGACGGGGACGCCGCGGGTGATGGGGCTGAAGGCCTGTCTGCAGGCCTTCCTGGATCACCGGCGCGAGGTGCTGAACCGGCGTTCGCAATGGCGGATCGAGCGGGTCGAGAAGCGGCTGCACCTGCTGGAAGGCCTCCGGATCGTCTTCCTCAATCTGGACGAGGTCATTCGCATCGTCCGCGAGGAAGAACAGCCCAAGGCCGTTCTGATCGCCCGCTTCGGACTGTCCGAAGTCCAGGCCGACTTCATCCTCGATACCCGACTGCGGCAGCTGGCGCGGATCGAGGAAATGACCATCGAGACCGAGTTTAGGGCGCTCATGGAGGAACTGGCCGCACTGCAGGCGCTGACGTCGTCGCCCGCAAAGCAGTGGAAGAAGATCGGCCAGGAACTGACCGCAGTGCGCAAGGTCATGGTCTCGCCGCGCCGGACGACGATTGCCGAGGCGGTCGACAGTTCGGCCTTTGCGCCGGTCGAGGCGTTCATCCCCAGGGAGGCCATCACGGTCATCCTGTCCGAGCGCGGCTGGATCCGCGCTGCGAGAGGCAAGGTCGAGGATCCGTCGGAACTGAAGTTCAAGGAGGGCGACGGCCCGGGCTGGCTTGTGCCGGCCTATACGACCGACAAGTTGCTGGTCGCGGCGTCGGACGGGCGCGTCTTCACGATCGGAGCCGACAAGCTGGCGTCCGGTCGGGGGCATGGCGAGCCGTTGCGCCTGATGATCGAACTGGACGACAAGGCCGAGATCATTGCGCTCCTGGCCCACCAGCCGGGAGCAAGACTGCTTGTGGCATCCAGGGCTGGCTACGGCTTCATCGCACCCGAGGATGACATGCTGGCCCAGAAACGCGGCGGGAAGCAGGTCCTGAACGGAGATCTTCTGGCTCTGATGCGGGTCAACGGGGACCACATCGTCACCATCGGTGAGAACCTGAAAACCCTGATCTTCAAGGCCGAAGAACTGCCAGAGATGGGTCGTGGCAAGGGCGTGAAGCTGCAGGCCTTCAAACAGGGCGGACTGACCGATATCGCCGTCTTCGACGGGGCCCACGGTCCGGAATGGGTCGACGGCGGCGGTCGGCGCCGCAACTGGCCTGACTGGAAGGACTGGCTGGGCAAGCGTGCCGGTGCCGGTCGGATGGGGCCGCGGGGTTTGAGAAAGTTTCGCTGAGAGATGACGGCGATTTCACTGTTCGCCCCCAGGCATTCACGCAATAACGGCTGCGAGGGCAGGAGGGAACCATGACCGCCATTATCGTTATCGCCATCGCATTGTGTCTCCTTGGAGCCGTTTTCGCTTACAACAAGCTGGTCGCGCTGGATCAGCGGGCAGATCAGGCCTTTGCCGATATCGATGTTCAGCTGAAGCAGCGTCAGGACCTCATCCCCAATCTGGTCGAGACGGTGAAGGGCTATGCCGGTCACGAGAAGGGCACGCTGGAGGCCGTGACCCAGGCCCGTGCCGCCGCTGCCGGGGCAACCTCGGTGGGTGACAAGGTCGCCGCCGAGAACATGCTCACAGGGGCTCTGGGCAAGCTGTTCGCCGTGGCCGAGGCCTATCCGGACCTGAAGGCAAACTCCAATTTCCTCGAACTGCAGCGCGAGCTGTCGGACATCGAGAACAAGCTGGCCGCGGCTCGCCGCTTCTTCAACAATGCCGTGTCCGAGTTCAATGCGGTCCGCGCTCAGTTCCCCACGGTGCTGTTTGCCGGTCTCATCGGCTTCGGCAGTGAAAAGCCGTTCTTTGAGGTCGACTCGACCGAGCGTGCCGCGCTGAACTCCGCCCCCCCGACGGTGAAATTCTAGGGCCCTGCCATGGGCGCTGTCGGACTGCAGACCCACATCTGGGCTAACAACACCCGGACGATCCTGCTGCTGGCTGGGTTTCCGGTGCTGCTTGTGCTGTTGCTGTATGGGGCCCAGCTCATCCTGATGGGGATGGGCGTGATCCCCGGTGCGGGCGGCGACCTGGGGGGTGATCTGGTGCTGTCGGCCTCCATGCTGTGGCAGACTGTGCCGTTGGCCCTGATTGCGGCAGGCATCTGGTTCGCCATCGCCTACCTTGGCAACCAGGTCATGATCGACGCGATGACCGGCGCACGTCGGGTCGACCGCAGTGACGAACCAGAGCTCTACAACTTGCTGGAAAACCTCGCGATCTCGCGGGGGATGACCATGCCGGCACTCAGGGTGATCGATAGTCCGGCTCTGAATGCCTATGCGTCGGGACTGCACGCCGGGCGTTACAGCGTGACCGTGACGCAAGGCCTGCTGGCCACACTGGACCGCGACGAGCTGGAAGCCGTGCTGGCGCATGAGCTGACGCACATCATCAACAAGGATGTGCGGACCATGGTCATAGCGGCGATCTTTGCCGGGATCATCACTGTGGTGGCCGAGTTGATCTTTCGCGGCATGTTCAGGGTGCGCGGGGGATCGAAGAACAAGAACGCCGGGCCGCTGATCCTGATCGGCTTCGTCATCGCCGGGGTCGGGTTCGCGCTCGCCCTGGTGATCCGGATGATGCTGTCCCGGACCCGGGAGTATGTGGCCGACGCTGGTTCTGTCGAACTGACCAAGAATCCCGATGCCATGATCTCGGCGCTTAGGAAGGTTTCCGGTCAGTCGCGACTGAAGGCCCCGGACGAGGTCCAGGGCATGTTCCTGGACAACCAGCCGGACGGGGGAGGGATCGACGCGATCTTCTCGACCCACCCCTCGATCGAGTCCCGGATCGCGGCCCTTGTCGAGTTCGCAGGCGGCCGGGACATGGGACAGCCAGCCTCATCGGTGCCCTTTACGCGCTGAAACAGCGTGGTATTTTAATACCGTATCCGAAATAACGTCCTAAACCAGTAGATTAGCCTGCATTCACGCATTTCACCTGCATTGACCTCTGTGGATGGTTCCTCTATCAGCGCGCCTTCCGTTCGTTTCGGCATCGCCGGGACGGGCCCACCGTTCGTCTATCGGGATACCCTCAATGCTGAAGAACACGACGGCCGCGCTCAAGCCGGCCGACGTCGACAAGAAATGGATCGTCATCGACGCCGAAGGCGTCGTGGTCGGTCGTCTTGCGACGTTCATTGCCATGCGCCTGCGCGGCAAGCACCTGCCGACCTACACGCCCCACGTCGATTCCGGTGACCATGTCGTCGTCGTCAACGCCGACAAGGTCGTGTTCACCGGCAAGAAGCTGACCGACAAGATCTACTATCGCCACACCGGTCACCCGGGCGGCATCAAGTCGACCACGCCGCAGAAGGTGCTGAACGGCCGCTTCCCCGAGCGCGTGCTCGAGAAGGCCGTCGAGCGCATGCTGCCCAAGGAAAGCCCGCTGGCCCGCGCCCAGATGACCCATCTGCGTCTGTTCTCCGGACCGAACCACACCCACGAAGCTCAGAAGCCCGAGACCATCGACTTCAAGTCGATGTCGGCCAAGAACACCCGGAGCCTGTGAGCATGACTGACGTTACCCAAGACACCGCCGCAACCGGCTTCGACGCCCTCAAGGGCATGGGCACCGGCGGTGCCGGTGAAGACGCCCCCGTCTACGTCCAGAAGCTGGACGCCCAGGGCCGCGCCTATTCGACCGGCAAGCGCAAGAACGCCATCGCTCGCGTGTGGATCAAGCCCGGCTCCGGCAAGTTCACGATCAACGGCAAGGACCAGGAGCAGTATTTCGCTCGTGCCGTCCTGCGCATGATGATCGCCCAGCCTCTGGAGGTCACCGACCGCCTGACGCAGTTCGACGTCAACTGCACCGTCGAGGGCTCGGGCCTGTCCGGCCAGGCCGGCGCCATCCGCCACGGCCTGTCGCACGCCCTGACCCACTATGAGCCGGCGCTGCGTCCGGTCCTGAAGCCGCACGGCTTCCTGACCCGCGACAGCCGCGTCGTCGAGCGCAAGAAGTACGGCCGGGCCAAGGCTCGCAAGTCCTTCCAGTTCTCGAAGCGCTAAACCGCTTCGGCTTCGGCCAGGGAAAAGGCGCTTCGGGGAAACCCGGAGCGCCTTTTTTCTCGCGTGCCAAACCGCGCGTGCAGGCGGCAGGAGCCTATTTCTTGCCAGGCACCTGGGTGAAGGGTGACGTCCCAACCGAGACAGCCGGCTTTGGCTTTTCGGCCTTGGGCTTGCGGATTTCCTTGTTGCTCTTGACTTGACCCTTGGCCATGGCGGCTCTCCTGACGCCGAGCGCCGGAATGGCGAAGCAGCGTTTCGACCGGAATACCCCGATTTGGCCGACGGTGCTCGCCCTATTGACGAGAACAAATCCGCAACATAGAACATTACAGGAACACGCAATCTGGGGATAAGACGATGTCAAGGTTGGTTCGGGAGACTCTGTCGCTTGCATCATGCGGCGGCTTTGTCTGGATGGTCTGGCAGGCGGCGATGCTGGCGACGTGAGTCGGCACCGGCCTGACCCTGAGGACATGGCCATCATCGACACACAGTCATCCGCCGTATCGCAAGGCTTCGTGCATCTGCGTGTGCGCTCGGCCTATTCACTGCTGGAAGGTGCGATCAAGGCCGGGAAAGTGGGCAAGCTCGCCGCCGATGCCGGTATGCCTGCCGTTGCGGTCACTGACCGGGTCAATCTGTTCGGGGCGCTCGAGTTTTCGGAAGCGGCAAAGGCGGCTGGGGTCCAGCCGATCATCGCCTGCGCCCTCCCGGTCACCGGCATTGGTGGCAAGGCTGCGCAGCGCTGGGCCAAGACCCCGACCGTCGTCCTGATCGCCCAGGACGAGACGGGATGGCGCAATCTCTGTGCCCTGTCGTCTTCCGCATATCTGGATGCCGGTGACGAGGAGCCGAACGTCGCCTGGAACCAGGTCGTTGCGCGATCTGCAGGCCTGATCCTGTTGTCCGGTGGACCCGATGGACCTGTGGATCCCCTGTTCGGACAGGGCAAGGAGGCCGAGGCAAAAGCTACGCTGGCCCTCATGGCCGGGGCCTTTGGTGACCGGTTCTACGTCGAGCTCCAGCGGCATGGACTGGCCAGCGAAGGTCAGGCGGAGCGCGGGCTGGTCGAATGGGCCTATGACCATGATGTGCCGATCGTGGCGACCAACGATGTCCACTATGCCGAGCAGAAACAGGCCAAGGCGCATGACGCCCTGCTTTGCATCGCCGACGGAGCCTTTATCGGGCAGGAGGATCGGCGCCGGATCACGGACCAGCATGGCTTCAAGTCCGCGGCCGACATGCGGGCCCTGTTCGCCGACCTGCCTGAGGCCTGTGACAACACCATCGACATCGCGCGGCGCTGTGCCTTTCTGGTGAAGACCCATCCGCCGATCCTGCCGCGCTTCGATGCCGGGGACGGGCGGACAGAACCGGATGAACTGATGCATCAGGCCCGGGAGGGCCTGAAGATGCGGCTGCGAACCGTCACGCCGTCGGCGCCCGAAGCCGAATACTGGACCCGTCTGGAGTGGGAGGTCGGGATCATCCAGCAGATGGGTTTCCCCGGCTATTTCCTGATCGTGGCCGACTTCATCAAATGGGCCAAGAGCCACGGCATTCCCGTCGGACCGGGCCGGGGGTCGGGTGCAGGGTCTCTGGTGGCCTGGGCCCTGACCATCACGGATCTGGATCCGCTTCGGTTTGGCCTGTTGTTCGAGCGTTTCCTGAACCCCGAGCGGGTGTCCATGCCCGACTTCGATATCGATTTCTGCCAGGAACGCCGGGAAGAGGTCATCGAATACGTCCAGCAACGTTATGGCCGCGATCGGGTCGCCCAGATCATCACCTTCGGCACGCTTCAGGCGCGGGCCGTGCTGCGCGATGTGGGACGGGTGCTGCAGATGCCCCTGGGGCAGGTGGACCGGCTGGCCAAGATGGTACCGGCGAACCCTGCCAATCCGGTGACCCTGGCCCAGGCCATCGAGATCGAGCCCCGGCTGAGGGAAGCCCGCGATTCGGACGCGGCCGTGAAGACCCTGCTGGCTACGGCACTCGAGCTGGAGGGGCTGTATCGCAATGCCTCGACCCATGCCGCCGGCATCGTCATCGGGGACAGGCCGCTGGTCGAGTTGACCCCACTGTATCAGGACCCGCGTTCGGACATTCCGGCGACCCAGTTCAACATGAAATGGGTCGAGCCGGCCGGGCTGGTGAAGTTCGATTTCCTGGGCCTGAAGACCCTGACCGTGCTGGACCGGGCGTCCGGCTATCTGAAGCGGCGCGGTGCCGCCTGTGATTTCAACCTGCTGCCGCTGGACGATGGCCGGACCTATGAACTGATGGCGTCGGGCCAGACGGTGGGTGTGTTCCAGCTGGAATCCCAGGGCATGCGCGACACGCTTCGCAAGATGCGCTGCGGTTCGATCGAGGAGATTACCGCCCTGATCTCGCTGTATCGGCCGGGCCCGATGGAGATGATCGACACCTATATCGACCGGAAATTCGGCCGGGCCGAGGTTGACTATCTTCACCCCTCGCTGAAGGAGGTGCTGACCGAGACCTATGGCGTCATCATCTACCAGGAGCAGGTGATGAAGATCGCCCAGATCCTGGCGGGATACAGCCTCGGCGAGGCCGACCTGCTGCGTCGGGCGATGGGCAAGAAGAAGAAGGAGGAGATGGACTTCCAGAAGGCGCGCTTCGTCAAGGGCGCGTCCGAGAAGTCGGTCCCGGAGACCCAGTCGGACAGCATCTTCGAACTGGTGGCCAAGTTTGCGGGCTACGGGTTCAACAAGTCCCACGCCGCTGCCTATGCCATGATCAGCTATCAAACCGGATGGCTGAAGGCGAACCACCCGGTCGAGTTCTTCGCCGCCTCGATGTCGCTGGACCTGTCCAACACCGACAAGCTGGCGGTCTTCTATCAGGATGCGCGCAAATTCGACGTGCCGGTGCGCAGTCCCGACGTGAACCTGTCCTCGGCCGATTTCGACGTGGCCTGGTCGGAAGGGCAGGGTGCCGTTCTCTATGCGCTGGGCGCGATCCGGAACGTCGGATTGGAGGCCATGCGCCACGTCGTAGAGGTGCGCGAGACCGGTGGCCGGTTCGTCGATATCTTCGACTTCCTGGAACGGGTCGATCCACGCAGCGTCAACAAGCGGGCGCTGGAGGGCCTCGCCAAGTCCGGAGCCTTCGACAGCATTCATCCGAACCGGCGCCAGCTGTTCGAACAGGCCGACACCCTGATGGCCTATTGCCAGAGCGTGGCCGCCGAACGGGCCTCGTCACAGGTGTCACTGTTCGGCGGCGATCAGGCCGGGGCTGCGCGTCCGCGCCTCAAACCCGTCGAGCCCTGGGTCGGCCCGGAGCGTCTGGATCAGGAACTCTCGGCGGTCGGCTTCTATCTGTCAGGCCATCCACTCGAGGACATGGAGGCCGCGCTGCGGCGCAAGCGCGTGACCTTCGTCGCCGAGGCCGTGCAGCGCGCGGAACAGGGCCATGACGCCTTCCTGATGGCCGGGGTCGTTCGCCGGCGCCAGGAACGGGCGAGTGCCAAGAACGGCGAGAAATTCGCCTTCGTCACCTTTTCGGACCCGACGGGCGAGTTCGAATGCCTCTTCCCGCCGGAGCAGCTCAGGAAATGCCGCGAACTGCTGGAGGTCGGCTCGGCGCTGATGGTTCGGGTTCGGGCCAAGGCCTCGGACGGCGAGGTGCGCTTCTTCGGCGATGACTGTTCGCGCCTCGAGACCCTGATCGATGAGTCCAGCGTCGGTCTTCGGGTCCATGTCTCGGCGCGCGGCACCGATACGGCCGCATTGAAGGCTCGGCTGGATCGTGCTGTCGCCAAGGGTAAGGGCGGGGAGGTGTCCCTGATCGCGTCACTCGATGGACGACGCGAGATCGAAATGAAGCTGCCGGGTCGTTACCGTCTGGACGGTGCCCTGCGCGGCGCGCTGAAGTCGGCACCCGGCGTGCTGATGCTCGAGGACGCCTGAGGCCTCAACCGAAGACCCCTGCGTCCGCAAAGGCTTGCTTTCTCGACGCAACGCGCCTAAAGCCCCGCCCACTTCACACGCAGGCGTGGCGCGTTTCGGGGAGACATCCCGGGCGCACCGTTCCGAGGGGCCAGTTGGTCCTTTCACCGTCTGCGGCGGAATAATCGGAAAAAGGACTTCCAACGATGGCACTGCCAGAATTCTCTATGCGTACCCTGCTCGAAGCAGGCGCACACTTTGGTCACCAGACGCACCGCTGGAACCCGAAGATGGAACGCTACATCTTCGGTTCGCGCTCCAACATCCACATCATCGACCTGTCGCAGTCGATGCCCCTGTTCCACCAGGCTCTGGTCGCCGTGCGCGACGTGGCTGCCAAGGGTGGCCGGGTCCTGTTCGTCGGCACCAAGCGCCAGGCCGCCGAGCCGGTCGCCGAGGCCGCAAAGCGTTGCGCACAATATTACATGAACAACCGCTGGCTGGGCGGCACGCTGACCAACTGGCGCACCGTGTCGGGCTCGATCGCCCGCCTGCGCGAGCTGGAAGGCATTCTTGAGAGCGGCGGCGAAGGCCGCGTCAAGAAGGAGCTCGTCAATCTGGCGCGCGAGAAGGAAAAGCTGGAACTGTCGCTGGGCGGCATCCGGGACATGGGCTCGATCCCCGACATCATGTTCGTGATCGACACCAACAAGGAAGCGATCGCGATCCTCGAGGCCCGCAAGCTGAACATCCCGATCATCGCCATCCTCGACACCAATTCCGATCCTGACGGCATCACCTATCCGATCCCGGGCAATGATGACGCCGCGCGCGCCATTCAGACCTATTGCGACCTGATTGCCGATGCCGTCCTCGACGGTCTGGCCGCCGGTGCTGCCCATTCGGGCATCGATCTGGGTGCGTCGGAAAACCCTGTCGAGCCCATGCTGGCCGAGGCCTCCGCTCCGGTCGCCGCTGACGTGGCTCCGGCCGGTACGGAAGCTGTCGCCGAAGAAATGATCGCAGCCTCGGGTGAAGAAGCCCCGGCCGAGGAAACCAAGGCCGAAGACGTTCCGGCCTGACCCCGTGATCGTCGCTTCGGGGTGCTGGTCGCACCCCGGAGCGACGGACCGGACCGGGTGGGCATGGCTCACCGTCAAACTGACATGAGGCCGGGGTAACACCCGGCCTATCCGCATTCGAATACCCAGGAGACTGAAAATGGCCGAGATCACCGCCGCCCTCGTGATGGAACTGCGCGCCAAATCCGGCGTCGGCATGATGGACTGCAAGAAGGCACTGCAGGAAACCGACGGCGACATCGGTGCCGCCATCGACTGGCTGCGCGCCAAGGGCCTGTCCAAGGCCGCCAAGAAGGCCGACCGCGTCGCTGCAGAAGGCCTGGTTGCCGTGGCTTCGAAGGAAGTCGGCGCTGGCGAGATTGGTGCCGCCATCGAGTTCAACTCGGAAACCGACTTCGTTGCCCGCAACGAACTGTTCCAGAACGCCGCCAAGGCCTTCGCCCAGCACGGCCTCGAGCACGACTCGGTAGAAGCCCTGCACGGTGCAGAACTGGAAGCCGGCAAGACGGTTCAGGACGAGGTCACCAGCATGATCGCCACCATCGGCGAGAACATGCAGCTGCGTCGCGCCGCCCGCCTGTCGGTCGATGAAGGCGTCGTGGCGTCTTACGTCCACAATGCCGTGTCGCCGGGCCTGGGCCGTATCGGCGTGCTGGTGGCCCTGCACGGCGGTGGCGACAAGGTCGCCCTGCGCGAACTGGGCCGCAAGATCGCCATGCACGTCGCAGCGACCGCCCCGCTTTCGCTGAACACCGATGACCTGGACCCCGCAGCCGTCGAGAAGGAACGTCAGGTCCTGACCGAAAAGGCCAAGGAAGAGGGCAAGCCCGAGAACATGATCGCCAAGATCGTGGAAGGCCAGATCAACAAATTCCAGAAGGACGTCGTGCTGACCAAGCAGCCGTTCGTCATGAACCCGGACGTGACCATCGAACAACTGGTCGCCGAAACGGGCAAGGAACTGGGCGCACCCGGGCTCCATCTGGCGGGCTTCGTCCGTCTGGCCCTCGGCGAAGGCGTGGAGAAGGTCGAAGGACCGGATTTCGCGGCTGAAGTCGCCTCGATGATGGCGCCCAACTAGGCCTCGGCCGGTTTCAGGCACAATCACAGGAAGGGCCGGCGATCCTCGATCGTCGGCCCTTTTTCTTTTCCGGGACTTGGCGTTACGCCTGATCTGCACTCAGATGCCGATCTGTTGATTCACGGGGTCTGTTCATGAAGCGCCTGCTTGCTGCCGTTTCCGCCATTGCCATCCTCGCCACCGGTCCAGTGGCTGCCCAGTCGGTCGACCGGGTCGCCATCAATGGCATCATTGACCAGGGCCTGAACCACTCCGAGGTCATGCAGACCGCGGCTCACCTGACAGACCGGATCGGCGGCCGGATGACGAACTCGCCCGCCATGCGCGAAACGGAGCGCTGGACCCAGGAGCAGTTCCGCAATTGGGGTCTGTCGAATGTCCGGACCGAAGGCTTTGACTTCGGACGCGGCTGGTCGATGGCGCGGTCCAGCGCACGGATGACCTCGCCACGGGCGCTGGACCTGAGAGCCATTCCGGTGGCCTGGACCCCTGGCACCGATGGCAACGTCTCCGGCGAAGTCATCCTGGCTCCCATGGCCAATGCCGGGGACCTGGCCAAATGGCGGGGCAAGCTGGCGGGCAAGATCGTCATGATCTCGGCACCGACAGCGGCCACCGATCCGACCGAGCCGGCGTTCCGCCGCTGGACGGATGCTGAGCTCGCTGAACGCTCGGGATATGTTCAGCCAAACAACAATCCGGCCGCGGCCGAACGGTCGGTCCAGACCAGCGCACGCGACGACTTCCCCTTGCGACTGGATGCCTTCCTGCTGGAGGAAGGGGCCCTGGGCTGGGTCCGGATGTCCTACCGAGACGGCGGACTGGTCCATGGCGCAGGATACACGCACCTCGTTGGCCGAACCCCCAAACTGCCGGGCATGGAAATTGCGGCTGAGGACTATCGCCGTCTCGCCCGGCTGACGCTGGGGGAAACGCCTCCGACGATCGAGATCATGAGCGAGGTCCAGTTTCATGACGAGGACACCAACGCCTACAACGTCCTTGCCGATATCCCGGGCTCGGACCGGTCGGGTGAATATGTCATGGCGGGCGCGCATTTCGACAGCTGGGTGGCTGCGGACGGGGCCGTCGACAACGCTGCCGGAACGGCCGTCGTAATGGAAGCTGCACGCATCCTGAAGACGCTGGGCGTTCGGCCCAAGCGCACCATCCGTTTCGCCCTTTGGAACGGCGAGGAGCAGGGGTTGTATGGATCACTGGCCTATGTGGACCGTCACCTGGCAACGCGGGCCCCGTTGAGCGATCCGGAACTGGCCAATCTGCCCAACGGCAGGACCTGGCGGGCCCGCTGGCCGATCCAGCCGCGCGAGGGCTACTCCGACCTGGTCGCCTATTTCAACCTGGACAACGGCTCGGGCCGCATCCGGGGTATCAACGCCGAGGGCAATGTCGCCGCGGTCCCGGTGCTGGAGGCGTGGTTGGCCCCCTTTGCCAGCATGGGGGCGACAACCGTCTCGCTTCGGCCGTCCGGCGGTACCGACCATGTCTATATGCAGACCGTGGGGGTGCCAGGCTTCCAGTTCATCCAGGACCCCCTCGATTACAGCAGCCGCCTGCACCACAGCTCGCTGGACAGCTATGACCACCTCAAGCCCGAGGACTTGCGTCAGGCGGCGGTCGTGCTGGCCAGCCTGCTTCTGAGCGCCGCCAACAGCGACGAGCCTTTGCCGCGAATGCCGCTGCCGACCCGGCCGACACCGAGCGATCCGTTCGCTTTCCAGGGCGCTAACTGAGCGCGTTCCCGGGTTTAAATTGGCATGGGGCGCGTTGGGCTTTGAAGCCTGACGCGCCCTTCGTCTATAAGACACCGCCGAATCCCGACACGGACCGATTTCCCATGCCTGATACCCGCGACCACGACGGTCCAAAGCCTGCCCACGGATTCCGTTACAATCGCGTGCTGCTGAAGGTATCGGGCGAGGTGCTGATGGGCGATCAGGCCTATGGCATCGACATGAAGACGGTTGGCCTGGTCGCTGAGGCCGTGGCCAAGGTCGCGCGCGAGGGTGTCGAGATCTGTCTGGTAATCGGCGGCGGTAACATCTTTCGCGGCCTGTCCAAGGCAGCAGGCGACATGGACCGGGCCAGTGCCGACTACATGGGCATGCTGGCAACCATCATGAATGCGCTGGCCATGCAGAGCGCACTCGAGAAGATCGGCGTGGCGACCCGGGTCCAGAGCGCCATTCCCATGGCGGCGATCGCCGAGCCCTATATCCGCCGTCGCGCCATGCGCCACCTCGAAAAGGGCCGTGTCGTGATCTTCGCGGCGGGCGTGGGGGCCCCCTTCTTCACGACCGATTCGGGTGCGGCTCTGCGCGCTGCCGAAATGGGCTGTGACGCCCTCCTGAAAGGCACCAGTGTCGATGGGGTCTATACCGCTGACCCCAAGAAGGACGCCAGTGCGACCCGCTACAAGACACTGACCTATCAGGAAGTTCTGTCGAAGGACCTGCGGGTCATGGATGCCTCCGCAATCAGCATGATGCGAGACACCGGCATTCCGATTGTGGTCTTCTCGATCCGGGAAGAAGGCTCGTTGTTGAGAGTTCTGAAGGGCGAAGGCGTCTATACGGTGATCACCAACACGCCTGAAGCGTAAGACGACAAGAAGAGTACGGAGACGACCATGGCCAAACCAGAATTGAAGACCTATCGCGAACGCATGGAAAAGGCGGTCAGCGCGCTGAAGGAAGAGTTCAGCGGGCTGCGGACCGGGCGTGCCAATGCCGGACTGCTGGATCCCGTCCAGGTCGAGGCCTACGGTTCGACCTCGCCACTGCATTCTGTCGCGGCCATCAGCGTGCCAGAGCCTCGCATGATCTCGGTCAGCGTCTGGGACAAGTCCATGGTCGGGCCAGTGGAAAAGGCAATCCGGTCAGCGGGCTTGGGTCTGAACCCGATCACAGACGGGCAGACATTGCGGATCCCCGTGCCACCCCTGACCGAGGAACGCCGCAAGGATCTGGTCAAGCTGGCCGGGAAATACACTGAGCAGCAGAAGATTGCCGTCCGCAATGTGCGCCGCGATGCCAACGACGACCTGAAGAAGGCCGAGAAGGCGGGCGAGATCAGCCAGGACGAACAGAAGAAGATGGAGGCCGAAGTCCAGAAGGATACGGACGCCGCGATCAAGCGGATGGACGAGTCGTTCAAGACCAAGGAAGTCGAAATCATGCAGGTCTGAGCCCCGGACCTTATCGGACATAAAATGACAGCCCAAGACCCAGGGACCCATAAGCTTGTCGCCCTGCCGGGATCACCCCGGCACGTCGCTTTGATCATGGACGGCAACGGACGGTGGGCGGAAGCCCGGGGCCTGCCTAGAGCCATGGGACATCGCGAAGGTGTCCAGGCCCTGAAGCGCACGGTTCAGGCAGCGCCGTCGCTGGGCATCGAATGTCTGACGGTTTTCGGTTTTTCGACCGAAAACTGGCGTCGTCCGGTGGAGGAAGTGTCCGACCTGATGGGTCTGGTCAGGTCCTATGTGGCCAGCGACCTGAACCGCCTCGCGCGTGAGGGCGTGCGGGTGAAGGTTTTAGGGCGTCGCTGCGGCCTGCCGAAGGACATTGCAGAGATCGTCGAGCGGGCTGAACGCACGACGGCGCACAATAACCGTTTCGTGCTTCAGGTCGCCTTCAACTATGGCGGCCGCGCGGATCTGGTCGATGCTGCCCAGAGGCACGTGGACCGCGTGCTCGCAGGAGAGGCCAGCGGTCCGCTCGATGAGGCGATGTTCGAATCGGGCCTATCCACGGCGGGATCGCCGCCGCTCGATCTTATCGTCAGGACTTCCGGCGAGCAGCGCCTGTCCAACTTCCTGCTTTGGGAAGCAGCCTATGCCGAACTGGTGTTCCAGGACGTCCTGTGGCCGGATTATGGACCCAAGGCGCTGGGTGACGCAGTTGCCGTGTATCGTCATCGTGACCGGCGCTTCGGCGGTGTCGAGGTACAGCCGGCACTCGCGACGGGCTGATGGCGGTCAGGGTTGGCGATATCGGGCTGAGAGCTGCATCGGCCGTTGTGCTGGCTCCCGCCGCATTGCTGGCGACCTGGGCTGGCGGTCTGTGGTTCCTTGCGCTGGTCCTGATCGGCACCGTCCTCCTGGCGATGGAGTGGGCGACGATGAGTGCGCCCCGCAACTGGCGCACGGTCACGACTGCGGTCACGGCTGCGCTCTTTGTCTCAGCGATCCTGATGCATCTGGGCCATACGGCGCTGAGCCTGATCATGCTCGTCGTCGGGGCTGGACTAGCCGGGATGATGGCCAAGCTGCGACGCGATGACGGGGTCGATGCAGCTTATGGGGTGCTTTACCTGGGTTGGCCAATTGCCCTGCTGATATGGCTGAGAGACGTCGACTCCGCTGTCGGCCTGACCTGGACCGCGCTGGTATTCGTCGTCGCCTGGTCGTCGGATATCCTGGCCTATCTGGTCGGCAGCACCGTGGGTGGCCCCAAGCTCTGGCCGCGTTTTTCGCCCAACAAGACCTGGTCGGGCTTCCTTGGGGGGCTGGTGGCCGGGATGGTAGCGGGGGCTGCCATGGCAGGCTGGCTGGACATGGGCCGACTGAACGTATTCTGGGGCGGGGGGCTCGGGCTTGCCGCGGCGTTGGCGACCATGGCTGGCGACCTCTGGGAATCGGCCTTGAAGCGTCGTTTCGGGGTGAAGGACAGCGGGACCATCATCCCCGGTCACGGGGGCCTGCTGGACAGGGTGGACGGCCTGATGTTTGCCATCGTTGTGGTGGCGACGGGTCGGGTGCTGGTGAATATCATGGAGCGTGCCGGGTGATCCGCCGTCGTGTCAGCGTGCTGGGCTCGACCGGCTCGGTCGGGGTTTCGACCCTCGATCTCATGGATCACGCGGAGGCGGCAGGGTCTGCGGCATTCACGGTCGAGGTCCTGACGTGTGGCGACAACATCGCCCTGCTCGCCGAACAGGCGCGCCGCTGGAAGCCCGCTCTCGTCGTGACCGCCGATCCGGCTCGCCTTGAGGATCTGAGAGCTGCACTGGCGGGATCGGCAACTGAGGTGGCGGCGGGTGACCAGGCCATCGTGGAGGCCGCGACCCGGCCTGCGGACATCGTGATGGCCTCGATCGTGGGCGCGGCGGGCCTGCGATCGACCTGGGCGGCGGCCGGGACGGGGGCAACCCTCGCGCTCGCCAACAAGGAAAGTCTCGTCTGTTGCGGCCCCGGCCTGCTTGCCCGGGTAAGGGCGGCTGGCAGCCAACTGATCCCGGTCGATTCGGAACACTCGGCCATCTTCCAGGTCTTTCCAGCCGGAAATCCGGAGCAGGTCTCGCGCCTGGTGCTGACCGCTTCGGGAGGGCCCTTTCGTCAGACTTCCCTGGCCGAGATGGCGAAAATGTCGCCCAAACAGGCTGTTGCCCATCCGAACTGGAGTATGGGGGCCAAGATCTCGGTTGATAGCGCCACCATGGCCAACAAGGGGCTGGAGACCATCGAGGCCGCCTATCTGTTCAACATGGGTGCCGAACGGATCGACGTGGTGGTCCACCCCCAGTCGATCATCCACAGCCTGGTGGAGTTCGTCGATGGCTCGACCCTGGCCCAGATGGGGCCGCCCGACATGAAGACGCCCATCGCCTGTGCCTTGGCCTGGCCTGACCGGCTGAGCTGGCCAGCCCCGAAGCTTGACCTGGCGGCCCTCGGGCAGTTGACCTTCGAAGCTCCGGACGAGGTTCGCTTTCCGGCCCTGAAACTGGCGCGCCAGGCCCTTATGGCCGGGGGTACGGCTCCGACCGTCTTCAATGCCGCCAATGAGGTTGCGGCCTATGCCTTCCTCGATCACAAGCTGGGCTTTCTCAATATTGCCGCAGTCGTCGCCGAAACGCTGGAGCGGGCGGAGAAGACCGGCATGATTTCCAATGCAGCAGACGGCTGTGATGCAGCGCTCGAGATCGACGCTGAAGCCCGCATCATCGCGCGTCTTGTCGTTGCAGAACGCGCGTTGGCAGCGTGATATGAGCCAGCATCTGCTTTACGCGACCCGGGACAAATCACATCGATGAACGCCGTCCTCCAGATCCTGACCTATGTGGTTCCCTTTCTCCTCGTACTGACCGTCATTGTGACGATCCACGAAATGGGCCATTTCCTTGTGGCCCGGGCGTTTGGCGTCAAGGTTGACCGTTTCGCCATCGGCTTCGGCAGCGGACCCAGCCGGACCGACCGCCACGGGATCGAATGGCGCATCGGCTGGATCCCTCTGGGCGGCTATGTGAAATTCTCGGGCGATCTGGATGCCTCCAGCGTTCCCGACAAGCGCGGTCTGGACGTGCTGAAGAGCGAGATCATCGCGACACATGGTGTCGGTGCCGAGCGGGACTATTTCCATTTCAAGCCCGTTTGGCAGCGGATGCTGATTGTCGCGGCCGGACCCGCAGCCAACTTTATCCTTTCGATCCTGATTTTCACCCTGCTGTTTTCGGTCGTCGGCGTGGAGCTCCGTCCGGCGCGCGTCGCCGAAGTCACCGCTGGGTCTCCGGCTGCTCTCGCAGGCTTCCGGTCGGGGGATCTGATCACCAAGATCGACGGACGGATCATCGAGGATGCCGGCGAGGTGACCCGTAAGGTGTCCCTGTCCAGCGGAGACGCCATCGCGTTCACGGTCGAGCGCGACGGACGGGAAGTCGAGGTCGTGGCCACGCCGGAACGCCGCGTGGAAAACGATCCTATCGCAGGGCGGGTCACGGTCGGGCGGATCGGCCTGGCCCTGGGCTCGACGTCCGCTGAGCGTCGTCAGGTTCGTTACAATCCGATCGAGGCGGTCGGGCAGGGGGTTCGGGAGACCGGAAACATCCTGGGCACCACCCTGACCTATCTGGGGCGCATCTTCACCGGGCGAGAAAGCGGCGATCAGCTCAGTGGCCCTCTTGGCATCGCCAAGGCCTCGGGGGCCCTGACCAATGCCGCGGTCGATGCCAATCCTGACCCGGGCGCGATCGCGATCAATCTGCTTCTGACCCTGACGAGCTTTGCTGCCATACTTTCGATCGGAATCGGCTTCATCAACCTGATGCCCATCCCGGTTCTGGACGGTGGCCATCTGGTTTTCTACGCCTATGAGGCTGTGGCGAAGAAACCCGTGGCGGCTGGTGTTCAGGAAGCGGGTTACCGGGTTGGTCTTGCTTTGCTGGCGGGTTTGATGTTGTTCGCCACCTGGAACGACCTGCAGAAGTTGAACCTGTTCCAATTCCTCGGCGGGCTCGTTTCGTGAGCCGACGCCAGCCCCCGATGGTTTCCCGCATGATGACGTCCATTTCCGCCGCCCAATCCCTTTCGCGCGGTTGCGTTCGCGCTGGAAGCAGCGCCCTGGCGCTAGTGTTCGCGGCCGGTCTGGGCTCCACGGCGATGGCTCAGAGCGCGCCAGCCATCACGACAGCCCCGCTACAGGAAGCGCCCCGGGCCGCTCCGGCCCAGGAGGGCGGCGTCGTCAATCGTATCCTGGTGCAGGGCAACCAGCGGATCGATGCCACGACCGTTCTGTCGTATCTGCCGATCCAGCCGGGCGACACGCTGGATCCGGTGCTGCTGGATGTGGCGATCCGCACCCTGACGCGCACCCAGTTGTTCGCGAACATCCAGATCGGTCTGCAGGCCAACGGCGATCTGATCGTTACCATCGTCGAGAACCCGATCATCAACCAGGTGGTGTTCGAGGGCAACGGCGCGATCAGCGAGGACAAGCTCACTGAAGAGGTCACGGTCGCGCCGCGCGGCATCTACACCCGCGCCCGGGTCCAGGAGGATGTGGGTTCGATCATCGAGCTCTATCGTCTGGGCGGACGGATTTCGGCAACGGTCACTCCCAAACTGGTGCAGCTCGAGCAGAACCGCGTCGACGTGATCTTCGAGATCGACGAAGGCCCAGAGACGGGTCTGCGGACCATCACCTTCCTGGGCAATCAGGAGTTCAGCGACAGCGACCTGCGCGAAGTGATGGTGACGAAGCAGACCCGCTGGTTCCGCCTGTTCAATACCAACGATAACTACGACCCCAACCGCCTGGACTACGATCGCGAGCAGCTGCGGAAATTCTATACCAACCGCGGCTATTACGACTTCCGGATCGTTTCGGCCGTAGCGGAGCTGGCCCCGGACGACAGCGCCTTCGCCATGACCCTGACCGTCGATGAAGGCGCGAAATTCAACTTCGGCGAGGTCAAGGTTGTGACCGAAAACGCGCGGCTGAACGGCGATTTCCTCGCCCTGCTGCTGCCGATCCAGACCGGAGACCTGTACGAGAGCGACAAGATCGAGTCCTCGGTCGACGCCCTGACGTTTGCAGCCGGTTCGGCCGGCTATGCCTTCGTCGAGATCAATCCGACCTATACGGCAAACCGCGAGACCAACACCGTCGACGTGACCTTCAACGTCAGCGAAGGCCAGCGGGTCTATGTCGAGCGGATGAATGTGGTTGGCAACACCCGCACGATCGACCCTGTGATCCGCCGCGAGCTTCTGCTCACGGAAGGTGACGCGTTCAACCGGACGCTTGTCGAGGCGTCACGCAACAACCTGCGTAGGCTGGGCTTTTTCAAGGAAGTGACGATCGAGGAAACGCCGGGATCTGCCCCGGACCGTTCGGTCGTCAATGTTACGGTCGAAGAGCAGCCCACCGGCGAACTCTCTGTCGGTGCAGGCTTCAGCTCGGTCGACAGTTTCGTGGTCAACCTCGGGATTTCCGAGCGGAACTTCCGGGGTCGCGGCCAGAACCTGACCGCCCGGGTCGAATGGGGCTCCTTGCGCCAGCAGATCGATTTCCGCTTTACCGAGCCGAAATTCCTGGGCCGTGACGTCGGCGCCGGCTTCGACATGTTCCACTCGCGCTACGACTTCCAGGACGAGTCTTCGTTCGACTATCGTTCGACCGGGGCCGGGCTGCGCCTGTCCTATCCGCTGAACGGCTATACCCGGTTCAGCACGCGTTACTTCGTGAAGGACGACGAGATCATCGTCCCGTTCGGATATTGCGATGCGGGCGGCGCGGGCTCGCGCGCCCTGTGTGAGCAGGTCGGGGCTTCGTTGAACTCCTCGGTCGGCTACACGCTGCAGATCGATCGCCGAAATGACCCGATCCGCGCCACGCGCGGCTGGAGTGGTGCGCTGCGTCAGGACCTGGCGGGCATCGGCGGCGACGTAAACTATCTGAAGACCGAGGTCGACGGTGCCTGGTATTACGGCATCACGCCGAACTGGATCGTCAGCCTGCAGGGCTCGCTGGGCTATGTCACGGGCTGGAACGGTGATGCGGTCCGGATCAACGACCGCTTCTTCCGGGGTGGCAACACATTCCGCGGCTTCGAGACCGCGGGCCTTGGACCGCGCGACCTGCGCACCAATGACTCTCTCGGCGGCAATTTCTACGCAGTCGGCAGTGCAGAGCTGACCCTGCCGAACGGCCTTCCCGAACAGTATGGCATTCGCACCTCGCTGTTTGCCGACGTTGGCACCACAGGCCTGCTGGATGACCGCTACACCCTGACCTCGGGTGGGGTGGTCGATACCCAGATCGTCGACGACCTGTCCCTGCGGGCCTCGGCCGGCCTCAGTGTGCACTGGCGCTCACCGATGGGACCGATCCGCTTTGACTTCAGTCAGATCCTGTCCAAGGAAGACTACGACCAGTCCGAAACCTTCCGCTTCTCCACCTCGACCCAATTCTAAGCCCGGTCCCAAGGGCCACACGTCTCCACAAGGTACGTCATGAAAATCCTCGCCATCGGCGCTCTCGCGCTTACCTCGCTTCTCGCCACGACCGCCCTGCCGTCGGCGGCGACGGCCCAGACAGCTGGACCCGTCAATCAGGGACCTGCAATCCCGGGCGTCTGCGTCTATTTCAACCAGCGCCTGCTGGCCCAGTCGACTGTTGGCGCTTCGGTCCAGGCGCGCATGGAGCAACTGGCGACGGAAGTTCAGGGTGAACTCGCCCCCTACGGCACGTCGATCACCAATGAGTACCAGCGCATCCAGGCCGGTGGCCCAACGGTGACTGACGCTGATCGCCAGGCGCTGCAGACCCGTGTTCAGGAAGCCCAGCTGCTTGAGCAGACGCGCGAGAACGAGCTTCGCTACACCCTGTCGGAACAGCGTCGCCTGATCTCGGCTGCCGTCGAGCCCCTGCTTGTGACCGTCTATCAGGAGCGTGGCTGCGGGATTCTGATCGACCGCGAAAGCGTCTTCATTCTGAACCCGGCCATGGATGTGACGGACGCGGTGATCGAGCGCCTGAACACGGCCCTGCCGTCGCTCAGCTTCAACCGTCTGCCTGTGCCGGTCCAGCAGCCCGCACAATAAGACCCCGAGCGGGCGCGAGGGACCATGCCGGACGCCCGCTTCTTTCTGACGCTGGACGCGATCAAGGTCTCCGACCTTGCCGAGCGGATCGGCGGCACACTCGTGCGCGGCGGTGACGCTGTCGTTACGGGGGTTGCTCCCCTGGCAACCGCTGATGATCAGACCGTGGCCTTTCTGGGTGACCGCAAATTCGTCGAGGCCATGGCCTCGACTTCTGCGGGGTGCGTTATCCTTCCGGAATCCGCTGTCGAGCTCGCGCCGTCGTCAGCGGCTGTGATCACCTCGCGCGAGCCACAGGCCGCATGGTCCAGAGCCGCTCTTGCGCTCCACAGACCCATCCTGCTCGATCACGCCGCGTCCGTATCCGAGGTCTGCGAGGACGAGAGCGTCAGCCTCGCGCCGGGTGTGGTGCTCGGCAAGGGAGCCCGGATCGGGCGTGGCACCCATGTCGGAGCCAATACCGTCATCGGACCGGGCGTCCAGATCGGGCGCAACTGCCAGATCGGCAGCCAGGTCACCCTCGGCTTTGCGCTGATTGGCGACCGCGTCACCATCCTGTCCGGAGCCCGCATCGGCGAAGCCGGGTTTGGTGCCGCAGGCTCAAGCACTGGCCCGGTCGACGTGCCGCAACTGGGGCGCGTCATCCTGCAGGACGGCGTGACGATCGGTGCCAACACCTGCATCGATCGCGGGGCGTTTGATGACACGGTCGTTGGCGAAAACTCTAAGATCGATAACCTGGTCCAGATCGGCCACAACTGCGTGATCGGTCGCAATGCGCTGATCGCGGCGCACACCGGGATTTCCGGTTCGGTCAGGGTCGGCGACAATGTGATGTTTGGCGGCAAGGCCGGCATCGGGGACCACATCTCGATCGGCGAGGGGGCCCGTGTGGCTGCCGGTGCCGGCGTCCTGGCCGATATTCCGGCTGGCGAGACCTGGTCCGGTTATCCGGCCAAACCGATCCGTCAGTTCTTGCGCGAGACGGTCTGGCTTGCCAGACAGGTAACCCGCAAGAAGGGCGAAGGGCGTGACTGAACAAACCGACACTATCCGAATCGACTATGCCGAGGTCATGCGGCGACTGCCTCATCGCTACCCGTTCCTGCTGGTGGATCGCGCCGAGGATTTCGTCGCGGGCGTTTCGATCACCGGCATCAAGAACGTCAGTCACAACGAGCCCTTCTTTCAGGGCCATTTCCCGATCGATCCGGTCATGCCGGGCGTCCTGATCGTCGAGTCGATGGCCCAGACCGGGGCCTTGCTGATGTCCAAGACGCTGGACGTCGCCGTCGAGGGCAAGGTCATCCTGTTCATGTCCATTGATGGCGTCCGCTTCCGCAAGCCCGCCCGGCCCGGCGACCAGCTTCGGCTGCAGGTCAAGGTCACCCGGCAGCGGGGCGACATCTTCAAATTCCGGGGCGAGACCTACATCGACGGCAAACTGGCTGCCGAAGCCGATTTTGCAGCCATGGTGGCGACCGTCGCTGATCCGGTCACGCCGTGATCCATCCCAGCGCAATTGTCGACCCCTCTGCTGACCTCGCGGCCGATGTCGTCGTCGGCCCGTGGTGCACGGTCGGTCCCGGCGTCGCCTTAGCAGAGGGTGTGCATCTGGTCAGCCATGTCGTGATCCAGCAGGACACCACGGTCGGCGCGCGAACGGTGATCCATCCGTTCGCCGTTATGGGTGGTGATCCCCAGCACAATGGCTATCGCGGCGAGCCTGTACGGCTGGAGATCGGCACGGACAACAGCATTCGCGAGCACTGCACCTTCAACCGTGGAACTCCCCAGGGAACCGGCGTGACGCGTGTCGGGTCGCACGGGCTGTTCATGACCGGGGCCCACGTCGGTCATGACGCGGTCGTGGGCGACACGGTCGTCATGGCCAATCAGGCCACACTGGGCGGACATGCGCGGATCGGGGACCGGGTGTTCCTTGGGGGGCTCTGCGCCGTGCATCAGAACGGACGGGTCGGGCAGGGGGCCATCGTCGGGGGACTGGCGGCTGTGACCCGTGACGTCATCCCCTATGGCTCTGCCTGGGGAAATCATGCGCAACTTCACGGGCTCAACCTGATCGGGTTGAAGCGCAAGGGCTATGGCAAGGATGCGATCCGCCGGTTGCTGGCGGCGTACCGGGACCTTTTCGAGGGGCGGGACGTCTTCGTAGAGCGGCTGGACCGGGTCGAGGCCACGTTTGCCGATCTTCCCGAGATTCAGGAGATCGTCGGGTTCATCCGCGCGGACTCCAAACGTCCCCTGTGCCTGCCAGGCGCATGACGGCACCCGTGGCAGGGCGGCTGGGCCTGATCGCGGGCGGCGGCGAACTCCCGCAGGCCATCGCGCGGCGCTGCGAGGCGGAGGGGCGGGGGCTGTATGTCATCCGGCTGGCTGGTTTCAGCGACACTCAACTGGAACGCTGGCCGGGCGAGACCTTTGGCATGGCCGAGATCGGAGGCATCCTGAAGGCCCTCAAACGGGAAGGCTGTACCGCCATTTGTCTGGCCGGGACGGTCAATCGTCCGGATTTCAAGACGTTGAAGCCTGATTTGAAGGGCGCGTCTGTGCTGCCCGGGATCATCGCTGCCGCGACCCGGGGGGATGATGCCCTCCTTCGCAAGATTCTGTCGGTGTTCGAGAACGAGGGATATGCCGTCGAGGGAGCCGACGACATCCTGGGCGGCCATACCCTGCCGCTCGGGGCATTGGGCGGCATCAGTCCCACGACCGACCAGTTGTCTGATCTCAGAAAAGCTCTCCACGTCGCGGAAAAAGCGGGAGAACTCGATATCGGGCAGGGTGCCGTGGTCTGTGACGGACTGGTTCTGGCCGTAGAGGCTCAGGAGGGGACGGACGCGATGCTGGCCCGCGTCGCCGGACTGCCCGCCGATCTCAGGGGATCGGGATCTGCCCGCAAGGGCACGCTGGGCAAGGCCCCCAAGCCGATCCAGGACCTAAGGGTGGACATGCCCGTGATCGGCACACGCACGATCGAACTGGCGGCTGCGGCAGGCCTCGCGGGCGTCGGGGGGCTGGCCGGCCACCTGATCCTGATTGACCGCGAAGGAATCATCGCGGCTGCCGACCGACTGGGTCTGTTCGTCTGGGGCGAAGATCCGTCGTGACGGCCCCGGTCAAGATCATGCTCGTGGCGGCCGAGGCGTCCGGCGACGCGCTGGGAGCCGGGCTGGCAGCCGCTCTCAAGCTTCAGGACCCAGAGGTCACCTTTGTCGGCATCGGTGGCCCGCGCATGGCAGAGCAGGGGATCATCAGCCCGTTCGACATTGCCGAACTGTCCATCCTCGGATGGCTGGAGGGTCTTCGGGCCTATGGCAGGGTGCGTGTGCGGGTCGCCGATACCGTGGCCATGGCGGTTCGGGAACGGCCCAACGCGGTCGTTCTGATCGACAGCTGGGGGTTCACGATCCGGGTCGCCCAGGCCATCCGGGAGGTTTTGCCGGACGTGAAGCTGATCAAATATGTCGGACCCCAGGTCTGGGCCTCGCGGCCCGGGCGAGCCAGGGCCCTTGCCCAATCTGTGGACCATCTTCTTGCGCTTTACAGCTTTGATGCTCCATGGTTCGAGCGTGAAGGGCTGCCGACGACCGTCGTCGGCTCCCAGGCCCTGCATATCGACATGAGCGCCGCGGATCCGCAGCGGTTTCGGGCCCATCGCAACCTGACCATGGATCAGCCCCTGCTGCTGATCCTGCCTGGGAGCCGACCGAGTGAGATCCGCCTGATGACGCCGGTTTACGAACAGGCGGCCATCGCGCTGAAGGCTGAACGTCCTGATCTGGCTGTTGCGGTCGTTGTCGCCGGAACCGTGGCCGATGACGTCAAGGCAAGGGTCGCGGCATGGCCCTTCCGCGCGCATCTCGTCGAGGAGGTCGACAAGCTCTCGGCCATGAAGGCCGCAACCGTGGCTCTCGCCACCAGCGGGACGGTCTCGACCGAACTGGCCCTGGCCGGAGCCCCGATGGTCATCGGCTACCGGTTCGGTCCTGTCAGCTATGCGATCATGAAGCCGTTCTTCACCGGCAAGTATGCCACTCTGTTCAACCATGCGGCCGACGCGGAAATCGCCCGCGAACTCATCCAGGGCGATGCCAAACCTGAACGGTTCGTGGCAGAGGTCGGTCGCCTGCTGGACGACCCAGCAGCCCGGAGCGACCAGACTGAACGTCAGACTGCGGCCCTTGACCGGATGGGACGCGAAGGTCGCGATCCGTCTGAAATCGCAGCGGAAACTGTTCTGCGAATCGCAAGAAGGCAGATGGTCCCGCACTAAAACAGAAAAAGGGGGCACAGCCTATGCGCTGCGCCCCCCTTGTCAGTTTGCCGGGATGGCAGCTTAGCTTAGGCGGGCAGCGATTCCGGTCAGCGTTTCCTTCAGCCCTGTCATTCGCCTGGCGGTCTGGTCGGAGCCTGAAGGCTGAACCTGTGCAGCGAGATCGCGCAGGCTGCGGGCCATTGCAGCATCCTGCATTCCCCCGTCGACGAGTGCTGTCGCCCGATCCAGGACGGCCGTGATCTGCGTCCGCATCTCGACCGGCATCGAATCCGTGCGCGCAAGCTGGTCCAGATAGGCCTTGGCCACGACCGGGTGCGCCGGCCATTTGACCGGGAACTGCTGCTGCGGGTTCACCGTGCCACCTTCATCGGCCATGCGGGCCGCGGCGATCTCGTTCTCGGTCAGATGCTCGCTCGGCGTCAGGGCCAGAACATCCAGACCGCGGGCGATTTCCGTGCCGTAGATCAGGCCATCGTACCAGTAGACCGACCAGAAGCCGCCCATGGTGCCGTGTTGCTCGTTGACCGGACCGCGGTCGAAATAGGCGATCTCGCGAACATTCGACGAGTCGGTGAAGTCGCTGATCGAGATGCCGCCCTGGTACCAGGCCTGGACGAACAGGTCGCGTCCCGGAACCGGAATGATCGAGCCATTGTGGGCGACGCAGTTCTCCTTGTCGCCTTGAGGGGCCGGCAGTTTGTAGTAGCTGCGGAATTCCAGCTGGTTACCGACGATATCGTAGACAGCATTGGCACCCCAGGTCTTGGGGTCCTGAACCCGGCAACGCGGACGCCCGCCGCCACCCCATTCGTCGGTGAAGATGACCTTGGTCCCGTCATTGTTGAACGTGGCCGAGTGCCAGTAGGCAAACCCTTCGTCCGTGACGGCATCGAGGCGCCGGGGCGCGCGGGGATCGGAGGTGTCGAACAGGATACCGTTTCCGGAACAGGCTCCGCCCGCGATGTTCCTGGACGGGAACAGGGTGATGTCATGGCACTGGTCTGTGCGGCTGGTGGTCTGGGTGCCTTCCCCATGGTCACCGCCCGCCCAGAGCCCGGCGATCCGGCCCGTCTCGGTATCGGCAAACACCGATGGACTGTCGACGATCCGGGCCTGGGATGGATTCGCGACCGGGATCTCTATGACATCGATGCGGAACAGGGCCGTGCGGGCATCGCCGGGTGCACCGACCACACAGCCGGCCAGTTCCTTCTCGTCGCGGACGTTGGCCGTGCCGGAGTTGTAGACCACGAGAGTCCGTGGATCGGCCGAGACGACGGTGTGGGTGTGGGACCCCCGGCAGGTCTGGACCTGGCCGACCTGGACAGGCTGGGCGGCATTGCTGATGTCGAAGATCCGCAGACCCCGGAAGCGCTCCGGTGTCGGGTCCGAACCGACGCCCTGACGACCGCAGTCGACCCGGCCGCTGTTCGACTCGACCGACATCAGGAGCAGGTCGCCGACGATCGAGACATCGCCCTGGCCACCCGGACAGACAACCGAGCTGATCAGTTGCGGTACATCACCCAGACCGAGCCGGTAGAGGTTGAAACCATGGTAGTTTCCGACTGCCAGAAGATCACCCTTGAACGCCATGTCCGTGTTGGCAAAGCTCAGGAACGGAGAGCGACGGCCATACTGGGCAGCGGATTCCGGCCGGGTGGTCCTGTCAGACTGTGTGTCGGCGTCATCGGACGCGGACGGAATGGGGGGCGGCAGGCCGGCTGGATTTTGGGGGTCGAAGAAGCCCGTGGGCTTCGGAAGGCTGGCCACCAGGGTCATGTTGCTGGCAGCCTGCTGGGCGTCGCGGAAGTCGCCCTTCAGTGTGCTGCGGGGATCTTCGGCGCGCTCTCGGAGCAGAGCCGACATGCGGTTGATTTCGGCCTGTTGTTCGTTTGTGACGTCATTGGCGAACCTGAACAGGACGGGATCATAGGCCGAGCCAGAACGGCCAAACAGCGTGCTGACCATTTCGACGGCGCCCTCGTGGTGCGCGATCATGCGCTCGAGGAACTGGCGGTCGAACTCTGGACCGCTGGCTGCTGCCATGGCCGACATCTGGGCCGGGGTCGCCATGCCCGGCATGCTCGCATGCGAACTGTGATCCATGGACGCGTGCCCGGCACCATGGGAGCCATGATCCATCCCCGCCATGGCATGGCCCTGCGCGGGATCAGGCGCCGTCTCCCCGCGCTCGGTCAGCCAGCCGCGCATGAAGGTGATCTCGTCAGCTTGCGAGGCATTGATCCGGCCCGCGATGTCGATAACCGCCTGGGTATTGGTTCGGTCGCTGACCAGCTTTGCCATTTCGACGGCCTGGGCATGGTGCAGGATCATGTCCTGCATGAATTTCACGTCGTCCGCAGAATAGCGATTGTCGGCAATGCGCGCGGCGTCTGCGCCTTCAAGCGCCCGCGACGCCTGTCCAGGGGCTCCCGGCTGAATGATCGGCGCCTGCTGGGCCACGGATCCCGTGGCGAACAACAGGACCCCGGCTGCGACGGAACTCCCCAGAATTCCACGAATGGTCGGACGAACGGTCTGCAACGGCTTCACTCCCTCGGAATTGCTCAGCCACACCGGTAGCATGCAGAAACGCGACTGCATAAGCGGCCCCTTCAGCCGATCCCCAAGGGCGGCGTGGGTTCAGTCCATTGCCTCTGGAGCCGCTGCCCCCTGTGCATTACGGTGTCGGCGACTGAACACATGACGGTGGACGCCCAATGACAGTTCGATCCCCGAAAAAGAGCGAAACGCTGGAAATCCGGCTGCCGCACGCGTCCAAGGTGGCGTTCATGGCCAGATGCCGGGCCCAAGGTGTCACAGCCAGCGACGTCCTGCGCGGCGTTATTGAAACCCATGGCCAAAGCCACCGTGAGCCAGCCCGCAGATGGGGGCGCTGGTTACAAGCCCTGGCCGTCGCCGGGACGGGTGTCCTGATCGGTGCCGTGGCCGCGCCGTCCATCGCTCAGGCCTTGCCGCAGCGGGCGGCCTTTGAGCGGCTGGATGTCAACAATGACGGGTTTCTGACGCCTGCGGAGTTCGAGGCGCGCTAGCGAATACGCTTCAGGAAACGCCCGGATCTCAGGTCAAACCAGGTCCAGGGTTTGTAGATGGCTGCTCCCGGGTGCCAGGATGCGACCACGATGTCGGCGCGACCGACGATGTTTTCGAGAGGAAGCAGGCCGACGCCGACATTGCCGGGCCAGCGACTGTCGAGCGAATTGTCGCGATGGTCACCCATGACGAAGACGAACCCATCGGGCACAACGATCGGAGCCCGGTCGTCCCCCGGCTGATCCGGCCCCTGCTCGAAGATGACATAGCGGCGGCCGCCCGGTTGCTGCTCGGCTACCCGCTGGACGGGCCGCAGGGGCATGTCGACGTCGATTCCGGGCCCCAACAAGGTCTGTGGCAGGGGACGCGCATTGACGATCACCTCGCCCTGCCTGATCTCGACACGGTCGCCGGGCAGGGCAATGGCGCGCTTGATCCAGATCTCCCGCGGACGGCTCGGACGGCGGAACACGACCACGTCACCCCGGGCAGGCAGACGACCCAGCAGCCGCCTCGCGGCGAGGGGCGGATCAAAGGGGAGGGATGCCTGGCTCCAGCCATACGCAAATTTGGACACGACGATATAGTCCCCGACAACAAGTCCGGGCTCCATCGAGGCCGAGGGGATGGTGAAGGGCTGCAAGACCGCAGTCTGGAACGCGAGCGCGCCACAGACGGCAATGCCGACGTCACGGAACCAGGGGACCAGGGTGGACGGCTGTGCCGGCGTGGAGGCTTTGCGAGGGAATGGCTGGGTCTGGGTCATGGGGCCAGTCCACCACTCGGCGCGCGCTGACCTCAACGAAAACCGTGTCCGGACACGCCGACAGAGTGTCCGGACAAGAAAACGCCGGGACGGATGTCCCGGCGTTCCTGTCCGCCTGAATGCGTTTAGCCGCGGTTCTGGATCGGGACATAATCCCGCTCGGTCGGACCAGTGTAGAGCTGGCGGGGGCGGCCGATCTTCTGGGTCGGATCGCCGATCATTTCCTGCCACTGCGCAATCCAGCCAACGGTGCGCGCCAGAGAGAACAGGACGGTGAACATCGAGGTCGGGAATCCCATCGCCGACAGGGTGATGCCCGAATAGAAGTCCACGTTCGGGAAGAGTTTGCGCTCGATGAAATACTCGTCGTTCAGGGCGATGCGCTCCAGTTCCTTAGCGACCTGGAACAGGGGATCATTCGGATCCCCGACAGCAGCCAGCACCTCGTCAGCGCTCTCCTTCATCACGGTCGCGCGCGGGTCATAGTTTTTGTAGACCCGATGACCGAAGCCCATCAGCTTGTATTTCTTGGCCTTCACGCCTTCGATGAATTCCGGAATCTTGTCCGGCGTGCCGATTTCCTTGAGCATCGTCAGCGCCTCCTCGTTGGCCCCGCCATGCGAAGGCCCCCACAGACACGCGATGCCGGCAGCGATACAGGCGAAGGGGTTGGCCCCTGACGATCCGGCCAGCCGAACGGTCGAGGTCGACGCATTCTGTTCATGGTCGGCATGCAGGGTGAAAATCCTGTCCATGGCCTTGGCCATCACCGGATTGACGACATAGTCCTCGGCCGGCACTGCGAAGCACATGCGCAGGAAATTCTCGGCGTAGTTCAGATCGTTGCGCGGCGAAACGAAGGGCTGACCGATGTGGTATTTGTAGGCGCGCGCCGCGATCGTCGGCATTTTAGCGATCAGACGGATGGCCGAAATCTCGCGCTGCCGGGCATCATGAATGTCCAGACTGTCGTGATAGAACGCCGACAGGGCTCCTACCGTACCGACCATGATGGCCATCGGGTGCGCGTCACGGCGGAAGCCTTCGAAGAAGCGATCGAACTGGGCATGCAGCATCGTGTGCATGGTGATGCTGCGCTCGAACTTTTCGTATTGTTCGGCCGTCGGCAGCTCGCCGTGAAGCAGCAGGTGGCAGACTTCGACGAAGTTCGACTGTGCCGCCAATTGTCCGATGGGGTAGCCGCGGTGCAGCAGGGTCCCCTTGTCGCCGTCGATGAAGGTGATGGCGCTTTCGCAGGCGGCCGTCGACGTGAACCCCGGGTCATAGGTGAAGGCATCGGTCGCGGCGTAGAGCTTGCGGATGTCGATGACGTCCGGACCGGTCGAGCCGGACAGCACCGGCATCTCCACGGACTTGTCGCCATAGGTCAGGGTCGCCGTTCCGGCGGAATTGTTAGTGTCGGTCATGCTTTGCCCTTGGTCCCTGCGTGAAGCCCGACGCGACCGCGCCAGCTGATGGGTTCACTTAGTCTGTTGCAGCGCATCATCCAAGCGCCCCAGACTTTCGTCGCGCCCCAAAGCCGCCAGAATTCTTGCGATGTCCGGAGAAGGACTCCCGCCTGAAAGGGCCGCGCGCATCGGCGGTCCGATCTTGCCGAAACCGACGCCCTCGACCTCTGCAAAAGCCTTGAGCTCGGCTTCGAGCGCGATCACGTCCCAGTCGGCAGACGAGGCGAGGCGATCGCGCACCCTTGCGATGCGTTCTGCAGTTTCTCCAGCCAGCATTGCCCTGGCCTTTTCGTCAAGTTCGAGCGGACGTCGCTTGATGACAAAGGCCGTCTGATCAGCCAGTTCGATCGTTGTCTTGGCTCGATCCTTGACGAAGGGAAGGGCTCGCCGGAGACGATCCTCATCGCCCTCGCTGGCCCCGCCATTGCGGGCCACATGGGCGTCGAGCGCCAGCCGTGCCAGATGCCCCTCATCCGCGAGGCGGATCCAGTGAGCGTTGACGTGGGCCAGTTTGTCGAAGTCCAGACGTGCAGGAGCCTTGCCGACGCCGGCAAGGTCGAACCACTCGGCGGCCTCGGCATCGTTGAACAGTTCGTGATCGCCATGGGACCACCCGAGTCGTGCCAGGTAATTGCGCATTGCTTCGGGGAGATAGCCCATCTCGGCATACTCATGGACCGCTTGGGCCCCATGCCGTTTTGACAGCTTGGCACCGTCCGGACCATGGATCAGGGGAATGTGGGCGAACACGGGCCGGGGCCAGTCGAGCGCATCGTAGATCAGGGACTGACGCGCCGCGTTGTTCAAGTGATCGTCGCCGCGGATCACGTGGGTCACCCCCATGTCATGGTCATCTACAACGACGGCAAGATTGTATGTCGGCGCGCCGTCCGAGCGCAGCAGGACCAGATCGTCCAGGTCGCTGGTCGACCAACTGACAGACCCCTGAACCTGATCCTCGACAACGACCGTTGCAGGCAGGGGGCGACGGAATCGAACGACATGCGGCAGCGCCGGGTCACCCTCGGCTGGGGCGCGATCACGCCATGGCGACTCAAAGGCCGTGCGCGCGGCTTTCGCCTCGTCGCGAAGTCGGCCTGTTTCCTCCGCTGACGTATAATCCCGATAGGCGTGACCCGTCGCCAGCAGTGTCTGGACAACCTCGCGGTGACGATCGGCGCGCGCGAACTGGAACACAGGCTCCTCATCCGCTGTCAGGCCCAGCCAGCTCAGCCCGTCAAAGATCGCCTTGACGGCGTTATCCGTCGACCGCTCGCGGTCCGTGTCCTCCACACGGATAAGAAACTTGCCTCCGCGGCCTTTCGCGTAAAGATAGTTGAATAACGCCGTTCTCGCGCCGCCGATGTGCAGCGACCCGGTTGGCGAAGGGGCAAAGCGGGTGACAACAGGGGACTGGGGATCTGGAGAGGTCATGAAGGGTACGTCCGAAGGGGCGGCCCTTATACCCTTCGGCACGCCAAAGCCCAGCGTATGGACGTGGTTCAGGACCACCTTACGCGCCGAAATTCTGGCTCAGGGATTGCGATGGCGATTGTGGGCACCGGTTGCTTTCGGTGGCGGCTGCGGCCTGTACTTCGCACTGAAAACCGAGCCATCGCTGTGGCCGCTGCTCATGGTCACGGTGTTGGCTTGCGGGCTGTGGCTGGCTGCGCGCGCGTCTGGACAACGCCGGGTCGTGACTCTGCCCATGATGCTGCTGGCCTGCCTGTCTCTCGGCGTCACCACAAGCAAGGTGCGGGCAGACAGGGTCGCTGGCCCTGTGGCACCGGCACTGTCCGAGCCCGCGACAGTGATGGCCTGGGTCATCGATGTGGACAGTCCCGGAGCCAATGGTGCCAGGGTGGTGATTGCGCCCGTTCACATCCAGGGCCTCTCTCCCAAGGATACACCGCTCAGGCTCCGGACCACCGTCCGGGGCGAGCCGCCCCCGCCGGGGGCGCCGGTTCGATTGTTCGCCATCATCAATCCGCCGCCCCCGCCTGCCAGTCCGGGGGCCTATGATTTCGCACGGGGCGCCTACTTCCAGGGCCTTGGCGGCGTTGCCTTTGCCCTGTCTGACACCCTGCCCACGGCCCTGCCGCCGCCGCCCTGGCGATTGCGGCTCGAGATGAGGATCAATGCCATCCGGTATGCTCTGGCGCAGCAGATCGTGGCGCGACTCGGAGAGCGCACAGGTGGCGTGGCAGCCGCCATGGTTACGGGCCACGAAGCCTGGATCGGGAAGGAGACGCTCGAAGACATGCGCGATTCCGGTCTCGCGCACATCCTGTCGATCTCGGGGCTTCACATGGCCATCGTCGGCGGGTTCACCTTTTTTGGCGTACGTCTGTTGGTCGCAGGATGGCCCTGGCTAGCGTTGCGGGTGTCCGGAAAGAAGCTGGCGGCCGTTGCCGGCCTGGTCGCGGTCGGGACCTATCTCATCCTGTCGGGCTCACCGCCGCCAGCAGAAAGGGCCGCGATCACGGCCTCGATCGCGTTTGCCGCTATCTTGCTTGATCGTCAGGCCCTGACCATGCACGCCCTCGGGGTTGCGGCCTTTGCCGTGCTGCTGCTGCAGCCCGAAGCCATCGTCACGCCGGGCTTCCAGATGTCCTTCGCCGCAACAGCGGCCCTCGTCGCGCTCGTCGAAGTGTGGCCAAGGCGAACGCAGGAAATTTCCGTGCCTTGGCCAGTACTTGTCGTACAGCGGCTCATCTCCTGGGGCGCAACGGCAATGACCGCCAGTCTGGTAGCCGGACTGGCGACAGGACCATTTGCCATGCAGCATTTCAATCGTGTCGCCGTCTACGGCCTGGTTGCGAACATGGCGACATCACCGCTCGCGGACTTTGTCATGATGCCCATGCTGGCCCTCGGGGCCGCGCTCGAACCTGTCGGGCTGGGCGGTCCGTTCCTGTGGGTTGCGGGCACGGCGGTCGAAGCGATGCTGGCTATCGGCAGTTGGGTCGCCGATCTGCCGGGAGCCGTTCAGACTATCCCAAGCGCTCCTGATGTGGCCTTGCCGATCGCCTTTCTGGGCATCCTGTTCATCTGCCTCTGGAAGGGGCAGGGTCGCTGGCTGGGGCTGCCGTTCGCCGCAGCGGTCCTGATCTGGCCCAGAATGCCTGCCCCGGATGTCTGGATCAGCGATGGCGGCACCAATGCGGCCTATGTCCAGGGTCAGGACGCGATCATTCTGCGCCCGGGTGTCCGGACCTTTGCATCGGACGTCTGGTCGAGGCGGCGTGGCCTCCAGCCAGTCCCCCGACCGGACGAAGGCTGGACCTGCGATCGATTTTCCTGTGTGCCCGATGGGGAAAACGGGTCTGTTGCGCTCTGGTGGGGCATTCGCCCCCCGACACAGGATCAGCTCTCCGACCTCTGTTCGGGTGCAAAGATCGTCAGCCTGCGCGCTCCGGTTCGAAGCCTGCCTGCTGCCTGCCAGCAGCGCCTCGTACTTGACGGAGCAGACTATGCGACCGGTGGGGCGGTAGAGCTATGGAAGACTGACGCCGGCTGGGTGGCTCATTGGACATCGGATGATCGGGGCAATCGACCTTGGACCGTCACCGGCCACGGATCCGCCAAAAAAGTTCAGTGATATCGACGGATGAGACCGACAAGTTTGCCCTGAACCTCAACCTGGTCGGGCCCGAAGATCCGGGTTTCGTAGTTGCGGTTGGCCGGTTCCAGCGCGATCGAGGCTCCCTTGCGACGCAGGCGCTTCAGCGTGGCTTCCTCGCCCTCCACAAGCGCGACCACGATTTCGCCTGACGATGCATTGTCGACCCGTTTGATGACGACGAAGTCGCCGTTGAGGATGCCGGCCTCGATCATGGAATCGCCCTCGATCTCGAGCATGTAATGCTCGCCAGAGCCCAACATGGATTCCGGCACCGGATAACGGCCCTGCTCGTGCTGGATGGCGGCAATGGGCGTACCCGCTGCGATCTTGCCCAGAAGGGGCAATTCCCGGATGTCGTTCGCGACCTCGACGGGCACGGCACGTCCACCGCCCTCGATCAGGCCTGGCTTGAACGGGGAGCGCCCTCCGCGCGGGGCCGATGTGGTGGCCTGATCCGGCATCTTGACGACTTCCAGCGCACGGGCGCGATGTGCCAGACGACGGATGAAGCCGCGTTCTTCCAGTGCCGTTATCAGTCGGTGGATGCCGGATTTGGAGGCGAGGTCGAGCGCTTCCTTCATCTCGTCGAACGACGGAGACACCCCAGTCTCCTTGATGCGCTCATGGATGAACATCAGAAGTTCGTGCTGTTTGCGCGTCAACATGGCGAATCGTCCAGAACAAGGCGTGAACCGTTGCCGATGTTCTGTAAGTGTTCCGGGTAAATGTCAACTTAACGGGAACGGAGGTCGGTCAGGCCAGCAGCGCCCGGGTTGCCAGCGCGACATCGTGCTGACGCATCAGGCTTTCGCCAACCAGGATCGCGCGGGCCCCTCCGGCAGCGACCCGTTCCACATCCGAGGGTGTGAAAATTCCACTTTCGGACACAAGCAGGGCTCCGGGCGGGCTCATGACAGAGAGGCGGTCCGTCGCCGAGAGATCAACCTCGAACGTCCGCAGAGACCGATTGTTGATCCCGATAAGATCGCCACCCAGGGCGACCGCGCGAGCCATTTCTGTCTCGTCATGCGTCTCGATCAAGGCATCCATGCCGAGCCGTCGCGCTTCCGACAGGACCTCGGCTGACAGACCGTCGTCGATCATGGCCAGGATAATCAGAATGCAGTCGGCCCCCAGGGCCCGGCTTTCGGCGACTTGCCATGGGTCGACGATGAAGTCCTTGCGCAGGCAGGGCAGGCTGACGGCGGCACGGGCCGCAATAAGGTAACTGTCATTTCCCTGGAAGCTGGGTTCGTCCGTCAGGACCGAAAGACACGACGCGCCGCCCTCCTGATAGGCCTTCGCCAGTTCAGGTGGATTGAAGGCTTTCCGGATCAGGCCTTTGGACGGACTGGCCTTCTTGATCTCGGCAATGAGGGCCGGTCGCCCCGATCTTGCGGATCTGTCCAGCGCCGCCCTGAACCCACGCGGCGCGTCGGCTTCGGCAGCGCGTCGCTCGAGCATGTCCTGGGGAGCCGCAGCCTTGCGTCCAGCCACATCGATCCGCTTGTAGGCCGCGATCCGGTCGAGGATGTCGCTCATGTGTCGCTCTCGGGCAGGGGCATGGACGTTATCCGGGCGAGGGCTTCGAGCGCGGCCGCTGCCTTGCCGTCATCGATCGATCGTGCGGCAAGTGCGACGCCTGACTTCAGATCGCTAGCAACGTCCGCGACGACGAGGGCCGCAGACGCATTCAGCAGGACGATGTCTCGATATGGCACTGTCGCTCCAGCCAGAAGAGCCCGAAGGGCCTCGGCATTCGTCTCTGCATCACCACCTCGCAGACTGGCGATATCAGCCACGGGCAGGCCAGCATCGGCTGGCGTGACCTGAAACCGCCGGACCGACCCGTCCCGCCATTCCGCGACCTCGGTTGGACCGGTCGTCGTCAACTCGTCCAGTCCCTGACCGTGAACGGTCCAGGCACGCGTTGCTCCCAGCCTGCCCAGCACTTCGGCCAGAGGCTCCAGAAGGGCGGGATCATAGACGCCCATCACCTGGCGTTTCGCAAGCGCCGGATTACAAAGTGGCCCCAAAAGATTGAAAACCGTGCGAAATCCAATTTCGGCTCGGATTGGCCCAACGTGTCGCATCGCCCCGTGGAAGGCCGGGGCGAACAGAAAACAGACCCCGGCCTGCTCAAGTGCGAGCCGCTGCTGGTCGACAGAAGCCAACAGGTTGACCCCGAGCGCTGACAGGACATCCGATGACCCGGACCGCGAACTGAGCGCCCTGTTCCCATGTTTGGCCACCTTCAGGCCGGCCCCCGCTAGCACCAGGGCTGCAGCCGTCGAAATGTTCCAGGTGTGCTGGCCGTCCCCGCCAGTACCACAGGTGTCTATGACGTCGTGATCGTGGGGAAAGGGCAGGGCAGCAGCGCGCATGGCGTTTGCGAAGGCCGTGATCTCTTCCACCGTCTCGCCGCGCATTCGCAGGGCCGTCACGGCCGCCGACACCTGCGCCGGGGTGGGCTCACCCCTCAGGCAGGCGGCGAAGAAGTCGCCGGCTTCCTCGGCATTCAGGCGCTGGCCATCGACCAGCCTGGCCAGCAGGGGCTTGAAACCCGTCTCGGCGAAGCCTGTCGACACGACTTAGACCACGGCCAGACGCTTGACGCCCGCCAGATCGAGGAAATTGGCCAGCATCGCATGACCGTGTTCGGTCGCGATCGACTCGGGGTGAAACTGCACGCCATGGATGGGTCGTGTCCGGTGCTGCAGCCCCATGATCTGACCATCCGCCGTCCAGGACGTAATCTCGAGCACCTCTGGCAAGGTGGCGCGATCCACGGCAAGGCTGTGATAACGCGTCGCCGTAAAGGGCGACGGCAAGCCCTTGAACAGACTGAGACCTTCATGTTCGATCGGCGAGGTCTTGCCATGCATCAGTGTCATGGCGCGCACGACATCCCCGCCAAAGGCCTGACCGATGGCCTGATGCCCGAGGCACACCCCGAGAATGGGCATGTCCATCGGCGCGCTGTCGATCAGTGGCAGGCAGATGCCCGCCTGGTCGGGTGCGCAGGGCCCTGGCGACAGCAGTACGGCTTGCGGTTTCAGGGCCCATGCCTCTTCAGCCGTCAGGTCATCGTTTCGCACCACGACAGTCTCCGCGCCCAGCTCCGCCAGGTAGTGGACGAGGTTGTAGGTAAAGCTGTCGTAGTTATCGACGACGAGGATCATCTGGCGCTTCTAGAGTGTGACCGCCGCTCCGCCAAGCCGGCCATGTACGGAAACCCGGCGTTAACGATCGTCAGGCTCAATCCGTCGCACGATGAACGACGCGAAGAAAACAATAGACCGGGCACGACGTCTGCTGGACGACCCTGTGGCCATGCCGGCGAGCGCAGCCCCGGCGCTCGGCGCGGCTCTACTCGCGGCCCTGGCTGCCGTCATGATGGCCGGCGTGGTCATCATGGGGCCGACGGTGGAAATCAGCGAGCCGGCTGCGCCGCTCTGGCCTTCAGCCTAAGACTCTTGGCCAGTCGGCCGTCTGGTTCCTGAACCAGGTCAGCTGCCGCTTGGCGTAGTTGCGGGTGGTCTGCTGCGTTGCAGCGGAAGCCGTTTCCAGAGAACTTTCACCTCTGAGACACGCTGAGAGCTCCCTGACGCCGACCGCCTTCATCGCGGGGAGGGCAGGGTCCAGCTGGCGGGCAACCAGGGCACTTACCTCATCCAGCGCACCGCTTTCGATCATGACCCGGACCCGTTGATCGCAATTTTCGTACAGCGCAGTGCGGTCCGGCTCGACAAGCAGCCGCTCATAGGTCCCGGGGGCCAGAACGGGCGTGGTCGTTGCCTGCCACTCGGACAGTGAACGTCCGGTCGACTCGGCGACAGCCCATGCGCGGGTCAGCCGCTGGCGATCACCCACCTCGATCGAGGCTGCGGCGACGGGATCCCGTTCGATGAGTTGGCGGCGGAAGCTCGCCTCGCCCTCGAGATCATAGAGCGCCATGGCGGCATCGCGGGCTTCGATCGGAACGTCCGGGATTTCCGCAAGACCGCGGGTAAGGGCCGTGAAGTAAAGCCCGGTTCCCCCAACAATCAGGGCGGCCCGACCGTCTGCCCTCAGTTGATCCAGCAGCGGCGTGACAGTACGGGTCCAGCGTCCCACCGACCAGGCCTCGGCTGCGTCTGCGACCCCGTAAAGCGCATGTGGCACAAGCTGTTCGTCAGCAGCCGTCGGGCGCGCACTGAGGATCCGCAGATCGGCGTAAAGCTGCTGGCTGTCGGCATTGATGATCACTGCCCCGGTCCTTGCCGCCGTCTCGAGCGCCAGCCTCGACTTGCCCGACGCTGTCGGTCCGGCGATCAGGGTGATGGGGGGAAGGGATGACAAATCGACACTCGCGACGGGACCCCTTGGGCGATAGAAGGCGGACGTCAGCCCTGCAAGGGGCTCCGGGAGCCAAGTCTTGATCGATCGCGACGCCGTTATTGCTGTGCTTGATGCCATTTCCGATCCACGGACCGGGCAGGGCATTGTCGCTTCAGGCCTTGCGAAGGGACTGACCGTGACCAGTGACCGTGCCGGCTTCGTGATCGAGGTCGCCCCCGGAGATACGGCGCTTTACGCACCGGTCCGTGATGCTGCCGAGGCGGCCCTGAAGGCGATGCCGGGGATGACCCGCGTATCCGTGGTCCTCAGTGCCGAGGCGGTGCCGGCACCGGCCAGAAGAGGGGCCAGCCTTTCGCCGGCTGCCGTCGAGCAGGGACGCCCCAAGGCTCCAGTTCCGACCGACCGGCCAGCCCATGTCCGGCGTGTCCTCGCCATCGCCAGCGGCAAGGGGGGCGTGGGGAAGTCCACGGTCGCCGTGAACCTGGCCTGCGCCCTTTCGGCCCGCGGCCTGAGCGTTGGCATTCTCGACGCCGACGTCTACGGGCCTTCACTCCCGACCATGTTGGGCCTGTCGGGCAAGCCTGGCTATGAGGATGGGGCGATGGTCCCGCATGAGGCTCATGGTCTGAAGGCCATGTCGGTCGGGTTGCTGACGCAGGCAACCGACGCCATGGTCTGGCGAGGGCCAATGGCGTCGCAGGCCATCACCCAGATGCTGACCCAGACGCGCTGGGGGACCTCAGAGGCGCCGCTGGACGTGCTCGTGGTCGACCTGCCTCCAGGCACAGGCGACGTGCAACTCACGCTGATCCAGAAGACGCCCCTGGATGGTGTCGTCATCGTCTCGACCCCACAGGAGGTCGCGCTGGCCGATGCGCGCCGTGCGCACACCCTGTTCGAAAAGGTCGGGGTGCCGACCCTTGGGCTGATCGAGAACATGAGCGGCGACATCTTCGGCCGGGGCGGCGCAAGGGCGGAGGCCGAGCGGCTTGGGGTTGCCTTCCTCGGTGAGCTGCCTCTGGACGCCAGCCTCCGAGAAGGTGGAGACGCAGGGCGTCCGACGACACTCGCTGTACCAGAGGGAGTCGTGGCCCGGTGTTTTGCAGCCGTCGCGGCGCGCGTCAGTGAAGCCCTGAAACTCTGATTCAAGGCTGCTGCGTCTCGCCCGGTCCGGCCGAAGGGTCGGCGCAACAAAAAGACGGAGCCAAGGGTTTTCAAACGCAACGATGATTGCCACCTACTCGGTTCCAGTATCTCAACCTCCTGCAAGGACCCTTCCATGAGCCTCGACGCCCTTTTCCAGCCCTTTCAGGTCAAGTCGCTGAAAATGCCAAACCGGATCGTCATGGCCCCGATGACCCGGTCCTTCTCGCCTGGCGGCATCCCGACGTCTGACGTCGCGGCCTACTATCGTCGTCGGGCCGAGGGTGGTGTCGGCTTGATCATCACCGAGGGAACCGTCGTCGAACGGCCCGCCGCCCGCAACGATGCCAAGGTGCCGGTCTTTCATGGCGAGGCCCTGCCGGAATGGAAAAAGGTCGTCGAGGACGTCCATGCAGCGGGTGGCCTGATCGCCCCGCAGATCTGGCACGTCGGTTCGGCTCGCGGGCAGGGACGGGACTGGGAGCCACTGGGCAAGGTGGACAGCCCGTCAGGTCTCGTTGCGCCCGAGAAGCCGAAGTACGAGCCCATGACCGAGGAAGACATTGCCGACACGATCCACGCCTTCGGTCGTTCGGCCAGGGCTGCCCGGGACCTCGGGTTCGATGCGGTGGAGATCCATGGAGCCCACGGCTATCTGATCGACCAATTCTTCTGGGATGGGGTCAACCAGCGCGGTGACAAATGGGGCGGCCCCGCCATCGCGGACCGCAACCGGTTCGCTGTCGAGGTCATCAAGGCCGTCCGCGAGGGCGTTGGCGAGGATACCGCCCTGATCATACGCCTGTCGCAGTGGAAGCAGCAGGACTACGCCGCCCGCATCGCCGAGACACCCGAGCAGATGACCGAGTGGCTGGCTCCGATGTCCGAGGCTGGCGTTGACGTGTTCCATTGCTCCCAGCGGCGTTTCTGGGAGCCGGAATTCGAAGGCTCCGACCTGAATTTTGCGGGCTGGGCCAAGAAGCTCACGGGCAAGCCCACCATTACCGTGGGCTCGGTCGGGCTGGACGGCGAGTTCATGGCGGCCTTTGCCGGCGAAGGGTCGAAGCCGGCCTCGCTCGACGGCCTTCTGGAGCGTCTGGAGAAGGACGAGTTCGATCTCGTCGCGGTCGGTCGCGCGCTTCTGGCGGACCCGCACTGGGTCGAGAAGATCCGTGATGGCCGGACCGACGAACTGAACGACTTCAAGCGTGAGGACATGGCGGTGCTTCACTAGGCCCCGCTTGACGTTCAGGACGGCGCAGTCGATGCCTCTGCGGGCATGATCATTGCCGTCCTCATCACGACCGTCTGGCTCAGCCTGATCATCGGGGCACGCTACCTGCTGGTGGCCGGCTTCGTCTGGTGGCTGCAGTGGGGTCGAGCGCAGGGTATCGGGCACCAGCTCAATCGAGAGCGCCCGACCGCGAGGATGATGCGCCACGAGATCCGGTTTTCGCTTCTGTCGACCCCGATCTATGCCTTCCCTACAGCCATCGCCCTCGAGGCCTGGAAAGCCGGCGGTACGCAGATGTATCTGGACCCCATGGCCTATCCGCTGTGGTGGCTGCCCGTCAGTTTCCTGCTGCTGCTGATCGTCCAGGACGCCCACTACTACTGGACGCACAGGCTTCTGCATCACCGCAGCATCTTCGCGTGGGCCCATGCCGGGCATCACCGGGCGCGCGACCCGAGCCCCTTCGCCAGCTTTGCCTTCGATCCCGCCGAAGCTCTGGTGACGGCCTGGCTTCTGCCTCTGCTGACGTTTCTGGTTCCGCTCAACATCTGGATGCTGGCGGTTCTGCTCACGGTCATGACTGCGACAGCCGTGATGAACCACTGCGGCTGGGAGATGTGGCCCGATCGCTGGATAAGGTCAGGGGCAGGGGCGCAATTGATCACTGCCACCCACCACAGCCGCCATCACACCCACATGAAGACGAATTTCGGGCTCTATTTCCGGTTCTGGGACCGGATTTTCGGTACGGATGCCATGCCGGATGCGCCCGCTACAACAGGCGGGCAGGCTAGGCCGGCTCGACGATGACGGCGGTCCCATAGGCCAGTACCTCGGTCACGCCTTCCATGATCTCGTTCGACTCATATCGCATGGCAACAACCGCGTTTGCCCCCATTTCACGGGCCTGCTGGACCAGATGCTCAAGAGCTTCGGCTCGCGACGCCTCGGCCAGCTTTACATAGGCCTCTACCCTGCCGCCCAGCATCGACTGAATACCCCCGATCGCATCCGCAACGAGATTGCGCGATCGGACGGTGATGCCGCGCGCGAGGCCAACCGTCTGGATGACCCTGTGGCCGGGAATATCGTTCGTGGTGACGATCAGCATGGAGCTCTCCTGTCGTGAGGGTACAGCTTAAACGCGCCGCTCGAGGATGCGGAAGACGAAATCGTGGTCATCCCTGTCGCCGGCAGCATGGGCCTCGCGCGACACCTCGATCCAGTCCGCTTCGTCGAAGGCCGGAAACACGGCATCGCCATCCGGTTCGGCTTCGACTTCGGTGATGTACAGCCGTTTGGCACGGCCCAGGGTCGCCTCGAACAGGGCGGTGCCGCCGATGATGCAGATCTCCTCGATCCCGTCCTCCTCGGCTGTCTCACGGGCGATGTCGATCGCATCAGCCAGATTGGCGCAGACCACAGCCCCCTTTGCCTTGCCCGCTTCCTCGTAGGACAGGTCTCGGGACAGGACGAGGTTGAGCCGGCCGGGCAGGGGTCGCAGGGGCAGGCTCTCCCAGGTTGAACGCCCCATCAGACAGGGCTTGCCTACAGTGATCGCCTTGAACCGCTGCAGATCGCTCCGCAGCTTCCAGGGCAGGTCGCCATCGCGCCCGATCACGCCGTTGCGGGCCCTGGCGACGACAAGCGCGATGTGGGGAACAGTCATGCAGTTGGCTCCAGCCATTTCAGCCATTTGCGACGCATGGCGGCCTCCAGGTCGATCCCGGCCCGGTCACAATAGATCAACAGCATCCCCAGCACATCCGCCGCCTCATCGGCCTGGGCCATCGTGTCCGGCAGCCCCCGCGCCCGTCCGGACAGCCGTAGATGCTCGGCCGTCAGCTCGCCCAGTTCCTCCTGAAGTTTCAACAGGGCCCAGTCGCGGTCCCGGTCGATTGCATGTTCGGCAGCATAGATGTCGGAGATGCGCAGGACATCGGCCTGAAGCACCAGAAGATCCAGCGCCATCAGACGGCGACCGCCGCCTTGATATGCGGGTGGGGATCGTAATCCGTCAGAACAAAATCCCCCGGTTCGAAGGCAAACAGGTCCCGGCGGGCAGCGAGGGTCATCGTCGGCAGGTCACGCGGCTGGCGCGACAACTGCAGTTGCGCCTGCTCGACATGGTTCACATAGAGGTGGGCGTCCCCAAGCGTGTGCACGAACTCGCCCGGCTTGAGCCCGACGACCTGCGCCATCATCATCGTCAGCAGGGCATAGGAGGCGATGTTGAACGGAACGCCGAGGAAGACGTCCGCCGATCGCTGATAGAGCTGGCAGCTCAGCCTTCCGTCCGCGACAAAAAACTGGAACAGGCAGTGACAGGGCGGCAGGGCCATGTCCTCGATGTCCGCCGGGTTCCAGGCGGAAACAATATGCCGGCGACTGTTCGGGTCGGTCTTCAATCCCTCGATCAGGCGAGAAATCTGGTCGATGCTTTCGCCGTCGGGCGCAGCCCAGGACCGCCACTGCTTGCCGTAAACGGGGCCCAGCTCGCCAGTATCGTCGGCCCATTCGTCCCAGATCGAGCAGCCGTTCTCCTTGAGCCAGGCGATGTTCGTCTCGCCACGCAGGAACCACAGCAGTTCCACGATGATCGATCGCAGATGAAGCTTCTTGGTCGTCAGCAGCGGAAAACCCCGAGCGAGGTCAAACCGCATCTGCCGCCCGAAAACACCCAGAGTCCCGGTTCCCGTACGGTCATCGCGCCGGGTGCCGGTCTCAAGGATATCACGCAGCAGGTTCAGATACGGCCATTCCGGATGGTTGGGGCTGACCGGTTCTGCTGTGGCCCGGATCCCGACAAGGTCTTCAATGGCGTTCATGCCGACACTGTGCCGTTGATTCGCCTCGCTTCACATCTCGCTGATTCGATTGCCCACAGAATCCGGGTCAGCCCCAGAAACCGCCGTTATCGAGAAAGGCCTGTTCCTCCCCGGTCGTGACACGGCCCAGACAGGCATTTCTGTGCGGGAACCGGCCGAACCGCACGATGACATCGCGGTGCACATGGGCGAATTTCAGCGTGTCCGGCATATCTGCGACAAGCGGCAAAAGGGCATCCTGATCGACCATGGCCTCGGAGTGCATCAGCGGCATGAAAAGGAACTGGCGGAGGTCAGGCTCGAACGCGGCCGGATAGCCGCGCGCAATGGCGTCCTTTGCGAACATCAGGGCCAGGGGATCGGTTGCGAACTGATGGGCCGTGCCACGGAAGCTGTTACGAGGGTACTGGTCCAGAACGATCATGAGGGCCAGCGCACCTTCGGCGGTGCTCATCCAGTCGTCCAGTTGCCGACGGGCTGCGGCAAAATGCGCGGCCCTGCCTTCTTCGCGAAAGAGCCAGTCGAACTGGGGATCCTTCTTGTACCAGCGCGCGGGTCCGGCGTCTTTCCAGAAGCCGACGAGCGTGGATGGCGTTATGAGACCAGGCATGACCAGGACCCTAGACACGCCGCTCCCCGTTTTCCATGACCGCAACTGCGATCTGTCGATTATCCAGGCCAAGCGGGTCGCAGTAATCGGCTATGGCAGCCAGGGACGGACCCACGCGCTCAATCTTCGCGATTCAGGCGTGGCGGAAATCGTCGTAGGCCTGAAGCCCGGATCTCCGACTCGCGCACGGGCCGAGGCCGACGGCTTTGCGGTGAAAACCGCAGGAGAGGCGACCGCTGATGCCGACGTGGTTGCGATCATGGTGTCGGACGAGGCGCACCGTGACCTCTGGCGTGACGAGATCGAGCCCACCATTCGGACCGGTTCCGCACTGGTCTTTGCCCATGGGCTATCGGTACGATTCGGGCTCGTCACGCCTCGAGCAGACCTCGACGTCATTCTGGCCTCGCCCAAGGGAATCGGTCCGAGAATCCGCGATCTCTATGAGGCGGGGGAGGGCGTTTTCTGTCTGTTTGGCGTGCACCAGAACGCCTCGGGCTCTGCCCATGCCCTCGGCCTATCCTATGCAGCGGCTCTTGGCTGCGGGCGCAAGGGTATCCTCGAGACGACGTTTCGGGACGAATGCGAGAGCGATCTGTTTGGCGAACAGGTCGTTCTGTGCGGCGGGACAGTGGAGCTGGTCGATGCCGCCTTCATGAAACTGGTCGAGGCAGGCTACCCACCCGAGGTGGCGTGGTTCGAATGCTTTTATGAACTGAAGCTGGTGACGGATCTGATGCACAGCCTGGGGCCGGCGGGTGCCTTTGCACGGATATCCAACACCGCCGAATACGGAGCCTATCTCACCGGCCCACGCGTGTTGGGCACCCCGTCACGCGAAGCCATGGACACCGTTCTTTCGGACGTGCGGGACGGGTCGTTCGTCAAAAGATTGATGGCCGACTATGACAAGGGGTCGCCCGAACTGCTTGCGAACCGCAAGGCTCTTGATCAACGGTTGATCGAGTCGGTTGGCCGCCGTCTGGGCGACATCGCAGCATCGGCGAAGGATTGATCGGAGCCCCTTCGGGACAGGCCACCGGAAAAATGGTCGGAGTGAGAGGATTCGAACCTCCGACCCCTGCGTCCCGAACGCAGTGCTCTACCAGGCTGAGCCACACTCCGACTTGAGGAGCGGGCTTATAGCGATGGGCCGATGCGACCGCAAGCCGCCAATATGGGCGTGTCACTCCTCGGAAATGTGGTGTTGCATCCCCCGCGACCTTGGCGTATTCGACCGCCTCCCAGCGGCCCAGGCCGTCGGGAACGCCGGACCTGCTGGGGAATGGTGTAATGGTAACACTCCGGTTTTTGGTACCGTCATTCTAGGTTCGAGTCCTAGTTCCCCAGCCATCCCGCCTTTAACGCGACATCGGCGCGCCGGCGCAGTCCGACCGACTACAGGCAGCCGAAATGGTTTCCCGAACGCCGTTCATTCATAAAAACAGCCATTTCCGCGATTCCGCGAACCAAGCGCGGCCTGCTGCGTTAGGAAGTGTCCGGTAGCTGACTTAACGTGGTCACGGTGAGTCGGATTATGGGCTGGTGGCGGATTTGGCAGCACTGAGCGACTTTCGGGTCATGATTGTCGAAGACCAGGCCATTCTTGCGATGGAGCTGGAAATGGTGCTCGGCGATGCCGGGTACAGGGTGGTTGGCTGTGCCATGGACCAGGCCAGCGCCTTTGCAATTGCAGAACGCGAAGCACCGGAACTGGCCCTTGTGGATGTGAATCTGCTTGATGGTCTCACAGGGCCTGATCTCGCAGCCAGACTGGTCCAGGACAGCGGGATTGCCGTCATCTTCCTGACAGCAAACCCGGAGCAGATTCCAGACGGCTATGCAGGTGCACTCGGCGCTGTCTCCAAGCCTTTCGACGAACAGACCATTCAGGATGCCGTCGCGTTCGCCGCCCGGTTTCGATCGACGGGCCGGGTTGGGGAAGTTCCCCGCCGACTTCGGCCCGCGCCCTGGCTGGCGACGCTGGGCCGGGCGGACATCTGAGGCCAGGAACAGGAAGCCTAACGCTCCCAGCCCTTTTCAATCGCCCAGATCGCAAACGCATAGTCGTGTGCGACCTCCTTCAGATAATCGAACCGGCCCGACGCTCCGCCATGGCCGGCTTCCATGTTGATCTTCAGCAGCACCGGCTTGCCTGATGTCGTGGCGGGGCGCAGCTTGGCGACCCACTTCTGCGGTTCCCAGTAGGTCACGCGCGGGTCCGATAGTCCCCCGGTGGCCAGGATCGCGGGATAGTCCATAGGCGCAACCTGATCGTAGGGGCTGTAGCTGATCATGTAGTCGTAGGCCTCAGCATCCTCGATCGGGTTGCCCCACTCCGGCCATTCCGGCGGTGTGAGGGGCAGGGAGGTGTCCGACATGGTGTTGATCACATCAACGAACGGCACCTGGCCGATCACCCCTGCCCACAGTTCGGGCCGCATATTGGTGACGGCACCCATCAGGAGACCGCCCGCCGATCCACCCTGGGCCACAATGTTTCCAGCCTTGGCATAGTTGCGCGCAATCAGATGATCTGCTGCTGCGGTAAAGTCGGTGAAGGTGTTCTTCTTCTTGAATTTCCTTCCATCGAGGAACCAGCCCCACCCCTTGTCGGATCCCCCCCTGATATGGGCAATGGCGTAAATCCAGCCGCGATCGACGAGCGACAGCCGGCCTGTCGAGAAGGATGCGGCCATGGGGATGCCGTAGGATCCGTAGCCATAGAGCAGCAGAGGGGCGGAACCATCGACCGATGTCGTCTTGCGGCGCAGCACTGTGACGGGAACCAGCTCGCCGTCCGGGGCCGGTGCGCTGAGGCGTTCGACAACGTAGTTCGCAGGATCGTGACCGGATGGAATTTCCTGCACCTTTCGCAGGGTCCGCTCACGGGTTCTCAAATCATAGTCGTAGGTCGATGTCGGGGTTGAAGGAGAGTTGTAGCCATAGCGCATGACGGACGTATCGAACTCTGACGCTCCACCCAGCGACAGCGCATAGGCTGGCTCATCGACGGCGATCTCATGCTCGTCTCCGACACGATCGCGGATGATGATCCGCGTGTTGGCGTCGGCCCGCTCCTGGCGCGCCAGGAACCCTCGTACAAGGGCGACGCCCTCGATGTAACGACCTGGCGCGTGAGGAATCAGATCGTTCCAGCCCGCCTTGCCAGGGTTGGCGGTCGGGGCCTCCACCACCTTGAAATCAACGCTGTCGTCGGCGTTGGTACGGATGACCCACCGGTCAGCCCAATGGTCGGCATCGTAGAGCCGCGCAGTCTGACGCGGCTCGATAAGGGCCGGTTCGGCTGTCGGCGATGCGCCCGGTATGAACCGCGCTTCTGACGTTTCCTGGTTGCCGATGGAGATCAGGATGAACGCGTCATCCGACGTACGACCGACGCCGATGAACATGCCCTCGTCCTGCTCATGATAGACGAGAGTTGTCTCTCCGCCCCGCGCAGGCCGCCGGAAGATCTTGTCCGGGCGGCCATTGTCGTCACGGTTCGTCCAGAAGATCCACTGACTGTCGGGTGAGAACGTAAAGTTTCCGCCGGCCGAGCCAATCGGGTCCGGAAGAAGCTCGCCGGTGGCAAGATCCCTGACGTAGATCTGATGCACCTCTGACCCCTGAGCGTCTTCTGCATAGGCGAACAGGCTATGGTCAGGGCTGTGCTCGGCAGCGCTGACCTCGGAATAGGCCTTGCCCGCCGCGAGGGCATTGGCATCCAGCAGGATCTCTTCCCCAGCCGACTGGCCGCGCGGACGGCGACAGAACCGCGGATGCTGATCGCCCGTGTTGAAGCGGGTGTAATATTCCCACGGACCGTCGGGCGAGGGGACGGACGAATCATCCTGCTTGATACGTCCCTTCATCTCCTCGAACATCGCTTCCTGCAGCGGCAGGGTCGAGGCCAGCATGGCTTCGCGATAAGCATTCTCGGCTGTCAGATGCGCCTTCACATCGGCCTTGATCAGGGTTGGATCGCGCAGGACAGCCTGCCAATTGTCATCCTTCATCCACTGATAGTCATCTGTCCGGGTGCGCCCCAGTTGCTCGATCGACACTGGAATTTTTGCAGCAACAGGCGGGACTGGGCGGTTGGACATCGGGGCTCCGGCGGGACGAGCGAGTGCAGGGGTTGTGGACGCAGCGAACGCCGTCGCAGCTGTGGAGACAATCAGTTCGCGGCGGTTCATGGCGGCACCCTTATGTATGGACGCGGCGACCTTGTGCGAGGGCAGGGGGCATCGTCAAATGAACAAACGCCAAGGTAGGATGCAGAATGATCGCGCCGCAAATCCCGCCTCCGATGCCCGCACCTGAACCCGTTGCAGCCCCCGTCTGGGACCTGACGGTTGGTCTGATCAATGCTACCGTCCAGTTGGATCAGGCTCAGGGCGATGGCACCCGAACCGTTGGCACAGGCTTTCTGATTCAGGCTCCGAGATCCGACGGATCCCCACGGATTGTCCTAGTGACAGCTGCCCATGTGTTCGATCGCATGCCTGCAGTGGAGGCGCGCATCGGATGGCGCACGGCTCTGGCGGATGGGGATTGGAAATTCGATCCGCAGCCTTTGCGCATCCGCGACCGTGAAAACGCACCGCTCTGGTACCAGATCGAGGGCCGCGACATTGCAGTGATGGAGATTGTGGCACCTGAAGCATTCGCCCGAGCAGCCATTCCCCTGGGATGGCTGGCGGAACGCGACAGCTTCGAGGCCTTGCAGGTGGGGCCTGGAGACGAGCTCCTGTCCCTGGGGTTTCCCCGCGGGCTTTCAGCCAACCGTGCGGGTTTCCCGATCCTGCGTGTCGGGAGGGTCGCATCCTATCCCCTTGCACCCGTCGCCGCGTTCCCGACCTTTCTGCTGGATTTCACTGTTTTTCCCGGCAATTCGGGCGGCCCCGTCTTCTGGACGCCCACGGCACGCCGGCGGCCGGGCACGGCCGAGCCGACGCACCCCTTCATCGCAGGCCTGTTGACCCAGGAAGTGAAGGTAAAGGACGAGCAACTCGACATCGGCATCGTCACGCACGCCCAGTTCATCCGGGAGGCCATAACGCTTCTGGATACCGAGCGATCCGGTCCGTGATGGCAGGGACATCGCTTGCCTCCTCGCCCGTCCCTGCCTAAGCCGTCCGTCTAGGGAGTCCCGTATGCATCACATCCTTGAACAGCTCGAAGCCCGTCGTCTGGCTGCCAAGGCCGGGGGAGGCGAAGCCCGCATCGCGTCCCAGCACGCCAAGGGCAAGCTGACCGCCCGCGAGCGGGTCGAGGTCCTCCTGGATGAGGGGTCCTTCGAGGAAACCGACATGTTCGTCGAGCACCGCTCGTACGACTTCGGCATGGACAGCCAGCGGATCCCGGGCGACGGCGTGGTGACGGGCAGGGGGACGATCGGCGGTCGTCTTGTCTATGTCTTCTCCAAGGATTTCACAGTCTTCGGCGGCAGTCTTTCCGGCGCCCATGCAGCCAAGATCGTCAAGCTCCAGACCATGGCCCTGACCAATGGAGCCCCGATCATTGGCCTGTTCGATGCGGGCGGAGCCCGGATTCAGGAGGGGGTCGAAAGCCTCGCGGGGTACGCCGACATCTTCCTGCAGAACACCCTGGCCAGCGGCGTGATCCCCCAGATCAGCGTCATCATGGGGCCGTGTGCGGGCGGCGATGTCTATTCGCCGGCAATCACCGACTTCATCTTCATGGTGAAGGATACATCCTACATGTATGTCACCGGGCCCGATGTGGTGAAGACGGTGACCAATGAGGTCGTCAGCCATGAAGACCTCGGCGGGGCCCGGGTGCACGCTGGCAAGTCCGGCGTCGCCGATGGAGCCTTCGAGAACGACCTTGAGGCCCTGTCCGAAGTCCGGCGCCTGATCGGTTTCCTGCCACTGTCGAACCGCGAGAAGCCACCGCTGCGCGACAGCTATGACGACCCCGACCGTGACGAGGCCAGCCTCGACACGCTCGTGCCGGCCAATCCCAACCAGCCTTATGACATCAAGGAATTGATCCTGAAGGTTGTCGACGAGGCGGAGTTCTTCGAAATCGGCGCCGATTTTGCGCGGAACATCGTTTGCGGCTTCGGCCGCCTGGATGGCCAGTCCGTTGGCATCGTCGCCAACCAACCCCAGGTCCTGGCCGGGGTGCTGGATATCGACAGCAGCCGAAAGGCCGCGCGTTTCGTGCGCTTCTGCGACGCCTTCGACATTCCGATCGTGACCTTCGTCGATGTTCCGGGCTTCATGCCGGGCACGCGCCAAGAGTATGGCGGCCTGATCAAGCACGGAGCGAAACTGCTGTTCGCCTATGCCGAGGCGACCGTGCCCAAGCTCACTGTGATCACGCGCAAGGCCTATGGGGGAGCCTACGACGTGATGAGCTCGAAACACCTGCGCGGCGACGTCAACTACGCCTGGCCCAGCGCCGAGATTGCCGTCATGGGTGCCAAGGGCGCTGTCGAGATCATCTTCCGCAAGGAGGCCGGCGATCCGGAAGCTCTGGCGGCGCGTGAAGCCGAGTACAAGGAACGCTTTGCCAATCCGTTCGTGGCGGCCAGCCGTGGTTATATCGACGACGTGATCATGCCGCACGGAACGCGCCGTCGCCTGATCCGGGCTCTACGGACGCTGAAGAACAAGCAACAGAGCAATCCCTGGAAGAAGCACGACAACATACCGCTCTGAGCGGGGGCATACGTTGCGGGCGGGGGCTTTTCACCCGTCCCGCCCTGATATCAGTTCATCGCCTAAGATATATTATGCGAAATAATGGTTCGCAGATTCAGCGATACTCGGGATTGGGATGGTCGAACCGCTCCCCCTTGTCCCAGGCGGTTTTCTGATTGCCATAGGCCGGAACGCCGCCCGCATCCTTCAGCATCCGCGCCATGTGCATCAGGTTCCAGGCCATGAAGGTCGTGTTCCGTCGGGTGAAATCATTGTCCAATCCGACCTTGCCGTCGTCGCCATACGAAGGGCCCGGGCCGGCTTCGCCGACCCAGCCCGCGTCGGCCTGTGGCGGGATCACGAACCCGAGGTGCTGCAGAGAATACAACAGGTTCATCGCGACATGTTTTATCCCGTCTTCATTGCCAGTGATCAGGCAGCCACCAACACGGCCGTAATAGCTGTACTGTCCGGCGGCGTTGAGTTCCCCGGAAAAGCCGTACAGACGCTCAATGACCCTTGTGCAGACCGATGACTTGTCGCCCAGCCAGATCGGCGTGCCGATAACCAGGATATCTGCATTCATCACAGCCTTCTGCACCTCAGGCCAGCCATCACTGTCCCACCCATGCTCGGTCATGTCCGGATAAACGCCGGGCGGGATATCCAGATCGGCCGCGCGAAACGTCGACGTCTTGACGCCCTGAGCGGTCATGATCGCGTCCGCCATGTCCATCAGGCGTTGGGTATGACTGGCCTCGTCATCCTGGGTGCGTTTCAGGCTACAGTTGATGAAAATGGCCGAGAGGTCGTCATAGGTGGCGGGCGGCTTGGACATACAGGGCTCCTTGGGTCGAGGAAGCCAACGCCCTGGGCGAGGGTTTGTTCAGATCGCCAGTGTTGTCGTCCAGCCATCGTATCCGACCTCGACCCCCTTGGGCATGAGCGCGCTCAGCACGTCATAGTCGAGATCAATATGCAGGTTGGTCAGCACCGCCCGCTCGACCCCGGCCCCAGCGATCCAGTCCAGGGTCCGGTCAAGATGGGCGTGGGTGGGATGCGGGATCCAGCGCAGGGCATCGACAATCCAGAGGCGACATCCCCTGACGGCCTCGAGCGCTGCATCGTCCAGAACCGACACGTCAGGCGAATAGCTGACCGGCCCGAACCGGTAGCCCACGGCACGGATCGGACCATGGGCCTGATCGAAAGTCACGACCGGGATGTCTCCACCGGCACCATTCAGTGTCCACTCTGTGCCATCCGGCGGCATGCGCCTTGCCTCGAGGATTGCCGGATAGCCCTGCACCGTCTCGAAGATGTAGCGGAAGCGGCCGGTCAAGGCGTCATGCGTTGCGGCATCCATCCATGCAGGGATTCTCTGGCGCTTCCGCATGGCAAAGACCCGAAGGTCATCAATCCCGTGTGCCTGGTCGGCGTGATCATGGGTGTAAACGACGGCATCCACGGCCTTCACGCGGCTGGCCAGCATCTGTTCGCGAAGGTCAGGCGACGTATCGACCACAACCGTTGTCCGCCCGTCAGACCCGATCCGCTCGGCCAGCAAGGAACACCGGGTCCGCCGGTTCTTCGGCTGGGCAGGATTGCAGTCGCCCCAGTCTCCATCCCCGCGCGGCACGCCACCCGATGAGCCAGAGCCCAGGATTGTGACCTTAAGCTCATCCATCACGTGAGCTCTGGCCGCGGAATGCGATCAAACAGATTGAAGAAGGCATCGGTCGTACGCACTTCGGTGTCTGCAAGCGACCAGCCCCGCACGTCGGCGAGGGTCTGCAGCACATGTCCGATGAAGGCCGGCTCATTTCGGCGCCCACGGTGCGGCACCGGGGCCAGATAGGGACAGTCAGTCTCGACAATGATCCGGTCGGGCGGCATGGATCGAACGACCTCGCGTACATCATGCGCAGCCTTGAAGCTGGCAATACCCGAAACCGAAAACCAGGCACCCATTTCCGCTGCTTTTTCAGCCAATTCGGCACCACTGGTGTAGCAGTGCATCAGGAACCGGAACGGCCCCCTCGCCTGCTCTTCAGCGAGGATCTGACCCATGACATCGTCCGCCTCGCGCGTATGGACCACGAGTGGCAGGCCAGTCTCCCGAGAAGCGGCGACGTGGGTCCGAAAGACGGCGATCTGTTCGTCGCGAGGGCTGAGATCGTAATGAAAGTCGAGGCCGCATTCGCCGATCCCAACCACCCGGGGCCTTTGGGACAGGCCGATCAGATCCGCAGCCGTCAGGGTCAGATGATCCTTGGCCTCATGAGGATGCGCCCCGACCGTACACCAGATGTCGGGGTGGGCCATGGCAAGCGCATGGGTGGCCTCGAAGGTCGACAGCTTGTCGGAAATCTCGACCATCAGCTTGACCCCTGCAGATCGTGCACGGTCGATGACGGCATCGCGGTCTTCATCGAACTGCGGGGCGTGCAGATTGACGTGGCTGTCGATGATCATGCGCTCATGGCCTTGGTTCTGGCCAGATCGGCAAGCGCGCCGGCCAGAACGTCGCCGCGATCCAGATTCAGCCCAGCCGTCCGGTCCGGCAGATCGGCTAGCCTCCCCCAGAGTTCGGCCCAGCGAGCCCCCTGCTCGGCTGGCATGACCCTCGCGCGGGCCTGAACGGCGGCGCTGAGCCGGTCCATCAAGGTCTCGAACCGCGCCTGGCCTTCGGCTCCCCGGAATCCGTCCGCAATGGACAACTGCTCGGCACGATCGATGACATCCGCAGTAACCCAGGCCCGGGCCAGTCGGTCGGCCTCCAGGGTTGCCCCGGAAGACAACGCCATGGCCTGACCCGGTGAGCCCCCCGCCATGGCGGCGATCGCTTCGGCATCATCGAAAGTGACCCCGGCCCGGTCCACCAGCATTTCAGCAAGATCACGCTCACTCCAGACCGGAAATGCAAGTCTGCGGCATCGCGACCGGATCGTGGCCAGCAGCCGACCGGGGGCATGGGTGATCAGGAACACGACACCGCGCTCAGGCGGCTCCTCAAGGATCTTGAGCAAGGCGTTGGCAGCGTTCACATTCAGGTCGTCTGCCGTGTCGATAATGGCGACACGATACCTTGCCTGCGACGGACTTTTGGCGAAGAAATCTGGCAGGTCGCGGGCCTGGTCCACCGAGATGGCCTTCTTCGTCTTGCCGTTCTCGACGAGCCGTTCCAGCACCAGGAGGTCCGGATGGGCCTGGGCCGACACCAGCCGGCTTACGGCATCGTCCGGTCGTGCGCCGAGAACACCCCGCGACGGGTCGGCGGCAGCGCCCAGCAGGCGGCGGGCTGCACGATAGGCAAAGGTGGCCTTCCCGACCCCCTCCGGACCGCACAGCAGCCAGGCATGATGGAGCCTGCCGCGCTCCAGCGCATCGACAAAGGCGGCTTCGGCTTCCGGCGAAGGGCGCAGGTCAAACCGGTCGCGGGGGTCCTCGCTCACAGGATCGGGTCCACGACGGCCCTGACACGACTGTAGACGTCGTCCGGCGAGCCTGTGGCATCGATCATTCGGCAGCGCTCCGGAAACCGCCGAGCGATCTCGCCAAAGCCGTCACGCAGTCTCTGGTGAAAGGCCAGCCCCTTGGATTCGAACCGGGTGTCGGTTTGGCCGCGTCCGAGCGCTCGCTCAAGGCCGACCGCGACCGGCAGGTCGAGAATCAGTGTCAGGTCCGGCTGGTCCGCACCCACGACGGCGCGCTCCAGCGCCTCGATGAACGCCGGCTCTGCCCCGCCGCCTGCGCCCTGATAGGCCCGGCTCGAGTCGGCGAACCGGTCGCAGACGACCCAGGACCCGGCCTGCAGCGCTGGTCTGATGGTCTTTTCCAGATGGTCGGACCGGGAGGCAAACATCAGGAGGGCCTCGGTTCGCGCGGACCAGCGATCTGCCTCGCCCGAAACCACCAGCGCCCGGATCGCCTCCGCCCCCGTTGATCCGCCCGGCTCGCGGGTCTGGACGACATCGATGCCGCTTGCCCGCAGGTCCTCGACCAGTCGCCTGACCTGGGTCGATTTGCCGGCCCCCTCGCCGCCCTCGAATGTGATGAACCGTCCGCGTGTCACGGGCGCACAATGGCGACCCGCGCGCTCAGGGCAAGCCCGTGCGTCGGATTTATCGTCCGGAAATCAGTTGGGCGTCGGCAAACCCGCGGGCCACGACGTCCTGCCGGCCGCGCTCGGCCGAATGGGTATCCGGCCATGGCCCGACCATGACCCTGTAGAGCCGCCGACCTTCGACGTCCGCCGAGCGGACAACCGCCGTGTCGCCCAGAGCCTCCGCGCTCAGTCTGGCCGCGAGGGGATCGGCATAGGACCCGGCCTGAATCCAGTAGTCCCGTGCGACCTCGACCGGCGCGACTTGACGCGGCCGTCCGGTTGCCGCGGCCATCTGCAGTCTCTGGCCACCGCCGTTTCTGGGAGCCCGACCCAGATAGCGCACCCTGACCTCGCCCACGCCCTGCGCCATCATGTCGAGGGCCTCGGCGGCCCCCCGTGACAGGTCAATGATCCGGTTGTCGACGAAGGGCCCGCGATCATTGACACGCAACACGACGCTGCGTCCGTTCGCCAGATTGGTGACCTCGACCAGTCCGGGCAATGGCAGCGTCTTGTGCGCCGCCGTCAGGGCATTCATGTCGAATCGCTCGCCCGATGCCGTTGGCCGTCCATTGAACTGGGCCCCGTACCATGAGGCCAGTCCGACTTCCTCGTAGTCAGGGTCGTCGAACGGCCGGTACCAGCGGCCGCGAACCTGATAGGGTCGCATGGTTCCGGTCACGATCGGGGCCGGGTCCGTCACGACCGGGAGCCGCGGCGCGTCTCGCCCCACGCTGCCGCACGCTGCCAGGGCGGCAAGCAATCCGCCGACCAGCAGGGGACGCAACCCTCTCGTGATCCATGTTCGCGCGGCTCGCATGGCCGGATCATGCAGACGGAAATTTCCGTTTTGGTTAATCCGGGAAACACCTGCTATGCACCCGCCCGACCCTCGAATGGGAAGTGTGGCCGAGTGGTTTAAGGCACTGGTCTTGAAAACCAGCGACGGTGAAAGCCGTCCGTGGGTTCGAATCCCACCGCTTCCGCCATCAGACATCGATATGTCCAAGCCATCGCCGCGAATGTCACACGCTGGAGATTGCCACGCTCGTATGCACACGCTTCAATGGTGCTCGAGCAGCAGGATGAAGGCATGACAGCGATCGAGACCAGCGGGACGGGGCGGTTCGATCTCGGACGTGTGATGGAGCGGACCTTCACCGTCATCGGCAGGAACATAGTCACCTTCCTGCTTGCGGCCGTCATTCTGACTGGCATCCCATCAGTCATCACCGTGATCGGCCAAGGGGGCATGCCGTTTCCCACAAGCAGGCAGGGCTGGCTGATTCTGGCGACAGGTTGGTTTCTGTCGCTCTTGGGGGCCTATCTGCTGCAGGCCGCGATCGTGCATGTCACCGTGAACGCGCTGAACAATCGTACCGTCACCCTGCGGACGGCGCTTGGCATCGCGATCGGCAAGATGCTGCCCTTGCTCGGGCTTGGCCTCTTGGTGTTTCTTGCGACCATGCTCGGGATGGTTCTTCTGATCATCCCGGGCATCATCGTTGCCGTCATGCTCTGCGTCGCGGGCCCTGTGCTGGTCATGGAGAAAAGGTCCATACTCGAAAGCTTCGGTCGCAGCCGCGCGCTGACCAAGGGGTTTCGCTGGCCGATTTTCGGTCTGTTCGTGATCTACATGGTCGTGGCAACGGCCATCAGCGGCACAGTGACCGGCGTCAGTGTTGCGACGGGCGGTGCGATGGACGGGTCCGCCAATCCTGTCGTCACCCTGATCTTCACACCTCTGATCGCTGTGGTTCAGGCCATCATTGGTTCAGCGGGCATTGCGGCCCTCTACTACGAACTTCGAACCGCCAAGGAAGGCGTCGGCACCGACGAGCTGGCCGAACTCTTCGACTGAAGGATTCCACGGTTCAGCCGCGATCGTGTTTATCGGCCCGGCGCTGTCCCATGAGCAATCGGCCCTCGAGGCGGCCTCGCAGGCCGGCATAGTAGGCACTCAGGAAATCAAAATCGTCGTGGTCGCCGTCGCGGACCCAGTCGATCTTGCGCACGATCCGCTCGGCGACGGCCTTCATGGTCTCGCGGTTGCGGCCCCGCAGCACATCCTCAAGGACGTGCAGTTCCCGGGCTCCATAGGTGTCCAGCTGGGCCGTCGAGAACTGAAAGCGCTCGAGGCGCACCGTGCCCTCATCCGCCATGTCGCGAACGAGCTTCTGCTTCGGCGTCCGCACCACCCATGTCCCGCCGATCAGGTCTCCGGCCCGCAGCCGATCGCGATTGAACAGGGGAAAGAAGACGAAGATGCCCGCCCAGACAACGGCCAGCAGGTACATCCAGCTGTCGACGCCCCCCTGATCCGCACGGCTGACAATCAGGCCGAAAGGCAGAAACACCTCGAGCTCGCGCATCGCATTGCGAGCAACGACCGATTCAGCACGTAGACGCCCGCCATCACGCGCAGCCACGCGCAGGCCCATCGCCCGTTTGCCGGGCGTGGCGGCCCTTGCCGTCAGCTCAAAGCCGGTGAAGTAGAAGTTCCGCAGCAGGAAAAAGCCGAGCAGCCAGATCACGACGATCATTTCGCCACTGGTCGCTCCGGCGATGAAACTGCCGATGCCCGCAAACACGGCCGCCACAGTCAGCGCCACCAGCACGCCAATGATGATCGCGGCGTCCAGCATGAAGGCCGCAGCACGCTGGCCGGCATCGCCGATCTCGAGTCTCAGATCGACGCCTTCAGGGGTCACGAAGGCCCGCTCGCGCGTCTGTGGCGGCTTGCGGGGCGGCGTTCGCGCACCCTTACGTGCAGAAGATGCAACGGTCGCGTCAGACATGAGCCGGGCGTCTCCTCGGCCCATAGAAGTACAGGCCCCAGATCAGGGCGCTGGTGCCGGCCACGGCATACCGGATTGGGGTGCTCTCGATCAGCTGACGGCCGAACCCTTCCAGCAGACCGGCCACGAACAGCATGACCACCACGCCTGCAATGACGGTTGCAGCCGTACGCCCGGCGTCGGCCGCGGCATCCAGCCGGTCGCGGTCCCCGGGAAAGGCTATGGCCCAGCCGATCCGCAGGCCTCCAGCGCCCGCGAGGATGACTGCAAACAGCTCGGTAACGCCATGAATCAGCAGCCAGCCTCCGACTTCGACGCCCAGACCTCTGCTGGCAAACAGGGTCACGAAGGCCCCCAGCGTCGCGCCATTATAGAGCACGAGCAGTCCCGTCGGGATGCACAGGGCAAACCCGAGGGCGAAGGCGAGGATCGCGATCCGTGCATTGTGAGTGAACAGGAAGGTGGCAAAGGCCGACAGGCCCGCGCTCGTGTCCTCGCCCGCCAGTGTGGCCCGCAGCGTCTCGGTCGACGCGGCCGGATCCCGCCCGCTGGCCATCTCGGCGGGCACGAACGCATAGAACCAGTCCGGTTCCTGCCCGACCAGGACGGCAGCCGCGATGGCCCCGCCCAGCATCAACAGCCCGGAGGCGAAGGTTTCCCTCCAGAGGGCCCGAACCGCCATCGGCCAGTCCCGGCGAAAGAACGCGCCGAGCTTGCCCATCAGGGTCGAACGAGAGCCGTAGACGAAGAAATAGGCCCGCGCGCAAAGAGTCTCCAGATAGCCGATCAGTGCACGGTCCAATGACGTCTCCCGTGCCACCGACAGGGCTGACAGGGTTGAGCGGTAGAGAACGGGGATCGCGAGGATTTCCTCATCAGAGAGCCGTCGTGCCGATCCCTTCTCGGCCTTGTCCATCAACCGTTCCAGCCGCTTCCAGTCGCCCTCGCGGGCCTGTCGGAACCTCTGGCTCTTGAGACGACCGTCGCCCTGCATGACGCTCACAGCAGGTCCCTCCGTTTCAGGTCCAGATAGGCATTGATCACGGCCGGACCGACATGGGCGGCCCTGGTCTCGACCACATGAACGCCCATCCGGCGCAGCCGGGCCACGACAGTGTCCCGTTCCTTCAGCAGCATGGCTGCAACCACAGCCCTGGCGATGTCGTCTGGCTCCAGCGGATCGGCATCGATCAGCCCCTCCAGCTCCTCGTCGCGGAGGACCACGAAAAGCACGAGATGACGCCGCAAGAGTCGGCCGAGCGACTCGACCATCAACTCTGCCGACGTCGAATCCGTGAAATCGGTAAAGACCACCACCAGTGAACGGCGTTGCAGGGCTCCGGACAAGGTGGCCAGACCCAGGGTATAGTTTGTCTCCTCGGTGGAATAGTCGATCTGGCCGGCCACACGCTGCAGCAATCGAAACGAGTCGAGCCCGGACGCGGCACCGGTCGAGATGCGCGGGCGGCTGTCGAAGGCGAACATGCCCACCCGATCGCCGGACCGAAGACAGGCGTAGGACAACAGCAACGCCCCGTTGATCGCCCGGTCGATCCTGGGGGCACCGCCGACCGGCTCACACATGGCCCGCCCGCAATCCAGGGCCATGATGATATGGTGGTTGCGCTCGGTCCGGAACTCCTTGGCCAGCAGGACGGCGTGCCGGGCAGACTGCTTCCAGTCGATGGCACGACGGTCCATCCCGGGCTGGAAATCCCGCAGGGCCTGAAACTCCGAACCCTCCCCCAACTCAATCTGCGTCTTGGCCCCGAAGAGCGCGTTGCGCGCAAAAAGACGAACGGCTTCATCGCGGACACTCTGAAGATCGACCAGAACGGGAGCCGCGACATCGAGAGCAAAGGTCTTCTGCTTCCAGACGAGACCGAACGGACCCTGCCACCGAACCCAGAGCGATTTCAGCTTTGCCTCACCGCGCCGTTCGGGCGTGAACGGAAAGGAAAAGCCTGCCTTGTGGTCCTTGACGAGGGACCGCGCGACCGAAGCCTGGAGACCCAACCGCACATCGGCTGCCATGGCCGCCTCCGCACGCGCCGGCACCCAACCCTTGCCAAATCTTGCCAGGACATCAGCCTGACCAGCGCGCGCCACGGCCGCCCGGGGCGGGACAGGTGGGTCGAGGGTCAGGTGGGTCCGAGACGCCGAAACCAGCGCATCCGTAATTGCGAGCAGAACCACGCCCGCGACCCACACCGGTCCGGCGAGCCAGCCTGCCGCGCCCATCAGGCCGAACGCCAGCGCCACTGGCGCGCCCGCGGCGACGATCAGGACGGCGCGTCGGGTCGGGTAGATCACCGGGGAGCCGCCACCTGATCGACGAGGGCCGACAGGACCTGATCGACCTTTCGGCCCTCGATCTCGGCTGCCGGCGACAGGATGAGACGGTGCCGCAGCACCGGCGTGGCCAGCCCCTTCACATCATCCGGAATGACATAGTCCCGCCCATCGAGAGCGGCCCGCGCCCGTGCGGCGACCGCCAGCATGGCCCCGGCCCTCGGCGAAGCCCCGGTATCGGTATCCGCCGAATCCCGCGTCGCCCGGATCAGGGACACGATATAGTCGATGACCTCATCGGTCAGGCGTACATCCGCCACAACGTCCACGGCAGCGTCTATGCTGGCGCGATCAACCACGGTCTCGACGCCCAGGGCGACGGGGTCCATCTGCCCGGTCCGCGCGCCATGCGCCGCCACGATGTCCCTTTCCTGGCTCGGGCTGGGGTAGCCGATGACGTGTTTGAACAGGAACCGGTCCAGCTGCGCCTCGGGCAAGGGATAGGTCCCTTGCTGCTCGATAGGATTCTGGGTCGCGATGACGGTGAAGCGGCTCGACAGGGCATGAGACTGGCCGTCGATGGTCACGCGCCGCTCCTGCATGGCTTCAAGCAGGGCCGCCTGGGTCTTGGGCGGCGTGCGGTTGATTTCGTCGGCCAGCAGAAGCTCGGAGAAGATGGGGCCGCGCGTCAGGGTGAAGCTGGATGTCTGGAAGTTGAACAGGTTGGACCCGATGATGTCACCCGGCATCAGGTCTGGCGTGAACTGGATCCGCCCGTAGTCCAGGCCCACCGTCCGCGCGAAGGCCTGGGCCAGCAGGGTCTTGGCGGTTCCGGGCGGTCCTTCCAGCAGCACGTGGCCGCCGGCGAACAGCGCTGTCAGCAGCAGGTCGACCGCGTCGTCCTGACCGACGACCGCCTTGGCAATCTCTGTCCGAATGCGGGAGGCAATCGCCCTCACCTCATTGATGTCCATGGGTCATCTCCAGTTTCCAGCGGTGAAGGTCGCGCGCCACGGCCATCAGATCTCCTGCAGTCCGGGCCTCGGCTGCGCGGGTGGCAAGGGTCGAAAAGCGTGCCCCGGTCCCCGTCTGGGTTCCGACGCGATCGAGAAAGGCATCCAGTTCCGCCTCGCTCAGGTGGCGAGGCGCGCCGATGGCCCGGGCCACCGCCGCGCGAACCAGAACGGCATAGGGCGACGCCATTCGGTGTTCCCTTTGCGCCAGACGCACGAGCCCGGCCGTATTCTCCGCCAGAGCCTGTTTGCCGAGCGCAACCGCCCGCCTCTTCTCTCGAGCCGGCCCGAAGCGCGCTCCCGCCTGCAGCCCTGCCACGACGAACAGGGCAGCGATCACCAGCGTCACACCCAGCAGCGGGGGCTCCAGCATCAGTCGCAACAGGCTGCGGGTTCGCTGGAAGCCGTTCAGGGTCAGATCGAACACGACGGCCTCGCCATCCGCCCGAACGATATCCAGGATTTCGACCGCCACCTGCGCCCCTTCGACCCGTTTCAGACCCTGGGTGTTCAGCAGATCCGGATCCGACAGCACATACGTCTGCGTGCCTCGCCGCAAGGCGACGACCGCAGCGCCCCGGTCATCGATCACCACGGGAATCCATTCTCGACCCGAGATCGTCTGCAGGTTCTCCAGCGCCAGGCGTGGTCCCAGGACGTCGCCGGCCGGTCGTGTGAACAGCGGGCCCGTCACGCCAGCCTTCTGGGCAATCCGGGTCCCCGGACGTATCGAGTCGGGCAGCACGGCGAGAGCACGGGACGGCGCGATGGCGCCGACTGTGCTGACCCACCCCGGCTTGCCCTGCTCTGCGACAGCAGTCCATTTCGGCAGGACGATCAGGGTGGGGCCCCGGTGCTGGCGATCCGCGATCTGGTCAGGCGGGGTCGTCAGTGCGGGCGTGAGGATGAGCAGGCTGCCCTCTGAACCTGTGCCGAGCGCGCCGCGGCTTAGCACAACCGGCACACCCGTCATCTGCAGCAACCGGACAATCCCGCCGAATCCAACGGACGACTTCGACAGACCATGTGACCCGCCGTCGTTTCCGGATTTCAACTCCGGCGCATAGGCCGAGAGGACGCCCAGTCCGGCGAGCGACAGCACCCCGATGACGACCAGGCTGATCACCGTCAGGGGTGAAAAGGCCCCCTGTCCTGCAGCGACCTTCATGCAGACCAGCCGTTTGGAAGGGCGAAATCTTCATAAGCACGACGACAATCGGCGAACGCGTCCGGACCGATGGCAGCGCCTCCGAACAGACTGCGTTCCACCAGCTCACCGATCTTGCGAAACGCCGGCCTCGCTTCTCTTGGCAAGGCGTCAAGACGGGCGATCTCGCGGGTCGTCAGGGATACGCGCAGGGCCTTTGGCCGCCGGCTCTGGATATCCTCGACACTGCGCAGAAGGATCAGGTGGGCAGCTTCTCCATACCGACCCTCTGCTGCCAGACGATCCGCTGCGGCCAGCAGATCGCGCGCGGCATCGCGGTCCGGTCGCCAGTCAGGCTCGTCGCCCAGAACATGCGCCACTGGCCGAGGCGGTGGTCTGCGCAGATTCAGGATTTCCCGCCCGATAAAGAACAGCAGCAAGGCCATCAGCCCGGCGAGAGCACCCCAGAACAACCACTGCATAACGGGAGCCAGCGCCTGAAACGCCTCGCCGATCCAGCGCAACCAGCCGGGAACCTCGGGCAGTTCGAATCCGACCCGATCGAACTGGAAGCTGTCGTCCCGCAGGAGTCTGGCATGGGCAGCAGCAAGGGCTTCGTCCTGCGGCCCTGGCGCGGTTATCGATCGTGCCGGTGCAGCCAAGCGGAAGTCGCCTCAGATATTCAGCGGGACAATCGAAAACCTAGAGTCATGTGTCGCCCATTCCACACGCGGCGTCCAGCATCGGTCTCCGTCAGACCGGGCAAATCTTCCAGATGGACGGAGACCCGCAGACCGTTAAGCCGCAGACGTCAGATGTGGATCACGCGCCCGTAGGCATCCAGCGCGGCCTCGTGCATCGCCTCCGACATCGTGGGGTGCGGATAGACCATGCCGTGAAGGTCCTCCTCGGTCGCCTCCATGGTGATCGCCGTGACATAGCCCTGGATCATCTCGGTGACTTCGGCACCGATCATGTGCGCACCGATAAGGGCTCCGGTCTTGGCATCGAAGATGGTCTTAACGAAGCCGTCCGTATCGCCGGACGCGATCGCCTTGCCGTTCACCTTGAAGGGGAAGCGGCCGATCTTCACCTCGCGACCGGCCTCGCGCGCGCCCTGCTCGGTGATCCCAACCGAGGCGACCTGAGGCTGGGCATAGGTGCAACCGGCAATGGGCGAGACGACGTGCGGTGTCTTGAAGCCTGCGATGAACTCGGCGGCGTGGATACCCTCGTGCGATGCCTTGTGAGCCAGCCAGGGGGCGCCTGCGCAGTCTCCGATCGCGAACAGCCCTTTCACATTGGTCTGGCAGTGACCGTCGATCGTGATGTGGCCGCGGTCCATGTTCACGCCCAGAGCCTCCAGCCCGATCCCGTCGGTATTGGCCGTAATCCCGACGGCTGAAATGCAGACCTCGGCCTCCAGCGTTTCCGCCTTGCCACCGGTCTCGATCGCAACCTGAACACCGGCCCCACCCTTGGACACCTTTGTCACCTTGCAGCCCGTGCGGAACTTCATCCCCCGTCGTTCGAACGATTTGCGGGCGGCCTTGGAGACCTCCTCGTCCTCGACGGGCATGATCCGGTCGACCGCTTCCACCACGGTCACCTCGGCACCCAGCGCTCTGTAGAAGCTGCCGAATTCGATCCCGATCGCTCCGGACCCGATGACCACGATGGATTTGGGCATCGACTTCGGAGCCATGGCCTCGCGATAGGCCCAGATCCGGTCGCCATCGGCCTCGAGCCCGATCTGCGGGATGGCCTTGGCGCGGGCACCGACAGCCAGGATGACGGCCTTGGCTTCCACCGTGCGCGATCCACCCGCCTTGAGCTCGATCACGACTGTGGGTGCATCCCTGCCCTTTTCGAGCCTTGCCGATCCTTCGATGACCTCGATCTTGTTCTTCTTCATCAGAAAGCCAACGCCGGTGTTCAGCTGTTTGGCCACGCCGCGCGACCGGGCAATGATGGCGTCAAAGTCGAAACTGACAGATTCAGCCGAAAGGCCATAATCCTTGAGGTGGCTCAGGCTTTCGAACTTCTCGCCCGACTTCAGCAGCGCCTTGGTCGGGATACAGCCCCAGTTCAGGCAGATGCCGCCCAGGTTCTCGCGCTCGACGACCGCAACCTTCTGGCCCAGCTGCGCCGCCCGGATCGCAGCAACATAACCGCCAGGTCCCGAGCCGATGATGATCAGGTCGAAATCGGACGTCTGAGGAGTAGCGGCCATGTCAGATCAGCTTTTCGATATCGGCCAGAATGGCCCTGGGTTCGGTCTGGGGCGAGTATCGCGCGACCACCTGCCCCTTCCGGTCGGTCAGGAATTTTGTGAAATTCCACTTGATGGCTTTCGAGCCGAGGAAACCGCGCTTCTGCTCCGTCAGCCAGGCGTAGAGCGGATGACGGTCGGGCCCGTTGACCTCGATCTTGTCGAACAAGGGAAAGGTCACGTCGAAAGTGGTCGAGCAGAAAGCCGCGATCTCTGCGGCCTTGCCAGCTTCCTGATTGCCGAACTGGTTGCAGGGAAACCCCAGAACCTCGAACGGCCGATCGGCCATGTCACGGTGCAGGGCCTCCAGACCCTCATACTGGCCCGTGAAACCACATTTCGATGCGGTGTTGACGATCAGCAGGGACTGACCCCGAAACCGGTCCAGCGGGATCTCGGTGCCGTCGATGCCGATAGCGGAGAAGTCATAAACCGAGGTCATCGCCCTGCCCTCAGGCCAGCATGGTCACGGGATCTTCGATCAGAGGTTTGAAGGCCTGCAGGAATTTGGCTCCTGCGGCCCCATCAACGACCCGATGATCGCAGGTCAGGGTGACCGTCATGACCGTCGCCACAGCCAGCTGGCCATTCCTGACCACAGGCCGCTGCTCGCCCGCGCCCACGCTCATGATCGCACCCTGCGGCTCATTGATGATCGAGGCGAAGGACTTGATCCCGAACATGCCGAGGTTGGAGACACTGAAGGTGCCGCCCTGGAACTCCTCGGGCTTGAGCTTGCGCTCGCGGGCCCGTTTGGCCAGGTCCTTGGACTCGGTCGCGATCTCGGCCAGCGACTTGGTCTCGGCCTTGCGGATGATCGGCGTGATCAGGCCGCCATCGATGGCCACGGCCATGGCGATGTCCGCGTGGTGGTGCATCGCGATGCCTTCAGGGCTGTAGGAGGCGTTGGCCTCCGGCACAGCCTTCAGAGCCAGCGCCACCGCCTTGATCACGAAATCATTGACCGAAACCTTGATACCGCGCGGCTCAAGCATGGCGTTGACGCGCGCGCGCGCCGCCATCAGAGCATCGATCTCGCAATCGATGGTCAGCGGGAAATGCGGCACGTCGCGGAAGCTGTCCGTCAGACGGCGCGCGATGGCCTTGCGCATGCCGTCCAGCGGGATCAGGTCATAGCTTCCGTCCGGAATGCCCATCTGGGCCAGTGACTGAACCTTGCGAGGCTCGGCCGATGCCGTTGTCTGTGGGGCTGCCGAAGCCGATGCCGGTCTCGCTCCACCCTTGGCCGCCGCCTCGATGTCGCGCTTGACGATCCGGCCATGCGGGCCAGTGCCCTTGATGGTCGTGATGTCCAGGCCGCCCTGTTCGGCCAGACGGCGGGCCAGAGGCGAAGAGAACACCCGCTTGCCGGTCGGAGCGTTGTTTGCCGGTCGCAGAACGTCAAGCGCCGGCTTCACCCCCTCGGGTGATGCTACGGCTTCGACAGTCTCGTGGCCGGCGGGTGCCGATTTGCGCTCAGGCGCAGCAGCCTCGGCCACGGGCTTCGCTGCAGGGGCCTTTGCGCCATCTTCACCGGCCAGTTTGGCGATGACGGTATTCACCTTGACGCCCTCGGTGCCCTCGGAAACCAGAATCTCCAGCACCTCGCCTTCATCAACGGCCTCCACCTCCATGGTCGCCTTGTCGGTCTCGATTTCGGCGATGACGTCACCGGCCGAAACCGTATCCCCGACCTTGATGTGCCATTTGGCCAGAACGCCCTCTTCCATCGTCGGCGACAGGGCGGGCATCAGGATGTCGGTCATCAGGCGTTCCCTCGTGTCGGGGTCAGGGGTTCGGCGACGGTACGGACATTGTCGGCCTTGATGACCTCGGAGATCCCCTGAAGAATCCGGTTATAGGCCTGGGTCTCGTCATGGCCGTGGCGCACCGCATAGCCATGCGCCATGTGCCGCGCGGCGATCGCCAACAGCTCTCCGAACTTCAACGGATCGTCGAAGGCCGGCTTGACCGACATGACCGGCTCGCCCTTTGACCACCAGATCCGGATGATCTCGATCGCGTCGGCGTCGGCAGCAACGCTGTCGGGCGTCGTGAGCTGAAACTCGGGCCGTTCGCTCACGCCATCACCTTGCGGACTGCGGCAACAATCTTGTCGACACCCGGCAGGGACAGGATTTCCAGATTGGCGGCATAAGGCAACGGCACGTCTTCCTGGTGCACGCGCAGCGGTGGCGCATCCAGATAGTCGAACGCATGCTCGATGACCCGCGCAACGACCTCGGCCCCAACGCCCATCGGGCCCCAGCCTTCTTCGGCCGAAACCAGACGGCTGGTCTTCTTGACGCTCTCGACGATGGTGTCGTGGTCCAGCGGACGCAGGGTGCGCAGGTCGACGACCTCGCAGGAAATGCCTTCGGCCTCGAGCTGTTCTGCGGCCTGCAGGGCAAAGCCGACCATACGGCTATGGGCCGTGATGGTGACGTCGGTGCCTTCGCGCCTGACCTTGGCCTTGCCGATCGGAACAAGCCAGTCCTCGACCTCCGGCACATCGAACTCAATTCCGTACATCATCTCGTGCTCGAGGAAGACGACAGGGTTCGGATCGCGAATGGCAGCCTTCAGCAGGCCCTTGGCATCAGCTGCGTCATACGGCGCCACCACCTTCAGGCCCGGCACATTGGCGTACCATGCCGAATAGTCCTGGCTGTGCTGGGCACCCACGCGGCTGGCCGCGCCATTGGGCCCACGGAACACGATCGGTGCCCGGATCTGACCGCCGGACATGTACAGGGTCTTGGCGGCCGAGTTGATGACGTGGTCGATGGCCTGCATGCCAAAGTTCCAGGTCATGAATTCGACGATCGGCTTGAGCCCGGCCATGGCCGCCCCGACGCCGAGGCCGGCAAATCCATGCTCCGTGATGGGTGTATCGACGACACGCTTGGCCCCGAACTCCTGCAGCAGTTCGCGGCTGACCTTGTAGGCCCCCTGGTACTGGGCGACCTCCTCGCCGATCAGGAAGACGGAGTCGTCACGCCGCATTTCTTCGGCCATGGCGTCGCGCAGAGCGTCGCGGATGGTCGTCTTGACCATTTTTGCGTCGGCAGGGATTTCGGGGTCGTGCAGTTCGACCCGCGGAATCGGCGTGCCACTCTGAGCGGGAGCCTGTTCCGGATCCCCTGATTTCGCTTCTGGGGCATCATGCTTGGCAACAGGCGCTGCCACAGATCCAGCCTCTTCTTCGGGCTTCGATGTACCACCGGCCGCAGCCCCATCCTCACCAGCCATCCGTGCGATCGGGGTGTTGACCTTCACGTTCTCGGAGCCTTCGGCCACGAGGATCTCGGCGATCTCGCCCTCGTCGACGGCCTCGACTTCCATTGTCGCCTTGTCGGTCTCGATCTCGGCGATCACGTCACCGGCCTTGACCGTATCACCCGCCTTGATGTGCCATTTCGTCAGCGTACCCTCTTCCATCGTGGGCGAGAGCGCCGGCATCAGGATGTCGGTCACGCTGCGGTCTCCACATAGACGTCGGTATAGAGTTCGGACGGATCCGGCTCGGGGCTTTCCTGAGCGAACTGCACGGCTTCCGCCACGATAGCCTTGATGTCGGCGTCGATGGCCTTGATCTCGTCGTCCGTCGCCTTGGCCTCGGCCAGCAGGGCCTTGATGTGGTCGATCGGGTCGCGGGTCTTCTTGACCTCATCGACCTCTTCCTTGGTCCGGTATTTGGCAGGGTCGCTCATCGAGTGACCACGATAGCGATAGGTCTTCACTTCCAGGATGAAGGGACCCTCGCCAGCGCGGGCCCGGGCCACGGCCCGCTCGACAGCGTCCTTGACCGCCAGCACATCCATGCCGTCGACCTTTTCGCCGGGGATGCCGAAGCTGGCTCCGCGCTGCGACAGTTCGGTCGTCGAGGACGAGCGCTCGATGCTCGTTCCCATGGCGTACTGGTTGTTCTCGATGATGTAGATGGCCGGCAGCTTCCACAACTGAGCCATGTTGAAGCTCTCGTAGACCTGCCCCTGGTTCGCCGCGCCGTCACCGAAATAGATGAAGGCCACCGACTGGTCGTCACGGTATTTCGAAGCGAAGGCCAGGCCAGTGCCCAGCGACACCTGCGCCCCGACGATCCCGTGGCCGCCAAAGAAGCCGGTCGGGACGTCGAACATGTGCATTGAACCGCCTTTGCCGCGAGACGATCCACCGGACCGTCCGGTCAGTTCGGCCATGACCTCGTTCGGGTCCATTCCGGCGGCCAGCATGTGGCCGTGGTCCCGATAGCCGGTGATGACCCGGTCGCCCTTGCGCTGGCTGGCCTGCACCCCGACGGCCACGGCTTCCTGACCGATATAGAGGTGACAGAAGCCGCCGATCAGACCCATGCCGTAAAGCTGTCCGGCCCTTTCCTCGAAGCGACGGATAAGCACCATCTCGCGATAGTATTTGAGGAGTTCGTCCTTGCTGGCTGTCGGCGTGACCGGGGTCGCGCTGGCCTTGGACGGTGTGGTCTTCTGGGCGGCTCTCGCCATCCGGCATCTCCCGGCTGAGCCTCCACGCCGAAACAGGCGCGGCGAGGCTTCTTATCGTTACGGAAAGCGGCTTTAGCAGCCTTCCTTCCCGAAAGGCAAAGCACGCCGCCGGGACTGTAACAAGATGTCAGGAGGCGGCGACGCTCGCCTGCGGCACCGTCGCTGTTGTGGTGCGGATCACATAGTCGCGCGGGTCGGAGAAGCCGAGAACGACCCTTGCGCGCTCCTCGAGCATGTCGCGAGACAGGTGCCCGGACCGCAGATAACGCACGCGCAACTCCAGATCATGGCGCTGTTCGGCAAGGACCGCCAACTCATGCTCCCGAAGCTCAAGCATGGCATCGCGTTGATTCCCGCTCAAAAGGCCTCGCTGCCCGGTAAGGGCCTGCACGCCAAGGTACACAATCAACAGGAACAGACCGATCGTCGGCAAATACGGCTTCATCGTCTCAGGCACAGGAGACGCTCCTTCTGAGCGTTAACACGGTTGATTTAGTCTGACGAAAAATACCTAACAAACCGTAGCTTGGCCGGTAATCTTTCATGGAATCAGCGTGTACAGCGCGCCGCGGCCCGGACCTCGACTTCCAGCACGCCCATCACCGCCATGGGCGTGTCGGTTGCGATGACCGCAACCCCGTCACGCACAAGGTCTCGATACTCCGAAACATCGCCATCGGCGGCATAGATGTCATCCAGCCGGCGTCCAGGTGCACCAAGGGTGCCGAACTGCGCCTCGACGCCGCCCGTTTCCAGAGCCTGCCAAAGCGCCGGACGTGGCGCACGTGTCCCGGTCCAGGCCAGGATCTGCGGCGGGTTCAGCCCCTCCAGACCCGCAAGGTCATTGAGCCCGGCCGAAATCATCATCTCCGGAGCCATTGCAGCGACCGCTCGCGCGGCTTCGGCACTGTAGGTGATCAGGATGACCCTGTCGGCCGCTTCGGCCTGACGTACGGCATCGACAACCTTGCGTGCGAGAACCAGTGTAGCGGCTTCGTCGGCGGGCTTCAGGTCGATGCTGGCGATGGCCCCCACCCGGCCCGCAGCGTCCAGCGCTTCTCCGAGCGTCGGCGGCGGCGCCTGCAGGACCGTCCCATCCGTCGCAGTCAGGCGTGCCCGACGGACCTCGTCAAACGTCAGATCGGCGACCCGGCCCGTCCCCGTCGTGGTGCGATCGAGGGTGTCGTCATGCATCAGAACCAGCTGGCCGTCCCGCGTCAGGGCCGCGTCGATCTCCACGATGGCACCCGGGATCGCACGGCCCGTGGCCTCGATCGCGCCCACCGAGTTCTCGGCCTGATCATCCGCCGACTGCGCACGGTGCGCCGAGATCGCTACCCCGGTCTCCCGCACGCAGTCGAAATAACCCGCCAAGGCAGGCTGGGATGTCACAGAGCTCACCGGTGCGGCGGCGCAGGCCGCCGTGACAAGGGCAAGCGTGAGATGAGAGACGATCAGGACAGGACGGGACATCCCGGTCTTTTGGCCGAAACCCTTGGTGGCCGCCAGAGCCGTGAAACAGGAAGTCCTGTTTCGAAGAGCCGTATGTTGCTGAAGGTGGATCATGAGCGTTACGCTTTGATGTCGACGGGGAACGGACATGGCAGAAAAACAAAGGGGTTTCGTAGGGCTGGGGAGGCTCTGCGTCGCTCTGTCAGCCGCACTCTGGCTTCAGGGCGGGCCGGCCGGGGCACAGACCCTCGTGACCGGGGAAGTGGCTTCCCGAACCGCCGATGGCTTCAACTCCACGCGGCCGACACCGCGGATCGAATACTGGCAGAAACGGCTGGCGGAGATTGAGGCGCGACTTGAGGCTCCGGACAGCCTCGAGCCCGTCAAACTGGTCTTCCTCGGCGACTCGATCACGGATTTCTGGACCATGGGCGAGAATCCCTGGTTTCCGGGTGCATTGGGTGGACGAGCCATCTGGACAGAGAGTTTTTCGGGTGACCGGCCCGAGACCCTGGGGTTCAATCTCGGCATCTCCGGTGATCGCACCGAACATGTCCTGCACCGGATCCGGCCGCGATCCGAAGGCGGACTGGGACAGCTGGACCGGACCGACCTCGATCCTGACGTGATCATTCTCCTCATCGGGATCAACAACAGCTGGGATGCCGAGACACCGGCCGTAGACAGTGTGCTTGCCGGTATCCGGGCCGTTGTTGCCGCTGTTCAGGAGCGCAAGCCTGATGCGATCATCGTTCTGCAGTCCCTTTTGCCGACGAACGAGCCGGCGAGAAACACGAGCCTGGTCGAACCGGTCAACCGGGCGCTCTCAGCCTATTCGACTGACCCGTCCATGGCCGGGAACGTTAGATTTCTCGACATCCACGACGTCTTCATCGGCGCGGACGGATTTCAGGACCGCACCCTGTTCATGGATGGGGTCCATCCGAACGAGGCAGGCTACCGCGCCTGGCGCGATCGGCTGCTACCATTCCTGACCGTGATACGTCGATGACGAGGCGGCTTGCAGACGATCGCCGTCAGTCCCCTCCGGCAAAGGCGAGATTGAATTTGCCATCACTCAGTCCGCCGATGCCCCAGTTCAGGGTCATGCCGCTGGCAAATTTGACAGCGTAGATCTCGACCCGTCCCTCGGGACGATCCTCCGCCCGAACGAACTGGGCGGATTCGATGGCTCCAAGACTGGCGAGTCCCGCTGACATCTGAGGCAACTGTTGCTGGCAGGCCGCCAGCAGGTCCGGCCCCATCACATCCGCCGGACATGTCCCCGCAGCCGTCTGGCTGATCATCTTGCGCAGAGCCGCCTCATATTCCGCCGACTGGGCAAAAGCCGGGGACGCCATCAGCCCGGCGATCGCCACGGCTGTCATTGTTGATCTGAAACCCATGTCGAACGCCTTTTTGCTGGATCCGTTTTCTTGCGCGCTTGAGGGTCTGGATCAAGATACGCTTTGCCAGATGCCAGAACCCGTCCTTGCCGCCAGCCCTCTGTCGTCGCATCGTCGGGGGCTGCAGGGGCCCACTCAAAAGAATGTCAGACTTCGAATTCACCTTTGCCCTTTTCGGGCTGTTGCTGGGCCTTTCACTGGCTGAAGTCCTTTCGGGCCTGGCCCGCGCCATTGAGGCTCGGTTGAGGCTGGGGACCGCGATCAGGATTGGCTGGCTGACGCCGCTGCTCGGTGCATTTGTTCTCCTCGATCTATTGTCCTTCTGGCAGGCGGCCTGGACCAGCCGCGACGTGATCACGGTTTCCAGCGAAACCCTGATGGCCGTCACCTTCTTTGCAGGGGCGTATTTTCTTGCGGCGGCCCTCGTCTTCCCGCGCTCGGTGGCCAGCGATGTCAGTTTCGACGACCATTTCTTCCGCGTGCGGCGTGTCGTGATCGGCGTGATGCTGGGACTTCTGGTATGCCAACTGGCCTTCTACCTGAGCGAACCCGCCCTGGTGGCACGCCTCCAGAACCCCCTGGCTCTCGGGTTGACGGCGGTGCTGGTGGTGTTGATGGCCGCAGCGATGGCCGTGCGTGGGCCAAAGCTCGCGCGGCTGGCCATGCTTGCGCTGGTCGCTCGCTACATCGTCGTCTATCTGATCTGAAATCATCTTCGAGAGGGAGAGAGTCGCCTTGCAGGATCTGGTTGCACCGGCGTTGCTGACGCTCGCGCTGATCGCGCTCGCCGGATATCTGCTGGGCTCCATTCCGTTTGGTGTCATTCTCACGCGCGCTGCCGGAGCCGGCGATGTGCGCCAGATTGGCTCTGGCAACATCGGAGCGACCAATGTGCTCAGGACGGGCCGCAAGGACCTGGCCCTGGCCACCCTGCTGCTGGACGCAGGCAAGGGCGCGGCAGCGCTCCTGCTGGCACGCTGGCTGATCGGCGGAGATCTGGCCCCTGCGATTGCCGGCGGAGCCGCCTTTCTCGGCCACCTGTTCCCGGTCTGGCTTCGGTTCAAGGGCGGCAAGGGGGTGGCGACCTTTTTCGGCCTGATGTTGGCCGCCTGGTGGCCCCTTGGCCTTCTGGCGGCGGCGACATGGCTGATCGTCGCTTTCGGACTCCGGTATTCGTCACTGGCGGCGCTTGTTGCGGCCCTGCTGGTGCCGTTCTACGCCGTGTTGCCCCTGCCCGGCCTCGGCCTGCCCGTTTCGACGCCCGTTTTGGCGCTCTCCGTCTTCACAGCGATCCTGATCTGGATCCGCCACCACGAGAACATCGCCCGGCTGCTCAAGGGCCTGGAACCGCGCATCGGAGCGAAGAAGGCGTGAGCCCCCTGCCCGAGCCCGAACGGTTCGCCCGGCTTCGGCTATCGCGCGCCGATCGGGTCGGGCCGGTATCCTTCAGCCAGCTTCTGGCGCGCTACGGGAGTGCGATCCGCGCGCTTGAAGCCCTCCCCGATCTCGTCCGGCATGGCGGCGGCGCTCCCTATGTCCTGCCAGACGCAAGCCGTATCGAGGACGAGATCGCGGCAGGAGTCGACAAAGGTGCGGCCTTGGTTGTGCTCGGCGACCCGGCCTATCCGGCGCGACTCGCCGCAGTCGATCCACCCCCGCCAGTTCTCTGGACCTTGGGTGATGTCACCCTGCTGAGCCGCGAGACGGTCGCCATCGTCGGCGCCCGCATTGCTTCGGCGGGCGGTCAGCGCATTGCCAGAGGCTTGGCCCAGTCCTTGGGTCAGGCCGGCTTCGTTGTGGTTTCCGGGCTGGCCCGTGGCATTGATGCGGCCGCCCATGCCGGTTCGCTAGACACTGGAACCGTGGCTGTTCTCGGCGGTGGCGTCGACGACATCTATCCACCCGATAATGCCGCAATCTATGCCCAGATCGCCGAGCGCGGCTGCGTAGTGTCCGAAAGTCCGATGGGCGCGCGAGCCCAGGCTCGGGACTTTCCCCGCCGAAATCGCATCATCTCTGGCCTTTCGCGCGGCGTGATCGTGGTCGAGGCTGAAATCCGCTCGGGCTCATTGATCACGGCTCGCCTGGCGGCGGAACAGGGCCGAGACGTGTTCGCCGTACCGGGCTCACCGCTGGACCCGCGCTCGCGAGGCCCGAACGAGCTTCTCCGCCAAGGCGCGATCTTGTGCGAAGGCCTGGAAGACGTCCAGCGTGCTTTCGAGACCCTGCGGCGTCTCGATGAAACTCCCGGCGGATCGCCGTTCACAGCCTTCCCTGACGACATCGACGATGCATTGCTCGAGCAGGTCGCAGAACTGCTCTCGCCGACGCCCACGCCCCGCGACGAACTGGCCCGCGCCCTCAATCGACCCGTAGCGGATGTTGCCGCTGCCCTGCTGGAACTCAGCCTGGCGGGCCGGGCATCCCTGTTGCCCGGCGGTCTCGCCTCGACCTGACTACTCGAGTCCGGCCTGCGGGAAAGGATGCCCCAAGGCCTCGGCCATGGCCTGCTGAGAAATCAGAAAAACCTGCTCGCGCTGGTGATAGTTGTTTCCGAGGACCACGACAGTCGTGTCGGAAACCGGCTCATGGGTCACGATATTCCGGAACCCGGCCCAGCTGCCCGTATGGTAGATCTGCCGCTCGGAAAATGCAGGCTGGACCCGATCCCCCAGACTGTTGACGAATACGCCGTAGCCCCAGCTTCTGTGCGGACGCCCCTGCTCATCGGGCTGGTCGGGCGGACTGTGGTCAGTGATCATCCGGGCATAGCTGGCGTCACTGAGCACCCTCCCGTTATGGAGCGCCCTGTTCCAGATGAGCAGGTCATCCAGGGTGGAGTACAGCGCCCCGGCTCCGACAACGACGCTGACATTGGCATCCGGCTGAGCGGTCAGCCCGCCCGGAAAATTGGCATAGCCCATGACGAGGTCACCGGCCTGGCCATCTGCATCCGAACCCGTATTCGTCATTCCTAGCGGAGTGAAGAAGGCATCCTGCAGATACGTCTCGAACGGCTTTCCACTGGCCTTTTCGACAACCTGCGTCAGCAGGTTGAAGCCCGCATTGTTATAGCGAATCTTGCTTCCCGGCGGGAATGACAGGCCATAGCTTGCCGAGGCGTTGGTCAACTCCTGTTTCGTTCGCGGCGTTACGCGGATCAGGCCCCATTGTGCCTGGGCCATGATGTCCGGAATCCCGGACGTGTGGGACATCAGATGCCCCAGCTTCAGCGGTGCCCAGGCTTCCGGGCATGGCTGGATCCATTTGCAGACCGCATCATCGACATGCAGCTTGCCCTCATCCTGAAGCTTGAGGACCGCCGCTGCCGTGAACTGCTTGCTGATCGAAGCGAGCCGGAACCGGGCGTCCAGAGCAAGGGGTTGGCCGGTTTCATGGTTGGCGAGACCATAGGCTTCGCGGAACAGAACCTTGTCGCCCTTGGCGACCAGCACCGCGCCCATGAAGTGGCCGGCATCCCCTTCGCGTCTCAGGCGAGCGGCCAACTGGGGCAGAGCCTCGACCACGACGACCGGAGGGCGGGCAACGGCCGCCGCGGCTTCGGCCCGATCGACGACGGAAACCCTCTGGCCCATCAGACGGTACCCGCCCCAGGCAGAGAGACCGAGTACGCAAACCGTCAAACAAGCGATGATCAGCCGCGGGTGACCCCCGGCATTTCTAGGAACCTGGAACAATAATCTAGACGTCGAAATCCAGCCCGAACTGGGCATAAAGGGCACGACTATCCTGCCACTTCGGATCGACCTTGACGGTCACAAACAGGTGAACGGGTCGATCCAGCAACTCGATCAGTTCCTCACGCGACTTCTGTCCGATCCATTTCAGGGTCTGCCCGCCCTTGCCGAGAATGATGGGCCTCTGGCTCTCGCGCTCGACATAGATGGTCTGTTCAATACGGGCCGAGCCGTCCGCCTTTTCGTCGAATGCTGTGGTCTCGACCGCCGCCGAATACGGCAACTCCTCGTGGACCCTCAGATACAGCTTTTCGCGCGTAATCTCGGCCGCCAGCACCCGGATCGGGACATCGGCGCTCTGGTCTTCGGGATAGAGCCAGTGACCCTCCGGCATCGACAATGCCAACCGCGACTTGAGGTCATCCACGCCGTCACCGGTTGCGGCCGAAATCATGTAGATTTCGGAATAGACCCCGGTCTCGAACAGGCTGTGCGACAGGGCCAGCAGCGTATCTCGGCGCATGCCGTCGATCTTATTCAGCGCCAGGATCACCTGCACCCCGGTCGCCTTCAGATTGGCGATGATCGTCTCGGTGTCCTCTGCGGACTTCCGGTCAGCTGGCGTGCCCTCCTTGCCGTCCGATGCGATATGCGAGGCGGCGTCGACCAGGTGCACGACGACATCGGCATCCTGGGCACCGCCCCAGGCGGACGCCACCATGGCCCGGTCCAGCCGGCGCCGCGGCGTAAAGATGCCGGGGGTGTCGACCAGCACGATCTGGGCACTGCCGGCAATGGCGATGCCGCGGACCGGAAAGCGGGTCGTCTGGACCTTCTGGGTCACGATCGAGACCTTGGAGCCAGTCAGCCGGTTGACCAGCGTCGACTTGCCGGCGTTGGGCGCACCGATGATGGCGGCAAAGCCCGCGCGATGCGGCCCGCTGTCCTGGATTTCCGGGGTCTCGGGGGTCGGATCGGTCAAATGACGCCTTCACGTTTGAGCATGGCCACAGCGGCCGATTTTTCCGCGTCCTGACGCGAACGTCCCTGGGCGGTCAAGGGTTCGATATTCTGCACCGCCACCTCGACCGTGAAGGTCGGGGCGTGATCGGAACCCGTCTGGGCTACGATACGATAGGTCGGCAGCGGCCGCCCGAAACTCTGGGCCCATTCCTGCAGGGCAGACTTGGGATTGGTGAGGGAGCGCTCCGGCGGCTTGGCCAGTTCGTCAGCCCAGGCCTTCTCGAACACCGCGCGCGCAGCTTCGAGGCCGCCGTCCAGAAACACGGCGGCCAGAACAGCCTCGGTCGCGTCGGCAATGACGCCTTCCTTCTGGCGCCCTCCGCTCTTGGTTTCGCCGGGCGAAAGCCGGACGGCCGCGCCGATCCCGAGCGCCTCGCCGACGCGCCCGCAGGCGGTGCGATCGACCAGCGAATGCAGCCGCGAGGACAGCTGGCCCTCATCGGCCTCAGGGAAATCACGGTGCAACCGGTCGGCGACCAGCAGGCCAAGAACCCGGTCTCCAAGAAACTCGAGCCGCTGGTTGTGGCGCGCGATCTTGCCGCTGGGAGGCGTTCCCCCCTCGCCCACACTGGAGTGGGTCAGAGCGCGGTCCAGCAATCGCGGATCAGCGAAATCGTGCCCGAGCCGGCGGACCAGTTCGGCCACCGCCTCTGACCGGATATTGCTCATCAGTCGAGCAGGTTGAAGAAGCGGCTGGGACGGATGTTGGCGAACCAGCTGACCGGGTTGAACAGCGAAGCGCCCGGCTCCCACGAGAACATGATGATCTGGGCCTTGCCGATCAGGTTCTCCTCTGGGACCAGGCCAACCCCCGAGCCTTCGGCAACGCGGCTGTCGATCGAGTTATCGCGGTTGTCACCCATCATGAAATAGTGGCCGAGCGGCACTTCGTAGACCGGTGTGTCGTCCAGTTCGCCGCCGGGACCGAAGTCCTGGATCATGAAGGATTTGCCGTTGGGCAGTGTCTCACGGATCTGGGTCACCGGACGGGGGCCAAACATGTCGTTGACCTCGGCCTCGCTGATCCGAACGTCCGTTACGGGCAATCCGTTGATGTGCAGCTGGTTCTGGATCATCTGGATGCGGTCGCCTGGCAGGCCAATGACGCGCTTGATGTAGTCGGTCTTGTCATCGCGAGGCAGTTTGAACACCACGATATCACCGCGGTTCGGCGCACGGCCGAGAATGCGCCCCTCGCCCAGCGGAAGATTGACCGGCAGTCCGCTCGAATATTTCGAATAGCCGTAGGACCATTTGGTCACGACGATGTAGTCGCCCTCGTACAGGTTCGGCTCCATCGATGCCGACGGAATGGTGAAGGGCTGGAACAGCAAGACGCGCAGCACGAAGGCGATCAACAGCGCAAAAACAACCGTCTTGATGATCTCGATCGTCTCGTTACCCGCTGATCGGGCCACTTCGCTGGCCTTGATCTTCTTCGTATCCTTGCCAGCCCAGACGGGTGGCGTGGTTTCGCTGGTCACCGTGCCGTCACCGGTCGTCCTGGTGCCGTCGCGCGAGCCGTCCTGGTCGTTCATCGTGGGATAAGCCTGTCCACCGCCCCGCGCGGCATCGTCCGGGGACGGGTAAAGCCAGATTACGCCATCGGCAAGGCTTCGATCACCACGAACGCCAGGGCATAGGGGTGTTCATCGCTCAACGTCAGGTGAATACGGGGCTCATGGCCCACTGGCATCAGCCGCGCGAGATGTTCAGCGGCATGCCCGGTAAGGGCCAGAGTCGGTTGACCACTCTTCAGGTTCACGACTCCCATATCTCGCCAGTAGACGTCGCGCCGCATTCCTGTCCCAAGCGCCTTGGCACAGGCTTCCTTGGCCGCGAAGCGCTTGGCATAGCTCCAGGCAGCGTCGGGTTTGCGGTCGGAGCGCGTGCGTTCCAGTTCGGTGAAGCACCGCTGTTTGAAGCGGTCTCCGAACCGGTCGAGCGACGCCTGGATACGACGAATGTCGGTCAGATCCGCCCCGACGCCGATGATCATGCGGCAGGCTCGATATCGCGTGCCGCGTCCATCAGGGTCCGCATTCGCCCGATTGCAGCTCCCAGACCCACGAAGATCGCCTCTCCGATCAGGAAATGACCGATATTCAGTTCCATGACCTCGGGAATCGCCGCGACCGGCATCACGGTCTCGTAATCGATACCGTGCCCTGCGTGCACCTCGAGGCCCAGCGCTGCAGCTTGGGTTGCGGCCGCCTTGAGACGCTCCAGCTCCGAAGCTGCCATGGCGTCATCGCCGTCGCGCACCGCGTCGCAAAACGCACCTGTGTGCAGTTCGACCACGGCTGCACCTGCCCGGAATGCGGCCTCCACCTGTGCCGGATCAGCCCCGACGAACAGCGAGACCCGCGACCCGGCTTCGGTCAATTTGCTGACAAAGGGCGTAATCCAATTATGCCCCCCCACGACGTCAAGCCCGCCCTCGGTCGTCCGTTCCTCGCGGCGCTCCGGCACCAGACAGACGGCAGGCGGACAATGCCGCAGGGCGATCTCGAGCATTTCGGAGGTGACGGCCATTTCCAGGTTCAGCGGGCGTTCTTGCACCCGCAGGGCCTCGGCGAGCGTTTCGATATCCGAGTCAGCAATGTGCCGGCGGTCTTCGCGCAGATGCGCTGTGATTCCGTCCGCCCCGGCGGCCAGCGCCTCCATCGCTGCCCGGGTCGGGTCGGGATAGGCGGCACCCCGTGCATTCCGTATGGTAGCGACGTGATCAATGTTGACGCCAAGCCGGATACGCTCGCCCATGGTCGTCTCCTACTTCGACAGTCGACGGCTGCCGGGATCTTCGACCGGCAAGGCTGCCAACTCTGGCGGCAGGGCGTCGGCCGGGTACGCCGGGACATCCAGGGTCGCGAGTGCGATCAGGGGCACGCCCACATCAGCCCGCCCACCAGACCGGTCCACGATACAGGCTGCAGCAACGACGTCGCCCCCGGCTTCACGGATCGCAGCGATACATTCGCGCGAGCTCAGGCCCGTGGTGACAATGTCCTCCACCATCACCACCTTCTGGCCCGGCTCGACATGGAAACCGCGGCGTAGCTTGAAGGCCCCGCCTTCGCGCTCAACATACATGGAGGGCACAGCCAGATGGCGCGCGGTCTCGTAGCCAGGGATAATCCCGCCAACCGCGGGTGAAACCGCGACATCCACCGGCCCCACAGCCGCAACGATCTTGACCGCCAGCGCCTTGCACAGCCGCTCGCAGCGCTGCGCGTCCATGAACACGAGGTTCTTCTGGAGAAACACAGGACTGTGTAGTCCCGACGACAGGACGAAATGCCCTTCGCGAAGGGCACCGGCACCACGAAACTCGTTGAGAACGTCTTCTGAAGTCATGACCGCGACCTATGCCGTATGTTGCCATCGGGCAAGCCGTCCGCGCGAGATGTCGCGGTCTAGCCTCGGGCGCGCTCTACCGTATCCACCGAGGGGTTCGCCCGCAGCGCAGCCATGATCGTGGTTGCATGCTTGGCGTCCGTGACCTCGACATCGATATCGAGATCGAAGAAGTCCGACTGTCTGAGGGCCATCTTGAGGTTCAGGATGTTTCCTCCTGCCTCGCCGATCACGGTCGCGACCTGACCCAGCATGCCGGGTGCGTTCTTGATGGTCGCCCGGAAGCGAGCGACGGCCACCCCCTGCTCGGCCTGTGGTGTCCACTGCAGGTCGTTCCAGACGCTGTCGTCGTCCGCGAAATCGGCCAGCTTCTGGCAGTCGATGACATGGACGGTCAGCCCTGTGTCCGGCTCGAGAATCCCCACGATCCGGTCGCCGGGAACGGGAGAACAGCAGGCACCGAAGTGGATGCTCACGCCCGGCGTCAGCCCGCCGCCACGCACGAACAGGCGGGCCTGCGCGTCGCCGATCCGCTTCCGGTCCGGCTGGGCGGCCAATGTGCCCTTCAAGCCCGGAAACAGGGTCTCGGCGACGCGGTTTGCCGGCAGACGCCCGCGACCGATGGCGTCGAACAGATCGTCCTCGGTCGCAATGGCAAGCGTCTCGAGCGTCGCCTTCAGCGTCACTTCGCTCAGGGCCTTGCCAGCCCGGGACAGGGTCTGCTCCAGCGTCGCCTTGCCCAGTTTCTGGAACTCGTCGCGCTCGGAACTGCGGATGTGCCGGCGAATCGCCGAGCGGGCCCGGCCAGTGACGGTCAAGCTTCGCCAGTCTGCCGGAGCCTCGCGCTTGGACCCTCGGACGATCTCGACCACGTCGCCGTTCTGGAGCTGGGTCCGCATCGGCTTGAGCTCGCCGTTGACCTTGACCCCTACAGCGGTGTCACCGACTTCGGTGTGGACGGCATAGGCGAAGTCCAGCGCCATCCCGCCGCGCGGCAACGTGATCAGAGTTCCCTTTGGCGTGAAGACGAAGACCTGATCCAGGTACATCTCGAGCTTGGCGTGCTCGACCCAGTCCTCGCCACCTTCGCCATGCTCGATGACCTGGACGAGGTGACGCAGGTTCTGCAGCGGGTCACGACCGCCCTCGGCTTCCATCGCCGCCTGGTCGAACCCATAGGACTTGTTCTTGTAGGCCCAGTGCGCGGCGACACCGTCCTCGGCCACCCGGTCCATGGCCTCGGTCCGGATCTGCATCTCGATTCGCAGTCCACCCGGCCCGACGACCGTGGTGTGAAGCGATCGGTAGTTGTTCGACTTGGGCGTCGAGATGAAGTCCTTGAACCGCTCCGGCACCATGGGCCATGCGCGATGGATGACCCCGAGTGCGCGGTAGCAGTCGTCCTCGAACTCGACGAGCACCCGGAAACCGTAGATGTCAGACAACGACGAGAAGCCGACCGACTTTCTCTGCAGTTTCCTCCAGATGGAATACGGCGTCTTCTGCCGGCCATAGACACGCGCCGGGATGCCGGCTTCGCTCAGCGCCTGCTCAATTTCACGGGCAACACCGTCGGTCGCCCGCCCGTGTTCCAGCTTCAAAGCCTCAAGGCGACGCTCGATGGCCGTTCTCGCCGTCGGGTTCAGGTGTTCGAACGCCAGTTCTTCCAGTTCGGACGCGATCGAATGAATGCCGATCGAGCGTCCCAGCGGGGCGTAGACTTCAAGCGTCTCGCGGCTGATCCGCTCGCGCTTCTCCGGCTTGACGTACTTCAGCGTCCGCATGTTGTGCAGACGGTCCGCCAGCTTGACCAGCAGCACACGCACGTCGCGGGAGATGGCGAGAATGAATTTGCGCAGGTTCTCGGCCTGGCGCGTGTGCTCGGCCTGAAGCTCGAGCCGCGACAGCTTGGTCACGCCTTCAACCAGGCTAGCGACCTCTTCTCCGAACATGGCGGCGATATCGTCGCGGGTCGCCGACGTATCCTCGACGACATCATGCAGCAGGGCGGTAACGATGGTCGCCGTATCCAGCTTGTAGTCGGTCAGGATCCCGGCAACCTGGATCGGGTGGGCGAAATAGGGGTCGCCCGAGGCACGCAACTGCGAGCCATGCATCTTCATCGCATAGACATAGGCCCGGTTCAGAAGGGCCTCGTCGGCGGTCGGGTCATAGGCCTTGACGGCCTCGATCAACTCAAACTGACGAAGCACAGGAATGCGCTTCGTGACTCCCGGGGCTTCGGCCGGGGACGGCAAAGCCATATCGAGTGCAAGGGTGGTCGGCGGCGGGGTCGGACCGGACCGCGCCGGAAGGATGGTGATACCGCTGGCGGGTTGCGCCGTCAGTACCGCTCCTCCTGCCCGCCGTCGCGGTCGCTCTGCAGAGCCCGGATCAGTTCCTGCTCGGCCATGTTCATGTGCTGGGGCTCGGCCAGCAGACCCACGATCTCGGCCTCGTCCTCGGCTTCGGTGCGCTCGTCGACGCGCTGCAACCCGACGACGACGGTTTCCAGCAGATCGGCAGGGACGACCGTGTCTTCAGCGATCTCGCGCAGGGCAACGACCGGGTTCTTGTCGTTGTCGCGATCCAGCGTCAGTGCGGCGCCATTGGCGATCGCACGGGCACGGTTGCCGGCCAGCAGAACCAGACCGAACCGGTTCGGTACCTTTTGGATGCAGTCTTCGACGGTGACGCGAGCCATGATGATCCTTCGGGTCGGCGGGAGAACCGCGCCTGATACAGATAAGTGCTGATTTGTGCAACGCCACAAGGGCAGTTTTGCGGCGCTCAGGATATGCGCACGGCATCCCGTCCGACAGATGCGTGTTCGGCCAGCGCCGCCGAAGACAATCCCGACACGGGATGGACCCAGGCCGGCGCGATCTCGGCCAGCGGGCCCATGACGAACCTGCGCTCCGCCGCCCGGGGATGCGGGAGGATCAGGCCTGCGCAATCCCCCTGCTTGCGACCATAGGCAACCAGATCGAGGTCCAGCGTCCGGGGCGCGTTCTGGACCGTGCGGACGCGCCCGAAAGCCTCCTCGATCCGGCCCAGCGCCGACATCAGCGCATGAGGGTCAAGTGCAGTCCGCACGATTGCGACACCATTGAGGAAGGGCGGATCGCTGGGGTCGGGCCAAGCCTGCGACGACCACCAGGATGAGCGCGCAACAACGTCGATCCCTTCAGGCCGAAAGCGGGCGAGCGCCGCTTCCAGCGCCTGGCGTGCCGAAGCCCACACCCCCTTGTCATTGCAGCCAAGGGCGACGATCACTGCGGCATCTGGATCAGGCACGCCGTCGATATTGACGTCGAAGTCCTCCAGAGCAGACCCGCCTGATTCAGAAAGTTTATTGTCCATGACACTTTATCCGACCGACCGCACTGCCCTGTTCATTGACGGAGCCAATCTCTATTCCGCAGCCCGATCGCTGAACGTCGACCTCGACTTCCGCAAGCTGGTGACATCGTTCCGTGAACGTGCCGTTCTGGTTCGAGCCTACTATTACACGGCGGTGATCGAGGGCGAAGAATTCTCGCCCATCCGCCCCCTGGTGGACTGGCTTGGATACAACGGCTTCTCCGTGGTGACCAAGCCGGTCAAACGGTTCACCGATGCCCAGGGCCACACCCGCACCAAGGGCAATATGGACATCGAGATCGCCGTCGACATGATCGAGATGGCCCCGCATCTGGATCACATGGTCCTGTTCTCCGGCGACGGTGACTTTCGGCGACTGGTCCAGGCGGTTCAGGCGCGTGGTGTGCGCGTCACGGTCGTGTCGACCATGAAGAGCCAGCCGCCCATGATCGCCGACGAACTTCGACGTCAGGCTGATGACTACATCGATCTCTCGGACCGGATCGGTGAATGGACTCGTCCCCGCTCACCCGCCCCTGCAACCTCGGTTCGTACCTTTGACAAGGACGAAGAATGAGACCGCATCCGGCCGAGCCGCCCCGCGACTGCCCGCTCTGCCCGAGACTGGTCGAGTATCGACGGGAAAATGCCCGCCAGAACCCTGACTGGTGGAATGGTCCCGCACCGTCGTTCGGCGATCCTGACGCGCGCCTGCTGGTCGTCGGCCTGGCACCCGGCCGAACCGGAGCCAATCGCACCGGTCGGCCTTTCACCGGCGATGGCGCCGGGTGGATCCTCTACGACACCCTGATCAGAACCGGGTTCGCTGTCGGAACCTATGACGCTAGGCCCGATGACGGTCTGCGGCTGATCGACTGCATGATCACCAATGCCGTCCGCTGCGCGCCCCCACTCAACAAGCCCCTCCCTCTAGAGGAGGCAACTTGCCGACCTTTTCTCAAGGCCCGCCTCGATTCCCTGCCTCGATTGAAAGTAATCGTCACGCTTGGAGACGTCTCTCGCCGTAGCGTCCTGAAGACCCTCGGCCTGCCGGGAACAGCTATTCCGCCAGGCCACGGCATCGAGGGGGACGCTGCCGGATATCGTCTGATCAACAGCTACCACTGCTCCCGACTGAACACGAACACCGGACGCCTGACGCCGGAAATGTTCGAGGCAATTTTCACCCGTGCCAGGACGATGATCGGTGACTGACCCACATGCCAGCACGCTGGACTACCGCTGGTTGCTGGCATTCCCGGGTCGTGATAGCCTTCGCCCTTATCATCTTGTTCGCTTGTAGGGTCCGCCATGCTTGTTGCCGCACTTGCTTCGTTGCTGATGGTCTCTGCGCCTCAGTCGTCCGGCTCGGCCCAGGACCCTGCGGATCCGGTCGTCGACCTGGGCGACATCGTCGTCGACGGACGTCGCGTCGAGGACCTGACCCGGGAGTTCGTCGGTCAGGTCGCCGCCCCCGCACAGAACAGGGGTCTGGCGCGCTGGCGCGATGGAGTCTGCATCGGTGTCGTCAACCTCAAGCCCGACATGGCCCAGTATATCGCGGACCGGGTCTCGACCGTGGCCGAGGATGTCGGGCTCAAGCCCGGAGCGCCCGGCTGTATGCCCAGCGTTCTGGTCGTTGCCACGGTGGATGCCTCAACCTTCACGGCACAGTTCGTGTCTCAACGGCCGCGGATTTTCCGCGTCGGCGGATCCGGAATGGACCTCGGGTCCGGAGCTCTGAACAAATTCATTACGGTCGACCGGCCCGTGCGCTGGTGGAACATCAGCCTCCCGATCGACAGCGACACCGGTCGCCGCGCCGTCAGGTTTCCGGGCGATACCGATGCTGAAGGCAATCCGACAGCACCCATCATCCGGCGGGGTGCCGCCTCGCGCCTGACCACACAGGTCGTGGACGACACCCAACGCGCCTTCGTGATCGTGGACATCGACCGGATTCAGGACGTTTCCCTGGAACAGCTCGCCGACTATATCGCCTTTGTGTCCCTGGCCCAGGTCGATCCGGATGCGGACACGTCCGGCTTCGCCAGCATCCTGAACGTCTTCGATGACCCTCAGCAGACCCGGACCCTGACCGACTGGGACAAGGCCTATCTGAAGGGCCTGTATGACACGATCCGCACCCGCCAGAACTTTGGTGCGCAGCGGACCGAGGTCATCGATTCCATCGTGCGCGCACACCGCGAACTCACAGCAGCTTCAGACAACGCAACCCCCGAGTAAGCGGCCCACATACCCATCCAGGAACCGAGTCGATGTTCGTCGCTGCCCTCGCCTCATTGATGATCGCATCGGCTCCGCAGGAGACTGTGCCTCCGGTTCAGGCTCCTGCGGAGCCGGTCGTCGATCTGGGCGACATCATCGTTGATGGACGACGTATCGAGGACCTGACCCGGGAATTCGTCGCGGAAGTCGCAGCCCCGTCCCAAAATCGCGGCCTGGCACGCTGGCGGGACGGCGTCTGCATCGGGGCCATCAATCTCAAGCGCGACACGGCCCAGTTCATCATCGATCGCGTTTCAACGGTGGCGGCCGACCTTGGACTTCGGCCCGGTCTGCCCGACTGCAACCTGAATGTGGTCGTCATCGCCACAGTCGACTCGACCGAGTTCACAAGGCAGTTCGTCGCCCAGCGTCCCCGGATCTTCCGGGTCGGAGGTTCGGGGATGGACCTGGGATCGGGCGCATTGAACGATTTCATCACTGTGGACCGTCCGGTGCGCTGGTGGAACATCAGCATCCCTGTCGATGAGAATACCGGACGACGCGCCGTGCGTCTGGCTGCCGATGCCGACGCTGCGGGCGATCTGGTTGCGCCGATTGTCCGGCTGGGGGCTGCCTCGCGGCTGACGACGCAGGTCGTGGACGATACCCAGCGCGCCTACATCATCGTGGACGTCGACCAGATTCAGTCCATCTCCCTGGAACAGCTTGCCGACTACGTCGCCTTCGTGTCGCTGGCACAGGTCGATCCGGATGCGGATACTTCGGGCTTTGCCACCATCCTGAACGTCTTTGAGGATCCGCAGCAGACTCGCACCCTGACGGACTGGGACAAAGCCTATCTACGCGGTCTGTATGAGACGGTCCGCACGCGCGAGAATTTCAGCGCCCAGCGGACCGAAGTCGTCGATTCCATCGTCCGCGCCCATCGCGCCCTGACGGCGGCCAGAGACGCAGACACCACCAACGATTGACCTCGCCTCGTCACTGACCCGGAGACAAGACCATGCTGACCGCCGCTCTCGCCTCCCTGATGATGCTGACAACGGGCCAGGACATCATGTCCGTTCAGGACCCGTCAGTTCCGCAACCGCCAGCGGTGGACCTTGAGGACATCGTCGTCGAAGGCCGTCCGCTCGAGGACCTCACCCAGACCTTTGTCCGCGAAGTGGCTGCTCCGGCCCGCAATCGCGGCATGGCGCGGTGGCGCGACGGCCTCTGTGTCGGCGTTGCCAACCTCCAGCCCGACATGGCGCAGTATATCACCGACCGCGTGTCCACCGTGGCGCGGGACGTCGGGCTTCGACCGGGCGAGCCGGGCTGCGAACCACATGTGCTGATCGTGGCCACGATCGATGCATCGACCTTTACCCGACAGTTCGTCGAGGCTCGGCCACGTCTCTTCCGGGTTGGTGGCAGCGGGATGGACCGCGGAGCTGGAGCCTTCAAGGCCTTCATCGAGAACGACCAGCCTGTTCGCTGGTGGAATGTCAGCGTCCCCGTCAATGACGAGACTGGCCTGATCGCCGTTCGTCTGCCGGGCGAAGAGGCCCCCAGAAATGGCGTTCAGCCCTCGCGTATCACGACCCAGATCGTGGACGACACCAAGCGGTCCTTCATCATCGTTGACGTCGACAAGACCAAGGATGTCTCGCTGGAGCAGTTGGCGGACTACATCGCCTTCGTGGCCCTCGCCCAGGTAGATCCGGAGGCGGATACGTCCGGGTATGCCACGATCCTGAACGTGTTCGATGATCCGGCACAGACCCGCACCCTCACCAATTGGGACCGCGCCTATCTGCAAGGGCTCTATGACACCATCCGCCGTCGCAAGAATTTCGGCGCCCAGCGGACTGAAGTGGTTGATTCGATCGTTCGCGTGCACCAGCAGCTCACGACCGAAACGGACGCTGCCACAAACGACTGACACCCTCGTCCCAAAGGAAGGCTAGACCATGATCGGCACTGTTCTTTCCCTCGCCTTGTTTCAGGCTGTGTCCCAACAGCCGGTGGCTGATCCGGCTCTGGCGGGCCCCGCAGTCGACCTTGGGGACATCGTCGTCGAAGGTCGTCAGTTGGAAGACATTGCCTCGCGGTTCGTGGGTGAGGTCGCGGACCCGGTCAGACACCGTGGGCTGGCGCGATGGAGGGACGGTGTCTGCGTAGGCGTCGCCAACCTGCAGCCCGACATGGCCCAGCAGATGGTGGATCGCATCTCCACCATCGTTGAGGACGTGGGCCTCACGCCCGGGGCACCCGGCTGCTCGCCCAATATTCTGGTGATCGCGACCGTGGATGCCAACCGGTTCACACCGCAGTTCGTGGCCCAGAGGCCGCGCTTGTTTCTGGTCGGCGGCTCGGGGATGGATCAGGGCACGGCCGCGCTCGATCGCTTCCGCACGACCGACCGGCCGGTCCGCTGGTGGACGGTCAGCATCAAGACCGACGATGATACCGGAAAGGCCTCCGTACGACTGCCCGGAGCCATGAACGCTGATGGCACCGGCCCGTTTTCGGTCATGCATTATGCCCCGATCGTGAACGTCCGTGCGGCATCACGGCTGACGACTTCCTATGTGGATGACGCCAAGCGATCCTTCGTCATCGTCGATGTCGACAAGGTTCAGGGCATCTCGCTGGACCAGCTGGCCGACTATGTCGCCATGGTCTCCCTGGCCCAGATCGATGCTGACGCCGACACGTCCGGATATGCGACGATCCTGAACGTGTTCGAGGATCCGGGCCAGACGCCCGGTCTGACGAACTGGGATCGCGCCTATTTGGTCGGGCTCTATGACACACAGCGGCGACGATTGAACCGGACCAGCCAAAGAACCGAAGTCGTCGATTCGATCGTGCGGGCGCATCACCGCCTCACAGCGACGGAGCCGACTGAATAGAGGCCTAGCCCTTGTCCCTCATCAGCCGGGCCTTGTCCCGGGCCCAGTCGCGGTCAGCCGTGGCTTCGCGCTTGTCATGAAGCTTCTTACCCTTGGCGAGCGCGATCTCGAGCTTGGCCTTGCCGGCATCGTTCAGATACAGCCGGATCGGGATGATCGTCTGGCCGTCCCTCTGCACCGCCCCGATGAGCCGATCGATCTGCTTTCGGTGCAGGAGCAGTTTCCTCGGCCGCCGCGGCTCGTGGTTGAAGCGGTTGGCCTGGGCGTAGGGCGGGATATCGGCATTGATCAGGACGATCTCGCGGCCTTCGACCGCTGCATAACTCTCGGCGATATTGGCTCGGCCCATCCGCAGGGCCTTGATCTCGGTCCCCAGCAGCATGATCCCGGCTTCGACGTTGTCCTCGAGGAAGTAGTCGAATTTCGCCCGGCGGTTCTCGGCGATGACCTTGGATGTCGTCAGCGGGGCCTTTTCCTTGGGTGGAGGCATCAGAGGACGCCCGCGGACGAAAGAGCGGCGTCGATGGCGGGTTTCACGTCATCGCGGGTCGTCACGAGCGGCAGCCGCACATCTTCAGTGCACAACCCCAGACGCGCGAGCGCATATTTGGCAGGCGAAGGCGAACTGTCGAGGAACAGTGCGCGCTCCAGATCAATCAACCGATCCTGCCAGGACCGCGCACTGGCCAGATCACTGGCCATGAAGGCGTCATACAGGGCCACCATCGGCTCCGGCGCGACATTGGATGCCACCGAAATCACCCCGTGTCCCCCCTGCGCCATATAGCCGAGGAAGCTGGCGTCATCGCCGGAGATCAGGGCGAAATCCGACCGGATGTGGGCGCGCATCCATGCCACCCGCGCCATGTCGGCGGTGGCATCCTTGATCCCGACGATATTCGGATGGGAGGCCAGAGTCGCGACCGTCTCGTTTGCCATGTCCACACCCGTACGGCCCGGCACATTGTAGAGGACGACCGGCAACTGCACGGCCTCGGCGATCGCCTCGAAATGGGCGACCATCCCGGCCTGCGAGGGCTTGTTGTAGAAGGGTGCAACGACGAGGGCCCCATCGGCACCCACCGTCTTGGCATGCTGCACCAGATCGATCGCCTCGTTCGTGGCCGGAGCCCCCGCCCCCGCGATCACACGCACGCGGCCTCGTGCCAGCTTGACGCAAAGCGTGACCAGAGCCTTGTGTTCGTCGAAATGCAGGGTCGCGCTCTCGCCGGTCGTGCCGACAGGGACAACGCCATGGACGCCAGCGGCGATCTGGCGCTCGAGCAGAACTTCGAAGGCGGCTTCGTCCACGTTTCCGTCACGAAGAGGTGTGATCAGGGCGGTGATCACGCCCTTGAACAAGGGGGCGGACATGGGAAACAAGAGACCTTGGGTGGGAAGGGGCGATGCGCGCCCGTTGCAGGTCTTGAAGGGTAGGTTGCCGACGACGTCGTCGCAACCGGATTGAATGAGGATTTCACGCCGAATGCTGACTGCAACTCTGGCCGCCCTGGCGGTTCTGGCCCCGATTCAGCAAGAGAATCTGAACAGCCAGCCCGCACCGTATGCGACCAGCGCCGCGTTTCAGCCGCGGGTGCTGAACGATCAGGACACGGCCCTTTTCCGTCAGGGCCTGGCCCAGGCCCGGGCTCGCGATGTCATCGGCACCCAGAACACCTTGCGCCAGATCGGCGACCCGACAGCCCGCAAGCTGGTGGAATGGGCGCTCGTCGATACCTCGGCTGAACAGTTGTCCTATTCCGAACTGGCCGAGGACCAGCAAATGCTGAGCGGCTGGCCACGGGCCGAATCGCGGCGCGAAGCGGGCGAGATTGCGCTGGACCGTGCCGGAGCCGGCCCGGATGCCGCCTTTGCGTTCTTCGGAAGCAGCCAGCCCACGACGATCCAGGGGGCGATCGTCCTCGCCGAGGCGATGGAGCGCGGGGGGCGGTCGTCCGAGGCCCAGACCCTGATTCGCGACTGGTGGCGGACCCGTTCGTTCGACGACGCGACCCAGACCCGGATCCTCGCACGCTGGGGCGGATGGCTGGGTCCGGATGATCACGCCGCACGCATGAACATGCTTCTGCTCGGGCCGCACGGCCCGGCAACCCGTGCCATGGCCGCCCTCGTGCCGTCCGATCGTCGGGCGACGGCCAATGCCGCACTGGCGCTTCGCAGCGCCTACAACGCCGATGCGACCATTGCGTCCCTGTCACCGGATCAGGCCATCGACCCCAATGTCGCCTTCGAGCGCGTCCGAATTCTTCGGGCCGCGAACCGTGAGTCCGAGGGCTTCTCGCTGCTGCGCTACCTTCCCGCAGCACCCTCCCATGCCGAAGGCCAATCGGCCCTCTGGACCGAACGTCGCAACTATTTCCTCGAGGCCCTGGAGCAGCGCAACTGGGCGGCGGCCTATGACGCGATGGCGGGCCACGGCTTCCCGGGCGGCGATCGCAAGGTCGATGCCGAGTTTTTCGCCGGCTGGGTTGCCTTGACCAAGCAGAATGATCCCGGTCGGGCCGCACGACATTTCGAGACGCTTCGCCAGTCTTCCTCGACGCCGATCACCCAGGGGCGCGCCCTCTACTGGCTCGGTCGGGCTGCCGAAGCCCAGGGCGACGTCTCCGGTGCCCGGGGATGGTACCAGCAGGGTGCCCAGCACATCCAGACCTTCTACGGACAGCTGGCGGCCCAGAAAGCCGGTCAGACGACCCTCACCCTGCCCAGCGACCCGGCTCCGACGACGGCCGACGTCGCTGCGTTCGAAAGCAATGAGGTCGTTCGCGCAACGCGGATTCTCGGCGAGACGGGCGAGCAGTCCCTGCTGCGCGTGTTCGCCTATCATCTGGATGACACCGTACCGAACCCATCCGATCTGGCCCTGCTGATGGACCTGATGAACGGCTATGGCGACACTTTCGGAGCGATGATGGTCGGCCGCGCGTCAAGCCAGCGTGGCGTTCTGATGCCGGAACGGATGTACCCCATCCGCATCCCCACCCGTGTTGCCGGAGCGGCACCGCTGGAGTTCACGCTGGCCATTACGCGCCAGGAATCCAGCTTTGATCCGCGGGCCCGCTCCAGCGCCGATGCACGCGGCATGATGCAATTCCTGACCGGCACCGCCTCTGGCGTCGCCAGACGCATGGGCCTGCCCTATTCCCAGGATCGTCTGTGGGATCCTGACTACAACATGCAGCTGGGGAGCTATCACCTGCAGGAGCTGACCAATAATTTTGGCGGATCGATGCTGCTGGCGACGGTGGGATACAATGCCGGCCCGGCGCGCCCGCCCCAGTGGACGGCCCGCTGCGGGGACCCGCGCGGCGCTCAGGTCGATCCGGTCGACTTCATCGAGTGTGCACCCTTCACCGAGACCCGGAACTATATGATGCGGGTGATGGAAAACATGGCCGTCTACAAGGCGCGTCTGAATGGTGGATCAGCCCCTCTGACGACCCAACAGGACATCGCGCGCGGCACGCCGCCCGGACCCCGCGCCTATCAGCCCTGACGCCGGTCGAGGTCCAGAAGAGGGCCGGACGGCGCGTCGATCCATCGGCCGCGAATGCCAAACGTCTCTCGCAGTCGTTCGGCTGACAGCGCCTTGGTCGGGAGCGCGTCAGCAACAATCCTGCCCCGGTCGATCACGAGGACGCGGTCAGCATGGCGAGCGGCCAGCGTCAGGTCATGCAGGCTGACCAGCACCGCCTGACCTGATCGCGCCCGCTGCTGCAACAGGTCCAGCACGAGGAGCTGGGCGTCCGGATCCAGCCCGGCAATCGGCTCGTCGGCCAGCAGTGCGGGAGCCTCGCAGACCAGGGCCCGCGCCAGCAGCACACGGGCCCGCTCGCCTCCGGACATGTCCGCCACCCCTCGATCGGCAAGCGAGGTGGCTCCAACCAGGGCCAAGGCCTCCCGCGCGCGCCGAGTGGCATCTGCGCCTGACAGGAACGGGGCCCCAAGCGCCGCGATATCGACGGCTGCCATGTTCCAGGCGATCCTTCTCTCCTGTGGCAGATAGGCGGCGCGTTCGGCCCGCGCTCGCGACGACAGGCGTGAAACCGGCTGGTCTCCAAGCCGCGCCTCACCTGCTTCCAGAGAGATCAATCCGAGCAGCGCCCGGATCACGCTGGACTTCCCGGCACCATTGGGACCGACCAGAGCGACGATTTCACCGGGAGCGACGCCCAGGTCGACGCGATCGAGCACGATCCGCCCGTCAAGCCGCACAACGGCTCCCCGAAGCTCCAGCGCGCTCACAGCCGCCACTCCCGCGCCGCTCGCCAGGCGATCAGGGCAAACAGCGGGGCCCCGATCAGGGCCGTGAACACACCCAGCTTGAGTTCCTGATCCGTCGGTGTGATCCGGGCCAGCAGGTCTGCCACCACCAGAACCAGACCGCCGACCAGTGCGGACGGCAAGAGCAGGCGACGCGGATCGCCCCTGACCGCTCGGCGGACCAGATGGGGCGCTGCCAGTCCGACAAAGCCGATCACCCCTGCCACCGCGACAGCGGCGCCGGCCGCGATGGCGGCGGCAAGCAGCGCCATCATTTTTAGGCGGCCCATGGCCAGCCCTGAGGTGGCTGCCGTCTCTTCGCCCAGGGCCAGCATCCGGAGGCCCGGCGCCGCCATGGCGGCCAGCACCCCGGCGGCCAGGACCGGGGGCGCGACCCAGGCAACATCGAACCAGCTGCGATTCTGCACCGACCCCAGCAACCAGGACATGACCTCCGCCGACGCAATCGGCGAAGGCGAAAGATTGAAGATGAGCGCTGTCAGAGCGCCCGCGAAACTGGACAGGGCCACGCCGAACAGGATCAGGGCCTCGGGCGTGCGAAGGCGTGTCGCCGCAGCCACCAGCAAAACGCCGGCCACCGCCGCACCTGCCAGTGCCGCAATCTCCACTGCACCCGGAAACACTGCTAGACCAAGGACGATGGCCAGCGCTGCCCCCAGCGCGGCCGTCGCGGACACGCCCAGTACGCCAGGGTCGGCCAGCGGATTGCGAAGCAGCCCCTGCAACACCGCTCCTGCCAGGCCCAGCGCCGCGCCCACAACAAGGGCGCACACGGCCCGCGGCGCACGGACCTGCCAGAGGACTTCAGCGGGTCCGGACGAAAGGTCCCCTACCGCTTCGGCGTACTGGCTCCATGCCAGTTCGGATTCACCAAACAGCACGGCAACGGCAAGGGCCGCCAAGATGGCCAGACCGAGACCCACGTTCAAACTGCGCTCGCGCATGGGCTGGCTCACGGGCGACGCGCCGCGATCATCGCTACGCCATCGGCAGCAAACCAGGCGGGACAGGTCAGTACGGAGGCCGGAAGGCGCGTCACCGTTCGCCCGCTCGCCGCCCTGCGCACGACCGGGTGCCGTCCTGGTCCCCGCCAGTCGGCGCGGACCTGATCGAAAAAGCCCAGCACGAAACGCGCGGGTGGTGTCAAGGCGATCCGCTCGACGCTGACCGGACCGAAACCAGGCCGTTCCGTCGCGTTTTCAAATCCCGCCGCCTGCAGCATGCCGTCCATCAGCGTGCCTGCGCCCGCCGTGAACCCGCCGGCTGTCAGATACAGGGCAGCCCCCCGGGAGCCGCTGACCGAACGCGCGGCGAGAAGTCGCTGATCCATCCTGCTGATCAACGCCTCCCCGCGACCCGAAACGGCAAGCGCGCGGGCCACGACGCGGATATTGGCGCGGATGGCGTCGAAGTCGCTGGCGTCCGACAGCGTGACGACGCGCTGCCCCCGCCGCTCCAGATGATCCAGCAGCCGCTGGTCACCGCCCCAGTAGCGAACAACGACATCGGGCCGAAAGCCGATGGCAGCCTCGAGCGTGGGACGAACCTGCCGATGGTCTCTCGCCGCAATCCGCATCCGGGAGTCCGCGTCGTCAGCGCGTGGTGAAAGCGCAAGCGTGGCCTCGGGAACGAGCGCCAGAACATACTGGTCTGCGCACTGATCCAGCGACAGGACCCGCAGTGGTTCCGCCATTGCCCCGGAGGCGAGCCCGATCAGTCCCGCCACCGAGCATGCAAAGGCCATCGGACTCACGACGTCAGCAGGCCTTCGAACAGGGCATCCGACATGGTCCTGAACAGTGCATCGTGGTCGGCCCAGGGAAAATAGGGCTTGGTGATGATCAGGGACACGATGCCATGGACACCGGCCCAGAAGACCTGGGCCGCGACCTTGGCGTCCACTCTCAGCCGGCCGGCGCTGTCTAGCTGGTCTACCACGTCGGCAAAGGAGCCAAAAAGCTCGGCACCCAGTTGCTGGGCGGCATTCTCGGCACCGTCACGCGCTTCCAGCGGGCGCGTCAGATAGCTCAGGCGGTAGGCGTTGGGATTGGCAAAGCCGAACGCGACATAGGCTGCCAGCATCCGTCGAAGACGTTCCTCTGGTGCGTCGGTCGCCTCCAGGATAGCCCGGTTCGCGGCGATCAGGGTCTCGAACGCGGTCCGGCAGATTTCCTGAAGGATCGCGCCCTTGTCGGCGAAGTGAATGTAAAGGGCGGTCGAGGACAGGCCCACTTCGTCAGCGATCTTGCGGATCGTGGCGCCCTCATAGCCATGTTCAACGAAGATGCGTTCGGCAGCGACGAGGATTTCCGCCCGTCGCGAGTGTCCCTCTCCCTTCGGCTTTCGGGCTGACCGGGGTTGGGGAACGGCACTGTCGAGGGAAGCGGCCGACAAATCGCAAACTCCACGGATAGACCTGATCAGGAGGCATGCGCCGCAGGTTTTGCAGGAATAGCGCCAATCCCGCGGCCACGCCAATCACTTGCCACGCGTAACGTTGTTATCTAAACGCGCGGTTATGGTCGAGCACCCGTATACCGAGAGATTGGCGACGGAACTGCCGCTTCGGTTCAGCGCGCGAATGCGCTCGCTGTCATTCCTTCAAAGGCTGGTCGTCCTCGTGGTCTTGGGATCTTTTGGCGCAAGTCTTTGGTGGCAGAGGGATGTCACCCTGTCGCTTGTCATGGTGGCCACCCAGATCGGCTTCCTGATCCTGGCCGCATTCAGGATCGTACTGGTCATCGTGAGTCGCCAGCGCTCCGACGCGCCTGTCGAGGACAGCCACCCGTTACCCGTCTACACCATCCTCGCGGCCCTCCATGACGAGGCTGACATCGTCCCGCAACTGATCCGGCGTCTGGCTGCAATCGACTATCCCCAGGACCGTCTTCAAGGAATGCTGCTGATAGAGGCGCACGATACACCGACGCTCACGGCGGCTGAAAGCGCGCCTCGACCGGACTGGCTGGAGGTCGTCATCGTTCCTCCCGGCGATCCAATGACCAAGCCTCGCGCACTCAACCATGATCTGCGGCTGTCGACCGGAGACCTGCTGACTGTCTATGACGCCGAGGATCATCCCGATCCGGGCCAATTGCGGGAGGCCGCAGCACGTTTCTCGGACAGCCCGGATAGCCGTCTGGCCTGTCTCCAGGCCCCGCTCAGGATCAGCGCTCCCCACGAAACCTCGCGGGATTCCGCCTTTCTCCACCGTCAGTTTGCCGTCGAATATGCGTCGCTCTTCGAGGTCACCCTCCCCGGACTTGCGAGACTTGGAATGCCTTTCCCGCTGGGTGGGACCAGCAATCACTTCCGTATCGACGTCCTGCGGGCGGCCGGCGGGTGGGACCCCTTCAATGTCACCGAGGATGCCGATCTGGGCTTTCGACTGTGGCGTCAGGGCTGGCACCTCGGCATCATGACCCGGCCGACCCATGAGGTCCCGCCGAACGCCCTCAAAGACTGGCTGCCCCAGAGGACACGATGGCTCAAGGGTTTCATGCAGACCTGGGGCGTCCATACGCGAACCCTGAGCGGCCTGGGGTTCGCCGGACTGGTTGCCCTGACCGTGACCATTGGCGGTACACTGGCATCTGCAGGTCTTCACGCCCTCGCAGTCAGTTGGCTGTTGGCCACGGTCATGATCTCTCTGCTGGCCGGACTGCCACCGATACCGCCCGCCTTCGCCGTCAGCGTCATGATCCTCGGCACGGCAGCCGCCTGGCTGAGCGGACAGATCGGTGCGCGCCGCGCTGGCGTGCCCTACAGCGCCAATGACATGATCATGAGCCCGATCTACTGGTCCCTGATGTCCCTGGCCTTTGCCCATGCGGTATGGCGGCTCGTGGTCGAGCCCTTCACCTGGGACAAGACCCCGCACCGGCCCGATCCCGTAACGTTTGATGTCCATTGCGTGCACGCTGGACGACAGGTCGTCTGACCGCCTAATCAGCGCCATGCCTCCTGTCCTGTCGCCGACGCCCGAAACCCTGCTGACGACCGCCTGGCCGGACTACGCCCTGCTGGACAGCGGCGGGGGCCGCAAGCTTGAGCGCTATGGTCCCTACACCGTGGTACGCCCCGAGCCCCAGTGCTGGTGGTCGCCGCGCGACCCGGATGCCTTCGCTCGTGCTGACGCCGTGTTTGATCCCGACGATGAGGATGAGGCCGGACGCTGGCGGTTTGCCGGAAAACCGATCGAGACCTTTCCGCTGGCCTGGGGTGAGGCCCGCTTTACGGGCCGGTTCACCCCGTTCCGTCACCTCGCCTTCTTCCCGGAGCAGGCAGCCAACTGGCAGTGGCTGGATCGTACGATCCGCCGAATCGCCTCGACCCGCGCCTCAGCCCCCCGCGTGCTGAACCTGTTCGGCTATACGGGTGTCGCATCGCTGGCCAGTGCCGCAGCGGGCGCGGAAGTCACCCATGTCGATGCCTCCAAGAAGTCGGTCGCCTGGGCACGCGAGAACGCCGGCCATTCCGGCATGACCGATGCCCCGATCCGCTGGATCGTCGAGGACGCCCGCAAATATGTCGCTCGCGAGGTCCGCCGGGGTTCGAAGTATCAGGGCATCATCCTGGATCCTCCGAAATACGGACGCGGCCCCGATGGCGAGGTCTGGCGACTTTTCGAGGATATGCCGGGCCTTCTGAAGGACTGTGCGGCGCTTCTGGCCGACGATGCCGACTTCCTTTTGCTGAATGCTTATGCTGCCCGGATCTCGGGCATCTCGCTCGCCCACCTGATGCGCGAGGCCGTCGGCGACCGCGGCGGACGCATTGACTGGGGCGAATTGGCGCTTTCTGAGGATGGTCCCGAGGGCCGGGCCATCGGTCTCAGCTTCTTTGCGCGGTGGTCGGCATGAGCGCCTATCCGCCCGATCAGGGCCGGCTGATCACTTCGCTCACGAACGAGACGGTCAAGGCCGTCCGCGCCCTGCATATGCGCAAGGAGCGCGAAGCGACCGGACTGTTCCTCGCCGAAGGCCTGAAATTCATTGGCGAGGCCCTCGATCAGGGACGGACGCCGACGACCCTGCTGGTGGGGATGGAGGCGCGTGCCCACCCCCTTCTGGACCGGGCCATTGCCGAGACCCGGCGCACAGGCGGAGATGTCGTCACCGTCACCCACCCGATCCTCGAAAAGATCAGCCGTCGCGAGAATCCCCAGACTGTCCTCGCGGTGTTCGAACAGGCCTTCACCCGTCTGGACGACATCGATCCGGCCTCTGCCCCCTGCTGGGTTGCCCTTGAGCAGGTGCGGGATCCCGGCAATCTCGGAACGATCATTCGAACTGCCGATGCTGCGGGCTGCGGCGGGGTGATCCTCATCGGTGACTGTGTCGATCCGTTCTCGGTCGAGGCCGTCCGGGCAACGATGGGCTCGGTATTCGCAGTCGCCATCGCGCGCGCGACACCCGAGGCCTTCCTGACCTGGCGCGCGAAATGGAGCGGCAGCGTCATCGGCACCCGGCTGGATGCCACCCATGGCTACCGCGACGCGCCTCTTTCCGCCCCGACCCTGATCCTGATGGGCAATGAGCAGGCGGGACTGACTGACAGCCTTGCCAGCGCCTGTGACGTCAACGTCAAGATCCCGATGCGTGGACGTGCCGACAGCCTGAACCTGGCGGTCGCGACAGGCATCATGGTCTATGCGGTCACCGACGCCCTGGCCGACAGTTAGGGAGCAACCCCGCGCCTCCCCACCCGTTGGGATGTCTCAGTAACAGGAGACATTTCATGATCATTCCGACAGGCACGCTGGTGGCCATCGTCGACGGCGAAAAACTTCAGCTGTTCGAAAACATCGGCCACGCCGACATCAAGCTGAAGGCGATGCCCGTCGGTGCCATCGAGGAACGGGCTTCCGGAGCTGCCGGTCGTCACTCCAGCGGTGCCAACCCCGACAACGATACCCAGGCGGAAGACGGTTTCGCGGTCGGTGTGGCCGACGCGATCAACGCCCGCGTTCTGAACGGCAAGGTCGACAACCTGCTGGTCATCGCTGCGCCCAAGACCCTGGGACAACTCCGCAAGGGCTGGCACAAACAGACCGAAAGCAAACTGGTCGGCGAAATCGCCAAGGACCTGACCGGGCACTCGACGGACGACATCGCCACGGCCATCCAGAAGGCCTGATCGCCTCAGGTTCCCCGTGGCTTGACCCGGTTGGTGGCCTCAGCCTCCGCCGGACTTTCGGGCCACGGGTGCCGGGGATATCGTCCGCGCATCTCGGACCGGACCTCCTTCCATGAGCCCGACCAGAAGCCTGGCAGATCCTTGGTCATCTGGATCGGGCGACGCGCTGGAGACAGCAGGGCCAACGTCAGCGGAACACGTCCATTCATAACGGTGGGGTGAACTCTGACCCCGAACAACTCCTGCACCCGGATGTCGACCCGTGGCCCCCCCTCGGCCGCATAGTCGATGGCGGAACTTCCCAGGGGCGTCACAAGCCGGGCCGGAGCCAGTTCGTCCAGTGCCCGCTGCCGATCCCAGTCGACCAGCGCACGCAATCCCTGTTCCAACGCTGCGTCGCTGATATCGTCCAGCGACTGCACTTCCCCCAAAAGCGGCCAAAGCCAAAGCTCGCGGCTCTCGAACAGGCCGGAGTCGCTTACATCCGGCCAGAAGGCGTCCCGTTCACGCAGAAAGGCCAGCCGGGCCCGCAGGCCGGCGGAGCGTTCGCCCCACCGGACGGCATCGATGCCCAGGGCGTCGACCTCTGCCCTCAAGGCAGTCGTCAGGACCGCGCGATCCGGCGTGGCCGTGATCCGTTCATCAAATACGATGGCTCCGAGGCGACGGATACGACGCATCACCATCCGTCCGGAAGGCTCGCGCGACAGCCGCTCCTCGACAGTCAGTCGTTCCGCCAGTGCCAAGGGGTCGACCGGCGCAGCCAGACGTATCCGGTCGCGGGCATCGCCACCCCCCAGATCGGCGACGGCCAGCCAGGGCTCGGCCGAAAGTCCGTCGCTGGGATCGATGAATGCGCCCCGCCCCGAGGCCAGCAGGACCTCTCCTGGCTTGCCACGAGCCTTCGCGACCCGCTCGGGAAAGGCTTGTGCGATCAGAAGACCCGGATCGACCGTTCCCCCCTTCCCGGCTCCAGCCGTCCGGGCCCAGCGGTCCGCCAGTTTTCGAACGTCGACGGCACGAGGGCTGCGATCGCGGTCAAAGCCCCCGAGCCGGTCGCGAAGATCGGTCTCGTTCCCGCCAAGACCGGGTTCGCTCAGGACGGCGGCGATCCGGCCTCCTAAAGTCGCATCGCCCCCATCCGACGCGAAAGCCACCAAGTGCGCCAGACGCGGCGGCAGAGGGATTTTCGTCAGGCGGCGACCATGCGTCGTCAGGCCACCCCGTGCATCAAGCGCCTCCAACCGGGTCAGGACCGCTCGTGCCTCCTTCAGGGCTCCGGCGGGCGGGGGATCGAGCAGCGCCAGCCCGTCCGTCGATCGGGCGCCCCAGCGGGCGAGGTCCAGGGCAAACGCGGTCAGATCAGCCTCAAGAATTTCAGGCCGCTGATGCGGCACCAACCCCCGGGTCGTTTCCTCGTCCCACAGTCGGTAGCAGACCCCCGGTTCGGTGCGCCCTGCCCGTCCGCGCCTCTGCTCGGCCGAAGACCGGCTGACCCGGACGGTCGCCAGCCGGGTCAGGCCGCTGGACGGCTCGAACCGGGGCACGCGCGACAGGCCGCCATCGATCACGACGCGCACCCCCTCGATGGTCAGGCTGGTCTCAGCCACCGAAGTGGCGAGTACGATCTTGCGCCGTCCCGGAGAGGCCGGGTGCAGCGCGCGATCCTGCTCCGCCTTGTCCAGGGCGCCAAACAGGGGAGCGACATCGACCATGGGATCGCGAAGCCGCTCCTTCAGTCGCTGGGCGGTGCGGTGGATTTCAGCCTGCCCCGGCAGAAAGGCGAGGATCGATCCGGGCTGGTCCGCCAGCGCTGTCAGGCAGGCGCGGGTCATCGCGTCTTCCAGCCGTTCGACCGGATTGCGTCCGACGTACAGGGTCTCGACGGGAAAAATCCGCCCTTCCGCTTCGATCACGGGTGCTGGACTTCCGTCGGGCCGCGCCAACAGGTGTGACACCCCGGCGATGTCGAGCGTTGCCGACATGACGATCAGCCTGAGGTCCTCGCGCAGCAGTGACTGGCTCTCTCGGGCCAGGGCCAGTCCCAGATCAGCGTCCAGACTGCGCTCATGGAACTCATCGAAAAGAACGGCCCCGATCCCGTCGAGACCGGGATCCTCCAGGATCATCCGGGTGAACACCCCTTCGGTAACCACCTCGATCCGGGTGCGAGGGCCGATCCGGCTCTGCAGCCGCGTGCGGTAGCCCACTGTATCGCCTGCAGTCTCGCCGAGCATATGCGCCATTCGCTCTGCTGCCGCCCGAGCGGCCAGCCTGCGGGGTTCAAGAACCAGAACTTTCTGATTGCCCAGCCAGGGCTGATCCAGCAGGGCCAGCGGCACGACGGTGGTCTTGCCGGCACCGGGCGGGGCTGCGAGCACGACCGCCGGGTTGCCGGCAATGGCCGCCTTGAGGCTGTCGATAATCGCGTGAATGGGCAGGGTCACAAAGCCGACCTAGCGTGAATCGAAGCCACAGGAACCAAAAACGCGTTCACGAAAGCGTCGCCCGACGTTCACCGATCGGAAACCGCGTTGCGCGCCGCAGCATCCATCGCTAGCGTCCGCGCAGGAAGGCGACCCGGGGAGGGTTCGCCGTATCAAGGGGCACGACTTTGTCGGCTAAAAAAGGCGTAGGGGCTGGCAAGAACCAGCTCTTCCTCAAGAAATCAGTTGCTCAGATCCAGAACGAGGCCGCCAAGAGCGAGCTGAAACGGTCCCTGGGTCCCATCAATCTGATGAGCCTCGGCATCGGGGCCATCATCGGTGCCGGCATCTTCGTGCTGACGGGTCAGGTGGCTGCGGCTAATGCCGGCCCCGCCATCATGCTGTCGTTTGTCGTCGCCGGCATCGCCTGCGGCCTTGCGGGCCTCTGCTACGCCGAACTCGCTTCGACCATGCCCGTCTCCGGATCGGCCTACACCTATGCCTATGGAACCCTCGGCGAAGTGTTCGCCTGGATCATGGGCTGGCTGCTGGTGCTGGAATACGGCGTTGCCGCCTCGACCGTGGCGGTAGGCTGGTCAGGCTATGTCGTCTCGATCCTCAAGGACTTCGGCTTGTCCGAAAGCCTGTTCCCCATGATCCAGTACGCAGGCGGCGAAGGTCCGTCATGGGCCACACCGCTTGTGCAGGCCGTCGTGTCTGAGGCCGGGAGCACCTTCCCGCTGACCGGTACGTTCAACCTGGTCGCTGCGATCGGCATCGCCGCCGTGTGCGGGCTGCTGGTTCTCGGCGTCAGCGAATCCGCCAAGATCAACAACGTCATCGTGCTGATCAAGATCGTCGTCCTGTTGACCTTCATCGCCGTCGGCGTCGGTTACATCAACCCGGCGAACTGGGTGCCCTTCATCCCGGAAAACACGTCGGGGAATTTCGGTGAGTATGGCGCAACCGGGATCCTCCGTGGCGCGTCGATCATCTTCTTCGCCTATGTGGGCTTCGAGGCTGTCTCGACCGCTGCTGCCGAGGTCAAGAACCCGTCCAAGGACGTCCCCGTCGGCATTCTGGGCGCACTTTTCGTCTGCACCCTGATCTACATGGCCGTCGCCGCCGTGATGACCGGCGTGGTGCCATATCTCGAACTCGCCAGCCCGGCGCCGGTCGCCGTCGCCATTGACCGCATGGGACTCGAATGGGCGAATGTTCCCCTGGCGACCGCCGAAGGTGGGCAACTGAACCTGATCAGCTTCCTGATCAAGATCGGTGCCATCACGGGCCTGACTTCGGTCATGCTGGTGCTCTGCTATGGCCAGACGCGCATCTTCTACACCATGGCCCGTGACGGCCTTCTGCCCCGCGCCTTCGCCGTGATCCATCCCAAGTTCCGCACGCCCTGGATCGGCACGATCCTGCTGGGCGTGCTGATCGCGATCGCGGCCTCCTTCCTGCCCATCTCCATCCTCGGCGACCTCGTTTCGCTGGGAACGGCAGTGGCCTTCTCGATCGTCTGCCTGAGCGTGATCTTCCTTCGCATCCGGCATCCCGAGATGGAGCGGCCCTTCAAGGTCCCGGGCGGCGTCATCACGGCGGGCCTCGGTATCTTCGCCTGTCTGTCACTGGCCGGATTCAACTTCTGGCCCATGATCGAGCATGCGATGAACGGCAATCCCCTGCCGCTGACGATCCTGGGCATTTATGCGGTCGTAGGTGCCATCATCTATATCGCTTACGGCTTTGCCCACTCGAAGCTGGCGCAAGGGATCGACATCACCGAGGAAAGCACGATGTCGTCGCCTGCCCAGGCCCTGGGCTCCGGCGTGGACAACCAGAAGGACTGATCGAAGGATCAGACCTCGACAAGAAAGGCCCGGGAGCGATCCCGGGCCTTTTTTGTCGGTTCACACTCTGCCGAAGCCTCAGGCTTCAGCAAAAGACTGGTGCGGATGAGAGGACTCGAACCTCCACACCTTGCGATGCCAGAACCTAAATCTGGTGCGTCTACCAGTTCCGCCACATCCGCATCGGTAGGCGTCGGCGTGTAAGGCTTTCACTCCCGCGCCGCAACTCCTCCTGTTCAGGCGGGTGCCAGGCCTCTCAGGACGGACGGCAACTGTTCGCTCAGATCTTCAGCAATCAGTCCGGGTCCAAACCGGGAGGCAGCATCGGCATGCATCCAGACCGCTGCACAGGCGGCATCGAAACTGTCCATCCGCTGGGCCACCAGGCCTCCGATCATGCCCGCCAGAACGTCGCCGCTACCGGCTGTCGCCAGCAAGGGCGTGCCATTGCCATTGACCACCTTCCGCCCGTCCGGTGCAGCAATCACCGTCTCGCGGCCTTTCAGGACAATCACCGCTCCTGCCCGCTCTGACGCTTTCGAGGCCGCCACCTCCCGTCCGTAAACCGGCAGATCAGGAAACAGGCGCTCGAACTCTCCCTCGTGAGGCGTCAGGACGTCGTCGCGATCCAGACAGCCGAACAAGTCCTTCGGTCGGTCCTTGAAAAGGGTCAGGGCGTCGGCATCCACGATCAAGGCCGCTCCCGTCCGTCCAAGCGCTGCGAGGTTCAGGGCCGTCGCCTCCGTCAGACCCGCTGCGGGACCGATCACGACGGCATCAAGCGCTCCCGCCAGCTGGAAAAGGGCCTCGGGAGAGCTGAATTCGTCGACCATGATCGCCTCGACCGAAGCCGCCACGATGAGCGCCGCATCCCGCGGGCAGAGGATACGCACAAGGCCTGCCCCGATCCGCAGACCAGCCCGCGCCGCCAGCCGCGCTGCGCCCGTCCTCAGCGCACCTCCGGATACCACACCCAGCCGTCCGCGATGGTGCTTGTGGGTGTCTGGGCCCGGCCATGGCAGGGCGTCGCGCCAGAGATCGGGATGGTTGGACGGCTTCATGGGGTGATCTGTCCGCTCAAGGCACGAAATTGTAAATCGGGCCTTGCCTTATGCTGCGATGCGATGTCCCTTTGGTTCCCGTGTGTCAGGCCGTCGGCCACGCTCCTGGGGTCGCCATGAAGAAAATCGAAGCCGTCATCAAGCCGTTCAAGCTGGACGACGTCAAAGAGGCGCTCCAGGACATCGGGGTCCAGGGCATGACCGTGCTGGAGGCCAAGGGATACGGTCGCCAGAAAGGTCACTCGGAACTCTACCGTGGGGCCGAATACGTCATCGACTTCCTGCCAAAGATCAAACTTGAGGTCGTGGTTCCGGATGATCTCGCCCCGGCTGTGGTCGAGGCCATCCAGACGGCCGCCCGGACCGGCAAGATCGGCGACGGCAAGATCTTCGTCTCCACCGTCGAGGATGTGATCCGCATCAGGACCGGCGAGACCGGCGCCCAGGCGGTCTGATACCGCTTTCCCAGTAACGCTTCCTCCCCAGAAGAAACCAAAAGGACCATCAGAATGAGCACGGCGGCCAAGATCCTCAAAGAGATCAAGGACAAGGAAGTCCAGTATGTGGACGTCCGGTTCACCGACACCAAGGGCAAGCTGCAACATGTCACCTTCGACATCGACCTGGTGGACGAAGAGTTCCTGACAGAAGGCACGATGTTCGACGGCTCGTCGATCGCCGGCTGGAAAGCCATCAACGAGAGCGACATGCTCCTGATGCCCGACCTGACCACGGCCTACATCGACCCCTTCTACCAGCAGACGACGATGTTCCTGTTCTGCGACGTGCTGAACCCGGACACGATGGAGCCATACAACCGCGACAGCCGTTCGATGGCCAAGAAGGCCCTCGCCTATGTCGCCTCGGCCGGCATCGGCGATGCCGTCTATTTCGGTCCCGAGGCCGAGTTCTTCATCTTCGACGACGTCCGCTGGAAAACGGCACCGCACGACACGGGTTACAGCTACGATTCCATCGAACTGCCAGCCAATACCGGTGCCGAGTATTCCGAAGGCAACATGGGCCATCGCCCCGGGCCCAAGGGTGGCTACTTCCCCGTGAACCCGGTCGATAGTGGCCAGGACCTGCGCGGCGAAATGCTGGCCGTGATGCGCGACATGGGCCTTCAGCCCGAGAAGCACCACCACGAGGTCGCTCCGGCTCAGCACGAACTGGGTCTGAAGTTCAGCGACCTGCTGACGATGGCCGACCGTCTGCAGCTCTACAAATACATCATCCACAATGTCGCGGCCGCCTATGGCAAGACCGCAACCTTCATGGCCAAGCCAATGTTTGGCGACAACGGCTCGGGCATGCACGTCCACATGTCGATCTGGAAGGACGGCAAGCCCCAGTTCGCGGGCGACAAATATGCCGGTCTCAGCCAGGAGTGCCTCTGGTACATCGGCGGCATCATCAAGCACGCAAAGGCCATCAACGCCTTCGCCAACTCGACCACCAACTCCTACAAGCGGCTGGTGCCCGGCTATGAAGCTCCGGTGAAGCTGGCCTATTCGGCCCGTAACCGTTCGGCCTCGATCCGCATCCCGCACACCTCGTCACCCAAGGCCAAGCGCCTGGAAGCCCGCTTCCCGGACCCGATGGGTAACCCCTATCTGACCTTCGTGGCGTTGCTGATGGCGGGTCTGGACGGGATCGAGAACCGGATCGATCCGGGCGCACCCGCCGACAAGAATCTGTACGATCTGCCCCCCGAAGAACGCCACTCGATCCCCGAGGTCTGTGGTTCGCTGAAGGAAGCCCTCGAGAACCTCGACAAGGACCGGGCCTTCCTCAAGAAGGGTGGCGTCATGGATGACGACTTCATCGACAGCTATATCGAGCTGAAGATGCAGGAGGTCATGCGCCTTCAGCTTCACCCCCACCCCGTCGAGTTCGACATGTACTACAGCTGCTGATCGGCAGCTGGTCGGAAGGCAGAAGCCCCGGACGGTCCGCCGTCCGGGGCTTTTCCATGCGTGAGCCGATGGTCCTTACCGAGCAGGCTGCGCATGCTCGCGGGCGACTGAGGAACGGCAACTGGATCTTCCCCGTGGTGCCGATCGCAAATCCTTCAGCCGGTGTTTTTCATTCTCCTGGAGGAACGGCGCGCGGTTCGCGCGGCGGAGACAGCGGTGTCCCGAGCTTTGAAGACGGGTGCCATGTGCTCGCCAAGGGCAATCGGCGATGCCAGCAATTCGCCTAGGCTCCAGCAAGTCCCTCGATGTCGTCCGCCTTCTTCTTGCGCAGCTCGATCAGCCGGACGCACCAGATCGAGACCTCGTAGAGCAGCACCAGAGGCACGGCGAGCATGATCTGGCTCAAAGGATCCGGCGGGGTGACGACGGCCGCGACCACTACAATGGCGACGATGGCGTAGCGACGGCCCTCGGACATCATCTTCGACGAAATCAGACCCGCGATCCCAAGAAGCGTCGTCACGATCGGCAGCTGGAAGCACAGGCCGAACGCCAGCATCAGCGAGGTCACCAGACTCAGATATTCCGAGATCTTGGTCATCAGCTCGACGGAAATCCCGTCGGCCGAAATCTGCTGGCTCAGCGAGAACCACATGACGAACGGCAGCATCACGAAATAGACCAGCGCCCCGCCGAGCATGAACAGGAACGGCGCGGCAAACAGGAAGGGCAGGAAGGCCCCCTTTTCGTTGCGATACAGGCCGGGCGCAACGAAACGGTACAGCTGCCAGGCCAGCACCGGGAAGGCCAGAACGATGGCCCCGAAACCGGCGATCTTCATCTTGGTGAAAAGCTGCTCAAGCGGTGCCGTAGCGATCAGGGCGACAGCCGACTGGCTGCCCGCTGGAAACGGGCGCAGCCCCGAGGTGATGGCGATCAGTTCGAACGGGTTGCCCCCGCTATGGCCGCCTTCAGCCTGTGCCACGGCATGCAGGGCAGCGGCCGCCTGGAACGGCTTGATCAGGAAGATCTGGATCTGGGCCGCAAAGAAGAAGCAGACGAAGAAGCAGAGGATAAAGGCGATCACACAGACGATCAGCCGCCCACGCAGCTCGATCAGATGGTCCATCAAGGGCGCACGCGACGCCTCGATCTCGGCCTCGTCGCGGGCGGTCATAGGTCAAGCTTCGATTTGCGCGGCGCACGTGCGCGCGCAGGTACGGTTTTCAAGGTGGCCGCTCCCGCTGTCGCCGACTTCGAAGATGCCTTCCGAACCGTTTTCGGTTTCGCCTGCGGGGCAGGGTCTGGGGCCGGTTCAGTCGGCATCATCACGGGCTGGGCGTCTGGCCACTCGTCAACGGACGCAATGGCTGCGGCGGGCTCAGGCTCGGGTGCCATGACGGCCCGGGGCGCGTCATGATCCACCGGCTTGTGCAGCTCGGTACTGATATCCTTGAATGCAGCATCAGCCTCGTCGCCCAGCCGAACCATGCTCTGGTTGGTCCGCAAGGCCTCGACTTCCTTCCTCAGCTCGTCGAGCTCGGACTGCCGCGCCATTTCGTCAAAACTGCTACGGAATTCGTCGGCCATCCGTCGCGCCTTGCCGATCATCTTGCCAAGCTGGCGCAACAGACCAGGCAGCCGCTCGGGCCCCACAACGATGAGGGCCACGGCTGCGATCACAAGATATTCGAGGCCCCCGATCCCGGGGCCGAGGCCGCCCATGCTTCAGGCTCTCCTGACAGCCGGACCTAGCGCTTCAGCTCTTCTTTTTCCGCTTCGGTCCGCGGGAGGGAGCTGATGCCGTCGTTCGGGCCGTCCTTCTTGTCGTCGTCTTTCAGGCCTTCCTTGAAGGCCTTGATGCCCTTTGCGGCATCTCCCATGATGCCCGAAAGCTTGCCGCGCCCGCCGAACAACAGCAGCACGATCACGCCGACGATCACCCAATGCCAGATACTGATAGCGCCCACGGTACAATCTCCTGTGCCGGACCCACGGGCCCGCGAACCTGTTACGCGGCATATAGGCCAGTGGATGCCACCCGCCAAGGGAATGCGGTGTCAGGCCTGTGAAGTCATGACGGCGTGAGGATGACAGATTTACAGTGAGCCATGGCCTCGGCCCCTCGGCCAAGGTATGGCCGTCAGCCCTGTCCGCCTGAGCCGAGCCGTGCCCGTGTCCCCTGTCATCATTCACACCGACGGTGCCTGCAAGGGCAACCCCGGCCCCGGAGGTTGGGGGGCTATTCTCCAGGCCGGTGGAAAGACCAAGGAGTTGTGCGGAGGCGAGGCCCTGACCACCAACAACCGTATGGAGCTGACAGCGACCATCATGGCGCTGGAGGCCCTGACCCGGCCCTGCACGATCGATCTCCACACCGACAGCAAATATGTGATGGACGGCATCACCAGCTGGATCCACGGCTGGAAGGCCCGCGGCTGGAAGACCGCCGACAAGAAGCCGGTCAAGAATGACGACCTCTGGAAACGGCTGGACGCCGCGCGTGCACGGCACGAGGTGAAATGGCACTGGGTCAAGGGCCACGCCGGCCACGAACTCAACGAACGGGCTGACGTCCTGGCCAACCAGGGCATCGAGAAGATGCGGGCAGCACGCTAGAGGGGCTGAACGATCAGTCCGGACCCCGTGGTCGCCTGGACCCGGACCCATTCGCCGACGCCGGGCATGTCACCGAGGGCCTCGGCCGGCCATTCGGAGCCGGAGATGAAGACGCGGCCGTGTCCGTTCACAAACGCCTCGACAACCTTCGCCGGCTGTCCGACCAGGCGGCTGTCCCGGTCGTTGATGTCCGGCTCGCTGGGATTCACCCGTTTGACCAGCCGACGCGAGGCCACGCTGGAAACGATGGTAAGGACCGCGAAGATCGCGATCTCGACAGGAAGGCCCATCCGCAACCCCACCGCCGTGAGCGCTGCTACCGCGCCTGCGGAAACGGCTGGCCAGAGCAGCCATTCGGTCGAGAGCGCGGCCTCGATGGCCAGCAGGATGACACCCAGCGCCAGCCACATCCAGAACGGCTGGTTGGTGTAGAGGTCGAGCACGGTCTGCATCGGTCTACTCCGTTGGAGGGACAGCGTTGCGCGGTGCGCGCGGCGGATCGACCGGTCTTGCCACAACCGGCGGCCGGGCGTCGCGGCGCTCGACCTGCTGGTCGCGTGCCAGACCAACCAGTTCGCCAAGGCCCGCGATGGTCCCGACCAGTCCACTCATTTCGGCCGGTACAATGACGGTCTTGGCCGTTGGATTCCGGGCCAGCTCAGCGAAGGCCTCTACATACTTCTGCGCGACGAAGTAGTTGATGGCGTTGACGTCACCGCGTGCGATGGCTTCCGACACCATGGCCGTCGCCTTGGCCTCGGCCTCGGCTTCGCGCTCGCGCGCCTCGGCGTCGCGGAATGCCGCTTCCTTGCGGCCCTCCGCCTGCAGGATGGCAGCCTGTTTGGCCCCCTCGGCGCGGGCAATGGCCGCCTGCTTCTCGCCCTCGGCCTCGGTAATCACGGCGCGTCGCTCACGCTCGGCCTTCATCTGCCGAGCCATGGCGTTGGTAATGTCCACCGGCGGCGTCAGGTCCTTGATCTCGATCCGGTTGACCTTGACGCCCCAGGGCTCGGTCGCCGCATCGATCACGGTCAGCAGACGCGAGTTAATGTTGTCACGCTGGAACAGGACTTCATCGAGGTCCATCGATCCCACGACGGTTCGCAGGTTGGTCGAGCAAAGCTGGGTAATCGCATATGGCAGGTTCTCGACCCGATAGGCGGCGGCAGAGGCGCTCATGACCTGGATGAAGACGATGGCGTCGACCTTCACCATGGCATTGTCCTTGGTGATGACTTCCTGCTGGGGCACGTCGAGGACCTGCTCCATCATGTTCATCCGCCGGCCGATCCGCTCGACGAAGGGCGTCAGCAGGCTGATCCCTGGCGAGAGTGTCCGGGTATATTTGCCAAAACGCTCGATCGTGAACTCGCGCCCCTGCGGCACGATCTTCACGATGCTGAAGACGATCACGATGGCCAATACGACCAGCGCGAGTGCGAAATAACCCATGTCCTGTTCCCTGCCCTGTGGAAATCCAGACTAGACCCGCCTCCCCGTCACTTCCATCGAAACCGGCCGCGCAAGTCTAACATCGGCGTAATGATTGCCGGTTGTCACGCATCTCGGCTGCCTTCTGAATGACCCTGCGCGTCTCGCTCCAGCCCACCATCTGCATGGCAAGCTCGAGGCCAAAGAACTCGGCCTCTGCCGCGTCGTCGCCCGCCGCGGGGACACCGCTGGTCCAGATCGCGACGTAGTCGATCAGGACGTAGTGCCTGTCCATCTCCGCGAACAACCCATCCACGACATCGACCAGCCCGATCACTTCGGCCTGTACTGACGTTTCCTCACGGAGTTCGCGCAAGGCGGCATCGACGGCCCTCTCGCCAGGTTCGATCCGTCCCCCGGGCAGGCTCCACTCACCCTGCCGCGGGGCCGTTCCCCGTCGGACGAGCAAGACGTCGTGGCCCTTGAGACAGACAATACCGACGGCTGGAACGGGGTTGGACCAGCTCACTGTGACCGGGACTCGACTGGTGCTATCGTCATCGTATGGCGTCCATAACTCTCTCGACGGCCCGGTTTCAGCCCAGGCCTGCTGCCATCACCCTAACGAAGGACGTCGTGGCGCAGCTGAAAAACGTTGACCGCATGAGTTTTCGGGTCAATCCGGCATGAAGACCTGCAGTTTGGAGACGCTCCGGTGACCCCCCCTTCCCCAGCGGCAATTGCCGAGCTCGAGGCCGCTCTGCCAGCAGGTTCCTGGACCCGGGATTCGGCAGAGATTGCCCCGTGGCTGACGGAGTGGCGCAATCGCTGGACCGGCGAGACGCCGCTCATGCTGACGCCCCGCTCGACGGCCGAAGTGGCACGCGCCGTAACGATCTGCGCCAGCCATGGCGTCGCGATCTTGCCTCAGGGCGGCAATACGGGTCTCGTCGGCGGCCAAGTTCCCTTTGGCGAGGTCCTGCTTTCGCTGCGCAAGATGCGCGCGGTACGGGACGTCACACCTCTCGACGACGCCATGACGGTCGAAGCTGGCGTCACTTTGCTCGAGGCCCAGCAGGCTGCGACTGCGGCCGGGCGATTCTTTCCCCTGAGCCTAGCGGCCGAGGGCTCGGCCACAATCGGCGGCGTCATCTCCACCAACGCCGGCGGCACGGCCGTCCTGCGCTATGGCATGATGCGCGAACTGGTCCTCGGCATCGAGGCCGTGATGCCTGACGGCCAGATTTTCAATGGGCTGAAGCGTCTCCGCAAGGACAATACGGGCTATGACCTGAAGCAGCTCCTGATCGGCGCCGAGGGCACTTTGGGAGTCGTGACAGCCGCAACGCTCAAGCTGTTCCCGATCATGCGGTCTCGGGCCACGGCGGTCGTCGGTCTGGAAACTCCACATGCCGCCATCACCCTGCTGGCCAGGGCCAAGGCGGAGACAGGCGGCGGGGTCGAGGCGTTCGAGCTGATGAAACGGATCGGGGTCGAATTTGCGTTGAAACACATCCCGGACACGCGGGAATTACTGGACTCGACGCCCCCCTGGTACGTGTTGATCGAACTGACGTCGGGGGAGCCGGGTGCGGCCGAGGCCGGCATGGAACGTATCCTGTCCGCGGCCTTCGAAGAGGGGCTGATCATCGACGCAGCCATCGCGCAGAACGAGACCCAGGCCCGGGCCTTCTGGAAGGTCCGCGAGGAACAGTCGGCCGCCCAGCGACCGGAAGGTGGCGGGTGGAAGCATGATGTCTCGGTACCCGTGTCACAGATTGCCGACTTCCTCGACGAGGCGACCACTGCCGTCCAGCAGTTCGAGCCCGGGGCCCGTGTGTCCGCCTTCGGACACGTTGGCGATGGCAACATGCATTATGACATCCTGTGCCCACCCGGCGCGGACCTGAAGGCGTTCCTCGGTCGTTGGGAAGCAGGATCTCGGGTCGTCCACGATATCGTCGATCGCTACGACGGCTCGATCAGCGCTGAGCACGGCTTGGGCCGGCTGAAGACCGAGGAGGCCATGCGGTACAAGTCGCCGATCGAGATCCAGACCATGCGCGCGATCCGCAAGGCCATCGACCCCCGTCGGATCATGAACCCGGCGGTGCTCTTTTGATCAGACGAGTCCTGGTAAGCCTGCTGACCGCTGCCGCGCTGTTCGGCGCGGCCCCGGCATCAGCCCAGACGGCCGCCGTCGCCCCGTTTGACGAAGCCGGGGAGCGCGCGGCGATCCTTGCTGTGATCTCGGCGATGCAGGCATCGTGGAATCGGGGCGACTACCGCGGCTACATGCAGGGCTTTCGAAATCCGGACGTCGTCTTTGTCTCGGGCGGGCGGATCAAGGACGGCTGGCAAGGCGCGCTCGACGACTACATCAGAAACTATGGCCCTGTCCCCGAGACCCGGGGCACCTTGACCTTCCATGACATGACGGTCGAGTTCCTGGCCCCCGACGCCGCCCAGTTGGTAGGTGGATATACGCTGGATCGCCCCGAACGCCCTATGGAAGGCATCAACACCCGCCTGTTTCGCAAGCTCGACGGCCGGTGGGTCATCGCCCTCAACCACGTCTCGGCCTATGAGGTTCTCCGTCCCTGAAACTGGGCGCGACCAATCCTCCGGTTCAATTCGTCATCGAAGCAGCCTATCAGGCAGGGCGTTGATGAGGAGCCGCCCTTGCTGATCGTGCTGTCCCCGGCCAAGCGACTGGATTTTACCGAAGCCGACCCCGCCCTTCCGGCGAGCGCCCGTCGCTTCGTCGAGGATACGGCATCGCTGGCTACGACCACGAAACGCCAGACACGTGCGGATCTGCGCCGCCTTATGTCCATTTCCGACAAGCTCGCCGAGCTCAACCAGGCCCGCTTCAAGGCCTTCGATCCCGAGGATGTCGACGGCGGTGTGCAGGCCGCGTTTGCCTTCGCCGGTGATGTCTATGAAGGTCTAAAAGCGCGCGACCTGGACGCCAAGGCCCTGACCTTTGCACAAAACCACGTCCGCATCCTGTCAGGTTTCTATGGCCTCTTGCGGCCGCTGGATCGGATCCAGCCGTATCGGCTGGAAATGGGCACCCGTCTCAAGACCCGCCGGGGCGGCAGCCTCTACGATTTCTGGGGCGACCGCATTTCGAAATGCCTGAATGCCGACGCCCAAGGTCACGCGGATTCCTCGCTAATCAATCTGGCAAGCCAGGAGTATTTCGGAGCTATCGATGCCAAGGCGCTGAAATTGAACGTCATCACGCCGCACTTCCGCGAACAAAAGGACGGCGAGAGCCGCATCATCTCCTTCTTCGCCAAAAAGGCGCGCGGATCGATGACCCGGTTTGCAATCGACGAACGGATCGAAACAGCCGCGGACCTCAAGGCGTTCGACCGCGACGGCTACCAGTTCGACAAGACAGCCTCGACGGATACCGACTGGATATTCATCAGGTCATGAAAGACTTGATTGCCCCTGTCGCCATCGCATCCGCGAAGCGATAGACTCTTACCGATTTCGACAGACGCGAAAGTGACTCCATGTTCCAGTGGCCGAGGAAAGATACGTCCGAGACTGAACGCCCGGTGTTTCGTGCCCCAGACGATCTGAAGGGGCAGGTTGCCGTTATCTCCGGCTCGACGTCCGGAATCGGTCTGGCCCTGGCCAGGGCGGTCGCCTCACGCGGGGGAGATGTGGTTCTGAACGGCCTTGGCGATCCGTCAGAGATCGAGCGGACCCGGGCCGAGATGGAAGCCTCCTGCGGGGTGCGCGTACGGTATCACGCGGCCAACATGCTCAAGGGCGACGAAATCGCCGACATGGTCGCCTATGCCAGGCACCAGTTGGGTCGCCTTGACATTCTGGTCAACAATGCGGGGATCCAGCACGTCGAAGCGGTCGAGAAATTCCCGACCGACAAGTGGGAACAGATCATCGCAATCAACCTGTCCTCGACGTTTTACGCAACGCGCGCTGCCATCCCGATCATGAAGGCCCAGGGCCGCGGCAGGATCGTCAACATCGCCTCAGCCCACGGACTGGTCGCCAGCCCATTCAAGTCAGCCTATGTCGCGGCCAAGCACGGGGTCATCGGCTTCACCAAGACGGTGGCGCTTGAAGTGGCCCGCGACGGGATCACCTGTAACGCCATCTGCCCTGGCTTCGTGGACACGCCCCTGGTCCAGGCACAGATTGCTGATCAGGCGCGCACCCGTGGCATTTCACGGGAAAAGGTCATCACCGATGTGATGCTTGAGGCGCAACCGACGAAAGAGTTCGTCACCACGGACCAGCTGGCTGGAATGTTCCTGTATCTGGTGTCGGATCTGGGCGCATCCGCGAACGGGGCCAGTTTCTCGATCGATGGCGGCTGGACCGCTCAATAGCCACATCGGAAGACCCGCATGGCGCTTTTCAGAAGAAAGGCAAAGGTCGAGCCCCAGACCCCAGATTTTAAAAGAAAAACACGCCCATCAACGAAGGGCGGGCGTCGCCCCATCTGCCTTGCCTTGCAGGGGGGCGGCGCTCATGGAGCCTTCCAGTGGGGGGTGCTGGACCGCCTTCTCGAGGCCGACAGTCTCGACATCAGAGCCGTAACGGCGTCTTCGGCCGGTGCCATGAACGCCGCTGCGCTGGTTTCCGGTCTCGCCAGCGGCGGTGCAGCGGGTGCCCGGGCAGCCCTGGACAGGCTCTGGCGGGAAACCAATCAGTCCGGCGGCAAGAACCCTTTTGGTGACAGTTCGATCTGGAGTTCGGCCCTGACGCCACAATGGCTGAAGGATACGCCGATGTGGCGTGCGTCCGAAACGCTCGCAATGTCCATGAGCCCGTATGAATTCAATCCATTCAACCACAATCCTCTCAAAAGAGTGCTGGATGCTGCGATTGATTTCGAGGCGGTCCGCAGCTCGGAGATCAAGCTTTTCATCGCGGCGACTGCCGTCCGCCACGCAAGATCGCGGGTCTTCACGTCGCCAGAGATAACGGACCAGGTCCTGCTGGCTTCGGCCTGCCTGCCGCACCTGTTCCAGGCCGTCGAGATCGAGGGCGAGCCCTACTGGGATGGCGGATATCTGGCCAATCCGCCGCTCTGGCCGCTGTTCTACGAGGATACGCCCGATGATGTCCTGCTGATTACCCTGAATGCCTTCGAGCGTGCCGATACGCCAAAGGGTGCGGGTGACATCATGGACCGACTGAACGAGGTCGTTTTCAATGCGCCGCTTGTCGCTGAACTCCGCGCGGTCGCTTTCGTGCAGAAGCTTATCGAGCAGGGCCATCTCGACGAGGCCGCCCGGGGTCGCTACCGCCACGTCCTCTTGCACGGCATCGAGGCGGACGGATGGCTTGGAGACCTGTCACTCGGGTCAAAATTCAATACCGAATGGACTTTCCTGAACGATCTGAAGGCCCGCGGGCGAGCCGCTGCGGATGACTGGCTGGGGAGCTGTTTCGAACACGTCGGAGAAAGCTCCAGCGTCGACCTTCAGGAGAGGTTTGGCTAGGCTCTTCTTGTGTTTACCCGACAAACCCGGCTGCGCGTCTCAACCGGTCATTGATCGCTTCGCCAAGCCCCTCCAGCGGGATCGGCGACACGGCGATGCCCGAAGGGCTTTCGCGATCCGCTTCCCTGAACAGTCGGAACAGCCTTGCCGCAGCCTCGCGAAGATCCCCCGTCGGGCTCAGGCTCCATCGCGGATCGCCCACGCCCGGACCGAAGCCCAACAGGATCTCACCGGGTGCCGTGCTTACTGCTTCAATGCGCAAGGGTGCGTCAGGCGCATAGTGGCTTGTGAGGCGGCCCGGCGACCGGTGTCCCTGACCCTTGTCGCTCAGGGGCCCGACCAGCGCCTCGATCTCGCTTCGTGTCACCGCGCCCGGCCGCAGCAGACTGACGCCGCCATCGACGATCGAAACGACGGTGCTCTCGACCCCTACACCGCAGGGTCCGCCATCGAGGGCAGCGGCGGCAAAAGTCCCGGTCTCGGCGACAGCGTCGGAAAATGTGGTGGGACTGGGCCTTCCGGACCGATTGGCAGACGGAGCCACAACCGGGCCGCCGAATGCTGCGATCACCGCCCGCGCTTCTGGATGTCCCGGCATCCTCAGAGCCACGCTATTCAGGCCTGCTCGCGCAAGATCACAGACCCGATCTCCGGCCCGTACCGGTGCCACGATGGTCAAGGGACCTGGCCAGAACGCCTCGCAGAGCTTGAGAGCCGCACCGTCAAGCTCACCAATGGCGGCCGCCTGTTCTGGGTCTGCCACATGCGCAATCAAGGGGTTGAAGCGGGGTCTTCCCTTGGCTTCAAAGATCGCTGCGACAGCCTCGGGCCGCGCGGCGTCGGCAGCGAGACCGTACACGGTTTCGGTTGGCAGGATCGCCAGTCGTCCAGCCTTTAACGCCTCGACGCACGCCTCGACGGTATCGTTCACGTCCGCGTCCGGGCCGTGATGTCGACATCGACCTTGATGACGCGCGCGATGATCAGACCCCTCAGGCTTTCCGTTCCTATACCGAAGGCCTCTCGATCCAGATTGGCCGTACCCTCGATACGCACCTCGTTGCCTGAGACGCGGACGACCACGGGAAAAGTCACGCGCTCTGTGCGCCCCTTGCACGTCACATCGGCACGCGCCTGATAGCGATCCTGGGCCACGCGTTCCAAACCGATCAGGGCGACGTCGATCCGGGGAAAGTCGGACACGTGCAGGAAGCCCTCGCTCCTGGCTTGGGCCGTGACGAGCGAGTCCCCCATCTGCAGGGACGCCGCCTGGATCGCCAGGTTGACACGGGCCGCCTCAGGCCGGGCCGGATCGAAGACAATGTTGCCGCTCCAGTCCTCGAAACGACCCGTCTGGGTCATGCCGAGGGCGTCGACCTCGAGCCGGATGGCCGAGCGCGCCAGGTCGACGTTCCATCGTACAGCTTCGGCAAGCGCGACGCCGTGAACCCACAGGCCGATCAGGACAGCCAGAACGCCTGTGACTGCGGCCCGAATCATTTCAGCTCACCGACTTGCGCGGCAGGAAAGGAACCATGCGATGCAGCGTGTTGTCGCCACGGGTGAACGCATGTTTCAGCCCACCCAGAACATGCAGGGCAATCAACACATACAGTAGCTTGGCAGCAAGTTCATGCATGTCCATGAACTGCCCTGCGAGCGCGCGATCCAGCGGGAGCGGAAGCAGCGGCCAGTTGAACAGGCCGAACCAGCTGATGTCCCGCCCTGCAGCCGAAGACGCCGCCCAGCCGCCCAGCGGCATACCGATCAGCACCACGTAAAACAGCACATGGGTGATCCGCGCGATCCAGATCTGCCAGGCGGGCGTGGCCAGTGGCAGGGGGGCGACAGGATGCGACAACCTCCAGCCGATGCGGACAAGGGTGAGGATCAGGATCGTCAGCCCGACGGCCTTGTGCAGTCCGATATACTCGCGGCCAACCGGGCCTTCATTGGCTTCTGCAGCTGTCACCAGCAGCACCTGCGCGAGGACCAGAAGGGCTATGCCCCAGTGAAGGATCATAGATCCTGCTGAATATCGATCCCGCTTGGCAGCCATGCTGCACTCTCCCCTGCCGTTTGAGGGACAGTGTGGACCAGTCTTGACCAGCCTCCAACATCGACTTGCGTGCCGTCGCGGCAAGGCGTCAAGAAGACGGGACAACGCCCGATGCCAGACCCGACAGGAAACGCCCCGATGCCGTACCGCGCCCCCGTCCGAGACCTCGCCTTCTCCCTGACCGCCGTTGCAGGCATCGACCAGGTCACCGCGACCGGGGCCTTCCCCGACTATGACGGCGATGTCCTTGCTGCCGTACTCGAGGCTGCGGGCCAGTTTTCCGAAGGCGTTCTGGCCCCCCTGAACCGGCCCGGCGATCTGGCCGGTGCCCAATACGCCAACGGAGCGGTCACGGCGGCCCCCGGCTTTGCCGACGCCTACCGACAATTTGCCGAAGGAGGCTGGACCGGCCTGGCAGCCCCCGTTCACGCAGGAGGTCAGGGCCTGCCCAAGGCACTCGAGCTGGCGGCGTTCGAAACGGTCCATGCCGCAAACATGGCGTTTGGCCTGTGCCCCATGCTGTCACTCGCAGCCATCGAAGCGATCGAGGAACACGGCACCGAGCATCAGAAGACTGCCTACCTGCCCCGCATGGTCAGTGGCGAGTGGACGGGTGCGATGTGCCTCACCGAACCCCAGGCCGGTTCCGATCTCGGGGCCCTGACCAGCACGGCGACCCCGAACGGCGATGGCACCTACAGCCTGACCGGCCAGAAGATCTACATCACCTGGGGTGACCACGACGCCACCGACAACATTGTCCATCTCGTGCTGGCCCGCCTGCCGGACGCACCGGCTGGTCCAAAGGGCATCAGCCTGTTCCTCGCCAACAAATACCTTGTCAATGTTGACGGCACCCTCGGAGACCGGAACGGTTTCCGCCCTGTCGGGATCGAGCACAAGCTGGGCATCCACGCCTCACCGACGTGCGTGATGCAGTATGAGGGGGCTACCGCCGAACTGGTCGGTCGTCCAAACGAAGGCCTGGCCCACATGTTCACGATGATGAATGCGGCGAGGGTCGGCGTAGGCGTCGAGGGCGTCGGCATCGCCGAAATGGCCTATCAGCATGCGCTGGCCTATGCGCTGGACCGGCGGCAGGGACGTTCGATCTGGACCGGCGAGGCCAATGCCCCGATCTTTGATCACCCGGATGTCCGCCGCACCCTGTCGGTGATGAAGGCCAGGATCGAGGCCGCCCGCGCCATCTGCCTGTCGACGGGCGTGGCTGCTGACATGGCCCGGCACGCCGGGACCGACGATGAGCGTCGGTTCTGGAAAGGGCGTGAGGACCTTTTCACCCCCATCGCCAAGGCCTGGTCCACCGACATGGGCGTCGACGTCGCCTCGCAGGGTGTCCAGATCCATGGCGGCATGGGATTTGTCGAAGAGACGGGAGCCGCCCAGTACTACCGGGACGCTCGTATCGCCCCGATCTACGAGGGCACCAATGGCATCCAGGCCATGGACCTCGTCGGACGCAAGCTTTCGCAGGACGGCGGGGCATCCGCGAGGGCTGTCATCGCAGAAATGAAGGCGACGCTTGTCGAAGTGGCGCGGCTTTACGCCGGCAAGCCCGTCGAGCGCTTCGCCACAGCCATCACCGCGGTCGAAGACGCCACCCTCTGGCTGCTGGACGCCAAGGCGGACCCTGCTCGAGGTTCCGACGTTCTGGCCGCGGCCGCTCCCTACCTGACCCTGATGGGCGACGTCATTGGCGGCTGGATGCTGGCGAAAGGCGCGCTGGCGGCCAAGGCAAGGCTCGACGCCCGTGACGGTGATCCAGCCTGGCTGGAGGGCAAGATCGCTCTGTACGAAGTCTATGCCGCCAACATTCTGGGCCATGCGTCCAGCCGTCTGGCGGCCATCGGCCAGGGCGGGGACCTGCTGCAACGGATGAGCCGCGAAGCCCTCGGCGCCTGATCAGGCCGGGCCGCCGGCCTCCAGCGCACGGAACCAGCGGTCCAGCAGTTCGGCCTCTGCGCGGCGGGCGGCGGTCCGCTGTGCGGCTTCCGCGTCGACACCCCACTGTCGCTCCTGATAGGCCTCGTCCAGTCGACTGAGCTCGAAGGCGGCCGTCCCGGAAATCGCGCCTCGCTGCAGGGCCAGCCCCAGCACCGCACTGCCGAGCAGGGGCACGGCCGTGGCCAGACCGGTCAGGGCGAAGTCGTCCAGCGACAGGGCTTGAGCCCGGACCTGTCCGATCGTCGCCGCGTCCTGCGGCTGGTGGATGATCCCCTGTGTCGCCACTAGCGTGACCCCCAGTTCGGCTGCGGCCCAGTCCCGCCAGGGGCCCCACTGACTGGCCTGTTCGGTGACCAGACCGGTCGGGTGCTCGGCCAGATAGCAGAGCAGGTCGGACCCGGCGTAGGCCGCAATCTCCTCGGCCACGGCCTCGCGCGCCTGACTGACGCGATCGATGGCCGTCGCTGCAAGCCGGGTGGCCGGCATGGTGCCCGGCTCGATGAACTCGCCCTGCGCGGCCCATTCCTCGGCAGCCAGGCCGGCAGCTGCCTCGGTTGGCAGGATCAGCGGGGCATGGGCAGGCGTCTTGGGGGCTCGACCGTCCAGCAGGACGACAAAGCCTGCCTGCCCGTCTACCATGGCCCGCGGAGCCACCGTGACGTCCGTCCAGAACCGCTTCAGCCGCTCCTCGGACTCGCGAAAGCCCTTGCGGGCCGCGACGTTGGGATCCAGCGGCGGGATATGGCTCATGCGGGTACCGGGGTCTGACGGTGGGCAAAGCGGTCGAGGGCCGCGTCCAGATCGAGGAAGTCGATGGCCACATGCAGCGCCCCGGCTGCCCGCTGTTCTTCCGGCGTGTGGAATCCCCACGCCACGCCCTGCGGATGAACACCCGCATTGAGGGCCATGGTGATGTCGTGGGCGGTGTCGCCGATCATCACAGTCGCTTCGGGTTGGCTGTCACAGGCCTTCATGGCTTCGATCAACATTGACGGATGCGGTTTGCCCGGACCGTCCTCGGCACAATGGCTGGAGATGAACAGCTCGCCCCAGCCCTCGCGGGCCAGATTGCGGGCCACGCCGCGCCGGTTCTGGCCGGTCGCAAGCGCCAGCCGCCAGCCATCGCGGTGCAGCCGCCGCAGCGTGTCCATGGCTCCGGGATACAGGGGCTCCTCATGACCGGCATCGAACATCCGCCCGAAGCTGGCGCGGAACGCGTCGGTAAAGCGCTCCAGCTCGGACGGACCGAGGTCCGGTTCCAGGACGGCCAGAGCGTGCGGCAGCGACAGCCCGACGATCTGGCGCACGCGATCGTATTCGGGCTCGGGCAGACCGAGGTCCCGCGCCGCCTCGGTTGCGGCCCGAAGGATGGATTCCCGACTGTCGACGAGCGTCCCGTCGATATCGAAAACGGCAAGCGGACGGATCATCGCTGGCGCTTCACGCCTTCGAACGGGTCGCCGACGCATTCTGACTCATCGAAACCGAAATGCTCGAACCCGGCCCTCATCTCGGCGCTGATCGGGGCCTCGACCGTCAGGGTCCCACCGCCCGGATGATCCAGTTCGATGCGGCGTGCGTGCAGTTGCAGCTTCAACGGCCCCGTCAGGCTGTTGGATTTCTCGTCACCATATTTTGGATCTCCCAGAATGGGATGACCGATGGCCTTCATGTGCGCTCTTAACTGATGCGTCCGCCCTGTGAAGGGCCGGAGAGCCACCCAGGCGGCCCGCTGTGCGGCATGACTGATCACAGCAAAGGCGGTTTCGGCTGGCTCGGCCCCGTTTTCCTTGGGATCCGCCGGTCGCATGATCTCGTAATCATTGATGCCGGATTTCTTCAGGTGCATGTCGATCTGGCCGGCCGCCGGCTTGGGCAGACCCATGACGATGGCCCAGTAGGTCTTCTTCGCTTGCCGCCGTGCGAACGCGCCTGCCAGTCGCTTGGCCGCCTCCGGCCCCTTGCCGAGAAGCAGCACCCCCGATGTGTCGCGGTCCAGGCGGTGCACCAGACGGGGACGATCCATCCCCTCCCCCCAGGCTGACAGCAGCCGGTCCACGTGACGGGTCGTCTTGGTTCCGCCCTGCACCGCCAGCCCGTGCGGCTTGTTCAGGGCAATGACCAGATCGTCTTCATAGATCACCATCGACCGGGCAAAGGCGATGTCGGCTGGCGTCAGCGCCATATGTTCGCCGGGAGCCCGCACGATCGGCTCGGGGATCGGCGGCACGCGCACCGCAGCCCCGGCGGTCAGGCGCCCCTCGGGCTTGATCCGGGCACCATCCACGCGGATCTGGCCGCCGCGGGCCATCTTCTGCACCTGGATGTTCGACAGATGCGGCCAGCGCCGCCGGAACCAGCGATCCAGCCGGATACCGTCCTCGGCCTCGGCCACATAGACGATCTGCGCTTCACGGGTGCCGATATCCGGGGTGCCGGTCGTGTCTCTAATCATGGGGCGACTCCGAACGTGCGACGGGCGATCAACAGACCGGCAAAAAGGGCGGCCACAGCAGCAGCCACAGACAGACCCACATAAAGGCCGGCCAGCCCGAACTGCCGACGCTCCAGCATCAGCACCGTCTCCAGCGAAAAGGCCGAAAAGGTCGTAAACCCGCCCAGAAGGCCGACGGCCGCGAACAGGCGCAGGCTGTCCTGGCCTCCCCCGCCGCGCAATGCCAGCCAACCCGTCAGCAGCCCCATCAGCAGACCGCCAATGATATTCACCGCCAGCGTCCCCCAAGGCAGGGTCGTGCCGGGCAGGGCCCGCGTCGCAGCGATGCCCACACCATAGCGCGCCATCGAACCCAGCGCCCCACCCAAGGCAACCAACAGAAATCGTGTCATGATGGGGGGCTTATAACCTGAACCATGGCAAAGCGAAGGAGGCTGGCCGATGCATTACACCGGGCTTGCGGTCATCCATCATGTTCTGGCCTTTGGCCTGGTCATCATGCTGGCCATGGAACTGGCCTATCTGAGGGGTAGCGATATCCCCGTCAGGCGCCTGACTGGCCTCGACGCGGGGTATGGCGGCGTTGCCGTGCTGGTATTCCTCGTTGGAGTTGCCAGGGTTGTCTGGGGCGAAAAAGGCTGGACGTTCTATCAGACCAACCCGTTCTTCTGGGCCAAGATCGCCACCTTTTCCGTGATCGGCCTGCTGTCCATCGCCCCGACAATCGCCTTCATCCGATGGGCAAGGGCCGCAAAGGCGGACCCCGCGTTTCAGCCACCAGCGGCGGAGGTCAGGCGGATCGCCGGACTGGTTCGCATCGAGGTTCTCTTGCTTCTACCTCTGGCCGCCTTCGCGGCCGCCATGGCGCGCTGGACGGGCTGACCTTGGGGTCAGCGTCGCAACGCGGCCTGAACCTCGCGGGCGTCATAGACGTCTGGCCTGTCGGGCTGCTGGCCACGGCCCAGGCGCACTTCGAGCACGGTTGAGGTCGCGGAGGGTCCGCTGAAATTCAGACCCACGCCAACGCCGACGCCCGACGATGAAAACCCGCCATAGCGGCCGCCGTATCGGCTTGACCCCGCGCTGACGCCCAGTGAAGGCCGGAACCCGCCGGCGCTGTCCGGGCGACCATCAATGTAGCGCTGGGTGACCTCGAACCAGTCATTGCCGGTTTCCGTCGTCAGCTCGGCCGCTCGAAGCAACGCCAGATCCGCCACCGGCCCCGGTGCCCCGACGCCGCGATAGGTGATGCGGAACCGGTCGCTCTCGATCCTCTGTTCGACATAGCCCTGTGACGATGGCGAAACGGCGGGACCATAGGGGGCCAGGCTGGCACAGGCCGACAGGGCAAGGGCAGAGGCTGCAAGCAGCAGAAGAGCTGGACGGCGCATGAGATCACTCCGGATGTTCACCTCACAGCGTCAGTGCGCGCAAGACGTTCCAGCGCCGCCCCTCCGGACCGCTAGGCCACCGCGGCGACGGTCGGGCGCGGATCATCCTCCACGACCGGATCCTCGACCTCCCCGCGCGAGACCACGGTCGCCAGGACCAGGTCACCGGTCACATTCAGCGTGGTCCGGCACATGTCGAGGAAGCGGTCGACACCGAGGATCAGGCCGATTCCCTCTGCAGGCACGCCAACCATGACCAGGATCATCGCCACGACCGGCAGGGACCCTGCCGGGACACCGGCCGTCCCGATACCGCCGAGGATACAGACCAGCATCACCACCAGTTGCTGGGTGATCGTCAGGTCGATGCCGAAGAACTGGGCGAGGAACAGCACCGTCACGCCTTCGAACAGGGCGGTCCCGTTCTGGTTGGCCGTCGCCCCGACGGTCAGAACAAAGCGGGCGATCTTCCTCGGCAGGCCCAGTTGCTCGTCGGCAGCCCTCAGCGCTACGGGCAGGGTTGCGTTGGACGATGCGGTCGAGAAGGCAACCACCATGGGCTCGCGGATACCGCGGAAGAATTTGACCGGCGACATCCCGGCCCCGAACCAGACCACGGCGGGATAGACGATGAACATGTGGATCGCCATCGCCCCGACCGCGACCCCGACGTAGGCCGCCAGCCGCACCAGCAGATCCCATCCAAACAGGGCCGCCAGATTGAACATCAGACAGGCGATGGCATAGGGGGCCAGTTTGATGACCAGATTGATCAGCGTCATCGTGACCTCGAGGATTCCCTCGATCACGGTCTGCAGCTTGTCAGTATTCGGGCTCTTGGCCATCACCAGGCCGATGCCGAACATCAGCGCGAAAACCATGACCGGCAGGATCTGGTTATCCGCTGCGGCGGTGAAGACGTTCGACGGGATCAGATCAAGGAAGAACTGACCCAGTTGCACGCTCTCGGGCGCATTCTCTACGATATTGCCGGCACCCTCGGCACCCTGCGCCAGCAGTTGCTGCGCCAGTGCCGGGTCGACCCCGTCCCCGGGCCGGAACAGATTGACCATGACCAGGCCGATCACGACGGCAATGCTCGATACGACGATGGTCAGCAGCAGGGTCTTGATCCCTGCCCGGCCCAGCGACTTCAGGTCGCCCATTTCGGCGACCCCGACCACGAGGGCCGAGAAAAGCAGCGGAATCACGAGCATGAACAGCAGGCGCAGGAAGATTTGTCCCGCCGGTCCGGTGATGTTCGACGTCACCCAGACCACCCAAGGGGTCTCGGGACCGACCAGCATATTGACGGCCAGCCCGCCCGCCAGGCCGACGACAAAGCCGATCAGCATAAGCCAGTGAAGCGGCAGCCCGCCTTTTTTCGTTTTCGTCATTCGTCCCCCGAAAGGCGCAACGGCGCCGGGTCTGCATATCGATCAGCGAAGCGGCAGGGCATAGATCAAGCCGCCCGGCCTGGAGTTCCATTGTGCATTCAAGCCACGCGCCAGGTCGAGCGCCGATTGCGTGCCCAGATTTCGTTCAAAGATCTCGCCATAATTCCCGACGCCGGCCACGGCATCCCCTGCCCACGTCTTCGACAGCCCCAGCCGCTCTCCCAACTCGCCCTCGACGCCCAGAAGGCGACGGATGCGGGGATCGGTGGCGTCTTCGGTCTGCTGCTCGACATTGGCCTGGGTCACGCCCAGTTCCTCGGCCAGGATCAGTGCGTTCAGCGTCCAGCGAACGACGGACGTCCACTGCTCGTCGCCCCGGCGCACAACGGGGCCGAGGGCTTCCTTGGAAATCACATCCGGCAGGATCGCATGCTGTTCGGGATTGGCCAGGGTCGTTCGGGCGGCCGCAAGCGCCGAGATGTCCGCCGTGAAGGCATCACAGTCCTCATCGGCATAGGCCTGACGCGCCGCCGCCTCGTCGGCCGTCGTGACCGGCTGATAGGCGATCCCGCGCGCCCGGAAGAAGTCACCGACGTTCAATGCACTGGTCGATCCCGCCTGCACGCAGACCCGCGCCCCGTTCAGCTCGGTCGCGCTGTTCAACGTCAGCGACCGGCGCACCATGAAACCCTGGCCGTCATAGTAGTTGATGCCCGCGAACGACAGGTCGCCCGCGGTGTCCCGCTCCATGGTCCATGAGGAGTTGCGCCAGACGACATCGACCTGACCGGCAGCCAGGGCCTCGAACCGGTTCCTGGCCGTCAACGGGACGAATCGAACGGCATCCGGATTCCCGAAGATCGCCGCCGCCATCCCGCGACAGAAGTCTGCATCGAAACCCCGCCACGCCCCGCGATTGTCGATGTAGGCAAAACCCACGAGGCCTTCGTGAACACCGCAATTCAACCGACCTCGAGCCTTCACGGCATCCAGCGTCGGGCTCGGGACCGGTTCGCCCTCGACACGGGCCTTTGTCACGATCGGCACGTCCGCTCCAGGTTCGCGGTCGGTCTTCTCGCCTCTGCCGCAGCCCGCGAGGCCGAGCGCCAGCCCCAGGGTCACGCCGATTATCGCCTTGGCACCCATCATCCCGCCTACGCCATGCTTGCGCCCCGCCTCGCTTTAGAGGCCTTTGGGAAGCGATCTGCAACCCGCGAGAGACGTTGATGAACCCCCTTTCGGACCGCACCCGCCTGATCGCCTCTGCAACGCAAAGGGGTCGCGGACGGCGCCCGGTCAATCCGCCGGTCGAGCGGGCCTCGACCATGCTCAGCGATAAGACCGCAAGCATGCGGGACGAGACGCTGGGCCCCGTCTACGGGCTTGAGGGCACAGGCACGGCCCACGCCCTGCGGCACGCGCTCGCCGACCTGGAACGCGCGGCCGATGTCTTTCTGGTTCCGTCGGGTCTCGCGGCGATCACCGTGCCGATTCTGGCCCTGACCCGCCCGGGCGACGAGGTCCTCACGACCGACGCCCTGTACGGCCCCAGCCGCCGGTTTCTGACCCGCCACATGGCGGCACGCGGCGTCACGACCCGCTTTCATCCGGCCGGTGCTGATGCCCGTCAGGTGGCAGAGATGATCACGGACCGGACGAAGCTCATCCTGATCGAATCTCCCGCCTCCCTGACGTTCGAGATGCTGGATGTCCCGGCGCTCGCCACGGCGGCCCGTGCCCGCAGCGTGCTGACGGTCATGGACAATACCTGGGGTGCCGGTCTGGCCTTCCGGCCCCTCGCCCATGGCGTCGACGTCAGTGCCCAGGCCGTGACCAAATACGTTTCTGGCCATTCGGATCTCCTGATGGGGTCCATGGCCGTGGATGCGCCCGCAATCCGCCGCGCCGTCGCCGATGCGATCGAGGACATGGGCTGGCATGTCTCGCCGGACGATGCGTCACTCGCCCTGAGAGGTCTGAGGACCATGACACTGCGAATGGCCGAACAGGCTCGATCGGCCCTTCTGGTCGCGGCCTGGCTGCAGGCTCGACCAGAGGTCTCCCGCGTCCTTTATCCTCCGCTGACCGGCTCTGTGGGCCACGCGCTCTGGAAACGGGACTTCACCGGCGCATCAGCGCTGATGGGGGTCGTGATGCGGGGTGGAAACACACAGGACGCTCAAGCCTTCCTAGACGCCCTCAGCCTCTTCGGACTGGGCTATTCGTGGGGCGGCTTCGAAAGTCTCATTACCCACGAGACCGGCCAGATGGACTGGCGCAAACAAAAGCCTGACCTCGAAGGCGAACTGATTCGAATTCACGTCGGTCTGGAGGACCCGGCCGACCTGATCGCCGATCTCGAGGTGGGACTGACGGCGTGGCGCACCCAGCAGGACTCGAACCTGCAACATCCCGCTTAGAAGGCGGGTGCTCTATCCGGTTGAGCTATGGGTGCCGACAAGCCGTTCGATCCGGCTCAACTAGCGTGAAGAACGCGCGCCGCAACCGAAATCGACGGCGATGCGTGATGTTGGATACGTTGGTGAAATGCCAACCCGTCGAATGGATTGAAGACGAACCGGTGTCAGTGGGTCCAGGGCTGCCTGCGCGCGGTGGCGAAATTGTCCGCATAGGCTTTGATGATCACAGGTGGCTCTTGGGGCTCATGAAGCCGGAAGGCAATCCCGTGACGCTCGGCATAGGCAACGGCATCTTCCCGGGTCTCGAACGTAAGCCGTACCTGGCCGTCCATGTCGCTGGAGCTGGTCCAGCCCATCAGCGGATCGATCGAGCGCGCCGAGGCCGGTTCGAAATCCAGCCGCCAGTCGCGGGATTTGCCCTTGCCTGACTGCATGGCTGTCTTGGCGGGTCGATAGATGCGAGCCAGCATGAACATTCTCGATCGGCGAATGAGCGGGTCAGTAAAGGGTGGGCCCGCAGTCGCAAACCGCTTTCGGCCCGACAGCCCCGCGCCAACCAAGCACCAAACCCCACTCAGGATGGATGGTCGGAGTGAGAGGATTCGAACCTCCGACCCTCTGGTCCCAAACCAGATGCGCTACCAGGCTGCGCTACACTCCGGCGGCGGGATGTGCCACGCGCGCCGGCCTGCCGCAATGGCTGATTGCGTTACGGCTTAAAGAAGCTGTGTTTTACCACATCACCCGGCTTTGCGCCGATCGCATCGGCCCGCCCGGCATTCAGTTCGAGGACGCCGTTGGCCGCGCCTCGCGACGGATAGGTCGTCTCGGACTGGGGCGTCGTGTATTTTGCGATCGAGACAATCCGCCCGTCCGGAGCAATGTAGATGATGTCGAGTGAGCTCGGCGTGTTCTTCATCCAGAAGGCCTGCTCTCCTGATGCCGGAAACTGGAACAGCATGCCCCGGTCGTCGGCGAGGGGCGGACGGAACATGAGGCCACGCTGACGTTCGGCATCATCGTCCGCGATTTCGACCATGAAATCGTGACTGCCCGTGGCCGTGACCACGGTCAGAGGTTCAAGCGGGCGGCCGGCCGAATCGACGGGGGTATCGGCTCCGGCAGCGCCGGGCTGAGCGCAGGCTGAAAGGCCAAGGGTTCCTGCCGACAGCAAGGCACCGATTGCCAGGACCAGAAAGCTTCGGTGGACACGCATGTTCACGCCCTAGACTGGGGGGCGCCTTGGTCAGCCGCCCGGTTTGATTTCCGCCACGACCAGACCCTTGGGTCCCTGAGCAAAGCGGACCTGCACCGGATCGCCCGGCAACAGGTCTTCAAGACCATAGCGTCGCAGCGTCTCGATATGAACAAAGATATCGCCAGGATCGGTCGCCCTGACGACGAAACCATATCCCTTTGTCCGATTGAACCATTTGACGATCGCAGGTTCCAGCGGCTCGCTGCTCGCGGCTTCGACCGGGCGACCGCTGGCTAGCGACCGCGGGTCATTCCGCAGATTGTCGTAGGCGGAACGGTCGACGGGATTCACGCGCACTGGGGCCGTTTCGCCAAGTTCGTGGATCTCCGCGACCTGCCATCCTTTCAATCGACGAACGCAATCGAAAACAATGGAAGCCCCTTCCCCCGCTGTCTCGTGTCCGCTTTCGCGAAGGCTGGAGACATGAAGAAGAATATCCTTCTGATCCGTCAGGGCAGGGTTCTCAGGCACAACGAAGCCGTACCCCTTGCCAGGATCGAACCATTTCACCTTGCCGACGATCCGTACGGCTTCTGGCCCTTCCGGCCGCTCGTATTCTGACACAGTCGCTTCCCCCGTCCACACTCACGCGAACGACAAAAGCTTAACACGGTTCTATGAACGCCTGAAAAGCGAAAACACATATTTCCGCACACGCTTAAGATATCGGCGACGGACTCTGGAAAATGTTGCGTTAAAGCGATCCGGGTCGGGTACCCGTGATCCATGGGGCGCAAGGCAGCGGCATGGTCGATCCGGGCGGGCTCTAAACCCGACCCCGTCAACGCATATCGAACTATCGGAAAAAGGTCTCCGCGTGGCAGTCCCTAGGGGAGTCGAACCCCTCTTTTCAGGTTGAAAACCTGACGTCCTAACCGATAGACGAAGGGACCGCTGCGCGAGAGCGGGCGATATAGCGGGCGATTCCTGAGGGCGCAAGCGTCCTTTTTCATTCAATTTGTCATACGGGGATCGGCGACGTCCTCGATCTCGAACTGAGCGCCTTTTCGACCGTTCCAGTCGTCCGCCTTCAGACGTCCGACGACACTGAGTCCGCCCTGCCCCATCAACAGAGCCTGGCCTGCGGGAAGGTCGGCGCATCGCCACATGATCGCCTTTACCGACGCACCGTCCGCCCCGACGAGCCGACACCGGACATGGCCGCCGTTCATCTGCACCGGTTCACGCGCCTGGACCCCGTGCAGGGCGAACAATGGCTCCGGGTTGGCGGGTCCGAAGGGGGCAAGCTGCTCGAAGTCCTCGAACAGGCCTCGCGTCGCCCCGCCGGGCTCAATGAGGGCATCGACCTCGACCCAGTCCAGCAGGACAGCATCTGCCTGTTCTTCGGCCATTCGGTCATTCAGGAATGTCCGCAAGGTATCGATCATGTCTGCGCGGACGGTCAGGCCGGCCGCCATGGCATGGCCACCACCCGCCAGAAGCACGCCAGCCTCCCAGGCAGCCTGGACCGCACGCCCCAGGTTCATGCCGGGCTGCGACCGTCCCGATCCCTTCCCGATCCCGTTGATCGCATCAATGCCGATCACGATGACCGGCTTGCGCCACCGTTCTCTCATCCGCCCTGCGGCAATCCCGACCACACCGGGGTGCCAGTCCTCGCCGGCCACGACCACAACGGCGGAACCGTCCATGTGCGCGCCTGTGGCCTCGACCCTTCGGATTGCCTGTTCTGTCACGTCACGCTCCACCTCGCGTCTTGCGATGTTGAGGGCGTCCAGTTCCAGTGCGATTTGCTCCGCTTCGCGTGGGTCGTCGGTCGACAGCAGTCGGGCACCCAGATCCGACTTGCCAATGCGGCCGCCGGCGTTGATCCGGGGCCCAAGAATGAAACCGGCATGGTTCGACTTTGCAGGTCCCGGTTCAGCGCCTGCCGCAGCCAGCAAGGCCCGCAAACCGGGGTTTCCCCAGTCGGACATCACCTTCAGGCCAAGCCCGGTCAGCGCCCGGTTGAACCCTGTCAGCCCGGTGACGTCGCAGATCGCTCCCATGGCCGCGAGGTCCAGCCATTGGCGGATATCCGGTTGCGGACGGACGGTGAACAGGCCCCGCCCTCTTGCCTCGCGGTTCAGGGCAGCCAGCAACACAAACACAACGCCCGCCGCTGCCAGATTGCCCTGACCGGAGGTGTCGCCAGGCCGATTCGGATTGACGACGGCAAGGCATTGCGGGGGTTGCTCGCGCATCATGTGATGATCGATGACCACGATCTTCAGTCCGATCGCGCAGCCGTGGGCAATGGCCTCATTGGCAGCCGCACCGCAATCGACCGTCACGACAAGGTGCGCCCCTCGAGCCTTCAGGGTTTCAAACGCTTTCGCGCTTGGCCCGTACCCTTCCGTCAATCGGTCCGGCACGTAGATCGGCAGGTCCGCTCCCACAGCGCGAAACCAGCGCACCAGCAGCGCGGCGCTGGATGCCCCGTCGACGTCATAGTCCGCAAAAACATGGATGCTTTGGTCAGCGACAATGGCGTCCACGATCGCTTTCGCTGCGGCGTCCATGTCCATGAAGCTGGATGGATCAGGAAAGAGGGCCTTCAAGGTTGGTCTGAGGAAATCCGCGGCCTGATCCGCAGCAACGCCCCGCGCTGCCAGAGCCCGTGCCAGCGGTTCCTCCAGCCCCTCACTTTGCATGTGAGCGCGGATCGTGGCTGCATCAGCCGGCCTTTGCCGCCATGCACGACCGGAAAGCGAGCGGGAAACGCCCAGAAATGCAGGGGTCGCCCCGCCGTCTGCCATCAACTCGCCACCCTCAAACCGGCCGCGTTGTGCGGATACGCCGCACCGACCGGTCACTCGAATCCATCACCAGGGTATGGGTCGTGACGAAGCCATTGCTGATCCTGACTCCATCCAGCAACGCCCCCTTCGTCACCCCGGTCGCAGCAAAAACAGCGTCCTTCGATACAAGCTCGTGAAGATCGTACTTGCGGTCAAAGTCAGTGACGCCCGTCCGTTCAGCCCGACGACGCTCATCATCGGTCCTGAACAGCAACCGTCCCTGAAAATGCCCACCGACGCATTTGAGCGCTGCGGCAGCCAGCACACCTTCGGGCGCCCCGCCGGACCCAAGATAAAGATCGATGCCGGTTTCGGGCTCTGCCGTGTGAATGACACCAGCCACATCACCATCGCTGATCATCATGATGCGCGCGTTGACCTCGCGCAGCGCGACGATAAGAGCCGCGTGACGCGGTCGATCCATGATGCAGACAGTGATGTCAGCGGGCTTTACCCCCTTGGCCGCAGCGAGCGCGAGAACGTTTTCCTGCGGGCTCATGTCCAGATCGACCAGACCCGGTGCATAGCCCGGGCCGATCGCAATCTTGTCCATATAGGTATCGGGGGCATGCAGCAGGCCGCCACCCGGTGACATGGCCAGCACCGTCAGGGCATTGGCCATGGCCTTGGCCGTCAGGGTCGTGCCTTCGAGAGGATCAAGCGCAATGTCGATGACGGGGCCGTGGCCGGTGCCGACCCGCTCGCCAATATAAAGCATCGGGGCCTCGTCGCGCTCGCCCTCACCGATGACGATCCGGCCGTCGATGGCCAGACGATTGAGGGCAGTACGCATGGCATCGACTGCCAACTGGTCCGCAGCCTGTTCGTCTCCACGCCCGATCTGTTCCCAGGACGCGATGGCTGCCAGTTCCGTCACATGAGCGGCATCGGCGGCCAGCGTCGAGGCATAGGGGGCCGTATCGGCCATGGGCGTCTTCTCCTTCAGGCATGATCCCCGGATTCTCTCGTCCGGGCGATGCCTGATCCTTGTGACGTTTATTGCGGCGTGATGCGTGCCGGCGCACGGGCCCGGTCTCTCAACCGTTGAGCAAAAGCCTCAATCTCGGCCTGGGTCTGCAAGGTGGCTGGCGCTGGTCGGGAGGCGGCAACGCGGGCAGCCATTTCGCGTTCGAAGGCGGCCGGGTCCCGAAGGGTCCATTCCAGCCGCCCCACCTCGCCATTCAGGGCGCCACCGGTCACACGCAAGGTGTTCACCGACTGTGCCACCTCGACGGCCGACGGCAGTCCGGTCGGTGCGGCCGGGAAATCCTCCCACCTCGGATAGGCCCGGTTTTCATCGACCAGGGCCTGCACGCGCGGGCCCACCGGGGACGCTGGATCGGTGTCTGCTTCGAACGCTCCGGCGCATCCCGACAGCCCCGCCGCCGCGAGCGCACAAAGACACATCTTTTTCGACAGCGGCACGTTCATCACGGGCGGTCATATGCCATGATCCGCTCAAGCGGAAGGGACGACCGAGCCTCGCCCCGACCCCACAGAAACGCGCGACAGGACATCCCATGGCCAAACGCCCGACAGCGGCCCCGACGACCGAAGCGCCCGAGGCACGGACACCCCGAAAATCAGGGCGCCCGACCTCGCCCAAACCGCCTCGTCCTGTTCGCGTCAGGAAGACGTCCGCCCAAGTCGAAGCGGTGACGGACAATGCTGCGGACCCCACCCGGGCTGTCGCCGAACCGTTTGCAAAGGCCGAACCGGCAACTCAGGCTCCATCCGCCTTTGCCATCCCTGGCGAAGAGCAAAGGCAGATGCTGGAGACCCTGTCTCTGAACCTCGCGCGGGCGGCCATGACGGCCCAGTCGGCGATTGCCGAGGCCGCTCTGTCGCAGGCCGATCGACCGGCAGCCCTGTCACCGGATCCGTTCAATGTCGGGCCGGCGATGAACTCGGTCATGACCAGCCTGGCGTCCCGTCCCGACAAACTGTTCGCGGCCCAGGCCGACCTGTTCAATCGCTATATGGACCTGTGGGCATCGACCACGCGCCGGGTTGCGGGCGAGGAACCGCCCCAGCCCTCCAAGGACAAGCGATTCAAGGACCCCGCCTGGTCCGAGAACCCGATGTTCGACGTCATGCGCCAATCCTATCTGGTGACTTCGGACTGGATGAACGGGCTCGTCTCGTCGGTCGAGGACGTCGATCCCATGGTCAAACGCCGGGCCGAGTTCTTCACCAAGCTCCTGACAGATGCCTTTTCTCCCTCCAACTTCCTCGCGTCCAACCCGGCTGCCCTGAAGGCCATGGCCGACAGCAATGGCGAGTCCCTGGTCAAGGGCATGCAGAATTTTGCCGCCGACCTCGAGCGCGGGATGGGCAAGCTGAAGATCAGCCAGGCGGATTACGGGAAATTTGTCGTCGGCGAAAATGTCGCCACGGCTCCGGGCCAGGTGGTCTGGCGTGATGAACTCTTCGAACTCATCCAGTTCGATGCCGCGACCGACAAGCAGCGCCAGATCCCGCTGCTGATCTTCCCACCGTGGATCAACAAATTCTACATCCTGGACCTCCAGCCCGAAAACTCCATGATACGCTGGCTGTCGGCTCAGGGGTTCACGGTGTTCGTCTGCTCCTGGGTCAATCCCGACAGGGACAAGGCCGCGTTCGGCTTCGACGACTATCTGGAGAAGGGCATCTATCGCGCCACCGAAAAGGCCATGGAACAGGCCGGCACGGACCGGGTGAATACGGTCGGCTACTGTATCGGCGGGACATTGATGGGGGCCGCCCTCGCCCATATGGCGGCAAAGGGCGACAAGCGTGTCGCATCGACGACCTTCTTTGCGGCCCAGCATGATTTCGCCGAGGCCGGAGATCTGCTGCTGTTCACCGACGAGCACTGGCTGGCCCAGATCGAGGAACAGATGGACGCGGCCGGGGGCGTGCTGCCTGGTGCCGCCATGGCCGAGACCTTCAACGCGCTGCGCGCCAACGACCTGATCTGGTCGTTCTTTGTCTCGAACTATCTGATGGGCAAGTCGCCTGCCGCGTTCGATCTGCTGTTCTGGAACGCCGACCAGACCCGCATGCCCAAGGCACTTCACATGAACTATCTGCGCAGCATGTACGGCCAGAACCTGCTGTCCAAAGGTGAGTTCGAGATCGGCGGCCTGAAGGTCGATCTGTCAAAGGTCAGGATCCCGCTCTATTTCCAGGCCAGCCGCGAGGACCATATTGCGCCGATGAACTCGGTCTACCGCTCGGCCAAGGCCTTTTCCAACGCCGACGTGACCCTGACGCTCGCAGGTTCCGGCCATATCGCTGGTGTCGTCAATCCGCCAGCCGCGAACAAGTACCAGCACTGGATCAATGACGCCCTGCCTGCCACGCTCGGCGAATGGCAGGCCGGGGCCAAGGAACATCCCGGCAGCTGGTGGCCGCACTGGGCTGAATGGCTTCATGGCCAGTCCGGCAAATGGGTCGCAGCGCGCAATCCCAACTCTGGCCCCCTTTCACCCATAGAACCGGCACCCGGCTCCTATGTGAAAGTGAAGTCTTGATCCGTATTGAACCGAACCTGCTGCTCGCCATTGCGACCGGCATGCCGCTGCTGCTGCTGACCCTCACGGCGACAGTCTTTGGCGAACCGGGGCCGGAATGGCGCTATCCGTTTCTCGCCGGTCTCTACACCATCATGTTCGTTGCGTTGAACAAGCCCTTGTCCCGGCTCATGAAGATGCGAACGGACCGACCGCCCATGATCAGCGCGGAGGTGCCGATGTCCGTGCTTTGGGCCAGCAGCTTTCCAGGCATCGTGATGCTGATGGCTGCCGTGCCGTTCCTGATCCGGGGTTTCGACTACGGGCTGCTGGTCGTGATCGCCTCGATCATGTTCGGCTTCACGGTGGACTCGGCGATGAAGGCGCTCAAGCGGCCTTGAAGGTCAGCGCAACGCCGTTGTTGCAGTAACGCTTTCCCGTCGGACGCGGGCCATCGTCGAAAATGTGTCCCTGATGCCCCAGGCAGCGTGCGCAATGGTATTCGGTGCGTGGAAACCCGATCAGAAGGTCGGTCTTGGTACCCACGCTGCCGTCGATGGCGCGGTAGAAACTGGGCCAGCCCGTCCGACTGTCGAATTTCCAGGCCGACTGGAACAGCGGCAGATCACAGCCGCGGCAATGGAACACACCGGTCCGTTTCTCGCCATCCAGCGGGCTGGTAAAGGGGCGCTCCGTGGCCTCCCGGCGCAGCACATTGAAACTGGCTGCAGGCAGTCGCTCGCGCCACTGGGCCTCGGTCAGACGGCGGAACGGCGACGACGCATATTGCGCGACCGAAGCGTCGGCGGACCCTGAGGTACAGCCAGCAGCGGCGAAGGCTCCGGCGGTCAGCATGAGATGGCGGCGTGATAGGGGCTGGGTCATGGTTCCCTATACGTCGGTTATCCGCTGCGGGTTTCAAGCCTTTCGATCAGGTGAGCGCGGTGCCCTCGTCGAGACCGAGCATGATGTTCAGATTCTGGACCGCTGCGCCGGATGCACCCTTGCCAAGGTTATCCAGCAGGGCCACCAGCCGCGCCTGACCGCCCCTTCGATCTCCGAACACATGCAGCCGCATCCGGTTGGTGCCGTTCAGCCCTTCCGGATCGAGGCCCGTCATCGCTTCCGTTGCTTCCAGCGAGACCACCTCGACAAAGCGGCTGCCAGCATAGGCATCGGACAATACAGAATGGACAACCTCCAGGGTCGGCATGCCCGGCAGGGCCGCCAGGTGGAGAGAAACCTCGACCAGCATGCCTTGCCGGTAGTTTCCAACGGCAGGCGCGAACAGCACGTCCCGGCTCAGCCCCGCATGCCGGGTCATCTCGGGAACATGTTTGTGCATCAGGGAAAGACCATAAGCCCGGAATGGCTGCGGTCGGTCCGACGCCTCGAACTCCGCGATCATGGCCTTGCCCCCGCCGGAATAGCCGGAGACGGCATTGACGCTGACGGGCCAGTCTGCGGGCACCAGGCCTGCCATGATCAAAGGCCGCATCAGGCCGATGAAGCCCGTTGGATAGCAACCCGGATTCGACACGCGGGTCGCCCTCCCGATCGCAGCACGCTGACCGTGATCCATCTCCGCAAAGCCATATGTCCACCCCTCTGCTGTCCGGAACGCGGTCGAGGCATCGATCACCCGGGTCTTCGGGTTGTCGATCATCGCCACGGCTTCAATGGCCGCGGCGTCAGGCAGGCACAGGATCACGGCATCGGCAGCATTCATTGCGTCACGCCGCGCAGCCGCATCCTTGCGTCGCTCGTCGCCAAGCGAAATGAACTGCAGATCGCCGCGCCCATCCAGCCGCTGGCGGATCTCAAGTCCGGTGGTGCCGGCCTCGCCGTCGATGAAGATCGTATGGGTCATGAAGACTCCTGACGCCTGAAGCTGGCGATGGCTTCAGTAAGCCTGGCTCTCGGCCGGGCGCTCCTCGAGGTGCCCATCCTTGAGGGCAAAGACCCGATCCATATGCCCTGCCAGTTCCATGTTGTGGGTGGCGATCAGGGCCGCGACGCCGGTCTCCTTGACCAGCTTCTGCAGGGCTTCGAACACCGTATGGCTGGTGGCCGGGTCAAGGTTGCCGGTCGGCTCGTCGGCCAGGAGCAACCGCGGGCTGTTGGCGAGGGCGCGCGCCAGGGCCACGCGCTGCTGCTCGCCGCCCGACATCTGCGGAGGCTGGTGCAGCACGCGCTCGGCCAGGCCCAGCGATCCAAGGGCAGCCTCGGCCAGCCGCCGCGCATCAGGCTGCGACCGGCCTGCGATCCGAAGCGGCAGGGCAACATTGTCCCGCGCATCGAACTCGGGAAGCAGATGGTGGAACTGGTAGACGAAGCCGATCCGCGACAGGCGGATCCGCGTGCGGGCGCGCTCGTCGAGCGCCCCGACATCCTCCCCGTCGATCAGGATCCGCCCACTGGTGGGTCGCTCCAGCAGACCTGCGGCATGCAGCAGAGACGACTTGCCTGATCCCGATGGCCCGATCAGCCCGACCAGTTCGCCCGGCATGATGTCCAGATCGACACCCTTCAGGACCGTCAGATCCCCGCGGCCGGTCTTGTATGTTCGGGTGACGCCTCTGACGGACAGCACGGGGGCGGAAGATGAAAGACTACTCATAACGCAGAGCCTCGACCGGATCGATCCGCGAGGCCGACCAGGATGGCGGCAGGCTCGCCACGCAGCTCATGACCAGCGACCAGACGGCCACCCAGAAGACGTCGAGCGGATCCACAAGCGCCGGGATTGCGTCCAGCATGTAGACGTCGGCATTGAAGACCTGGACCCCGGTGATGGCCTCGACAGCCCCCTGGATCGCACCGATGTTCCAGCAGAAGAGCAGTCCAAGCGTCAGCCCCGCAAACGTACCGGCGACCCCGATCGTGGCCCCGGCCATGAAGAAGACTCGCAGGATCGACGACGGGCTGGCTCCGATCGTCCTCAGGATGGCGATGTCCCGCCCCTTGTTCTTCACCAGCATGACGATGCCGGAGATGATGTTCATCGCCGCGATGGCGACGACGAGCCCGAGGATGATGCTCATGGCCACACGTTCGACCTTCAGCGCGCCATAGAAGGCCGCGAGGCGCTCGCGCCAGTCACTGACGATGGCCCCGGGCCCCGCTGCCTCGCGCACAGGGTTCAGATAGCGGACCACATTGTCAGGCTCGGCGACCTTCATCTCGACGACGTCCCAGAGACCTTCCTTCCCGAAGAACAGTTGGGCCTGCTCGAGGGGCATGAAGATGAAGGCGCGATCGTAGTCCGCCGTACCGGACGAGTAAGTGCCCCCGACCCTGTAGGTCTTCTGCAATCCACCGAGGTTTCCGAACGCGCTGTCCGCGCCTGTTGGAGAATAAAGCGTGATCGGATCTCCGATCCGGAGCCCCAGATCGTCTGCAAGAGACTGACCGATGAGGATATTGTCGCCGCCATAGGCACCCTGGCCGAAACTCGCGCGAGCCTCGGGCGACAGGCTGGAGGCGACATACTGCATGCCGTCCAGATCCTCCGGCTTGAGACCCCGGACGAAGCCTCCCGTCGTAATGCCGTTGGCCCGGAAGATCGCCTGGTTCTCGGTAATGGCGCTGACGCTCTGGACACCCGGCACGGTGCGCAGCCGCTCGAGCATGGCGTCCCGGTCCGGCGAAGTCAGGACCGGTCCGGCCACGTACATATGGCCATTGAACGACAGCATCCGGCCGAGCAGCTCGGACCGGAACCCGGCCATGATGCTCATCACGCTGATCAGCACGGCAACGGCCAGCATGATGCCGACGAAGCTGATGATGGCGATCAGGGCGACCCCGCCTTCCTTGCGCTTGGCGCGGAGGTAGCGGAGCGCCAGGCCAATTTCCCAGCTGGAGAAGGCGCCCGCCGGCTTTCCGGTCGTGGTCGTCAAGCCAGCGTCTCCAGTGCCTGATCCAGCGGCAGGGTCAGCTTCTCGCCGGTGGCTCTACGTTTCAGTTCGACTACGCCATCCGCCAGACCCTTGGGCCCGATCGTCAGCTGCCAGGGAATGCCGATCAGATCGGCTGTCGCGAACTTCCCACCCGGACGTTCGTCCGTGTCGTCGTAGAGCACCGATCGCCCGGCCGCCTCGAGTTTCGCGACAGCCTCCTCGCAGGCCACGCAGACCGCCTCGTCGTTGACGCGCAGGTTGATCACGACGACGTCGAACGGGGCCACGGCGTCGGGCCAGATAATGCCGGCCTGATCATGGCTGGCCTCGATAATGGCACCCAGCAAGCGCGATACCCCGACCCCATAGCTGCCCATGTGGACATCGGTGTCCTTGCCATCCGGCCCCGCGACTTTCGCCTTCATCGGTGCCGAGTATTTCGTCCCGAAATAGAAGATATGGCCCACCTCGATCCCACGCGCGGTCAGGCGATCCGCCTCGGCCGTCTGGCTTTCGAAGAGGGCCTCATCATGCATCTCTTCGGTGGCGGCATACTTGCCGATCCGCTCGTCAACGATGGCCTGCAGATCATCCCAGTCCACACCGGGGCCCGGTGCGGGCATCTCGACCAGGGCCTTGTCGCAGAACACCTGGCTCTCGCCTGTCTCGGCAAGGACGATGAACTCGTGGCTCAGGTCGCCGCCGATCGGGCCGGTATCGGCGCGCATGGGCACAGCCTTGAGACCCAGCCGGGCAAAGGTGTTCAGATAGGCCACGAACATCCGGTTATAGGCCTTGCGCGCCGAGGCCTCGTCGATGTCGAAGGAATAGGCGTCCTTCATCAGGAATTCGCGACCGCGCATGACCCCGAACCGTGGCCGGCGCTCGTCGCGGAACTTCCACTGGATGTGAAACAGGTTCAGCGGCAGCGCCTTGTAGCTCTTGACGAAGCTGCGGAAGATGTCGGTGACCATCTCCTCGTTCGTGGGGCCGTACAGTAGCTCGCGCTCGTGGCGGTCGGTAATCCGCAGCATCTCCGGGCCATAGGCATCGTAGCGGCCGCTTTCGCGCCACAGGTCCGCCAGCTGCAGGGTCGGCATCAGCAGTTCGACCGCCCCTGCCCGCTCCTGTTCCTCGCGCACGATCTGTTCGATGCGGTTCAGCACGCGCAGGCCGAGCGGCAGCCAGGCATAAATCCCCGCCGCCTCCTGTTTGATCAGGCCCGCGCGCAGCATCAGCTGATGCGACACGATCTGGGCGTCCGAGGGCGCTTCTTTCAGGGTAGGCAGGAAATAGCGCGACAGGCGCATGGCAGAATCCGGTTTGTCAGGGCGACCTGAGCTTTAGCCGGGTCATGAGGGCAAAAGCTAGGCGTCAGCCCACGTTCGGCAGCGGCAGCCACCCGGTCCACAGCAGGATCATGACAAATGCCCACAGCAGAGCCGAGACCCAAGTCGTGGTCAGGAATTTCTGCTTCAGACGGGGGTTTTTCGGCGCACCCCACTGGGCTCCATCCGTCGGACGCTCCTGGGCCTCTTCCGACATGCCGATCGGCAGCACGGCAAACAGGACCGTCCACCAGCAGACGATGTAAACGGCGAACATGGTGATCGGACCGATTGGCATCAGTGGGCTTCCTTTGGAGTTTCCATCAGTTCGATCAACAGGGCGCCCATCTCGCGCGGATGCAGGAACAGGATCGGTGTTCCGTGGGCCCCGATGCGCGGCGCTCCGCTGCCGAGGATCCTGGCACCTTTGGCGATCATCTCATCCCTCGCCACAAGAATGTCGGGGACCTCGAAACACAGGTGATGCTGGCCACCACGCGGGTTTTTCTCGAAGAATCCGTGAAGGGTCGACGTTTCACCAAGCGGCTCGATGAGCTCGATCTGGGTATTGGGCACATCGACGAAGCAGACGCGGACGCCCTGCTCAGGCAGGTCGAACGGCTCGCCGATCGCCGTCGCACCCAGCATGTCGCGATAGACGCGGACACTGTCCTCGATCGAAGGGGTCGCGATGCCGACGTGGTTCAATCTTCCGATCATGGCTCGCTATGACCCCTGCAACGCACCGGGGCAAGCGGCACCCAGCCCAGGAGCCCGGAATGCCAGCAGGATGGATCGTCGCACCTCAGGCTCGACGAGGCCGGCATCTTGCAGAATACATCCCACGACCGTGTTGGAGTTGGGGGCCAGCAGGCCATAAGTCTGCTCCAGGGCCTCCAGCCTTTCGCGCGCCGCATCCAGCGCCTGCGGGGCCCGTGCCACGACCGACGGGTCCCGACTGACGATCGTCATCTCGTGCAGGGCTTCGCCAGAGCTGGGAAAGTCATAGGCACGATCGTCATAAGGCGTGATCCGCGCCGTCAGCCGGTCGAGCGCCTCGGTTTCGCCAGGAAATTTCCCGTTCTGACTGGCTGAGAACACCAGGGCAGGCCCCGTCTCCGGCACCACCAGGATGTAGGCATGGCGGGGGAACAGCATGTAATGGGCCAGCCATTTGGTGACCCACACCATGGGCGGACTGTCGGGCCCCAGCGCGTGCGCCCCGACATAGATGCCGGATGGCAGGACGCGTCCGTCGATGCGGCCATTAACTGCTTCCATCCGGTCGACCATGACCTGATCCAGCAGGAAGGTGCCTCCCTCGCTTGCGGCCTCGAAATGGGCGCGGATGGCGGCAGCACCGGGCTCGGTTCCCAGCCTGCCCCCATGGATGACCTCAAACGCCCGATCCGATGTCGTCTGACCATTTGGCGTGCTGAACCAGAGCACCCCCAGCTCATGCGCGGTTCGGGCGGCGGGATTTTCGCCCCGGAACGTCGACAGGCTCAAACCGAGATTGATCAGGCAGAAAAGCGCGAACACGCCGCTGAGCGCCTGAAACCCGATCAGGGTCCACTTGGCGACCCCGTGAAGCGGGTGACGGGCATGGCGGACGCGATCGAGGACCTGATCCCCGGTCGCCTTCACCCGATCCCCTGCTCGCCCCATGACTCAGAGCCGGAGAATGACCGTTTCGACGATCGGCCGGCGATCCCAGATCTGCTGCGCGGCCTTCTTCAGCACGCGCCCGACCGCCTGTTCGACGACCATGTCATCGTCCTTGGCCCCGCCCTTGAGACTGCCGACGGCCTGCTCGACCCGTTCAGCCAGATCATCGAGCGCCTCGCCCAGAGGCGTGACCTCGTCACCGGGCAGGCCGATGGCGCGCACGTCGATGTCCGAAACGATCGAGCCGCGCTTGTCCATGGCAAAGCTGACGACCAGCACACCATTGGTCGAGGCGTGCCGCCGCTCGCGCAGGGCCTCGCCCTGTTCGGTCACCACCATGCCACCGTCGACGTACAGTCGGCCATTCGGGACCTCATCGACGATGGTCGCCGGCCCGGGGGCCAGGCGGACCATGTCGCCGTTCCGGGGCGTTACGGTCTCCGGCACGCCCAGCTCGCGAGCGAGCGCCGCATGTTCCATCAGGTGGCGGCGCATGCCGTGGGTCGGGATCGCGATCCGGGGCCGGGCCCAGGCATACATCTGGCGCATCTCGTCGCGGCAGGGATGCCCCGACACATGGATGCCAGGATGGTCCTTTTCTGTGTAGAGCCGGACACCGCGGTCAGCCAGCCGGTCCTGCAGTTCGGCGATGGCCATCTCGTTGCCCGGGATGACCCGCGACGAGAACAGGCAGTGGTCGCCGAGACCCAGCTTGATGAAGGGATGGGTGCCATGAGACACACGCGAAAGCGCCGCGCGGTCCTCGCCCTGGCTTCCGGTGCAGAGATACAGGATTTCGTTGGCCGGCCAGCCGCGCGCCTCGTCTTCCGACAGGATGCGCTTGGAGTCGCCGAACAGCCCGACGTGTTTCGCGGCAGCCGTGATACGGTGCATGGAGCGGCCCGCCAGCGCGACGCGACGACCGGCCTTTTCGGCCGCCTTCATGACGCTGACCATCCGCGCCACGTTCGACGCGAAACAGCCGACGGCGATCCGACCGGTCTTGAGCGAGCCGATCAACTGGATGAGCCCCTCCTGGGCCTCGAGTTCAGACCCTGCCTCGCCCTCAACGAACACATTGGTGGAGTCGCAGACCATGGCCAGAAGGCCGTCGTCGCCCATCTTCTGGATCGCGGCGATGTCGGTCGGCTTGCCGATGACGGGATTGGGGTCCAGCTTCCAGTCGCCGGTATGAAACACGGTCCCCAGTGGAGTGGTGATCTTCAGACCATTCGGCTCGGCGATCGAGTGGGTCATGGTGATCATGTCGACCTGGAACGGTCCCAGATCGATGTGGCCGCCCATCGGCACCTCGATGATCTTGACGTCCTTGAGGATGCCCGCATCGCGCAGCTTTTCGCGGATCAGGAAAGCCGTGAACGGCGTCGCATAGAGCGGGGCCTTGATCCGGCTCCACAGCCAGGCCAGCGCACCGATATGGTCCTCGTGCGCATGGGTCAGGACGATGCCCTTGATCGTCTCGCCTTCAAGGAAGGACGGGTCGGGGACAATGATGTCCACGCCGGGAGTCGACTGGTCGCCAAAGGTGACGCCGACATCGACAATCATCCACTGTCGGTTGGCTTCCGGCCCATAGCCGTAGGCATTGAGGTTCATGCCGACCTCGCCCGACCCGCCCAGGGGCAGGAAGACGAGCTCGTCGCTGGCGTTTGGTTTCATGTGTCTTTCAAATCAGAATTGCGGTGCCAGATTTCCAGCAGGCCGCGGATGGTCAGGTCCGGATCAAACCGGTCGATAGAATTCGTTGCGCCTTCAAACAGCGAGGCGACGCCGCCGGTTCCGATGACGGTCATGGGGCGTCCCCATTCCGTCTTGATGCGATCCACCAGCCCCTCGATCAGGGCGATGTAGCCCCAGAAGACCCCGGATTGCATGGCAGCGACCGTGTCCTTGCCGATCACCCGATCCGGCTTCTGGATGGCGATCCGGGGCAATTTTGCGGCGGCCTCATGAAGCGCCTGAAGGCTGAGGTTGATCCCGGGCGCGATCAGCCCACCCTCGAATGCCCCGTCGGCCGCGACGATGTCAAAGGTGGTGGCCGTTCCGCTGTCAATCAAGAGCAGATCGCCCGGATAGGTCAGGTGCGCACCGATGGCGTTGACCAGCCGGTCAGCCCCCGCCTCGGTCGGCTTGGTGATGCGGACATCAATGCCAAGCAGCGCATTTTCGCCGATCACCAGAGGCTCGACGTTCAGGTACCGACGGGCGAGGTTTCGCAGATTGAAGATCGACTGCGGCACCACGCTGGAAATGATGCAGCCATCCAGCCGCTGCATCGACAGGCCGCGCATTTCCAGCAACTGGTTCAGCCAGACGGCGTATTCGTCCCCGGTCCGGTTGCTTTCGGTCGCGGTCCGCCACTGGGCAATCCAGGTTTCGCCGTCATGCACGGCAAACAGCGTATTGGTGTTTCCCTGTTCGATCGCCAGCAGCATCACGCGGCCTCGTTGAAAAAGACGTCGCCCGCAGAAATCAGCCGCAGCGACCCGTCTGCCAAGCGCATCCGCAGCGACCCGTCAGGCGCCACGCCATCCGCAACGCCTGACACCGTCTCATGACCAAGGCGTGCCACGCACGGCTGGTCGAGACCTGGGGTCCGGGCTGCCCAGGCATCAAGCACGGGCTGGAAGCCGAGCGTTTCCCAACGCCCCATCCAGACGGCAAAAGCGTCTGCAAGGACCGCGGCACCCGCCTCGACCGGCGGGGCATAGGCGATGTCGGGTCGAAGATGCGCCGCCACCGATGTCGCGGGCCGCTCGGTGTCGTCGGGCGCGTGGGCGAGATTGACCCCGATGCCGACCGCCAGCCAGAGCCGCCCGGACGGATGGGTTCCCGACTCCACCAGGATGCCCGCCGCCTTGGCACCCTTGATGAGCACATCATTGGGCCATTTGATCGTGACGCTGTCCCGGACAACGAAGGCATCGAGCAGATCGGCGACCGCCAGAGCCGCAATAAAGGTGACCTGGGCTGCCTCAGCCGGGGCCTTTGCCGTCGTCATCAGGAGGGTTGCCGCCAGATTGCCCGTCTCGCTGAGCCATTCCCGACCACGGCGCCCGCGCCCCGAGGTCTGACGCCGCGCCACGATCCACACTGGTCCGGTCTCTCCGGCGTCAGCGCGACGCCGTGCCTCGGCATTGGTGGAATCCGTCTGATCAAGCAGAACTGTGGCGGCGGCGCTCACCGCCTAACCGGCTCCGAAGCCGGAGGCCGCGATCTTTGTCAGGGGCTCGAGCCAGGTCAGGCCGACGATCACCAGCGGGAAGGCAAAGGCAGCGCTGGCCCAGCCGATCCACTGGGATTCGACCGGGGCCTTGTCCGTCTTCACCGCATCCAGCGGCGCATCGAACCACATCAGCTTGATGATCCGAAGATAATAGAATGCGGCCACGACCGAGGCGACCAGACCGACGGCTGCGACCTGCCAGTAGCCGGCTTCGGCGGCCGCTCCGAAGACATAATACTTGCCCCAAAAGCCCGAAAAAGGCGGCATGCCCAGGACCGAGAGCGACAGGATGGTGATCGCCACCGCTGTCAGCGGGCGGTCCGTCTTCAAACCGGCCAGATCGGCGATCCTGCGGATCGGACGGCCGGACTTCGACAGCGACAGCAGGATGGCAAAGAAACCGATCTGGTCGATGACATACAGGGTCATGAACATCAGCATGGCCTGGAGGCCCTGCTCCGTCCCGGCCGCAATGCCCAGCAGCGCGTAGCCGATATTGGCAATCGAGGAATAGGCCAGCAGTCGCTGCACATCCTTCTGGGCGATGCCGCCGATGGCTCCGACCGCGAAGGAAATCAGGCAGATGAGGATCAGTACCTGAGACCACTGGTCATGGATCCCGCCAAAGCCCTCTGAAAGGACGCGCCCGATCAGGACCATTGCCGCCATCTTGGGTGCGGTAGCGAACAGGGCGACGACAGGCGTCGGTGCACCCTCGTAGACGTCGGGGGTCCACATGTGGAACGGTGCCGCCGAGACCTTGAACGCCAGACCGCAAATCAGGAACACCAGTCCGAAGATCAGTCCGACATTGGCTTCACCATCAGCAGCAACTGCGGCGATATCCTCGAACCGCATCGAGCCTGTGAAGCCATAGACGAGGCTGGCTCCGTAGAGCAGCAGACCCGACGACAGGGCACCCAGCACGAAATACTTCAGCCCGGCCTCCGACGCCTTGAGGTCGTCGCGGTGATAGGCGGCCAGCACGTACAGGGCCAGCGAGTGCAGCTCGATCCCGACATACATCGAGATCAGGTCGCCCGACGACGCCATCATGCTCATCCCGACAGCGGCCAGAACGATCAGGATGGGATATTCGAATTTGGCGATCCGGTTGCGCTGGATCCAGCCGCCGCCGAGGATCACGGCCACGGCGCTCAGCAGATAGATGGCGACCTTGCCATAGACAGCCAGCGGATCGGCCACGAAGGCACCGTCGAAGGCGACGCCCAGCGGACCTGTCGCGGCAACCGCAGCACCGGCCACCAGCAGGGCGACGGACAGGATCGAAACGAGACGCGCCGACTTTTCGCCGAGGAAGGCGCCGAGCACCAGCAGCACCAGCGCCCCGATCGTCAGGGTCAGTTCGGAGGCCGCGAGGGGAAGAGCAAGGGATAGATCAGGCATCAGGGTCTCACCCGCCGATCGCGGCGCGATAGGTGGTCACGACCGCATCGACGGATGCGGCGGTATAGTCGAGCACCAGGCCGGGCTGGACGCCCAGCCAGATCGTCCCGACGATCAAGGGCACAAAGATCGCGAGCTCGCGCTTGTCGATGTCGGTGATCGTCAGCAGGGCCGGGTTGGTGATCTCGCCGAACATGACGTTCCGGTACAGCGTCAGCGCATAGACGGCCGAGAAGATCACGCCCGAGGCCGCGACCAGCGCCGCCCAGGTCGAGGCCTCGTATACGGCCGTCATCGTCAGGATCTCGCCGATGAAGCCCGATGTCCCCGGCAGGCCGACATTGGCCATGGTGAACATCAGGAAGATCGCCGCATACCAGGGCATCCGGCTGGTCAGTCCGCCATAGGCCGCGATTTCGCGTGTGTGCATCCGGTCATAGACCACGCCGACACAGAGGAAGAGCGCGCCCGAGATCAGGCCGTGGCTCAGCATCTGGAAGACGGCACCCTGAATGCCCAACGCGTTGCCGCTGAAGATCCCCATGGTCACGAAGCCCATGTGGGCCACCGACGAATAGGCGATCAGCTTCTTGATGTCCGTCTGACGGAAGGCGACCAGCGACGTATAGACAATCGCGATCACGGACAGGGCGAACACCAGCGGTGCGAACTGTTGCGACGCCAGCGGGAACATCGGCACGTTGAAAAGGATGAAGCCGTAACCGCCGAGCTTCAGCAGGATGCCGGCCAGAATGACCGAGCCCGCCGTTGGCGCCTGGACGTGAGCGTCGGGCAGCCAGGTATGGACCGGCCACATCGGCATCTTGACCGCGAAGGAGGCAAAGAAGGCCAGCCACAGCAGCGGCTGGGCCTGGGCCGAGAAGGCATACTCCTTGAGTGCCGGAATGCTGGTTGTGCCGGCCTCATTGGCCATCCAGAGCATGGCCAGCAGCATCAGGACCGACCCCAGAAGGGTGTAGAGGAAGAATTTGTACGAGGCGTAGATCCGGTTGGCCCCGCCCCAGATCCCGATGATCAGGAACATCGGCACCAGCGTGCCTTCGAAGAAGATGTAGAACAGGAACAGATCCAGCGCGCAGAACACGCCGATCACCAGCGTCTCCAGCACCAGGAAGGCGATCATGTACTCGACGACGCGCGTTTCGATCGACTTCCAGCTGGCCAGGATGCAGATCGGCATCAGGAAGGCCGTCAGCAGCACGAACAGGATCGAGATCCCGTCTACGCCCATGTGGTAGCCCGCCCCGGCGAACCAGGCGAAATTCTCGACGAACTGATAGGTCGGATTGGCTGGATCGAACTGTATCACCAGCAGGACAGAAACCGCCAGCGTCGCCAGCGTCGTGAGCATTGCGACCCAGCGGGCGGTGCCGGCAGACGCCTCATCGGACTTCGCCAGCAGGCGCGCACCGAAGATCACGGCAGCCCCCAGGAGGGGCAGAAACGTCACGATCGTCAGGATATGGGGCATGGTCACGCTCCCCAGGCGTTAAGGGCGAACGCCAGCAGAACGGCCACGCCGATCAGCATCACGAACGCATAGTGATAGACATAGCCGGACTGGACACGTGCCAGACGCCCGGCTGATTTCAGCGCCGCCCAGGCAGCCCCGTTCGGGCCGAGGCCGTCGATGATACGCACGTCGCAGATCTTCCAGAAGAAGTCACCCAGAACCCGGGCCCCCTTGACGAAGAACAGGTCGTACAGCTCGTCGAAGAACCATTTATTGTACAGGAACGTCCAGAGCGGCCCCTTCCGGTCAGCCAGGCGACGCGCCAGGCCTTCTTTCAGCACATAGAGCCAGATCGCGGCCAGGGTCCCGATGCCGGACACCACCAGCGGGGCCCAAAGCACCCAAGTCGGGACCTCGTGACTGTCATGCAGGACATGGTTGTCGGCCGCGGTGAAGATAGCGCCACGCCAGAAGTCGTGTTCGTGATGACCGACAAAGTATTCGTAGAAGGCAAAGCCGGACGCCACCGCGCCGACCGACAGCAGCAGCAGCGGGACCAGCATCACCCACGGGCTCTCGTGTGGCTTCAGCGGGCCATGATGACCGTGGTCGCCGTGGCCATGATCATCATGGGCATGCGCATGATCGTCAGCGAGGGGCTCGGAGTGGGTTTCCAGCTGCGCGGCGCTGGCATGGTCGTCATGCGCCGCGTGCTCGGCGTCCTTCCAGGCCGGCTTGTTGTGGAAGGTCATGAAGATCAGACGCCACGAATAGTAGGCCGTCAGACCGGCTGCAAACAGGCCGATGAAGAAAACGAACAGGCCCGCCGGGCTGTAGTTGGCCGAGGCAAAGGCGCTCTCGAGGATGGAGTCCTTGGAGTAGAAGCCCGCAAACCCGAATTTGAACTCGTGTCCGGGGATGCCGAGGCCGGTGATGGCGATCGTCCCGATCATCATCACGGCATAGGTGACCGGCAGCAGCTTCCAAAGCCCGCCCATCTTCCGCATGTCCTGCTCGTGATGCATGCCGTGGATCACCGAACCGGCACCGAGGAACAGCAGGGCCTTGAAGAAGGCGTGGGTGAACAGGTGGAACATGGCGGCCTGATAGGCCCCGACACCCGCCGCGAAGAACATGTAGCCAAGCTGCGAACAGGTCGAATAGGCGATGACCCGCTTGATGTCGTTCTGTGCCAGACCGACCGTGGCTGCGAACAGGGCCGTGATCCCGCCCGTGATCGCGATCAGGAGCGAGGCCGTCGGCGCGTATTCATAGATCGGGCTCAGCAGGCAGACCATGTAGACGCCCGCCGTCACCATGGTGGCGGCATGGATCAGGGCCGACACCGGCGTCGGGCCCTCCATGGCGTCGGGCAGCCAGGTGTGCAGGAAGAACTGTGCCGACTTGCCCATGGCACCGATGAACAGCAGCACCCCGGCCAGATCGAGCGCGGACCAATCGTGGTTCAGGAAGACCCAGCCAGTGTTCTCGCGCGAGGCGATCAACGGGAACAGCTCGGCGAACTCGATCGTGCCGAACATCCAGAAGACAGTGATGATACCCAGCGCAAAACCGAAATCACCGACCCGGTTGACGACAAAGGCCTTGATCGCGGCGGCGCTGGCCGTGGGCTTCTTGTACCAGAAGCCGATCAGCAGATAGGACGCCAGACCCACGCCTTCCCAGCCGAAGAATAGCTGCATGAAGTCGGCGGCCGTGACCAGGGCCAGCATGGCGAAGGTGAACAGCGACAGATAGGCGAAGAAGCGCGGCCGGCTGTCATCCTCGGCCATATAGCCCCAGGAATACAGGTGCACGAGCGAGGACACGCTGGTGACGACGACCAGCATGACCGCCGACAGGGCATCGATCCGGATCGACCAGGCCGACTGGAAATCACCGACATTGATGAACGGAGCCAGTCTGATCGTGAAGGCCTCGAGCCCGCCCCAGGTCCACTGGGAAAACACGATCCAGGCCACAGCACAGGAGAAGAACAGTAGACCGGTCGTGATGGCCTGCGACGGAATATCGCCCAGCCGGCGACCGAAGAAGCCGACGACAGCGGCCCCGAGCAACGGCGCGAAGACGCCGAGGATGACAAGCAGTTCGAAACTCACGATCAGCCCTTCATCATCGAAGCGTCATCGACGGCGATGTCGCCGCGATTGCGGAAGAAGGTCACCAGAATGGCCAGACCGACGGCGGCTTCTGCGGCCGCCACCGTCAGGACGAACATGGCCATGATCTGCCCCTGCACGTCGTTCAGATAGGCCGAGAAGGCGACGAAATTGATATTCACCGCCAGCAGGATCAGCTCGACCGACATCAGGATGATGATGACGTTCTTGCGGTTCACGAAGATGCCGAACACCCCGATCGTGAACAGCATGGCCGCCACGGCAAGATAGTGCGCGAGGGTAACGACCATCAGCGGAGCTCCTCGGGGTTCAGGCCGGCACCCGTGACGGCTGCCTTGATCTCGATCGCCGTTTTCGCGTCGCGTCCGACCTGGGTCGCCACGCTCTGGCGCTTGACCCCGGGCTTGTGCCGCAGGGTCAGGACGATGGCACCGATCATGGCGATCAGCAGCACGATCCCGGCCGCCTGGAAGATGTAGACATAGTCGGTGTAGAGCACCCGCCCGATGACCTCGATGTTGGACGCCTCCGGTGTCGCTGGCGTCAGCGTATCCAGTCCGGCCGCGGCTCCGCCGTTCACCACAGCAAGGGATATCAGGATCATCTCGGTCAGCAGCACGGCAGCGATCACGAGGGCGAACGGGAGATAGCGCGCAAACCCTTCGCGAAGCCGGACGAAATCCACATCGAGCATCATCACGACGAACAGGAACAGCACCGCGACTGCGCCGACGTAAACGACAACCAGCAGCATCGCCAGGAACTCGGCCCCAAGCAGCACGAACAGACCGGCGGACGAGAAGAAGGCCAGGATCAGAAACAGCACGCTGTGCACGGGATTGCGCGCGGTCACCACCAGCAGGGCAGAGACCACGGCGACCGTCGCCAGCAGATAGAAGGCTATGCCTTGCAGCATGGAGGCTTTCGCCCTTTCAGACTCGGATTTGGTGCGGCGGAATCGCCGCACCTCTTAGACATCGATCGCTACGAATAGAAGCGACTTTCACGCCTCGGATGGGGCGCTACACACAAAACGCCGTCACCTGTACGGCGCATCGAGCTCCAGGTTCTTGGCGATCTGGCGTTCCCAGCGGTCGCCGTTGTCGAGCAGGCGGGCCTTGTCGAAATACAGCTCCTCGCGCGTCTCGGTCGCGAACTCGCTGTTCGGTCCCTCGACGATCGCATCGACGGGACAGGCCTCCTGACACAGGCCGCAGTAGATGCATTTGACCATGTCGATGTCGTAGCGGGTCGTACGGCGACTGCCGTCGGCGCGCGGCTCGGCTTCGATTGTGATGGCCTGGGCAGGGCAGATGGCCTCGCACAGCTTGCAGGCGATGCAGCGTTCCTCGCCGTTGGGATAGCGGCGCAGCGCGTGTTCACCGCGGAACCGGGGCGACTGCGGATTGCGCTCGAACGGATAGTTCACCGTGTGCTTGGGTCGGAAGAACTCACGCAAGGTCAGGCCCAGGGCGCCGACCAGATCGACAAGCAGCGCCCCCTTCACGGTCTGTTGGATACGGGCAATCATGATCGGGCTCCGGGACGCGCAGCGCACCGGGCGTCTGCGGCTCTGGCAGGTTGGGCGCACTGGGTCTGGCGTTCGGCCTCGCGCTGCTCGATGGCCTCCTGCCGCCGCTGCCATTGCAGGGGCGAGGTTGGTGTCGAAGGGTCCGGCGCACAGCCGGCCAGCGTTCCAATGATCAGGATGGATGCAAGGACGCGCATCACGACCCCACCACGAACACGCGCCAGGCCGAGACGGCGACCACAGCGACCAGCGAGGTTGGCAGGAAGATCTTCCAGCCCAGCCGCATCAACTGGTCATAGCGGTAACGCGGCACGAAGGTCTTCACCATCGCGAACATGAAGAACCAGAAGACGATCTTGAGGCTCAGCACCACGAGATAGAACAGATTGGCCGCCCACTCCGGCCAGGTCTCAAGCCCGATCAGCGAGACGTCGAACCCGGGGTTCCAGCCGCCAAAGAACAGCAGGCTGATCATGGCGCACATGAAGATGATGTTGACGTACTCACCCATCATGAACAGCAGGTATGGCGTCGACGAGTATTCGACCTGATAGCCAGCCACCAGTTCGGACTCGGCCTCTGGCAGGTCGAAGGGCGGGCGGTTCGTCTCGGCCAGGGCCGAGACGAAGAAGATGATCGCCATGGGGAACATCACGAGGACCGTCGGCCAGGTCCCTGCCCCGCCCCCGAAGGCGAACCAGTTCCAGATCCAGCCCTGCTGCTGCAGGACGATCGCCGTCAGGTTCATCGTGCCGGCCAGGATGATGACATTGACGATCACCAGTCCGATCGAGACCTCATAGGACACCATCTGCGCCGCAGACCGAAGCGACCCCAGGAACGGATATTTCGAGTTGGACGCCCAGCCGCCCATGATGATCCCGTAGACGCCCAGCGAGCTGATCGCGAAAACGTACAGGATGCCGACGTTCAGGTCCGAGATGACCCAGCCCGGCGCGAACGGGATCACCGCCCAGACGATGAAGGCCGTGATGACGGTGATGATCGGGGCCAGCAGGAAGACAGCCTTGTCGGCTCCGGCCGGGACGACGATCTCTTTCAGCACGAATTTGATCATGTCGGCAAAGGACTGCAGCAGTCCAAACGGGCCTACGACATTGGGGCCCTTCCGCATCATGACGGCCGCCCAGATCTTGCGATCGGCCAACAGAAGAAAGGCGACAGAGATCAGCACGCCGACGGTGACGAGCACGATCGCGCCAGTGGTGGCCAGGGTCCAGCCGACAGGGGTGGTCCAGAAGGAAGTGGTGGGATCCATGACCTACTCCGCTGCCATGGCGACCGGGGCGATCCGCAGGGCGGACAACTCGGCCATGGTCGCACTGGCTCGCGCGATCGGGTTGTTCAGATAGGGGTCGGGCACGGCGGATACGAAGCCCGTGTCGCCCAGGTCGCCCTTCTTGCCCAACGACGCAACGTCGAACGCCTGCGCCGGAGCCAGATAGTCGATCCGGCCGAAGGTCGGATGATCCGCCATCAACCGGGTCCGAAGCTGGTCGAGACTGTCATAGGGCAACGTCCGGCCGACCCGTTCCGACAAGGCCCGAACGATGGCCCAGTCGTCCTTGGCCTCACCCTTGGGAAAGACCACCCGCTCGGCCATCTGCACCCGGCCCTCGGTGTTCACATACAGGCCGGCCTTTTCGGTATAGGCCGCGCCGGGCAGGATCACATCGGCCCCATGGGCGCCGTTGTCGCCATGGCTGCCCAGATAGACCTTGAACGCGTCCGATGCCGAGGCGTCGATCTCGTCGGCCCCCAGCAGGAACAGCACATCCAGCGCGCCGGTCTGGACCATCTGAACCGCACTCAGACCGCCGTCGGCGGGCACAAAGCCCATGTCCAGACCCGCCACACGCGATGCCGCTGTGTGCAGGACATTGAAGCCATTCCAACCTTCGGCGATCACGCCGACCTTCTTGGCCAGCGCCCCGAGTGCGTTGAGCACGGACGGGCCGGCCTCGCCCGAAATCGCCCCGCCACCGACGATGATCGCCGGCCGCTCGGCCTTCGCCAGCAGATCCGCGGCTGGCTTGGGCAGCTTCGACAGGGTCTTCGATCCTGCGCCCAGATAACTGTATTCATAGGTCAGATCGGCTTGCTCGCCGATCACCAGAATCTCGGTCTTGCCACTCAGCCAGGCCTTGCGCAGACGCGCATTCAGCAGCGGGGCCTCGGTCCGGGGATTGACCCCGACCAGCAGGATGACGTCCGCCTGTTCGATCCCTGCGATGCCCGAGTTGAACAGCCAGCCCTCGCGCGGACCGACGCCCAGTGCCGATCCATCCTGGCGGCAATCCGTGTTGGCCGAGCCCAGCGCGCGGAACAGGTCCAGCGTCGCCTTCATGGATTCGGCATCCTGCAGATCACCCGCGATGACACCGATCCGGTCTGGTTGCGATTGCGTCAGCCGGGCCGCCACGACGCCGAGCGCCTCGTCCCAGGACGCGGCTCGCAGGCGTCCGTTGTCACGCACATACGGCCGGTCCAGTCGACGCTTCTGCAGACCATCGACGATGTAGCGGCTCTTGTCCGACAGCCACTCCTCGTTGATGCCCTCGTTCACGCGCGGCAGGATCCGCATCACTTCGGCACCCTTGGCCTGGGCCGAGATGTTGGAGCCCAGGGCGTCCATGACGTCGATGGTCTCGGTGCGCTTCAGCTCCCACGGGCGATAGTGGAACTGCCAGGGCCGGTGCGTCAGCGCCCCGACGGGGCAAAGGTCATTGACGTTGCCGGACAGTTCGGAATCGACTGCCTTTTCAAGATAGGTGGTGATCTCGGCATCCTCGCCGCGGCTGATCATGCCGATGTCCGGCACGCCGGCGACCTCGGTCACGAACCGCACGCAGCGGGTGCACTGGATGCAGCGGGTCATGAAGGTCTTGACCGTCGGACCCATGTTCTTTTCTTCGACCGCGCGCTTGTTCTCGGCATAGCGCGAGCCATCGCGGCCATAGCCCATGGCCTGGTCCTGCAGGTCGCACTCGCCGCCCTGGTCGCAGATCGGGCAGTCCAGCGGATGGTTGATGAGCAGGAACTCCATCACCCCTTCGCGCGCCTTCTTCACCATCGCCGTGTCGGTGAAGATCTCCTGACCTTCAGCGGCTGGCAGGGCGCAGGACGCCTGGGGCTTGGGCGGTCCGGGCTTCACCTCGACCAGGCACATGCGGCAGTTGCCGGCGATCGACAGCCGCTCATGGTAGCAGAAGCGCGGAATCTCGGCACCCGCGCGCTCGGCGACCTGGAGCACGGTCATGCCGGGCTCGAACTCGGTCTCGACGCCGTTGACCTTGGCGATAGGCATCAGGAAGCGGCCTCTTGTTGCACCGGAACGGGCAACATCGCTTGCGATGCTGTTCCGTCTGGATTGGTCTGGTTCAGGACGATCTGGTCGCCCTCGAAGGAAAAACGGACGACCGGGTCGGTGGGGGTGTTCGACCACGTGGCTGTCTGGCCGTCGGGCAGGCGAGCGGGGCGCCACTGGATCGTGTCGTTCTCGACGCGGCAATCGGCAAAACGGCGACCGCCATCGACCGGCGCGCGCCAGGATGCGGTCATGATCCCGTCCGCAACGCCGTCGGACCGGATCTCGCCGACGGGCTGGTCGTGCATGAACGACAGCCCTGCGCGGCAGACCGAAATCAGACTGGCTTCAGTCAGGGCCACGGCGGAAACGGGAGGCGTGGGGGCAGCGGGCGTCATCGCCGGGACGGGAGCCTCGGGCGCAGCAGAGTCGGGCTCGGAACCGCAGGCTCCAAGCACCAGTCCCCCGATCGCGATGACAGCGACAACCCGCATGATCACTCCGCAGCGATCGCGTGCCCGGCGAAATTCGCCCGACGGGTGCGATATTGCGAGATGCGATCCTCGATCTCGTGACGGAAATGCCGGATCAGCCCCTGCACCGGCCAGGCCGCTGCGTCGCCGAGCGCGCAGATCGTATGGCCCTCGATCTGGGTCGAGACCTCCAGCAGCATGTCGATTTCGGACGGATCCGCCTCGCCGATCGACATCCGCTCCAGCACTCGCCACATCCAGCCTGTGCCCTCGCGGCAAGGCGTGCACTGGCCGCAGCTCTCGTGCTTGTAGAAGTAGCTGATCCGCGCGATCGCCTTCACCAGGTCGGTGGAATTGTCCATCACGATGACGGCGGCGGTCCCCAGACCCGAACGCATCTCGCGCAGGCTGTCGAAATCCATCAGGGCCGTTTCCGACATCTCGCGCGTGATCAGCGGCACCGAAGATCCACCCGGGATCACGGCCTTCAGATTGTCCCAGCCGCCCCGAACGCCACCGCAATGCTCTTCCAGCAACTGCTTCAGCGGGATGCTCATGGCCTCCTCGACATTGCAGGGCTTGTTCACGTGGCCGCTGATGCACATCAGCTTGGTGCCGGTATTGTTCGCCCGGCCAAAGCCCGCGAACCACTCCGCTCCGCGCCGCAGGATCGTGCCCACGACCGCAATCGATTCGACATTGTTCACCGTGGTGGGGCAGCCATAGAGGCCCGCGCCCGCCGGGAACGGCGGCTTCAGCCGGGGCTGGCCCTTCTTGCCTTCGAGGCTCTCCAGCAGCGCTGTTTCCTCGCCACAGATATAGGCCCCTGCGCCGTGGTGGATGTAGACGTCGAAGTCCCAGCCGTGGACATTGTTCTTGCCGATCAGTTTGGCCTCATAGGCCTGCTTGACCGCCGCCTCCATGCGCTCGCGTTCGAGTACATATTCGCCGCGCAGATAGATGTAACAGGCGTGCGCCTGCATCGCGAAGGAGGCAATCAGGCACCCTTCGATCAGCAGGTGGGGATCATGACGCATGATCTCCCGGTCCTTGCAGGTGCCCGGCTCGGACTCGTCCGCATTGACCACCAGATAGTGCGGACGGTCCTTCACTTCCTTGGGCATGAATGACCACTTCAGGCCGGTCGAGAACCCTGCCCCGCCCCGGCCGCGCAGGCCCGAGTTCTTGACGTTGGTGATGATCCAGTCGCGCCCGAGGTCGAGCATGTCCCTGGTCGCGTTCCACGCGCCACGGGTCTTCGCCCCCTCCAGCGTCCAGTCCTGGAAGCCATAGAGGTTGGTGAAGATGCGATCCTTGTCTTGCAGGATTCCGGCCATGGTTCAGTTCATCTCGCGCATGCGGCGGCGGTGATATCGGGTACGAAGGAAGATGGCGACCAGCATCAGGGCCCAGCCTGCCGCAAGGGCAGCATAGCCGCCCCACAGCACGGCTTCAGCCGCTGCACCGGCCTTCTGCGAGGCATAGACCATGATTGCGCCAAGCAGGACGAGCCCAAAGCCGGCCAGACGCTGCTGTCGTCCAACCGCACGAATTTCGGCCCGATAAGTGGCCAGGGCCTCATTCGATCTTGGATCAAGATCCGACATCACAGGGAACCGCGCGTCATGCCGGAACCTTGGCAGGCTCGCTGTTCGGCAGCGTCTTAATCGGCTTGGCCGCAGAGCCATCATACAGGGCTGCGTCCGTCAGGGTCAGTGCCCCGCCCATTGGTTCCGACGTGTGCCGGCCAGCATAGGAGCCCGGCTCAGGCCTCTTGCCCGCGGCGAAATCGTCGATGATCTGACCCATCGTTTCGGCCGTCAGGTCCTCGAAATAGTAGTCATTGATCTGGGCCATCGGCGCGTTGACGCAGGCCCCGAGGCATTCGACCTCTTGCCAGGTGAACCGGCCGTCGGCGCTCAGCGTGTCCTTCGGTCCGATCTTGGACTTGCAGACCTTCATCAGATCGCCCGAGCCGCGCAGCATGCAGGGCGTCGTGCCGCAGACCTGGATAAGCGCTGCCGATCCAACGGGTTCGAGCATGAACATTGTGTAGAAGGTCACAACTTCCAGCACGCGAATATAGGGCATGCCGAGCAGTTCAGCGATGGCCCTCAGCGCGGGCTCGGGGCACCAGCCCTCCTGCTTCTGCACCAGCCACAGGATCGGGATAACCGCCGACTGACGCCGGTCAGCCGGATACTTGGCGATCCACCAGTCGCATTTGGCCCTGGTCTCTTTCGAGAAGGCAAAGCTGTCAGGCTGGATCTTTGCGAGACGACGGACCGACATCAGACTTCCAGTTCGGTGACGACCACACCCTCACCCAGCATCTTCTTGCGGATGTTGAGGATGCGATGCTGCCCCTGACGGCGCAGCAGAATATTGTGTTGATAGGTTTCGCCGCTGTAGTCCGTCGCCGAATAGGAAACGATCTCCCAGCCGGCAGCGACAGCATCGCTCAGGGGCCTGTCCGTCACCGGTCAACCTCCCCGAACACGATATCCAGCGAGCCCAGGATAGCCGAGACGTCAGCCAGCATGTGGCCGCGGTTCATCCAGTCCATGGCCTGCAGGTGCCGGAATCCGGGGGCCGAGATCTTGACCCGGTACGGCTTGTTGGTGCCGTCCGAGACCAGATAGATGCCGAACTCGCCCTTGGGAGCCTCGACCGCGGCATAGACCTCGCCCTCGGGCGTCCTGAAGCCTTCGGTATACAGTTTGAAGTGATGGATCAGGGCTTCCATCGACCGCTTCATCTCGCTGCGCTTGGGCGGCACGATCTTATTGTCCTCGATCATGACCGGCTCGCCGGGGCAGTTGCGCAGCTTGTGAATGCACTGCTGCATGATCCGGACGGACTGCTTCATCTCCTCGATGCGGCAGAGGTAGCGGTCCCAGCAGTCGCCGTTCTTGCCCACGACGATGTCGAATTCCATCTCGGCATAGCACTCATAGGGCTGCGACTTGCGCAGATCCCAGGGAATGTCCGACCCACGCAGCATCACGCCGGAGAAGCCCCAGGCCAGGGCCTGTTCCTTGGACACCACGCCGATATCGACATTGCGCTGCTTGAAGATGCGGTTCTCGGTGACCAGGCTTTCGATCTGGGCCAGCTTTGCCGGGAAGTCGTTGCACCAGTGGTCGATGTCGTCGATCAGGGCCCCCGGCAGGTCCTGATGGACCCCGCCCGGCCGGAAGTAGTTGGCATGCAGGCGTGCGCCGCAGGCCCGCTCGTAGAACACCATCAGCTTCTCGCGCTCCTCGAAGCCCCAGAGCGGAGGAGTCAGGGCCCCCACGTCCAGAGCCTGGGTCGTCACGTTCAGCATGTGCGACAGCACGCGGCCGATTTCGGAATACAGGACCCGGATCAGCTGAGCCCGATAGGGCACCTCGATCCCCATCAGCCGCTCGATGGCCAGACAGAAGGCGTGCTCCTGGTTCATCGGCGAGACGTAGTCCAGCCGGTCCAGATAGGGCACGTTCTGCAGGTAGGTCCGAGCCTCCATCAGCTTTTCGGTGCCGCGATGCAGTAGGCCGATATGCGGATCGACCCGCGAAACGATCTCGCCGTCCAGCTCCAGCACCAGTCGCAGCACGCCGTGCGCCGCCGGGTGCTGGGGCCCGAAATTGATCGTGAATTTCCGGTCGTCCATCTCGCGCGCATGGGCGGTGCGCCCATCGTGCGGCATGTCCTCGAAGACGTCGATGTCGGCTCCGATCGGAGCCCTGAGGGCGGCGTCGTCGGCCATCAGGCTTTCCCTCCCGAAGGGGCATTGGCCCCGGCCGCAGCGGCCTGCGCCGCCTTCTCGTCCCCGGGCAGGACGGCGTCCGGATAGTCGGCGCCTTCCCAGGGCGACAGGAAGTCGAACTGGCGGAATTCCTGGGTCAGTTTGACGGGTTCATAGACCACCCGCTTCTCGGCCTCGTCGTAGCGCACCTCGACATAGCCGGTCATGGGGAAGTCCTTGCGCAGCGGATGCCCCTGGAAGCCATAGTCCGTCAGCAACCGGCGCATGTCCGGATTGCCCTCGAACAGCATGCCGTACATGTCGAAGGCCTCGCGCTCGAACCATTCCGCGGACGGCCAGACCGAAATGGCGCTGGGCACGGGCTGCACCTCGTCGGTCGAGACCTTGACCCGGACCCGGATGTTCCGCGTCAGGCTGAGAAGGTGGTAGACGACCTCGAACCTCTCGGCCCTGTCGGGATAGTCGGCCCCGCACAGGTCCATCAGCTGCTGGAAGCCGAACCGGTCCCGCAGCGCGGTCAGCACCTCGACAATCCGCTCGCGCGGCGCGGCGAGCGTCAGCTCGCCGAACGCGACATGGGCGTCGACGCCCAGCTCGCCGACCATCTCGGCACCCAGCGGCGTCAGCAGCGTCTCATTGTTCGCCACGACGGCATTGTGACCCACGACGACGCTCATCGCACGATGGTCCCCGTCCGCCGGATCTTCTTCTGCAGGGTCAGCAGCCCGTAGACCAAAGCCTCCGCCGTCGGCGGGCACCCCGGCACATAGACATCCACCGGCACGATACGGTCGCAGCCACGAACAACACTGTAACTGTAGTGGTAGTAGCCACCGCCGTTGGCGCAGGAACCCATGGACAGCACATAGCGCGGGTCCGGCATCTGGTCGTAGACCTTGCGCAAGGCCGGAGCCATCTTGTTGGTCAAGGTGCCGGCCACGATCATCAGGTCCGACTGACGCGGGCTGGCCCGCGGAGCCATGCCGAACCGCTCGAGGTCATAGCGCGGCATCGAGGCCTGGATCATCTCCACGGCGCAGCAGGCAAGGCCAAAGGTCATCCACATCAGCGACCCGGTGCGAGCCCAGTTGATGACATCGTCCAGAGAGGCGGTCAGGAAGCCCTGCTCGCCCAGCTCGACATTGACGGCCTCGAAGAATTTGTCGTGGATCTTGGGATCGTAGCCCTCGACGGTCGAGCGCGCGCCCAGACCATAGGGGCTGAGCGCCGGGGACGCCCCCTGATTGCCCGCTCCGATCAGCGGCAGGGTGTTGTCGGTCACTCCCATTCGAGCGCGCCCTTCTTCCATTCGTAGATAAAGCCCACCGTCAGCACACCCAGGAACGCCATCATCGACCAGAAGGCGAAAATCATGCCGCCTTTCGACAGATCGAAGATCGAGACGGCCCAGGGGAACAGGAACGCCACTTCAAGGTCGAAGATGATGAACAGGATCGACACCAGATAGAACCGGACGTCGAACTTCATCCGCGCGTCATCGAAAGCATTGAACCCGCACTCATAGGCGGACAGCTTTTCCGAATCCGGACTGGACGGCGCCATCAGCCAGGCGGCCACGACGAAAAGGATACCAAGCACCGCCGCGATCCCGATGAAGATCACGATCGGCAGATATTCTAGCAGGAATTCGTTCATTCGGGGGGCCTCGCGCGCCGGGGGGAGGTCGGCAGCGGTGGTGGATTCGGCGCTTCTTAGACCCAACCTTGCCGGGGTTCAAACCCATGCGGCAAAAGGCTTTTGATTGCGATCAATTCTCAGAGATAGTGTCGTGATCTGGGCGTCATCCATCGGCGTATCCTGCCGAAAATGCGGATGCACAGTCCCGCCGTGGAAATCCGATCGCCATCGTTTCCTGCCCAGGGTCGCGCCTGACTGGCTGCCAGAGCTTTGGCTCCGGCGGCTGTCGTGGTTAAAAACAATCTGATCCGGCGTGGAATGGCGAACTTTGCCGCTTGCAAGTCTCTTCACCGCCCGTTCAGCATCGACCAACGACGTCTGATCCCCTGCGACGACACCCCGCCGCCTCGGCAAGCAACCTGTGAGTACGCCCATGAGCGAGACGATCCCCGACGCCCTTCCGCCCAACAAGGGCTTCCTTGGCTTCGTCGAACGTACCGGAAATCGGCTGCCCGACCCGGTCTTCCTGTTTCTCTGGCTCATCGTCGGGCTGATTGTTCTCAGTATCGTCGGGGCCAGCCTTGGCTGGCAGGCCGTCAATCCCGTCACCGGAGACACCCTGATCGCTCAGAGCCTTCTGTCGTCGGAAAACCTCGAGAAGCTGATCATCGGCATGCCCCGGACACTCGCGGACTTTCCGCCGCTGGGGATCGTCATCACGATCATCTACGGAGCCGCCGTTGCCGAACGCACCGGCCTGTTCACCACGGCCATTCGCGGGGCCCTGCTGAATGCGCCAAGGATCATACTGACGCCGGTCGTCGTGATCGTGGGCATGGTCTCGCACCATGCCTCGGATGCATCCTACGTCGTGGTCATTCCACTGGCAGCCGTGATCTTTGCCGCCGCGGGGCGGCATCCTCTGGCGGGTCTGGCGGCCGGGTTTGCGGCGGTTTCCGGGGGCTATGCCGGCAACCTCTTCCCTGGCGCGTCAGACGCCCTGATTCTGGGCATTACCGAACCCGCCGCCCATCTCATCGATCCGTCCTATCAGGTCAGTATCGCTGGCAACTGGTTCTTCATTGTCGGGGTCGTGATCGTCTTCACGCCAATCGTCTGGTTCATCACCGACCGGATCATCGAGCCTCGTCTCGGCAAATGGCTGCCCCCTGCAGGCGTGGCACCGCCGGCCCGGGAGGAGCGCGAGCCCCTAACGGCCACACAAAAACGCGGCCTGATGTACGCGGGTCTTGCCTTGCTCGGCATGGTCGCGCTCTGGGCGCTCATCACGGCCCTGCCAGGCTCGCCCTTCATCGACCCCGAGGCAGAACCCGCACAGCGGCACAACCCCCTCTATCGGTCACTCGCGGCCTTCTTTGCGGTGACATTCTTCGTCACGGGTGCCGCGTTCGGAAGCGGTGCCGGCACGATCCGCAGCCATCGGGACCTGGTCCGGATGATGGGCGAAGGGATTTCGGTTCTGGCCCCCTATATCGTGCTCGCCTTCTTCGCTGCCCATTTCGTGGCCATGTTCAACTGGTCGGGGCTTGGCCCCATCCTGGCGGTCAATGCGGCCGCGGGGCTCAAGACCCTGGCCATGCCGACGCCACTGCTGCTGATTTCCGTCGTGCTGGTGTCCTGCTTCTTTGACCTTTTCATCGGCTCGGCGTCCGCAAAATGGTCCGCCCTGGCTCCGATTGTGGTTCCGATGTTCATGCTGCTGGGCATCAGCCCGGAAATGACAACTGCCGCCTACCGCATGGGCGATTCGGTCACCAACATCGCGACACCGCTGATGAGCTACTTTCCCCTGATCCTGGCCTTCGCCCAGCGATGGGACCCCAGGTTCGGGCTGGGCTCCCTGATGGCCACCATGCTGCCCTATGCCGGGTCGTTCCTCGTCGCGGGTCTGATCATGGTCGCCGCCTGGGTCGCGCTGGACCTCCCGCTCGGACCGGGTGTCGGGGTTCATTACGTGTTGCCTGATCCGGTTGTGGCGGCACAGCCTCCGGCCGACGGTGGAATTCTCGGGACCGAGACCCCGCCGCAGCCCGCTGCAGTCACGACTGCTGCGCCCGCACAACGCTGATCGCGTTTTTATGACGAAGGGTCGCTTGACAGTATGAGCGCCCCCCGCCTAAACGACGCCCCTCGCCGCGACGCACTGTCATCGCGGCGAGCAACGCGGGTGTAGCTCAGTTGGTTAGAGTGCCGGCCTGTCACGCCGGAGGTCGCGGGTTCGAGTCCCGTCACTCGCGCCATTTCTTCTCAAGCGAGAGGAAATGGCGCGCCCCCGCCCCCTCTTTTCTATTTTAATGGTTTGCCCGGCCAGGACGCCTGGCCGTCATCGCTGGCCGTCAGCCTCAGTGCACAGCCCAGTCATCGCGTGGCTGAACGAACGCTGGCTTGCCGCTCACATCTGCATAGATCATGCAGAGATCCTCAAAGACCCGGTTCCACGCGAATTTCTCGACAGTGTGCAGCCGCGCCGCCTGTCCCAGAGCCTGGACATCCCGATCGAAGAGAGCCTCGATCGCTTGTGCATAGTCATCGGGGTCAGCAGAGACCGAAAGCTGACCCACCGAAGAATCAACGGTCTCGGCGACGCCGCCCGAGTTCACGCCGACAACGGGAACGCCACAGGCCATGGCTTCAAGCACGATCAGGCCAAAGGGCTCCTTGTCGTTGGCATGCACGAAGGCGTCGCAACTGGCGATGATCCGTGCCACCGCCTTGGGATCACGCTCGTAGGGCAAGGCGATAACCCGGTCCTCTGGTGGCATGCCGGTGCCAGCACCGACCAGGATCAGATGATAGGGCGCTCCCAGTTTCTGGACGGCCTCGATCAGCACATCGATGTTCTTCTCCTTGGCTGGCCGCCCCGCGAAGCACAGCAAGCGAGCGTCAGCCCCAAGCCCCAGGCGCTTGAGCAACCAGGGCCGGTCCCCACGGTCCGGGTGGAACGTATCGATCTCGACCCCGAGCGGGCGAACGACGATATTGCCGACCCCGGCCTCGATCAGTCGCTGGGCAATGAATTGGCTGGGTGAAATGACACGATCGAACTGGCCGAACAGGCGAGCCCATCGCTTTTCGACCGGCTTCTTGGCCCATTCCCCGAAATGCAGAGCGGCGAGCCCTGCCGGGTCCGAATGACAGAAGCCGACGACCGGGCATCCAACCCGCTGTCCGGCCTCCAGGGCACCCTGCCCCGGCGTGTAGGGGTCGCCCGCCTCGATCAGCGATGGCTTCATCGAAGCCAGCCAGGCCCCCCATCGCTTGACCGAGGACGGCCATCGATAGCCATCACCGAATGGCAGTTTGGACGCGTGCAGTTTTACGATCCCGTCCGGCCCCGCCTGGTGGCGGGCTCCGGGCACGACCAGCGAGTGGGCGATACCGGGACGGTGGCTTTCCAGCCAGCTCTTCTTGGACAGCAGATAACGCTTCACGCCGCCCGAACGAGGCGCATACAGCATCGTCGTATCGATCATGCGCGGCCGCGGATCCAGACTGGCCGACCTCAGGATTCGCAGGGTTTCGGCGACCTCCTCGTCCAGACCCGGAAACAAGCGCAATTCCCCTTCGTGAACGTCAAGCCCAGAGGTTACAGGGAGGGACATTTCGCTCGCCCCGGCAGCCGTCGCCGACAGGGCGGATGTTCGGCTGCGTGCGGACGATTTGCGGCTGACCATGAGACGGCCCTAGCGCCGGTTCTCATCAAGCTCAAGTGCAATCCCCGGTGAAGGGCCATATGCCGGACATCTCTGGGCCACCGGTCATCGCCACGAGGGAACTGGCCTTGCAATCGCCTCAAATTCGAGAAACTTGAGGCAGGCTCGGGCGAGCCCTGTTAGAGGGTCTCAAGCATCCGTGCGCGCCGTGTCCACAAGGGTTTCTTCAAGCATGCGTATTCTGCTCGCGACTGCGGTGGCGCTCGCTCCGCTCCTGGCTGCTGCCGGTGCCCAGGCCCAGGTCGTGATCTCGACTCAACGGACGACGCCCATTCTGACGTCCAATGCGACCGGAACCGCAGCTGACAGCATCCGCTTTGCCAGCGGCGGTGGCGTGGCCATTACCTCCGGGACGGCGGTGACGATTGATTCGAGCCACAGCGTCACGACCGAGACCGGCAGTGTCATCAGTCTCAACAATTCGGCGGACGGTGCGACCGGGATTCTGGTCAATGGCGGCAACACGGCCAACCTCACCTTGGCAGGGCAGATTTCGGTCACGGACAGCATTGGCGACTATCCGGACACAGACAACGATGGCGACCTTGACGGCCCCTTCGCGACAGGTAACGGCCGTTATGGGGTGCGCGTGGTCGGCACGGCACCCGTCACCGGCAACATCATCGCCGAAACCGGGAGCACGATCCTCGTCGAGGGCAACAACTCCTATGGGCTGTCGCTTGAGACGGGCCTGATCGGGAACCTGAACAACTTCGGTACGATCCGGGCTGTGGGCGACAACAGCGTCGCGGTGCGAACAACGGGCGCAGTGACAGGCAATGTGACGGTGGCTGGAGCGGTCTCCGGCGTCGGTGCAAATGCCTCGGGAGCCGTAATCGGCGGCGATGTCTCGGGCCGACTGACCCTTCAGGGCGAGATCAGCGCGACCGGATATCGCTACACGACCCGTGGCTCCGATACCTTCATCGGGCGGCTGGATGCGGACGACCTGCTACAGGGCGGCTCGGCCGTCGTGATCGCCGGCAATGTTGCAGGCGGCGTGGTCTTCGACACCCCTCCTGCAGATCGCGATACGGCCAATGCCGACGAGGATGCCGATGGCCGTCCCGACGCGCAGGAAGGCAATGCCACGATCAACAGTTTCGGGGCGGCTCCGGCAGTCAGCGTCGGCTCCGCCACACGTGCAATCACCCTGGGCGTGGTTGGACCGGACGCCAACGCCTATGGCTTCATCAATCGGGGCCAGATCAACGGACAGGGCGTCTATGACGGCGTTGCCGGAAACGCAGTGCGCTTCGGCGTCGACGGCGGTCGGGCGGTAACCATCAACGGCGGTGTCCTGAACACGGGCACCGTGGCCGCCCTGGCCTCCGGTGCAAATGCCACGGCGTTCCGATTCGGGTCCGGCGTCACGACGCCCCGCTTCGACAACAACGGCACGATTACCGCCGGGTCTGCCACGGCCGTAGCCGGCGAAGTGACCGCCGTGCAGATCGACACCGGGGCCAGTCTGCCGGCCTTTTCGAACAGTGGATCCTTGCTGTCGACGACGGGTGGCGGTGTCGCCAATGCCACGGTCCTGCGGGACCTCAGCGGCACCCTGAGGACGATCACCAATACCGGATCGTTCCAGTCCAACGTCGTTGCGAATGCCGCGAATGACCCCATCACGGGCGTGGCAACCGCCATCGACGTCCGCGCCAATACCAGTGGCGTCACCATCACTCAGTCCGGTGTGCTCACTCCGGCTCCGGCGACGGGCCAACCCGCGATCGTCGACACCGATGGCGACGGGGTGTCCGACGCCACGGAACCCCTCATCGCGGGGCGAATCCTGCTCGGTTCCGGAGCTGATACGGTCAATGTCCAGAACGGCAGCATCCTGGGCGACATTGCTTTCGGAAACGGGGCGGACCGGCTGTCGATCACCGGGGGTGCCCTTGTCCGGGGGGCTATTTCCGACACGGACGGCCTGCTGGCGATCGATGTGGCCAACGGCACACTCGAGGCCAGGCAGACCGGGCAACTGAACCTGACAAGCCTGAACGTCGGCGCGCAAGCCGACCTGCTGGTGACCCTCGACGCGTCATCCGCTCTGGCGACAGGGTTTCGTGTGAACGGGACGGCCACCCTGGCTTCAGGAGCCGGCCTGGGCGTTCGCTTTGCCTCCCTGATCAACGCCCCCCGACGGTTCACCATCATCGATGCCAACACGCTGAACTTCAGCGCGATCGATACAGCCGGCGTACAGGCAAACTCGCCCTATTTGTTTGTCGTGAATGCTGGTGCCGATGTCGCGGCGGGCGACGTCTTCGTGGACGTTCGCCGCAGGACGGCGGATGAAGCCAATCTGATCGCCGTGGAGCGTCAGGCCTTTGATGCCTTCTATGCCGCCCTGGACGACAACGACGCCCTGCTCAATGTCTTCCTGAACCAGACGGACCGCGAAGGCTTCATCAACCTGTTCGAGCAGACGCTACCGGATCACTCGGGCGGTCCCCTGCTCTCGCTGGCGTCCGGCGTGGACGCCGTCACCCGCGCCCTGACGGGCCGGAACGCGTCAGCTGCACCGGGCGAGACCAGCGCGTGGCTGCAGGAGATCAATTTCTACGCCGACAAGGACAAGACCGACACCTACGGCTTCCGTTCGGAAGGGTTCGGGATCGCGGGGGGTGTGGAGCGTGGGACCGGGCTGGGTGCCGTCGGCGTGTCGCTGGCCTTTACCTCCTCCGACCTCGAGGACCCAGAGGCCGAAGCCGAAGAGGTGCTGTCGGCCAGCCTGATCGAGCTCGGGCTTTACTGGCGTGCACAGGGCCGGAACTGGACGACCTGGGCCCGCGCTGCCGGGGGCTATGCGTCGTTCGAGGCCAACCGGGCCTTTGTCGGTGAGGGTCTGAACCTTTCGAACAATTCGGAATGGCATGGGTTCACCCTCGCCGCCGCAGCTGGCGCGTCGTACGAGCGCAACTTCGGACGCCTGAACATCCGGCCCGAGGGTTATGTCGAGTATTTCGGCCTGAACGAGGAGGATCGCGTCGAGGAAGGCGTGGGCGACGGTTTCGACCTCGAGATCGACGAACGTGACGGCCATATGTTTGCGGCTGTTGCCGCCGTCAACGTCGGCTACGGCTTCGGCAAGGATGGCTGGATCCGTCCGGAGGTCCGGCTGGGCTGGCGGCAGAATATCTCGGTCGATCCGGGTGAGACGATCGGCCGTTTCGCATCCGGCGGACCGGATTTCCGTTTGACCCCGAACTCGATCGAAGGCGGCGGACCGATCGCGGGCTTCCGCCTTGGCGTAGGCAATGAACTGGGCCTTCTGTCGATCGCGGCCGATGCCGAAATGCTCGAGGATTACGTGCGTTACACCCTGCTCCTGCGGGCCAGCTTCCGGTTCTGATCGAGCCGTTCAGAGCCACAAAAGGCCGCCGGAGCGATCCGGCGGCCTTTTTCGTGGACGGTGGTAGGCGGCGACGGGTTCGAACCGCCGACCCTCTCGGTGTAAACGAGATGCTCTGACCAGCTGAGCTAGCCGCCCTGACCGTGGGGCTCTTTTGCCCCGGAGGCGTCAGCCGTTCAAGGCGCTTTTCAAACCTTCGCCCGGACGGAAGCGGGCTGTTCGCGACGCTGCCTTGGCAATGATCTCGCCCGTCTGCGGATTGCGGGCTGTCCCGGCCTTGCGGTCAACGCACACGAACGCACCAAAACCCACCATCCGGACGTCCTGACCGCGTTTCAGGGCCGATGTGACCGTGTCCGTATAGGCCTCGAAGGCGCGCCTGGCCTGATCCCGCGTGATCTGGGCCGCGTCCGCCATGGCGGCGATCAATTCAGCCTTTGTCGTCATTCCCGTGCACTCCCCTACCCAGGTGCTCGCCTGCGACGAACGACCCTGCCCGGTGCAACTAAAGAACGTCCGGGGCGGCACGTCAAAACAGAAACGCGGTCCGGAGGGGTCCGGACCGCGTCATACGTTCTTAATCAGTGACTAACGACGGCCGATCCATCGCCCGAGACCGGGGGTGCGGACGGCAGGGGGTCCGCCGCCTCATCCCACTCGACAGGGGTCAATGTGCCCACGAGTGCCCATTTGAGAGCCTCGTCGGCCGTGGAAATCGGCACGATCTCGAGCGCAGATTTCACATTGTCCGGCACGTCGGCCAGGTCCTTTTCGTTCTCCTGCGGGATCAGCACGGTCTTGATGCCGCTTCGAAGGGCCGCCAGCAGTTTCTCCTTCAGACCGCCGATGGCCGTCACGCGTCCGCGCAGGGTGATCTCGCCGGTCATGGCGATGTCCTTGCGGATGGGGATGCCGGTCAGGACCGAAACCATGGCCACGGTCATGGCGACCCCGGCAGACGGACCGTCCTTGGGGGTCGCACCGTCCGGCACGTGGACGTGGATGTCGGTCTTCTCGAACACCGGGGGCTTGACCCCGATGCTGAGCGCGCGCGCCCGGACGTAGGAGGCCGCCGCAGAGATCGACTCCTTCATGACCTCCTTTAGGTTGCCGGTCACGGTCATGCGTCCGCGGCCCGGCATCTTGATGGCTTCGATTGTCAGAATCTCGCCGCCAAACTCGGTCCAGGCCAGGCCTGTGACGATGCCGACCTGATCCTCCTCGTCGGTTTCGCCATAACGGAATTTCCGGACCCCGGCGTAGAGGGCCAGTTTTTCCGCATCGACCGTGATCGACAAGGTCTTCTCGCGCGCCATCTCGCGCACAGCCTTGCGGGCCAGCCCGCCCAGTGCGCGTTCGAGCGAACGCACGCCCGCCTCACGCGTGTAGAAGCGGATCAGGTCGCGGATGCTGTCGTCGGGCACCACGAACTCGGCCGGCTTCAGGCCATTGTCCTTGGTCACCTTGGGCAGGACGTGGCGACGAGCGATCTCGACCTTCTCGTCCTCGGTGTAACCACTGACCCGGATGATTTCCATCCGGTCCATCAGGGGCTGGGGCATGTTCAGGCTGTTGGCCGTCGTGACGAACATGACATTGGACAGGTCGTAGTCGACCTCGAGATAGTGGTCGCCAAAGCTGTTGTTCTGCGCCGGATCGAGCACTTCGAGCAGGGCCGACGATGGATCGCCACGCCAGTCGGCACCCAGTTTGTCGATCTCGTCCAGCAGGATGAAGGCGTTGGTTGTCTTGGCCTTCTTCATCGACTGGATGATCTTGCCCGGCATGGAGCCGATATAGGTCCGGCGGTGACCGCGGATTTCGGCCTCGTCACGAACGCCACCCAGCGACATGCGGACGTATTCGCGACCGGTCGCCTTGGCGATCGACTTGGCCAGCGAGGTCTTGCCGACACCCGGAGGTCCGACGAGGCACAGGATCGGGCCCTTGAGGCTGTTGGTGCGCGCCTGCACCGCCAGATACTCGATGATCCGCTCCTTGACCTTCTCGAGGCCATAGTGGTCTTCCTCGAGAATGGCTTCGGCCTTGTCGAGGTCGATCGGCTTGGACTTGGCCTTGCCCCACGGAATGGCCAGCAGCCAGTCGAGGTAGTTCCGGACAACGGTCGATTCAGCCGACATCGGGCTCATGTTGCGCAGCTTCTTGACCTCGGCCTCGGCCTTGGTGCGCGCTTCCTTCGACAGGCGCGTCTTGCGGATGCGCTTCTCGAGTTCCATCACCTCGTCGCGGGCGTCGTCGGTTTCTCCCAGCTCGCGCTGGATCGCCTTCATCTGCTCGTTCAGGTAATATTCGCGCTGAGTCTTCTCCATCTGGCGCTTCACGCGCGAGCGGATCTTCTTCTCGACCTGGAGGACGGAGATTTCCCCTTCCATCATGCCGTAGACCTTCTCGAGCCGCTTGGGCACGTCGATGGTTTCGAGCAGGGCCTGTTTGTCGGCGATCTTGACCGACAGATGGGCGGCAACGCTGTCAGCCAGCTTCGACGGCTCGGTGATCTGCGGGATCGAGCTCAGGGCCTCGGGGGGCACCTTCTTGTTCAGCTTCACATAGCCTTCGAACTGTTCGACGACGGCGCGCAGCAGGGCCTCGGACTGGGCGGGTTCACCGGCCTCATCAGCGATTTCAACCGCCTCGGCCTCGAAGAACTCCTCGCGGTCGGTGAAACGGGTCAGTCGGGCGCGGCCCTTGCCCTCGACCAGCACCTTTACGGTTCCGTCGGGCAGTTTCAGCAGCTGCAGCACCGTGGCCAGCACACCGATCGGATAGATGGTGTCCGGCGTCGGGTCGTCATCCACGGAGTTCTTCTGCGTGGCCAGCAGGATCTGCTTTTCGCCCTTCATGATTTCGTCCAGCGCACGGACGGATTTCTCGCGGCCGACGAACAGCGGCACGACCATGTGCGGGAACACGACGATGTCCCGCAGCGGCAGGACGGGCAGGATTTTCACTTCAGACATGATGCACTCCTGGGCCATTGCTCATCTCCGGCCCGCCGCTCCGCCGCGCCGGAAAGAGACCGGACTGAGTCAGGAGCGACCCGTCGATTCCGACGGTGTTCGGATCAGTATGTGGTCCCTATGGCGATGGGTTCAAGCGTTACGATCGCGCATGGCGCGCAAGCATGACTAATCGTGGCGGGCTTGCCATGACCGCCCGGGTTCTCAGCCAGACGCCACCTGCCCGCTCAAGCCCTCGAGTTTCGCCGGGAAGGCAGGAAATCATGGCCCGGTGTCGCCCGTATCCCCCGCTTCACACAGTTCCTCCATCCGCAGTTCCAGCATCGATCAGAGCGACGCCCCGCGCAGCCGTTTTCCAAACGCCCTCCGGCTGGCGGCCCTCCTCGGGCCTTGCCGGATCATCCGCCGGGAGCCTTGCGGAGCCCGGCGCGGGGCGGAAATGACGAAACACAGCCGCCAGCGGTCCGCTTCCAGTCATCCCGGCGAAAGCCGGGACCCAGAGCTTTCACGAGGCGGGTTCGCGGGATTTCAGGTCCTGCCTCAACGCTCGCGCTCTTCAGCCCAAAGGACTGGGTCCCGGCTTTTGCCGGGATGAGCGGAGTGGGGATGAGCGGTAAGGGTAGACCTAGGGCCGGCTGGCCATGCCCAGCTTGATCGGCTTGGCGTCTTCTGCGAACTCGCCGCGCTTGACGCCCCACAGCAGGATGATGGGGGCACCGACATAGACCGACGAATAGGTGCCGATGATGATCCCGCACATCAGTGCGACCGAGAAACCGAACAGGGCCACGCCACCGAACAACGCCAGCGCACCCAGCACCATGATGGCGGTGATACCGGTGATGATGGTGCGAGAAAGCGTCTCGTTGATCGAAAGATCGATCACATCACGCAGCGGCATGGTCTTGTACTTGCGAAGATTCTCGCGAAGTCGGTCGAACACCACGACGGTGTCATTCATCGAATAGCCGATGACGGTCAGGATCGCCGCGACCATGTTGAGATTGAACTCGAGGCGGAAGAGAACGATCAGGCCGAAGACCAGGATCACATCGTGGATCAGGCCGGCGACGGCGCCAAAGCCGAACTGCGGCTCGAAACGGAACCAGATATAGGCGAACATCAGGACGATCGCGGCACCCAGAGCCATCAGGCCAGACGTAAAGAGTTCGCCTGAAACCTTTGATCCCACGACACTGACGCCCGAATAGGTCACCGGGCCGACGGCCTGGGTGATCGCCGTCTGCACTTCCTGCACGACGGCAGACTGGGCCTGGCCTTCGGGCACCTGGAAGCGAAGAATGGCGCTGGAGTCGTCGTCGATACCCTGCACCTGAACATCGCCGACGGACAGGCCCTCGACCGCGCCACGCACCTGCTCAAGATCAAGCGTCTGCCCGCCCCCGCGCGTCAATTCCATCGCGGCGCCGCCACGGAAGTCGATCCCGAGGTTCATGCCCGGATAGAACAGGCTGACGATCGACCCGAGACACAGGACGACAGAAAGTACGGCAAAGAACCGCGCGAATTTCACAAACTGCAGGTTCGTCTTGGTCGGGACGATCTTGATCAGGGGCCACCAGCTCATCGCCATCACTCCGCGATCGGCAGTTTCTTGGGTCTGGCTACCTTGAGCCAGTACGCCAGCAGGATCTGCGCCACCAGAACCGCCGAGAAGACCGAGGTGAACACCCCGATCGTGAGGGTCCAGGCGAAACCGCGCACCGGACCGGCGCCGAAGGCGAACATGATCATGGCCGCCACCAGGGTTGTCAGGTTGGCGTCCAGGATAGTCCCCCAGGCCTTGTTGAAGCCGGCATCCATCGAGGCGATGACAGACCGCCCTGCCCGTGCCTCGTCACGCATCCGCTCATAGATGAGCACATTGGCGTCCACGGCCACCGCGAACGTCAGGATCAGGCCGGCGATCCCCGGAAGGGTCAGGGTCGCCTGGGTGAGGGACATGGCCGCAACGATCAGGATCCCGTTGAGGACCAGACCGAGGACCGAAATGCCGCCGAACAGGAAGCCATAGGTCAGGATCATGAAGGCCACGATGATGACGGCCCCGATCCCGGTCGAGACGGCACCGGCCGTCACAGCATCCGCGCCGAGCTCTGCGGTCACCGTGCGACGTTCCTCGACGTTCAGAGGCGCCGGCAAGGCTCCCCCGTTCAGCAGGTTCACCAGTTCCGAAGCCGCCTCGATCGTGAAGCCGCCCGTGATCTGGCCCGACCCCGTCAGGATGGGCACCTGGATGTTCGGTGCGGAGATGACCCGGCCATCGAGAATGATGGCGAAAGGCCGGCCGACATTGGCTGTGGTTGCCTCGCCAAAGCGACGCGCGCCTTGCGTATCGAATCGGAAATCGATGGCGGGACGGCCATTCTGGTCGGTACCGACGCCGGCCCGGGTGAGGTTCTCGCCGGAGACCAGGATGCGGCGCTTGACCAGATAGAAATTGCCATCCGCATCCTGCAGCAACTCCGAGTCAGGCGGAACCCGTCCGGCCTGGGCATCGGCGATCGAATTCTCGACGTCCACCATCTGGAAGGTCAGCTGGGCCGTCTGGCCGATGACGCGTTCCAGCGCCTCGGGATCGCTCTCGCCCGGTGCCTGGACGACGATGCGGTTGGCACCCTGGCGGGTGATGGAGGGTTCGCGGGTGCCAAGGCTGTCGATCCGCTTGCGCACGACCTCGATCGACTGGTCGACGGCGGTCGGGCCCATGGCGTCGAGTGCGGCCTGGGTATAGGCGAAGCGGATGCGGTTGTCGGACAGGCGGGTGGCCGCGCGCTCCACCGCGCCGGTCGGGCCTGCGGCCCCGCCCAGATTGCGCAGGGTCTGGAAGGCGGCATCCAGTTGCGCCGGGTTGGCCACGGTCACCACGACCCCGGCGGCTTCCCGCTGAAGGCCGCTGAAGGCGATATTGTCCTCGCGCAGGGTCTGGCGGACATCCTCGACCAGGTTATCGATCCGCTTGGTCTGCATCTGGGCCACATCGACCTCAAGCAGCAGATACGATCCGCCCTGCAGGTCGAGCCCCAGATTCAGGGCACTGCTGGGCATGAAGCCCGGCAGGGATTCACGCTGGGCCGGGGTCAGCAGGTTCGGCAGGGCCAGCAGGACCCCGAAGAACAGGGCCGCAGCGACGAGGATAACCTTCCAGCGCGAGAGCTGAATCATCAAACGAGTTCCGGTTCAGCAGCGGGGTAAGCGTCAGGCCTTGGTATCGTTGGCGGCAATCGCCGTGCGATTGCGGACATCGGAGATCATGCTCTTGACCACGCGGACGTTCACACCCTGGGCGACCTCGACCATGGCCTCGGAATCCTCGACGCGCGTGACCTTGCCGATCATGCCGCTGGACAGGACCACGGTGTCGCCGCGCTTCACGCCGGAGACCATGGCCAGATGTTCCTTGGCGCGCTTCTGCTGCGGACGGATCAGCAGGAAGTAGAACAGTACGAAAATCGCGACGAATGGCAGGAACTGCACGATCATCGCGATCATGCCACCTTCAGCAGCGGGAGCGGTCATCAATCCATCCTGACTGGAGGCAGCCGGTCCGGCGCCCCTTGGTAAAATCGAGGCGCGATACCTAGGGCCGGTCGTTGCAAGATGCAACGCAGGCTTTGCCTCGCAGGCCCTGACCGCGTCAGCGCGGCAACACTGTCAACGGGTCGATGGCCACGGGATTGTCGCCCTGCATCCGGCGGGTCTCGAAATGGATGGAGGGTCGGCCGTCGCCTGCGGTCAGGCCCACGGTGCCGATCTGCTGGCCTGCGCGGACTTCGGATCCGTCGTCGACAGTCGCCGAGCCCAGATGGCCATAGACCGTCCGCCAGCCCTCCGGATGGACGATCAGGACGGTGAGGCCCTGCCCCACCAGATCCCCGACGTAGGCCACGCTGCCGGCCGCGGCTGCCAGCACCGGCGCACCGGCAGCGGCTCCGATGTTGATCCCGTTGTTGCGCTCGCCCAGGCCCACCGGTCCGAAGGGCCGCACGATCTCTCCGCGCACCGGCCACTGCATCCGCACGCTGGTAGGGGCCTGGGGAGCGGCTGTCGGGGCCGTCGCGGCCGGCTGGCGTGGCGGGGGCGGCAGGGCGGCGTTGCCCGAAGGCGGCGGCGGCGGCGGTGGCACGGCTCCGTTCCTGGGCACCACGACTCCGACGGGGGCCGGGCCAGTGGCATAGGGATCGCGACCCGTATCGACCGCGCTGTCGGGCAGGATGAGGTTCTGCCCGACGGTGATCGCGGCACGCGGGCCCAAACCATTCAGGTCGATCAGCGACTGGACCGGGGTCTGGAAGCGTCGTCCGACGCCGGAGATCGTGTCACCAGGCTGGATCACATAGGCCGCTCCGGCACGCACCGTCGCGGCTGGCGTCGCTGGCGGCGGACCATAGGCAGGCGGGGTGGCCGGTGCGCCGGACGGCGGCGGCAGGGCCCCGCCCTCGATCGTCTCGTAAGGGACCGGTGTCGGCGGTGGAGCCTCGTTCACGACCGGCGGCTGAACCGGATAGGCGGGGTTCGCGCCCTGCGGAAAGGCCGGAGTCGCTCCGGGCGTGGCGCGCGTGGCATAGCGCGGAGCATCGGGATAGCTGACGCAGGCCCCGAGGACACTCATCGCCGCGCCGAGGACGATCGCCCGGATCACCCCGTTCCTGAATCCGCTCATGCAAAGCCCTCTTGGTGGTTCGGGAATCGTGGCCCCGATGTGCCTTGCCCGTACGGATCAGCCAACCCGTCAAAGGGCACGAAAGTTGGGCATAAGGGTTAATGCCCTCCCTTTCCTCCCCATTCGCAGAATGGGGAGGAAAGCCTATATTTCCTTCGCCGTACCCTCGACCAGAGGCACGAAGCGGACCTCGCACAGGCTCTCGCGGCGGAAGGAGCCGTCGGCCTGGCCCGTATAGCGGTGCAGCATTTGCACCGACGTCCGCCCGACCGGACAGACCAGCACGCCGCCCGGCTTCAGCTGCTTCAGCAGTTCGTTCGGCTCGTGCGGCGACGCCGCCGTGACCATGATCCGGTCGAACGGGGCCTGTTCGGGCCAGCCGAGGCCGCCGTCGGAGTGGCGGGTGATGACATTGTCGATCTGCAGCGCCTTCAGCCGCGCCTCGGCCTCGGTCAGCAGCGACTTGTAGCGTTCGACCGAATAGACATAGCGCGCCAGCCGGCTGAGCACCGCGCACTGGTAGCCGCTGCCGGTGCCGATCTCAAGGACCCGGTGGCGGGGCTCGACCATCAGGGCCTGGGTCATCAGGCCGACGATATAGGGCTGGCTGATGGTCTGGGCGCAGTCGATCGGCAGGGCCTGATCCTCCCAGGCCTGGTCAAGGAATTTCTCGTGCACGAAGACGGCGCGGTCGATCGATTCCATGGCCCCCAGCACGCGCGGGTCCGTGACCCCCTGCTGGCGCAGGGACAGGATCAGCCGTCCGGCACGCTCGTCATTCAGCTTCATAGGCTCGGCCTCAGGGACACGCGCTCCGCATAGAGCAGAAGCGCCTTGTCCGCACACGCGCCGTCGACGACCCGTGACACGGCTCGCCCGCGAATCGCGACCAGACGTCCGTCCCACGATTGCCGGTTCCGGACGAACTCACTGGAAAGATCGACTGGCAGGCACTGCCCATCGTCCAGCGCGAGCCGACCACGGGGCCAGACGCCGCCGTCGTTGATTGCCAGCGTGCCCCGAACCCGGCAGACGCCAGGTTCGCTGCAGCCAAAATCGACCCATGGCCGGTCAAACGGCGTCGGGGAACCGAAACAGCCGGCCATCGCCAGTGCCGCACCGAGGACCGGCAGGAGACGTCCTGTCTTCACGCCATCCCCTTCGGTGGCACCCCGCCCAGCAAGCCCTTCAGGTCGTGGACGCTCTCGCGGTGGGTCAGGTCGATGTGCAGCGGGGTGACCGAGATCTTCCCGTCGTCCATGGCCCGCAGGTCTGTGCCCGGCAGGTGGTCCTGTTTCTCGCCGCGGAAACTCATCCAGTAGTAGTCGCGGCCCCGCAGGTCGGTGCGCTTGACGGCGTGCATCTCGCCGATTCCGCGGAAGCCCTGCCGGGTGACCTCGACCTCGGTCACGGCCTCGATGGCGCGGGCGGGGAAGTTCAGGTTCATCACCACCCCGTCCTGCCACTGATGCTTCAGCAGCCGGCTGATGATGGGCGGGGCATAGGCTTCGGCCGTGTCCCAGTGGGGCTGGACCTCGTCATGGAACCGCACCATTGACTGGCTGAGGGCGATCGACCGGATGCCGAAGGCCATGCCCTGCAGCGCCCCGGCGACGGTCCCGGAATAGGAACAGTCCTCACCGACATTGTGGCCCCGATTGACCCCTGACAGCACCAGATCGGGTCGCTCGGGCATCAGGTCGTTGACGGCGATGACGACACAGTCGGTCGGCGTGCCCGTCACGGCGAACCGCCGCTCGCCCTGCCGGTTGACCCGCAGGGGCTCGGTCAGGGTGATGCCCCGCCCCTTGCCGGACTGTTCCTCCTGCGGGGCGACGATCCAGATGTCGTCGGACAGGGTGCGGGCGATGCGCTCGAGACAGGCCAGGCCCTCGGCATCGATACCGTCGTCATTCGTCAGGAGAATCCGCATTTTTTCTTTCGTCATTCCGGGCGCAGCGCAGCGGAGACCCGGAAGCCAGCGACACCGAAGGTGATCTTGTCGCGCACAATCATCAAGGCCGGTGTCGGTGACAGTTTCGCGCTCACGCGCGCCGCCGGGTTCCGGGTCTCCAGCGCAAGGGCGCCTTCGCCCGGAATGACGACAGTATTGAGGTCACCCCACATGGGTCAGGCCGCCCATATAGGGCAGCAGGGCATCGGGCACGGCGATCCGGCCGTTCTCGTCCTGATAATTCTCCATAATCGCCACCAGGGTGCGGCCGACCGCGAGGCCGGAGCCGTTCAGGGTGTGGACGAACTCGGGCTTGCCTTCCTTGCGCTTGAACCGGGCATCCATGCGCCGGGCCTGGAAGTCCCCGCAGTTGGAGACCGAACTGATCTCGCGATAGGTCCCCTGGCTGGGCAGCCAGACCTCGAGGTCAAAGGTCTTCCGCGCCGAAAAGCCCATGTCGCCTCTGCACAGCAGCATGCGGCGGTAAGGCAGGTTCAGCTTCTGCAGCACGGCCTCGGCACAGGTCGTCATCCGCTCATGCTCGGCGTCCGACTGGTCCGGGGTGGTGATCGAGACCAGCTCAACCTTGTGGAACTGGTGCTGGCGGATCAGCCCGCGCGTATCCCGCCCCGCCGACCCCGCCTCGGCCCGGAAACAGGGTGTCAGGGCGGTGAGGCGCAGGGGGAGCTCTTCCTCCGGCGTGATCTGTTCGCGGACAAGGTTGGTGAGGGAAACTTCGGCGGTGGGGATGAGCCAGTGCGACTTTATTATCGAAGCGGTGCCCTCCATCTGCATTTCGGCAAAGCCGCGAGCCCAAGCGATCTCGTGCGATTCACCATCGTCCAATGATTGCTTGATCGCTCCGACAATCTTGACCCCCCGATGTGCACCAGGCGTCACGAATGTGCCAAAACCACTCGCACCCTGTGCTAGAAGCTTTTCTGTAGTCACCATTTGAGCTGCAGCGAATAAATCCTCGGCAAACTTCGGCAACTGCCCAGTCCCGAACATCGCCTCATCACGCACCAGATAGGGCGGGTTCACTTCCAGATAGCCGTGCTCGGTCGTCTGGACGTCCAGCATGAACTGGCCGATCGCCCGTTCCAGCCGCGCCAGCCCGCCCTTCAGCACCGCAAACCGGGCCCCCGACATCCGCGCCGCCGCCTCGAAGTCCAGCAGGCCCAGGGCCTCGCCGAGATCGGCATGATCCCTGGCCGGGCCAGACCGGCGCGGTTCGCCCCAGGTCGAGACCGCGACATTGCCGGCCTCGTCCTCGCCGTCCGGCACATCGTCGGCCGCAAGGTTCTTCTGGGCCGCCAGCAGGTCGCGCAGCTCGCGGGCCTTTGCGGCTTCGATGTCGCCCTGCCCCGCGATCTCGCCCTTCAGGTGCTCGACCTCGGCCTTCAGCCGGTCGGCCTCGGCCATGTCCTTGCGCCCCATGGCCGCGCCGATCAGTTTCGACGCCGCATTGCGCCTGGACAGGGCGTCCTGACCGGCGGTCTGGGCGGCGCGCAGCTCACGGTCCAGATCCAGCATCCGGTCGACCAGCGCTTGCGCATCCTCGACCCCGCCCGACGACCACCCGGCCACCCAGAGGGCGGGATTTTCGCGGATGGCTTTGATGTCGTGCATGGCAGGGCTCTTCAGTCGGGAATCGCCGCGAGCCTTACCGCCCCGGAGCGACAGGACGCAACGGTGAACGGGTGAGCAGCCCCTCCACCGCTTCGCGGTCCCCCTCCCCATCGCTGCGCGATGGGGAGGAAAGTGACTTTCTCCTCCCCACGCAGTGGGGAGGGGGACCCCGAAGGGGTGGAGGGGCTGCCATACTCGTCATAGCTGTATGATTTTGATATACCCGTTTCATGCCGCCGTCCCCCTCACCTACCAGCGGGCCGCCCGGATGCGGCGCAATCTGACGCCGCCGGAGGCGCGGTTGTGGCGGTATCTCAAGGGCGGCAACCTCGGCGGGGCGAAATTCTGGCGGCAGCATCCGGTCGGGGTCTACATCCTCGACTTCTACTGTCCGGCCGCGAAACTGGCCGTCGAGGTGGACGGGGCGGTGCACGCGATCCCGGAGAAGATTCTGCACGACCGGCGAAGGACGGCGGGGCTGGAGGCGCAGGGGATACGGGTGCTGCGGTATCCGGCGATCACCATCCGGGATGAGCTGGACGGGGTGCTGGCGGGGATACGGGAGGCGGTGGGTCGAGGTCTTTGAGGGGTGGGGTGGCCCCTCCACCACGCTCCGCGTGGTCCCCCTCCCCACTGCGTGGGGAGGACATGCCTTTCCTCCCCATCGCGCGGCGATGGGGAGGGGGACCGCGAAGCGGTGGACGGGCCCCGGCCCTATTTCAGCAGCATGCCGTCGCCGTAGTAGACGCCCTGGTCGCCCAGCATTTCCTCGATGCGGAGCAGCTGGTTGTACTTGGCCGTGCGGTCCGAGCGGGCCAGCGAGCCGGTCTTGATCTGTCCGCAGTTGGTGGCGACGGCGAGGTCGGCGATGGTCGAGTCCTCGGTCTCGCCCGAGCGGTGGCTCATCACCGAGGTGTAGCCGGCGCGATTGGCCATATCGACCGCGTCCAGGGTCTCGGACAGGGTCCCGATCTGGTTGACCTTGATCAGGATGGAGTTGGCCAGACCCTCGCCGATGCCGGCCGCCAGACGGGCCGGATTGGTGACGAACAGGTCGTCGCCGACGATCTGGATCCGGTCGCCCAGACGCTCGGTCAGCAGACGCCAGCCGTCGAAATCATCCTCGGAACAGCCGTCCTCGATCGAGACGATCGGGAACCGCTCGCACAGGTCGGCGAGGTAGCCGACCATGGCCTCGGCCTCGAACGACTTGCCCTCGCCGGTCATCTCGTACCTGCCGTTCTTGAAGAATTCGGTCGCGGCGACGTCGAGACCCAGCTGGAAATCCTCCCCGGCCAGATAGCCGGCGGCCTGACCGGCCTTGGTGATGAAGCTGAGCGCCTCCTCGGCCGAGGCCAGGTTGGGGGCAAAGCCGCCCTCGTCGCCGACATTGGTATTGTGACCCGCATCCTTCAGCGCCTTCTTCAGGGCATGGAAGATCTCCGACCCCATCCGCAGCGCTTCGGAGAAGCTTTCGGCCCCGGTCGGCAGGATCATGAACTCCTGGATGTCGATCGGATTGTCGGCATGGGCCCCGCCATTGATGATATTCATCATCGGCGTCGGCAGGACGCGGGCGGACACGCCGCCGATATAGCGGTGCAGCGGCAGGCCCGCCGAGATGGCGCTGGCCTTGGCGCAAGCCAGGGAGACGCCGAGAATCGCATTGGCCCCGAGACGGCCCTTGTTCTCGGTGCCGTCGAGGGTGATCAGGGCCTCGTCGATGCGGCGCTGGTCCTCGGCGTCCATGCCGGACAGGGCGTCGAAGATCTCGCCATTGACGGCGTCGACGGCATTCTGGACGCCCTTGCCGCCCCACAGGCTCTTGTCGCCGTCGCGCAGTTCGACGGCCTCATGAGCCCCGGTCGAGGCCCCCGACGGCACGGCCGCCCGGCCGAACGAACCGTCGTCCAGCGTCACATCCACCTCGACGGTCGGATTGCCCCGGCTGTCGAGGATCTGGCGGGCGACGATGTCGGCGATGTCGGTCATGGCGGGGCCTTCGTGGCGCAGGGGGGAGGAACGAACGCGCGGTTTAGCCCGCGCAGTCAAACAAGCCAACCGCTACGCATGCATCGGCCGCTTGCACCCACCCGCCGACCGGGCTATGTCCCCGCCTCCTGAAAAGGCCGGATGCGTAGCTCAGCGGGAGAGCACCTCGTTCACACCGAGGGGGTCACAGGTTCAATCCCTGTCGCATCCACCATTTCCCCCCATTCCCATGCCAATCAGGACGTCGGCGGTGTCAGGCCGATCAGGGTCAGGGTCGTGGCCTGGACCAGCATCGTGACGAGCCATTGCGCGCAGTCCACAGCCGTCGCCCGGCCCGGAACGCCACGGGCCGCATAGCCGACCACGGTGGTGGGCACCACGAAGCCGATCCAGATCACGACGGCGCTACCCAGCGACATGGTCCAGCGTCCGGCCTCGGGCGGGGCCAGAATCAACGCGCCCGCCAGGATGCAGCACAGCCAGGTCTGGGCCACAGCCGCCACGACCAGCTGGCCGGGGGTCAGTTTGGCCGGCCGGAGCCGCTGGACGACCAGGCCGGCGATCAGACCCAGCAGGGAAGCCACGAGGATCGGGAGCAGATTTTGCACGATATAGATCATGGATGGCCTCCTTTGCCGACTTTGCGCGGTCCTCGAGCCCGGTCAATGCGGTCTTTTGCCGAACCGGACACCTTTCTGCCCCGTTTTTGGCGCTTATGCCCGCCTCGCGCGTCGTACGCCCCTCTGGCGCCAGCGCCACAAGCGCCGTACGGACACATCATGCCTTTTCCTGCCAGTCATCCCGCGCTCGATCGCGCGCTTTCCGATCGCGGCTATGCCGAGCCGACCCCCGTCCAGGAGGCCGTTCTCGACGCAGAGGCCGGACGCGATCTGCTGGTCTCGGCCCAGACCGGGTCGGGCAAGACCGTCGCCTTCGGCCTGGCGCTCGCGCACACCCTGCTCGGCGATGCCGAGAAATTCAGCGACTTCGGGGCCCCTGTCGCCCTGGTGATCGCCCCGACCCGCGAACTGGCCCTGCAGGTCTCCAGTGAACTGCAATGGCTCTATGCCCAGACTGGCGCGCGGATCGTGTCCTGCGTCGGCGGCATGGACCCCAAGGTCGAGCGCCGCGCGCTGGACCGGGGCTGTCATATCGTCGTCGGGACGCCCGGCCGTCTGCGTGACCACGTCGAGCGCGGTGCGCTGGACCTGTCAAGCGCCCGCGCCGTCGTGCTGGATGAGGCCGACGAGATGCTGGACATGGGCTTCCAGGAAGACCTGACCTTCATCCTCGAGGCCGCCCCGGCCGAGCGCCGGACCCTGCTGTTCTCGGCGACTCTGGCCAAGGACATCGTCCAGCTGGCCCGGACCTATCAGAACGATGCGCTGCGCATCGACACCACCTCCAAGAATGCCCCGCACGGCGACATCGAATACAAGGCCATCCGGGTGGCCCCCAACGAGGTCGAACTGGCCGTCGTCAATGTGCTGCGCTATTTCGAGGCCCCCGGGGCGCTGGTGTTCGCCAACACCCGCGAGCGGGTCAAGCATCTGACCGCCAGCTTGCGCGAGCGCGGCTTCTCGGTTGTCGGCCTGTCGGGCGAACTGACCCAGAGCCAGCGGTCCGAGGCCCTGCAGGCCCTGCGCGACGGTCATGCCCGCGTCTGCGTCGCCACCGACGTCGCGGCGCGCGGTCTGGACCTTCCGGACCTGGGCCTGGTGATCCACGCCGAGATCCCGGTCAACAAGGCCGGGCTGCTGCACCGTTCTGGCCGGACCGGCCGGGCGGGCAAGAAGGGCGTGTCCGTCCTGCTGGTCAGCTATACCCGCCGCCGCAAGGTCGAGATCATGCTGTCGTCGGCCTCGATCGTCGCCGAATGGTCAGGCCCGCCCAGTGCCGAGATGATCCTGGAACAGGACCGCGCCCGTCTGCTGGCCGATCCGGTCCTGATCGCCCCGACCGAGGACGCCGAGACGCTGGAGCTGGGCCGTCAGCTGCTGGAGAAATCCACGCCGGAACAGATCGCGGCCGCCCTGATCCGCCTGTATCGCCAGAAGATGCCCGCACCCGAGGACGTCTATGACGACGACCGGATGAAGCGGCAGCAGGATACGGGCAAGAACGATCGCGGCCAGCCGGACGTCCCCTATACGGACTTCGCCCGTGGCGGTGACATGGCCTGGTTCCGTATCAACATCGGTCGCGACAAGAACGCCGATCCGAAATGGCTGCTGCCGACCATCTGCCGCATCGGCCATGTGACCAAGCGCGACATCGGCTCGATCAAGATCTTCGATCGCGAGACCAAGTTCGAGATCACCAAGGAGGCCGAGGCCAAATTCCTCGCCGCCGTCGCCGCCTCGACCGAGGACGGCGTCAAGGTCGAGACCGCCGTGGCCCCCGGTCCCAAGGAAAAGCCGCCGAGCCGCTGGGACAAGAAGCCGGTCGGCGACGCCGGCGATCGCCCCGAGCGCAAGCCCTGGGCCGACAAGACCGAACGCCCCGCCCGCGCCGACAAGCCGGCCTGGAAGCCGCGCGACGGCGATGGCGAGAAGAAGCCATGGGTCAAGCGCGACGAGGCCTCGACCGGCGAGAAGAAACCCTGGGTCAAGCGCGAGGCCCCGGCCGGCGACAAGAAGCCCTGGGTCAAGCGCGAGGATTCGGCCTCCTCCGATCGCGCGGCACCGGCGCGTCAGGACGGGGCCGGCAAGGTCGAGACCGGCGCTCCGGGCAAGAAGCCTTGGGTGAAGAAGGAGACCTCGGCTCCCGAGAAGAAGCCTTGGGCTCCATCGTCGGATGCAGCGCCGGCCACGCCGGGTGACAAGCCCTGGAAGGGCAAGCCCAAGGGCGGCGACCGTCCCTGGGCCGCCAAGGATTCGCGTGGCAAGCCGGCTGGCGCAAAGCCCCCATTCAAGGGCAAGCCCCGGTCGAACGGCTAGGTCTGAGGTTCGGCCGGGACCATGCCTGTCAGCCATACCCACCCCGGTCCCGAAGCCGCTCGCCTGAACAAGGTCATGGGCCAGGCCGGGCTGTGCTCACGGCGCGAGGCCGATGCCCTGATCGCGGCCGGGCTGGTCTCGATCGAGGGCGAGACGGTCACCGACGCGGGGCGGAAGATCGAGCCGGGCCAGACCCTGACCCTGTCCGAGGCGGCTTCCGAGGCCCTGTCGGAGGGCGTCACGATCATGATCCACAAGCCGGTCGGACTGGTGTCCGGCCAGCCGGAGCCGGGCAAGATCCCGGCGGTGCGGCTGCTGACCGCCGAAAATCGCATCGGTGACGGGCCGGTCCCGGCAGCGGACGCCTCCCTGCCCCCGATCGGGCGTCTGGACGAGGATTCGCGGGGCCTGTTGCTGCTGTCATCGGACGGCGTGGTGGCCAAGGCCGTGATCGGGCCGACGTCGGAGCTGGACAAGGAATACCGCATCCGGGTCGCGGGCGAGCTGACCGACCGGGCGCTGAAGATGCTCCGGCATGGCCTGATGCTGGACGGGCGGGTCCTGAAGCGGGCCGAGATCGTGCAGCTGGACAAGGACCGGCTGAAGGTCGTGCTGCGCGAGGGCCGGAACCGTCAGATCCGGCGGATGTGCGAGATGGTCGGCCTGCGGGTCACGGACCTGAAGCGGGTGCGGATCGGCCCGCTGCAGATGGCTGATCTTCCCGAAGGAAAGTGGCGGCACCTGACGCCCGACGAGCGGGCGGCCCTGCTGGCTCATCGGTCGGCGGGATAGCGCGCCTTCAGGGCCTCGACGCTCCAGCGCGCCATCTCGGCCAGAACGGCCTGATCGATGTCCGCAAGACGATTCACATAGACACAGCTCTGACCGGATTTGTGCTTGCCCAACCGGTTCAGGAAATCGCCACGTTCGTCGTCATAGGCGGCCATGTAGAAGACCAGCTTCGCCTTGCGCGGGGAGAAGCCGATCAGGGGCGCGTCTCCCTCGTGCCCGGAGGCATAACGGTAGTGATAGCGGCCGAAGCCGATGATCGATGACCCCCACATGACCGGCGGCTCGCCCGTGACCTCGGTCAACAGGGCCAGGGCCGCGCGGGCGTCGTCGCGACGCCCGGGGTGGTCGACGGCCTCGATGAAGGCGTCGACGGACGCAGGCGTGGGCTGGGTCTTCGGTTCTGCCATGGCTTCCTCCCTCCTGATCCTAACGCATCCGCTCATCCCGGCGAAAGCCGGGACCCAGAGCTTTGGGATACGGTTACCTGGACAGAAAACCGGCCACCCATCCAGGGCACCAACTTCGCCACAGGACTGGGTCCGGGCTTCGCCGGGATGAGCGCGTGTTGGAGAATCAGAGCCCCTTCACGATTCCCTCGACCATCTTCTTGGCGTCACTGAACAGCATCATCGTGTTGTCGCGGAAGAACAGCTCGTTCTCGACCCCGGCGTAGCCCGCCGCCATGCCGCGCTTGATGAACAGGACCGTGCCGGCCTTTTCGACGTCGAGGATTGGCATGCCGTAGATCGCCGAGGTCGGGTCAGTCTTGGCGGCCGGGTTGGTCACGTCATTGGCCCCGATGACGAAGGCCACATCGGCCGAGGCGAACTCGGCATTGATGTCTTCCAGCTCGAAGACCTCGTCATAGGGGACGTTGGCCTCGGCCAGCAGCACGTTCATGTGGCCGGGCATGCGACCGGCGACGGGGTGGATGGCGTATTTCACCTCGACCCCCTCCTCCTTCAGCTTGTCGGCCATTTCCCGAAGGGCATGCTGGGCCTGGGCGACGGCCATGCCGTAGCCGGGGACGATGATGACCTTGGACGCGTTCTTCATGATGAAGGCCGCATCCTCGGCACTGCCCTGCTTGACCGGACGGGTCTCGACCCGGGCCTCGCCGGCCGGGCCGGAGTCGCCACCGAAGCCGCCCAGGATCACCGAAACGAACGACCGGTTCATGCCCTTGCACATGATGTAACTCAGGATCGCGCCCGAGGACCCGACGAGGGCCCCGGTTATGATCAGGGCGATGTTCTCGAGCGTGAAGCCCAGCGCGGCTGCAGCCCAGCCCGAATAGGAGTTCAGCATCGATACAACGACGGGCATGTCGGCCCCGCCGATCGGGATGATCAGGGTGGCCCCGAGGACCAAGGCGATCAGGAACACCCCCCAGAAGGCCCAGATGGCTGTACCGCCCGAGCCGATCATGATCCCGATCAGGAAGATCAGCGCCAGCGCCAGGCCGATGTTGATCAGGTGCCGGGCGGGCAGGATGATCGGCGCGCCGCTCATATTGCCGTTCAGCTTGGCGAAGGCGATGACCGAGCCGGTGAAGGTGATCGCGCCGATGGCGACACCGAGGCTCAGCTCGACGATCGACAGCGTCTTGATGCCGGTTCCGGCGGAATTCAGGATGCCGAAGGCCTCTGGCGCATAGACCGCACCGATCGCCACCAGACAGGCGGCCATGCCCACAAGGCTGTGGAAGGCCGCGACCAGTTGCGGCATGTCCGTCATGGCCACCCGCTTGGCAATCAGGGCCCCCGCACCTCCGCCGACCACCACGCCGCCCGCGATCAGCGCCAGCGTCGTCCAGTCGAGGGCATTGGTGCTGCCCAGCGTCAGCAGGGTCACGCCGACCGCAAGCGCCATGCCGACCATGCCGAAGGTATTGCCCTGACGGCTGGTCTCGGGGCTGGAAAGCCCGCGCAGCGACAGGATGAAAAGGACGCCCGAGACCAGATAGGCCAGCGCCGCGATGGATGCGTTCATGGCGTCGTTTCGCTCCCCGTCTCAGAATACGTCGATGGCAGCCGGTCGGGCCGGATCCAGGGTACCCGCTGCCCTGGGCACCCCGTTCTTCACCAGCGCCAGTCCGACCGGACCGGCACCTCCCGTCTTCGTCAGGACACAGCGTCCGTTGTCCCCCGGCAACCGACCCGCACGCGGACCGGACCCTGAATAGCGAAGCTGGTTGGTGAAACGGCGTTCGTACTGGTTGATGGTAATCTGCATGGGCCGGAAACGGCACTCCAGCGACCAGTTCGCGCCCTGTGGCGCGGCGACGTGGAAATGCAGTCCGTCGTAGGCGTCGGTGTTGGAGCCCTGCGCAACGGCACTGGACGCCGTCAGGACGAGGACGATCGGGGACAGCCGTGCGATCCGTCTCATGGCATCACCTGCGCGCCAGTCCGCGCCAGCCGCCAGAGCGCAGCGGCGATGAACAGCGGCCCCAGGATCAGCATGGCCCAGTCGAAGGGCGTCATCTCGCGCGCCGGCACCAGTACCCGCAGGATGACTCCCGAAAACACGAGCACGACGCCGCAATCGCGATAACGAAGCTTCTGGATTGCGTTCTTTTCTCCCAGCCAGCTCCAGAGCCAGAGGGCGACGCCCAGACCGGTCGCGATCCATGAGGCCGCCCAGGACAGGCTTACCGGATCCACGGTCATGCCGAGGCGATCCTGCCGGCACGCCGGTCCACGCCGGTCCAGGCCGGCCGGGTCCTCAGCGCCGCGACGATCTGGACGCCAACGGCGAGGATCAGCACCCCGAGCGCCAGCCGCACGTTCAGATCGCCCTCGGTCTGCGCCAGGATGCTGGGCCCTTGAAACAGGGCCAGACCCGTCAGGAACAGTCCGAGACAGGTCATCAGCCGGATCATCCGCACCCGGCTTGCGATCAGGAAGACATAGACGCCCACAGCCGACAGCGCCGCCGCCAGACAGGCCCACCCGAGAATCTGGTCGACGATCATCCGGCGTCCTTGCCGCCATCGCGCCGGAGCGACGGATTCCGCCAAATCTGTATGCCGGCAACGGCCATTGCGACGGCCGTGACGGCAGACAGGACAAGACTGAGCCCGTCCCCTGCGACAAAGGCAGTCCACACGCCATAGGCGGCGGCGAACACGCAGACGGGGTAGAACACAAGCGCTGCACCCCGCACGATGGCTTCACGTTGGGCTGGCGGCATCCGGCCACTCAAAGCCACGACGGCCAGGACGGCGGCAATCGCGACCGGCGTGCCGATCATGAAAATGATCACCGGCATCATTTCGCGGGTCGTTCCTTCTTCTTGTACATGGCCAGCATGCGCCGGGTGACCATGAAGCCCCCGAAGATGTTGACGCTGGCCAGGGTCACGGCCAGCACGCCGGCTCCCTTGGCGATCCAGGCGTTGGGTCCGGTTGCCTCCCCCGACACCGCCGCAGCCGCGATCAGGCCCCCGACGATGATCACGCTGGAGATGGCATTGGTCACCGCCATCAGGGGCGTGTGCAGCGCCGGCGTCACCGACCAGACAACATAATAGCCGACGAAGATCGCCAGCACGAAGATGGCCAGACGAAAGATGGTTGGGTCAACGTGTTCCATCAGCGTGTTCCTTTCAATCTTTCGAGCCGGACTTCGATACTCAGCAGCATTCGCAAGACAGCACCGATCATCAGGCCTCCGATCGCGACATAGCCAGCGGCAATCGCCATCACGCCGGAACGCACAGGATCAAAACCCGTCGTTATCGATCCCAGAAGGGCGATCACCCCCAGAAGAGGTCCGCCCCAGATGCAGATTGCTGCAGTGGCCCGCAACAACGACTTCAGGGCCTTGCTCATCCTTTCAGCCCCTCGTGCACCACCGCCCCGCCATGGGTGACCACGGCCGCCTTCAGGATCTCATCTTCCAGATCAATGTTGACGACCCCGTCCTTCACCAGCAGGCCCGCAAAGGCGACCAGGTTCTTGGCGTAAAGGCTCGACGCATCCGAGGCGATCCGGCCCGGAAGGTTGGCGATCCCGACGATCGAGGCGCCGTTCGGGGTCACCACGACCTCGCCGGAGCGGGCCCCCTCGACATTGCCGCCGGCCTCGACCGCGAGGTCGATCAGAACGGAGCCGGGCTTCATCGTCGCAACCTGGTCGGCCGTCACCAGCACGGGCGCGGCCCGGCCGGGGATCAGGGCCGTCGTGATGACGATGTCTTGTTTCTTGATATGCTCGCCGGTCAGGATCGCCTGTTTGGCCTGATACTCCGGGCTCATTGGCTTGGCATAGCCGCCGGCCGTCTGCGCGTTCTTGAACTCCTCGTCCTCGACGGCGAGAAATTTGGCCCCGAGGCTCTCGACCTGTTCCTTGGTCGCCGGACGCACGTCCGTGGCCGTGACCACAGCACCGAGACGCCGGGCCGTGGCAATAGCCTGAAGTCCGGCCACGCCCACGCCCATGACAAAGACCTTGGCTGGGGCGACCGTGCCTGCAGCCGTCATCATCATCGGGAAACCCCGCCCATAGGCCGCTGCGGCCTCGATCACGGCGCGGTATCCGGCGAGGTTGGCCTGGGACGACAGGGCGTCCATCACCTGGGCCCGGGTGATGCGGGGGACGAACTCCATGGCAAAGGCTGTGACACTGGCCGCGGCCATCGCCGTGACCGTGTCCTTCTCGCGCCAGGCATCCAGCAGGGCAACAACGACCGCGCCGGGTTTCAGGGCGCTGATTTCCTGCGCCGTCGGGCCCCGGACCTTCAGCACGAGGTCGGCCCCTGTCAGGACAGCATGGGTATCGGGCTGAACCACCGCTCCGGCGGCGATATAGTCGGCATCGGGAAACGACGAACCGTGACCGGTCCCGGCCTCGACCGATACGGTCGCCCCCATGGCGACGAGCTTCTTGACGGTTTCCGGGGTTACGGCACAGCGCGTCTCGCCTTCGCGGCGTTCGCGGGTCACGGCAATGGCAAAGGCCAATCGATTCTCCCCATCCAGAACGGATGGAGCGACGTTAGGCCAAACCGGAAGTCGTCGTAAAGGCTTGCCGCGCGCTGCGACCGGGTCGCTCAGTGCGCCTTGGCGCCGCTCCGCAGGAAGAGGACTCCGCCCACAAGGAGAACGCCGGCCGCGATTGCCCCGGTGATGAAGCTGCCGCCGGGCTGGAACCACAGGACCAGCATCAGGAGAACGGAGGAGATCACCAGTGCACCCCATTTCATGAGGTTCATCACCAGAGCCCAGGTCGCGGCCTGTTCGTTGATTTCCATGCTGCCGCGCAGATAGGCGTTGGCGTCCGCATCGGCATTGTCAGAAGCGTGATGAGGGTGGTGCGGGTCGACCATGGGAGCGGTGTCCGGAAAATACAGGGAGGATTCTGCCCTGCCTTATAGAGCCCATGGCGCTGGGCTCAAGCTCCGGGCGACATTATGCGTCGCGGTCCAGCGCCGCCAGAACGTCGCGCGTGAAGGCCGCGATGTCGAAAGGGCTGCCCGCCGGATCTTCAGCGCGGCGCACGATCACGATCCGGCGCGAGGGCACGATGATCACATACTGGCCCCGATTGCCGAAGGCACCGATGGTATCTCCCGGAACGCCCTCCGACCGGTTCAGCAGCCAGAATCCGGCCCCGTAACCAAAGGCACCGTTCAGCGGTTGAGGCCCTGAAGCTCGCGATACGTAGGCCAGCCATCCCTCGGGCAGGATGCGTCGGCCGTTCCACACGCCGTCGTTCACATAAAGCTGCCCGAACCGGGCGAGATCCCGGGCCGTCGTCCAGACCTGGCTCGACAGGATGTAGTGGCCGCGCCAGTCCGTCTCGGCCGTCGTGTGACCCATGCCCAGCTGGTCGAACAGGGCATGGGGAGAATGCCGGTCATAGGTCGGGGCGAGGCTCAGGGTCGCCAGCAACGTGTCGTTGTTGGCATAGCGGAAGCGCGACCCCGGACGCGCGATCAGGGGCCAGGCCGGAGCCTGTTCGGCAACCGTGACCCCGCCGAAATAGAGGGCGTCGGTGCGGTTGCCGGCCGTATCACTGGTCAGGCCCGAGGCCATCCGGAGCAGATGATCCAGAGTGATCGCCGCCCGGGGATCACCGGCGACCTGCCAGTTGGTGATGTCGGCGGGGGCGTTCACATCAGCATCGCCGCGAAGCACGGCGGCCCCGACCACAGTTGCGGCAAGGCTCTTGGCCACCGACCAGGTGCGTTGCGGCACGTCGGGCCCGAATCCGTCCGCATAGGTCTCGGCGACGATCCGGCCCCCTTGCACGATGACGACCGCCGTCGTGTTGCTGCCGGGCCCGTAGGTTTCCCCGATTGCCTCGCCCAGAAGCCGGTCGATCGCGGGCCGGTCTCCCCGAAGCTCGCTCGTCGGCATGGCGGTGGTATCCGGACGGCGCAGGACGGGTCGACCCGCTCGGGGCTCCGGCGTCCCGACCGGCAGGATCGCACAGCCGGCCCCCGCCGAATGGACGGCGAAGCGCGGCGGCATGACCTCGTCCCACGACACCTGCGCACCGCCCGCCGTCACCTCGACCGGCAGGGTTCGCACCAGCGGCTCCAGTTCCGGATAGATTCCGGTGAGCTCATGGGCCTCGATGCTTTCGAGGCTGCGGGTCACGCCGGCTTCGCGCGCATTGTGGACCGCACTGCAGACTGTCAGCGCCTTGTAACCCGCGGCCATGGCCCGGACCTCGGCCGAGGGCGGCCTGGGCACGGCCGGTACCGTCTGGGCCAGGACGGGCTGGGCCGCACCCAGCAGCAGGAACAGAGACAGGGCAATACGCATGCCCCGACGCTGGGGCAGGTCACGACGGGGGTCAATGCCCCCGGCGATGTCATCACGTCAGACGATGGCCTCGAACTGGTCGATCAGGCGCTCGAGACGCCGTGTGCCGATGGTCCAGAAGGCCGGGTCGCGCGGGTTCAGCCCGAACGGCGCCAGCGCCTCGACGTAGGTTTTGGTCCCGCCACCGGCCAGTAACTGGCGATACAGGGGGGTAAAGGCCTCGGGGTCCTTTGCCCGATGTTCCATCAGGGCGGCGACCAGCAGGTCCCCGAAGGCATAGGCATAGACGTAGAAGGGCGAGTGGACGAAATGGCCTACATAGCTCCACCAGGCCTCATAGCCGGAGTTAAGCGTGACCGCCGGGCCCAGGGACGCGCCCATCTCCTCAAGGAACAGCTGCCCGATCCGCTCGGCCGGGACCTCGCCGGCGGCGCGTTCGTCGTGGAACCGGACCTCGAAGCGGTGGAAGGCGATCTGACGGACGACCGTGTTCAAGCCGTCCTCGATCCGTCCGGCCAGCAGCCCGCGTTGCTCGGCCTGCGGCGCGTTGGCCAGCAGCCGGTCGAAGGTCAGCCCCTCCGCAAAGATCGAGGCGGTCTCGGCAAGGGTCAGCGGCGTGTCGGCCAGCAGCGTCCCCTGCCCGGCCGCCAGCGTCTGGTGAACGCCGTGCCCCAGTTCGTGAGCCAGGGTCAGGACGTCACGCCGCTCGCCCATCCAGTTCAGGAAGACATAGGGGTGCCGGTTGGCCGTCACCGGATGGGCATAGGCACCGGATTGCTTGCCCGGTCCAGCCCGTCCGTCGATCCAGGGATTGTCGAAGAACTGCCCGGCAAGGTCGGCGAACTCACCGCCGAGGTCCCGGAAACTGTCCAGCACCAGGGTCCGGCCCTGCTGCCAGTCGTAGGTGCGGGGGCGCGTGGTCTCCAGCGGTGCATTGCGGTCCCACTGGTCCAGCTTCGGCTTGCCCAGCGCCCGGGCCTTCAGCGCATAATAGCGGTGCGACAGCTTCGGATAGGCGGCAGCGACGGCCTCGGCCATCGCATCGACGGACTCACCATCGACCTCGTTCATCAGGTGGCGGGCATCGGCCGGACGGGCAAAGCCGCGCCATTTGTCCTCGAGCTGCTTTTCGGCGACCACCGTGTTCAGCACGAGCGCCAGCGTCGGCACCCGGGCCGCCAGAGCCGCGTTCAACCCTTCGGCGGCGGCCTTGCGCGCGTCCGGCTTCGGATCACTGAGCTGGTTCAGGGCCTCTGCCAGCGTCAGGCTGGACTTTCCCGCCTCGACACGCAGGCTGGTGAGCGTCTCGTCGAACAGCCGTGGCCACTGGGCCGAGATCGGCATCCGCTCGGCGATGAAGGTTTCCATCTGTTCGGACAGTTCGTGCGGCTTGCCGGCCCGGACCCGCCGCAGCCAAGGCCGGAAACGCGCCGCTCCGGTATCTGCCGCCAGCGCAGCCTCGATCTCGGCGTCCTCAAGCTGGTTGATCTCCAGCGTCAGCCAGACGGTCGGGGTCACGATGGCGGTGGTCTTCTCGCGGATGTCAGCCTCGAAACCCTGGGCCGCTGCATCATCGCGTGCGGTAGACGCCGCCAGAAACGCGTAGGCTCCCAGTCCACCCAGGGTGTTGCTGGCCCGCTCATACAGATCGATTGCCAGGGCCAGCGTTGCGCCGAGGGCCACCGGGTCTGTCCGCTGGGTCAGCATCCGGCCCTGCAGCGCATTCAGCTCCGCCACAGCCCTGCGCCCGGCCTCCAGATCGGTCGCGATCTGTCGGTCCTCGCGGGACCGGTAAAGGTCGGTCAGGTCCCACAGCGGGGGCTCGGTCGGAGCAGCGGATGGGGTCGGGGCTTTGAAGGGCGCGTTCATGGGCACTGTTGTGGGCATGGAGGATCAGCGGCGCAACCGTCGCCTCGCGGGCCGAATGTCGCTAGAAGGCCCGCATGTCCGTGACCACCCCCACCCTGCGCCCCCTGTTCGTGACCCAGGTCTATGAGGCCAGCCTGGCGGCCACCCCTGGGTTCGAGGATTTCAACGCCTCGCTCGCCGAGGCCGTGCGGTCCCTGTCGGTCGAGGACAGTGCCGGGCGCGCCTGGTGCCGGGCCCATGGCTATCGCGGCTACACCTCCTACGGATCGCTGAACGACCTGCCCCAGCGCATGCCCGAGTTCGGCGAGCTGAAACGTCATCTGGACCGCCACGCTCTTGCCTATGCCCGAGCCCTGAAGTTCGACCTCGCGCGCAAGCCCCGGCTCGACAATCTGTGGGTCAACATCCTCAAGCCGGGCGGGGCGCATTCGGGCCACATCCATCCCCACGCCTTCCTCAGCGGCACCGTCTATGTCGAGGTCCCCGACGGGGCCTCGGCCCTGAAGCTGGAAGACCCGCGCCTGCCCATGATGATGGCCCGGCCTGGCATACTGCCCGAAGCGCCTGTCGCCGAACGCCCCTTCGTCTATCTGGCCCCTCAGCCGGGCACGGTTTTGATGTGGGAAAGCTGGCTGCGGCACGAAGTGCCGCCCAATGCGGCAAAGTCCGAGCGGATCTCGATCAGCTTCAACTACGCCTGAGAATACGGCACCGTCGGCGCAATCAGGGCCATCGGAACAGGCGATCCAGGCTCAATCGCCCGGCCCCGAACCGCACGAGAAACAACAGGCATGCCGCCCAGAGAAGATGGGTCGGCCAGCCGGTGGGATAGACGAAAATCTGGATCACCAGTGTCATCGCGAGAAGCGCCAGCGCAGACACCCGGGTAAGCAGCCCCAGAACGATCAGCGCCGGGAAAAGGTGTTCGGCATAGGTGGCCAGATGCGCCGCCAGTTCGCTTGTGATCAGTGGCACCTTGTACTCCTCCGCGAAGAGGAAATAGGTCCCGTCGGTGATGGTCAGGACACCCTCGACCTTTGTCCGGCCCGACAGGAAAAAGACAGCGGCTACCGCCACCCGGACGGTCAGGCTTATGGCATCGGCCGGCAACAGCCTTTCAATCAACGTCACGGCCGGTTGAACCACGGCGTTGCGCGACGTCGGAGGCAGAGGACGGCTCAGGGTCTCGGTCATTGGGGGGACGGCTCCAGATTCAGGCGGGTAAACACGCCGAACCTCAGCAGTCCGGCAAACAGGCGCGACAGATCGGCAAGCGGTTGCGTGACCATGACGCTGGCGGCGGCGCGGCCCAGTGGCAGGCCCCGACGACAGGAATCGAGGAAAAGCCATTGGTTTCTATCGATCGCATGGGTCTCGACGGCACCCTGCGGTCTGACCAGCAACAGGCCCTCGGCCTTCTCGTCCCAGTACACGGGCTTGCTCGGATCAGACTCGGCTCGGTTGGCCAACCAGACTGTCGGTACGGTCCAGTCGAACCAGAAAATCCGCGCGGCGGGATGGATGACAGCCCGCGCCGCGAACAGGACGTCGGGCCCCAGTTGCACAAGGTCTGACGCAGACAGTACCGGCGCCTCGACCGCGCGATGCGCCTCGCTCCATGCCCGGTCGACCCGCGCGACAGGCGCAAGGAACGGGAGTTCACGGGCCGGCGGGAACATTTCCAGCCAGTCAGCAAAGCCGACGCCATAGTCGTCCAGCACAGGGGATGATGGCGGCGAATGACGACCGAACAGCAGCGCCGCCTCGCGGAACCAGTCGGGGCCGACCAGCCTCATCACTGTGGGAAAGAGGCCGGTCAGGGCGTCGGCGCGGGCCTTGGCCACCGTGTTCTGATAAACCGCCAACCCCGCCCGCCCCGCTGCGCCGTCGCGAAGCCAGGGGTCCAGCGCCGCCGCATCCCCCGCCAGCACGGCGTCCATCGCGTCGTGAAAGGGCTCAGGCACGGAGTGCCTCGTCACCGGCCGACAGAATGGCATCTGCCCGGTTGCGTTCGCCCATCAGTATTTCGAAGGCTGGAATGGCGTCATCACGCTCGATCAGGGTGGGGCGCGGCCCGATCCGACGGATGGTGCGCTGGTAAAGGCTCCAGACCGTGTCCGAGACGGGTGCCGCATGGCTGTCGATCAGCAGTCCAGGGCCCAGTTCCGGGTCCGGATCATGGCCGGCCAGATGGATCTCTCCGATCGCATGCGCAGGCAGAGCGTCCAGATAAGCGGTGGCGCTTTCGCCCAGATTGTTGGCGCTGACGTAGACATTGTTGATGTCGAGAAGCAGTCCGCACCCGGTCGCCAGAACAATTTCGCTCAAAAATTCCGGCTCGCTCATCTCATGGCCGTTCAAGGCCAGATAGAGCGACGGGTTTTCGATCAGGAGCGGACGTCCGAGGACATCCTGCGCCCGCGAGACGTTGTCGCAGACGCGCGACAGCATCCGGCGAGTGCGAGGAAAGGGCAGCAGATCCGGATGATACACCTGGCCCCGTCGCGACCAGGCCAGATGTTCGGAGATCGCGAACGGCTCATAACGATCAGCCAGCGCCTTGAACCGCGCAAGATGTTCAGGGTCGGGGAGCGCGTCGCCAGCCAAGGAAAGGCCAATGCCATGCAAAGACAGGGGCTTTTCGGCCCGGATGGCCTCCAGCCAGGCCAGCCGCGGCCCACCGTCGACCATGTAGTTTTCAGGATGCACTTCAAACCACAGACCGACCGCCGGACAGGCGAGGGCCTGCTCGTAATGCTGGGCCTTGAGGCCCAGGCCGGCGGTGGGCCCTCGCAAACCAGGCCCGGCGGTCGATCCATGGGTCATCGCGTGATCGGGGGGACGATCAGCGCGTGACGGGGGTCAGCGATCCGTTGCCCTTGGGCGTACGGATCGTGGTGCACGTGCCGGCGGCGACGTTCTTCCAGGCGTTGCCCTGATAGTCGCGGACCGAGGTTCCGGCGCAGGTCGTGCCCGGACCCGCCGCGCAATCGTTCTTGCCGGCCAGCGAGATGCCATAGCATTTCTCAACCCGGGGCGCGTCGCCCTGGGTCCGGGACTGAGCGCTGGCGATGCCGGCCCCTGCAAAAAGAGCGACGGCGGTCAGGCCAGCGATGGAGACTTGGGTGCGGTTCATGAGGATGATCCTTGTCGGAGGTGTCGGGAGCCGCCATCGGCCCCGTGCCTCGAACTTCGCGACGCCCTGCCAGCCGGTTACAGCTGTCGACACCGGATTATTTTGTCCGCCTCACCCCATCCGGGCGTAACCTTCTCCACGCAGTATCGTAGGCGGGACGCTGTGACAGATCGTGAAACTCAACTGAAAGCCCTGATGCTGCGCGGCCTCGATGGTGACGCGGGTTCCTGGCGCGTGCTGCTGACAGACATGGGCGCGCATCTTCGGCCCTTCTTCGCCCGAAGGCTGTTCAACGGCGGTGCCGATGCCGAGGATCTGGTGCAGGAAACCCTCATCGCGATTCATGCCAAGCGTGCCACGTGGGACCGCAACCAGGCCTTCACGGCCTGGGCTTTCGCCATCGCCCGGCACAAGCTTATCGACCATCTGCGCCGCCAGGGTCGTCGTCCAACCCATCCGATCGACGAAGCCTCTGACCTGTTCGCGGAACACACCGTCGAGGACGGCGCGACCCAGGCCGACCTGAGCCGCTGTCTGGCCCTCCTGCCCGCCCGCCAGCGTCGACTGATCGAGGATGTGCGCCTGCGGGGCCTTACCGTCGCCGAGGCCGCCGCAAACCACGGTTACACCGTGACCGCAGCCAAGGTCAGCATCCACCGCTCAATGAAATCCCTCAATGCCCGCTTTGCCTCACATACCGCCAACGCCGACATGGCTGGAAATGCGTCCGATGAAGACTGATGACCTGATCCAGGCGCTTGCCGTCGACCTGCCTGCCCGTGGAAAGGGGCGGATTGAGCGCCGATTGCTGCTGACCCTGATCCCCGCGGGCCTGCTCGTTCTGGCGGGGGTCGGCCTTTGGCTGGGGTTCCGCAGCGATCTGTCGGACGCGATGCTGGGACCGACCTTCTGGGCCAAGGCGGCTTTCACCACAGGGCTGGCGGCGTCGGGTTTCTGGCTGCTGGCACGGCTCGGTCGACCCGGAGCCAGCGCCCTTGCACCGTTGCTCGTCCTCGCCGCCCTGTTGCTGGGGGTTGCCGGCCTCGCCATTCACGAGCTCACCTCGATGCCGATGCCCGAACGGATGCCGGCTCTGATGGGCGACAGCGCGCGTGCGTGTGCACCCAACATCCTGTTGCTCAGTGCCCTGGCCGCACCCTTTGTCTTCTGGTCAGCCAAGGCTTTCGCGCCCACCCGCCCGACTCTGGCAGGCGCTGCCGCCGGGCTTCTGACGGCGGGCGTCGCCACCACCCTGTACGGCCTGCATTGTCCAGAATACACGGCCAGCTTCGTGGCGGTATGGTACATGATCGGCATCAGTCTGGCCGTCGCCGCGGGTGCGGCGATCGGGCGGCTCGTCTTCCGCTGGTAGCTGCCCGCCTTCAAACTGCCCTGCCCGCCCGCTAGACGTTTGCCACCCGGCGTGCGGCCCGCTACATCCCGCGCCAACCTCCCCACGACATCACGACAGGGCGACGCATCTCATGGCGCAGCAGTATATTTTCCAGATGCAGGGCCTGACCAAGGCCTTTCCTGGCGGCAAGAAGATCTTCGAGAACATCTGGCTGAGCTTCTACAACGACGCAAAGATCGGCGTGGTCGGGGTCAACGGCTCTGGCAAGTCCACCCTGCTCAAGATCATGGCCGGTCTGGACAAGGAGTTCACCGGAGAGGCCAAGGCTGCTGACGGCGTCAAGCGTGGCTACCTCGAGCAGGAACCGCACCTCGATGACAGCCTGAACGTCCGCGAGAACGTCGAGGCCTGGTGCGAGGAAAAGCAGTGGGTCACCCGCTTCAACGCCATCGCGATGGAAATGGCCGAGGAATACACAGACGAGCTGATGGCCGAGATGACGGCCCTGCAGGAAAAGATCGACGCCGGCGACGTCTGGGACATCGACAGCCGGATCGAGATGGCCATGGACGCCCTGCGCTGCCCGCCGGACGACTGGTCGACCGAGAACCTGTCGGGGGGTGAAAAGCGCCGTGTCGCCTTGGCCCGTCTGCTGCTGTCCAAGCCCGACATGCTGCTGCTCGACGAGCCCACCAACCACCTGGACGCCGAAAGCGTCGCCTGGCTGCAGCATCACCTCGAGGCCTTCCCGGGCTGCGTGATTCTGGTGACCCACGACCGCTACTTCCTCGACCTCGTGACCAAATGGACGCTGGAACTGGACCGCGGCAAGGGCCACCCGCACGAGGGCAATTATTCGTCCTGGCTGGAAGCCAAGCAGAAGCGCGTCGTTCAGGAAAACTCGGAGTCCGAGGCCCGACAGCGCGCCCTTACCCGCGAGCTGGAATGGGTTCGCAGCGGAGCCAAGGCTCGTCAGGCCAAGTCCAAGGCTCGTCTGGCTGCCTATGAGCGGATGGTCGCCGAGCAGGAAGGCATGCGTGGGGCCCAGACCCACGCGGTGATCCAGATCCCGCCCGGCCCGCGCCTCGGCAATGTCGTGCTGGAGGTCGAGAACCTCAACAAGTCCTATGGCGAAAAGCTGCTGTTCGACGGTCTGACCTTCAAGCTGCCGCCCAACGGCATTGTCGGCGTCATCGGTCCGAACGGTGCCGGCAAGTCGACCCTGTTCCGCATGATCACCGGACAGGAAACACCGGACGGCGGCACGATCCGCGTCGGCGAGACCGTCAAACTGGCCTATGTCGACCAGTCGCGCGACGACCTGAAGCCCGACGAGACCATCTGGCAGGCGATCAGCGGCGGCACCGATGTGATGATGGTCGGCAAGCGCGAGATCAACACCCGCGCCTATGTCGGCAGCTTCAACTTCAAGGGTGGCGACCAGCAGAAGAAGGTCGGCCAGCTGTCCGGCGGTGAGCGCAACCGCGTCCACTTGGCCAAGACCCTGGCCACCGGCGGCAATCTGATCCTGCTCGATGAGCCCACGAACGATCTGGACATCGAGACGCTGCAGAATCTCGAGGAGGCCCTCGAGGAGTTCGCGGGCTGCGCCGTGGTCATCTCCCACGACCGCTGGTTCCTCGACCGGCTCGCGACCCACATCCTGGCCTTCGAGGGCGACAGCCATGTCGAATGGTTCGAAGGGAATTTCGAGGCCTATGAAGAAGACAAGAAGCGTCGTCTGGGCACCGATGCCCTGATCCCGCACCGGATCAAGTTCCAGAAGTTCGGACGCTAGGCCAAGACCCGGGCGGTGGCTCTTTCGGGGCCGCCGCTCAACGGATTGAACATAGAAGCTGACGGTTGCCCATGAAACGCCTTCTCGTTGCCCTCGTCGCCACGACGGCCCTGTCTGCCTGCGCCAGCGTACCAGTCGCCCCGGTCATCATCCCCTCGGTGGGACCCGCGACGCAGGAAAACTGGGAAGCCGGCCAGGCCGCCTATCTGGCGTGGAACGGAGCACGCAAGGGCTGGACCACTACGGCGTCGGGCCTGCAATACCGGCGGGTCGGCAAGGCCGCGCCGAACGGAGCCCAGCCGGTCGCCACCGACACGGTCCGCGTCCACTATGCGGGGACCTTCATCGACAACCGCGAGTTCGACAGCTCCTACAGCCGGGGCGAACCCGCCAGCTTTCCGTTGAACCGGGTCATCAAGGGCTGGACCGAAGGCGTCGCCCTGATGCGCGAAGGCGAGACCTATCAGTTCGTGATCCCGGCCGATCTGGCCTATGGCGCGCGCTGGGTCGGGCAGGACATCCCGCCCAACTCCGTCCTGAAATTCCAGGTGGAGCTTCTGGCCGTCAATCCGGCACCCTGAAGCTCAGCCGCAATCGACCTTCTCGATCCGTCCCGTCGCCTGATCAAAGCGGACGTTCAGGCGGTCCGGGCGATAGTCCCGGGTCGTCGGACAGGTCGTGCAGACCACCCGGACATTGGCATCCGCCGCAAAGCTGACAGCGCCAACCTGGCTACCGATCAGGCTTTGCGACGCCGCCGCGTTGCAGGCCTGCGGACCCGGCGAAGGCAGGGGCAGGCTTTCCTGCGGCGCAGCGCATCCCGAGAGGACGGCAACAATCGTCCCGGCCACGGCAAGACTTGCAGAATGTCGTTTCATTCGGATGGCTCCCGGTCGATCAGCCACAGCGCACCTGTTCCACTAGGTTCGTCTCGGCATTGAAGAAGATGTTCAGGCGATAGGGCGAAAAGTCCATTGTGACCGGGCAGGTCGTGCAGACAACGCGCCGGTTCACCACCTCGACCGGCACGGGGATCTCGGATTTTGGCTTGCCGACCAGATACTGGTGCTCACCGGCCTTGCACAGATCGGCTTCAGTGTCCGGCATCCGGGTACCGACCGGCTGGTTGGCCTCCGCTTCTGCCACCGCGACCGGGGCCGGGGCCTCGGCCGCAGGGGTTGAACAGGCCGCGAGCAGAAGGCTGGCGATCAGGCTGCCTTTTCCCAGCGCCCCGCGTCCGACTGTTTCCAGTAGGCGAGATGGGCCCCCTGCCCCTTCAGCGCCTTCCAGCGTTCGCGTGCGTGATTCAGCGCCGTGTCGTCCCGACCGTCGAAAATGATGAAACATCGCTCGTATCCTTCCACAGGCCCCATGTCAGACTGATCCACCATGAACAGCGCCTGAGCGCCGTTCGGGTTCTCACCCGTCTGGCTCAACAGGATCGGCTGGCGCTCCGCGTGATCCTGCCCCGCCCGGCCATGGGCCAGAAAGCTGTCATCGCGCCAGGTCCAGAGATGCTCGTCGATCTCGTCCAAACGGGCAGGATCTGCGATGCGCACCAGCGCCCGCCACCCCCGCTGCAGGGTCTTGTCCAGAAGTTCGGGCAGCACCTGGTCCAGCGTCGACCGCTCGAGATGGTAGAACCAGATTTCGGTGCCGCCCCCGGACATCAGCCCTCGTACGAGTCCGCCACCATCCGGTCCAGCATCCGCACGCCATAGCCGACGGGGCCATTGGGGACCGTCGGACGCTTGGAGTCATTCACCCAGGCGGTCGGCGCGATGTCGATATGGGCCCATGGCACGTCGTTGACGAAGCGCTGCAGGAACAGGGCCGCCGTGATCGAACCGGCGTCGCGACCGGCCGAGTTGCGCATGTCCGCCTGTTTGGAATCCATGATCCGGTCGTACTGGGCCGGCATCGGCATCCGCCAGACGTTGTCGCCGACCTTGGGAGCGGCGGCCAGGATATTGCCGGCGACCTCGTCGCTGTTCGAGAACACGCCCGCGTAGTCCAGCCCGAGGGCCACGATCATGGCACCGGTCAGGGTGGCCAGATCGATCATGAACTTCGGCTTGAACCGGTCCTGGGTGTACCAGAGGGCGTCACCCAGAACGAGGCGACCCTCGGCGTCGGTGTTGATGATCTCGCAGGTCTGGCCCGACATCGACGTGACGATGTCGCCGGGACGCTGGGCATTGCCGTCCGGCATGTTCTCGACCAGACCCAGCACGCCGACGGCATTGACTTTGGCCTTGCGACCCGCGAGCGCATGCATCAGGCCGGCGACGGCGGCAGCACCGCCCATGTCCCAGATCATGTCTTCCATGCCCTGGGCCGGCTTGATCGAGATGCCGCCCGTGTCGAAGCAGACGCCCTTGCCGACGAAGGCGATCGGCTGGTCGCCGGGGTTTCCGCCATTCCACTGTATCACCGCCAGCTGGCTTTCGCGCACGGAGCCCTGACCGACGCCCAGCAGCATGTTCATGCCAAGCTTGGCCATCTCGGCCTCGCCGAGGATCTCGACCTTGAGGCCGAGCCGCTCCAGCTCTTTCACCCGACGGGCAAACTCAGCGGGATACAGGACGTTGGCGGGCTCGGCGACCAGATCACGCGAGAAATAGACGGCGTCGGCGACGGCCGACATCGGCTCGAATGCCGCCTGGGCTGCGCGAATGTCGGAGGTCACGATCCGGGTCGTGGTGACCGACGCGATCTTGTCCGGCTTCTGCTTGGTCAGATATTTGTCGAACCGGTAGGCCGCCAGCCGGACGGCAAAGCCGGCCCGCGCCGCCTGCTCGGGCGTCAGGTGGCCCAGCTCCAGCGTCAGGGTTTCGGCACCCGACAGACGGACCGCCTGGAAGGCCGTGCCCGCGGCGGCCTCGATGGCCAGGTCATCCAGCTTGGCCGCATCACCTGCGCCGACCAGCAGGATCGAATCTGCCTCGACCCCCACCGGTGCCGCCACCAGGTGGCTCGACATGGCCGCGCCCTTGAAGCGGCTCTTGCCCATGGCGCGGGTCAGGGCGCCCGAAGTCGCTGCATCGTGGTCGCTGCCCGTTCCGGCCAGAACGCGGTCTTCATGGACCAGGACCGCCAGGATCTCGGCAGGACCCGACTGGGCGACGAATTCGATTTTCATGGACTAGGAGCTCCGCCGGGTGGTCCCCGGTCGTTGGTGGTGAGGGCAGAAGGCACGCGGTTGTCCCCGGCGCGCCCGGATGTGTATTAGATGCGCTTCTAGGGCGCTGCCCGCAACCGGGCCACCTTCATTCCGTCCATGACCCTGATCCAAGGCTATCTTTTTCGGCAGGTCGGCCTCCCCATCCTCGCGGCATGCGCCGCGCTGGCGGGAATCGGTCTGCTGAGCCAGAGCCTCGACCAGCTCGAGGTGATCGTGGAACGCGGCCAGAGCGTCTGGGTCATGGTCCGGCTGACCCTGCTGGCCGTGCCGCAGTTACTCGCTGTCATCCTGCCGATCGGCCTGTTCGTGGGGGCCCTGATCGCCCTGACCCGGCTGCAGCGGGAACAGGAGCTGACCGCGACCTTTGCCAGCGGCATGGCCCGCTGGTCGGTGATCTCCCCCATGGCCTGGCTGGCGACCATCGTGGCGGTCGTGGCGCTGTTCACGACCGCGCTTGTCCAGCCCTGGGCCCAGCAGGCGGCGCGGGACCAGGCCTTCGAGATCCGCACGGACCTCGCGGCCCTGCTGGTCGAGGAAGGCCGGTTCGTCCAGGGCCCCGACGGCCTGACCGTCTATGTCCAGCAGATCGAACAGAGCGGCCTGCTCAAGAACATCTTCGTCTATCTGGATGACGGCGAGAAGGTCACGACCTGGGATGCGGCTGAGGCCCGGTTCGAGCGCGTCGACGGGGAACCGTTCCTGACGCTGGTCAACGGATCGGGTCAGGAGTTCTCCTCCAATGGCGTCCTAAACCAGTTCTCCTTTGGTCGATATCCGTTCCCGCTAGCGGCCTTCACCGACACGGATGACACCGTCACCTACAAGCCCGCCGACCTCTATCTGACCGACCTGTTCAGTCCCACGGCCCAGCGAATCGCCGACAGCGGATCTCGCGGAGAGCTGCTGGCCGAGGCCCATTCGCGGCTCTCCTCCCCCCTCTATGCCTTCGTCGCGATGGCCATGGCGCTGGCGGCCATCCTCGGAGGCTCCTTCAGCCGCACGGGCTATGGCGGGCGAATCGCGAAGGCGGCGGCCTTCTTTCTGCTGGTCCGGATTGCCGGCTATGGTCTGGTCCCGGCCAGCGCCTGGAATGGCTGGCTGAATGTGTTCCAGTATGTCCTGCCGATCGTGGCCACGGCCGTGTCGCTGCGGGTCCTGTTCCGGGCGCTGAAGCCGCACCGGCGACCCAGCGGTCCGATCGCCCGGCTGAAGGCGCGTCTGGCATGAGCCGGATCTCCCTCCGCTCCGTCGATCTGCCGGTCCCTGCCCTGCGTCTGGGCCGGATCGAACGCTATGTCCTGGTCCAGCAGCTGGGGGCCCTCGGCGTCGCCTTGGGGGTGATCTCGGCGCTGGTGATGCTGATCGATTTTGTCGAGATCTCGCGCGGGCTGGGCTCGGACACCGACCTGTCCGGCCTGCGGGTGCTCGGCCTGATGCTGCTGAAGTCGCCCGCCGTGATCGTTCAGCTTCTGCCCTTCGTCTTCCTGTTCGGCACCCTTTCGGCCTTCGTCGGCCTGAACCGCCGCAGCGAGCTGATTGCCATGCGGGCGGCCGGCGTCTCGGCCTGGCGGTTCGTCCTGCCCGCTGCCGGCTGTGCGCTGGTCCTCGGCATCGTGACCGTGACCGTGATCGGCCCCCTGGCCTCGTCGGCCGATGGCCTGTTCCAGCGCGAGCGCCAGCGCATTTCGGGTTCGGTCATGTCCAGTGAGGCACCCGAGGCTGTCTGGCTGCGTGAGGGTCAGGACCAGCGCCAGATCGTCATCCGCGCCGCGCGCCAGGACCGCGCCAATGCCCGGCTGCTGGACGTCAGCTTCTTCATCTACACGACCGACGAGGACGGCCGCCGCGCCTTCAGCGAGCGGATCGATGCCGAAACCGCCAGCCTGTCCAACGGCTTCTGGCGCCTGACCAATGCGCAGGGGGCCCGGACCGGGCAGCGCGCCATGAGCTATGCCACGCTTGACCTGCCCTCCAGCCTTGCTGACGACGAAGCGTTCGAGCGATTCGCCCGCCCGCAGTCGACGCCCTTCTGGTCCCTGCCCGGCCAGATCCAGCGCATCACGGACGCGGGCTTTTCGTCCACCGCCTATCGTCTGCGGCTGCAGCAGCTTCTGGCCACGCCCCTCCTGTTTGCCGCCATGTCCATCCTCGCGGCCGCCTTCTCGCTGCGCCTGATGCGTCTGGGAGACCTGGCGCGCATGGCCGTGGCGGCCGTCGTGCTGGGCTTTGCCTTCTTTTTCCTGAACCAGTTCTCGGCCGCCATGGGCTCGGCCGAGGTCGTGCCCCCGTTCCTGTCTGCCTGGCTGCCGCCCGTTTTGACGGCACTCGCCGCCTTCACCTTGCTGTTCTATACGGAAGACGGCTAAGCGGTCTGCCGACCGGGGGGCCTCGGCGAGAACGGACAGAGTTTGCATGACGCGTGATCGCAGCGCCCCCTCGGCACAGGGTTTTCGGACCCGACTCCTGACCGGCGCAGCCCTGATCGTCTGCGCGCCGCTGATGACCGCCGCGCCCGCACTGGCCCAGACCTCGCCCGCCGCCCCCCTGCCCCCCGCACCGGCGATTACGCCGCAGACGTCCGGCAGCGACGGACTGACGCCCGACGCCGTCTATCTGGATGCCGCCTCGGTGACGCGCACGGGCGATCTCATCTCGGCCCAGGGCAGCCCCGAGGCCCGTGTCCTGGCCCGCTTCCGGGACAACACCCTGCGCGCCGGCGAATTCACCTACGACCTGGGTCAGCGCCTCGCGATCGCCGATGACCGTGTTGAGTTGGTCGGGGCCGAAGGCGACGTCATCTACGCCAGCCACCTCGAACTCGCTTCGGATCTGAAGGCGGGCGTCGCCGTCGATTTCGCGACCCGTCTGTCCGACGGCTCCAGCCTGATGGCCGCAACCGCCGCGCGCCGGTCGGAAAAGGTCAACGAACTCAACTATGTGATCTTCACGCCCTGCCCGATCTGCGACGCGACGGGGAACACCAAGACACCCTCGATCTCGGTCCAGGCCGAAAAGGCCGTCCAGGACACCGAACTGCGGGCGATCCTGTTCCGCAATGCCGTGTTCAAGGTCGGCGGGGTGCCCGTCTTCTATCTGCCCGCCTTCGCCCTGCCGGATCCGACGGTCGAGCGCGCCTCGGGCTTTCTGGTGCCCGACGGCAACTATGACGAGGGCCGCGGCCTGTCGGTCGAGATCCCCTATCTTCGCGTCGTCTCGCCGTCCGAGGACTGGCTGATCAGCCCCCAGTTCAACACCCGCGTGGCACCCTTGCTGAATCTGCAGTGGCGGCGGCGTTTCTCGACGGGGACCATCGTGGCTCGGGGTGGCTACACCTATGCCCAGAATTTCGGCGATTTCGACCTGGACGGCGATGGCGATGCCGAGACCAATGTCGACTTTGGCGACGAGACCAGCCGCAGCTACTTCCTGGCCAACGGTCGCTTCGATCCGGACGGTCCCTGGCGCTGGGGGTTCACCGCCGAGCGGACCTCGGACAAGACCCTGTTCGACCGCTACGACATCGACGATCCCTATCAGGACAACGGGCTCTACTACGGCGACCAGCGGCGTCTGATCAGCCAGCTGTATGCCGAGCGTCAGACCGAACGCTCCTATTTCTCGATCGCGGCCTTCACCTTCCAGAGTCTGCGCGTCACCCAGTTCGACGACGTCACGGCGGCGCTCAATGTCTTCGAGGATGACGGGACCCTGCCGCTCGTCGCTCCCCTGATCGACTACCGGCTCGAGCCTCGGGGCAAGGTGCTCGGCGGGCGTCTGCGTTTCCACGGGTCGGCCGCATCGCTGTATCGGGACCAATTCGTCGGAGCCCCGATCCTTCGACCCGAAGTCGTTCCCACCGGTCCGACGGCCGGCCTCGATGGTGTCGACAGCCGCCGGATCACGGGTCAGGGCGAGTGGCGGCGCACCCTGATCTCGGCTGCGGGCATTCGCTACGAGCCCTTCGTGGATGCCCGTTTCGACCTGTATTCCGTATCTGATCTGCCCGATTTCCTGGGCCAGGCGGACGACATGATCTCGCGGGGACGTGCAACGGTCGGACTGGACGTCAGCTATCCCCTGATCCGCAGGCTCAGCCCGACGTCGGACCTGATCATCGAGCCCCTGGCCCAGATCTCGGTCTCCAACCCGTCCGATGTCGACAGCCGCATCCCGATCGAGGACACCCAGACCTTCGAGCTGGACGAGAGCTCGCTGTTCCGCATCGATCGACTGCCTGGATTTGACCTGTACGAGGGCGGCGCGCGCTTCACGGCCGGTGCCCGCACCACCTTGCGGTGGGAGGGCGGTCGCAATGCCAGCCTGTTCGTCGGCCGCAGCATGAGGGCCGACGACGACCCGACCTTCCTGTTCCCGATCCCCGATGCCCCGACCCGGCTCTACGACCCGGCGGGTCTGGCGTCACAGACCTCGGACTGGGTCGTTCAGGGCACGTTCTCGCCGTCCGATGCAATTCGCGGCTGGGGACACGCCACCGTCGACGGCTCCGGCGACATCCGTCGCGCCGAGGCGACCGTGGATGGGCGCTGGGGGCGTCGCAACCTTGCGGCCGTCAGCTACATCATCGACCGGTCCAACCCGGTCGATGGCCCCCTGAATCGCAACTATGAATTCGTCCAGTTGGCAGGCCAGCAATTTGTCTATGGCAACTGGGGCGTCACCGTCACCGGCATCGCAGATCTGGAGCGGGACGTGATCACGCGTTCGGAGGTCGGGCTGCTGTTCGACGACGACTGTTTCCGGTTCGAGATCGGCTATCGCCGCGACAACACGCGGGTTCGTCCGTCCGGTCCTTCCGACGGCATCTTCGTGCGTCTAAACCTAGCCACTTTTGGAGGGTCAGGTTATGGGGCGGGTGGCGCGCGTTGAGCGGGCTGCTTGACGGGGTGTGGCCTCCCCGCCGTCGGGGTCGAGACCACGCCACCTTAGGGAACTCAGGATTGACCATGCGTTTGACTCGTTGCTCGACTGGCGTCGCCATAGCCGCGCTGATCGCCGGTAGTGCGTTCGCCCAGACGGCCCCCGCTCCACAGGCCCCCGCCGCAGCCGCTGCGGCTCGACCCGCGCCCCAGTTCACCCTGGCCGATGGCATCATCGCGACGGTCAACGATCAGGTCATCACCGGCTTTGATCTGCGCCAGCGCATGCTGACCATCATCGCCATGAGCCAGGTCCAGCCGACCGACGAGAACATTCCGGCCATCCAGCAGCAGGCCCTTGCCGCCCTGATCGAGGAACGTCTCCAGGCCCAGGAGATCACCAACTACGAAGACCTCAAGATCAGCGACGAGGAGGTCGCGCGCGAGATCGCCGACATGGCCCAGCAGGCCGGAACGACGCCTGAACAATATATGGCCTTCCTCGAACAGGGCGGCATCCGGCGCAACAACATGATCGAGCAACTCCGGACCGAGATCGGCTGGCGGGCCCTGGTCGGCGGCCGGTTCAACAGCCGCTCGGCCGTGTCGCGGGGCCAGGTGGAACAGGCCATGCGCCAGCTCAACGAAGCCGCGGCCAAGCCCCAGTACCTGATCGGCGAGATCTATCTGGAGTCCGCACGCGTCGGTGGACAGCAGGCCGCGCTGGACGGCGCACGCCAGCTGGTGGCTCAGTTGCAGCAGGGAGCTCCCTTCCAGGCTGTCGCACGCCAGTTCTCGGCTGCACCGTCAGCCTCGGCCCGCATCCCCGGCGACGCTGGCTGGATCGTGTCCGGCACCGTCCAGCCCGCGCTGCAAGCGGCCCTCGATGCCTTGCAGGTCGGCCAGCTGTCCCAGCCGATCCCGGTCGAGGGCGGCGTTTATATCATCTACATGCGCGACAAGCGCTCGGGCGCGGACACCAATCTTGTCGCCCTGAAGCAGATCATGGTTGAGGTCCCGCAGGATGCGCCGGCCGATGCTGTCGCGGCGGCGACCGCCCGCCTGCAGGCCATCCAGCCCCAGCTGACGTGCGATAACATGCTGCAGCGCGCAACCTCGGAGCAGGGCCTGCTGGGCTCGGACCTCGGCGAGAGCGACATCGCCAACCTCGCACCGCAGTTCCAGACCGTGGCCCAGTCCGCGACCGTCGGCTCTGTCAGCGCCCCGATCCGCACCCCGCTGGGCGTCCACCTGCTGGGCGTATGTGGGAAGCGGAACGGCAGCCCCGATGCGCCGACCTTCCAGCAGGTCGAGAACCGTCTTCGGACCCAGAACCTGGCCAACCTGGCGCGTCGCTATATTCGCGACCTGCGCGCCGACGCCCTGATCGAACTGAAGGAATAGCGATGACGGCGGCCGCCCTGCCGCTAGTCCTCAGCCTCGGCGAACCCGCCGGGGTGGGCCCCGAGATCGTCGCCAAGGCCTGGACCGCGCTGCGAGAAACTGGTCACGCGTTCGCGATTATCGGCGACGCCCGGTTGCTGGCAACGCAGGGCGTGCCCGTTTCAGAGGTCCTCTCGGCATCCGAAGCAGGACCTGCCTTTGGTCGTGCCCTGCCCGTCATCCACCATCCCACCCCTGCTCCGGTGACAATCGGCCAGCCCGATCCCGCCAATGCCGGAACCGTGGCCGACTGGATCGAGCGCGGCGTCGACATGGTCCTGTCGGGCGAGGCCTCGGGGCTGGTGACCGCCCCGATCGCCAAGGCCCCCCTCTACGCGGCCGGCTTCCGCTTCCCGGGCCATACCGAGTTCATTGCCGAATTGACCGCCGACGCACCTTACCGGGGCACGCGCGGGCCGGTCATGATGCTGACCGCCCGGAACCTGCGCGCCTGTCTGGTGACCATCCATGTCCCGCTGGACCAGGTGCCCGAGCTGGTGACCGCCGAGCGAATCTGTCGGACGGCCCGCGTCGTCCACGAATCGATGAAGCGCGACTTCGGCATCGCCGCCCCGCGCCTCGCCCTCGCCGCCCTCAACCCCCATGCGGGTGAGAGCGGTTCGCTGGGTCTGCAGGAGATCGAGGTCTTGCGACCGGCCGTCGAGATCCTGCGGATGGAGGGGATCACGATCACCGACCCCCTCCCTGCCGACACCATGTTCCACGACGACGCCCGCCAGACCTATGACGCTGCCATCTGCCTGTATCACGACCAGGCCCTGATCCCGGTCAAGACGCTGGACTTCTGGGGCGGGGTCAATGCCACCCTCGGCCTGCCCATCGTCCGCACCTCGCCCGATCACGGCACCGGCTTTGACATCGCGGGTCGCGGCATCGCCCGCCCCGACAGCCTGATCGCGGCGATCCGGCTGGCATCCGAGATGGCGGCAAACCGCAATCCCCTCTAGTCTGCGACCACTCCGGCCCGGCCGGTTGCCTCACGACAGAACTGGGTTCAGGTGCCCGCCTGGACGAGCGGAATTGATTTGAACCCTACCCTGCCTCCCCTGCGCGAATCGCTCGAAGCCCACGGCCTTTTGGCCAAGAAGAGCTTTGGCCAGCATTTCCTGCTGGACCTGAACATCACCCGCAAGATCGTCCGGCTGGCCGGACCCTTCGAAGGTCGCGCCGTGATCGAGGTCGGCCCGGGTCCCGGTGGCCTGACGCGCGCCCTGATGGAGAGCGATGCAGGCCCGGTGGTCCTGATCGAGAAGGACCCCCGCTTCATCCCCCTGTTGAGCGAGCTCGACACCGGCGATGGCCGCCTGGCGATCATCGAGGCTGATGCGCTCAAGGTCCGCGAGGCGGAGCTGGTCACCGGCCCGGCGCATCTGGTGTCCAACCTGCCCTACAATGTCGGCACCGCCCTGCTGATCAAATGGCTGACGGGACCATGGCTGCCGCATGCCCTGACCCTGATGTTCCAGAAGGAGGTCGCCGAGCGGATCGTGGCGTCTCCGGGCGATGACGCCTATGGCCGCCTGGCCATCATCGCCCAGGCCGTCTGCGAGGCGCGCATTGTCATGCATCTGCCGGCCGCCGCCTTCACCCCGCCGCCCAAGGTGGCCTCGGCCGTGGTGCACCTGATCCCGCACGCAACCCGGCCCGAGCCTGCGACTCTCAAGCGGCTGGAGACCATCACCGCCTCCGCCTTTGGCCAGCGCCGCAAGATGCTTCGCTCCAGCCTGAAGACCCTGGGCGGGGCCACCCTGTGCGAAGCCGCCGGCATCGACCCCGACGCCCGGGCCGAGACCATCGATCTGGCCGGTTTCCTGAGACTTGCGGACGCCCTGGCATGACGATGATCGAGCCCTTCCGGACCATTGGCATCAGCCGGCTCGCCCATGCCTTGAAGGCCGAGGGCCGCAGCGTCATCCATATGGAGTTCGGCCAACCTTCGACCGGGGCCCCGCCCGCCGCCATTCAACGGGCCCACGGGATTCTGGATACCGAAGCCCTGGGCTACTGGGAGAGCACACCGCTGCGCGAGCGCATTGCCCGGCTGTATGACGAGCGGCATGGGCTGGACATCGACCCGGACCGCATCCTTCTGACTTGCGGGGCGTCCCCGGCCCTGGTTCTGGCGCTCAGCTCGACCTTCCGGCCCGGCGACCGCATCGCCCTCGCCCGCCCCGGCTATGTCGCCTACCGCAATACGCTGAAGGCTCTGCACATGGTGCCGGTCGAGATCGATTGTGGCCCCGAGGTCCGGTTCCAGCTGACCGCCGACGCCATCGCTGCCCTTCACCCCGCCCCCGCCGGCCTGATCGTCGCCAGCCCGGCCAACCCGACCGGTACGATCATCGACGATGCCGAGATGGCCGCCATCGCCGAGGTCTGCCGCCAGCGCGACATCCGGATCGTCTCGGACGAAATCTACCACGGCCTGTCCTATCAGGCCCCCTGCCGCTCCATGCTGGAGTTCGCCCCGGACGCCCAGGTGATCAACAGCTTCTCGAAATACTGGAGCATGGCCGGCTGGCGGCTGGGCTGGCTGCTGGTGCCGCCCGACAGGATCGCGACGGCCAAGGCCTATATCGGCAACCTGTTCCTGACCCCGCCGTCCCTGGCCCAGCATGCTGGCCTTATCGCCATGGACGAGCACGATGTGCTGGAGGGTCATATCGACACCTACCGCCGCAACCGGGCGCTACTGCTGGCGGCCCTGCCATCGCTGGGGCTGGCCTCGATCGCGCCACCGGACGGAGCCTTCTACATCTGGGCCGACATCGCCCATCTGACCGGCGACAGCGTCACCTTCTGTCAGGACCTGCTGCGCGATACGGGCGTCGCGACCGCCCCCGGCGTCGATTTCGATCCTGTCCGGGGCCAGACCCACATGCGCCTCAGCTTTGCGGTCTCGACGGCCGAGGTCGAGGAAGCCATCCGCCGGATGCAGCCCTGGTTCGCGGCCCGCTGATCACTCGGCGGCGATGACGATCGTCTCGGCCATGCCCGGGGTTGCAGGCCGCGCAGGCGGAACGGTCGGATTGGACGGATAGGCCGTGCCGTCGAAGGCCATGACGGCACGATCGCTGCCGATGCCGCCGCCTCGGATGCCGACCACCAGATCCGACCATCCGTTGCTGCGGGTCACCGCAACGCCGATCGGCATCCGCGAGACTGTCGCGCGCATAATCTGGCGATAGCCTTCGCCCGCCGGCGTGAACACCAGCGTCAGACAACCACCGCTGCCACAGACATCGCGTCCGGTGACATGCACGATGACCTCGTCGCGCCCGTCGGCATTCAGATCGACCTGTGCCTGCTGAACCGTCATGCCGGCTCCGGTGTATTCGCTCAGATCAGGCCCTGTGCCCTGTCCGGCGGCACAGGCCGTCAGTCCCAGAGCCGCAGACATCAACAGGACACCCGTCCGGACCGTCATCACACAGCCTCTGCCAGCAGGGTCTCGCGATAGGCATCGACCCACGTATTGCGGAACCGCCGCGACCGCTCGGCATGATAGATATGCGCCAGTTCGGCATAGCTGCGGTCGAAATCGTCGTTGACGAAGACGTAGTCGAACTCGCCGCAGTGCTGGATCTCGCCCTTGGCGTTGGCGATGCGGCGCTCGATGACCGCGTCGGCGTCCTGGGACCGGGTCACCAGCCGGCGGCGAAGTTCCTCCAGACTGGGCGGTAGGATGAACACCCGCACGGCGTCGTCGGGGCATTTCGTGGCCACGTCACGCGCGCCCTGCCAGTCGATGTCGAACAGGACGTCCCGCCCCTCCGACAAAGCCTTGTCGATGGGGGCGCGCGGCGAGCCGTAGCGGGCCCCGTGCACATGGGCCCACTCCAGAAAGGCGTCGGCGTCGATCAGGGCCTGGAACTCGTCGTCGCTGACGAAATGATAGTCGCGATCCGCCACCTCGCCCGGCCGGATGGCGCGCGTGGTCATCGAGATCGACAGCTCCAGCCCGCCATGATCGGCCATCAGGCGCCGGCACAGGCTGGTCTTGCCGGCCCCCGAGGGACTGGCGACGATCAGGAGGACACCCCGGCGGGGCGTACGGTCATTCGACATGTTCGCCACTCGCAGGGAAGGTGTTGTTCAGATGCATGTTTTTTAAAGCTCGTCAGGGGCGCAACCCCACGTCTTGAAATGTCCTGCGGCCTTTACAACGAAAGAGGGGCCGATGCCGATATCTTCACGCAATATATCCCCGCTGTGCCCCGGATCCGGCCCAAGCGCCCCTGAAGGAGGCTCCGGCGGCGAGACATCTCGTCCCGTTGGTCATCGATCCTGCCAGACCTCGCTCGGCCGTCTGCTCATCGCCGGTCATTCACCGCCGCAAGCGGACGTTCTGAACCGCCGCTATGGGTGGGAAGCTGACATGAGCAACTGCGCCACTCCAACTCACGCGCGATTGAGGCGGCAATCGATGTGTCGTGGCGCATTGACTGTGTGGCTGGCCATGCCCAACAGTCGTCGGCTGGAGGCGACTATGTTCCTGTCGAGCTTGATTTTTTCACTTGCCCTTTCGGCGCAGGTGGAACCCGAACAGACCCTTCATCCACTCATCAGATTGCAAGAACACTTGCCGCCAATCACCGAGGACGACCGCGCGGGTGGAGAAAATCCATTGTTGTTCGTGCAGGCTGGCAGCGAGGATGATCTGCCCATCACCCCCCCACAGGTAGAGATGACGGCTCGCGAAGATATGAGACCAATCTCACTCTCCATCGCATTTAACTGGGTCTGGCTTGGCGAGGGTCAAGATCGTCGTCCGGTTTGGTTTGCTCGGTTGCGCGCCGCATACCGGGACAAAGCAATCGAACGCTTTTCGGACTCCCACCTTTGTCCGGGTGTCGAGCAATCCTTGGCCGAACTCAATGATCTTCCGGCATTGGATCCTCGTGTGCCGTCTCTCCCAGACCCAAAGGCGACGACCTTCTGGGATTTTGGCGGCTATCTGCACGATAATACCTATCAAATCCGGCTAAGGGGCCTTTTTGCTGGTGGGACTTATACCGACAGGCTTGAGGTCACCGGAGGCTCATCAGCCCCCTTCGCGCCCATCGTTGCCGAGAGCCTCAAACGGCTCCTCCCGTGTTGGACCCGTACCCCACCGCCGAGGGCCTGACTGCCTAACGGACGTCCGCAACGGGTCGAGATCGGACATGATCTGGCAGGCAGAAACCGGACATTCGATCCGATGCCCGAATGCGGACCTTCCGAACCGCCGTTAGGGGTCGGATCACGACCATTGCCTAATGCCCGGAACCAGACTTTGGCCGAGTCAGACCCCTATTCGACGTTCTGGACCTGCTCGCGAAGCTGCTCGATCACCGCCTTGAGGTCGAGACCCACGGCGGTCAGCGGCGTCGTGGCCGATTTCGAGCACAGGGTGTTCGCCTCGCGCATGAACTCCTGCATCAGGAAGTCCAGTTTGCGACCCGAGGGCGGCTGGTCCAGCAGGGTGCGGGCCGAGGCAACATGGGCGGTCAGCCGGTCCAGCTCCTCGCGCACATCGGCCTTTGTCGCCAGGGCGGCGGCCTCGAGGAAGATCCGGTCCTCAAGACCGGGGGCGTCAGGGGCCAGTTCGGTCATCCGGCGGGTAAAGCGCTCGCGGATTGCCAGGGTCTGGGCACCCGCCTCGGCCTCGGCGACGGCGACCATGGCCTCGATCCGGTCGATGAAATCGACGATCACGGGTCGCAGCTGCGAACCCTCCCGCTCGCGCGACAGCTTCAACGCATCCAGCGCCTGATCCAGCGACAAGGCTATGGCGGCCTCGATGGCAGCCCTGGCCTCGGCGTCGTCGTCCTCGTCCGGCACCTCTAGCACGCCTCTCAGCCCCAGCAGCCCGTCCGCAGACGGGGGCGTCGCCCCCTCCTCCGCCAGGGCATTGGCCAGTTCCAGATACCGGTCGAGTACGGCCTGATTGATCTTCAATGCCCCCGTCGCCGCGTCCGGGCGTTTCGCCTGCACGCCGATCGTGACCTGTCCCCGGCTCAGCCGGGCCTGGGCCGACGTCTTGGCCAGCCGTTCCAGCGCATCGAAGCCGGGCGGACCGCGGAACCGGACCTCCAGATTGCGGCCGTTGACCGATCGCGCCTCGACCGACCAGCTCCAGCCGTCCAGTGCTCCGTCAGCACGGCCAAAGCCCGTCATGCCCGAAAGCGCACTCACTGCGCCACCGGAGCGGGCGTGGCAGACGGGGCGCGCGGGGTCAGGGTTCCAGGTGCCTGCATGGTGATGACCGCCTGACCGCCGGGCAGCGGGGCCTCGCCGGCGATCACGGCCGGATCCTCTCCGGTCAGGACGGCCGGCGCATCCGGCATCGGACCGGGTGGGAGCCCCGCCTTGCGCCGCTCGATCTCGCGCCAGCGGGCCACATTGAAGCGGTGCTCTTCATAGGTCCGGGCGAACACATGGCCGCCGGTCCCGTCCGCGACAAAGAACAGATACTCCGAGCGCGGCGGGTTCAGGACGGCGGCAATGGCCTCGCGGCCCGGATTGGCGATGGCGGTCGGTGGCAGGCCGTCGATCAGATAGGTGTTGTAGCCCGTGTCCGCAGCCAGCTCCGACTGGCGGATCCCGCGCCCCAGTGGCCGCCCCTTGGTGATGCCGTAGACGATGGTGGGATCACTCTCCAGCCGCATGCCCTGGCGGATGCGGTTCGAGAACACGGCCGCCACCTGCGGCCGCTCCGCGGCGATTCCGGTTTCCTTCTCGACGATGGAGGCCAGGATCACGGCCTCGTCCGGCGTGCGAACGACGCTGGTCGGTCCGCGCCGGGCCCACAGTTCGGCCAGCCCGTCCTGCTGGGCCCGCTGCATGCGCGCAATCACCGAAGCCCGGCTCTCGCCGCGCGTGACCTCATAGGTCTCGGGCCAGAGCGAGCCTTCCTCCGGCACCTCGACCGTGCCGGTCAGGATGTCTTCCTTCATCAGGATGTCCACGGCCTGGGCCGAGGACCAGCCTTCGGGGATGGTCACGAAATGGCGGACGACCCGCCCGTCGGTTAGCAGGGCAAGGACATCCTTCACCGACGCACCCGACGGGACCTCGTATTCTCCGGCCCGCAACTTCGTGGCTGCCCCTGTCACGGCTGCCGAGGCCTTGAACAGGTCGGTCGAGCGGATCACCCCGGCCGTCTTCAGCCGCGCGGCGATCGCGGCCACGCCTGCGCCGCTGGGAATGGTCACGACCGTGGCCTCACCCGCGCGCGCCGCGGGGCCCGGACCGAAATAGATCACCCACCCGGCGATCAGGGCTGCCACGAGAAAGACGCTGAACGTCGCCGACGCCGACACGATCGCCGCCATCGTTCCGGCCTGTTTCGGCCCCCTGGCCGGCGATGGCCCCCGGATCGGCCCCCGGATCCTGCCGTCAGAGCCGCGCAGCATCTCAGCTCACCTTGCGGAACAGGATGGAGGCATTGGTGCCGCCGAACCCGAAACTGTTCGACATGGCGACGTCGATCTCCATGGGTTTGGCCGTGTGCGCTACCAGATCGATGACCGTCTCGTGCTCGGGGTCGTCGAGATTGATCGTCGGCGGCGCAATCTGGTCGCGGATGGCCAGCACGCTGAACACCGCCTCGATCGCACCGGCTGCGCCCAGCAAATGGCCTGTCATGGACTTGGTCGATGACATGGCGACCTGCCCGGCATGGTCGCCCATCAGCCGCTCGACGGCCCGCAGCTCGATCCAGTCCGCCATGGTCGAAGTGCCGTGGGCGTTGACATAGTCGATGTCGGCGACATCGATCCCGGCCCGCTTCACAGCCGCCTTCATGGCGCGATAGGCCCCGTCACCGTCCTCGGACGGCGCAGTGATGTGATAGGCGTCGCCGGACATGCCGTAGCCTATGACCTCGGCATAGATCCGGGCACCGCGCGCCTTGGCGTGCTCGTACTCCTCGAGAATGACCACCCCCGCCCCTTCGCCCATGACAAATCCCGCGTGCTCGCGGTCATAGGGACGCGACGCCTTCTCCGGCGTATCGTTGAAAGCCGTGCAAAGCGCCTTGCAGGCCAGGAAGCCCGCAATGCCGATCGGCACGATGGAGCTCTCGGCCCCGCCGGCCACCATCACATCGGCGTCGTCGAAGGCGATCATGCGCGCGGCATCGCCGATCGCATGAACACCCGAGGCGCAGGCCGTGACGACGGCATGGTTCGGACCCTTCAGCCCGTGACGGATCGAGATCTGGCCGGAAATCAGATTGATCAGGGCCGAGGGAATGAAGAAGGGGCTGACCCGGCGCGGACCCTGTTCCTTCAGGATCTGGGCCGTGTCGGCAATGGGGCCGAGGCCACCGATGCCCGCACCCATCATGACCCCGGTTCGCTCCTTGTCCTCATCGGTCTCGGGATGCCAGCCGGCGTCGTTCAGCGCCTCGTCAGCCGCCGCAATGCCGAACAGGATGAAGTCATCGACCCGCTTGCGCTCCTTGGGCGACATGATCGCATCGGGATCGAAACTGCCCGGAACGTCCGGCCCCCCGCCGCCGCGGCCATCCACGGACGGCACTTCGCCTGCGATCGTGCAGCCGTAGCCTTCGGTATCGAAGGCCGTGATCGGCCGGATCCCGGACTGTCCGTCCAGCAACCGCTTCCAGCTGTGTTCGACCCCGGTGCCCAGAGGCGTCACCAGACCCAGACCCGTAACGACGACGCGGCGCATGGCGGCGCTCCTCAACCCCAAGAATCGTATGACACAAATGATAAGGGCCGCCGGACGCTTCCGCTAGGAGCGCCCGACGGCCCTTGTCTCGAGGGTCCCCGGCCGCCGATCCTGCTGGACCGGTCGACCGAAACAGACCTGACGGCGTTAGGCAGCCGTCTTTTCGTTGATGAATTTCACGGCATCGCCGACCGTCTGGATGTGCTCGGCTGCGTCATCGGGGATTTCGATGTCGAACTCTTCCTCGAAGGCCATGACCAGTTCGACGTTGTCGAGCGAGTCGGCACCGAGGTCGTCGATGAAGCTGGCCTTTTCGGTGACCTTGTCCGGATCGGCGTCCAGGTGGTCGATGACGATCTTGCGGACGCGTTCGAGCGTGTCGGACATGGGACTCTCAGCCTTCTAAAGTTGCCGTGGCGACGGCTCTTGATCTTGGTTTTGCCGTCTCACGACAGCGACGGTTGCGCAAGCCCCGAAGGGATCGACGGTTCCGTTGACCCCCCGCCTTTAGCACAGGCGAAGCGGCTGAAAATAGCCTGACACAGGGTTTGATGATGGCAAACCCCTGTCGTCCTCAATGCGGAGCCCGGGCCCGCGGCGGCTGACGGCCATTTTCGCCGACCGGGACCCGCGCTTGATACAGGGGATGCCGTCAGTCCTGTTCATGTTTGTGACAGAATCGCTTGTCGAAGGGCTCGTGCGGGCGTTACCCTGATCCGGACGGGTGCCCGTTATGGATGTGCCCAAACCGAAAGCTCGGCCGATGCCGGAGATCGACGACGCGCCTTCCCGGCGTGACGACCGGTCCCAGCCCGACAGACGCCGCTCGCAAGACGCGGGGGGTCCAGGGGCGAATGGTCAGGGTGCGCCGCTGTATGGCGCACTGGATCTGGGGACCAACAACTGCCGGCTGCTGATCGCACGGCCGGCCCGCGACGGCTTTCGGGTCGTCGACAGCTTCAGCCGCATCGTGCGCCTCGGCGAGGGGCTCACCCATACGGGTCGTCTCGACGACCGGGCCATGGACCGGGCCTACGACGCCCTCGCCCTGTGTGCCGAGCGGGTCGTCAAGCGCGGGCTCGAATCACGCCGCCTGAGCGCTGTCGCCACCCAGGCCTGTCGCCAGGCCGAGAATGGCGAGGCCTTCATCGAACGGGTCCGGCTCGGCACCGGCCTGCGCCTGCGCATCATCGACCCGATCGAGGAGGCCCGGCTGTCGGTCGAGGGCTGTCTCAACCTGTTCGACCCCAATGCCGAGGCGGTGCTGGTCATCGATGTCGGCGGCGGCTCGACCGAACTCTCCTGGCTCAGGCGCGAAGGCCAGCAGATGGTCACTGTGGCCTGGATGTCGGCCCCGCTCGGCGTGGTCACCCTCGCCGACCGTCACCCGGAGCCCGCGGACTCCGGCGAGGCCTGGTATGAGGCGATGGTCGCCGACATGGGCCAGGCCATTGCCCACGGCGGTATCGAGGAGCCAGAGCTTCGCCGCCTGCTGGTGTCCGGCAAGGGACATCTGGTCGGAACATCCGGAGCCATCACAAGCCTCGCCGGCATCCACCTCGGCCTGAAACGCTATCAGCGCGACCTTGTCGACGGCCTGTGGATGACCCGGGCGGACTGCGAGGCCGCAGCCGAACGGCTCAAGGCCCTGCGGCCTGCGGGCCGGGCGGCTGAATCCTGCATCGGACCCGACCGGGCCGATCTGGTGCTGGCGGGAGCCGCAATCCTGGAAGCCGTCCAGCGCGCCTGGCCCTGCGACAGGGTCCGGGTCGCCGACCGGGGTCTGCGCGAGGGCCTGCTGCTGCAGCAGATGCGTGCCGACCGCGAGCCCCAGCGCCGTCGCCGGCGTCATCGGGTTCAGGGCAAGGCGGGCGCGGCGGCTCCGGAGATCTGAACCGGCAGCTCGATGTCGCACATCGAGAAGTCCGCGCCCCGCGATGCCCGCGTCTCTGCCGCAAGCGCCAGAAATCGCGGCGAGGCCGTATCCAGCACCTCGACGACCGGCCGGTCCCCCTCGGCCAGGTCGGAGGCGATCCGGACCCGGGTCATCCGGTCGGGCTGGCCGGGCACGATCCCGCCGGCCCCTTCGCCGACCTTGATCGCCCGCACGACCTCAAGCCCCGACACCGCCTTTCCCCAGATGGTGTAGCGCTTGTCCAGCGACGGATAGGGCTGGCGCATCAGGAAGAACTGGCTGTTGGCCGTATCGACGCCTTCGTCGCGCGCCATGCCGGCAACGCCGGGGCAGTACAGCCCCCAGCCATGCACCTTGCCGTCCGAGGTTGTCGCCATCAGGCTGTCTGGCTGGGTCTGGACCGGCAGCGAGCGGAAAAAGCCCACGGCAGCCCCAGCAGGCGCAGCCACGGTGGTGAAGGCCATCTCGGGCCCGCGTCGGAAGGTGAACTCGCCCTTCAGGTCGGGATAGGGGCTCTGGCCTTCGCCTGTGCCCAGCGGGTCGCCGGTCTGGGCCATGAACAGGTCGATCACCCGGTGCCAGACGATGCCGTCAAAGAAGCCGGCCCGGGCCAGCAGCCGCATCCGCTCGACATGCAGGGGTGCGATCTCTGGCAGGAGTTCGATCAGGATCCGGCCCTTGGTCGTGTCGATGACCATCAGGTCTTCGGCCGGCACCGTGCGCCAGGCCGTGGGCTCCGGTGGCGCGGGTGGCGGTGGCACGTCCGGCATGGCGACATCGGCGGCAGCCACCGGTGCCGTCTGCGCTGCCGCCTGGCCTGAGAGCGCGAGAGCCATCGCGAGCCCCGCCGAAATCCATACCGTCCTGCTGCGTCCTGTCGTCATCGCGCCCCTGCCCGTCCTGGAATCAGCCGCCCGTGACCTCGGCGACCGGCTGAACATCGCACAGTTTGAAGGCATTGCCCTTCGCGGCGCGCACGGCATCGACGCGAGCGGCAAAGGCGGCGGATCGGGGGTCCATGACCCGCACCACGGGACGCTCGGTCTCCGGCAAGGCCGAGGCGATCCGGACCCGCGTCATCACATCGGGATCGGTGACCGCGCCATTGTTGGCGTCATCCCCGACTTTCAGCTTCTCGACCACGTCCAGTCCGGCCACGATCCGTCCAAACACCGTGTAGCTGCCGTTCAGATTGTCGTTCTGGCCCATCATCAGGAAAAACTGGCTGTTGGCGCTGTCGACGCCCGAAGACCGGGCCATGCCCGCCACGCCGGGACAGAACAGTCCGGTCGCATCGACCTTGAAATCCGCCGTGACGAACATCTGCGCATCCGGCTGGGTCACGACCGGCACCGACCCCACCAGACCCTGGATTCCCGGGGCATTGGTCCGGATCGGTGCAAAGCCTGCCGCGCTCCCGCGTCGGAATGAAAACTCCGGCGGCAGGTCCGGCAGATCGCTACCGCCTTCGCCTGTCCCGAGCGGATCGCCCGTCTGGGCCATGAAACCCCGGATCACCCGGTGGAATTTCAGCCCGTCATAGAAACCCCGACTGGTCAGGGTGCGGATGCGCTCGACGTGACCAGGGGCGACACGCGGGTCCAGCTCGACCAGGACCCGACCCTGCGTCGTGTCGATGACCCACAGATTTTCAGGGGCAATCACGCGCCAGTCGGAAGCCGTGGCCGGCGCAGCAGGCGTCTGAGCAAGGCCCGCGCCGCCGAACGCGAGGGCCACCGTAAAAGCCGCAAGACCGATCTTGAATTTCATGCCTGTCCCTTGACCTTTGCCAGAACCCGGGCGGCGACCGCGGGGCTGACGAAACTGCCGATATCCCCGTCCAGACGGGCGATCTCCTTCACCAGTTTGGAGGCGATCGCCTGATGGCGCGGATCGGCCATCAGGAACACGGTCTCGATGTCGTCATTGAGGCGCTGGTTCATCGCCGTCATCTGGAATTCGTATTCGAAATCCGAGACGGCCCGCAGCCCGCGCACGATCACATTGGCGTCCAGGCTCTCGGCAAAATGCATCAGCAGGGTCGAGAACGGCTGGACCACGATATCGCGGTTCAGGGGGGCGACCTCGGACCTGACCATCTCGACGCGCTCTTCGGTTGTGAACAGCGGTCCCTTGGCGTCGTTCTGGGCGACGCCGATCACCAGCCGGTCGACCAGCTTCATGGCCCGACCGATGATGTCGATGTGGCCGTTGGTGACGGGATCGAAGGTCCCCGGATAAAGCCCGATACGCATGGCGTTTTTCTCCCCCGCCGAACCCGCCGTCTAGCATCCGTTGCGGGACAGGGTCCAGCCGCGGGTGCCGTTCGACCAGCCGCTGCCCCAGATTTTGCGTGCGCCGCACAAAACTTGCGGCATAAGGCCGTGATGACCGCCACTGCGACCCTTCACATCGATCTCGACGCCCTTGCGCACAACTTTCATGCGCTGGAGGCGCAGACGGGCGTGCCGGTTCATCCCGTGGTCAAGGCCGACAGCTATGGCCTCGGGGCCGTGCCCTGCGCGCGTCGGCTGATGCAGGAAGGGGCCCGGACCTTCTTCATCGCCCGCGCCGCCGAAGGGATCGCCTTGCGCGGTGCCCTCGGTCCCGAGCCTGTCCTCTATGTGCTGGACGGCTGCGTCGGCGACACAGCGGCTGACCTGAAGGCGGCCAGCCTGCGCCCGATCCTGAACCATGCCGATCAGCTGGGAACCTGGCTGGGTGCTGGCGGGGGCCCCTGCGGGCTGCAGATCGACACGGGGATGAACCGTCTCGGTTTCCGCCCCGAGGACGCCCCCGAACCCTTCGACGACCTGTCCCTGGTGATGAGCCATCTGGCCTGCGCCGATGACCCGGCCCAGCCGATGAACAGAACCCAGCGTGACGCCTTCGCCCGGGCCTCCAGCCGTTATCCACAGGCCCTGAAGTCCTTCGCCAACTCCGGCGGCTGTTTCCTCGGCCCGGACTATGCCTTCGACGCCGTTCGGCCGGGCATCTGTCTTTACGGCGGAGGCCCCGAAGGCCGTCCCGATGCCCGGCTGAGGGCTGTCGCAACGCTCAGCGCCGACATCCTGCAGATCCGGGACGTCCCGGCGGGCGAAAGCGTCGGCTATTCGCGCGGGTACGTCGCCGAGACGCCCCGGCGCATCGCCACCTGCGGTGCCGGCTATGCCGATGGCATCGCCCGCTCCAACAGCCCGGCCGGCCAGGTCTGGGTCGCCGGCGGACTTCGCCCGATCCTCGGTCGCGTCTCGATGGATGTCATCGCCGTCGACGTCACCGACCTTGATGTTCGCGCGGGGGATGCCGTCCAGCTGTTCGGCCCCGATCGTCTTCTCGACGATGCCGCGACCGCCGCCGGCACCATCAGCTATGAGCTTCTGACCTCGGTCACCGCCCGGGTGCCGCGTAATTACGCCTGACAGGTCTTGCGCGAAGCGTTGCCATACCCACCTTTTCGACGCCGTCGTCTGGCACCCGCCCGCTCCGGATTCCAGACAATCCAGACAATCCAGACAACGGATTGTCGGGTACGAAGCGGTTCCGGAGCTGCGAAACGACAAAACCGGTCGTATCCATCCGACCTGCCCCTGCCCCGCCCCCGACGACTCCTGCTAGAGCCCGGTCATGGCCAAAGACAGCGCGATATATGTCTGCCAGTCCTGCGGGGCTGTGCACGGAAAATGGTCCGGCCAGTGCGGGGCCTGCGGCCAGTGGAACACCATCGTCGAGGAGAGCCGTGCGGCCCCTCCGGGTGCCCTGAAGCCCGTCAGCGCCTCCCGGGCCCGGGGCATCCAGTTCGAAACCCTGCAGTCCGACACGCCCGAGCCGCCCCGGATCGTGACCGGGGTGACCGAATTCGACCGCGTCTGCGGCGGCGGGGTGGTCCCCGGCTCGGCCATCCTGCTGTCCGGTGACCCCGGTGTCGGCAAGTCGACCCTGCTGCTGGATGTCGCCGGTCGGGCAGCCCTGCGCGGGGTCCGGGTCGCCTATATCTCGGGCGAGGAAGCCATCGAACAGATCCGTGTCCGCGCCAAGCGGATGGGTCTGGCCGAGGCCCCCGTGAACCTCGCATCCGCCACGGCCCTTCGCGAAATCGTGGGCACGCTGAAGCGCGAGAAATTCGACATTGTTATCGTCGATTCGATCCAGACCCTGTGGTCCGACGCGCATGAGGCCGGACCCGGCTCCGTCACCCAGGTCCGGGCCTGTGCCGGGGAAATGGTCCGTCTGGCCAAGTCCCAGGGCACGGCCGTCATTCTCGTCGGGCACGTGACCAAGGATGGCCAGGTCGCAGGCCCCCGTGTGGTCGAGCATATGGTCGATGCCGTCATGACCTTCGAGGGCGAGCGTGGCTATCCGTTCCGCATCCTGCGCGCCGGCAAGAACCGTTTCGGGGCGACCGACGAAATCGGTGTCTTCGAAATGGGCGATGCGGGCCTGTCGGAGGTCAACAACCCCTCCGCCCTGTTCCTCGGCGACAGCAAAGACCGCGCACCCGGTGCTGCCGTTTTTGCCGGAATCGAGGGCAGTCGCCCCGTGCTGGTCGAGATGCAGGCCCTGGTTGCTCCCGCCGCCTATGGCACACCGCGCCGGGCCGTCGTCGGCTGGGACACGGGGCGCCTCGCCATGGTGCTGGCCGTTCTGGAGGCGCGCTGCGGCGTCGGCTTCGGTGACAAGGACGTCTATCTGAACGTCGCCGGGGGTCTGCGCATCAACGAGCCCGCCGCCGATCTCGCAGCGGCTGCCGCCCTGATCAGCTCCGCCGTCGATGTGCCCCTGCCGCAGGGTTGCGTGGTCTTCGGCGAAATCAGCCTGTCGGGCGAAGTCCGCGCCGTCGGCCGCGCCGAGGCCCGCCTGAGAGAGGCCCAGAAACTGGGCTTCGACAACGCCCTGACCCCGCCCCTGACCGTCAAGGGTCACGGCGTGGCCCTGACATCCATCAGCCGCCTGACGGAAGCGGTCGATCGAATCTCGCAGAACCGCTACTAGGCGCGAATGACCGGCTTTGACGCCTTTGCCATTCTCGTGATCCTCGCCTCGGCCGCAGCCGGCTGGGTGCGCGGCGGCACGCGCGAGCTGATCACCCTGCTCAGCTTCATCCTCGCCGCCTTTGTGGCCCTGGTGGCCCTGCCGTTTACCGCACCGCTGGGCCGGGCGCTGATCGACCCCGACTGGATCGGTTCGGTCTTCGCCGCCATCCTTTCGTTCCTGATCCTGTATTTCGGAATCCGCCTGCTGGGCTCGACGATCTCCAAACGCGCACAGGCTCATCCCACGCTGGGCGGCATCGACCGCCTGTTCGGCATTCTGGTCGGCACGGGCCGGGCGCTCGTCCTGCTGGGGGCCATTCACCTGGTCGTCGTCGCCGTAGTGCCGGGCGAGCGCACCCCGCGCTGGCTGACCGAGGCCACCCTTCAGCCACTGACCGCCGGTGCCGCTCGCACCATCCAATGGGCCCTCCCCGGCATCGGCCGGGGCATGGATGCAGTCACACCTGTTGTGGATTCATCCGTCCGCCGAGGGTTTTCCGACGAAGACGCCTTGCAGACGCCCCAAACAGGCAATACTTCGCCCGCTGCCCCCAACGACTAGTCGCCACCGCACATCGGAGCCCACGATGAGCACGCTCGACCACGCTATTGCCGCTCCGGTCATCCACCGCGAGCATCACCGTGACGCCGACGATGATCGTCCGCGTCTGGAATGCGGCGTCGTCGGCGTCTGGGGGGCAGAAGCGGATGAAGCCTCCGCCATCGTGGCCCTGGGCCTGCATGCGCTCCAGCATCGCGGTCAGGAAGCCTGCGGGATCGCCTCGGTGCATGAGACCCGCTTCCACACCGAACGCCACATGGGCCATGTCGGCGAAGCCTTCGGAGGCTCGGACCTGCCCACCCGCATGCCCGGCACGGCTGCGGTCGGACACACCCGCTATTCGACGGCTGGCGGCAGCTTTCTGCGCAACATCCAGCCGATGTTCGCCGATCTCGACACTGGCGGCATCGCCATCGGCCACAACGGCAATCTGACGAATTTCCTGTTCCTGCGGAACCAGCTGGTCGGCGAAGGCTCGATCTTCCAGTCCACCTCGGACTCCGAGGTCATCCTTCACCTGATCGCCCGCAGCCGGAAGGCCAAGGTCGTGGACCGGTTCATCGACGCCCTCGCGCGGATCGAAGGCGGCTATGCCCTGGTCGCCCAGACGCGCTCCAAGATGATCGGCGCCCGCGACCCGCTGGGCATTCGTCCCCTCGTGCTGGGCCGGATCGGTGACGCCTGGGTGCTGGCCTCCGAAACCTGCGCTCTCGACACGATCGGTGCGACCTTCGAGCGCGACGTCGAGCATGGCGAGGTGGTCGTCATTGACCGTCACGGCCTGCAGTCGATCAAGCCCTTCCCGGCCCGCGCCGCCCGCCCCTGCCTGTTCGAATATGTCTATTTCTCACGACCCGACAGTGTCGTGAACGGCCGGTCGGTCTATGGCGTGCGCAAGCGCATGGGTCAGGGTCTGGCCCGCGAGTTCCCAATTGAAGCGGACGTCATTGTCCCCGTGCCCGACTCGGGCGTCCCGGCAGCTCTGGGCTATGCCCAGGAGAGCGGCATCCCCTACGAAATGGGCATCATCCGCAGCCACTATCTGGGCCGCACCTTCATCCAGCCCAGCCAGGCCACCCGCCAGAAAGGCGTCCGCATGAAGCACAGCCCCAACCGGGCCGTGCTGGAAGGCAAGCGCGTCGTCCTGATCGACGACTCCATCGTGCGCGGCACCACATCGGTCAAGCTGGTCCGAGCCGTCCGCGCCGCCGGCGCCACCGAGATCCACCTGCGCTCGGCCAGCCCGCCCATCCTGTGGCCAGACTTCTACGGCATCGACATGCCGGAACGAGACCAGCTGATCGCCGCCAACAAGACGCTCGAGGAAATGCGCGAGTTCCTTGAGGTCGATTCCCTGGGCTTCCTGTCGGTCGATGGCCTCTATCAGGCCATGGGCGAGACCGGTCGCGACGAGAAGACCCCGCAGTTCACGGACCACTACTTCACCGGCGACTATCCGACCCGTCTGGTCGACCGCGAGATCGAGGCCGGCGGGCGCGACCCTGTCGCACGCCAGCTCTCGCTGCTCGTCAGCGCCTAGGATCGCATGACCGACACCCTTCCGCTTGCCGACCGCATCGCCCTTGTCGTCGGAGCCTCGCGTGGCATCGGCTATGAAAGCGCCCTCGCTCTGGCCAAGGCCGGGGCCCACGTGGTCGCCACGGGCCGGACCCAGGGCGGGCTGGAAGAGCTGGATGACGCTATCTACGCCGCCACCGGAAAACACGCCTCCCTCGTTCCATTCGATCTGGTGGACGGCGGTGGCATCGACCGGATGGGCGGAGCCCTCTTCGAGCGGTTCGGCAAGCTGGATATCTGGGTCCAGGCCGCTGCGACCATGGGTGAGGCCGGTCTGACGCCGGTCGCCCACGCAGAACCCCGCGCCTTCGCCAAGATCGAAAAGACCAATCTGACGGCCGTCTATCGCCTGATCCGTTCGCTGGAGCCACTGCTGCGGGCCTCGGACGCCGGGCGGATGATCCATATCACCACCAGCCTGACCCAGGTCCCGCGCGCCTTCTGGGGCATGTACGCCGCGACAAAGGCCGGGGCTGAAACCCTGGTCCGCTGCTGGCTGGACGAGATCGAGTCGACCCCGATCCGGGGTACGGTCCTCGACCCCGGCCGCATGCGCACCAAGCTCCGGGCCCAGGCCTATCCGGGCGAGGACCCCATGACCCTGATCCATCCGTCAGAGATCGGGCCGCTGATCGTCGAACTGGCGAGGCCCGACCTGACCCCGCCCCTGCTGCAGTCCTTCAAGGACTGGAAATCGGGCCTGCCGAGCGCCGCGCTGATCTGAGGCAGCGCCCTATTTCTTCGGGGCGTGCTTCTGGCCGACGCGGACGCGGCCCGAGCGTGACACCTGCCGGGCGCCGCCACGGGCACCCTTCTGGATCGCCACGGACGAGCCCGCCTTCTTGGAGGCGCTGGACTTGACCGCTCCGATGACCCGGGGCTTGGCCACACGGGTCTTCTTCTGCTCCAGCGCCTTGCCGGGCAGGTTCGACAGGGTCTCGGCCGCAGCCTCGGCCTTGCGGACCTTGCGCGGAGCCGTCTTGGCGTCGCCCTTGTAGCGTTCAGGTCCCGACTTGGCCCCGCCCTCGGCATAGGGGTTGGCCGTGCCGCCCTTGATGGTCAGCCGCAGCGGTGTGCCGGGCAGGTCGAAGCTCTCGCGCAGGCTGTTGGTCAGGTAGCGGATATAGTGCTCTGGCAGGGACGCGGCCCGGCTGGCGAACAGCACGAAGGTCGGCGGCCGCGCCTTGATCTGGGCCATGTATTTGGTCTTGATCCGCTTGCCATCGACGGCGGGGGGCGGATGTCTCTGGGTCGCCATGGACAGCCAGTCATTGAGGTCCTTGGTCTTGACCTTCACCGACCAGGTCGCATGCGCGGCCAGCACGGCCGGCATCAGCCGCTCGACCCCACGTCCGGAGTGAGCCGACAGTGCCACGAAGGGCGAGCCCTTCAGCTGGGGCAGCTTGTCCTCGGCCAGCCGCTTCAGCTCGGCCATCTTGGCCTGGGGCTCTTCCTCGAGGTCCCACTTGGCCGCGACATAGACCAGCGCCCGGCCCTCCCGCTCCACCAGATCGGCCAGCTGCAGGTCCTGCACATCGAAGGCATTGTCCTTGTCCATGACCAGCACGACCACCTCGGCAAAGGTGATGGCCCGTATGGTGTCGGCGACAGACAGCTTCTCGAGCTTCTCCTGCACCCGTGCCTTGCGGCGCATGCCGGCGGTGTCCACCAGGCGGATGTTCTGCCCCTCGTACTCCCAGTCGACCGAGATCGAATCCCGCGTGATCCCAGCCTCCGGCCCGGTCAGCAGGCGATCCTCGCCGATCAGGCGGTTGATCAGGGTCGACTTGCCGGCATTGGGGCGACCGATGATGGCGATGCGGATCGGCTTGTCGGGCTCGTCGACTTCCTCGACGAAGATATCGACCGAAGCGTCGCGGATGGCGGCATACAGATCCGCCATGCCCTCGCCGTGCTCGGCCGAGATGGCGCAGGGCTCGCCGAAGCCCAGGCTGTAGGCCTCGCCGATTCCACCCCCGCTCTCGCGGCTCTCGGACTTGTTGGCCAGCAAGATGACCGGCTTGTGCTGCTTGCGCAGCCGCTCGGCGAAGATCCGGTCCAGTGACGTGACACCCTCACGGGCATCCATCATGAACAGGATTAGATCACCGTCTTCCAGCGCCGCCTCCGTCTGCTCGCGCATCCGCGATTCGAGGCTGTCATCGTTGATGTCCTCGTAGCCGGCGGTGTCGATCAGCGTCAGATCCATGTCGCCGATATGGCCGTCGGCATAGCGTCGGTCACGGGTCACGCCCGGGCGATCGTCGACCAGCGCAAGGCGCTTCCCGACCAGCCTGTTGAACAGTGTCGACTTGCCCACATTGGGACGGCCGACGATGGCGAGCTTCAAGGCCATGTCGGCGTTCTAACCCAAAAATACAGTAACGTCAGCGGATGCTGACGAGTTGACCCTTGTCGGTCAGGACGTAGAGCGCACCATTGTAGGCCGCTGGCGCGATGTACGAGGCTCCGCCGACATTGACAGAGGCCGTCTGGAGACCCGTCTTCGGATCAAACCCGACCAGATTGCCGTCCGAGTTCACGAGCACCAGCCGGTTGGAAGCCAGCACCGGCCCTGACCATTCCGGTCTCACCGTCCGGTCGAAGAAGCCGAACAGCCCCCCCTCCTGACGCACGAGGCCTTCGTTCAGATCGCGGGTCCAGTAGATCGCTCCGGTGTCGCGGTTGACCAGGGTCAGTTCTCCCGACTTGGACACGACATAGACCACATCACCCGCTGGCAAAGGCGCGTTGACCCCCGCGACTGGTAGAGACCATTTCGCCTGGCCCGAACGGATATCCATGGCCTGCATGACGCCGGAGTGGCTGACGGCATAGACGAAACCCCGTGAAATCACGGGCCGGCCGGCGATGTCGCGAATCTCGGACAGGGCGCTGGTACGGCTGGTGCGCGACAGGACTTCGGACCAGACAGGCTGTCCATTGGCGGCTCGCAAGGCGACGACCTCTCCCGAAGAGAAGGGTGCGATCACCGTGTCACCGCTCACCGCCGGCGACGAGGCCCGCAGGATGCGGGCAGGCTCGACGATCCCGCGATAGGACCAGTCCTGCTGCCCATTGGCGGTGTTGAAGGCGATGATCTGGTTGTCGACATCGACGACATAGACCCGGTTGCCCGATACGGTCGGCGCACCGTGGATGGGTGAGTCGACCGTCTGGGTCCAGATCACCGCGCCGGTGGCCGCGTCCAGCGCTGTCATGGACCGGTAGCCCGATGCGACGAACACCCGTCCAGCGCCAACGGCCACACCGCCGCCGAAACCTCCGCTGCCGGTTCCACCACCGCCAAGACCGATGCCGAAGATCGAGCGACCAGCCTCGCGCTCGGTTCGCTTGACGTCGACCTGCCAGACGATCTGGCCGGTGTTGGCGTCAACCGCCGAAACCTGGGCTTCGCCATCCATGACGAACACGCGCCCCCCATCGGCAACCACGGGGGCCATGACCTGGCGACTGTTGGCCGAGCCGGCCCCGATGTCGCGACGCCAGGCCACCGTGAACGCCGGCGCGGCAATCACATGCTCCACATTGTTCCCGGCATTACCACCGGGCAGCGGCCAGGCCGTGGCCGCAACAGGCCCGGGCAGGAAGAAGTCACGCCCACTGAGGGCGGCCGACGGTGTGAGCGCCTGCTCGAACTCCAGCACGGAAACACGCGTGCCCTCGCTGGCCGTTGCGGCGGGCGCGTCCGCGCCACCCAGGCCGAAAGGCAGGACGCGGCGGACGGTGCCGCAGGCGGTGACGCTCAGCGCTACGCCGCAGATGAGGGCGACCTTCAGCGCGCGGTTCATGGTCGTCATCCGGTCTCCGGTCGTGGAAATCATCACTGGGGAATCACTGAGCCGTCTGCGGGGCTGTCGGCGGACCCGCGGCAGGAACCTGGGCTGCTGCACCCGGCGTCTGAACCGGCAAGGCGGCCTGAGCCTTGACGATATCGGCCAGGCCGGCGGCTGCACCGGAATCGATCATGGCGATCGCCGCAGAGGCTTTTTGCTGAATGGATTCCGGAATGTCCTGGCCGAGGCTCAGCAGCACGAACAGTTCGCGAGCCTGCGGCAGTTGACCGTTCTGCAGGCGCGCCATGGCCAGCGCCTCCTGGGCAAAGGGACGCAACGGACGCCCCTCCTGGGTCAAGGGGGTCAGGCGCGCTTCGATATCCGCCAGCGTGCCAGTGTCCATGAGCAGCATCGCGGCCTTCAACCGCGCCGGATCAGCGAGAAGCTCATCGCCATCGGCCTTGGCGGCCTCATCGAGGAAGGCAATCGCTTCGGGAATCTTGTTGTTGGCCACGGCCACGCCAGCGCGTTGCTGGAGCGCCAGCGACTTGTAGGCCGCGTTTCCGTTATCGACCGCCTGGGTGAAGGCAACGTCGGCAGCGGCAGGGTTACCGGCTTCCAGAGCCTCGAGCCCCGTCTGATAGGCCACCGCGGCCTTCTCGGCCTTGGAGGTTTCCCAGGACTGCCAGCCCCACCATGCAAGGGCACCGATCAGTGCCACCAGCAGGACACCACCCACAACGGGCAGCCAGGTCCTCGCCAGACGCTTGTAGCGTTCGGAGCGAAGCTCCTCCTCGACCTGTTCGAAGACATCAACCACGGAAACGTTGCCCCAAAAATCGCTGCAAAGCCAATCGGCGCGGACCCTAGAGGGTCAGCTTCCGCGCCGCAACGTAAAGGGATTACGGCGTGACGTGCTTTTTGGAGAAGTAGGTCTCGACTTCGGCAGGAAAACGGCGAGCACGGACATCTTCGGCATAGCTGGCGACGGCACGGTCGATTTCACCTCTCAGGTCGGCGTATCTGCGCACGAATTTCGGGGTCCAGTCGAAAAGCCCCAGCATGTCGGGCGTCACGAGGATCTGTCCGTCGCAGGCTGCGGACGCTCCGATGCCGATCGTCGGCTTGTCGATGACTTCGGTGATCTCGCGCGCGACGCCCTCTGCTGTCCCTTCGATCACGACGGCGAACGCGCCGGCGTCGGCCGTCGCTTCGGCCTCGGCGATCACACGCAGGCGTTCGTCATCCGTCCGCCCCTTCGCCTTGAAGGCGCCTTCGGTGAGCACGGCCTGAGGACGCAGCCCAACATGACCCATGACCGGGATACCGCGCTGGACCAGATAGGCGATCGTCTCCGGCACCGTGGGCCCGCTCTCCAGCTTGATCGCCTGGGCCCCGGTTTCCTTCATCACGCGGGCGCAATTCTCGTAGGCGATTTCCTTGCCGCCCTCGTAGGAACCGAATGGCATATCGACCACGACCATGGCCCGCTTCGAGCCCCGCATGACGGCCTGGCCATGCAGGATCATCATATCCAGGGTCACGCCGACCGTATTGGGCATGCCATGGACCACCATGCCGACGCTGTCGCCGACCAGCAGCAGATCGCAATGATCGTCCAGCAGCGCGGCCGTCGGGGCATCATAGGCCGTCAGGCAGACGATGGGCTCACCGCCCTTGCGCTTCATGATGTCGGGCGCGGCAAGGCGGCGGGTGGTCTGCGGGGTCTGGGCGGACATGGGCGGTCTCCTAGGCGAGTGCGACCGATACCAGCAATGCGCGCCCTTCGTCATCCTCCGGCGCGGAGCAACCGACCGGACCGAACGCTGGCTCAGATTTCCTGGGACAGCTTCATCGCGCCCGCAATGGCCACAGCGACCAGGGCCGCCGTGCCGATCCAGAAGAGCGACATGCCGCCCATGGACCCGAACACCATGTCCGAAAGCCCCACCTGATCCAGCACGGGCTGCATTGAAAGCTGCGCATCCTGATTGGCGTTCTGGAGTCCCTGCCCCAGTGAGCGGACGGGGGCCGTGACCGCAGCGGTTCCCAGATCGACCGCCGAACTCAGGGACTGTCGAACGGCCACGATACCACCCGTCAGTCCAGCCAGGGTCAGGGCCAAGGTGCGGAGCCGCGTGCTCGATGCCAGCTTCGCCTCGATCCCGGCCGCGAAAAGGGCCTCGTCAGCCATCCTCGGACTGCGAGCGAAAGCGCGTTCCACGAACGGATCAAACTCGTCAGCCGACATGAGACGTCCTCCCGTAGGATGCCGGTTCCGGCTGAAGCCGGACGCGGAGTTTATCCAGACCACGTTTGACATGAGACTTCACCGTACCCAGCGGCAGTTTCAAGGCGGCCGCGATTTCCGGATGTGAGAGGCCGGCACCATGACACAAGGACACGCACAGCCTTTCGGTTTCGCTGAGGGCCTTCAACGCCTCGTCCAGATCGACCAGACCCGGCGTATCGACCAAGGGTGCCGTCTCCTCGGTCTCGACCTCGGCGACGTAACGGGCGTTTCGGGCCTTGCGCTTCAGATAAAGCCGCGCCGCTATCCGCTTGACCCAGGAGGCGAATGTCCCCTCGCCCCGGAACTCGGCACATTTCTCAAACGCCTGCAGAAAGGCGTCCTGGGCCACGTCGTCGGCTTCAGAAGGCTGGGCCCCCATGCGACGCAGCAGCCCTCTGACCGCCGAGCCATGCCGACGGACGAGTTCGCCGAACTCGCGACGTCCACCCGCCGCCGCAAGGGCGGCGAGTTCGACATCGTGCAGGTCGATCAAGGCCTTGGTCATTACAGATCCCCCTGTCTGACCCAGACTCAGTCCTTGTTCTTGTTGAAGGCGCTCAGGACGACGAATGCGAGTCCGATCATGCCCGGGATCGCAGCCATGCCGCTGATCGGGTAGAAGGCGTCCATCTCCTCGAAACTGATCAGATAGCCCATCAGGGCGATACCGATGCTGACGGCCAGCAGGATGACGCCCACCCGCAGGTCTCGTGTCGCCGTGGCGGGTGGCTTGATGTTCTCACGGCTCAGGGCCTCGACCACATCCGTCGGCAGGGGCTGGCCCTTGTCGATGGCGGTCCGCAGGGTGGCCTGCATTTCGCGCCGCTCACGGCTCTTGAGCCATGCCGGCACAATCACGATCAGCGCGATCATTCCGAACATCGCGATCGGTATCAGAAAACTTCCGTCCATAATCTTGTCCTCAAGGTCCCGACCCGGGCCTGATGCCCCGGCCTTCTGACAACAAGAGGCGTCGGGATGCGCCAGCAGATGCGCCAATCGACATGAAATGTTCGTAAGGTGTCACCTGGACACGATCCAGGTGTCTCAGTGCGTCCGGCTCAGCCTCCGGGTCAGCCACACTGCGCTGATCGCAAGCCATGCCGATCCCGCCAAAGCCCCGACCGGCATGGCAATCACCGCAGACAGGTCCGGCCAGAGTTCGAGCATGGAGGGCGCGATCGCCCACATCAGCACACAGCTGATCACCAGCCACGGCAGCATGGCGGCCGCTCCCAACCATGCGCGCCGCAGGGCGACCCGCTGCGCGACTTCGGTCAGGAACCCGATATCCCGCACCGGAGGCGCGGCACGCCCCAACAACTGGTCCAGCTTTTGTTCAGGCGACACTGGACCCTCCAAGGGCTGCGAGCAGGCGGGTTCGTCCCCGTGCGACATGAGATTTGACCGTACCAAGCGACAGGTTCAGCGCAACGGCGGCTTCAGAATGCGAAAGACCGTCCGCGAGGCACAGGGCGACACACGCTCGCTGGTCCGGCGGCAAGGCTCCGAGAGCCGAAGCCAAAGCCATCCGATCCTCATGGGATACGCCTTCGGGAAGGACGATGGTTTCCAGCCAAGATCGATCCCGCTCGGCGGCGCGACGGCCGCTGCGAAGCCGATCCTGTGCCCGCCTCCAGGCGATTCCCAGAAACCAGGAGCGCACACCGGCGGGATCCTTCAGCGACCTCAGCGACTGCCAGCCTGCCAAAAAGGTCTCCTGCGCCACGTCGTCGGCTTCGGTCCACTCCCCACCGAGAGTGCGGCGAAGAAAGCCGCGCACAACCGACTGGTGGCGTTCAACCAGTCGCCCAAAGGCAGCATCTGATCCCGCGCGCGCTGCGCGCACAAGCTCGGCATCGGTTGGGACCACCACCTGATCGCTTCCCGGCGCCGGACGCTCTCAGGACACGCCGTCCCGTTTCTGGGTCAGAGCACAGATCAGGGCCCACACGGCCACTGCCCCCATGGTCATGGCCACGATCACGAAGGCGCCCGACCCTCCGTCAACCCCCATCAGGGCGGCAATCCCGAACCCGCCCGCCATCATCGTGAACAGACCGACCAGCGACCAGTAGTTGGTGGGTGCTCGCCCCCGCCCCTGTCCACCGCTCATCCAGCCCGACTGGCCCTCGTCCAGCGTCTCGATCTGCGCCAACAGGCTTTCCGGTGGCTCACGGCCATTCTCGACATAGCTGCGGATCAGATCGAGGACAGCCTTCTGACGCTTGTAGCGCAGGAACATCCCCCAACCGGCGAAGGCAAAGCCTGAAAGCGGAAAAAGCACCCACCAGAAATTTGCGAACAGATCGTACATTGTCAGAGCCCCTCACCACGCAACCCGTTGCCGCGTCTTCGCAAGGTAGTCGTCACCGAAACGCCAGACGGATGCAGGGCCCACCGAAAAAGGCTGCGTCGGCGTCCCGCAAATCACCGGCGCATGGCATCCGCATAGATGTCTGGCTTGAAGCCGACGATCGTCCGGTCGCCGAGATCGAGCACGGGCCGCTTGATCATCGAGGGCTGGTCCAGCATCAGGTCGATGGCCCTGTCGCGGTCCAAGCCGTCACGGTCTGACTCCGCAAGTTTTCGAAAAGTGGTTCCGGAACGGTTCAGGACCGTTTCCCAGCCATGGACGTCGACGAAGCGTTCGAGGGTCAGACGGTCAATCCCGGCGACCTTGTAGTCATGGAACGTCACCTCAACCTGATGGGCATCCAGCCAGGCGCGCGCCTTCTTCATCGTGTCACAGGCCTTGATCCCATAGATCGTCGCCATTTCAGTCTCCCAGCGTTCTGCGTTTCGTTAGGCCAGGGCGACAGACGTGAAAAGGCCGGCCGCGAGATTCGCGACCGGCCCGTTCTCGTGGATCGTTCGATCAGCGCGCGTAGTTGTGCGCGATAGCCCAGTCGTACCAGCTGTCGACCACAGTACCGGTCAGAAGGATGCCGATGCCGCCTGTCAGGGTCGTCAGCACGGCGAACCACCAGGCCCAGCGGTGGATGGATTCCATCGTGGCGTTGAAGCCCATGGTCCAGCGCCAGAAAAGGGCAGCCCGCTCCGAACCCGTACCCCGGTCCGTAATCTGCTCGACTTCGCGATCTGCGCCATAGCGGCTGGTCGCCAGGATGGTCGCCGCATGCATGGCAAACAGCAGGGTCGAGCCGTAGAGGAAGACGATCGAGAGACAGTGGAAGGGGTTGTAGAACAGGTTGCCGTAGGTGATCGAGAACGCCCCGGTCCAGTCAAGGTGCGGGAAGATGCCGAACGGCACGGCCTCGCTCCACGATCCCATCATGATCGGGCGGATGAAGCCCAGCACCAGATAGAGCCAGATGGCTGAAGCGAAAGCCCAGGTCGTATGGGTACCGAGCCCGAGAGCCTTTGCCCGCAGATAGCTGCGGACACACCACATGATCACCGACAGCGTCAGGAAGAAGCCGGCAATCAGCCACCATCCTCCATCGTTCAGGGGCGGCAGAATGTTGAGCCCCTGTTCAATGGACGGCGGATTGAGCGCAAGCCAGGGCAGTTCGCCAATGAACCGGATGGGATTCCAGTTCACCGAGGCCAACATGTTCAGCCCGATGATCTCGAAGGCCAGAAAGCCACTGAACAGCGAGATGATACCCGTCCATCCGAGGTGCATGGGGCCGATCTGGGCATTGCCGATCTTGCCGATCCAGTAGGAAAAGAACGGCGTGCCGATGCGCCAGTCATCGCTTTCGGTCGTGGGAACCCCGGCTTCCGGATGCGACCGCACCTGAACCTGGGTGAAGATGTTCTGATAGGCAGACATGATTTCTCCCTCCCCTTATTGCCAGATCGGCAGGTTGCGCCAGCCGTCCCACCATTCGGGCCAGCCCTTGTCCCAGAAGGGACCACTGATGACGATGCAGATCGCGCTCCAGATCCCGGCCTGAAGGGCCATGAACAGGCCGACCCGGTGGATACCCAGCGTCCCGACGGAATAACCGATGAAGTCGCGGAAGAAGGTATCTTCGTGCTCGGGCTGCCGAACCGGCTTGCCTCCGCCTGGATTGGTGGCTGCCAGCACGAGCGACCCGTGCAGCGCCAGCGCCATGGTCGTCGCGAAGAAGAAGGAGACGGCAATCATATGTGCCGGATTGTAATGGAAATTCAGATACTGGTAGCCGACGTTCGAGACCCAATCCAGGTGGCTGAAGATGCCATAGGGGAAGCCGTGGCCCCAGGCACCGAGCAGAACGGGTCGAACGATGACGAGCGTGACATAGGCAAAGATGGCGACGCCGAAAGCGATGGGAACGTGCAGTCCCATGCCCAGCTTGCGACAGATCTCTACCTCGCGCAGCGCCCATGAGACGAAGGCGCCGACCGCACAGATCGTGACGATCTGCCAGATGCCGCCTTCGCGCATTGGTGCCAGCGAAAGGCCATACTCAAGCGCCGGCGGATTGATGGTGATCAGCCATGGGTTCCAGGTATCGCCCTGCGACGCGCCCAGAAAAATCAGCGCCGTTCCCAGTGCTGCAAAAAAGGCCGTCGTGACGCCAAAGAAGCCGACGTAGAAGGGCCCGACCCAGAAATCGAACAGGTCGCCGCCGATCAGCGTGCCCCCTCGAACTCTATACTTTCTCTCAAAACTCAAAAGAGCCATGACCGCCTCCGGTCAGCCGACGCCTCGCGCGTCGCTGATGTCATCAGGATTGAAACAGAATGCCGCCGGGACGTTGGGGGCGGAGGCCGATCACTCGTCCTCCGCCCGAACGCCCATTGGCGAGATGCGAGATCAGGGCGCTGCGGCGGCTGCCGCGGCGATCTGAGCCCGTTCTGCACCGTCAATCCAGTTGTACCGGGGCGAGCTGAGCAGGATGAAATGGATCAGCAGCGCGAGAGTAAACAGAAAGACGGCAAGAGCGACGAAGATCCTGCGCGGATCAAACGTAAGCCAGATTCTCCACATAGTCGTAGTCCTCCATGGCCGAAGCTCGGCCTTGCTTAGATGTCATCTGGAAGATGCCATCCTGGATGGGTGGAAAGGGCTATCAGGCCCCAAGCCACGGGCGCCAGAACCACACCAGACCATGAGCGACGATCGCAATAAGCGTGAAGCTGATGGTGTTGACCACGAAGAGGCCATGGAGTTCCTTGGCTGCCTCCGGGGTGAGGCCCGTCAATGACTCGCTGGGCCCGTTATCAGGTAAATGCGTCATTGTTCCTCCTTCAAGGTGATCGCGGACGTCGGCCACGAGAGAGTTCGTGACCGCTTTCGACACCGGGCGAACCCGTCGACGAAAAACGTGTCCAGGCCGGGAGAGACGGCCTGGACAATGGGAAAGGCTGGTGGGGAATGCCGGCTCATGCCGCCCTCCCCTGCAGGACCAGCGAATTGGCAGCGATCAGTCGATCCAGCGTGACCCGCTCCTCGCCGGCATTTCGCGCGGCGCGTTCCGCAGCATCGCGAAGCCTCTTGGCGGCAGAAATCCGAACGATCACGGGCTGGGCGGCGACCAGCCTGTCCAGCTGCTCCATCGCCTCGTCTTCCCAGTGAAGTTCGTCATGGATGCGCGACAGGGTCGGCTCGGCCTTGTCCATCTGGGAGGCCAGCGGCAGGATGTTGAACAGGGCATCGAACAGCGCGTTGCAGACCTCCTGAACCAGGAAGGTGCAACCGCCATAGCCCATGAACGGCGTGCCCGTATGGCGGCGGATCGCGGCTCCGGGGAAGGATGCCGGAACCCAGACGGCCTGCGGACCATGCCCGCCGCCGCCCGACCGTGCTGCAGCCTCGGCCAGATAGATGCGCTCGTTGATGCTGCCGAACAGAACGAGGGGCGGTGTTTCCGCGATCGCCTTGATGACGGCCTCGTTGTCGGACTTGGTGCCGGCACAGCGCGAGATGGCGAACTGGCACGGCAGGCCGAGGTCGTCCTCGAGGAATTTCCGCACGCCACGGGCGTAGGTCTCGTTGGCCACGATCGCAAAGCTGGCGGTGGCAAAGAAGTCCTGCGTCACGGACCGCCACAGGTCCCACAGCGGCTTGATCGTGGTGTGCTTCTCGCGCTCGATGAACGGCTCGGGATCGAGGCCTGTCATCTCTCCCAGCATGCGCAGGAAGAGCGTCGTCGACTCAAGGCCGATCGGGGCCTGCAGGTAAGGCTTCTCGAGCGCCTCGCACAGGCCGCGTCCGAACTCCCGATACATGCAGATATTGACTTCGGCGTCGGCCAGATTGCGCACATCGGCCAGATGGCTTCCCAGCGGGAAGACCATATTGACCTGGCCACCGATGCCTTCGACCAGACGCCGGATCTCGGCGAGGTCGGACGGCATGTTGAAGGTGCCGTACATCGGGCCGATGATGTTGACCCGGGGCTTCTCGCCCTCCGCCAGCGGGCGAGGACGGGGCATCTTCTTCGGGCCGAACTGGGTCCAGAGCCAGGTCAGGGCCCGATCGGCCGCCTGCCACTGATCCTCGTCGATGGTCCGCGGCAGGAAGCGCTGGATGTTTGTGCCTTCGGGCGTCACGCCCCCGCCGATCATCTCGGCGATCGAGCCGGTGACCACGACGGAAGGCAGTTCGGGATCGAGCGTCTTCCAGGCCCGCTTCATCGCACCCTCGGTGCCATGACGGCCGAGCTCGTCTTCGCCAAGCCCGGTCACCACGATCGGCAGCTCATGCGGAGGCAGGCCATCGGTGTAGTGCAGCACCGAGGTGACCGGCAGGTTCTCGCAGCCCACCGGGCCGTCGATGATGACCTGAAGGCCCTTGATGGCGGTGAAGGCGTAGACGGCACCCCAGTAGCCACCGGCCCGGTCGTGATCGAGGATCAGCGTCATGTTCCGACGTGCTCCTCGGCCTTGGCCTTGGCCGCCATGGTCTTGGCGTAGCGGGCCTTGAACTCGGGGCGGTCGGTCGGGACGTCTTCCCAGATTCCGGTCGCATGGCCTGTGCCGACGCCCTCGAAAAAGGCGCTCATCTTGTCGAACCGGGCCTTGTTGCCGATGGCGGCATTGATGACCTGGGCCAGCGATCCCGCGCCGGCCGGGCCCATCAGGGGCCGCGCCGAGATCAGGTTAGTGAAGTAGAGGGCCGGGATGGAAAGCGACTTGGCATGCTGGACCACGGGCGTGGTGCCGATCGCCAGATCCGGGCGGATGGCATCGACGGCCGACAGGTCCTGCTCCAGCGACGCGCGGTAGTTGACCGTGACGCCCCTTGACTCCAGCCATTCGCGATCCGGATCGGACCATTTCGTCTGGGGACATGCCGTGCCGACATAGTCGACCTCGGCTCCGCTCTCGATCAGCAGCCGGGCGACCAGAAGCTCGGAGCCTTCGTAGCCCGAAACCGTGATCCTGCCCTTGATGGGAGACCCGGCAAGGGCAGCGCCGATGGCACCGACCATGGCGTTCTTGATGCCGTCGATCTGGGCCTGGGGAACGTCGCAAGCCTCTCCGATGGCCTGAAGCCAGGCGGCCGTGCCATCACGACCGACCGGAGCCGATCCGACGACCTTGCGGCCGGCGGCCTCGAACTCGCGCACGCTGGCCGTATAGAACGGGTGGATAGCGGCCACGACGGCGCAGTCGAGGGCGGCATAGAGTTCGCGCCATTCGCGGGTCGGTACGACCGGTCCTGCGGCCAGACCCATCGGCTCCAGCATCCGGCCAATGATCATGGGATCGGCCGGGAACATCTCGCCCAGCAAGGTCACTGTCCGCTTGCCCGGACCACTTGCGAGTTTCGATTGTGGTGCAGGAACAGGGCCCTGCTCGGCTTCCTTGCGGGCGTAATTCAACATCGCGCCGGCCAGCACATCCTTGGCTTCGGCATGGGTCGGAATGCCGAAGCCCGGAACATCGATGCCAATGATCCGGACGCCGTTGATCTCTTTAGGCAGGAGTTGCAGCGGCACGCCCGACGCTGTCGGGACACACAGGTTGGTCACGACGATCGAGTCGTAAAGCTCCGGGTCCGCCATCTTGAACACCGCTTCGCGGATATCCTCGAACAGCTTGCCGGTGACCAGGCTCTCGGAATTGAAGGGGACATAGCCCACCGAACGGCGGGCCCCGTAGAAATGGCTGGTGAACGTCAAGCCGTAGACGCAGCAGGCCGAGCCGGACAGGATCGTCGCCGTCCGCCGCATTCGCAGGCCGACGCGCAACGAACCGAAGGCGGGGCACATCGACTGGGGCTGGTCATGCGGGCCGACCGGATAATCCTTGGCATAGCGCGCCAGAATCTCGGACTTGCCCGCTCGCGACGCAGCCGCTGCCAGTTCCGCCTTGCCGCCGTGGCAGCCGGATCCTTCGGCAGAAACAGGTTCCGCGGCAGTGTCGTCGATGATGGCAGTGTCCTCGAGCATGGCCGTCACACAGCCTCGTCGTAGACGACTTCAAGCGAAGCCTTGGGCACATAGGAGGTGCCGCGCATGTCACTCTGGCTCGCAGGGATCAGATTGACCGCGCCGCCCGTCTGTTCAGGGCTGAACAGCCCCAGCAGCCCGTCCTGGGTCAGGGGCCGGGGGTGCTGAGGCAGCGAGTCCGCCACGGCCTGGGCCAGCCCGGCGAACAGTCCGCCCCACTCGCTGTCGGGTGTGCCGATGATCTGATAGTTGGCGGACTTCCGGCGGATGTCCTCATTGGCGGGGATCGAGGCCAGCACGGGGATGCCCACGGCCTCGGCAAAGGCCGCAGCCTCGCCCGTGCCATCGTCCTTGTTGATGACCATGCCAGCCACGCCGACATTGCCACCCATCTTGCGGAAATATTCGACCGCCGAGCAGACATTGTTGGCCACATAGAGCGACTGCAGGTCGTTTGAGCCGACCACGATCACCTTCTGGCACATGTCCCGCGCGATCGGCAGACCGAAGCCGCCACAGACCACGTCACCCAGGAAGTCCAGCAGGACGTAGTCGAAGCCCCAGTCGTGGAAGCCCAGCTTCTCGAGCAGTTCGAAGCCATGGATGATGCCGCGTCCGCCGCAACCGCGACCGACCTCGGGGCCGCCCAATTCCATCGCAAAGACGCCGTCGCGCTGGAAACAGACGTCCTCGATCCGGACCTCCTCGCCTGTCAGCTTCTTGTTGGCCGAGGTCTGGATGATGGTCGGGCAGGACTTGCCGCCGAACAGCAGCGACGTCGTATCCGACTTGGGATCACATCCGATCAGCAGAACCCGCTTGCCCTGCTGGGCCATCATGTAGCTGAGGTTGGACAGGGCAAACGACTTGCCCGACCCGCCCTTGCCATAGATGGCGATGATCTGGGTCTCCTTGGTGACCTCGCCCGTATGCACGGGATCCGGCTCGACCTTGGCTTCCTCGCGCAAAGCCTTGTGGGAAATCAGGGTGATGGTCATGCACAGTTCCTCCAGTCGAGGATCATTTTGAGACAATCCGCGTCGCCAAAGGCGACAGGGTAGGCGTCATTGGCTTCAACAGCCGGCCGGCGATGGGTGATCAGGCCATCGAGGCTCAGGCGCCCGTCAGCGATCAGTGCGGTCACAGCCGTCACGTCCTCTGGCCGGAACTCGGCAGCGATCCGGAACCGCGCCTCCTTCATGAAGGCCATCGGGAACGCGAAGGACAGGCGCGCTTCATAGAAGCCGGCCAGTACGATCTCGCCGCTACGGCCAAGGCGGGCGACCAGAAAGTCCATCAGGTCTTCGGCGCCAGAGGCGTCGTAGATGCTGCGGTAATCGCGCCGGTCGTCGGCGTCGGGATGGATCGCCACCCCATGTCTGCGGGTCGGGTTGGTCTCCCAGACCGTCGGGCGCTCGGCGCCCATGGCCTCGGTAATCCGAAGAATCAGTCGACCCAGAACACCATGTCCGACGATCAGGTCCGGAGCCGTGCCGCCCACGATGGCATGATAGGCCGTGGCAGCAAGGGACAGCAGGACGCCTTGGTCATCCACGCCCTGCGGCAAGGTGACGGTCCGCGACTGCGGTGCGATCAGGGTCCGGGCAGCGCCACCAAAGAGGCCGCGCGCGTCAATGAAACTGGATGAGCCGGGAACGAAGACCCGGTCTCCGATACGCGACTGCGCCATGGCTCCCGCGTCAACCACCGTGCCCACGGCCTCATAGCCGGGGACCAGGGGATAACCGAGGCCGGGGAAATGGGGCATCCGCCCGTCCCACAGCAATCTTTCGGTCCCGGTCGAGATGCCGCTCCAGTCCACCGTGACGACCACGTCTTCGGGACCGGCCGGCTTCAGGTCGAGCGGACGGACCGCGAGACGCCGGGGTTCCTCCAGTACGACAGCCAGGGTGTGCATCTGCTCGCCTCGGGAGGGCAGCGATCCAGATTGATCCCCTCCCCGACTGTCAGCTTAGATTGACAGATGGAGTTGTCAAATCTTGATTACACTTTCTGGTGTCTATTCGGCCTGTCAGGCGCGCGCGACGATCAGACTGGCGATCATGGGCAGCGGTGTGCGGACCTCTCTGCTTGACGTGAATCCCGCCACGCCTAGCATTTTCCGGATTTCGGCCACCGATCTCGGCCGGCCAGAGCCCATGGCGAGCAGGTACAGCCCGAAATAGGCATCTCCTACGCGTTCGCAGCCTGATACCTGGGCCATAGGCTCGGCAATAAGCAGGGTGCGACCGGGCTCCAGCGCAGCCCGGATCGCTCTCAACAGGATCATGGCCTTGTCGTCGTCGTGGTCATGCAGGATCCGCACGAGCGTTATGATGTCGGCACCCTGAGGCAGGGAATCGGTGAAGAAACTGCCGCCCGTCGCTTCCAGGGCTAGGCCTTCCGCCGCGAATCGGGCGCGTGCCCGTTCGGCGACGGGCGGCAGGTCGAACAGCGCAAGCGCAAGCTGGGGTGCGTGACCGGCGACCGCGCGCAGGAAGGTGCCGTCGCCGCCCCCGACATCCATGACGCGCTGATGCCGCCGGATGGGGTAGGCCTCAAGCACCTGGGCCGCGACCATGGCCTGCGAAGCGGACATCAGCCCGGAGTAAGGGCCGCTCGTTCCCCCCTCTCCGCCTTCAGCGTAAGGCCAGTAACCTGAAAGCGCCCCACCCCCGCCACCGCGACGCAATAGGCCGATCGGATCCGCAAGGTCGGCATAGAGCAAACGGTGATGCTCGATCATCGCAGCAACGCCCGGTGCGCCGAGCAGGGCCGCTCCCTCGACTCCCAAGGCAAAAACGTCGCCTCCAGCCGGTTCCGCCAACTTGAGCGCAACCGCCGCCTTCACCAGACGCTCTGTGCCCGCCATGTCCAGATCGACGACGCGCTCCAGATCGCTGATGGAATGCGGGCGCTTCGCCAGCGCGTCCAGCAGGCCGGACGTGACGCAGGCATAGGCGATCTGGGAATAGACGAACCCCGCCGTCAGATCGAAAAGAGCCTGTGCCCGCCGCCGGGCGACCGGCCGCGTCAGCGGAAACCGAGCCGCCCATCGCTGAAACGCGGGGTTGATGCTCAGGCCATTGCGCCAATCTCGCCATCGGTCCCGCAGGGTGGTCGCGCGATCCGCACGTTCATCAGGCATCCAATCACTCCTAATGCCGACGGATCAGCAAGACTGCAGGGTCACTTCCAGGCGAAAAAGCCTCAGGCTCGGCACCAGGGTCAACGCCTTATTGCGCTATCCCCACGACCTCAGATCGCGCCGTTGCGCACGGGAGAGGAATACCCCTTGTGTCAATCAGGTTGGACTCCTTTACTGTCGTGTCAACAGAACACAGGAGCGCGTCCCTCATGCGGCGCAACAAGGTCATTGTCGTCGGAGCCGGGATTGGCGGCCTGACCGCCGCGATCAGCCTGTGCGGCCAGGGCCACGACGTGACCATCATCGAAGCTGCTGACCAGCCCGGCGGCAAGCTAAGCCAGCTTCAAGTCGGCGGGATGGGCATAGATTCCGGTCCAACGGTCTTCACGATGCGCTGGGTGTTCGAGGAGCTGTTCGCGTCCGTCGGTCAGGATCTGTCCGATCACCTGACGCTGACCCGCGCAGAAACACTGGCGCGCCATAGCTGGCCTGATGGGTCGACCTTCGACCTGTTCACCGATCTGGAACGCTCGATCGATGCTGTCGGGATCCTGGCTGGAGCGGCAGAGGCGAGGCGGTTTCGCGCCTTCTCCCAGCACGCAGCCCTGATCTATCGCGTGCTGGAAGGGCCATTCCTGAAGGCGGACAAGCCGAACACATTCCAGTTCATGCTCGACATCGGCCTTCATCGCTCGAAGGATGCCTGGGCCATCGTTCCCTATCGGTCGATGTGGGATCAACTGGGCACCTATTTCCACGACCCGCGCCTGCGGCAGTTGTTCGGTCGCTACGCCACCTACTGCGGAGCGTCTCCGTTCAAGGCTCCCGCCACCATGATGCTTATCGCCCATGTCGAGCAGCAAGGTGTGTGGCTTGTCGAAGGGGGAATGAAGAAACTTCCCGAGGCCCTCGCCACACTGGCCACTTCACTCGGAGCCACGATCCGTTGCGGTGCACCTGTCGCAGCGATCGAGGCCAGGCAGGGTCGGGTCTCCGGCGTGGTTCTGGCTTCTGGTGAGCAACTGGAGGCAGACATCGTCCTCTGCAACGGGGATCCCGCCGCGATCGCGTCCGGCCGGTTTGGTCCAGGGGTCGCGCCTGCCGTCACGGCTGCCGGGCCTGGCAAGCGATCCCTTTCGGCTGTCACATTCTCCTTCACGGCCGACACGCCCGCCGAACTTGTCAGGCACAATCTTTATTTTTCACCGGACTATACGGCCGAGTTCGATGCCCTGCATGCGGGCAGGATGCCGGAAATCCCGACGGTCTATCTTTGCGCCCAGGACCGCCACGATACCGACCCCGGGCGAGCGAAGCCTGGTGCCGAGCGCTTCTTCGCCATCGTCAATGCGCCGTCCGACGGCGACGTCCACGCCTATTCACCCCAGGAGATCGACCTATGTCGTTCGCGAACCTTCGCGTCCATGGAACGCGGCGGCCTGAAGATCGACCCGGCGTCGATCCAGATGGCCATCACGACCCCGACCGACTTCGAGCGCCGCTTTCCGGCGACGGGAGGAGCGCTCTATGGCCTGGCGGGCCACGGCTGGGACTCGCCCTTCCGTCGACCCGGAGCCCGTACCAGGATGCCCGGCCTCTACCTGTGTGGGGGCGCGACCCATCCGGGCGCGGGAGTACCGATGGCGGCGCTGTCCGGCCGACTGGCGGCCAAGGCGGTGATGCAGGATGGGGCTTCGATGCGGCGGTAGGCCCCGGCGGATATGCGTGGTGGTATGTCGACGCCATGAGCGCCGATCGGCGCTTCGGCCTGACCGTCATTGCCTTCGTCGGCAGCGTCTTTTCGCCTTGGTACGGTTGGTCGGGTCGAGGCAATCCTGAGAACCACTGCGCCGTCAACGTCGCCCTGTATGGTCCGGGTTGTGCGCGCTGGGCCATGACCGAGCGTGGTCGCAAGGCCGTCAGCCGCGATGCCGGCAGCCTGTCGATCGGCCCCAGCGCCCTTTCGTGGGAGGGCGACGAACTGGTCATTCAGTTAGACGAGATCACGGCTCCGGTGCCACCCATGCCCAGCATGCCTCGCCCGGTGCGGGGCGAGGTTCGCTTGCGGCCGCGTGCAATGAATACGCGCGCCTTCACCCTTGATGAGGCCGGCGGCCATGTCTGGCACCCGCTCGCTCCGCGCGCCGATGTTTCAGTGAGCCTGATCGAGCCAGGCCTGTCGTGGACAGGCGAAGGCTATCTCGACCACAACCGCGGCCTTGAACCACTGGAGCAGGCGTTCGAACACTGGGATTGGTCCCGCGTCCATCTCAGCAGCGACAGTGCTGTTCTGTATGACCTGATGCGGCGTGACGGATCGGCGGTCAGCCTGGCGATGCGGTTTGGCGCCGATGCGGTACCCGAGCCGTTCGAGCCACCGGCCATCGTCCGTCTTCCCAACACCGGGTGGGGCATGAAGCGATTCACCCGGTCCGATCCCGGCGGCATGGCGGGCGTGACGGAAACCTGGGAGGATACGCCGTTCTATTCGCGGTCCGCCCTGAAGACGCGGCTGCTGAACGACGATGCCCACGGTGTTCACGAGAGCCTTTCGCTAGGGCGACTGCGGTCCCCGATCGTCCGGACCATGCTGCCCTTCCGCATGCCGCGCTCGCTCCGCTGAGGCCAAATCGCGCTTCTTTTCCCGATTCAGGGACCAGAGTTCCCAAAGGCCCCAGCCAAGGACAGGCACAAAGAGTAGCATCAGCTCGATGATCCCGATGGCCCAGCTGCTCATGTCGCTGCTCTGTTCGCGACACTCAAGATGACATCCGCCACGGCCTGGGGGTTCTCCTCATGGGCCAGATGCCCGAGGCCCTGCAACGTTAACAGCGAAGCTCCTGCCACGGCCGATTGAACGCTTGCTGCCACGGACGGTGGCACAGCCAAATCCTGCGATCCAACCACAAGTGTCAAGGACGCCCGGAGGCGCGGCATCTCGCGCACCATCGCGCGCAGGTCCCAGTTGCCCATCATTCCCAGCGTCCCGGCGACATGGCCAGGTTTGCGAAACAGGCGGGCATAGAGTTCGATGCCCTCGGGTTCGATCGTTGATCCCGTTCCCTTGATCATCCGGACGATCCGCCCCGCGTCACCGGCACTGGCCGCGAACAGCCGCGCGGCCAGTGGATTGGCGAACAAGCCAAGCGCAACGCCCTGGAACAAGGGTGCCGCCGCGCCCCCGAAAGGCTTCAGCGCGCCGTTGATGGCAACGATCGGTGCGGGTCCCAGTCGTCCGTCCAGCGACATGCGGATCGCGATGGCAGCACCTGCGGAATGACCCACGACCAGGGCAGGCTTGAGCCTCAGTGCCTCCAGCAACCCGCCGGCCCGTCGTGCCATCGCGGGCAGGGACAGACCATTTCCCACCGGTGTCGCCGTGAAGCCATGTCCCGGCAGATCGGGCGCGACGACCCGAAATCTCTCGGCAAGGATCGGCATCAGCCCGCGCCAGCTGTGCGTTGCAGCTCCGGCACCGTGCAGCAGAAAGAGCACCGGTGCGGTCTCCGGCCCCATGACCTGCACATGCCAGCGCAGATCGCCGGCCGTGACGAACCGGCTGGCCGAGCGATGAGGCCAGCCCCGCCCCTCGATCTCCCATTCGGGTTCACGGCCCATTTTCAGCCCACGCCTTCCAGCGATCGCACCACGTCGCGGACACGGCCAGCCTCGACATAGGGCAAGGCCGCGAACCGGGCTCCCATCGCCTCGGCCAGCTTCTGACCATCTCCGCGCGGGCGAGGCGAGATATCGATCAAGGCTACAGCCATGCCGGTCCCGCGAATGCGCCGCGCGGCATTCAGGGCATCGGTCTCGGCTCGTGTGCGGAAGGCCGCGCCGTCCAGGGCGATGTTGCCCCGACCATCGGTCATGATCACCAGCACCGGTGTCCGCCCTTTGGCGCGTTCGGCCACGCCAAGGATCGCCGCGGCTTCAAGCGCTGCGGCCAGGGGTGTTGCTCCGCCCCCGGCAAGCTCGGCAAGCGACCGGCGCGCCCGCGTCAGCGATCGCGTGGGCGGGAGCAGCAGTTCGGCCGCCGTCCCGCGAAAGGCAATCAGCGCGACCTGCGTTCGCTTCACATAGGCCTCGGCCAGAAGCAGTTCGACAGCCCCCTTGGTTTCCGCCAGCCTCTGAAGCGCGGCAGAGCCCGACGCATCCACAACGAAGATGACGGTTGATTCCGAACGCTGCTCGAAGCGCCGGACCCGGAAGTCATCGCGCCGGATCCGCATCGGCCCGCGATCAAGGCCCAGCAACGCACCGCGAACCTTTTGCCAGGGCGCGGCCGCCTTGAGGGTTTCGACGACATCCAGCCCCGACGCCTGTTTCGGTAATCCCGGACGCGAGGCGATCCTCCGCCCCCGGTCCGGCGAGGCCCGCCGGGCTCCCGATCGCCCCGAGGACATCGCCGCCGACTGTGCCGCCCGGCCCTGATCCATCCACAGGGCGTCCAGTCCGTCCGGCAGGGCGGCCCGCACGGCGTCCAGCACGACATCGTCCAGCATCGCCGCCATGTCGTCGTTTTCGGCTGTGTCCAATTCATCTTCGGGCGGCGTCGCATCCGGCTCGCGTTGTTCGGCCTCGGGCTCTGATGGCGGGATATCGTCAGGCTGTGACTCCGGTTCAGCCTCGGCCGTGACGTCAGGCATCCGCGTCGCGCGAGGAGCCAGGACCAGCCGTGCAGCCGTGCTCAGGTCCTCCGGGTCGATCACGTCTCGCCCTTCGAGCGCCGCCAGAGCGGCAGCGACCCGCAAGGCCAGCAGCGGGGCTCGTATCGAGCCAATACCAAAGGCCTCGGCGGCCCCACAGATGGCTTCGACCATCGCCTGGTCAGGCGCTCCAACGTGCGTAAGGGCCTCTCGCGCTTCTGCCACGTCGGCCACCGTCGCGCTGATCGGCAGGGCATCGCGATGCCCGACGCCGTCCAGATCGATCGCGAATGCCAGATGCTCGGACAATCCTGGCCCAACCCGCTCTCCGTCGTCCGCCCCCTCGTCCAGCGCAACCATCACGAACCGCGCGCCCAGACGTTCGGCCATACCGTCACGTTCCAGGCTAATGACGCCCGAATCCAGCGCAGCCGCCAGACGGGAAGCCGTCCCCGACGTCAGACGCTCGGCCATGGGCGCAATCACGACCCCGCCATCGGCCTCGGCCAGCAGTCCGCGCTGCAGCACCTTGCGGCCGCTGCCCAGTGCGGCTCCGAGATCCAGCCCGCCCAGCAACCGCTCATCGCCGATTCCCGGCGGCAACCTTCGCCACGGCGTCTCGACATCAAACAGGGCCCGAAAGCCGGAAACCCAGGCATCACGCACGGGTCCCGGCCCGGCCCGCACCACGACCCCGCCCAGTCGCGGGTCGACCGCCAGCAGGGCCGCCGCCAGCATGGCCTCGGCCCAGACGGTCGCCGCGTCCTTCACGGCAGGGGCCTCACGCCGCCTTCAGCTCATCGAGCGCACGGTCGATGCGGGCTGTCGAAGCCTGCTCGTCCAGCGGACCTCTTCTCAGCCGGTGTCTGAGCGCCATGGGTGCAATCTTCCTCAGATCGGCATCCGTGACAGCCTCGCGTCCTTCCAGTGCTGCCAAAGCCCGCGAAGCCCTCAAAAGGGTCAGTTCCCCCCGCAGCCCGTCAGCCCCGACCGCCATACACAGTCGCGACCCCTGCTCAAGTACGGCGTCCGGCACAACGATGTCTCCGATCCGACCCTGAGCCGCTTTGATCCTGCGTCGGACCGCCGTGTCCTTGGCCTTCCAGAGCTCCACAAAGGCTGCAGGATCGCGGTCGAAGGCGTCGCGCCGCTTGACCACCTCCACCCGATCCGCGAGCCGATCCGGCGTCGTCACCTCGACCGACAGGCCGAAGCGGTCGAGCAGCTGTGGACGCAGCTCGCCCTCCTCCGGGTTTCCGCTTCCGACAAGGACGAAACGCGCCGGGTGGCGGATACTGAGGCCCTCCCGTTCAACGACGTTCTCACCCGACTGGGCCACGTCCAGCAGCAGGTCGACCAGATGGTCCTCCAGCAGATTGACCTCGTCGATATACAGGAAGCCCCGGTTGGCCCGTGCCAGCAGACCGGGCTCGAAAGCCTTCTCCCCCAGTGTCAGAGCACGTTCGAGGTCCAGCGCGCCGACGACACGGTCCTCTGTTGCTCCCAGCGGCAGGTCAACGACGGGCGCTGGAGCCTCTCCGGCCTTGCCGGTATGCCGGCAGACGCCGACACAGGCCTCGCATGGCGTGCCGGGTTCGCAGTTGAAGCGACACCCCGCAATCACCTTCAAAGGTGGCAGCAACGCCGCCAGACCGCGCACTGCGGTGGTCTTGCCTGACCCACGATCCCCGAACACCATCACCCCGCCCAGCGTCCGGTCGACAGCGGCCAGCAGGAGGGCCAGCTTCATTTCGTCCTGAGCGACGATGGCCGAAAATGGAAAGACGACGCGCATCCGAACCTGTCCAACGAAATGGACACCTGTCGTTTCATGCCTCGCGGTCCGGGTCAACGCGGGAGCGCCCCGACATCAGGCAGCGGGGGCACCTGCCGGGGCAGCAGCGGCGTTCAGGCTGTTGCCAATCCCGGTCGCGTCCCGCTATCCGTAGTCAAACAAAACCCAGGAGACGTCCATGGCCATTCCCGCTTCCCTGCAGAAGGGCCTGACCCTTCCGGTCATCGAGGCCCCGATGTTCCTGGTGTCGGGACCGGATCTGGTGGTCGAGTGCTGCAACAGCGGGATCATCGGCACCTTTCCCTCGCTGAATGCCCGTACGTCCGAGGGCTATCGGGAGTGGCTGCACGAGATCAAGGGTCGGCTGAGCCCTGATGCCGCGGCATTCGGCGTCAACCACATCGTCCACCCGACCAATCCTCGCCTGATGGCTGACATGATGGTCACCGTCGAGGAGAAGGTCCCGCTGATCATCACCTCGCTGGGGGCTGTGCGCGACGTCGTCGATGCCGTCCACGGTTATGGCGGCGTCGTCTTCCATGACATCGCCAATGTCCGCCATGCCAGGAAGGCCGCCGAGGCGGGTGTCGACGGCCTCATCCTGGTGGCCAACGGTGCGGGTGGACATGCCGGGGTCGTCAATCCCTTTGCCCTGGTCAATGAGGTGCGCAGCTTCTTTGACGGCACCATCATCCTGTCAGGATGCCTCTCGACCGGCCAGGACGTGGCCGCCGCCCTCATGCTCGGGGCCGACTTCGCCTATATGGGAACGCGCTTCATCAACACGACCGAGGCCATGGCCCCGGACGCCTACAAGCAGATGATCGTGGACAGCGGCGCGACCGACATCACCTATACCGCCGCTGTTTCGGGCATCCCTGCAAATTTCATGACCAAGTCGCTGATGGACAACGGTATCGACCCGAAAAAACTGCCCGAGCACAAGTTGGACATGGGTGATGAGGCCAAGGCCTGGAAGACCGTATGGTCTGCCGGACAGGGTGCCGGTGCCGTCCACGACGTCATGCCGGCCGCAGACCTGATTGCGCGGCTGCGGTCCGAGTATGCCGACGCCACAAAGCAATTCGCCAGCAAGGTCGGCGTCGCCTAGATGATGGACGGATGTCCCGTGCGCTCTTTGCTTGCTTAACCCTCGCCATCCTGATTCCAGCCTCGGGCCACGCCCAGGACAGGGATAACGCTCGATACAGCGCCGACCGCGCGTCGGCCTGGTCGTTTGAGGTCGGGGCCGGGACTGACAACCGGTCCAAAGGTGCCTCCAAGAGCGGCGACGCTCCCTATGTTTTCGGCGAGGTACAGTGGACGACCGAGCGCGGCTTCTATGCCGACGCCGAGTTCGAGACGATCGATTCCTCTGGATCGAAGGTCGAAACCGAGGTCGAGGCCGGCTGGCAATTCGCCGCTGCTGGCCTCGACTTTGATATATCCATTTCGAGGAAATGGCGGCTGGAGGCCGATCCGGGTCAGGATGACGAGGCCTGGGAGTACCAGTTCGATATCCTGCGCGATTTCGGCCCGGTGGATGCCCGCCTCCGCCTGGAGCATTCGCCCGATGGCCTTGGCTCGACACGGGAAACGACCTGGGTCGAGGCCCGGCTGCGCTGGGCTCTGGCCGACCGCCTCAACATCAGCGCCACGGTTGGACGACGCGAGCAGGACAACGCACCCGACTATACTGGCGGCAACCTGGGTGCCGCCTGGAGCCTGACCGACACGACCGCGATCGACGTGCGCTGGCACGGCACCACGGCCGAGGCCCAAGGCGAACAGTATGAGGATGCGCTCGTTGCCTCGATCCTGATTGACTTCTAGCGCCAGGGACGCCCTGCTCTTCGACGGGCTTGCCACAGTGCGGCAGCTTGACGCGCGACAGGCCGGATCGCATCCGGGGTGGGGTTCGACCCGTTACTGCAACGATCGCAACAAGCGATCGCATGTCAGGAAACGACCATGAAACTCTCCGCCCTCGCCGGTGCCGTCTCGGCCGCCGCCCTGCTCGCCGCTGCTCCCGCCGCCTTTGCTGACCAGCATTCTGGCATGAATCATCAGACCGTTACCGTCGGCGGTGCTGCCATGTATCCGACCAAGACCATCGTCGAGAACGCCGTTGCCTCGCCGATCCACACGACGCTGGTCGCTGCGGTCACCGCTGCCGGTCTGGTCGACACCCTGTCGGGCCCGGGACCGTTCACCGTTTTCGCGCCAACTGACGCTGCTTTCGCGGCCCTGCCCGCTGGCACGGTCGAGACGCTTGTCCAGCCTGCCAACAAGGCGACCCTCACCAAGATCCTGACCTATCACGTCGTTGCCGGTCGTGTGGCTGCTGCTGACGTGATCGCACTGATCGAGGCCGGCGGCGGATCGGCAGCCATCACGACGGTGTCGGGCGACACCCTGACGGCGTCGCTGCGCGATGGCTCGGTCATCCTGACCGACGAGAAGGGCGGCGTTGCCACCGTGACACAAGCCGACGTGTTCCAGTCGAATGGCGTGATCCACGTCACCGACGCCGTTTCGCTGCCGAACTAAAGATCAGATGGCGGAGGAATTCTTCGGATTCCTCCGCCTTTTCTTTATTTGTTACATGTCATGGTGTCGCAACGGTCACTTAGCCGCGCCTCCATTGTAAATCGTAATCGCAATGCCAGTTATGGCTTCCTTAAAACCAAGGATACGTCGCCATGACAACTGAAACACACGACATCGTCGACACTGCCGTCGCAGCCGGTTCGTTCACGACCCTGGTCGCTGCCGTCACGGCTGCAGGTCTGGTCGACACGCTCAAGGGCGCTGGCCCGTTCACGGTCTTTGCCCCGACAGACGAAGCCTTTGCCGCCCTGCCCGCTGGCACGGTCGAGGATCTGGTCAAGCCGGAGAACAAGGACAAGCTGACGGCAATCCTGACGCTTCACGTCCTGTCTGGTGCCGTCCATGCCGCCGACATCGCTGGCAAGACACTGTCGCCGGCATCGGTAAACGGCGAGACGCTGGACGTTGACGGCACGGATGGCGTCACCGTCAACGGTGCCAAGGTCGTGACCGCCGACATCGCCTGCACCAACGGCGTGATCCACGTCATCGACACCGTGCTCCTGCCCAAAGGCTAAGCGTCGCGGTGTGAACGAACAGAAAGGGCGACCCGCGAGGGTCGCCCTTTTTTCGTTCAGGCCAGCGCCTGGTCGAGATCAGCAATCAGGTCGGCGACGTCCTCAACCCCCACCGACAGGCGGATCAGATTGTCCGTGACCCCACCGGCCTCCCGCACCTCTTTCGGGACCGAGGCATGGGTCATGATGGCCGGGTGATTGACGAGGCTCTCCACCCCACCGAGCGACTCGGCCAAGGTGAACACTTGCACCCGTTCGAGAACTCGCTTGGTCCGCTCGAGATCGCCGTCGATCATCACGGACACCATCCCGCCAAACCCGCGCATCTGGCGCGCAGCCAGTTCATGCTGGGGATGCGTGATGAGGCCCGGATAGATGACCTTTGCGACCCCTGCCCGCGTTTCCAGCCAGCGCGCGATCTCGAGGGCGCTTTCGCAGTGAGCTTTCATCCGCAGGCCCAATGTCTTCAGGCCGCGATTGGCCAGGAACGCATCGAACGGGCCCATGACGCCACCCACGGAGTTCTGGAGAAACTTGATCTCCTTCGCGATCTCCACGTTCCCCGCCACCAGCACACCACCGATGATGTCTGAGTGGCCGTTCAGGTATTTGGTCGCGGAATGCATGACGATGTCGGCACCCAGAGCCAGCGGCTGCTGGCAGAAGGGCGTGGCGAAGGTGTTGTCGACCACCAGAAGCAGCCCGTGGGCTTTGGCGATCTTCGACAGGGCCGCAATGTCGGCGATCTTCATCAGGGGATTGGTCGGCGTCTCGACCCACAACATCCGTGATTTTGGTGTGATGGCTGCTTCGACGCTGGCAAGGTCAGAGAGGTCGACATAGCTGAAATCCAGCCCCATCGACCGACGCCGGACCCGCTCGAAAAGCCGCCAGGATCCGCCATAAAGATCGTCGCCGGTGACGATGTGCGAACCGGCATCAAGCAGCTCCAGCGCCGTCGACGTCGCCGCCATGCCGCTGGCAAAGCCGAATCCCTGAACCCCGCCCTCGAGGTCGGCGATACAGGCCTCGAAGGCCTCTCGTGTCGGGTTCTTGCCCCGGGCATATTCATAGCCCTTGTTCACGCCCGGGCTCTCCTGGGCATAGGTCGAGGTCGCATAGATCGGCGTCATCACCGCACCCGTGGTCGGGTCCGGTCGCTGTCCGGCATGGATGGCGCGGGTCGAGAAGCCCTGCTGGTTCTTGATCACAGACATAAGCTTACCGGTTCAGGCTGAGGTGATTGATCAGGTCGACCCGCGCGATCAGACCGACGAACTGCTCGCCGTCCAGAACGATGGCAACACGATCACGGTCGAACAGCGGGATCAGGGCATCCAGCGGCTCATTGACCTGGATGGTGTCCAGCGCCGTCGTCATGACCGAGCCGACGCTCTTCTTGAATCGCTCCTGACGCGTGATCTCGTCGGTGTTCATGACGTGAACGATGTCGCTCTCGTCCAGGATGCCGACCAGACGACCGTCTTTGATTACCGGCAACTGCGATACATCGGCTCCCCGCATCCGCTTGAAGGCGGTGTCCAGCGTGTCATCCGGCCCTGCCACGACGACGTCACCCTTGCTGTATTTTCGGGAAATCAGATCGGCCAGATTGCCCTGGATATCCCGCTCTCCCAGCCCCTGATCGGCCAGCCAGGCATCGTTGTAGACCTTGGACAGATACTTCGCGCCCGTGTCGCAGACGAAGGTCACAACCCGTTTGGCTTCCGTCTGTTCGCGGCAATAGCGCAGAGCCGATGCGATCAGTGTGCCGGATGATGACCCCGCCAGAATGCCCTCTTTCAGAAGCAGTTCGCGGACGGTTGCGATGGCCTCGGCATCGGGGATGGAATAGGCGCGGTGGATCAGGCTCATGTCCGCCGTGTCCGGCACGAAATTCTGGCCGATGCCCTCGACCGTATAGCTGCCTTCGGGTCCGGGGACCCCGTCGTTGACCACGCCAGCCAGAGTCGATCCGACCGGGTCGGCCAGGATGATCTCGGTCTTGGCCCCGACGCTGTTCAGGTAACGGGCGACACCGGTGATCGTCCCGCCGGAGCCGATACCGGCCACAAAGGCATCGACGTCATGCCCCATCTGCTCCCAGATTTCGGGGCCGGTGGTTGCAACGTGTGCGGCCGAATTGGCCTCATTGGCGAACTGGTTGACATAGAAGCCACCCGGGATCTGCTGGCTGAGACGCTCGGCCATGTCGGTGTAATACTCGGGGTGGCCGTGCGGCACGTCCGATCGCGTCAGCCGGACATCGGCCCCCATGGCCCGCAGGTGCTGGATCTTCTCCTTCGACATCTTGTCAGGAATGACCAGCAAGACCTTGTAGCCCTTGGCCTGTCCGACCAGCGTAAGGGCCAGTCCCGTGTTGCCGGCCGTCGCCTCGACGATGGTGCCGCCTTCTTTCAGGTAGCCTTCCTTTTCCGCTGCCGCGATCATCGACAGGGCGATGCGGTCCTTGATCGAGCCCCCCGGGTTCTGGGCCTCCAGCTTCAGGAACAGCCGGCAGGGTCCGGTATCCATCCGCGTCACCTCGACCATCGGCGTCTTGCCGATCAGGTCCAGCAGCGATCCTGACGGACGGCTGAGTGCGGGTATGTCTGTCATCGACATGAGGGGGACTCCGAAGGCGAATGGGTTGGTGCACGATCTAGGGCCGATCGCCTCCAATTGCGACCCGGGGCAAAAATGCGTCCGGCAGAAGCGCGGCGACTGGACGTCACGATTTTAACGCTGGATCGTGGCATGTCCCGTGAGGCATCCCTGCACGGCGTGCCCTGTATCCATCCCGCCGATATCGCGGCGGTCTGAAAGACCTGAATGCCCAAGCCTCCCCGCCGCCCTGCCTCCGGTCTGCCCGACAAGGAAACCCTGCTGCGTTTCCTTCGGGAGGCCGGTGAGGCGGACAAGTCCGATCTGGCGCGCGCTTTCGGCCTGAAGGGCGAGGACCGCCGCGCCCTGCGTGAAATGCTTCGCGAGCTGGAGGCCGAGGGCAAGCTGGGGAAACGGGGCCGCAAGGGCTTTTCTGAAGCCGGTGCCCTCCCCCCCGTCGGCGTGGTCGATGTCGTCGAGCGCGATGTCGATGGCGAGATGTATGTCCGGCTGGTCGATGCCGCGGCCGACGCACCGCGCGCCCTGCTGGTGCCCGATCGCACCGGCCAGGCTGGTGCCGCGCCAGGCATGGGTGACCGGATGCTGGTCAAGTTCGAGCGCGGCCCCGACGGCTGGGAAGCCCGGATGGTCAAGAAGCTGGACGTCGGGACGAACCGCGTCCTTGGCGTGATCCGGAAATCCAACAAGGAAACCCGGGTCGAGCCCGTCGATCGGCGATCGAAGGATGTGCTGATCATTCCGCAACTACTGGCCGGCGATCTGCGGGACGGCGACCTGGTCCTCGCCTCGATCGAGCGCTCCGACAACCGGTACGGACCAAAGCGCGGGAAAATCCTCGAGAACGTTGGACGCGAAGATGATCCCCGCGCCGCCTCCCTGATCGCCATCCATGCGCATGGCGTCCCCACCGGCTTCTCCGAAGCCGTCGAGCGCGAGGCCGAGGCGGTCGAACTGCCGACGCTTAAGGGACGCGATGACCTGCGCGACATTCCCTTCATCACCATCGACCCGGCCGACGCCCGTGACCACGACGACGCCGTCTATGCGATGCGCGATGACGACCCGAAGAACGAAGGCGGCTGGATCGTCTGGGTCGCGATCGCCGACGTTGCGGCCTACGTCCAGGGCGGCTCATCGCTCGACCGCGAGGCCCGCGCCAAGGGCAACTCCACCTATTTCCCGGACCGGGTCGAACCCATGCTGCCCGAGCGCCTGTCCAATGGCCTGTGCAGCCTCAAGGAGGGCGAGAACCGCGCGACGCTGGCCGTGCGCATGGTCTTCGACAAGGACGGCCGGAAGACCGGGCACAAGTTCCATCGCGGCCTGATGCGCAGCCACGCCAAACTGTCCTACGAGCAGGCCCAGTCCGCTATCGACGGCATCGAGAACGGCGGCGGTACGGACGACACGACGGGCCCGATCATGGAGGCCATCCTTTATCCACTGTGGAACGCCTATCACACCATGCTCAAGGGCCGCATGAAGCGCAGCCCGCTGGCCATCGAGAGCCCCGAGCGCCGCATCCTGATGGCCCCGGACGGGGGCATTGCCGCCATCGTGCCGCGCAAGTCCCTCGAGGCGCACCGCCTGATCGAGGAGATGATGATCCAGGCCAATGTCTGCGCGGCCGAAACGCTCGAGCAGAAGAAGACACCGCTGATCTATCGGGTTCACGAGACCCCCAGCCAGGAGAAGATCTTCAACCTGGCCGATTTCCTGTCGACGATCGCAAAACCGTGGAACAAGGGCGAATCGCCAACGACAAAACGCTTCAACAAGTTGCTGGACGAGACCCGTGACGGCCCCCATGCCGAGGTCGTCAACGAAGTGGTCCTGCGCAGCCAGATGCAGGCGATCTACAGCCCGGACAATGTCGGACATTTCGGCCTGAACCTTGACCGCTATGCCCATTTCACCTCGCCGATCCGCCGGTATTCGGACCTGATCGTGCATCGTGGCCTGATCCGTGCGCTGAAGCTGGGCACTGACGGGCTGACGGATCGCGAGATCGCCGAGCTACAGGCCATCGCCGAACAGGTGACGGCGACCGAGCGCCGCTCCATGGCTGCCGAGCGCGATGCCATGGACCGCTATGTTGCAGCCTTCCTTGAGGATCGTGTCGGGGCGACGTTCGAGGGACGGATTACCGGCGTGACCCGCTTCGGCCTGTTCGTTCGGCTGGACGAGACCGGGGCCGATGGGCTCGTCCCGGTCTCTTCGCTGGGCAACGAGTATTTCACGCATGACGATCGCGCTCACGCCCTGGTCGGCGAGCGTTCTGGCCAGCGGTTCACGCTCGGACGGAGGGTTGAAGTCAAGCTCAAGGAAGCCACACCGATCACGGGCGGCCTTCTGTTCGAGATGCTCAGCGACCCGGAGCCGCGCGATCCCAATGCACAGGCCCCGCGCCTCGGCGTGCGGGCGCGCGATCGTGGCCCAGGCGGCAATGGTCCGCCCAAACGTGGGACCAAACGCCCCGGCGGACCCAAGCCACCCTCGGGTGGCCGGCCGTCCGGCGGGCTGAAAGGCGTCCGCAAAGGCAAGCGGCGCTAGGACTGGCCTGTGACCACACCGTTTGACGCCGCTGCCGATCTCTCTGACGCTCTGAGAACGGGCGAGCGCCAGCGCCCCAGGGACGCCGCCACACTGATCATTGTCAGAGGCGGACAAACTCCGCAGGTCCTGATGGGTCGCCGGGCGCCCGGCCATGTCTTCATGGCGTCGAAATGGGTCTTTCCGGGCGGCCGAATCGATCGTTCGGACTTCGCTGCCGCCTCCGCCAATGAGGCGCATCCCCTGACCGCTGCTGCCTTGGGACGCGAGATGCTGCCCCACCGGGCGCGGGCCCTGATGCTGACAGCCATGCGCGAGACCTTCGAGGAAACTGGCCTGATCCTGGGCCAGTCCGCCTCGCCAACCCATGTTGCCGGGCCCTGGCGCGAGTTCCGGGCCGCCGGTGCCCTGCCCGACCTCGCCGCCTTGCGCTACATCGCTCGCGCCATCACCCCGCCGGGCCGTACACGACGGTTCGACGCCCGCTTCTTCTTGACGGACGCCACGGCCCTGCTGAAACCGGAACCTACCGCGGGCTCTGGCGAACTGGACGAGATCGCCTGGCTGCCCCTCGCCGAGGCGAGAGCGCTGGACCTGCCTGCGATCACCCGGTTTGTGCTGGGCGAAGTGGCCGACCGGCTTGAACATCCAGACCGAGCCATCCCGTTCGTTCGCATGGTCCGCGGCCGACATCAGGTGACCCATGGCTGACGAGACGCTCACCCTGAGGCTGACCATCGTCGATCCGGTTCCGGGTGTTCGCTACAGCCTGCAAAAGGATGACCTGCCTCTGGACCCGCGCTTGGCGGCAGATGAGCCCCTGTCGTTCGATGTCCCTGTCAAGCTGGCACCCGACGGTCGCCTGCTGGGCCCCTTCATCCGACGCGAGGGTCCCGAGCGGCGGTTCGTCTACATTCGCATCGGCCAGGCTGCCGGAGACTGTACCAGCCCCTGGACCCGTCGGGCAAAGATCGACGTCCACGACATCCCTATGGAACTGCGTTCAGCGGGTGCCTTGCTGGAGATCCGACTGCCGGGCCGGGGAAAGGATGGCACACCCGCCTGTGCCACAGTTCGTCCGCTTGAGGGATGGCGACGGGTCTGACTATTCCGCGACCGGCTTCGTCAGGTCGAACGATACCCGAAGAAGCCGGTTCGGGCGCGACAGCTCATAGACATAGCTCTCGCCGGGATTGACCTCGACGGCCCAGACATTGGTCGTGGATACCGAGGCATCGCTGGCGTTGAACAGGTCGATCGAGAACGCGTCGACCGGAAACTCCTGACGTGTTGCCGTCCCTTCGGATCGTGTGTCGCCGCCATACCAGTGCAGGCCGTCTGGCTGCCCCTGCGGGTTGCGATGGTCGTGTTTCAGGGTCAGGCCCGTTGCGGATCGCGTGATGACCCAGGTTCGCGAGCGGTCCTGGCCGACCCAGAAGGGGATCCGGATTTCATCAGCCGAACAGTCTCGCACATGCATCAACAGACGCTGAGCCCGGAAGTCCGCATCTGCCGCATCGGTCGTGATGACCTTTCCCTCGAATCGCAGGCCACAAAGCGCAGTCAGATTGGAAAAGAACTGGTCCTGCTGGACCGATGCCTTCGGGACGGTGGCACAGGACGACAGGGCAAGGCTGGAGGCCGCGATGGCCAGCACGACATGGGCTTTCATGACCGTCACCGTAGCGGTTGGCGGGAAAGGCTCAACCCGCCATGTTGCAGGTTGACTTGGCAGCGTTCCTGAGTATGTTCCGCGCCTCTCATTTTAAGCGGCTTTCGCCGTCGCAAAGGTAACTCCGATGGCCAAGCCAGCTTCAATCAAGATCCGCCTGAACTCCACTGCCGACACCGGCTTCTTCTACGTCACCAAGAAGAATGCCCGTACCAAGACGGAAAAGATGGTCGTGAACAAATACGACCCGGTGATCCGCAAGCACGTCGAGTTCAAGGAAGGCAAGATCAAGTAGGCATCAGCCTGGTTGAGGCTCCGCTTACAGCGGGGCGAATGCCCCGCTTCTGAAACGCCCGGTCAGCGATGACCGGGCGTTTTGCGTTTCGAGGCCAGGGGACGAAAAAGCCCCCCGGACGGATCCGGGGGGCTGATGTCGCACATTGCTCTGGAGGGCGCGCCCTCCGGGGCTTGCTGGATTAACGCGCGGCCTGGAGCTTCTCGACCGAAGCGGTCATGCGCTCGTTGATCGGCTTGAAGCTGTCCTTGACCGACGAGGTCATGATCTCGGTCATCTTGGTGACTTCCGACATGTAAACTTCCATGGCCGACTTGGCATAGTTGGTCTGGAGTTCGATCATTTCCTGGACCGAACGGGCCTGGGCGATCGTCTGGGCAGCGGCAACGCTGTGCTCCCAGCTTGTCTTGGAGTATTCGAGGGCCTGCTTCGACAGGGCCTCCGCACCCTTCTGGGCAGCCGTGGCAGATGCGGTCAGGGCTTCGAGGTTCTGCTTGGACTGGGCGCTGAGCTCGGTCATCGAAGCAGTGGTTTTTTCCAGGCCCTCACGCAGGACCTTGGTGCCTGCTGCCTGAACCTTCTCGGCCTGGACCTGGGCAGCAGCGGTGTTCTTTTCGACGGATTTCTTCACGGTTTCGACGGCGTCGGTCATGATCAGTTCTCCTGGGTCGGGTCCATTTGGGACCGCGTTGATTTTTCTCGCGGCAGGCGAGTCCTGCGGCGACGACGTGCATATGGTGCAAGTGCGAACGCACGTCAAGCCCCCGTTGTGCACTGCAACATGGCCGCCCTGTTCACGGACAGCTTCGGACAGCAGAACGGTCGCGATTCTGTCCGATCAATTCTGCGTTGACAGGTTGTTAACCATCTCGAAACTCTCCCATCGCATGCTAGCGTCCTGTATTGCAGCGCGGGGAAATGCTACGTCCGCGCCGTGGTGGCGCCCAAGTACCGAGGCTATCGCTTTGACGATGATCGCTCTTTTCTCGAGGTCCTCCCGCGGTCGAACGGTCAGTCGCACGATGGCCGGCGGCACCGCCCTGCTCGTCCTGATGGCAGTGCCAACCCCCGGGCTTGCGCCGGCGGTCGCTCAGTCTTCGGACAACAGTCGCTATGCATCGATCGTCGTGGATGCGGCATCCGGCGAAGTCCTGTTCGGCCGGTTCGCCGATAGCCGGCGGTACCCGGCGTCGATCACCAAGGTCATGACCTTGTATCTGGCGTTTGACGCCCTTCAGCAGGGCAAGGTCAAGCTGGACGATGTGATCGTTGTCTCGCCGCGCGCGGCATCGCAGCCGCCTTCGAAGCTCGGGCTCGCCGCCGGCCAGCGCATCACGCTTGACGACGCCATGCGAGCCACCGCCGTTCGCTCAGCCAATGACATGGCGGTTGCAATCGCAGAACATGTCGGGGGTTCCGAAGCCCGGTTCGCCGCCATGGCGACGCTCAAGGCCCAGGAACTGGGCATGACCCAGACACGGTATGTAAATCCGAACGGTCTGCCGGACACCCGCCAGACGACATCGGCAAGGGATCTCACGATCCTGGCTCGCGCGGTCATGCGCGATTTCCCGCAATATTACAGCTACTTCGGCCTCCATGATTGGGCATATCAGGGGCGCGACTACCGTAACACCAATGGCCTTCTGCTGAGCGGGCAAGGCTATGACGGCATCAAGACGGGCTACATCAACGCATCGGGATACAATCTTGCAGCCTCTGCGGTCAGGGATGGCAAACGGGTCATCACTGTTGTCATGGGCGGACGCTCCAGTGCCAGTCGCAATGCCCATGTTGCTGAACTGATGAACACCGGGTTCGAGGTCCAGCGCCGGCGCAGCCAGGGCGAGCCTATCCAGGTGGCCCAGACCTTTTTCGAGCAGCGCGGATTTGGCATCGGCAACAGTGCGCTCGATCCCTCCCCTGCCCTCGAGTACGCCTCGATCAACGGGGGTGAGGATCAGGGAGCGGAGATGGACACGAGCGGGAACGAGATTTCCTACACTTCGCTCGACACACCCACCCGTCTGGCCGCGGCTACGGTGACACCGCCGCCTGCCGCGGCAACACCAGCACCCGTCCCCCCCGTCGCAGTCGCATCGCAACCCGCGCCCCGGTCTGCCGATAGGGCGATCGCGCCCTCTCCCCGCTCGGCCCCTCGCGCTCCGGTAAGCCTGACAGCCTCCCTGAACGGTGCATCTGGCACTGTTGTCGGGGCCTCTTCGGCAGCCATTGCCCCACCTCGGGCGTCGATACCACCGGCGGGGAGCGGATGGTCCGTTCAGGTCGGCGCGTTCCGTGAAGCGAGTGTGGCACAGGACTGGCTGACAGAGGTCAATCGGCGGTTCAGGGCACAGTTCAGCACCGCGCGCCAGACGGTCGACACCGCCTCCGGCTGGCATCGTTCGCGGTTTACGGGCCTCACCGAGGCAGCGGCGCAGGAAGCCTGTTCCGCGCTTTCAGAGCGCCGCGTCACCTGTCTGGTCATCCGACCGGGCCGGTAACGTCAGCGAACATCCACCGACTGAGCGATCTGTTCGGCGATCTGTCGGTCTGCGCCGTCGAGGCTGGAGACCCAGATATGCACCTCGCCAGGTGACGTGCTGCGCTGGAAAAGATGCTCGACCGCACGACGCTGGTTGCCCTCGACCGTCACGACCGATGCCCGACCGGCAGCCTGCACAATCTCACCGCTATAGATCGGAAACTGAGAGGCCGGGCCGGTGTAGATCATCACGAATGGCTGGGTCCCTCGCCGCACCGTGTAAACGCTGAAATCTGGACCCGGACGCCCGGACGTCACCTGAAATCCCGCTGGCAGGACAACCGTGAACGGGAGCGCAGCCAAGGCCGTCGCGTTCAGGGCAATCGGCGGGGCTGGCGGAGCAGCGACCGGCGCAGCCACTGTGCCAGAGACCGTGTTCGCCGGTGATGAGCCTGCGCCCGCGGGCGGTATCGGGGCTGGAATTCTTGCTGCTGGGACCAGAGCCGGCGTCGGGCGACTGGCCGGACCTGAAGTCACCACCGGGTTCGTTGCCCGGACCGGTGCAGGGGAAACTCCGGTCGAAGGGCTCGCTGTATCAATCGGTGCTGATCCGGGCGGCGGGGTTCGGGTCGATGCGGGCTGGCGCGCGGCTACGTTTGTCCCAGGGGTCTCGGCGCGAGGCGCGACGGGCCCGACGGTTGGCGCTGGAGCGGGAGGCACCGTCGGTCCCCGCGGCGGCACAGGGACAGTCACCGGAGACGTCACCGGCACGGACGTGGAAGGCGGTGCAGCGTTCAGGCTGCGGGTCAGCTCACTGCCCCTTTGCGCGGAAGGGTCCTGCGCAGTCTGGGCCAGTGCAGACGTGGTCGTGAACAGGGCGACGATCGAACAGACAGCGATTTTCATGATCCCATCCTCGCGCCAGGTCCTCCGAACGGCAAGAAGACTTATCCGGACGTTGGGCAACATCCCCCGTCAGCTTCGACAGAATAATTCAGGATCAGGGTGCTGGAAGCTCGATCCAGAAGGTGGCACCCTCCCCGGGCTTCGATGTCACTCCGATGCTTCCGCCCATCAACTCGACCATGCGTTTGGCCAGGGCGAGGCCGATGCCGTGCCCCTCGACGGTCGTTCGCTCGAGCCCAAGACGGTTGAACGGTTCAAACAATTGCGCCTGTTTGGCTTCGGACAGGCCCGGGCCTCGATCCGTCACCTCGATCCGCACGCCATCGGAAATCGGCGATGCCCGGAACAGGATGACCCCACCCGCACCGCCATACTTCACGGCATTGGTGGCGAGGTTATCGATGATCTGCACCAGCCGCTGAGAGTCGGCCAGAACCACCAATCCATCCCCTTCGCAAACGACGCTCAGCCGGAGGTGCTCGGCCTCGGGACGCAGCGCCGTGGAACGCCTCACGTCCTCGAGCACGCCCGTGACATCGGTCGGTCGCAACTCAACCTTGACCGTACCAGACTCCGCCCGAGCGACATCCAGGAGATCATGAGCCAGCGCCTCGACCTGGCGTGCGGTCTTGACCAGCATGTCGGCCATTTCCTTCTGCGTGGTCGTCACCGGACCCAGTTGGCCCGAGGACCACAGATCGCCAATGCCGATCACGCCGCCGACCGGGCTCTTGATCTCGTGAGCCACGTTCGCCAGGAGGCGTGACTTGGCTTCAGAGGCCTGTTCCGCGCGCAACTGCCCGGCTTTGGCCCGTGCCGAAAACCGGTCGCGCTCCTGAAGGAGTGAGGCGACCAGCATTATGGGCAAGCAACCGAACAGGAGATTCAGCTGGGCCAGCAGGATCCGCTCTGACACCGGCACATCGTCAAACGCAGGCGGGCCATAGCCGCCCAGGATCGCAGCGATCGAGCATATAGAAACAAAGACGAGTGCCAGCGAAATGCCCGTGATGCGCATCCTTACCGCGATCACGATCAGGATCGGAACCACGAGAAACAGGGCCGGTACGGGGAGATAGAAATAGGCGAAATAGGCGGCTGCCGCCAGAAGGCCAAACAACAGGACCGCCTCTGCAGCCCGCCAGGGATCCCTGAACACAATCAGCGATGTCCGGTCGATGGCCAGAATGAGGGGCGTGACAGTCGCCAGGCCAAGTGCATGACCAAACCACCAGGTCTGGAAACTGATCAGGAATGGGGCATCCCTGACCATGATCATGGCGATGGAGGCCAGCAGGGCTGCCGGGATCGGGGCGAGTATGGCTGTGGCCATGACGAAGCGGACCGTTCCGTCGACGCCGCTGAGGATCAGGGAAGGCGAAAACCGGCGCGCCAGCAGTACCGCGCCAATGATCTCGATCATGTTCGCTGCGGTGAAAATCAGCGAGGTACTGGTGTCATTCCCCGCGAGAAACTCGCCAGCCAGCACCCCCATGGTCATCAGGGCACCGAAGCTGAAATCGTGCGCCAGACCGCGTCCTGTCTTCAGCCACATGCCGGCAGCGACCGCGTTGGCCAGCCAGAGCGCCACGATCAGATCAACCGAACGCGCGGTCTGAACGGCCACGATTGTCAGCAAGGCCACGAAAACGGCCGTCAACATCGGTGTCAGCGACTTCAGCCCACCGGACTCCCGCTGCGCAGTGTAGGCCGGTCGTGAAGGGACCTGTGCCGTCACAGCCGGACTCCCGGAGGGCTGGCTCGCTCGCAGTACCTGACTGATCGGCATAAAAACGAAACTCAAAGCATCCCGGACACGGGATGAAACCACGCGCGTCCTAATATCCCCTGAACTGGGTAGCCTGCAGAACACGATTGAATTCCCGCACGGCCGCAGCGGCACCCTCCGAAAAGGACCAGATGCCGGCGCTGACCGCGAGGAAGTCTGCGCCGGCTTCAATCATCGCTGGCGCGGTCTCGAGGGTTATCCCGCCGATGGCCACACAAGGGATTTCCATCGTCTGCTGCCAGATCGTCAGGATCTCGGGATCTGCCCGGTGGACAACTGTCTTGGTCGACGTCGGAAAGAAGGCTCCGAAGGCGACATAATCTGCACCGGCCTCAGCAGCTTCCATGGCAAGATGACGGCTGTCGTGACACGTGACGCCGATCATGGCGCCCGGCCCCATGATCCTGCGCGCAGAGGCCGCCGTCGCATCATCCTGGCCGACATGGACGCCATCACAGCCCGTCGCTGCCGCCAGATCGGGCCGGTCATTGAGGATCAGCGCGACATCCCTCGCCTTGGTGATCGGGATCAGGCGATCAACGGCCTCGCGAATCCGGTCGTCCGATGCGTCCTTCAGCCGAAGCTGAAGGGCCGCCACATCTCCTGCACCCAGAGCATGCTCGAGCAGTCCGGCAAAGGCCTCGAGATCGTCGATCTGCGGGGGCGTGATCAGGTAGAGACGGCAGCGGTGATCGGTCATGAGCCCTGCCCTGCGACAGGGCGGCAAAATGGTCAATCACAACGAATGAGAACGCCTTGCAATCGCGGCGATACTGCTATAGCGAACCATTATCAGTTTCGTCCAGGAAGGCATCTGCCGTGTACGTCTGCAACTGCAATGGCCTTCGGCAGCGCGACGTCGCCCTCGCGATCGAGGCCGGTGCCACGAGGCCCCGCGACGTTTTCACGCGCCACCAGTGCACGGCGCAATGCGCCAAATGTGTTTGCGAAATGCGCCAGATGATTTCCGACGCGCGCTTGGACTTTGCAATCGCGGCAGAATAGTCTCGCAGATCGGGCGAGAAACGACAATCATTCGCACTATCAATACGTTGAAAGACAGTCGCAACTGATCCGAACGGCGATTTGCATGGTAAGATTCGACTGGACAAGACGAGGTTGACCCATCGTGGGCGCCCCGTTCAGACATGAAGGCAGCATCATGAAGGGCGATCCCGCGATCATCCGAACCCTCAACGCCGTTCTGACGAACGAACTCACGGCGGTGAACCAGTATTTCCTGCATGCGCGAATGTTCGAAAGCTGGGGGCTGAAGCACCTCGGCGAGATCGTCTACGAAGAGTCGATCGGCGAGATGAAACACGCCGACAAGCTGATCAAACGCATCCTGTTTCTGGACGGCCTGCCGAACATGCAGGACCTGAACAAGCTGAAGATCGGCGAGACCTGTATCGAATGCCTCGGGGCCGACCTGCAGCTTGAAATCGATGGGCGGGCTCGTCAGCTGGCTGCGATCGCCGAGTGCGAGGCAGCTTCGGATTTCATCAGCCGCCAGATCCTGCTGGAGATCCTCGCCGATACCGAGGAACACATCGATTTCCTTGAGACCCAGTTCCTGCTGATCAATCAGATCGGCGAGCAGAACTATCTGCAGTCGGCGATGACCGAGATCGCGGTCGACAAGAGCGCGACCGGGAACTGACAACCGTCGCCGCCCATTGGGATCCTGAACGCCTCAGGAAGAACGACATGACCGATATTCCCGCCTCGATCGATGACGCCATCGACGCCGCCGCAGACTTCCTCAATGCCGACGAACGCGATGTCGGGCATGTCGTGCTGGGTGTCGCCATCACCGTGGGGTTTGCGCTGCTGGCCACGGCCGCAGCGACAGGGGCGATCGGTCCCCGGCGGCGTTCGGTCCGGCAACTCCGCGAGGGTGCAGCACCAGTGACGGAGCGACCGCTTGGCGCATTCAGCCTGGTTCTGCCGGCTGTGTTCTCGGCAACGACCCTGTCTGCGGTACGGGTCTGGAATGCACCGGCAACCTCGACCCGGACAGCCGCGATGGGTCTTTGGGCCGGCGCACAGGCCATCAATGCCATCTGGATCGCGCTTCGCCCGGCCAGCCGCGGCATGCAGATCGCCGCTGCGATGACCAGCGCCGGCCTTGCTGCCGCCTTTGCGCATGAGGCGCGTAAACTGGACAACCGGGCCGGAAAGCTCGCCTCGCCAACGGGCGTGGGCATTCGCCTCGGCAATCTGTTCGATCGCAAGGCCAGGGACACGCCTTCCCCCACGCTGCACTAGGGCGGCCCCTGCCCCCCATTGCCCTTTGGCGACGCTTCCTCTAGGCATCGCCCCCGTTTCGCGCGCCCGTCAACGGGACCGGCTGCGCAATCCAGACCCAGTGATCCCATGGCGAAAATCAACGGCAACACCATCAAGCCCGGCATGGTGCTTGAGCATAACAAGGGCCTGTGGGTGGTTACCAAGGCCAGCCACGTCAAGCCCGGCAAGGGCGGTGCCTTTGCCAACGTCGAGGCCAAGAACCTCGAGACCGGCAACAAGCTCAACGAACGTTTCCGTTCTGAAGACAAGGTCGAGCGGGTCACGCTGGAACAGAAGGAGTTCTCGTTCCTGTATGAGCAGGGCGATGCCCTGGTGTTCATGGACGACGCCACCTACGAACAGACGGAACTGCAGAAGGACTGGGTGGGCGAAGACCGCGTCGCCTACCTGCAGGACGGCATGAAGGTCGTCATCGAAATGCACGAGGACCGTCCGATCGGTCTGTCGTTGCCCGATCAGGTCACGCTGGAAGTTGTCGAGACTGAACCGACCGTCAAGGGCCAGACCGCCTCATCGTCCTACAAGCCAGCCCGTGCCAACAATGGCGTCCGCATCATGATCCCGCCCTATATGGGTGTTGGTGAGCGGATCGTTGTCGACACCTCGACCGGTGAATACGTCCGCCGCGCGGACTGATCGAGCCTTATTGCCGAGGGTGAGGGCCGGCGACCGTGCTGGCCCTTCCCTGTTTTGTTTGAACTTCTCCGTCTGTCCGGGCCGCAAGCCTTTTCAGGACACGCGGACCAGGAGATTCCCATGGCTCTTTCTTCTGCCCTCCTTACCGTCATGATCGATGCCGTCCGCAAGACGGCGCGCCCGATGCTGCGCGACTTTGGCGAGGTCGCCCAGTTGCAGGTGTCGCGGAAAGGACCGGGCGATTTCGTCACGGCCGCCGACATCAAGGCCGAGGACACCCTTTACGAGCTGCTGATGAAGGCCCGTCCGGGCTACGGTTTCCTGGGCGAGGAACGCGGCCTGATGGAGGGGACCGACAAGTCCCACATGTGGATCGTCGACCCGATCGATGGCACCACGAATTTCATGCACGCCATGCCGCATTTCGCCATCACGGTCGGCCTTCAGCGCACGTCGCCGGACGGGAGCTCCGAAATTGTCGCGGGCGTCACCTACAACCCGGTCATGAACGAGCTGTTCTGGGCAGAAAAGGGCAAGGGAGCCTATCTGAACGATGCTCGCATCCGCGTGTCCGGCCGCCGCGACCTTGCCGACAGCCTGATCGCAACGGGCCTGCCCTTCATCGGCAAGACGGGCCACGCCCAGTCGATCAAGGACATCCACGCCGTCGGGCAGCGGGTGGCCGGGATCCGGCGTCTCGGGTCATCGGCACTGGACCTCGCCTGGGTCGCCTGCGGTCGCTACGACGCCTACTACGAGCGCAATCTGAAGCCCTGGGATGTGGCAGCCGGCATCCTGTTCGTCACCGAGGCCGGTGGGACGGTCACGACAATCGAGGCCGACGGCGATCCCAAGACCGGCTCGTCGATACTGTCGACCAACACCGAACTGCACCCTGCGCTTCGGAAGGTTCTGCTGGGCTAGGCCGTTGCCGGGTTAGGCCGTTTTGCATCGGCTTCGGCCGCCACGGCCAAGGCCCGCGCCCCGTCCGTACCCGCCTTGGGGCGGCCACCGAAGCGGTCGCAAAGGGCAAAGACGAACGGATTCAGCGCGATCGACAGCAACGCGGCCGCAAGAATCAGGTCGTGCGTCTCCTGTCGCATCGCCCCGAGCGAGACACCCAGCGCCGCCAGAATGAAGCTGAACTCCCCGATCTGGGCAAGGCTTGCAGCCACCGTCAGACTGGTCTCGCGTGTCAGTCTGAAGGCAAAGGTGATGGCCAGGGCGGCCAGCGACTTGCCGATGATGACAATTCCCAGGACACCCAGAACCGCCAGTGGGTCGCGGATCAGGATCGTCGGATCGAACAGCATTCCGACCGAAACGAAGAACAGGACGGCAAAGGCGTCCCGCAGCGGCAGGGATCGCTCGGCGGCGTTGTGGCCCAGCGGCGTGCCGTTCAGCACCAGGCCGGCAACGAAGGCCCCCAGCGCGAACGATGCGCCGAACACTGCATAGGCGATCCAGGCAATGCCTAGGGCGATAGCCAGGACACCGAGCGTGAACAATTCGCGCGACCGTGTGTGGGCGATGCGGACCAGCAGCCAGGGCAGAACCCGGCCCCCGACCACCAGCATCAGACCGACAAACGCCGCCACCTTCACCAGGGTAAGGCCGATCGATCCGGCCAGTTCGCCGGCGGTCAGACTCTCGCCCGGCTGGATTACGATCAGGGGCAGCAGAACCAGGGCAATGACGATGACGAGGTCCTCGACGATCAGCCAGCCCACGGCGATCCGCCCGATCTCGCCCTTGACCTGTTTGCGCTCCTCTAGTGCCCGCAGCAGGACGACGGTCGAGGCGACCGACAGGGCAAACCCCATGAGGGCGGCCTCAAGGTCACCCATCCCCAGCAGGCGTCCCAGGCCCCAACCCAGAACGGTGGCCACGCTGATCTGGACGAGGGCCCCCGGGATCGCGACCTTGCGGACCTTCATCAGGTCAGCGGGCGAGAAATGCAGTCCGACCCCGAACATCAGAAGGATGACGCCGACCTCTGCGAGTTGGGGGGCCAGCTCGGTGTCAGCGGTATAGCCCGGCGTAAAAGGCCCGACGACGACACCAGCGACGAGGTAACCAACAAGGGGCGACAGCTTCAGCCGATTGGCCAGCATCCCGAACACGAAAGCCAGCACGAAGCCGGCAACAAGGGTCAGAATCAGGCTGTCGGCGTGCGGCATCGACGCTCCTTGCAGAGTGTATGGGCAGTATTGCGGTCTGTGTTGAACGCAAGATGTGGGGTTTGGTGCCCCCAACGGCAAGGCTTGGTTGGCTTAACTGCGCCCTTGGCCGAATTCGAAATCCTTGCGTGCCGCAATGATGGTGACGATGAACCCGGCCAGAACATCCAGCAGCACCATGGTCATGATCAGGAAGAAGACTGACGTCGCGAACCCGCCCAGCAGCAGGAACTCGATCAGGCAGACCACGAAAAGCACCATGGACAGGGCATGATTGACGATGGCCGCCTTCTGGCTGGTCGTCGATTTCAGGAGCTCGAAAAACAGCAGGATCAGCGACAGGAACAGGATCAGGTCGCCGACCGAAACCGACCATCGCGCACCCGAGGCCATGGTCACAGCGAACAGCGGATCGGACAGCACATCGCTGGCCACAGCGAGACCATTGCTCGCATCCTGACCGATGAAGATGATCACGATGTTGTAGATCACCACCGGCACGATCAGCAGGGGAATGGCGATCAGCATGGTCGAATCGTTCCAGCACGGCACAGCGCCGCTTCACCCTGCTTAACGCGCTTCGCCCGAGCGGTGTAGCCCGGTCTAGTATTCGCTGATGCCACCCGGCTGGCGGGACCGGGTCTTGAGCCAGATCACGCCCAGCAGGTCGGAAACGGAGGCCATCAACCGGCCCCAGTTGGTGTATTTCGACTGGCCAACCTCGCGGTGACGGTGGCCGACATCGACGTACAGGTTGCGATATCCTTCCCGGATCACCAGCGCCGGCAGATAGCGGTGGATATGATCAAAGTAAGGGAGCCGCAGAAACACCTCTCGTCGGAACGCCTTCAGGCCGCAGCCCGTGTCGTCGGCATCGTCGTTCAGGAGCCTTCGCCGGATTCGGTTCGCCCAGACCGAGGCCTGACGCTTGGCTTCCGAATCCTGCCGGCGCGCACGGACGCCGCCGACCAGGGCCACGTCAGCGGGCGCGTTCAACAGCAGATCAACGAGCTTCGGAGCGTCAACCGGAGGATTCTGACCATCGCCATCCAGGGTCACGATGATCTCGCCCCTCGCTGCCAGCACGCCGGTCCGCACCGCACGGCTCTGGCCCGCATTGGAGCCGTGGCTCAGAACGCGCAGCGTCGGCAGATCACCCATCACGGCGCGGAGTTCGGCCAATGTCGAATCGCGCGATGCATCGTCGACGAAAATCATCTCGAACGGCCGACCCGAAAAGGCTGTGGCGATATCACGGGCCAATGCGGCAGCATTGCCCGCCTCGTTGTGCACGGGCACGACCACGGAAATCAGGGGCGCAGAAACGGTATCCATCCGGCCTCTTAACGCACGCGGACAAGCCACGCTATTGGCTCGCCGCGCGACCATGGTAAGCATCCCCCATGACGCGCCCGAACCTGGATCGATACATCGCCGGTTGGCGCGGCCCATTGCTCGCAGCCCTGCTGGCCATGATTGCCGGTCTTCCGGGCCTTCTGCTGTTGCCGCCACTTGATCGCGACGAAAGCCGCTACGCCCAGGCCACATCCCAGATGCTTGAGAGCGGCGACTATGTCGACATCCGCTTTCAGGACGATCCTCGCTGGAAGAAGCCGATCGGCATCTACTGGATGCAGGCTGTCACAGTCGCCGCGACATCGACCGTAGAGGCACGCGACATCGCCGCTTATCGCATACCGTCTCTTCTGGGGGCCATGCTGGCGGCCGGCGCGGCGGCCTGGGCTGGAGCCGCCCTGTTCGGGCGACGTGCCGGATTCCTGGCCGGGGCCATGCTGGGTGCCAGCTTCCTCCTCTCGTCCGAGGCTGGCATTGCCAAGACCGACGCCATGCTCTGCGGAGCGGTGACCCTGGCCATGGCCTCCCTGGCCCGGATCTATATGGCGACGCGCGCCGGCACCGATCCGCGCAGGCATCACAAATTCATCTTCTGGGCCGCGCTGGGACTCTCGATCCTGATCAAGGGTCCGATCGGTCTGATTGTCGTCGTTCCCGCCATGCTGATGCTTTCGATCTGGGACCGGGACATCAAATGGATGCGCCGTCTGGGGTGGGGTTGGGGCTTGCCCCTTGTCGCCTTGATTGTCGGCCCGTGGGCCATCGCCATCACCATCGTCACCGATGGCGGATTCTGGCGAGAAGCCATCGGCGGTGACCTCGGTCAGAAGGTCACCGGGGCGGATGAGGGCCATTCGGGCTTCCCCGGCATGTATCTGACCCTCGCGCCACTGCTGCTGTTTCCGGCGACCTTGATGCTGCCGGCTGCGTTGTCGGCGGGCTGGCACCGGCGGGCAGAACCCGCGATCCGCTTTCTGGTGTGCTGGCTGGTGCCGGCCTGGCTGATCTTCGAGATCGCCCCTACAAAGCTCTGGCACTACACGCTGCCGACCTTCGGAGCGATCGCCCTCCTCTCCGCCGCCGCCCTGACACAGCCGATCGGGACGCTGTCACGGCGACTGGGTGCAGGACTGATGGTTCTGGCGGGCGTGCTCCTCTGCGTGATCACGGTGTACGGTCTGACCGAGTTCGGTCGCTCCACTGCCCAGACCTGGGCGACGATCACCATCGTGTCCGCCTTCGTCGGTGCCATGGCCGGCGCGTTTCTACTGATCAACCGGGCCGCAGTATCGGCCGTGCTGATCTCCTTGGCATTCGGGATTTTGGCGCACGCTGCCCTTGCCGGCACGCTGCGACAGCTCAGGCCGTTGTCGGTCTCGCCGCAACTGGAAAAGACCCTGGAACAGGCCGGCCTGCATCCGCGGCAGGGGCGCGTGCCAGGGCCGGTCGCCATAACGACCTATCATGAGCCCAGTTTTGTCTTCCTTACGGGTCGGGACACCGAATTGACCGACGCGGCCGGAGCGGCCAGAGCCCTGGCGGAGGGCCGGCCGGCCATCGTCGAGGCCGGTGATGCCGAGGACTTCCGGCAGGCCCTCGCCCCGACGGGTGCGGTGGGCCGGGCGGTGGGGACCGTGACGGGTCATAACTATTCCAATGGCGACGATGTCAGCCTGACCGTCTATGCCCCCTCCGGTGCCACACTCCCCCAGGCTGGCGAGTGACCGCTCGATCCATCCAGATCGTCGAGGTCGGTCCGCGCGACGGCTTGCAGAACGAGAAGGTCGTGCTGGACCCCGCCGTCCGGGCCGAACTCGTGACCCGTCTGGAACGGGCGGGGGCCAGACGGATCGAAGCCGTGAGCTTCGTTCACCCGAAATATGTGCCGCAGATGGCCGGCGCCGAAGCGGTCATGTCTGCCCTCCCCTCCGCTGCGGGCCACAGTCGCATCGGACTGGTCCTGAACGGCAAGGGCTATGACCGCGCGCTTGGCACCTCTGTCGACGAGGTGAACATCGCAATGTCAGCGACAAACGGCTTTGGATTGAAAAATCAGGGTCTCGACGTTCGGGGGCAGGTCTCGATGCTGTCCGACATCCTGGCCGGGCGACGAAATTCGGAAGGGCAGCCCGGCACGCCGTCCCTGTCCGCCACTCTGTCCTGCGTCTGGGGCTGCCCATTCGACGGCGAAGTTTCGGTCGGTCAGATCGCGGATCTGGTCGGCGAGATTGCCGCGATGGGCGTTGCAGAGATCGCCCTGGCCGACACCATCGGCGCCGGCGATCCCTGGGCGGTCACGCGCAAGGTCGAAGCCGCCAGGCAGGCCGCACCGGACACGACCCTGCGACTGCATTTCCATGACACCCGCAATACCGGTCTTGCGAATGCCCACGCCGGTATCGAGGCCGGGATCGATGTGCTGGACGCCTCGGTCGGCGGCATCGGCGGCTGCCCCTTTGCACCCGGAGCCACAGGCAATATCGCGACCGAAGACCTGGTTTACATGTTGCACAGGGCAGGTTTTGAAACCGGCTTCGATCTCGATGCCCTGATCGCTACGGCGCGATGGATTGGAGACAGGATCGGCCGCCCTGCGCCGAGCGCCCTCAGCCGCGCGGGTGGCTGGCCAGGCTGACGGTCCGGCGCACTGACCGAGTCCTGACTGTTCAATCCCGGCACTGCGGCCTATATCGCCCGCTCTCCGGAGACCCCGTTTGCCATTCCCGTTCGAAATCCAGGCCACCGAAGGCCGCGCGCGCACTGCGGTGCTGAAAACCTCTCGCGGCGATATCCGCACGCCCGCCTTCATGCCCGTCGGCACGGCGGCCACGGTCAAGGCCATGACCGTGGACCAGGTGAAGGCGACTGGCGCCGATATCCTTCTAGGCAACACCTATCACCTGATGCTGCGCCCTGGACCCGAGCGGATGGAACGACTGGGCGGGCTGCACAGGTTCATGGGCTGGGACAAGCCGATCCTGACGGACTCCGGCGGTTTCCAGGTCATGTCGCTGGCCGGAATTTCAAAGGTGAAGGAAGAGGCCGTCACCTTTTCCAGTCACATCGACGGGTCAAAGCACATCCTGTCGCCGGAACGGTCCATCGAGATCCAGGCCGACCGCATCGGGGCTGACATCTCGATGCAGCTGGACGAGTGCGTTGCCTGGCCGGCCGAGCAGGACCGAGCCCGTCAGGCCATGGAACTGTCTGCGCGGTGGGCCGCCCGTTCAAAGGCCGCGTTTGGCACGCGGGAAACCCAGGCCCTGTTCGGGATCCAGCAAGGTTCGACCTTCGAACCCCTTCGCCGGGAATCCTCGGACCGACTGCAGGAGATCGGCTTTGATGGCTATGCCATTGGCGGGCTGGCTGTGGGCGAGGGCCATCAGGCCATGTGCGAGGTTCTGGACTATGCTCCGGACATGCTGCCCGTGGACCGGCCCCGCTATCTGATGGGGGTCGGCAAGCCGGTCGACCTGGTGGAAGCGGTCTGGCGGGGTGTGGACATGTTTGACTGCGTTCTGCCGACACGTGCCGGTCGCCATGGTCAGGCCTGGACCTGGGATGGCCCCATTAATCTGAAGAACGCCCGTTTTGCCGAAGACCAGGACCCGCTCGACGCTACGATCGCATGTCCCGCTTCCAGCGGTTATTCGAAAGCCTATCTGCACCATCTGATCCGTGCCGACGAGATCCTCGGCAAGACCCTGCTCAGCTGGCACAACATCGCCTTCTATCAGGCACTGACGGCGGCCATGCGTGAGGCCATTGCCCATGGCCGGTTCGAGGCCTTCCGGCGGGAATTCCACGCCCGGCACACTTCGAATTAGGGATCACCCCGGCTGACGCCGTGTGTCAGGCGCCGTGTGTCAGGCCGGAACCAGCGGGGCGCTGCCGGCGGGGCGCAGTTCTGCTGCATGCCCATGCCCTTGAGGAACGACCGCCGCATCAGGCCTGCCTGGATCGAGGCCTGAACCTCGCGGCTGTGCTGCTCGGCCCCGCTCAGACGCCTGATCCAGCTACGGCCGGGAATGAAGTCCCGCACGCCGTCCCGGACCATATCCAGGGCAAGGTCTGCCCCCGCATCGGCCATCTGCTCACTCCGGGTCGTGCCTTGCCCTTGCGGCGGCTCGTCGGTATCGGGCCCCAGAGCGTCGTCGAGACGGGCGACTTCCCTCGCGATCGTCGAACACCGGCCAAGATTGCGCATGTCATAGGGATTGTTCCGGGCCTGCAGCAGGACCGTCGGAATCGTCTCCCGTCGGAGATTGAAATCATCAAGCGGCGCAGTCGCGGCTCCTCCAAATCCCCGGCCGAATTGTCCTGCACCATCCATAGCGGCGCGGCCGGTCGCACAGCTCCCCAATCCTGTGGCGAGCGCGGCAACAAGGATACAAGAGCAAGCAGCAGAACGTCCGGTCATATCCGTACAACGCCCGACGCGAGGATAAGCGCAACAGGGCACCTATTTTTTGTTGGCCAGAACCACGCATCTGCCTCCGCCCCCTGAGAGAGGCGGAGCGAGACCATGCTGCCACTGTTCAGAGCTGCGACCTTAGAGGCCAACCCGCGTTCAGCAACGTGGTCGGCATCTTGAAGCGCTTGCCCAACTCAGGCGGCATCTCTCGCGATCTGAGCGACAGGTCTCCGAACCAGAGACAACTGTCAGCCCTCAAGGATCAACGGACAGTTGGCCTTGCCGAACAGGTTCTCCCGCGAGTGCCAGTAGACGCGCTGAACGAACCGCCTTCCGGTGAAATAGGTGCAAACAAGCGAACCCCGACTGTTCGCGCCGAGATCGCCGTAGTCCTTTGTCACATAGGTCTGTCCGGGTGAGATCAGACGCTGTGAAACGACAGGTTTGTAGCCCGTGAGTGCAGGCGTCAAAGCGACCCCGAGGGCTATGGTTCCGATGACAGCAGCCACCACTTTCAGAGTGGTTTTGACCCCGTCGGATCCACCTTCCTCGTCCTCACTCGCCCACTCGTCCGAACGGGGCTCATATTCAAACTGCATCGACATCACGTATCCGTAGGCTGACCTCGAAATCCATCAGAATATCCATCAGCTCCTCGCTACCTGGCGGGGCTGCCTTTGCGCCAAATCGATAACTTGAAAAACTGACGATATGCTGAATGGCCCCAAGCTGCTCACCCAGTCGCATGAAAAGTGAGGGAGCAGCCAATAGAAACCCTTTGAACTCTGCAGGATTTCCCTGTTTCGTCAGATCTGCATAGGCAAGGTCATAAATCTGCAGCGTGTTTTGAACATCGAGACATGTTCGAGCGATTTGCGTGCGAAGCACTTTTCGACTGCGCACTATGTACTCTCGAGAAATCATGTCCAATGGTCCGATGGGCTTTATGAGCCTGATGCTGTCCAATACGCCTGCAACACGTTTCAGGACGCTAACCATCACCCATTTATAGTATAGCAGGCCTCTCCAGCAAAACACGCACTCTTGATACTGATCAGCACGAAGATTTAGCGCGCTCCTCAGCGCGTCCGACTCATCCCCGGGCGCGTTCGATAATATCTTCAATGCTAGACCTTCTATCGATCTCGGTCCCACAGAGGATCGGCGAAGACTGAGGTGCACAAGCGGACTGATCTCGAGTTTCACAAAATCAAGCATGTCCTGGAGATCGGCATCGCTGATCTGAAAATAGCACGGGGCAGGGTTCAGTCCCGCGCGACTCAGCCTTTCCCTCAATAGAAAGGGGTCGAGCGATGGGAGCCTGTCGATCATTCCGAGGACGATAAAATCAGGATGATCAGCGGTGACGCCGAAAACCTGCGCCATGGTCCGTTCGTAGTTTATCTGTCCCACAAACACATATCGCCCACCTGTCTTGAGGTCCCAGCGGTCGATCGGCACCACAATCTTGGTGGCGACCTGCCTAGGAACTCTGAAGATGTCATATTCATTGCGACGCAATCTGTGCTTCAACAACAGACATGCATTCAGCTCCGGGGTCCGAAACAATGGCCGGTCGACCCAATCTGGTGTGAGCCGATAATCGCGTGCAACCTGCAGAAGGTTCAGAACACGCGCTGTAGAGGCGGACTTCTCCAGACTTTCAAGGCTCCGGAATGCGCGATCTGACAAAATTTTCCCCGCCTCTATTCGGGGACCATGGATAATCAATGTTGGTTATGCATATGTAATGCGGCTTGCTTAAAATCATCAAATTAAAGAAAACGGCAAAGTAACCTCATTGTTAGATTTTACTGAGAGAATACAGTACTGGATTTTTATATTATGATTTAGATTTATTGAATTAACGCAGCACTCAACATGAATAGTCTTGGTTCTCAAGAATTATCTAGATTCTCACTCGAATTTCAATCGAGGTTCGAAATGAGCGGTTCTGCAGATTCTGGTCCCAAGTGCGCGCGAGTCGGTACGACGCAGGACAAGCTCGAACCGGGCTGACAGCTCAGCAACGGACAAACCACGGCGTCAGAAACAGCAATTCATCTGGGATCGCGACGGCGCGCCGATTTTCGGCATGCTGTGTTTGAGGGCAAACAGCGCGCCATGGTACGTCCTCTCGGGCTCGAACCGAGGACCCTCTGATTAAAAGTCAGATGCTCTAACCAACTGAGCTAAGGACGCACATCGTAGGGCGGGCCCGCGAAGGAGCGCCTTCTGTTGCATTGCGGGCGTCAGGTCAAGCACTGTCCTCGACGAAATCGCCCTTCGGGGCTAGGCACCGCACATGAAACCACTCTCAGGCATTCGTATCGTCGAATTCGACGGCCTTGGGCCCGTGACCTTTGCCGGCATGATGCTGGCGGACCTCGGCGCGGACATTGTCCGGCTGACCCGGGCGGCCTCGGCTGGAGCGGCTGTTTTCGATCAGGTGGGGGGCGAAATCCTTCACCGTGGGCGCGCGGCCGTGCCGGTGGACCTCAAGGACAAGGCGGATCGAGTCCGCATCCTTGATCTGGTATCGCGGTCAGACGCAGTCATTGAGGGCTTCCGACCCGGAGTGATGGAACGTCTGGGCCTCGGTCCCGAGGCCTTGCAGGCTCAGAACCCGCGCCTTGTGTACGGACGGGTAACGGGATGGGGCCAGTCAGGGCCGCTGGCGAGCGAGGTCGGTCACGACATCAACTATCTGGCCCTGTCCGGTGCCCTGCATGCGCTCGGCGACGCGGAGCGTCCGCCACGCCCACCCCTGAACATGCTCGGGGATTACGGGGGTGGCGCCATGATGCTGGTTACCGGCTTGCTTGCAGCCCTGATCGAGGCCCGAACCACCGGTCACGGGCGGATCGTCGATGCGGCCATGACCGACGGGTCAGCCCTTCTGACCAGCTTGTTCCACGCCTTCCGGCCGCTGGGCCTTTGGAACGACACGCCCGGGACCAACCTGCTGGATGGCGGTGCACCTTTTTATCGCTGCTACAGGTGCCGTGACGGCCGTTTTGTTGCGGTGGGTGCCCTGGAACCCAGATTCTATGCGGCTCTTGTAGAAGGATTGGGCCTCGCGACAGAGGAAGTGCCGCAGTTTCCCGTGACCCAATGGCCAGCCTTGCACGGCCGTTTCGAAGCGATCTTCATGACACGCGACCGGGATGATTGGGCTACCCATTTCTCGGGCACAGAAGCATGTGTCACCCCGGTCCTGACCATGGCTGAGGCCCCCCTGCACCCGCACAACGCCGCGCGCGACACGTTCTCTGCCGGGCCACCGATCCAGCCTTCCCCAGCCCCGCGTTTCGGCAAAGCCGCCATCATGCCCGGTCCGGGGACGAGGAAGACATTGGACGCCGCACTGTCCGCATGGTCCGTAGATCGAATTGGTTCGTCAGCAGACGCCAGCTAACTCTGCAACGTTGCCCAGCCAGCCCGACACCGACTATGGAACATCCTGAAATCCGGCGCGTTCGGCAGCCGATCCGGGGAGGAAGACGATGAAGCCCATTTTGCTGGCCCTTGGCCTTACGGCCCTTGTCGTCGTCGGCTGTGATGATCCCGGCAATGACCAATCCGACGCTTCACCCATGATGGTAGAGGCCGCGCCCGCCGCAGAGGACGTCGCCGCCGATGTGGTCGAGACCGAGCCCGAAGTCGTGGTGCCGGTTGACCCCGTTCCAGTCCTGCCCCCCGACGACGCAACCTCGCAGGAAAGCGTTACGCCCGAGAGCGAGACGCTCTTTTACTGAGTCATCGGGGCGATGCCCTCCGATCGCCGCCTTCGTGGGCGAATGACCGCCTGCCACGGACGAAAGTACGATTTTTGCAGACCAGACCGGCATCCCCGCCTTCACGACGATCGAGGCTGGTGACGTCCGCGGCCACGACAGTCGTCATCATTATGCTCGGGTTGGCGTCGCCATTCACGGCAGTGGCTGATCCCCGGGCACAGGTCAGGGGGGAACTCGACGGCCCGCTGCGGACCCAGATCGAGCGCGCCATCGGTGAGGTCGACGGTCCGCCTGCGAACCGCTTCGAAGCCCGCCGACGCGCAAGGGCCGCGATGGAGTCAGCTGAGGCCCTGCTGCGATCGGAAGGCTATTACCAGTCGACGCTCGAAGACCTCGTTGAGGGAGATACGGCTCCGGTCGCCATTATCACTGTCATTCCCGGACAGCGATTTCTGATCGCCCCGCCGGCGATCCGTTACATCGCTCCCGAGCCCGACCCGGCCACAGCGGCAGAAGTTGCGGCAGAAATCGATCTGCAGCCCGGTAGCCCGGGCCGGTCCGTGGATGTCATCGCAGCCGAGGGCCGGATCGTGGCAAGCCTGACGCGCCGCGGTTATGCCGATGCCGAAACCCAACCTCGTCGCGTCGTTGTGGACCACGCGGCCTATACTGTGCAGCCGACCTACGCGATTGTCTCAGGCGAATTGGTCAGGCTGGACGGTGTCCGGCTGGAAACACGGGGGCCGACCAATCCCGACTGGGTGGCCGCACTGGCACCCTGGGTTTCCGGTGAGGTCTATGACCCTGAAGATGTTGCCGAACTTGAGCGTCGCCTTCTCGAGACCGGGGTATATGACGGCGTTGGCGTGGCCCTTTCGCCAATCGATCAAACGACGGTGGAGGGAAACCGGCCGGTCATCGTCAGCCTGACTGACCGACCACGCAGGATCCTTGAGGCCGGCATCACGGCATCGACGGCGACGGCCTCGCCGACCGCCACGGCAGCCACACTGACGACGGCGGGCGGTTCCGGCATCGACGCCTTGTGGACCTGGTACAACCGGTTCGGACGGGCTGACACCTTGCGGTTCGAAGCCCGGCTTACCGATCTAGACAGCCGTCTCGGGGTGAACCTGTCCCTTCCCCACTGGCGCCGTCCAGGCCAGACGCTTGCGCTTGCCACCGCTATCGTCAACGAGGATACCGATGCCTATCGTCGATTGGCCTTCACTGCCGCTGCGGATCTGCGCCAAAGGCTGGGCCGCACATCCTACTACAGTTACGGCGTCGGCCTTGACGCAGGCCAGTACGACGAGAGCCGGTTTGATCCGATCACCCAGGCCCCCATCGACGTCAGCCGAAACCTCGCCATTCTGACAGCGCGGGGCGCTGCCTTCATGGACCGATCGAACGACGCCCTGAACCCGACGAGCGGTTACCGTTTCACGGCCAATGTCCAGCCCACGGCAGTGACAGGCGAGGACAGTCTCCTTTTCCTGAAGGCAGAAACACAGGTCACCGCCTATTTACCTGTCCAGGACGATGCGAAAACCGTACTGGCCGGCCGTATTAAGCTGGGGTCCATCGTCGGCGGCGAGGAACTGACCATTCCTGCTGACCGCCTGTTCTATTCGGGCGGTGGCGGCTCTGTGCGCGGATTCGAATATCAGGGCGTGGGTCCTCGCCTGCCTGACAATACGCCACGTGGGGGCCTGTCGCTGTTTGAGGTGTCGGCAGAGGTGCGGCGCGATATCGGCGAAAGCTTCCAGGCCGTGGCCTTCGTCGATGCCGGAGCCATCGGGTCATCGGAGACTCCGGACTTCAGCAATCTGCGCTACGCTGTCGGCGCAGGTGTCCGCTACAAACTGCCTTTTGGTCCTGTGCGTTTCGACATCGCCATGCCGCTCGACAAGCGTGAGGGCGACGCTGCGTTCCAGATCTACATCAGCATCGGTCAGGCATTTTGACCGATTCCAGCCCGCCTGAACCCCAACCCAATGGCGAAACGAGCGGTGAGGACACACCCGCGACCGCTGCCCGGAAAAAGCGCTCCCGACTTCAGGCGTTCGCGTTCTTTGGCGGCATGGCTGTTGCTGGCCTGATTGTCCTGCTTGTCGTCGCACTTGTTGGCGGACGAATGTACCTGGTGTCCGGGCCCGGGCGCGACCTAGTCACAAGCTTCGTGTCGGGAAAGCAGATCAGTCGTTACGGACGGATCAATGTCGAGGGGCTGTCAGGCGACCTGTTTGACGACTTTCGTATCCGCAGGGTCACGGTCACGGACGCCGACGGCGTCTGGCTTGAGGCCATCAATGTCCGCGTCGACTGGTCGTATCTGCCCTTGCTGACCCGCCGTTTCCACGCCGACGAAATCTCCGCCGATACGATCCGCCTGATCCGCCGTCCGGCGCTTGAACCGTCCGATGAGCCGGGGGGCCCCTCGCCGCTGACGTTCGACATCGACCGCTTTGCCGCCAATGTCGAACTTCTAGAAGGTTTCAGCCAGGAGTACGGTCGCTGGAGGCTGTCCGGGGATGCCTTTGTCCCCCGCACGGGCGACAAGACGGCCAGCGTCAATGCCTACAGCCTGAACCGCAAGGGGGACTATCTCCGCGCAACCGCGACCCTGGGCGACAAGATCGAGGATCTTCGTCTGAACCTGCGCGCCAGCGAAGCGCGCGGCGGACCCTTGGCCGGGGCGCTTGGCTATTCGCCCGATCAACCCTTTTCTGCCGTCGCGATTGTAACCGGAGAGGTGGTCGAGGCCACCGTGCGGACGGGCACCTTCAGCCCCCTGCGCATCAAGGGTCGGTATGGCGAGAATGGTGCCCGGATCACTGGCTATGCCGACTTCCGCGGCTCGGACCTGCTGGAGCCATTCATCGAGAGGATTGGCCAGACCGCGCGCTTCGGCTTCGCGGCCGTACCGGATGCCGGGCGGGAGGGAATCCAGGGCGTCGCCTGGCGGCTGTACTCGGACAATCTCAACTCGCGTGCCGAAGGCCTGATCCGGACGGATGACAGGACGGCGCCCGAGGGCGTGTTGATCGAGGTCTCGACATCGTCGCTGACCCGGCTCGCCGGAACGCCCCTCGCCGGCCCAGCCGCCTACACCGGCAAGTTCACAGGCACGCCCGAGGCCTGGCGGCTGGACGGTGCGGTCAGCCTCCAGAACACAGCTCTGGCAAGCTACAATGCAGCCAGAATTTCCGGACCGCTCAGCATCGTGTCGCGTGACGGACGGTTCAATGCCGAAGGTGACCTTCGCGCGGCCGGCGGTCGAGCGGAGGGAATCATCGGGGCCCTGCTTGGTGCGACACCGCGTGCCGAGTTTGCGGTCGCGCGGATGGCCGATGGAGCCCTACTGCTGGAGCGTATCGACGCGCGCGGCCAGGCGCTTGACCTGACAGGGTCAGGCTCCCGTAACCTGCTTGGAGGTCTCAGCTTCCGGGGTCGGGCCAACCTGACCGATCTCGCCGCGATCCGCCCCGGTGCGCGTGGCACCTTTGCCGGCCCGATCCAGGCCTCGTCAGCCCGTTCAGGTGCCCCGTGGAATATACGCTTCGATGGCCGAGGCACCCGTCTGGGCACGGGAATGGCTGAACTGGATCGATTGTTGGGTCCTGCGCCGCGCCTGCAATTGGCAAGCCTTCTGGATGGCGGGCGCATCAATATCAACCAGGGGCTCCTGACCGGAGCGGCGGGTCAAGCCTCCGCCAGGGGTTTGATCGAAACCGGCGGACGGCTGAGGCTTGCGCTCGAGTGGGACGCCCGTGGACCGTTTGGCGTGGGTCCTGTCGAGATCGATGGCGCCATGACCGGCAAGGGGGCCCTGACGGGGACGCTGGCCCAGCCCCGTGCCGATCTGACAGCCGCGTTCGGCAAGGTGGCCGCAGGCCCACTGACCCTGACCGACGCTGATCTGGTGCTCAGTTTCCGAAGGGGAGCCGATGCTTCTGATGGGCGCATTGTGCTGACCAGCGGTTCCAACTATGGCCCCGCGCGAGCAGCGGGCAGCTTCTATCTGGGCGGTGACAGTATCCGCCTCACGAGTGTTGACCTGGATGCCGGAGGCGTGACGGCTCAGGGGTCCGTGGCCCTCTCGAACAACATTCCCTCCAGTGCCGACCTGACGTTTACTGCCCGTCAGGGTGCCTTCCTCCGTTCCGGTAGCGCTGATGGCCGCATTCGCCTGACAGAGGGCGGAGGGGCCGATAACGCCATTCTGGACGTGACGGGCCGCAATGTCCGTTTCGTTGGCCAGGACGACTTGCTGGTTCGCAGTTTCGATCTGAACGGTCGAGGCACGCTCGAGCGGCTGCCATTCCGTCTGAATGCTGATGTTGGCGGCGAAAACCCCGTGAAGTTCGACGGCTCGGGCGTGTATTCTCGGGTCGGGTCTGGTCAGAGCGTCACGCTTAGCGGTGGCGGTCGGGTCCGGGAAATCGCCTTCACCACGCGAACGCCGGCTGTGATCGCGTTGAACGGAGACGGTCGCGTCGCTCGACTCGATCTGGGCATCGGAGGCGGCGTCCTGACGGGAGAATTGCGTCAGGACAGTACGGCTGCGGTGATTGAAGCTGAACTGACATCCGTTGAGCTCGGATCCCTGATGCCGGACATGCGTGGCCGCGTGACCGGACAGGTGTCGGTGCGCGGATCCGGCGATGACCTGGCAGGATCAGCCAATGTAACGCTGGCACAGATCCGTTCGATCGATGCGCCGCGGGGCCTTGCGGTCGATGGCGTTGTCAACGCTACGCTCGCAAACGACAGGCTCCGCATACAGGCCAATGCTGCGGATGGCACCAACGTCCGGGCCGTCGCAGACGTGACTCTGCCTGTCGAGGCCACAGCATCGCCCCTGCGGCTCGCCATCGCCCGAACCCAACCCATGACGGGCGAGGTGTCGATCAAGGGCCAGATCCAGCCCATCTGGGACCTTTTTCTCGGTGGTGAGCGCTCTCTGACAGGACAAGTCGACGGCGAGGCAACTCTGGACGGTACGCTCAACGCGCCCCGCATCAATGGCCGGCTGAATGTTGCCGAAGGGACGTTCCGTGATACCGGCACCGGCATTGTTCTGAACGGCCTGACGGTTGCCAGCCGGTTCGACGATACGACGGCTCTGATCGAGACGTTTTCAGCCAGCGATGGAGCCGGTGGTACGGTCAGCGGCAATGGCCGCATTGGCCTGAGGCAGGGTTCGGCATCGAGCCTCCAAATTGCCCTCACCCGCTTCCGCATCATCGACAACGATATTGCGCAAGCCCGGGCATCCGGACCGATCACCGTCACGCGGGCCGAGGATGGCAACATCCTGCTGGCCGGCCCGATCGACATCGATGACGCACGCATCGAGGCAAACCTTCCAGGCTCCACCGGAATTGTCGGCATGGACGTGGTGGAAATCAACCGTCCAGGCGGGGATCCTGAAGAAGACACCGACGACGGACCGCGCGGCGGCCCGCAGATCAATCTGAATGTCCAGTTGCGCTCACCAGGCGGCGACGTCGTGGTGGTCGGGCGAGGCCTCAATGTGGAACTGGGGGTGACCGCCACGGTCACCGGTTCCATTGCAGCGCCGGTGCTGTCAGGAACGGCACGGATCGTTCGTGGGGACTACGAGTTTGCGGGCAAGCGTTTTGTGTTCGACCCGCGGGGCACGATCTCGCTCTCGACAAATCCCGAGCAGATCCGCCTGAACTTGTCTGCCGTGCGCGAGGACCCGGCGCTGACAGCCACGATCAGGGTGACAGGAACGGCCGCATCTCCGGATATCGCCCTGACATCCGTTCCCGATCTGCCGCAGGACGAGATCCTGTCTCAGGTCCTGTTCGGCCGGTCGGCATCGCAGTTGTCCGGTTTCGAGGCCGCCCAGCTTGCTGCCGGGGTGGCCTCACTCGCCGGCGGAGGCGGATTCGATGTGATTGGAAATCTCAGGCAGCTCGCCGGGCTCGATCGCTTGTCATTTGGCGGCGAGGCCTCGGGCCTCACCGTTGCGGGCGGCCGCTACCTGACGGATGACATCTACCTGGAGGTGATCGGGGGTGGCGAGGGCGGCGCAGCAGTCAATGTTGAGTGGCAGGTGCGCCGGAACCTGACGGTCAGTTCCAAATTCGGCGGCCAGGGCGACGCCAGCATTTCCATCCGCTGGCGCCGCCAGACCCGGCAGCCCGGCACGAACCGCGAAGACACGCGACCGAACCGGACCGAGTAGCCTCAACGTCGGAGCAAAAGTCCGATCAGGATGCCGACGCCAACGGCGTAAGCCGCTGTCCGGATCGGCTCTTCCTGAATGACGGATCGTGCACGCAGCGCGCGCTCGTTCGCCCAGTCGCGGCCGTGGCTCAGGTCGTCCCGCAAAGCCTTGCGAAGGGTGTCTGGCCGGTTTGCCGACCTTTCCTGCAGGATCGCGTCGGCCTGTCCAGACAGGCGGGCAGACATGGAATCGGTCGAGTCATCGAGGTCGTCGACAAGAGATTCATTGGCATAGGCATCGGTCATGGAGGGATTCCTGAAGCGGCGGGTTGACGTCTTTCAGAACCGCAGGCTGACGAGGCGGTTCCAGCCGATCAACGCAAACGTGACTGAACAATGCACCCATGCCGACGTTGAGAAGGCAGATAAGGATGCCAACATGACCGACCCCACACCCCCGATTGAAATACCCGACGACCGTCCCGAGCCTTCGCCAGATATCGATCCGTCCCCCGCCTACGAGCCCGAGATCGCACCCGGAGACGCTCCGCAGGAAATGCCGCAGTACGGAAGCAGCGAGGCTCCTGGAACGGAGCCTGGCAACCCGGCGCGCGCGTGAGGGTCTGAAACCCTGCCGCGCAGACCAGAAATCAACCTTGATTGGAACCTTGGCTGCAGCGTCGGGTTTATCCGTTAACCCCTTCAAGAGAACAGGAAAGGAACACCGAATGGCTGAAACCCAGACAAACCGCCCGTCGGGTGTATCCAAACGAGGATTCGCCTCCATGGACCCCGAACGACAGCGCGAGATTGCGCGCAAGGGCGGAGCGAGCGTTCCGAGCGAAAAGCGCAGCTTCTCGCAGGACCGCAGCCTGGCTGCTCAGGCTGGCCGCAAGGGCGGAGAAGCTTCGCACGGAAGCCGGCGTCCCGAGGACGAGGCCAACAGCTGAGGGCGATCATTTAGATACACGCAGTTTGCGGCGGGACCTTCATGGTCCCGCCGTTTTGCTATGGGGTTCAGGTGCTCAGAACAGCGAGCGCCACTGAAGGTTTGGCACCACTGACAAACGAAACGAGCGTCCAATCCGAGGCCTGAGCCATCTCTGCGATGGAGTCTCGCGTGAACTTCCGAGAACTTTCGGTATGGATTGTCTCGCCGGCCGAGAAGAGGAAGCTTTGGTCACCTATCGTGACGCGTTGGTCACGCGTGGATCTGAGATGCATTTCCATCCGGGATTCGGAGGCATTCCAGACCGCCACGTGCTCGAACGCCGACAAATCGAAGTCTGCATCCAGTTCTCGGTTCGCTCGGACAAGGACATTCATATTGAAGTCTGCTGTGACTCCCTGCGCATCGTCGTAGGCCGCCACAAGGATTTCGGGTTCCTTGACCAGGTCGATGCCCAGGATGAAGAGCGATCCAGCACCCAGGAATTCGCGGGCTTCTCTCAGGAACTCTACGGCCTCGGCCGGACCAAGGTTGCCGATGGTCGACCCCGGGAAGAACCCGATCCGCCGACCGCGCCCGAGTTCCGGCAAGGCTGTCAGGTTCAGGAAATCGCCGACTAGTGGAGCCACTTCCAGATTTGGGTACGACGCACGGATTCGATCCGCGGCTTCTGCCAGGGCATCCGGACTGATGTCGATGGGCACATAGGCAGCCAGGCTGGGCGCTGCGTCCAGCAGTATCCGCGTCTTCTCGCTCGCGCCGGAACCAAACTCGACCAGAACAGCATCGTCACCGAAGCGCGCGGCGATTGACGGTGAATGTTCTCGCAGGAGCAGGGCTTCCTGACGCGTGGGATAGTATTCCGGCAGACGCGTGATGTCCTCGAACAGACGGGACCCTGTGGCATCGTAAAACCATTTCGGCGATAACGATTTCTGGGGCTTCGACAGCCCCTCGCCTAGTTCAGCCCGGAAACGGGCGACCTCCGGATCGTCGTCGTTCACGGATGCCGACGCGAAGTCCTCGGCCAATCTCAAGCCCATGAACGCCCACCTTTGATACGGGTAAAAGAAGTTTCGATATGTCGGCCGTGCATGCCCTTCAGGCGTCGCAAACGAAGACCCTCTCAGAACCGACTGATTGGCCATGAATTTTCCGTTGTACTCGGACGCAGTCCCGTCCGTCGGCCTGAACCCCGGGTAGGCGGCATAGGCGCTGGACGTAAACTGCCAGACCTCGCCGAACAGGTTCGTGAAGCCATCTGGATCGGTGATGGCGGCATGTTCCCACTCTGCCTCGGTTGGCAGTCTCTTGCCGGCCCAGCGGGCATAAGCATCGGCCTCGTAATGGCTGATATGCCGGACGGGCGCAGACGCATCCACCGGCTTGCGGCCCGCCAGGCTCATGACCGTCCACTGGCCGTCATCACATCGCCAGTAAAGCGGGGCCATCCAGCCCTCTCGATTCACCGCTGCCCAGCCATCGGCCAGCCAGAGTTCGGACCGGCGATAGCCGCCGTCCTCGATGAAGGCGATCCAATCCCCGTTGGTGACCAGATCGCGGGCGAGCGCATAGGGCTCCAGCCAAACTCGGTGCGCCGGACCCTCGTTGTCAAACGCGAAGCCATCGGTGTGGCCGATCGTGACCAGCCCCCCGCGAAACGCCTGCGTACCACCGACGGCGGGCTGCGGCGTTGTCTGTCGCGGCTCAACCGCATAGGCCGCCGGCTCGAGGGGCGAACGTGACATCAGGTTCAGGATGTCCATTGCAAACAGTTCCTGATGCTGCTCGTCGTGATGCAGCCCGAGCGTGAACAGATACCGCTCGTGCCCGCTCATCAGCCCGCGCGAGAGGCGATCCATCATCCGCCGGTCGATTTCCTGGCGATAGGCCATCACGTCGCCGATCGAAGGTCGCGTCATGAGCCCTCGCTCATGTCTCGGCACGCGCTCGCCAAGGGCCTCATAGTAGGAGTTGAACATCTGCTGGAACCGCGGGTCGACCGGTTCATAACCTGGCTCTGTGCTCAGGATCATGGCTTCGAAGAACCAGCTCGTATGCGCGAGATGCCATTTTCCGGGACTGGCATCAGGCATGGCCTGGGCCGACAGGTCTTCGGGCGACAGGCCTTCCGCCAGGGCCAACATCCCCGACCGAACAGCGCGAAAGCGCGCGATGTCGTCGCTTTCGACAGTGACGGTGGGGACGGATGCGTTCATGGGCGGTCGCTGCTCTAAGTGTGATGCCGCCAATAAGGCATCTCGTGGTGTACCCAATGAAGGGTCCTAGCGTTCGTTCCCGATAGCTAGCGCGGATTCGCGGACCAACAGCCCGCGCCGGTGAAAACAGGTGTCACGGTGCGGGTTGCCGGGACCGGCCTGAACCGTACGACATGCCCTCAGCGGCTGGCCTTCATATGCTTTCTGACCGTTCGAGGTCACTGCAATCGGGGACCAGAAGACCACCGCGACGGATCGACGCGACTTGCATGACCGCGCGCACCAAGACGCCGTCAGCTCCATTTGGGAGGAAACACCTGAGTGCTCCCAGACGCCGTGAGTGACTCACGACATGTGCGAGCCTGGCCCCGACTGATTGGCCGGGGCCAGGCATTTTCATGGAAAGCGATGTCCCTATCGAACGGGCCGCCCACCGTGTTTCGCATATTCGAGACGAGCAATCGTGCGATTGTGGACCTCGTCCGGGCCGTCAGCGATCCTCAGTGTACGGACTGTAGCGTACATCTCGGCAAGAACCGTATCACTGGACACCCCGGCTCCGCCAAAGGCCTGGATGGCGTCGTCAATGATCTGCAGCGCCATGCGTGGTGCTGCCACCTTGATCTGTGCGATCTCGGACTTGGCATTCTTTGCCCCGGCCTGATCGATCATCCACGCAGCCTTCAGCACCATCAGCCGGCACATCTCGATGTTGGTCCGGGCATCCCCGACGCGCTGCTCCCAGACAGAATGCTCGGCCAGGGATTTCCTGAACGCTGTCCGCGTCAACAGACGTTGGCACATGAGTTCGAGCGCCTTCTCAGCCGCTCCAATCACTCGCATGCAGTGATGAATGCGGCCCGGGCCGAGGCGCCCCTGGGCGATCTCGAAGCCCCTGCCCTCTCCCGCAATCAGGTTCTCGACCGGTACCCGGACATTGTCCAGGACCACCTCGGCATGGCCAATGGGACGTTCGTCGTAGCCAAAAACCGTCAGCATTCTTTCGACACGAAAGCCCGGCGTGTCGGTCGGCACAAGGATCTGCGATTGCTGCTGATGGGTTGCCGCGCCCGTGTCGGTCTTGCCCATGACGATGGAGATCGCAACATTGGGGTGGCCCATATTGGTTGACCACCATTTGCGACCGTTGATCACATAATGATCGCCGTCGCGTACGATTGACGTCTGGATATTGGTCGCATCCGAAGAAGCGACCTCCGGCTCGGTCATCAGAAACGCCGAGCGGATCTCGCCGGCCATCAGGGGCTTCAGCCAGCGGTCCTGCTGGGCCGCATTGCCGTACATATGGAGGACTTCCATGTTTCCGGTGTCTGGAGCGTTGCAGTTGAACACCTCGGGCGTCCAGAGACCCGCCCGGCCCATCGCCTCGGCGAGAGGCGCATACTCCAGGTTGGTCAGCCCTGCGCCGTGATCGCCCGGCAGGAACATGTTCCAGAGCCCGGCCTCGCGAGCTTCAGCCTTCAGCGCCTCCATAGTCGGCGGCTGCACCGTGTGATCGGCATGGACCTCGGCCCAGTATTCAGCGGCGCGAGGCTGGATGCGCTCGTCAATGAAGCGGTTCACCCGATCCTGGAAATGCAGGGCCTTGTCGGAGTGCTTGAAGTCCATGGATAAACCTTCCCCAAGGGGATGGGGGAACCCGATCATCGTGAACCCCCGCGTCACGACACAGGAGCGTGCCGCGTCTCCTCTCCCGCCGGGAGAGGATTATGCGACTAGCGCTTGAGCAGCGGTGCCAGTTTCTGGGCGATCATCATGTCGCCGGCGATCTTCAGCTTGCCCTGCATGAACGCCATCATCGGGTCCAGCTTGCCATCGGACAGGGCCATGAAGTCGTCCCAGCTCATCGAGACGGTCGCGTCAGCAGGCTTGTCGTCGTTGGTCACGGTGTTCGGCACCGAGGCTCCATCGATGTAGATCTTGCCACTGTCGCCGAGGTCAAGCTTGACGGTCTTCCCCAGACCGGAGTTGTCGCCGACAGCACCGCGGATGTGTTCGGTGACTTGAGCCAGATCAGCCATGGTCGTTTCCCTTGTTCGAGTTATGGGAGCAGACCTAGCCCCAGCCGCCACGCCTGCCAAGATCACGTTGCGTAAGGTTCCGGGAGGCAGGCGTTATCGGCTCAGGGGCCCCATCAGCAAACTCTTTATCCTTGCAAGGGATTGCGGCGTGACGGGCCCCATCAATCCCTGGGCCTCGACCGGCAGATGCGCCATCGGATCGCCGCCGGTCCGGAAAATGTAGTGGTCGAAGAAGGCACGCCATGACTCGCGTTCTGCCGCTGGCAGGTCCCGGATTGTCAGCAGCGCGTGGTAGAGGGTGAACAGGGGGGTCACCATCCACTCTGGACCGTCCCGCCACCAGAAATTGACCAGCGCCCCGAAGTCGTCGAGCGACTCCACGTGGTGAAACCAAAGGCTGGGAATGTAGAGCACGTCGCCAGGCTCCAGATCAGCAACGAGGGCATTTGCCATGGCTTGCTCAAACCGCGGATGCAGTTCGAGGTCGGGCTCGGCGAAGTCGACAAGGCTGACCGGCTGGCCCGCGAGGGTGTTTTCGAGGGGCCCGATATAGAGGTTGGACACCTGATCCGGCGGAAACAGGATAAACCGTCGCCGACCGGCGACAACGCAGGCCAGATTCTGGGCCAGATCCCAGTGCGCGGCCGTTCGGGTCCGGTTGCCGAGCCAGAGCGAGGTCAGACGCTCGACCGACGGATCAAGCAGCGGCGGCGGATTGGCTTCCGCCAGCCCCGGCAGATGTGAAGGTGCAGGAATCGCGCCTGCATAGAGATAATCCGGGCCCTTCACCGCCAGGCGGTCCAGGAGATCCGACAGGGACAGGCGTATCCGCTCGAAATTGAATCCCTTCAGATCCTCCCCGTAGAAGAACCGCCCTTTCATGCCCGGTGCTCCGACAAAGGCCGATACGGGCTGGGTGCTCTCGAACTGCCTGAGATAAGCGGGCAGACCGCCACCGGCCTTGACCAGCGGCCAATCCGAGACCCCACCCCTCAGAACGACCGGCCGCCCCTGGGCGGACAGGGTCGATATGTCGACCTCGCCGGAAACGGATTCGACATTGCGAGGGACTGGCAGGTTGATGGGCATGGCGAACAGATTAGCGCCAAGCCGGGCAAGGGTCACGCGTGGCAATCCGCATGCCGGCCATCTCTGTCTGGCAACCGGTGACGACGCGGCGTAAGCAAACGACGTGCGCCCGACCTCTTCCGCCTTTGCGATCCTGTTCGCTGTCAGCCTGATCGCAGCGGCGGGAAACATGGGGCTGCAGTCGGTGTTGCCGGCGATCGGTCGGCAGTTCGACCTCTCAGACACCCTTGTGGCCGGAGCCTTTGCCATTTCGGCTCTGCTCTGGACCTTTGCTTCGCCGGTCTGGGCCCGACTGTCGGATCGGCTCGGGCGCAAGAAGGTCATTCTCATCGGCCTTTCCGGCTTCGTTGTGTCGATGAGCAGCTTTGGCCTGGCTGCTACGTCAGGACTGGAAGGCTGGCTCGCCGGCGGGGCCGCCTTTTCCCTGATGGCGGTGGCCCGTTGCGTCTATGGCGTGTTCGGCTCGGCCGCTCCGATCGCGTCCCAGGCCTATGTTGCCGATCGCACCTCTCCGGAGGAGCGGACCCAGGCGATGTCCTTGCTGGCCTCGGCACAGGGGTTGGGAACCGTCATCGGGCCTGTCCTCTCGCCATTGTTCATTCTGCCAATCATCGGACTCGCAGGTCCCATGTATGCCTTTGCGCTGATGGGCGCGGTCGTGCTCGCAATCGTCTGGATAAAGCTGCCCAGCGGAGACGTCGTCCGCATCCCCTCGGCCAGTGGCCAGCGCAGCGACGTCGGCAAGGGGCTCTGGAAGGATCGCAGGGTGCGAGATTTCCTGCTCTACGGCCTGCTGGTCACTGGGGCCCAGGCCGTCAATATCTCTGTGCTGGGCTTTCACATCATCGACGAAATGGCCGAGACGGGCACGGGGCTGACCCAAGCTCAGCCCTTCATCGCCGTCGCCATGTTTGCAGGGGCTGCTGCAACGTTGATGGTCCAGTGGGGACTGATCCCCTTGCTCAGGCTTCAGCCCGGCGCCCTGATGCGCTGGGGCGCGGGGCTGGCCCTTGTTGGCAATCTCATCAGCATTGCGGCACCCGGCTACTACGGCGTCGTCGTCGGCTATGCGATCGTGTCCATGGGCATCGGTTTCGCCCGCCCGGGCTTTACCGCGGGATCGTCCCTCGCCGTTGAAGGGCACGAGCAGGGAGCCGTTGCCGGTCTGATCATGTCCATCGCTGGCCTGAGCTTTCTGGCCCCACCGGTCATCGGGGTCGCTCTTTATGAATGGTCAGAGCCTGCCCCGTTTGTTGCCAACTCCGTGTTGCTGGCCTCCGCGATGTGGGTTGCCCTTCGCAGCAAGGCCCTGACGGCCATGGTCGCGGGACCGCCGTCTGACGTCCCGCCCGCCTCCCAGCCCGGCCCGGAAGGCAACCGCTAGGGTGCCGCCGGCGCGACGTTCGAAGACGCTCGCTTCAGCTTTGGCGTGACCATCGGGATGGTCAGCATCGTGGAGCCCACGGCCATCAGCAACAGGGCCGTGAAGGCGTCGTTCGTAATGATCCCCTTGTCCAGAAGGATGTTGGCAAAGATGATCATGATCAGGGCCTTGGTCTGAAGCAGCCAGCCGATGATCGAGGCCTCGCCTTTCGGCCATTTGAGGATAAGGCTCGCGAGGTGCACCCCCGCCAGCTTGCCCGCCACCGACGCTGCGAGGAGCAGACCTGCCGCACCAAAGACCATCAAACCGCCAACGCCCCACTGGGTTTTCAAGCCTGTTGAAAGGAAGAACACCGGCATGATCGCCAGGAGGATATGGTCGCGGAACGCATCCAGCGACTTGCGATCGAACCAGTCGCTGTCCAGCACGACCCCGGCAAGGAAGGCCCCGACCATGTAGTGAAGTCCAGCCCAGTCGGCGGCCAGGCCACAGGCAGCAAGCCAGATCAAACCGAAATACCAGCGATCCTTTGGCTCAAGCCTGCGCATGAGGGCCCGTACGGCAAACGCGGCAAGACCGAAGGCGACCAGGAACGTGCCCTGCCGACCGACCCTCTCCCAGTCCAGCAGGATCAGGGCCATGACAGCCCAGATGGCGATATCGTCGATGCTGGCATAGCGCAGCACACGCTGACCGAGCGGCTCCCGCAGAACCTGCAGCTTGTCCAGGAAGAGGACCAGGATCGGCAGGGCCGTCACCGCGCAGGCCATGCCGATCCCGATGACCACCTGCCAGGGCTGCCCCGCTTCTCCGGCCCAGCCCGGCGATTGCAGCATGATCAGCGCGGCCAGGCTGCCGAAGACCAGCGGCACGGCAAGGGCCAGACCCGAGGTGATCCCTGTTTCGACCCTGTGTTTCCAGGCCTGTTTGAGGTCCAGCTCGATCCCGGCCACCCAGACAAAGATCATGACCGCCCACCAGGCGATCCCGTTGAGCGCGGTCACGACCTGAGGATTGAAGACAAAGGCGTAGTATGCCGGGAAGATGGCTCCAAGCACGCCGGGCCCAAGCAGGATTCCGCTCACGATCTGAACCACGACCAAGGGCGCATAATAGTCGGTCTTCAGTCCGCGCCAGAGCAGCCACGGCACGGTAAAGATCAGCAGCAGGGCCAGGAGGAAGACCTCGGTGGTGGTCATGGCGTGCATGTCAGAGCAGCCCGGCGGTCAGCGTCAGCAGCCCCAGGCCAACCGACAGAGGCGCGCGGAGGGCGATCCACCCGCCAGGAGTCAGGCCAAGCCCTGCCAGCCGCAGATCGACGAGGACGCTGCCCATCAGGCAGAGCCCGAGCACGATCATCGAGGGGCCCGGCCAGGTGCCGCCTGTCGCCCAGGGCCAAGCCGTTGCAAGGGCCAGCAGAGACGGCGCCACCGATGCGACCCAGACCCAGCCCGGCGTCCTGCTCCCCCCCATGGCCCCCAGTCCCCACCAGACGCCGCCGAGGAAGCTGAAGATCAGGGCCGCATAGCCGTAGCCGACGCTCAGGGCCGTAAAACGGACGTCCGGCCCGCCTCCGATCAGTATGGTGACGACAGCCAGTTGAGGCAGCAAACCGGCAAATCCTAGCGCCCGGGCGAGCGGCGGCAGGACGGGTCGATCGGATTGCAAAGTCACGCGCGCGAGACCTGGAAACCCGCGAAGGACTGGCTGACCGGCATGAGCTCCAATGTGTTGATGTTCAGGTGCGGCGGCAGTTCAGCGACCCACAGCAGGGTGGCTGCGATGTCTGCACCGGTCATCGGGTCGGCCCCGCCATAGATGGCATCGGATGCCGACTGGTCTCCGCCTGTCCGGACGAGGGTGAATTCGGTCTCGACCATTCCCGGCTCGATCGAGGTCACGCGAACGCCCGTGCCGTGAAGGTCCGACCGGAGCCCCAGCGAGAACTGGTGCACGAAGGCCTTGGTCCCGCCGTAGGCATTGCCGCCCCGGTAGGGATAGGTCGCCGCCACCGACGAGATATTGATGATGGCTCCCTTCGCCGCGATCAGCGCCGGCAACAGCCTGTGCGTCATCGAGACAAGCGCCGTGACATTGGTGTCGATCATGGTCTTCCACTGATCGAGGTCGGCCTGCTGCGCCGGGTTCACGCCCAGCGCCAGACCGGCATTGTTGATCAGCAGGTCGATCGTCGCGAAATCCTTAGGCAGGCTGGCGATCGCGGCGTCGCGCGCCGCCTCGTCGCGCACATCAAAGGCCAGTGTGTGGACCTTGTCCGGCCCAACGGCAGCAGCAAGGGCCTCCAGCCGGTCAGCCCGGCGACCGGTGGCCACGACCTTCCAGCCCGCGTTCGCGAACGCGTAGACGGCGGCCTCGCCGATGCCCGAGGTCGCCCCGGTGATGAAGACGGTTTTCATGCTCACAGCTGTCCCATGGTATTGTCGTGATCGACGGCCTGCTTGTTCAGCCATGCGACAAAGGCCTTTGCGCTCTGCGAGGCCGGTCGATCGCGTGGCAGGATGACATGGTATGCGAAGCCAACCGCTTCCGAACCGTCCGGGAACGGGGCCACCAGCCGCCCGGACGCCAGATCGGCCTGCGCCAGGGCGCGCTTGGCCAGGGCAACACCCCGCCCTGCGAGCGCCGCCTCGATTAGCAGGCTGGACTGATTGAATCGTGAACCCTTTCGCGGATCCGGGTGACGCACCTTGCGGGCCTTCAGCCACATCGCCCAGTCCGGTCGGCTGGGGTCTGCATCGGCCGACACGTCATGCAGCAGCGGTTTGTGAATCAGGTCCGCCGGCGTGCGGATCGGGTGGTCACCCTGAACCATCGATGGAGCGCACACCGGCAACACGGTCTCCGACATCAAAAGGTCCGCGATCGTCCCGGCATAACCCCCGGGCCCGTAGCGGACGGCCAGATCGACATTGCCGTCTGACAGGCTGACCGGCTCCATGTCCGCGCTGATCCAGACCTCGATCTCGGGGTGCACGGCATGGAAATCATCCATGCGGGGCATCAGCCATTTGGCGGCAAACGACGGCGCCACGCTGACGGAGACCTGTTTCCTGCGAACCGGCTCACGCAGCATGGCCGAGCCGTCCATCAGCCGCTCGAAGCCGTCGCGCAGCAGCGGAACAGCCGACCGGCCAAGATCGGTCAACTGCAGGCCCTTGGCCTCGCGCCGGAACAATGGCTGGCCAATGGTGTCTTCCAGCAGGCGGATATGCTGGCTGATGGCGCCGGGCGTGACCGAAAGCTCGTCCGCCGCCTTGGAGAAACTCAGGTGTCGGGACGCAGCCTCGAAGGCACGAAGGGCGTTCAGGGGAAGCAACGGTCTGGCCATCGTCGTCAGAAATCCTATCAGCGCGAACAAAACAATCTGGTTTGTGAGCAAAGGGACGATTTCTTCATAAGCGGGGCTCGGATCGCGCGTCGCAAGGGGCGTCGGCGATGCGGGAGCCTCACCGCAGATGCAAGTTTTCCTCGCCTCAATTCCCCTCCAGAACGCTCGCGTGGTCGTGGTCGGTAGCGGTGAGCCCGCGCTTGCCAAATTGCGCCTGTTCCTGTCCAGCCCGGCCGAACTGTCCTGGTTCACACCGGACGGCCCACCCCCCGAGAACGAGCAGTCCCGCGGTGGTCCGACCCCGATCGTGCGCGGTCCGGTGGCTGAGGATTTCTGCAACGCGCGGCTGGTCTTCATCGCGATCGAGGATGAGGTCGAGGCCGCGCGGCTGGCATCGCTCGCCCGGTCTGCAGGAGCCCTCGTCAATGTCGTCGACAAGCCTGCGCTGGCCGACTTCCAGACTCCAGCCTTCGTCGATCGTGACAGCGTGGTGATCGGCATTGCGACAGGAGGGTCCGCCCCCATCCTGGCCCGCGACATCCGCTCGAAGATCGAGGCCATCATCCCGGCGGCTACGGGCCCCCTCGCCCGACTGGCCGGAGACATTCGCGACACGGTGAAGGCCAGTGTCCCCGACTTTCTGGCCCGCCGCCGTTTCTGGGAGCGGGCCTTTCGCGGGCATGCCGCCGACCTTGTCGCGGCCGGCAAGCCACTGGAGGCGCGACGCGAGATGCTGCGCCTGCTGAATGCCGCCGCGCCCGAGACAGGCGTTGTTCATATCGTCGGTGCCGGCCCCGGCGACCCGGAACTGCTGACCCTGAAGGCCTTGCGGATCCTTCAGGACGCCGATGTCGTCATCTACGACCGGCTGGTGCCCGAGGCCGTGCTGGAGCGAGCCCGGCGCGACGCCCGTCGTCTATATGTGGGCAAGAGCCGGGGTGACCATTCCGTGCCCCAGGACCAGATCGAGGCCCTGATGATCGCCGAGGCCCGCGCCGGCCAGCGTGTCGTGCGCCTGAAAGGCGGTGATCCCTTCGTGTTCGGCCGCGGTGGCGAAGAACTGGAGGCCATGCGCAAGGCCGGCGTGCCTGTGTTTGTCGTTCCCGGCGTGACGGCGGCCCTCGCCTGTGCGGCGTCGGCGGGCATTCCGCTCACGCATCGGGATCACGCCCAGTCTGTGACCTTTGTCACGGCCCAGGAAAAACCCGGTGGCATCGCTCCGGACTGGACCCGGCTGGCGGCGGCCAACCAGACGCTGGCCATCTACATGGGGACCGACCGGGCTGGTCAAACCGCAGCCTCCCTGATCTCGGCGGGCCGGGCTCCGGCCACGCCGGTGGCAATCGTCGAGAACGGCAGCCGCCCGGACGAGCGTGTCATCACGGGCACGCTGGGCGATCTCGGCGGAATGGTCGCGCGATCGAACCTGACCGGTCCTGCTCTGCTGTTCGTCGGTGAGTGCGCCGCCTTCAGTGCTGCCGAACTGGATGTGCGGGCAGAGGTGGCGGCATGAAGCTGATCACCGCCAATCGCCTGTCGGACGGTCGTGTCATCTATGTCGGGGCTGATGATGGCGCGGTCGACGCCATGCTCCAGGCTGCATCTTTCGACGAAGATCAGGCAGATGCCGCCCTGGGACGCGCGGCCGCGCGCCCCGACGTCTTCGTCAATCCATATCTCGTCGAGGTGCGCGGCCAGACGCCTTCGGGCAGGGACCGGCTGAAGGAGACCATCCGCGCGACCGGCCCGACCGTCGGTCACAGTCTGGATGCCCGTTGATGTATCGCTATGACGAGTTCGATTCAGCGCTGGTGCAGGACCGCATCGCCGAGTTCCGCGATCAGGTGGCCCGCCGCGTGTCTGGAGCCCTGACCGAGGATCAATTCAAGCCGCTGCGGTTGATGAACGGCGTCTACCTGCAATTGCATGCCTACATGCTTCGGGTGGCGGTGCCCTATGGCGTGATGCGATCGGCCCAGATGCGCAAGCTGGCCCATATCGCCCGGACCTATGACAAGGGCTACGGCCATTTCACGACCCGGACCAATATCCAGTTCAACTGGCCAGCCCTGACCGACATCCCGACGATTCTGGAAGACCTGGCCATGGTCGAGATGCACGCTATCCAGACCAGCGGGAACTGCATCCGGAATGTGACGACGGATGTCTTCGCAGGCGCGGCCGACGACGAGATCGAGGATCCGCGGCCCTGGTGCGAAATCCTGCGCCAGTGGTCCACGATCCACCCCGAGTTTTCCTTCCTGCCGCGCAAGTTCAAGATCGCCGTGATCGCGTCAGAGACGGACCGCGCGGCCATCCGGACCCACGACGTTGGCTTGCAGATCGTGCAGGGCGCTGACGGACAGACGGCTTTCCGGGTCTTCGTCGGCGGCGGTCAGGGCCGCCTGCCCCACATCGCTAAGGAGATTGCATCGGCCGTGCCCGGGCGGGAAATCCTGGCCTATCTGACGGCCATCCTGCGCGCCTACAACCTGTTGGGACGGCGCGATAACATCCACAAGGCCAGGATCAAGATCCTGGTCGAGGCCATCGGCATCGAGGCCTTCCGCGAGGAGGTGGAACGACATCACGCCGAACTCCGGCTCGAGGACCTGATCCTGCCGACGGATGAACTTGAGCGTATCCGGGCCAGTTTCGCTCCGCCGCCGTTCGAAACCCTGACCCGGCATTCAGGTGCCTTCGACCGCGCTGTCCTCGCGGAGCCCGAGTTCGCCCGCTGGACCCGCAACAATGTCCGCCGCCACAAGGTGGCCGGTTATGCCAGCGCCATCATCTCGCTGAAGCCGGTCGACGGCGTGCCTGGCGACATCACGGCCGCCCAGATGGAAGCTGTTGCCAATCTGGCCGAACGCTTCGGGTTCGACGAAGTGCGCGCGGCCTATGAGCAGAACCTCGTCCTGCCGCACGTCCGGCTGGATGAACTTCCCACGATCTGGCGCGCGCTGGATGCGGCCGGTCTGGCCACGGCCAATGCCGATCTGGCCACCGACATCATCGCCTGCCCGGGTCTGGATTACTGCAGTCTGGCCAATGCACGATCCATCCCGGTCGCCCAGGCCCTGTCCCGGCGCCTCGCCGACCTCGACCATCAGGAGAGGATCGGCCCGGTACGAATCAACATGAGCGGCTGCATCAATGCCTGCGGTCACCACCATGTCGGGCACATCGGCATTCTGGGCGTCGACCGAAAAGGCGAGGAATTCTACCAGATCACCGTCGGCGGTTCTCCGGACGAAAAGGCGGCGCTGGGCGAGATCGTCGGGCGTAGCCTGTCTGCTGACGAAACCCCCCTCGCCATCGAGCGTGCCCTGAACCGCTACCTCGATATCCGGACGGACGGCGAGCGCTTCATCGATACGGTTCGCCGCGTCGGAGCCAGCCCGTTCCGGGAGGCCATCTACGCGCCTCTGGACGCCTGAGATGGCCTGCCGCCGCGGGTGCGGCGACAGGAAAACCTGCCTCATTTGATGGGCGCTCGTTCTTCGCCTAACGTGGATCGGGTCTGCAGGGGGATCGGGAATGAGCCAGTCGACATCGGCTGCCACCACGCGGTGGCGTTACCATCCCCAGCGGGACGTACTCATCGCTGAGGCGCATGCTCGCCCGTTCACACCCCTCGTCGGCCCCGCCCTGATTACCCGGATTGCGACCCTGTCGGGTCAGGCTGGGGAAGAAGCTGACCGGGTTCACATGGCCGCGCTGTGTCGTCGCCTGGGTCAACCGGAGCCAGGACCGACCTCGCGCTGGTGCGTGCTTGACGCCGGACTTTGGCGGGTCCGCTGGGAACGGCATACCGAACTGTCGACCTGGACCTTCTTCCGCGCGCCATCGGGCACGACGCCATTCGCTGAATCGGCCCTGGACCTCGCACCGGAAGACTGGCTGTCGGCATTTCCCGGTGAGGTGCTGGTCGCAACCCGTCTGGAAGTCTGGCCGGAAGTCGACGAGCGCGCCGCTGCGGCCCTGTTCGGGCTGGAGGTCGTCGGTGCGCGCCTCGCCGATGGGGCGGCGATCGCTCTGACGGATTTCCGGCCGGACGCTCAGGGCATGACCCGCTATCTGATGCTGGCTCATGCCGGGGACGCAGCCCTGACCGGTCGTCTGGTCCAGAGTCTGCTGGAGATCGAGACCTACCGTCTGATGGCGCTCCTGGCGTTTCCCGTTGCCGGTCAGACGGCCAGCGCACTGGGCACCATCGAGGCCACGGCGGCAGAACTCGCGCACAAGCTGGCCGAGGATGCCGACCCGGAAGCCGATCGCCTGCTTCTTGATCGCCTGGCCGCTCTCGCTGGCGAGACCGAAGCTCTGATCGGCCGGACCAGCTTCCGCTTCGGAGCGGCCTCCGCGTATCACGGGATTGTTCGCGAACGGATCGACATGCTGCGCGAGACCCATATCGATGGTCTGCTGACGCTGGGCGAGTTCATGCAGCGGCGGCTTGATCCGGCGATGCGTACCTGTGACGCCACCGCCGAGCGCCAGAGAGCTACGATCGATCGTATCGCCCGCATGGCGCAGATGCTGAACACCCGGGTCGAGGTTGCCGCTGAAGCCACAAGTGCTGCGCTGCTGGCCTCCATGGACAAACGGGCCGGGACACAGCTGAAGCTGCAACAGACCGTCGAAGGGCTGTCTACTGCCGCTATCGCCTACTATGCCGTGGGCCTGCTGAGCTTCCCGCTGAAGGCCATCGAATCGGTCTGGCACGCTTTCAGCGCGACCGTCGCGGTCGGAATCGCAGCACCTCTGGTTGTCCTGGTTGTCTGGCGCAGCCTCCACTCGTGGCGGCGAAAACTCGAGGATGAGGGCACGTCACGGAGCGAGCGAAGGTCCTGAGCCCGGTCGCCGCGACCGGCCGTCGCAGTCGAAAGTCCGTCGATGACCACAGTTGACAGGGGTCAGGTGGGGTCTAATGTCCCCTCCACCAACAGGGAAATGCGAGGCTGCCAAGATGCGTAAATTAGGTTTGTTCAGCGTAATGGCGGCAACCGCCGCGCTCACGCTATCCGCTTGCAGCGGTGGCGAGGAAAAGGCCCCTGCGGCTGAAGCGCCCGCACCGGCAGCCCCGGCCCCTGCTGCGACCCCGCCGGCCGAAGCGCCCGCCGCCGCACCGGCCGCGGCCCCCGCGGCAGCGACTCCCGCTCCCGCTGCTGGCGCGACCCTTCAACTCGCAGGTCTGACCGGCGACGCCACCGCAGGTCAACGCGTGTTCGCCCAGTGCCGCACCTGCCACGCGATCGAAGAAGGCCAGAACAAGGTCGGTCCGTCTCTGCACGGCATCATCGGCCGCACTGCCGGTTCCGTGCCGAACTTCCGTTATTCCGCCGCAAACAAGGCTAGCGGCGTTGTCTGGACTGAAGAGGTTCTGTTCCAGTATCTCGAAAACCCGCGTGGCTTCATGCCCGGCACGAACATGAGCTTCGTCGGCTTGAAGCAGCCGCAACAGCGCGCCGATGTCATCGCCTATCTCAAGGCCAACACCTGATCATCAGGTTCGGTGAAACGACAGGAAAGGGCCCCGGGAAACCGGGGCCCTTTTTGTTATCCGCTCAATCGGTTTTCAACGTGCCCGTCGCCGGGCCAGATCCAGCAGGTGAAACGGAAAGGACGCCGTGACCGCCACGGCCACCCAGGGCCAGGGGCCACCCGTCAATGCAACTCGGAGGGCGAGCAGAAGGCACACCCCTGGTAGGAACGCCAGGGCGATATCCAGCGGCTGCATACGGTCTCGCCCGAAGCGCGATTTGCGCGTCAGCAGCCATCCCGCTTCGATCACCATCACAATCAGGATCAGATCGACGACATGGCCGCTGCTGAACAGCGCGCTCATCGGGCTCCGGTCGTCTCGCCTATCCCGAACAGGTGGCCCAGATCCTTGAAGAAGATCTTGGCATGTGCGGCCGGTCGGGCCCGGACCAGTTCCTTGTTCATATAGGCCTGCCACGTCAGGGCCTGGACATCCGGGTCATCGCACATGGCCACAAACCGCTCGCGACGCTTGTCCGAGCGATACCAGAAATGCTGCATGACCCCGAGGACGAGGAACACCTGCCCGTGCGCCTTCATGAACCGCTTGCGCGCGATCCCCAGCGCCTTCGCATTCCCGGTGGCGAGCGTTGCCTCGATCGCATCAGCGGCCAGCCGTCCGCCCTCCATCGCATAATAGAGGCCCTCCCCGGACGCCGGGGCCACGACGCCTGCGGCATCGCCCGCCAGCACGACATCTCGCCCGTTGTCCCATCGCTTCAGCGGTTTGAGCGGGATTGGCGCTCCCTCGGTCCGAACCGTCTCGCAGTTCGCCAGACCACTGGATTTCCGCAACTCGGTCACCGCGGTGCGCAGGGAGAAGCCCTTCTGCATGCTGCCGACGCCGATACTGGCGGTGTCACCATGCGGGAAGATCCAGGCATAGAAGTCGGGTGAAAGCTGTCCCTGGTAATAGACGTCGCAACGGGCGGGCTCGTAGTCGGCGGCACCGATGCCCGGCGAACGGATGATCTCGTGATAGGCGAAGACGTAGCGCTGCCGATCCGAACCCTTGACCGTCTGGGCCGCGACCTGGGACCGGGCACCGTCGGCTCCGATGATCGTTCGCGCCCGCACCGAAACCGGAGCATCGGTCTTGGCGGCACCGGCCGGTCGATAGGTAACCAGCGCCATGCCGTCGGCGTCGCGCTCCACCGTCTCGAATGTTCCCGCACGACGTTCGGCCCCCGCACGTGCGGCCCGGTCGCGAAGCCATTCGTCGAACGTCTCGCGGTTGACCATACCGACATATCCGCCGTCGATCGGCATGTGCACGCGCCGCTCGGACGGCGCGATCATGCGCGCCTCACTGGCCTTGGCGCAGATCAAGCTGTCTGGAATGTCGTAATCGCGAATGAGCCGTGGCGGCACGGCGCCGCCGCACGGCTTGATCCGGCCGGCCCGGTCCAGCAGCAGGACGGAGCGCCCAGCAGCGGCAAGCTGGCGTGCTGCGGTCGAACCGGATGGTCCGCCGCCGACGACGACGCAGTCGAACTGCTCCGCCAGAGTATGGGTATCAAGCCTGGACATGACCGGTGTCTCCAACGGGCGGGGTGAAATTCTTGCTTGTGCGAGTAGCAGCGGCTGCGCCGCCAATGGTCAGGGCAATCCCGGCCGATACGATGAACAGGAGGCCTTCGACCGCAAACACTGTCAGAAAGGCCGTCGAGGTTTCAGCGAAAACCTGGCGACCGACGTCGACGCCCACGGCGCCAAAAAATCCGCCGGCAGCAAAGGCTATGGCCTGCGCCGCGCCCCAGACCCCCATGCGGATGCCTTCGCGCCCGCCACTGGTCTGGCCGTCCTGACCGGCGCCCGCGAGGCCCATCATTGAGCCAATGGCCGCGACGGCGAAGATGCCGTTGAAAAAGCCCAGGGCAAAGACGGTTTGCCGGATCGGCCAGCCCGGCCCGGCCTCGGCCGCCATGGCGAGACCAAACAGCGCGACCGCGGATCCAGCACAGCCCAGCACGGTCCAGCCGCGCATCCATCCCGAACCCCGCCCACCGATCATCCCGCCTGCGGCCCCGACCAGGATCATGCCAAGCAGCACGCCACCGTGCTGGACGCTGGACATCTGGGTCGACTGGCCGGGAGTCATCCCGAATACCAGCCCGGCGAAAGGCTCGAGGATCAGGTCCTGCGCGCTGTAGGCCAGCATGGAGACGAAGACGAAGATGCCGAAACGACGGGCCTGCGGGTCCGCCAGAGTCTCGCGAAGGACCACACCAAACGATGGCCTGGGCTCGGTCCCAGTCGCGACGGCGACTGCCTCTGCGGTGCCCTCGACACCCATCACGGCAACCAGGGTCACGGTGAAGGCAATGAAGGCGATGCCGCTCGCGATCATGGCCAGTCGCTGCATCGAGAACGGATCAAGCAGGGCTCCCGCCACGCCGGCGGTGATGACGATGCCTACGATCATCATGATCCAGGTGATGGCCGCTGCGGCCGGTCTGCGTGCGGGGACGACCCGGGTGGCCAGAAGCGCCAGAAGCGAGGTGCCGGCAGCACCGACACCGCCGCCGATCATCGAAAAGGCGATCAGGGCCAGGATGATCCCAACCGCAGGCGAACTCGCCATGATGGCTGTCGCATTGGTAGCCAGAAGGGCACCAAGCGCCAGCACGCCCATGCCGCCCACGATCCAGGGGGTTCGACGCTGGCCCATGTCGGAGCCATGCCCCCAGCGAGGCCGCGACAGCTGGACCACATAATGCCAGGCCACCAGCGCGGCGGGCAGCATGACCGGCAAGGCCAGTTCCACTGCCATCACCCGGTTCAGGGTGGATGTGGTCAGCACCACGATCGAACCCAAGGCGCTCTGCACCAGACCCAAGCGAACGATACCGACCCAGCCAAGGGGTTTCCGTGTCATGCGCCGACTCCCGACAGGCTGCCGACGGCAAAGGCCGACACCAGCATTCCTAAAACATAGAGCGTCGTACCGGTCCCGTTGTACCAGGGGGTCAGACGGACGGGGTCGCCCATCAACCGCTTCATGAGAAAGCCCTGGACCACCAGAAGCGCGGCCACGACCGCGCCGTGCCAGGGACGGTCCCAGGCCACAAACAACAGAGCGACCACCAGCACCTGGGGGGCCGCCATGACGGCGCAGGCGATCCATGAGGCAGGCGCGATTCCGAGCTCGGCTGGAAGCGATCGCACGCCCATCAGCCTGTCTCCTTCCACGGCCTTGAAATCGTTCAGGACCATGATTCCATAGGCCCCAAAGCTGTAGAGGGCTGCGAGGATCAGCACCGGCGCGCCCGGCAGGGCACCGGCCATGACGGCGGCCCCCGTGAACCAGGTCAGACCCTCATAGGATAGGGCGACGGCAAAAGGCCCTGCCACACCGCTCATCTTTAGCCGCAATGGCGGGGCGCTGTAGGCCCAGGCGAGAGCCAGACCCAGCAATGTCGCTCCGAGCACCCACGGACCGGTGAAGGCCGCTACGACGACGGATAACCCGGTCCAGAGGATGGCAATCGCCAGACCCCAGCGACCCGGGATGCGTCCGGACGGGATCGGACGGTCCGGCTCGTTGATCGCATCGACATGACGGTCGAACCAATCATTGACGGCCTGGCTCGTCGCGCAAACCAGAGGCCCGGTCAGGGCGATGCCGGCGATCAGGAACAGCCATCGCCCCTCGAACGACTCGCCCGAAGACACAACCCCGCACATGAAGGCCCACATGGGTGGAAACCAGGTGATGGGCTTGAACAGGGCCAGAACCGCCGCCGGAGACGGCAGGCGACTGGCGGGCACGACGGCGAGCGTTCTGTCCATACCGCACAGTGTATTGGACAGTAGAAAGCGTCAACTCAGATTGACACTTTTCGTGGTCTATTCGTCGATATCGTCCAGATTCCCCAGACCGTATCGACGAAGCTTCGAATAGAGGCTTTGCCGGCTGAGCCCCAGCACGTCAGCGGCCGAGGCACGATTGTCCGACGTCAGGTTCAGCGCCGCCTCGATGCACAGCTTTTCGATGAGATCCGTCGACTCGCGGACGATCTCCTTCATCGGCACCCGCCCGATCAACTGGGTCAACTGCTCGATGGACTGCGGCAAGGCGGTCCCGGCGGCCTGCGCCGGGGCAAGCCGACGTGCGACATTGCGGATACTGAAGCCATAGGTGGGCTGAGCATCGTCCGGCACGGCAACGGCCGATACCTCGACTTCCTCCATCTCGCCAAAGCCGGCACGCAGGACTGTCGCAAAGTTCCTGAGCGTTCCATGCTCCTTCAGCTGGGTCAGCATGATCTTCAGATCGATCTGCGGACGCCCGAGGAACTGATCAAGCGAAAGCCGGGTCGCTTCCTCCCGGCTCGAAAGGTGCGTCAGTTCCAGAAAGGCCGGATTGACAGTGAGGATGCGAAGATCGGTGTCGGTGACGACGAAGGCATCCGAGATCCGGTCCAGAACGGCCGTCAATGTCGCGTGAGAATCAGAAACTGCGACGACCGGCTGATCGGTCATCAGGCGAACCAGGAGGGAAGCCGATCGATCCTGTCGGAACATGGAGGCGGCCAGCAGACACGGTGTACCGTCGATCAACATGACCGGCACAGGGTCGGGCGTACTGACGCTGGTTGCGGCGTTCAGGAGACGCGAGGCGGCTTCCACACTGGCTGGATCCAGCAGGGCAAGGAACGCCTGCCCCGCGACGGTGGTATCCGTCAGGCCGGTCAGCCGGCAAACGGCAGGATTGGCTTCCTTGATCCGGCGCGTGGCCGCATCGAGAATCAACACAGCCTCGGACGCCGACTGAAACAGCAGCCGGTATCGCGACTCGGCCTGGCGGAGACGCAGGTAGTCCCGTTCCACCGACTGCTGAACCTGAAGCAGCCGCTGCTGCAGGACCGCACTGGCCTGAAGGTCGCGTCCTATGACGATGACGCGCCCGTCGGACGCGCCGCCCAGCGCAAAGTAACGAACAGGAACCGAGGAACCATGTTCGCCCAGATGATTGATCTCGCGCCAACGCGACGGCTGCCCGGCTGAAGCATCCTTCAGCATGTCGCTGACTTTCGCACGACTGCTCGAGTCGACCGTGTCGATCCACGGCTGGCCCCGCCAGTCGCCCAGCCCGCTGCGAACCAGGTCGTCGCTGGAAACGGAAAGGTCCTGAACGACCCCATCCCGATCGAGAACGATCGCGATATCACTGGCGGCAGCAACAAGACCGGCTGCCGCATCGGATGACATGGCTCCCAAGACCCGCTCAGGGTGCTGGAAGGGCATCGATGCCGACGGGGTCGAAAGAATGGTCATCGATGCGCAGTATCGGTCCGGGGTCGCTACTTCAAGCGACGGCGATGGAAGTCGTTACAAGTCGTTCGGCGGTCTTTACGGCGGTACGCGCATCTTCGGCGGTCTCGTCCGCCCCGACGAAAGCCACGCGAGAGGGATCGTCCGTGAAGGCCTTGCCCCCCACAATCACCCGGACACCTGCATTGCGAGAGACCGATCGAAGGTTGGCGATGACGGGTTGCAGGCCTTCCAGCCAGTTGTGATCGGCCATGGAGAACCCGATGAGGTCAAAATGGTCACGCCGCACCGTCTCGGCCAGGTCTTCCGCCGTGGCATCTGTCATGCAGACGGTTCGCCATCCTGCGCGCCGGAAGAATTCGACGACCAGGACAAGGCCAAAGGAATGCTGGTCACCGGGCGTCAGAGAGAAAAGCGCGGTTCGCCCGTCGCCACCCCCGGTACCAAGATGTACCCGGTCGGCAAATTCGTAGACGATCTGCTGCAACCGGCACAGGCCGATGGTCACATCATTGAAGGTGCAGGCATCCTCTTCCCACATGACGCCGAGCAGTTTGGCAGTCGGGGACAGCAGGTCGAAATAGATGGTTTCAACGGCCACGCCACGCCGCATCAGCAGGTCGACATGGTCGATCAGGGTCGAAAGATCCTCGGTCATCACCTGGCGCGCAAACCGGCTGAGTTCGGATGGCGCGATGACGCCGGTCGTCATGGGAATGACTTCGCTCCGACCTCCGGCCTGATGAGCCATCAGCAGGCGGGGGATGATCTCGCCTTCGATCAACTGGGCCAGGGCTGCCGGTGAGGGTGATGCGAGCAGTTCTCGCTCCGACGCCTCGAACGGCACGACGAGCCCTGAGGCGTTCATCTCCTCGAGTGAATCCTGTGTGCTCAGTGCACGGTGGACGTAAGCCATCTACCCTCCTCCCCGGAGTTCGATCATTCGTACGTCAGGCGTGATCCCCATCCACCCGGCGAAGCGCTCGCTCAAAAACCGACCGGACCTCACGTCCGACCGTCGGATAAACCTGCGCTGATCCCCTTGGTCTGTCGCTGAACGAGCGAAGGCGGCGGCGAGGGTGCTGGTTCATCCTTATTACCAAACAGAGAGAATAGGCTGCCTGATCGCGACCGGAGTCAACCCTCTCGACGACCTGTCGAGTGTCAATTTATTTGGACGTCAAATCGATTTGACACATTGGGTCGCATCGACCTAGGTTTGTCTCAGCGCCTCTATCGGGAGGTGACGGAGTCGAGCGATGTCATCGCACACATACGACCCAGGATCCGGTTTGGGACACCAAGACCAGACGGGCCATCACGGAATGAAACCCTTTCTGGAACAGCATCTGGCTGCGGTTCTTGACCGCATCTCACCCTGCCCCTGGCCCGCTCACACCGGACGGCACAGCCTCGAGACGCATCGGGTCGATCACCGCGTTTCGGCCCCGCTCTATACGCCTGAGGAACGCATTCGTCGGGATTCCAGTGCCTGGACCCTGGTTCAGGGTATCCTGGCTCCTGTCCAGTTCCTGGCGTTCCTGATCAGCCTTGGCTTTGTGCTGCGCTATCTGAGCACAGGCGAAGGCGCGAACGCCGCCACCATCTCGGTGCTGGTCAAGACGGTGCTTCTCTACACCATCATGATCACGGGCTGCATCTGGGAGAAGGTCGTGTTCGGGCGCTGGTTGTTCGCCCCCGCCTTTTTCTGGGAAGACGTGTTCAGCATGGTCGTCCTGGCCCTGCACACCCTCTACCTTGGCATGGTCCTGCTGTCGGTCGGCTCGCCACGCGAACAGCTGCTGGTCGCCCTGGCGGCCTACGCGACCTACGCCATCAACGCCGCGCAGTTCATCTGGAAGCTCCGGATGGCACGGCTGCAGGCCCCTGCCCGCCCCAGCGCAGCCCCGGCCTCGGGTGTGCCTGCATGAGCGCTTCGGCTGGCCTGCTTGAACCTTCCGCGTCCGTCGGCGGCTGTGCCGACGCACCGGTGCTCCGCGAGCGGGGACAGCGCGAGGTGTTCTGCGGCCTGACCGGAATCGTCTGGCTGCATCGCAAGATGCAGGACGCCTTCTTCCTCGTCGTCGGCTCGCGCACCTGCGCACATCTGATCCAGTCGGCTGCGGGCGTCATGATCTTTGCCGAGCCCCGCTTCGCCACCGCCATCATGGAGGAGAAGGATCTCGCGGGTCTGACCGACACCAATGACGAGCTGGACCGGGTGGTCGACCGCCTGCTGGCCCGCCGTCCCGACATCAAGCTACTGTTTCTGGTGGGCTCATGCCCGTCAGAAGTGATCAAGCTGGACCTCAGCCGCGCCGCCGGTCGCCTGTCTGAAAAGCACAGCCCCAATGTCCGCGTGCTCAACTACTCCGGCAGCGGGATCGAGACGACCTTCACCCAGGGCGAGGACGCGTGCCTCGCAGCGCTCGTGCCGCAGATGGCAGCGGCCCCGGCCAACGCCGAACAGACCCTGCTGATCGTCGGCGCCCTGCCCGATGTGGTCGAGGACCAGTTCCGTCGCCTGTTCGCGGCCATGGGCATCCAGCGTGTCGAAGCCCTGCCCGCCCGCCGAATCAGCGATCTGCCATCGGTCGGTCCCAACACCCGCTTCCTTCTGGCCCAGCCCTTCCTCGGTGACACGGCCCGTGCCCTCGAGGACCGTGGCGCTGTCCGTCTCGATGCCCTGTTCCCGTTCGGCGCCGAGGGCACGACCGACTGGCTGCATGCCGCTGCCGTTGCCTTCGGGGTCGACGAGATGACCTTCCGCACCGTCGTGGCCCCCGGCCGCGAACGTGCCACCCGCGCGCTGGAAAAGGTTCGCGCCCGTCTGGAAGGCAAATCGATCTTCTTCTTCCCCGACTCGCAGCTTGAAGTGCCTCTGGCCCGGTTCCTGTCGCGCGAGCTCGGCATGATCCCGCTGGAAGTCGGAACGCCCTATCTGCACCGGACGCATCTGGCGAAGGAACTGCCGCTGCTGCCATCCTCGACCCGGCTCAGCGAGGGCCAGGACGTCGATCGCCAGTTGGACCGTTGCCGCGATGCGCGCCCGGACCTGTCCGTCTGTGGTCTGGGTCTCGCCAATCCGCTGGAGATGGAAGGCCTGACGACCAAATGGTCGATCGAGCTGGTCTTCTCCCCGGTTCACGGCTTCGACCAGGCGGCTGATCTGGCGGAACTGTTTGCCCGTCCGATGAACCGCCGTGACCGCCTGTCGGATGCCATTGTCCCCGCGCGTCCCTCCCGGCGGGAGGTTGTGGCATGCAACTGACGGTCTGGACCTATGAAGGGCCGCCGCATGTGGGTGCCATGCGGATCGCAACGGCGATGACCGGACTGCACTACGTCCTGCACGCCCCTCAGGGCGATACCTATGCCGACCTGCTGTTCACGATGATCGAACGGCGCGGAGCCCGCCCGCCCGTCACCTACACGACCTTCCGGGCGCGCGATCTCGGCACCGACACGGCTGAACTGTTCAAGACCGCGGTCATCGACGCCCACGCGCGCTTCCAGCCCCAGGCCATGATTGTCGGGGCTTCGTGCACCGCCGAACTGATCCAGGACGATCCGGCGGGCATGGCCCTGGCCATCGGCCTGCCGATCCCGGTCATTCCGCTGGAGCTGCCCAGCTACCAGAAGAAGGAAAACTGGGGCGCCGCCGAGACCTTCCGCCAGCTGGTTCGCTCACTGACGAAGGTGGTCGAGCGGACGCCGATGGAGAGCCGCCGCCCGTCCTGCAACATCCTGGGCCCCACGGCCCTCGGCTTCCGTCACCGCGACGATGTCGTCGAAATCACCCGGCTGCTGGAGCGGATCGGCGTCGACATCAATGTGACGGCCCCGCTGGGTGCCACCCCGGCCGACATCGTCCGCATGGGCGCTGCCGACTTCAACGTGGTGCTCTATCCGGAGATCGCGGGCGAGGCCGCCCTGCAGCTCCAGAAGATGTGCGGCCAGCCTTCGGTGAAGACCGTGCCCATCGGCTACGGAGCCACCCTGGATTTCATCCACGAGGTCTGCGCCCTGACGGGCCTCGATCCCGCGCCCGTTCTCGAGGGTGTCCCGTCGCGGATGCCCTGGTGGTCACGGTCGGTCGATTCGACCTATCTGACCGGCAAGCGCGTCTTCGTCTTCGGTGACGCGACCCATGTGATCGCAGCGGCCCGCGTGGCGTCCGAGGAACTCGGCTTCGAAGTCGTTGGCATGGGTTGCTACAATCGCGAGTTCGCTCGCGAGGTCCGGGCAGCGGCCGCCAGCCTGGGCCTGACTGCCCTGATTACTGACGACTATCTGGAAGTCGAGGACGCCATCGCCGCCCTGCAGCCCGAGCTGGTGCTGGGTTCGCAGATGGAGCGCCACATCGCCAAGCGCCTGCGCATCCCCTGCGCGGTCATCTCGGCCCCGTTCCACGTGCAGGACCATCCGGCCCGCTACTCGCCGCAGATGGGTTTCGAGGGCGCCAACGTCCTGTTCGACACCTGGGTTCACCCGCTCGTCATGGGGCTGGAAGAGCACCTGCTGCACATGTTCCGCGACGATTTCGAGTTCAGCGACGAGGCCGGTGCCTCGCATCTGGGCGGACACGGGGCCGGGTCTGCTCGCCCGGATCAATCGAGCGAAAGCGTAGCGTCCACAGAAATCGCCCTGGTCTCGTCCGAGATCGTCTGGGCCGCCGATGCGGAAGCCGAACTGAAGAAGATCCCCTTCTTCGTTCGCGGCAAGGCCAGAAAAAACACGGAACGCTTCGCCGCCGAGCACGGCATGGCGACCATCGGGGTGGAGACGTTGTACGATGCAAAATCGCATTACAGCCGCTGATCCCTCGCAGGCCGCCGTGCTCGGGCCACAGGTGCGCGTCGTGATCGTGACCCTGGACAACCACCTCGCCGGTGCCGTGGCCCAGGCCCAGACAGAGTTGCGCCGGACCGTTCCGGGATTGACCATCGCCCTGCACGCCGCGTCGGAGTTCGGCAGCGATCCCGCAGCCCTGGACGCCTGCACAGCCGACATCGCCCGGGGTGATCTGGTCATCGCCTCGATGCTGTTCGTCGATGACCATATCCAGATGGTCCTGCCGGCGCTGAAGGCCCGGAACGAAGCCTGCGATGCCATGGTCTGCATGATGTCGGCGGCCGAGGTCGTGAAGCTGACCAAGATGGGTCCCTACCGCATGGACGGGTCGACCAAGGGTCCGCTGGCGATGCTCAAGAAGCTGCGCGGGAACACCAAGGCCACAGGCGGCGTCCCCGGCGAGAAGCAGATGGCCATGCTGCGCCGCCTGCCCAAGATCCTCGCCTTCGTACCGGGCACAGCCCAGGACGTCCGCGCCTATTTCCTGACCCTGCAGTACTGGTTCGCCGGTTCGAGCGAAAACATGGTGTCGATGGTCCGCTTCCTGGTGGACCGATATGCCGATGGCGAACGCCGCGTCCTGCGCGGAGCCATGAAGGCCGCCGCACCGGTCGAGTATCCGGAAATCGGAGTCTATCACCCGCGCATGGGCACCACGGTCGCCGCTCGCATGGCGGAACGGCCCGACGCACTGCCGACCCATGAAGGACGCAACGGCACGGTCGGTCTGGTCATTCTGCGGTCTTACGTGCTGGCCGGGGACGCAGCGCACTATGACGGGGTCATCGAGGCGTTCGAAGCCCGGGGCGTTCGGGTGATCCCCGCCTTCGCGAACGGACTCGATGCCCGCCCGGCGATGGACGCGATGTTCATGAAGGACGGCCGTCCGACGGTCGACGCCATGATCAACCTCACCGGCTTCTCCCTGGTCGGAGGGCCCGCCTACAACAACTCGCAAGCCGCCGCCGAGGTCCTCGGCAAGTTCGACGTTCCCTACGTCTCGGCCCATCCGCTGGAGTTCCAGTCCTTCCAGCAATGGAGTGCAGGGTCACAGGGCCTGCTTCCGCTGGAGGCCACAATGATGGTCTCCATACCCGAACTCGACGGCGGTATCGCCCCCGTCATGTTCGGGGGCCGTACGGATGGTTCGGACGCGCCGTGCACGGGATGTACCCGGCGTTGCACGTTCCCCGGTCGTGACGCCAAGTCGATGGTCGGGTGCCCCGAACGCGCCGAAAGCCTGGCCGATCGCGTCGGCAAGATGATTACCCTGCGGCGCTCCGAACGCGCCGATCGCAAGATCGCCGCCGTCCTGTTCAACTTCCCGCCCAATGCCGGGGCTGCCGGAACAGCCGCCCAGATGTCGGTCTGGGCCAGCCTGCACAAGACCCTTAGCCGTCTCGCTGCCGAGGGCTATACCGTCGAGGTCCCTGAAAGCATCGACGCGCTGCGCGAGAAGCTGCTGGAGGGCAATGCCGCGCGCTTCGGCACCGACGGCAATGTTCACGTGCGCATCCCGGCCAACGAACATGTCCTGCGCGAGCGCTGGCTGGCGGACATCGAGGCGGTCTGGGGCCCAGCCCCGGGCAAGTCCCTGGCCAACGGATCGTCGATCTTCGTGCTGGGTGCCGAGTTCGGCAACGTCTTCGTCGGCCTGCAGCCGCCCTTCGGCATCGAGGGCGATCCGATGCGCCTCATGTTCGAGGGGACATTCGCCCCCACACACGCGTTCAGCGCCTTCTATCGCTGGATCCGCGAGGATTTCGGTGCCCACGCTGTGCTGCATTTCGGCACCCATGGGGCGCTGGAATTCATGCCCGGCAAGCAGACCGGGCTGTCGCAGGCCTGCTGGCCCGACCGGCTGATCGGCGATCTGCCGAACCTCTACCTCTATGCCGCAAACAACCCGTCAGAGGGCATGATCGCCAAGCGGCGCTCGAACGCGACCCTGATCAGCTACATCACGCCGCCCATCAACGATGCCGGCCTTTACAAGGGGCTCCTCGACCTCAAGGCCCTGCTCGAACGCTGGCGCGGGACAGAGATCGAGGCCAGTGCAGAGCGCGCTCAGCTGGCCCCGATGATCTTCGAGGCCGCCATCACGCTGAACCTCGAGCTGACCGAAGGTTCGGACGATGCCCGCGTCCATGCCCTGATCGCGAACCTGCAGGAACTGGAACAGACGCTGATCCCGAACGGCCTGCATGTGCTGGGCGAGCCTTTCACATCAGACGAACGCGTCGATCTGCTGCTGGCTGTCGCCGAGGCCCGCGAAGGTCCCAAGCCCGGCCGCGAGGCCGTCCAGGCTCTTGTCGATGGTGCCGACGCCCGTACCGCTTTGGGTATCAGCGGCCTGGCGTCCGATGCCACCGGCATCGATCTGTTCCGACACCTGCACACGACAAACGAAGCACTCTCGACAAACCCCGAGATGGAAGCCCTGATCGCGGCACTGGACGGAGGCTATGTCATGCCATCGCCCGGCGGCGACCTGCTGCGGACGCCGGAGATGCTGCCGACCGGACGCAATATCCATGGCTTCGACCCTTTCCGCATTCCCTCCGCCTATGCCGTCGCCGATGGCATGCGTCAGGCCGATCGGCTGCTGGCCAAGCACCGCGAAGAAACGGGTCTGCTGCCGGAATCCATGGCCGTTGTCCTGTGGGGTACCGACAATCTGAAGAGCGAAGGCGGCCCGATCGCCCAGGCCATGGCCCTGATGGGTGCCCGCCCGCGCTTCGACGGATACGGTCGCCTTTGTGGAGCCGAACTGGTCTCGCTGGAAGAGCTGGGAAGGCCCCGCGTAGACGTGGTCACCACGGTCTCCGGCATCTTCCGCGACCTTCTTCCCCTGCAGATGAAGATGCTGGCCGACGCCGCCTGGCTGGCCGCCACCGCCGACGAGCCGATCGAGCAGAATTTCGTGCGCAAGCGTGCGCTTGAGCATCAGGCCAAACTGGGCTGCGACTTCGAGACTGCGGCGCTGCGCGTTTTCTCCAATGCAGAGGGTGCCTATGGGGCCTCGGTCAACTCTCTGATCGACTCGGGTGCCTGGACCGAAGAGGGCGAACTCGCTGATGCCTTCGAATCCCGCAAGGGTTTTGCCTATGGCCGCAACGGGAAGCCGCTGAAGCAACCCGCCCTGCTGACCAGCGCCCTGGCCGGGATCGACCTGGCCTATCAGAACCTCGACTCGGTCGATCTCGGCGTCACCACCATCGACCACTATGTCGACACCCTCGGCGGCGTCGCCAAGTCGGCCGAGCGGGCCCGCGGCAAGGCCTCGCCGGTCTATATCGGCGACCAGACCCAGGGCGAAGGCAAGGTCCGGACCCTCGCAGAACAGGTCACCCTGGAAAGCCGCACCCGTGTCCTGAACCCGCGCTGGTTCGAGGGTCAGCTGAAGCACGGATCCGAAGGCGTTCGCGCGATCGAGGCCCAGGTGACCAATACCCTCGGCTGGTCCGCCACGACCGGCGATGTCCAGCCCTGGGTCTACAAGGAAATCTCGGAGACCTTCGTGCTGGACCCCGAGATGCGGGCCCGCATGGCAAAGCTGAACCCGAAGGCGTCGGCCCGCATGGCCAACCGGCTGCTGGAAGCTTCGGACCGCGCCTACTGGGCCCCGGATCCTGCGACGCTACAGGCGCTCCGCGACGCCGCCGACGAACTCGAAGATCGCCTCGAAGGCCTCACCCCCGCAGTTGCGGCCTGAGGATCAAGGACTGACAATGACCATTACCCTCGAAATGCCCCAGACCCTGAAGCGCCGTCCGCCGGATGGTGCCGGATCGGTTCAGGTCGAGATGGACGCAACGCTGAACATCGGCACAGCCAAGGTCTTTGCCGTCTATGGCAAGGGCGGGATCGGCAAATCGACCACCAGCTCCAACCTGTCGGCAGCCTTTTCACTGCTGGGCAAACGGGTGCTGCAGATCGGCTGCGACCCCAAGCACGACAGTACCTTCACCCTGACAAAGCGGCTCGTGCCGACGGTCATCGATGTGCTGGAGACCGTGAATTTCCACTCCGAGGAACTCCGCCCCGAGGACTATGTCTATGAGGGCTTCAACGGGGTCCGCTGCGTCGAGGCTGGCGGCCCCCCCGCTGGCACTGGCTGCGGCGGCTATGTTGTCGGCCAGACTGTGAAACTCCTGAAGGAACATCACCTTCTCGAAGACACCGATGTCGTGATCTTCGATGTCCTCGGCGACGTCGTCTGCGGTGGCTTTGCAGCCCCCCTGCAGCATGCGGAGCGGGCGCTGGTCGTCACGGCCAACGATTTCGACAGCATCTTCGCGATGAACCGCATCGTCGCGGCCATCAAGGCCAAGTCCAAAAACTATCAGGTCCGCCTCGGCGGCATCATCGCCAACCGCAGCGCCGGCACCGACGAGATCGACCGGTTCAATGAAGCGATCGGCCTGAAGCGTATCGCCCACTTCGCCGACCTCGACGAAATCCGCCGCAGCCGCCTCAAGAAGTCGGTCGTGTTCGAGATGGACGGCTCTCCCGAGCTGGAAGCCGCCAAGGCCGAATACATGCGCCTGGCCCAGTCCCTCTGGGACGGCATGGACCCGATCGAGGCCGAGCCCATGCGCGACCGCGACATCTTCGAGTTCCTGGGATTTGACCAATGACCGCCACGATCGATCAAAGGACCAGCGCGACCTGGGATCAGTATCGCGGCCGGCTTGAAGAGTATTTCGACCGCACGGCCCTGGACGCCTGGGCGCAGCTGACCAGTGACGCACCGGTCTCGAGGATCCGCGCCACCGTCCGAGCAGGCCGGGACGAGATGCGCAATGTCCTGTTGTCCTGGATGCCGGACGACATGAGGGGCCTGCGCATCCTCGATGCCGGTTGCGGCACCGGAGCCCTGGCTGTCGAGGCGGCCAGACGCGGTGCGGACGTCGTTGCCATCGATGTCTCCGCAAGTCTGGTCGATATCGCTCGCGAGCGCGCACCTCAGGATTTGGCCGGGACGATCGACTGGCGCGCCGGGGACATGATGTCGCCGGACCTCGGCGAGTTTGACCACGTCGTCGCCATGGATAGCCTGATCCACTACCGCACAGACGACATCGTGGGGGTCCTCGCCTCGCTTTCGGCCCGTACGCGCGGATCGGTGATCTTCACCATCACGCCTCGAACACCGGCACTGATGCTGATGCTGACGATGGGCAAGGTCTTTCCGCGCGCCGACAGAGCCCCCGCGATCGCCCCCGCTGATCTGGCGGCCCTGGCCATGCGCCTTTCGCGCCTGCCCGGCTGCTCTGTCGGTCGCAGTCGTCGGGTCCAGGGTGGATTTTACACATCGCAGGCGATGGAGCTGCGCCGGTGCTGAACGAACTGCTGCTCGACTGGAAGGCAGAGAAGGCGGCGAGAGGCGACGCCCGCGCACAGTGGGCGCGCCTGATAACCGCCTGCCTGCCCTTTGCCGATGCAGCAACAACCGAACTGCCGCTCAGCCGCCTGCTGAGGCTTTCGCTCTTCCAGATTTCGGTCGGGATGACGACTGTCCTGCTGACGGGAACCCTGAACCGGGTCCTGATCGTCGAGCTGAACGTGCCTGCGGTCATGGTCGCCGCCATGGTCGCCATACCGTTCCTGTTTGCCCCGCTTCGTGCCCTGATCGGACACAGGTCGGATACGCACCGGTCACATCTCGGCTGGCGGCGGGGCCCCTACATCTGGTTCGGCAGCATGCTGCAGTTCGGCGGCCTCGCCATCATGCCCTTTGCCTTGCTGATCAGTGGCGGCCGCGGAGTCGGTGCAGAGTGGATCGGCCACATCGCCGCCGTGGTAGCCTTTCTGCTGGTCGGAGCAGGGATCCACACCACCCAGACCGCGGGTCTGGCACTGGCCAATGATCTGGCCCCCGAACATGCCCGGCCCCGGGTGGTCGCCCTCCTCTATGTCATGCTGCTGGTCGGCATGCTGATTTCCGGCGTCCTGATGGGGCTGATCCTGGCCGACTTCCAGGAGGTCAAGCTGGTCGGGGTCGTCCAGGGCGCGGCTGTTCTTGCCATCATCCTGAACATGACCGCCCTGTGGAAACAGGAGGCCCAGAACCTGGCACTCACCGCCAAGGACAAGCCCCGGCCCGAGTTCAAGGCCGCCTGGGCCGAGTTCTCGGCGGGAGGTCGCGCGAGCCGCCTGCTGATCGCCGTGGGCCTGGGTGCCGCAGCGTTCTCGATGCAGGATGTGCTTCTGGAGCCCTATGGCGGCAAGGTCCTCGATTTGTCCGTGGGTCAGACGACGGCCCTGACGGCACTGTGGTCGGCAGGCACCCTGGCGGGGCTGGCGTTCGCGGCACGCCGGCTGGCTCAGGGTGGCGAGCCGCATCGGCTGGCCGGCCATGGGCTCATCTGGGGCATCCTGGCTTTCGTGGCGGTGATCTGCGGCGGTGCCTTCTCCATCACGCCGGTCTTCTGTTTCGGTGTCGTTCTGATCGGACTGGGCGGCGGCCTGTTCTCGGTCGGAACCCTGACCTCCGCCATGGCCCTGGCCAGCGACGGCAAATCAGGCATCGCTCTGGGAGCCTGGGGCGCCGTTCAGGCCACGGCCGTGGGTCTCGCGATCCTGGTCGGCGGCGGCCTGCGCGACCTCGTTTCCAGCCTCGCCGATGCCGGCCTGCTGGGAGCCGCGATGACCACGCCCGCAACGGGATACATCGTTGTCTATCATCTCGAGATCGGCCTGCTGTTTGCTGCGCTTGTCGCGATCGGGCCCCTGGCTCGCTACTCGCCTACCCCCGCCTCGCCTGCCCTATCCACCCCCCGGTTCGGCCTTGCCGACCTGCCTGCCTGACCCCGGTTCAAAGGAGCCTTTGACATGGACAGCCCGTACCTTTTCGGTGATTTCGATGTGGCAGAGTTCTGCCTCATCGCCTTTTTCCTCTTCTTCGCGGGGCTGATCTTCTATCTGCGCCGGGAAGACCGTCGCGAGGGCTATCCGCTCGAGAACGATGTCACCGGGCGGCAGGAGCCTTTGGGCGGCCTGTTCTTCACGGCCAGCCCAAAGACCTTCGTCCTGCCTCATGGTCACGGCACCCGCAGCTATCCGAACCCCGGCAACCGGGACAAACGGCCTCTCGCGGCCCGTCGCAGTGCGCCGATGGACGGGTCACCGATCGAGCCGACCGGCAATCCTCTGGTCGACGGAATCGGGCCGGGTTCCTATGCCGAGCGCCCGCGCTATCCCGACGCTACGGTCGAGGGCCATGCCAAGATCGTGCCGATGCGGATCGCCGGTGATTTCCATCTCAGCCCCCAGGATCCCGATCCTCGCGGCATGAAGATGATCGGTTGCGACGGAAAGGTTGCGGGCATCGTCACCGATGCCTGGGTGGACCGGTCCGAAGTCCTGATCCGTTATCTCGAAGTCGCCGTCGGCGGCGAGGCCGGCCGCAAGGTTGTCATTCCAATGACCATGGTCGTCGTCAGCGGATCGAAAAACACGGTTAAAACCCAAACGGTTACGGCCGCGCAGTTCGCCGATGCTCCGGCACTGGAAAGCACGGACCAGATCACCCTTTACGAAGAAGATCGCGTCATGGGCTATTTCGGCGGTGGCCTCCTGTACGCCACCCGTGACCGTCAGGAGCCATGGCTGTGAGCGAGAACGAACATGACGGCGAGCCCATCCGCGGGCTGCCTGGACACCTTCCGGCCGGCGAACACATCCTGTGGCAGGGTTCGCCCGACTGGCGCACCCTGGCCCGCTCGGCCATGAAGGCCCACTGGGTGGCCCTGTATTTCGGGGGCCTCACCACCTGGAACCTGGTCAATGGACTGATCACGGCCAAGCCTCTGGACCAGGTGGCGTTGACAGCTGTGTTGAGCGTCCTCGCCGGCGCCGTCTGCGTCGGCCTGCTCATCCTCTACGCCTGGGCCAATGCCCGCACGACGGTCTACACCATGACCAACAAGCGGTTCGTGCTGCGCCATGGCGTGGCGCTCTCGAAATGCTTCAACATCCCCTATCCGACCATTGCCTCGGCCCAGCTGAAGGTGGACGCAAAGGGCGTGGGCGACATTCCGATCAGCCTCGGTGGCGGTGCAAAGATCGCCTACCCGCACCTCTGGCCTCATGCCCGACCCTGGCGTTTCGTCAGCCCCGAACCGATGATGCGGGCACTGCCGGATGCGGCTGCGGTAGCTGAACGTCTCAGCACCCAGTTGCAGATCGCTGCCCGCGCTGCCGACAAGCCGTTCATCGCCGAACCGGCTCGCCCCGCGGCTGCCCGTCCGACCCGCGCCAAGTCCAGCGACGGCCAACCCGCAACCGCCTGATCGTCATCCAAGGAAACCTCCGATGTCTGCCCTCGACGACAAGCCCTTTCCAAAAGCGCCTTTGATCGGTGCCTTCGTGCTGGTCGGCGCCAGCCTTTTCATGGTGGGGGCTGCCCGGTTGGGTCTGATCGAAACCCCGGCCTCCGCAGCCGCGACAGCGGCTCCAAGCTCTGCCTCGCAGGTCATCAGCCGGGACATGCGTTTTCATGACCTGGACGATGGCGGTATCCGGGTCGAGGTCGTGGGGCAGCCGGATCGGGCCGTCGCGCCCGGGACCGGGGGATTTCTTCGTGGCATCCTGCGCAGCATGGTCCGCGACCGGCGGGCCCGCGGTCTGGGCCCGGAGGCGGCGTTCCGCGTCACCGAATGGTCTGACGGCACGGTGACGATTGAGGATCTGGCCACGGCCCACGTTTTGACGCTCAATGCCTTCGGGCCCACCAATCGGCAGGCCTTCATCGATCTGATGCGCGCACCGGAGACCCAGGCATGAACCGGCACCTTCAGACCCCCTGCACGATCGAGGTCGAGCACTCCGACGAGAGCCTGCACGCGCACGTCGCGCTCGACGGCGATCCCGACATCCGGCCCGGCGATCAGGTCCTGGTGCATGGCGACCCGATCCATGTCGCCTTCGGCCAGCGCCGCACCTTTCGACGGTTCGCGACCGTCCGGCGGGCCTCGCCGCTGGAACGGCTGTGGACCAAGGTCACGGCCCGTTTCGAACTCTCTGAACTCTACGATGTCAGCTTCACGCCAAGGAGAAGCCTGTGACCGCCCTCGCGCTTGATCCCTCCCATGAGCTGATGCGTCCGGATCCCCGGCACACGGCACGGGATTCCGTTCGCTCGGCAGAGACGACGGCGTTGGCCCAGCAGGACACGGTCCTGAGCCCCCGGTTCTACACGACCGATTTCGAGGCCATGGACCGCATCGACGTCAGCCCCGTCCGCGAGGTCTGGGACGGCCTCATGGCCGAGATGGCCGCCGACCTGAACAAGCACCACTTCAAGCGCGATGCCTCGTTCGAGGGTGTCATCGAAGCCTTGCCGGAGGATCTGCGAAAGGAGTTCGTGGATTTCCTGGTGAGTTCGCTGACGTCAGAATTCTCGGGCTGCGTCCTGTATGCCGAGATCGCCAAACGGGTTCAGAACCCGGACATCAAGGCCCTGTTCAAATACATGAGCCGCGACGAAGCCCGGCATGCCGGCTTCATCAATGATACGCTGAAGGATTCAGGCATCGGCGTTGATCTCAGCTTTCTGACGAAGACCAAGAAATACACGTTCTTCAAGCCGAAATTCATCTTCTACGCGGTCTACCTGTCCGAAAAGATTGGATACGCCCGCTACATCGCCATCTACCGGCACCTCGAGAAGCATCCGGACCAGCGCTTCCATCCGATCTTCAAATGGTTCGAGAAGTGGTGCAACGACGAGTTCCGCCATGGCGAGGCCTTCGCCTTGCTGATGCGGACGGATCCGAAGCTGCTGAAGGGACCGAACGTCTGGTGGATTCGGTTCTTCCTCCTGTCGGTCTATGCGACGATGTACGTTCGCGATCACAACCGCCCGGCCTTTCACAAGGCCCTTGGCGTCGACATCACCGAGTATGATCACGAGGTGTTCCGGATCTGCTCCGAGATTTCGAAACAGGTCTATCCGGTCGTCCTGAAGACGGACACGCCAAGGTTCCGCAAGGGGCTGGAGCGCCTGCGGATGACAGCCGACGCCATGGCAGCGGCCAAGAGCGCCGGTGGCCTCGTGAACGGCGTCCGACGGGTTGGCATGGCCCTGAAGGTAGCGTCGATCCTGGCGGGCCTCTACTTCGAACCCGTCGAGAAGAACACGCCGCCCGCCGACATCCGCCTCGCGCCGACCTGGTAGGGTCGATGGAGCCGGTCAGCACGTCCCAGATTGCGGTCGCTCTCGCGACCTCTCTGCTGCTCTGGTGGTTCAGCACAGGTGCGATCCTGTGGCTGGTTCGCCTGCCGCGCGCTGCAGCGGGCTGGACCCTCGGGGTATCAAGTGTCGTGGCACTCTTGGCACTGATCGGGCTGGTTTTGTCGGCTCGGGATACGAGCGTGATGGGTGCCTACGGTGCATTCGGCTTCGCCCTGACCGTGTGGGGCTGGCACGAATTGGGGTTTCTGATGGGCAAGGTGACAGGTCCGCGCCGGACGCCTTGCCCTCCAACCGCGACCGGCTGGACGCGGTTTCGGGTTTCGGCCGAGACAGTCATCCACCACGAAATCGCCCTCGCGCTCACGGCCGTCCTGGTCGTCGCTCTTGCCTGGGGTCAGCCGAACCAGACCGGAACGCTGACCTTTGTCCTGCTTCTGGGCATGCGACTGTCGACCAAGCTCAACATCTACCTCGGTGTCCGCAATCCGCCGATCACCTTCCTTCCGACGAACCTCACCTATCTTCAGACCTATTTCAGGCGCGCCCGCTTCAATGCGCTTTTCCCGCTTTCGCTGGCACTGTCCGTGATCGCGGCGATCCTTCTGCGCCATGTCGCGACCGACGCCGGCACGCCGCCCGGAGAAGCCATCGGAGCCAGCCTGATGCTGGCCCTGACCCTTCTGGGGCTTCTGGAACACGCCTTTCTCATGACGCCCTCTCCCGACCGCACCCTGTGGGGCTGGGCGCTGGGCGACGACAACAAACAATCGCGCGCGGACATTGTCCTCGCGGCCGCAGGGGAGCGGGATCGATGACTGACACGACCACCACCGGGGGGACCGCCACGATGTACGAAAGCTTTTTCCAGTCCCAGCTCCAGGGCCTCCGTGACGACGGCAACTATCGGGTTTTCGCAGAGCTTGAGCGCAAGGCCGGGGCATTCCCGCGAGCGCGCCATTACGATGGCGATGCCAATGCCGACATCACGGTGTGGTGCTCGAACGACTATCTTGGCATGGGCCAGAGCCGCGATGTGCTGCAGGCCATGCACGATGCCCTCGACAGCTGTGGTGCCGGCGCAGGCGGCACACGCAACATCTCGGGAACGAACCATCACCATGTGCTGCTCGAGCGCGAACTGGCCGACCTTCATGGCAAGGAAGCAGCCCTGCTGTTTACCTCCGGCTATGTCTCCAACTGGGCGGCTCTCGGGACCCTCGCGGCGAAATTGCCAAACTGCGTGGTCCTTTCGGATGCCTGCAACCACGCCTCGATGATCGAGGGCATTCGCCACAGCCGCGCCGAATGCCAGATCTTCCGCCATAACGACCCTGCGCATCTGGATGAGCTGCTGTCGAAGATCGACCCGTCACGGCCCAAGCTGATCGCCTTCGAGAGCGTCTATTCGATGGACGGTGACATCGGCCCCATCAAGGAGATCTGCGACGTCGCCGACAAATATGGGGCGATGACCTATCTCGACGAGGTTCATGGCGTCGGCCTCTATGGCCCGCGCGGCGGCGGCGTCGCCGAGCGCGAAGGCCTGATGGACCGGATCACGGTCATCGAGGGAACACTGGGCAAGGCGTTCGGCGTCATGGGTGGCTATATCGCCGCCTCCAGCGCCCTGTGCGATTTCGTGCGGAGCTTTGCGTCTGGATTCATCTTCACGACCGCCCTGCCCCCTGCGGTCGCAGCGGGTGCCTGCGCCAGCGTCAGACACCTCAAGGCCTCCGAGATCGAGCGATTCCGTCACAAGGAGCGCGTGGCAAAGGTGCGCATGCGCCTGGCTGCGGCGGGGATTCCCACCATGGCAAATGACAGCCACATCATCCCGGTGATGGTCGGTGACCCCAAGAAGTGCAAGATGATCAGCGACTGGCTGATGGAACACCACGGGATCTATGTGCAGCCGATCAACTATCCGACTGTGCCCAAGGGCACCGAGCGGCTCCGCCTGACGCCTTCGCCGGTCCATTCGGACGACGATATCGACCTACTGGTCGACGCCCTGTCGGAAATCTGGTCGCACTGCGCGCTCGCCCGGACGGCAGTAGCGGCCTGATGCCTGAATGAGGCTGATTCTGCTGGTCGCATTCGGCCTTCTTGTCATTCTGATCGCGCTTGGCGTCTGGCTCTGGACGCCAGACCAGACCCGCCCGGCACTCGAAGCGAAATACCTCCGCTCGCCGGACGATATGGTCAATGTTGAGGGCACGCTGATCCATGTCAGGGATACGGGTCCGCGTGATGCCCCGACCGTGATCCTCCTCCATGGTTTCGGTGCCAGTCTTCATACCTGGGAACCCTGGGCCGAAGGCTTGCAGGACCGCTTCCGGGTCATCCGCTTTGACTTGCCTGGCTCCGGACTGTCCCCGCCCGATAGCACTGGCGACTATACCGACGCGCGCGCGATGGCCCTGATCCAGGGCCTGATGAGCAGAGGCGGCATCGACAAGGCCTCGCTTGTCGGAAACTCCGTGGGTGGCCGGATTGCCTGGTCATTCGCGGCCAGTCATCCCGGCCGTGTCGAAGGGCTGGTGCTGATTTCGCCGGACGGATTTGCGAGCCCGGGCTTCGAATACGGCAAGCCTCCGGAGGTGCCTGCCATCATGAAGCTGATGCGCTATGCCCTGCCCCGCTTCATGCTGAGGTCGAACATTGCCGTGGGCTATGCCGATCCCGCTGCCCTGACGGACGCTGCCGTCGAACGTTATCACGACCTCATGCTGGCACCCGGCGCCCGCGATGCCATGCTCGCGCGAATGGAACAGACCATTCTGACCGACCCGGTTCCATTACTGGAGCAAATCACGGCGCCAACCTTGCTGATCTGGGGGGAACGAGACGCCATGATCCCGTTCAGCAATGCTGCGGACTATCAGCGCCACATCGCCGACGTCCGCCTGGTGTCCTTTGCAGAGCTCGGACACCTGCCGCATGAAGAGGCCCCTGTAGACTCCCTTCCGCCTGTTCGCGCCTTCCTTGCTGACTTGCAAGCTGCGCCCATCACGGGGTCGTGACGTAACGGCAGTAGCGTGGTCTGCGAAATGGGGTGTAGCGTGTCGTCAGTACACCCTTCCTCGCCTTCTAACGCAGAGACATCAGACCGCTACAACTCGCCAGGATCCGTCATGACCAGCATTCCTTCGCCGTCACTGCCACTTGCAGCGCCACCGCCTGTACTGAGGATAGCCGAAGCGGATCTGACCTGGGCGCTCTCAGAGGGCTGGAAGGATTTCAAGGCAAAGCGAGGCGACATTCTGGTCCTTGCCTTCATCTATCCTCTGGCCGGGCTTTTGTCGGCCGTCGTCTTTATGAACGATGCGCTGCTGCCCCTGTTCTTCCCGCTCGTTGCCGGCCTGTCGGTGCTGGGTCCGGCGGTCGCGTCAGGGTTCTACGAAATCGCGCGCCGCAGGGAACTGGGACTGAGCTCGAGCTGGCGGCACTTTCTGGATCCAGTCCGGGGTCGCAGTCGTTCGGGCCTGGTCACCCTGTCGGGCATGCTGATTGCGTTGTTCATCGCATGGCTCGTCGCGGCCTATGTGATCTATTCGCTGACCATAGGAACCGGTGACCCGCTGACGACCGGCAATCTGCTGCAGCGCGTGTTCATGACGCCGGAAGGCTGGGCAATGATCGTGGTCGGGAATCTGGTTGGCCTTGGATTCGGAATCCTGACCATCGTACTGACGCTGGTCTCGTTTCCGATGGTCGTGGACAAGCCGGTCGATGCAATGACGGCGATCGGGACCTCTATCCGTGCCGTCAGGGCCAATCCTGCGGCGACCGCGTCGTGGGGGATCCGCGTCGTAGCCTTGCTGGTGTTGGGTACGTTGCCCGCCTTTGTGGGCCTTGCCGTTGTGCTTCCGCTTCTGGGCTATGCCACCTGGCACCTCTACACACGGATGGTCGAGCGCTGACCGGGGCACGCACGGCCCTCGATAAGGGGCGTGCACTGTGACCGGATACCGGACTCAGGCTGCCCGTGACGCCTGTACCTGATTTGAAGCCTGGCTGACGGATGTTCGCCCGCCGCTGACCCTCGCGAGCATCTCGGCAAGGCTGGCAAAATCGATCGGCTTGTTCAGATAGGCGTCGGCACCGGCGTCCAGACCGGCCTGGTGGTCCTCGTGACGCGCCGATGCAGACAGTACGACAATCGGGGTCTCGCGGTTGTGTCCGGACGTCCGGATCAAGCGCGTAGCGGTCAGCCCGTCCATCACGGGCATGTTGACGTCCATGATGACGAGATCGAACGTCTGGCCAGCCGCCATGTCGATCGCGACCTTTCCATTCTCGGCCGAGGCGGTCGTGTGACCTGACGAGCCGAGCCAGGCTTCGAGAATCATGCGGTTGACCGGATGGTCTTCGACCACCAGCACGCTCAGGCTGTTGCCATCGCCAACCTCGGCCCGGATGGCCTCTGCGGGCTGAAGACGCTCCCATTCGACAACCTCGGCCTCGATCGAAAGGGTGAATGTTGACCCGCTCCCGAGCGTCGAGGTGACGCCGATGTCTCCGCCCATGATGTTGGCCATGCGACGCGCAATTGTCAGGCCCAGACCCGTCCCGCCAAACCGGCGGGTCGATGACGCATCGACTTGGGTGAAGGGCTGAAACAGCCGCTCAAGGTCATCCTTGGCAATGCCTGTCCCGCTGTCCATGACCGAAAAGTCCAGCCTGACACGCTGATCGGAAATCGGCTCCCCATGCACGCGATAGGCGATCGTCCCGGTCTCTGTGAACTTGACCGCATTGGACAACAGGTTCTGGAGCACCTGGCATACCCGCAGCGGATCACCACGCACAACGGCGGGGATGGCACCGGTGAAGGTGCTTTCGAAGGCCAACCCCTTGGCCTCAGCCTGGGCTGTGAAGGGACCGATCACGCGACGATGAAGCTCGTCGGTGGCGATGTCGACGACCTCGAAGGTCATCTTGCCGGCTTCGATCTTGGTCATGTCGAGGATGTCGTTGAGCAGGCTGAGCAGATTGTCACCGGAGTTCCGGATGATCGACAGGTATTCCCGTTGGGTGTCTTCCAGTCGCGTCGCGCCCAGCAGCTGGGCGGCGCCCAGAACACCATTCATCGGGGTCCGGAGTTCATGCGAGATCACACCCAGAAAGTTGGACTTGGCGGCGTTGGCAGCATCGGCCTTGTCACGCGCGGTCTGCAGTTCCTCGATGAGATGGGCCTGATGCTCCTGAAACGCCCGGATACGCTCCTCGCGCAGCACCGTCATCGTCACCAGCACGAACAGCCCGGCAGCTGTGAACGGGACGACGGCGAGGAAGGGCCAGAAAAGCGGGCCGCCCCACAGGCTTACAAGAATCGCCAATGCGACCAGGCCATAAGGGGAAGAAATCAGGATGGCCTGCCGCGGCGAGCTTCGCAGCTGGGCAAACACCAGCACATAGCCCGAGACCAGCAGCGCAAGAGCCAACTCCTGACCGAACGGCGCATCGGAGAACCAAGCCATCAGCGGCGCAGCAGCCCAGGCGGCGGTCGTCACTGTGGCAACGAGCGGAAACACCATCCCCCAGCCGGCACCCACCCGATGGCTGACCCTCTTTTCTACGGAGCCTCGCAGAATGCCGGCCCCGACCGTTCCCACGAACCAGACAAAGGCGTTGAGAGCCCCGACCGTAGCCAACAGCCCAATCGCCCAGCTCGCGATGATCATATAGCGAAGGTACTGGGTCTGCAGGATGGCCGTCAGGGCTTGAGCAGCCTCGCCGGCGGTCTGCCCGCTGGCCAGGCTTTTGCCAATGCCGTCTGATCCAACCATCTATTCCCCCGGTTCATTGAACAGGCCCGAGCGTGACACTAGGGCGAACATTCTAAGACGGGGTGAACGCCGATACCGGGTTCAACCAGATGCTTCGGCCGGCGTCATGGCCTTGATCGAGAGGGCATGGACGGGCCCGGCCAGTTCCTCTGCGAGGACGGCATTGATGGCGCGTTGACGCGCGACTCGTCCCTGGCCGTCGAACGACGAGGAGACAATCGAGAGATTGAAATGGCTCTCGCCTCCAGCCTTGGCATCCATCCCGCCCTCATGATGGTGTCCGGCATGCTTCCAGCTGTCATCCTCGAGCGAGATCGACACCGGATCGAACGCTGTTGTCAGTTTTTCGAGGATAATCGTCCCGATTGGGCCCTGTGACATGATCGCTTCCTTGATGCAGACCAAATCGACCTTACACTGTCCCCAATGCCTGCGTCGTTCGAATACAAACCCCGTTTCAAAGATATGCGGATCAAGCCGCCCAAGGCCGGAGAGGCTGAGGCGAAGGCTGACGTCCTGCATCTGAAGCCTGGCGAGAAGCCGTGCCAGTGGCCTGACTGCGTCAAGGCCGCGACCGCGCGTGCGCCCAAGTCGCGCGAGCGGCTGAATGACTTCTACGATTTCTGTCAGGGCCATGCGGCCGAGTACAACAAGGGCTGGGACTTCTATTCCGGCATGACCGAATCCCAGATCCGCGCGGCCAAGGAAAACGAGGCCATGACGGGCGGTCGCCCGACCTGGGAAATGAAGGCGGGCAAGAACAGTCGCGAAGCCGCCGCCTTCGCTGCCAAGATGGGCACGGCTAATACGGCGGGCGCGGGTTCATGGCGCGACAGCTATGGCCTGTTCGGTCGCAAGGGCGATCAGGCCCCTCAGTCCCCGACCGAGGACCGGCGCGTCGGCAAGATCGAGCGCGGAGCCCTGGCCGATCTGGATCTGGAGCCTGGCGCATCCAAGGAAGCCATCAAGGCCGCCTATCACGACCTGCTCAAGCGCTGCCACCCGGACCATAACCAGGGCGACCGTGGTGCCGAGGCCAAGCTGGTTCGCGTCATCAAGGCCTGGAAAATTCTCAAGAAGGCCGGGATCGCCTGACGCCCTGAGGGCAGATGGCGATTAAATTGTTGCAGGCCCTGCGCTGCACACCATCTCTGGCTCCCCATTCAAGGAGTTTTCGATGGACGTTCTCTACACAGCCCGCGCGACGGCTTCCGGCGGCGGTCGTGACGGTCGGTCACACACGGACGACGGCAAGGTCGATGTCAGCCTGTCGGTGCCCAAGGCCATGGGCGGCGACGACGGCCCCGGCACCAATCCCGAACAGCTTTTCGCCACGGGCTATGCTGCCTGCTATCTCGGGGCCCTGCGCCTTGTTGCCGGCAAGGCGGGAACACCGGTCGGTCCGGACACTCAGGTCCACGCCACAGTCGGCTTTGGTCCGAATACCAGGGGTGAGGGATACAATCTGGATATCTCGCTGAAGGTCACCGACCATGGCCTGGACGCTGCCGTGATCGAGGACCTGATCCAGAAGGCACATGCGGTCTGTCCGTACTCGAACGCCACGCGCAACAATGTCGACGTTGCCCTGAGCGCAGGCTGACGCCAGCCCTTCCCTTTGACACTGCCCGGGCCGATGGATTTTACCGTCGGCCCGGCTTGCGTCGAAACGTCGTCATGACGCATTGCAGCGCTGCCGCTCTGGACCCGGACCGAACGGTTTTCTAAGGGTTGCCCATGGCTTCTTTCCTCGACGCGACCCCCGATCCCCTCCTGACCTTCGAACCGCACCGCAAGGTGTCGGTGCGCGACGCCTTCGGCATCGACGCCGACATGGTCGTGCCGATGTTCGACACGGTCGACAGCCACGTGCCGGAGGTCGACCCCGCCTACAAATTCGATCCACAGACGACGCTTGCGATCTGCGCCGGCTTTGCCCACGACCGCCGGGTCATGGTTCAGGGCTATCACGGCACCGGCAAGTCGACCCACATCGAACAGGTCGCTGCCCGCCTCAACTGGCCCCTCGTCCGCGTCAACCTCGACAGCCATGTCAGCCGGATCGATCTGGTCGGCAAGGACGCCATCGTGCTGAAAGATGGCAAGCAGATCACCGAGTTCCGCGAGGGCATGCTGCCCTGGGCCATCCAGCGGCCGATCGCCCTGGTGTTCGACGAGTATGATGCTGGTCGTCCGGACGTGATGTTCGTGATCCAGCGTGTGCTCGAGGCGCAGGGCCGCCTGACCCTGCTGGACCAGAACCGCGTCATTCGCCCGAACAAGTGGTTCCGCCTGTTCGCCACGACCAATACCATCGGTCTGGGGGACACCTCGGGCCTGTATCATGGCACCCAGCAGATCAATCAGGGCCAGATGGACCGCTGGAACATCGTCACCACCCTGAACTACCTCGACCATGACGTGGAGGCCGACATCGTCTCCGCCAAGGTGCCGGAATGGTCCGACGCCGAGGGTCGTCGCAAGATCGCCGCCATGGTCCGTGTCGCCGACATGACCCGCAACGCCTTCATGAACGGCGACATCTCGACGGTCATGAGCCCGCGTACGGTCATCACCTGGGCCCAGAACGCCTCCATCTTCGGCGGCGACCTCGGCCTCAGCTTCCGCCTGACATTCCTGAACAAGTGCGACGAGCTGGAACGCCCGACGATCGCCGAGTTCTACCAGCGTGCCTTCGGTGAGGACCTCCCGGAAGCCGCGACGCGGGTGAAGGTGGGGTAGATCAGTCGAGATGGACGGATTTCAAACTGCCATCCATCTCGCCTCATCCTTCTAGCCGTAACGGCTGCATGGTCACGAACCCAGCGGCCCCTTGAAGATGAAGAACGCCCCCAGAGCGATGAACCCAAAGCCCACCGCATGGTTCAGCGTCAGCTTCTCTCCGAGATAGATCACCGAGAAGACGGCGAACACGATCAGGGTGATCACCTCCTGCATCGTCTTCAGCTCGGCGGTGGAATAGACCGCATGGCCGATTCGGTTGGCCGGCACTGCGAGGCAGTATTCGAAGAAGGCGATGCCCCAGCTGACCAGGATCAGGATCCACAGCGGCTTGTTCTCGAACTTCAGATGGCCGTACCAGGCGAAGGTCATGAAGATGTTGGAGGCGATCAGTAGCAGGATCGGCATGATCGTCGGCGCGGTAAGGGGCATCGGCGTCTCCGGCGGATGGCGCTAGTCGGGCGTCATTCCCACTCGATGGTCCCGGGCGGCTTCGACGTCACGTCATAGACGACGCGGTTCACGCCCCGGACCTCGTTGACGATCCGCGTCGCGCACTTGCCGAGCACGTCCCAGGGGAACTCGAAGAAGTCGGCGGTCATGCCGTCCGTGGACGTCACGGCCCGCAGCGCCAGCACCTTCTCATAGGTCCGGGCATCACCCATCACGCCGACCGTCTTCACCGGCAGCAGGACGGCGAACGCCTGCCAGATGCTGTCGTACAGGCCGGCCTTGCGGATCTCGTCCAGATAGATGGCATCGGCCTGCTGAAGTGTCTCGACAGCGTCGCGCGTGATCTCGCCGGGAATGCGGATCGCAAGACCCGGCCCGGGGAACGGGTGACGACCCACAAAGGCATCGGTGAGACCCAGTTCGCGGCCCAGGGCCCGGACCTCGTCCTTGAACAGTTCGCGCAGCGGCTCGACCAGTTTCAGCTTCATGTAGTCGGGCAGGCCGCCGACATTGTGATGGCTCTTGATGACATGGGCCTTGCCGCTCGATGACGAGACGCTCTCGATCACGTCGGGATACAGCGTCCCCTGGGCCAGAAATTCCGCACCCTCGATCTTGCCGGCCTCGCGATCGAAGATCTCGATGAAGACCCGGCCGATGGTCTTGCGCTTGGTCTCCGGGTCCGACTGGCCCGCCAGGGCACCGAGAAATTCCTCTGATGCATCAACGTGGATCAGCGGGATGTTGTAGTGCTCTCTGAACAGCTGGGTGACCTGCGTCGCCTCGTCCTTGCGCAGCAGTCCGGTGTCGACAAACACGCAGGTCAGCTGATCCCCGATCGCCTCGTGGATCAGGACCGCGGCCACCGAGGAATCGACCCCGCCCGACAGGCCACAGATCACCTTTGCCGACCCGACCTGTGCCCGAATCTGGGCGATCTTCGCGTCGCGATAGGCGGCCATTGTCCAGTCGCCCTTCAGCCCGGCGATGCCGTGGGTGAAATTCTTGAGCATCTGGTGGCCGCGTGGCGTGTGCATGACTTCCGGATGGAACTGGACGCCATAGAAACGGCGGTCCTCATCGGCGATCACGGCATAGGGTGACCCCGCCGAACTCGCAACCACGTCGAAACCCTCGGGGATGGCGACGATTTTGTCGCCATGGCTCATCCAGACCGTTTCGTCCTCGCCGACCGGGGCCAGACCGGCCAGCAGTGGCGATGTCTTCCGGACCGTGATCTCCGCCCGGCCAAATTCGCGGGTGTGACCGCCCTCGACCTTGCCGCCCAGCTGTTCGCACAGGGTCATCTCGCCGTAGCAGATGCCGAGAACAGGCACGCCAGCCTCGAACACGGCTTGCGGCGCGCGCGGGCTGCCCTCCTCGTGCACGCTCTCGGGACCGCCCGACAGGATGATGGCCGCAGGCGTCATGGCCGCCATCGCAGCCTCCGCCTTCGCATAGGGATGGATCTCGCAATAGACATTGGCCTCGCGCAGACGCCGCGCGATCAGCTGCGTGACCTGGCTGCCGAAGTCGACGATCAGAACCTTCTGATGCTCGCCCGTTCTTGCGGATCCTGTCTGTGTCATGCGTCTCTCTCGTAGAGGGCGGCGAAGAAGCCGTCCGTATTGGCGCTGGCGGGGCTGAGGCGCAGGCGGTGACCCTGCGCCAGTTCGCTCAGACGGGTGTGCCCGGCCGGCGTGATGGCATCGCTGACGGCGGCGTCCGCGATGGCGACTGGCCGGAACGTCGGATGATCTTCCTCGAAGGCATCGACCGTGGCCTCGTTCTCGCTGCGCAGCATCGAACAGGTCACATAGACCAGCCGGCCGCCCGGCTTCACCAGCTTCGCCGCCCGGGCCAGGATGCACATCTGCAGACTGTGCATCCGGTCGACCTCTTCGGGTTTCAGCCGCCAGGCATCCTCGGGCCGACGCCGCCATGTGCCCGATCCGGTGCAGGGCGCATCAACCAGCACCACATCGGCCTGTCCGACCATGTCCTCGACACCGCCGCCGTTGGGGCCCAGCTGGATCAGTTCGGCCATGACGCCTGCGCGCTGCAGCCGGGGCCGGATATTGTCGAGCCGCTTCTGAACCACGTCATAGGCGATCAGACGGCCCTCGGACTCCACAGGTCCCGACGGCTTGGACGCCGTCTTCGGCCCGTCCACCCAGCCCGTGGGCGTCCAGATGCGTTCGGGCTCGGCGGCTGGAACGGCACGGGCCGCGCCGACGGCCAGTCCCTGCATGGCGAGACCCAGCGTCTTGCCGCCCCCGCCCGCACAATAGTCGACCACCGTCATGCCGGGCCGGACGCCGGCCAGCCAGCAGACGATCTGGCTACCCTCGTCCTGGATCTCGATCCGGCCGGCCTTGAAGGCCTCCAGCGCCTGAACATTGGGCGGAGGCTCGGCCGAAAGACGCAGGCCCCAGGCCGACCAGGGCGTCCGCTCGGGTGACAACCCGGCTTCGCGAAGCTCGGCCATGACCTCGGCGACCGTGGCCTTGGCGGCATTGACCCGCAGGTCGATCGGGGCCCGCGGCACCATCAGGCCCTCGGCCTCGTCGGCCCAGCGCTCGCCGAAGGTGTTCTTGAAATCCTCGACGACGAACTCGGGCAGGCCCGCAGCCACCCAGCCGGGCAGATCGTCCGCTGTTGCGCTGATCCGTCCCCGCTCCTGTTTGGACAGGGGCTTGGGCCCGTATCCGTCCCCGGAATGCAGGGCCTCGATCTCCTCGACCGACAGGCCGTCGATGAGGCTCAGCGACCCGATCACCAGGGCCCGGCCATCCTCACGCCCGCCCATGGCCCAGACCAGCCGGCCGCGCGCCCGGATCACCTTGTAGACCTGATCGGCAATGGCCCGCCGGTCCTTGGACCCGGCATAGCGGTTCTCGGTCCCCCAGGTCTTCAGCACGGTCTCGGCCGGCTGTTTGCCCGCCGAGATGCGGTCGAGAACGGAGGCGGCGGCGGCGAGACGGGCGGCGGGGGTCAAATCGGGCTTACAGTTCTGGTTCAGGTGAAGAGGGCGGCGAAGATCGCGACCAGTCCGGCGACTGAGACCAGCCAGACCAGCGAACGCACCATGGGAATGCCAAAGGCATAGATCGGGATATAGATCAGTCGTGCCCAGAAATAGGCCTGGGTGCCCCAGAAGGTCAGCAGACCGTCCTCGCCCGCGACATGGGCTGTCAGGACCGCGCCGATGAACAGTGGCAGGGTCTCCCATAGATTGGCCTGCGCCCGCTCGAGGCGGCGCGTGATCGGACCGGGCTCCTTCGGGGTCGTGTCGCGCGGACCGGCATTCCATTCGATCCCGTTGGCCAGTGTCCGACCCGCGGCAGGCAGGAAGATATGGACGAAGGCCAGGACCAGCGTTGCCGCCAGCATGGTCAGTTCGGGTGTCGTGACCAGGATCCAGCCTTCGCTCATGATTTATCCCTGTCTGTAGTTCGGGGCTTCGCGCGTGATCATCACATCATGGACATGGCTCTCGCGCAGTCCGGCACCCGTGATGCGCACGAACCGTGCCCGCTCCTGGAAATCGGCAATCGTCGGTGCACCGACATAGCCCATGGCGGCCCGAAGGCCCCCGATCATCTGGTGCAGCACCGGCGCGATCGGACCCTTGTAGGGGGTCTGGCCCTCGATGCCCTCGGGCACCAGCTTCTGGGTGTCCTCGATATCCTTCTGGAAATAGCGGTCGGCGGAACCGGCCCCCATGGCACCGACGGAACCCATGCCACGGTAGGACTTGTAGGACCGGCCCTGGTACAGGAAGACCTCGCCGGGGCTTTCGTCCGTGCCCGCGAACATCGATCCCATCATGGCGACCGATGCCCCGGCTGCGATCGCCTTGGCCAGGTCACCGGAATATTTGATCCCGCCATCGGCAATGATCGGGACGCCGGAGGCCTTGCCTGCCCGCACGGCGTCGATGATCGCCGTCAGCTGAGGCACGCCGACACCGGCCACGATCCGGGTGGTGCAGATGCTGCCCGGACCGATCCCGACTTTCACCGCGTCCGCACCGGCATCGATCAGGGCCCGCGCTGCATCATAGGTGGCGACATTGCCGGCGATGATCTGGATGCGGTTGGACTCGCGCTTGATCCGCTCGACGGCCCGCGAGACCTGAATCGAGTGGCCGTGGGCGGTGTCGATGACGATGACGTCCACGCCGGCTTCGGCCAGAGCCATCGAACGCTCGAAACCTGTATCACCGACGGTAGAGGCTGCGCCGACCAGCAGACGGCCCTGTTCGTCCTTGGCCGCATGCGGATGCGCCTGGGCCTTTTCGATGTCCTTCATCGTGATCAGGCCGGTTGCGCGGTAATCTGCGTCGACGACAATGACCCGCTCGATCTTGCGATCGCGCAGCAGGGCACGGGCCTCGTCACGCCCTGCACCCTCACGGATCGTGACCAGGTCCCCGGTCGTCATCAGCTCGGCCGCCTTGCGATTCGGGTCCGTATCGAACCGCATGTCGCGATTGGTCAGGATGCCGACCAGACGCCCTGCCCCGTCGACCACCGGAAAGCCGGAAATCTTGCGGCGGGCTACGATCTCCCGCACCTCGCCCAGGGTCGTTTCCGGATGGATGGTCACCGGATTGATGACCATTCCGCTCTCGAAGCGTTTGACCTGCCTGACTTTTTCAGCCTGCTGCTCGACCGTCATATTGCGGTGGAGCACACCCAGACCACCGGCCTGAGCCATGGCAATCGCCAGCCGGCTTTCGGTCACCGTATCCATTGCCGACGAGGTCAGCGGGATGTTCAGCTTGATGTCGCGCGTCAGGTTCGTCGTGACGTCCGCATCTGCGGGCATGGTCTCCGACGGGCCGGGTTCGAGCAAAACATCATCGAAGGTCAGTCCTTCGCGTATCTCCATGAGGAGTCTCCGTTTTGCGGGCCGCATATCCCTTTTCGCGGCTGCGAAGTCAACCGCTCGAATACGGCCCAGCTTTAGCCTTGGCTAAAAAATCGGAGTGAGGTTGAAACTTTTCCCCGGGCACACGAGTATATAGAGCATGGTCACCGCCATCGTCCGTTCAGTCCGTGAACTTGCGCTCAAGATCGCAAGCTACGGCGTCATGCACCTCATCGTCGCCATTCTGGTGGCGTTTGCCATCACGCGTGACTGGCGCCTCGCACTGGCAGTTGGTGTCGTCGAACCTTTTTTCCAGACGATCGCCTACTCGTTTCATGACCGGATCTGGCACCGGATCGAACGCCGGCGTCGCCTGTCCGGCATCGAGGAAAGCGCCGAGGCTTTCACCGCCCGCCTGGAGGTCATGGACGCTGCCGAGCAGAACCGGGCGCACGGTCACGATGGTCATTCACACGCCCTGCCCCGGTCTTTCCGCGACATCGCGCTGAAAACCGTCACCTACGGGGTCATGCATTTCGTGGTGGCCGTCACAGTCGCCATGGCGCTGACTGGGAACTGGCGCATTGCGCTGGCGATCGGCCTGATCGAGCCATTGGTCCAGACCGTCTTTTTCACCGTTCACGACCGGATATGGACCCGGATCGATGCGCGGAAGGCCCTGCGTCGCGGCACGGCGGCATCGGCCTGACGGGCTTCAGCCCCGATCCAGCGCTCGCCAGCCTATATCGCTTCGGCAGAATCCGCCTGGCCAGTCGATCTTCTGCACGGCCTCATAAGCCCGTTCGCGCGCCTGTGTGATGTCGTCGCCTTCGGCACAGATGTTCAGTACCCGACCGCCCGCTGCGACCAGTTGACCGTCATCGCGCCGACGGGTTCCGGCGTGGAAGACCTGCACGTGCGGCCCGAAATTCTGTTCTGCGCCGCGGATTATGGACCCCTCGAGCGGGCTGTCGGGATACCCCTTGGCGGCCATGACGACACAGACGACGGTCTGGGGTTTGAAAGCCGGACTCGGGAGTTGCGAAACGTCGCCCCGGGCGCAGGCCAGCAGATAGGGGACGATGTCTCCGGCCAGTCGCATCATCAGCACCTGGCATTCGGGATCTCCGAAACGGGCATTGTATTCGACGACCTTGGGCCCGTCTGACGTAGCCATGAGACCGACGTAGAGAACGCCGCGGTACGGCATGCCCTCCGCCGCCATCGCAGCCATCGTCGGCAGGACCACCTGTTTCTCTGCGGCGAACACCAGATTCTCGTCGAAAACAGGCGCGGGCGAGTAGGCCCCCATCCCGCCCGTATTGGGCCCGAGGTCTCCGTCGAAGACGCGTTTGTGGTCCTGCGCCCCCCCGAACAGGACCGCCCGCTGTCCGTCGCACAGGGCAAACAGCGAACCCTCCTCGCCGTCCATGAACTCTTCGATCACCACCCGTGCACCGGCCTGTCCGAACCGCCCGCCGAGCATCCGCTCGATCTCGGCCTCGGCATCCGGCTTGTCGGGACTGATCGCAACGCCCTTGCCGGCGGCAAGGCCATCGGCCTTGATGACATAGGGAGGCTTGAAGACGTTCAGGGCCTCGCGGGCATCCTTGACCCTGTCATAGACCCCGTAGCCTGCCGTCGGAATATCATGGCGTTCCATGAAGGCCTTGGAAAAGGCTTTCGAGGTTTCCAGCTGTGCCGCCTTCGATGTAGGGCCGAAACACAGGATACCCGCAGCCGCTAGGCGGTCGGCCAAACCGTTGGCAAGCGCAGCTTCAGGGCCCACCACCACCAGATCGGCCCTCATCTCGCGGGCAAGCACCACCAAACCCTGGGCATCATCGGCCTTCACCGGAGCCAACTCTGCATAGGTCTCGATCCCGGGATTTCCGGGCGCGCAGATCAGCCTTTTGACCAGCGGTGACTGGGCGATCTTCCAGGCCAGGGCGTGTTCGCGCCCGCCCGACCCAACGAGCAGAATATTCATATCCGGCCAATGACCGGCCCGAGAAGGCCGGTCAAGACAGGTTTCGGTCTATCGTGTGGCTGCGGCACCGGTCCACACCGGCAGGGCCGCCAGTTCGGTGGCTGACAGTGTGGTGGTCAGGTCCTTGTCGTTACCCTGACTGATCGAGCTGAACTGCGCGATGGGAACAACGACTTCCCGATCACCGGGTCCCTCAAGTTCGACCACGATCGACTCAACGTCGCCATTCGCATTCAGGACGAGGGTTTCCACATCACCGAGGTCTGTGTTGGCTGGCGACAGGACATCGGCGTCCTCGAGTTCGGCCCGGGTCATGCCAAACGCCAGCGCGGCTGTCGTCTGCGCCGTCTGGGCCTGTATGTCCGAAACGGCAACGGGCGCTGCGCCCGGGGCGGGTGCCTGAACGACATCGTCGGTCGTGTTGTCACAGGCAGCCAGACCAAAGAGGCCAAGCGCGGAAGCAGCCAGTAGAAGTCGGGTCATCGTTATTCCTTGTTTATAGACTTGAAAATGCCCGACGCGCCGCAGATCAGCGCCGCGCCGAAGAGCGATGGCAAGCCCAGCGCGGTGCCGCGAACGACCTTGATCGAACGGTCAGGCACCATGCGATCGAACAGGTCGCCAACGGTCATGGCGTTTCAAACGGCGGCTTGGCGAGGTCGTTCCAGCATGCCCTGCCTTCAGGCGTCCTCAATCCGTCAGCCCGGACACGGGCAGTTGTCGATCCCGTGCCGATCAGCGCGACGGCCTAGCCGATGGGCCCGGGCTGGAGATCGTGAACCAGCTACTCTGTTGAGCGGTGTCGGAAAGCTTCCAGCGCAAGGCCATACCGTCTCCGCTTCGCACGAGACGGTCGATTGGTGCGTCCGTGCCCCCCTCGCCGGGAAAGACATGTGACGTCCCATCAACCGTGATCGTGGCAGAGGGAGCGCGGATCGCTCCGAGGTTCAGGGTCCAGCGACCGGCTGGGCTGGCGGTGACGATCCGGGCCTCGCCGCCGTCGACTGAAATGGCCACCTTTTTGCCCGCGACCGCGCGTCCTGAAGCAATTCGGGTCCGCCCGTCACTGTCGACGACGTCCAGACCGGTTCCGGGGTCCAGCCTTTTCGAAGGCGATCCCGGGCTGATCAGGGCGACCGGCCCAGACGGATCTCCCGCGACAAGCAATCGAGTGGCCGCAGGGACCGCGTGTTCGCCTGTCTGGATTTCAACGACATAAAGCGAATCCCTTTCCGGAGCCGGGACCCGGAGATCAAAACGACCGTCACTGCCGGTACCGACCGCAAAGGCTGTGCGTGTGTCACCCCGAATAACGATCCGGCTGCCCGGAGACGCCTGCCCACTGACCTGGAGGCCCGCTGCATCGCGGGTGGCCCTGTCGATCATGGGCGCTTCAACCCATTCTTCGGCCTGGCTGTCCGCGACCGTGCTGCCCTGTGGGTCCCGTCCGCAGCTCGCGGGTGTCGACAGGACGATCGCAAGCATCAGGATCACGATCGGTCGTGTCATTCCGACTTTCACCACGTTAGACATGCGACGGAGATAGCGCGGCGCGCGCGGCCTGTCTTCTACGCCCTGTCCTGAGGTCCCATGTCCACACCGCCCGTTTCCATTGCCCCATTCGACGGCCCGTCCGTATGCCTTTTCTGTGGTTCGTCCGACGTGGCCGATCCCGTCTATACCGAGGCCGCAAGCGCCTTTGGGCAAGCAACGGCTCAGGCGGGATGGCGGCTGGTCTACGGCGGCGGAGGTGTCGGCCTCATGGGAGCCTCCGCGCGCGCAGCGCATGCTGCTGGTGGCCGCGTCATCGGCATCATGCCCGCCTTCCTGCGCAGTCGGGAAAGACTGTTCGACGAGGTCGAGACCATCGTCGTCACCTCCATGCACGAACGCAAACAGCTGATGTACGACCAGTCGGATGCCTTCGTGGTGGCACCTGGCGGGGTCGGCACGCTGGAAGAAGTGGTCGAACTCCTGTCGTGGAAGCGCCTGGACCTTCATGCCAAGCCGGTCATCTTTCTGAATATCAACGGCTTCTGGGAGACATTTTTCGCCCTGATGCGGCACAGCGTCGAAACCGGGTTCACCCCGCCGTCCTTCCTGGACGCCTGGGTGGTCTGCGACACGGTCGACGCGGCGATCGCCGTGCTTGGCACCGCAGAGGCCACGCCGGAACTGAAACATGATCGGCGATAAGTGAACACTAGTAACTTATTGCTTGACCGTTTTTTAAAAAGACGCTCTTTGACGTGAAGGGGCACAGGCCCCGAACAGATCGGAGCTCTCTCATGCGTGCCATCCTGGTTGCTGCCGCACTCTTCGCCGCAGTCCCTGCCTTCGCCCAGCCATCCGACGCCCCGGCCACTCGCGCGGTGCTCGCGGATGCCGCCCAGGCCCCGCGCGGTCGCACGATCGTCGACGGAGCCAACTGGCGTTGCGAGGGTACGACCTGCACGGCCAACGGCGGTGCAGCCCAGCCCGCCACCCGGGCCTGCCGCCGCGTCAAGGCCAAGCTTGGTCCGCTGACCGAGTTCTCCTGGAAGGGCGAGGTCCTGACGGCAGAGCAACTGGCCGTCTGCAACGCTTGAGGATCAGCAGGGCGAGGCGGTCAGGCCGTCTCGCCCTTCAGCCGTGACGCGATCCGATCGCGCCCGATCAGGGGCACGATCGTGGCCATGTCCGGTCCGTGGGCCTGACCTGTCAGGATCAACCGCAGAGGCATGAAAAGCGCCTTGCCCTTGGCCCCGGTCGCTTCCTTCACGGCCGTCGTCCAGACGGACCAGGCATCGGCGTCGATGGCCTGCGGAAGGACGGCAAGCGCCGCCCCGGCGAAGGCCGCGTCCTCGATCACTGGCACCACCGGCCCCTGAACGATCCTGGCCATTTCGGCGACATCGCCAAACGTCTGCAGATTACCCTGCACCCCGGTCCAGAAGGCTTCGCCGAGATCAACGCCCAGCGCGTCGAGCCGCGGCTTGGCAGTGTCGTAGGGCATGGCATGCAGAGCCTGGGCGTTCAGGCGATCCAGATCGGCCGTGTCATATCGAGCCGGCGACCGCCCCATTTTTGAAAAGGCGAAACTGTTGCCGAGCGCCTCGACGGACTCTGCGACTTCCAATGGATCCGACGTTCCGATCCGGCCCAGATGGCTGGTGATGGCGATGGGTTCGTAGCCCTGATCGCGCATCTCCGCGATAGACAGCGAGCCAAGACGCTTCGACAGCGCCTGGCCATCCGCACCAACCAGAAGCGGCATATGGGCGAAACCTGGTACGGTCGCGCCCAGCGCCTCGAAGATCTCGATCTGGGCCCCGGTGTTCGTGACGTGGTCCTCGCCCCGGATGACGTGGGTAATGGCCATGTCGATATCGTCCACCACGGACGGCAAGGTGTAGAGGAACAGGCCGTCCTCGCGGATCAGCACCGGATCGGACATCGACGCGGTATCGACCTCGGCATGCCCGCGGGACAGGTCCTCCCAGGCGACCCGTTTCCCCTCGAGCTTGAAGCGCCAGTGCGGTTTGCGGCCCTCGGCTTCAAGCGCGGCCCGGTCAGCCTCCGTCAGCTCCAGTGCTGCGCGGTCGTAGATCGGTGGCAACCCGCGGGCCAGTTGCACCTTGCGACGACGATCCAGTTCGTCGCCCGTCTCGTAGCAGGGGTAGAGCCGTCCGGCCGCCTTCAGACGCGCGGACGCCTCCTCATAGCGATCGAACCGCTTCGACTGGTTGTAGCGTTCGTCCCAGACCAGTCCCAGCCAGGACAGATCGTCCTCGATCCCCTGTTCGAATTCCGGCGTTGACCGCGCGAGATCGGTGTCATCGATGCGCAGGACGAACTTGCCGCCCTGCCCCTTCGCGAACAGCCAATTGACCAGCGCCGTGCGAACATTGCCGACATGCAGCTTGCCGGTGGGCGACGGGGCGAAACGAACCTTGACGGACATACGGGTGACCTTGAAAGCGAGGCGCGTAGGTCGCGCCGCCGCCCGCTCAAGTCAAGCCGAACTCAGTCGTCCCGGTGGACGCGCTCGCGGCGCTCGTGGCGTTCCTGGGCCTCGACTGACAGGGTCGCGGTCGGGCGAGCCTCTAGGCGACCCAGCCCGATCGGCTCCCCGGTATCCTCGCAATAGCCATAGCTGCCATCCTCGATCCGGCGCAGGGCGTCCTCGATCTTGGAGATCAGCTTGCGCTGGCGATCCCGCGTCCGAAGCTCCAGCGCCCGGTCTGAAGCCGAGGACGCGCGATCCAGAAGGTCTGGATGGTTTTCGGTCTCGGCCTTGAGATTGACCACCGTGCCCTTGGACTCCCGCAGGATATCATCCCGCCAAGCCAACAGCTTGTGCTTGAAATAGGCAAGCTGCCGCTCATTCATGAACGGCTCGTCGTCGGATGGCCGGTACTGGACCGGTTCCGCATTTGTCATCGAGGCCAATGCGTTCATCGCACTCACACTCTCACCAGACGCCCCCGTGGCGTAGGAGCCCTATAGTCAGACTGACGAGTCGGCACAATGAAGATCGCGCGCCTGTTGTACGACAAAATGGCACGATCATGGACAACGTGACATTTCTCCATCACCCAGTTCGCGCGCGGGGAGAAATTGCTGCGATTGCTGTCGCTTATGGTGCGTTGCGGCGGACTTCGGCCTTGGCGAGTTCGACCGCAGCACGCAGATCGATCTGATCCAGCAGGGCCTTCAGACCCTCGTCGGCGGCGTCGTCCCGCACCTCGCGCAACGTACGCGACAGACGATCCAGAGCGCCCTCTCCCGCTTCCCCGCTCAGCATGGCCAGCTTCAGCTCGTCGAGACGATCGAGAAGTCCTCCGCCACGACGGATCGCGCGGCGTCGGCGCTCGGCGACATCGTCCACACCCTGCAATGCAACCAGAGACGAGAGGCCGGCAACGCCGCTGAGCGTCGACGCCGAGGCCGTTGCAGCCGGCCCTGTAGGCGCACTGCCACTTGCAACAGAAAAACCCGGAGCAGGACGTGATGCTCTGGGAGCACTGCCCGTCACGGGGCCAGCGGGGCCGGTCACCTTCATCGCATCAGACTCCGGAACATGGGGCAAGATCGCTGCTGAGCGTCACTGTTTGGTTAATGACACGGCACAATCTGCCGCCCAGCCCGCCACATCGATCATCACGCTATTGTTTTTACGTTGTTTTCGTTCGGCACGATCCTCGCATCACAAAATACGCCCAGTGCAGTGGACGTCCGAATGATGCGAAAAATTTTCCTGGCCCTGATGACCAGCCTTGCGGCCCTCGCCGGCACGGCAGACGTGGCATCGGCTCAATCACGGATCAAGGACATCGCCGCGATTGAGGGCGTGCGTGCCAACCAGCTGGTCGGATACGGACTTGTCGTCGGCCTGAATGGTACGGGCGACTCCTTGCGGAATGCGCCTTTCACCCGCCAGTCGCTCGAGGGCATGACCGAGCGGCTCGGGGTCAACATCCGCGGTGCCAACGCCAACACCAAGAACATGGCCGCCGTACTCGTCACCGCTGAGCTTCCGCCCTTCTCGACACCGGGCGCTCGGATCGATGTCGCCGTTTCCAGCATGGGCGACGCCAAGAGCCTGTTGGGCGGCACCTTGATCGTCACGAGTCTCCAGGGGGCAGATGGCCAGATCTATGCAGTGGCCCAAGGGTCCGTCCAGACCGGGTCTGTGTCCGGATCGGGCGGTTCGGGATCATCGGTGACCCGCGGCGTACCCACCGCCGGCCGCATTGCTTCAGGCGCGACGGTCGAGGCCGAGACCGGTTTCAACCTCGACTCGATGACCGAGGTGCGACTCACGCTCCGCAACCCAGACTTCACCACCGCCCAGCGCGTCGCCGCAGCGATCAATCGTACCTATCCAAATACGGCCCTGGCCGAGAACGGTTCGGTCGTTGCGTTGCGCGCACCGGCACAGATGGGCATGGCGAGCTTCATCAGCAGGGTGGAGAACCTGCCGGTGACCGTCGACACGCCGGCCAAGGTGATCATCGACGAGGTCAACGGCCTCATCGTGATGGGCGAGAATGTCAGGGTCTCGACCGTGGCCATTGCTCAGGGAAACCTGACCATCTCGGTCCAGGAACAGCCGTTCGTCAGCCAGCCTGCACCATTGTCGGGCGGTGAGACGGTGGTCGTGCCCCAGTCCGACGTCACCATCGAGGAAGAACTCGGGAAGGAAATCCGCATCGTGGAAGGCGCATCCTCCCTGTCCACGCTCGTGAACGGGCTGAACGCGCTCGGCGTCAGCCCCCGCGACATGATCAGCATCCTGCAGGCGGTAAAGGCTGCTGGTGCCCTTCAGGCCGAAATCGAGGTTCTGTGATGAACGATCTCACTGTTTCCCCGGGATTGCTGCAGTCGGCACCACAGCCGCCTCGCGTTGCCGATGCCCGCCTGCGCGAGACGGCGGAGGCCTTCGAGGCGTCGTTTCTTTCTCAGATGATGAAACCGATGTTCGAGGGGCTTTCGACTGAAGCGCCTTTCGGCGGCGGCGAGGCCGAGGCGACCTGGCGCAGCTTTCTCCTCGATGCGATGGCCAAACAGACTGTGCAGGCCGGAGGGATCGGCCTGACCGACACGGTCATGGCTGAAATGCTCAAGATGCAGGAGCAGTCGACTTGACCTCCGAAGCCGCGATCGGCAGCGCCGAAATCCGCCGCCTCATCCTGCTGACCGAAAGGCTTTCCGAACGCCTGAGAGCCGAGACAGCGGCCTTTGCTGCACGTAGGCCTCAGGACGTCGCCGCCAGCCTGTCCGAAACCCAGGACCTTGCCAACCAGTACCGGCGCGAATCCGCCCAGTTGAAGGCCAACAGGGCGATCCTGACGGCTGCCCCGGCCAGTGAGCGCATGGCTCTGATTCGCGCCACGGAAACGTTCGAGGCCATTCTGGAAACGCATGGCAGGGCCGTCGAAGCTGCGCGGACGATCTCTGAGGGTCTCGTCAAGACGATTGCTCATGAAGTGTCTGCCGCCCGGGCCCTCGGCACTGGCTATGGCGCGACGGGTCAGGCCGCACTCGGTGACGGGCGGGCAATCACGTTCAACCGGACCGCCTGATCCTACTCAAGAAAATGGCAGGAACGGCTCTGCTGTGACGCTGTCTTAACGCTTGGCGTGGGATAGCGTTGGCATGTCCGTCAAGACCCGACTTCTCGGCCTCGCATTTGCGTCTTCTGACCTCCTGCTGGAGATCGATGGCGAGCACCGCATTGCGCTGGTCCTCGGGTCTGGCCCCTCCCCGGAACTGGGTCTGCCACAGATGCAGGGGCGGCGACTTCACGACCTGCTGACGCCTGACTCGGCCCTGGCTCTGGCGGCGACATTGAAGGCGCTTCGCCCCGGTACCCGCTCAGATCCGATTGCAATCGTCATGACCTGTGGCGACGCCATCGCCCGGCATGCCGTGGTCAGCCTGTTCATGCTGCCCGACCTCGCGCCAGCCGTCTCGTGCTCGCTCCGTTACGAGGGCCCGGCCTTCAGTTGCGCGCCGCAAGCCGTTCCGCCTGTTCTGACCGCAACCGCGCTCCTCGCACGGGCCCGTGCAATCCTGACCGATGAGTCCCGCAAGCCGGGCGACATGTCGGTCACGTTCGTCGACATGGGTGGCCTGGCTGCAGCCCTTGCCACCGGCGAAGCCACCGACTCCGCTCTGGCGCGGATCGAGGCCAGTCTCCAGTCCGCCTCCATTGATGGAAGCTCCGCAGCGCGCCTGACGACCGAACGCTACGCCCTTCTGCACGACCCCAAGGTCAAGCGGGACATCGCTGGCGATGTTCGCGAGACGGCGAGACAGGACGGACTGATGCTTGACGTCAGCACGACAGAACAGGCGCTGCCCGACGACCCCAGCCCCTTGAATACGTTGCGGGCAATGCGGTTTGCGGTCGAAAGCTGCCTGAAGGATGGTGGGCTTCAGAGCCCCGACGCCGCCTTCAGCGCGTCTCTCGCCAGCACTCTGAGAGATGCCGAAACCTTCCGTGCGATCGTCCGCGAGCGACGATTCGACTTGCATTATCAGCCGATCGTCGACCTTCACACAGGCGCGGTTCAGCATTTCGAAGCTCTGGCGCGCTTTTCCAAGACAAGCACTCCGACCGGCGTCATCCACATGGCAGAGGAGCTGGCGCTGATCGAGCCGTTCGACCTCGCGGTCGCGGCAAAGGCGATCGGGCGTCTCCGTCAGCCCGGTGCCGGCTTGCTCAAATTCGCGATCAACATTTCGGGGGCGAGTCTCGCAAACGACGCCTATGTCGAGGCCTTGCTTCAGATGACCTCCGCCGACCCGGAGATCCGCAAGCGGCTGATCGTGGAAGTCACCGAGACGGCTGCACTCGCGGACATCGAAGCCGCAAACCGGCGGCTTTCCGCCCTCAGGCGCGTCGGTATTCGCGCCTGCATCGACGATTTCGGGTCCGGCTCATCCAGCTATGATTATCTTCATGGGCTGTCCGTCGACACCGTGAAGATTGACGGCCGTTTCGTGAGAGGGATCGAACGTGACGAGCGCTCGCAAACCCTTGTCAAACACCTGATTGATCTCTGCGGATCATTGAAGCTCACGACCATTGCCGAGATGATCGAAACCGATGCTGCTGCAAGCATCATCAAGGGTCTAGGCGTCACACACGGTCAAGGCTGGCTTTACGGCCGGGCTGAGCCTGAACCTCAGACGGTCCTGGCTCAGCCTGCTGCCGCCAGGCGCAAGGGCGTGGTCGAAGCCTGGGGCTAAACCCGTGGCCGGCGGGCGCGAACGGGCACGGGTTTTGGCTTGGGTTGCGCTTGGGCAACGACAACAGCCGCGATCCCGGCAGACAAGGCCAAACCGATTACCAGCAACATGGTTGACGCTCCTGAAACTCTAAGACCATTCGAGAGTGGGCACGAAATGTGTTGACCGCAAGGTCCGCCTTGTCGCGCTCTGGGCCAGGAGGGCGGCCGCGAGCATCGTCGTGCACATCCGTCGCACCGCCCAGTATCGCGTTCCTATATTGTTCTTGCTGAAGCCGGCCGATTCCATCACCATATAGCGTCGTTGCTCCGGACCTCGTCCGGCCCCCCTGCGTTTTCCGGACAGCATGACTGAAAAGCACAACTTCATCCGCGTGCGTGGCGCTCGCGAGCACAACCTCAAGGGTGTCGATGTCGATATCCCGCGCGAGCAGCTCGTCGTCATGACGGGTCTGTCCGGGTCAGGGAAATCCTCGCTCGCGTTCGACACGATTTATGCCGAGGGCCAGCGCCGTTATGTCGAGTCGCTGAGTGCCTACGCGCGCCAGTTTCTGGAACTGATGGGCAAGCCCGACGTGGACCTGATCGAGGGTCTGTCGCCTGCGATCTCGATCGAACAGAAGACCACGTCCAAGAACCCCCGCTCCACCGTCGGAACGGTCACGGAAATCCACGACTACATGCGCCTGCTCTGGGCTCGCGTCGGCGTGCCGTATTCGCCGGCGACCGGGCTCCCGATCGAGAGCCAGACGGTCTCGATGATGGTGGACAAGCTGACGGCCCTGCCGGAAGGCGAGCGTATTCTACTGCTGGCCCCGGTCGTTCGCGGTCGCAAGGGCGAGTATCGCAAGGAAATCTCCGAATGGCAGCGCTCGGGCTATCAACGCCTCAAGATCGACGGGCAGTTCTACGCCATCGAGGATGCGCCGGTGCTGGACAAGAAGTTCAAGCACGACATCGACATCGTGGTGGACCGGATCGTCACCAAGAACGGTCTCGAGCCCCGCTATGCCGACAGCATCCAGACCGCGCTGAACCTGGCGGACGGCATCGCCGTGGCCGAATGGGCGTCGGCTGCCGAGGGCGAGGAGCCGCGCCGCATCGTCTTCTCCGAGAAATTCGCCTGCCCGGTCTCGGGTTTCACAATCTCCGAGATCGAGCCCCGGCTGTTCTCGTTCAACAATCCGTTCGGAGCCTGCCCGACCTGCGACGGCCTCGGGGTCAAGCTGGCGTTCGATGCCGATCTGGTCATCCCGGATCGCGACAAGTCTCTCCACAAGGGGGCGGTGGCACCCTGGTCGCGCGGCCCCTCGCCGCTCTACACCCAGACGCTGCAGTCACTGGCGGCACACTATGGTTTCTCGATGGATGTGCCCTGGCGCGACCTGCCGGACGAGGCCCGCAAGGTGATCCTGGACGGCACCAAGGCCGAGAAGATCAAATTCACCTATGACGACAACGCCCGGAAATACGAGGTCTCCAAGGCCTTCGAAGGCGTGTTGCCCAATCTCGAGCGCCGCTGGCGCGAAACCGACAGCGCCTGGGTCCGCGAGGAACTTGGCCGGTTCCAGGCCGAGACGCCGTGCGAGGCCTGCGGTGGCAAACGTCTCAAGCCCGAGGCCCTGGCGGTCAAGATCGATGGGTCTGACATCTCCGAGATCAATGCCCTCTCGATTTCGAAGGCCTTCCTCTGGGTGTCCACGCTGGAAGAGCGGCTGACAGCCAAGCAGCTGGAAATCGGCCGACGCATCCTCAAGGAAATCACTGACCGTCTGCGGTTCCTGAACAATGTCGGCCTCGACTATCTGAGCCTGTCACGATCGTCGGGGACCCTGTCCGGCGGCGAGAGCCAGCGCATCCGGCTGGCGTCACAGATCGGGTCAGGCCTCACCGGCGTGCTCTATGTGCTGGACGAGCCGTCGATCGGCCTGCACCAGCGCGACAACACCCGCCTGCTGGAAAGCCTGCGGGGCCTGCGCGACCTCGGCAACTCGGTCCTCGTCGTCGAGCACGACGAAGAGGCGATCCTGACCGCCGACTACGTCATCGACATGGGCCCGGCTGCGGGCGTGCACGGCGGCGAGATCTGCGCCGAGGGCACCCCCGAACAGGTCATGGCCAATCCGAAATCGCTGACCGGAAAATACCTGACCGGCGAGCGGGAGATCGAACTGCCGCCGGAGGGCCGCCGCCCAATCAACCGCAAGAAGATGCTCAAGATCAGCGGCGCGACGGGCAACAACCTGAAGACCGTGACCGGTGAAGTCCCCGTGGGGCTGTTCACCTGCATCACCGGGGTCTCAGGCGGGGGCAAGTCCACCTTCACCATCGAGACCCTGTACAAGGCGGCCGCCCGCCGGCTGCACAATGCCAGCGACGCCCCTGCCCCCTTCGACCGCATCGAAGGGCTGGAGCATTTCGACAAGGTCATCGACATCGACCAGTCCCCGATCGGGCGGACGCCGCGGTCCAACCCGGCGACCTACACCGGAGCCTTCGGCCCCATTCGCGACTGGTATGCCGGTCTGCCGGAGTCCAAGGCCCGGGGTTACGGGCCCGGCCGGTTCAGCTTCAACGTCAAGGGTGGCCGCTGCGAAGCCTGCCAGGGCGACGGGCTGATCAAGATCGAGATGCATTTCCTGCCCGACGTCTACGTCACCTGCGACGTCTGCAAGGGCAAGCGCTACAACCGCGAGACGCTGGAGATCGTATTCAAGGGCAAGAGCATCTCCGACGTCCTGGACATGACGGTCGAAGAGGCAGGAGCCTTCTTCAAGGCGGTGCCGCCCATCCGCGACAAGATGCTGACCCTGTCCCGGGTCGGCCTGGACTACGTCAAGGTCGGCCAGTCGGCCACGACGCTGTCCGGCGGCGAAGCCCAGCGGGTCAAGCTGTCCAAGGAGCTGTCGAAACGGGCGACGGGCAAGACCCTGTACATCCTCGACGAGCCCACCACCGGCCTGCATTTCGAGGATATCCGCAAGCTGCTGGAAGTGCTGCAGGAACTGGTCGAGGCCGGAAACACCATCGTGGTGATCGAGCACAATCTGGATGTCATCAAGGTCGCCGACTACCTGCTGGACTTCGGTCCGGAAGGCGGTGACGGCGGCGGGGAAATCGTCGCGGTCGGCACCCCGGAACAGGTGGCGGACAATCCCGCGAGCTGGACCGGTCGGTATCTGAAAGAGGTGCTCGACCGCCACGAGGTACGGCGCAAGGCCCGCGTTGCCGCGCTGCCTGGCGTCACGTCAGCCAAGCCCAAGCCTGCAAGAGCGAAAAAGACCGCCTAGTCGCCTCGGGCCGCCAGCGCGAACGGAGCCCAGACCACGGTCGAGACCATGGCCAGTCCCACGCCGACCAAGGCCAGCAGAGCAAGCGCGGCAACGGGATTGGTGTTTCCGAGCGACGTCAGCGGCAGGGCCACGACGACCAGCAACAGGACGACCAGCACCGCCATCACTCCGGCGATCACGCCCATGCCCAGCAGGGGCCAGAACAGCCTTTGCGTGGTGTCCAGCGCTGACTTGATGACGAACCGGCCCTCGTTGACACTGCGCGGAGCCAGCAGGCTGAAGCGCACAGCCAGATAGATCGACGCCATCGAGACCGCCGTGCCGATGATGATGGCCAGCCACGACCCGATGGTTTGGGAGGCCAGGGATTCAAGCGCGTCACCGCCGAAGCTTAGCGCGAAAGAGATGGCTGCCGTGGCAACGAAAATGATCAGGGCCCGGAGCTCGTCCATGCCGACCCTCAGATAGGCGAACCGTCGGGCTTCCGGCTTGAGCACAGCCCTGTACAGCGCGGGGGCCAGCAAGGCCTGAATCACAAGGCCGATCGGAGCCATGTACCAGACGGCCGACAGGATCGCGGCCTGGGCTTCGGCTGACAGGGCATCAGGGTTACCGGCCGCGGCCGTGATCTCTTCGGCAAACGGCAGCATCGCCGGCATCATGGCAGCGCCCATCGCCAGCAACCCGATCAGCCAGACGCCACCCCAGGCGAGCACGGCCATCGGCTGGGTGCGGGTGAGGCGAAAGCCCTCGAAGGCGGCCTGGCTTGCCGAGAATGGCGCGGGAGTCTGCATTGTCTGGTCGTTTCCGGATCGCGATGGCCTGCCATAGCGCACCCCCGGCCCCGGCGTCGCGCGCTTTGTCTGCATCCGGTGCGTCAGGTCGCGTCGGCTGCGATTCGGACTCCGCGATAGACCACGCCGAGGAACGCCAGCCACCCAGGGAGCAGCAGCCAGACGACGGCGACGGAAGACCCGATCGCCGCCACTGGACCTCCGATCGCGGCCAGAATACCCAGCACCAGCAGCGCGGGGAGGCTGGTCAGGACCAGCCCGAGCACGAGAAACGCAACATTCCCCCGGCTGATCGCCATGGCCGGCAGGGATACCATTCGCCGCTGCGCCACCGTAGCGGGTCCCGCCATCGCCAGCCTGGCTGCGAGCATCACGGGAATGACGATTGCACCGACACCGACAATGGCGACGACCGCGACCCGCCAGGCCGGGCCGACCGAGCCCCAGTCCCGCGCCTGGATCGCCGCCACGTCCAGCTCCGACCCGCCGAACAGGGCCAGCACCGTCAGCCCGACCAGCGACGCCACAATGGCCCAGAACAGCAGGCACAGGGCGGCGGCCCCGAACAACTGGAGTTCGGCACGACCGATCTGCAACCCGCCCGGCCCCAGACCGAGGACCTTCGCGCCTTCCAGATCATCCGCGACAGTAATCCGCAGGCTGGCCCCGATGGCCACCAGCCCGGCGACAGCACCCAGTCCCGCCAGGACGATGCCGATAAACCCCTGCGGCGCAAGGGCTGCGATCGCGCCAAGCGCCGCCCATAGGCCCAGCGCATATCGCGCGCCAAGCCAGACGCGTGGCAACATACCGACGACCTCTGGCAGGACGGTAGCGGGCGACAGGCGGGGACGCGGTGGATGTTCCTGACTCATGACCCCGTCCTTAACCCGCGACGGTTCGCCCGCGAAGGGGAAGGCTGACGGATCGCCCGGGTGCGACTATGAAGCCGGCATGACAGTTTCAGATCTCAAACCAATCCACGTCATCGGCGGCGGTCTTGCGGGCTCGGAAGCCGCCTGGCAGATCGCGAGCGCCGGTGTCCCCGTCATCCTGCACGAGATGCGACGCCCCGGCGTCCGGACGGACGCCCACCACACCGATGGCCTTGCCGAGCTGGTCTGTTCCAACTCCTTCCGCTCGGACGACTGGGAGCACAATGCCGTGGGCCTGCTGCACGCCGAGATGCGCGAGCTCGGTTCGATCATCATGTCCAGCGCTCATGACCATCAGGTCCCTGCAGGCGGTGCTCTCGCCGTCGATCGCGACGGTTTCTCGCAGAAGGTCACGGCTCGCCTAGAGGCGCATCCGCTGGTCACCGTGGTTCGTGAGGAACTCACGGGCCTGCCGCCGGAAGACTGGGACAATGTCATCATCGCGACAGGGCCCCTCACTTCGCCTTCGCTCGCAGAGGCCATCCTGGGGCTGACCGGCGAGGAGGAGCTGTCCTTCTTCGACGCCATCGCCCCGATCGTTCACGCCGAGTCCATCGATTTCGACATCGCCTGGCGTCAGTCCCGCTATGACAAGGAAGGCCCGGGCGGTGACGCTGCCGCCTACGTCAACTGCCCGATGAACAAGGAGCAGTATGACGCCTTCATCGAGGCCCTGATCACCGGCCCCAAGGCCGAGTTCAAGGAATGGGAGAATGTCCCCTATTTCGACGGCTGCCTGCCGATCGAGGTCATGGCCGAACGGGGGCGCGAGACCCTGAGACACGGCCCGATGAAGCCCGTCGGCCTGACCAATCCCCGCGACCCGCTGGTGAAGGCCCATGCCATCGTGCAGCTGCGCCAGGACAATGCTTTGGGCACGCTGTTCAACATCGTCGGGTTCCAGACCAAGCTGAAGCACGGGGCCCAGGCCGACGTCTTCCGCATGATCCCGGGCCTGCAGAACGCCCAGTTTGCCCGCCTCGGTGGCCTGCATCGAAACACCTATCTGAACAGTCCCCGGCTGCTGGACCGCCAAATGCGTCTGAAGGCCATGCCGCGGCTGCGGTTTGCCGGTCAGGTCACGGGTGTGGAAGGCTATGTCGAGAGCGCAGCGACGGGCCTGCTGGCCGGTCGGCTGGCCGCCGCCGAACGCCTCGGTCATCCTCTGGACGCGCCGGCGGCTCATACGGCGATCGGAGCCCTGGTCGAACACATCACAGGCGGCCACATGGCGGGCTCGAAATTCCAGCCGATGAACATCAACTACGGCCTGCTGCCGCCGCTGGAGGCCCCGAAGGTCGACGAGGCCGGCGTGAAAATCCCGCTGAAGGAGCGCGGCCGGGCCAAGAAGCGGCTGATGAGCATCCGCGCCCTCAATGACCTGAAGGCCTGGCGCGACGCGGCCTGACGGTCGCATTGCACCGTCAGTTCTGGTAGTCTCGTGGTCCCAGCAGGAAACCGCGCCGATGTATGTTCCACCGGGTTATGGCATCGTCTCGCCCTATCTGTTTGTCGACGACGCCGTCTCCTATGTCGCGTTCCTGACCACGGCCTTTGGTGCCGAAGAGAAAGACCGGACGCTTCGGGGCGATGGCCGCATTGCCAATTCCCAGCTCAGCTTTTCCGGCACGATGATCATGCTGAGCGAGGCATCGCCGGACTATCCGGCGAGCCGAGCGGCCCACTACCTCTACGTCGCCGACGCCGATGCTTCCATGGCGCGGGCGGTGGCAGCCGGAGCCACGGAAATACTGGCTGTGGCCGACATGCCCTATGAGGACCGCCAGGGCGGTGTGCGTGACCCTGCGGGAAACATCTGGTGGATTTCCCAGCGCCTTGTGCCCGGAGCCTATCGCTAGCCTAGGCGTGCGGCCGGCTCTTTGCGCCAAGGATTCCAGACCGCGCGGGTCCCTTACAGCCGCTCAATCACGTGCACGCTGTTGCATACGGACGCATGGCCGGAACGCCCCGGCACGACAGGACTTATCGAAGGTCCCCTCCTCCGCATCTCTCGCGAACGACTGTCGTCAAGGAACTGCCATGGCCTATGAAACCACGAACCCATCCACCGGCGAACGCGTCGAGACCTTTCCGATGCACACCCCGGCCGAGGTCGAGTCGGCCCTGGCGACAGCCGATGCCCTCTTTCACTCGGACTGGTGCCAGGGCGATATCGAACCCAGACTGACGGTGCTCACGCGCCTGTCGGAGCTGATGATCGAACGGTCGACCGAGCTGGCCGGGCTGATGAGTTTGGAAATGGGCAAGCTGACGTCGGAAGCCGAGGATGAGGTCAAGCTGTGCGCCGGCATCGCAGCCTATTATGCCGAGAACGCTGCCGATTTGCTGAAGCCCCAGCCCTGCGAGACCGACATGGGAGAAGCCTGGGTCGAGCATCGACCGGTCGGCGTCCTGATGGCCGTCGAGCCATGGAATTTCCCGATCTATCAGCTCATTCGGGTCATCGGCCCGGCCATCGCCGTCGGCAACCCGGTCCTGTTCAAACACGCCGGCATTGTCCCGCAGTGTGCGGCCGCCTTTGAAGCCCTGGTCCGCGATGCGGGCGCACCTGAAGGGGCCTGCACCAATCTCTTCATCAGTTCAGACACGGTTTCAGAGCTCATTGGTGACCCCCGCATCCAGGGCGTTGCCCTGACCGGCTCCGAAGGCGCCGGCAGTGTCGTAGGCGCGCGGGCATCCGAAATGCTGAAGAAGTCCACGCTCGAGCTCGGCGGCAGCGACGTTTTCGTCGTGCTGGATGATGCAGATATCGAGAAGGCCGCCAAGGAGGGCGCATCCGCGCGCCTGTCGAATGCCGGCCAGGCCTGTACCGCTGCCAAGCGCTTCATCGTTCAGGCCGCGGTCGCCGATGCCTTCACCGAGGCCTTCACACGCGAGATCAAGGGCTATGTCCTTGGTGACCCGACCGATCCCGCCACGACCCTGGCCCCCATGTCGTCGCAGTCCGCCGTGGACGATCTGGCGGAACAGGTGGCCAAGGCTGTGGATCAGGGAGCGACGCTGCTGTTCGGCGGCAAGCCCGCAGATCGGCCTGGCTTCTTCTTCGAGGCCGGTGTCCTGACAGACATCACCCCGGACAATCCGGTCTATGCCCAGGAGCTTTTTGGCCCCGTCGCCCAGCTTTACGTGGTTGCAGATGACGATGCGGTCGTCGCGCTGGCGAACGACTCTCCCTACGGGCTTGGCGGCTCAATCTATTCGGGCGACACGGACCGGGCGCGGAAACTGGCCTCGCGGATCGAAACCGGCATGGTCTTCATCAACACCCCGACGAGTTCGCGGCCCGAGCTGCCATTCGGCGGCATCAAGCGCTCGGGCTATGGCCGGGAACTCGGCAGCCTGGGGATCATGGAGTTCGTGAACAAGAAGCTGGTGGTCATCGCGTCCTGACCGCGGCAGCCTAGATACGGCCGCGCAGCACGGCCCAGCTCAACTTCAGGCGCTTCACCGGCTCACTATCCGTGGGTCGGTGAAGCGCGGCATGGGCAACCGCAGGAAAAGCGCCGGCCGGCAATCCGGCCAACGACCTGTTCGCCTGGGTCCGCAAGGCCCGCGCGGCCTCGAACTGGCCGGTTTGGATCATGCCCCAGACCCTGCCCGCGTCGCTGACCGCCATGGCTTTGTCCGATCCGGCAAGGATGGTGGCCGCGACCTGCATCGGTCCGACGTAGAAGGCGTCCAGATCGTGCGGCTCGCCATGCACCCGGCCAATGTGTGCCTCGATCAGGGCATCGAACGGGCCGCGTTCCAGCCGATGCCGCGCCACGATATCGGTCAGGGCTTCCAGAACGGGATGGCCCTTGCGAGCAACGCCTTCAAAGACACCATCCAGTTGCTCGCCCCACCAGGCGTAACGCATCTCGGCCAGCAGGGGCTGTGTCACACGCGTCGGGATGACCAGCAACTCGGCTTCTAAAGCATAGATGACGACGAGGTCCGCGCGCGCGCCATCGTCTGTTACGAACCGGCTGGACAGCCAGCGGTCGGGATCGGCCTGCCGGACCTGTTCGTCCAGCAGGCGGTCACGGTCGTTCATGAGCGGACCTCGGACGGCGAGCCGTCGTCAGGCGGCGTCGTCGGCCGTCTTCTTCTTCGATTCCGAATAGATCAGCAGCGGCTGGGCCTTGCCCTCGATGACCTCGGCGTTGACGACGACTTCTTCCACACCTTCGAAGGTGGGCAGTTCGAACATCGTCTCGAGCAGGATGCCTTCGAGGATCGAGCGAAGCCCGCGCGCGCCGGTCTTGCGGGTGATCGCCTTCTTGGCCACGGCGTTGAGGGCGTCATCGGTGAACGTCAGGCCGACATTCTCCATTTCGAACAGACGCTTGTACTGTTTGACCAGGGCGTTCTTGGGCTCGGTCAGGATGGTGACCAGCGCCGTCTCATCCAGATCTTCCAGCGTCGCCAGCACAGGCAGGCGGCCGATGAACTCGGGGATCAGGCCGAAGCGCATCAGGTCGTCAGGCTCGACACCCTTGAGAATGTCGCCCGTCCGGCGCTCGTCGACATTGGCCACCTTGGCCCCGAAGCCAATGGAGGCTCCAGCACCGCGCGCCGAGATCACTTTTTCAAGACCTGCGAATGCACCGCCGACGATGAACAGGATATTGGCCGTATCGACCTGCAGGAACTCCTGCTGAGGATGTTTGCGGCCACCCTGCGGGGGCACGGAAGCAACCGTGCCTTCCATGATCTTCAGCAACGCCTGCTGCACGCCCTCACCCGACACGTCGCGGGTGATCGAGGGGTTGTCTGACTTGCGCGAAATCTTGTCGATCTCGTCGATATAGACGATGCCGCGCTGGGCACGCTCGACATTGTAGTCGGAGGCCTGGAGCAGCTTCAGGATGATGTTCTCGACGTCCTCACCGACATAACCGGCCTCGGTCAGGGTGGTGGCATCGGCCATGGTGAACGGCACGTCGATGATACGAGCCAGCGTCTGAGCGAGCAGCGTCTTGCCCGAGCCCGTGGGCCCGATCAGCATGATGTTGGATTTGGCCAGTTCGACGTCGTTGTTCTTGGCCGCGTGGTTCAGGCGCTTGTAGTGGTTGTGAACGGCGACGCTCAGCACCTTCTTGGCGTGGCTCTGGCCGATCACGTAATCGTCAAGGACCTCACGGATTTCCTTGGGCGTCGGAACACCGTCGGTCGACTTCTTGAAGCCGATCTTGTGCTCTTCACGGATGATATCCATGCAGAGCTCGACGCATTCATCGCAGATGAACACCGTGGGTCCTGCGATGAGCTTGCGCACCTCGTGCTGGCTCTTGCCGCAGAACGAGCAATACAGGGTACTTTTGGCGTCGGTGCCAGCTGCTTTGGTCATAGACCCTTCTCACATGACGTGCCGGAAAGACGGACACGCTTCCTTCGCGTTGATTCCACCACTATGGACGCGAAGACATTCAAAAAATGACAATCACCTATCCCACCGTCCGCCACAAGCCCGTCGCCACGCGTCAGGTCATTTCAGGGGTGGGCTGTGCAAACTGGCAGTGGATCGCGGCTTATGAGTGACATGGGAAGCGACCTGCCGATTCGCCAGTGGAATGAGGCTGTTGACCCGATTGTAGCCTTCGATTTCGACGGCACACTGACGATCCGAGACAGTTTCACAGAATTTCTCCGCTGGCGGGCGGGTCGCGGCGGTTGGGCTATGGGTCTGGCTCGAATGACCCCGGCCGTGGCGAGCTACGCCCGGACGCGCGACCGGGGGCGGATCAAGGCCGCCTCGGTCAGGGTCTTCCTGAAGGGCGTGGCTCGTACCGAGCTCGAGGCTGACGCCGCGGCGTTCTGCGACCAGACGTGGGATCGGTTCATGCGGCCCGATGCACTGGCCTGCTGGGAGGAATGGGGGCGGCGCGGTGCGCATCGCGTGATCGTGACAGCCTCCCCCGAGATCACCGTTGCGCCGTTCGCCGCCCGACTGAAGGCCGATGCCTTGCTTGGCACGACGCTCGTGATGGATGCGGAAGACCGGGTTACGGGCCGATTTTCCAGCGCCAACTGCCGAGCCGCGGAGAAGGTCCGCCGCCTAAGAGCAGCCTACGGGCGCGACGTTCGCTTGACCGCAGCCTATGGCGACACCTCGGGCGACACAGAGATGCTGGCCATCGCCGACCACAAAGGTTTTCGCGAATTCACCGGACGACCGGCAAAGAACCAGACCTAGGGATCAGCGTCCGTCGGCGTCGACGTCGAATACTTCGGGCTTGCCGCGCGATGTCGGGTCCCAGCCGGCTGCGATCGCCGAAGTCACGGATGTTTTCACGGCCTCGACATTGATCCGCTGCTTCAGCATCTGGGGGTGTCCGTTGGCGCGCATCGGCATCGGGAACTGGATGATGGCCTCCCGCTTGGCCCCGACGAGCCGGAGTGAAATGGCGATCCCCTGCCACTGGTCACCGGTGGTGCGCATGGGCTGGCGACGCACCTCCCAGGCATAGTCCTCACCGTCCACATGGACGACGCCACTCATGTCTCGGGTATGCTGCATGCGGTCACCCTACCATGGCTGCGGCGGATTGGTTCAAGGCCAAACAGGAAAGGGGCCCGCCGCATCCGGCGAGCCCCTAAACCATGGTGTCTGGTCGGGCAGTCTAGACGGTCTTGATGCCGTCGGCGTCAGCCTGTTCGCGCTTGTCGTAGACGTGATCTACGATACCCCACGCCTTGGCCTCCTCGGCGCTCATGAAGTGGTCGCGATCCAGGGTTTTCTCGACCTCGTCCAGGGTACGGCCGGTGTGCTGGACATAGATCTCGTTGAGGCGACGCTTGGTGTAGCGGATGTCCTCGGCATGGCGCTCGATGTCCGAAGCCTGGCCGCGGAAGCCGCCCGAGGGCTGGTGGACCATGACGCGGGCATTGGGCAGCGCAATCCGCGCCCCCGCCTCGCCGGCCGTCAGGATCAGCGAGCCGGCCGAGGCGGCCATGCCCATGACCACGGTCGAGACGGGCGACTTGATGTACTGCATGGTGTCGTAGATCGCGAGCGCCGAGGTCACCTGACCCCCGGGGCTGTTGATGTACATGCTGATTTCCTTCTTCGGATTTTCCGATTCAAGGAACAGAAGCTGGGCGCAGATCAGGGACGCCATGCCGTCTTCGAACGGACCGGTCAGGAAGATGATCCGCTCGCGCAGCAGGCGCGAAAAGATATCGAAGGACCGCTCGCCCCGGCTGGATTGCTCCACCACCATGGGCACGAGGTTGGATTGCAGATAGTCGATCGGATCGCGCATGAAGGCCTTCTCGGTGGGGCTGGGCCGCGACACAGGTCGAACGGCTCTACGGACAGGATATCGCGTTACAGGCGTCGGTATGCAAGGCGGCTGAAAATGCAAATCCCCGCCCCGGTGACCGGGACGGGGATGAAAGGCGTCCAGAGGGTGCGGCGGATCAGCCCTCTTCGTCTTCCTTGAGCAGCTCTTCCTTGGTGATCGGCGTGTCGGTCACCTCGGCAGTACCGAAGATCAGGTCACAGACCTTTTCCTCATAGATCGGCGCGCGCATCTGTGCGGCGGCGTTGGGGTTCTGGCGATAGAAGTCGAGAACCGCCTTTTCCTGGCCCGGATAGTTGCGGGCCTCGGCCATGATGGCGTTGTTCAGTTCCTGGTCGGTCACGCCGACGTTGTTGGTGCGGCCGATCTCGGCGAGCACCAGGCCAAGACGCACGCGGCGCTCGGCGATCTTGCGGTATTCGGCCTTCAGATCATCGTCGGACTTGGCAGAATCTTCCGGCGGCAGGTTGCCGGCTTCCTTGTCGGCCTGAACCTGGGTCCAGATACCGTCGAACTCGGCGTCCACCATCTTGGGTGGCAGGTCGAAGCTGTGGGCCGTGTCCAGTTGATCCAGCAGCGCGCGCTTCAGCTTGAAGCGGGCTGCACCAGCGTACTGCTGGTTCAGATTGTTGCGGAGCAGTTCCTTGAGCTTGTCGAGCGACTCCAGCCCGATCCGCTTAGCGAAGTCCTCGTCGACCACGGCGGGGGCTTCCGATTTGATGGCCTTCACCTTGATGTCAAAGGTGGCCAGCTTCCCGGCCAGGTTCTTGGCCTGGTAATCCTCGGGGAAGGTGACCTCGATGGTCTTTTCCTCACCGACCTTGGCACCCTTGAGCTGCTCTTCGAAGCCAGGGATGAACCGGTTCGAGCCGATCACCAGATCGGCGTCCTCGGCGGCACCGCCCTCGAAGGGCTCGCCGTCCAGCTTGCCAAGGAAGTCGATGGTCAGCTGGTCGCCGTCGGCAGCCTTCACGGCCTTGCCCTTCTTGTCGGCATAGGACTTGGCCTGGCCGGCGAGTTCCGTCAGGGCCTCGTCCAGATCGGCGTCGGACGCCTCATAGACCGGGCGATCCAGCTTCAGGGTTTTGGGGTCGATCGGCGTGAAGTCGGGCATGACTTCCAGAGCCATTTCGTAGGCAAGGTCCTCGGTCCCGGCCATGACCTTGTCCATGTCCGAGGTCAGCTTCATCTCGGCTGGGGCGGCCGGACGCAGCTTGGCGTCCTCGAGGGCCTTCTGGCTCGAGGCGTTCAGCTGCTCGTTGATGATCTCGCCCATCATCTCGCGGCCGAAGGTCTTCTTGACATGCGACGTCGGCACCTTGCCGGGGCGGAAGCCCTTCAGCTTGATCTGCGGGGCGACCTCTTTGAGCTTGGCGTCGAGCTTGGCGGTCAGCTCCGTTGCGGGAATGGTCACCGCGATGACGCGGCTGAGGCCTTCACTGGACTTTTCGACGACTTGCATGACGGGGTCTGACGCTCTGGGGCGCTGCCGACGGTCGGCGCGCGGGGGGTTGGATAAAGCAAGAAGGGCCGCCCTTGCGGAGCGGCACCTCGAAGCCCGCCCTTATGTCGATGACCGGCCCAAAGGTCAACGCAGCCCGCCGGTTTCCCTCCGGCCGCGGGACGGCTATCTGTTCGATCATGACCTCAGCCCCCTCCCCCATCGGTGTCTTCGTGACCCCGGTCACGCCGCTTCAGCAGAACTGCACCACCGTCTGGTGCACACAAACGATGAAGGCCGCCGTGATCGATCCGGGCGGCTCGGTCGATGCCATCATCGCCGAGGTCGCTCGCCGGGGCCTGACGCTGGACAAGATCTGGATCACCCATGGCCACCTCGATCATGCCGGCGGCGCTGCCGAGATGCAGGAAAAGGCCGGCGTCGACATCATCGGGCCCCATCCAGAAGACCAGTTCTGGATCGACGGCATTCCGTCCCAAGGCCAGGCCTATGGCCTGCCCGAGGCCCGCAGCTTCGTGCCCACCCGCTGGCTGGACGAAGGCGACACAGTCACCTTGGGAGAAACCAAGTGGGAGGTCCGCCACTGTCCCGGTCACACACCGGGCCACATCATATTTTTCAACCGGGAGGCCCGGTTTGCCCAGGTGGGCGACGTCCTGTTCCAGGGTTCGGTCGGTCGCACGGACTTCCCCAGAAGCGATCCCGCCGCCCTGGTCCGCTCGGTGGTCGAGAAGCTGTGGCCACTGGGTGACGACGTTACCTTCGTGCCGGGGCACGGGCCTCATTCGACCTTCGGGGCCGAGCGCCGGACCAACCCGTTCGTTTCCGACCGGGCACTGACAGGAACCTGAGGCGCGCTAGAGGATCTGGCCCTTGGGCAGCTCGACATAGCGGTGCACTCGCGTCGCCATCACAAGCCCGAAACCGAGCATGATGGTCATCATCGACGACCCTCCATAAGACAGCAGCGGCATCGGCACGCCCACGACCGGTGCCATTCCCATCACCATCGCTCCGTTGATCAGGACGTAGAGCGCAAAGGTGCCGGTCGCCCCGGCGGCGGCGATCCGTCCGAAATGGCTGTGTGACAGGGACGCGATCCGGAGCGAGATCAGGATGATGGCGATATAGCAGGCCAGGACCGTCACTGAACCGACGAAGCCGAATTCCTCCGACAGCGTCGAGAAGATGAAGTCCGTGTGCCGCTCGGGAAGGAACTCCAGCTGGCTCTGGCTACCCAGACCATATCCGCGGCCCAGCAAACCGCCGGACCCGAGTGCGATCTTGGACTGGATGATGTTGTAGCCGGTCCCTGTCGGATCCGCCTCGGGGTTCAGGAAGGTCAGCACGCGATTGCGCTGATAATCGTGCATGCCGAACATCACGAAGGGCGGAATTGTCACGACGGCGGCGAGGGCTCCGGTCGCGATGATCTTCCAGCTCAGCCCCGCGACAAACATGATGATCGCCCCGGTCAGCCCGACCATCATCGCCGACCCCAGGTCGGGCTGTTTGGCGATGAGCAGGAACGGCACGCCGATCATCGCGGCAGGGATCAGCAGCTTCCAGGAGAAGCGGGCGTCGTTGGCCGTGTGGTTGTGGTACCAGCGCGCCAGAGCCAGAACGACCCCCAGCTTCATGAACTCACCGGGCTGAAGCCGGATGAAGCCGAGGTTCAACCAGTTCTTCGCCCCGGCCCCAACGGGCTCGTAGCCCAGGGGCGTGAACTCGATCAGCAGAACCATCACCAGCAGGACGGCATACAGCGGGTAGGCTGCCCGGAACCACCATTTCGGGTGCACCATGGCCAGCCCCAGCATGGCAGCAAGCAGCACGCCAAACCGGACCATGTGATCCAGTGCCCAGGGCTGCCATTGTCCACCCGCAACCGAGTACAGCATGGCCGTGCCGACCCCGGCGACGATGCAGAGCAGACCCGTCAGCCGCCAGTCGATCTCGGCCAGCTTGGACGAAACCCGGTCCCGTTCGCCCGGGCGTGTCAGGGCCGAGGCGGTCATTGCGGCAGGTCCGAGGAAGCCGGTGGCGGGCTCGTCGCTTCGGCAGGGGCGACCGACGCAGGCAACGGAGTGACCTCTGCCACGTCATGGGCACCCGGGTCTTCGGTCTCGACAAAACCGGACTGTTCGATGCGAGCGCGGATCTCGGGATCCTTCAGAAGGGCAACCCGCATGATCTCCCGGGCCCGGGGAGCCCCGGCCGTGCCACCACCCATCCCGCCGTGCTGGATGATGACGGCAACGGCGTACCGTGGGTTATCGATCGGCGCATAGGCGATGAAAAGGTTATGGTCTTTCTGTGCCCACGGCCGTCCGGCACCCTTGCGGGATCCGGACCCGTAATTGCGGGACTGGGCGGTACCGGTCTTGCCGGCCATCCGCACCGGGCCAAGGCCCAGCTGACTGTTCCGGAACCCGGTCCCGCCGACATCCGTCACGGCCTCCATGCCTTCCTGCACGACCTTGAAGGCCGCGGCATCGAAAGGCAGGTCCGTGACCGCGGCGGCCGGCGGCTGTTCCACACCACCGATCGACTTGATGAGCCGCGGCATCACGGCCTTCCGACCATTTGCCAGCCGTGACGTGTAGACAGCCAGCTGCAGTGCATTGACCGTCAAGGCCCCCTGCCCGATCCCGTAACTGGGGGTCTCGCCGGGATACCATTTGCTGTCGCCACGCACAGGATTGTCACGGCGCCACTGGGTATCCGGCACAAGACCCGCCTTCTGGCCACCAACGCCAAGGTCGTAGGTCTGGCCAAAACCGAGCTCCCGCGCAGCGACGGCGATCGCGTCCGGCCCCATCTCGACGGCCAGTGTCATGAAATACACGTTGCAGGAATTCTTGATGGCATCCCGCAGCGTCTGGACCCCGTGGGTGGCGTGACAGGCGAACCGTCGACCGAGGTAAAATCCGCCGGTGCACACGATCCGCCGTTCCGGGTTCGCCCCCCGTCGCAGCGCCGCCAGACCGACAACAGGCTTGAACGTCGAGCCGGGCGCGAATGTCCCCGTCAGAGCCTTGTCCAGCAGAGGCCTTCGCTCGTAGTCCGCGAGGGCGCGATAGGTGCGCGAAGGAACGCCGCTGACGAACAGGTTTGGATCAAAGGACGGCGCAGACACCATGCACAGGATGTCGCCATTGCGGACATCCATCAGAACCGCGCCACCCGCCTCCTCGCCAAAGACCTCCAACGCCCGGTTCTGGACATCGGCATCGAGCGTGAGGATGACTTCATCACCTGGAACCGCTGGCCTTGAGCCTCCGATATCCTCGGCAACCACCCGCCCGCGCGCGTCAACCTCGACACGATTGCCGCCCTCCACGCCGCGAAGCCGGGTGTCCAGGGCCTTTTCGACGCCCTGGCGCCCGATCCGGAAGCCCGGATTGTACAGAATCTGCGGGACCTCTTCGTCCCGCTCCCTGATCGCTGCGATGTCACGATCATTCGGCTTGGCGACATAGCCAATGACGTGCGCAAACGCCCCCCCAAAGGGATAGAATCGCGCATCATTCATGTCGGCCATCACGCCTGGCAGCTCGGGCGCATAGAGATTGACCTTGGCAAACTCGTCCCAGGTCAGGTCACTCTTGACAGGAACCGGGCTGAAGCGTGCGGCGGCATTGACGTCACGAATGATGGCCCGCCGACGTTCGACGGTATCAGGCATAAGCTGCCCCAGCAGATCGAGGGTCTGATCCAGATCATTGGTCTCGTCTCGAACGATCAGAACCCGGAAGCTTGGCCGGTTGCCCGCGATGACAACACCGTTGCGGTCCTTGATCAGCCCGCGCGGCGGCAGCACGAGGCGAAAGTTGAACTGGTTCTCCTTGGCCAGCGTCGCATAGTCCTGGGCCTGAACGACCTGCAACTGGGTCAGCCGCCCGGTCAGGGCCACGACGCCCAGAGCGGTCAGGCCACCGACCACGAATGTCCGCCTCAGGAATGAGCCCTGACGCTCGTTGACGTCGGAAAAGAAGATGGAGGGCTCGCTGCTCATCGGAAGCGCACGTCACCGTCGTCGAACCGCTGGATCATCCAGTCGGCAATGGGAAACAGGATCAGGGTCGGCACAACCTGGCTCGCCAGAGATATCAGGCTCGGAGCGTTCCCGATCGCGACGGTAACGATGACATAGGCCAGCAAAAAGGCGAACAGGGTCGAGCCCGCATACAGAACAAAGAGGAAAAGCGTTTCCTGACCCACCATCAGGTTTCGGGCCGCCAGCATGATGCCATAGACGGCGATCAGGCTCAGGGGCCAGAGCCCGAGAATGCCGCCCCAGAAAAGATCGAGGAAGACGCCGAGACCAAACAGGACGGCGGGAGCCACCATCGACGGGCGGATGAGCGGCCAGGCGAATGCGAGGACCATCGGCCATACGGGCTGAGGCAGATTGAGACCGAACAGGCTGACGGGCGTCGACAGAACGACAGTCAACAGGATGGCCAGCAGGGTTGGCCAACCAATCCACGACATGGGGCCGACCACGCGGACAGCCATGGACCGTCTCACCCCCGGGCTCCCGGCACGGGTGTTGGTGCCTGGTCCGTCGCTGACGGCAGAGGGGCCGGCCGCGAGTCCGGCGATGGGGCGGTCTGCGTTTGCGCGGGCAGCGGTGTCTGACGATCGGCATTGGCCTCGGCGATGCGACGATCGCGGGCAGCGGTCGCTGCAGCGTCCGCGGCCGTGCGGCGGGTCATGGCATCCGAGATTGCAGCCGCCTCGTTGGCGTTCGGAGGCGGTGCGGAGCCAAGGCCCGCAAGCGGCGGGGCATTCAGACCATTTGGATCTGCCAGTTGCCCGAAACTCTGGAACAGCAGTACACGAACATAGTCGACCGCGCCTCTGTCGCTGAACAGCTTGACCCTCCAGCTGCCATCTACGCCCTTGGCGACAATACCGACGGGCAAGCCACGCGGAAAACCGCCGCCATCCCCGGACGTCAGGACGCGATCTCCTGCCTTCAGGCCCGTGCCGCGCACATAGGCCAATCGCGGATTGGCGCTGGCATCGCCCGTCAGCAGTGCGCGCTGATCCGTTCGTTCGATCAGGACCGGTGTGCGACTGGCGACATCCGTCAGGAGAAGAACGCGGCTGATCCCGGCCGTGGTGCCGACCACCCTGCCGACCAGACCATGCTCGTTCATGACCGGATTTCCGATACGCACGCCCTTTCCGGCACCGACATCGATCAGTCGCGCGCGCGCAAACGGTCCCCGGGAGTCCTGGACCGTGGCCCCGGCCGCCATCGGCACAGGCGGATCGGTCCGTATGCCCATCAGGGCTTCGTAGCGTTCGTTGACGGTTTTCATCGCAATGGCCTGATCCCTCCATTGCTTGAGTTCGGCATTCTCGGCCTTCAGCCGCCGGTTCTCCGATATTGCAAAGAAGTATCCGCCGATGTGATCTCCAACGGCTCCCGTCCATCGCACCGGGGCCGCAAAGATGCCGCCCACCGGACCGGCGACGGCCACGAAGCCAGCACGAACCGGACCGGTTTCACCGCGCCCCGCTGCCGTCCCGCGATCGCCAACGATCATCACGATCGATGCAATCAGGGCGACGACGACCACGACCGCGGCAGTCCATGCCAGCGGTACCTTGATATTCTCGAACGGTCCGTCGCGAAACGCCACGGCCACCTTCCTGATAGAGGGTCAGAATCAGCGGGAAAGCCCAGCCGACAGGGCGAACCTATCGCAAAACACGGCCCGTTGGGGAACCGCAGATCACGATCGGGTGACGCAGATCAGAGCGCCGAGTCGAGGATGCCCTTCATCCAGCGCGGATGCTCGAGAACACGCCCGCAACCGATGGCCACACAACTCAGTGGATCGTCCGCAACCGACACCGGCAGACCCGTGTGATCACGGATTTCGGCATCGAGACCGCGCAGCAAGGCTCCGCCGCCCGTGAGCATGATCCCCTTGTCCGAGATGTCCGCGGCCAATTCGGGAGGCGTGGCTTCCAGAGCGACCTTCACCGCGTCGATGATCTGCGACACGGGTTCGGCCAAGGCTTCAGCCGCCTGACGCTCGCTCATGCGAACCTCGCGCGGAACGCCCTGCATCAGATCGCGGCCCTTGACCTCGATCGACAGGCCCTCGCCGTCGGCAGGGATGCGTGCAGTGCCGATATCCTTCTTGATCCGCTCAGCCGTGGTCTCGCCGATCAGAAGGTTATGGTTTCGACGCATGTAGCTGATGATCGAGTCGTCCATCTTGTCTCCGCCGACGCGGACAGATTTCGAATAGACAATGCCGGACAGGGACAGAACGGCGACCTCGGTCGTCCCGCCGCCGATGTCGACGACCATGGACCCGGTCGGCTCGTGGATCGGAAGCCCGGCGCCAATTGCCGCCGCCATGGGCTCGTCGATCAGGCCGACACGACGGGCCGAAGCATTCAGGCAGGAGTCGTTGATGGCGCGTCGCTCGACCGCTGTCGCGCCTGAGGGCACACAGACGATGATCTTCGGGTTGACGAAACCGCGACGGTTATGAACCTTGCGGATGAAATGCTTGATCATTTCCTCGGCGACTTCGAAGTCGGCGATGACACCGTCTCGCATGGGCCGAATGGCTTCCATGTGACCGGGTGTACGGCCCAGCATCTGCTTGGCCTCGAGACCGACTGCGTGAACAATCTTGCGGCCGCCGACATTCCTGAGCGCGACGACTGAAGGCTCGTTCAGGACGATACCCTTGCCCTTCATGTAAATGAGGGTGTTGGCGGTCCCCAGGTCCATGGCGATGTCGTTGGAGATGACGCCGAAAAGTGAGGAGATCATGGGCGCGGGCTACCGTATCTTGCAGGCCAAAGGGCGGTCTTGATGGTCGTCGGCTTCGGCGATTGCCCCGCCGCGGCCATCCCCATGCCCGCAACATCTTGATCGTCTTCGCCTGACCGGCTGAGGGCGGTTTGCCCTTATGGCGACCTGATTACAAGCCCTTTGAGGCGGCCCTGCGTCTACGCCACGGCGGATGTTCGATCAGGCTCCGTTTGGGTTGCCATAAGGGAATCCATCGCGGGATACAGATGGTCTTCCTCACGTTCCACCCGAAGGGCCAAAGCTTCGACGATCCCGCGCGTCGCCCGGGCAAACCGTTCGGGATGCGCGTGGATCGTTTCGGCTGACCATTCCCTGCGGTAGGCCTGCCAGGCTCCAAGAACCCCGCCCATCTCTTCAAAGCTGTCGGTTGCGAATGTCCGCAAATTCTCTTCGCTGGCCTTCATCAGGGTTGGATAAAGCCACTCGTCCTCGATCTGCAGGTGCCGCACCAGCAACGCATTCATGCCGCCAATGATGTGATCGGCTTCAAGCGCGTCATCCTGGACACGAACCCTGCCCGCCAGACCTGCCAACTCACTCGCCCTGTCGAGTAGAACGCGATGCTGGGCCCTGAGGGTCCGGATAATCATGCACAGTCTCCTAATCGAGAAGGATACGACCATGGTGGGATGAACAGCGTTTGAAGAGACGGTTAGGTGTGAATGCGTATTCACCTTGCCTGGTCACGCCCCGTCAGGATTCGCGGTGCTTCACGATCTCGCGCACGGCCAGCATGATGATCAGCCACACGATGGCAACTCCAGCCAAGACGAGGGATGTCCAGACGCCGTCACCACTGACAGCGCTCATGAACGACCCTCCGAAGAAAGCCACCAGGGCCGTCTTCGGCAGCACGCCCAGAGCACAGCCGCCAAGGAAGCCCGGGAACGATGCCCGCGCGGCTCCGAAGGCCATATTCACGACGATGAACGGGGCCGACGGCACATTGCGGATCATGAAGCTGGCATAGAAGGCATTGCGCCCGACAAACCGCTTCAACCGCTCGGTCGTCCGGCCACCGAATCGTTCGACCGCCCGCGCCGTAGGTCCTCTACCCAGCCAGTAGGTGACGGCGGCGGAGACGATCGTGGCCACCCAGCTGTAGGCAAAGCCCCACCACGGCCCGAAGGCCACGACGCAGGCTGCAATCAGGATGAACTGAGGCACGCCCAGAAAGGCCGAAAGGGTAAAGGCTATGATGGCCGCCACCAGTCCCCACGGACTGCTTCCGAACCCGTTCAGCCAATGCTCCAGCCGGGCCTCGGCCCCAAATCCAAGCTGCGACTTCCCGACCGCGAACAGGGCGACCACGCCGCCGAACAGCAGCAGCGTGGCCACCAGCGTCCGCCACCGGCGAGCCTCCATGTTCAGCAGGAAATCGAGCAATCCGCGCATGATCCGGTCCTAGCACCGGCAAATCGCCCGGGCGAGACGACAGAGGTTTGCCCCCGCAATCGCATCTGCTTATGAGACTTTGCCGCGTGTCTCCCCACAGCGGCAAGATCGGGGTGATCCATGTCCAGCCTACAGTCCTCTGCACTCGCTCGCGTCCAGCCTTCGGCAACCATCGCCGCCAGCGCCAAGGCGCGCGCACTCAAGGCGGCAGGCCGCGACATCATCAGTCTGGGCGCCGGAGAACCGGATTTCGATACGCCGGACAACGTCAAGGCCGCGGCGATCGCAGCCATCCAGCGGGGCGAAACGAAATACACCGACGCCGACGGCATGCCGGAACTGAAGGCAGCGATTTGTGCCAAGTTCGCGCGGGAGAATGGCCTGACCTACATCCCGGCGCAGATCCATGTCGCTCCGGGCGGCAAGCCCGTCATCTTCAACGCCCTGATCGCCACATTGAATCCTGGCGACGAGGTGATCGTCCCGGCACCCTATTGGGTCAGCTACCCCGACATGGTCCTGCTGGCCGGCGGCGAGCCGGTGGCCGTCAACGGCCTCGAAGCGGACGGTTTCAAACTGAGGCCGGATGTCCTGGAAGCGGCCATCACGCCACGCACGAAATGGCTGATCCTGAACTCGCCGTCCAACCCGACCGGTGCCGCCTACACCCGTACCGAGCTGGAAGCCCTTGCCGTAGTCCTGCGGCGTCACCCGCATGTCTGGGTACTCACCGACGACATGTACGAGCACCTCGTCTACGGCGATTTCGAATACACGACGATCGCCCAGATCGCCCCGGACCTTTACGATCGCACCCTGACGGTCAATGGCGTGTCCAAGGCTTATGCGATGACCGGCTGGCGCATCGGCTATGCCGGTGGCCCAAAGCCGCTGATCGACCTGATGCGCAAGGTGGCCAGCCAGACCACGTCCAATCCCTCGTCCATCAGCCAGTGGGCTGCGGTCGAAGCCCTCAACGGGCCACAGGACTTCATTGCTGAACGCGGTGCTGCTTTCGAGAAGCGGCGGGACCTCGTGGTGTCCATGTTGAACCAGGCCTCGGGCATCCGCTGCCCGAACCCGGAGGGGGCCTTCTATGTCTATCCGTCGATCGAGGGATTGATCGGCAAGACGGCTCCAGACGGCACTGTGCTGGATACGGACGAGGCCTTCGCCTCTGCCTTGCTGGAGGCAGAGGGCGTCGCCGTCGTTCACGGCGAGGCCTTCGGCATGAGCCCCTATTTCCGCATCAGCTATGCGACCAGCGAGGCCGTGCTGGAAGACGCCTGCGCACGGATCCAGAGGTTCTGCGCCAGCCTGAGGTAGGACTCAGGCGGCGCGACTGACCGCAAAATCGGCAAGGGATTCGAGCGCTGCCCGCCAGTCGCTTTTCGGCAGGACACTGAGTGCTGCCTTTGCGGCATCGGCGTAGGCACCGGCGGCGTCGAGGGTCGCGGATACGGCTCCGGTCCCGATGATCAGTTCGCGAGCCCGGCGGAAATCATCGTCCAACCGCTGACCCTTGTTGATGGTGCGGTCCCAGAACGCATCTTCCCGGCCGCGGGTCCGTGCCACGGCAAACAGCAGCGGCAGCGTGACCTTGCCTTCACGGAAGTCGTCGCCCGCATTTTTTCCCAGCGCCTCGGACGACCCGCCATAGTCCAGGGCATCATCGGCCAGCTGGAAGGCCAGCCCGAGGTTGAGCCCATAGTTCCTCAGCGCCACGACCACGACTTCGTCAGCGCCGGCTCCCACGGCCCCGGCTTCGGCAGCCGCCGCAAACAGCTCGGCCGTCTTGGCCGAGACGATCCTGAGATAGGTTTCCTGGTCGAGATTCAGGTCGTGGGCCCGGGTCAGTTGCAGGACCTCGCCTTGGGCGATCACGCTGGACGCCTGGGCCAGAATCCCCAGGGCACGCATTGTGCCGGTCTCGACCATCAGTTCAAAGGCGCGGGCGAACAGGAAGTCTCCGACCAGCACGCTTGTCGCCGATCCCCAGATCAGATGCGCTGCCACCTTGCCCCGCCGCCGCTCCGAGCCGTCAACGACATCGTCATGCAGCAGGGTTGCGGTATGGATGAACTCGACCGCCGCCGCCAGTTTGAGCGGGGCGGCCATGTCGGCGTCTCCCGCCTTCATCTGTGCAGCACGCGCCGCGGCCACGGTGATCAGGGGTCGCAGGCGCTTTCCACCCGCCGAAACGATATGCTCGGCCAGAAGCGGGATCACCGGCACCTGGGACTGCATCCGGTCGATGATCAGCGCATCGACCGCCGCCATATCCGCCTTGGCCAGCCGCGCCAGGGCGTCAACATCGCCCTTGGCGCGGTCGGGAGTCAGCAGGGCGGCATCCAACGGAAAACATCTCTCGGTCAGGTCACGTCGAAGCCGACGAGACACAGGAAATACGCAAGGCCGCTTGCACGGTTGCAAGAGGCCGGACAATGGTGTTCGCGCCATGAAGGGTCAAGCCGCGTGACCGTCGCATCCCCATTGCCGGAAATCACGCCGGATACCACTGAAAATGCGCTGCTGGACGGTCGCGTCCGTTTGCGGCAGCCCATACGGGGCTACCGCGCCGGCATGGATGCCGCCTTGTTGGCCGCTGCCGTGGAAGCGAAGCCCGGGGAAAGGATCATCGAGGCCGGATGTGGCGCTGGGGCCGTTCTGACGCAGATCGCCGCGCGCTGCCCTGGCGTCAGCCTGACGGGAATCGAGCTTGATCCTGCTGCGTCCCGGCTGGCTCGGCAGAACGCCGCACTGAACGAAATCGAGGCCAGAATGGAAATCATGGATGCAGACATTGCATCCGGGTTCCGCACATTGGCTCTGCCGACCTTTGACTGGGCCATCTCCAACCCACCCTTCTTCGATGACGAGGCCGCCCTTCGTCCGCCAGCGCCAGAGAAGCGAGGCGCATGGATGGCTGTCGATGGTCTCGCAGTCTGGACGGACTTCCTGGTCCGGGCCGTCCACGACGGCGGACGAATCGTGATGATCCACCGCGCGGATCGACTGGCCGACATCCTGCACCTGCTCGGCCAACGATGCGGCTCGATCACGATCCAGCCGGTCCATCCCTTTTCGGATACCCCCGCCAAACGCGTCGTCGTCCGCGCGATCCGGGCAGGCAAGGCTCCGTTGAGCCTGCTGCCTCCCCTCATCCTGCACCAGCGACTGGACGGGAAACACAGTGCATGGGCCGAGGCGATCCTGCGCGGCCGGGCAGTGCTTTCGATGTCGTGACGCGAGCGTTAACCCTCTGCTCACCACCCCCGCCAACTCGATCTTCACCTTGCCGACGGTAAAAACGTCCCGAAATGGGCCAGCACAGTCGAGGCGGCCTGAAGTGTTGAAGGGTGTTTCCGAATGGCCAAGACCGTTCTGGTGGTTGACGACGATCCGACCCAACGCCGCCTGGTCCAGGCGGTCCTGGACCGGGAAGGTTACGCCGTCGTGCATGCCGAAAACGGTGGCGAGGCCATTGACCGCCTGACGAAGGGCGGCGGGGCCGATGTCGTCCTGCTGGATATGGTCATGCCGGGTATGAGCGGCCTGGAATGCCTCGCCGAGATCCGGACCGCCGGCATCACCGCCCCAGTGATCGTGCTGACGGCCAATGGCGGCATCGACAGCGTCGTCAAGGCGATGCAGGCCGGAGCCCAGGACTTCTTCGTGAAGCCAGCCAGCCCCGAGCGCATCCTCGTCGGGATTCGTAATGCCCTGCAACTGACCCAGCTGACGCGCGAAGTCGGAAGGCTGAAAAAACATGTCACCGGCCGGACGTCATTCGACGACCTTGTTGGTGACAGCGAGCCCATGCGCCTGGTCAAGGCGTTTGGGGCGCGCGCCGCCCGTTCAAGCATTCCGGTCCTGATCACGGGCGAGAGCGGCGTCGGCAAGGAAGTCATTGCGCGGGCGCTTCACGGTGCCTCCGACCGCGCCGGCAAGGCGTTTGTCGCGGTCAACTGCGGGGCCCTGCCTGCCAATCTCATCGAGTCGATCCTTTTCGGACATGAAAAGGGGTCATTCACCGGAGCAAACGACAAGCATCTCGGGAAATTCGCCGAGGCCAACGGAGGGACGCTGTTCCTCGATGAGATTGGCGAACTGCCGCTCGACATGCAGGTCAAGCTCTTGCGCGCGCTGCAGGAAGGCGAGATCGACCCGGTTGGCTCCAAACGTCCGGTCAAGGTCGATGTCCGGATTGTGTCCGCGACCAACCGTGACCCGGCCCAGCAGGTGAAGGACGGGCATTTCCGCGAGGACCTGTTCTATCGCCTGAATGTCTTCCCGATCGAGGCACCGGCGCTTCGCCACCGTCGCGAGGATATCCCCGCACTCGTCGACCATTTCATTGCCCGCTTCAACGCCGAGGAAGGCCGTCGCGTTGTCGCGGCCTCGCCCGAAACACTCGCGCTGCTGACGGCGTTCGACTGGCCCGGCAATGTTCGCCAGCTTGAGAACTCCGTCTATCGCGCGATCGTCCTGGCCGACGCCCCTTATCTTCAACCCCATGATTTTCCATCCATTTCAGGGGTTGCATTGCCCTTCCCGCCCCAACCTCATGCCGAGCCGGAGCGCGGGGTCGAGAGCAAGACGCCCTCGTTCGTCGACGGCAGCACCGAGGATCTGCCGGATCAGCCCATCCGCATTCTGGACGATCGTGGACATCTGCGGACGCTGGAGGATATCGAGCGCGACCTGATCCAGCACGCCATCGAGGTCTATGCCGGTCATATGTCGGAGATTGCGCGCCGCCTCGGCATCGGACGCTCGACGCTGTATCGCAAGGTTCGCGAGCAGGGCCTTGAAGGCGCGTTGAAGGAAGCCAGCTAGCGTCGGAGACAGTGGCATCGCGGGCAGAGCCCCGCTATCCTTGCGTCATGAACGCCATCGATCCCGTCACAGGCCCGGCCACGCTTCACTATGGCGATGGCGAGTTCGCCGTACTCAAGCCCGGGCCCTACGTCCTGTGCGCGGTCACCGGAAAGCCGATCCCTCTGGAGATCCTGCGCTACTGGTCGGTCGAGTTCCAGGAGGCCTATGCCAGCCCTGTCGAAGCCCTGATCCGCATGGCACCCCCCACGTGAGGCCTGACCGGCGCTCTGTGCTTGTTGGAGCCGGTGCGACACTGGCTGTCGCGTCCATGGCCCGCGCAGGCGATGCGCTGGAGTTGACGGGGCGCTTTCAGCAGGGTGGCCACATCATTGGCCGGACCTGGGCCGGAGCCCACATCTTCGTCGACGAGGAAGCCCTGACGACGGCATCGGCAAACGGGCTTTTCATCGTCGGCCTGGATCGCGAAGCCAAGGCATCCGTCCGTATCGAAGCCCGAGACGGCGCTCGATACGCAAGTCGGGCACTCGCCGTCCAGCCAGGGTCATTTCCGAGCAGCAGGATCGACGGTCTGCCACCCTCGACGGTCGAACCCAGCGATCCAGCCCTGCTGGCCCTCATCCAGCAACAGATCGTGTTGAAGGCCGAGGGCTTTGCCAGCCGTTTCGATGCTGACTTCTTTTCCGACGGCTTTGACTGGCCGCTCGAGCGTTTTCGGGTCTCCAGCGCATGGGGCAGCCAGCGTATCCTGAACGGTACAGCGGCTCGACCGCACTTCGGCATCGACCTTGCCGCACCTCAGGGGACTGTTATCCGGGCTCCGGCAAGGGGCCTGGTCACTCTGGCGCAGCCAGGCATGCATTTCGAGGGCGGACTCGTCCTGATCGATCACGGCCAGGGACTGATCACGGCCTATCTGCACCAGTCCGAAATCTCGGTCACCGCAGGGGACACGGTTCGCACGGGGGACACCATCGGTCGTGTCGGCATGACGGGTCGGGCGACCGGTCCCCATCTTTGCTGGCGGATGAAGTGGCGAGACCGCAACCTGGATCCATCATTGATGGTCAGAACGGCGTGATTACGCCTCTGGACCGCAGCGTCGGGTCTGTCTAACTCAGCCGTCCCCCCGCCAGCGGGGCCGTTCAGGGTTCCGATTCGCCTTTATGTCCTCTCTCAGTTCCTTGCAGGTGATGCTTGTCGACGACAATCAGCATATGCGCGCGATCACGTCTGCCATTCTGAAAGCGGCCGGCATCCGAAAGATCCTGGAGGTCGCCGATGGGTCTTCGGCCTTGGCAGCCCTGCGCCAGCATCCGATCGACATTGCCATCGTCGACTTCAACATGTCGCCGATGGACGGCGTCGCGTTTACCCGTCTGGTGCGCAACAGCCCTGAAAGCCCGAACACTTACCTGCCGATCATCATGATGACCGGCCATTCCGAAAAGAACAGGGTGCTAGAGGCACGAGACGCCGGCGTGACCGAGTTCATGGTCAAGCCGATCACGGCCAAGGCCGTCTTTGACCGCATCCAGGCCGTGATCGTTCGCCCCCGCCCCTTCATCAAGTCGCGGACCTATTTCGGACCCGACCGGCGACGATCGGCACCGCCGGCCTATGACGGCGTGAAGCGCCGCCACGACGATCAGACCTGAGGTTCGGCCGGCAAGGCCTGATAGACGGCGTCGGGCCACCGCTTGTGCACCCAGAACCAGTCGACCGGATGCTCGCGGACCCTTTCCTCGACGAAGGACGTGATCGCCTGAACACCCCGCGCGATGTCCGCAGACCGGTCACCCGTAGACTGCAGCCGGATAGGTTCGTGAGCCGTCACCCGAAACCGCACGCCGGGTAGACGCACGACGGACATGGGCTGGATCACGGTCCCGAACCTGAGGGCCAGGCGGGACGGCCCCGGCGCGGCATTGACCGGATGGCCGAAAAACAGCACCTCCGGCCCTTCAGAGAATTTCTGATCATTCATGAGCGCGACCGACTCGCCTCGCGCCATCCCTGCGAGAAGGTCTCGAGCGCCCTCCCCGCCCTTGGCGGCAAACAGCTTGATCCCATAGCGCGCCCGCAGTTCCCGGATCTGCGCGTCGACGTAAGGGTTGTTGGCTGCACGATAGGTGACCTGACAAGGCACCCCTGCCCCGACGATCACCGCCGCCATGACCTCGATATTGGCCATGTGTCCCGAGACGAAAACGACCGGTTGCCCGGAATCCCGGATATCCGCCAGTCGTTCGGCTCCGACGATCTCGATCCGTCCTGACGCCGGCGTCAGCCGGTCCATCATCGCGGTTTCCGCAAACGTCCGCCCCGTCTGTTCCCATTGGGCGATCGCAAGCTTCTCGCGTTCGGAAACTGCCATATCCGGAAAGGCGATCCGCAGATTGCGCATCACCGTCCGCTGGGTCCCTGTTCGCGGCCCGAGCGTTCGCAACAGCCAGCCCCCGAATGCGGAGGCACGCTCCAGCCCCAGCAAGCGCATCAGGCCGACGAAGCCGGCAAAGGCGACCGACTCGATTCGCCAGACCAGGCGCTGGCTCAGGGCAGGCACGTCACCAGGCAATCGTCAGACCGCCGTCCACGACGAGCGTCTGGCCCGTCACATAGGAGCCTGCCCGCGAACACAGGTACACGGCGGTTCCGGCGATCTCGTCCGGCTGTCCGATCCGCTTCAGAGGGTTGGGTTCGACCGTCACTTTCAGAACCTCCTCGTTCTCCCAGAGGTAGCGCGCGAAGTCCGTCTGGATGAGCCCCGGCGCGATACAGTTGACCCGCACGTTCGACGGGCCCCACTCCACCGCGAGGTTCCGCGCCAGCTGCATGTCGGCGGCCTTGGAAACATTATAGGCACCGATCAGCGCATTGCCGCGCAAGCCACCGACCGACGAGATGATCACGATCGAACCGTCCTTTCGCTCCAGCATCTGCGGAGCGACCATCTGGGTCAGCCAGTGATTGGCCAGCACGTTATTGTGGAAGATCTTCTGGAACTGCTCGTCGGAAATCCCTGCCATCGGCCCCGCATAGGGGTTCGACGCGGCATTGCAGACCAGGATGTCGATCTGGCCGAACGCGGCATTGGTCTCGTCCACCAGGCGCTGGAGATCCTCCTTCGCTGCGATGTTGGCAGGAACGGCGATCGCACGCCCCTCGCCATGCCGCGCGTTGATCTCTGCAGCGACCTCATCGCACGGACCCGCCTTGCGTGAGGAAATGACGACCCGGGCTCCGTGCTCGGCCATCCGCTCGGCGATCGCCTTGCCAATGCCCCTGGACGAACCTGTGATCACGGCCACCTTGCCGGTCAGGTCGAACAATTCCATGCGTATTCCTCATAAATGGCGCGGATCTGTCAGCCGACGCCCTAGCTGTTTGCTTCAGATAGACTGATACTCGACCGATTCCATCCGGGAAGACGGATTCTCCGTTCCCCAGTCTGGTGACCATGCGCGCGCTGACAACCGGTTTTCTGTTCTTCGGCTACCTGTTCATCGCCATGACGGTGGGGGCATTCCTTTGGCGCGCCGGTCTCGGTGGCGGCGCAGGCATCGCTGCCACGGTCGGCACACTTGGCGTTATGGGCTGTATCCACCTGTTCATTTCCGGCAAGAGCGAGCGGACATCGCTGCGCCATGAAATCAGCAACGTCCGCGAGGCCCACCGTCTGCTGGCGGATGCGATGGAGGCGACCCAAGTCGCCCTGACCGAGCTCGCCCAGGCCATCGAAACCGGTGCCCTGTCCCGGACCGAGGAACTGACGGGCGAGGTCCGGATGCTGGAAATGCTGATCCAGGACATGTCCAGCAGCATCGACGATCGACTGAAGGTCACGCCCCTCGTCGCTCCGGACAGTCCTGACATGAGGCGTCATCAGCAGGGCAACATCCTGCTCAAGACCGTGCACGATGCCCTGAGCGAGAACCGGGTCGATCTGTATCTGCAGCCCGTGGTCAGCCTGCCGCAGCGGCGCACGGTGTTCTACGAAAGCTTCACCCGACTGCGCGACTCGACCGATCGGGTGATGATGCCCGCAGAATATCTGTCGATCGCCGAAGGCGAGGGTCTGGTTCCCGCCATCGACAACCTGCTCCTGTTCCGCTGTGCCCAGATCGTCCGACGCCTCGCCCGTCAGGACCGCAAGGTCGGGGTGTTTTGCAATGTCGCCCTGTCTTCGCTCGGAGACGAGACCTTCTTTCCCCAGTTTCTCGATTTCCTTTCCGAAAACCGCGATCTGAACCAGGCCCTGATCTTCGAACTGGGCCAGGCGACCTTCGACAGTCGCGGCGCGATCGAGGCCCGGAACATGGCCAAGCTGGCTGACCTCGGCTTCCGGTTCTCGCTCGACAAGGTCCAGACTCTCGACCTCAACTTCACCGACCTCCAGCGTGCAGACGTTCGTTTCATCAAGGTCGCGGCCGACCTGCTGATCGAACAGCTGCTGGACCCGGATTTCGGCCCGGCCATACCGAGCCTGCGCGATATCACGGCGGCTGATTTCGCTGCCCTGACCCGCCGCTATGGCATCGAGGTGATCGCCGAGAAATGCGAGACCGAGCGCCAGATCGTCGACATCCTCGAACTCGATGTGAAGATGGGCCAGGGGCATCTGTTTGGCGAACCCAGGGCCATCAAGGAAGCTGTCCTGGCCGAGACGGATCCACCCGCCGACTTTGTCCGCTCGAACCTGATGAGTGCCGAAAGGCGCAGGCGCTACGCCTGATCCCCGCACGTTCACCCGGCTGCTAGATCACGAAATCGTAGACGACGTCGGCAAGCGTGTGATCCATGGTCCGCGCTGGCTCCGCCTCCGTCGGGCAGTTGACCAGACGTGCAGGGACACCGGCAACAGTACAGCCCGGCGGTACAGCCTTGAGGACCACCGATCCTGAGGCGACCTTGGCAAAGTCTCCCACAACGATGTTCCCGAGGACCTTGGCACCGGCGCCCAGCAACACGCCGCGTCCGATCTTGGGGTGACGATCGCCACGTTCGGCTCCGGTCCCACCGAGCGTCACGCCATGCAGCATGGACACTTCATCGCCAACCACCGCCGTCTCGCCGATGACGATGCCCGTGCCGTGGTCGACGAAAATGCCCGCTCCCATGCGGGCCGCAGGATGGATGTCGACCTGAAACAGCTCCGAGATGCGGCTCTGGAAATGGAACGCCAGCGTCTCGCGCCCCTGTCCCCACAGCCAGTGTGATACCCGCCAGGCCTGAAGCGCCTGAAACCCCTTGAAGTAGAGAAAGGGCTGCAGCAGCGTCTTGATCGCCGGATCGCGCTCGGCGACGGCCTTGAGATCCGCTTCCGCCGCCGCAACGATGGACTCATCAGTCGCAAAGGCATTGGCACAGACCTCGCGGACACTCATGGCCGCGAGTTCATTGTCACCCAGTTTGCGTGCGATCTGAAAACTCAGGGCACTCGCCAGGTCACCGTGGGACAGGACCGTGGCATTCATCAGCGATCCCAGATGCGGCTCGCTCCGCGCAGCATCCTCGGCCGAGGCGCGCAGCTGCGACCAGATCTCCGACCGGGATACGACGACTTCGAGATGGGCCATGACGCCTCCTGCAGCCTGCATCATACCCGGGTCAGCATGGCATGTACCAGCCACCCCGGGATCAGGCTCTCCCGCGCCATATGGTAGGCCCGCAGCGCTGTCGCCACTGTAAAGGCATCCCGGACCGCACCCCGGTCGATTTCGGCCATCAGGGTCATGAACGGCACGCGCACGGTCACGATAACCTCAGTGGGGTCGGGGGCGATGGGCACCGGCGACAGATCCCAAGCTAGCCAGCCGATGGCCTTTTCGTCTGTCACCGAATTCGACATTTCCATCCTGAGCACTTCGCGCCAGGTACCCGCCGCCAGCCCGGCCTCCTCGGCCAGTTCGCGCTTGGCCCCGTCCAGCGGATCCTCGCCGAAAGGCGCGCCGCCCTCCGGCATCTCCCAGGAGTAGTTCATGAGCGCAAACCGCGACTGTCCCACCAGGGTCACCGTCCCGTCGGAATGCAGCGGCAGAACCCCGACCGCCAGATTCTTGGGTCTCAGCACCGCATAGGTCGAGGCAAGACCGGTTGGGGCTATGGCGGAGTGCTCGGTAACGCTGAGCCAGGCGTTATCATAGACCACCTGTCGTTCCTGATCCTGCCAGGCTGGCACGGGTGCAAGGCCCTTGGCCCAGATCGCTTCGGGGACAGGATCGTCTTCGGTTTTTGTCACGGCATCGATATGACACCGACCGCAGGCAAGGACCAGCGCAAGCGGACCTGATCAGGCTGCGTTGGCAGCCGGATATCGGTTCTGGGCTTCGGCCGGCTGGTCCAGTCGTTCCATCAGATAGGCCAGATCCTCGCGCGGTGCGTTCGGACGCTGGGTCAGGAAACGCTCCAGCATGGTCTGACGGAACATCTCGCCGGATGTGTCGGCTCCCTCGGCCTGCAACTGCCGCCAGGTATCGACGCCTGCACGGAAGGCCTGGAACAGGCGCGGTGGCAGCCCGGCCCGGTCGTAAATCGCCTTGAGGCCCAGGGGTCCGGCATCGTGCACCATCAGCCAGGCACGCTGGTGCGGCGTCCCGGCCAGTTCTGCCAGGGCATGCTCGAACAGGCTCATCTGGCCTCTTGCGAGTGCGCGCAGGAGCAGAGAGGCGCTGAGCGCCTTTCGGGCATTCAGCTGGGCCACAAAGACCGGCAGGTCGGGCGTCACTGTCGCCTGGTCGATCAGGTCAACGGTCGCTCGCTCCCTCGCATACCCCGCCAGCATGATCGCCGTCTCCGGCGTCACGGCGTGACGGCTGATCAGGTGTTCACGGACCATCTCGCTGGCCAGATTGACCAACCGCTCGGTCACGTGGATCGGCAGCACCTGACGATAGGCCATGGCGGCAACAACTTCGGGTGCATCGCCGAACCGGTCGACGATGCGACCCAGCGAATCCTGGGAAATGTCCGCATTATCGTTCGACGCCAGGGTTCGAACCGCTTCCTGGCAGCCGTCGACCGTCAGGGCCTCTGCCACGTCGCGAGAGACGCGGGCGCGCGCCGCAACCGCGATCTGTCGGGCCGCCGACCCGGCCTGCACGATTTCGATCAGGTCACCATCGCTGAATGACGGCGAAAATCCGATGATCGGCAGGGCGACCGTGTCGACATCAGCCGCCAGCTTCCGTGCGAGATCGCGCGGGATCAGGTCCGAACATTTCAGGGTCACCGCCATGGCACGGCGAACGAGTTCGGCAGCATCGCCTGCCAGCACCCTCAGGATTTTCTGTGCCGCCTCCCGATCGTCGTCCGACAGATCGACCTTGTCCATGCTGCGGCACAGCTTGTGGGCAGCCGCAGCCCGTTCATCCTCGTCGTCTGCCTTGATCAGGCGCCGGATATCGATCTCTGTCAGACGGGCGCGGTAGGCGGTCATCATGTGGGCTCGTCGGGTTCGGCGGGGTCTCTTGCGCCAGAGTGCGCCGGTTTGCTTAACGCCCGGTTTACCATCAGGCGGCAGTCGGCGGATCCGGGGCGAAAGCCCCTCCAAAACCGCCGCCCTTGCCCTCGCCATCCTGGCCCAGCAGCAGGGTCAGGAGGCTCTGGTTCTGCTTCAGTCGATCGAGGCGCGCGGCCATCTGTATGTCGCGCTCTGCGTCTGTGGGAGGCGCTTTTGGCTGCCCTCCGGACCCCATCGCAGGCGCACCTTCGCCAGCATGGCGTTGCAGATTGGCATGCACCTCAGCAACCGTCGCGCCGCGACCGTCACGATAGAAGATCGATCGGTTCGCCGAGGCAGCCTCGGGGAACATGGCAGCAGCATTGGCACCCGGGCGGGACGCCATCGCCTCCATCAACTGGCCAGCACCGGCAGGACCCAGGAAATGCGCCGCATACAGATCGCCTGCCCCGGGCTCGCGTCCGGTCCTGCCGCGCAGATAGGCTGCATTGGAGGCCGTCAGTTCGGCAGCCATGGCCGACGCGGCCTGCGGATCGAAGCGCAGGTCCAGCACCACATTCCGCGCCGAACCCTCGACTCGCCAGCGCCCGTCATTGCCGCGGTGGATCAGGTCGGCATACTGCCCGTAGCCGTGCTTGGCTCCGGACTGTTTGACCGTCGCCAGCCAGGTCTGCTCGATGAACTGGAACAGGCCCGCGGCGCTGGAGGTCCGGGCCCGTGCCGCCGGGTTGAAGGCACTCTCGCGACGGGCCGTCTTGATCAGAAAATCATAGTCCACGCCGGTGGCGCTGGACGCACGCCGGATGGCTGCTTCCACGCCGTTTCCTGAGGGAATCGCTCCGACGGTCATGCTCATGAGGGTGGGAGATCGTGGTTAAGAGAACCTTAATATGAACAATTCCTCAACGCCGCGGCTGGGGAGGAATCGCAGTTATCCCCGCCTCGATTTCGCCACAACCAGAGCGCGTTCTTTCACGACGGGGGTGCTGGGGAGCGGCCTTGGAGAGACGGCCATGATGATCCAGACTGCCGGCGGTCCCGGCGCAGTTCATCCGATCGATTTCGGTGAACGAAAGGCTCCTGTTCCGCGATGGCTGTGGATCGCCATCGGGGCCTCGGCCGTGATCCACATCGGCATTGGGGTGGCGCTCTACAACCAGCGTTTTGCGCTCGAGGAGCCCGTTGCGCCGCCGCCAGAACCCCGAAGCTTCCAGGTCGAGTTTACCCGACCCCCGCCCCCGCCTCCGACGCTTGACAAGCCCCGGCCTTCGCCGCCCGCAAACCTGCCGTTGAACAGGACCCCGGCACCGACTACGCCCGTTGATGTCCTGACCGCCGTCGTACCGGAGACGCCCGTCTCCAACAGCGGTCCGGTTTTCAGTCTCACGGATCTGGCTCCACCCGCCCCTGTATCCGAGCCGACGACCGCGCCAGCCGATCCTCCGCGCGGCCCTCCGGTAATCCAGAAACCCGACTGGATCCAGCGCCCGACCGGAGCCCAGTTGATGGCGGCCTATCCGGATCGTGCGTTGGGAGCCGGCGTCGAAGGCGTCGCATCCCTGCGCTGTGGGGTTCGGGCCAATGGCTCGATCACAGCCTGTTCGGTGGCGTCGGAGTCTCCGACCGGCAACGGGTTCGGTAACGCCGCCGTTCGTCTCAGCCGCTATTTCCGCATCAGCCCGCAGACGATCGACGGGCAGGCCGTCGACGGCGCAACCGTGATGGTGAATATCCGCTTCAACCTGCCGGACGACTGAAGCGCTGCGGATCGAGGGCCCGGGCCGGGGGCGCCGGTGCCAGGCCCTCGATCCCGTCTGCAACACTCTGACCGACCAGCGGCCCGAGCAGCCAGCCGTTGCGTCGAGGGGCAAGGGCCAGATGCAGGCCCGGCTCACCGGACGGACCCGCCATGGGCAGTCCGTCCGGGGTGGCCCCCCTGATGCCCACACGCCACGCCACGGGCCGATCGCGGAGATCTCGCGCGGTCAGCCTTTCTGCCACCGCGAGCAAGGTTTCCGCTTCCATACCGTCAACCGACAGATCCCGCCGGCCTGTGCCCATCGACGCGCCAATGACAGTCCCTTTGCCCATGGGTGCCAGGTACCCACTCTCACCGCGGACGACGACGTCACCGGCGGGCTCGCCTGTCCAGCCGATCTGACCCCGGATGGGGACGATGGCGTTCACCAGGGTCATGACCGATTCCGGCACCCCCTCCGGCGGCGCAGCTGCGCCTGTCGCCAAGACCACGGCCCTGGCCTTGACCGTGCCCTCGGCCGTGCCGACGGCCCAGCCACCGTCCGAGCGGGTCAGGGACAAGGCTTCTCCAGCGACCACATGCCCCGCCCGTCGCCTCAAGGCGACAAGGGCAGGTTCGGGCTCGACCTGCCGATCGTCGGTCCAGACGCCGCCGTCACGGACGTCGGCCGCAAACCCCAGTCGTCGCGCGGCATTGGCCACTTCGTCGGCTGAGTCGCCTCGCCAGACCGACGGGCCCGGCTTCAGCGCGATCGATGTCCGACGCGCAAACTCCGGCCACAGATCCGCGGCCTCGCGCAGCAGTCTGGCCCGGTCGGAGGTTGCTCCATCCAGCACGGATTCCATCGCCGGGGCGATCATGCCGGCCGCGACGGAGGAGGCATTTGCGGCTCCCGGGTCGAGGACGATCACCCTGTGCCCCCGGGCGGTCAGCTCGACCGCTACGCACAGTCCCAGAACACCGCCGCCGACGATCACGATGTCACATTTGAGAGCCACGCTGGCTCCTAACACCTTTCCGCAGCAAAGGAGGAGCGGCCTCTCTGAATCAGGCCGCCTTCAGCGACATCTCTCCGCCGACCCACTCGACCCTCGAGCGGGTCCGGGCAGCCGCGGCGGCCTCGGAATTGCCAAGCGCTGTCTCGGCCTCTGCCAGCACGAACAGGCTGTAGGGATCGCTCGGCCAGTCGGTCAGCAGTTCCTCGACCTTGGCCTTGGCCCCGGCGGCATCGCCACTGGCCAGCAACGCTGCCGCAAGACTGCGACGGGTTGGATACCAGATGACCGGCGGGTCGCCGCCCTCCTCGCCCATGGCCTGGATTTCGGCGGCGCGGGTAAAGGCGGCCACGGCGGCCTGCGGGTTGTCCTCCAGCATCGCTGCGCGACCTTCGAGGATCCGCTGCGACAGTTCCGTAAAACCGGTCTGCTGCATGGCCATCGGCCCTTCGAACGACGCAGCCTCCCGCAGCGCCTTGATGGCCGCGGCTTCGGCCCGGACCGCCGCCGGGTCGCCGCGCCGCGCTGCGGCTTCTCCCCGTGCGTAACGCCAGCTGATCCGCAGCAGGGGATGCGTCGCCGGCGGCTCCTTCAAGGCCGCGACGGCCTCCTGACCGGCAAACCGGCCGTAGACGGCATAGGCATTGTTGGTGACGATCTGGCGCCAAACATTGGTGGCCGGGATATCGCCATAGGTCCGCAGGAACCAGTCCGCGAGCGGGACGCCATCCTCGGCACCGCCCGCCATCAGCGCTCCGCCCATCCCGAAATGCAGGTTATGGCCGTGCAGGGGCATCCCCGGGATGCCGCCGGGCGGTCTGGCCAGGGCGTCGTAACGCTTGTCCAGCGCGACAGCATTCACATTGGAGCGCATCGCATCCTTGTACCGCCCGACCCGGTAAAAGGTATGCGACGGCATATGGACAAGGTGGCTGGCCGAAGGTGCTAGCCGGGCCAGTTTCTCGCCATAGGGAATGGCCTTGTGGGGATCGTCCGACCACTCCGTCAGATGGATATAGAGATGGATGGCTCCCGCATCGTTTGGAGCCTGCGCCAGCGCACGCTCCAGCAGGCTCATGGCGCGCGTGATCCCGGGATCAGCGGCCTTGCCGTCTTCATCCCACCAGTCATCGGCCTTGATCATCCAGGCATCGGCTGCGACGGCCGCAAGGGTCAGATCGGTCGGGCTACGCTCGGCCAGACGGTCCATGGCGCGGGCGAAGCGCAGCGCCTGACCCGAGCGAAAGCCCGAGTACCGCTGGATCAGCGCATCGATCATCTGGCGCTGCAGGGGCGCGGCGTCCCGGGCCAGCCTGCGGGCGTCCTGAGCGGCCTTTCGCGCAGCGGCGATCGAGGCGTCGTCATTGCCGCCACCGTTCAGATTGGGACCCAGAGCCCAGGCCTCGCCCCAGGCACACAGGCCGCACGTCGGGTCCAGCAGCCGCGCCTTGCGAAAGGCCCTGACGCTTTCCGAATGCTCGAACGCCCACCGCAGCCGGACACCATGATCAAACCAGGCCTGAGCCTCGGGAACGGCCGTATCGATCCGGAAGCCGCCGTTCCCGAAGCCGTCGACCATGACCATGTCGGCGACCGGCGTCGCACCCAGTGCCGACCCCACGCGACCACAGACCTGGGGATTTGAAATCAGATCGACCCTGGTCTCGCTTCGGGTCGCATCAGCAAGGGCGATCGGACTGATCAGACAGGCCGCAATGGCCGAAAAGGCGAGCAGTTGGCGGCGCATGGCTTGGGTCCCCTCCGTTCTTCGGCAATCTGACCCGGATTTCGGCGCTTGGCGAGGGCGGCCTCAGATCAGGCCGGCCATCGGGGAAGACGCGCTGGCATACAGGCGTTTCGGCATCCGCCCGGCCAGATAGGATCCCCGGCCTGCAATGACGGCATGCTTCATCGCGCTGGCCATCAGGATCGGGTCGCGCGCGCCGGCAATGGCGGTGTTCATCAGCACTGCGTCACAGCCCAGTTCCATGGCGATGGTCGCGTCGGACGCCGTGCCCACGCCGGCATCGACCAGTACCGGTACGCCCGCCTGTTCCACGATCAGCCTGATGTTGACGCGGTTCTGGATCCCCAACCCCGAGCCGATCGGGGCGGCAGCCGGCATGATCGCCGCAGCGCCGGCATCCTCGAGGCGTTTGGCCATCACGACGTCGTCGGTGCAGTAGACCATGACATCGAACCCGTCCTTGACCAGCAGATCCAGCGCGCGGAGCGTCTCGACCATGTCGGGGTAGAGGTGCGGGGTGTCGGACAGGACCTCCAGCTTGACCAGCCCCCACCCTCCGGCCTCGCGCGCCAGACGCAGGGTCCGCACCGCGTCCTCGCCCGTGAAACAGCCCGCCGTATTGGGCAGGAAGGTGAACCGCTCGGGCTTCACATAATCCACCAGCATCGGCTGCGAGGGGTCGGACAGGTTCACGCGCCGCAGCGCAACGGTCACGATCTCGGCCCCTGCGGCTTCGGCAGCCGCCGCGTTCTGGGCATAGTCGGCATATTTGCCGGTGCCGACGATCAGCCGCGACGAGAAGGTGCGACCGGCGACGGTCCAGGTATCGGAAGAGCTTGTCATCCGTCCGATCTAGGCGTCAGCGCCGCCCGGCGAAAGGCGGCGCTGACGCTTTATCGGTTGCCTTCGTTCTGGGCGTTCCGGCTTTCGATCAGGGTCGACAGATTGACCCCCTGACCGATCACGCAGGTGTTGGCGTTCAGCGGGCACAGACCCAGGGTCCGCTCGATCTCGCGCAGACGCACCACCTCGGGATTGGAGCGGATCGATTCGGCCAGCAGCCGGTTGGCCTCGGCCTGCCCACGCGCCTGGGCGATGCGGGCATCGGCATTGGCGCGCTCCAGATTGACCCGCTCGATCGCCGCCCGGGTGTTCTGTTCGGCGGTCGTGCGCGACTGGATCGCCTGCAGCACGGACTCCGGATACCGGATCGACCCGACCCACTCCATGCGGATGATCTCCAGCCCCTGGGGTGACCACTCGCGCTGCAGGGCCTGCATGGCCTTCTGCAGCACGATCTGGCGTCCTGGGCCGATCAGCTGGCCCGGACAATCCTGGGCATCCGGCGTGCCCGGGACGATCGGTGCCGCATCGGTCGCTGGAACGGCCGCGACCGCTTCGCTAGCCTGTTGCGCATTGCAGGCTACGGGCAGTTTCTCGGTCTCGCGCGCAATCGCCGCCCGCACCGAGGTCCGCAGGGGCCCGTCAATGAAGGCATCGAATTCCTGACGCCACGTCGCATAGAGGTCTGCGGCCTTGTCCTCGCGAATGCGGAACGTCAGGGCCACATCGGCCGTCATGGGCAGGCCGAGGACGTCGGAGAAGGTAATCTCCTCATTCTCTCCGCCGTCGGAATTGGGTTCGCGGGTGTAGCTATAGGTCCGTTGGAGGGTCTGGTAGGTCCGGATCTTTTCGCCGATCCCCTCCCAGTGGAAACCCGGTCCCAGTTCCTGGGGCTGGACGCCCGGTGTCGCACCGAATTTCGTGGTCTTGATGCCGACATAGCCGCTCTCGACGGTCACGCTGCAGCTCGACACCGACAGGGTCATGATCAGCACCAGCAGGATGATCGTGAAGACCAGACCGATCACTCGGCCGACGGACCCGCCGCCACTGGGCATCCGGAGCGCACGCGAAGGTCTGACGGTCATTCGACGGTTTCCATTGTCAACGTTTCAGGGATCGACTGGCCCAGATCGCCAGCTTCCACCCTGCCCACACCAAGGCCATGATTCCGGCCAGACCCACCACTGTTGCCGCGATCAGGCTGCCTGAAAACGGCGCACCGAGCACAGCGGGAACCGCATACCGGATCAGAAAGACAAAGCCGATCAGCAGCCCCGCGCAACCGATGGCAATGCCCAAGGCAATCTTGATTTCACGATCCATGCCGTTCCCCCTCAGTGGTATCTCACAGCAAGGCCTGGAGCGAGGCAACGGATTTGATCGTTATCGCCGGGGTAAACTCAACCGCCGCCAACGAACTGGACGAGTTCGATCCGGTCACCTTCGTCAAGCACTGTCGTGGCGTGCAGCGACTTGGGGACGATCGCAAGATTGCGTTCCACGGCCACCTTGCGCGGGTCGAGACCCAGTTCCTCGACGAGAGCCAGGAGCGTCCTTGCCGTGACTTCTCGCGTATCTCCGTTGACTTGAAGCCGCATACCGTTACGTCAATCCCATACGGACCGACGCTTTGACCCGCGTCAGTCCTCAGTTAAAAGGCCCGCCCGATTCATCTGCGGTCCAACGCCCGGAGCTCATGTCCGAAACGCCTGTCATCTACGTCCTGAACGGCCCCAACCTCAACCTTCTGGGCGAGCGGGAACCGGAAATCTATGGACACGAGACCCTCGCTGACGTGCAGGCAATCTGCGAACGCGCGGCGGGCGACGCACGCGTGGTGTTCCGGCAGTCCAACCACGAGGGTGAACTGATCGACTGGATCCATGAGGCCCGACGGGATGGCTCGGTTCTTGTCCTGAATCCGGCCGGCTACGGACACACTTCGGTCGCCCTGCTGGACGCCTTGAAGACCCTGACGATCCCGATTGTGGAATGCCACCTGTCCAATCCGGCGGCACGCGAGCGTTTCAGGCATCGTTCCTACGTTTCGCCGGTTGCGGCCGGCATCGTTTCGGGCTTTGGCCCCTTCAGTTATGAACTGGCGATCCAGGCTGCCCTGCGCCTGATCCGTCCGTCGAGAGAGACCTGACCATGGCAACCGATAAGCCCAAGTCCGAGACCAAGCTTGCCAATGAACCCGTCGAGATCGACGCGTCCCTGGTGCGGCAACTGGCCGACATCCTGAACGACACCTCCCTGACCGAGATCGAGGTCGAAAGGGGCGAGCTCCGCATCCGGGTCGCCCGCGAGATCACGGCCGCGCCGGTCATGCAGTATGCGGCCGCGCCGCTCGCACAGGCTCCAGTGGCTGCCGCTCCCCAGGCCGCAGCAGCACCGGCGACCATGCCGTCGGATCCCGCGACGATCGTTTCGCGGTCGGGAGAACAGGTGAAGTCGCCGATGGTCGGGACCGTCTACCTTCAGCCCTCTCCCGAGGCATCCGCCTTTGTCTCCGTCGGCGACACGGTCAAGAAGGGCCAGACCCTGCTGATCATCGAAGCCATGAAGACCATGAATCCGATCCAGGCGCCGCGTGACGGTGTTGTCCAGGAGATCCTCGTGGGCGATGCCCAGCCGGTAGAGTTCGGCGAACCTCTCGTCATGCTCGAGGCCTAGGCGCGTGTTCACCAAGGTCCTGATCGCCAACCGGGGCGAAATCGCCCTGCGCATTCACCGGGCGTGCAAGGAGATGGGCATCTCCACGGTCGCCGTACACTCGGAAGCCGATCGGGGCGCCATGTGGGTGCGGCTGGCGGACGAAAGCGTCTGCATCGGCCCGGCCCCTGCGGCAAAGTCGTATCTGAACATCCCCTCGATCATCGCCGCCTGCGAGATCACGGGGGCCCAGGCCGTGCACCCCGGCTATGGCTTCCTGTCCGAGAACGCCCGGTTCGCCGAGATCGTCGAGGCACATGGCATGGCCTTCATCGGCCCCAAGCCCGAGCATATCCGGGTCATGGGCGACAAGATCACAGCGAAACAGACCGTGCTCGACGCCGGCATCCCCTGCGTCCCGGGCTCCCCCGGCGAGGTCGAGACGGTCGAGGATGCCATCGAGGCCTCGAAATCCATTGGCTTCCCCCTGATCGTCAAGGCGTCGGCCGGTGGCGGCGGACGTGGCATGAAGGTCGCCCTGACGGCCGACGATCTGGTCGAGGCCGTCCAGACGGCCCAGTCCGAGGCGCTCGCCGCCTTCGGCAACGGGGCCGTCTACATGGAGCGCTACCTTCAGAAGCCGCGTCATATCGAGATCCAGGTCATTGCCGACAGCCATGGCAATGTCGTGCACCTTGGCGAGCGCGACTGCTCGCTGCAACGGCGCCACCAGAAGGTGCTGGAAGAGGCACCCTCGCCAGCCCTCTCGGCAGCGGAGCGCATCGCCATCGGCGAGACGGTCAACAAGGCGATCGCGAAGATCGGCTACCTCGGCGTCGGCACGATCGAATTCCTCTGGGAGGACGGCGAGTTCTTCTTCATCGAGATGAACACCCGCCTGCAGGTCGAGCATCCGGTCACGGAAGCCATTACTGGCGTCGATCTGGTGCGCGAACAGATCCGCATCGCCGCCGGCCTGCCGCTGTCGTTCACCCAGGACGACATCCATTTCGAAGGCCACGCCATCGAAGTGCGGATCAACGCCGAGAATGCCGAGACCTTTACGCCGTCGCCCGGTACGATCACCGACTTCCATGCCCCGGGCGGCCTCGGCGTCCGGCTGGATAGCGCCATCTACGCAGGCTATTCGATCCCGCCCTTCTACGACAGTCTGATCGGCAAGTTGATCGTCCACGGTCGCGACCGCGGCGAGTGTATCGCCCGGCTGAAGCGCAGCCTGAACGAGATGGTGATCGGTGGCATAGACACCACCATCCCCCTGTTCCAGAAGCTGCTGAACGAGCCGGATATCCTGAGCGGGGACTATGACATCCACTGGCTCGAGAACTGGGCCAAGAAACAGAAGGGCGCGGGCTGAGCGACTTTTCCGCCAGCGAAGGCCCTTTCGGCGGCTTCGGCCCTGACGAACTGCTGCGCTGCTATGCCCGGGGAGTCTTCCCGATGGGCGAGGCGCGCGATGACCCCCGCGTGTTTCTGGTCGAGCCGGACCAGCGGGGTGTGATCCCGCTGAACGCCTTCCACATCCCCGCGCGCCTGCGTCGTACCGTGCGATCGGAACCCTTTGTGGTCAGGGTGGATACGGCCTTTGCCGCCGTTCTGGACGCCTGCGCCAGTCCGGCACCGGGACGGGAGGACACCTGGATCAACGGCCCGATCCGCCGGCTCTATGTCGAACTGCACGCCCGCGGCTTCGCCCATTCCCTTGAATGCTGGAAGGCCGAGCGCCTGGTCGGCGGCCTTTACGGCGTGACGCTGGGGGGCGCGTTCTTCGGCGAGAGCATGTTCAGCCGCGCCGACAATGCCTCCAAGGTCGCCCTGGTCCATCTGGTGGCGCGTCTCCGGCTCGGCGGCTGGACCTTGCTAGATGCCCAGTTCCAGACCGAACACCTCACGCAGTTCGGCACGATCGAGACGCCGCAGTCCGTCTATCTGGCGCTGCTGCAATCGGCGCTGAAAGTGCAGCCGGACAAGAGCGCACTGGCGCAACCGCTCGGCGGGTCAGACGCCGTCGTCTATGCCTTGCAGCCAACGATCCAGGCATCATAGATCGGGTGCTCGAGCCCGCTGACCGCCGGGGTCGAGGCGAACATCCAGCCCTTGAACACCTGACGGGTCTCGACATTCCTCGCACTGGCGCGCGGCTCGACCGAGATTTCCAGATAGGCCACGGAATCCTCGACCAGTTCTTCCGGGGCGGAAACCTCACAGGCCCTCGCCGTGAACACCAGTTGCTTGTTGAAGCGAACCGGACGCCCGCCGACCTCGACCTCGAACCGCATGCTCTGGGCCGTGACCTTGTCGATCGCCTCAACGATCGCGACGCGTCGCCGCTGACGACGATTGGGCACGACAGGCTCGACTAGCTTGGCCGGCACCTCTTCTGTGGCATCCGCCTTGTCGGCTCCATCCTCAGGAAGGATGGCGACAACAAGGGGATCGGTCGGTACGACGACGATCGGTGAAGCCGGGGCCAGATCGGCCGATGGCGCGGGTTCGACGGGTGTGGTCGGGGTCCCGGAGGTCTGTGGGGGATCACGCAACAGGTCGCCGATCGGATCGGGCGTCGCGGGCTGAGCATCCTGAGGCGCGTCCTGGAGCGCAGCCGCCACGACGCCCCCCGACCCCAGCAGGCCCAGGACCGCCACGCCCATCAGCAACGCGCGCATGCGCCTCATTCGGGTTTCCAGGCCTCGTAATCGCCGGTCGCTGCGGGACGGACACCTTCATTGGCCAGCGATCCGGGCGGCCGCCAGGCCAGCGGCGTACCGGTCAGGTTCGGCCGATGATCCTTTTCCCACTTGCGGCGGACCAGCGGTGCCACGGTCGGTGGCTCGTCAAACGTATAATGCAGCCAGCCATGCCAGTCGGGCGAGACCTTGGACGCCTCGGCATAGCCCTCGTAAACGACCCAGCGACGGTGACGACCGTCATAGCTCTGGGTGTCGCGCGCCTGATAGTAGCGATTGCCGTTCTCGTCGGTCCCGATCAGCGTGCCGCGCTTGGCGATGGTGAACAGGGTTCCGATCGTCGCGCCATTGGTCCAGGAGAAAATCTTGCCAAGCACGTCGTGAAATCCCGTCGAAGAACGGCCGTGGCGGATCGCCCGGCTCCGCCCGGAGCATAGAAACCTCAAGGGCTCGCGTCCAGCGCGTCAGTACGGGATCGTCAATCAACATCTTGGGGGTAAACGTCCGGCAACCCACGACATCTATTGATGGGCAGGCGAACCTCGGCCTAGTCTGCGCAACGATCAGCCGGAGGGCCCCGGATGCACATCCCGACGCGTTTTGCGACGCTTGATATCGCACTCGAAAGGCGCGTGATCGATCGCGCGGACACGGTCGCTGATGTCCTTGCCCCCGCCGGCTGGACCGATGTTCGAATCGAGGCCTGGCTGGACTGGCTGGACGATCAGGTGTTCGAACCCGGCAATACCGGCCCGCTCGCCACCGGCGACCGACCGCTTCTCGGCGGGCTCGACGCCTGGGCCCAGACGCTGGCAGGACGCTGCATTGATCTCGGCCTGCTCGACGGGCCTTCCGAAGCCCAGACCCTTGCCCAGGGGCTGGTCCAGACCATGCTCTGCGGCTTGGTCGCGCCCGGCATTGGGGCGGTGGAGCCCGACTGTCCGGTCCTCACCCTCGTCGATCCCGCGAACGTCCGCTTGATCGAGGCCAGGATCGCCGCACGTCATCTGGCCTCTGCCACTTCGGGCGTGGTCGAAGCCGCCGCCCGTGCCCTGAATGCCGTCGCGGATGCGGTCGACCGCTGTGAAGGTCCGCGCGGCGAGTGTGCCACGCCGCGCAAGAACCCTGCCCTCGCCCGCGCCGCGCTGAAGGCCCGTCAGACGGGAGCTTCGGACGCGGCCATCCTCAAGGCCATGGGCGGCGAGCGACTCAGCCTTGATCCTGCCGTCCCGCCAGTCGATCCGCCCCTCGTGCTCGTGGCCAATCGCGAGGCGGTGGCGGCCGGCGGGCCCCACAGCGAACTGTTGGGTCGGGCGGCCCTGAACGGCGATCTCGTCCTTGCATTCGATGCCGCCGATGGCGAGGCTGCGGGGCTACACCTGCGTGCCACGACTGTCCTGCTCAACCTTCCGGTCATCCTGAGGGCGGGAGACGGTTCGCACGACATCCTCTCGGATCTGGTGCGACTCTGGACGGTCGCCCTTGCCGCTGCGGACAGGTCCGCAAGCCACGCGCTTCGGCTGGGACTCGGCGGCCTCGCCGATGTGGTTCTCGGTGAGGGATTGACGACTGCCACGGCCATTGAACACCGGCTCTCGCAGATCGCCGGCACGGTCATCGCCACAGCACAGATCGCTTCCGCAGAAATGGCCACGCTAGGCGGGTCTTCCGAGGGCGTGGACCCCCTGCCCGAGGATGCGGCCGAGCGCCTGCTCCGACAGGCAGGGACGGTCGGCCAGTTTGACGCCTCTCTATCCAGCAGGCTGCAGGACGCGGCCGGTGCCATCAGCCGCGGGCGCTGGCATTCTGCCATAGGCCTTTTTGTTGACGATCCGGAGCAGGCCCTGAGAGCGGGAACCGGGGCCGTGTCTGCCCGTGATCTCTACCAGACCCGCGACGGCGAGATCGTGCCGTGTCTGCGGGCGACACTGGCGCGGGCGATCCGGGCGCACGGCGGTGACGACGAGGCCGCGGAACGCCACCTGCTGGGCCGTCGCACCCTTCTGGATGCCCCGGGGATCAACCACGCCGCATTGCAGGCCCTCGGCTTCACAGCCATCGAACTTGATGCCGTGGAGTCTGCACTGAACAGCGTCCAGCGACTCGATGATGCCTTCGGCCCACTGGTACTGGACCCCGGCTTCGTGCGGGATGTGCTGGATATCGAAGCCGGTGAGGCCGACCTTCTGGCCTTGCTGGGCTTCGAAGACGAGGCTATCGCCGCGGCCGAAGCCTATGCCCTGGGTCACCCTGACCTGACGGCCTGGTCCGACATGCCCGCTTCGCTTCGGGCATGGCTCGACGATCCCGAACGCGAACCCAGCCTGCGCCGTCTGATCGAGCCCTTCAGCGAGACCCCCGATCTGGCACCGCGCGCGATCGACTGGGCCTGCACCCCCGCCCAGGCCGCACGCTTGCTCGGAGAGGCGGCGCGCCAGAATCATCGGGTTGTCAGGCTGGTGCCCACCTCGCCGCCCCCTGGCCCACTGCTGGACCTCCCGGACACTGTGGCCCCGGCCGTCAGCGTACCCCGGCCCGAGCCGACTGTCCGGACGGTCGAGAAGGTGATCGAACGCGTCGTCGAGCGCGACCGGAAGCGGCGGAAACTCCCCGACCGTCGCAAGGGTTATATCCAGAAGGCTGCGGTCGGGGGCCACAAGGTCTACATCCATACCGGCGAGTATGACGACGGAGAACTCGGCGAGATCTTCATCGACATGCACAAGGAAGGGGCCGCCTTCCGCAGTCTGATGAACAATTTCGCCATCGCGATCTCGATCGGCCTGCAGTACGGCGTGCCGCTGGACGAGTTCGTTGATGCCTTCGTCTTCACCCGGTTCGAGCCTGCGGGCCGCGTCACGGGCAACGATTCGATCCGGTCGGCGACCTCGATTCTCGACTACATCTTCCGCGAACTCGGTGTCTCCTATCTGGACCGGACCGAACTTGCGAATGCCGATCCGGACCACCTGAATGCAGACGGCCTAGGGGCCGGTACGGATGACGTCGAGGCGGTCCCGGCGGCCCGGTTCATCTCCAAGGGTTTTGCGCGTGGGGCGGCCCCCGACAATCTGGTCGTCCTGCCTTTCGGTCAGCGCCGGGAGCCGGAAGCGTCTGCCAACGCGCCGACCCATGCCGATGCCTGCCCTTCATGCGGCGACTTCGCCCTGCAGCAGCGCGGTGCCGGATGGATCTGCGACGCCTGTGGCGTGGCGACGTCGCGGTCGGGCTGAGCGCAACCCGTCCCGTATTTCGCAAACAAAAAGGCCCCCCGGTTTGCACCGGGGGGCCTTTCTTGTTTCGGTCGATCGCTGGAGGTTAGGCCAGGATCTTGGCCACGACGCCGGCGCCGACGGTGCGGCCACCTTCACGGATGGCGAAGCGCAGCTTCTCTTCCATGGCGATCGGGGTGATCAGCTCGACGTTCAGCTCGGCATTGTCGCCGGGCATGATCATCTC
>NZ_JACHOR010000003.1 GCF_014199945.1 Brevundimonas variabilis
ATCGCCGCCGTCAGCGTCGTCTTGCCGTGGTCAACGTGACCGATCGTGCCGATGTTGCAATGCGGCTTGTTACGTTCGAACTTTTCCTTGGCCATTCTCTTCTCTCCGTCCCCTGAAAAGGGGGCATATCGTGGGTTTTCAGGGGTCCGGCGGACCGGTCAGGCCCGCCGGGTTTTGGTTTGGGTTAGGCGGAATACTTCTTGATCACTTCGTCGGCGACGTGTTGCGGCACCGGCTCGTAGTGGTCGTACTGCATGGTGAAGGCCGCGCGGCCCTGCGACATCCCGCGAAGGGTGTTCACATAGCCGAACATGTTCGCCAGCGGCACGAAGGCGTTCACGACCGTGGCGTTACCGCGCATGTCCTGACCCTGGATCATGCCGCGACGGCCGTTCAGGTCGCCGATGACCGAACCGAGGTAGTCCTCGGGGGTCACGACCTCGACCGCCATGATCGGCTCGAGCAGCTTGGGTGCACCCTTCTCGCGCAGTTCGCGGAAGGCGGCGCGGGCCGCGATTTCGAACGCCAGCACGCTGGAGTCGACGTCGTGGTACTTGCCGTCCGTCAGGGTCGCCTTGAAGTCGATAAGCGGGAAGCCGGCCAGCAGGCCGCTGTCCTTGATCGAGTTGAGGCCCTTTTCCACGCCCGGGATGTATTCCTTGGGCACGGCACCGCCGACGATCGAGTTCTCAAACACGAAGCCCGAGCCGGGTTCGCCGGGCTCGAAGGTGATCATGACGCGGGCGAACTGGCCCGTACCGCCGGTCTGCTTCTTGTGGGTGTAGTCGATGTCGACCTTGCGGCCGAGCGATTCACGATAGGCCACCTGCGGCGCGCCGATCGTGGCCTCGACCTTGTAGGTCCGCTTCAGGATGTCGATCTTGATGTCGAGGTGAAGCTCGCCCATCCCCTTGAGGATGGTCTGGCCCGACTCGTGGTCGGTCGAGACGGTGAAGGACGGATCCTCCGACGCCAGCTTGGCCAGGGCGACGCCCAGCTTCTCCTGGTCGGCCTTGGTCTTGGGCTCGACGGAAATCTCGATCACGGGAGCCGGGAATTCCATCTTCTCGAGGATGACCGGCGACTTCAGCGGATCGCACAGCGTATCCCCGGTGCGCGTGTCCTTGAGGCCGGCCAGGGCGACGATGTCGCCGGCATAGGCTTCCTTGATGTCCTGACGGTCGTTGGAGTGCATCAGCAGCATCCGGCCAACGCGCTCTTTCTTGTCGCGGCTGGAGTTCAGCAGGCTCATGCCCGTTTCCATCTTGCCGGAGTAGATGCGGCAGAAGGTCAGCGAACCGACGAAGGGGTCGTCCATGATCTTGAACGCGAGAACCGACAGGGGCTCGTCGTCCGAGGCGCGACGCACGATCGGCTCTTCGGTCTTGAAATCGATGCCGGGCGTGGGCGGGATGTCGAGCGGCGACGGCAGATAGTCGACAACGGCGTCGAGCAGGGTCTGCACGCCCTTGTTCTTGAAGGCCGAGCCGCAGAGGATGGGATAGAAGGCCCCCGTCAGCACGGCCTTGCGGATGCATTTCTTCAGCACTTCGATCGAGGGCTCGGTGCCTTCGAGGTAGGCTTCCATGGCCTCGTCGTCGAGTTCGACCGCGTTGTCGATCAGGTACTGACGGGCCTCATTGGCCTTGTCGACCAGATCGGCAGGGATATCACCGACGGTGAAGTTCGCACCCAGTTGGTCGTTGTCCCAGATGACCGACTTCATGGCGACGATGTCGACCAGGCCGGACAGCGAGGACTCCGCACCGATCGGGAACTGGATCGGCACGGCCTTGGCACCCAGGCGGTCGCGGATCGACTGCACCGAGGCGTCGAAGTCGGCGCCGATCTTGTCCATCTTGTTGACGAAAACGATGCGCGGCACGCGGTACTTGTCGGCCTGGCGCCAGACGGTCTCGGTCTGGGGCTCCACGCCGGCGTTGCCGTCGAGCACGGTCACGGCACCGTCGAGCACGCGCAGCGACCGCTCGACTTCAATCGTGAAGTCCACGTGGCCGGGGGTGTCGATGATGTTGAGGCGCTTCTCTTTCCAGTAGGCCGTGGTCGCAGCCGAGGTGATCGTGATCCCCCGCTCCTGCTCCTGGTCCATCCAGTCCATGGTCGCGGCGCCGTCGTGGACTTCGCCGATCTTATGGTTCTTGCCGGTGTAGTACAGGATCCGCTCGGTCGTCGTCGTCTTGCCCGCGTCGATGTGGGCCATGATGCCGAAGTTGCGGTAGTCCTCGATCTTGTTTTCGCGGGCCATGATGAACGTGCCTTGAAGTGATGTCAGGGCGCGGATGGCGCCCTCGGGAGATTGTCGGTCTGTTCGGATAAACGAGCGCGGGCGATCTAACTCAAACCGCCCGCGCCGGAAACCCTTAGATAGTCAGTGCAGATGACGCTTTGAAGGCGCTACCAGCGATAGTGGCTGAAGGCGCGGTTGGCTTCGGCCATCTTGTGGGTGTCTTCACGCTTCTTGACGGCGGTGCCGCGGTTGTTGGACGCATCCAGCAGCTCGGCAGCCAGCTTTTCCGTCATGGTGTTCTCGCCGCGCTTGCGCGCCGCGTTCACCAGCCAGCGGATCGCCAGAGCGCGGCGACGGTCGGGGCGAACCTCGACCGGGACCTGATAGGTGGCACCGCCGACGCGACGCGACCGGACCTCGACCGACGGCTGGACGTTTTCCAGGGCGGTGTGGAAGGTCTGGACCGGCTCGAAATCCTTCTTCTTCTCGGCCAGGATTTCGAACGCACCATAGACGATGTTCTCGGCGACGGCCTTTTTGCCCTCGTACATGACATAGTTCATGAATTTGGTGACGATCAGATCCTTGTAGCGGGGATCCGGCAGGACTTCGCGTTTCTGGGCGCGGTGACGACGTGACATGGGCTGGGCCTTCTAAATCGTTCTTGGGAAGCCGGGGACCGGCTGAATCTGGAAAGAGCGGGTCGCTTACTTCGGACGCTTGGTGCCGTAGTGCGAACGGCGCTGCTTGCGGTCCTTCACGCCCTGCGTATCGAGCACGCCGCGCAGGATGTGGTAGCGGACGCCGGGAAGATCCTTCACGCGGCCGCCGCGGATCAGGACCACCGAGTGCTCCTGAAGATTGTGGCCCTCGCCGGGGATGTAGCACACGGCCTCATAGCCGTTCTTGGCCAGACGGACCTTGGCGACCTTACGCAGAGCCGAGTTCGGCTTCTTGGGGGTCGTCGTATAGACGCGGGTGCAGACGCCGCGGCGCTGGGGCGAACCCTCGAGCGCGGGCACCTTGTTGCGCACGGGCTTGGGCTTGCGGGGCTTGCGGATCAGCTGGTTGATCGTAGGCATGGTTCGAACTCGTCTCGACTTCTGATGGAGGCGTGTGCCTGTCGGCCGGGGCGCCTCGGTTTCCTTCTTTTGAACGCGACCTTTCGGCCCCGCCCGGGATCGTTCGAGTTCGGGACGGTGACGCAAACGAAAAAACCGGAACGCGCGCTTCGGGCGTTCCGGCGGGCACAGCCCGTCCGATCAATTGTCACCTTCCCGGCGCAGGACAGGTCCTGACAGCCTCGAAAGTCCGGCGCGTTTACGCGGAAGGGGCCGCGGGGTCAAGACCGGGCATGCGGAGGCAGGGGATCGGGCCCCTTGCCACCAGAAGGCCACGGTTTGTCCGTCCTCTCGTCAGAAGGGGGCGTTCGCCATGTCGGATATCGTGATGCTGCCCCGGTCGACAGGACTGGCGGACCGGCGACCGCCCCGGCCGGCGGACCGGACGGCCGCAGCGATTCTCGGCGGATCGGTCGTACTGCACGGAGCGATCCTGGCGGCTCTGGCCCTGCGACTGTTCGAGCCCGAACGCAGCGATCCGCCGATATCGCCGGACGCACCCATCTTCATCGAAATCGAGCCACGGCCTTTGCTCGAGGGCGAACGCGCGCGCCTGCCGGCTCCGGCACCGGCGACCAGCGCTGCGCCGGAGACCCGCCCCCTCACCGGGCCGACCGTGATCTTTCGGGCTCCGGCCGTGACGCCCCGGGACGAGGAGGACGACGAGGCCCTTCCCTCCCCGCCTGCCCCGCGCCTCAGTCCTGGTCCCTCCGGTCCAGCGGCCACGGGCGCGCCGGCGGCCCCTGCGAACAGCGGGGCCTGGCAGGTCCAGCAGGAGGGGATGAGCGCCCGCGTCGGGCGAGCCATGCGCCTCGGGGCCGGAGGGTGCCGCATCATGGATGGCCGGCTGAACCCCACCGAACAGGCCATCTGTGACGATGAATTCAATGCGGCTGCGGGGGCTGCCGGCTCTGTCGGGCCCCGCCCCCTGACCCCGGGCGAGGCGAGACGCGAGGCCGGGTTTGCGCGCGCGGGGGCCGCAGCACTGCGCAGCTATGAAGCCCGGCGCGCCCCCCTGAGGTCCGGAGTCGGCGTCGTGACCTCGGGCGAAGGCGTCGGCGGCAATCTCGGGATGGGTACAGCCGGCGCCCATCTGGACCCTGTATTCCGCGACGGGGCCGACAACCTGCTGCGTCAGGAGTCCAACAAGCTCGGCGGACCCAGACGCCTGCCGGGCGTGACGCCGCCACCGCCTGTCGACGACTGAGATCCACAGAAGATCCATACGGACAAAAGATCGGCAACCGTCAGTGAAGGGACCTGCGGCGATCGCAGGCAAAAGGCTCAGGTCCTGGGATGCCCGTTCGAGAAGGGTCAAGCCGGGCGAGCCGGCTGGGCCAATCCCCTGCTCTGCCACCAGAAGGCCACGGTTTGTCCCTCCCTTCGCTTCCGGGGGGGCGCGCAACATGTCCGATATCGCAGTGCGTGCCCGGACATTGGGCCTGGCGGACCGTTCGGCATCTCCCCCGCCAAATCGCTGGTGGGTAGCAAGCTTCGCAGGATGCGTGACCCTTCATGTCGCAATCCTGTCGATTCTGGCCTTGCGGTTGTTCGAGCCGGAGCGCGCCTATCCTCCGGTGCCGCCGAATGTCCCCATCTTCATCGAGATCGAGCCCCGGCCGCTGCTGGAGGGCGAACGCGCGCGCCTCCCGGCCACCGCTCCGGCAACATCGACCACCGCCGCACCCGAGACTCGTCTGCTGACCCGTCCGACCGTGATCGTTCGCGCACCGGCCGTGACGCCCCGGGACGAAGAGGATGACGATGCCCTGCCCTCCCCACCCGCCCCGCGTCTAAGCCCCGGCCCGTCCGGTCCTGCCGCCACTGGCGCTCCGGCCCCTGCGGACAGTGGCGCCTGGCAGGTCCGGCCCGAGGCGCTGGGGGCCCGTGTCGGTCGCACCCTGCGGCTCGGGGCCGGAGGCTGCCGGACCATGTACGGTCGGCTGAACTCCACCGAACAGGCCATCTGCGACGAGAATTTCAATGCCGCGGCCGGGGCTGCCGGCCCCGTCGGTCCGCGGACCCTGAACCCGGGCGAGGCGCGACGCGAGGCGCGGTTCGCACAGGAGGGGGCAGCGGCCCTGGCCCGCTACGAGGCCCGTCGTGCCCCACTGAGATCAGGTGTCGGTGTCTCCGGCGCGTCGCCGGATTGTCCCGGCGGAAACCTGCGAGGAACCTGCGCGGGGGCCCACTTGCCGGACCACTATCAGAATCCGGATCAGGTCCCTTACCGGCGAGTGGGGCCTCTCTAGGTCAAACCCCTCCACACTCGCTCCCGCAACAGGAAAAAGGCGACACCGTTGCCGGTGCCGCCCGCTTTTCGTTCGTGATCTCCGACCCGGGAAATTCCCGGGACAGGGACTATTCGCTTTCGGCCAGCTCCAGTTGCAGGTCTGCAGGCAGGGGCTCGACGGCGGCTTCGCGGTTGTTGGTCAGGACCGCGTCGCGCTCGTTGGCCACCTTCTGCAGGCTGCGGAGGTAGGCCCCCGTGCCCGCCGGGATCAGGCGACCGACGATGACGTTTTCCTTCAGGCCTTCCAGCGTATCCTTCTTGCCGTGGACCGAGGCGTCGGTGAGGACGCGGGTGGTCTCCTGGAAGGACGCCGCCGAGATGAAGCTGCGGGTCTGCAGCGACGCCTTGGTGATGCCAAGCAGAACGGGCTGGGTGGTGGCGATCCGGCCCCCACGCTTCTCGACCTTCTCGTTCTCCAGCACGGCCTCGGCAACCTCGACCGTGTCGCCACGGATCAGGGTCGTCTCGCCCGAGTCGAGGATCTCGACCTTCTGCAGCATCTGACGGACGATGACCTCGATGTGCTTGTCGTTGATCGGCACGCCCTGCAGGCGATAGACCTCCTGCACTTCGTTCACCAGATACTCGGCCAGCGCTTCAACACCCTGAATACGCAGCAGATCGTGCGGATCGGGGTTGCCGTCGATGATGTAGTCGCCCTTCTGGATCAGATCGCCGTCGTGGACGGAGATATGCTTGCCTTTCGGGATCAGGAACTCGACCGCCTCGCCCTGTTCGCCATCTGCATTCGGCTCCGGGGTGATCTTGATGCGGCGCTTGTTCTTGTAGTCGCGACCGAATTCGACGCGACCGTCCATCTCGGCGATGACCGCGCAATCCTTGGGACGACGGGCCTCGAACAGCTCGGCCACCCGCGGCAGACCGCCGGTGATGTCGCGCGTCTTGGCACCCTCGGTCGGGATACGGGCCAGGATTTCGCCGGGCTTGACCTCGTCGCCGTTGGCGACCGAGAGAATGGCCCCCACCGGCAGCAGGTAACGGGCGTCGGAGCCCGATGCCAGACGGGCATAGGCCTCGCCGGAGGTGATCCCCATGGCCGGACGCAGGTCCGAACCGCGGGGCGAGGCACGCCAGTCGATGACGACGCGCTGGGCGATACCCGTCGCTTCGTCGGTTTCCTCGCGGAACGACAGGCCCTCGACCAGATCCTCGAAGCGGACGGTGCCGCCCACTTCGGTCAGGATCGGCGTGGTGTAGGGGTCCCACTCGGCCAGGCGCTGGTTCTTCTTGACCTCGGAGCCTTCCTTGACGCGCAGACGCCCACCGTAAGGAATCTTGTAGCTCTCGCGGTCCTTGCCATCGACCATCACCGTCACGACGACGTTGCGGCTCATGGAGACCAGATCGCCGTGCGCGGCCGTGACGGTCGGTCCGACGATCCGGACGGTACCGGCGTTGGTCGCCTCGTAGAACGAGGTCTCCGCCACCTGGGCCGTACCGCCGATGTGGAAGGTCCGCATCGTCAGCTGGGTACCGGGCTCGCCGATCGACTGGGCCGCGATGACCCCGACGGCCTCACCGATGTTGACGTTGGTCCCGCGGGCCAGATCGCGTCCGTAGCACATGCCACAGATGCCGGCCTCGGCCTCGCAGGTCAGGGCCGAACGGACCTTGACCGACTGGACGCCCTGCTGGTCGATGATCTCGGCCACATCTTCCACCAGATAGGTGTCGGCGGGGAACAGGACGTTGTCCGTGCCGGGCTCCTTGATGTCCTCGGCCGCATAGCGACCCAGGACGCGCTGGCCCAGCGAGACGAGGACGTCACCGCCCTCGACCACGGCGCGCAGGGTGATGCCGCGCGTGGACTTGCAGTCTTCTTCGGTGACGATCGAGTCCTGCGCAACGTCCACCAGACGACGGGTCAGATAACCCGAGTTGGCGGTCTTCAGCGCCGTATCCGCCAGACCCTTGCGGGCCCCGTGGGTGGAGTTGAAGTATTCGAGGACGGTCAGGCCTTCCTTGAAGTTCGAGACGATCGGGGTCTCGATGATCTCGCCGGACGGCTTGGCCATCAGGCCGCGCATCCCGCCGAGTTGCTTCATCTGGGCCTGCGAACCGCGGGCACCCGAGTTGGCCATCATGAAGACCGAGTTGATCTCGGCCGTACGACCGCTGGCCAGGACGCGCGGCTGCGCGATCTCGCCCATCATCTCGTCGGCGACCCGGTCCGTGGCCTTTGCCCAGGCGTCAACGACCTTGTTGTACTTCTCGCCCTTGGTGATCAGGCCGTCGGCGTACTGCTGCTCGTATTCCTCGACCAGAGTCCGCGTGGCGGCAACGATCTCGACCTTCTTGGCCGGGATCACGATGTCGTCCTTGCCGAACGAGATACCGGCGCGCGCAGCTTCCTTGAAGCCCAGGCCCATCATCTGGTCGGCGAAGATCACCGTCGCCTTCTGGCCGCAGTGGCGATAGACCACGTCGATCAGGTTGCCGATTTCCTTCTTCGTCAGGTTCTTCTCGAGCAGGCGATAGCCGACGTTCGGATTCTTGGGCAGGAGCGCACCCAGCTTCATCCGGCCCGGCGTCGTGTCGATGACCTTGGTCACCTCGGTGCCCTGCGCGTCTTCCTCGGTCCACCGCGCCTTGATGCGGGTGTGCAGGGTGACGACGCCGGCATCCAGGGCTGCATCGATCTCGCCGACGTTGGCGAACAGCTTGCCCTCGCCGGGCTCGCCGTCCTTGACCAGCGACAGATAGTAGAGGCCCAGGACGATGTCCTGCGACGGCACGATGATCGGCTTGCCGTTGGCGGGCGACAGGATGTTGTTGGTCGACATCATCAGGACGCGCGCTTCCAGCTGGGCCTCGAGGCTCAGCGGGACGTGCACGGCCATCTGGTCACCGTCGAAGTCGGCATTGAACGCGGCGCAGACCAGCGGGTGCAGCTGGATGGCCTTGCCTTCGATCAGCTTGGGCTCGAACGCCTGGATGCCCAGACGGTGAAGCGTCGGCGCGCGGTTCAGCATGACCGGGTGCTCGCGGATCACCTCTTCGAGGATGTCCCACACCTGGGGCTGTTCGCGCTCGACCATGCGCTTGGACTGTTTGACCGTGCCCGACAGACCCTTGGCGTCGAGACGCGCATAGATGAAGGGCTTGAACAGCTCGAGCGCCATCTTCTTGGGCAGGCCGCACTCGTGCAGCTTCAGGTCGGGTCCGACCACGATGACCGAACGACCCGAATAGTCGACGCGCTTGCCCAGAAGGTTCTGGCGGAAGCGGCCCTGCTTGCCCTTCAGCATGTCGGCCAGCGACTTCAGCGGACGCTTGTTGGCACCCGTGATGACGCGACCGCGACGGCCGTTGTCGAACAGGGCGTCGACCGATTCCTGCAGCATCCGCTTTTCGTTGCGGATGATGATGTCCGGGGCCCGCAGCTCCATCAGGCGCTTCAGGCGGTTGTTCCGGTTGATCACCCGGCGATACAGGTCGTTCAGGTCCGAGGTCGCGAAACGACCGCCGTCCAGCGGCACCAGCGGGCGCAGTTCCGGCGGGATGACCGGCACGACCGTCAGGATCATCCACTCGGGCTTGTTGCCGCTCTCGAGGAAGGCCTCGATCAGCTTCAGGCGCTTGGACGCCTTCTTGGCCTTCATTTCTGAGGGGCTGTCGGCCAGTTCGCCACGGTGGCGCTCGGCCTCGGCGTTCAGGTCGATCCCCATCAGCAGGTGGCGCACGGCCTCGGCGCCGATCTCGGCGGTGAAGCCGTCATCGCCGAACTCGTCCTGGTAGCGATAGAACTCGTCTTCCGTCAGCAGCTGGTTCTGCTTCAGCGGGGTCAGGCCCGGCTCGGTAACGATGTAGTTCTCGAAATACAGGACACGCTCGACGTCCTTCAGGGCCATGTCCAGCATCAGCGAGATGCGCGACGGCAGGGACTTCAGGAACCAGATGTGGGCGACCGGGCTGGCAAGTTCGATGTGACCCATCCGCTCGCGCCGGACGCGGGCCAGAGTGACCTCAACGCCGCACTTCTCGCAGATAATGCCCTTGTATTTCATGCGCTTGTACTTGCCGCACAGGCATTCGTAGTCCTTGGTCGGGCCAAAGATCCGTGCGCAGAACAGGCCGTCACGCTCGGGTTTGAATGTGCGGTAGTTGATCGTCTCGGGCTTCTTGATCTCGCCGAACGACCACGAACGGATCTTCTCGGGCGAGGCCAAGGCGATCTTGATCTGGTCGAAGGTCGGAGTGACCGGGACCGCGTTGAAGATGTTCAGGACTTCCTGGTTCATCTTGATTCCTTCTGCGGCGAGGCCGCGTAAAATTCAAAGAGGAGGACGGCGAACCCGTCTCCTCCCGGTCGCAAGGCCGCGACCGGGAGGAGACGTCAGGCTCAGCTGTTCTCCAGCTCCACGTTCAGACCCAGCGAACGCATTTCCTTGATGAGAACGTTGAAGCTCTCGGGAATGCCCGCCTCGAAGCTGTCGTCGCCACGGACGATGGCCTCGTAGACCTTGGTCCGGCCGGCCACGTCGTCGGACTTCACCGTCAGCATTTCCTGCAGGGTGTAGGCGGCGCCATAGGCTTCCAGAGCCCAGACCTCCATCTCCCCGAAGCGCTGTCCGCCGAACTGCGCCTTGCCGCCCAGCGGTTGCTGGGTGACGAGCGAGTACGGCCCGATCGAACGGGCGTGGATCTTGTCGTCGACCAGGTGGTGCAGTTTCAGCATATAGATGTAGCCGACCGTGACCGGACGCTTGAACTGCTCGCCCGTCGTTCCGTCATAGACGATCGACTGACCCGAACGCTCCAGACCGGCCTTCTCCAGCAGGTCCTCGATGTCCGAGATGTGCGCGCCGTCGAACACGGGCGTCGCGAACGGAACCCCCTTCGACAGGTTGCGGGCCAGCTCGATCAGATCGTCCTCGTCCTGCGGCAGCGGGGTGTCCTCGCCGTAGATGCTGACCAGGTTGTCGATCAGCGCCTGCTTCTGGCCACCCTGTTGCCAGGCTTCCAGGAGGCCCTGGATCTGCTTGCCCAGACCAGCCGAGGCCCAGCCCAGGTGGGTTTCGAAGATCTGGCCGATGTTCATGCGCGAAGGCACGCCCAGCGGGTTCAGAACGACGTCGACCGAGGTCCCGTCCTCGAGGTGCGGCATGTCCTCGATCGGCAGGATCTTGGAGATGACGCCCTTGTTGCCGTGACGTCCGGCCATCTTGTCGCCGGGCTGAAGCTTGCGCTTCACGGCCACGAAGACCTTGACCATCTTCATCACGCCGGGGGGCAGTTCGTCGCCGCGCTGCAGCTTCTCGACCTTGTCCTCGAAGCGACGGTCGAGCGCCTTGCGGGCGTCCTCGAACGACGTCTTCATGGCTTCCAGCTCGCCCATCGCCTTCTCGTCGTCGAGGGCGATCTGCCACCACAGACCACGCGACAGGTCGGCCAGCTTCTCTTCGGTGACCTCACCGCGGCCCAGACCCTTGGGACCCGACGTCGCCGTCTTGCCCAGGATCAGTGGCTTGAGGCGGCCATAGGTGTTGCGCTCCAGGATCGCGAGCTCGTCGTCGCGGTCCTTGCCCAGGCGTTCGATTTCCGAACGCTCGATCGACATGGCGCGCTCGTCCTTGTCGACGCCGTGACGGTTGAACACCCGCACGTCGACGACCGTGCCGGCGACGCCGGGCGGCAGACGCAGGCTGGTGTCACGGACGTCCGAAGCCTTCTCGCCGAAGATGGCGCGCAGCAGCTTCTCTTCCGGGGTCATCGGGCTTTCGCCCTTGGGCGTGACCTTGCCGCACAGGATGTCGCCCGGCTGGACCTCGGCACCGATGGCCACGATGCCCGCCTCGTCGAGGTTGCGCAGGGCTTCCTCGCCGACGTTGGGGATGTCGCGGGTGATTTCCTCAGGCCCCAGCTTGGTGTCGCGGGCCATCACCTCGAACTCGTCGATGTGGATCGAGGTGAAGACGTCGTCGCGCACGATGCGCTCCGAGATCAGGATCGAGTCCTCGAAATTGTAGCCGTTCCACGGCATGAACGCGACCAGGGCGTTGCGGCCCAGAGCCAGTTCACCCAGGTCCGTCGATGGACCGTCGGCGATGACGTCGCCCACCTTCACCTCGTCGCCCACGCGCACGATCGGGCGCTGGTTGATGCAGGTCGACTGGTTGGAACGCTGGAACTTGGACAGGCGATAGATGTCGACGCCCGAACGCGCGGCTTCCAGTTCGCCGGTCGCGCGGACCACGATCCGGGTACCGTCGATCTGCTCGACGACGCCGTCCCGCTTGGCCACCACGACGGCGCCGGAGTCCACGGCCACGACGCTTTCCATGCCCGTGCCGACCAGCGGCGCGTCGGACTGCACCAGAGGCACGGCCTGACGCTGCATGTTCGCGCCCATCAGGGCCCGGTTGGCGTCATCGTTCTCGAGGAACGGGATCAGGGCCGCAGCGACCGAAACGACCTGTTTCGGCGACACGTCCATCATGTCCACGTCAGCCTTGATCAGCAGCTGGGAGTCGCCGTTGATCCGTCCGGGGACCAGATCGTCGACGATCTCGCCGTCCTTCAGCTGGATGTTGGCCTGGGCGATCGTGTATTTCGCCTCTTCCATCGCCGAGATGTAGACCACCTCGTTCTGGGCCTTGCCGTCCTTCACGCGACGGTAGGGGCTCTCGATGAAGCCGTATTTGTTGACCCGGGCGTGGGTCGCCAGCGAGTTGATCAGGCCGATGTTCGGGCCTTCCGGCGTTTCGATCGGGCAGATGCGGCCGTAGTGGGTCGGGTGCACGTCGCGGACTTCAAAGCCTGCGCGCTCACGCGTCAGACCGCCCGGGCCAAGCGCCGAAAGGCGACGCTTGTGGGTGATCTCGGACAGCGGGTTGGTCTGGTCCATGAACTGCGACAGCTGCGACGAGCCGAAGAACTCGCGGACCGAGGCGGCGGCCGGCTTGGCGTTGATCAGGTCGTGCGGCATCACCGTGTCGATATCGACCGACGACATCCGCTCCTTGATCGCCCGCTCCATGCGCAGCAGGCCGACACGGTACTGGTTTTCCAGCAGCTCGCCGACCGAACGGACCCGGCGGTTGCCCAGGTTGTCGATGTCGTCGATCTCGCCACGGCCGTCCTTCAGGCCGACGAGGATCTGAAGGACTTTCAGCACGTCATCCTTGCGCAGGACGCGGATCTCGTCGGAAACTTCCGGCGTTTCCAGACGCATGTTCATCTTGACCCGGCCCACGGCCGACAGGTCGTAGCGCTCGCTGTCGAAGAACAGCGAGTTGAACATGGCTTCGGCGGCTTCCGGGGTCGGCGGCTCGCCGGGACGCATCACGCGATAGATGTCGAACAGTGCATCCTCGCGGCCGGTCGACTTGTCGACCCGCAGGGTGTTGCGCATGTAGGCCCCGACCGTGACGTGGTCGATGTCCAGCACGTCGATGGTGGTGAAGCCTTTTTCTTCCAGCAGCGCGATGGTCGGCGCGTCCAGCTCGTCACCAGCCTCGGCATAGATCTCGCCGGTCTCGTAGTTGACGGCGTCGGCGGCTAGGTAACGGGTCACCAGGGCATCGGCGGCCAGCGACAGCGACTTGGTCGTGTCACCCAGCTTCTTGGCGGCACGGGCACTGATCTTGGCCCCGGCCGAGGCGACGATCTCGCCGGTGTCGGCGTCGACCAGGTCGAACTCGGGCTTCACGCCTCTCCAGCGCTCGGGCTTGTAGGGGGTGACCCAGCCTTCGCCGCGCTTCTCGTAGGGAACGGTCTCGTAGAAGGTCCGCAGGATCTCCTCGCCGTCCATGCCCAGGGCATAGAGGAAGGTGGTGGCGGGCAGCTTGCGGCGACGGTCGATGCGGACGAACACGATGTCCTTGGCGTCGAACTCGAAGTCCAGCCACGAGCCGCGGTACGGGATAACCCGCGCGGCGAACAGCAGCTTGCCCGAGGAGTGCGTCTTGCCCTTGTCGTGGTCGAAGAACACGCCCGGCGAACGGTGCATCTGCGAGACGATCACACGCTCGGTGCCGTTGACGACGAAGGTGCCCTTGTCGGTCATCAGGGGGATGTCCCCCATGTAGACGTCCTGCTCCTTGATGTCCTTGACCGAGCGCGCGCCAGTTTCCTCGTCCGCCTCGAACACGATCAGGCGCAGCTTGACCTTCAGCGGCGCGGCATAGGTCATGTCGCGCTGGATGCACTCCTCGACGTCATACTTCGGCGGCTCGAACTCGTACGAGACGTATTCCAGCACGGCGCGTTCGTTGAAGTCCTTGATCGGGAAGACCGACTTGAAGACGGCCTCGATGCCCTGGTCCTTGCGGACGCCCGCGCGCACTTCGCGCTGCAGGAACTGTTCGTATGAGGCGCGCTGAACCTCGATCAGGTTCGGCATCTTGACCGCTTCGGGAATGCGCCCGAAGGATTTGCGGATGCGCTTCTTGCCGGTGAAGGTCGTGGCGGAGGCGATCTGACCGTTGATGGCGAGACCGTCGAGGACGTCAGTCATTCTGTGTTCCCATTCGCAGACCCGCGAGGCCCTGCGTCAAATGCGGCGGCACGAGGCACCGGTCGGTGTCCCGTGACAGACGGTTTCGGCATCCACCCTCGACCCGGACCCCGGATCAGGACGCCTGAAATCATTGAAGCTCCCGGGAAAGGAGCCACGCCTTCGCTCGGTCGGAGGGCGACGGACCGGGCCTCGGCGCTTGCGCGCGAAATTCATGGAATCTGCGGAGACGCGACATATACGCCGTTCTTCGGCGAAATAAAGGCCTGTCCACAGTTTTCGTCGGGCTGACGAAAAACGACCGGATCGCTTGACGTCTCGGTCGGACAGGCGTGATCTCCGCCCGCCGCGCCTGGCGGCCAAGGACCGAAAATCCGATGTTGATCAAGCGTTACGCCGTCACCGCCTGTATGGCGGCTATGCTCCTCATCGCCGGGGGGCCTTCCATGGCCCAGGTCGCCCCGCCTGCCCTGCCGATCAGCCTCCATGCAATCCCGCAGCCCGTCGACCTGGCCTATCCCGGCACACTGACGATATCTGTCGATGCGACAGACCTTACCCGCCGCATCTTCAGGGTCCGCGAGACGATCCCGGTCACCCGTGCTGGCCCGATGACCCTTCTGTTTCCGGAATGGTTGCCGGGCAATCACGGACCTGTCGGGCCTGTCTCCAGCCTCGCGGGCCTGGTCTTCACGGCCAACGGACAGCGGGTCGAATGGGTGCGCGATACTCTGAACCCCTATGCCTATCACATCGAGATCCCGGCCAGCGCGACCGAGGTCATCGCGGAGTTCCAGCGCCTTTCGCCCCTGACGCCGTCACAGGGCCGGGTCGAGATCACGCCGGAAATGCTGAACGTTCAGTGGGAAAAGATGATCTTGTATCCGGCAGGGCATTTCTCCCGCAACATCAGCTTCCAGCCTAGCATCACCCTGCCTGCTGGCTGGTCGCTGGGCACCGCGTTGGAAGCCTCTTCGATCGACGCAGCGACAACCACCTTCAAGCCCGTGGACCTGGAGGTGCTGGTCGACAGCCCGGTGTTTGCAGGCCTCCATTATCGTCAGATCGATCTTGATCCGGGCGGTCGGTCGCCTGTCCGCATGAACCTGGTCGCCGACAACGCTGATGGCCTGAAGGCAACGGATGACCAGATCGCCCTTCTGCGCGCGCTCGTAGTGCAGGCTGACCGCCTCTACGGCGCTCGACACTACAACCACTATGACTTCCTCGTCGCGGCAACGGACACCCTTGGCGGCATCGGGCTGGAGCACCACAGATCTTCTGAAAACAGCATCGATCCAGCTTTCTTCACCGAGTACGTCAGCAAGTTGGGCGACCGTGACCTGCTTCCCCACGAGTACACCCACTCCTGGAATGGCAAATGGAAACGACCCGCCGACCAGCTGGTCCCCAATCTCAACACGCCCCTTCAGAACAGCCTCCTGTGGGTCTACGAGGGGCAGACGCAATACTGGGGCAAGGTGCTGGCCGCTCGATCCGGCCTGCATGATCGTCAGCAGGCCCTCGACGCCCTCGCCCTTGTGGCAGCCACCTATGACAACCGGGTCGGTCGCGAATGGCGCGCGCTGCAGGACACAACCAACGACCCCATTATCAGCCAGCGCCGCCCTGCCCCCTTCAACTCTTGGCAGCGTAGCGAGGACTATTATGAGGAGGGACAGCTGATCTGGCTGGATGCGGACACCCTGATCCGGGAGAAAACCGGCGGCCGCAAATCACTGGACGATTTCGCACAGGCCTTTTTCGGCGTGCGCGATGGTGACTGGCAAGCAACGCCCTACACTTTCGATCTTGTGGTTCAGACTCTCAACGATGTGGTCCCGCACGACTGGGCCACATTCCTGCGGACGCGTCTGGATGGCCACGGACCGGGCGCCCCGCTGGACGGCCTGACCCGGGGCGGTTGGCGGCTGGTCTATTCGGAAACGCCCTCGGACTATCAGAAGACCCTCTATGCCGAATACGAGCGCAACGACTTCACCTATTCGCTCGGCCTCTCGATCACGGGCGACGGTACGATTGCCGGAGTGCAATGGAACGGTCCTGCATTCCAGCAGGGGCTCGCCACTGGAGCGCAGATCGTCGCCGTGAACGGCCTGGCGACGTCGCCCAAGATTCTGGCTGATGGTATCACGGCAGCCAAGGATACCACCACGCCGATCGAACTCATTGTCAGACAGGGCGATCGATACCGCACCGTCGGCATCGATTATCACGGCGGCCTGCGTTATCCCCGGCTGGAACGCATTGCCGGGACGCCGGACCGGCTGGGCGATATCTTCGAGGCAAGGCGACGCTAGTGGTTCCCGGAGGTGCGCATGTCCGCCCCTCGGCCCTTGACGGCCCCGCCTCCCAGGACGACGCTGGCCACTTCCGCTGATCCCAAGGTGCCCTGTTAGATGTCGCGTATCCGTCTGCCCGCTGCCGCCCTCGCCCTGCTGCTGACCTCGGTCGCCCTTCCTGCGCTGGCGCAGGCTCCCGGAACCCCCGTCCTGACCCAGGCCGGTGACGCGGCCCTGGCCCTGCCCCGCGCCCAGCCGGCCATTCCGGCGCCGACCCGGGCCACCTATCCCGGCACCATCCAGTACCAGGCCGACGTCACCGATCGCGATCGCCGCATCATCAGCGTCCGCCAGACCATTCCGGTCGCGGCCCCCGGGCCGATGACCCTGCTCTATCCGGAATTCCTGCCCGGCAACCACGCCGACACCGGCCCCATCCAGCTGATCTCGGGCGTCACCGTCACCGCCAATGGCCAGCGTCTGGAATGGCTTCGTGACACGATCCAGCCCCACGCCTTCCATCTGGACATCCCGGCCGGTGTCAGCGCCATCGAGGTGTCGTTCCAGTGGCTGACCCAGCCGGACGGCGGACCTTGGCGCGTGACCCAGACGCCGGAAATCGTCAACCTGCAGTGGGAAAAGGCCATCCTCTATCCGGCGGGCTATGCCTCCACCGGCATCACCATCGCCCCGTCGGTCCGCCTGCCTGAGGGCTGGGGCTTCGGCGTCGCCCTCGACACCGTGTCGAACGAAGACGGGGTCGCGACCTTCGCCCCCGTCAGCCTTTACACCCTGGTCGACAGTCCGATGTTCGCCGGGGCCCACTATCGCCGCTTCACCCTCGACGGCGACGGTCCCTCGCCCGTCCATCTGAGCCTCGTCGCCGACAAGGCCGAACAGCTCAGGCCCGCCGACGGCCTGATGCCGAAATTCGAGGCCCTGGTTGAACAGGCCGATCGCCTGTTCGGGGCGCGCCCGTTCGACCGCTACGAATTCCTCGTCGCTGCCTCGAACCAGATCGGCGGCATCGGGCTGGAGCATCACCGCAGTTCCGAAAACACCCTGGCCCCGGACTTCTTCACCCGCGGCACCGGCTCGCTCGGCTCGCGCCAGTTGCTCCCGCACGAGTTCGTCCATTCGTGGAACGGCAAACACATGCGGCCCGCCGACGAGCTGACCGCCAACTACAATGTGCCGACCCAGAACACCCTTCTGTGGGTCTATGAGGGCCTGACCTCCTACTGGGGCGAGGTGCTGGCCGCCCGTTCGGGTCTGGCCACGACCGAGGAATCCCTGATCAGCATGGCCGAGCATGCGGCCTTCTACGAGACCCAGCCGGGCCGTCAGTGGCGCTCGCTCCAGGATACCAACAACCACAACCTCCTGGGCTACCGTGTGCCCGGCAACTGGCCGTCGTGGATGCGCACCACGACCGACTACTATGACGAGGCCCTGCTGGTCTGGCTGGACGCCGACACCCTGATCCGCGAGGGCACGGAGGGTCGCCGGTCACTGGACGATTTTGCGAAAGGATTCTTCGGTCGCCTCGACGGTCGGGCCGAGCCCCGCGGCTATACCTTCGAAGAGGTCGTCGCTGCCCTGAATGATGTCTATCCGCACGACTGGTCGGGCTTCCTGCGCGGCCGTCTTGACGCCGTCGGGCCGGACGCCCGGGCGCCGCTGGACGGCCTTGCGCGCGGCGGCTACCGCCTTGCCTGGACCGACAGCCTGACGGCGACCGAGAAGTCGATCCAGACCGGCTGGGGCAGCAGCTTCCAGTATTCGCTGGGCTTCACTCTCGGGGCCAACAACCGGATCGTGGGCGTCCGCTGGGGCAGCCCGGCCTACGAGGCCGGGATCGGCCCGGGCTGGGATCTGATCGCCGTCAACGACCGGGGCCCGTCGGCCGAAGCCCTGCGGGAGGCCATCACCTCGGCGAAAGGCACCATAACGCCGATCAATCTGGTCATCCGGAACGGCGAGCGGGTGCGTACCGTGCCCATGATCTGGTCCGAGGGTCTGCGCTATCCGCGGCTTGAACGGATCGAGGGCACACCGGACCGTCTCAGGGAGATCATGGCTGCCCGGCGGCGCTAGGTCAGCATGGCATACTCCTTGCTGCGACAGTGTCGAAACCGGAGTGCCGTCCCATGAAGCCCGCCCTGATCCTCGCCGCCCTTCTGTCCGTCGCGACCACCGCCCCGGCCCTCGCCCAGGACCCGGGCCAGATCAACCGCGTGCGCGGCGGTGCCAGCTGCCCCGGCTGCAACCTCTTCCAGGCCGACTTCTCTGGCCTCGACCGCAGCGGTCTGAACCTGGCCGGTGCCCGCCTGCGTCAGGCCGACCTCAGCCTCGCCAGCATGAACCGCACCCGCTTCGCCAACGCCGACCTGCGCGACGTCGAGGCCTATGGCGGCGTCTTCTCGAGCGCCAATTTCACCGGGGCCAACCTGACCAATGCCAGCTTTGTCGGCACCTATCTCGAGGGAGCCAGCTTCTCGGGCGCAACCCTGAACGGCACCAATTTTTCCGGAGCCAGCCTGGCGCGCGCAACCGGCCTGACACAGGCCCGGCTGAACGCCGCCTGCGGCGATGCCGCCACTGTCCTGCCGCGCGGCCTTCGCATTCGCGCCTGCTGACGAACACCGACCTTACCGCGATTTAAGTAGGGTTTGCAGGCATCCGGCGGCATGAAGGCGACGTGAAAACCTTCCTGCACCCTGTCCGTCTTGCCAGCGCCGTCGTCTTCGGACTGACCGCGCTCGGCACCGTCTCGTCCGCATCGGCCGCCAGCAAACAGCTGACGTTCCAGGACCGCGACGTGGCCCGGATGGTCTCGCTGGGCGGGTCCTGCCATCGCTGCGAGCTGTCCGGCCGGGATCTCAGCGGCGCGACCTTCACCGGAGCCAGCTTCGAGAACGCCACCCTGGTCGGTGCCAATCTGCGCGGTGCCGAGCTGATGGGCTCGAATTTTTCAAACAGCGATTTCAGCCGCGCCGACATGCGCGGCGTCGAGATCGTCGGCGCCAATTTCTCCGGCTCCAATTTTTCCGGCGTGTCGCTCGAGGGCGCGGAGGCCCAGGGCGCAGTCTTCAATCGCGCCAACCTGAACCGCGCCAACCTGTCGGGGGCCGAAATGGTCGGCGTCAGCATGAACGGTGCCAATCTGGCACAGGCCGATGTCTCCGGAACCGAACTGACCGGTGCCAACCTGGCCAATGTCAGCGCACGCGGAGCTTCCTTCAGCGACAGTGAAATGAACGCCGCAAATCTCAGCGGTGGCGACTTTACCGGGGCCAGCTTCCGCCAGGCCGAGCTGAACAGCGCGCGTCTGGCCGGTGGCAAATTCACCCGGGCCGATTTCGCCGGGGCCGAGATGCGTCGCAGCGATATCCGCGGCGTGGACCTGTCCAGTGCACGCGGCCTGACCCAGAGCCAGATCTCACGCGCCTGTGGCGATGGCGGAACCCGCCTGCCCCGGGGCATGACCGTCGCGAGCTGCGGCGGCCGCATGGCTCCACCGGCACCGCCGCGTCCGCCCGCACCACCGGCGTCGCGCAATATGGTCAGCGCCGACCGCGACTAGGTCGCCCGGACGCTTCACCTGAACGCCGCTATTTCAGCGGCGGAGCCGACCGGATGTGCAGTTCCTTGTACTGCCGGTCCTGCGCCTCGGCCGGTGCGCTCATCAGCAGATCCTGGCCCTGCTGGTTCAGCGGGAAGGCGATGACCTCGCGGATCGCGACCTGGTTGGCCAGCAGCATGACGATCCGGTCGATGCCCGGTGCCAGACCCCCGTGCGGCGGAGCGCCATAGCGGAAGGCGTTCAGCATGCCGCCAAACTGCTCCTCGACCACCGACGCATCGTAGCCCGCGATCTCGAAGGCCTTCAGCATGATCTCGGCCTTGTGGTTCCGGATCGCACCCGAGCAAAGCTCATAGCCATTGCAGACGATGTCATACTGATAGGCCAGGATATCCAGCGGATCCTGGGTCATCAGGGCTTCCATCTCGCCCTGCGGCATCGAGAAGGGGTTGTGGCTGAAGTCGACCTTCTTCTCTTCCTCGGACCATTCGAACATCGGGAAGTCGACGATCCAGCAGAACCGGAACTCGTCGTCCGAGATCAGGTTCAGGTCCTGGCCCAGTTTGGTGCGCGCCGAACCGGCGAACTTGTGGAACACAGCAGGGTCTCCGGCGGCGAAGAAGGCGGCGTCGCCCTGCCCCATCCCCAGCTCTTGCATCAGGCCGTCGGTGGCCTCGGCCCCGAGGTTCTTGGCGATCGGCCCGCCCCACTGACCCTGATCCTCGGACCAGAAGATGTAGCCCAGACCCGGCTGGCCTTCGCCCTGGGCCCAGCTGTTCATCCGGTCACAGAACGCACGGCTGCCACCCTTCGGAGCCGGAATGCCCCAGACCGCGTTCTTGGCATCGCCGGCCAGGATCTTGTTGAACAGGCCAAAGCCGCCGTCGCGGAAATGCTCTGACACGTCCTGCATCTCGATCGGGTTGCGCAGGTCCGGCTTGTCCGAGCCGTATTTGGCAATCGACTCCCGATAGGGAATGCGCACGAACGGATAGGCATCGACCCGCTTGCCGTCCGCGAACTCCTCGAACACGCCATGCATGACGGGCTCGATGGCGGCAAAGACGTCTTCCTGGGTGACGAAGCTCATTTCGACGTCCAGCTGGTAGAACTCCAGCGAACGGTCTGCCCTCAGGTCCTCGTCGCGGAAACAGGGCGCGATCTGGAAATAGCGATCGAAGCCGGAGACCATCAGCAGCTGCTTGAACTGCTGCGGAGCCTGCGGCAGCGCATAGAATTTCCCGGGATGCAGCCGCGACGGCACCAGGAAGTCCCGCGCGCCTTCCGGCGACGACGCCGTCAGGATCGGAGTCTGGTATTCAAGGAACCCCTGCCCGACCATCCGCTGCCGGATTGACGAGATCACCCTGGAGCGGAGCACGATGTTCTTGTGCAGGGTCTCGCGCCGCAGATCGAGGTAGCGGTGCTTCAGCCGGATCTCCTCCGGATATTCCGGCTCTCCAAACACCGGCAGCGGCAGTTCGGCGGCCTCGGACAGCACCTCAACCGCCTGCACCCGCAGTTCGATCTCGCCGGTCGGCAGGTTGGCGTTCACGACGGACGCATCGCGGGCGACAACCTCGCCATCCACCCGGATCACGCTCTCGGCCCGCAGCCTTTCGACCGCCTCGAAGCCCGGCGTCTCGGGGTGCAGCACCAGTTGCGTCAGGCCGTAGTGGTCGCGCAGGTCGATGAACAGCAAGCCGCCGTGGTCGCGCTTGCGATGCACCCAGCCCGACAGCCGGACATTGGTGCCGGCATCCGTCGACCGAAGGGCACCGCAGGTGTGGGAGCGATAGGCGTGCATGGGGAAATCTTCGGATTGTCAGCCAGGAATGGCCGTAAATTTGAGAGCCGGTAGGGCGCATCATCGTCCCTGAAAGTCAAGGTCGCGGCCCGGTCGGCTGTCCACAGCCGCGCCAATTTGTCCCCGACCGGTCAGCCTGCCGTATGCGGACGGTGAACGGGGTCTGCTATGGTGGACCCATGTCCGGCGGCCTTCCTCCTCGTGATCAGCTGAAACTGCCCCTGCAGCGGGCTGTACCGACTGGCGCGGCCGGGTTTGTGCGCTCGGACTGCAACGCCGAGGCTGCCCGGGTGCTGGACCGCTGGCCGGATGCGGCAGGACAGGTCATGGCCATCTGCGGCCCTGCAGGCTGCGGCAAGAGCCACCTGGCCGCCATCTGGGCCGAGCGGGTCGGAGCCGTTCCGCTTCACGGGGCCGAGGCGGCTCTGGCGGATCCGCTGGAGCTGGAACATCGCCCCGTCCTGCTGGACATCGCCCAGGATGCCGACGACGAAACCCTGTTTCACCTGATCAACCTGGCGCAGGCCGAGGGTGGGGCCCTGCTGCTCGTTTCGCGGCCCTCGCCCCGTCAGTGGTCGGTCCAGGTGCCGGATTTACGCTCGCGGCTCGATTCCCTTCGTGTGGTGGCCATGGAGCCGCCGGACGACCTCGTCCTGGCCGCCATCCTGCGCACCCGCTTTGCAGAACGCAGCATCGCGCCCGGTGACGGGGTCATCGACTATCTGGTGCGGCGGATCGATCGTTCTGCGGCTGCGGCCGCCGATATCGTGACCCGCCTGGATGCCGAACACCGTCCAGTCACCCGCGTCCTCGCCCGTCAGGTACTGGAAGCCGCCGACGAAAGTGGCGATCTGTTCGACTGAGCCTCGGCATCAGCATCCAGATGGCGCGGGCGTACGCTTTCCCAAAACCCGTTCAACCCGTCTTCATCAGCCTCGCTCGCGTCGTCTGCACGATGGCGACAGCGAAGGTCAGCAGCATCAGCCAACCCACCACATTCCGGAGCAGGCCATTGGCGCTGATCAGGATGGATCTGTCCACAAACACGGCCATCACCAGCAGAAGATCGATGAACTGCAGGGACGTCATGGCGATAAGCCAGATGTGCGGCCATCGCCAGCTCAATGCGGCATAACTCACGAACAAAACCAGGGTCTTGCTGGAGATTGCCCAGACCATCCCCCACCCGTGGAGATACCCAATGAACGCAATGGTCGACAAGGCATCCAAAAGGACAATGACCGCTACGATCCGCTCGCGAATGCTCCCGAAAACCATGGCGCAAAGACACAGGCCCCCAGCAGCAAGGTAGGCGACGATCTGATGCAGCTCTTCGATGCCCTTCAGCCACTCCAGCATGGCGCTTCCATTCCACAGGGACTGTTCATTCAGTCGCATCTCGGCAACGGCTGGACCCGCGCCATCAGATTGGCTCTAGCTGTCTGCACGATCCCTACAGCGAAGGTCAGCAGCATCAGCCAGCCAACGACGTTCCTCAGCAGACCGTTGACGCTGATCAGGATAGAGCCGTCGACGACAACGGCCATCACAAGCAGAAGATCAACGAACTGAAGCGACGTCATGACTATCAGCCATGTATGTGGCCACCGCCAGCTGAACCCGGCATAGATCACGAATAGCAGTACAGCCTTGCTGGAGATCGCCCAGACCCTCGGCCACCCGTCGAGATAGATGTCAAAGGCCGAGATCGTCACCCCGTCCAGAGCAATGACCAAAGCAACCAGCCGCTCGCGAATACTTCCTAGGAAAAAGGTAAAAAGACAGAGCACTACAGTCGCAGCGTAACCAATGATCTCGTAAAGGTGATCAACCGCCATCAGCCAGTTTGGCATGCTCATCTCCGCAGAGGCTGACCGGTGGCAGCAGCGCATTCAGATTTTTTCTGATGAGGCCACGCGTGCGTAGCCGTTACGCTTCCAGACGATACGCGCTTCGGCCAATCGCCGTGGACCAGGGATGTGTAAGACCGAGCCGGAAGTTCGCGCTCACCAACCTTGGGACAATCGCAGTTCGAAGTGGGATAACATTAGTATCCCAATATGGCACATGCAACCCATTGTTATGTTGACACGGCTTTTTGACTCCAATCCAGTCAGAATTGGGCTTCAGATTGTATATCCAGGACGGTGGGAGGGGTCAGTTGCGACCGCTGGTTCACGAAGTCGTCTGCGGCCAGCGACGCCGCAGCACAAGCGTTCTTGCAGCGAGCGCAAAAGTCTTATCGCTGACGTCGCGCTCTGCGACCCAGCGCTCGTTATGTGAACCCGATGGATATCGCGACCAGGCGCCGGAATGTCAGGCGCGCAGGGCAACGACGCGATCATCACCGAAGGCGCTTGTCGGAACAATCGGTCCCTCAGATGCCTTGTCATTTCCAGGCAACAAGGTGGTCACCAGCCCGAGCTTCCGCTGGATGACCGATAACGACCTGTGAGCGCTGATCAGAGAGCCTCGAGCGGTCGTCATGTCGGAAAGCGCTGCACAGACTGAAACGATCGCGGGCTGGGCCCAGCTGGCATTAAGGCCGGCCTGGGCCTGCAACTGCGGCAACTCGGCGACGAGGATCGAGGCCTTGGCCATGGCCTGGTCCATGGCCCGCTCGGCATCGTTGATGAGATCAGCCACCCGTTGGGCAGCCAGGGTCTTGTCGGACATGGGGGCTCCTTGCCGCGCGTGAGCGTGGCACCTTTGGGGTTTGAGTGCGTACGAAAGTCAGTTCAGGGGTGTTGCAGCGACTCGACGGTCTTCTGCAGCGCGACAGCCCCCTTCAACGCCGCAGGGATGATGATGGAGGCCAGTGCAGCAATCGCCACGGCTACCAGGATCCGCGCGAGCGGCGGAGGAAGCGGCTTCAGCCATCCGGCGTGCCCTGCGATCCTATATCCGCCAGACAATTCGCTGAACGAAGGATCTCGAACATCGTCATCTGCCCGGTCAGATAGGGGGCCTGCTCGCGCAGGGCTGAAACCAGATAGGGAATCATGGCCCGATGATCCGGGCCACTGGCGATCAATCCCAGCGCCACGCTCAGGTCGCGATAGGTCAGCCCCGGCATCGCGTCGTCCAGCGATCGTGCCGTTTCTCTGGTCGTCATGGTTGCAGTCATGTTTCGTCCTTTCTGTGACGGGCACAGATGAGTTCGAAACATCGGCCATGGGCATTGGGGACCTTGCCGATAGGGGATTTTCCCTAATGGCCAGGTCGACCCCGGCAGCCAGCAACATCCGCACGGCCTCGTCGCGCGACACCGCACCCAGTTTGCGACAGGCGTTGGCGACCTGGGCGTCGACGGTCTTGGGGGCCGTTCCCAGCAACCGCGATATGGATTTGCTGCGGTGGTGTGCGGCCACATAGCTCATGACCTCGCGTTCCCGGTCGGTCAGAAGGCGGTGCAGATCGACGGGTGGGCGAGGATCGGAAGTCGGCATGGTTGAAGCTAAGCCATACTTCAGGTCGTCCGTCCACGCGCGCAGGTTCGCGCGCCATCGCCGCGAAGGGTTGCAGCCGTTACAATTCGCCCTCAGAACCCATTCATGAGCGACGCGGCCATCACCGACACCACGACGGGCGAGGACGTACCCACCTCGCGCGCACCCCAGCTGGCTCTGGACGAGGCGCTGCTCGCCTCGCCCCAGCGGTTCTTCAACCGCGAGATTTCCTGGCTGAAATTCAATTCCCGGGTGCTGGAAGAGGCAGCAAATCCGGCCCATCCCCTGCTGGAACGTCTGCGATTCCTCTCCATCTCGGCCAACAACCTGGATGAGTTTTTCATGACCCGCGTGGCTGGCTTGAAGGGTCAGGTGCGCGAGCGGGTCCGCGTCCTGTCTGCCGATGGCCTGACGCCGGCCGAAACCCTCGAGAAGGTGAATGTCGCTGCGGGCGAGCTTATGGCCGAACAGCAGGATCGCTGGCGCCAGCTTCGCCGCGAACTGGTCGGGGCCGGGATCGAAGTGGTTCACTCGGCCAAGATCACCAAGACGGACAAGGAGCGGCTTGAGCCCGAGTTCCTGAACCAGTTGTTCGCCGTCCTGACGCCTCTGGCCATCGACCCGGCCCACCCGTTTCCCTTTCTTCCAAATCTGGGCTTCTCGCTCGCGCTGAAGCTGAAGCGGACGCGGGACAACAAGACCCTCTATGCCCTGGTTCCCGTCCCCACTCAGGTTCGCCGGTTCTGGGAGCTCCCGGGCGACGGTCGGTCGGTGAAGGGCCGCCGCCGATTCGTCACGCTTGAAAACGTGCTGCTCCTGTTCATCGACCACCTGTTTCCGGGCTGCGAGATCCTGGAAAAGGGCGTGCTGCGTCTGATCCGCGACTCCGACATCGAGATCGAGGAAGAGGCCGAGGATCTGGTCATGGAGTTCGAGGAGGCGCTGAAACAGCGCCGTCTCGGAGACGTGGTCCGCGTCAAGATCGAGGCTTCCATGCCCGACGACCTGCGTGAGTTCATAATCGGAGAGCTGAACGCGGCACCTCAGGACGTCGTCATGGTGCCGGGCATGCTCGGCCTTGCCCAGCTGTCGGAGCTGATTCCCTCCGGTCACCCGGAACTCAAATTCCCCGGCTACGAGCCACGCTACCCCGAACGCGTCCGCGACCAGGGCGGCGACGTCTTCGCGGCGATCCGGGAAAAAGACATCCTGATCCACCACCCGTTCGAGAGCTTCGACGTCGTGGTGCAGTTTCTGAGACAGGCCGCGCGCGACCCGAACGTCATCGCCATCAAGCAGACGCTCTATCGCACGTCCAAGGACAGTCCGATCGTCGCGGCGCTGATCGAGGCAGCCGAGAATGGCAAGAACGTCGTCGCCCTTGTCGAGTTGAAAGCCCGGTTCGATGAGGAGGCCAATCTGCGATGGGCCCGCGCCATGGAACGGGCCGGCGTCCACGTCGTCTTCGGCTTCGTCGAATACAAGACCCACGCCAAGCTCAGCGTCGTCGTCCGGCGAGAGGGTGACGGGCTGAAGACCTACTGCCACTTCGGCACCGGCAACTACCATCCGATCACGGCCAAGGTTTACACCGACCTCAGCCTGTTTTCCTCTGATCCCGTGCTGGGCCGCGATGCGGCGCGGGTGTTCAATTACATCACCGGCTATGCCCAACCCGATGAGCTCGAGGCGCTGGTCGTGTCGCCGCTCAACATGAAATCAACGTTGATCGAGCTGATCGGCAAGGAAATGGCCGCTGCGGCCAAGGGTCGACCGGCCGCCATCTGGGTCAAGCTGAACTCGCTGGTCGATCCCCAGATCATCGACGCCCTGTACCGCGCCAGTCAGTGGGGTGTGCGGATTGAACTGGTTGTCCGCGGTATCTGCTGCCTGCGCCCGGGTGTACCGGGCCTTTCGGAAAACATCCGGGTCAAGTCCATCGTCGGCCGCTTCCTCGAGCACAGCCGCATCATCTGCTTCGCCAATGGCCGCGACCTGCCGCACGACCGTGCCAAGGTCTTTATTTCTTCTGCCGACTGGATGACCCGCAACCTCGATCGCCGGGTGGAGGTCATGACGCCGGTCAAGAATGCCACCGTTCACGATCAGGTCCTGCGACAGATCATGGTCGCCAACCTCAAGGACGATGCGCAAAGTTGGATTCTGGATTCCGAAGGAGCTTACCACCGCCTTGTGCCCGTTGATCCTGAACGTCCCTTCTCCGCCCACCAGTATTTCATGACCAACCCCAGTCTGTCTGGCCGGGGTCGCAAGGTGAAGACCCTGCCCGGCCGGCTGCGTTACGACCGGCCGAAACGGTGATCGACCCTCACGCTCCGCCCCGCGAGGCGGCGGTCATCGACATCGGGTCCAACTCGGTGCGGATGGTTCTGTACCGGCTGGAAGGCCGCGCCATCTGGACCGTCTTCAACGAAAAGGTCCTTGCCGGCCTCGGTCGCGATTTGCCTGCGACCGGACGTCTTTCCGAAGGCGGCGTCACCCTCGCCCTGACGGCCCTGCGGCGGTTCGCGGCCGTTCTGGAAAGCGTCCGGCCTGCCTACACCTTCGTAGCCGCCACGGCCGCTGTCCGCGAGGCAGCCGACGGCCCCGAGTTTTGCGAGCGTGTTGCTGCCGAGACCGGCCTCCACATCCGGGTCCTGTCGGGCGAGGAAGAGGCCCGATATGCGGCCCTCGGCGTCATGGCCGGAGACCCCCGCGCCTGTGGTCTGGCGGCGGACATGGGCGGCTCCAGCCTCGAGCTCGTCCGCGTTGGGGAAAAGAGCCTGAAGCCCGGCATCACCCTGCCGCTGGGCCCGTTCAGCCTCGCCGACGCCCGGGGATTCGACGCCGAACGCCTGCGCGCCACGATTACCGAACGGCTCAAGCCTGCCAAGGGCCCGTTTTCGGCGGATGAACTCCACGCGGTTGGCGGAGGCTGGCGGTCGCTGGCCCAGCTGCACATGGCGATGCAGAACTATCCGCTGAAGATCGTGCACCAGTACGCCATGTCCGCCGACGACGCCCGCAGCGTGGCCCGTCTGGTCGCCCAGCAGTCCCGTGCCTCGCTCGATCGCCTGCCGGGCGTGTCGAGGAAGCGCGCCGAGACCCTGCCCTATGCCGCCCTGGTGTTGGAGGGGCTGATCGACGCCCTTGGACTCAAGACCATCCATTTCTCCGCCTGGGGTCTGCGCGAGGGTCTCCTGTACGAGACTTTGGACGCCGATGAACCGGCGCAGGACCCGCTGGTCGCCGGCTGTGCCGCGCTCGGTGCGCGTCAGGGAATCTCGCCAAGCCTTCCCGCCGCACTCCACGCCTGGCTGGCCGACATCATCGCCGCCCTGCCCCCGGCCTTCGGCAAGGCGCGTGACCCGATCCTGGCGGCCGCCGCATGCCGTCTGGCGGACCTCGGTGCGCGCCTGCACCCGGACCACCGTCTTGAGCTGGTTTTCGATCAGGTGCTGCGCGCACCGATTCCGGGCCAGACCCACGCCGAAAGGGCCTTTCTCGCCTGCACCCTGAACGCCCGTTATGGCGGCAATGCCGCGACCCCCGATCCAGCACTCACCGACCGCTTGCTCGATGAGGAGATGCGTCTTCGTGCGCGAGCGCTCGGCCTCGCAATGCGCCTCGGCTGCGACCTGTCCGGCCGCTCGCCGCAGCTTCTGGCCAATGCGTCTGCCACCGTCCGGAATGGCACGCTCTGTCTGACGGCGTCCGAAGGCTATGCCGACGTTCTGCTGGGCGAGCAGACCCGTCGCCGTGCGAAAGCCCTGGCCGAAGCCATGAACCTGAAGCTGGACATCTAGTCAGGCCACCCGCCAGGGCGGATTCACCCGGTTTTCGCCGGCAAGATACAGACAAAGGCAGTTGCCGTCCGGATCCCTCAGCCAGGCTTCCCGCCACAACCAGGTCTGGTCCACCGGTCCGTGATCGAAGACCACTCCGGCGTGGATCAGCGCCTCGACCCGGTCATCCAGGTCCTCGCATTCGAAATAGACCCCCGACTGTCCCAGTACGACCGTCTCGACCCGATGCACCGACAGGGTCGCCCCGCCGGGACACAGAAATCGAGCATAGTGATCAGAGGAGACAATAAGGGTCAGGCCAAGCCTCTGATAGAAGGCCCTGGCGCGTTCGACATCGGTGACGTCGAGGGTGACCTGATTGAGGTTCATTCCCCGTCTTCGCCCGCCGCCGCCCGCATGGCCGCCCAGCGCTCCAGCCGGGCCTTGACCTTCTCTTCATGCCCCTCGCCCTTGGGCCGGTAGAAGACGCGCCGCTCCATCTCGTCGGGGAAGAAATTCGCCCCTGAAAATCCTTCGGGCGTATCGGGATCGTACTGATAACCCTTTCCGTACCCGAGCGACTTCATCAGCTTGGTCGGGGCATTGCGGATGTGAGCGGGCGGCATCAGGGAACCGGTCTCACGCGCAGCCTTCTGCGCAGCCTTGAAGGCCTCGTAGACCCCCACCGACTTGGGCGCGGTCGCCAGATGCACCACCGCCTGGGCAAGCGCCAGTTCACCCTCGGGACTGCCCAGGAAGTCGTAGGTGTCCTTGGCGGCATTGGCGACCAGCAGCGACAGCGGGTCAGCCTCGCCGATATCCTCGACGGCCATCCGCACGATCCGGCGCGCCAGATAAAGCGGGTCCTCGCCGCCGTTCAGCATCCGGGCCAGCCAGTACAGCGCCGCGTCTGGATCCGAACCTCGAACCGATTTATGCAATGCTGATATGAGGTTATAGTGTTCTTCTCTGGACTTGTCGTAAGCCGGAGCGCGCTTCTGCAGGATCCCGGCCAGCCCCTGAACATTCAGCGGAATGTCGCCGGCTGCCGTGCCTGCAAGATCGAACAGCACTTCTGACATGGTCAGCAGATACCGCCCGTCGCCATCGGCCAGGGCCGTCAGCGCCTGCCGTGCCTCGGGCGTCAGCGGCAGGGTCCGGCCCTCGTGCGCCTCGGCCCTGATCAACAGTTGATCGAGCGCCGCATCGTCCAGCCGCTTGAGCACGAACACCTGCGATCGCGACAGCAGGGCCCCGTTCAGCTCGAAGGACGGGTTCTCGGTCGTCGCCCCGACCAGGGTGATCACCCCCTCCTCCACGAACGGCAGGAAGCCGTCCTGCTGCGCCCGGTTGAAACGGTGGATCTCGTCAACGAACAACAGCGTCGACTGCCCGGCGGCCCGACGCATCCGGGCGGCTTCGAAGGCCTTCTTCAGGTCCGCGACGCCCGAGAAGACGGCGCTGATCTGCTGGAACTGATAACCGGCCGCCTGGGCCAGCAGTCGGGCGATCGTCGTCTTGCCCGTTCCGGGAGGTCCCCACAGGATCATCGACCCCAGCCGCCCGGCCTCGACCATCCGCCGGATCGGCCCGCCGTCGCCCAGCAGATGATCCTGGCCCACGACCTCTCCCAGCGTCGCGGGCCGCAGCCGGTCGGCGAGCGGCGCGTCGGGAGGATGGATACCGGAAGCTTCGAACAGATCACTCATCGCGACAACATGGCCCCTGCAGGCTCGCGGGTGAAGGTGCCGACACCGCTTCCTTCTCCCCTTGCGGGTCGAGGCTGATCGCATGCGATCAGCCGAGGGGTGGCACGCGTAGCGTGACGGATGAGGGGTCGCACCCCTGAAACAATCCATCGCCCCGGACTACGTCGGCCCGCCTGACCCCTCATCCGCCCCTCCGGGGCACCTTCTCCCACAAGGGGAGAAGGATCATACTGCGATCAGACAGGAGCCCCAGCCATGACCGACCCCGCGCAGCAAGGCCCGACCGCGGGCGTAACGCCCCACCTGACCATTCCTTCGCGCGGCGGCGAGGCGGCGCTGGAGTTCTATTCCGTCGCCTTCGGGGCCCAGATTCTGGACAGGAAATACGCCGAAGACGGCGAACGGCTGATGCATGCCCATCTCGTCATCAACGGTGCCAGCGTCATGCTGCATGACGAGTTTCCGGAATACGGCCACCCCGCCGACGTCGTTCCAGCGGGATGCGCCTTCCATCTCCAGGTCGACGATGCCGACGCCTGGTGGGAACGGGCGATGCTGGGCGGAGCGATACCGACCCTGCCCATTGCCGACCAATTCTGGGGCGACCGCTATGGCCAGCTCAAGGACCCGTTCGGCCACAGCTGGTCGATCGGATCCCCGATCAAGGCCTAGGGTAAGCGCCCGTCCAGACGACGCCCGCCCCGCACGATGCTAAGGGCATTGCCCCGCTCGGCGTTGGCAAGGGCGCTCGCCGAAGTCACGGACCGACCATCCACCGACACGATGATGTCGCGGGGTCGCAGCCCCAATCGCCCGGCATAGCTGCGCGGATCGACACCCGTGACGATCGCACCGCTTGTGAAGGGATCACCACCCAGACTGTCGGCGAGCGCGGGATTCAGTGCCAGCACCTGCAACCCGGCCAGGGGTCCTTCGCGCAACACCTGGCCTTCCTTGGCATCGCGATTACCCGGCAGGGTCTGGACCCGCGCATTGATGGTCCGGGTCTGGCCGTCGCGCAGCACGCCGACGGCGACACTGTCGTTCGGATCGCGCGTTCCGACCCGGAAATTCAGCCCGCTCTGGTCGTTGATCTCGGCTCCGTCGATCGTGGTGATGACATCGCCTTCCTCCAGACCGGCCCGGGCCCCCGGTCCGTTCGGATAGACGTCGGTGATAATCATCCCCTGCGGCCGGGGCAGCCCCAGCGACCTGGCGATATCGGCACTGACGCTGTCACCCTTGACCCCCAGCCAGGGCCGGACAACCGAAGTCGCCCCGCCCAGGGCCGAGTCCACCACCCGCTGCACCATGCTGGCGGGCACAGCAAATCCCACGCCCGACGATGAACCCGAGCGCGAGAAGATGGCCGTATTGATGCCGATCAGGTCCCCGTCCATGTCCACCAGCGGGCCGCCCGAATTGCCCGGGTTGATCGCCGCGTCGGTCTGGATGAACGAGCCGCTATCCGAAATCCCGGTCTCGGTCCGGTTGAGGGCCGAGATGATGCCATTGGTCACCGTCTGGCCCACCCCGAACGGATTGCCGATCGCCAGAACCAGGTCGCCGACCTCCTGCTGCTCGGCTGCATCAATGGCCAGGACCGGAAGCTGCTCGCTGACGCCCTCAAGCTGCAGCACGGCGATGTCCGACCGCTCGTCGGCCAGCAGCACGCGCGCAGCGAACTCGCGTCGGTCATTCAGCACAACGGTGATCTGCTGGGCTCCCGCGATGACGTGGTTGTTGGTCACGACCACCCCGTCCGAGCGCACGATCACGCCCGAACCCGCCGACTGGGCGACGCGCGGCTGACCGCCGCCGAACATCTGGAAGAACGGGTCGCGGCTTCTTTGCAGGCTCTGGGCCGAGATGTTGACCACCGCCGGCGCCGCCTCGCGCACGACCGGCGCAAAGCTGGACTTCATGGTCATGGCGTCGGTCGGCACCGTCCGGCTGTTGGGTTCGGCAAACACCCCGTCCTGGGCCCTGGTCTCATTGGCATTGCCACAGGCCGCGAGCATCAGGGCGGCGGCGAGCGCGAGGCTGGAAGTCTTCATCACATCCCGGAAAAGCTGGATCATCTCAGGCCCATTTCGCCTTGTCTTTTCGACGGCATCAAGGCCGGTCCGCGTGCCAACCGCAATACCCTGGCCGGAGGCAATGCCTGTCCATTGCTTCGGGTGGCAGGGCCAGATCGCGGCCGGCCCCGTGGGCGGCAAAACCACCGACCGGCAACCGTCAGGCAGCGGATCATGCAATCTGCGCAATCAACTCCACATTGCTTAAACTTAATCCGCGACACGCTCACGACGGCTTGTCGGGGCCGTCGGCAGCGGCCAAGCTCCTCCCATGACAGCCGTGATCGAAACCCGCGACCTGACCAAGACCTATGGCACCGTGCGTGCCCTTGACGGGCTCAGTCTCAGCATCCCGCGCGGCGGGGTCTATGGCGTGCTCGGGCCCAACGGCGCGGGCAAGTCGACCCTGTTCCGCATCCTGCTGGGTCTGATCAAGCCGACCTCGGGCTCGGCGTCGGTCATGGGCGGAGCGGTCGGCGACATCGCAGCCGGGCGGCGGATGGGCTCGATGATCGAGACCCCGCGCTATCCCCCCTATATGACCGCCCGCCAGGTGCTGGAGTGGCTGTCGATCGCCCACGGCCTCAAGTCCGACAGCCAGCGCATCGACCGCTGGCTCGACCGGGTCGGCCTGACCGAGGCCTCCAACCGGCGTGTGCGCGGGTTTTCCGTCGGCATGCTCCAGCGGCTCGGCGTCGCCGCCGCGCTGATCACCGAGCCCGAGCTGATCATCCTCGATGAACCGACCAGCGGCATGGATCCCCCCGGGATCCAGGAGATGCGGGCCCTGATCCGCAGCCTGGCGGACACCGACGGCATCACCGTCATCCTGGCCAGCCACCAGCTGCTCGAGGTCCAGCGCGTCTGCGACCGTGTCGCCATCATGAATCGCGGCAAGCTGGTGCGCGAGGGCTCGGTCACCGAACTGACCGCCACGGGCGAGCGGCTGCGCCTGTCTCTGACGCCCATGGCCCAGGCCCTGTCCGTGCTCGGCGACAAGGGCACGATCGAGGGCAATGCCATCCTCGCTGCCATTCCCCGGGCCGAGGCCCCTGCCCTGCTGCGGGCCCTGATCGGTCAGGGCATCGACATCGACGAGGCGCGCTGGGTCGGGGCCGATCTGGAGAGCGTCTTCATGACCGAGACCGGCAGCATCCAGACCCCGGAGACCATCCATGCTCGCTGATGCCATCCGTTCCGAGGCCTACCGCTTCGGCAAGAACCGCATGACCGTGTTCTGGAGCCTGCTGTTCATCCCGGTGCTGTTCGCGATCGGGGGCGTGATCTATCATCTGGTCACCAAGGCCCGCACGGCCGAGATGGCAACCAAGCTGAACCTGCCTGCAACGATGGGTCTGGAGCCCGTGAACCTGGCAGGCGATCTGATGAACGGTGCCGGAGCCGCCGCAAACGGGGCCATTCTGGTCTTCATGCTGGTGGCGGCTGCAACCCTCTACGCCGGCGACTATCGCTGGGAGACCTGGCGTCTGATCACGGCCCGCAACAGCCGCATCAATCTGGTGCTGGGCAAGCTGATCACCTTTGCCCTGCTGGCCGTTGTGGCGATGGTACTCTTCATGGTTGCAGGCATTCTCTTCGGCGTGTCCCAGGCGATCGTTTTCGAGCGCCCCCTCAGCTTCAGCTTCGAAGCGGGCGAGCCTGGCAAGATCGCTCTGCTGGTCGGTCTTTCATGGGTCAGAATCATCCAGTATGCGATGGTCGCCCTGCTGACAGCGGCGATCACCCGGTCCCTGCTGGCGACCCTGTTCGTCCCCGTCGTGCTGGGTTTTGCCCAGTCGCTGATCGGCGGCCCTGGCCTGCCCCTGCTGGGATGGGCCCCGACTGACTGGGCCGCGCAACTCACCCTGCCAGGCCTGGCCTTCGACACGCTGAAGGCGGCCGTCATGGCCGAGCCGGCCGCCCCGCCCGCTCCGGACGGTCTGGCGCTCAAGGCTGCGGTCAGCCTCACGCTCTGGACCCTCGTGCCCCTGGCGCTTGCCCTGGCTTGGTTCCAGCGTCAGGACCTGTCCAAGGAATAGCCGTCGGCGTTCAGAGCGGCTTTTCCATCCAGACGTTGCACCGCGCATAGGGCGTCGGCTGGGCCGGCATGCGCACGAAGCCAAACCGCCCATACAGGGCAATGGCGTGGGTCTGGGCGGCATTGGTTTCCAGATACAGTCGCGGGGCCCCGCCTGACGTCGCCACGCCCTCGCAGGCGGTCAGCAGCGCCCAACCGATGCCCAAGCCCACCGCCGACGGCGTGACCGCCATCTTGCCGACCTCATAACCGCCATCGGCCATCCGCATCACGGAGCAACAGCCTACGGCCTCGCCGTCCCGCTCAGCGATAAAGATTGCGCCACCTCTGGACAGCACCGCATCTTCCGGATCCCCCAGCACCGCCTGGTCCTTGGCCTCCAGCGCATATCCGCCCTCGGCCAACCACGCCTCGTTCAAAGCCCGCCAGGCGGCCGCATGGTCCGGGCGATAGGGCACGATACGGAAGAGGTCAGACATGGCGGGCGTTTCCGGACAGCGCGTGAGTGCGGCGTATTCGGCCTAGTATGGACCAGATCCGGGCCGCTATCAGCGAACAAGGATACATAGCATGGTCACACCTGGCGGGCCCCCTATTGCTCCGCCTCGATCTGGCCGAGCAGGGCCTCTCGTCCCCGGGGATTCAGCACGGCCCAAAGGACGATCGACACAATCAACGGCGCGACGGACATCCCCACGTACCGCCCTACAATTGCGATCTGGGCCAGCAGCGGGTTCAGCGGCTCGCCCGTCAATCGGGTGGGCGGTCCTCCGGCCGGAGCCAGGGCGGGGTTCAACATCGGCGCGATCTCGCCCCAGAGGAACGCTGTCAGCGACAGCAGGAACAGGACGACCAGCACCGCGCCCCCGATAAGAACCCCCTGCACCGGCCGCTGGGCCCGGGGCGGTGCGATCATGAAGGCGACGAACAGAGGCACTCCCAGCATCAGCCGCCTCAGCACCTCTTTGGCGACCGTATAGTCCAGCGTCCCCGATCCGTCGGCCAAGGGCAGCCCGGTCGACACGATCCAGGCTCCCTCCGCCCCGGCGACGATGCCGCCCTGCAGCCCGAACAGGCCCAGGATGACCGCCGCAACAGGCCTCAGCGCTGCGGTCAGGATATCCGCTCCGCCGAACCACCAGGCGGGCAGAATTACGATCAGCGCCAACCCAACCCAGACCCCGAACCTGCGGCGATCGGCCTCCTCGGGCGTGCGTGCGGCCAGTCCCTTAAAAAGGCTCATACCCCGACCTCTGCCGACGTTTCGCCGGACCTCGCGGCCCGCTCCTGGCGTCCCTGCCAGCGTGCCCAGAAGAAGAAGACCAGCAGCCCTTCCAGCCCGATCATGGCGTCCCACACATAGTGGTGAAAGAACTCGAACACCTCCTGTGACCCCCGCGAAAGGTATAGCAGTGTGATGATCCGGAACAGGTTCACGGTCTGCAGCGCGACGATCCCCAGCACGGCCCCGATCAGACAGTCTCTGAACCGCGCCGGAAAGGCGAGGATGGCCGCTGCCAGAAGGGCGCACACCTCAACCGCGTTGCATCCCGCCAGAACCTGTACCGCCCCTAGGCCATCGCTGAACCTCAGGATGTCGCCATCGGCCACGACCCGCGCATCGAACGGCCTGACCATGAAGGCCGTTACATCCACCAGTCCCTGGGTGAAGGGCTGCACGAACAGCCGCTCGGCCCAGGGAGTCGCCAGCACGCTGAAGAGCGCCAGCCCTACGATCGCAAACGTCGCCAGGTAACGGATCCCGGGGTTGCGGAAGAGTTTGGTCATCGTTGCCTTTCCGGCAGTGTGGCAGAGATGGAAACTGTCAGGATATCGGCCGGTACATCCGCGCCTGAAGACCACCGTTTGCCCGATTTTGCGATTGGCGCAAACAGTCGGATCCACAGATCATCGAGTCGGAAGGGAGTTTGAGGATGGAACGCGTTGTGCCCTACGACCCCGGATGGGCCGAGGCCTTCATCGTTGAGGCCGATGCACTGAGAGCCGCGCTTCAGCCCCTCGCTGTCACGCTCCATCACATGGGCAGCACCGCCGTGCGCGGCCTGCCCGCCAAGCCCATCATAGGCATTCTGGGGGTCGTCGATTGCCTTGATGCCCTCGACCCCGCTTCCGGTCGCCTGACGGATCTGGGCTATGAAGCCATGGGCGCCTTCGGGATCGAAGGCCGGCGCTATTTCCGCAAGACCCGGACCGAAGGTGTCCGTACCCACCATCTCCATGTCTATCAGGATGGTTCGCCCCAGATCCCCCGCCATCTGGCGTTTCGCGACTATCTCCGGGCCTTCCCGGAACGGGCTGCCGCCTATGGTGCCTTGAAGATCGCCATCGTCAGCGGTGACCACCCACCGGGCACGACCTATGCCGAGGCCAAGGCAGGGATGGTGACCTTGCTAAAGGCCGAAGCAGCCGCGTAGCGACCCTGAATCACGCCTGGGCCACGACCCGCTGGCGCTGGACAATCAGCAGTGCCCCACCCGCCAGTGCGACGCCAAACAGGACGATCCCCCATGTCGACAGGGTCGGAACGGGGGTCGGCGCGGGCGCAGCGGGTGCGGGGCGGATGAACTGTCCAAAGCCGTGGGGTGCCGTCCCTGCCGCAAATGAGCCTGTTACCGTGTTGCTGGCTGTGCTGATTACCGACACCGTATTGTCGAACTGATTGGCAACGAAGACCCGGGTACCGTCTTGTGTGACGGCCAGTCCATAGGGTCCGTTTCCGACCGTCAGCGTGGCGCTGACGGTGTTGTTGGTGGCATCAATGACCGAGACGTCGTCCGTGTCCTGGTTCGAGACATACACTCTGCTGCTGTTCGGGCTCACGGCCACGCCGCGGGAGCCCGATCCCACAGCGACCGTCGCGACAACGCCATTGGTGCCGGTGTCGATCACCGACACATTGCTGGAGTTGACGTTCGTGACATAGGCGAAGGTGCCAGCCGGATTCACCGCTACGCCGAACGGCCTTGTCCCTACGGCGATCGTGCCGACCACGAGGTTGCTGGTGGTATCGATCACCGAGACCGTGTTCGAGAACGAGTTCGCCACATAGGCCCGGTTCCGGAACGGGCTCAGAGCGATGCCGACGGGGTTTACGCCCACAGCGACCGTCGCCACGACGGTGCCGGTGGCCGTGTTGATGACCGAGACATTGGATGCTGCCAGATTGACGACATAGGCCCGGCTCCCGTCCAGGCTTACGGCCACACCCCGCGGATTGCTCCCGACCGTGATGGTGCCGATGACGGTGCTGGTCGCGGTATTGATAACCGAGACGGTCCCGGCATCGCTGTTGGCCACATAGGCACGAGTTCCGTCCGGGCTCACGGCCACGCCTCTGGGTCCAGCCCCTACGGCAACAGTGGCGGTGATGGCGTTGGTCGTTGTATCGACCACCGAAACCGTGTTCGAACCGAAATTGGTGACATAGGCCGACTGGGCCGCAGCTATCCCGGACCATAGCAGGGTAAGACAGGCCATGCAGAGCCCGGCGATCTTGGACCACCCACCCGCTCCGCCAATACCGAGGCGACACGTCTGCAACAAACGACACCCGTATGATTTCACACATGGAATCAGACCATGCGACCTTTGAGTGTCACGAGGAAAAACACTGGTCAACGAACAGCTTAGCGCCCAGCAGACCGCGGAAATGACGATTTCGCGTATGGGTCGAGGCGATTACTACCCGGAGATTGTCTTGGTCTCTGTTGGTGAGTTTTCGGATTTCCCGCATGGCGTGAGGGGGCGAGCGACGCCTGCCTCGTGGATGGCTGCGGGAATGGAAACATGACCTGACCCAGGGTGGTAGACCGCTTTGATCCCAGGTCTTTCCCGCTCACAAGCGCGATCCCACCCAGACCATTCGAGGTGTTTGAACCCACCACGCTGTGCCGGTCGGTGATCGCCCTTTTTTCCCCATTTCGGGGAATTGATTGGGGAAGCCATGAAGCCATTGAGGGGCCGGGGCATGACAGTCATCGAAACCGCGGCCCCTGATCACCGCACCGATCAGCAGCCTTCTTGCTGCACGACCAGAAAGCCCCGCCTGAACCAACAACAACGAAAAGGGCGGCCCGATCCCCGGGCCGCCCTTCAAATCGTTGGAAGACGTGCCGAAGCCTAGGCTTCGTCGTCGCCCTCGGCCGAGTAGACCGGGCCGGAGTCAAGGCCCTTGGCGTCGGCGTCGCGGTCGACGAACTCGATCACAGCCATCGGTGCGTTGTCGCCGTGGCGATAGCCGGCCTTCATGATCCGGATGTAGCCGCCGTTACGCTCGGCGTAGCGCGGGCCGATCGTGTCGAACAGCTTGCCGACCTGGGTCACGTCACGGACGTGGCTGATGGCCTGGCGACGGGCGTGGAGGTCGCCCTTCTTGCCGAGCGTCACCAGCTTCTCGACGAAGGGGCGCAGCTCCTTGGCCTTGGGCAGGGTCGTCGTGATCTGCTCGTGCTTGATCAGCGACGCGGCCATGTTGGCGAACATGGCGGTCCGGTGGGCGCTGGTGCGTCCGAGCTTGCGGTGGGCGGCGCCGTGGCGCATCGGGGTCTCTCCTACTCGCCCCGGTTTCCGGCATTACCGGACCTTGGGCCTGTCATTCTAACCGCTCCGTGACCGTACTGGCTCAGGGCGGAGGGTTGAAACTAGATCTGGTCGTCGAACTTCTTGGCCAGGTCTTCGATGTTTTCGGGGGGCCAGTTCGGCACGTCCATGCCGAGCGACAGACCCATTCCGGTCAGCACTTCCTTGATCTCGTTCAGCGACTTGCGGCCGAAGTTCGGGGTGCGAAGCATCTCGCCCTCGGTCTTCTGGATCAGGTCGCCGATGTAGACGATGTTGTCGTTCTTCAGGCAGTTGGCCGAACGGACCGACAGTTCCAGCTCGTCCACCTTCTTCAGCAGGGCCGGGTTGAACGGCAGATCCGGCTTGCCTTCGGCAGCTTCAACGGCCTTCTTCGGCTCGTCGAAGGTGATGAAGATCTGGAGTTGGTCCTGCAGGATGCGCGACGCATAGGCCACGGCGTCCACCGGCGACACGGCACCATTGGTTTCGACTTCCAGCACCAGCTTGTCGTAGTTCAGCGACTGGCCCTGGCGGGTCGGCTCGACCCGGTAGGCAACCCGCTTGACCGGCGAATAAAGGGCGTCGACGGCGATCAGGCCGATCGGCGCATCTTCCGGACGGTTGAACTCGCTTGCGACATAGCCCTTGCCGTTCTGGACGGTCAGTTCCATCCGGACCGAAGCCCCGTCGTCCAGCGTGCAGATCACGTGGTCTGGGTTCAGAACCTCGATGTCGGCAGGCAGGTCGATCTGACCAGCGGTAACAGGGCCGGGGCCGGTAGCGCGCAGCATCATGCGCTTGGGGCCCTCGGCGTGCATGCGCAGCGCCAGTTGCTTAATGTTCAGGACGATGTCCACGACGTCTTCCCGCACGCCTTCCAGCGACGAGAACTCGTGAACCACGCCGTCAATCTGGATGGCAGTGACGGCGGCGCCTTGTAGCGACGACAGCAGCACGCGACGCAGGGCATTGCCCAGGGTCACGCCAAAGCCGCGCTCGAGAGGCTCGGCCACCAGCCGCGCCTTGCGCAGCGGGTCCGAACCCTGCTCGATCTGAGGCTTCTCGGGACGGATCAGCTCTTGCCAGTTACGTTCGATCATGTGTGTCCCTCGACTACGGAGTTCGCCGACCTCAAAAACCCTCTCGGGGAGCCCTCGTCAGGGCGTCTGGGTCGGCGTTTAAAAAGGGTCGGCGGCGAAAGGCTTAGACGCGGCGGCGCTTGGGAGGGCGGCAGCCGTTGTGCGGCATCGGCGTGACATCACGGATCGTGGTGATCGTCAGGCCAACCGACTGCAGCGCGCGCAGTGCGGACTCGCGTCCGGAACCCGGACCCGAGACGTTGACTTCCAGCGTCTTCACGCCGTGTTCCTGCGCCTTCTTGCCCGCGTCCTCAGCGGCCATCTGGGCTGCATAAGGGGTCGACTTCCGCGAACCCTTGAAACCCATATGTCCCGAAGACGACCACGAGATCGCGTTGCCCTGGGCATCCGTGATCGTGATCATCGTGTTGTTGAAGGACGAGTTCACGTGGGCAACGCCCGAGGTGATGTTCTTGCGCTCGCGCTTCTTTACGCGACCCGGTTCCTTGGCCATGGCTATGTCTTACTTCTTCTTGCCGGCGATCGGCTTGGCGGGGCCCTTGCGGGTGCGGGCGTTCGTATGGGTGCGCTGGCCGCGGACCGGCAGGCCCTTGCGGTGACGCAGGCCGCGATAGCAGGCCAGATCCATCAGACGCTTGATGTTCATCGAGGTTTCGCGACGGAGGTCACCTTCGACGGTGTGGTCCTTGTCGATCGTCTCCCGGATCTGCAGGACTTCGGCGTCCGTCAGCTGGTTGACGCGGCGCGCGGACTCGATGCCCACCTTGCCCACGATTTCCTTGGCGGCGGCCGGGCCGATGCCGTGGATATACTGAAGCGCGATTTCAACGCGCTTGTTGGTCGGGATATTGACGCCAGCGATACGGGCCACGAAACTCTCCAGATGCGCGTTTTCAGACGCAGAAATCGCTCCGGTCAACAGACCAGGAGCGTGACGCGCCCTTCGCGGAAGCCGGCCTTATACATTGGATTCGGAATGCGTCAACCGTTACCATCCTATTCACAGTGCCAGCAGGCCTCGGCGCCGATCGGGCTGCCCGGGGGTGTCGGCGTTTCGAACCGATCGGCTGTCAGAAGCTGATCCAGCCGCTCCCGGTCCGTCAGCACTGCCCCCAGCCAGCGGTCATGGGCACGCTGTACCGCATCGGCCGCTGTCGACGCCTTCAATCGCGCCGAAAGCGCTTGCAGTCGCCCGTCGATTACCGCTGCCGATGTCCCCGACAGGCCGTTCCCTCGCAGCAAGCCGGCCAGGGTCAGGGCGGTCCGGGCCTGCACCCGTCGTGCTGGCTCGGCCAGGCGACCCGTTGCAGGCGCAAAGACGGCCGAGGTCACCGCATCCAGAGTTTCTCCGAGGCCGAGAGCGGCCGGATCACGACGTCCGGCATCAACCAGGCGATTGATCCGCTGCGGCGCAAACAGGGCCGTCAGGGTGATGTCGGCGGCGGCCTCGACGGCACTGCCGGGATCAAACACCTGTCCTTGTCGGCCGGCAAAGACCTCGATGTCGTGCTGCGGATCGCCATCCCCCGATTGCTGCGCGGCCAGCAGTCCCAGCAACGGCTCGGGCAGATCCAGCGCTTCAGGCCGCAACGTCGCGACCAGCCCGGCCAGAGCCGCACGCTGCGTCACTGCCGGAACCGGCGTCGCCGTCTCGCGGCCGTCGCCCTTGACCGGGTAGCCATAGTCCAGACCGCCCACCAGCTTGGCGACGGCGTCCACCTGGTAGCGATGATACAGATAGATCGGCACCAGCCGGCGACGCAGGTCATTGACCGCTGACCCATCCGGCAGGGCTGCGAGGCCGAACCGATCCAGCGCGATCCGCCGCACCTGCGTCAGGTGATCCAACTCGGCCACAGGGTCAGCACCATTGTCCCACAGGCTGCCCCAGGCCTGAGCGTCGCCTCCGACACGCGCGTCCCCGTCGGATACGAACCTTAGCTGCTGGGCCCCGGCCTCGGCCTTGGCATCCAGTGTCGCCTGATCGGCGTCGGCGTAAAGCCAGTCGATGGCGAAATCGTCCCACGCGCCCATCCCGACCGCATAGGCGTCCTCGAACGCCAGGCCGCCCTCTCGAATGGCGATCTGCGGTACCGGATAGTCCATCACCGACGCCCGATCCTGGGTACTGGCTGCGAAATTATGCAGCAGGCCGATGGCGTGGCCGACCTCGTGGGCCGACAGTTGCCGAATACGGGCCAGCGCAACCTCCTGCGGATCGTTCGGCCCTCCGGTCCCGGTCTGATCCGCCCCGACAAGGCCCTCAAAGATCAGCATGTCCTGACGGATGCGCAGGCTACCCAGCAGCACCGAGCCCTTGACGATCTCGCCCGTCCTCGGATCGACGACGCTCTGGCCATAGGACCAGCTCCGCGTCGCCCGGTTGACCCAGTTGATGACATTGTAACGGGCATCCAGAGGGTCGACGCCTTCGGGCAGGACCTCGACCCGATAGGCATCGATGTAACCCGCCTTGTCGAACGCCTGGGCCCACCATTGCGCACCCTCGACCAGCGCCGTCCGGATCGGCTCGGGCGCCGCGCGATCCACATAAAAGACGATGGGCTCGACCACGGTCGACCGCCCAGCGGTCGGGTCTGTCTTCACAAGCCGGAACCGGTTCGCGAGGCGGGTGACCATCGGCGCGTCCAGCGCAGCCGAAAAATCGGTCACCACGGTACTTATAGCCCCAGTGCGAGGGTCGAAACGGCGCGGCTGATAGCCGGCATCGGGCAGCCTGATGAAGCTATGGCGCACATCGAAGCTGACCAGTCGCGAGTCCGGCGCGATCTGGTTCAGGACTGGCCCCGGTCCTTCGACGGCAAAGGTCAGCCGCGCCTCCAGCTCGAGGTTGTCGGGGAAGGACCGCGCGGCGGCGGGATCGACCAGCGTGAGGTCGGCGACAGGCCGCAGGGTCCCCTGCCCCGCCCGCCGCAGCGTCTCGACGATGCCGTGGGCGTCACGGGTCAGAAAGCCCGCGATATCGACAAGGACGGAGCCGTCCGGCGCCGTTGCCACGACGTCACCGGCCCAGACGGTCGACCCGACGAAGGCATCACGCGCCGCGGCCTGTTCCTCGATCGAACCGGCCAGTGCGCGGTATCTGGGGTTCTCGAACTCTGCGACGACCCGTTTTCCGATCCGACGGAAGGCAAGGATGTTGGTGGATCCGATCTGGGCCCGGTCCAGCCCTGTCACTGCAGAGCCAACGCCCGTCCTGAGCGCCGTGTGATGGATCACACGGGTCATGACTCCATCGGACGCAGGGGGAGGCAACTGGATCAGCACCTTGCCGGCTGCCTGATCGACGAACATCGGCAGGAGGCCGTCCTGCCGGGCCATTGACGCGATCGTGTCGGCATAGGATGGAGGCGAGGCCGTCTGGGCCATCGCCGTCCCGCACCCGAGCGCCAATACCAGGGCGATCGCCGTCGCCGTCCTGCCGATGTTCAAAGCCATGCGCCGCCCCTGATGCTGAAGGGCGATAAGGGCGCGATTGGCCGGAAGGTGTCAAACCTCTTTCGGTTCGAACACTACTGCCGCCCGAACAGGACGTTGATGGTGACGCGTTGCCCCTCGACAGGGCGGCCAGATGCCGTCAACGGGGGCCGGTAGCGAAAGAAGCTCGCCGCCCTGAGCCCGGCCTCGCCGAAGCGATAACCCAGGGGCATCTCGCTGACGATTCGGCAGTCATCCAGTCTCTGATCGGCCAGGATGACGCAGTTCACGGCGGCTCGACCCGCCTGACGGGCCTGCCGCGCCTCTGGCGGCACGACGCTCAGGATCTCGCGCGGCGAGGCGCCGCGGATGATCAGGGGCGGTATACCCCCTCGGCCGGGGCCGTCTCCGTCACCAACCCCGCTGCCGGTCCCTTCACCCACGCCGCCCTGGCCATGACCCAGAATTGGCGAGGCCGTTGGTGCCACGCCGATCACCATCGGCTGTTCCGGCGCAGGCGTCGGCGGGGCAATCACCTCTGGCTGTTCGACCGGGGCGAGCGCCGGTCGAACGATCGACGGAGCCGCCGGGGCTCCGCCGCCGGGTTCCGGCGTGACCGGTTCCAGCGTCGGCTCCGGCGGTGGAGGGGGCTGCAGAGGCGGCCTGAACAGCTCCACAGTGATGGGAGCCTGACTGACGAAGGCGTCGCGCGGGACCGTCGTCAGCCCGATCACGGCAAACAGTGCACCGTGAAGCGCCAGAACCCCGGCGACGGTCGCTGCACGGACAAGCCGGTGCCGATCTCGAGATGGTGAACCCCTGTCCATGACCCGCCTATAGGTCATGAAAACTGAACGCGTTGCACGCCCAGCCGTCAGGTTTCGTTCAGGCGGCGGCCTTCAGAGCGCCGTCGATGGCTGCGGCGACCGTTGCGATCGATCCCATGCCGTCAACTTCGGTCAGCAGCCCACGGTCAGCATAATAGGGCAACAGCGGTGCCGTATTGCGATTGTAGGCGTCGAGCCGGATCTTGAAGCTTTCCGGATTGTCGTCCGGGCGCCCCTGATCTGCGAACCGACCCGCCACGCGTTCCAGCAGGGCGGCATCATCAACCTTCAGCCGCACGACGGCATCGATCTGTTTGCCAAGTGTCGCAAGCATGGCGTCCAGCGACTCTGCCTGGGCCAGGGTGCGCGGAAAGCCGTCGAAGATGGCCCCGCCGGCGTCCTCGGCCTCTTTCAGCCGGGCCTCGATCAGGGCGATGACAATGGCATCGCTGACCAGGTCGCCGCGAGACATGATCGCCTGGCACTCCTTGCCGAGATCGGACCCCGACGTGATCGCCTCGCGCAGCATGTCGCCCGTCGACAGCTGGACCATCCCCCGCTCTTCGACCAGCCGTTTGGCCTGGGTGCCCTTGCCCGCAGCGGGCGGCCCGAACAGGATCAGATTCAAAGGCTCGCCCTCCCAGACGGTGTGTGTATCAGGGTCAAGTAGCGCGAAGCGCGGTAGCCCAACAAGTCAGCGACGCGCCGGTGTCGGCGAGCCCCTGCCCGGTGTTCCACGCCCGCCTCGTCCCCGCAGCTTGGCCTTCTTGATCAGCCCCTCGTACTGGTGCGCCAGAAGTTGCGACTGGATCTGGGCCACAGTGTCCATCGTGACCGACACGACAATCAAGATAGACGTTCCTCCGAAATAGCCGACGCTCGGCATCTGGGCGATCAGGAACTCGGGCAGAAGACAGACAGCGGTGATGTAGGCGGCACCGATGACCGTCAACCGGGTCAGGACGTAGTCGAGATATTCGGCCGTACGCTTGCCCGGCCGGATCCCGGGCAGGAAGCCGCCGTACTTGCGCAGGTTCTCGGCGGTCTCTTCCGGGTTGAAGGTGATCGATGTGTAGAAGAAGCAGAAAAAGACGATCAGCAGGCCGTACAGGATCAGGAACAGCGGCTGACCATGGCTGAGCTGGGCCGTTACGGCCGGTAGCCAGGACATCCAGGTCGGCAGATCGGCATTGGCCGTCATCTGGGCCACGGTCGAGGGCAGCAGCAACAAAGACGAGGCGAAGATCGGCGGGATCACCCCGGCGGTATTGACCTTCAGCGGCAGGAACGACCGCTCGCCTCCGGCCATGCGGTTGCCTTCCTGGCGCTTGGGATACTGGATCAGCAGGCGCCGCTGGGCGCGCTCCATGAAGACGATGAACACGACCACGGCAATCGCCATGGCAGCCACGAACAGCAGGGCAAAGGCCGAGATCTGGCCTTCCTGCGCAAGGCCGAACATCCGCGCGATCGTCCCGGGCAGGACGGCCACGATGCCGGCGAAGATGATCAGCGAGATGCCGTTGCCGACACCACGGGCCGTCACCTGCTCACCCAGCCACATCAGGAACATGGTGCCGCCGGTCAGGCTGACGACGGTGGACACGATGAAGAAGATGCCCGGTGCATCGACCAGACCCGTCTGGGCATTCAGGCCGACGGCAATACCGAACGACTGGGCCAGCGCCAGGAACACCGTCAGGTAACGGGTGTACTGGTTCAGCTGCTTGCGGCCGCTTTCGCCGCCTTCCTTCTTCAGCTTTTCCCAGGGCGGATACACCGCGCCCATCAGCTGGACGATGATCGACGCCGAGATATAGGGGGTCACGTTCAGGGCGAACACGGCCATCCGCTCGACGGCACCACCCGAGAACATATTGAACATGTCCAGGATGCCGCGCTGGCCATCCGGGTTCTGGAAGAACGCCAGGAAGGCCTCGGAGTTGATCCCCGGGATCGGCACATAGGTCCCGATGCGGTAGACCAGCAGCGCACCCAGAGTGAAGAGCAGCCGCTTGTGAAGTTCGGTCGCCTTGGCGAACGAACCCATGTTCATATTGGCGGCAAGTTGTTCGGCGGCCGAAGCCATATGTCGTTACCCCGACTGATCAGAACGCGGTGCATCGGATATCGAATCCGGGCCCCGAGTGCAGATAGGCGAAGGGCGGCCTCTTAGCGAGACCGCCCTTCAAGCTTTCTTCGTTAGGCTTTCGCGGCCGTGCGCGTTGTGCGGGCCGAGATCTTGTTGGCGTCGCCACGCGGAGCCTTGGGAGCCGGAGCCTTGCCCTTGGCAGCATTGCGCTTCTCGACAGCGGCAGCAGCCTTGGCTTCAGCCGCGATCCGCTGCTGGACGACCGACCCGCCAGCGGCTTCAATCGCCTTCACGGCACCAGCCGACGCCGACCAGACGACCAGGTTCAGGGCCGACTTCAGCTCACCGGTGCCGAGGATGCGAACGCCATCCTTCACGCGACGGATCACGCCAGCGGCGACCAGGGCGTCGCCCTTGATCTCGCCCTTGATGTCCAGCTTGCCAGCGTCGATGGCGTCCTGCAGACGCCACAGGTTCACTTCGGCCAGCTTGAGAGCATTGGCGTTGTTGAAGCCGCGCTTTGGCATCCGCATGTACAGCGGCATCTGGCCACCCTCGAACCCGCCGATGGCGACGCCCGAACGTGACTTCTGGCCCTTGACGCCGCGACCTGCGGTCTTGCCCTTGCCCGAGCCCGGGCCCCGTCCGACGCGCATACGCTTCTTGTGAGCGCCCGCGTTGTCGCGAATTTCGTTCAGTTTCATGTGCCTGATCCTTTCGGGTGCTAGCGCCCGCTGCGAACAGCGAACTCGGCGTTAAAAACGAAGGGCCGCTTCTAGGCGGCCCCTGTCAGTCTTGCAATACGCGAGACGCCCTGATCCGGATCGGACCAGGGCGACTGCGGCTTACTTCTCGACGATCTCGGTCAGGTGGGCGACCTTGGCAATCATCCCACGAACCGAAGGCGTGTCTTCTAGCGTGGACTCACGGCCCATGCGGTTCAGACCCAGGCCCACCAGGGTGGCGCGCTGGTCATTCTTGCGGCGGATCGGCGATCCGGTCTGCTTGACGGTAACGGTGGCCATGATCAGGACTCCACGGCTTCTGGCGACGAGGCACCGTCGTTGCGGCGGCCCATCAGGTCAGCGACCTTCTTGCCACGCTTCGAGGCGACCTGACGCGGCGACGACTGGACCTTGAGGGCCTCGAACGTCGCACGGATCATGTTGTAGGGGTTGGACGAACCGCTCGACTTGGCCACGACGTCCTGGACGCCGAGGGTCTCGAGAACAGCACGCATCGGACCACCCGCGATGACGCCGGTCCCGGGAGGGGCAGCGCGCATCATGATCTTGCCGGCGCCCCAACGGCCGTTGCCGTCGTGGTGCAGGGTGCGGTTCTCGCGAAGCGGAACGCGGATCATGGTCTTCTTGGCTTCTTCGGTCGCCTTGCGGATGGCTTCCGGCACTTCGCGTGCCTTGCCGTGACCGAAACCGACGCGACCCTTGCCGTCCCCGACGACCATCAGGGCTGCGAAGGAGAAGCGACGGCCGCCTTTGACGGTGGCCGCGACGCGGTTGATGTGGACCAGTTTCTCGACGACGTCCGATTCCGGACCTTCGGGAGCGTTGCGGTTGTCACGACGATTGCGGTCGTTGCCGCCGCCGCCACGTTGGGGTGCTTGCGCCATGCGTCGCGTTCCTTAGAAATTCAGGCCGGCTTCACGCGCGGCTTCCGCCAGCGCCTTCACCCGACCGTGATAGATGTAGCCGCCGCGGTCGAACACGACGTCGGTGACGCCTTTTTCGATGGCGCGTTCAGCGACCAGCTTGCCGATGGCAGCCGCCGCTTCGACGTTCGATCCCTTGGAATCCTTGGCGGTTTCCAGCGAGGAGGCCGAGACGACGGTGACGCCCTTGAGGTCGTCGATGATCTGGGCCGAAATGTTCTTGTCCGAGCGATGCACGGAAAGACGCAGACGACCATTGCCGACAGCCTTGAGCCGGATGCGGTTGCGCTCGGTACGGCGCTTGGCGAGTTGTCGAAGAGAAAGAGCCATGACTACTTCTTCTTGCCTTCCTTGCGACGGACCTTCTCACCCGAATACCGGACGCCCTTGCCCTTGTAGGGCTCCGGCGGACGCAGTTTGCGGATGGTGGCGGCCAGTTCGCCGACGACCTGCTTGTCGGCGCCGGAAATGTTGATCTCGGTCTGCTTGGGCACGCCGAAGGTGATGCCTTCGGGGGCCTTGATATCGACCTCGTGCGAGAAACCGAGTTGCAGGGTCAGGTCGTTACCCTTCAGGGCAGCGCGGTAACCCACGCCGACCAGTTCCAGCTTGCGCGTGAAACCATCGGTGACGCCGACGACCATGTTGTCCAGAAGCGTACGCGACAGACCCCACATCGCGCGAGCGCGCTGGGTGTCTTCACGGGCAACCAGCGTCAGTTCGCCGTTTTCCTGCTTGACTTCAATCTCTTCGGCCACGGTCCAGGAGCGATCGCCCTTGGGACCCTTGACCGACACGGTCTGTCCGTCGAGCGTGATGGTCACGCCTTTCGGAACAGCAATGGGACGTTTTCCAATACGGGACATCTTAGTAGACCCTGCAGAGGACTTCGCCGCCGACGTTGGCGTCGCGAGCGGCAGCGTCAGACATGACGCCCTTCGAAGTCGAAAGAATCGAGATGCCGAGGCCGTTCTTGATCGGCTTCAGGTCGCTGATCGCCGAATAGACGCGGCGGCCCGGCTTGGACACGCGAGCGATCTCGGCGATGACGGGCTGGCCGTCGAAATACTTCAGCTCGATCTCGAACTGCGGGAATTCACCCGGGTTCTGAACCAGCGAATAGCCGCGGATGTAGCCTTCGTCCTGTAGCACGTCGAGGACGCGCTGGCGAAGACGCGAGGCGGGCGTAAGCACCTTGGACCGCTTGCGCATGTGCGCGTTGCGGATCCGGGTGATCATGTCACTGAGGGGATCGTTGATCATCATTGTGTGTCGCTCCCCTTACCAGCTGGACTTGGTCAGACCCGGGATCTGACCCAGGTTGCCGAGTTCACGCAGGGCGATACGGCTCATCTTGAGCTTGCGATAGAAGGCCCGCGGACGGCCCGTCACTTCGCAGCGGTTGCGGATACGGACGGCTGCCGAGTTACGCGGCAGTTCGGCCAGCTTCAGGCGAGCTTCGAAGCGCTCTTCCAGAGGCAGGCTCTCGTCGTTGGCGGTCGCCTTGAGGGCGGCCCGCTTTGCGGCATACTTCGCAACCAGGGCCTTGACGGCTTCGTTGCGGTTTACGGCGCTTTTCTTTGCCATTTTTCTTTTCCCTTCCCGCTCAGTTCTTCACGAACGGGAACTTGAACTCGGTCAGAAGCGCGCGGGCTTCGTCGTCAGTCCTGGCCGTGGTGCAGACGATGATGTCCATGCCCCACATCTGGTCGATCTGGTCGTAGTTGATTTCCGGGAACACGATGTGCTCCTTCAGGCCCATGGCGTAGTTGCCACGACCGTCGAAGGACGTCGGCTTCAGGCCACGGAAGTCCTTCACGCGCGGAAGGGCGATCGTGATCAGACGGTCCAGAAACTCGTACATCTGGTCGCCGCGCAAGGTGACCTTGCCGCCGATGACCATGCCTTCGCGCAGCTTGAAACCGGCGATGGAGTTGCGAGCCTTGGTCGGAACCGGCTTCTGACCGGCGATGGCTGCCAGATCCTTGAGAGCCGCATTGGCCTTCTTGGAATCAGCAACGGCCTCGCCGATACCCATGTTCAGCACGATCTTCTCGAGCTTGGGCATCTGCATCGGGTTGGTATAGCCGAACTTCTCGGCCATCACGCCCTTGATGCGGTCATTGTACTCGCTCTTCAGGCGCGGGGTGTATTTCTCGGTCGCGGCCATCAGATGACGTCTCCCGTGGTCTTGGCGAAGCGAACCTTCTTGTCGCCTTCCATGCGGAAGCCGACGCGGCTCGCCTTGCCGTTGGCGTCGGCGATCGCGACGTTCGACAGGTGAAGCGTCGCTTCCTTGTTCTTGATGCCGCCCTGGGGGTCGGCTTGCGAAGGACGGGTGTGACGCTGGACCATGTTCACGCCCTGAACCAGGACGCGGTTTTCGGTCGGCAGCACCTTGGTGACTTCACCAGTGCGGCCCTTGTCTTTCCCGGCCAGGACGACGACGCGGTCGCCCTTCTTGATCTTGGCGGCCATGACTACAGAACCTCCGGAGCCAGCGAGATGATCTTCATGTGGTTCTTGGCGCGCAGTTCGCGGGGAACCGGGCCGAAGATCCGCGTGCCGACAGGCTCGTTCTGCTTGTTGACGATGACGGCTGCCGACTTGTCGAAGCGGATGACCGAGCCGTCCTTGCGCTGGATGTCCTTGGCGGTGCGCACGACGATGGCGCGAACCACTTCACCCTTTTTGACGCGACCACGAGGAATGGCTTCCTTGACGGATGCCACGATCGTGTCGCCCACCGAGGCGTAGCGACGGCCTGCGCCGCCCAACACCTTGATGCACATGACCCGGCGAGCACCCGAATTATCGGCTACCTCCAGGTTAGTTTGCATCTGGATCATAGTGTCAGATCTTTCTGATTACGACGCCGAAGCCGGGGTGTCCTTGGACAGGACTTCCCAGCGCTTCAGCTTGGACTTGGGAGCGCATTCGACGATGCGAGCGACGTCGCCTTCCTTGAAGGCATTCGCCTCGTCGTGAGCGTGGTACTTTTTGGACAGGCGCACGATCTTCTTCATGACCGGGTGCAGCAGCGTGCGTTGGACGACGACGACGACGGTCTTGTCGCCCTTGTCGGACACGACCACGCCTTCAAGAATACGTTTGGGCATAGCGGTTCCTTACGAGGCCGAACGCTTCTCGCGCATAAGCGTCGAGATGCGAGCGATGTCTTTGCGCACTTCACCGACCCGGTGAGTCTTTTCCATCTGACCGGTAGCGGCCTGGAAGCGCAGGTTGAACTGTTCCTTTTTGAGGGACAGCAGCTGGTCGCCCAGCTGGTCGGGAGTCTGGGCCCGAAGGTCAGCGATCTTGGTCATGCAGCAACGTGCTCCACATGCGAGACGCCGGCATCGAGGCGGGTGACCACCTTGGTACGGACCGGCAGCTTGGCGGCACCCAGACGCAGCGCTTCGCGCGCAACATCATCAGCAACGCCGTCGATTTCGAACAGGATACGGCCCGGGTGGCAGCGCGCCGCCCAGTGATCCACCGCGCCCTTGCCCTTGCCCATGCGGACTTCGGCAGGCTTGCCCGAGACGGGAACGTCCGGGAAGATGCGGATCCAGACGCGGCCCTGACGCTTCATTTGACGCGTGATCGCGCGGCGAGCCGCCTCGATCTGACGCGCCGTGATGCGCTCGGGCTCCAGGGTCTTCAGGCCATAGGACCCGAAGTTCAGCGAGAAGCCGCCCTTGGCAGCGCCGTGGATACGGCCCTTGAAGGCCTTGCGGTACTTGGTTTTCTTCGGTTGCAGCATGACTTAGCCCTCACGCCCGCGACGCTGACCGCGGTCGTTACGACCGCCGCGATCACCACCACGGCCTTCGTTCGACGACGGACCGGCAGCTTCCTGGGCCCAGCGCTTGTCCTGCGCCATCGGATCGTGTTCCAGGACCTCACCCTTGAAGACCCAGACCTTCACACCGATGATGCCGTAGGTCGTCTTGGCCTGGATGAAGCCATAGTCGATGTCGGCACGCAGGGTGTGAAGCGGCACGCGACCTTCGCGGTACCATTCCATACGAGCGATTTCGGCACCGCCGAGACGACCCGAGACGTTGATCCGGACGCCCTTGGCACCCAGACGCATCGCGGCCTGCATCGACCGCTTCATGGCGCGACGGAAAGCAATCCGGCGCTCCAGTTGCTGGGCGATGTTCTCGGCGATCAGCTGTGCATCGACTTCCGGCTTGCGGACTTCGACGATGTTCAGGTGAACTTCGCCTTCCGTACGAGCCGAGATGTCCTTGCGGAGCTTCTCGATGTCGGCGCCCTTCTTGCCGATCACGACGCCCGGACGGGCGGCATAGATCGTGACGCGGCACTTCTTGTGGGGGCGCTCGATGATGATGCGCGAAACGCCGGCAGCATTCAGACGCTCCTTCAGCCACGTGCGCAGCTTCAGGTCCTGGTGCAGCAGACGGGCGTAGTCAGCCCCGCCGGCGAACCAGCGGCTGTCCCAGGTGCGGTTCACGCCGAGGCGGAAACCGATCGGATTGATTTTCTGACCCATATCAGGCGGCCTCGCCGGCTTCACGGACCACGATGGTGATCTCGCTGAACGGTTTCAGGATACGCGACGAACGACCACGAGCGCGGCTCGCGAAACGCTTCATCACCAGGTTCTTGCCCACGAAGGCCTCGGCAACGATCAGGTTGTCGATGTCCAGGTTGTGGTTGTTCTCGGCGTTCGAAACCGCCGAATACAGCACCTTGCGAACGTCGTCGGAGATACGCTTGCGCGAGAACTCCAGCTCGTTGAGGGCGCGCTGCACAGGCAGGCCACGGATCGAGGCGGCGACCAGGTTCAGCTTCTGAGGGCTGATCCGGACGTTCACCAGCTTGGCACGGGCTTCGGTCAGGCCGACGCGGCGGGGATTGTTGGTCTTTGGCATGTTACTTCCGCTTCGCCTTCTTGTCCGCGGCGTGGCCGGGGAACGAACGGGTGGGCGAGAACTCGCCCAGTTTCATGCCGACCATGTCCTCGTTCACGTGCACGGGAACGTGCTTGTGACCGTTGTGGACGCCGAACGTCAGACCGACGAACTGCGGCAGGATGGTAGAGCGGCGCGACCAGGTCTTGATCACGTCCTTGCGGCCCGACGTCGAAACGGCGTCGGCCTTCTTGAGCAGATACCCGTCGACAAACGGGCCTTTCCAGGAGGAGCGGGCCATCTTTAGCGAGCCTTCTTAACGTGGCGGGTACGGATGATGTACTTGTCCGTCGACTTGTTCTTGCGGGTGCGCGTGCCCTTGGTGTCCTTGCCCCACGGCGTAACCGGGGTACGACCACCAGAGGTCCGGCCTTCACCACCACCGTGCGGGTGGTCGACCGGGTTCATGGCAACACCGCGAACGTGCGGACGGAAGCCCATGTGACGAACGCGACCAGCCTTGCCGAGGTTCTGGTTCATGTGGTCGGCGTTGGAAACAGCGCCCACCGTGGCCATGCAGCCGTCCAGAACCATGCGCAGCTCGCCCGAGCCGAGGCGGATCTGGGCATAGCCCTGATCGCGACCCACCAGCTGGGCATAGGCACCGGCCGAACGGGCCAGCTGAGCGCCCTTGCCGGGCTTCATTTCCACGCAGTGAATGATCGTGCCGACCGGGATCGAACGCAGCGGCATGGCATTGCCAGGCTTCACGTCGGTCTTTTCGCCGGCCACGATCGTGTCACCCGCCTTCAGGCGTTGCGGGGCGACGATGTAGGCCTTTTCGCCGTCCTCGTACGTGACGAGAGCGATGAAGGCGGTCCGGTTCGGATCGTACTCAAGACGCTCGACGGTCGCCGTCATGAACTTGCGGCGCTTGAAGTCGATCTTGCGATACAGGCGCTTGGCACCACCGCCGCGGAAGCGGACAGCGATACGACCGCCCTGACCGCGTCCACCCGACTTGGTCAGGCCCTCGGTCAGCGACTTCTCGGGACGACCCTTGTGGAGTTCCGAGCGATCGATCAGCACCAAGGCGCGACGGCCCGGCGATGTCGGATTGTATGTTTTCAAGGCCATCTGATCAGAGCCCCGTGGTGACGTCGATCGACTGGCCTTCGGCCAGCGTCACGATCGCTTTTTTGATGTCGACCCGACGACCCATGATGCCGCGGAAGCGCTTGGTCTTGCCCTTTTGAACCAGGGTGTTGACCTTCAGGACGTTGACCTTGAACAGGCTTTCGACCGCAGCAGCGATCTCGTCCTTGGTCGAGGTTCCGGAAACGCGGAACACGACCTTGTTCTGCTCCGACAGGATCGTCGCCTTCTCGGTGATGATCGGCGACAGGATGGTGTCGTAGTGTTTTGCGGTTGGATTGGCGCCGGCCATTACGCGGCTTCCTTCTGAGCTTGCTCGCGACGCGAGGGCTTGTAGTCGGCATAGGTGGCCTCGATGGCCTCCACGGCGGACTTCGACAGCACCAGCTTGTCAGCGCGCAGGATGTCATAGACGTTCAGACCGGCGTTCGGCAGCACGTCAACCATCGGGATGTTGCGAGCAGCCAGACCGAAGTTCACGTCGACTTCCGGTCCGGCGATGATCAGCGTGCGGGTCCAGCCCAGCTTGCCGAACGTTTCGCGCAGGGCGGCCGTCTTGGCGTCCTTGACCGTCAGGGCGTCGACCACGACCAGGTCGCCGGCCTTGGCCTTGGCGGACAGGGCGTGACGCAGGGCGAGAGCGCGAACCTTCTTGGGCAGGGAGAAGCCATGGTCGCGAACGACCGGGCCGAAGGCACGCGAACCACCGACGAACTGCGGGGCGCGACGCGAACCGTGACGAGCGCCGCCGGTTCCCTTCTGCTTGTACATCTTCTTGCCGGTACGCGAGTTCTCGTTCCGGGTCTGCACCTTGTGGGTACCGGCACGGCGCTTGGCCAGCTGCCAGTTGACGTAACGGGCCAGGAGATCGCCGCGGATGTCAGAGATGCCGAAAACGGCGTCCGACAGTTCGACGTCACCGGCGGCACCGCCGTCGAGTTTGATGACCGAGAGTTTCATTACGCTTCACCGCCTTCGACGGTCTCGACCGAGGCTGGCTCTTCAGCCGGCGTTTCGGCGGGAGCCGCATCGACCTGACCATTCTTCTTGAACGAGCCGGGGAACGGCAGGTCAGCGAACGGCTTCTTGTGCGCGTCGCGGACCTTGACCCACGAACCTTCGTGGCCGGGGACAGCGCCCTTGACCATCAGCAGACCACGCTCGACGTCCACGCGGACGATCGTCAGGTTCTGCGTGGTGACCACCTCGTTACCGAGTTGGCCGGCCATCTTCTTGCCCTTGAAGGTCTTGCCCGGATCCTGTCGCTGACCGGTGGAACCCAGCGAACGGTGCGACACGGACACACCGTGTGACGCCCGCAGACCGCCGAAGTTCCAGCGCTTCATACCGCCCTGGAAGCCCTTGCCGATCGTCTCGCCCTGGATGTCCACCTTCTGGCCGGCGACGAAATGGTCGGCCGAAAGAGTGGCACCCACGTCGATCAGCGCGTCTTCCGACACGCGGAACTCGGCGACGATGTGCTTGGGCTCGACTTCTGCATTCGCAAACGTCGTGCGTTGAGCCTTGTTGGTGTTCTTTGCCTTTTTGGCTCCGGCACCGAGTTGCAGGGCGACGTAGCCGTCCCGCTCCTTGGTACGCTGGCCCACGACCTGGCAGCCATCAAGCTCCAGAATCGTGACCGGGATATGCGCGCCATCTTCAGCGAAGAGACGCGTCATTCCCAGTTTTTTGGCGATCACGCCCGTGCGCATATCGGATCCCGCCTTTGTTTCTTTAAATCTTGATCTCGACGTCCACGCCAGCGGACAGGTCGAGCTTCATGAGCGCGTCCACGGTCTGCGGGGTGGGGTCGACGATGTCGAGGACACGCTTGTGCGTGCGGATTTCAAACTGCTCGCGCGACTTCTTATCGACGTGCGGCGAGCGGTTCACGGTGAATTTTTCGATCAGGGTCGGCAGCGGAATCGGACCGCGAACGGTCGCGCCGGTGCGCTTGGCCGTGTTGACGATTTCGCGCGTCGAAAAATCGAGGACGCGGTGATCGAAGGCCTTGAGCCTGATGCGGATGCTTTGATCCATATCGGTCGTATTTCCCAAGCAGGCGAACCTGCGTCCCTGTGAACCATTTCAAAGACCGGAGGCCTTCGGGCACGGATGCCCTCAGAGTACGCACGTCCGCAAAAACGATCGGCCCACGCAGTCGCCCGCGAGAGCCGTTGAAGTCCTGGTCATCTGCAAAGAACAGTGTCTCAGGTCGTTCCTGCGGACCGCGTCTGCAACTCGCCCCGGGGGGTTCGCTGCACAGCCGGTCCAACAAGAGTTGGCGCTTATGACGATCGATTCCGATTTGGTCAAGCCGCCTTTGGTTCCAAGGCACGAAAAAGGCCCGGGAGGGTTCCAATCGCCCGGGCCTTCTCTCGACGATCGAATGACGGGTCTTAAGGCCCGACGATCACCCGACCGGAGCCCGGAGTGCTGCGCGATAGATTCCCGGTGACGGACGCGAGACGGATGTCACCAGACCCGGCGACATTGGCTTCAGCATCCCGCGCGCGTCCCCGGAAGGCGATATCGCCCGACCCCATGATGTTGGCTTCGACGTTTGTCGCTTCTCCTCCACGCACCTCGATATTGCCGGAGCCCAGGATATTGGCCTCGAGATCTCCGTCCACGCGCGCCACGTCGATATTGCCTGAGCCCAGAATGTTCGCTTCCAGATCGCGCGTCGCGCCAGCGGTGATGTTTCCGGACCCTGCGATGTTGACCTCAAGCGAACGCGATGTCCCGGCCCGGAAGTCGCCCGAGCCAGCCAGCGACAGTTCGAGGCTCCCCGTCGTGTTTGCGACGGTCCAGTTCCCGCAACCGCCATTGCCGACCGCGATCGATGTCGCGCCACGCCCGACGGAACCATAGACCGCGCCGCTTTCCACCGACACCTCCACGTCGCGCGGCGTGCGCAGCACGATCAGCGGCGCTTCACTCAGGTTGACCCGTCCAAACTGGCGCAGTTCGACCGAGGCCCCCTCCCCCGGTTGGCGGCGATCACCACCTCCACTTCGGCAGTTGCGGATCGCGTTGCGACCCAGATCACCGTCGATACGGACCTGATTGCCCCGCCGAATGACCCTGGGTGCCGGGAGGTTCGCCGAGCCCGGTTCGATCTCGACGCCGACATCGGTCCGGTCCTCGACGATGACGACGACGCGCGCCACGGCATTCCGGAGCTCGACCTCCTGGGCCGAGGCCGGCGCGGCCATTGCGACGGTGGCCAGGGCGGCCAGCGATACGGCGGATGCGATGACGGTCTTCATGACGACGGGTCCCTCTGCGGTGTTGATGCAAAGGTGCCGTCACGATCCCGGGGAGTCATTTTAACTCGACGTCATGACGTCGAATTCATCTTGGACCGGTTGCCTACTGGCTGCTTTCCCCAGGCGTGAGGAAGCCAGCTGATGGGTTGAGCTGCGGCTGGCGCAGGGTTCACGCCCGGATCGCGCCGGCCCCGTCAGCCGCGCCGATCTCCGGCTCGAAGTCCCGCTCGAAGGTCGCGATCCGGCTCTTCAGCCCGCCGACACGCTTCAACGCCAGCGACGCTGCCCAGCGGGCCGCAAGCTCCGGCATGGCCATGCCGTCCGTGAAACGGGGCGACAGTCCGCGGCTGCGCAACACGGCGTTGGTATAAAGTGCGCCGTTGCGAAGCCGCGACGGCCAGGTCTGAAAGTCCATCGACAACGATACACAGAACCGGTCCAGGTTCTCGACCCTGTGCGGCGCGTAGAGCGGCCACGTCAGGGCCTCGCCGGGTTCAAGATCTATCACCCGGGCATACGCCTCGAACGCGCGGCTGTAGGGAATTTCTTCCGCGGTCTGTCGCGCCACAACCTGTTCCATCGCGATCTCCGGAAGATGGGTCTCGTCGCCCGGATACACGAACAGCCGCTTGCGACCCCGCATATGGAACAGCACGACCCCTGACGCGTCGAAATGATAGGGTACCTTTGCCGCCGGCGACGACAGGATCAACTGGCCGGCATTCTTGACGGCCTTCATCCCCGGATAGGTCGCCTGGATGTCTTTGAACGCCTCCATGGCGGCGGCCCAAAGCGCTGGACAGCCCGTTTCCACGCCCCTGAGATTGACCCACAACCGACCGCCCTGGATGGCTTCCAGCAAACCTTCGCCTGACAAACGTCCCCGTGCTCCGGTTTTCAGCGAAGCCTGACCCTCGTCATCATAGTCGTACAGGTTGATATCGATCAGATGCGCCGGATAGGTGTCCAACACCTGAGCCAGTGCGGCGTCGGCCGCAAAGCCCCGAGCGTTCAAAGTATGGGGATGCTTCTTCGCCTCTGCGATCGGGCCGGGATAGCGCGTACGACGGTCATTCATTGTGGATCCAGGGCCGCTGCTATCGGTGCGGGAGCCTTGCACGTCACTTTGTTCAGCGCTGCGCCGACGGCACCCAGAGCGCCCTTTACGCGGTCAATCCGGTTCGTTTCACACGCCTCGATCGCTGACCACCGCCGCCGGACGCTGATTTTCAGCTTCTCGGCGCGATCGGGATCCGCTGTCGCCATCACACCGGCCACGGCCTCGGTTACTGCGGCGCGGAAGCCGGGCCGCTGGACAAAGGCCTCCCTCACGACCTGTGACGTGTCGCAGAAGTACTTCTTGTATCCCTCGCCACCAAAGCCAAAGTCGAAGACGCGGTAACCCTGTTCGGACGCTAACCGCATGGTGTCCAGAGTAAGCAGAATGCCGGGCGAACACCGAGACAGTCGCGGCTCATAGGCTGGAAACCAGAAATGGTAGTGCCCGCCAGCATGCAGGGAGTATTCCACTGCGGTCAGCTTGCCGCCTGCCCACATCGCCGCAAGCGAACCGCCAAAGCCATCGCTCGCCCCCGCCATCAGGTCGCGCAGGAGTTGCTGCGTCCACCCGCAGGCGAAGACGTCGTGTCGTCCCGTACGTCGATACTGGGCCCGCTTCAGATCGATCAGATGATCAAGCATTGCCGGATCCTTGATGCCCAGCTCAACCCGCACCTCACCCAGTTCCGTCTCAAGGCTCCTTCGCGCGCGTTCCTTGTCCTTGTAATATTTGCCCCAGGTTTGGCGACGCTCGGCATACCAGTCTGCGTAACCCTCTGGCATTGTTACCAGAAGGGTTTCACGCGGCTCGCCAGCGGTCGCCGTCCCGACCCAGGCCCCGACATTCAGGCGGGTCGCGTTCATGACCGAGGCAACCTCCTCAAGCGAAGGCGCCTCGCCTCGCAGGGCAATAACCCCGTGATAGTCGTTCATTGGCGCAGCCAGAGGCTGGATCGACGATCCGCGTCGCTGGTGCGGGAAAAAGCCGATCGTGCGGTTTCCCCTGCGAAACACCGCGACAGCCGCATGCGGGCTTACCCGCGCCGCGATCCTTGTGAAGTCAGGATGGAAATAGGGGCTGGCAAGCTCCGGATTGCCGGCGAGCATGGCGTGCCAAAGCGCGATGTCCGTCGCGTCGAGAGCTTCCACTCCGACGATCTCGACCCGCAAGGTCCCGCTCATCTCGTCCCGCCTCATTATGGCTGATGCTTCGATAATGCCCGCGCGGCATTGCGACGGGGTTTAGGCACAGGGTGAATCGATCCCTAAAAGGAGCCTCAAAGGCGATCGTGCGTTGGTCTGTCCCGCTCACGGAACTGATCCGCATGACGACCCCCGACCCCCGCCAATCCGAAAACGAAAACCTCCGTCCACCCGCCAACGATGGCGAGCCCCCTCGCCCGGCAACGGAGCCAGAAGGCTCAGAGGGGTCGAGTAACTCTGGCAAAACGGAAACGGACCCCGCAACCGGCGAACAGAATCCCACAGACTAAGCCTCGGGATCGCTGGAGGCATAGGAACGCAGGAGTCTCTGGCGGAGTTAGAGAAGCTCACTTTCGCTAAGGACTGCCATGCGTTTCAACCGAATGTCACCGATCGCCGCAATCGTCTTGATGGCGTGCAGCGGTGCGGAACCTGCGAACGTCACGACCGAACCCGCACGCCCAGCTTCGCCCGTCGTCGGTGTGGGCTCGGACACAGCGCTTCGACAGGCGATCGAGACAGCGACATTTCAGCCAGGCTCCGCAAAGGCCGCCGGCCCCGCCTTCACCGCTACAAGCAGGCAAACGCCGCAACCGCCGGCATCTGGATCCAAGCCAGCCGTCTCGTCTGCAGGCGGGATCGATCCGGGTCTGATCCGCGCCCAGATCCTTCTGGATCGCGCCGCTTTTTCGCCGGGCGTGATCGATGGGCTTCCTGGCGAGAATTCGACACAGGCGATTGCTGCCTACGAAAAAGCGAATGGCCTGCCCGAAGACGGAATCCTGGATGCCCAGGTCTTTGCCAGACTTGTCGCAAGCGACAAGGGGGTCGTTCTACAGGACTACACCCTGACGACGGCTGACATAGCGGGGCCCTACCTTGGAACAGTGCCTGAAAGCCTTGAGGCACAGGCAGAACTTGAGAGTGTCGGCTATGCCACGATTATGGAAGGCCTGGCAGAGCGCTTCCATACAACCGAGGCGCTGTTGGCGACGCTGAACCCCGGTGCCGACCTGACACGCTCTGGCACGGTGCTCGTGGTTCCTGCCGTTAGCCCCATGAAACTTGCGGCCGATGTGGCCCGCATTACCGTCGACAAAACCGAGCGGTCGGTGCGCGCCTATGATGCCTCGGACAGGCTGATCGCCTTTTACCCGGCGACGATCGGCAGCGCGGAACGCCCGGCCCCTTCCGGCACAGTCACGGTTGTGGGTGTCGCTCCGGAGCCGAACTATACCTACGATCCGACGCGGGTAACCTTTGATCGGGGAGATAAGAAGCTTGTCATTCCGGCGGGGCCGAACAATCCGGTTGGGTCTGTCTGGATCGACCTGTCGCGCGACACGTACGGGATTCACGGCACGCCCGACCCTTCGAAGATCGGCAAGACCTTCTCCAGCGGATGTGTCCGGCTGACAAACTGGGACGCCGAGCAGCTGGCGGCCAGCGTCAAGCCTGGGGTCGAGGTCCGGTTTCTGTAACGTTGCCTTCCGGCTCGTCGACCTTGAAGACGGCCGAAAAAAAGGGCGGGTGATCTCGATCACCCGCCCTTCATCCTCAAGGTCTTAGGGTCAGCCGGCCATTCGTTCGAACAGTCCAGCGAGCGCCTTCATGCGCATCTGGTCTGCACCCGTCGCCTTCTCAGACTCTGCGTTCAGGGTGCGAGCCAGTCGAGCCGCTCCGCGGGAATCTGGCGACCCTGCACGCCACGGGTCGATCTGGCTACGGACCTCTGTGGCGAGTTCGGCATTCACGGCCGAAGCGCGGGTCAATTGATCCAGATAGGCTGTGGCCACGTCTGGGGTATCGGCCCAGACAGCCCGGGTCTGGGTCTGCGGGTTTATCGTGGCGACCATGACACTTTCTGCCGCAGCGATCTCCGCCGCCGACAGATACTGGCTTGGCACGAGCTTGAGCACGTCCAGGCCACGCGCAATCTCGCTCGAATAGATCCGTCCATTCAGCCAGTAAGCGGACCATGACCCACCCACGACCATTTTCGAGGCGTCGATCGGGCCCCGGTCGAAGTAGGCGATCTCGGTCGGGCGATTGGGGTCGGTAAAGTCCATGATGGACACCCCGCCCTGATACCAAGCTTGAACCATCAGGTCGCGCCCGGGCACAGGGATCAGGGTTCCGTTGTGAGCGACGCAGTTTTCGGTCGCCATCTGGATACCGGGCAGCTTGTAGAAATTCCGCCCTTCCATCGTGCGGTCTTCCCGGACCGAAGCGATCAGGTTGGCACCCCAGTTGGCCGGGTCCTCGGCACGGCAGCGTGGCGACGTTCCGCCGCCCCATTCGTCCGTGAAGACGATCTTGTCCCCGATGTTGTTGAACGTGGCCGAGTGCCAGTAGGCCATGTCCGGATCGAACAGATCGGATACCCGCTTCGGCGCTTCCGGGTTGGAAATGTCGAGGAGGATGCCGTTGCCGCTGCATGCCCCCGCCGCCAGGTTCAGTTCCGGATAGACCGTTATGTCGTGGCAATGGTTGGTTCCGGCAGTGCGCTGGCTGGACACGCCAGACCGTCCCCCCTTCCAGAGGCCGGCAATGGCTCCTGTTTCGGCATCGGCAAAGATCCGCGGGCGCGCCACGATGGCGGCCTGCTCTGGAGCATCGAGCGGCACCTTGATAACATCAATCGAATACAGTGCTGTCTCGGCATTCGTGCCAGGCTCGCCGTCAGAACAGATCGAGAGCTCGTCGGTTTTCCGCACCCCCGATGTTGCCGAGTTATAGATGTAAAGCACATTTGGGTCTGACGCGCTGGGCAGCAGGGTATGGGTGTGCGACCCGCGGCACGTCTGAACAGCGGCCACCTGGCGCGGTGCATTCAGGTCGGAGATATCGAAGATCCGGACGCCACGGAAACGTTCGGCGTTGACCTCGCCCTCGGCGTCCTTGACGCCGCAATCCAGCCGCGCGCGGTTCTGCTCGACCGACATGAACAGCAGGTTGCCGTGGACCGAGACGTCGCCCTGCCCGCCTGGACAGACCACCGACAGCACCAGTTCGGGGGCACCGCCTCGCGAGACGTCATAGCCGTTGAAGCCGTGGAAATTTCCCACAAACAGACGGCCGTTGGACATCGCCATATCGCTGTTGGCCAGGGCAAGGGCGCTGTAGCGCGGCGGACTTGCGCGATTGCGGGCCTGCAGCGCCTCGGCTTCGGCACGGTTCGTCGGGGGGGCAAACAGGGCGTCAGGATCGAAGAAGCCGGGGGGCGGCGCGACCGAATACTCCAGGGCAAGATTGGAAGCGGCAATCCCGGCATCACGCAAACCCCCGGTCAAGGCCGTCCGGGCATCCGGGAACACGGCAGGGGGACGCGGACCGGCGGGGGCCTGGGCTTGCGCCTGACCGACGGAAAACAGCAGACTCAGCGCAGCGGCAGAGCTGAACAGGCAGGATCGGATGGTCATGTTACGCCCCTCAATGTGGTCGTTCAAAGTTCGGATAGAATGGACTGCATTCGCAGGATTTCGGCCGACTGGTCGGCCACGACCGAGGTCGCAAAGTCCGAAAGCATTGGGTCTTCGGCCGCGTCCGGATTGGCATTCAGTTCGTCGACCATGTCCAGCGCACCCTGATGGTGCCGGATCATCCCCTCCAGAAACAGACGATCGAAGGCAGGGCCCGTCGCTGCGGCCAGCCCAGCCATCTGGTTCGGTGTCAGCATTCCGGCCATCAGGGCATGGTCACCCATATCATGACCCGCATGCATTCCGGCCATGCCCGGCATCTCGAGCGGCTGTCCCCGGGTGTTGAGCCAGTCGCGCATCAGATCGATTTCTGCCGCCTGACTGGACGCAATCCGCTGTCCCAGACGCCGCACCGTCTCATTGGCCGCGCGCGTCTGCAGGAGGTCCACCATTTCTACAGCCTGACCGTGATGCACGATCATGTGCTGCATGAAGGCGACATCGGCCGGAATGAACGTTGTCCGCCCGAGATCGACGGCTTCGGCCTGGGTAATGACGCGCGCGGGTGCGCCTGGCGCTCCGGGCTGGAAGATCGGTGCAGACTGTTGGCTGAGAATGCTGCTCAAGGCTGCGGCGATCAGAATACCAGACACGGGGAACAAGGCAGCACGCTCCGGCAGACCGTCTTTCGGTCGTCGCAGACTAAGGTCCAGTTCGTCGACTGAGCAAGGATATTCGGCCGTCAGTCGTCCAGCACGACCGCATCGATCCCTTCAAGAAGACTGATCGCCGTTATCGGCTTGGCGACATGCAGATCCGCGCCGGCCTTGTGGGCATGGGCCCGATGCTCTGCCATGGCGTTGGCGCTGAGCATGATGACGGGAGTGCGAACCCGCTCCGGACGACGTGCCTCAACGGCACGAATGGCGCGGGTCGCCGTCAGGCCATCCATGACAGGCATCTGCATGTCCATCAGGACTACATCGAAGACCTCGGCTTCAAAAGCTGCGAGGGCCTTGGCCCCGTCACTGCACGTCACGACGTGCGCACCTTGCGTTCCCAGGATCAACTGCACCACTCGCTGATTGGTGGGATGATCCTCGGCCAGCAGGACGCGCAGGCGGCTCTGACGTACAGCCGTAGCCGTGCGTTTCGGAGCTCCACCTGCCCTTCGACTGTCATAGTCGGCGAGGCTTTCGACGCGGTTCAGGGGAAGAGTGACCTTGAACCGGCTCCCTGCTCCGGGCTGTGACTCTGCCGTGATCGTGCCACCCATCATTTCGACGAGGGACCGCGAAATGGACAGGCCCAGGCCTGTCCCGCCGAACCTGCGGGTGATTGTGGCATCGGCCTGGCTGAAGCGGTCAAACAGCCGGGCTGCGTGTTCAGCGTCGAAGCCAACCCCGGTGTCCTGAACGTCCAACGTCAGCATTGTGGGCCCGGCCGTGTTCGTGACGTCGACCCGCACGGAAACATGACCGTGGATGGTGAATTTCACGGCGTTAGACAGCAGGTTTCCGAGGACCTGACGGATACGCGTACTGTCACCCACGAAGACGCCTCGGGCTGCCTCACCGCGTTCCACATGGAGGCGCAGCCCTTTGTCTTCCGCATTTGACTGGGCCACATCGAGACAGGAAAGGAGGGCTTCGTCGAGGTCGAAGGGACGGCTCTCGATATCGAATTGGCCGGCCTCGATCTTGGACACGTCCAGAATGTCCGACACCAGACGTTCCAGCGTGACGCCCGAGTCTCGGATCATCGCTACCATCTCGGTCTGCTCGGCGCTCAGGGCGGTTCGAGACAGGGCATCGACGATCCCGATCACGCCATTCAAGGGCGTCCGGATTTCATGACTCATGTTGGCGAGAAAGTCGGACTTGGCCTTGCTTGCTGCCTCCGCGGCGGCCTTTGCCTCGACCAGAGCGGCTTCATTTGCGACCCGCTCGGTTACGTCACGGGCTACGGCATAGATTCGTTCACCGAACCTCTGCGCACGCCACTCCAGGGTTCGGTAACTCCCGTCCTTGTGCCGATAGCGGTTCACGTGGCCGAGAACGGGCGCTCCGGCACGGCGATTTTCAACCTCGACAATGCTGGTGTGCGTGCCTGGAAGATCGTCGGGATGCACCAGTCTGAGAAGTCCGCTGCCTTCTATTTCATCGGGGCGATAGCCAAGCGTGGTTTCCCACGACCGGCTGACCTTGACCACCCGGCCCTCGAGATCCCGGATACACAGGAGGTCCAGGGATACGTCAAAGAAGGTGGCAAGGTCCATCGACGGTGATGCACAACCAGTGGCGATGGCATTGGGACGATCACCCTGATCGGCAGGCGACGGAGCAAGCGCAAAAGACGTCATGATCGGCTACTGAAATCCCGTCGAGGTCTCTGGACGGTGACATGACTAACGGTTGACGGTTAAGCCCAGGTATCCGAAGCGACATCAACCGTGCCGCCAAAGACCCGCTGGAAGCTCGCCTTGAGTGCTGCATCCGCGTCATCCATCGTCGCGAGGACGCCCAGGTCGACCAGACTTGTCACCCCGTGCTCGGCGATTCCGCACGGTACGATCCCATTGAAATGGTCGAGATCCGGCTCGACGTTCAGGCTGATGCCGTGGAAGCTGACCCACTTTCGAACCTTTACGCCGATGGCTGCGATTTTGTCTTCGCGGGTCCAGCCGGGCCCCTTGCGTTCAACCCAGACACCGACCCGACCTTCGCGGGTCCCGGCTGGCACGCCAAAGACGTCAAGCGCGCTGATGATCCAGGCCTCCAGACTGCGCACAAGGCCACGGACATCTCTTCCACGAGCGTTCAGATCCAGCATGACGTAGGCCACGCGCTGGCCTGGGCCGTGATAGGTAAACTGCCCGCCACGGCCCGTTCGATGAACGGGAAATCGCCCGGCATCCAGAAGATCGGCGTCCCGCGACGATACGCCCGCAGTGTAAAGGGGCGGGTGCTCCAGCAACCAGACCCGCTCTGCCGCAGCACCGGATGCGATCGCAGCGACCCTCGCCTCCATTTCGGCCACTGCCAGATCGTAATCCACCAGTCCCGTGGCCACACACCATTCGACTGGTCGGCCATCCGTCCGATGCAGAGAGGAAAGGGCTTCGCTTAACGGCTCGGAAAGCATGAAGGCCTCAATGTGAGCAATAGGGCCTCCTTGCAAGATGATCTAGCAAACGGACCGGTAACCGGATTTTTCATGAGTCAGATCGAAGCCGTCGATGTCGAGATCTCGGTCGTACTGGGACGATCGGTGCTACCCATGTCCCAGCTGCTGCGCATGGGTCGGGGCGCCGTCATTCCGCTGGACGCGTCGGAGCATGACGAGGTCTGGATTCTGGCGAACAATCATCCCGTAGCGCGCGGCGAGATTGAAATCCGCGACGACCGGATTGCCATCACTGTGACGCGGGCGGCTGACGTGTACGATTTCATGGCAGGGTCAGCCTAGGGCGGAACGATCGCTTTCAGCATCACCGCCGGCGCAAGGCCTTTTCAGATCGTCTGCTCCACACGGGTCACTTCCGGCACATAATGGCGCATCATCTGCTCCACGCCGGCCTTCAGGGTCATGGCCGATGATGGGCATCCCGCGCACGCTCCACGCATGCGCAGGGACAGTACGCCTGTTTCCTCATCGAACGCGTCGAACAGGATATCGCCGCCATCCTGAGCGACGGCTGGGCGAACCCGTGTATCCAGCAGATTCTTGATTTCCGTAACGATTTCGCTGTCGCCTTCAGCCGCCGAGGCATGGCCAGCCTCTGCACCGCCTTCGCGGATCAGGGCGGATCCGGATGTGAAGTGGTCCATGATCGTCGAAAGGATGCCCGGCCGCATCTCGGACCAGTCCAGCCCATGCGGCGCCTTGGTCACCGACACATAGTCCGCACCAAAGAACACGCCCGCGACGTCTTCCAGCTGGAACAGCGCTTCGGCAAGCGGCGAGCGCGTGGCTTCTTCGATCGACCGAAACTCGTGGGCTCCCGTTGGCGACACGTCGCGTCCGGGGAGGAATTTCAGGACGTTGGGGTTGGGCGTGGCTTCTGTCTGAATAAACATGGGCAATAGATGCGCCCCTGTCCGACCCTTCGCAAGATCGACGAGCGTGACTGCATCTGCCAGCGCCCTGAGAAATCCTAATGCCAGCGCTCATGCCTTCTGGTTTGCCGCTGATCCAGCGCAGATTGAAAGTGGGACGATGACGAACTTGTCGCTGAGATTTCTGGATACACCACCGCTGGCGCGCGGACTGCGACTGGACGTGACGACGCCTCTGGCCGAAGTCCGTTCGCTGTCAAAGGGCGAAGCTGCCCTCGTTCTTGTCTTCGGTACGTTCCGCGACGGACGCGGGTTTTCGGTGGCTTCAGCATTGCGGGCAGGCGGGTTCGAGGGCCAGTTGATCGCGGCCGGCGCGGTCCTTCCCGATCAGGCACGACATCTGGCCCGTTCGGGATTCGATGCCGTTGAACTGCCCGCCGGGACAGATCTGGAAACATGGACACGCATGCTGAGTGCGTTTGACGTTCCGATGCAGGTTGCAGAACGCGGCTCGCAGCCAGCCTGGAACCGTAGAGGGCGTGTGCCGCGACCGAGCCTGAACCAGATCGCATCAACGCTGAACGCAGGGTTCGCAGAAGCTGACCCCGCAACCCTGATCCGCGCGGCGATGAACCCTGCCTGGGGACTGAAGATCGCGACGCTCTCGTCGTTCGGCGCCGAAGCCTCTGTCATTCTCGACTTCGTGGCACAGATTGATCCTGCCCTACCTGTCCTGTTCCTCGATACGGGCCAGCATTTTCTTCAGACACTGTCCTATCGCAAACAGCTCAGCGCACACCTTGGGCTCATGGATGTGCGGATTATCCTTCCTGACGCCGATGACCGCGCGGAGCGGGATGCCAGGGACGACCTCTGGCGCACGGATCCTGATGCCTGCTGCGATATAAGAAAAGTCGCACCCCTTGGCCGGGCGTCCGCTCCGTTTGATGTTTTGATTACAGGCCGCAAGCGCCATCATCGGGGAGACCGGACCAGTCTTCCCCTCGCCGAGGTGATCGATGGTACGTTGCGGCTGAACCCGCTGGCCGCGTGGAGCATGGCCGACGTCGAAGGTCATGTCGCCAAACGTGAGCTGCCAGCCCACCCGCTTGTGGAACAGGGCTATGCCTCGATCGGTTGCTGGCCCTGCACACGGCCGCCAGTCGATAAGTCCAACATCCGGTCTGGGCGATGGGCGGAAAGCGACAAGCGCGAATGCGGCATTCACCTACCGAAATCGACGCGCGTCACAGCGGGTTGAGGCTCAGGCTTCTGATCGATCAGCCTGAAGAAGTGCTACCCTGAGGTCTGCGAGACTGGCCGAGCCTGTGCAGAAGCACGCAGTGCGAAGCTGGCGGATCATGATCTGGAAGTGGACGATGACCGCTTCGGTAGAAAGGGTCGCTGCTTCCAGGACACCGGCAGCCTGACCGACCACATCGGCCCCCAGGCGAATGGCCTTGGCCGCATCCACGCCGTTGCGCACACCCCCTGAACCGATAATGGTCGCGTCAGGACAGGCCTGACGGATCGCAGAAATCGCCTCAGGCGTCGGTATTCCCCAGTCAGCAAAGGCCAGCGCATGAGCCTTGTCGGCAAGGTCGGTCGCACGTTCGCCCTCGATCAAGCCCCAGTTGGCACCACCGGCCCCTGCCACGTCGATGGCAGCGGCACCCATTTCAACCAGTCGACGAGCCGTAGGTGCAGAGATACCGGCTCCGGTTTCCTTGACCACGACCGGCAGGTTCAGCTTTCGGATCAAGACCTCGAGGGCTGCAGCCGTGCCCCACCAGTTGCGATCCCCCTCGGGCTGACAGGACTCCTGCAGAGGGTTCAGATGCACGATCAGGGCGTCGGCACCGATCATCTCGACCGCACGCCGCGCTTCGTCAACGCCAAACCCCCTTGTCAGCTGTGCTGCCCCGATGTTCGCCAGAATGGGCGTGTCGGGCGCACGATTGCGCAGGGCCTGCGTTAGCCCCCCTGCCCCGCCTGTCTCGATCGCCCCGCGCTGCGAACCCACCGCCAGCGCAATGCCCAGGGCCTGCGCGGCCTCTGCGAGATGCATATTGATCGACTCGGCTCTGGCAGGGCCACCTGTCATCGAACTGACAAGCAGTGGTGCCTTCAATCGATGGCCGAGGAAATCGGTCCCCAGATCGATCTTGTCGTGATCAATGTCAGGCAGGGCTTCATGCACAAACCGGATGGCGTCGAAGCCCGCGTCACGCGCGTGACGCCCCCCGCCGGAAAGCACGACATCAAGATGCTGGTCCTTACGGTCACGGATCGGATCGATGGTCATGAAACCTACCCTAGCGACGCGCGGTCGCGGTTGGAACCAGGCGCGGGCACGCGTAGGGTGCGCGAATGACTGGACTTTGGTTCACCCTGCTGACGCTGGCTGTCTTCTTCGCCATGGAGGGGGTGGCCTGGTGGACGCACCGTCACATCATGCACGGCCCGCTGGGCTGGGGCTGGCATCGCGACCATCATGAACCGCACGACAAGACGTTCGAGGTCAATGATCTTTACGGCGTCGTTGGTGCCGTGGTCGGGACGGGGCTGTTTATCGTAGCCTGGCTGACCGGCCTTTGGTGGATCCGGGCCATTGCATTGGGTGTCACCCTCTACGGCATAGTCTACGCATTCGTGCATGACGGCCTGGTGCATCAGCGGTGGCCGTTTCACTGGATGCCAAAGAACGGATATGCGCGACGTCTCGTTCAGGCCCACAAGCTGCACCATGCCGTGCAGACGCGTGATGGCGCTGTATCGTTCGGTTTCGTGTTCGCGCCCGATCCCCATCGGTTGAACGCGATCCTCAAGGCCCGACGCAACGAACGGCCCTCGGCGGATATTCCGTCCGCGTGACCCTCGCTCCCATCTCCAGAGCGCGTCAGACCATGATCGGCCTTGGGCTGGCTTTTGCCATCGTCGGGACATGGCTTGCGCTGCATGTGTGGGGCGTCTTCTTCCAGCCACTTGGATGGCCTGCGGTCGCAATCGCGCCGATCCTGATCCTGACCCAGAGCTGGCTAGGGGCCGGCATGTTCATCGTGGCTCATGATTCCATGCACGGTTCGCTGGCTCCCGGCCGTCCCCGGGTGAACGCCGTGATTGGTCAGATCTGTGTGGGAGCCTATGCGGCCTTCTCCTACCGCCGATTGAACGTTTGCCATCACCAGCACCATCGCAGCCCCGGCAGCGCCGAAGATCCTGACTTTCACGCCGAGCGACCGGCCGAGTTCGGACCCTGGTTTTTCCGCTTCTTCACCCGCTATTTCGGATGGCGTGAGTTCGCTATCGTGACTGCGGTGCTGAGCGTCTATCTCTACGTCATCAAGGTGAACCCGCTGAATGTTGCGCTGTTCTGGGGGCTCCCGGCGATCCTCAGCGCCCTTCAGCTCTTTGTCTTCGGGACATGGCTACCGCATCGTCACGAGACCGCAGGTCCGGATTTCGCCGACCATCATCATGCCCGAACCCTGCCGATGCCGTGGATCGCCTCCCTGCTGACGTGCTTCCATTTCGGGATGCACCACGAGCATCACCTCTCGCCCAACACCCCGTGGTGGCGGTTGCCGGAAGCCCGTCGGGAAGCGCTCAAACCTTCGTCCACAATGCGGGTCGTGTAGGCGGCGGATGGCCTCGGGACAGCACCTGCGTCCAGATCGCGATGAGGGTGCCGCGCACGAACAGCCACAGCTTCATCGACTTGCCGACGGACACCCGCTGCTTCCATGCAGCAGGACCATCGCGCGCAACCTTGCGGCCGATCTCACGATAGACGCCTCGCGCGGCAGCAATGGCCATCGAGGAGCGGAAAGGAAGTCCCCTAAGGCCGTTGCGGGCACTGTCGTAAAACGGCTCTGCGGCGTCCAGTAGGCGGCGTGTCACGGAATGGACGGCGGCGCGGTTGACGGGATCGGCAACCGCTTCGGGCGTTGGATCGACCCCGGCTTCGCTCAGCCAGTCGGCTGGCAGATAAACCCGCCCGCCCTGGGCGTCTTCGATCACGTCGCGCGAGATATTCGTCAGCTGGAATGCAAGGCCGAGATCCTGAGCCCGCCGCAGGACCTCCGGATCGGTTACGCCCATGACGCGCGCCATCATCACACCCACGACGCCAGCCACGTGCCAGCAATAGGCCATGACATCGTCAATCGTGCGATAGTCGTGCCGCTCAACGTCCATCCGGAAGCCGTCGATCATGTCCAGCGCCCAGCGTTCGGGCAGTCGGTGGCGAAGGGCTACGCGCTGAAACGCAGAGAAGGTCGGCTCCGTCATGGCCTCGCCGGTCATGGCCCGACGCGTCAGATCATAGAGCCGTTCCAGACGTCGGCGCTGCTCTTCGGTGGACAGGGTTTCATGTCCGAACCCGTGATCCTGGCCATCGATCTCATCGTCGCAGGCCCGGCACCAGGCATAAAGCAGCCACGCATCCTCGCGAACTTCCGGCTCGAACAACCGCGACGCCGAGCGGAAGCTCTTGGACCCCTTGACGATCGAGGCCTTGGAAGCGGCGAGGACGGCGTCGGTCATACAGCGGCTTTCGCGTCCTCCAGCATCAACCCGGCAGTCGCCTTGGCCGAACCGACAACACCCGGGATTCCTGCCCCGGGATGCGTTCCTGCACCCACAACATACAGGTTGGGGACCTTGTCGTCACGGTTGTGAGTCCGAAACCAGGCGCTCTGGGTCAGAATTGGCTCCAACGAGAAGGCCGAACCAAGGTGGGCGTGCAGATCCTCCTTGAAATCCGCGGGGGTGTAAATCCGGGTCGTCACCAGATCACGTCGAAGATTCGGGATGTAGCGCTCTTCCAGGTAGTCGATGATCTTCTCGCGGTACTGGGGCCCGGTCACCGACCAGTCGATATCGGCCACGCCCAGATGCGGCACAGGCGAGAGAACATAGTGACTGCTCATCCCTTCCGGAGCCATCGAAGGATCGGTTGCGCAAGGGGCGTGCAGATAAAGCGAGAAATCTTCCGGCAATTTCGGGCCAGCGAAGATCTCGCTGATGAGTTCACGATAACGGGCACCGAAACAGATGGTGTGGTGCGCAAGCTGCGGCTGAGGTGTCTTCAGGCCGAAGTGCAGCACGAAGAGTGACATCGAGAAGCGCTTCGATTTCAGCGACTTTGCCTTGGCAACACCGCGCGGTGTATGGCCCAGCATCTTGCCATAGGTGTGGACCACATCGGCGTTCGAGGCGACCATTTCGGCCGGGATGAACTCACCGCTCTCAAGCGTCACGCCCGTGGCACTATCGCCCTCCATTTCGATCCGCGCGACGGGCGCATCCAGGCGGAAGTCGCCCCCCAGATCCTGGAAGAATTTGATCAGACCATTGATCAGCGCACTGGTGCCGCCCCGCGCGAACCAGACCCCCCCGCGCCGCTCCAGCGCGTGGATCAGGGCATAGACCGAACTGGTCTTGAACGGATCGCCCCCCACCAGCAGCGTGTGGAAACTGAAGGCCTGGCGCAGGTGCGGGTCTTCGATGTAGCGCGCAACCATCGCATGGACGCTGTTCCAGCTTTCGAGACGCGCAAGCTCGGGCGCTGCCTTGATCATTGACCAGAAGGACTGGAACGGCACAGCCCCCAGCTTCAGATAGCCCTCCTGATACAGGTCCTCGGAATACTCGTGGAACTTGTTGTAACCCTCGACGTCCCTGGGATTGAAAGCGCCGATCTGGCGCTCCATCGCTTCCTGGTCGTCATTGTAATCGAAGCTGGCACCGTCCTCCCAGCAAAGGCGGTAGAACGGGTCAACCGGCATCAGGTCGACATAGTCTTTCAGCTCCGAACCCGTGCCTTCGAACAATTCCTTCAGGCAATCCGGGTCGGTAATAACCGTCGGACCGGCATCGAAGGTGAATCCTTCTTCCTTCCAGACGTAGGCGCGGCCGCCCGGCTTGTCGCGCTTTTCGACCAGGGTCGTCTGGATGCCTGCCCGCTGCAGACGAATGGCAAGGGCGATACCGCCAAAACCTGCGCCGATCACCACCGCGCGCTTGCTGGTCACGTCTCTCATGCCGCTCGTCCCTTTCCGGTTTCCCGGATCTGTTTCATCGCCCGGTCGATGGGCACCGGCGATTTTCCGGCCAGGACCCGAGCCTTGTCCAGCCATGTGCTCTGCGCTGCGTAGAAGCGCCGCACTACGCCTTCGGACAAACCGTAGAACCGACGCATGACTCGCCATCGACGATCCGCGTCCGATGCCCTGAACAGCATGCGGTCCAAAAGGCGGTAGAAGGCCCGGTCCGACCAGACTTTCTTTGAATGGGCTTCGAGCACGGCTCTCAGGGATGCCGATGACAGGTCCTCGGTCCTGCTGACCAGCCTCGCTGTCTGCACCGCATCCGGAAACGAGTATCCGGTCGTCGGATGGAACAGCGCTGCGGCCAGGCCGACACGGGCCACAGGTGGCCCCTCGGCCCAGAAGGCATCGATGTCGCCGTCGAGAGCGATCGGTAGAATTCCCTCTTCTTCGTCCACCAGCGCATCGACCGTCCAGCCTCGGGAGACGATGTACTCGTCAATCCGCTGCCTGAGCAATTCACGGTCCAGCGTGGGGCTGTCGGCGTAATAGGTGTCTTCCACCAGAACGGTGTGCGCATCAAACGGCAGCAGATAGACAAATCTGTAGGCCTGCCCCTGCGCGACCGTGGCATCCATGATGGTTGGCCGGGTGAGGCCGTGTGGCTGGGTCAGACGAACTGTCCGGCCGAGGAAGACCTGCCAGCCGAGATCCAGATGTGACGTCGGCTGTGGTCCCCGCGCGTCGATAACGCCCCGAGCCGTCAGAACCCGCCCGTCCGCGAGGGTCACACTGTCCTGGGTCATCGCCACGACCTCGCCGGCGATCAGCCGATCACCGAGGATGGGCTCGACTTCGGCGCGAAGATCGTCCGAAATCATGGAGTTGTATGGCGTACCGAGCACTCGGCTCAGTCCAGGAAAATAGATATCGTATCCCTCTGGCCAGCGATGGCGCGTTGCCACCTGGAGCCAGCCCCGATCGTCCGGAGCCACGTCGCCATCGAAGAACGACCACGTATGTTTGCCGCCCAACCTTCCATCACGCTCGACGACGGCCACGCAGACGTCTGGCCGGTCGATCGACAGACGCCATGCGATGAGGCTGGAAGCCAGCCCCCCGCCGACGAGGATCACATCATAGGCATTGGGCAGGCGAACCATGACGTCTGATCTATCACGGTCCGGCTCGATCCCAAGACCCAATCCTGATCAGGTTCGGGGTTCGACAGTCAGGGCATAGGCGCCAAACTCGCCCTGACCGAAAGCTCGCGCGCGAATGACGTAGTCTCCGCCGCCCTCAACGGTCCATTCCAGCCGCGCGTGCGTGTCGGACAGGCCGTCATCGTCCGTTGCCACGGCTTCCCAGTCCTCGCCGGCCTTGCCAACCTCGATCACGGCGTCGAAGTCATTCGACACCATGGTCAGACGCAGTTTTTCGCCGTCAGCCACGGCAATTTCGTAGGCGTCATAGTGTGTTCCATCCTCGGCGATGGCGTCCGTTTCGGTCAGGGTCCCGCGCGCAGTCGTGCCCGAGAGAATGCTGCCATTCACAGGCTGGGGCCCGCGATCGGTCAGTTCGATCGAATACAGGCCCTCATCGTCCTCTGATCCAAGCGCCGAGGCGCGTACGACATAATCTCCTGTCGCCGGCAGAATATAGGTCAGGCGCGAGTCGGTCCCCTCCCCGAGGCCATCGTCATCACTGGCCAACATCGAGAAGGTGCCCTCGGCGCGCGACACTTGCAGAAAGGTGTCGAAATCCCCCGACCGCATGACGATCTGAACGCGATTGCCCTCGATGCCCGAGAACCCGTAGGCATGGTATCCGCGCCCCTCGTCGTCATTGGCATCGGTATCTTTGATTTCACCCTGCACCACGGTGTCAAAAGCCAGCGGGGTCGGTGGCGCTTCGGGTGCCGTCTCACCAAGCGTCAGGGAATAGGCTCCTGTGGCCCCGTCGACGAGCGCACGCGCCTCGATCACATAGTCGCCATCCGCTGGCAGGACCTGGGTCAATCTGGCGTCCGTGCCTTCGCCATCTGCGCCATCATCGTCGGTGCCGAGTGTCGCCTGGACCCCGTCCACCAGACTGAACAGCTCAAGGTATGCGTCAAAGGCTTCAGACCTCATGGTGGCCTGAATGCGTTGACCAGCTCGCCCGCTGAACCGGTAGGCATCGGCGCGCAGGCCGGCGTCATTCAGGCCATCAGTCGACTGCAACTCGCCGGAAAGACTGTCGCCCAAGGCAATCGCCTGGGCCGTAAGCGGCGCGGGTCCCTGGGCCAGGTCCAGCGAATAATCGCCAAGACCGTCAACGCCCAGGGACGACGCGCGCACATCATAGGTCCCTGTTTCCGGCGCAGTGAACACCAGATAGGAATTCAGGCCGTCCCCGCCACCATCATCGTTTCGAGCCAACTCCGCATAGCCCGCCCGGTTCGAGCGGCCGATGCTGACGACTGGATCGAAATCATCGGACTTGAGGGTCATCACGACCCTTTGACCGGCGCGCAGCGAGACGCTGTAACCGTCGAAACGGGTGCCCTCGTCGCTTTCAGCATCGGTCACCGACAGACTTCCTGTTCGGGTCTGACCGATCCTCATCCCGGTCGGGCGAGGCGCTCGAGGCGCCGGTGGGCGTTCAACCAGGCTCAGAGTGAAGGCGCCGCCGTCGAGGCCAGACAGGGTCCGCGCGCGCAGGACATACCGACCGTCCTCTTGCGGCGTGAATCTGAGCCGCGAGTCGGTCCCCTCGCCGAGCCCGTCGTCGTCGCTTGCAAGAGGTTCACCATCGATCCCGGCTTCTCTGTAAATCGCCAGAAATGTGTCGAAGTCCGTCGACCGCATGGTGGCCTCGAGCCGCTGGCCGGCTCTCGCCGTCACCAGATGATCTTCGAAGCGATAGTCCTCGTTCGACGCAGAATCAGCACCATCAAGAACGCCCTTGATCTCAGATCCGATCCGGAGGTCAGGGACCGACTGAGCCAACGTGGGACTGGCTCCCAGCAGTATGGCAAAAGCGCTCACGGTTGCGAAAATGGTCGGACGGTGCATCGGTATCCCCAGGTGATCCTGTGCGATCATAGACGCCGAACCCTGCTCGCTGTAAATCGCCTGCATCCCCGTTTTTGACTCCAGCGAGCCCATTCCATGGCCAGCCCTTCCGCGCATGCCGCGATTATCGATGGCAAGGCCTTCGCAGCCGGTCTGGTGACGCGGATAACGACCGCTGCGGCACGATTGCGAGCGTCTCACGGGCTGACACCGGGGCTTGCAGTGGTCATTGTCGGCGATGACCCGGCCAGTCAGATCTATGTTCGCAACAAGGGCGAACGGACAAGCGCCGCGGGAATGCGCTCCGATACCCATCGCCTGGAGGAAACGACGACGCAGGCGGATCTGCTTGCGCTGATCGCGTCCCTGAACGCCGACAGCGGCATCCACGGCATCCTCGTGCAACTGCCCCTGCCACCGCACATCGACGCCTCTGCTGTCCTGGATGCCATTGATCCGGACAAGGATGTGGACGGGTTCCATGTGGTCAACGCTGGTCGGCTTGCGGTCGGCCTTCCCGGTCTGGTCCCGTGCACGCCGCTGGGGTCGGTAATGCTGCTCAAGGACACCTTGGGCGATCTGTCCGGACTGCATGCGGTTATCGTCGGCCGCTCGAACATCGTCGGCAAGCCGATGGCGCAACTGCTGCTGGCCGAAAGCTGCACCGTGACCGTGGCCCATTCTCGCACCCGTGACCTGCCCACCTTGTGCCGCACCGCCGATATCCTCGTCGCGGCCGTCGGTCGGCCCGAGATGATCCGTGGCGACTGGATCAAGCCCGGAGCCACCATCATCGACGTCGGCATCAACCGCGTCCCGTCGGCCGATCCGGTGAAGGCCGCCGAAGGAAGAACTCGGGTGGTGGGTGATGTGGCCTTGGCCGAAGCCTCCGAGGTCGCAGCTCACATCACGCCGGTCCCAGGGGGCGTAGGACCGATGACGATCGCTTGTCTGCTGGCCAACACCTATACGGCAGCCTGCCGATCGGCCGGCATCGAACCGGAAACGCTGGACGCATGAGCCACCGCGACCGATAACCCTATCGGAACGCGCGTCATGCGTTTCGTTCGGGAGGGGTCCATGGTTCGTCTCAACGCTCGTCAGGCGGGCATCGCTGCCGTCGTCGTGATGCTTCCTGCGATGGCAGGCTGCGGCTACAACACCATCCCCACCCAGCAGGAGCGTGCCGAGGCGGCGTGGGCCGATGTCCAGAGCCAGTATCAGCGGCGGGCTGATCTGATCCCAAATCTGGTTGCCACGGTACAGGGCGCGGCCATCGCCGAAAGGACGACCCTGACTCAGGTCATTGAAGCCCGTGCCCGGGCTACATCGATCCAGGTCTCGCCCGACACCCTCAGCGACCCGGCGGCGTTCGAACAGTTCCAAGCTGCGCAGGGCCAGCTGACCAGTGCCTTGTCCCGTCTGCTCGTGAGCGTCGAAGCCTATCCGCAGCTTCAGGCCAACCAGAATTTCGTGCAACTTCAGGCCCAGCTTGAGGGAACCGAGAACCGCATCGCCATAGCCAGGCGCGACTACAACGAGGCTGTGCGCGCCTACAACACCACCTTGCGGACCTTCCCAAGCGTGATCTGGGCCAAGACGGCCCATTCGGGTTCACAGCCGATGCAGCTTTTCAATGCGACGACCGAGGCCCAGACGGCACCGAGCGTGACCTTCAACCTCGGTCCGGCCCAGCCCGGCGGTGCCGCACCGACTGTTACTCCGGGTTCGGCACCGACCGCGCAGTGATCCAATTGGGAGCCCCGGCGCTGAGGCAGGCCTTCGCAGCCCTGCTGTTGGCCATCTGTTTCCTGAGCACGCCTGTAGCGGCACAGACCTTCCCCGAGCTTTCAGGTCGGGTCGTCGATCAGGCCGGGCTTCTGGAGCCTGCTAGCGAGGCCGCGCTAACTGACAGGCTGGCCGCTCTGGAGGCCGAGACCGGCGACCAGCTGGTTGTCGTCACCCTGGATACCCTGCAGGACTACGAGATCGAGGACTACGGTTACCGCCTGGGCCGAGCCTGGGGCATTGGCCAGTCAGAAAACAACAGTGGCGTCCTGCTGATCGTTGCTCCCAACGAGCGCAAGGTCCGGATCGAGGTCGGCTATGGACTTGAGCCGATCCTGACGGATGCCTTTGCCAGTCATGTGATCCAGACGCAGATGTTGCCGGCTTTCCGTGACGGTGAGTTCCAGTCCGGCATCGTTGCCGGCAGCGACTCCATCATGGCGCAGCTTCGGCTGGATCCCGTCGAGGCTGCAGCCAGGGCCGCAGAGGTTGCCGCACAACCGGCGCGACCTGACTTTCCGTTTGGAGCCGGCATCATTGTCGCCCTGGTCTTCGGCTTCGTGTTGATCGGGCTGATCCGGGCCTCATCGGCAGGGGGGAAACGCCGCAGGGGTCGGGTCTCTCCGGTCCTGGTCTGGGCTGCCGCCGACATGTTGAACCATGCGACTCGCTCAGGATCTCGCTCGAGCGGTTCGATCTTCCGCGGAGGCGGCAGTGGTTTCAGTGGAGGCGGCGGCAGTTTCGGCGGTGGCGGTGCGTCGGGTGGATGGTAATGCGACTTACCCCTGACGCCCATGCCCGGATCGCGACTGCAATCTCGCAAGCTGAAGCTACAACTTCGGGCGAAATCTTCTGTGTTCTTGCCGGTCATGTATCGTCTTATCGGGACGTGAGCCTGGGATGGGCGGCCATGGCGGCCCTGCTTTTGCCGCTCGGACTGGTGCCCCTCGGGGTCGAGCCCCGTTGGATCGCCGGTCTTGGCGACAGCTGGGAAGCTGCCCATCTGGCGTCGCGAAGCCTCAGTATTGCGCAGGCCATATCCGCCTATGCCGTCTTGCAGGCCATGGTCTTTATCATCGTGTTTCTCGTGACATGTATCCCGGTCATCCGTCGCTGGGTCACGCCGCGAAGTGTGCGCAGATCACGGGTCAGGCGCGCAGCCATGCAGCAATTTCTCGCCCATGGCCTTCATACGACCGAGCACAGAACTGGCGTTCTAATCTTTGCAGCGCTGTCGGACCATCAGGTCGAGGTCATAGCCGACGCCGGGATCCATGACCGGGTCGACCGCGACATCTGGGCTCAGGCGGTCGATGTCCTGACGGAGCGTCTGCGATCAGGCGACGCGGCGGAAGGTTTCGAAGCCGCGATCAAGATTGTCGGCGAGGTACTGGCGCTCCACTTTCCACCACGCGCAAATGACATCAACGAGCTGCCGAACCGCCTTGTCGAACTCTGACGGAGCAATCCTCGAAATCGTCACGCAATTGGCTTAGCGGAGCCGGATGGCCCGTATTGTCACCTATAATGTCCATCGCTGTGTCGGCACTGATCGCCGGCTTGATGTTGCGCGAGTCGCGGCTGTGATTGCCGAGCACGAACCGGATATCGTCTGCCTTCAGGAACTGGACGTCGGGCGCGCCCGAACCGGGCATGTGGATCAGGCTGCCGCGATCGCGAGGGAGCTGTCGATGGGATTTCGCTTCAACGCTGCCATGCGAATCGAAGCCGAAGAGTATGGCGATGCCATCCTGACCGCCCACCCAGAGAAGCTGATCAGGGCTGGACACCTCCCGACCATCCGGGGCGTTCCCGGACTGGAACCCCGGGGCGCCGTCTGGGCCGCCATCGAGATCGGCGGGCATACACTGAATGTCGTCACGACCCATCTCGGCCTAGTCCCTCGCGAGCAAAGGCTGCAGGCCGCCGCGCTTTTGAGCAAAGACTGGCTCGGGCACCCCGACGCCACAGGCCCGACCCTGCTGGCCGGGGATTTCAATGCGACGTCGATCACTCGCCCCTACCAGACCCTCGTCCGAAGGCTTGCGGATTGCCAGCGCGCATTTGGCCAGAAGCCCACGCTGAAGACCTTTCCATCCGGCTTTCCGGCGATCCGCATCGACCATGTCTTCATCAGCCCCCACATTCGGGTGACCGGGGTTTCGGTGCCTTTCTCGCCGCTGGCGCGCGTCGCGTCGGATCACCTTCCGCTTATCGTGGATTTTGAAATCGAAGGCTGATGCAGCCGTGCAAGCTAGCCTTTGCGGGGATCCGCGATGCGCTGCGACGGGTTGCGACGCTTCCACGGACGCCAGGTGTCCTGCGCTGATTTCGGATCACCCAGTTGCCACTCGGCAATCGCCCTTTCGATCAAGGAGGGCTGATCGGAACCCAGGGGGACCATTCGCTCACCCCCGAAGCCGACGATGGCGCGTCCGGTCGAACCCGCCTCCTTCTCTGCCTCTGCAAACCTCGCTGGCGTGGTTCCGATGAAATGGCTGATGGTGCGATGGCGAAAGGCGCGGATCGCGGCACGCCCCTCATCGGTTTCAGGCAACATGGCCACATCACATTCCGTGTCCAGGCCCATCGAGCGGTTGTTCAGATTGGTCGAGCCGATGCGAAGCATGCGGTCGTCGAAGATGGCGACCTTGGCATGCACAATGATACGCCCTCCACCAGCGGACCGGGGTGCAAAGGCAAAGAAGTGCTCGTGTGCATCGGCCGCTTCCAGACGGAACAGGACCTCGGCTCGCGCCGTGTCCATCGTGATGCCATCAAACCAGCTGGGGCTCTTGCCTGTCGATACAAGGATGACCTCGGGCCCTTCTGGCTCGGCGAGGCGATCGGCGAGGGCACGAGCGATCACGGGCGAGGTGAAATACTGGTTCTCCAGATATATGAGGTCCTTGGCTTCCCGGATCGCGGCAAGATACAGCCTCTCGTTCTCCCGGACCTCTCCTCGCCCACCCCATTTCGGCTCGGTTCGGGCGATCGCCACGGGCGTGTCCAGCAGATCCGGCTCAACACCCTCGGGCCAGGGGTCGGTTTCGACCACATCGGGAACCGTGCGTTCCCAGGTGGCCCGGAACCATCGCTCCCGCGCAAGGTCGCCCAGTGCTCTCGCCGCATCACCGTCCATGACACACATCACTTCATGACGAGGCGCGCAGATGATGCCCGAGGGCTGGCAGCGGCGCGGGTCTGCATCGAGATGGGCTTCGGAGTCCCAGCGGTCGGTTGCGACATCGCCGCCTCCGACAAAGGCCACACGGTCATCGATGATGACGACCTTCTGATGGTGACAGGCACCGATCGGCCCGGGCTGGTCCAGTCGAAACTCGACCATTCGTTTTCGGAACCATCCCTGGGCCCGATGAGGATAGAACCCCTGCGAAGCGGCGATCAGCAACGGCGACTGCCAGATCAACAGTCGCACATCGAGATCCGGTCGGGCCCGAACCAGCATCCTGAGCTTGTGTCCGATCTCCGCCTGTTTGTCGCCGGGACGTGTCTGCGGATCCAGACGGGTCCGGGGATCGAACTGCCAGCCCAAAAGCACTATGGATTTCTGCGCCTTGTCCAGCGACGAAAGCAGCGCTTCGAAATAGGCCTCGTTTTCCATCAGAATGGCTAGACGATCAGCGGTGGCGACTCGCCAGCAGGTGTCGCCAGGCACCAGAATGCCGTCGAGTCCTGCCCCCTGATCCGAGATCATATCCACCCCCACAACCTAGTCTGTTCCTAAGCGGCTTATCGTGACGTTTTGTTCACGAGGGGAGTTCTTGTCTGCTGAAGCAAATTTCAGCATATTGAAGGCTGGAGACAGGGGACGTCGTCTGTGCAGGCACTGATCGAACTGATCGCGGGCTTCATTGCACTGCTTGCCGCTGTGGCACTCGCCCAGTTCGGGATGGATATGGCGAAAACTGCCAAGCCTGACCGTGAAGTGCGCCGCCTTCAGGACTGTGGCCCTGCAAAAGTAGACCCATCAAGCGTGACTGTTGCGTCACGTCGCTGCTGATCAACCGGCACCTTGTCTTTCATTTCGCACCTGTCGCCTTTCAGCCTTCGATGACAGCAGCTAGGGTCTTTCCTTCTCTGTGCCCGGTGTCCGGCACAGGTACCGTGATCGAGACCGCCGCCTCATGAAATCCCGTCACCGGCCACCTCTGAACCTGTCCGACCCCGAGCCCGATGCTTCGGCCGCCGCTGCTCGGAGAGGTGCTGTGGAAGACGATGGTGCTGACGGCGAGATCGCCGGTCACACTTCGCAAGGGACTGACACGCCTCCGGCTGTCTCAATGGCTCCGGTGTCCATGTCCTACGATGCAACGCCGCGAGAGCCGGATGCGAACCGCCCGATGTCGGAACGCCGTCGGAGACGTCTCATGGAAGATCAGCAGGCAGCAACATCGGCGGGAACGGAAGCGCCTGACCCCGACGCCCTGTTCATGCCCGCTTTTTCCGTTTCGTCGGGTCGGACGCCCGTAGCCTATGCGCCGCCCCCCACGCCAACACAGGACCCCGTCCCGTCCCCGGCTCTGTCGCCACCGCAATCGAACGGTAAGTCGCCCCAAACCAATTTCGTGATGGCGGGGATAGCTTCAGCGCTCTGGATCAGCGGTATTGCCGCATGGGTCGCGTCCGAGGTCGCAGCGGGTGCATTGGAGCTTGAGCCGCTTCGGCTGGCCCTCTTTGCCCTTGTGGCCCTTGGTCCGTCAGGCCTGATCTTCATGCTGGCCCATACGGCCGGACAGGGCGGAAAACTGGCGGCCGAGACGCGTCGCGCACGCGAGATGTCCGACGCCCTGCTCGGGCCAACGGCTATGGCCGCCCGCCAGGCCGGGACGGTATTGTCCGGGCTGCGCGACGACATCGATCAGGCTGCCCTGGCGTCAGAGCGAGCGAGGAACGACATGGTCCTCCTTCGTGAAGCGCTCGCGCTGGAGACAAACCGACTGAATGAAGCCGCCGACTCGGCCGGCCGCACGGCGCGACGCCTCGCTGAAGCCCTGGGCCGGGAACGTGAGGCCCTTCAGTCGCTCGGGGTACAACTCGACAGCCAGGCGGCGGGAGTCCTGGATGCCGTGGAGCGGCAGTCACGCATGGTCGTAGACGCTTCCGACCTCGCCCAGACCCAGTTGCGCGAGGCCGAGGCAGCCCTCGCAGCGCGGGCAGCAGATCTGGCAGCGGCTGCGACCGAGGCGCAGGACGCTGCACGTCTCGCCGCCGATGATCTTGCACGGCAAACCCTGCGGCTTGAAAATGCCGGCTCAGGGGTCGCCGAGCAAATCCTGTCGGTCGAGGAAGGCCTGGGCCAGCAGCGCGCGGCGCTGGTCACGGCGGCCTACGCCCTGCGCACCGATCAGGAAGATTTTTCCGCCCAGGTCGAGAGCCAGCGCGCGCAGTTGAACGAACAGCTGTCTGCGGCGCGTACCGCTTCCGGAGACCTTGGCCAGGCCAGCCACCAGTCGGCTGAGACCCTGCGTCAACTCGTCGAAGCCGCAACAGACCAGTTCCACGCGCTCGTCGAGATGTCCCAGCGCGAAGCCGACGGTTTCGATGCCGCAACGAAGATGGCCCTCGACCGCTTCGAGACACTTGCCGCGGATGCGCGGGATGGCCTGATGGAAGAGACCCGCCGTTCGCTGGCTGCGCTGTACGCGACCGCCGACACCAGCCGTGCTGCCGCTGTCGAAGCCGCCGGTCAGGCCCAGATCCGCGTCGACCGTCTCGGCGAAGCCCTGTTCGAGGCAGCGCAGAAGGCCGATCAGGCAGCCGACACTCGGATCGAGGATGCGCGTCGTCTGATTGGCGAAACGGCGGATCTGGTCGATGAGGCAGGACAGCGGGCTGCTGAAAAGCTGGAAGCGACCTTGCAGCGGATGTCTGAAGCGCTCTCGCGTGTCGACAGCGCCATCACCGATCTGGATGAGCGCTCGGCTCGCCTGCCACGGGAGGCTCAGGCCCGTGCCGACGCTGTGCGCGCTTCGGTCGAAGAAGGCTTGCAGGCACTTTCGGCGGCCTCTCAAAAGGCAGCCGAAGAGACAGAAGCGCTCGATGCCGGTTTCCAGGACCGCGTGCGACGCAACTACGACATGTTGACGGAGGCCGTCCGCCTGATGGGCGTTGTCTCGGGCGAACAATCGGTCCCCCAACGTCGTCGCGATATCTATTCCGAGCCCGCTCCGATACCCGAGCCGGTTCGTCCCGAGCTTATGAACTTCGAGCCGACGCGCACGCCCCCTGCGCGCGCGTTGAACCCATCGAGGCAGGACGACTCCGGTCTTCGCGGTCGGCTAAGGCTGGAGCCCGCCGAGCCTGAACAGATCCCGTCAAGGGAGCCCCGGATCGACTGGGACGATCTGGTCGTCAATGGCGAAGACCAAGAGACTGGCGGATCGAGCACTCCTTTGCCAGCCGTGGACCCCGCTGAAATGGCGGAGCGGATCACTGCTGCCATTCGCCGGATGGGCGTTGACCCTAATGCGCTCCTGCCCCGGTCACGTGTCGAGGAAGCTGCGACGGCCTTCGCCAACCGCGATCCGGGCCAGGCTCGCCAGATCGTCCGACGGGTCGCACCTGCAGCCGTTCGAAGCGTCTCGCGGAGGGTCATGAGCGAGCCTGAACTCCGAAGCGATGCCGAACACTATGTCCGGACCTTCAGCGAAACCCTGGCTGGGCATGCGCGCAACCGCGACGAAGGGGCGATTCAACTCGCACTGGCAACCGATGCGGGCCGCGCGTTCATGCTTCTGGATGCCGCTGTGGGTGACCTTGGCTGAAGCTCCGATCGCGTTGAAGACCCGAACCATTTTCAACTTGACGAGACCATCAGCATACCGACACGGTCCCCCAACTGTCACGCTGCTGTCATGCGACGCTCAAGCCTAATGCTCGATACACACACCGAGACTGCTCAGGATCGCAGGCCCGCGATCGTCATCTGTTCCTATGATGTCGGAGCCAGTGACTGGCATCTGGCGGAAGACCTGTCGGGCCAACTCTGGAACCCGGCCGGCGCGCGCACGATCGCTGTTCCAGCCTGCGGACCGTCAGATCTGGTCGATACTCTGGCACGCCATCTCGCTGACCCTGACTGCAGAGGGTTGTTGCTTGTCGGACGGAACCGGGCCTCAGACCTTTTCCGTATACAGATGCGAGCTGAGAACAGGGGGCTGGAACCCGGCTTCGCTCCCCTGATGCAAAGCCCGAGCATTGCGCGCGCCACAGCGCCAGCCGCCGGAATGGTCGAGGCGCTGACTGACATCGGGTTGGGGGCTGAAGCGACGTCGGCCGGTGAGGACGATGTCGGCAGCTACCTGCTGTATCGCATCCTCTGTTCGCTACCCGAAGGCATGGATGTTCCTTCGGTCGGTCTTTTGCGCGTTCCCGAGGACACCGAACCTGAAGTGGTCAAGCAAGGGATCAAGGCCGTGGCTGGAGCGATTGCCCGGCACATGTCACCCCTGCCTCGCGCTCGACACGTCTGACTGATCGTCAAGGTGAGTCCGCAGCCGGATCGCTGCGATGCCGCCCAATGCGGCCAGCACTGTCATCGCCCAATAGCCGTGCGCCCCATAGGCGTCGTAGAGCGGACCTGAAAACACCGTCGCAAGCCCGATCAATACTCCGGCGGCGAGCACCGAGTTCAACGTCTGTGCCGCGGTCTGATGGGCTGGCGGGCTCAGGCGCTCGACAATCTGCACGCCAGCCAGATAGGTCGCTGCGAACGTCAGGCCATGCAGGGCCTGCAAGGGCCATAAGGCCCAAAGCGGCGGGGAAAAGGCCATCAGGCCCCACCGAACCAGAGCTGCGATGACGCCAAACATCAGCAAGAGCCAGGGCCCGATGCCCCGGGCGCGACGCCAGGGTTCGATCGCCCACATGAAGCCAATCTCGACGACGACTGAAAACGCCCAGAGCAGGCCAGTCGTCGCTTCGTCGATCCCCTGTGCCTTCCAGGCGATGGCCGAGAAGCCGTAATAGAAGGCGTGGGTCGCCTGCACACAACCGATGGCGACGATGGCCGTCAGGAAGACCGGGTCCGCAACCAGTCGCCCCATCCCCTTGAACCGGTCACGCTTGGCCGTCACGACTCCCTCGCCGACAGGCTCGGGGGGCAGCAAGCGGGCTGCCAACATCGCGACAAGCAGCGTTGCGACAACGATAAAGACAATAACGACATCGACCGATGTGCGTGCCAGCAGAGCGCCCATCAGGATGTTGGCCGCGACAAAAGCGGCCGAACCGCAGCCTCGTGGGAAGGCAAAGGCGAAGCCCTCTCGCCGCGCCAGCCTCAGTGTCATCACGTCCGACAGCGGGATCATGGCTCCCGCAGCCGTGGCTGCGATGAACCAGAGGGGAGCCCATAGGGCGAAACCTTCGACCAGACCGGCTGCGCCATAGGCCAGGGCAGCGACCAGGGCGAGGATCGCGATCGGCGTCCGGCGCTGTGTGAACCCGTCGGCCCAGACCGCGATGGCTGGCCCCGTCACCAGCCGCGCCAGCATCGGGACGGCCAGCAGGGTGCCAATCTCGGCACCGCTCAAACCCTGGGCCCTGAACCACAGACCGGCAAACGGCAGGCTGACGCCATTGGCAGCAAACATCAGGCCGTACTGGAGCGCCATGCGCTGCGACGATTTCATTCACGCGCCATAGCAGACCTTTCGCGCGCCTTGCTCTAGGGTCGTCGAATGCATCTGAAGCGCAACCTCGCCATGTTTGCCGCCCTGAATGGTGCGCTGGCTGTCGCTGGCGGGGCATTTGCGGCCCATGGTGCAGGGCCCGCGGTCAAGACCCTGCTCCAGACTGGGGCACAGTATCAGATGGTGCACGCCCTGCTGGCCCTGGTGTGCGCGCTTTGGCCGGTGCGAAACCGCCTGATCGCTCTGGCCGGCTGGCTTGCCGCTTCCGGAGGTCTGGTCTTCGCCGGAGCTCTGGCGACAATTGGTTTGCTGGACATAAGAGCCATGGGTGCCATTGCCCCCGTAGGCGGGCTGCTCATGATTGCCGCATGGCTGGTGATTGTCCTTGCTGTCGTCCGGTCTCCGTCCGTAAACGACTGAATCGACCACTTCGGAAGAATCAGTGCTCTAGATGGCTTTTCCCGCGACCAACCTCCCGCGCCGCGAGCTTTACCCCGAGCTTGAGCCCTTTGCGTCCGGATGGATGGCGACCGAAGGTCCGCACGAAATCTATTTCGAACAGTGCGGCAATCCTGCCGGCAAGCCCGTCATCGTGTTGCACGGTGGCCCGGGTGGTGCCGTGAATGCCAGCATGCGGCGTTACTTCGACCCGGCAAGATACAGAATCATCCTCTTCGACCAGCGTGGGTGCGGCAAGTCACGCCCCAATGCGTCGCTGGAGGACAACACGACCTGGACGCTGATCGAGGACATCGAGCGGCTGCGCGAGCAACTCGGGATCGAGACATGGTCTGTGTTCGGCGGTAGCTGGGGGTCCACCCTGTCGCTGGCCTATGCAATCACCCACCCCGACCGGACCGAAAGCCTGATCCTTCGCGGCATCTTCCTGCTGACCAAGAAGGAACTTCACTGGTTCTACCAGGAAGGGGCTTCGATGATCTTCCCGGACGCATGGGAGCGCTTTGTCGAGCCCATTCCCGAAGCTGAACGTCACGATCTGATGGGGGCTTATTACAAACGGCTGACAGGCCCGGATCGCGCCGAACAGGAGCGCTGCGCGGTCGCCTGGTCCAGCTGGGAGGGCGACACCGTCAGCGTTCAGGGCCCTGCCGCGCGTCCCGAGAAATTCGCAGAACCGGCCTTTGCAATCGCCTTCGCGCGGATCGAATGCTGGTATTTCGTCAATGGCGGCTTCTTCCCCGAGGAACACTGGATCATCAACAACGTTGACCGGATCCGCCATATTCCTTGCTGGATCGCACAGGGTCGCTTTGACGTCGTGACCCCTATCACGAGCGCCTGGGCCCTCCATCGGGCCTGGCCGGAATCGACACTGGACATCGTGCCGGACGCCGGTCACGCTTCAAGTGAGCCCGGCATCATCGACAGCCTGATCCGTGCCACGGACTGGGCCGCGGGTCTCTAGAGGCTGACGATTTCGCCGTCCTCCTTTGCGAAGCGGGACGGCGGATTCTCCAGAATATCGAGCACGACTTCCGACGGGCGACACAGACGCACCCCTTTTGGTGTCTCCACGATCGGACGGTTCACAAGGATCGAATGCTCGACCATGGCCGCAAGGATCACCGCATCCTCGACGTCTGGATCCAGCAGGCCCAACGCCCCGGCAGGCGTCCCCTTCTCGCGAAGCAGGCCCCGCACGCCCTGCCCTGCGCCATCCACGAGTCGCTGAAGCGTAGCGGAGTCCCAGCCGACCTTCAGATACACGACAACCGTGGGCTCCACGCCTGCGGCTCGGATGATCGCAAGCGTGTTGCGCGAGGTGCCGCAGGCGGGGTTATGCCAGATAGTGACGTCAGAGGACACGGAAGTGGTCTCAGCGCGCCGCATCCATCTGCATGGCCTCAAGGCGATTGATGCCCCGCAGCCCTGCCACATGCAGAACGACCTGGACCACCATGATCACCAGCGAAAGCGCGATCTGCCACATCGGCACGACCGGCGCGTTAGGCACCATGCCGGCCATCAGCGGCGCCGCCGCTGTCTGGAGAATACCCAGCGCGATCAGGACAAGGAAAAGGATCGCGATCCATTTCTTCGGGTCGCGCCACTGGACCACTGCGAAGGCAAGCTGGATCAGCACCACGATGCCGCCGATCCACATTCCGGCCGTTGCCCCGATCTCGGCAGCAGCCGCAGCCTCCGGCGAATCCCCACTGGCCTGAGCGACAGCCTGTTGCATAATTTCAGGGTTCATCAGCGTCCAGACCACGCTGACGATGCCGACAACGACCCCGATAAAGATGGCGATCGCGCTGGACCGGGCCGCTGCCGTCGCCTCCGCTTCATTCGTGATGGGTGCGCCAGGGTTCATGGCCTTGATCAGATTACTCACAGAAGCAGCCCTCCAGTTGCATTTTCCTGACCCTAACCATGTCCTGGCCAATCCGGAAGCCAGCGGGGTTCACCTTTCAAAATCGTAACGCTAGGGTCCGCGCCATGCGGATTCACCCCCACGACCAGACTGTGCTCGACCATGTCGCGGCGCAGAGCGGTCACATCGTCGACCGTGCAATCGCCTGGTCCAACCTCAACTCCGGCAGCCGGAATGCTGATGGCCTGAATGCCGTTCTTGCCGCTCTGGAGACGGAGGCTGGCCGTCTGCCTGCCAGTGTCGCGCGGATTCCGACCCGGGGCTCGACGACGATCGGCGATGACGGCGTGGTCCGGACCGAGGCCCACGCTGACGCGCTGTTGATCACCGCGCGTCCGGACGCCCCGGTCCAGATTGTGCTGACGGGCCACTATGACACGGTCTATCCTGCGGAAAGCGCCTTCCAGACCGTCGCTGCCAGAGACGATGGCGCGTTGAATGGTCCGGGTATCGCCGACATGAAGGGTGGCATTTCCGTCCTGATGGCGGCGCTCGAGGCCTTCGAAACCCATCCGGGACGCGAGCGGGTCGGCTGGACGGTGCTGCTGTCGCCGGACGAGGAAATCGGCTCGCCCGCATCGGCTCCGCTGCTGGCAAAGCTGGGTGCCGCCGGGCATGTCGGCATGACCTACGAGCCGGCGCTGGCCGACGGGACGATGGCCGGAGCCCGCAAAGGCAGCGGCAACTACCATCTGATCGTGACGGGCAAGGCCGCGCATGCCGGCAGAGCCTTCGAGGAGGGGCGCAACGCCATCGCGGGTGCGGCCCTCGTCGCTGCCGCCCTCCATGGTCTGAACGGTCGTCGCGAAGGTGTGACCGTCAACGTTGCGAAGATCAGCGGTGGCGGGGCTTTGAACGTCGTCGCCGACCGTGCAGTGGTTCGCTTCAATGTCCGCGTTCCCGACGCCCCGTCGGCGGCATGGATCACCGACGCCATATCCGAAATTGTGGCCACGGCGCCCTTCGAAGGCCTGACGCTGGATCTTCATGGCGGCATGACCCGGGCTCCAAAGCCCATGGACGCCTCACAGACTGCCCTGTTCGAAGCTGTCCGCGCGACGGGGGCCCTGCTGGGCCAGCCGATTGCCTGGACTCCTTCAGGTGGCGTGTGCGAGGGCAACAACCTCCATGCATCGGGGCTGCCAAACATCGACACTCTGGGCGTTCGGGGGGGAAACATCCATTCCGAGCGCGAGTTCGCCTGGCCCGAAAGCTTCGTCGAGCGGGCCCAGCTCAGCGCGCTTGTGCTATGCAAGCTGGCATCCGGCGAGATCGATGCGCTGGAACTGAAGCGCCTGCGTCTGGAGACGATGTAAATGCTCGTCGTCCGCCCCGCCGGTCCCGCCGACCTCGATTACCTTCTGGAGCTGGCCATCTTGTCCGGACCGGGTTTCACCAGCCTGCCGGAAGATCCGGACCAGCTGACCGAACGGCTTGATCTCAGCCGGGACAGTTTCGCCGGTGCCCTGCCTGCCCAGCAGTGCTGGTACACCCTGATGCTGGAGGAAACCGACACGGGCGATGTCGACGGGATCGCCAGCGTCAAGGCCGCTGTCGGCCTGAACCGTCCGTTCTTTTCATTCCGGGTCAATACCAACGCCTCCTCCTCGCCCTCGCTGGACATCAAGCTGGAGCACCAGACGCTGCAGCTGGTGAACGAGTGCAGCGGATGGAGCGAGGTGGGCTCGCTGTTCCTGAAGGCAGACCGCCGCAAGGGTGGAGCGGGTCGCCTGCTGAGCCAGAGTCGTTACATGCTGATCGGTGCCCAGCCGGACCTGTTTGCCGAAACGGTTCTCGCCGAGCTTCGCGGGGTATTCACGCCTGACGGTGCCTGTCCCTTCTGGGACCATGTGGCCCATAAGTTCTTTCCCATGCCGTTTGACGAGGCGGACATGATGACGGGCTCGACGGACAAGCAGTTCATCCTCGACCTCGCGCCACGCCACCCGATCTATGTCGAACTGCTTCCGGAGCCCGCCCGTGCCGTGATCGGCAAGGTTCATCCGCAGGGCGTGCCCGCCATGGCCCTGCTGGAATCCGAAGGGTTTCGCCCGAACGGTCTGGTGGACATCTTCGACGCGGGCCCGACGGTGACCTGTCCCCGGGATCATATCCGGACAGTCCGCGACGCCCGGCAGCTGACCGTCGGCATTGCCGACGAGGTCGAGGCCGAACTGCCGTCCCTGATATCCACCAATGCCGTGTCCGGCTTCCGGGCTGTCCGTGCCCGGGTCGGGCTGGACGGCCAGACCGCCATACTGACCCCTGACGTTGCCGAGGCGCTGAAGGTCCGGGCTGGCGACACCGTGCGCGTGAAGGCGTGAACTCCATGACCCAGATCATCTCCACCGATCCCGCCACGGGCAACACTGTCTGGGAAGGCCCTGCTGCCTCTCCAACAGAGGTCGCTGCCGCCGTTGAACGCGCGCGCGCTGTCTTTCCCGACTGGGCCGATCGCCCGCGTAGCGACCGGATCGATGCCGTCAAACGCTACCAGGCGGTCCTGAAAAGCCGTGCCCCCGAGATCGCTCGGGCTATCAGTCGCGAAACGGGCAAGGCGTTGTGGGAGACCACCGCAGAGCTCGGATCCATGGCCGGCAAGGTCGATCTGTCGATCCGCGCCTATGACGAGCGGACCGGCGAACGGACTGCCGAAACAGCCTTCGGGTCGGCCACCCTGCGCCATCGGCCGCATGGCGTCGCCGCGGTCCTCGGGCCCTTCAACTTCCCGGGGCACCTGCCCAACGGCCATATCGTCCCGGCCTTGCTGGCGGGCGACACGGTGGTCTTCAAGCCATCGGAGGAGACCCCGCACACCGGTCAGTTGATGGCCGAGTGCCTCGCCGAGGCCGACCTGCCAACCGGCGTGTTCAACCTGATCCAGGGCGGTCGCGATACCGGGGCCGCCCTGCTGGAGCAGCCGATCGATGCCCTGATGTTCACTGGCTCCGGAGCGGCCGGCGCGCATTTCCGGCGGAAGTTTGCCGATGATCCGCATGTGATCCTCGCGCTGGAACTGGGCGGCAACAATCCGCTCGTGGTCTGGGATACGGCCGATGCCGAGGCGGTTGCCGGGCTGGTCGTCCAGTCGGCCTTCGTCACCACCGGCCAGCGCTGCTCCTGTGCTCGTCGCCTGATTGTTCCAGAAGGACCGCAGGGTGACGCGGTGATCGAAGCGGTGAATGCCATGGTTGATCGGTTGATCTTCGCGCCGTGGGACAGCACGCCCGAACCCTATGCCGGCCCTCTAATCTCGAACCGCGCGGCAGAGGCTGCACTTGCAGCGCTGCAGGAACGGATCGACAGGGGGGCAACCGTCATCCGCGCCTCGGGTCCCGTCGGCAATTTGCCCGGAGCCTTCGTGCGTCCCGCCATCATTGATGTGACTGGTATCGACGTCCCCGACGAGGAGATGTTCGCGCCCTTCCTGTCGGTGACCCGCGTCCCGACCTTTGAAGCCGCCATCGCGCAGGCCAATGCCACGCGTTACGGCCTGTCCGCCGGCCTGATCAGCGACGACCCAGCAAACTGGAACCACTTCATTCGCCGGATCCGCGCCGGTGTCGTGAATTTCAATCGCCCGACGACGGGCGCTGCGGGCGACATGCCGTTCGGCGGTCTGGGGGCCAGCGGCAACCACCGGCCCAGCGCCTACTACGCGGCTGACTATTGCGCCTATCCGGTCGCCAGTTTCGAGGCCGGGGCCGTGCGAAACATCGAGAGCGAGATCAAGGGCCTAAGGGGCGTAGACGCATGACAGCCGTCGAGGCCAATGCCGATGGCCTGATCGGTCCGACCCATTCCTATGCCGGTCTTTCGCCCGGGAACCTCGCCTCCAGTCTGAACCGGGGCGAGGCGTCCAACCCACGCGCGGCCGTTCTTCAGGGGCTCGACAAGATGAAGCGGCTTGCCGATCTCGGCCTGCCTCAGTTCGTCCTGCCGCCCCACGAGCGCCCGGATATCGACTTCCTGCGCGGCCTTGGCTTTACGGGGACGGACGCCAGCGTCCTCGAACAGGCCTGGAAGGACGCACCGAGCTTTGCCGCCGCCGCCTGCTCGGCCAGCCCCATGTGGGCCGCCAATGCCGCGACTGTGACCCCATCGGCCGACAGCGCCGACGGTCGGGTTCATTTCACCCCCGCCAACCTGCACACCAATCTGCATCGCTCACTGGAGCACCAACAGACCCGCAGGTCGCTGAACGCGCTGTTCCCGGATCCAGAGCATTTCGCAGTCCACGACGCGCTTCCGGCCGTGGCCCATCTGGCCGACGAGGGTGCGGCCAACCACGTGCGGCTCTGTGCCGATCACGGCGAGCCCGGCGTCAATCTGCTGGTCTGGGGGCGCGACGCCTTCGAGTCCTGGGAAGGCCCCTACCCTGCCCGCCAGACCCGTCAGGCCTGCGAGGCCATCGTGCGTCGGCACGGCGCGCAGGGACCGGTTCTGGCCCGTCAGTCTCGTGCGGCCATTGCCGGCGGCACCTTTCACAACGACGTCGTCTGCGTCGGATCGCTGGACACACTCTTCTTCCACGAACTGGCCTTCGAAGACACGGAAGCGACGAAACGCGCGATCCAGCAGGCTGCAGCCGGGCGGTTCGAACCGATCTTCGTGGAAGTCCCGACCGCGGACCTGCCGCTGGCTGACGCCATTTCCAGCTATCTGTTCAACTCGATGCTGGTGCGGATTCCGCGACAGGACCGCCTGACCCTGATCTGCCCGACCGAGACCCGTGATAACCCGCGCAGCCATGCGGTCGCGCAGGCCCTGGCGGCGTCCAATGGCTCAATCGGTTCGGTCGAGTACGTCGACGTCCGCCAGTCGATGCGAAACGGCGGCGGGCCGGCCTGCCTGCGACTGCGGGTCGTCCTGACCGAGGCCGAATTGGCGGCGACCCACCCCACCATGCGGATGACCGACAGCCTTTATGGCCGGCTCGGGACCTGGGCCAACCGCTGGTACCGCGAGGCCCTGACCGCCCGGGACCTGGCTGATCCTGCCCTGATCGACGAGACGCGCGGGGCTCTGGACGAGCTCACGGCCATCCTGCAGCTTGGGTCGGGCTTCTACCCGTTCCAGCAGGGCTGACCATGACAGACCCGGCATCGCCTCCCGTCCCCATGACCCCGGCCCGCCGCCTGCGAAACATCATTGGCGGCTCAACCGGCAACCTGGTCGAATGGTTCGACTGGTACGCCTATGCGGCCTTCACCCTGTATTTCGCGCCGCTTTTCTTCCCGTCCAGCAGCGACACGGCCGAATTGCTCCAGGCCGCCGCCGTGTTTGCCGTTGGCTTCCTGATGCGGCCCATCGGCGCCTGGGTGATGGGCGTCTATTCGGACCGGAAAGGCCGCAAGGCCGGCCTGACGCTGTCGGTGACCCTGATGTGCACGGGGTCGCTGATCATCGCCTGCCTCCCGACCTATGCCACCATCGGCCTCGCCGCACCGGTCCTGTTGCTGGTCGCACGCATGCTGCAGGGGCTGAGTGTGGGCGGCGAATACGGGTCCTCCGCGACCTATCTGTCCGAGATGGCCACGGCGAAGCATCGCGGCTTCTGGTCCAGCTTCCAGTACGTGACCCTGATCTCGGGGCAGCTCCTCGCGTTGCTGCTCCTGATCGTCCTGCAGAACACGATTGGCGAGGCCGCACTGGCGTCGTGGGGCTGGCGCATCCCCTTCTTTGTCGGAGCGGCCTTGGCCGTGGTGGTGTTCTGGCTGCGGCGCGGTCTCGACGAAACCGCCGAGTTCAAGGCCCGGGAAACCGGATCGGCGCCAAAATCCAGTGCCCTGCTACTGTTCCTGAAGCACCCGAAAGAGGCGCTGATGGTCATCGGCCTGACCGCGGGCGGTACGCTCGCCTTCTATACCTACACGACCTATCTCCAGAAATTCCTGACCAATACGGCGGGCTTTCAGAAGACGACGGCGACCGAAATCAGCGCGGCGGCCCTCTTCGTCTTCATGCTGCTGCAGCCGGCGGTCGGGGCCCTGTCGGACCGGATCGGGCGAAAGCCCGTGATGATCACCTTCGGGATCCTGGGCGTACTTTGCACCGTCCCGATCATGACGGCGCTGTCGACCACGACCGATCCGATCATGGCCTTCCTGCTCAGCCTGTCGGCTTTGGTGATCGTCTCCGGCTATACTGCCATCAATGCCGTCGTGAAGGCCGAGCTGTTTCCAGCCCACATCCGCGCGCTCGGCGTGGCCCTGCCCTACGCCATTGCCAATGCCGCCTTTGGCGGAACCGCCGAATATGTCGCGCTCTGGTTCAAGCTGGACGGCAATGAAAGCCTGTATTTCTGGTACGTCACCGGCATGATCGGCATCTCGTTGCTGACCTATGCGACCATGCGCGACACCCGGCATCATAGCCTGATCAGGGACGACCATGGCTGAGCGCGCCAACCTGACCGTTGTTAAGTCAGCCGGCCTTCGCTAGGCGTCACCCGACACCACCGGAGCGATGACACCCCGATGCAGCGGCCAACCGACCGGTTCGAGGGCACCTCGAACTATATCGCCACCCAGGACCTGAAGATCGCGGTCAATGCCGCTGTCGCCCTGGAGCGCCCCCTGCTGATCAAGGGCGAGCCCGGCACCGGCAAGACCGTTCTGGCCTATGAGATGGCCAGCGCCCTGAATGCTCCGCTGATCACCTGGCACGTCAAGTCGACGACCAAGGCCCATAATGGCCTCTACGAATACGATGCTGTCAGCCGCCTCAGGGATTCCCAGCTGGGCGATCCACGCGTCCAGGACGTGAGGAATTATCTGAAGCCCGGCAAGCTCTGGGAAGCCTTCACCAGCCCCGTACGGCCCGTCCTGCTGATCGACGAGATCGACAAGGCCGACATCGAGTTCCCCAACGACCTCCTCCAGGAACTCGACCGGATGGAGTTCTTCGTCCAGGAAACCGGCGAAACCATCCGGGCCGCTGTCCGCCCGGTCGTGGTGATCACGTCCAACAACGAGAAGGAACTGCCCGACGCCTTCCTGCGCCGATGCTTCTTCCACTACATCCGCTTCCCCGACGACGAGACGATGAAGGCCATCGTCGAGGTCCACTTCCCGGGCATCAAGGGTCGGCTGGTCTCCTCGGCGCTCAAGACCTTCTATGAAATCCGCGACACGCCAGGCCTGAAGAAGAAGCCCTCCACCTCGGAACTGCTGGACTGGCTCAAGCTGTTGCTGGTCGAGGATATCGACCCCGAGACCCTGCGCGAAAAGACGCCCAACAAGCTGATCCCGCCGCTCCACGGAGCCTTGCTCAAGAACGAACAGGACGTCCATCTGTTCGAGCGCCTCGCCTTTCTGAACCGACGGGAAGGCGGGCGGCCCGGAAGCTGATCCGACACCGTCACGGCGGGGACATCGCTGCATGCCAAAGCCGCCACGCCGATTACCGCGATTTCACTGGCGCGACCGGGCGATCGGCGGGACTATGGGGTATCCAAAAAGGATAGGATGATGCGTACCGCCCTGATTACCCTCTGCGCCGTGTCTGCCCTTCTTGCGGGCTGTGACGAAGGCTCCAGCATTACCTCTACACGCACCAGCGAGGGTGGAGACGGTCACGCGGTGCTGCGCGTCATTGATACCCTTCAATGCCCTGACACCCTCGGGGCGCTGACCCGCAAGGGATCAGCCCAGGCCGAGGGGACGGTCTGTACCTATGGAGGACCGCGCGGGGCTGAGGTGTCCCTGCATCTGGTCAGCCTCGAAGGAACAACCCCGGACGAGGCTCTGGCACGGTTCGAGAACGAACTCATCGCAGGAATGCCCAGCACCGCAGCCCAGATGCGTGGCGCAGCGGCCGATACGGAGGCGGCTCGGGCCGACGCTGAGGCGGCTCGGGCCGATGCCGAGGTCGCGCGCGCAGAAGCAGATCTCGCCAGGGCAGAATCCAGCGCACAATCCGGCGACCGCGCCACGGTGCGGATGCCAGGCGTGACCGTCGAATCCAGCGGCGATGACGCCAGCGTTCGCCTGCCGGGCATGGCTGTCGATACCGATGGCGACAACGCCCGTGTCCGTATCGGCGGCTTCAGCATCGATGCCAGCGAAGGCAGCCAGGCGGTGGCCATCTCCTCGTCCGACGAGTCGGTCAGTGTCCAGGCTCATGACGACGCCGCCGAGATCCGGACCCGCGCACCCGGATCTGCGACCCGTGTGACCTATATCCTGACGGACAATGCGGCATCGGAAGCCGGCTGGCGTCTGGTCGGCTATGAAGCCCGCGGTCCCCAGGGCGGGCCTATTGTTGTTGCAACGGTCCGCGCTAAGGATCGCAACAATGACGGCGTGTTCGACGATGCCAAGGATCTGGTCACCCTGAACGTGGGCGAATAGCGGTCTTGATCCTGGCAATGGAATGGGTCACGTGACCGACCCGCTGCCCAGGACCAATACCTTGTCTGACCGCCCGATATCGACCCCCGTTGCCAGACCGTCCCGAAGCCCGGCTCCGCGCGCATGGCAAAGGATGCTGTCCGGGCGTCGCCTGGACCTGCTGGACCCGTCTCCCTTCGACATCGAGATCGAGGATATCGCCCACGGCCTCGCGCGCGTGGCCCGCTGGAACGGTCAGACCATCGGGGAGCACGCGTTTTCCGTCGCCCAGCACTCGTGCGTCGTCGAGGACATCGCAGTCCACATAAAGCCGGATCTGGATCCCAGATGGCGTCTTGCGGCCCTGCTCCACGACGCGTCCGAATATGTCATCGGCGACATGATTTCTCCGTTCAAATCCGCGCTCGGGGTCAACTACAAGGCGTTCGAGGCGCGGCTGGAGAGCGCCATTCACGTGCGGTTTGGTCTGCCGCCCAAATCCCCGGTTGCCGTCAAGACCCTGATCAAGAAAGCGGACCGGGCCTGTGCCTTCTTCGAAGCCACCCAGCTGGCAGGCTTCGAGCGGAGCGAGTCGCTCAAACTTTTCGGTGCGCCTCCGTCGGGTTTCCAATTGACCATCGACCCCCTGCCTGCTCCGCTCGCCCAGGCGCGCTACCTCGAGCGTTATCGCGTCCTGGCTGAAGCTGTCGGCATCCTGCCCGGAGCCGACGCCTGGCATACGGAGTGAAGCCATGTCCTTCGGGGGCGAGCACGGCGTCCGCATTGGCCTATCAGCCGTTGTCATGGCCCTGCATGAGCGCGCCCTCTGCGTTCTGACCACGGGCTCAGGGCCCGACCTCGCCCTGCCCTTCGGCCCTTTCGACCCCGTCCGGGACAGGACTTTCGAACTGTCACTGCGCGCCTTCGTCGCCGCGCAAACGGGCTTTCGTCCGGGCTTTGTGGAACAGCTCTATACCTTTGGCGATGCGGGCCGGGCCTCGCCTCGTCCGACCCCGGGTCCAGAACGCGCCCGTGAGGTGTCCGTGGGCTATCTCGCCCTGACCCGCGAAGCTGAAACGGCATCGGTGCCCGACGCGCACTGGACGCCGCTCTTCGAAATCTTCCCGTGGGAAGATCGCCGGAGCGGCCCGGCTTCGGCCCTCGCACTGTCCAGTGCGCTTCTGGAATGGGCTGGGCAGGACGATCGCAGGGCCGCCCGTGTCCAGTCCCTATTTGCGACCGGGGCCGACCATCGCTGGAATGAGGAAAGGGCGCTGGATCGCTACGAGCTCCTCTATGAAGCCGGTCTGGTGACCGAGGCGGCGCGCGACCGGGATCGACCCACCGAGGCAGAAATGCCGGGTCGAACCATGGTTTCAGACCATCGACGCATCCTGGCCACCGGTCTGGGGCGACTGCGATCCAAGCTCAAGTATCGCCCCGTCCTGTTCGAACTGACGCCGGACACGTTCACCCTGTCGGGTCTGCAGGCGGCGGCAGAAGCCGTCGCCGGCCTTACACTCCACAAACAGAATTTCCGTCGCGGCGTCGAGCGCACCGGTCTGGTGCAGCCCACCGGCCTGCTATCGACCGGAACCGGCGGACGCCCCGCCGAACTGTTCCGGATCCGCGACGCCGACCCGCACTCGGGCCAGGCCCCCGGACTGGCCTTGCCGGCTCAGCGATAGGGAAGAAAATCCTTCCGTATCCCGCTTGCGGTGAAGCGCCCGGCCCATTAGAGAGACCGCTCGCTTCGACCTAGCGACTTCGGCACCGCGGAGAGGTGGCAGAGTGGTCGAATGTACCGCACTCGAAATGCGGCGTGCCTGGAAGGGTACCGTGGGTTCGAATCCCACCCTCTCCGCCAGCCATTCCCTTGTAATATAACGATTTTCCCAGAACCGGGAACTTCCTCCGACATTCCCGCGACATGCAGGTAATCGGAGACGGGAAGTCCGTCTCCGCTGGTTTTCTAACTCCTCATAAGTCGTCGAACTTCGCCCCTCGTCTCTGTTCTTCCGGCGACGGGTCCTTTTGCGCGGTTTTGCGGTTTACAGGGACTCTACAGGGAGATCGGCCCGGTTTTGGACCGTCCGAACGAACTCAGCGACGTTAAAAAAGCCCGCCAGCACTGGATTTGCGGGCGGGTTAGACTTCAAAGAGGCTGTCAGGAACAGGGATTTCCTGAGGACGAAACAGGGAATTTGTCAGTCACGATCAGGGAATGCGTTGGCGGTTCTGGGAACAGCGCCCTCTTGGTGCCGTCAGGCGTTCAGCGACCGGCGTAGAGCCGTCGTTGGTCATTCCAGTCGAGGGGCATCTCCGTCCGGGTGATGGCTTCGAGAGTCAGGCCAATCGGTTGGCGGCCGTCGAGGATTGAGGCTTTGAGGTCAGGCGCGAGATACGCAGGTCGTATCATCCGTCGAGCATAGGCTGGTGTGACGTTTTCGGCTTGGGAGATCGCTGCCAGGTTCTCAGCGTCGCCGCTCAGTATCTTCCGCTTCCATGCCTCGGCTCGGATCAGCGCAGAAGTTAGGGCAGGATCGACGGTGGTGTTTTTCAGGGCGGGCTGCCCGTCAGGTCCGAATGCGATCTTTGACCCACCTCTCCTGATCGTGCGTGTCTTGATATCGATCACGAGGCGGTCGTCCGTTGCGTCAAACCGCTCAAGGCTGACGCGAATGGCAGCGGGCATGTCCCGCATCGCCCGTTGCCGCGCAGGCCTGTCAAGCTCGACCCGGATGCCATCAGCACGGACCTCAATGCGGTGGATCAGGTCACGGATGCCGTTCCAGTCCGCAGCAGGTCCGCTGGCTGCGGGGATCTTAAGCTCCTTTAGCCGTGCTGCGATCAAGGCCTCAATCAGGGGGGCTGACACTCTGGGGACGGCGCCGGCCTTCGATGGGTCACCGAGTTGGACAGCGGTCGAGGCGTAGTAGCGATAGGCTGGCTTGTTCTTCTGCCGCGCGGTCGTTGGCGACATCCGATGGCCGGCCGTGTCGTAAATCAGGCCCGTCAGCGGAGCGCCTTTATGGGCCTTGCGCGTTTCGCCGGGTTTGCGGACTTTGCGATCGTTTTCTGACAACAGCGCCTGGACGGGTCCTGACAAGTTAACTGCGTTAAGTCGAAAGCCTCTCTACCCTGCCTGCAATCAGGCCGTCGCAGTTGCCCATGCAGAAGCCGCTTCGGCCCGAAAAAGCCGAAGGGTCGTTCTGCTGATCAAATGCCGTTGGGTGTTGAAGGTGTTGTAGATCGCTGCGTGGGTGGTGAGGAATCTCTGGGCTGAGGCTTGGGATTTGAACCGCTGCTGCTGTCGTTCTCGTCGGCGGATTGGCAAGTGAGAGTTCTCAATCCGATTGTTCTCGCGGAGCCGGCCCGGTCGATGCAGATGCCTAAGATCCAGCTGATCCAGAGCCGCGCCGTATGACGCCAGGCCGTCCGTCGTGATCGTCTGCGGCTCCACCGGCTGGTTGTGAAGGAGCCGCCTGAGCAGCTTCAGTGCGGCGTCCGTATCCCGTCTGCGCTGGACCAGAACGTCGAGGACCTCGCCTTCGTCGTCGACGGCTCGCCATAGAAACATCCACTTGCCGCCGATGTTGCAGACCATCTCATCCAAATGCCAACGAGGCGTCGGTGGCCACCGCCGCTTCTTCAGTCGCCGGGCGATCAGAGGTCCAAACTTGATCGTCCAGCAACGGATCGTCTCATAGCTCACGTCCACGCCGCGAGCGGCCATCAGTTCCTCGACGTCCCGAAAACTAAGGGTGAACCGGAAGTACAGCCATACCGCCTGACGGATCACATCAGCTGGAAAGCGGTGGCGCTTGAATGAAATCGGCTTCACGAAACATCATCCCCGTTAGCGGCTTAGGCCGTAGTCAGTGGAGACAAGTTAGCGTTAGACTGACAGCACCGCCGAGCGCGGCGAGTGCGCTGATCTGGATCAGATAGATATCACGGACAAGTGCCCCTTCGGCCCCCAAGGCCTTGAGCGTCGCAATTGAACGCTTCCGTTCGTCAAGGTAGGCGGATACCGCGCCTGCAACGCCAAGCCCACCGGCCACGGGCGCTGTCAGGTTAACTGCTGCCGCCCAAAAGGCCCCTTCCCTGCCTGATTTCAGTCGAAGGCGGCCGCCCATGCAGCATCGGCTTCTGCACGAAATTGCCGAAGGGTTGGTCTGCTGATCAAATGGCGTTGGGTGTTGAAGGTGTTGTAGATCGCTGCGTGGGTGGCGAGGAATTTCTGGGCTGAGGCCTGGGATTTGAACCGCTGCTGCTGTCGTTCTCGTCGGCGGATTGGCAAGTGAGAGTTCTCGATCCGATTGTTCTCGCGGAGCCGGCCCGGTCGATGCAGATGCCTAAGATCCAGCTGATCCAGAGCCGCGCCGTATGACGCCAGGCCGTCCGTCGTGATCGTCTGCGGCTCCACCGGCTGGTTGTGAAGGAGCCGCCTTAGCAGCTTCAATGCCGCCTCCGTATCCCGCCGGCGCTGGACCAGGACGTCGAGGACTTCGCCCTCGTCGTCGACGGCTCGCCACAGAAACATCCGCTTGCCACCGATGTTGCAGACCACCTCGTCCAGGTGCCAGCGTGGAGACGGAGGCCACCGCCGCTTCTTCAATCGTTTAGCGATCTGAGGCCGAAACTTGATCGTCCAGCACCGGATCGTCTCATAGCTCACGTCCACGCCACGAGCGGCCATCAATTCCTCGACGTCCCGAAAACTGAGGCTGAACCGAAAGTACAGCCATACCGCCTGACGGATCACTTCGGCTGGAAAGCGGTAGCGCTTGAACGAAATCGGCTTCACGAAACATCATCCCCGTCAGCGGCTTAGCCGTCCTCAGTGGAAACAAGTTGGCGTTAGACTGACAGCACCGTCGGCTACTATCGCTTCCGCAACGATGGTCGCGGTGATCCCGCCACCTGGCCGTTCGACGCCCCCTTCTACATGATCCTGAATATCGCCGTCGGCGGCGATTGGGGCGGGGCCGAAGGTGTCGACGACCGGGCGTTCCCCCAGACGATGGAGGTCGATTATGTCCGGGTGTTCAGCCGCGCCGAATGAAGGTTCGTACGCGCCGCCATGTTATTGAGATCGTCGGACAAAGAATGCAGACGCAACGGCAGTCTTAATCAAGGTGTCGATGGCTGGATCATATTTAGCGACTCCAAGCTTCCGCTTTGACGAACGTCCGGTTTTGTAGGCCGACACCGGCAAGTCCCGCCCAAAGCGGACCTTCCCATCAACCGCTTTGAGTCAGGAACGGAAATCCCTCCCCTTCCGGTTGGCGCCTAAGCGCCATTCCGCGAAAGGGCACGGCAAGTTGGATGACTGCCTCCTCCGTTACAGGCCTTTCAAATCCCTCGCATACCCGTGTGTTCCGTCGCCGTCAGCGAAGGGCGGCGGCCAGGCCCTCTGCCGTGATCTCGGCCCAGCAGGCATAGCCCTCGTCGTTGAAATGCAGATCGTCGGGGCCGACGCCGGAACTGCCGGCCAAACCGGTCCAGCCACTCATGGCGGCGAAACGTCCCGAAACCGCATAGCCGACGCGACCGGCTTCCAGGGCCAGCAACCGCGACAGGTCGCCGAGCGCCGGGTTTCGGCCCTTGAAGCCGGGGTTGGTCGTGGCGTCGGGCAGGCGTTGCGGATCGATCAGCAGGACGTCTACCCCAGCGGCGTCGAGGATGGCCTCGCCCCGACGCAGGTCGGCGAAGATGTCGTCGCCCGGTCGATCGCGCAGCACATCGTTGGTGCCCAGCTGCCAGATCACCAGATCGGGCGAGGCCGCGGCCGTCTCGCGTCTCAGGCGATCGGCCGTATCCTTCGCCGTTTCCCCGCCGATCCCCTTGTTGATCACGGTGACGGCCACGCCGGACAGACGGCGCTCCAGACCGGCCTCCAGCATCGGCACGAAGCCGAGGTCGCGTCGGCTGGCCCCGGCCCCTTCGATGCTGGACGAGCCCATGGCCAGGATGGTCAGGCGACCGGAGGCCACGGCGGCGCGGCTCTTGGTCAGACCGCCATTGGCCACGACGTGGTCGGCGGTGACCTGGCAGGCGGCGGGCGCCTGTGCCAAGGCCGGGGTCGAAACCAGGGCGGCGGTGGCGAGGAGGGCGGCGAAGCGTGGCGTCATGGATTTTCCTTGCCGGTGGCGGGCTCGGTCTCGGTTTCGCCCGAGTTGCTGGAGCCTTCAGATCCTGCGGGCTCGGTCGCCGGCCGGGGCGGCTCACCGTCATGGGCGGGCGGGCGCAGATTGTCGTTTTCGGTCTGGCGGGGATCGGGGGAAGTCATCGGTCGAACCTTGCTTATCTCAAGGTTCGAAGGCAACGCTTTACTTCGGGCTCGGCTCCGTTAGGGATCGGTTCACGGCCATGTCAGGTTAATGGCGGTAAATTGTAAAGCACCCTTCCCTGCCAAATTCAGGCAGTCGCAAGAGCCCACACAGCATCGGCTTCGCTGCGGAAACGGCGGAGGGTGAGTCTGCTGACTAGATGACGCTGGATGTTGAAGGTGTTGTAGATCGCCGCATGGGTGGTGAGGAAGCGTTGGGCAGATGCCTGCGATTTGAACCGCTGCTGCTGGCGTTCCCGTCTTCGGATCGAGAGATGGGAGTTCTCAATCCGGTTGTTCTTCCGGAGCCGTCCGGGGCGGTGGATGTGCTTCAGATCCAGTTGCTCGAGAGCGGCACCGTATGAAGCCCAGCCGTCTGTCGTAATCGTCTGCGGTTCAACCGGCTGGTTGCGAAGGAGCCTCTTGATCAGCTTCAGTGCAGCCTCGGTGTCCCGTCTGCGCTGGACCAGAACGTCGAGAACCTCGCCCTCGTCATCGACAGCGCGCCACAGAAACATCCGCTTGCCGCCGATGCTGCAGACCACCTCGTCCAGGTGCCGTCGCGGCGACGGAGCAGGCCTTCGCTTCCTCAGCCGATGAGCAATCAACGGCCCAAACTTGATCGTCCAGCATCGGATCGTCTCGTAGCTGACCTCGATCCCGCGGGCCGCCATCAGTTCTTCGACGTCCCGAAAGCTCAGGCTGAACCAGAAGTACAGCCAAACCGCCTGACGGATCACATCAGCTGGGAAGCGGTGGCGCTTGAACGATATCGGCCCTACAAACAATCATCTCCGTCAGCGGCTTACGCCGCCCTCTGTGGAGACAAGTTAGTGTTAGACTGACAGCACCGCCACTCACCCCTTGAACAGCTGATCTCTGACCTTTGCCTACCCCAGCGCGCCGCGGTGACTGGGTTTGCGCGGTGGTTAAAGTCTCTCCCTGCCCGTGATCCGCTCCGAACCTGTGCCAATCCGGAGAATACGTAGCCTCGGTCTCCGCAGATCTGCTGGAAGTGAGGTTTCCTTGTTCCTCACAAATTTGAGGCGCGCGCCCTGTCGGTGGCACCAAGTAAACGGTTACAATCCGATATCGTGTCTTTAGCCGTCCAGATTTCGCCAGAGCCTGAATATGAATGACTTCCCCAACTACGCCGGTTCCGGCCCGAGCCGCCGCAGTGTGCTGAGCGCCGCGGGCCTGGCGGCCTTTGGAGCCGGGCTGTTTTCGTTGCCCGGAAACGTCCGGGCTCAGGACGTCGAGCGTGTCGAGGCCCTGATCGCGCAGATGACGATCGTCGAGAAGGCGGGCCAGCTGAATATCCTGGGAGATCCGTTCCGGTTCCGACCCCAGAACGTCAATCCACTGGACGGCCAGGGCGATCCCGAGCGCATCAACCAAATGATCCGGGAAGGCACCGTCGGCAATCTGTTCAACGGTGTCGGGGCCGATGCCGGGCGGAGGATTCAGACCATCGCCGTGGAGGAAAGCCGTCTGAAGATCCCGCTGCTGTTCGCTGCGGACATCATCCACGGGCTGTTCACGGTCTTTCCGGTGCCGCTTGGCGAGGCGGCGGCGTTCGACGCCGACCTGGCGCTGCGCACGGCCCGCGCCGCGGCGATCGAGGGGGCTGCCAGCGGCATCCATCAGACCTTCGCCCCCATGGTCGACGTCGCGCGGGACCAGAGGTGGGGCCGGGTGGTCGAAGGGGCAGGCGAGGACGTGCTGCTGAACGAGCGGCTGGCGGCGGCAAGGGTGCGCGGCTTCCAGGGCGACAAGGGTCTTGCCGATCGTGACGCCCTGCTGGCCACGCCCAAGCATTTCGTGGCCTATTCTGCAGCGATCGGCGGCATGGACTACAATACCACCGACATGAGCGAGGCGACGCTTCGCGGCACCTTCCTGCCGCCGTTCAAGGCCGCATTCGAGGCGGGAGCCTTGTCGGTCATGAGCGGGTTCAACGACCTGAACGGCGTGCCGACCAGCGGCAATCACCGGATGCTGACCGAGATCTTGCGAGATGAGTGGGGCTTCACCGGGTTCGTCGTGTCGGACTATACCTCCGAACAGGAACTGATCGCCCACGGCTTCGCCGAGGACGGGCGGGATGCGGCGCGGATCGCCCTGCTGGCCGGGGTCGACATGTCCATGGTTTCGGGGCTGTATCTCGAACACATTCCAGACCTGGTGGCCAAGGGCGACGTCCCGATGGCGCGGATCGATCAGGCGGTGCGGCGCGTGCTGCTGGCCAAGGCCATGCTGGGGCTGTTCGACGATCCCTATCGCGGGTGCGACCCTGTGCGCGAGAAGGCGGTCGTTAATGCCAAGGCGCACCATGACCTGGCGAGGGAAGCCGGTGTGAAGTCGATCGTGCTCCTGAAGAACGAGGGCGGTCTGCTCCCTCTGAACCGCGATGGCCAGAAGATTGCCCTGATCGGACCTTTCGCGGCAGATCTCGACGTGTTCGGGCCGTGGACCATCTGGGGCGATGAGACCAGGAAGGTCTCATTGGAAGCCGGGTTCAAAGCAGCGATGAGCGACCCATCGGACCTCGTGATCGTCCAGGGATCGGATGTCGAGGCGGCGCTGGACGGCGGGATCGCGGCAGCGGTCGCGGCGGCGCGTGGAGCCGATGTCGTGGTGCTGGCGCTCGGCGAGAGCAGCAAGATGTCGGGCGAGGCCCAGTCGCGGACCGAGATCGACATCCCGGCACCTCAACGTGCCCTCGCCGAGGCGGTGGCGGCGACTGGCAAGCCGGTGGTGGTTCTGCTGCGCAATGGTCGGGCGCTGGAACTGTCTGGCGCCGTCAAGGACGCGGACGCGATTGTGGTGACCTGGTTCCTGGGCAGCCAGATGGGCCACAGCGTCGCCGATGTGGTGTTCGGCACGGTGTCGCCCTCGGGGCGGCTGCCCGTCAGCTTTCCCCACCGTTCGGGCCAGCAGCCGTTCTACTACGATCACAAGACGACGGGCCGTCCGGCGAACAATGCACTGGCGACCCAGGAATACGTCGCCCGCTATCGCGAGACGACAAATACGGCGCTGTATCCGTTTGGCCATGGCCTGACCTATGGCGAGGTTCGTTATGGGACAGTGCAGCTGTCGTCGGCGACCATGGACGGCAATGGCCGGATCGAGGCGTCGGTGGCGGTCACCAACTCCGGCTCGGTGCCGGTCGAGGAGACTGTCCAGCTGTACATCCACGACCGCGTGGCCAGCCTGACCCAGCCGGTGCGCCGGCTGCGCGACTGGCAGAAGGTGAGGCTGGCGGAGGGCGAGACCAAGACGGTTCGGTTCACTCTGACCCGGCAGCAGCTGGAGTTTATAAACCAGCAGGGCCGCCCGACGGTCGAGCCGGGCCTTTTCCGGTTATGGCTGACGTCTTCGGCGCAAGCGGGCGAACCGGTGGAGTTCCGGCTGAACCGTTGATGCCGTGCTGACACGTGAACTGCGCCAGGCCACAAGCCGCCCTACCCTGCTCTTGATGGGCTCTGTCAAGTTAACTGCGGCGGGTCAAAGGTCCTTTTGCCGCTTGATTTCAAGCAAAGGTGCCCGGGGGCTGTCAGGTTAATCGTTGCAAGGTGTAAGCTGCCCTCCCCCCGTCGAAATCAGGCAGTCCCAAACGCCCATTTAAGTCAGAATCGGACATCCCTCCCCTGCACGCTCGCGCCCAAGCAGCAGTCTGCGAAGGCACGTCCATGTCGGTTTGCCCGGTACGTCTCAGGCTGACCTCGAAGGGCGGCCCCCGAAGGATTGACCCTCCCGACAATTGAAGCCGGCGTTCATCGACGATGCATTGGCCCACCGACCCGTAACCGGTTACAGTTCTCTCAAAAGACTACGACAGGGTCGGAAAACACATGGCAGACGTCGTCCTCGCCGGCATTCGAAAGACGTTCGGTACCACCGAGGTATTGAAAGGGGTGGACCTCGCCATTGGCGATGGCGAGTTCGTCGTCTTTGTCGGACCGTCGGGCTGCGGGAAGTCCACCCTCTTGCGTGTCATCGCCGGACTTGAAGACGCTGACGTCGGCGAGGTCTCGATCAAGGGCCGCGTTGTCAACGCGCTTGGACCTTCCGACCGGGGCATCGCCATGGTGTTCCAGTCGTATGCCCTCTATCCGCACATGAGCGTGCGCCAGAATATGGCCTTTGGACTGACGCTGGCAAAAACTGGGAAGGCAGAGATCGACCGAAGGGTGATGGCGGCCGCCGAAACCTTGAACATCGTTGACTATCTCGATCGCAAGCCGAAAGCCCTGTCCGGGGGGCAGCGCCAACGGGTCGCCATTGGCCGGGCGATCGTGCGCGAGCCGGATGTCTTCCTGTTCGATGAGCCGCTTTCAAACCTCGACGCCGCGCTTCGGGTCCGAATGCGCTACGAGTTTGCCAACCTGCACGGCCGTTTGAAGACGACCATGATCTACGTCACCCATGATCAGGTGGAGGCCATGACTCTCGCCGATCGGATTGTCGTGCTGAACGGCGGTGTGATCGAGCAGGTCGGCGCTCCGATGGAGCTCTATGAACACCCCCGCACCCGCTTCGTCGCCGAATTCATCGGCAGCCCGAAGATGAACCTGATCTCTGCGGAAGTCGTGGAGGCGTCATCGACAAGGGCTGTCGTGGCGACCCCTGCAGGCGAAAAAATCAGTGTCGACGTCGACGCCGGCCAAGCAAAGGCAGGAGAAGCCGTCACACTGGGCGTGCGGCCGGAGCATCTCGCATTGTCGGGCAACGGCGACGTGATTGAGGCAAAGGCTGCGTTTGTAGAGACCCTGGGGAATGCCACATATGCCTATGTGAACCATCCCGGGTCGCCCGAAACCCTGACGGTGCAGTTGCCGGGCGAGGTTCGCCCTTCGGTTGGCGAAGCCCTGAAGCTGCACATCGATCCAGCCCGTGCGCACCTGTTCGATGCTGAGGGCAACGCCTTCGTCCGACTATGATCTCATTGCCGGGCTGTCGGGGCGCTTTCTGAACGCAGTTCGACGCTGAGCGTGCCGGCGGGGATGTGCAGGTTGCGGCCGGTCCAGCTGGCATCCTGGCCATCAGTTCGCAGGAGCGAAGGCAGGGCCTCATCACCGGGCCACGGAAGGATGAACCCGCCCGGCGGTCGAGCGTCCCCTGACAGAATGAGTGTTGTCACTCCGCCCCTCCGGCGAAGGCTGTAGGTGAGCGGCCCGTAAGGCGTACGAACGCCCGTCACCCCGACGCCGGTCGAGCTGTCGAACCAGGACATCGGCAGGCCGGCTGCCAGCACAAGCGCTTTGTCTTCGTCCCGCTCGTACACAAACAGCTCCAGGGACGAGCGGATGTAGTCCGAACTGATCCACGCGTGGGGCATGTCGCCGATGAATCGCGGTTCGCGAAGGTCGCGCCCGACGACTTCTGCCCAGCCATTCCAGGCCTGGGGCCTGCGGTCGGCAAAAAAGAAGTCCAACGCCTGCATGGCCCGTTCGCGCTGTCCCAGCCGCACGAACGCACCGACCGTGCGCAGCTCGTAAGGCGTGTAGTCGCGCCAACGGATCTGGTTGGCCCGACGTGCGGTGAAGTTTTCCCAGTATTTCTCGAAAGTTCTCGCCAGAAGCGCCTGAGGGAGTTCGGCCTGGAGGCCTGCGGGCGACAGCCCGATGGTGGTCGAGGTCGCATCGAAGTCGCCCCGGTCGGCAGCGCCGGCGATCCAGTCGATGCCATGATGGGCTGCTGTCGCGGCTACCGACGCCATGACGTCGGCGCTGAACTCTTGCCGCGCCGACTCGAACCTCGCTGCGGCGTCGGGCTCGTCAAGAGCCAGGGCTATCTGCACAGCATCGGCATAGCCGAGCAGACCCCAGAAATCGTCCCAGTAAGACCAGGCCGGGCGGTCCGAATATCCTTCGTGGCTGATGCTCGGCGGAAGCAGACCAAACAGGTGTCGGGTCTCCGGCGTCTGGTTGGCCGCAACCCGGGTCGAGGCACGAAGGCCATCCATGTATCCGATGGCTGCCTGGACCTGTGGCCAGACCGATCGCAGCAGTTCGCGATCGCGGGTGTATCGGAAGGTCTCTGCGGCAAGGAAGATGAATTCGCCGTGGCTGTCGTTCTCGGGGACCGGATCGGCTCCCCGCTGGTCGACGCAGCACGGCACCTTGCCATTGTCGAAGACATAAGGCGCGTACCATTCAAGATATTCTGCAGACAGGTCCGCGTGGCCCAACCGGTTGAGCCCCTCGGCCATCATCGCCCCGTCACGGATCCAGGATCGATTGTAGCTGCGCGTTCCCGGCTGAAGCACAGGCCCCTGGGTCGACATCAGCATATGGGCCAGCGACGTCTTCATCGTGTCTTCGATACGCTGACCTTCCGGCGGCACGACGAGGTCGAAGCGGTCAAGCTTCTCTCGCCAGTCCGCCGAAACCTTTGCCTGGACGTCAGCAAGAACCGCCGCCGGGATTACCCTGGGCGAGAGGCCTGGCAACGGGCCTTCCAGGCTCGTGACCCAGCCAACAGTGCGCGTCTCGCCCGGCTGCAGCACCAGATCGTAAGTCAGGGCCCCGGCCATCAAGCCCGACCTGTCTGACTGTACGGCCGCGTCCCGGAGGCCGTCCGGGCCTCGCGCGAGCAGACTCTGGGGATCCGCCCCCGCAGCAAATGTTGCCAGCCGGACATCATCTGGCGTGCTAAGCGGCTGGACCCGGAGGGTGTCGTTCAGAACCAGTTCCGTGCCGTTCCACTGGATTTGCTCCAGAGGACTGGCTCCGCCTGGTACCGCCAGAAACTGGACCGGGCCGTTGACCTGGATCGGTCGAGCCGCGAGCGCCAGTGTCAGGGTTCTGGCCCGCGAAGACCTGTTGGTCAGTTCATAACGGCCGTAAAGGGCGGCCGCTCCGGGCATACCTTCGGCGATGGCCGTGATCCGCAACGTCCAGTCTTCGTGATCCCACTGGACGGAAGGAATGGGCAGGTCGTCCTCCACCAGAGACTGACGGATCCCGACATCGGCCCAGGTTACCAGCCGTCCGTTATCCAGCACGAAGGGTTCGATCGAAGGGCCACCGCGCCTGATCTCGATCGCGCCATCTTCCGAGATCAGCCCGCTCTCACCGCCGCCGTCCACGCCCACAAGGGTCCAGTAGGGCTGCTCGCCAGCGAACCCGCGCGGATAAAGCCCGCGGCGGCTCTCGCCAGCCACAGCCGTCAGAAAGGTCGTACGGTCCTTGCCGAAGGCGAGCGGCTCGATCCGCAGGTCGGCGAGGCCGTGAACGGCTGCTACGGACGAGGCAGCGGGACCGGCCTGGCGAGGCGTGTCGGGAGCCGGAACGGCGCTAACAAGGTCCAGCCGCAACCAGCGCGCCGAGGCCTCGGTCGTCAACAGCCAGTCGGTGCCGCCATCGCCATCGTCCACGCGAGCCAGCTCACGCCAGTCGCGTCGATCCGAGGAGGCCATCAGCCGATACGCCGAAGCCGATTGCCCGTCCGTCCAGCGCAGGGTGACGCCTCCGAACTCCCGCTCATACCCCAGATCGAGCGTCAGGCTCTGCGGCTCCAGCGCGCTTGCGCGCCAGGCCGTTTGCGCATCGTCATCGACGGCCAGGGAAGCAATGGCAGGTGCGAGCGCACTTGTTGCCGTAGCCACGGGACGTGGTGGCACCGAGGGTTCAGGCGGCAACGACCGCAGGGTCAGATCGTCGATTTCGAAGAACCCCTCCCCGCCCTCGCCCGCGACGACGACGAACTCGATCCGGTCTGCCCCGCGAAAGGTACGGTCGGGGTTCGGTCCCCAGGCCCAGATGACCTGGCGCTTCTTGATCGTGACCTGGCTCCAGCCATCGGGAAAATCGTAACGCGTGGTCTGGCGCCAGTGCACGTTCTCGCCAGAGGCGTCGGTAAATTTGACTTCGAACGTGTTGATCGGACCGACGCCGCGGACGCGGAAGCTGATCTCGTAGTTTTCCGGTGCTTCGAACGAGAGATCCCGCGCGGCAAAGGCATAGCCCGACCGACCATTGAAATTGTAATCAAGCCGAAGCGCAGCGCCTGTGGCACCTTCGACCGCCGAAAGGGTCGAGGATACATCGGTCGAGGCGTCGGCTGTCCAGGGCGTCAAATCCTCGAAGGCGTCGAGAACGCGAGATGACTGGGCACTCGCAGGCGCGGCAGACACCACCGCCAGTAGCAGGCCCAGAACCATGGCCCGGATGCGTCCTGGGCCCGCCGACAAGCCGTGTCGCGGCGCTTGCTGCCGGCTGAGCGGGGCTGCAGGCTTCACGGAGCGACGGCCGCCCTCCACTCGCCTGCCGGCCGTCATGCTGTCGATGAGATGGGCAAGTTTCATCAACTATCCCTTCACGCTGCCGGCGAGCATGCCGCGGATGTAGAAACGCTGGAGCGCCAGAAACAGGATCAGCACCGGAGCCACGGTGATGACCGCCCCGGCCATCATAAGCTCCACGTCCTGCACATGCTCACGCGACAGGGCGGCCAGAGCGACCGGCAGCGTGTAGTTCGACTGGTCCGTCAGCACGATCAGCGGCCAAAGGAAGTCATTCCAGCTGCCAAGGAACACAAACAGTCCCAGCGTCACCAGAATGGGCGACAGGGTTGGCAGGACGATGCGCCTGAAGATCTGTCCCTCGGTTGCACCATCGATACGGGCCGCCTCCAGCATCTCGTCGGGAATGGAGAGGGCGTACTGGCGAACGAGGAACAGGCCGAAGATCGACGCCAGCCACGGGACCAATGCGCCGGCATAGGTGTTCACCAGCCCCATGGACTTGAGCATGAGAAACAGCGGCAGGGTGCCGATCTGCGCCGGAATGACCAGGGCCCCGATCAGAAGCTGGAACAGCCGGTCTCGCCCCCGGAAGCCGAGCTTGGCAAAGGCGTAGCCGGCGGGCACCGTGAAGAGCAGGGCCAGCGCGGTCGCCAGGGTGGCGAGTGCGAAGCTGTTCCACATGTAGCGCCCCATCCCCTGGTTCACGAACAGGTCGCGGTAGTGCTCAAGCGTCCAGGTCTTCGGCAGGAGGGGTGGCGGAAAGGTCGCGGCTTCGCCCGTGGACATGAAGCTCACCGAGACCATCCACAACAGCGGGAACAGGACGATCAGACCGATTCCGGCCACGCCGATGTTCAGCAGCAGGTCCCGGACCTTCATGTGTGGTCTCCCCCCAGCCGACGCGACACGGCGAGCTGCAGCAGGGTGACGACGAAGATGCACAGGAAAAGAATGAAGGCGACGGCGCTGGCGGACCCCAGATTCCACCATTTGAATCCCTCTTCGTACATGAAGTAGAGCACGGTCACGGTGGACTGGGACGGCCCGCCCTGGGTCATGACATAGGGCTCGGCAAACAGCTGGAAGAAGCCCGCCACCGAGATGATCGACACCAGCAGCAGCGTCGGCCCGATCGCTGGCAAGGTGACATGCTGGAAGCGGGCCCACGGCCCGGCCCCGTCGATCCGGGCGGCCTCGTAGAGATCATCCGGTACGGTCTGCAGGACCGCGAGGAAGATCAGCATGTTGTAGCCGAAGATCTTCCAGACCACGAACATCAGTATGGCGGGAATCGAGGTGCTGGGACTGCCCAGCCAGTCGACAGCCGGCAGACCGAGGCTGGTGATCATCCAGTTGATGACTCCGTAACGGGTGTGGAGCATGTAGTTCCACAACACGGCCGTTGCGACCAGGGTGGTGACATAGGGCGCGAAGAACATGACCCGCCACAGGGGCCGCCATTTCACGGTTCGGGCGTTGAGGATCACGGCGGCCAGCAAGGAGGCCCCGATGGTCAGCGGTACACCCAGGACGCTGAACCACATCGTGTTGCGCATGGCTCCCCAGAACAGCGGATTGCCGAGCAGTCGTTCGTAGTTCTGCAGGCCGACAAAGCGCATGTTGGACAGGTCTGCCAGGGCATAGATGTCGAAGTCGGTCAGGCTCAGGAGCAGGGCCGAAATCACCGGCAGGACGAAAAAGACGGCGATCGCAATCAGGGACGGAGCCACGAAACCCCAGGCTGCTCGCTCGGTTTTTCCCATTCGGGCCGCGGTCACGATGCCCGCCCCTGTTCGATCATCCAGCGCCGCTTTTCCAGGAGCCGGTCGGCGCGGCGGTCGATTTCGGCCCCCGCCTCTGCCACAGTAAACTCACCGCGCACCATGCGCTCGGCAACGATCTGCATCTCGGTGACGATCCGCTCCCACTCCGGCACCTTCGGTACGGCCTTCGCGCGGGCCAATTGGCCCTTGAAGGCGGCGACATAGGGATCGGATGCGACCTTGGGCGCGGCCCAGGCCGACGGCCGCGCCGGGAGATCCCCGGAAATGACATTGAATTCGGCCTGGACGGCAGGTTCGGACAGATAGCGCACCAGTTTCCATGCCGCCTCCTGGTGCGGGGAAGATCTGAAGACAGCGAGGGAGGACCCGCCCGGTGCCGAAGCGCCCGCAGCGTCCGGCCCGGGCACGCCTGCGGTTGTCCAGTGGGGCTGGATCTCCGGTGGCAGACGGCTCTTCATGTCGCCAATGGTCCATGGGCCCGAGAAATAGAAGGCGAAATAGCCTCGGGCGAATTCGGTCCAGACGTTGGAGATCTGCGCCGACGATGCGACCGGGGCGAGCCCCTCGTCGAAAAGACTTTTGTAGAAGGCCAGGGCGTCCAGAAAGGACGCACTGGAGAAATTGCCACGCGTATCCCTGTCGCGGAGCAGGGATTGATCACCCTGCAGTCCGAAGGTCAGCAGCTGTTCGAACTCATTAACCGGAAGCAGGATCGCATAGTTGCCGGACCCTGATCGGCGCTTGACCGCGTGCATGGCCCGCTTCCAGGTGTCCCATGTGATCGGCATGGCGTCGAAGCCTGCCTGGGCAAGAATGTCCGTGCGGTAGTAGATGAGGCGGGTATCGACGTACCAGGGCGTCGCCATTGCCCGACCACCGATCTGGTTCGTTTCCAGGACCGCCGGAAACTGGTCGTCCAGCAGGTCTGCTGCGGCCTGGGGGGTCGGCGAGAGCGCCCCGATGGCCGCCAGTTCCGCGACCCAGGTATTGCCGATCTGGCTGACATCCGGAAGCGACTCCCCGGCATATGCCGTCAGCAGCTTCTGGTGTGCAGCCGTCCACGGCAAGGGCTGAACCTCGACGCGGATGCCCGGATTGGCGGCCTCAAATGCGGACAGGATCTGCGGAACACTGGAGCCTTCATTGCCCATGGCCCAGAAGGTCAGACGTGTGATGCCGTCACTGCGCCCGCAGCCTGTCAGCGCGGCCCCTGCCCCCGCCATCAACCCAAGCGTGGCCCGCCGGTCGATCATGCAGCCAGCCAGCCACCGGTGAAGCCGGCGCGCTCCAGCCCGCGCCGCAGGTTCGGCTCACTTCGCATCCGCGACCAGATTAGATCGGAGCGATGGTTCTCGATCATCACCACGATTGGTCCCTGATCGATGCCCAGATAGTCGCCGTCCACCCAGCCCACGCCCGGCACGATCCGCCCATGCTGTAACTGACCGGCCCGCTCCGTCAGCGTCGGATTAAAGGAATCCAAAAAGCCGAACTCGGTATAGACCCCCTGCCCATACCGCGCCTTCATCGTCTTCAGGCAGGCCGTCACCGCATCGGGCGCGAACGGCATCGAGGCCATCGCCGCCGTCGGCGCGATCGTGCCGTCGTCCCGGTCGCCCGGCCCACGCGCGGAATAGCTGAAGAACGCCCGCTCGCGCCCCGCCAGCGTCTGTTTGAAATCGCCGGGCCCGTCACAGGCGGTCAGGCCCCAGACATCGGCCGAATAGCCCGCCCAGCCCATCGGGTTGTCGACGGCATATTTCCGCTGTGCCTCAACGGCTATCTGACTGTTGATGAAATAGTCGAACGGCCGCCCGGTCTCGGCCGTCTTGGCCCGCGACCAGGGATCGCGGATGCCCCGGAAATCGACGTACATATGGCTGTACTGATGTCCGAACAGCGGCGCGAAATGCAGGTGCGCCGGCCCCCATTTGTCGGTCCAGCTCCTGTCATAAACGCTGCACCATTCGGTCCAGACGGCGGGTGGCACCGGGTGTGTCGGACTGCCGATCGCCAGCAACAGCGTCAGCATCCCTTCGTTGAAGATATGCCAGTCCGCCGGGATGTATCCCGTCTCCGGATGCCAGCCCATGCTGATCCGGTCGGGCCGCACGACGGCCCAGTCCCACTCGACCCGCTCATAGATCGCCTGGCTCAGCCGCCGGATCTCGCCCTCTTCCGCATCCAGCCCGTCGAAGTATCGCGCCGCGAACAGCATGCCGCCCAGCAACAGGGTGGTGTCCACGGTCGAGAGTTCGGTGCGGCCGAACCGATGCCCGGTCTCCATGTCGAGGAAATGATAGAAAAACCCCTTGTGCCCGGTCATGCCGCGCGCATCCGGCCCCTGGGGCGCGTCATGGAAGAAGCGGACGGTGTTCAGGGTGCGGGCCCTGGCCTCGTCACGGCTCATCCAGCCCCGCTCGACGCCGACGGGCCAGCAGGTCAGGGCGAACCCGACCGCCGCAACGGAACAGAACGATTTCGTCGGCCAACGATCCGGCGTTAGCCCCCGCTCGCGGTCGGTGACATGAACGAACCAGTCGAAGGTCCGCTTCTGCAATTCGTCCACCTCGGGATCGAGCGGCAGGCCCGGCATCGCCGCCCGACCCGCCGGTATCGGCGCGCACGCCCCGGCCGCCAGCATGGCTCCCACCATGGTCGAGCCCATCAGAAAACGGCGACGATCCATGGGGAGTACCTCTTACGCAATTTCAAATCGTATCGAATGGCCTGAGCCCAAAAAAAAAGCCGTCCCTCGCGAACGAGAGACGGCAGGCTCAGGAGTAAACTAGAAGACGTAGCGCATTCCGACCTGGAAGCTCTGGGTCGGCACGAACTGGGCCGTCGGCGCACCGAACAGCGGGTTCGGACGACGCAGGGCCGCGTTGTTGCCATCGAGGTTGAGCGTCTGGTTGAAGCCGCTGTAGTTCCGGAAGTTGAACACATTGATCGCGTCAAGCGTGAACTCGACACTATTCCCGTTCCACAGTTCGATCGGGCGCGTCAGACGCAGATCGACCTGGCGATAGGCGAAGTTCAGGCCGGGCAGGAAGGCCTTCTTCTCCGGATAGTAGGCATTCCATTCGATCGGGGTGCCATTGATGCCGGGGAAACCAGTAAATGGTCGGCCCGAGCCCAGGGTGATGATCGATGACAGGCGGAAATCGAACGGCAGGTCAAGAGTCCCTGACGCCACGATCCGGTGCCGCTCCACACCCGGCGAGTTGAAGGTCGGGCTGAGGCCCACGTTCGGGTAATCGAAGTCGAAGTTACCAAGGCCCTGATCGCGGCTACCGTTCTGCTCACCATCCGCCAGCGTGTATGTCAGCTGGTAACCGTAGCCGGACTCCGCTGTATATGGGCGGTCGATCTGGAAGAACATCGCCATGTAGGTCCGTTCACGTTCGTGATCGGAATAGAAGACGCTGTCGTTGAAAGCATAGGGCTGGTTGGTCGCAGCGTTGGTGAAGCTGGAAGGCCTGTTGATCACTTGGTTCAACTGATTCACGTTCAACCTCGACCACTGGAACTCGTTTTGGGTCTTGGCATAAGAGAAGGTCAGCGAGGTCTGAATGTCGCCGATTTTCTGGCGAACACCCAAGTTGAACTGGTCGGTGAAGGGGCTCGGAGCTTCGTTTTTGACCAGGAATATTTCCCCCCGGCCCTGAGTACCACCCAGCAGGGCGTCGAGGCCGGCAGCGGTTCGATAGGTCTCGTTCCAGGCCACCGTATTGGTCTGCCCTCCGAATGTACCGCCGTTGGGCGAGAAGAAGATCGTCCGGCTAAGTTGGAAGGGCTTGTAGCGTTCGTCAAAGGCGAAGTTGAACCCGATCCGGTCGTAGTAGCGACCGGCACCGCCGAACAATACAGTCCGCTCGTCGCCGAAGATGTCATAGGAGAAGCCGACACGCGGTTGCCAAGCGTCTTTGAAAGGCTCGCGCCCGCCGTCGGTCAGATAGTCGTTGATATTGACCCACGGCACATGGCCCGGTGCTCCCGCGATCCGAGTGACGACCTCACGCACAGTCTGGGGCGTGGTATAGTCAGAGTTGACAGCATTATCCTCATAGTCCCAACGCAGCCCCAGGTTCAGTTCCAGCTTGTCGGTGACCTGCCAGTCGTCCTGGATATAGATGCCGAATACGTTGTTCTGAGCGTCCGTCGGCTCGACCGGCAGGTTCAGCGTGACACGCGTCGGAATCGTAGCTGAGCCAAAAATTGCAGGATTAGCCGTGATATCGTAGGTGAACTGCGGATTCCGATTGAAGTCTTTTTGAACATAGTAGTCCTGCATCGAATATTTGACACCGACTTTGATCGTATGGGTGCCACCGAACTCAATGGCATTGAACGTCAGGTCGTTCTTGAACGTTAGACTTTGCTGCTGGATGTTCTGGTTGTTCGTACCACCGCCCTGATTGAAGACCGTGGCTTCCGTGTTGTTGTAGTTGAAGTCAAACGCAGGCGTGGCCGCCACGTTGTCGCGATAGATAACGAACGTCTGCCCTACGTCGGTAAAGTTCAAAGCCACAGGATTATAGAGCGAATCCAGATAGTCGATCGAGAACTCGTTCACGAAGGAGTCGCCTTGGAACTGATGCTTCAGAACGATGCCGGTCGTTTCCTGATTGATCTGGTTCGCACGAGAGAAGGCCGTTGCACCGTTCCCGAAATCACGGATATCGGCCTCGGTCCGGTAAGTGGCAGACAGGTCGATGCGCTGGCGGTCGTCCACCTGCCAGGACAGCTTACCAAAGAACAAATCCTGCTCGAACGGTGCCTCAAACGTACCCAGCTGATTGGCAAACTGAGCGGCGTACTCAGTACGGTTCAGGAAGACCTGGCGCTCGCGCGTCTCGTCCTTGCGCTCGTAGGTAAGGAAATAGTGGAGCTTGTCCTCGATGATCGGGCCGCCGACCGATCCGCCGTACTGGAGCCGATCGAGCTTGGCGGGAGCCGCGCCGCGCCGTTGCGAGAAGATGTCCTGCGCGACCCAGTCCGATGGCTGGTACTGTACGAACATGTCGCCGCCGAAATCGTTGGTGCCCGATCGGGTGACCGAGGTGATGATCGACGAACCGGCCTGTTCATACTCGGCCTTGAAGTTCTGGCTGATGACCCGGAATTCTTGCACCGCCGCTTGGGGGAAGGGATTGCCGCGACTGTCGTCCTGACCGGCGATGCCGCCGTCCAGGATGGTCGATTTCTGGCTCTGGCCATCGATGAAGACGTTGACGGCGATCGAGGGCTGGCCACCGGCCGAGATCGTGCGCTCCGTATCGCCTTCCTGGACGACGACGCCGGGAGCCAAGGCCGCGAAATTCAGGAAGTTGCGATTGATCTGGGGCAGGTCGTTGATCTGCTGGCGGCTGACGTTGGTGGCGACTTCCGAGGTGCGAACCTCGAAGATGCGGCGACCGGTGACGACGATCTCGCCCAGATCAGCTGCACTGGCATCGGCCGGAGCGGTCGGCGCGGCAGGCGAAGCGACGTCGAGGTTCAAAGTGGCGACGCCACCCAGAGTGATCGTCACCGTGTCCGTGGCCGTCTGGCCGTCGGCGGTCGTGACATCGACGCGGTAGGTGCCGGGACGCAGGCCTGAGAAGGTGTAAGCTCCGTTCGTGCCGATCCGCGAACGCGTCACATAACCCGTGGCAGTATCAGTCACGGTGATGGTGCCGCCGCTTTCGGCCGCACCGGCGTCGGTGATCGCACCGCGAAGAGTCGAGGTCGAGCCCTGCGCCATCGCGCCGCCCGCCAGCATCATTGACGCCGCGACGGCGAGGGCAGAGGCGGTGCCCAGTGTGCGGATTCGTGTGGTCATTCTAGACATCCTGATGTCCCCCTGAAGAAATGGTGCTCTTGACGGCGGTTCGACCGTCGTCCGAGGCCTGAGTGTTGATGGATGGGTTGGCGCGGCTGGAATCGCGGGCGACCAGCACAGGGCGCACGATCTCGCAGGCAACGTCGGCGGGCAGGGCCTCGTCGTCCTTGGCCCTGATCAGGTCGACCAGGCGATCCAGCGCGCGTCGACCGGTCTCGGCGATATTGATCCGCATGGTGCTGAGCGAGGGCCGTACCAGCTGGGCGATCGGCACATCGTCGAATCCGACAACGGCGACGTCTTCCGGACAGCGGACGCCCGCCTCCTGAAGGGCCAACAGGGCACCGACCGCCATCACGTCGTTGCCGGCGAAGATAGCGTCCGAATGCGAGCCCTCGGCCAGCATTGCACGCACGGCGGCATGACCCGAACTCTGACTAAAGTCTCCGTCCACGACCCGGGCCTTCAGACCGGCGGCGGCCATGGCCTGGACATATCCGGCCATCCGGGCCTCGGCCTCCAGATTGCCGGTGGGGCCACAGATATGGGCGATGTCGCGCGCGCCGCCGGCGATCAGATGCTCGACCGCCGCGACTGCTCCGCCGTGGTTGTCCACCACGATAGAAGGCCTTCCGGCATCGGTCGCCCCGCCGTTCATCAGCAGTACAGGCAGCGATCCCGCCAGGCTGGCGGCCAGGTTGGCGGCGTCCAGATGCGGCGACAGCACGATCATCCCGTCGACCCGCCCGCGCATCGACCGGATCGCCGCCGAGGCTTCGTCGGCGTCGTCGTGGCTGGACGAGACGATCAGGTGCAGCCCGTGCGTCCGCGCCGCCAGATCCATGCCGCGGATCAGCTCGGAGAAAAACTCCCCAAACAGGTCAGGCAAGACCACGCCGACCGTGTCGGTCCGACTGGTGGAGAGGCTGCGCGCTCCGGAATGAGGGACATAGGCCAGGGCTGCGACGGCCTCGAGGACACGTTGACGGGTGGGCTCCGTGACGGCACCTGCGCCGGTCAGGACACGGGACACCGAGGCCACTGAGACCTGGGCGCGGGCAGCCACATCCCGGATGGTCGCGGCCTTCATGGACGCCACCCGAGGAGCCCCTCATGGGGCCGAAAATGACAGGAGAGCGATGCCAAACGGATTTCCTGCGTCCCCGGGATGTCATGCCGGCCCCCTTATCGAAGGTCCGTCGACTAATTTCTGTAATCGGTTACATGACACACTGGCCATGTGCCTTGCAAGTGCCGTAGTCTGGCCACACGAACGTTTTCCCGCCAGAAGCCCTATCGTCCGTCAGCCTCCCACGCTCGGCGGACCTCGCCACTCGAGAGCTTGCCGATGCCCACGCGCTATACCTTTCCTGACAATTTTCTCTGGGGCGCCGCGACTGCCGCCTATCAGATCGAAGGCTCCTCGATGGCCGACGGAGCGGGCGAATCCATCTGGGACCGCTTCAGCCACACGCCGGGCAACATGAAGGATGGCGACACCGGCGATGTTGCCTGCGACCATTACAATCGATGGCGCGAAGACATCGAAATCATGAAGCGGTTGAACCTCAAGGCCTATCGATTCTCAGTGAGCTGGAGCCGGGTCATGCCGGACGGCACGGGTCGACTGAACGAGGCGGGGCTCGCCTTCTACGACCAGCTGATCGATGGACTTCTCGAGGCCGGGATCGAACCGCTTTGCACCCTCTACCATTGGGACCTTCCCGCAGCGCTCGACGACCGAGGTGGCTGGTTGAACCCCGAAATCGCCGACTGGTTCGCCGATTACGGACAGGTCCTGTTCGAGCGGTTCAAGGGACGCGTGAAGACGTGGGGGACCATCAACGAACCCTGGGTCATCATCGATGGCGGCTATCTTCACGGAGCCCTGGCCCCGGGTCACCGCTCGGCTTTCGAGGCCGTCATCGCCGCGCACAATGTGCTGCGCGCCCATGGTGCCGCTGTAAAACGCTTCCGTGAAGTCGGCGAGGGCCGGATCGGGATCGTGCTGAACATCGAACCGAAATACCCGGCCAGCGACAAGCCCGAAGACGAGGCCGCTCGCAAACGCGCCGAAGCGCAGATGAACCGCTGGTTCCTGGACCCCCTGATGGGACGCGGCTACCCGGAAGAACTCAAGGACGTCTACGGCGAGGCATGGCGAGAATTCCCGGCCGAGGATTTCGACCTGATCCGTCAGCCGACCGACTGGATGGGGTTGAACTGGTACACACGCGCCGTGCCCGAAAACGCACCGGACGCATGGCCGGTTCGCGCGCGACCGGTAAAGCAGATCCAGCATGCCCACACCGAGACCGGCTGGGAGGTCTATCCCCCCGCCCTGACCGACACCCTCGTCTGGCTGCATGAACAGACCAATGGTCTGCCCCTCATGATCACGGAGAATGGCTCGGCCTGGTATGACCCGCCCCACGCCATCAATGGCCGCATCCACGACCCGATGCGGGTGGACTACCTGACCAATCACCTGAAGGCAGCGCACGACGCGATCGGTCGCGGCGTCAACCTCGAAGGCTATATGGCCTGGTCCCTGCTGGACAATCTGGAGTGGTCACTCGGCTATTCGAAGCGCTTCGGGATCACCCATGTGAATTTCCAGACCCAGGAGCGGACCATCAAGGATTCCGGTCTGCTGTACGCAGACGTGATCCGCACCCACGGGGCCGTGCTCGACGCCCTCTAGGGCGCGATACGCTCCCGGTAGCGGGCGATCAGATCAAGCCGGTCCCCGAAAGGGACCGGCTTGACCGTTGGGCCGGTGTTCGTGAATTCCAAAAGCACCTCGGTCCCCGCGTCGAACCGCGGCCATTGTGGATGTTCAACCGGGCGCGGGGAGCCCGTGACCGCAAATGTAGTCCAGTAGTCGGCCATGGCCGTTGCAGCCCGGAAGTCGCGCTCGCCCATCGGTCTGCCGACGGTGTGCAGATTGTCGAACACATAGGGCCGCTCGGACGCATGGGTCGCCCCGCCGCTGGGCTCGGGATTGGACGCCGGGACGACATCGAAGCGGTAGAGCCATGTCGGGTTGCCTGTCCGGGCATGGAGGCGTGCCAGATGACGTGCCGGCTCATTGAACACGAGGTCGCTGACGACATGGGCATCATAGCCCGACGGTCCACCGTAGGCGTCGACCAGATCCAGACGTTCTTTCTCCGTCATGGAATCATCGAGCCTGCCGTAGGCTCCGGCGTCGTTCGGCCGTATCCACCAGAACTCCGCGCTGTTTGTGCCAATCATCAAGGGAACATTGGCCTGACGGCCTGCTTCGAACGCCGTGACAACGTCCTCGGTCAGGAGATTTCCATCAACGATCAGGTTGTCGGTTGAGAAGACGGGTGCCGGTTTCAAAAACGTTTCGGCTGGAAGGTCTCGAAGCTGATCCGCCGTAGAGATGGGGCCAACCCCTGCCGCGCTGGCAAACGCCATTCCCAGCGACTGGGCCGAAGGTCGCCCGGCCTGATCCTGATTGAGGCGTGCAGACTGCTGCCGACCGAGGCCGGACTGGACGATGGCCTGATGAAAAAGCCCATGAGCTGACGGAGCTGTCATCAACTGCAGCACTGCCGCCCCACCCGCCGATTCCCCGAATATCGTCACCTGCCGGGGATCGCCGCCAAACGCCGCGATGTTGGCGCGAACCCACCCTAGCGCTGCGATCTGATCCATGAGGCCGTAGTTGCCTGCCGGTTCGCTCCCGTCGCGCTCGGCAGCCAGGGCGGGATGGTCAAAGAAGCCCAGCCGTCCGAGTCGATAGTTGATGGTTACGACGACCGTACCGCGCTGCGCGAGATGGGTTCCGTCGTAAAGCGCCGCCGTACCTGAGCCGTTGTTGTATCCTCCGCCATGGATCCAGACCATGACCGGCAATGGACTAGTGCGCGCCTGGGGCGCGAAGACGTTGAGGGTGAGACAATCCTCGCTCATCGGAAGCGGCCCAACGCCCGGGTCGCCGTTGGAAGGCGGCTGGATGCAGATTGCACCCGGTGCCGTCGCATCCCTGAGCCCTGTCCAGGTCTGTGGCGGTTGAGGGGGAGCCCAGCGCCCCGCACCTACAGGGGGCGCTGCAAAAGGGATTCCACGGAAGATGGCCACCCCATTGTTGCTGTCGCCAATCAACTGGCCCTCGGCGACCTCTGCACGAGGCCTCGCCGGGTCGAGGGCGTCAATTATTGCCATGATCGCCAGCAGAGAAGATCTGAAAATCATGAGCTATCCTATCCCTCAACGAGCGAACGCATAGAAGCGACAAGCGCGACTGCAAACAGCCGCATTCACAAATCGAATTCATGACCGTCGCCATGATTGCGGCAAACTCTCATGTGTTCCTCGATAGCAAGCCTGCAAGTTCACAACGTTTTCAATCCAAAAAGTTCCCTATGTTCGACCGCCGCCAACTCATGATGGCACTGACCGCTGTCCCCTTTGCCGGCTGCGCTACAGGACCATCCAAAACGGCGGGGCCAGTTCTGAGTCTGGCCACCTTGAACATCTGGCACGACCGTGGAGACTGGCCCAATCGGCTGCCGATGATCGTTGATACACTTCGCGCAGCAGATGCCGACGTGATCGGTTTGCAGGAGGTTTTGGAGGACGCTGCCACCGGCCTTCCCAACCAGGCGGCCACGATTGCCCAGATCCTGGGCTATCGTCATGTCTTCGTCTCCACGGATGTTGACGGATCGCCGCGACGCTATGGCAACGCCATCTTGACGCGTCTGCCGATCGTGGAGCACGACTGGGAGAAGCTTGAGCCACTTGACGACTATCGCACCGCCCTGCGTGTCCGCGTCAAAGTCGGCGACCGCCCCGTCGACATCGTCAACACCCATCTGCATCACACACCTGAAGGCGGAGCGATCCGAGATCGTCAGATTGCCCGCCTTTTCGCTTGGCTGGGTGAGCGAGACGCGCCGTTGGTGATCTTGGGTGATCTGAACGCCGCCCTGACAAATCCCGAGATGACCCTTCTGCAGACTCCGCGCTTCACATCCCTGCTGGCGGGCGTGCATCCGGACCAGGCCGAACGGTCAACGTTGAACACCGCTTATGGCCATAGGTCGGACCAGATTGACCACATCCTGGTTGAGACCGCATACTTCACACCGCTCAGTGCCTCCATTTCCGGCGATGTCCCGGTCGGCGAAACTTGGCCCTCAGACCATTTCGCCGTAACAGGGGCGGCGCGGGTCAAGCCGAAATGAGAGTGCTGGCAAGTTTAGTTTGGACGGACTTGCAGTAAGGGCCGCTATCGCGATCATGCGATAGCGTTGCCGAAACGGATTGTTCAAAATCGCTTTTCGTCTCAGCATTGGAGACAAGTTTGCGTTGGACTACGTGCACCGTCGCCCGGCTGGCCACATGCCGCTGGACATTTAACGTATCGTAGACCGTCGCACATGGAATTGTCCAGTCTATGGCTGCGGGTCAAAAGGCCCGTGCCCCGCCCGACCAGGGTTCGAGCACGGGTCTGACACCCCCTTCGCGTCGGCGGTCTCTGGCAGAGCGCCCCTGACATTGCAGACGCCGCTGACGCAGCATCCTGCAGCCTGCTCAGCGGGTTGGAGGGGTCGGCTCATCGCTCCGGCCTTCGACCCGCGGGAAGGCCGTCCAAAGAGCGGCACCTCCGACGGCCAATATGAACGTGCCGAAGAACGCGACAACGGCGACAACGAACGGGACAGCTTCCGGGGGCATGACGATCTCCTGTGACGGATCATCCTTGCAGGACCCAGAGCGCCCCGCCTTGAGGCAGATCAAATCATGGCGGAGATTTTGCAGCCCCTGCTGCAACGGCCGCTGTGCGGGTCTCGGCGGGCGTGAGCAGGAAACAGACGGTTCGCAAGGGTCCGCACCACTCGTGCCAGCAGACGCTTCGACGCCACAGGCTTCACAGGAATGGCCTTTGGGTAGATTCTGGCCCAGACAGGTTCGATCGCATTGATCTCGCTCAAACCCGACAGCCATACGTCAAGGGCTGGCCGCCAAGGAGCAGCACAGTATGCTTGAGCTGAAGGTTCTCCCGACCGGTTGTGCAAACCGTCGGCGCAGCAATGCCTGTGATACCTGTGGTGCCCGTCCCCTGAGCGTCTGCGCCAGCATCGATGACGCCGATCTCAGCCGTCTCGATGCGCTGGCCGAGCATCTTGACTTGCAGTCCGGCGAGACCTTGATCCAGGCGGATGAGGCAGCGAGCCATGTGTTCAACATCACCTCGGGTTCGGTCCGTGTTTACAGGCTCCTGTCTGACGGTCGCCGTCAGATCACCGGCTTTCTGTTCGCCGGCGACTTTCTGGGACTTGCGACCGGAGACACCTACGTCTTTTCCGCTGAAGCGATTGAGCCGGTTACCGCCTGCCGGTTTCGCAAGAGCGACTACCGGACACTGATCCGCGAGACACCTGCGCTGGAGACGGCCCTGCTGGACCGCGCCAACCACGAGCTTGTCGCAGCGCAAAACCAGATGTTGCTCCTCGGGCGGAAAACGGCGCTGGAAAGGGTGTCGACCTTCCTCCTTGAAATGCCGACCCAGGATCCGGCGCGGCCGGGCCCCCAGGAACGGGTTCACCTGCCGATGACGCGTGCGGAAATCGCTGATTATCTGGGCCTGACCATCGAGACCGTCAGCCGAGTTTTTACCCGGTTGAAAACCCAGGGCGTGATCCGGCTGATTTCTCTGAGCGAAGTCCGCATCGAACAGCCGGACGTCCTTCGCGCCTTGGCGGACGGCGAGGCCTGAGATCGACCGCTTGACCGACTTCAAAGGGTACCGTCAGGCCATGTTCTGCTGACGTACGTCTCAGTCCACTGATCTGCTGACCTCCTGTTTATTTCAAAGGCCGCCCCTGCGCCTGAGCCTGTTGCATCAGCGACTGGACTTGGTTGCCGAAATAACGCCCACAGTCCGCAATGTCTGAGGCAGCCAGGGTTTCGCGCTCGATCCCCTGCGCCATGGTGATCACGCTGTCCGCTGCGTCCTGGTTGGGAAGTGCCCCGCCTACGCGGCCAAGGAAGAAGAGGGTCATCGCCATCATACCTGCCTCAGCAGCAGGGTCTGGGACCGGCCGACTTTGGATCTCTTCAGTTACCACGATGCTCACCGCTGCGCAGTATATATCGTGCGAAACGAGACGCTCACGCTCAAGCTCTTGAAACGCGAATGCCAGCACCGCCAATCCAACAAACATCTACAGCCCCTTCTTGATGAGAGTATGATTTTTATCTCTTGCCCACATGTCGTGGACGACACTGGCGTCGATACGCATTCGGGATTGTAGCATTGCTAAAATCCCGAGAATGGCAGACAAAGATCCACCAACGATTACTGAATTAGAGACATCTCAGGTTCTGCTGGTCCTGTCTATTCGATGGCCTAGAAAAGGCCGCACGAAACCTGACCCGCACAGTACCGAAGATTTATTTGCTCCCGTTTTCCAAAGCAAGGCTGATGTCCGCACTGCCGTTGGCCGACTGATGCAAGGATGAAGCCTTGGCTGCCCGTCGATCGCTTCCTATCTACATGGAGCGCTAGCAGGACGGCGTTATGGCTTGTTTCATCGAAACATTCCTCTGAGCGGCGCGTCTTGCGCAGCATTCTTTTTGACAGATCGACATGGCCGATGCCGAAGAAAACGCGCATCGCAAACATCAGGAACTCATGATGACGAAAACAGCCCTGGTGGTCGGATCGACGGGGATTGCCGGCAGTGCCGCCGGTGCCGAGCTGGTCGCTCAAGGTTGGCGCGTGCTGGGCCTTGCACGACGTCCGGTCGAACAGCACGGCATCACCCCCATTGCAGCCAACCTGCAGGATGCCGATGCGATCCGTAGTGCTTTGACGGGCACCCGACCCGACGCCGTGTTCTTCACCACCTGGGCGCGTCAGGCGACGGAAGCCGAAAACATCCGCGTCAACGCTGCCATGGTGCGAAATGTGCTGGACGCCGTCAGGGGAGACGCTTCGGTCCGTCATGTGGCCCTGGTGACCGGGCTGAAACACTATCTCGGCCCGTTCGAAGCCTATGGGCAGGGGGTCCTGCCGCAGACACCCTTTCGCGATACGCAGCCCCGCCTGGACGTCGACAACTTCTACTACGCTCAGGAGGATGAAGTCATCTCGGCCTCCCAGAGCGACGGGTTCAGCTGGAGCGTCCACCGTCCTCACACCATCATCGGCAAGGCCGTCGGTAACGCCATGAACATGGGCTCGACCCTGGCTGCCTATGCGAGCCTTTGCCGGGAGGTTGGGCGGCCGTTCCGCTTTCCAGGATCGTTGGCTCAATGGGAAGGCCTGACGGATATGACCAGCGCCAGCCAGCTGGCAAGGCATATGGTCTGGGCCGAGAAGACTCCGGCTGCTGCCAATCAGGCCTTCAACATCGTCAACGGCGACGTCTTCCGCTGGAAATGGATGTGGGGACGGATCGCCGACTGGTTCGGTCTGGATCCCGCGCCTTTCGACGGCTCGGTTCTGCCGCTTGGCGTGCAAATGAAGGATGATCAGCCATTATGGCGGGCCCTGGCCGAACGCGAGGGTCTTGCCGAGCCCGATCTGACTCGAATGGCTTCGCCCTGGCACACTGACGCCGATCTCGGTCGGCCCATCGAGGTGGTCACAGACATGGGCAAGAGCCGCCGTTTCGGCTTCACCGAATACCAGCCGACGGACGACGCATTCTTCGAACTGTTTGCACAGATGCGGGCCGACCGGCTGATCCCCTGACAGGCAGCCGTCACGTCAAGTCAGCACGCACCCATGGCGGAAGTCAGGGACGCCCATTCCAAGCGCCGTGCGCCCGCCTTCCGGATCGGGCTGCGACGCCAACTCGTTGGTTCGCGCCAGGCCTGGAGCGCCCGGGGCCCCATACGGTATTGCAATCCTGCGCCGCGTTGACGTGTCAGGTGTGAGGCGATGTTGTTTGAGCCTCGTCTTGCGTAAGGGTCATAGATGTTCAGATCGCTCGCCTTCGCCGCCGCGGCGTTCTCGTCGGCAATCGCGATAAATGCCTCGGCGTCTGCGCAAACCTTGACTGAAGTCGTTTCCCGCGGCGTCGTCGGGAACTGGACCGTCACGTTCACACCCTCAGCCGGAGGCGGGGCGGACGTGCGGGTGGAGTCCAGCAGTGGGGGGCGCCCCGAGCTTCCCCTGACCATCTCTGCTCAGCCTGACGGCACCCTTCCATGTCATGTTCAAGCCCGCTCTGCACCGTGTGAAATCAAGGACGGCGAACTGGTCATAAGCGCGCCTTCAAGGTCAGGCGAGGGAACGATGGTCTTTACCTTCTCAACCGTCACGGATCTGGGTCTGAGCGGCACCGCGCTCGCGAGGGTCAACGGAATGCCGGGAGACATACCTGTCGGCTCCGTGCTGATGAAACGCACCTAGCTTCTGGAGAAGTTTGCGGCACAGCGCTGCGTGGCATGGGGTCCCGACCCTGACGGCCTTTCAGCAGGTCTGCGCTCGGGCGTGTCCGGCGGTCTGATCTCAAGGTCTGATGGCGACAAGGGTGCCAGCAGCAAAGCGAGGCATTTCACGACCTGGAGGCCATCGACGTCAAAGCGTTAACTTCTTGTGCAAGTTTGCACGGATGAAAACGCGAAAGACGCTGATCAAGGCCCGAGCGGGTGTGAGACTGGAGCGCATAGAAGGCCTTTGCGCCCAGGGTCGGGTGTTGCAGCAGGTTTACCGGTTATCCAGCTTGAGGCCGAGCCATCCGAGGGTCTGGGCCGATGAGGGCGAAGCAGAAAACGCCTTCTATCTCGAGGTGATCGCGTCGCTCAGCGATCCCGATGTGGCAAGGCGTATTGACTGATCCCGGCTCCAGCGGCCCGTTCAGGGGCTTACCGTTCAGACCTCGGGGTCACATCCATGCCGCCCCCGCTGAATGATGATGCCGATTGACGTCGTGGCGTAGCCCATAAGCGCCATCTTGAGATGCGGGTGATCCCGATACGGGGGCAGGTCTATGTAGTCGTCGATCGGCAGGCTGCCGGGATCGAAGTCGAATTCTGCCACGTGATGACCATCAGCCCGCAAGCGGGCTGCAAGGGCAACCATGTCCTGCTTGCGGAAGAGCACGGTTCCAAAATGGTCAACAGTCCCCTCGTCGGAACTGAGGTTGAACTCCGTCGTATGGATCGCCCAGCCCCGCGGCTTCAGGCATCTGACCGAGTTCTCGATAAAGGCGAGACCTTTTTCGATCGATCCCAGATGCTCAAGGGCGCAGGCTGACCAGCAGAAGTCGAAATCAACCAGGTCCTCGTGGATGTGGTTCATGTCGCATTCGCGAAACATCACATTCCTGTCGAACAGGCTGTCAGCGCAGATGGCAGTCCGCCGAAGCGCCTCGCGGCCAGCCGCATGCTGCCTCTCGTCGGTCCAGCCGCTCCTCAGGGCGTCCTCGACGTTCATGTCGGTCGCGACGATCCGGCATTCCTGTGAAGCGAAATAGGCGCTCAGCGGCTCTGTCCCGACACCGAACCCGAGGCCCCGGGCCCCTTCCCTCAACACCCCGCGTTCCCAGAAAGCCTGACACAGGAAGACGAATTCCCAGAGTTTGCGATGATACCGGAGCCCCTCCCCCAACCGCGCCGTCCAATAGGCAAAATAGGGTGCATCGAAGCTTTCCTGACGGCAGACAACGGATGCAGGAAAGGCGCTGGACGCCGGCGCACCGGCGACCATCTCTGGCTTTGACAGCCACAGCGCGCGGTCCGGCAGAGCGAGCGCCCCGAGCATCAGGCGGGTCTCTCGGCGGTGTTCTTCCAGCTCCGCGCGAAGGCCAGCTATCTGGCGTCCGAGCAAGCGCATATCCCGAAAGAATGTTGCCAGCGCTGCAAACAAACCGGCAGGTTTGCGATGGGGCTGGACCGTGGGCCTCCGCTTCGGCTCTACCATAAGTCACTCTTTACCGGAGGTTGGATGCCGGCTGTAACGGAAAGCATGACCTGTTAAAACCGCATATCGGAGATAGCCATGCGCGATCACCAGGCATGCATCATCACTATTCTGAGTAGCGTATCCGCCCCTAAGTCGACAAGATCGGTGGCCGCGATCCGCAGGTCTTGAGGCGCTGAAGGACAGAGCACGCTGCGCCCTCGATGGCGATCAGTCTGGACCGATGATTCCGGCTCGAACATCGTTGAGGTAGCTTCGCCCGATCCTTTGCAGAGTCCCGTCTTTCATGATGGCGCTCCACACTCCGCTGCCCTCGTGGTGGACCCCTGTCATGAGATGCCGGCGAACGATCGTCGACCGGTGCAAACGCAAGAAATCAGGTCGGGGCAAGCGATCTTGAAGCCCATCCATTGTTTCTCTCAGGAGATAGGACCGACCTGGGACGTGAATGCGCACATAGTCTTTCTCGGCTTCAATGCGCTCGATCGCAGTGATCTCGATGCGTAGCAAATCGGAGCGGTTCGGCACCCAGAGACAATCAATCGGCTTCCCGTTGTTCACGCCCAGGCCGATCCTCACCCGCTCGACGGCGACGGCAAAGCGTGAGGGATCGATGGGCTTGAGGAGATAATCGACCGCCGCGACGTCGAATGCTGAGACGGCATATTGTGAGAACGCGGTCGTAAAGACGATGGCTGGCGCTTGTGGGCGATCGAAAAGCCGCCTCGCAACGGTCATTCCATCCATGACGGGCATGGTGATGTCCAGCATCACGAAATCAGGCTTCAGCCTCTCAAGTAACGCGAGCGCAATACGGCCGTCCTCTGCCTCGCCAATCACGGAGACGTCCTGCGCCTCGCATAGAAACCGGAGGAGTTCACGCGCGGGCGGTTCGTCGTCAGCCAGAACACACGTCAGTCGCGAATCAGCCACGGACCGACAGACCTGCCATTGGGATTATGATTTCGCTCATCCACCCACCCTTGCGGGCGCGCGCATCAAGCGTTGCTCCCGACCCAAATCTTGTTTCCACGCGGGCACGAACGTTGCTCAACCCAACCCCCGTCGAGGGACGCTCTGCTGATGGCAGCGGATATCCACCGTCAGTGTCGTTTGCGACCGAGATAAGCAGACGATTGTCCCGGCACTCGGTTTTCACGGTGATCCGCACCGGTGCGCTTGTTGCACCAAGACCATGCTTGATCGCATTTTCGATGAGGGGCTGGATCAATAGGGCGGGCACCCGGACGTTCAAAAACTGATCCGGGACGTCGAACGTAACGTCCAGCCGGTCTCCAAATCGGGCGCGCTCGACAGCAAGATACAGTCGCTGGAGCTCGATCTCTTCGCCGAGCGTGATGTCCGCCGCCGGGTCAATGACGAGACCAGCCCGGAAGAAGTCCGACAGATCCCGTATCATTGCGCCCGCGGGCTTGATCTGCTGGCGCGCGACCAGGGAGGACAGGGCATTCATGGCGTTGAACAGGAAATGAGGATCGACCTGCAGTCGCAGCATCGCAAGACGGGCTTCCTGCGCATTCAGCTTGGCGCGTGCCGTTGCGCGTTCAGCAACACGCACTTCTGAGACATGACCAAGGGCAAGATAAAATGCCGCCCAGGCTGCAAAGAAAAAGTACCAGGTCACAAGACCATCCGCGATGGCCGTCTTGATCACTGATGGGTAATCCCACCGCGCCAGATCATCTGCTACGGACGGAACAGGGAACCAGTCATAGAACACCAGAGTGTTCAGGACTGCGAATGCGGCCGTTGCCGGAACGCAGAGCACGAAGGCGATGGTGGCCCTCGCCGTCAACTGGCGCCCGGTAAATCGGGCGAGGACCAGGTGAACGCTCCACGCGAGAGCAATCCCGACAGTTGCAAGACACAGTCGACGGAACAGCATGCCGGTCTGGTCGGACCATCCCATGGCTGCGGCTCGCGCTGTCACCAGAAAGAGCCAGATGATCCAGAAGCCGGCGATCGAAGCGAGCGCTTCCCGGTTCGTGACTCCATTGGCGACTTCAGGATCTTCATGTGGGTCTGTCACGACGGCAACATAGCAGGATTGCCGAATGGGTCATGCCATGGAAGCAACGTTCGTCGCCCGGAGACAACGTTGGTCGCCTGGCACGCGACGGCTGGATGCCGAAAGGCCATGAGGGGCAATCACAAAGGAGCCACCTATGAACACCGTCCTGAAGTTCGGTCTGGCAGCAATACTCGCTGCCTTCGCTGTGCCCGCCCACGCCATGCCAGACAAAGTCATTCCGGTTGCCGGTGATGCGATGGCTTCCGTCGTCGCGATTGCCCGGGCGGGTAACATCAGCGGCGCTTTTGCGATCGTGGATACAAGCGGCGACATTCAGGAGGCGGTTGTCGGATTGGCGGACCGGGATCGCGGCACGCCCCACCGCGAGGGTCAAAGCTGGATCTGGGCGTCGATTACAAAACAGGTCACTGCAATCCTGATCATGCAGGAGGTCGAGCGCGGACGGCTTGCACTCGATACGCCGGTCGGGACCTATCTCGATACCTACGCCGGCAGGCCGATAACCGTTCGCCAACTCCTGCAGCATCAATCAGGCCTGCCCAATCCGTCGGACACGCCTCGCGATGCGGAGGACATGCAGTCCTATTATCGCGAAACCGGAAGCGTGATCAGCGATGCCGAGCGAGCACGGGGTTTTTGTGCGGGTGTACCGAAACGGGTTTCGGGTGGCGCGTTCGAGTACAACAACTGCGACTACCAGGTCCTGGGCGCCTTACTGGAGGTGGTTACGGGGCTGCGGTACGATCAGCTTATTGATCAACGCATCGCTCGTCCCCTCGGGCTTGAATCGCTCCGGATGGCTGCCGACGGCGAGCAGGGAGGCGGGGCAGATGTTGTCGGCTATACCGACGGAAAGGCTTACCCGGCGATCAACGTCGCCACGCTGGGGGCTGCTGGCGCACTGGTGGGAAGCGTGCGCGATCTGGCCAGACTTGACCGGGCATTGATGACCGGTGAACTGCTGTCTCCCGAAGCTCGCGCGACCTTGTGGTCGGGCGTGCCGGCACTCGGCTACCAGGCTCTTGGTGTCTGGTCGTTCTCGGCACCGCTCAAGGGCTGCAGTGCGCCGATCGATCTTGTGGAACGTCGCGGCGACTTCGCGGGCACGCAGGTCCGCAACATCATCGCTCCCAGCCTGGGTCGCGCGGTCATCGTCTTCGTGAACGACGAAAAGGTCGATTTTGGCGAGATCTGGCAGGGCACGGGCTTGTCGCATGACCTCCTCGCCGCCGCTCTATGCTCCTCCGAGAGCTGACACATCCATGTCTCAGATCACTGAGTCCTCTTTCTGGAGATCCCTCATGCGCACGCTCAAGGTCGCAACGATGATCGGACTGGCTTTCGCCATGCCAGCATTTGCACAGACGGGCTCTCCCGTATCCGGGGAGTGGACTGTTGACTTGCGTCCCGATCCGAACGCCCCCGCCTACCTGAAACCCATGGTCATCGCGGTCGGGTCCGACGGGTCGATCACCGGCACATTCTATGATCATGCAATCGACAAGGGCCGCGCCAGTGCGGTCAGCGGCCGCGCATGTTTCGCATTCCGGACATTTGATGACTCTGGTGCCTATCACACCTCCGGGTGTCTGGTCGGCGATCAGATCGAAGGGCAGACCTGGTCAGAGGGTAGAAACTTCCTTCTCGCCTGGACGGCCGTTCGAAGGGGCGTGTCACGCTAGGTCGCCGAGTTTGCGCCACATAACCGGCCGGTCTCACCGTACCACCACCGAGAACGCCTTGCCGTGTGAGGTCAGCGACATGGAGCGCGACTTAGGGCCTCAGACAGGCCCAGAGCCCCTGCCCTTTCCAGCCTGAACACCCTTGCCGGTGATCAGACGCCATCGAGAAGGCAGGTCGCTCCCTTTTCATCGGAGGCCTCCTGGACGACCGTCAGCTTGCCTGCAATCGCAACATCGCCGGTCGCAGGCCTGGCGCGCGAGCCGTCAGGGCGATCTCGCCCGCACGCTGTTCTGTCTGCAGGATGGCCTGGCAAAGGCCGTTGAAGGTCAGGCGGGTCGAGGCGCGATCAGCCTCATGACTGACCGGATTGCCGTTCCCGACGCCGATGACGCGGCCGGGTCCTGTAACCTCGAACGTGATCTGCTCGGAGGCCCTGGGCACCGGTCGTCCCTGCCGATCGAGGATTTCCACCTTCAGCATGGCGACGTCCTCCCCGTCGGCCCGCAGACGTGTCCGGTCGCTGGTCAGAGCGATACGCGCCGAGGGGCCGCTGGTCTCTCGCCGCACCGGTGGCAGAGCACGGCCAGCCTTGAACCCCCGCGCTTCGATGACGCCCGGGGCATAAGGGACCAACCATTCCAGATGGCGGTTCGGCAGGACGTCCTTGGACCCCAGCGACCTTCCATTCAGAAACAGCTCGACCCGGTCCACATTGGCATGAACCCAGACAGGAATCGCTTCCCCCTCGCGACCTTCCCAGTTCCAGTGGGGGAACAGGTGAACCATTGGCTCCGGCCGCCACCAGGCGCGGTAGTAGAAGTAATTGTCCTTTGGGAAGCCACAGCTGTCCATCGCCCCGAAATAGGAGGCGACACTGGGCCAGCGATTGAACGGCGTCGGCTCGCCACGATAGTCGAAGCCGGTCCAGATGAAGCCGCCTGCGATATAGGGACGCTCGGCCGCTAGGGTCCACCAGTCCTCTGCGGTGGAGGCCCACCATGGATGTTCGGTATCATAGGCAGGAACGATGTGTCGGGCGTCGTCGCGAATGTATTCGCCCCGGGTCTGGACGGTCGAGCCCGTCTCCGAGCCCAGAATCGGCTGGTCCGGCACGCGGGCGTGATAGCCCTCCATCAGCTGTGTGCGATAGTTGAAGCCCAGGATGTCCACGACCGACGAGACGCCTTCGCCGAAATTCTGATCCAGCGCTGCGGTGGTCGGTCGGGTCGGGTCCAGCTGGTTGATGCGCCTCACCATGGTCGTGGCGATGCGTGCACCGCGCTCGGTGCCCTGGATGGCCTGTTCCTCATTGCCGATCGACCAGGCAATGACCGAGGGCCGGTTGCGGTCGCGCCGCACGAGCGACTCCAGCTCGGCCATGGCGGCGTCGTCCGACGCCATCCTCCTGGTCTCGGTAATGACCAGGATTCCCAGCTGATCGCAGGCATCCATCAGCTCCGGTGTCGGTGGATTGTGTGAGGCGCGGTAGGCGTTGCAACCCATGGCCTTGAGCTGCTCCAGCCGCCAGACCTGGAGCCGGTCCGGGATCGCCGCACCCACACCGGCATGGTCCTGATGGCAGCAGGCGCCCAGGAACTTGAGATGCTGGCCGTTGAGGAAGAAGCCACGTGCCGCATCAAAAACAGCGGTCCGCACGCCAAACGGCTGTTCATAGTGATCGACCAGATGCCCCGCGACCCGCACCTCTGTAACCAGGCGATACAGCCGCGGCGTTGTGGTGGACCACAGCATGACCCGGTCCCAGGCCAGGGTCGTGTCAACCGTCCCTTCGCTCCAGCCCGCCAGAGTCGTCGCCACCCCGCCTTTGGCAACCTCAACGCCGTCGGGATCGATGACCCGCATCGCGACCTCGCAGGTGGCGTCCGTTTCTCCCTCGTTGCTGAGCTCGACCGAAACGAAGGCCTTTGCACCTGAGCCGACCGGCTCCGGGCGCACCGTCACGCCCCACTGGGGTACATGCACTGGCTCGGTGACCACCAGCCAGACATGGCGGTAGAGCCCGGCTCCCTCGTAGAACCATCCCTCGCCCAGACTGGCGTCCACACGCACCGTCAGAATGTTGGCCTCGCCCGGCGTGGCGACATCGGTGATATCCACCCGGAACGGGGAGTATCCACCCTCGTGCTCATGAACGATGAAGCCGTTCAGCAGCACCACAACGTCGCGAAACGCACCGTCGAACTCCAGCGACAGTCGCTTTCCGGCAAGATCGGCAGGCAGGTCCAGCGACCGGCGATACCAGCCCACGCTCGTTTCAGGAAATTCACGTCCCAGCGGCTTGAACCCATGCGCGGCCTTGGGATCGTCTTCGCCCATGGGCGGCGGGTTGGGGTTGTCGACGAACGGGAGGTCGATGGCCCAATCGTGCGGCAACTGCACAGCCTGCCAGCCGTCGTCGTCGAAATCGGCAGCAGCCGCCGTGGCCACACGGGTTCCCGCCTTGGCATAGGTCCGTTGATCGATTCCGAAGTCAAAGTCGCGCGCGGGGTCCTGGGCGTGCCCGAGGGCGAAACGCCAATCGAACGCCAGGCGCGTGCGACGCGGAGCGACGGTCGAAGCCGCTTGGGCCGAGACGGAACCGGGGCGCACGAGAACAAGGACAGCAGCGGTGGCGGCTGAGCCATGCAGCACGCCGCGGCGGGAGGGCTTCACGCTTGGCCTCGGATTTGAGCCACGCTGGCAATCCGGTCTGATCTGTCGGCGAAATGGACCATGAAACTCGATCTTCCCGGCACGCCCATCCTTGGCGCTTGCGCACCAAAAAGCGCCGCGAAGACACCGTCGTCAAACATTTTCATAACGACAGGTAAAAATAATTTTATGGATGAACTCAGATTATCCGGCGGTTCCGACTGTCCGCGAGCCGAGACTTGAGGGGCTGGCTGTGCAGGGATTGTTGGCCGGAGCCTGACCTGATCAGATTTCCGCAGTCTCGCCCGCTGCTTGTCGCTCGGTCCAGAGGTCGAGGTCAGCCTCATGACCGATCAGTGCCAGACCCGACGCAATGGACTCGAACTCCCCGCCGGTCTCGATCCGCCCGGGATCGAAGCGTCGATGGAAGATCTCTCTGACCGCCTGAACGAAAGAGGTGCCGCCCGTCAGGAATATCCGGTCGATCTCACTCGCCCGCAGACCCGATCGCTCGACCGCTTCATCGACAGCATGCTCGATCGCGGCCAGTTCAGGGGATATCCATTCCTCGAAATCCGATCTGGCCACCCTGGCCTGGATGTGGATCGATCCCGCAGAGAATTCGAATGTCGCAGCAGCGGCGTCTGAAAGGTCCATCTTCAGACGGGAGATCGCCTGGTAGAGCCGATAGCCGTGATTGTCGTCGAGCACCTCGATCAGCCTGGCCAGCTTCTCCGGCTCGAGCGCCGTTTTTGCGATGTCACGGATGTCCTTCATGTCCCGTGAGGCCCGTAGCAGAGCCAACTGGTCCCATCGCGCAAACGCAGCAAAATAGCGCTGCGGGATCGGCAGGATCTTGTCGAAGCTGCGATACTCGCTGCCCTTGCCAAGCTCAGGCGATACCAGCCGGTCGATAATGCGGTAGTCGAAGGCGTCACCGGCGACGCCTACTCCGGAGCGCGCCAGCGCCGTCGAACGCAGGCCGTCCGGACCGGGTTCAAACCGCACGATCGAGAAGTCGCTTGTACCGCCGCCGAAGTCAGCGACGAGGACCGTCGCCGCGCACTCGAGTTGGCGCGCGAAGAAGAAGGCCGCGCCGACGGGCTCATAGGCGTAGCGGATGTCGGTGAAACCCAGACGACTGAAAGCGGTCTGGTATCGCTCCAGCGCGAGCCGCGCGTCGGACCCGCCGGCGAAACTGACGGGACGACCAACGATCACCCGCGCGGGCAGCCTCTCCATGGCTGTGCCACCGTGATGACGCAGCCGGAACAGGAACGACGACAACAGATCTTCGAAGCCGTAGCGCCGGTTGTCGATGACCGTCTCGGTAAAGGCGGGACTGGCGGCAAAGGTCTTGAACGACTGAATGAAGCGCGTTTCGAGAGGATCCTCGACATAGGCGTCGATCGCCCATGGCCCCGCTTCGACGATCCGCTCCGGTGGACGACCGCGCTCCTCGTGCAGCTGGAAACCCAGGGTCGAGCGGAACGTGGTGAGGTCGCCATCGGGCGCAGCGAACCGCATCACCTCAACCTCGCCATCGGGTCCAGCCATGGCGACGACGGTATTGGTGGTACCGAAGTCAATTCCAAGGGTTATGGCGGGTTTGGCTGTCATGGGCAGGTCAAGGCGGCTGGGAGGGCTTCCTTAGACGCCACCCGAGGCCATCAAGGCAAACCACACGCGCGAGATTCGGCTTGCCCGTCACCAACCCAGGGTGCCGGGACCGCCCTTGAATGGCCCGGCATAACCCCGCGTGATCCAGCCTCCGTAGAAGCCCCCGGCCTGAGGCACGGCGATCTCTCCATCGACGCTGCAGTGGTCGAAGGGCCCGGCGTAGAATGCAATGTGATCCTTCAGGATCTCGAACAGTGGCGTGGGCCGGGGATAGCTCCAGCCCACCTGCGGCAGGACGAGGTCGCCGATGACGACGTCCCAGTAGACGGCCTGCCCCTTCCACTCGCAGAATGAACCTCCGCCAGCCCGGCGTATGCGTCCCGCCGGAATGTCGGAAGTGGGGATGTAGTAGCTCGGAGGATGGCTGGTCTCGAGCGTTCGCACGGCCGAGCGGGTATCGGCCACGATCGTGCCCGCATGGGTGATCAACACCCGCGCCGTCGTCAACTGAGCGATCGCAGGCCGCGGGAAGTCCCAGACACTCTCCTGGCCAGGCATGACGGGGTCAGGCCTGGGTCTCATGCCCGCCCTCGGCAGGAGATTGCGTGGCGCATGTTGCGGACGTGGAGACGCTTTGACATTGGGACGATATGGGTTGGATGGTCGGGAAATCAGCCCGCTGCGACGTTCGGTTCCAAGGCAACTGGGCGCAGGTTTTCGTCCGGGCACCCTGTTTCAACTCGGCAATCCAGCGTCGGAGATTGCTGAATGTCCAAGGTCCGAAGGAACAGGACCCGCCCGGTCCCGTCATACCCCGGGCCGTGGTGAAGGTCTCGCTATCCCAGTCATGCAAAAGGCTCACATGATCGGGCCCACCGGCGGACAGGGCCTCATGGACAGAATCGCTTTCAGGCTGTCCATGATGTTGGTCAGGCGCCCCTCAGTCAGATTAACCGATCACCTTCGTGGTCTTCCTGCAACTGGGCGACACGTCGCCTTTGGGCCCAATCGAGACCTCTGATCCTGCTTTGCCATGATCAAGGAGGTTGCGGCTTTGGCCATTCGAAGCAGGAGTTGTCTCCGGTGTCGGCAACCGAAAGGCTATTCTCTCAACGCCCGGCCGCGCGGCCAAAGCTTGCCGAGCCATTCATCAAACGTGGCACCGAAGAAATGCGACAGCGGTCAGTCTTCATCGTCGATAATGTGTTTAGTGACCAGATCGCCGGTTGTCTGGACGATCACCATTTTTCCAGACCCTCTAACGTCGACGTGTCCACCAGATCCTGTTGGCGTTGGACTTCAAGCACATCTCACCAAGCCCCCGCACCAAGGGTTGCAGCTACCTAGAAAGCCGCTCTTGGGCGCGTTCCGGAAAACGATTTCAGAGACTCTAAGCTTACCTAAGCCATGTACTGAAAACATGATTGTCAGTGAAAAGACCGACCTTCGCCCTAACGTCATCAAAGAAGCACGTCACTCCAGTACATCCTATGTCGCCACGGAATTGGTTAACTGAATTCACATAAAAATTTTTGAGCAAAATCATTCACTCGCCTATCAGGCGAATGTGGCTTATACACTGAGAGATTTATGGTTAAGCTTTATTGCCTGCGCCTTATTTGCGATTACAGCGTCGCTTCATCCCCAATTCGGAGTATGTTAACAAATCCCTAACGTTGCTACGTGGCTGTGGAGAGCGCCGCAAAGGTGACGTACGGGGGACGAGGAATGGTACGAATTGCGCCACAGTTGGCAGGCTGGGTTGCAGGGGTCACGGTTATCCTTGGTGTTGCAGCGACAAGCGAAAGCGTCGCGCAGGACATCACCTACAAGCCGATCAATCCGACCTTTGGGGGCAATCCATTCAACTCTGCGCACCTTTTGGGCGTTGCCAATGCGCAGAATGACTACCGTGACCCCAACTCGACCTCTGGATCGAGCCAGGGCGATATCTTCGCTCGCCAACTCCAGTCTCGCCTGCTGTCTGCCGTGTCGTCACAACTGGTTGATGCCATCTTCGGCGATAACCCGCAGGAGCGTGGCACGTTCACCCTCGGCGGCCAGACGATCAGCTTCTTCCGCGATCTTGAGAATGTGACCATCACGGTGACGGATGACGCCACTGGAGAAATCACCACCATCGTCGTCCCTCTCTTCTTCAACATCCTCTGATGCGTTCGCTTATCTTCAGCGCGCTCTGCGCCATTTTGCTCGCCGGTTGCGGAACCATCGCAGCCCCGCCTTTGAGCCTTGTCAGGGCCAAGCCTTACTCGGCCCCGGTACTGCCCGCTGCGACGTCCAGTCGTGACGCGCTGGCCGCGATTCCGGCTCCATCAAGGCCTGTCGCCGTGGCTGTCTACAGCTTTACCGACCAGACCGGCCAGTTCCGGCCGTCGGAAACCGGCCAGACCCTGTCGCGCGCCGTTAGTCAGGGCGGGGCGTCCATCCTGATGAAGGCGCTGCAGGATACCGGCAACCGCAGCTGGTTCACGGTGATCGAGCGCGAGCAGCTGTCTCACTTGCTGAACGAGCGTCAAATCATCCGCGAAATGCGTGAACGCTACCTCGGCGAGACCGGTGTCAACCCGGAAGCCCTGCCCTCGTTGCTGTTTGCGGGCGTCATTCTTGAAGGCGGGATCGTTGGCTACGACTCCAACACCATGACCGGAGGTGTCGGAGCCGGGTTCCTGGGTATCAATGCCCGGAGCGAATATCGGCAGGACACCGTGACTGTCTATCTGCGTGCCGTTTCGGTCCGCACCGGCGAGGTGCTGACATCCGTCACCGCGTCCAAGACCATCGCCTCGTACGGGATCGGCGGCGGGGCCTTCCGTTATATCGGGTTCAAGGAACTGCTCGAGGCCGAGGCCGGCCTGACCACCAACGAGCCCGACCAGGTCGCCTTGCAGCAAGCCATCGAGAAGGCCGTCTACGGCCTGGTGATGGAAGGCGTCGAGCTGAACCTCTGGAATTTTGCAGACACCGAAGCCGGCTGGCCGATGCTGTGGTCCTATCAGCAGGAACGGGCGGGTAAGTTGACCGCCGAACAGGCCGAGGCCGTGCGTCAGCGAATGTCCTACGCTTTGGCCACCGAAGCCACGTCCCCGCAGTCTTCACGCCCGCGTGAAATGTCTTCGATCTCGCCCGGTGACCAGGCCCGCAGCTTGCAGGTCTCCTCTCCGCAGCGATCGCCCGCCCAATCCTTCAGCGGACTCCCCTCCGCATCAACCGTTTCGGTCGCACGACCGGAACAGTCCGCCCGCCCGGGACTCTGACCTCCCGGGCGAGCGAACTGAACGTGAGTAGACCAGACGCCCTTTCCGCGGGGCGAGTAGAGCGCGGGTTTTAGCAGCCTCACATCGCCAGCCTGACAGTTGGCTCCAATCAAATCAACGGCGCGACCCGTGTGGCGTGCTGTTCAAGAGGACAATTACAGCCATGAAACTCTCAATTTTGGCTTCGGTTTCGACCGTCGCCCTCTTGGCGGCGACATCGTCGTTTGCCCAGGACAATGTATCCACGATCACCCAGACCGGCATCAACGCTCAGGCCACGGTTGGTCAGACGGGTTCGGCCGGTCGCTCGACCATCATTCAGGGCGGCAACGGTAACAAAGCGTCCGCTACACAGACCGGCGCATCCGCTGAATCGATCATTGACCAATCGAACACCACTGGTTCGAACAGCGACGACAACAACGAAGCCACTGTAGTGCAGGTTGGCGACAATTTCTCTCGCGTCACGCAATCAAACGACGGCGCAAATGCCTTCGTTGATCAATCAGGTGATCTTAACACCTCGACAGTGTCACAAAGTGGTGACGACGATGACGCTGATGTGGGTCAGGACGGTTCGAGCCAGATTTCCACAGTCACGCAATCCGGCAATGACAGCGATGCGACCGTTCGCCAGAACGGTGAAAGCAATAGCTCGACGGTAGCACAGACCAGCGACGAGAACGACGCCCGCATCGTGCAGGACGGAACCGATAACGTGTCGACTGTGACCCAGGGTGGTGGAGGCTTCTTGACGGGCAACGCCTTCCACGACGCTTTCGTCGATCAGAAGGGCGACAGAAACACTTCAACCATCACGCAGAACGGGATCGCCAACGGGGTCGGCGACGGGGATGCAAACGTCCGCGGCGTCTTCCAGGACGGCGATGACAACCGATCGACCATTACCCAGAACGGTGGCTCGCAAGAAGCGACAGTCGTGCAGAGCGCTGACCGAAATGTCTCGACAATCAACCAGGGCGGAACAACCGGCGGCTTCCACGACGCTACTGTCACACAGGGCGGAAGCGACAACGACTCCACCATCACCCAAACCGGTGGCAACCAGGACGCCATCGTTAACCAGGGCGGAAACGAAAACACGTCACTCGTCACCCAGACCGGCTCGGCAGGCTTCCACGAAGCCAACGTCACCCAGTCGGGAGATGACAACAGCTCGACAGTTGGACAGTCCGGCACGAACCAGGGTGCCATCGTCCTGCAGGCTGGCGACTCCGGTATCTCCAACGTGACGCAATCCGGTCTGGACCAGACGGCCAATGTTCGCCAGCTGGCCGGCGGCTTGGACAACAACTCCAGTGTCTCTCAGTCGGGAATCAACCAAGACGCCGATGTCCAGCAGGACGGCGATGACAATGCGTCCGTCATCACTCAGGGCCCTGCACGCGATCACAATGCGAATGTGGCGCAGACTGGCGATCGCAACGTCTCGACGGTTGCCCAGACGAACTTCAACAACGCAGCAATCGTTGGCCAGAACGGAAACGAAAACGACTCGTCCGTCAGCCAAACTGGTTCGAATGGGACTCTGACGGTCACACAGACCGAAGTCCTTTCGGCCTTCCCCCGTCCGCGGGTGCGTGGAGCAAACGGGCTCGACGTCGCCGGTGGTGACACCGTTCGCGCGAACTTCTCGGAAGTCAGCCAGGCCGGTGCCGGAGATGCTGCCTCTGTGACCCAGACGGGTGATCTGAACCGTTCAGGGATCATCCAGTCGGGCGGTGGACTGGCAACGATCAGTCAGACCGGGATCTTCAACAACTCTCAAGTTGACCAGTCCGGGGATGCCATCGCGTCCGTCACTCAGGACGGTGTGTATGGTGACAACAACTCGCTGATCACGCAAACCGCCAGTGGAGCGAATGCGACCGTTGACCAGCAGGGTGACTCGACGGCCAGCACCTTCTTCCCGTCGAACGACTCTACCATTCTTCAGAATGCATCCGCGTCAGCAAATGTCGGTCAGATCGGCCAACAGAACACGTCGACGGTCAACCAACTGGCCGGTGCCGATGGTGCCAATGCCATGGTGCGGCAAACCAACCTGCTGAACCCCGCGGTTGCTGGCGACGTGAATGCGTCGACTATCATCCAGTCGGCCAATACCAGCGCCTCGGTCGAACAGGTCGGGTCTGCCAACACGTCTTCGGTGACCCAATCGGCGGCGTCGCTCAGCCTGACCGGCGGTCGTTTGTATGCGGCCAATGTGAGGCAGTTGGGCAATGAAGGCGACTCCGTCGTCAATCAGTCCGGCATCGGCAGTGAAGCGGCCGTCACGCAACGCGTCGGCAGCACCTTCGCTGACTCCAGCATCTTCCAGACCGGATCGGACAACCTTGCGCTCGTCGATCAGGGCGGTATGAACAACGAGTCAGACGTCTTGCAAGGCGGCGACCTTAACATCGTTGATGTCCGCCAGACCGGCGATGACAACGACTCAACCGCAACGCAGAATGGCTCGGAAAATGCCGGGGAAATCGTTCAGTCCGGCGACAACAATGACTCGCTACTGACCCAGAACGGCAGGTCGGCCGTCTCCCGCGTAACCCAGAGCGGCGACAACAGCGTCTCGACCGTGACCCAGAACGGCGGCGGCACCGTCACCGTGGGTCAGAGTGGCTTGACCGGCTCGACCTCGACCGTCCTTACCGGCGCCGACGACCGTGCTCCGGAAAGCACTGTCACCGTCACCCAGACGGACGACGGTGCCGGCTCTTCCGTCGATGGCCAGGCCAACGTCTCGACCGTCAACCAACTGAACGTCAACGGCTTCGGTGCCAGCGGCACCGGCTCCACCGTTCTGGTCAACCAGACTCAGAACGCGGCGGGTGCAGGCCAGAACTACTCACTGGTGACTCAGGGCAATAATGCCTCCAGCGGCCAGGTCAGCGTTAATCAGACGGGTGGCGAGAACAACTCGATCTATGCGTCGAACACCTCGACCGACAACGACGCCAACATCACCCAGACCGGAGTCGGCAACAACTCTGACGTCCAGCAAGACTTCCAGAACGGCTCGGCCCTGGCGACGGTGAACCAGAATAATGACGGCGGTGCGGACAACAATGTCTTCATCGATCAGATTTCGGCCGGGTTCGCGACCACCCCCGCTCAGTTCGCGATGGGTGCCTCGGCTTCCGCTACGCAAAACGGTGAGGGCAACCTGTCAACGATCAGCCAGACCGGCTTCTCCTCCACGGCCATGCTTTCGAACTCTGCGTCTTCCAATCAGCTAGGTGATCTCAACACCTCGTCTATCGGCCAGTCCGGAATCGACAACACTGCCACGCTCCAGCAACTTGCAGGCGATAACACGTCGACGATCTTGCAGGGTGGCAACGGCAACACAGCCACGGTCACGCAGTCTTCGGACGGAAATGGATCGATGGTCAATCAGTCCGGCAATGGCAACTCGGCAACCGTCATTCAGAATGGTGGCGGCCTCTAGGCTTAGAGACAAGAAAAGCGGCCGGTACCTCACGGTGCCGGCCGTCCTTTCCGGTGAAGTCACCGGATAACGACACGGGTCTCGGACCCACGGAGATTGTTGGATGTCCATGCGTCTGCTGCTTGTCGGATTGGCTTTGCACCTATCGGCGGGCACAAGTGTTGCGGCTCAGGCACTGCCGACTGCAGAAGGCTGTGCAGCCTATGCTGGATCGTGTCGGACGGGCTCGAACCGTGCGACCGCGAGCTTTGGCACCGGGGCCTACGTTGATCAAGTTGGCGCTGACAACCGTGCAGGCATCACTCAGCGTCAGGGATCGACGAATAGTTTTGCCCGCATCTTCCAGAGCGGCGAACAGAATACGGCATTTATTGGCCAGGACGCGACCTCTTCCTTCGCCGACGTGACGCAGAGCGGCGATGACAATACCGCTTCCGTCACCCAGAGTGGTACGGCCCACAATTCCGCCTCGATCTCCCAATCGGGAGGGGGCAACACAGCTTCGGTCAACCAGATGTCAGCGCTGATCGGCCACACCGCAAACCTTCAGCAGAAAGGCAATGGCAACAGGATCGACCTGAACCAGTCTGGAAACGGCAACTCGGCCATCCTGGAGCAGGATGGCGAAGGCAATGCCATGAACGCCAGCCAGACTGGCTACGACAACGTCCTGACCTGGGTGCAGAACGGCAGCGGGCTGAGCGGACCCATTGTGACGATGGAGGGCAATGGGCGCGCCATCAGCATTTACCAGTCCAATCCGTCCGGGCAGCGGTGACCTGCTCGTTACAGCGTTTTGTGATTGGACCGTGTTTGAGAGCGCGTCCGGCAAGTTTGCGACGGTGCAGACGTCCAGATTCTGACGGCGCGTCTTAAATGAGGTACGATCCGAAAAGGAGTATGCCCATGTCCCGTATCACGCTTGGTGTCGTCTTTGCCTTAGCGCTAAGTGGGACGGTCGCGGCTCAAGAGACCTCGGGCGTCGCTATCAATCAGATGAACAGCGACAGACCAGCGCAGCGCGCGTCAACAGCTACCATCCAGATCGACCCTGACGCCCGGCCCCTCGTTCCGGGCATCGTACCCTTGAACGACCGGCGGATCGCACGTTCAGAGACGACCTCGACCTCGACGACCCCGACGCCCCAAGTGACGATTGAGCGTGGCCAAGCCTATTTCAAACCAGATCCGAACGTCTTGGAGCCCAGCGCTGAAGCGTCGCCCGCCCTATCGCGTCGCTCCGATGGTCGCAATACCACTGCAGCCGCCCCCTCCGGCCCCGACCGGTGCGATCCACAGCGAAGTCCCCAGCCCGCAGGGTGTGAACGTGTAATCGAAGCTCGGGCCAGCGAGTTCCAGCCACCGGATCACCAGCCCCTTTCTGCCGAGCAGCGTCTCCTCGCCAATCAGCGAGAGCTGAGACCACCCGCATCAGATCTGAATGCCGCGACCCGGCGACTTGGCAACGGCGAGTTAGACGCATCCAATGTCGAGCTGGCCGTTGCATCTATAGCGCTTCGAAGCTCAGTGACTTCACCTGAAGAAGAGGGTGATATTGCCTCGGCGCCTTCGGCGATAGACGCAATCGTGGCCGGTATCACCACACTCGTAACCGGCCTTCCCCCCACCCCCTGAAGTCGTGAGGTCTGCCATGACGGACGTCGGCGTAGAAGCGCACCTCGAACTGATCCAGCAGGATCGGACAACATCTATCCGGGCCTATGTCGCGGCGGTAACGCCCCGACCGCTCCGTTGGCAACTGACAACCACATCGCGCACGCCTAGCGGCACGAGCAATGTAACTCAGGCGGGTCGCACCCAGGGACAACCCGATCGTCCGGTCAGCGAAGTGTCTGTCTCTTCCGGGAGCGAAGGGACAGTCGTGCTGATTGTATTTGACGGCGCAAAAGAGGTTGCCTGCGAGGTGATTGACCTCGGCATTGGCAAATCGGCCGAGCCAAACTGACATGCGCTAACGCTATTGTGTCGAACTTTCGCGCTCGCGCTGTAGAGCCCGCTGATTAAAGTCAACGGCTTCGGGTGTGAAAGCTCTGACATTCACGGAGAAAGTCGTGAAGCGACATGGCCGGGTGAAGGCCATCACGACCGATGGCCTGCGGTCCAGCAAGGCCGCCAGGAAAGAGTGCGTCAACACCGCCAAACAGGGGGTGGTGCGCTGGGCCAACGCCAGGGTGAAGACCTCACACCCGTCCTTCCAGCAAAGAGAACGGGCCATGGAGGTTGCGGCAGATCAAAGACGCAGCAAATGTTCAGCGCCTTCTACGCTGCCTTCCACAATTACTTCAACCAAAACCGCCACCTCATCAGCCCAGAGGCATACAAGCCTAATCTTTGGCCACTTTGACCGAAAGCAGTATGCTCGCCGCCTAGCCCTCGGCTTACCTGCTTGTACCCCCGCCAGCGGGGACGAGTCAGCGCTGAATTGACTGCACCATGACGAGGCCTTCCAGCGCGAAAACTTACAGCAACAGAGACCCATTTCACTTGAAGCAATAACAACTGGCGGCTGCAACCCTTTCAGCGTGCTCAATTCAACTAGATTAGAAATCTGCGCCCCTACGGTCAGTTCATGCGGCAAATTTTCCGCCCAAATCTTGGAGCCCGACAAAAAGGCCCGCCGGGAGGGCAGTCTACGACATCAAACACAACGGGTCGCATTCGCTCCTACTGCGCTGAAGCTCGACCTCTGCTGCTAAGCACTACCGTCTTGAGATAATGTCCGTAAGTGCTGGAGCCCATATTGCCAGCCAAGGTCTCAAGCTGACTAGCGTCGATGAAGCCTTTTTCGAACGCTACTTCCTCTGGACAGGCGATCTTGAAGCCCTGACGTTTTTCAAGAGTACGGACGAATTCGGCCGCCTCGATCAGGCTGTCGGGGGTCCCGGTGTCAAGCCAGGCGAAGCCACGTCCCATGATCTCAACGGACAGTTTGCCGCGTTCCAGATAGACGCGGTTAACGTCGGTGATCTCGAGTTCCCCTCGCTTCGAGGGCTTGAGGTTAGCGGCGATGTCCACCACGTCCGCGTCATAAAAATACAGTCCGGTCACGGCCCAGTTCGAACGCGGCGTCTTCGGCTTTTCCTCGATGGTCAGGGCGCGCATTTGCATGTCGAACTCGACCACGCCGTACCGCTCCGGGTCGGTGACATGATACGCAAAGACCGATGCGCCATCCGGGCGGCCCATGGCGCTGGTAAACAGGTCGGTGACACCGTGCCCATAAAAGATGTTGTCGCCCAAGATCAGAGCCGAGGGGTGATTGCCGACGAAATCAGCACCGATGATATAGGCTTGGGCCAGTCCGTCGGGGCTCGGCTGGACAGCATATTCAATGCTCATCCCCCATTTCGAGCCGTCGCCCAGCAATGCTTGAAATGAGGGAACATCGCGCGGTGTCGAGATGATCAGAACTTCGCGGATTCCCGCGAGCATCAGGGTCGAAAGCGGATAATAGATCATCGGCTTGTCGTAGATCGGCATTAGCTGCTTCGACATTACAGTCGTCATTGGATGCAGCCGGGTGCCCGAACCACCTGCCAGAATAATGCCCTTCATTTTGAGATCTCCTGCTTGGACAATGCGTCCACGATATCGGATACGGCCGTCTGCCAGGGGCGGGCCGCCACGCCATAGTCTGCTGCAATCCGGTGGGTGGACAAACGCGAATTGGCTGGGCGTTGGGCGGGCGTCGGATAGTCGGCGGTGGTGATGCCCTCGACCCTGGCCGACGGGCCGCCCCGGAATGCGCTCCGGGCAAACACCTCGCGGGCCAGGCCGGCCCAGGTCGTGTCGCCCGCATTCACGAAATGATAGAGGCCGGCCGGAGCATCAGGATCCGCCATCATCCGCAGCGTGATGGTCCTGAGCGCTTCGGCAATGTCAGCGGCACCGGTCGGGCAGCCGTGCTGGTCGTCGACGACTCGCACTTCGGGGCGGTCGGCCGCCAACCGCAGCATGGTTTTGAGGAAATTCGCGCGGTGGCGGCTGATGACCCATGCCGTGCGAAGGACGACAGAGCGTGGATTGCCGGACCGCACCGCCAGTTCGCCTGCTAGCTTGCTGGCCCCGTAGACGCCCAAGGGGCTGACGGCATCGGTCTCGACATAGGGCCGGTCGGCGGAGCCGTCGAAGACATAGTCGGTGGAGACCTGGATCAGCGGAATACCCGCCCGTCGCGTTGCCTCGGCCAGCAGGGCCGGGCCCATGGCGTTGGCAGCAAAGGCGGCCGCGATCTCTGTCTCGGCCGTGTCGACCGCGGTGTAGGCGCCGGAGTTGATCACGGCGGCGAACGGCGTGGCGGCAAACAGGGCCGCAACCGCACTGGCGTCCGCCACATCGAGCTGTTCGCGTGTTGGCAGGTGCAGCCGGACATGATCCGGCCATGCAGCGGCAGCGAGCTCGAGTCCCACTTGGCCCGCACCACCGGTCACCAGAATGTGCAAGGGCTCAGCCATTGCCGACGCCGAGCCGCTGGGTCGCGTAACGGTCGTCAAGGATGTCCTGCCACCAGGCCTGATTTTCCAGGTACCAGCGCACCGTCATGCCGATGCCTTGCTCGAACGTCTGCGCCGGGGTCCAGCCCAGGTCGTCGCGGATCTTGGTGGCATCGATCGCATAGCGCTGGTCGTGACCCGGCCGGTCGGTGACATAGGTGATCTGGTCCGCGTAGGGCTTTCCATCCTCGCGCGGCTTGAGCCGGTCCAGTTCGGCACAGATGGCGCGGACCACGTCGATGTTCCGGCGCTCGGCATTGCCGCCGACATTGTAGGTTTCGCCCGGCGTGCCCTTTTCGAACACGGCCTGCAGCGCCCGGGCGTGGTCGTCGACGAACAGCCAGTCGCGCACATTGGTCCCGTCGCCGTAGACAGGCAGAGGCTCGCCATTCAGTGCACGGATGATGATCAGCGGGATAAGCTTTTCCGGAAAATGATAGGGGCCATAATTGTTAGAGCAGTTGGTTACGAGAACTGGGAGGCCGTAGGTATGCCCCCAGGCTCGGACCAGATGGTCCGAAGACGCCTTGGACGCCGAGTAGGGCGAGCGTGGGTCATAGGATGTGGTCTCGGTGAAGAAGCCCTCATCACCGAGGGAACCGAACACCTCGTCCGTAGAGATGTGATGAAAGCGGAAGGCAGCCCGAGCCTCACGCTCCAGGTCTCGATAATAACCCAGCGCCTGCTGAAGCATGACGAAGGTGCCGACGACATTGGTCTGAACGAATTCGCCCGGTCCATCAATCGACCGGTCGACGTGGCTCTCCGCGGCCAAGTGGGCAATGATCTGAGGTCTGAAATCGGCCATAGCCGCCGCAACTGCGGCAGCGTCGCAGATGTCAGCCTGGACAAAGCTGTAACGACCGCTTTCCGCCACCGGCGCCAAGGAACTGAGCACACCGGCGTAGGTCAGTTTGTCATATACCATGACTTCGTGGTCGCTGTGGTCGATCAATCGCCGCACGAGGGCCGAGCCGATGAAGCCGGCTCCGCCAGTCACAAGAATACGCAAGATGGGTCTCCGCTTGTCTTTGCCAGCCACCTCTAGCCGCGTCAGGCCAGAGACGCCATCGGCACGCCGTCATATTCAAACGGGGTGCCGAAATCGGCCAAGGTCGGCTGGCGAATGTCCTTGTCCGACAGAACTGTTGCGGTTGCCGGCAGCGGCCAATCGATACCCTTCTGCCAGCACAAAGCACAGGCAGAAGGTCGCCAAGCTATCGCCGGACGTGGGCAGACCTCCGCCGCAGCAACGCTAGCCACCTGATGAAGCAGGATCTGACTGACATGCTATTATGTGAACCCTGATCGTTCCGTTCTGTCCGTACTTTCGAGGGGCAGACTTCAACTATTCCTAGAGCGATTTGAGGCGGACACGTCACTTCGACTGCATAAAAGAAATGGCAGAGCATCCAACAGACGCCACAGACCTCAAGAAGGATTGAGAGATTAGACCTTCGCTTCTGAACCATGACGACGGGCTGGGGGCGAAAGTTATTCGAACATTGGGCGTCGCGTATGCGGACGGCTGGCGCACCTGCTACAACGCTTGTAGTAGCAAGGTTGTGGCTCACGGTTGATCCGGCGAACTTCAAGCACAGATCGGCTATGGGGTGCCGGACCAACAAAAGCACTAGAACTGTCACCTGCCCTTCCGACAACGAGAATGGGCCATTGTGAGGTTCTGGCAAATGATGACGCTCCAGAAGTTCAGCTCTGTTATTGCCGCATTCCACAGCCCTTCAACCGGGAACGTCCCTTCATAAGTAGAAAAATGCGCAACGATGCTGGGTCGCCCTGGCCCAGTGAAGACGCTTGCCAAGCGGTCTCACTTCCCCGGCGCGGACTCCCGTCCGTGGAAACGAGTTGGCGTCGTACTGACAGCGCCAGACCGGCACTGCGGCATCGACTTAATCAGTCATCGACGTGATCAAGCGCCTGTTGACCCATGTGGTCAACGGCGCCTCTAGCGCACAAAACGGCCCACCAAATCCGAGAGTGCAGTCGCTGTTCATCCTTCCAAACACCGGGGTTAGGAACGACGGCAGAACACGTTAAGTTGGAGGTCAAATCCATGGGAAACCGTTTCGACGAATGGCAGGCGGGGACCGTGAGTTCCATTTATGACATAGCGAAAGCCTGCTGCGCTGACGATGGTCAGCAGTTCTCCTAAAAGCTGCGGTTTCTCCGGGTTGCTATGATACTCGAAAAACAGGTGGTCGACGGTTTTCAGCTCATCCTTGATGTCAAGCATGACGGCATTCTCCGCGCCCTCGATGTCAATTTTCAGGAAGTCGACCGGCTTTTTACGTATTTCATCCTTAAGTCGGCTGGCCCGAACAACAGTCCGCTTGCCTGTTCCCAGGAAATCCATTTCGGCTGAGCCAGCGAGTGACCCTTCTGAAAAGAATGTAAGCTCGGTATCCTCGACCCAGGCCGCCTCCTTCTTCAAGGTCACGCCGGGAAGATGCCCGACATTCTGTTCCAACATACGGTAAATATCTTCATCCGGCTCAAACGCGACGATCGTGCTCAGGGGATAAATCGTCTTGAAATACAGTACCGATAAACCAATGTTCGCACCTGCATCAATAATATGCGGCCGGTCAGTGGTAGCCTCGAACCTGTAGACTTCGTCTGCAAAGACTTCCGTCACAGAGTGCAGGAAGCCTGGACTGTCCGAGAACAATATCTTTCGGCCCAGGAAGGTCGCTGACCCCGCCTGAAACGGCGCAACAGCACGAATGCGCCGAAACTCTCTCCAACTCATGCCTTCAGGATACGGGGACGAAAGTCGCCGTCTGATGCTGCCGACGATGTTCATTGAAACCCCGAAACTCAAACCGGATAGCCGAGCGTCTGCTGCCCGGCCCCTCCGGATCATGCCTCCCCGAGCAGAGCTCAGCAAGCGCCGTTATATGCACGCCTGCGTCTGCCCTATCTGAACTCCGAGTTGGGCCCCAAGATCTGGCGCGTGACCGCAACATACTGAGCGACCATACCTTCCGTAGAGAAATCTCGCTCGACAAAGCGTTCCTGGGCGCGAGCGGCCTGGGCTGCGCGGCTCTCGGGCGTAGTGTCGCAAAGGGCTTTCCTCATGGCTTCTGGGTCGCCCTCGGGGACGTACAGGATCTCGTCGGGACCAAAATAGGTCGGCAACCCCCCGGTGAATGTTGCCAGGACCGGCTTGCCCAGGGCCACAGCCTCGAGAGCGACGGTTATACCGGAATACATATTCGCCACCATTGGAACGGCAACGACATCCGCCTCCCTATAGCATTGCAGAAAATCCGCCATGGCGGGCGAGCGGATGAGCGTCAGATTATCGTACCTCGACGCCCGATCATCGCTCAGCCACCAACAGATCATGACCAGTCGAAAGCGCGGATCATTTCCGAATGCGGCCAGCAGCGTTTCCCAGTCCCGCGTCGGATCGTTGCCCGCTGCAAAGATGATGATCGGACCCTCATGCTTCTCGATCACGGGTGAGGAGACGGGGAAAACCGCAGTATTGACCCCGAAATAGAAAAGCTGAGACCTCATGCGCGGGAAAGCCGCTTCCACGATGGGAAGGCAGGACGCGGAATGGACCGTCATGACACTGATGTAGCGACTGAGATAAGTGTAGACCGTGCGCCGAAAGCGACTGTTTGCCTTCCAGTTATTCGCCAGCCAGACAATGTTTCCCAGGATCGGCCGACGCGGAACGATCCCTAGCGCCATCAAAGCCGCCACTGCAAAGGCTTCGCCCTCGGTCATCGTCCAGACCACGTCGGCGGAACGCACGCGATCCCGGTTGAAGAAGGCATGAAACACGTCGAAACCGAAGACCCTGACCAGCGCCCTTTGAATGATCTTCAGCCCGCCATCATAGTCCCTTGAGAATTCTGTAGAAAACGCGCAATTGTCGGCGAGATGAAAGCCATACGGAGACTCATCTGGCTCCAGTCCAGCAAGAAAATCCTTGCGATATCTATCTATGTCCTTCCCATGAAAAACATGAATGTATGCGCGGATATTCTCTTTCGTCTTCAGACCGGTCGCTGGCACGCTGTTATCTGCCATCCAAAGACCCCCGATCCAATATCAAATGTGTTTCTAGCAGAGTATAGGGGAACCAACGTCAATACAATGAGATGAACGGAATTTTCGTACTTTGAAACAAGGCGCCGAACAGTGATGCATTTCGACCAATGCAGCGCTGCCACCGCCGCGAACACAAATGTTAGTGCGGCCAGGGCAACCTGGATTTCCAGCACTGCCGCCCCCCAAAATTGGCGGAGTCCATAGCCGACCTCAATCGCCACCGTCAGCAGACTTCACTACGACCAACTGCATTCACCGAGTTTGTTGCGGCGGCAAAAGTGCGGCGTTCACCGCTGTGGCAAAAGCCTCTGGACTGAACTGGGAAGCTGCAACAGCCAACGCACCTGCCCTTATTGTTTCCCAATATCCTTTTTGGGAATAGAGTTCTGAACAGCGCTCGGCAAACTCGAATGCATCTTTCGCTTCTACAATCTGTTCGGCACTAAAATTTAGCTGGTTGATAATCTCGCTATGGGCAACACAGGGTAGACCGTTGGCTGCGGCGTCAATGATCTTGATGGGAATGCCGCCTGAAAAACGGGTGGGCGCTATGAACACCTTGGACTGATCGTATAGAGGATTTAGGTCGTCAACGACTCCTCTAAAAACAATGCGATCCGATTCTAGCCTTTTCTTCAGGTCTTCTTCGACCAACCCGGCGATAATCAGACGATAATCACATCCCATCACATCATCAAGCCGAGGCATGACCTCGGTTGCAAACCATATCAAAGAGTCAACATTGGGCGAAAGCTCTGGCGGCCCAGTTAGTCGACCAACGAACAAGAAATCTCTTCGATCCGAAAATGAAGGGGTATTCAGCCGAACGTCAATGCTTCGGCTGATCACGTGAGCGGGAACAGAAAGTTTGTCTGCGAAGATTCTTGCCGCATCGGCAGTAACCGTCACGACCGCGTCAGCCATCTCCGCCACTTCGACTTCGGCATTCAGAGATAATGCGAACTCCTCGTCACCCATCGGGGGACCAAATAGCCCGCGCCTTTGTCGCTCTCGCTCCGAGAAAATCGCCTCCGCGTCATAAACGCAGTGCACAGGCACTGACTTCATATGTGCAGCATCTAGTTGGCGGACATAGGCTTTCATCGTGTCGGGGCGACTAACCAGGACGGTATCAAACTGAGCGAGCCTCGTTCTAATCAAGCGCCGTAGTCCGCGCTCTCCCCTGCCCTCGAGGATCTCGGCCTTGTTTCCAAAGGCTTGTCTCATTGCAGGAAGCTCTGCCTTCGAGGCGATCAAGGGGTACACGGTGACAGACCAACCATTGCCTATGGCAACGTTTACGATATCGGCTGCCCGGGGATAACCGGCTCCAAATCGGGGGTTTGGCAGCATCTCATCGATGATTAGGATAGCCAGCGGACCATCGCTGCACCTAGGGACACTCCTTTTCCCGGGAAAAGGTCTAACTTTGCAGGAGAGATCTCTGATGTTTTCCGAGACCTCATTCAGTGAACGGCGAATGCGGTGAATGATGCGAAAGATGATGCTCATGATGATTTCGACTTTAATCTACAGATATAATACGTACCCAAGCCTATATACATAAGGCACGTTTGACAGTTGCGGATTGCTATCGGCTAGTATTTTCGACTTGCCTCAGGCGAACAGTTCCCTGCGGATGCCCTTATTCTACAGTGGAGGTTTGGTAAAGTAAGAACGTGATGCGTCAGGAGTGCGGAGGGATCAGCACATGAAGGGCCATTTCTTTTGAGCCCCTATTTATCCGCACACACCCAATCCCAATGCGCCTTGAGCCGATGCGGGCCGAGAACCACACCCTGCCGGGGCACCCGGGCTTCTCACACTGAGTGAGCCGCGACGCAGAGCGCCATATCCAACACCGCCGCGGGCACCAATGATAAACTATACAGAAAACCGTATTCTCGATGACGCCCGGGAAGGTTTGTATGCTGGTGTCTGACGACGATGCGTTCCTGGAGCGTACCCCCCTACCCTTCAGCCTCGGTCGCCCCAACGATGGCCGCGGGCAGTGGCGCCGGGACCGGAGTTGTCACCGCCATGGCGACATCGAGTGGGACCACCGCTAACAGCTATCAGTTCCAGTGCTCGTTGGTGACGGGCGGAACGACGGGCACCTTCGCCAACGTCGGGTCCACAGGGTTATGGCTCACCTGCGACGACAATAGCCGAGCGACCAACTTGACCTATGCCAACCGAGGGCTGGCGAAGCCCGGAACAGATAGAGGTAGCCGGTGCCCGCGTCGATGCCGAAGGCCTATCTAGCCTGAATGGGAAGCTGACAGGTTGCAACCAATAGGAGCCTCCGCGTAGATGGGGAATGGTCAACCGTCACAATAACTTCGGCACACTCCGACTGCTGTTTGCATCACTAGTTATAGCTTCGCATACACCCGAGTTGTTGGACGGAGACCGATCGCGCGAACTGCTGACGATGCTTTTTGGAACGCTGACGTTCGGTGGATTGGCGGTCAATGGCTTCTTCTTGATGAGCGGCTATCTGATCACCAAGAGCATGGATAGCGACCCTGATCTGGTGAAGTTCGCCGTCAACCGCGTCGCGAGGATCGTGCCGGGTTTCTTCGCAGCGTTCTGGATATCGATTCTGCTGGTCGGGCCATTCGTGACAATGCAGCCTGTCTACACGGGCGACTTGATGATCGAGAACCTGCTCGGGTCGCTGATCTTGCGCACGCCAACAGTTCCGGGGGCGTTCGAGCCCGCACCAATCCACCACGTCAACGGAGCCCTTTGGACCATCGCCTGGGAGTTCCTTTGCTACATGGCGGTGGCGGCTCTTGGGGTAGTCGGACTGCTGAACCGGCGTTTCAGATCTGCTGATGGTAGGCGTCGCTGGCCTGATTGCGTTGGATGCTATCCAGACGGTTCATCCGATCCATTGGCGGATCAACACGACGATCGCGAACAGCTTTCGGTTCGCCGCTGTCTTCGGCTCTGGCGCTATATTCTATCTGTTCCGGGATAAGATCAAATACACAAAGCTAGGGGCACTGACACAGTTTGAATTCAGGCGTTGAGGGGCGTCCCATCCCGAGACACGACCTCCAGACCAACTCTGGAGATGTCCCAATGCGGCACAGAACTGATTTCGTCTCGATCCCCTTCGCCAACATGGCTGTCCGGCGCCGTTGTGTGAATGGCTCCGTCCAGTTTGTCGGCGCCCTCGATGGTCGCGACTGCGTTCACTCTCCCACGTTCGAGGGCGCCGTCCAGGCTTTGCTGCGCCGCGCCTGTCACGTCGCGGTGCATTAAGTAGCAAGTAACGAGAATAAGCCGAAGCTTTTGTTGAATTTGTTCTGAGTCCAACTGTCAAGATGTAGTGTAATCGCCCATTCTAATAATTAGGCTGGACTCCACGTTAACGATATGGGAACGCTGAAAGCGGCAAACGGACCCCCTTTGGCGTTTTTGGACTCATTCTTCGCGATATACGACTGTCGAGTTGTCGGGTTTGGTCGCCCAGCACTATTTTGGTAAGAGTCGCCGTAGGCGCAGGAGGCAGTTGATGAACAAAGCAGAACGCGCCGCTCTCCTTCAGGAACTGAAGCGCACCACCGGCCAGATCAACCCGGATGAAAGCCCGTTCATCGACGACGGAGAGATCGCCGATCCAAAGGTGTTGTCCGAGTTCTCCCAACCCTCTCGCGAGAAGATCAAGGCGCTCGCAAAGCGTATGGCACGCAAGCCGCCGACAGACCCAGTCAACAACTGAGGCAGTCTGACAGACAGGCACTCGCCAGATGCCATATCTCCCGCTGAGCCATAGCCTTCGGCAGCACTTCTTCGGCCCACACTTCAAGCCGGGCGGACAGGAACTGTTCGTGGGGACCCGATGGCTGGATGGAGGAGAGGTTGCCGCCGTGATTAGGATCGACGGCTGCGCGACTGAGGCTGGTGCAGCGTGGCTCGGTCGGCAGATTCACGCCGACCTGATCGCGCACATGCGGTTTGTGAATCAGGCCGACGTTCCGTCTGAAGCTGTCATTCACGAATACGGTGTCCCGGCGGGTGCCGTCGATTGGAGCGTAGCAGTATACGTAATTCTCGGATCGGCCGAGCAGGCTCAAGCCATGGTCAGCTTCCTTACCGAATATGGCGCTTTGCAATGTTGACCGTTGCGAGGCTTCTGGCCAACGGGGCTCAAGTCGAGACGCGGGCCACACCGTCCTGTGATCCGTTGCTGCGGGCCGGGTCGCGGTAGCCGAGGAGCCGAAGCGCGTTGAACACGACCAGCAGCGTCGAGCCTTCGTGCATAGCCACGGCCGGGCCGATGCCAAGGCCGAGGATGGTCGCGGGCACGAGAAAGGCGACGACGCCGAGACTGACGATCAGGTTCTGCAGAATGATGCGGCGGGTTCCTCGGCTCAGACCCACGGCAAACGGCAACTGCGCGAGATCGTCGGACATCAGGGCGACATCGGCGGTCTCCAGCGCGACATCGGAACCGGCCGCACCCATGGCGATGCCCACGGTTGCCGTGGCCATGGCCGGGGCGTCGTTGACCCCGTCTCCGACCATGGCGATCTTGCCCTCGGCGCGCAGCCGTTTGATGGCCTCGACCTTGTCCTCGGGCATGAGATCGCCCCAAGCTTCCGACAGGCCGACCTGGTCCGCGATTGCCTGCGCCGCCTTCTGGTGGTCACCGGAAATCATGATCATCCGCGACACGCCGAGGGCGCGGAGGGCCTCAAGCGTGGTCCCCGCCGCCGCTCGCGGCGTGTCCAACAGACCGATCACCCCGAGATCGCGCTCGCCCTGGCGCACGACCATCAGGGTGCGTCCATCCTCCCGGAGCCGCTTTACGGCGGCCTCCGCCTCCTGACCTAGGGGAGCGACGCCATCGGCGCCGAACATCTCGGGCTTGCCGATGAGGACCGTCGCGCCGTCAAGCTGAGCGGTGACGCCCTTCCCAGTCAAACTCTTCAGGTCCGACGCCGGAGCAATCGTCTCGCCGCCGAGACGTTCGGACCCGTCGCGGGCTATGGCTTCCGCCAGAGGGTGGTCGCTCAGCCGTTCCACGGCGACGGCGGTCATCAGCAGATCAGTCTCGCTCGCGCCGCCCACGGGCACGATGTCCGTGATGCGGGGCCGCCCCTCCGTCAGGGTGCCGGTCTTGTCGAAGGCGATGGCATTGAGGGAGCCGAGGTTTTCAAGCGGCGCGCCACCCTTGATCAGGACGCCCGCCCGAGCCGCTCGCGCCACGCCGGACAGGACGGCGCTGGGCGTGGCGATGGCGAGGGCGCATGGGCTGGCCGCCACCAGAACGGCCATGGCCCGGTAGAAGCTGTCGCGGAAGGGCTCGTCGACCACGACCCAGGCGAAGAGCAGGACGAAGGCGAGGCCGAGGACAACGGGGACGAAGATGCGTTCGAAGCGGTCTGTGAATCGCTGAGTCGGGGACTTCTGGGTCTCCGCCTCGCTGACCATGCGGACGACCTTGGCCAGGGTCGTGTCGGAGGATTTGCGCGTGGTTTCGATTTCGATCGAGCCCGCTCCGTTGATCGTGCCGGCGAAGACGATGGAGGCCGAGTTGATCTGGGCTGCTTGCGCGCGGGCCGCAGTGGCGTCGCGGACCGGTTGCTTGTCGACCGGCATGCTCTCGCCAGTGACCGGTGCCTGATTGATGCTGGTCGTGCCGACCACGACGAATCCGTCCGCCGGGAGTCGCTCGTTGGGCCTCACCACGACGGTGTCGCCGACCTCGACTTCCTCGACCGGCAACTCCACGACCTGGTCGCCGCGACGCACATGGGCCGTGCGGGGCGCGAGGTCGGCCAGGGCTTCGATCGCGCGCTTGGCGCGGCCCATGGCGTAATTCTCCAAGGCGTGGCCGATGCTAAACAGAAAGAGGAGCAGCGCGCCTTCCGCCCAGGCGCCCAGAGCCGCCGCCCCGGCGGCGGCCACGAGCATCAGGGTGTCGATCTCGAAGCGCTTGTTGCGGAGGTTTTCGAAAGCCTCGCGGACCGTGAAGAAGCCGCCGAAGCCATAGGCAACCAGATACAGACCGAGAGGCAGCCAGCCCGGAACGCCTGGAGCCAGTTTCTCCAATCCGAAGCCCAGTGCCAGTGCGACGCCGCTCGACACGGCGAAGATGACCTCGGTATTCGATCCGAACACACCACCATGGGCGTGCGGATCGCCCCCCGCCTTCTCTGCGGTGTGGTCGTGTTCGTCTCCGGTTTGGCGAGCGGTATTGGGCGAACTCATCGAACCGCCTCCTTCTTGTTTTTGTTGTGAGCGGCGCTGAGAGCCAGAACCACCGGCAGCGTTTGCCGTTGCCGGTGATCTTCAGGGCTGTGATGGGTCAATCTTCGATCCCCTCATCCCTGCGGTGCTTGACCGCCCTTGCCGCAAACGTCGGCAGGACGAGCAAGGTCAGGATGGTGGCCGTCAGCAGGCCGCCGATTACGACCGTGGCCAGAGGCTTCTGAACCTCAGCCCCCGCACCGTGCGCCAGCGCCATCGGGATGAAGCCGACGATGGCGACCAGGGCGGTAGTCAGGACGGCTCGAAGACGGCTGGAGGCGCCTTCGATGGCGGCGTCGTAGGGGGTCAGACCCGCCGTCAGCCGTTCCCGGATCGCCTGCATCAGCACGAGGCCGTTCAAGGTCGCAACGCCGGAGACAGCGATGAAGCCGACCGCCGCAGAGACCGAGAAAGGCATGCCCCGCAGCAGCAGCGCCAACGCGCCGCCGACGAGGGCCAAAGGCACACAGGCGAAGACCAGGCCGGCCTCCGCGAAGGAGCCTAGGGCCAGGAACAGCAGCACGCCGATCAGGACGAAGACGACCGGGATGACGAGGCCGAAGCGCTGCTCCGCCCGCTTCAGGTTCTCGAACTGACCGCCCCAGTCCAGATAAACCCCGGCGGGCAGTTCGATCTCCGCGACCTGGCTCTGGGCGTCAGTGACGAAGCCGCCCAGATCGCGACCGCGCACATTGGCCTGGACCACCATGCGACGGCTGCCGTTCTCGCGGCTGATCTGGTTGGGACCTTCACCCGTCTGGATGCGTGCCACCGAGGACAGCGGCACGATGACGCCGGTGTCCGAAACGATCGGCAGGGCCGCCAGCGCCGCCGGGTCGTTGCGGGCGTCGTCGGGCAGACGGACGACCACGTCGAAGCGCCGGTCGCCCTCGAAGATGCGCCCGGCCTCGGCTCCGCCGATTCCGGCCGAGACCGCTTCGCTGACGTCAGCGGCGGACAGACCATAACTGGCGGCGGCGGTGCGATCGACGCTGACGGTCAGGGTGGGCAGGCCGGAAGCCTGTTCCACCCGCACGTCCGCTGAGCCGGTCGTCTCGCGCAGAGAGGCCGCCACCTGATCCGCCACGCGCTGAAGAGTGTCGAAGTCGTCGCCGTAGACCATGACGGCGAGATCGGTGCGGACGCCCGAGATCAGTTCGTTGAAGCGCAGTTCGATCGGCTGGCTGAACTCGAAATTGTTGCCAATCTGCTGACCCGCGACATCCTCCAGTCGTTCGATCAGTTCCTCTTTCTCAAGGCTCGGATTAGGCCAGTCCTTGCGATCCTTCAGCACGATCACGCTGTCCGAGATGTTAGGCGGCATCGGATCCACCGCCGCCTCGGCCGTGCCGGTGCGCGAGAACATGGTCTCGACCTCGGGCTGGGCCTTGATGGCGCGCTCCAGAGCCATCTGCATGGCCAGGGACTGCTCCAGCGAGGCCGAGGGCACGCGCAGCGCCTGCATGGCGATGTCGCCTTCATCTAGCGTCGGGATGAACTCGCGACCCAGGGACATGAAGGAGACCGCGCCGATTGCCAGCGTGGCGACGGCCGAGATCAGAACGACCTTAGGCCGCGCGACCGCCGCCTTGATCGCCGGCTGGATGAACCGACGGGCGAAGCGCAGAATCCAGGTCTCGTGTTCGACCGCCTGACCGTCCGCATCGACGTGGACCGTCTTGGGATCGCGCACGAGCAACGCCGTCATGGCGGGCACGAAGGTGAAGGAGAAGATGAAGGCTCCGACCAGGGCCAGCATGACAGTGGCGCCCATGGGCTGGAACGTCTTGCCCTCGACGCCTTCCAGCATCAGCAGCGGCGCGAACACGAGAAGGATTATAAGCTGGCCGAAGGCGGCGGGCTTGACCATCTGGCGGGCGGACTGGACCGCGACGTCCAGACGCTCATGCCGGGTGAGCATCCGCCCGACCGCCGCCCGACGTTGGGTCAGCATCAACAGGGTGTTCTCAATCACGACGACCGCCCCATCGACCATCAGGCCGAAGTCGAGGGCGCCCAGGCTCATTAGGTTTCCGCTGATGCCGAACCGGTTCATGCCGATGACGGCGAACAGGAAGGACAGCGGGATCATCAGGGCGGTTATCGTCGCGGCGCGAATGTTACCGAGCAGCAGGAACAGCACGACCACAACCAGAAGCGCCCCCTCGGTCAGGTTCCGGGCCACGGTCGAGATGGTCGAGTTGACCAGTTCGCTGCGGTTCAGCACCGGCAGGGCGACGATGCCGGGCGGCAGGCTGTCGTCCACCTCCGCCAGCCGTTCGGCGGCGGCCTGGGCCACGGTCCGGCTGTTGCCGCCCGCGATCATCAGGGCCGTGCCGAGAACCGCTTCGTGCCCGTCTCGGCTGGCGCCGCCCAGGCGCGGAGCCTGACCGATCTCGACGGTTGCAACGTCGGCGACCCGCACGACCAGACCGCCACGATTGACGACCGGGGCCTGAGCCAGATCGTCGATCGTGAGGGCGAGGGCGTCGGTGCGCACGACCAGGGCCTCGCCCGCGCGCTGGATATAGCCGGCGCCCGCCTGGGTATTGGCCCGCTCGACGGCCTCGACCAGATCGCCCAGGCCAAGACCATAGGCGGCGAGTTGCGAGGCATTGGGTCGGACGGCGTATTCCTTGACGTAGCCGCCGACCGTATCGACGCCCGCGAGTCCGCTGGTGGTGCGCATCTGCGGCGCGATGATCCAGTCCTGGACCGTGCGCAGATAGGTCGCGCGTTGCTCGGGCGTGGTCAGTCGCTCGCCCTCGGGCGTCAGATAGACCCCGCCCGCCTGCCACCCCGGCTGGCCCGGTCGGGCCAAGGTTTCGGTCGTGAACGGCACATAATCGACCGTCCACATCAGCACTTCGCCCAGGCCCGTGGTGATCGGCGACAGGCCGGGCTCCACGCCTTCGGGCAGGCCCTCCGACGCGGCAGCGAGCCGTTCGGCGACCTGCTGGCGGGCGAAATAGATGTCGGTCTGATCGGTGAAGATCGCGGTGATCTGGCTGAAGCCGTTGCGGGACAGCGACCGCGTGCTGGTCAGGCCGGGGATGCCGGCCAGGGCGGTCTCCAGCGGGTAGGTGACCTGACGCTCGATCTGTTCGGGCGCCAGGGCGGGGGCGACCGTGGTGATCTGCACCTGACGGTTGGTGATGTCGGGGACCGCGTCGATCGGCAACTTGGTCAGTTCAAACAGACCCAGGGCCGCGACAAGGCTGACGGCGATGATGACGAACCAGCGGAACCGGACCGACGCTTGGATGATAGCTGTGAACATGATCGTCGCCCCTAGTGACCGTGCTCGGCCTCGCCCTTGGCGAGTTCGGCTTTCAGGAGGAAGGCGTTGGCCCCGGCGATGCGTTCGGCCCCGGTCAGGCCGCTCAGGATTTCAGTGCGATCTCCCGCTTGCCGACCCGCAAGGACCGGAACGGCCCGGAAGCCCTCAGCGGTGCGAACGAAAACGACGCTCGCGCCTTCGACGGTCTGGATTGCGTCAGACGGCACGGTGAGGCCGCCAGCGTCACCACCAGTCACCACCGTGCCTGACACCGCCGATCCGGCCGGCGGCAGACTGCCCCCGGACGGCCGGGCGCGTATCACGGTCCCGCCGCTCTCGGCGCCCGCACCGGCGGCGACGCCGGTGACGACGGCATCGAACTCTCCGGCCGGTCCCTGCACCCGGATGGCGCTGCCCGCGCGAACCTGGGCGGCGAGCGCCGGCGGGGCGTTGAAGACGATCTCGACCCGCGCGGGGTTGGTGACCTCTGCGATCACCCCGCCTTGGGCCGCGAAGCCGCCCGGCCCGACCTGCACGCTGGTGACCACACCCGAGATGGGACTTGTCACACTGAGCCGTCCCGACGCATTGGGCGACCCGGCCGCCGAGGCGCGGGCGCGGGCGGCGCGGGCCGCCGCCTGGGCGCTCAGAGCCTGGGCATGGGCGACCTCGGCATCGCGGCGCGCCACGACGCCCTGGTCGGCAAGGCTTTCTTCCCGGCTGTGCGCCTGCTCGGCAGCGATGGCATTGGCCTGGGCCGCGTCGGCGTCGGCGCGCAGGCTGGCGGCGTCGCCGCTGACGAGGATGGCCAGCGGCTGCCCGGCGCGCACGGACTGGCCCGGCGCGACCAGAACCCGCTCGACCCGCCCACCGACGGAAGCGGCGACGGCGGCCCTGGCGTCGATCATCGGTTCGACCCGGCCCGATAGGCGGGTTTCGCCCCCGCCGCCGCCGGTTACGGCGACGATCGCGATGTTGGCGGCGGTGATCTGGGCCGCCGTCAGGACGACGGCGCCTTCTTTGCCGCCCGCTTCCTCACCCTCGGCATGCTCGCCGTCCTCCTCGGAGTGACCGGCTTCACCCTCCGCTGCTGGAGCCTCTGTGGGTGAGCGGGTCATGGCATAGAGCCCGGCGCCGCCCAGGACGACGACGGCGGCGACGCCGGCCATCAGCCAGGTCTTGTTGATCGGTGGTGTGTGTTTCATAGCGACGTTCCAAAGGGGGCGCGGCCTTGCAGGCGCGCGAGGTCGATTTCGGCCCGGACCCGCGCGAGGCGGGCGTCCACGGCGGCGTTGCGGGCGGCGATGAGGGCGGCGCGTGACGACCGCAGTTCCAGTTGCGAGATGCGCCCCGCCTCGAACCCGATCCGCGAGAGGCGATAGGCTTCCTCGGCCGTCGTGACCCCGGCGTCGGTGGCGGTGACGCGGCTGACGGACGCTCTGAGGCGCGCCACGGCGGCATTGCGATCCGCCTCCGCTTCCTGACGCGCACCCATCAGACGGGCATCGGCAGCGCGGAAGTCCGCCTGTGCGGCTTCGATATTGCCCCGGTTCCGGTCGAACAGCGGCAGAGGGACGCTGAGCCCGAACGTCAGGGCAGTTGCGTCCTCGGCCTCATAGCGACGCACGCCGACCGAGGCGCGGACATCGGGCTTAGCGCGGATGCGCTCGACCTCGATCCGAGTTTCGGCTGCCGCGCGCTCGGCCTCCGCTACCCGGACCTGCGGCGTCGCGCCGGACGTCACGGCCGCTGCGGCGGGCACCCTGTCGATCAAGCTGGTGTCGATTGAGGTAACCGGGGTTGGCAGCATCGCCACGGCGGTCAGCCGCGCGAAGGCCGCGTCCCGTTCCGCCTCGGTCTCGTCCAGGGTCGCGCGGGCAGCGGCGGCTTCGCTCTCGCCCTGGATGCCGCGCAGCAGGGGCTCGCGCCCTTCCTCGACCAGAATCAGCGCCGCGCGGGTGTCGGCGATGGTGACCGTCAGGGCCTCCTCGGCCAGCAGGAACCGCCGCTGGGCGGCTTCCGCTTCGGCATAGACCAGGGCCAGCCTGGCCCCCGCCTCGACAGTCGCCAGGTCACGCCTCAGACCTGCCGTGCCGGCGTCGGCCCGCGCGACCTCGACCCTCGCACCGCGCCGTCCCCAAAGTTCTAGGTCCTGGGATAAGGACAGGGTCGTTTCGGCGTTGTCGTAGCCGGAGAAGGGACCGCTGCCGAAGGCGTTTTCCGCCTCCAGCCCCAGTTCGGGATTGGGGCGAACGCGCGCCTGACGCGCGCGCGCCTCAGCCGCGTCTAGCAGAGCGCCGGCCTCCACGGTCGCCGGCGTAAGGCCGATGCGTTCAAGCAGCGCCTCGAACGAGGGCGCGGGATCGGCCCAGGCATGGCCGGTGACCGCCGTCGCCATCGAGACCACGGCGCAGCCGATCGCGAGACGCGACCGGCCAGATTTCAGGGGTGGCATGTTCCATATCCCAGCAGTTCCAGACTAATGACGAGCGCCGAAAGGCGCAGGGCATCGTCAGGCTCTGGGAGGGCGTTCGAGACCGCTGGGCGCGCGAGACGCCAACGGCTCGTCGGCCGGGCGCAGCAGACTCGGCGCGACAGCCGCCGTCACCGCGACAGTTTGGGGCTGTGAAGGCATCGCGGTGCCGCTGTGGTGACAGTGGCCGTGCGAACAGATGGCGTGGTCGTCGACATCAGACGGAACATCACCGCCATCATCGGCGACTGATGCCGCCGCCTGAGCGGGTTGCACTTCTAAAGCGCAGGCCGCCGCATCGGCGGTGGGGATCAGAACGAACACGGCGATGAACAGCGCGATGAGCGCCGCCACTATGCCATGCCTGTTTGCCGTCTGACCCATACCGCCCTCTATCACGGTTTTGCGCCGAAACAATGAAGCATGGCGTCGCGTCTTTTACTGAATTGGCCTAGAGGAAAGGTTGGCGATCAAGGGTTCGTAGACGTCCCTCTGGCCGCCACAACAGTCGGCGATTAGGAACAAGAGCAGGTCCTGCACCTGAGTCATGTTGGCTCGATAGAGAATCTCACGGCTGATCCGGTCGCTCGTTATCAGGTTCGCTTTCTTGAGGACCGACAAATGCGACGACAGGCTGCTCGCCGGCAGCCTGGCATTCGGCGTTGCACTGTGCAGCTTCTGCAGCATTGCAGCCGGCTTCATCCCGCCCGGCTCCGCTTCGACCAGCATTTTGAAGACCTCCAGCCTGGGCTCATGACCCAGCGCGGATAGAGACTCGACCGCAGATTTTGTTTCCATAATTTGATCCTAGTCGAATGGTCGTATTGGTCAAGATCAAGAATGATCGGCAGCCATTCAGTGCGCCAGTGATCGGAGAGAGCAACCTTCCACCGTTGCTTATTTGTTCATGTGGCGCATTGTCGCAATTCCAACAAAAGTGGTGTCACGTTGGTTGACACCGATAAGGTCTTGACGTCGCGATTACTGACACTTCATGTCAGGAATCTTGACACCCAACAGTTTGCAACTCGAAGTCCTAATTATTTTCCGCAGGTTAACCAGACAAATATTTTGCTAGAGTTTAAGACATACACTCCAAAATAACGGCGTTGCCCCAAAGCAACATATTACGAGAGTTTGCGTATTATCGTATTTAAGGCGTTGACCCGCTTTTGGCTCCTGACGCATACGCTTGTCGATGGTCAACCAACTCAGCACCAGCAAGAGGTCCGCAATCCTCCGGGATATGATGGAACGCCAGGGCATCAATGCGCTGGCGCGGACCAAAGACGGCAACACGGGGCAGTCTGGCCGCCCGAGCCAAGTGACGGTCCTGAAGCTGCTTGCTGACGCAGGCGATACCGCCATCGACTTCCTCGACCAAAAGATGCGCGATTTACCCGTCAGGTATGTCGAGGCCGACGAGATGTTCGCCTTTGTCGGCATCCGGGGCCTGACCCTGTTGAAGAACCAGATGCGCGCACCCAAGGGCCAGGGCGTCTTTTGGATTTGGATGGCCATCGACCCCGTCAGCAAGGTGATCGTCGCCTGGCATGTCGGAGGTCGTGGTAACGCTGACGCGAAGACTTTCATCGCTGACCTGAAGGCGCGGTGCGCTGGCCGCATCCAATTGACGACCGACTCGCACCGCGCCTACTTCGAGGCGGTCGGGTCGGAGTTCGGCGACGACATCGATTACGCGACGGTAAAAAAGCAAGATGACAACGAGCAGCAACTGGTCGTTGAGGAATACACCGGCGTCAAAATGCCTTACCGGCCGAAGAAGCGCGCCAAGCGTGAAATGCATCCGCCCGTCGTCCGCAGCGGCACACCGGACGAGAACCGGATCACAACCAATCACATCGAAAGCTTCTTCCAGAAGCTGCGTCAAAACCTGGGGCGGTTCGCGCGAAAGTCGGCGCTCCACTCCAAAACGCTGATCAATCTCAAGCGGGCTCTCGCGCTATATATCTATCACTACAACTTCCAGCGCATCCACACGACCATCAAGACGACGCCGGCGATGAAAGCCGGCATTGATGACGACATCTGGACCTGGGACAATTTTATGGACCTCGTCGATGAGAGGGCCGAGGCACAGCGGGCGGCGCGGCGTGAAGGCGCGATGCAAATGGAACGTCAGGCCGAGGATGAGAACGTCATCCGCCTAAAAGGCCCCCGCGACGAACAGCCGGGCGAATACACCGTCATGGTCAGCTTGCACCAGAAATACGCCAAGATTCACCGAACCTCCTGCGCGCATCTGCGCGACACCCCTGGCCGGCAGAGTAAGAGGGGCGACTCGCACAAGTTTCAGTGTGAAACCTTCGACGCCGCTCAGAACCTCGCCTACGATTTCATGCCGGACGACGTCGACGTCTGCAAAATCTGTTTGGGCGAATATAACCGCCTCGACACCGGTCGCGGCAAAGGCGGCAGCGACCTGAAGCACTAGGCTTGTCCTCAAAATTCGGCGATCCTGCAGGTCCGCTTACAAGCATCAGGTCAGTGTGTCTGCCCGTCCCGAAGCGGACGTCCCGGGACTGTAACCCGCGAGCCCGAAGGTGGCTTATAGCGGCGTTGGCAATGGCCGCCCCTCACACCTGATAAGATAGACGAACAGCGCAGCCTGGCGTCTGGTCAAAGTCGGGTGCCTGCGCCGCGCCGTCGACTATGAGGGATGACAAAGCGGCAGGCGTAGGAGAGGGCATTGAAGGAGTTTGTCATGAACCGGATTCTACCCGTTGCAGTCGCCTCGGCCATGATTCTCAGCGCATCTCCGGCGCTGGCTCATGCCCGACTGGTGTCCGCTACCCCCGGCAATGGTGCCACCGTGACCGCTCCCCGGACAATCAGCCTGACCTTCAGCGAGCGGTTCGCCGCGCCTTTTTCGACCGTTGAGGTCGAGGACAGTCGGGGGCGAGTGGTCGGCATGAGCAAGACGGTGTCAGAAGACGGCAAGACTCTGGGTGGCACGTTTGGCGCGCCGCTGACGGCCGGGGTCTATCGAGTGACCTGGGCTATCGCGGCGGCCGACGGCCATCGGATGACCGGGACCTATAGCTTCACCGTCCGCTGACGTGCCGATCGATCTGACTGTCGTCGGTCTTCGCTGGCTTCAGTTTGCTGCGGCGGTCTTGGCTCTCGGCCTGCCGCTGTTCCACGGCTTTGGCTTGAGCGAACCCGGTCCGCCATCAGTCAGACGCGCGGCTGTCATCGCTGGCCTCGTCCTTGCGGTCACGGCCATGGGCGGTCTTTTAGCCCAGACGGCGATGATGGCGGGGGGCTGGACGGCAGGCGTGGACCCGGCAGCCCTCGGCTATGTCGTCCAGTCCACAAGCCTCGGCATTGCCCATGTGGTGCGGGCGGGACTGGCTATGCTGGGAGTCGCCACCCTGGTCGCGTGGCGTCGTAAGTCAGGAGAGTTGATCGCGATCCTCGCCTTTGCTGGGGCCGTCGCCAGTTTCGCCTGGAGCGGCCATGGTGCCGCCAGCGAAGGCTCCCTCGGCCTGTTGCATCTGGCCGCCGACATAGCCCACGCGCTTGCCGCCTGCGTCTGGATCGGCGCACTGGCCGGCTTTTGCCTGCTGCTGATCCGCCCTTCTACGAGAGAGGTCGGCGCAACGGCGCGGTCCTTGGCAGGGTTCGCGTCGATCGGGACGGTCACGGTCGCCGTCCTTGTCATAACCGGTCTGATCAATGCGGCCTTCCTGATTGGTGCGGAGGGTCTCGTCCATATTTCAAGTTCAACCTGGGGGCTTTTGCTGATCGCAAAGCTGGTTCTGTTCGCCGTGATGGTGGGACTGGCGGCGCACAACCGGTTCAACCTGACGCCCGCGCTGTCGCGCGCCGTCGAGGCGCAGACCGACGCCGACGACGCGGTGCGGCGACTGCGGACCAGCATAGGTCTGGAGATGCTGGCGGGGTTTGCCCTGCTGGGATTGGTCGCGGCGATGGGCGTGCAGATGCCGCCCGCCTCGATGTGAGGCTCAGGCCGGCGCGCGCGACGACCAGTGGATGTGGCGGATGCGCCAGCCCTCGGCCTGGCGGTGCAGGATCATGGTCTCGGCGGTCAGACGATCAACGGGCCGACCATTGAACGCGCCACTGGTGCGGCCCTCTGTCAGAACCCAGGCGATGTCGCCCTCCACCCAGGCCACGCGGCGGGTGATCTCGGCCTCGGCGGCGGCGGCATAGGCCATGTCGGCGGGTAGGTGATGGCCGGCGTATTCGTCGCGCGACCGCTCGACGCCGCCTTCTTCCAACACCATGACGTCTCCAGTGAGGAGGGCGAGGACCGCCTCACTCTCACCGGAACTCAGGGCGGCATGAAAGGCGTCCACGACTGCGATCGCCGGAGCCGCAGCTTCATTGACGACCTGTGCGGACGCAGGCGCGAGAGCCGGCTCATGGGCCAATGCGGTCGATGCCGAAACGGCCAGAACAGCGGCGAGAATCAGGCGCTTCATCGATGGCTCCTTGAAAGTCTGGATCAGGACTATGCTCCGTTTACGCCGAAGACCAACCGGCCCCTCGCGAGGGGGCTATCGGACCGGTGCGTAGAGGGGCGAGACGCATGGAGACGATCGGTATGACAGACCTGGATACTTTGATCGCACAAACGCCATCGTCGCGCGCCGAGGCTCTGGACGGCCTGGAGGATGGCGTCTGGAACCGGGTCGCGCAGACGCAGGCACGGTCGCGCGAACGGAAGCTGCGGGTCGCGGCCCTGTGCGTTGCGGCGGGCATCGGCGGCGTCGCCGGCGGCGTGTCCGCCCCGGCGGTCGACCAGGGTCGAAGCGAACTCACCGTATTCAGCCCCCGTATGGCCGCGGCGCCGCTGGATATGCGGAGCGTCCTGGGATGAGCGGCCTGAAGTCCACGCTCGTCACCGCTGTCCTGGCCGCTGTCGTGGGAGCCACCGCCGCCTGGGGGGCGATGACCTGGTCGGCGCAACAGGATCAGCCCGCCGATCTGCATCATATCGTGCATGAGCGGCTGGACCTGACCCCGGACCAGGACCGTCGGCTGGACCAGGTCGAGGCCGCTTTCGCTGCGCAGCGCGGCCCGTTGGAAGCCGAAGTGCGCGCGGCGAACCAGGAACTATCCGCCGCCATCGCCCAGAGCCGGGGCGACACGCCCGAGGTGCAGGCCGCCGTAGAGCATTTCCACGGTGCCATGGGCGAACTCCAGATGGCGACCATCCGCCATGTGTTCGAGATGCGCGCGGTGCTGACGCCCGAACAGGCGGAAGAATTCGATCGTGCCGTGGTCGAGACGCTGCGCGCCGACGCCGACTGACGCGAGCGTGGGGGCCGGCGACACCGATGAAGCCCTTGCCGCCCAGGGAGACCGGGCGGCCTTCTCGCGCCTGATGACGGCGACGAAGGGCGACCTGCATCGCTTCACCACCCGCTATGTCGGTGATCCGGACGAGGCGCTGGACCTGACCCAGGAGACCTACGCCGCTGCCTGGGTGTCGATCCGGCGATACGATCCCGGCCGACCGTTCGGCGCCTGGCTGCGCACCATCGCCCTGAACAAATGCCGCGACTGGAGCCGACGTCGCCGCGTGCGTCGGCTGGTTCGGGGTGTCATGGGCCTCGACGCGCCCGAAGCCATGGCGGTCGGCGATCCGGAGCCCGGCGCCGAGGACCGGATGGACGACCGGCGACGGGTCGAGCGGCTGACCCGCGCCTTGGGTGAACTGCCCGACAGTCAACGTGCGCCGCTGCTCCTCGCGGTTCTGGAAGCCCGCTCCCATGCCGAGATCGGCCAGATACTGCGCCTGTCGTCCAAGGCGGTCGAGCTGCGGATCGCCCGCGCCCGCAAGGCCTTGCTGGATCGCCTCGGCCCATCCGGATAAGCCCCTGCGACCAGCCGCCGCGAGGGGCGCGCGCGGTTCTGGCGTAAGCCAGTCAGACAGATGGGCCAAGACTGACGCATGAGATCGATCCAGACAGACCGCCGCGCCCTGCTGCGCGGCTTCGCGGGCGGCACGGGGCTGCTCGCCGCGCAAGGACTTCTGCCCGCCTGGGCCCAGAGCGGATCAACGGGGTTGCGCGCCGATCTGCCGACCCTTCAAGGGCCGAACGTTCGGCTCAGCGTCGGCCATTCGCCGTTCACGGTCGGCGGTCGCTCCGGCCACGCCATCACGGTCAACGGGACCCTGCCTGCGCCGCTGATCCGCCTGCGCGAAGGCGAGACGGCTCGGCTGTCGGTGACCAACACCCTGGACGAGGACACCTCTATCCACTGGCATGGCGTGCTGCTGCCCTTTCACATGGACGGCGTGCCGGGCGTCAGCTTTCCCGGCATCAGGCCCGGTGAGACCTTCGACTACGAGTTCCCGGTCATTCAGTCGGGCACCTTCTGGTATCACAGCCATTCCAATCTTCAGGAGGCGATGGGCCACTACGGGCCGCTGATCATCGACCCGGCCGGTGCCGATCCGGTGGCTTATGACCGCGAGCACGTGATCGTCCTGTCGGACTGGAGCTTCCTGCATCCCCACGAGATTCTGGACCGGCTGAAGAAGAGCCCCGGCTATTTCAACCAGTCGCGCACGACCCTGTCGGGCCTGATCTCCGGTGAGGACGGCATGTCGCTCGCCGACCGCCAGATGTGGGGTCAGATGCGGATGGACCCCCGCGACATCGCCGACGTCAACGGAACGACCTACACTTATCTGGTCAACGGGCATGGGCCCGCCGAGAACTGGACCGGCCTGTTCCGGCCCGGCGAGCGGGTGCGGCTGAGGGTCATCAACGCCTCGGCCATGTCGATCTTCAACGTGCGCATTCCGGGCCTGCAGATGACGGTGGTCAATGCCGACGGCGAGAACGTGCGACCCGTCGAGACCGACGAGTTCCAGATTTCCGTGGCCGAGACCTATGACGTGGTCGTCCGACCGACGGAGGACCGCGCCTACACCCTGGTCGCCGAGTCGGTGGATCGCTCCGGCATGGCGCGGGCGACGCTGGCGCCCCGTCTGGGGATGACGGCAGAGGTTCCGCCGCTGCGCGAGGTGCCGACCCTGACGATGCGCGACATGGGCATGGGCGGGATGGCCGGGATGGACCATTCGGCGATGGGACACGGCGGCGTGGATCATTCTGCCATGGGACACGAAGCCCCCGCCTCCGCGCCGATGGATCACGCCGCCATGGGTCACGGCAGCATGGATCACGACATGCGCAACCCGGACAACGCGCCCGCCGACATGGCCGTCGGCGTCGGGGTCGACATGATTTCATCGGACCCGGCCAACCGCCTGAGCGAACGGCCCATGGGACTGGAGGACGCGCCCCACCGGGTGCTGGTCTACACGGACCTTGTTTCGCTGGCCGCCAACAAAGACCAGAGGCCGCCCTCCCGCGCGCTGGAAATCCACCTGACCGGAAACATGGAACGGTTCATGTGGGGGTTCGACGGACGCAAATTCTCCGAGATCGTCGAGCCGATCCGCTTCGAGCGGGACGAGCGGGTGCGAGTGACCCTGGTCAACGACACCATGATGGCCCACCCCATCCACCTGCACGGCCACTTCTTCGAGCTGGTGACGGGCGGACCCGCTGGGCATCAGCCGTTGAAGCACACGGTCAATGTCGCACCGGGGTCCAAGGTGACCTTCGACCTGACGGCCGATGCGCCCGGCGACTGGGCCTTCCACTGCCACATGCTGATGCACATGCATGCGGGGATGTTCAACGTCGTCACCGTCCGCCCTCTGGATGGAGCGGCCTCATGATCCGGATGATGACCGCGCTGGTCCCCCTGATGCTGGCCGCAGGAGCCGCCGCCGCACAGGATCACAGCCATCATCCGGCGGTCCCGCAGCAGTCGGCTCAGGCTCCTGCGGCCGACCCGCATGCGGGACACGCCATGCCCCCGTTGGCGCAGAGCGCGGACCCGCACGCCGGGCACGACATGGGCGCGCCGTCTCAGGCCGCTGATCCTCACGCCGGTCATACGATGCCCGCCCAGGGCGATCCCCACGCAGGTCACGACATGGGCGGCCACGCGGCGAGCGGGCCGCCCGACGTCCCGACCAGCGCCGATGACGCGGGCCGGCCTCGGCAACCGCCCTTGCCGCCCGCCGCCCTGTCCGGCCCGGCCCATGCAGCCGACGCGATCTGGGGCGCGGACCGGATGACCGGAGCCCGCGAAGGCTTGAGGCGCGAGAATGGCGACGTGCGCGCCACCGCCGTCATCGTCGATCGCCTGGAAGTCGGCTTCGGCGATGGCGAAGAGAGCTGGACCTGGGACGTTGCGGGCTGGACCGGCGGCGACATCAACCGCCTATGGTGGAAGTCCGAGGCCGAGGGCGACTTCGACGGCGAGATCGAAGGCGAGGTTCAGGCGCTTTACAGCCGCGCGATCTCGCCCTTCTGGGACGTGCAGGCGGGCGTGCGTCAGGACTTCGGCGAGAGCGACGAGAATCCGACCCATCTGGTGCTCGGACTTCAGGGGCTGGCCCCCTACTGGTGGGAGGTCGACGCCGCAGCCTTTGTGTCCAGCGAAGGCGACCTGACGGCGCGGGTCGAGGCCGAATACGATCAGCGGATCACCCAGAAGCTGATCCTTCAACCGCGCGTCGAGGTCGAGGCCTCGGCTGCTGACATCCCCGAACTGGGGCTGGGATCGGGTCTGACACACATCGAGGCCGGTCTGCGCCTGCGCTATGAAATCGCCAAGGAGTTTGCGCCCTATGTCGGGATCGAATGGAGCCGAGAACTCGGCGACACCGCCGACTTCACGCGCGCCGCAGGCGGCGAGCCCGAACACACCCGTTTTGTCATCGGCCTGAAGGCCTGGTTCTAGGAGAGTTGTCCATGCGCAAGATCATCCCCGCCGTCGCCATGTCCTTGGCCCTGGTGGTCCCCACATTGGCCCAGGCCGCAGCCGCTTGTTGCTGCTGCGGAAATGAGGGCCAGGACGCGCACGCAGGTCATAGCCAGGCCGCGCCTGCCGATAATGCCGCGCACGGCGTCGTCACCAGCCCGGCGGATGGCGCGATGACCAACGGCTCTCCCGACTGGTTCACCGCGACCTTCCCACACGCAATGACGCTAAAGGCCGTCACTGTGACCGCCGAGGGTCAGGCCGCCGTTGAAGTCCCCGTCGCGGCCGCCGCTGCGACGACGCGCGTGTCCGCCGATCTGCCGACCCTGGCGCCCGGCAACTACGTCCTGAACTGGACCGCTGAAGGCGCGGACGGTCACGAGATGGCGGGCGTCGTTCGTTTCATGGTCCATTGATGACAGTCCGAATGAACCGTCGCCTGTTGCTGGGCGGCGCTATCGCTCTCGCCTCGACCGGCACGGCGGTGGCGCAGGTGCGGCGCATGACGGCCTACAAGACCCCGTGGTGCGGATGCTGCGACGGCTGGGTGACCCATATGCGCGGCGCGGGCTGGACCGTTGATGTCGTCGAGCGCGAGGACCTCTCCCCGATTCGGGCTCGCTACGGCGTGCCGGACCGCTATGCCGGATGCCACACCGCCGTGGTCGGCGCCTATGCCATCGAAGGCCATGTGCCCGCTGCAGATGTCGACCGCCTGCTGCGCGAGCGGCCGACGGCCGTGGCGCTGGCCGCGCCCGGCATGCCCGCCGGATCGCCCGGCATGGAAGCGGCAGGTCGCCAGCCCTATGTCACCCTGCTGATCAACCGGGCCGGAGAGGCGACCGTCTTCGGCCGCCACAACGGGGCCTGAGCCTCAGGCGGCTTCGCCCTGGAAGGCCTCGATGATTGGGCAAGGGCCGCTGTCCGTCGACGCGCAGGCGTTAGCCAACCGCCTCAGCGCCGCTCTCGCGTCTTCCAGATCGGCGATCGTTCGATCCAACGCGGCCATACGCTCGGCCGCCAGCACGCGGGCGCGCGCCCGATCCTCGCCCGCGTCCAGCGACAGAAGTTCTTTGATCTGCTCAAGGGTGAACCCAGCCGTCTGGGCCGAGCGGATGAACTTCAGCCGGCGCACGTCCTCCTCGCCATAGCGGCGGATGCCGGCGCCCACGCCGTCGCGCGACCAGCGATCCGGCGTCGGCAGTAGCCCGCGCCGCTGATAAAAGCGGATCGTCTCCACGCCAACGCCACCCTCTCGCGCCAGGCCTGCTATCGTCCGCACACTCATGCTTGACTCCGTATCATGCTACGGAACTTAAGGAGTGCGCCTCGGATTTGAAGATCACGGAGGCTGCAATGACCAAGACCGCCATCATCCACCGCATGGTGATGCCCGACCACACCTGCCCCTGGGGGCTCAAGGCCCGTCATCTGCTGAAAAGCCGGGGCTACACGGTTGAGGATCACTGGCTGACGACACGCGAGCAGACCGATGCCTTCAAGGCCGAGCACGGGGTGAAGACTACGCCGCAGGTGTTCATCGACGGACAGCGGATCGGCGGTCACGACGACCTGCGTCGCTACCTGGGCTTGAAGGTCCGCGACCCCAAGGCGACGACCTATACGCCTGTGCTGGTCGTGTTTCTGACGACCGCCGTCATGGCCGCGATGCTCAGCCTTGTCGTCTATGGCACGCCGCTGACCGTGCAGGCGGGCGAGTGGTTCATCGCCTTGTCGATGATGGTGCTTGGAATGCTGAAACTTCAGAACGTCGAGAGTTTCTCGTCGATGTTCCTGAACTACGATCTGCTGGCGAAGCGGTGGGTCCCCTACGGCAAGGTCTACCCCTTCGCGGAATTCGGGGCGGGCGCGCTGATGGTGGCGGGCGTCCTGACTTGGCTGTCGGCACCGGTCGCCCTGATCATCGGGGGCATCGGCGCAGTTTCGGTGTTCAAGGCCGTCTATATCGACAAGCGGGAGCTCAAATGCGCCTGCGTCGGCGGCGACAGCAATGTGCCGCTCGGCTTCCTGTCCCTGACCGAGAACCTGATGATGATCGCGATGGCGGTGTGGATGCTGGCGATGGAGATCAGCCTGATCAGCGCGCCGATGCTCATGTGAAATCACGATCTGAGCGTCTGCTTCAGGCGAGCAGTCAAGGTCCGCAACTGGTGCTTTCCAGACACGCTGATCGCGATGGCTTTGTCTCCCCCCCCACTCGCGCGGCGGTTCAGGACGTCTGCTGCTCGCGCGGCCGCCAAGAGCCATAGAATGGTGCAGAACCTAGCGGCGGCAGACAAACGGCGCGTCATCACCAACGCGCCGTTTACGGTCAGCCCCAGTCCGACAACAGCTTCGCCATGACCATTGACGGGTCTTCAGCGGTGGCCACTTCGACACCATCGACGAGGCCGATGAAGCGGTCGTTCGCGACACAGGGATCGACGACGATTGTGATGGTGCGCTCGCCCCTATGAATGATGATCTTGTAGTCTTGGCCTGTCATAGCCGTGCTCCGATGACAGAGGCGTTGTTGCCTCCGTCATGTCGGGCGCAAGACTCTTGCTACGGTTGGCCCACCGGCAAAGGGACCTGAATTTCAAACTGTGTCAGTGCCAAGCTAGGGGCTATTATCAGCGCAATGGCGCTGTTCGCGCTCCTGTTCTCCAAAGGCCTTTCGGGGCCAGCGCAGGCCATTTTCGGGGGGTACTTGGTCTTCTGGTTCGCCTTCGCCGTGAAGCAATGGCCCACCAGCCGCATTCGCCACGACATTTCATACGGCCTTTATCTTTACGGCTGGGTCGTCGGCAGCATCCTGATCTGGATGAACCCAGCCGGAAACCCCTGGATCATCGGCTTCCTGACGTTGGCAGGGTCGGTAGCTTGCGGATACCTGAGTTGGGTCCTCGTTGAAGGCCCTGCGATGGATCGCGCCAAAAAGTGGCTGGCCAACCGGCAAGAGCGGCTGGCTTTGAAGCTCGCCTAGGCCAAGCGTACTTCCCCACAACTGGCTGAACCAACCGTGCGATCGGCGCGGCAATGACCCATGCCCAATAAGAGCCTGCCATGACCCTTCATATCTATGAGGGCCGTCGCGGCTTGTCCGTTCGCAAACAGTGGCGCGGGCGGATGATGGCCCGGACGTTCCCGTCATCGCCAACTGCGGCGAGGGCTGATCGAACCGCACAAACCATCTGCGCGCGCGATATCTGTTCGATTGGAACCCGACCGGGCCTGCCTGAGGCAATGACCGGAAGTGCCCTCCGTTTGAAGACTCCTAGAAGACGATCAGCACACTGCCAGGAACTATCAGGAAAGACAGCCAACTGGCCCATGCACTTCATCTGGAGTTGACATCCTCGACCGCCCCCCCCTACGACCAAAGTTGTCAGCAGGAGCCGACGGCCTTTCCCGTACCGGACCAAGCAGCGATTTGATGCCGAAGCTCTCGATCCTGATGCCGACCTACAATGGCGCAGAGTTCCTTGCCGAACAGGTCGACTCCATCCTTGCTCAGGACGATGCCGATTTCGAACTAATCATCATCGATGATGGGTCATCGGATGGCACGGATGATCTGTCGCGACAGCACGCCCAGCTCGACCGGCGCATCAAGGTCCTGCCATCCAAGGGAAACAAGGGGCAAAATGCCCGGCTTGCGGAACTGCTTGGCGTCGCATCAGGCGAGTATGTAGCCGTGTCCGATCAGGATGACATCTGGGCCAGGGATCGTAACTCGAGGCTTTTCGAAGCGATGGATGGTCGCCCCACGGCTTTCGGACGTTCAGAGCTGATCGATCGTAACGGTCAGCCTCTGGGAAAGACGCTGCTGGATGCCTTGAACCTGAGTTATTCAAACGAACGCCGGCTACAGGCCATTTTCGATCCGATGTTCTCCGCCCACGCCATGATCACAAAACGAGAGGCCTTTAATGTCGCCAGCCTTTCGTCCGCTCTGCCATTCGATTGGTTGATTGCACTGGACTCCATGTTCTCGGGAGGGGTGGCTTATGTCGATGATGCCGTCGTCTTCCACAGGATCCATGGCGGCAATCAAGTCAACAAAATCAAAACCTCCATTGATCGGTTGACGACATCCCAGATTCGGAACGCCATATGCTTTCAAACGCCGGACCGCGTGAAGTTGTGGCTGACGCTGGACTACCTGGGACGTTCAAGCGTGATCCCGAGGGAGCGAAGCAAGGCTTTCTCAGAGCTTGCCGCCCACGCCTATTCGGCCTGGTTCTCCTACTGGCGTCCATTTCGTCACGACGGAGGCCTGAACAAGGCCTTGAAGGAAAACCTTCTGCAGTATGCGGGCGGACCGTCGGATTTCGTGATGTTCTCCCGACGTATTGATGCACTGACCGACGTCCTGATCAGCCCATCGATCGCAGCCGAAATCTTCAGGCAGATAAAACGCAAATAAGGATTACCTGCCGTCAGCCGAACTCTGTCATCCTGATCCGGCATCTCGCAGATCGATTTCGGCATACTCCTTGCTAGACCGATTGGGTTCGCTCGTAAGCGGCATAGGCTCTCTTGATGTCGCATCCTTCTGAAAAAAAGAACAAGCACCTTTTCGGCCCCCTCCGGGTGGTGAAGGCCGCTGCCACGCTCTCCAAAGCCCGCGACATACCCTTCAAATGGCATCGGGAACCAATAATAGAGGCTGGGCGCAAGGTCTGTCTGTTCGTGTCCTATGCCCCGAGCTCATCCGTCCCGGCGCATGCCATTCAACTCGCGCGGGCGTGGGAGGCACAAGGCTACGACGTCGTTTTACTGGTGAATGCGGATGATGTCTGCACTCTGGGCCTTTCGACCATTCCGGACAGTTTTGCTGGCGTCATGGTCCGTGAGAACCGCGGCTACGATTTTGGAGCTTGGGCGACAGCCCTAACAACGATATCGGGTCTGGCAGATGCGTCGCATGTCGTGATCGGCAATGACAGCGTCTATGGGCCGCTTGATCGGTTTGCGGAATTCGTCGGCCGACTTGAGCAATGCGATGCCGATATCGTCGGCGCGACATCCAGTTACGACGTTACATTTCACCTGCAGAGCTACGTCCTTCTGTTCAAGGCCAAGGCCCTGAAGTCCGCGGCTTTCTGGCGTTTCTGGGGCTCGGTATGGGCCGGCGATCGCAGGCATGCGATCCACTTCTACGAGCTCCGTTTTACCAAGCTCATGATACAGACTGGCCTAACCTGCGCTGCCCTGTTTCCAAGCGAACCCGGAAGCCCGTCCCTCAACCCTACACACAGTCAGTGGTACAAACTGATCGAGCAGGGATTTCCGTTCCTGAAGGCCGATGGCGTGCGCTCCGGGCTCCTTGCGGCCGGGCCTCAAAGCTGGAGCGAGGTCTATCAGGAAAACGGCGGCGACATCGATGTCGTCCTGCGGCATGTGAAATCGCGAGCATAGCCATGGCGACTTGGCCGGACGGGCGAGCATTCCCAAAGGTGTGCCCAGATGATGGATTTCCTCTGCCTCACGAGGCTGGAGGCCCGCCTCCCCCTTTCTCGCTAACGGGCAAGGCGACCACGTCCTCGGTGGAAAACATGCTGCGTCTTCGGGTTTGTTCCGCTAGTCAGGCGTGCCGATCTCCAATCCGCAAAGAGACCCCTCACTGATGTCCGTCAGGAAAGCACTGGCCTGGGCATTCTCTGCTCAATTCGTAACATTTACAGCCGGTTTCATCGGGTCGATCGCCATTGCCCGCTTGCTCGGTCCCGCCGAAATGGGTGTCTATGCCGTTGCGGTGGCGGTGGTCGGCGTCCTTGGCATCTTCGCTACCTTTGGCGTGAGTAGCTACGTCACTAAAGAGGTGGACCTTACCGAGGACAAACTGGCATCGGCCTTCACGGTCAACGCCTTGATCAATGTCATGATGGCCATGCTGCTGTTTGCAGGCAGCTTTGTCGTCCCAGAGCTCATGAGGAGCGACGATGTGGGTCCGCTGCTCAGGCTGCTGGCCATCCAGCCCCTGATCGGCCTGTTCGATTTCAGGCCGATGGCCATGATGCAGCGGCATATGAAGTTCGGGAAACTGGCCTACATCAGCGCGCCCCTCGCTGTGGCAGGACTTGTCATCAGCGTGACGCTCGCGAGCCGCGGGTTCAGTTTCTACAGCATGGCGTACGCCGCTCTTGCGACATCCACCGCTGGCATGATTGCCGCCAACGTACTGGGCCGCGAGTATGTCAGTCTTCGCCTGTCGTTGACACACTGGCGCGAGTTGTCGTCCTTCGGGCTGAAGATCATGTCGGTCAGCGGGGTCGCCCAAGGCGCTCAGCGCATTTCTGACCTGGTCCTCGCCAGGGTCCTCGGGATCGAGGCCTTGGGCATTTTTTCCCGCGCGTCGAACCTGTCCAATATGATCTTCTTCAACCTGTACGGAACTGCGACGCGAGTGGCCTTTGTCAACCTGTCCGAGGAATTCCGGAAGACGGGTGAACTGGGGCCTGTGTTCTTGCGATCGCTGGAATTGATAATGGGCGTGATGTGGCCCCTGCTCGCAGGCATCGCTGTCCTGTCTGGCCCGATGATCTACATCCTGTACGGAGAGCAATGGCTGGCTGCAGCGCTGCCATTGTCGATCTTGATGATTGCGCAGTGCATCGCGCTCTGTTTCGGCATGAACTGGGAACTGTTCGTTCTGCGTGGCGAGGTTGGCCGTCAGTCAAAGTATGAAATCATTCGAAGTGTTCTGGGCACCCTAGCCTTTGCGTTTGGATCGATATTCGGCCTAGTTACTGCAGCGCTCGGCCGGGTCGTAGAGACATTGATCGGCCTGTTTTTGTACTATCCTCACGTCCAGCGGTTAGCGCGCGTCCGGCCATCCCAGGTTTCTGCCGTCTATCAGAAATCCGCCGCCCTCACTTTCGTCGCTGTTGGTCCGTCCTTTGTCCTCATGGCGGCCTGCGGCTGGTCGCCGTCAACGCCGATTTGGTCGATCCTTGTTGCCGTGGGGATCGGTGTTGCTGGCTGGATCCTCCTCCTCAGGAAAGTTGGGCACCCGATCTATGGCGAGTTCGAGCGCGTCTATTCCCGTTTCCGGCATGGAGCCCGCTAATCTAGAGCCGCCAGCCAGGCGTGTTGGAACTCCATGACCCAATGCACCGCCCTCTTCAGGCACATGCCTTGGCGTCCGCGCCTATAATCTGGCAGCAAGCTCGCGGATTTCCGGTGGACAGTCACCAAAGCGACGAAAGACGTAATCCCTTATAGCCGCCCACAGCGCTTTACGGGTCGCCTGCATCGGTGCATGGCGGGCAGACCACTGTGCCTGCCGGAGACCTCGAAAAAGGCGCCTCAAATCAGAGTTTTTCTCGAGAAATAGCAGGCGATTGCGTTGAAGGAAGTATGCCTGCAGGGGAGACGCAATATGGCCAAGCGACTTACTGCTCTGATGATAGACAATCGCATCCCTTACAATGATACTCGAAAAACCTTTTCTTGTTGCTCGATAACATAAGTCTGTTTCCTCGTAGGTGAGGAAAAATCTCTCATCAAAAACATTCATTTCAATAAAATATTCGGCTCGCGCAAATAAAGCTGCGCCAAATATAAAATCAGTACTGATTAATGGCTTAAGAAGTTGATCTTTATCGATCGGATAATCAAACCATTTTGGGATACCATCTTGATCGGTCCGACTCCCAAAAAATTGATACTCTCGGGATTGCGCAAAAAGAACTGCACAACCAAAAAATATTCTCTGCGAACCTTCGGCGTGCTGCAGGAGCACATCTAGCGTGTCTGGTTCGACGACGGCGTCATTGTTCAGCAGGAAGACGAATTCGCATTGCTCTTCACTGGCTCTAAGGATGCCGATATTGCATGCGCCAGCAAACCCGTCGTTACGCGTGTTTTCAATCAGGGTCGTTTTTGTCAATCCTCTGAGATGATTGACAGAGTCGTCGGATGACGCGTTGTCCACAACGTACAGATGCCAGTCCTGCTGCCGCGAGGCTTGCAGGGACGCATGAGCCGATAGAGTGTCCTCCCAGCCGTTCCAGTTGACGACCACGACGGCAATTTTGGTAGGCATGCCATCTTTTCCAGCAATGTCACGAGCAAACGTCTGCTACCACGTGATTATGAGGTCCACCACATGCTGTGGACCATTGACGACGCACCGCGTGCGTTGTTTCCCCGACTTGGTCACCAAGCGGCAAGCTACGCATTGAAGCGACCCTGCGAGCCTGGCGGAGCGCTTTCTTTCCCCGCCTTAAAAACTCGTCTGCGTGGACTGGCCCATCGATTGAGTGCGTGAACCCGCCATGATCAAAGTGACTTCTGTTACATGCAGAGCAAGTTTGGCGTGCCGGCTTGACCACTTACCTTCTCTCAGGGCCTGAGCCTGGGCGGAAGGACCTCGCGCATAGTCTAATCGGCCCGGGTGCCCCAGCGGCACGTGGTAATGGGGACGGCCAAAACGAACCGATCGTCGGCGTAAGGAGAGGGGGAGCCTTCGACTGACTGCCTGCCAGAATCCCCCAAGGCCGGTCGTGGGGACCATTTGGTTTGTCCGCTCAAGAAAGACCTGAGACCGCGTATCCCATCCATCGGCAACGGTCAGAACGCCATCGTCCCCGATGATGCGAAAACTTCGATCTCGAGGGGCAACGAGCCCGCAAGTAATCCTGGCAACCACGCCATCATCAAACGACAGGCATGAAACCGAAAAATCGTCGGCAAGATCGGTGGCCGGTTTCCCCGTCCCCTTGTCATCGAACTGACGACTCGCAAAGGCCGTTACGGACCGGACGGGCCCGAACATCTCGCAAAGCCAGGTGACATAGTAGCTCGCGTGCTCAAGCGTGCATCCATTTGCAAACTCGTCATCGACTGGCCATGCAGCACCCGAAGCACTGCGCCAGGCTTCACACCCCTTTCGGAACACCATGCCGTCGTCGAGTTCGGCATAGACAAGCCGGACCTTCCCAATCTTGCCCGAGGCGATGGCAGCCGCCGCCGCATGAGCGGCCTCACCCAGATAGGTAGCTGGGGCGGCAGTCAATGACAGATTATGTCTCTCTGCGACCTCTACCAGATGTCTGGCCTGCGCGAGATCAAGTGTCAGTGGCTTTTCACTGTAGACATGCCTACCCGCCTTCAAGGAAGCCAGCGAAACATCGTAATGGCTAGCGGGGTTAGTGAGGTTGAGGACCATGTCGACGCAAGGATCGCTCAAAAGCGCTCCAAGACTGTCATACGCCCTCAAGCTGTGGAATTGACTGAAAGCCAGTAGGCGGGCCGGATCACGATCAAAAACGCCCTGAACTACCAATTCGCGATGATTGAGCAAGGTGGACATGTAAAAGTCCGCCACATAGCCGCAACCAATCAGTGCAATTCCGGTCGTGTGCTTGATCCTTGAATTCACTGCGTGGAGAGAGCCGTCAGGCCCTTGCTCCTTTGTGACCGGTTGGCATTGTGTTGTCCCGGCAGCTTTTGCGGCAAGGAATGGCTGATGCACGGGTTTTGTGTCATGTGCAACGCACAATCTGTTGCACCCGACACGGCGCTGCCTGACACATAGACGTATTGGGCGATGAGCCTCACGCGCTACATGCGGGGATGACGGATTGAGCTTATCAATGTCCGCACTTCAGCATCCGTCCACGGCTAGAATGAGCCCTTGGCCATTGCTACGGCAGGTATCGTGGCCGCCATGATCCTGACATTCACGCCGACGGACCGTCGCCGTGAATAAAGGACATCACATGCGACGCGCCGCCGGTAGGATACGTTATTGCGCCCACTGACTTGCCACAGGCCGGTGATGCCCGGCCGCATCGAACAGTAATGGCGGTAATAGCTTTTGTAGCGGCCGATTTCGCCGACCACGATCGGCCGCGGGCCCACCAGGCTCATGTCGCCGCGCAGAACATTGATGAGTTGCGGCAGTTCATCAAGGCTCGACTTGCGCAGAAATCGGCCAAACCGCGTGATCCTCGGATCGTTGCGAAGCTTGTGGTCGATTTCCCATTCCGCGCGAGCGATTGGATCCCGCGCCAGGAGGGAAGTCAATTTTGCGTCAGCGTCCACGACCATGGTCCGGAACTTGAAGCATTCAAAAGCTCGGCCGCCCCGACCCACGCGGATTTGCGCAAAGAGCGCCCGCTGCCCGTCTGACGACCGTATGATAAGGGCAATGATGAGCAGGAGCGGTGCAAGAAACGCCAGAGCCAACAGGGCCAGGGTGATGTCAAGCGCACGATTGAACCGCTCGGACCATTCCTGCGGCGACAAAGGCATCAATGACCACGATCTCGCGTGCGAAGAGCAGGGCCTGATCGCAACTTCAACGGTGTTCATATTGGAACCCAACTCGGCGGTAAGCAAACCTTGGGACGCGGTTGCGTTAACCCCAACGTCTCATTAACCAAGAGTTTTCTGGCACGCAAGTCGCTTGTTGCAGTGCAACATGGGAATAAGGCGATTAAACTGTTATGGTGCTTTCGAAGTGCTGATCCGACTGCTCCCTGCGGTGCCAGGCGGCGGCAGTGCGGACGATAGAACCGAGGTCCGATAACGTCGGAGACCATCCTGTTCCCCGAAGCTTGCTGATGTCTGCAACGAGGATGGGTGGATCTCCGGGTCGGCGTGGCGCGAAGGCATGAGGCACCGCAGACCCAAGTTCCGCCTCGACGGCCTTTATGACCTCGAGCACGGAGTGTCCCCGTCCTCCGCCAGCGTTGAAAAGCTGCCCCTGTATGCCTGAGGACATGCGTTCAAAGACCACGATATGGGCTGCTGCGAGGTCAGTGACGTGGATATAGTCGCGTAACGCCGAACCATCTGGCGTGTTGTAGTCGGTTCCGTATACCTGAAGCGGAGGCCTCGTGCCCAGCGCTGCGCCAATCGCGAGCGGGACGAGATGGGTTTCGGGCTCGTGCGCCTCGCCAATGTCGGCACTGGCGTCCGCGCCAGCGGCATTGAAGTATCGCAAAATCGCATAACGCGTATCCGACACTTCTCCTGTCCATCTCAACGCACTCTCGAACGCCAGTTTAGTGGCCCCGTAGGGGTTGATGGGAACCGTTGGCGATGCCTCGGTCAGCCTGGGCTGAGACCCGGGGTCTCCATAAACTGCAGCAGTCGACGAAAACAGAAACCGCCTGACACCATGTCTTTGCAGATGCTGAAGAAACGAGATGCCCTTGGAGACATTCTCCGAATAATAATGGAGCGGGTCCCGAACCGAGGCCCCAACGAGGCTTTTGGCCGCGAAATGCATCACGCCGTCGATCGCGTAGTCCTCAACAGCACGCGCAACAGCTTCGGCACTTGCGATATCCCCTTCGATAAGAGGTCCGTACCGGACTGCCGTGCGCTGGCCTGTCGAAAAATCATCCAGCGTTACCGGCAGATAGCCGCGTTCCGACAACGCCTTGCAAACATGGGACCCAATGTATCCGGCTCCGCCCGCCACCAGGATCGCTCTTCCATCCGTTTGCATTCATCGCTCCGAAAAAAAAGGCAGCTTACAATCTTAACTAATCAAAAATGGTGATAGAGCTAAACTTTAGCCTGTGCGACCCGCAACTCGTGCCAAAGATGGAAACAACATGGGTACCCCTGCCCGCCGTGACCCGAATCCGCAACCGGTCCGTACAGAAGCGGGTGATACGAAGAGCTCAGACATAGAGCCGTTTGAGATCGGGGGTAGACCCAGGAACCACGACCGTTCGAACACCCGCGCTTTTCCAACCACTATTGACGCGCGCTGGGAAGGGCCGCCGCCTCCGACACGCTGGTCGCGCCGTCGCACTCTGGCCTTCGTGATCGTCGTCTCGGGCCTCCTGTGGACAATCATCATTGCCGCCATTGTCGGGGGGATACGCCTGATCGCCACCTGATCGGCTGGCAAGGATAGTGCAATGCCCGCTCCGTCGTCAGCCTTGTTGGCACGACTTGTACGGAAATGGCACGTGTATGACCCTACATCTCTGTCTCGACAGCATGGTCGCTAACCGACGTGGCCGTCGCCCAGAAACCGGAGCGAGGCTGGAACCCTACCGAGTCCTGGAACTGCTGCTTGTAACCCTCGCGCTGATTTTCCTGCTCCCCCTCCTTGTTATCCTCGCGGTGGCTGTAAAGGCCACATCCCGCGGGCCGGCGCTCTATCGTCAGGATCGTCTCGGTCTGGATGGTCGCTTGTTCGGGTGCCTGAAGTTCAGGTCCATGCAGATCGATGCTGGAGAAAGACTGGCTGCCCTCCTGGAGACTGACCCGATCGCGGCTCAAGAGTGGGCCGTCTATCGGAAGCTAACGAATGACCCCCGCATCACGCCCCTGGGTCACTTCCTTCGCCGCAGCAGCCTTGACGAACTACCCCAGCTTTTCAATGTTCTGACCGGTGAAATGAGCCTTGTTGGCCCTCGCCCGATCGTGGTGGACGAAATCCATTATTATGGACGTCACATCTCGACCTACTGCAGCGTCCGCCCTGGCATTTCCGGCCTGTGGCAGATCAGCGGGCGCAGCAACACGACCTACCGTCGTCGGGTGGCGTTCGACCGGCTTTACGTGAAGAGGAAGTCATTCGGTCTGGACGTCGCCATTACGCTCAAGACCATTCCTGCGGTGTTGACTTCGCGTGGCGCGCGCTGATGTCTTGATATCGACACGCGGCACGTCCAAGGCTTCAAGGGTTCGAAAGCGCCCATCCCGGCTCGCATAAGGGATCAAGGCGCTGGACACGGTCTCTCTGAATGCCAAGCGGAATGTTCCAGTCATGGTTGCTATCGTTCTGGGTGCGCCTGTCATTCTCGTGCTGATGATGGTGATCCTCTGGCCAACAGTCTCGAAATGGCGCAGTCGACGCAGACGGCGTAAAAACTCCTACTGGAAATAATAGATCGTGCTCGCATGACAGACATGCCCCAAAAATCCGCGATCGATGTCTGCATCTGTACATTTCGACGTGCCAGCCTGAGCGTAACGCTCGAGTCAATTCGCGAACAGACCGGCTGGCTTGGGCCAGTCAGGATCATTGTTGCCGATAATGACGACACGCCATCTGCACTGCCACTCGTAGAAGCGGCGCGTCAGACTGGGCTGATCATTCATTACGTCCATGCACCAGCTCGAAACATTTCGATTGCCAGGAATGCTTGTCTCGCAGCGACGGAGGCTCCGCTTGTTGCCTTTATCGATGACGATGAGGTTGCCCACACAACCTGGCTGGATGAGCTGGTGGCCGCGCTCAACGCCGATCCCCGCCTCGTCGCTGTCTTTGGGCCTGTGCGCGCACTGTACCCCGAACATGCGCCTGCATGGGCCCGGAAGGCGGACCTCCATTCTACCGAGCCCGTCATTACGCCCGCAGGGGTGGATACTGGGTATACCTCCAACGCCATGGTTCGGGCCAATGCGCTGGCCGGTCAGCGGTTCGACGAGGCCCTCGGTCGATCAGGCGGAGAAGACACTGATCTGTTCACGCGCCTTCACAAGCAAGGGGCTCGCTATGGCGTCGCTCCGAAGGCCATCGTCTTTGAGGCCGTGGCTTCAGACAGGCTGAATACACGCTGGCTGGCGACCCGCGCCTTTCGCTCGGGCCAGACCCATGCCCGGCGCTTCTTGGCGGGCATCAACACGCGGACCAGAGCGTTTGCTGTTGCCGCAGCGAAATGCCTGTACTGCATGGCTTTGACCCTTCTGTATGCGGGTTCGCCCAGTCAGTGGCGGAGGGCGTGGGTTCGGGCATCACTGCATGCGGGCGCAGCAGCACGATTGTGCGGGTTTCGAGAGGGTCGGCTTTATGGCTGAGATCGATTCAGACCAACCGCATCCCAGGCGTCAGCCAGCGGATGGCTCCCAGATGCCTAAGGATGTTCCGATCCTGCTGTTCTACGATGGCTATGAGGAAAAGGCGATCCCCGGTCACCTGGGGCGCCTCTACTCGAATGCTCGACGGTTGGCCCGACAAGGATGGAGAACATTTCGAGGGCGGCAGACGCACACCGGGTTCTACACGGCCTTCCTTGGACTCAAGTCATCGCTTGAAGCCATCGGATATCGCGTTCGCGTGAACGACTTCGCCGCCGCCCGGGCCAATCCCGATCGTCCCATCGGGATCGCCGGCTTTCCCTCAGTGATCGACAAGGTTCGCCTGCCAAATCCCTATGTGTTCGGGCCAGGAGACTACGGGGCAGACGAACGCGCGCGCCGGGTCGGGGCGGATCCAAACGCTCGCATCCTGACCCAACCGTGCCAATGGGCCGTAGATTACAATCAGCAATGGGTGGGCGATAAGGGCGCTGTCTATTTCGCTGGTATCGACGTGAATGCTTGGCCCGACGTATCCGAACGACCCAAAACGTTCGACTTCCTTGTCTACGACAAGATTCGATGGCATCGGGATACGCGCGAGGCCACAGTCCTGAACTCTTGCCTGGCGCATCTTGATGCTCGCGGGATGACTTACACCGTCAAACGCTACGGTGAGCATCATGTCTCGGCATTTCGCAGTGCGGTGCAGCAAAGCTCGGCACTTCTCTTCTTGTGCGAACACGAGACCCAAGGGTTGGCCTACCAGGAAGCGATGTCCAGCGGGCTTCCTGTTCTCGCATGGGACGACGGCGATCTGGTCGATCCGTTCCAGAAGTCACGGGCTCCCGTTGATCTTAAGGTCAGTTCCGTGCCTTATTTCGACAAGCGCTGTGGCATGACGTTTACGATGGCGGATTTCGAAAACGTACTTGACGAGTTCTGGGAAATGCGAGCGTCTTTTCGTCCACGGGACTATGTTTCAGACACCCTTTCTCTGGAGAGATCTGGACAGCTCTATGTTCGCCTGCTCGCCGCAGCTGGAGCTGGCCGCTGACTGTTCAGTGAACCTTTGTCTGCCGCCGCAGAACCTCGGCCTGCCCTGCCAAGGCGGATTTTTCTCGCGGCTGGATGAACGGCTGCCAGATACCCGGACGCCGCTGTGACCCCGATCAGGATCCCAGATGAGCCAAACGGACCCGTGATCGTCTCAACTTTGGCACGCGCAACAAGAACGACAGCTGACGCCGCGAGGAAAATCCCGGCAGTTGTAGCCTGCGCTCCCATATTGCGGATAATCACGCGCGCCATGCCAAATCCCAGGCAAAGCAGCGTTAAGACCAACCCAGCAATTCCAAGATCAACGGCCAACTCCCTGTAGGTGTCGTGAAAGTTGAATCCGGCACCAGAAGACAAACCCGCCCAGCGCAACAGGCCGATCGTTTCTGTCCCAGACCCAAGCCAGGTGGATCGATACCCATATCCCAAAACAGGACGCGCGCTGATCATCTTGTCTGCGTGAGCCCAGAGATAGTCCCGGCCCGTCAAGCCGATGTCCTTGCCGAGAACGTCGACGACAAACCACTCATAAAGCCGAACGAGGTCGGACTGGATCAGCCATAGAGGCAGGGCAAACATCAGCACCATAACGCCCAACATGAGCTTGGATCCTGCCGGCAAACGAAACGCCAAGGCCAGGAGCAGAGCGGCCATGAGGAACAAAATGGTCGTTATGACAGCCCCGCTGGCGAAGGTGTAGGCCAGCACGAACGCTGCAAAAGCCGATGCCGGCAAAGCAAGCAGTCGTATCCAGCGCGCTTCCGTTGTCGAGAAAGCCGTCATCACAGCACTGCAGACTGCGAGTTGGCAAAGCTGCCCCATCTCGTTCTTGGATCCCAGGACGCCGATGAGAACCGGGCCTTGCGGCGAGCCGCCCTGGCGACCGGAGATGAGGCAGAGCAAAAGCACCAGCAAGGTGCTGAAGAACACGATCCTGAGAAATGTTTTTGGGGTCGTCACGCTGGCTAGGGTGACGGCCGCCGCGAACGTTATCGCCAATTGCGTGCCATATCGGAAAGATATCCCTGGCTCGGTCGACCATAAAGCCGACAAGGGTGCCAAGGCCGCTACCAGCAAAATCGGCCAACAGCGGAACAGACCTGTGATTACCGTGAGAGGCGCTAGGGCGACGATGCCCATCGTCGCCGCCATCATGAGCAAAGGTGCAATGGGACCGAGCAGGCTCAACCAGGATGCCGTAAACAGCAGGTATCCGCAGGCAATAATCAGTCCATTCTTGGCACCAATGTGCGGACCAGCCGCAGCGGGGCGGACAAAACGCTTTCCCCTCGCCAGTGGCACGTCGACGGGACTGAAGGAAATGGCAGGCCTCATGCCGAAGCCTTAGAACTGACGAACCTATCCATCAAGCCGATACTCCAGTCGCAGATATTGGAGGCGTGGAAGCAGGGATGCTTTTCCTTGGCATCAACCACGTGCGCCGGGTAAGTTCTTAGGGAGCATGAGGTCGCCGACGGTGGCACTCTGTCAAGGTGCTGACAGCCGGTTTATGCGGCTTTGTGTTGTTCGACCACGGTGTTAACAAAGCCGCAAATGTCTCCGCTCGTCAGCGTCATAATGCCGGCCCGAAACGTCGAGCGGTATATCGATACAGCCATCACGAGTGTGCGCGGGCAAAGCCTCGGTTCGTTCGAGTTGATTGTCATCGACGACGGATCCTCAGACCAGACGGCCCGGATTGTCGAAAGGCACTGCGCAAAAGACAGCCGTGTCCGTCTCATCTCTGGAAAAGGCCGCGGTCCAGGGGCCGCACGCAATCTGGGATTCGCGTGTGCAACCGGGCGCTGGCTTGCCGTAGTCGATTCAGATGACGAAATTCTGCCCGACAGGTTGGCAACACTCGTAGACGCTGCAGCCAACAAGGCTCATCTCGTTGCAGACAACCTGGTCGCCTTTTACGACGATGGGCGCACGCCGCATGCCTGGCTCAATGGGAGTTCCTGGGAGCAGGCCCATGTCATCTCGCTGAAAGCCTTCCTGCTGGCAGGGATAGAGGGCGATGCCACAGATCAACCTGGCTACCTCAAGCCCCTTTTCGACAGGCTCTGGCTAGAGCAACAAGGCCTTCGATATGACGAATCCCTGACGATCGGAGAAGACTACGATCTGGTGGCGCGCGCGCTGGCGCAGGGTGCAATCTACCAGTTCATTCCTGAAGCGGCTTATCGCTATCGTCGGCATTCCGCGTCCACGTCGCACCGGATCACGCCGGCACAACTGGAGGCCATGATCGGTGGGTTCGAACGACTACGGACCAGCCTCTCGGAGAATGAAGCGTCAGCTCTGGATCGACGCGTCTCGAGCCTGGTTCTTGATCAGAGGTTTCTCGGCATCGTGGAAGACACGAAGGCCGGTTCGGTTCTGACGCTCTTCAAGGCCTTCCAGGACCCGGGTTTACGCAGCCGACTGTTCCGAGCCGCAGCTGGCGGGCTCGCGAGGCGTCTCCGCGGCTCTTGAGTCACTCACATCATGATTACAGGCAGTGAACTGACCTCAATGGACCTTTCGGGTCAGTTCACCGCAGCATCAGGGGCGGCGGCTCATCCGCTCCCGCCAAAAGCCGATCGACCATCCGAGATGCATAGCCATTGCGGCAAAGCCAGACAGCAATCCGCACAGGCTTGGCCCTGCCGTCACGCTGGCCACCACGCCCCCGACAATCGAAGCCGTAGCCCAGGCCAGAGCGGGAAACGCGAGGAGTGCTGAGACCGGCAAAACGGTCGCCAAAGGGATCCCAATGACGGCAGCGACCACAGCAGGCAGAACCAGAAGAGGAAGGGCCTGTCTTGGCCGCAGACGTTGCCGATGGAGAGCCAGCGTTCTGGCACGCCCACGGCCGTAGTTCACATACTGCCGGAACAAGGGCGCGATTGCTCGGCGGGGTAGATATTCGATTGCCAGTTCAGGCTCCAGCCAGATCCGGCCCCCACTTTTCGTCAACCGAAGATCGAACTCTGCATCCTCGTTATGAGAAAAGCTCTCGTTGTAGCCACCGAGCGCGAGAAAACGATCGAGCCGGAAAAGGGCGTGGTGACCATGGTCAACCCACCCCCCCTGCCCGCCCATTCGGTGGGCCGCACCGCCCGTGCCGATGCGACTGTTCTGGGCGGTCGCAGCCGCTCGCTGGAAACACGTTTCAGCAACCGTTTTCATCGGGACGACAACTGAGTCCGCTGCGTGCTTCTGGGCAATGAATGCCAGCCCAGCGGCATAGTCATCCGGGTAGCGCGCATGTGCATCGATACGAATGAGGTACTGACGCCCGGATCCATATTGGTGCGCTGCTGCGTTCACACCGGCGGACTGAAGCCGGGCGGGATTGTGCAGAAGCCGGATGTTCCGGGCGAGCGCCCCCTGCTTAAGGACTATATCCTGGCTGCCGTCCGTGCTGCCGCCATCGGCCACGATGATCAAATCGTCGGGGCTATTCTGCGAACGAAGTTGTTCCAACAGATGCGGCAAGTGCCGGGCCTCATTCAGGCACGGGATAACGATCAGGAGACCATCGGCACTCATGCTGCGACACGTCCTGCCAGTGCCGAAACGAGACTCCGACAGGTCTCCCGATCGCAGATCAGGTCAGACCTCGGTATTTCAGTCGCCGCCACCACCAAGGCTTCGTATTCGAGCGGAGAGAGTTGAACCAACCGGTCCCTGAGGTCGCTCGCATTGTCCAGGACCAGTCCTGCTCCCCTCGCCTCCAGCCATCTGGCCGTCTCCAAGCCAGCCAACGCGATAATGGGGCGATTGAATGCCCCACCTTCATAGAGGCGGTTTGGCAAGAGCCACGAGGAGTTCAATCCCTCTTCGAAAAAATCAATCGCCCAGACAAAATGAACCTGCTCGTAAAGGCTTGGAAGATCGGCCGCCGTGTACTCGCCGCCAAAGCGGATGCCGGGCAGGTCGGCGACCTCCCTTTCAAAATCGTCAAAGACCGCAGGGGACGGCCGGCCGGATATCAGAACTTCAATCCGGCCGGCTGATGCCGCTGCCATTTCAGAAAGCAGAGTCAGAGACTTGCGGCACCGAAGCATGCCAAACCATCCGACAATCCAGGGGGGTGCTGCCATGGGAGCGGTGTTCGGCATCGCACCCTCACCTTCCAGTGACACCAGCCGGTTCTCGATCAGGAGGCAATTGGCCTGGCCAGGATACTGGACGCTGAAATAGTTTCGTTCGAACGCGGGTGAGCTGACAATCACGCGCGAAACTCGCTTTAGCAGGAACTGTTCGAGGCTCCTCAGGCATCGGGAAGCGAGGCCGGTCCCCAACATCAAACGGTGAACATCAAGGCACTCGTAATGCAGCGGTACCCGCGAGCGCCCTAGGAGCGCTACCCAAGCCAGCAGCAACATCTCAAGGTTCCTGGCGATCACGATATCCGCATCGCGGACAAGATCGCGGAGGCGGACAGGCTTCAGGATCCAGGAAGCAACCTTCACAGCCCTCTGTGCAAAGGCACCATCGGCTGTGGTCCCTAATCCGAAGACCTTGGGGTCACTGGTGGCGATCGGTCGGCGATGAAATCCGGCCGTCAGCACCTTTGCGCCCCCTGCTTCGAGCATGATCACTCTCCGACGGACTGCCGGATCAGTGAGGTCAGGAACGAGATAGGCGATCGAAGACAGCACTGGCGTTTCGACACTCACGTGCGATTGCCCTCGTGGTCCCGACCTGGGCCGGCCGTCCCGGCTGCGCGGCGGAGCAGATCGCTCCCGACCATTGCGGCCAGATCAGCGATGAACTGTGACTTTCGATCCACGAGATTGAAGAGGAGATCTCGCCGTTTGGGCCAAACGATGGATGGGTCATCGGGACAAATGATCATTTCGCCAAGCGTAGCATCTGAAACCCGCGTCAGGATCGCTGCATGCTCGGCATCGGGCAGGACTGCAGGCCCAAGGATCAGCTTGGCACCCCGCGTCGCCAGCCGAAGCGTATTGGCTAGGCCCTGCAGCTCGGCTTCCAGCATGATATCGCGCCAAGGGACCCGTGAAGGCCCATGCACAAGAGCAACCAGATCGAGAATGTAGCGCAACGCCGGTTCGCGATGGTGAAGAGCCTTTGCACAACTCATCGCCGCAAGGAGCGCTGAGTGTACAAGCGACAGCGTCGGCACAGGCTGTCCGGCCAAGATCACGTCGTGTCGCTGATCGAAGAAACGTGCAGGATGTTGTGGCAGTGGACAGCCAGGCTGCTGGACCCTGTGGTGAAGGTCGAGCGTGACTGCGGCCAGATCGACGGAGTCAAAATGTTGCTCACCGAGGCCCAGTTTCCACCACAGGGACCGACAAACCGGAGAGAGCTTATACTCAACGCCAGCGAGCAGTTGCCCTGCCCTGTCGAAGTCAGCAAGGTCGACGAGGAGATCAAGATCTGAAGAGGGACGATGGAACATCGACCCGTAGGCCATCTGTTGAAGCACGGCACCCTTGAAGACGATAACCGGGATGCCCGCTGCCTCCAGTTGCGGCAATATCTTTCGCATGGTCAGGAGGTTTGCGCCTCCCCACCGGGTGGTCATGTTCTGCCAGGCGCTGAACCATTGCGCGATGTGTGGCGGCAATGCGACGCCATTTTCGGTCAGGGCTCGCAGCACGAGCCCTCCGACCCTGTGCTGCATCATCGCATCACAAAGACTATCCCATTCCGATGAATGAGGTGCCCGTGGCTCGGGCCCCGGCAACCCGAGGCCTTGCCGGACGTATTGAATCAACAAATCTTTGGTCATCACCCCTGGACCAAAACCCAGCCTGGACTGCCCTTCGTCAAACGAGCGCTCCTGAGTGTCCAAGGCAGCCACTATCCCTAAAAGAAAAGGTCGACCGACACTCTGGCCATCGCTAACAACTCCTTCCCATTGATCACCGTTTCGGGCAACCGCCCAATCTTGAACAAAATTTTTTCGCGCGCTTGGGGAAAGATTGGCGCTTTCGGCGCAGTTCTTGCTAAAGTGTAAACGCTGGCTTGACAGCCTGCGCGCTTAAGCTAAATGTCTAGACTGCTAAACCTCTGTACAGACAGGAAAAACCTATGACCAAGACCTACGAAGCCCCGAAAGTGACCGACCTCGGCACCTTCGAAGAAATCACCCAGTCGGCCTTCACCGGCACGCGCGGCGACTTCCGCGCTCTGCAAGGCCAACTGCAGCCCATCCTGAGCTAGGACGGCTTGTTCCCATCGGCTTGCGCCGGGGGGATGGCACTGAGTAGGAAAACGGGGCTTAACAGCCCCGTTTTTTTTGGCATCAGTTTTGCTTTGTCCTGCGCAACGCAAACAAGGCGCTCGAAATGACCATGTCTAAGACGTACGAAAAAAAACCTTCCGTCGTTGCTTGTGAGCTGGATGGAGGATCCGTGTTGCTCGATCTTGATACGAGCCGATATTTCGGGCTCAATACTGTTGGTCTCGTTGTTTGGGAGCATCTGTCGATGCCGCAAACGATCGGGCAACTGTGCAAGATCGTCGAAACCACGTTTGATGTTTCCGAAGACATCTGTCGTCCTGATCTGGAACAGCTTATGGCGCAGCTTCTTGAGCGTAAACTCGTGACGTCGCAGGTTGGGTCCGCTGTCTAACACCTTGGCAAACCGATTTGGCTGGCGCGTAGTCTCTCTTTTCTGCCTTGCGGTCTTTGTCGTGGCCCTCAAGGTTTTTCCTTACAGAACCATCCAGCGATACATGCCCAGGGGCGGGCTGACGGTTGCTCCGCGGTGGCGTCAGGTCCAGATCTTCTCTCATGTCGACTGGGCATCCCGGAAGGTGCCGGGCGCAACCTGCCTTCCCCAGGCACTGACGGGTTATCTTTTCCTTGCCCTTCTGAAGCTGGACTGTCGTATCCGGATCGGTGTGGCCAAGTCGGCTAAGGGCGGGTTCAGGGCTCACGCGACGCTGATGAGCGGTGACGCCATAATTCTTGGCGACAGTCCTGACCGGGACGAATTCGTCACACTGACCGAACTGAGACCAGGCCAATGATCCGGGGCATTGCCGGGCTGGTGTCCACAAACGGGACGCCCGTGGACGCTGACCATGTGGAGCGCATGCTCACAGCCATGGGGAAGCGCACGGACAAGATCCATGGACTTTATCAGTCCAGGCTCGCGGCGTTTGGCCTGGGGGGACCAGTCTCTGATACATGGCCGATCAAGTGCAGCGGCGCGAATCTTGTGTCGATTGCCGACTTGCGGCTCGATAATCGGAATGAACTGGCTGAAATCCTTGGCTGCAACGCCAGTGACGACGCCGTATTGTCAAACGCCTATCAGACATGGGGCGCCGACTGCGTCACTCACATTCACGGCGATTTCTCTTTTGCCTTCTGGGATGAAGACAAATCAGAGCTTTTTCTTGCCCGTGATAGATTCGGCGTCAGACCGTTGGTCTATACCATTGGCGACGGATGGTTTGCTTTTGCGTCAGAGGTCAAGGCCCTTCTGGCCCTGCCCGAGGTTGCCCGCGAAAGCCCGGAACTGCGTATTGCCGAGTTTCTTTCCGGCAGGATGCCTCAGGTCAGTGAGACCATGTTCACCACCATTCATCGCCTTCCGGGCGGGCACCAGATGGTGGTACGAGCCGGTAGCAACGAAGCCACGCCCGCCCCCTATTGGACGTGGCAACTCCCGCCACAAACCATTTCCACCACGCCCCACACGACTCTGGCAGAGCTCTTCACGGACGCCGTCAATCGTCGAGCGCCAAAGGACAGCCCGACTGCCGTTACGCTCAGCGGAGGGTTGGACTCGTCTGCCGTGGCAGCGACCATGGCCAAGTATCGAGGCCACGGGGACCCGCCAGTGTCGACCTTCTCCTTGGTCTTCGACAAGTATCCCGATCTATCGGAGCGCAGCTATATCCAGTCACTCCTCGACCTCGGGAGCTATGACCCGCATTTTCTTGATCTTGAAACCGAAGACCCTTTCGAGAATTTCTCCGAACTGCTTTCTCGTCAGGACGGCCTTTTTCAAACGGGAGGACTCGGCATGGGCAGGTCACTGCTCGAGGGACTCCCGCCTGGGACCGTGGTTCTCGATGGACATGGCGGCGACGAGGTCATTTCGCATGGCTACGAGCGCCTCGATGAACTCGCCGAGCAGGGACGATGGCGTCAATTCTGGACCGAGGTGAAGGGTGCGAGCCTCATGGCGGGCGCCAACCCTATCAGGGCCCTGGTCGATTTTTACGCTCTCTACGGTCGGGGCGGATGGTTGGTCAAAAAGCTGCTGAAGCGTTTCGCCCGCCGATCCGATCTTGCGAGCGCAGCCCCATCTATCCTGAGCGACCGACTGGCGACGAAGCTGGCTGGATCTGCTGCGGACAGTGTCGACGGAGGGCCCCGGCCATCCGCCAGAGCCAAACACATGGCCGTCCTGGGCTGGCCGGGCCAGCAGCATGTCCTCGAAGTTCTGGACAGGGATGCTGCGGGACGGGGCCATGAAGCCCGGTCTCCGTTCTGGGACGAGAGACTGATCGAATTCATGCTGTCCGTCCCCGCCAGCGAGAAGCTGAAAGGGGGCCACACGCGTCGCATCATGCGAGATGCGATGGCAGACCGATTGCCCGACTTAATCCGCTGGCGCCAGGACAAGCATGATTTCAATCATCATTTTGCGCGAGGCCTGAAGTCCAGCCCAGCCGCTTCAGCCCAGCGGTTTCAGGATGAAGCTGACCGGTTGTCGCGGTACATGAACCTGCCCGTCATCGCCAGTGCTCGCGAACGCATCATCCAGTCGGGGGCCAATGCCGACGGAAACGATGTGAACATTCTTTGGCGAGCCACCGCTGTTGCGGAATGGTTATCCTACGCAGATCAGAACGGGATCAGGGTCGTCGAATGAGCTTATCTGACAGCCACCAAAGCCCCATCCCTCAGTCGGAACAGATCGCTGTGCATCATCACTATCGTGCGTTCGGTTTGAACATTCGCTCGACCATGCCGATTGCCGAACTCATGGCCGCGGCCATAGATCCTGCCGACGCGGTTGACCTCGAAATCGTTCAGGAGGCTGGCAAATGTCCGTTCGGGGTGGAGGATAACCCGTTCGATTTTGCGCTTCACGAAACTCCGGATGGGACAGATTATCTCTACTGGCTCCAGGTGGGAACATTCCGGATCGTAGGCAATCGCCGGATTGAATGTGACCTCAATCCGGGCGTCGGCCCTGACCTTGCGTCCTTGCCGCTCCTCGGGATTGTCATGGCCGTTCTCCTGCATCGCCGTGGCATGATGGTGCTGCATGGGAGCGCCGTGAAGATCGGCGAAAAGGCTGTGGTTTTCCTGGGTGACAAGGGAGCCGGAAAGTCAACGACGGCGGCGTCACTGGCATCTGCTGGACGCGCCATCCTCACAGACGATGTTGTCGCGCTGAATCGCATGTCCGACGGCAGCGTCTGCCTCCTGCCCGGGCATGCTCAGGTGAAACTGTCTCAGGAGGCAACCGATCACATGCGGCTGCCTGAATCGCGGGTCCTCGACAGACCTTTTGAAACCTATGACAAGCACCGGTACGTGTTTGAAGCGCCGTTCGACACAACACCCATATCCGTCTCGGATATCTTTATCCTGGAGCGAGGAGACCTGGGAGCAGAAGCCCTGACGAGCAGCGCAGCCCTGACGTCCCTGATGCGATACTCCTATCTCGCTCGATTTGGATCAGAAATGTTCAAAGGTGCGCAGGCTGCCGAGTTTCTCCACTGGTGTGCTGCCGTTACGCGCGCCATTCCGGTCAGCAGACTGACAGTGCCATCCGATCTGGCCGGTCTTGATCGGCTGGACGGATTTCTGCGGGACAGATCGGGTGAAGCTACGGCCCAGCCATGAGCGTCGAGACCGGCATCCATAGCGCTTCCGGCCAGGCCAAACGCATCTGGCGGGTCGCAAAGTTTGTTTGGCCATTCACGCGGTCACGGGCCGTCCTGTCTCTGGGACTGCTGTTTGCTGCCGGACTGACCGAAGGTTTTTCGATCCTGCTCGTGATACCAATCCTTGCAGGGCTGATGCCCGGTGCCACCGAAGTGGATATCTCCATCAGCTCAATGCTGCCTGGCATTTCCGACATACCCGACATTCAGATCGGTCTTCTGCCACTCTTGAGCTTGCTCGTGATTGCTGTTGCGCTTCAGGGTGCACTCGCGCGTTTGAGCAATATTGCGATTGTCGACACGACCCTCAATGCTGCCCATCTGATGCGGACCCAACTTTTCGAAACCGTCGGATATGCCCGATGGCAGGCGATCATGATGGGAAGGCATGCAGACATCACGCACGTCATGACGATGGATGTTGATCGCGTCCATGTCGTTCTGAGTTGTCTGCTTTTCTCGGTTCAGGCCATCGTCATGCTGACGCTCTACATAGCGCTGGCACTCTTCGTCTCACCGACCATGACTGCTGCAGCGGTGATTTTTGGCGGGCTGTTCGTAATCTTCCTGCATCCGCTCCGGACCTTTGCGTCAAGATACGGTGAAAGGCTCAGTAAGCAACGACAGGCCCAGTACCGCACGATTGGCGAATTTCTAAACGGGCTGAAGGTTGTCAAAAGCCTGAATGCCGAAGATCGGTATGTCGAGGCTTTCACGGGCAATTCTTCGCAGATAACAGGCGACCTGAAGAGACTGGCTCGCGTCAAGGCTCTGCCGCCCTATCTGTTCCAGATTTTCAGCGCTGTGGGTGCTGCCGCATTCATATATGGCGCTGTGGTTTTCGTGAAACTGCCGATCGAACAGATAGCGGTGCTGCTTTTCCTTTTCATGAAAATCGCTCCGAGGTTCGCAAACCTTCAATCCGATTATCAGGAGATCATCATCAACGTTGGCGGATATGACAACGTTGCGGCCGTGATCGCCGGCTACAGGAATGATCAGGACGTTCCGTCAGCAACGGAAGATGGCAAGCTGGGCCTGCGGAACGAAATCGCATTTGACGACGTCACGTTCCGCTACAACGCGGATACTGCTCCCGTTCTCGACGGCGTCAATTTCGTTGTCCCTGCTCGACAGATCACGGCCCTGATTGGTGCCTCCGGTAGCGGCAAGAGCACTGTTGCGGATCTGATGATGGGTCTCCTTGAACCGACTGAAGGTTCGATCCGGATCGATGGTGCCGATTTGACCAGCACTCTTGGGCGGGCTTGGCGCAGCGGCGTCGCCTACGTGCCCCAGGACGCCTATCTGGCAAATGATACGGTGCGGGCGAATCTCCTGTTCGCCCGTCCCGACGCATCAGAAGCTCAAATGTGGCACGCCCTCGATCAGGCCCAGGCGGGCGATCTCGTCCGCAAACTGACGGCCGGCCTGGAAACCGAGGTTGGCGAAGACGGACTTCGCCTGTCAGGCGGAGAGCGACAGCGGATTGCCCTCGCAAGGGCATTGCTGACAACGCCGGAGGTTCTCATTCTTGATGAAGCCACCAGCGCGCTGGATTGGCAAAATCAGGCCCTTATCGCGCACGCCATTGAGTCCTTGAGGGGCACAATGACGGTCATCACGATTGCACACCGGCCTTCAATGATCGGCTTCGCTGACTGGGTCGTGGCGATTGTCGACGGGAAAGTTGTTGAAACCGGGCCCTTTTCAGCCTTCGCGGCCAATGAGGACAGCCAACTGTCTCGCCTGATCGCGGGTGAAAACGCCAGCACGCAGTAAGCCGTTGTCGGTGTTATCCCTGGGTCGGCGGTTGCAAGGACAATGACTTCATTGGCTTTGCCCGTTCCAGAGTTTTTATCAGATCTGCCTCGTCATTCAGACGACACCAGTCTAGCTGGGCGTACGCAGGCGACCCACGGTTCTCAACCAGCCCTGCTCCGCGAGCTGTACTGCCAGATATCCAGCAACCTGCGCCGACGTCAGGGTCGAGATCGCCCCGGCCACGTCATGTGACTTGACGGCCTCGATCAGACGCCGCCACTGGAGTCGTTGGTCAATGCCGAGGTAATGCCGCTGCAGGGCGCTGCGCGCCTCCTGCGACAAGCCATCGAGTTGCATCAGGTTCCGGTCGCTGTTCCGCAGCGCAAGAAGGTCGTCGATGGAGTGGCGACCACTCAGGGAATCTTCCCGTGTGACAGCGACATAACCCAGAGGTCCTGCCAGACGCAGTTTCCCCCCTGCCGCAAGCACTCTTGCATAAAGGTGGTAGTCTTCACCAAGCCGCAAGCCGGTGTCGTATGCGAGGCTGTTCTTGGCGAGAAAACCACGGTCCATCAGCGGTTTGATGAAGCCAAGTTCCTGCCGGTACTGTCCGCGGCGACTGATGTTTCCGGCTATGAATGAGGCAAGGTCGATCTCGGTCAGGGCTCCGACTTGCGGATCAGGCGTCAGGGCCTCGGGCTCCTCGTCGAGGGTGACCCGGATCAGCTCATCTGCGATCATTTCCACGTCGCCCGAGACAGCGAGCAGGCGGCCGATACGGCCCGGCAGGAAATAGTCGTCTGAGTCCAGCACACAGACCCATTTCGCCGTACACAATGCCAGTGCCCGGTTCCGGGCAGCGGCCGGGCCGCCATTGACCTCCTGGCGCAGAACCTTCAACCGCGAGGTTCCGTCATCAGCCTGAAGCGCCACGTTCGCGGTGTCGTCGCTGGAAACATCATCGATGACCCAGACCTCGGAGACCTCGGGCTCGGCCAGTGCGGACCGGACGGCCCGCGCGATCGTGGTCTCGGCGTTATAGGCCGCAATCATGACGGCGACGGTGGACGGGACGTTGGCGTGCACTTCAGGCTTCATCCGTGCCGAACGGCTCGTCCCGCGCGTTTGCCCGGGAGCTCTCGACGAATAGGCTTCTGGGTATCGTGTTTCGTCTCTCGTGGCGAGACACCCGTGCGACGTTGTTGATGTCGAATTGGACCTTTGGCGTCGATACCGGCCCAGGACGTAGCCGCCCTGTAGACTAGCCCCAGAAGAAAGGCCCAGACCAGAGCAACTGAGTAAATCTGGGCCGGGTAGTCGACCATGCCCTGAAGCAGCATGAACCCCGAAACCATGAACAGTGGAAGCATGGCTGTACGCATGTCTGGCCTCAGACGAGCAACGGTGACAAGCACAAGCCATACGCCGCCGATCAGGGCCATAAGGAGTCCAACGACGCCCGCCTCGAGGATCCATTGCAGTGCCAGATTGTGGACAGCCCGCACGTTCCACATCACGCCATCATTTTCCGGCGTCAGGAGAAGCCGGGAAATCCGCGGGACGGTTCCCAGTCCCTGACCAAACACCGGGTTTGCCGACACGGCTTCGGCATAGGTGGCCATTATGACGCTGCGGTTCGTAACCTCCTCTCCGACCGACCCCATCCGAAGGAGAACGGCGCTCGCACTGTAGGCAACGACCAGCAGACCGCCGAGGACGAGCCCGGTCAGAAGCAGCCTCCTGCCCCGCAAGACGGAACGGTGAGTCAGCCAGGTCCAGACCCGCCTGCCCGCCCAGATCGCCCCAAGGAGCGCCATGATCAGGATCGCGGAACGGGAGGCTGTAAGCAGCAGCGTCCCGGCCAGGATAACGCCCGCCGCTACTGAGGTCAGCAATCCGGCATTCAGCGCCCCCTTGCGGGACTGAAGCTGTCGGTCGATCAGGGTCATCCAGCACAGCAGTCCAAGCGAGAGGACGCAGGCGGCGACATTGGGGCTGACAAAGGTCCCCGTCAGGCGCGCGATCCCGTCTACGGACCGGGCCGACATGGCAAACAGGATCAGCGCCCAGAGAGCCCAGCCGACGGTCAGCCAGACAAGGCGGTGCAGGGTGCTCGTCATGCGCTCGGCCGTCGAGGCATGGCGGTAGGCGAGAAGGAAGATCACCAGCAAGCCGAGAAGCTTGACGATCTCGACCCAGGTCGCCTCGGGATCGATCGACAGCGTATTCAGCCCCGCCCGCTCGGCAATCCACCCCGACGCCAGCCAGTCCGAGCCTGGAATAACAGACACCACCGCGAGAACGAGCAGGCCAGCGAAGGCCACAGCGGGCCCTCGCAAATCGCGCCAGTACGCCGTGGTCAGCCCCACCCGCCCGCGCACGAAGCCATAAGCCCCGATCAGGGCGATCACAGCCGTGAGGAGCGTCGCTTCAAACTGTCCGCTGGCACCACCCGCAAGATGTGCTCCTGTGACAAGCACTGGCACCGACAACGTCAGTGCATGTTCCTTCAAGCTCTCTGCCAACGTTCGGGTCGAACGAGACATGGTTATGCTTTCAGGCCGTGTAGTACTTCTTGACGGACGAGTAGTAGTAGCCCGGGTCGCCATAGCCATAGCGGGACTGCTGGTTGACATCGACCTGGGTCAGCACCACGCCCGCGACATAGGCATCGGACTGCTCCAGGGCCTTGAGAGCGGCATCGGCCGCCTTCGCCGGCGTCTTGCGCCAGCGCGTGAGGAAGACCACCGCATCGGATCGGCTGGCGAGCACCCGGGTCTCGGCGATGGCGAGCACCGGAGCGGTATCAAGAATGACCAGGTCAAACTCGGCACGGAGCTGGTCGAGCAGCTTGCCCATGGCGTCGGTGTTGAACACTTCCTGGGGCGTGAACTCGCGATAGGCGATGGGCAGAACCCAGGCACCCGAATTTTCGCCCTGCAGAAGCGCGTCCTTCAGGGCGACCTTGCCATCGAGCACATCGAGCAGGCCTACCTCGGCTTCGACCCCGAGGAGCTTGCTGACGTTGCGGCGACGGATATCACAGTCCACGATCACCACACGCGCGCCAGCCTTGGCACCAGAGATCGCAAGGCAGACCGCTGTTGTTGTCTTGCCCTCTCCCGGAAGGGCCGAGGTGATGGCGATGACCTTCACCGGATCCCCTACCCGCGCGTACAGGATCGAGGTTCGCAGATTACGGAACGCTTCGGCAAACCCCGACAGGGGGCGCGCAATCAGATAATCGGTTGGCAGGAGCTTGCGGTCCTTGCCTTCTGCAATCGACATCAGCAGCGGGATGGACCCGAGGGTCTGGAGCGAGAGGCGGCTCTCGATATCCTCAGCGGTCAGCAGACCGTCGTCCAGCATCTCGACGAAAACAACGACGATCAATCCGGCCGCCATGGCCAGGATGAAGCCCAGCGCGAGGTTGACTGGCACATTAGGCGATGTCGGGCTGCCGTTGGCACGCGCTTCGGAAACGATCCGGCTGTCAGCAGTGGCACCACCCGCTTGGGCAGACGTTTCCTGATAGCGCTCCAGCAAGCCCTCATAGAGGGTCCTGACAGACTCGGCATTGCGCTCCAGCTCGTTGAGCCGGACGCTGGCGGCATTGTTACCGGCCAGCGTGCCCCGCGCCCGTCCGAGCGTCGACTGCACCGAAGCCGTACGATCACGAGCGACCTGCGCGCGAGCCTCGAGGTTGGAGATAACCCGCCGGATTTCAGCGGCAATCTGGCCATCGATCGCAGCCAGTTCCTGGCGGGCACGGATGAGCTCGGGATAGCGTGGACCGTAGTTGGCTTCCAGGTCAGCAACACGCGTTGCGACCGTAGAGCGCTGCCCGCGCAGCTGGGAGACCACCGAAGACTGCAGGGCCTCACCCACATCGTCACCGATCGAGCCCCGGGCGAGCTGGTTCCGGGCTGTCCGAAGACGCGCTTCTTCGACCGCCTGATCCGCCCTCGCGGTCGCGAGTTGCTGGTTGTAGGTCGAGATTTCCTGCTCGGTCAGGGTCGTCCCGGACGAGCTCAGAAGGTTGTTTGCGACACGGTACTGTTCGACCGCGGTCTCGGCCGCAAGAACCTCGGCACGCAGCTCGTTGAGTCGGGTGCTCAGGAAGGTGTTCGCCTGATTGGTGGCCGAGTATTTGGCTTCAACCTGGTTCAGGATGTACTGCTCGGCAAAGGCATTGGCGATCCGCGCCGACTTCTCGGGATCAAGCGATGTAAAGCCGACACCGACAATGTAGGTCAGACCCGACCGTCGCACGCTCAGCCCGCCTCGAAGTGCGGATGTCGCTCGCTCGCGGCCGGCTTCGATGTCCTCAGGCGTGCGGGGGAGCTCCGGCCGTGGCAGGGTCTGGCCCTGAAGACGCGCAAACAGCTGGTCGAGGCTCGACGGGGGCCTGAGGGCCCAGTTGAACTCGGGGTCATTCTCGAGGCGAAGATTGGTGGCGACCTGGCGTGCCAGTCCGCGCGATTGCAGGACTTCGACCTCGGTATCGATCACGCCGGACTCGATCGGCAGTTCCGACAGGACCTCGGTCGAGGCCATGACGTTTTCCTGGCGTGTATTGAACATCACGCGGGCTTCAGACGAATAGCGCGGCGTCGCCTGCATCGTCACCAGCAGGGCAACGAGGAAGATCGCGAGCGCAATGCCGCCGAACAGCCGCATGCGCCTGCGAAAAATCGCCAGCAGATTTCGCAGGTTGAAGAGATCGCTGCCACCGCGAGCGGACGCAGTGGAGCTCTCGTTCATCATCGTCATAATCTTACCGTCTTACCGCTAGCTGGACGCAGAGCATCAATACTGTGCGACGAGAGACACTAGGACGCGATTAGCTGTGAAATCGTTGATGGCGTTCAGGCCATCAGACTCGCGCGACTCGTAATCGTAGGCGGCTGTAAGGCCAAACCGGCGATTCATGAGGTAGGTTGCTCGCAAGGTCCCGAAGACACGGGCGTTCTCGCGGTCGATCGTGTCAAACTCCTCGACCGTCCGGCCCAGCCGGGCCCCCAGGATGATGTTCCGGCGCAGTTCGTAGTCGGCAGTCACCTGAAGCGTCGTATTGAGGAAGCCGGCCGTTCCAACAATGCCGGAGTCTCCGACGGAACGGTCACCCGTCAGGCCGAGTGTGAGAAGCGGCGAAGCAAAGTATTCCAGTCGGGCATTGGCGCTCAGTCCGCTGAGCTCTCCGTACAGCGGGTTGTCATACTCCTGCTGTAGATAGCCGACCCCGGCCTCGCCCCGGACGAGATTCGAAAGCTCGAAATTCGCGCCGACGATGGCATTGAATCCGCTGGAGTCGCGGTTGGGCGTCCGCAGACTTCCTGCGTCATCAAACTGCCGGTCGTTCCAGCTAACCCGCCCGAACAATGCCGTCGCGGGGCTGATCGCGTAGTCCAGCCGCGCAAGCGTCTCGTAGGTGGTCTGGTCGCGGTCGTCCTGGTCGACCACCGCGCCACCGATCGACCGGCCGTCATCGTAGTCGAGTTCGACGATATCGAAGCGTCCGGTCGCTCGCAGGCGGTTGAACGCATGGGCGACACCCACATAGCCGGAGCGGGCGTCGTATTCGATCGGGTCCGCGATCGCCTGGGGGGTATTGGAAGCCGTCCGTGGCTCGAAGAGTCGGGCATAGTCAGCGCCGCCGGTAAGCTGGGTTTCGCGCTGCACATCTACGCGTCCGGATGCTCCGACCTTCCATGTTTCCGAGTTTTCGTCGGTCAGGTCGGTGTAACGCGTGAACCCCGCTTCAGCCGTGGCCCGCAGAGCATGGCGGCTCCAGTCCGATTCGACGTCAACCGACGGCGTGAAGCGCACATAGCTGTCGTAGCCGACGTCTCCCTGAAGCTTGGGATAGACCATCATCGTGCCCGCGCGAATGCCAAGAGCCTCGAGCTCCGGCCGTCCACGCTGAGTGACGGCGACATTGCGGTCGCGGGCGAACAGGTCCGTCTGCTGCGCCACCGTAACTGAGGGCGCAGACAGCAGGAACAGTCCCGACGTAGCGAGAAGGACTTTGGAGTTCATAACGATGTCTCGAGCTTTGGAGGGCGAACGTTTAGTCGGGGGCGTAGTCGGAACCGGAAGCGCTCGCCGGGGGTGCGCCATTGCCAGCACCGGCAATGCCGCCGGTCGGTCCGGCTGCGGCGGGTCCACCGAGGGCCGTGGTGACCGTTGTCAGGAGATCGTCGATCGCCGCACAGCCGGACCTGTTCCAGGTTCCCAGCTGGCGATCCACGAGCGCGCAGCTCTGGGCGGCGAGCGTCAGCCGCAAGGCTTCCTGCACCAGAATGGCGGGAGCCGCGCTTTCGATGATGTCGCCTTCCAGGGCCTCGGTTACCCGGGCCTCGATGATGCTGGCCTCAGACGACGCTGCGACCGCTGTCGTCCGCGCTGTGTCGATCGAACGCCCCATGACACCGGCCAGATCGAGCGCGGTTATGGTATTGGCTGCCGCCACACGTTGCTGTGCCGCCGACATGCCGGTAGCGGCTACCGCGGGCACCGAGAGGGTCAGACCAATGCCGACCGCAAGGCTCATCCACATCTTCATCGCATCTGTCTCCCTCTGACACGGTCCGTCTCGCCCCCATGACATGGAAATGGGCTCTGACGCACTGAAATTCGGCTATTTTGCCCCAGTCAAACGCAATCCGGTCACCCGCACTTGTGTTTTCATTCGGGACCGTCATAGCATTTCTCGCGCAATCTTGCATAAACAGAGCCAGGTGCTGCGCCTGCCAGACAATTTGTAACGGCCCCATGACGCTCGAAGAATTTCGTCGAACCTGGATAAGGGATCACGTCGGGGCTGAATCGGCCCCCGCACCAGTCCCCGCCGCCGCACCCCTGCCCAAGCGGCTCATGTTCGTTCCGCCGCAGGAAACCAAGCTCGTTCCGCGGATGGTCTTCCGCGAAGTCTTTGTTTCCCCACCACCCGTCGACAGAAAACCCCGTGCTCGCATGCGTCAGGTCGGGGTTCGCCTAGCTTGGGCGATAGCAGCCTGCTTCGCGGCTGCCGTCATGGGTTTGGGTATGTCCAAGATTTTCGACTATGCGCCAACCTATATGAGCAAGTATCTCGGCACGCTGCACTAAGGTGCCGGCTCTGGCGCTGTCGATTCCATGGTGCGCCTGAGCCGACGCGCAGTCAGACTTCCGACCATTCGACCGTCGGGATCACGCGCTGTCCGAGCCAGAGCATCAAAATCCCAGGACCGGCGTGGATAGACCGCCCGAAACTCTTCAAGCGCTGCCTTTCGGACGTCCTGAGAGGCACTCGACCAGTGGTCGAGGACGAAACCGAGGCGCCAGAGCGTGATCTCTGATCCGAGAGGCTCCACGGCATAAGACCGCAGGATGGCTTGATTGGCCGTCTGGTCCAGTTCCCCGCGCGTCAGAGCCGAAAGGTAGGCCACCCTGAGCAGGGCCGCACCATCCAGGGGGCGTCGGGCGAGAGAGGCCTGCGTCAGCGCAGACACGCGCTCCGCGTCCGATGGATCCAGGGACTGAGCCTGAAGGACATCAGCAGCGACACGGTCTGATCGTGTTGGCACCGTTGCTGGATGTAAAGAAAGGGAAATCGTGACTGCCAGGCCGGCAATCAGCAGACAGGCTGTCGTGCCTGCCACCTTTATTCCACGATGTCGCGAAGCGCGGGAACTCGTGCGGTTCGCTACAGTCGAATCCATTGCAGGAGGTCTCCTGGCCGCTGGCGTGCCTGCCAGACAAGTCTTGCCTGCGACCAGTGCAGGACGCGACTGTCGCGGTTGTCGAGAACATAATCCCCATCCGGGAACGCCAGCAACAGGACTGCGTGATCCTCGCCCTGCGGTGTGCGCGCCAGGGCGATGGACAAACGATCCGGTGAGATCCCTGCCCGGATCAGGGCCTCGCGCTTGGCAAGGACATAGTCTTCGCAATCGCCGGCCAGGCGCGCACCCCGACGGATCCGGGGCACGGCCCAGACATCGGGTCGACCATAGAGTGACTTGTCTGAGACGGGCGTGATGGACCGGTTCAGCGCCGCATTGATCGTCTCTACGCGTGCGAACTCTTCAAGTGAGGGCTCCCGGGTGTCGCTCGCCAGACCGCCAAGGAAGTTCCGGTCGCCGCTCCCGGGCGTCGAGGCGCGGGTGGCCCGGGGCTGCCGGATCGAGCCCGGCTGGGCTCTGTTGCCAGCTCCGAGAAGAAGCTCCTGCCATGCCAGACCTCGCGCCTCGCTGACGGACCGCGCGACCTGGCTGAGGCTTTCTGAAGGTCCTGCACAAACCACGGGCTCACGGTCACAGAAGTCCAGAAGGCCCATGGGAGGCGCAGTTGCCTGCTGAACGGGCTGTTCCCCCCAGGCTTGTGGCGCACGGGTGCGAGGGCCGTCTGCTTCAGCGTATGCCGGTCCGATGTTCCACATCGCAGCGGCGGCAGTGATCAGGCACATGACAATTGGGGATCGGCTTGACATTCTGTCCTCGCGACCGGTTTTAGATTGTAGCGAACGTTAACCCACGCCTCGCTAACAAACTGTGACAGTTTGGATACCTCAACTGAAAGGCTGGCGACCTGCTCCCGGGCAGGCTATCGCACAGGACATGTTTGGACTGGCTTGATGATCACTCGACGCAAAACCTTGCTGGGACTTGGCCTGTTGGTTGGCGGCTGTGCTTCGGTTCCGCTCGGCGGTGCCGGTGAAGACACGGCAGAGGATCGGGTCCTCGACGATTACAGGCTCGGTGCAGGAGACAAGGTCCGCGTCACGGTCTTTGGTGAGCCTTCCCTGACGGGAGAATTCCAGGTCAGTAGTGCCGGGAAGCTTTCGCTTCCGCTTGTTGGTGACCTGCAGGCGTCGGACCTGACGGTCGCCGAGTTCCAGCGCTCGGTCGAGGTGTCCCTGCGCAATGGATATCTGCTTGACCCGCGCGTGAGCGCAGAGGTTTTGACCTATCGGCCGTTCTTCATCCTTGGCGAGGTCGGGTCGCCGGGGACCTATCCTTATGCTGCTGGTCTGACAGTGCTCAATGCGGTCGCCACGGCCGGCGGATTCACCTACCGCGCCAATACCGGCCGCGTCTTCATCCGGCGCGCCGGTGGCAGTGCCGAGGAAAGCTTTGCCCTCACGTCGCGGACGCGGGTCGCACCGGGTGACACCATCCGGATTGGCGAGCGGCTATTCTAGGACGGACCGGTATGTTCCGGCGCAAGCAAACGCCACCCTCCGGTCAGCGACTGCGAAACTGTTCTGTCCCGGCAAATACAGTCGTCTGGGCGGTCGGCGATGTCCATGGGCAGGACGATCTTCTGGAATGCCTGTTGTCCGTGATTAGGACGGACTTGCAGAAACCCGAGAATCTCCATCGCAGGGTCGTCTTCCTTGGCGACTACGTCGATCGCGGTCTCGGCAGCCGCAAGGTGATCGATATGCTCATAGCCCTGCGTGCAGAACTCGAGGCTCAGAAGGTCGAACTTGTGACACTGATGGGCAACCACGAGGCCCTGCTGCTCCAGTTTATCGACGAGCCGGTAATTGGCCCCGACTGGATGGAACTCGGCGGACGTGAGACGCTTCTTTCTTACGACGTCTCTGTTCCTGCGAACAATGACCCTGAAGGCTGGGTCGAGGCCTCGACCAATCTGCTGAAGTCCCTTCCGCTTGATCACCTGGAGTTTTTCGAGACACTGCCCCTCAGTGAGACGGTAGGGGATTTTTTCTTTGTCCACGCGGGTGTGCGGCCTGGCGTGAAGCTGGAAGATCAGACCGCCAAAGACATGATGTGGATCCGCGACGGCTTTCTCAGGGATAGTCGCAGCTTTGACAAGATAATCGTCCACGGACACACGCCGACTGAGGATGTTTATGCCGATGACCGCCGAATTTGTGTCGATACCGGCGGGTATGCCACGGGCGTTCTTTCTGCGCTCCGACTTCAGGCCCGGACCCAGCTGGTCGTACAGACCCGCCGCAACCGGGATCGTGTCAGGCTGCAGTCTCGCCCACTTCTGGCCGATTAAGGCTCTGGCACAACGATTGCTCGCTACAGCGACGCACGCGGTCAAGGGTCTCTGATTTGGACAATCATCAAAGCTGGCAGAGGGCCTATACGTTTGCCGTAAGGCGAGAGTGGGCCGAGCGGGGGATGGTAACCCTGCTGTCTCTCGCGACAATCATTGTCGGCATCGTCGTCTATTCGAACTGGACGAACCGCTATGAGCATGTCTTCCGTCCGATTGCCGGCCTGTCCTACGAACGCCCCCAGTCTTTGGGAGGCACAGCGATCTCGGACATTTCGGAACCCCTCACCTACCAAATGATCAGTGCGAACGATGCGTACCGCTTCAATGCGTCGGTTCCAGTCTCCAGTCTTCCGCTGGTCAATGCGCGGCCGTTCATCCTGCCGGCATCACTGCCCGCCGCCGATGCCGTGCGCGCGCTCGACTGCCTGACGGCTGCGATCTACTATGAGGCTGCGTCTGAAAGTCTGGCGGGGCAGCAGGCGGTCGCACAGGTCATCCTCAACCGTGTCCGTCATAACGCCTTCCCGAACAGCGTCTGCGGCGTTGTCTTCTCGGGCTCGACACGCAAGACCGGGTGCCAGTTCACCTTCACCTGCGACGGAGCGCTTGCCCGCAAGCCCAGTGCTTCAGGCTGGGCTCGGGCGCGCGCTGTCGCAAGGGCCGCGCTGACGGGCTACGTCTCGCCATTGGTTGGCCAGGCAACCCACTATCATACCCTGTGGGTTGCACCCTACTGGAGCCCATCCCTCGACAAGGTGGCCAATATCGGCGCCCACACCTTCTACCGCTGGAAGGGCGTCTCAGGTCGGCCGGAGGCCTTCAATGCGCCCTATGCCGGAGCCGAGCCGGTCTTTTCTATGACAGCGCGAGTCGAGGACGATGACAGCCTGCCCGTCGAGGACCTCACACTAAGCGAGGCTGTGCCTGAAGTGGCCGGTGCCCCGATGGTCGAAGCCGATCCCATCGTCGTGCTTGCTCCCCCAGAGCCCAGAGCGGCTCCAGTCATCAGTTCGAATGCCACCAGCGAGGCTCCAGCCGAAGCGAGCGTGACGCCCGCTGCACCGCCTCCGGCTGCCACCGTTCCCACGATCGAGCCCGAGCGTCGCCGACGCATCGCAGCGCCATCCTGGTGATCTCAGTGGCGCAAGGCCGCCTGGCTGAGGATCGCGATCGCCGACCAGAGAGAGGTTGAGGACACGACGACGAAAGCCAGCGTGCGCCGGGCCGACCAAGGCTGGTCGATCGGGGGCTCCGGATAGGTAAGCCGTGAACCCCAGGGCTGATGCCGGTTCGACATTGGCGATCTCCGCTTGCTCGAACCCCAAGTCTTAACGGCGGTTCGTTAAGCGCTCCTAAATGCACAGGAGTAATCGCCTAGATCAGTCGGTCTACAGATCGCTGTGTCCGTTCAGGGCAGCGCAATCCTCACCCTGTTCGATATTGGTAAAGGACCATGGACGCGCCTTCGGACGCTTGCCGGTAACGATTGCAGACGCTGCGTGCCATCAGCCGGACCGGAAAGCCTTCTTTTTTACGACGCCAATGACGTCCGAACACAGGCAGCCGGGCGAAGCTCAGGTCAGGCGATACCCGTGAAGGATCATCCGGGTATCCCTGTGCCGCCACGGCCCGGCCCACTCCACACTCCGTGTCGGCCAGATCTCTGCATAGGGCTTCAGAGCGTGAAAGGGGAACGTGGATGCCAGTTCGGCTGGGCGGAGCGTCCTGATCACGGCGTCATCGACCAGCCACGAGATCTCCTCGCCGGCCACGTACCGGATTGCAAAACGACGCCGCCCTGAAAAATCCCCGGGGATGAGATGATTGAAGGCATTGAACCGTGAGCCCGTGTGCACAGCGAGTTGCAGTCCCTTTGTCCCCACGATCTCGAAATCGATCTCGTGTGCGTCTTCGCCGTACAGATAGAGGGGTGCAATGATGAGGCCCGGCAATCCCTGCGGCAGGGTCGCATCGACCTCGAACAATCCTGTCTTGCGCAGTTGATCGCTATTGGCCTGAACCGAGCCGGCCGCACCCCGTGAAACGTTCAGGGCAAGATTGCCCTCCGAAAGGCTCACATTTTCCGACCGCCAGGGGTAGACGCCGCCGGCTTTGTCCCAGGTGGCCGGAGCCCAGGGATTGGACCAGACATTCGCCTGCAAAGGTCCGACTATGGGCGGGAGTGGGCCGAGGCGCGCGCGAAGCTGTCTTGGCTGACATTCAGCCTGTGCACAGGCCGAGCTCCCCACCGTGGCAGCCAAGCCCATGATGACGCTGCGACGCAGCAGGGATGTGCCAGGCGCTCGGGCAGTTGCGCCTTGTTGCGGACGGTTGGCAGCCTTGGGATCAGGATCGACATCTCCCACCAACTGAGACCCCTCTTCTGCTGAGCAGACCTGCGTCCAGTTCCGGTGCCATCAGATCAAGCCAACCAAGCCCAACAACTGCACCGTCTGGGCTCTGAATGCCATCAGCCTCTTCCCACAACACCCCGGATTGATCTTGGTGCCGGAGCGTTAGGTGAAACAGTCAACCTGGCCGCACAGACTTTCGCCCCATGGTCAATGTTGATGGATCCGTCTGGCCGCAACGCTATTGAGGCTCGACAAGCCCATCCCGGCGCAGAGCCTCAAGGTCGCTTATCCCCGATTGCGTGGCGACGGCATCGACGCCTGCAGCTCCCGCCGGCAGCGGCCCTGTTCGATTCTCGACCGTAACGGCATTGACACCAGCCTGTTCAGCAGCGCGAGGGCCCGTCGGGCCGCCTGCCAAGGCCGCTGTCTGGCTGGGTGTTGGCGCCAAAGATGTCTGCGACGCCGGCGTCAGGAGCGCCCGGAGCCTTGTAATGGCAGCGAGCCGGCGGGTGGCCTCTTCAGCAAGGCCAAAGCCTGTTTCCCGCTCTTCGCCATTGCGCGGCGAGGAGTCAGCGCGTGCCCTCACGAAATCGCCGTCCGCGATCACGGTGCGATACAGCGCATCGGCCTCTTCAAAGCGGCCGGTCTGAGCGTATGTCGCTGCCAGATTGAACCTCTGAAGGCTGCTCGACCGCTGGACTGCCGCCTTCTGCATCAGATTGGCAGCGGACCAGAAACGACCGCAGGCATAGGCGCTGCGTCCCAGGACGGGCTCTCCATCAACCCGGTAGGCCGGCGCTGTCAGGGCATAGATGGTGGCGGCAGGGTCATCGCAAGGTCCCGCATGTGCAGGCGTGCTGGCCAGGCCGGCGACAACCAAACAGAGACCAACCGAGGCTACGCGCATGCTTATACTCCAGTTTCCATTACGGAATGCCGTTAACAGATTCTGAAGGACGTTTCCCGCTTGCTTCTCGCTCCGTCAACGAGATTCGCGTGAAAAGGTGCGTTTTGTCTCGACTAGGGCACGACGTTTTCGATCGCGATGGCTGTGGTCGCACTCGGGTAGTGAGCGCTTTGCACGCCTCGGCGCAGAACCGGCTGGCGGCCATCCAGAACGCCCAGGGTCTCGCGCACAAACCTCGCATGAGTGACGATGCCGATGTCCATTCGCTCGCGATCGACTTCGACCTGCTGGGTCAGGAGCCCGGCAATGAGTCCATGCCGCGCGCGACCGTCTCGGCTGTCGGGCGCGCGCAGAACCGGCCCGCCTGAGTTTCCCGGAAAGACGGAGAAATCGAGGAGAAACGTCGGAGAGACTGCGGAAGCCCCGATCGGATAGGACGCAAGCCGTCCCATTCGAAGGATCGGAAAACCGGCGGCGTTAGAAGACAGGCCTCTGGGATACCCCAGTGCCATAAACTCTTCGCCTGGGGCGACCGCGTCTTGCGCAAAACTATCGTCATCGGCCAGGTACGCGAGGGGGATGGCCTTAGCGGCAAGTTCGGCGGGAACCCGAAGCTCGATGACCGCAACGTCGCGCTCTGGATGAGACGTCCAAAGGGGACGTCCCTCGCTGTTCCGGATGTTTACATCCGCGGGTGTGTAGGCCCATTCCTGATTGATTTCCGCCCTGAAGCCCACCTCCAGACTAGCGCGCGGCATTTCCTCAAACACATGCTTTGCCGTAACAAGGACAACGCGGACATGCCCATCCGGCGCCGTATCCGTCACCAGAAAGCCGGTTCCGATCGCTTTCCGGTTTCCTCCGACCTGCTGCTCGATCATGACTGTCGCCTCAATGACGGCGACTGAGAAGTCAGGCTCCATGGACCACCCCTACACTTTGGCGCGTTACATTACCGAATGGAATTCGGCGCTCTTTTTGGTATGATTGAAATAGCCGCCGAATATATCCCTGCATCTCAGCCTGTGATTTACAGACTTCAAATGCCAAGAACTGACCAAAAGGAAATTCCAGCGAGCCTTTTGGGAACAACTGGATTAACCGCTGGAGTTTCGGTTTGGCCAAAGCGCGGACAGCGCTGTCTGAACAAGGACAACCCATCACAGCAGAAAACCATCTGCTGAGTGCTCAGTGGGAGCTATCGACAACCAGGCCAGCCCTTCCTGATGAGAGATATCGTGGAACGGGTTGCCAGCGATGCCGCCGAAATCGCCCAATGATCCAGAACTGCCGGCGTCTCCGTATCCAGCAGTCGATCCGTCATCCACGCTTTCGAAACCTGGTGGGGCAGCGAAATCACTTGATCCGATGAGGAAGTCATCAGCCCAATCAAGAACTCCGATGACCAAGGGCGCTGGTTTCGGTACCGCCATGTCGATCGTCGACGGACCGCTTTCGATGCCGTCGACGACTGCTGCATTCCAGCAGATCTGAAGGTCAGACCCCTTGTCTGGGGCAGTTGCGTAGGCCCAGGCGCGTACATAGTCGACCTGCATCAGGCCCGTGCCCGTCGTCTCATCCGGTGCTCCGCCCCAGGTCCCCCCGACCGCGAGATTCAACAGCATGTAAAAGGGACGGTGCATGCTGTCGGGCGTCGGCACCTGCGCTATCGCGACACCGTCAAGGTAGAAGGTGATGTTCTGGGGGCCCCAGTCGACGCCGTAGACATGGAAGTCGGTCGTATCGACCCGGTACTGACCCGTCTGGAGAACGTGTTGGCCGTTCTCGATCGTGTGCGTGGAATAGTAGAAGGTATCCGGGTCCCGGCCTAGCATCTCGAAGACGTCGATCTCCGGCGGCCAGGAGCCATCTTCCGGCAGAAGCCAGAAGGCTGGCCAGAACCCCTGCCCTGCAGGCAGCGCCGCCCGGATTTCAAAGTATCCATACTGCTGCGCGAAGCTGGACTCAGTGGTCAGGAGGCCGGAGGTGTAGGTCTGGCCGCCCAGAAAGGGAGCGGCACTCGTGGTAACCGGGGCAGCCGTTATTGTGAGGACGCCATTTGCGATCGAGAAGGGATTCAACCCTAAAGCTCGACCCGATGTTCCCGCGAATAGAGGGTCAACATAGATCTGAGCTTCGCCGGCATGGTATCGTGACAGAAGACTTGCACTGTCGTTGTGGCTGTAGAACGTATCCCAGACACCACCCGAGGGTGACAGACGCAGACTGTCGAATTCTTCGCTGAACGTTTGCGTAAATCGCGACAGGTCGATTTCAAGCAGGAAATCCTGGGCTTCCAGCGACGTAAGGCTGACGTTCCTGAGGATCAGGATCTCGCCAGCTGTAAGGTTCAGGACGACGTCGCTGCCGGTCTGGCGTGCGATCGCCAGCACGTCACCAAAACTGTGCAGACCATAGCCAGCAAGCCGGATCTGGTCAGCACCCGCCCCAAAGTCGACGATGACGTCGCTGCCGTTGCCGCGAGACATGACAAACAGATCAGCGCCATCACCACCGATCAGCACATCATTGCCGCTCCCCCCATCGATCTGCTGACGGCCTCCGGTTCCCGTGATGATGTTGTCGAGGTCATTCCCGATCGCGTACCAACCCCAACCCCCGTTCATGAGGAGGTTTTCCACGTGATCGGGCAGTTCGGCCGACGCCCAGACACTCATCGTGTCAGTGCCGCCCCCAGCGGTTTCGCGGATGACGGCAGGCCCCGTCAGACCGTAAATGTCGTCACCGTCGCCACCGACCAGAGTATGGCCACGTCCGCCTGTCAGCGTTTCATGGATCGATGAGCCCGTGAGGACTTGCCCGGGCGTAGTTGCCGTCTGCCAACGCGAAGATGGCGCAGACTCATGCAATACCCGACCGACAGCATTGACGTAGGGCATGTTGCACGCTCCCGGAAGTTCAACTTCTTCCGGGACAGTGAACGCTGATCAACCTTAAGGCAGGGACAACGGTCTTGGTAACTCAAATCTTAACAGCAGCGTTGACACTCTGTGCCAAGTCCCCGCCGAGCAACGCCTTCCCTCCTGAAACAGGTGCAGGCTTCAGATTTGTCCCTCTATCAACGACTCACTGAACACAGTAACGAAGACACGAGCCTGTCAGGCGGAACGATGCCTTCCATTTACGGTTTTGTAGTTGGGCAACAGCGAGGGTTGTCCGTGAGTAGGAGTTGCCTATGCGCCAACACGCCTGGAAGCCCGCTTATTTCGACGTTCGTCGAACAAATCATCTGGACCGCGTGATGTTTTTCGGCGGAGCAATGCTTACGTCGTTGTTCTTATGGACGATAATCATAAATGGTGTGGCGCGGGTTTTGTAGCGCAACGACCCTCGTGTGGTGACGGTTGAGCAGCGAGAACCTCATCAACTAGCGAAAAACGCTGACGCTCAGCCAAATGATGCCGCCCCAGAAGCTGATGGTCACGACACCAAGCAGGGCGAGAAGCGCATGTGTGACCCATCTCGGCTGAAGCTCCGGGTCAGAGGGCTCGTCGTCTGGCAGTCTCATCGTCGACTCCCACGTGCAAGGGACCCAATCACAGCGACCGTAGGGTAGGCATACCGTCCGCCGGATACCTTGATTTAGGTTAGTAGCCGTCAGGAACGAACGGGTGTGCCGAGCCCCATCAATAAGCCTGCTAGGTTACAGATCCGCGTCGCTTCTTCTTTGACCCCTGCCGCAACGACCATTGATGAGGATTGTGCAATTCCTCCAGCCAATTCACTCGGTGAGCGAGCACCAGCAGGTCTATGGGCGTTCAATATAGCTTCGGTGTGGATCGTGTGTTCGACGCCATCTGCCAGGAGAGGCGCAACGTATTCAGACATCCCGTTACAAGCTGACCTGTAGCGGGCAGGCCTCGGATGTGGGCGAGATGGATCGCGAGCGGGTCGAATTTGAGCCGCATGCCGTTTAGCGATTGTTCGCCTCTGCGGTGAGTTCCATTTCGGGCCCTCGGCTAAAGCTTAAGGTTAACGAACAGGAGGGGCAGACATTCGTTTTCCAGGATCCTGCGATTTGGAAGCGATGGGATGTTCCGCCTTTTACCCCGTCAACGTCGGCTCTTTGAATCGGTCCTGGCCAAGCTGGGCGATCAGGAGGCGGCTTGGGTCGACGCGGTTCACATTTCAGCGGCAGCAGCAGCGATTGAAGCAGCGGGTCATCGAAACTTCGGAGAGCCTGGCCGACGGGTGTCGGAAATCAGTGGAACCGGCATTTCGGGCGATGTTCAACGGGGCTTGATCGCTAGGTGGATGCTGGACCTGCCTGTTCGTGTGGCGCGTGAGCAGCTTCCTCAGACTGTGCTCGATCTCTATCCGTTCTGGATCGATCAACTTGCAAACTGGCTATCGACGCAGCACGGTGCTTACGACAGCGATTACTGGGCCAAGGATGTCAGGTTCGCACTGGCCTTGAGCGTGCCGGGAAATCGGACACAGACCATTGATCTGATCTCGCATTGCAGCCCTGGACAGATCGTTCGCGATGCAGTGTTGCGCGCGAACCTGAGCACTCTGGCGCGTTACGTCATGTGCGGAGGGTGGCATCGGAAGTGGCTTCAGACCCATACCGAGAGTCGGCACCTCGATGACTTTCACGAAGCGGGCTGGAACCGGCTCTGGGTGACGGCGGCAGACATATGCAACTCCCGACAACATCTGGCGGGCATGCTTGGATCAAGCTGGTTTTTCGATCCGCCACTTGAAACGATCAGCCCGAGGCTTGCCTATCTGCGACGCAATCCGGTCGCTGGAGGCGCCTTTCTGGCCGACCAGGGATCGGGCCCGACGCACACGGAGCGCGCCGCTGCCAAGTCTTCCACGCGCCGGGCGCTTATCGTTTCCGGCGAATATGTCCCGCATAGCTGGCTCTTGGCCTGGCCCCGGAAAGCACTGCTGGTGTGGGCTGAGCAGAACCGCGACATCATCGGACTGCAATCGGGCGATGTGGTTGCGAAGGCTGCGTAGGGTGGGCTCATCCGCCTGACCCAAACCAGACTCGACATTCTTGCGGGCGGATTCACTATCTGAGTCTTCAAGACCCCGACAGCGCATCAGCAAGCCTTCTTTGATGTCGACCCGCCATCACCCGATGATCGTCCGCATCGCAGCGGCATCCCGCTCAGTGGTCACTCCGATCAAGTCAGGCTTTCGGCAGGACCAACCACAGTCTTCTGTGAAGTCTTGAGAGTTGGGGTCGGTCAGACCGTTTGCGAGTCCAGAACCCCGAGGCCTGCCAGCACGAGAACGCCCAGCGTCGCGATGATGAAGATGACGCGAAAATGCCTGTGCGCGAAATAGAGGATCTCGCCCATCATCGTCCCATCTTTCCATCACGGGATTGAAGAAAGGGCCGTTTTGCAACCTCGGATGCAGCAAGAGCGGCGTCCGCGGCCAGCGAGCTTTTACCCTCCGCGACCGTTACCCCGTCCTCGTCGACCCGTTTCCATGACCATCCGAAATCGTCACAGCCCGTGATCTGGACCATCTGACTCTCTCCCCTTCGCTTCATCGCGTCCCTCGTCCCATTTTGAGAAGCCCGCATCGGTCAGTGCAATTCCCGATCCTGACTGACGTGAGGCAGCAGGCGTCAGGCGTCAGGCGTCAGGCGTCAGGCGTCAGGCGGGACGACCGGATGAAAAACCAGTGCAGTCACATTCCCTGAATCGTCACGGTTGATTTTTGGACGGTATCGTCCATTTTAAGAGCATTCCTCCCCGAATGCCGGTATCCGACATGTCCATCGCCCTGACCCTGAAGAAACGTCTGCCCTTAATCGCGGGGGTGCTGGTGCTGATCGCCGTCATCATCGGGACCGTCGTCTGGTGGCAGGGCAAACAACGCTGGGAAGCGACCGACAACGCCTTCGTTCAGGCCGACACGACGCTGGTGAGCTCACAGATCGACGGCTACGTCATAGACGTTCTGGTCAAGGACAATCAGTCGGTTCAATCAGGCCAGGCGCTGGTTCGCCTCGACGACGCTGACGCCAGGGCCAACCTCATCCAGGCTGAAGCCAACCTGGCGGCGCTGCTGGCGGCGGTTGATAATGTCGACGCCCGCGCAGCCCAGGAACAGGCCATGATCGCGTCGCGTGCGGCAGGCGTCACCCAGGCACGGGCACAGGCCAACCTGGCCAATGCGGAAGTCGACCGTTACGGCAAGCTGGCGGAACAGGGCTGGGTCTCACAGCAGAGAATCCAGACCCAGCGTGCGCAGGCGGAAACGGCCGGAGCGTCGGTCGCCGAGGCTCAGGCCGCCCTGGTCGCGGAACAACGTACGGCCGGCGTTCTGAACTCGACCCGGACCCAAAGTCTGGCCGCCGTCGAACAGGCACGGGCGGGCGTGGAGCAGGCCCGGATCGCACTGGCGCGCACCGTCATCCGGGCCCCGGTCGCGGGCGTCATCGGCGCACGTGGTGTCCGGGCGGGTCAGTATGTGAGACCCGGGGGACAGCTGCTGTCCATCGTGCCGCTGGGCGAGACCTATGTGGTTGCGAACTTCAAGGAAACCCAGCTGCATCGGCTGCGGCTTGGTCAAGCCGTAGAGATCACGGCCGACGCCTTTCCCGGTGAGCCCCTGACCGGGCGTATCGATAGTTTCGCTCCCGCAACCGGGTCCGAGTTCGCCTTGATCCCGATCGAAAATGCTACCGGCAACTTCACCAAGATCACCCAGCGGGTGCCGGTCCGGATCATCGTCGATCGCGGCGAGACAGGCGCGACCCTGCGTCCCGGCCTATCCGTCGAAGTCAAGGTAGACCTCAAGAGCCGGCCCGGTCCCGCGCCTTCGCGCGATCAGACGGCCATGTCTGATGGCACAGTCCGGTGACGGTGGTGACTCCGGACGCTGTTCCGGGCTCTGCCACCCAGCCATCGATCAACTGGACCGCCCTCCTTCTGGGGTTTGGCGGCATGGTGATCGGCCAGTTCATGGCGATCCTGGACATACAGATCGTCGCCGCCTCCCTGCCCCAGATCCAGGCCGGAGTCGGAGCCAGTGCCGATGAGATCAGCTGGATCCAGACGGCCTATCTGATCCCCGAGGTCGTGATGATCCCGTTGTCCGGCTATCTGTCGCGACTTTGGGGCACGCAGAAGGTTTTCCTGGTGTCCTGCGCCGGGTTCCTGATCATGAGCGTGGCAACCGGGCTGTCGACGTCAATCGAGGCGATGATCGTCTGTCGCGCGCTGCAAGGCTTCGTCGGCGGGGCAATGATCCCCGCGGTCTTCGCGATCGCCTACACCGCTTTCCCAGGCAAGCACCGGGTCAATGCCATCGTTGCGATCAGCCTGATCGTGACCCTGGCACCGACCGTCGGGCCGACGCTGGGCGGACATCTGACCGAGATGCTGAGCTGGCACTGGCTGTTCTTCATCAACGTCATTCCTGGTGCCCTGTCCCTTTTCCTGGTCTGGCGCTACGGCGACTTGGACAAGGGCGATCCATCTCTGGCCCAGGGTTTCGACTGGTGGGGTCTGAGCCTCATGGCGACCTTCCTCATGAGCATGCAGTTCGTGCTCGAAGAGGGCTCCAAGAACGACTGGTTTGCCGACGATCTGATCCTGTTATTGACAGTCGTGGCCGCTATCACCGGGCCGGCATTCGTCTGGCGATCGCTCGCCTACAAGAACCCGATCGTGGAGCTGCGCGCGTTTGCCAATTCCAATTTCCGGGTCGGGATGATGCTGACGTTCATCGTTGGAGCCATGCTGTTCGGGGGATCGTTCCTGATGCCCCTGTTCCTGGGTCGGGTCCGCGATTTCTCGGCCAGCGAAGTCGGGACGACGATGGTCATCTCGGGTCTGGCCATGTTCCTGACGGCTCCGATCGCGGGGCGGCTGGCGAGGTTCGTCGACATGCGGATCATGATGTGCGGGGGCTTTGTTCTTTGCGCATGGGGCATGTGGGATGCCCATTCCCTGACCAGTGAGTGGGGCTTCTGGGAGTTTGCGGGCGTACAGGCGACCCGGGGGTGCGGCGTGATGATTGCCATGATCGCGACCAATCAGATCACCATGGCCACCCTGCCACCGCACATGGTGAAGAATGCTTCGGGGCTGGTGAATCTCAGCCGAAATGTCGGCGGGGCTTTTGGCCTCGCGATCCTGAACACCTCGCTGACCCGGAACACGGCCTTGCACATGGGCGAGCTGACCGCTGGCATCAGCCAGACCAACGGTCAGGTCCAGCTAATGATCGCCGGGATTGCAGAGCGGATGAGCAATTCGATTGACCCCCAGGCAGCCGCCCTGAAGGCGGTGAACGGAATGCTGACCCGGCAGGCGACGACGCTGGCATTCGGGGATGCCTTCGCCCTGCTTGCCCTTGCCTCATGCGTAGCGGTCATTGCAGCGATCTTCGCCAAACCGGTCAAGGTCGCGCCGAACGCCCCGCCAAGCGAGGTGCACTGACATGCCTCGGATCGCCGGACAGATCGACGAACGCAAGCGCGAGGCCATACTGGACGCCGCTTCGGAGCTGCTGGCCGAAAAGGGCCTGGCGGTGTCGATGGAGGAGATCGCGCGCCGCGCAGGGGTGTCGAAGCAGACGCTATACAACCGCTTCGCTTCCAAGACCGACATTGCCCGCGCCTTGGCCGAGCGGCGCTCCGATCTCATCACAGCGCCCCTGCGAACGACGGAGGAGCCCGAGGTGGTCCTGACCGCGCTTGCACGCGCTATGCTGGATAAGGCTGGCGAGCCGGATCAGAAGACCTCTATGCGCGGCCTTGCCCTGATTTCCCCACATGCCCCCGAGCTGGCATCAGCCGTCTATGACGCGGGGCCCGGCGAAAGTCTGAGGCGACTGGCGCAATGGCTGGCCGAACAGGACCGCCGGGGGATGATCCGGGTGCCGGATCCGGCCCTGGCGGCGGAAATGTTCACGGGAATGGTACTCGGTCATACCAATCTCAAACTGGTTCTGGGCGTCGATGCGGGGGTCACCAACATCCCGGGCCGCGCCAGCGAAACGGCTCGACGGTTCCTTCGGGCTTTTGCAACGATGTCCGAAGGCTGAGCGGCTGGGGTCGAGAATGACTGGATAGAAGCTGTGTCTCACCTTGCGGACGGCAAATCGCCCCCGAAATGCTGAAACAGGACCGAGTAAAGACGGATTGGTCAGAGCGCGTCTGCAAACCTCCAGCCATTTGGCTTCACGGCTTGACCTGATCCGAGCGCAGGCGGTGGGGCGGAGCCTTGCGGCTCCGCCCATCAGGTCTTTTGGCTTTAGCGGAACAGCGACAGCAGGATGCTGCTCGACTGGTTGGCGATCGACAGCGCCTGGACACCCAGCTGTTGCTTGGTCTGCAGGGCGGTCAGCTTGGCGCTTTCCTTGGCCAGGTCGGCATCGACGAGGTTGCCGATACCGGTCTCGATCGAGTCCTGGAGCTTCGAGGTGAAGGTCAAGGCGCGCTCGAGCGACTGTGCCTGGCTACCGAGGCCTCCCAGCACCCCCGTGAAGGCCGTGATGGCACCATCGACGATGGCTGCCGTGGCGCCGGCGCGAACGACGGCCCCGCCGGCAGTCGCGACCGTGATCGCTGCACCGGTGCCGATGTTCGCGGTGTTGCCCGTGGCGCCCGTGCTGGTCAGCACGGTCTGCTGGGCCGTGTTGGAGAACAGGTTCACGCCGTCGAAGGTTGAGCCAGCCAGCGCCTTGGTGATTTCGTTGCCGAGGGCATTGAAGTCCGCCAGGTAGGCGGTTTCGGCAGCCGAGCCGGCCGCCGAGGACTGGATGGAGACCGCGAGGGCCTTCTGTTTTTCGAGCGCTTCGACGATGGTCTCACCACCGGCCAGCGCGACATCGACGATGGATTGACCGCGCTGGATCGAGTTCTTGACGGAGTTCAGGGCGCCTTGTTCAGCGCGCTGGGCCGTCGAAATGGCGAAGATGGCACCGTTGTCCTTAGCGGACGAAACGTTCTTGCCAGTGTTGATCCGGTTCTGGGTCTCGCCCAGTTCGCGGTTCGTGCGGTTCAGGGCCTGCAGAGCAATCTGGGCGCCGCTGTTCGTATTGATGCTGTTAGCCATTTTTGGCCTCTTTCCTTCTGGATATGCAGCCTCTTCTGAGGCCCGAGCGTTTTGCTCGACGCCACAGGTTCAATTGCCGTGCCGCGAGACATTCCAGAAAATACTGAATGAATTCAGCAATAGTCCGAAGGGTTCACCCGGCAGAATTCGCAGCCTCGGCAAAAAATTCCCTCGGTCAGGGCAGGATTGACCGACCCTAGGTGCGCCACTTCAAGCGCGTGGCTCGAACGGGATTGACGAAGGCATCAGTCCCACCGACAGCCCGGGCCAGAGCCATCTTGCACTGGAAATACCAGGCAGACGGCTGATCCGGCTCGCCGACGAAGAGCAATGGCTGGTGCAGGCTCGCGTGGGAATCCAGACGCCGCAGGATCGCAGCATCCTGCTCCAGAAAGGCGCGACCCAGCAGCGAGAGCGCCGGATACAGCCAGCGAAGCGGTCGCACCGAACTGTAGATGACGTTTCTCAGCATGACCCGACCCGGCGCGATCGGCGTGACCGTCGTGATGTTCAGCAGTTGGAGTCGACCACCCTGCACGCGTTCAATCCGCGTCGAGGGTAGCCGGAACTCTATGGTCACCTTCCGGTCTTGCCCGACCAGTTCATAGGCAGGCGCCGAGGCGAAGGCATCGGCCGCCGTCGCCGTGAAGCCGAACGGTGTCGGGACATAGTCCTTGGTCTTGACCCGCCGTCGGGGCGACGAACGCCACCACCACGCGGTATGGACCATCGGCACGTGGGCGGGATCGACCAGTCCTAGAACCGTCTGATCATAGTCGGCCTCCACCTCGATCTCCGAGCAGGCGATCATCGGGAAGCCTGGGGTACCGGCCTCGTCCTCGATCAGAGATGGGATCCCCGTCCCCTCGTGGCAAAGGCGACGGACCCAGACCAGACCCAGTCGCGATTCCACGACCCAGTCGGCATCGTCCGACACGATCGTGCCGGACCGGTCTCTACGCAGTAGGAGATCCTGACCGAAGAGCGTCACACCGACGGGCCCTTGGACGTCCCTGCTCCGTGCAACCGGGTACCAGGCCGCCGCCGGTGGGCCAAACCGGGCTGCCTTGCCTGCAACAACGCCCGTCGCCGGGACGTCGGCCTGGGATTGCAACGGAAATCCATCCGGGGCCAAAACGTCTCCTGACGAAACAACGCCAAGGCCGGCCGGCCCGACGTCCTGAAACAAGATCGAGGCGGGAGGAACCAGATTCCCGTAGTCAAGCGTGACCATAGAGCTTCATATGCAGGAGTCGATCTGACACTGCCGCCCGCTGAACATTCTTGTGGCTCGCGCCTGCTGGAACGCCTTTTGCCAATGCGACTTTAGCAAGCTGAGCCGAAGTTGCACGATCCCGATCTCCGGAGCCCTGTTTGTCCGTTCTCGATGCCTCAGATGGCGATGCCGAGTTTCTGAACAGTGGCGGGCCGATCGGCGAACACCTGAGGGATGTTGACTGGTCTCGGTCGCCACTTGGACATCCTGCGACCTGGCCACAATCGCTCAGGGCCGTCTTCAGACTCTTGCTGCATTCCCGATTTCCCATGTTTGTAGCCTGGGGAGACGAACTCGGATTTCTCTATAATCAGCCCTATGCCGAAATCATCGGCAGCAAACATCCCGAGGCCCTGGGTGGCCGGTTCAAGGACGCCTGGCCGGAGATCTGGTCCGACATCGAACCTCTGGTCGAAGCTGCCCTGGTGGGCGAGTCCTCGTTCCGGGAGAACCTGTCCCTGGTCATGAACCGCAAGGGCTTTCCCGAACAGACCTGGTTCACATTCAGCTATTCTCCGGTCCACGACGACAATGGGGCAGTCGCAGGACTGTTCTGCACGGTCGCCGAGACCACCGGTCAGGTGCTCGCGGAGGCGGCCCTGTCCGAAAGCGAGACCCGTTTCCGGAGCATGGCCGATAGCTCTCCTGTGATGATGTGGGTGACGACCCCGACCGGTCACTGCAGTTATCTGAACAAGCGCTGGTACGAGTTCACCGGACAGACCCCGGGTGCTGGAGAGGGGTACGGCTGGCTGGATGCCGTCCACCCCGATGATCGCGACGCGGCTGGAAAGATATTCGTCACCTCGAACGCAGAGCATCGCGACTACCAGGTCGAGTTCCGCATCCGGCGAGCGGATGGCGCCTATCGCTGGGCCATCGATGCGGCAGCAGCGCGTTTCTCCGAGACCGGCGAGTTTCTCGGCTATGTCGGATCGCTGCTTGATATCGACGAGCGTCGAGAGATGGAGCGCGCGCTTCGCGAAGCCAATGAGGGTCTCGAAGCCCGCGTCTCTTCGGCCATCGCCGAGCGCCAGTTGCTTGCCCAGCTTGTCGAGGGAACCGACGCCTTCGTTCAGGTGGTTGGGCCAGACTTCCGCTGGCTAGCCATCAACCGGGCTGCCGTCGACGAAATCGAGCGCATCTATGGTGTTCGACCACGCGTCGGCGACTCATTCCTCGATCTGTTTGGGCACCAGCAGCACATTGTGAAGGAGGTTCGCGCCGTGTGGTCTCGCGCTCTTGCGGGCGAGGCATTCACCGAAGTCGGAGAGTTCGGCGACCCGGACCGCGAGCGCCGGGTCTACGAGATGAAGTTCGACGTGCTGCGAGACGCAGACGGCGTTCAGATCGCCGCCTATCAGTTCGTGACTGACGTGACGGAGCGCGTGCGTGAGCAGGAACGGCTCGCCGAAGCCGAACGCGCGCGGCGGGATGCCGACGAACTGTACAGGACCTATTTCGAGAACTCGCCGGAAGCCTTGTTCGTGATCGGCGTCGAGCCGGACGGCGACTTTGTGATCGAGGAAATCAACCCGGCACACGAGGCGGGCGTGGGGCTGAAACTCGCGGATATTCGCGGTCGAAAGATTTCGGACATTCTCACAGAGCCGGTCGCGGCCCCTATCCTTGCTGCCTACACGCATGTGCTGGAGACCGGTGCCCTTTACCAGTACCGTGAACAACTTGCTCTCGGATCGGAGCCGACGCACTGGGACACATCCCTGGTTCCGATGCGCGACGAGACAGGCCGGATCGTGCGTATCATCGGCTCCAGCCGGAACGTCACGCGTCAGGTCATGACCGAAGAAGCGCTGCGGCAATCACAGAAGATGGATGCCATGGGCCACCTCACCGGGGGGGTTGCGCACGATTTCAACAATCTCCTCACGCCAATCGTCGGTGCGCTCGACCTCCTGCAGCGCAAGGGACTTGGGGGTGAGCGGGAACAGCGGCTCATCGACGGAGCTGTCCAATCGGCAGACCGCGCCAAGATTCTGGTGCAGCGCTTGCTGGCCTTCGCGCGTCGTCAGCCGTTGCAGTCGGTTGCCGTGGATGTTCCGGGTATCGTCAACGGCATGGCGGATCTCGTCTCCAGCACCGCCGGCCCCCAGATCAGGGTCGTGGTGGACGTACCCCCCGACCTGCCCTTTGCCCGAGCCGATCCGAACCAACTGGAAATGGCGCTGCTCAATCTGGCTGTGAACGCGCGGGACGCGATGCCGGAGGGTGGTACCTTGCGGATTAGCGCAGCCATTGCAGCAGACTCGCCCCTCCTGCCCGCCGATCTTCAGCCTGGCCGATACATCATGATCTCTGTTGCGGACAGCGGTGTCGGGATGGACGAGGACACGCTTGCCCGTGCGGTTGAACCCTTCTTCAGCACCAAGGGTGTGGGGAAAGGGACCGGTCTTGGTCTGTCCATGGTGCACGGTCTGGCATCACAGCTCGGCGGAGCCATCACCATAAGCAGCCAGCTCGGTCGCGGCACCAATGTCGAGCTCTGGCTGCCCCAGACGGACGAAACCCCCGAAAGTCCAGGCATCGCCCAGCCTGCAGCGCTGATCCATCAGCTGGGTACAGCCCTGCTTGTCGACGATGAGGAACTGGTCCGCGCCAGCACGGCCGACATGCTCGAAGACCTTGGCTATCGTACCTTGGAAGCCTCCTCCGGAGAGGCGGCCCTGGGCATGATCGAGAGCGGTGTCGAGATTGATCTCGTGGTGACGGACCACCTCATGCCGGGCATGACGGGTTCAGAACTTGCAAGGCAGATCCGGAAACTTCGCCCGGGCCTGCCGGTCCTGCTCGTGTCAGGCTACGCAGAGGTCGAGGGTGTGGCTGCGGACCTGCCCCGTCTGGTCAAACCGTTCAAGAAGCACGAGCTCGCCTCAAGCATTGGCACCCTCACGCCCGAACAGGGCTGATCCGGCCATTCGGCTGGAACCTCGGCCAGGTTCGGCATCGCCCCACCGGACAGCCACATCGACCCGCTTTCGCGCCAGTTGACGGCGGAGCCTCTGCCGCGTTGATGCACCTATGGCCAAACGTTCGACGACCGCACGAAAGTCGCTCTCGACTACAAACCTTGTAGCCCTTGGAGCAGAGCGGCTGGCCGACCTTCTGCTCGAAGCCACGGTTGGCGATGCCGGTCTCAAGCGACGTCTGAAGCTGGAACTGGCGGCCGAGGTCGGTCCCGCCGACCTGGCCCTGGAGATCGACAAGCGGCTGGCCGCTCTGGCCGCCAGCCGCACACGTGTGTCCTGGCGCAAACGTCCGGAGCTGATTGCTGACCTTCAGGTCCACCGGCGGGCCATCGTCGAAAAACTGGCTCCAAAGGATCCTGGCCTGGCCTTGGGAAGCCTTGTCGCCTGGTTTGACCTCTATCCGGGCCTGGATCAGCGCGTGAAGGACCCGAAGGGCGAGTTGGCCCTCGTGTTCTTCGATGCGGCCGAAAATCTCGCCGACGTCGCCTCGGCCGTCGGGCCGGACGATGCAGGAGCGATACTGGCCGAGGCGGTCGAGACACGGCTTTCGGACTGGGCCGGTTGGGTCGGCCGTGCTGCACCGTCCATGAGCATACCGGTGGCAGAGCGTCTTCTGGCCTTGCTGACAGACGGACGCGCCCGGCCGATCGGGCGACGCGCTCTGGTCGTGCGAAAGCTCGCGGACAGGGCCGGCAATGCCATCGCCTGGGCGCGAACCTGGTCTGATGAAGATCAGCTCAAGCCCGACGTCGGCGCCGAAGTCGCTCGCCGGCTGGCAGCCGCCGGACTGGCGGAAACAGCCCGCGTCGCGCTCGACCAGTGCCGTCCCCGTCTCGGGCCGCCTGCGAGAAAGGGCGCTGCCGATACCCTGCCAGAGCCCTCCCCGGCGTGGGAAACCGCCGAGATTGCGGTGCTGGAGGCGGAAGGTCGATCGCCGGAAGCCCAGGACGCGAGATGGGCGGCCTTTTCCCGTACACTCGACGTCGCCCACCTTCGCGATTTCGTCGCACGGCTCGCTGATTTCGATGACGTCGAGGCCATCGACCGGGCCCACGCCCTTGCCGCGAACTGGAGCGAAGCAGCGCGCGGTCTGGCCTTTCTGATGGAGTGGCCAGCCCTTCGCGAGGCCGCTGCGATGATCCTCGCCCGGGCCAATGAATTCCGTAGCCTCAACGACAGTGTGCCCCTGTGGATTTCCCGGCTGGAAAGCCGGTATCCCGCCGCAGCCCTGGTGCTCGTCCGATCCCGCGCGCGCGCGCTGGCACCCCTGGGACCATCACGCGCCGAGGAGGTTCGGGCCCTTTCGATCGAGGCTGCCGAACTTGCGATCCAGGCGGGGGCCGTGGACGATCTTGAAAGCCATGCGGCCTTTATCGACAGTCTGGAAGCCATTGCCAGTCGGACCGGCCGACCGCGCTGGGGATGAAGTACGCCTCTGGCCGTTCCCGGCACTTGTCGATATCCCTTGCGTCAGAGCGCGTATCCGGCACGCCAGATGAAAGCAGGCAATCGCCATGACGGACGACCACAAGAAGATCCCGGCACCGGCCGTCGACCTCTACACACGCTTCATCCACGGCGAGATCGGACGGCGGGCCTTCGTGCAGGGCGTGGGTCGCTATGCGGCTGCGGGTCTGACGGCCACGGCCATCATCGAGGCCCTGATGCCGAACTATGCCCTCGGGCAGCAGGTACAGAAGGACGATGAGCGGATCACGTCATCCTATGTCACCGTGCCTTCGCCCGACGGCCATGGCTTCATTCGCGGCTATCTGGTCCGTCCCTTCAGTGCCGATACCCGCAGTGCCACGCCCGCCCGGCTTCCTGGCGTCATCGTCATCCACGAGAACCGCGGCCTGAACCCCCACACCGAGGACGTCGCCCGCCGCTTCGCCCTGTCGAACTTCATGGCCTTCGCTCCGGACACCCTGACCTCGGTCGGGGGATATCCCGGCGATGACTACAAGGGTGGCCAGCTGTTCGCGTCGCTCGACCGCGGAAAGATGACCCAGGACCTCGTCGCTGCCGCGCGATGGCTGAAGGCGCGCCCTGACTGCAATGACCGCATCGCGGCCACAGGTTTCTGCTTCGGCGGAGCCCAGTCCAATGCGCTGGCCGGTATTCTCGGCCCCGATCTGGCCGCGGCGGCACCCTTCTACGGCGGGGCAACGCCTGTCGCTGACGTGCCCAACATCAAGGCGGCCATCCTGATCCACCACGGCGCACTGGATTCACGGCTGGTCGCCGACTACCCGGCCCAGATTGCCGAACTGCAGAAGCACAATATCCGCCACGAAGGCCATCTCTGGCCCGACTCCGTCCACGGCTTCTTCAACGACGCCACGCCGGAACGCTATAACGAGGTCACGGCCAAACAGGCTTGGGCCCGCACGCTGGAATGGTTCAACGAACACACGCGAACCCCGCAGTCCACGACCTGATGCAGCGACGGAAAACCGTCTATTGCAAATCACTCGCATCTAGGGCACTGAGCGGATGTGTCTGAAGCCGCCGCTCCGATCCCGACCCGTTCGAACCCGAAGGCATCACGCGCCTTCTGGCTGAAACAGCTGCACAGCTGGCATTGGGTGTCGGCCGCAGTGAGTCTTATCGGCCTGATGCTGTTCGCAGTCACCGGCATCACCCTCAATCACGCGGCGCAGATCCCCTCCGAGCCCGTCACTGTCGAAACGACGGCAGTGTTGCCGGCGCCTCTGCTGGCTCGGCTGTCGACGCTTGCGGAAGAGACCACAGACCCGGTTCCGGACGCGGTCGCGCGTTGGGCTGCCGATGCTCTCGACGTTTCGATTGCGGGCCTTCCGACCGAGACGTCGCCCGAGGAGGTCTATATCGCCCTGCCCCGGCCTGGCGGCGATGGCTGGCTGACGATCGACCGCTCGACCGGAGAGGCCCTTCGCGAAACGACGACAAGCGGCTGGATTGCCTATCTGAATGACCTGCACAAGGGGCGGAATACGGGCCCGGTCTGGTACTGGTTCATCGATGTCTTCGCCGTGGCCTGCGTGATCTTCGCCGTCACAGGCTTTGCCCTCACCTGGATGCATGCCCGCCAGCGACCCTCCACATGGCCCCTGCTGGGCCTGGGACTTCTGGTTCCTGTCGTCATCGCCCTTCTGTTCATTCACTGACGAGTTCGCCCATGCACAAGACACCTCTCCTGGTCTCGACCGCCCTGCTGGCCGCTGTCACGTCTCCGGTGCTGGCCGCGGACCTCTCGATCACGGTCGAGATCCCGCGGGTGAACACAGCCGCCTATCATCGCCCCTATGTTGCGATCTGGATCGAGCAGCCGGACCAGACGGCCGTTCGCACACTGGCAGTCTGGTATCAGGTCGCAGCCGGTCGGGGCGGCGAAGGCGAAGGCAAGGACTGGCTCAAGGACCTGCGTACCTGGTGGCGCAAGGGTGGCCGCGCCCTGACCCTGCCGGCGGATGGACTGTCAGGCGCAACCCGGGCACCGGGCACCCAGACTTTGCGGATCCCCGGCGCGCGCCTGAACAGCTTGCCCGCTGGCCAGTACAATGTGGTCGTCGAGGCGGCCCGCGAACAGGGCGGGCGCGAGCTCGTCCGCGTGCCGTTCCGGTGGGGCGGGCCCGCCGCCCGAACCACGGCTGCCGGTTCCAGTGAACTCGGCGCTGTCGCTGTCGCCGTCACCCGCTAAGGAGACTTCCATGAAACGTTCGCTTGCCCTGCTTGCCCTGACCGCCGCTCTGGCGACGCCCTTTGGCGCACAGGCCCACCGAGCCTGGATGCTGCCGTCCGCCACGACGCTGTCAGGCACGGAAGCCTGGATCAGTATCGATGCAGGCGCCTCGAACCAGGTGTTTGTCGCCGACCACGCTGCCCTTGGAACGGACAATCTGGTGATCTTGGCCCCGGATGGTTCGACGGTGACGCCTGCCAACATGATGCGGGGTCAGTATCGATCGACCTTCGACGTCCACCTGACCCAGCCCGGCACCTACAAGATCGCCAGCGTATCGGCGGGCATGTCTGCGAACTATACGCTTGATGGCGAGGCCAGACGGTGGCGCGGCCCGGTGGCTGACTTTCCATCCGCAATCCCGACCGGAGCGACCGATGTCCGGGCCACCCGCAACGTGAATCGGATGGAGACCTTCGCCACGCTCGGCGAGCCCACCGACAGCGTGTTCGCGCCCACCGGTCAGGGACTCGAGCTCGTCCCCGTCACCCACCCCACGGACCTGGTGGTGGGCGAGGCAGCGACCTTCACCCTGCTGAAGAATGGCCAGCCTGCTGCAGCCATGGACGTGACGGTCGCCCGCAGCGGTGCGCGCTATCGCGACAATCCGGGCGATACCACGGTCAGGACAGACGCGGCCGGGCGATTCTCGATCACCTGGCCCGAGGCAGGCATGTACTGGCTGAACGCCTCGCAACGCGACGAACCCGAAGGAACAGCGCCTGCGTCGCAGGTCCAGTACACCGCCATTGTGGAAGTGCTGCCCTGACCCGAGGCGGTGCTCGAGGCGCCCCACCGCCGATCGTGATGATGGGCGGCGGCATGGACCGACAGGACAACCGCGTCCTGATCCCGCCCACCGACCGAGCGCCGTCCCGACCACCCAGCGACCTGATCTGGGCGCTGCACGGCCAGACCATGGGCACAACCTGGTCGGTCCGCGCCGTCCCGGCACCGGGGACCGTTCAGGCGGACCTGCAGTCCGCAATCCAATCGGAGCTGGATTCGATTGTTGCGCTGTTCAGTCCGTGGGAGCCCGACAGCGAGATCCGGCGCTTCAACCTCGCCCCTGCAGGGACCTGGGCCCTGAGCGGCGACTTCTGGGACCTTCTGATCTCCAGCATGGAGCTCGCTGACGATACCGATGGGGCGGTGGATCCGACGCTGGGGGCACTCGTCGATCTGTGGGGCTTTGGACCACCCGGCCCCCGCGAGGACCTGCCCACGGACGACGAAATCGGGATCGCCCTTGGCGTATCGGGCTGGCAGAAACTGCGGCTGCATCGCGCAGGCCAGGCTGCCGTCCAGCCCGGCGGGCTTTTCCTGGACTTTTCCGGCATCGCCAAGGGCCATGCTGTCGATCGTGTCAGCGAACGCCTGACCGCCCTCGGTGCCACGGCTCATCTGGTCGAGATCGGCGGCGAACTGCGGGGCATGGGCGTCAAGCCGGACGCTCAGCCCTGGTGGGTCGAGATCGAACAGCCACCCGGATCGCAGATCCCCCGCACTGTGGCGGCCCTTTTCGACGTCGCCGTCGCCACTTCGGGGGACTACCGGCGCGCCTTTATCCACGAGGACCGTCTTTACCCTCACACATTGAATGGACGCACGGGCAGGCCGGTCGACAATGGCGTCACATCGGTCACCGTGTTTCACACCAGTGCCATGCGGGCGGACGCCCTTGCCACCGCCCTGACCGTCATGGGGCCCGAGGATGGGCCGGCCTATGCGGAAGCGATGGGGCTCAACGCTCATTTCGTCTGCCGAACGGAAAAGGGGCTCGTCGAGCGAATGACCCCGGGCTTCGCGGCCATGATGGACGACGACGTCGCGTGACCACGGACCTTTCGCGCCTCCTCTGGGCCGGACTGGCCATCGTGCTCTGGCTCCTGACCCTGGCGATGGTCACATGGAACGAGCGGCGGCGCAGGGCGTCCGAGTCCGCTCGGGCAACTATTCTCGCGACCGGGCAAGATGCCGTTCTCGTCGCCTTCGCCAGCCAGACCGGTCTGGCCGAGCAACTGGCCTGGTCGACCGCGGAAATCCTGTCGCGCGCGGGCACGGCAGCCCGCGTTGCCAACCTGGGCACCCTGACAGCCGCAGACCTGCGCGCCAGCCGTCGCCTTCTGGTCGTCGCTTCGACCACGGGCGAGGGCGACGCCCCCGACAGCCTGTCGGGTTTCGTGCGTCGGCAGATGAGCGCCCGTGGCGATCTGTCGGGCCTGTCCTATGCCGTGCTCGCCCTGGGTGACCGATCCTACAACGGCTTTTGCGGCTTCGGTCGCGCGCTCGACGGCTGGCTCAAGGACTCTGGCGCAACGGCCCTGTTCGAAAGAGTCGAGGTCAACGACGGCGATCCCGACAGCATCCGGCACTGGCAGCGCCAACTCGCAGCCCTGACCGGTCAGGCGATCGAGCCCGACTGGACGCCTGCGCCTTTCGAGACCTGGCGACTGGTCGAGCGCACCCATCTGAACCCAGGCAGTCCGGGCGGCGAGGCCCATCTGTTGTCATTCGAGCCGATCGGGTCCGTCGCCACCTGGGCGGCCGGCGACATCGCCGAGATCGCCCTGCCGGACCCGGCTGCACCGTCCCGCGAATACTCCGTCGCCTCACTACCCGTGGATGGACGTGCCGAATTCATCATTCGTCGGCTGGTCCGCTCCGATGGATCACCCGGGCTGGCTTCGGGATGGCTGACCCATGATCTTGTCGAAGGCAGCGAGATCGGACTGCGCCTCCGCCGGAACACTGCATTCCACAGTCCGGACGCCTCTGCCCCTCTGATCCTCATCGGCAATGGAACCGGTATCGCCGGGCTTCGCGCGCACTGGCGCGCGCGTCGGGATGTCCGGCACGGGGGCACATGGCTCATGTTCGGCGAACGCTCATCCCTCCACGACGCCTTTCTGGACGAGGAACTTCAGGCCGCGCAGGCCAAGGGCGTCCTGACCCGCATCGACCGGACCTACTCTAGGGCCCCGTCCGACGGTCGTTATGTCCAGGCCCTGATCACCGAACAGGCCGAGAGGCTGAACGACTGGATCGTGCGCGGCGCGACCATCCTCGTCTGCGGTAGCCGCGAGGGGATGTCGGAGGGCGTGGATCAGGCTCTGGAGAGCCTCCTGGGCCCGGAACGCATCGAAGCCTTGCGCGAGGCCGGGCGATATCGTCGTGACGTCTACTGATCTCAACGTTCTCACATATGAAAAGTTTTTTACCTGTTGAGACGAAAAGGGTTGTCGGCCGTGTGCTCGCCTGACACTCTTTGACCAGCCCACCCATCCGCGGTGGCGTGTTCGGGAGTGAGACGATGACCAGCCTTGGACCCCGGTTTGCGGGAGCCTCGACGCTTTCGATCATGCTGGCCCTGCTGGCAGCTGCACCGGCTCAGGCTCAGGAAGCACCCCGGTTCTATTTCGGGGCAGACCTGTCCTATGTGAACGAGATGGAGGACTGCGGTGCGGTCTACCGGGTCGGCGGACAGGCCTATGACCCCTATGCCATCTTCGCCGAAACGGGCCACAACCTGGTGCGCGTGCGCATCTGGAACGATGCGGAATGGACCCGCTACAGCAACCTCGACGACGTCAAGGAAACCATTCGCCGAGCCCGCGCCGAGGGCATGCAGGTGCTGCTGGACTTCCATTATTCAGATGACTGGGCCGATGGCGACAAACAGATCGTGCCCAAGGCCTGGCGACCGATCCGTGATGACGTTCCGGCGCTGTCCAAGGCGCTCTATGACTATACGGTCGAGACCCTGACGGCGCTGGAGGCCGAGGGCCTGATGCCGGAAATGGTCCAGGTCGGCAACGAGACCAATCCCGAGATGATGGGCGAACTGGACTGGAAGGAGTCGCGAGACGGCATCAACTGGCCCCGCAATGCTGCCCTCCTCAACGCCGGCATCAAGGCCGTTCGAGACGCATCGGCGACCACGTCCATCAAGCCGCGCGTGATGCTGCACATCGCCCAGCCGGAAAACACCGAACCCTGGTTCACGGCGGCGAAGGCCCATGGCGTCACGGACTACGATCTGATCGGCGTCAGCTACTATCGCAAATGGTCGACCAACGATCTCGCGGGCCTCGGCAGCACGATCCAGCGCCTGAAGTCAGGCTTCGGCAAGGACGTCGTCGTGGTCGAGACCTCCTATCCCTTTACCAATGACGGTGCCGATGCATCGCCCAATCTGCTGGGCCCCGACACCTTGCTGCCCGACTATCCGGCGACGGAGGCAGGCCAGCTGAAATACATGACCGATATCACCCAGGCCGTGATCTCAAGCGGCGGCACGGGGGTCGTCTATTGGGAGCCAGCCTGGGTCTCCACCGGGTGCTCGACGCGCTGGGGCGTGGGCTCCAACTGGGAAAACGCGACCTTCTTCGACTGGCGCCAGCAGAATGAACTGACCGAGGCCGGCCAGTGGGCCATGAAGACCTATCGCTGGCCAGGCGACACGCCCTAGCGGCCCGACGCCGAGCGACAGTCCCTAAACGTCTCCGCGCCACGCCTTCACGAAGGCCGAGGCGCTGATACCGACATCCGCCGCGCTCTTGCCCGGTTTGAAGATGGCTGAACCAATCCCGAATCCGGATGCCCCGGCGGACCGCCAACCCGCAACGCTTTCGGGATCGACGCCGCCGACGGCATAGACCCGGGTCTGTAGGGGCAGGACGGCGCGGACCGCTCTCAGGCCTGCCGGCCCTGCGACCTCGGCCGGGAAAAGCTTGAGCGCGTCAGCCCCGGCTTCGAGGGCCGCAAACGCTTCGGAGGGCGTGAAGAAACCGGGGATCGACAGCAAGCCAAGCGCCTTGGCCTCGCGGATGACCTCCGCGTTGGTGTTGGGCGAGATGATGATCTGCCCGCCCGCTTCCGCGACGCTTCTGGCGGCTTCGACAGTCAGAACAGTTCCCGCGCCAACGAGCGCCCGTCCCTCCAGCGCATCGCGCAGCTGGCGAATGCTTTCGAGCGGCCGGGGCGAGTTCAATGGCACCTCGAGACAGACGAACCCCGCTGCGACAATGGCCTCGCCGACCGCCACCGCCTCTTCCGGCTCGAGTCCGCGCAGGATCGCGATCAGCGGAAGGGTGTCCAGTATCTGGATCATTGGCTGGCCTCATGGATTCGCCACAGCCCCCGGGCTGTCGCCGTGTCTCCGTCTGCAATGCGGACGTCGGCGAAGCCCGCCATCTGCAGTGCAACGCTGTAGCGGTCGTTCAGGAGCCCGGTTCCGACCAGGGTCACGGGCGTCTCCCGGTCCGTGCCATGGGCCGCGACTTCGGCTCCGATCAGCAGTCCCGACAGGTAGTCGGCTGCAGCTTCCGGACTGAGCCGGTCCGCCAGCGCTTCAACGCGCACAGAAAACAGGGCCGCGGTCAGGGCTGGATCATCGAGCCCGCGCGTCACGCCGGCCGCGAAGGCGTCGGGATGGGTTCCCGTCTCGCCCATGCCCGCCCCGAGGATGGTGCCCCTCCGGATCGCAGAGAACAGCTCTCCGGTCATGAAGGTGCGGTGATCGAGGATCCTGCCCTGCTGGGCGTCGATCCATTTCGAGTGGGTACCCGGGGCCAGGATCCGGTGATTACCATCCCCGAGGTCCAGACCCATGGCCTGGGTCTCCTCGCCCCGCATGACGTCCACCATCCGCCCGCCGGCCATGGCCTTCAGCCCGGGCACGAGGCGAACCTCGGGCCTGCCGTCCGGCGAAACCAGCCCCTTCGTCAGATCGGCGATGCCGGCTGGCTCCGGCAGATAGGCCACTTCCCGCCATCGGCCCCGGGCGCCTGCCATACCGCAGACGAGGATGGGCAGCCGGTCCGTGAGCCAGCCCTCGCCGACCTCATCGAGGACACGCGCGAAGTCTCCGGGTCCAAGGCCGCCGCCTCCGCGCGGATCGGTGCGTGAGGCGAGGACATGCCCCCCCTCTCCGATCCGCATGACACGCAGGTTGGTCGTGCCCCAGTCGACGCCGACCAGAGCGGCCCCGTCGCCGGCGACCTTCACCTCACCACCAGATGGCATAGACGGCAATCAGGAACAGGATCACGCCCACGCCTGCGATATTGAACCCGGTCGAGGTCCGGTAGCTGACGCCATCCAGCCTGATCTGCATCGTGCCCGCCTTGGGCGGCGACATCAGGGAGACGATCACCGCCGCAGCAAGCGACATCAGGAAGACGACTCCCACCCGGTTCATGAACGGGAAGGCGAAGATGTCGGCGAACTGCAGCCACCAGAACACAGCCGACAGCACGACCGAAAGGATGGCCCCCGCCAGCGCACCCGCTTCCGACGCCCGCCTCCAGAAGAGGCCCAGGATGAAGATCACGACGATGCCGGGGGTGAAGAAGCCCGTGAACTCCTGAATGAACTGAAAGCCTTGCTCGAAGCTGCCCAAGAGGGGTCGCGCCGTCAGGATGCCGATCACCATGGCTCCGATCGCCGCCATCCGGCCGACAAACACGAGATGGCGATCCGAGGCCCCCTTGTTGGCCTTGGCATAGAGGTCGAGCGTGAAGATCGTCGAGATCGAGTTCACCTTTGACGCCAGCGAGGCGATGATGGCCGCGATCAGGGCGGCAAAGACCAGGCCTTTCAACCCGGCCGGCAGCAGGTTCATCATCGAGGCATAGGCCTGATCGGTCGCGGGCTGGCCGGGCTGACCCAGGTTTGGTGCCAGGACCAGCGCTGCCATCCCCGGCAGCACCACGATCACCGGCATCAGCAGTTTCAGATAGGCCGCAAAGGCAATGCCCTTCTGGGCCTCACCGATCGACTTGGCCGCAAGAGCACGCTGGATAATGTACTGGTTAAAGCCCCAGTAGCTGATGTTCATGATCCACAGCCCGCCCAGCAACACGGCGATCCCCGGCAGGTTCACGAACTGTGGATTGTCCGGCGACAGGATCATGTCGAACTTCTCGGGGAACTGGGTCAGCAGGGTATTGAACCCGCCCAGTGCACCGGCCTCGCCGCCGATCTGGCCGAGCGCGATGTAGCCGATGATCAAACCACCGGCGACCAGCAGGACGACCTGTACGATGTCCGTCATGGCCACGGCCTTCAGTCCACCCCACAGCTGATAGGCCAGGGCGAACACCCCGATGGCGATGATCGCATAGGTCTGGTCGAGACCCGTCACGCCGTTGACGGCCAGCGACCCGAGCCAGAGGATCGAGGTCACGTTCACGAAGACGTAGAGCAGCAGCCAGAACACGGCCATCACGTTGCGGATTGTCGGTCCATACCGCTGCTGCAGGAACTGCGGCATGGTGATGATCTCGTTCCGGATGAAGATCGGCAGGAAATACTTGCCGACAATCAACAGCGTGAGCGCCGCCATCCACTCGTAGGATGCGATACCCAGTCCGATCACGAAGCCCGAACCGCTCATGCCGATGATCTGCTCGGCGGAGATGTTGGCGGCGATCAGCGATGCGCCGATCGCCCACCAGGGCAGGGTCTTGGAGGCCAGGAAGTAGTCGGTCGAGCTCTTGCTCGCTCCGGCCTTGTCACGCGACACCCACTGGGCCAGGCCGAAGATGAAGACGGCATAGATGCCGAGGATCACGAGATCGATGGTGTCGAGCGACATGAATGCAGCCTCCCCGGCTCGGCCCTGTTCACCGGGCGCGCCCAAAGGCTAGGCTGCACAAAAGACGGCCGCAACCGTTTTTCATATATGTCTACGCATTTTACTGGCGACAACGTCGGTACAGTCGGCGAAGATCATCTCTTGCCATGACGAGACACCGATGGCGTCTCGACGCTGGAACAGGATGCCATGACACCGACCGACGACGCCGAAGACCGCAAATACAGGGCCCCTGCTCTCGAGAAGGGGCTGGACGTCCTTGAACTGCTGTCATCCAACGGCGAGCCCATGACGCCGTCACAGATGTCGGCGACCCTTGGCCGGTCGGTCAGCGAGTTGTTCCGCATGATCCAGGTGCTGGAGTTTCGCGGCTATATCGAACAGTCCGCAGAGGGCTACCGCCTGACCAACCGGCTTTTCACCCTCGGCATGTCGCAGGCCCCGATCAAGTCGCTTGTCGATGTGGCCCTGCCGGTCATGCGCAGCCTGGCCGCCGAAACCTCGCAGTCCTGTCACCTGGTCGTCCCGTCCGGCGATCAGATCGTGGTGATTGCCCGGATCGAGGGACCGGGCGACCTCGGCTATTCGGTGCGGATCGGCTACCGACGCAACATCATCGAGGCGACCTCGGGACTGATGTTCTATGGATGCGCGAACGAACGCCAGAAGGCCGTTCTGCATGCAATTCTGATCGACGGATCCGGAGCGCAGAAGGTCAAACGGTTCGTGGCCGCTGCCGAGACCGCTGCGGCGGCTGGCCACGTCGAACGGGCCAGCGATTTCGTACGCGGCGTCACCGATCTGGTCGCGCCGATCATGGGGGCGGACGGTGTGATCGCGACCCTGATTACCCCGTACATCGAACGCACACCCCCCACCTGCCCGCTGGATGAAACCGTGACCCGCCTCCGCGCTGCGGCTGCGGCGATCTCCGAAGAAATGAGCGCTGTCTCGCAGGCCTGATATGCGCCTTCGGCGTTGACTTGCTGCGCGCCCTACCCCATTTTCGCCTGCAGAAATCTCTTTCACTTGTAAAATAGCCTCGGTTGCCGTCGGGCAATCCGCGCCAGGGAGGCGCAGCCCGGATGCCAGCCCTCTACAGCGATCTGAAGGGCCAGGTGGTCGTCGTGACCGGCGGCGCGGGCGGCATCGGCGAGGCCATTACCCGGGCCTTCCACGCCCAGGGCTGCAAGGTCGGCGTGCTGGACATCGACACGGCGCGGGGGGAGCGGCTGCAGGCCGAACTGGGTGCCGGCGTTTGCTTCGTCCCGTGTGACCTGACGGATATCCCGGCCCTGAAGGCCGCGATCCAGACCATCCGGGATGCCTTTGGTCCGGTCGAGATCCTGATCAACAACGCAGCCCACGACGAGCGCCATGAGACGCTCGAGGTGACAGAGGCCTATTGGGACGGGCGCATGGCCGTGAATCTGAAACACCAGTTCTTCGCGGCCCAGGCCGTGCTTCCCGACATGAAGGCGGCGGGTCGGGGATCGATCGTCAACCTGGGGTCGACATCCTGGATCATCGGCCAGGGCGGGATGGCGGCCTACACAGCCTGCAAGTCCGCCGTGCTGGGTCTCACGCGCTCGCTGGCCCGCGATTTCGGGGCCTTTGGCATCCGGGTCAATGCCATCGCACCCGGGTGGATCATGACCGAGCGCCAGCTCGAGCTATGGGTCACGCCAGAGACCGAAAAGGAAATCTACGCCAACCAGTGCCTGAAGCGCCGGCTTGTCCCCGATGACGTTGCGCGTGTGGTCGTCTTCATGAGTTCCGAAGAGGCGGGCGCGATCACCAACCAGCATCACGTCGTCGACGGCGGCTGGACCTGATCCCATGACCAAACCTCTTCGCAGCCGGGCCTGGTTCAACAATCCGGACAACCCCGACATGACCGCCCTGTATCTGGAGCGGTACCTGAACTATGGCCTGACGCGGCGGGAGCTGCAGTCCGACAAGCCGATCATCGGCATCGCCCAGACCGGCTCAGACCTCAGCCCCTGCAACCGTCACCATCTGGTCCTCGCCGAGCGCCTCCGCGAGGGTATCCGCGAGGCGGGGGGAATCGCGATGGAGTTCCCCGTCCATCCGATCCAGGAGACCGGCAAACGCCCGACGGCCGGGCTGGACCGCAATCTGGCCTATCTGGGTCTGGTCGAAACGCTTTACGGCTATCCCCTCGACGGTGTGGTCCTGACGATCGGGTGTGACAAGACTACCCCGGCCTGCCTGATGGCGGCTGCCACGGTCGACATCCCCGCCATTGCCCTTTCGGTCGGCCCGATGCTCAACGGATGGCACAGGGGCGAACGTACCGGCTCCGGCACGATCATCTGGAAAGCCCGGCAGATGCTGGCGGCCGGAGAGATCGATTACGAAGGCTTCATCGAACTGGTCGCCTCGTCTGCCCCCTCGGTGGGCTATTGCAACACCATGGGCACGGCGACGACCATGAACTCGCTGGCCGAGGCCCTGGGAATGTCCCTGCCCGGTTCCGCGGCGATCCCGGCTCCCTATCGCGAACGGGCCCAGGTCGCCTACGAGACCGGCCTGCGAATCGTCGAGATGGTGAAGGAGGATCTGAAGCCGTCCGACATCCTGACCCGCGAGGCCTTTCTGAACGCCATCGTGGTCAATTCGGCAATCGGTGGCTCCACCAATGCGCCGATCCACCTGACCGCCCTCGCCCGCCATGCCCATGTCGATCTGCCGCTGCAGGACTGGCAGACACACGGGCTCCATGTGCCCCTGCTGGTCAATCTTCAGCCCGCAGGCACCTATCTGGGCGAGGACTATTTCCATGCCGGTGGCGTGCCGGCCGTCGTACATGAGTTGATGCAGAAGGGGCTGATCCACGAAGGGGCCCTGACCGTCACGGGCAAGACGATCGCCGAGAACTGCGCCGGCCAGACGACCCACCTCCCGGATGTGATCCGGCCTTTCGACGCCCCTCTCAAGACCGACGCGGGCTTCGTCGTGTTCAGCGGCAACCTGTTCAACTCCGCCATCATGAAGCTGAGCGTGATCAGTCCGGAGTTCCGCGAACGCTATCTGTCCGACCCGGCCGACCCGAATGCGTTCGAGGGTCCCGCCGTCGTGTTCGATGGACCCGAGGACTACCACCATCGCATCGACGATCCGGCGCTCGGGATCACCGAGCGGACGCTGCTGTTCATGCGCGGAGCCGGACCGATCGGCTATCCCGGGGCGGCCGAGGTCGTGAACATGCAACCGCCGGCCTATCTCATTCGTCAGGGCGTCACCGCCCTCGCATGCATCGGCGATGGACGTCAGTCGGGGACCTCGGGCTCGGCCTCGATCCTGAACGCCTCGCCCGAAGCGGCCGCTGGCGGCAATATCGCTCTTCTTCGGACCGGCGACCGGGTCAGGATCGATCTGAATACCGGCAGCGCTGATATCCTGATCTCCGATGCCGAACTGGACCAGCGCCGCGCTGCACTCGACGCTGCGGGTGGATATGCGTTTCCGGCGTCACAGACCCCCTGGCAGGAGATCCAGCGTGGCATGGTCGGGCAGCTGGAAACCGGAGCCGTGCTGGAACCCGCGATCAAGTATCACCGCATCGTCGACCGGTTCGGCCTGCCCCGCGACAGCCATTGATCGCGTCTGTGACCGACACGCCAGAACTGATCTGGGACCTGAGGGCTGAACTCGGCGAAGGGCCGGTCTGGGTCGCACGCGACCGCGCCGTCTGGTTCGTCGACATCAAGGGCCGCAGGCTGCATCGCTATGGCGTGGACGACGGCTCGACGTCTTCCTGGGACACGCCTGATCAGACAGGTTTCGCCCTGCCCGCCGAAGATGGGACCATGGTCTGTGGGGTCAGGGGCGGGCTGCAGACGTTCGACCCCTTAACAGGCCGGTTCACGCCCTTGATCGCGGTTGAGGCCGACCGCCCGCAGAACCGCATCAACGATGGTTTTGTGGCGCCGGACGGCAGCCTCTGGTTCGGCACCATGGACGACAGCGAGGCCACGCTGAGCGGAGCCCTTTATCGCTATGCCGAAGGAGTCCTGACCCGTCACGATGACGGCTACCGGGTCACCAATGGCCCGGCCATGAGCCCGGATGGCCGGACCCTTTATCACAACGACACCACGCAACGCGGGGTCTACGCCTTCGATCACGAGGACGGCATCCTGAGCCGGAAACGACTGTTCGCAGAGACATCCGGCGGCTTTGCCGATGGTCTCTGCATCGACAGCCTGGGCGTGGTCCACGTGGGACTGTTCAACGGTTCGGGGATCGCGCGCTTTGCACCAACGGGTGAGGTCCTGCCAGGGATCGCCTTCCCGGCCCGTACGGTGACCAAGGCGGCCTTCGGGGATGACGACCTGAAGACGCTCTACTGCACCACGGCATGGCTCGGTCAGGACGCTGCGACACGGTCATCCGAGCCGGCGCTTGGCGGATTATACCGGCTGCGGGTCGAGACGCCGGGTCTTCCTCAGGCGTTCGTCCGGCTCTGACGTATCAGACGACTGTGGCCAGCAGATCGAAGCCCAGCATCGCCGCCCCGAACATCGCCCCGAAGGCGATCAGGAAAAAGATGGCTTCACGCCAGTGGTTGCCCCGCCGCTCAAGGTTCGGCACCGGCAGTTTGACAGGCAAATCACGCATCGTCCGCAGCTCCCGCGCCACAACCGCATAAGGGTGCACGGACAAGCTTGACGGAAGGTTGACTGGCAGGGTTAACCCCCGCTTAAGCCGCTGGCCTCTGCAGGAAGCGGATCGCGCTCATGGCATGGGCACGGACACCCAGTTCCAGCACATCCTCATTGACGTCGAAACCGGGCGAATGGTTTGGAGCGGCGGTCGCGGGATCAACGCCATCTGCGGTCCCCCCCAGATGGTAGAAGACGCCCGGAACCTCGCCCTGGAAATAGCTGAAATCCTCGGCCACGGTCGTGGGGGGCGAGGCCGGGTTCACATTGCCCGCTCCAGCCGCCTCCTCGAGCACCGGGGCCAGCCAGCCAGAAAGACCCGGATCATTGAACACGAGGGCTGCGTTCTGGCGTATCCCGAACTCGGAGGTCGCCCCATAGGCCTCGGCGACATGGCCGATCGCAGCTTCGGCCCGCTTCACCAGATCGTCTCTCTGGGCGATGTCGAAGGTCCGAAGGGTGCCGGACAGGACAGCCTGGTCCGGGATGATATTGTACCGCACACCCGCATTGACCGTGGCGATGGTGAAGACCGTCGGTGTGGTCGTCGGGTCGATGGTGCGGGCGGTCAGGGTGTTGACGGTCTCCACGACCTGTCCGGCCACGGCAATCACGTCAACACCGCGCCAGGGCCACGCCCCGTGGGTCTGCCGACCCTTGAGCACGATGTCGACCCGGTCCGACGCCGCCATGAAACCCTGCGGGCGATAGAAGATCGTTCCCGCCTTCCCGGGCACGACATGCAGGCCGAAGATCGCCTCGACCTTTGGATTCTCCAGCGCGCCTTCCTGAATCATCAGCCTGGCACCGCCCAGAGGCTCTCCCGGAGGGGCCCCCTCTTCCGCAGGCTGGAAGATGAAGACGACCGTGCCGGGCAGCTGGTCCTTCATCCCCGCCAGAACCTCGGCAGCGCCTAGCAGCATGGCGATATGGGCATCGTGACCACAGGCATGGGCCACGGGCACCGTGGCACCCTGGTAGGTCCCCGTGGCGGTCGAGGCGAACGGCAAACCCGTTGCCTCCAGCACCGGCAGCGCATCCATGTCAGCGCGCAGGGCGACCACACGGCTGCCGCCTGCGCCGCCGCGCAGGACGCCGACGACGCCCGTCTTGCCGACCTCGGTCCGGACCTCCATACCCAGCGCCCTCAGCCTTTCGGCAACAAAGGCGGCCGTGCGGGTCTCGGCAAAGCCCAGTTCCGGGTTCTGGTGCAGATCGCGTCGCCAGGCGATGACCTGGGGCGCGATGGCAGATGCCGCCGCCCGAACCTCATCGGCCATGGCGTCCTGCGCCGAGGCGGTTCCGGCCGAGCCGAGCGTGAGGGCAATCGCGAGGGCAGCGAGGGACGGGCGCATGATCAATCTCCGGTCAGTTCAGGATGATGGGGCCGCGCGACGTCGTCACGCAAGCACCTTGCGCATCGCCCCCGACTCACCGATCTGCGTACCATGGCCATCAAGACCGCAAAGACCGAATGGCGCGACGTCGTGCTGGTCTGCAAGAAATGTTCGAAGAAGCTGGACGGCAAGGGCTTCGGCCCTGACGGCGATACAAGCCTGCGCAAGGCCCTGCGCAAATACATGAAGGTCAAGAAGGGCCGTAAGTCCGAGCTGGCCATCATCCAGACGGGCTGTTTCGACATCTGCCCCAAGGGCGCGGTCGTCGCGGTCAACGCTGCAAATCCCAAGGCCTTGCTGATCGTTCCCGCCGGTGCCGACCTTCTGGAGGTCAAGGATCGTCTGGGGCTTCAGGATCATCGCCGGGCCAAGTCCATGTTCAAGATCGTTGCGTCCGGCGGCGGCGGCGAGGTCTAGGCCGCAATCGTGAGCGAAATCATCAATCTGAACCGCGCCCGCAAGGCCCGCGCCAGGGCAACAGCTGGCGCGGCTGCAGCATCGAACCGTGGGCTGCACGGCCTCACGAAGGCGGAAAAGCAGGCCGCGAAGGCCGAACGTGATCGCGCCGCACGCCTTGTCGACGGCCACAGGCTTGAGCGTCGCGATCCGGATGCGACTGACCAACCGGAATCCGGGCGCTCCGAATAGCCTCGGCTATCCAGCCTTGGGGGCCTTGATCAACAGGCCCTGCCCGGCCAGCACCAGCGCAAGTCCCGCCAGTGCTGCCCAACCGAACGTGGCTCCCTCGAACAGAACCGACACCCCCATGGCAATCGGCGGCGTCAGGGCCGAGATATAGCTGGCCAGCGCATACCCTCTGGCCCGTGCGATCGTGAAATACAGACCGAACGCGATCACAGACCCGAACACCGAAAGGTAGAGCAGCGAACCCAGATAGGCGGCCGTCGGTTCGATCGTCCACTCCACCCCGGTTGCCATTCCGAAAAGGACCAGCAGACCCGTGCCATAGGCCATGGCCCAGGCCGTCGAGGGAATGACGGCAGACCCGGCCTGCTGGCCCCGGAAAGCGAAGAAATTGCCGAAGGCGGAAGCCAGCACGGCACAGAAGGCAAAGCCGACCCCAGCGACGGCACCACTGCCCAGTCCGCCCTCCTTAAGCGCCTCGGCCCCGGACAGGACTGCAACACCGATCACGCCGAGCACGGCCCCGGCCCACGCCGCCATCGCAGCCTTCTGGCCCGCCGCAATCCGGAACAGGATCAGGTTCATCAGCGCCAGCGAGGCAAAGATCACAGCCACAACGGCCGAGGCGATCCGGCCTTCTGCTGCATAGGTGAAGCTGTAGCTGACCGAAAAGGCGAACATGCCTTGGAAAAGCGCGGCCAGATGCTGCTGCCGGGTCAGCTTCAGCGGTTGCCGGAAGATCAGACAACCCACGAACAGCAGGATCGCAGCCAGTCCAAACCGCCAGACGATCGAGGCCACCGGATCGACCGTGCCGAGCTGGAGGGTGATCGCGAACCAGGTCGTACCCCAGATCATGGCGCAGATGGCCACCCCGCCCAGGGCAAGCAAGCCGGCAGACGGGCGGAAGGGTGTCCTGGCAGTCAAGGCAGACTCATTTTCGGGCGGGGAGTTCCGGAGGGCTCCCGATGGACCGTTCGTACTGCGACTGCAATCACGTCCCGGCGGGAATCAGCTCGGTGATCAGCCTGCGCGGAGCTTCAGAGCCATCCGCGTCTCTGCGGGCACAGCGTGGTAGAGACTGGCCGGCCGGATTCCCAGCCGGGCCCGCGCTGTCTCCAGTGGTTCGGCAAACAGAGCTTCATAGTTCAGGCCCGGCAGCCAGCGCGCGGCCCGACCGTTCCGGTACGCCTGCCAGACCGCCCGTCGCGCCGGGATTGCACGGTTCTCACGCTGGATTTCGCGGGCCGCGCCCCAGCCAATGGCAAGGAAACCCAGATTGCCAGTCTGCGCATACGAAAAGGACACCACACAGGCCTCACCAAGGGCGTCGGTCCCATATCCGGTCAGGACGTGCCAGATGTCATGCACGTCGCGAATTCGCCTGGAATACCAGACCACAGGATGCTGGGCGTCGACCGGCGCGCCGATCTTTCGCGCCTCGTCAGCCAGTCCTTCTGCCGTAAAGCCTCGCGCATTCCGGAAGTCACGATAGGTCGCGCCAACCGTCCCGGGCTCGAACTGCGCCAGCCAGGTCGGATCATCCAGATAATGAGCCAGTTCCTCGCGCAGGAACGCCTGCCGTCCGCCCTCCACCGTCCTCAGCATGCGGTTGTAGCCGCGCCCGATCGAGCGCCCCGACAGGGCACGCATGATCTCGAACACCTGCCGGGTGTCTTCCTTGTCAGCGATCAGCTTGCGGAACGCCCTGAGTGCCGTCAGTGGCCTGAGGCGCTGGGGTTCCATCCGTTGAAAATCGGCGGTGACGGTCATCGTTGGCTCCGACGGTTGCTTTGTCCTAAGCCAAAACCGGGATCAGGTGAACACCGATCATGACGCAGCACATGGCCACGGTTCACGCTCCCAGCTATCGTCGACGACATGCTGAAGAAACGCTCCGTGGTCCTTGCCGGTCACGCAACATCCGTCGCTCTCGAGCCAGAGTTCTGGGCGATACTGGATCGGATCGCCGGGGAGCGCGACCTTAGCCATGCCGGTCTGCTCGTGTGGATCGACCAGACACGGGGACGACGACCGCTGGCGTCAGCCTGCCGGGTCCTTGCTCTGGAGTGGGCTGCAGCGCAACCGAAAGGATAGTCCGACCCGCAGGCCGGAGGGTGACGATCAGCAACCCCTCGCGCGGCATCTGATCGTCATGCCTTGCTAGCCTGCCGGCGCGGGGCTCGGGAGTTCCGGCATCTTCGGCGCTTCCGGCAGATCGGGTACAGATGGCGCTGGAACATCAATATTGACGTCCAGATTTGTATCCCCCGCCTCCTGCGTCGGCGCATTGTTGAGGAACAGCACGGCCGCAATGATCAGGGCGATCACGACAAGTGCCCCGATGATCAGGCCTGCGCCTCCGCCACTTGATCTTTCCGCAGCGACATTGACCGTCGTCTGATGCACCTCGGCGGGACGTTCGGGCGGGATCATGTTGGGATCAGTCATGCCAATATCCTCAGTTCGAGCCAGGAACGGCAGGGGCGGACACTTCGGGAAGATCGACGTCAACATTGATATCGCGCGTGTCGTCGGCCGCACCGCTGCGGCCAAACATGAACCAGGCCAGCACGGCTACGACGACCAGCAGGCCGCCTACGATAAAGGCTAAACCGGCGTTCCCGCCGCTACCATTTGTATTTTCAGCCATTTGCCGCCCTTCAGGATCCGTGGATCGATAGCGACCAAACGACGCGATCCGGTCACGGTTCCGTGAGAATGCGTCGCAGAACGTTCAGGATCATGAATGGTGTTCAAGACCGTCACGCTTGGCCTGCTGCCGTGTGCTACATATGTTCTCCGAATCCGCATGCCGTCCGAGAGCGTCTGTCCCCGTGTCTGAACCCCTGCCCGCGCCCCGCATTTCCGACCTCGCGCGCTCGCGCGGCCCGGGCGGCGTGGACCAGGGCACCCCGGACTATCTGGCGGGTTTGAACCCGGAGCAGCGCGAGGCCGTGGAGACCACCGAGGGTCCCGTTCTCGTTCTTGCCGGCGCGGGGACGGGCAAGACACGCGTCCTCACGACCCGTCTGGCGCACATTCTGGCCACCGGTCGGGCGCGTCCGTGGGAACTGCTGGTGGTCACCTTCACCAACAAGGCCGCCCGCGAAATGCGCGAGCGCATAACGGCCCTGATCGGGCCCTCGGCGGAGGGCCTGCGCTGGCTGGGCACATTTCACTCGGTCGCCGCACAGATCCTGAGACGCCACGCCGAACTGGTCGGCCTGAAATCCAGCTTCACGATTCTGGACACCGACGATCAGGAACGGCTGCTCAAGCAGTTGCTGGAGGCAGCCAACATTGACACCAAACGCTGGACGCCCAAGTCCCTTTCCGGCCTGATCGACCACTGGAAGAACCGTGGCTGGACGCCGGAAAAACTGCCGCCGTCAGAGGATTTCGCCAACGGAAAGGGTCACGCCCTTTACGCTGCCTATCAGGCAAGGCTGGCGACCCTCAACGCCTGCGACTTCGGCGACCTTCTGCTTCACAACCTGACGATCCTGTCGAAACACGCCGATCTCGCCGAGGAGTATCGTCGGCGGTTCCGATACATCCTGGTCGACGAATACCAGGACACCAACGTCGCCCAGTATCTCTGGCTCCGGCTGTTGTCGTCCTCGACCGGAAATGTCTGCTGCGTCGGCGATGACGACCAGTCGATCTATGGCTGGCGGGGGGCCGAGGTCGACAACATCCTGCGCTTTGAAAAGGACTTTCCAGGCGCAAGGATCGTCAAGCTGGAGCGCAACTACCGTTCCACCAGCCACATCCTCGGCGCGGCCTCGGCCCTGATCTCCGCCAACAAGGATCGACTGGGCAAGACCCTGTGGACCGAGGACCAGAGCGGCGACAAGGTCCGTGTCCGCGGTGTCTGGGACGGTGAAGCAGAGAGTCGTCTGATCGCGGACGAGATCGAGACTGCCCGCCGTCCACACGCAGGCGAACCCGGCCTGAAATACAAGGACATGGCGGTCCTTGTTCGCGCATCCTTCCAGATGCGGGCCTTCGAGGAGCGGTTCGTTCTGCTGGCTATTCCCTATGTCGTCATCGGTGGGCCGCGCTTTTTCGAGCGCGCCGAAATCCGCGATGCCCATGCCTATCTGCGGCTGATCCAGTCCGAGGATGACGATCTGGCCTTCGAGCGTATCGTCAATGTCCCCAAGCGGGGCATCGGCGAGACCAGCGTCCAGAAGATTCTGCAGATCGCGCGGCACAATGGTGTTTCGGCCATGACTGCCGTTCGCGACCTGATCACCTCGGACGAACTTCAGGCCCGCACACGCACCGCCCTGTCGACCTTCGTGCGCGATTTCGATCGCTGGCGCGCTCTAGCGGCCGACACCCGCCACTGGTCCCTGACCGAGATCGTGCTGGAGGAGAGCGGCTATACCGACATGCAGAAGGCCGACCGCACCACCGGCCAGACCCGCCTCGATAACCTCAAGGAACTGGTGCAGGCGATGCAGTCGTTCGAGACGCTGGGGGCCTATCTCGAGCACGTCTCTCTGGTCATGGACCTCGATCGCGGGGCTGGCGACGATGCCGTCCAGATCATGACGCTGCACGGGGCCAAGGGACTGGAGTTCCCGCTGGTCTTCCTGCCGGGCTGGGAGGAAGGCGTCTTCCCGTCACAGCGCAGCATCGACGAGAAAGGCGAAAAGGGCCTCGAGGAGGAACGCCGCCTGGCCTATGTCGGCGTGACACGAGCCAAGCAGGACGCGCGTATTTCCTTTGCCGCCAACCGCCTCGTCTATGGCCGATGGACCAGTCAGCTTCCCAGTCGTTTTGTCGACGAACTGCCCATGGCCCACGTCGAGGCCGAGAGCGACACCGGCTATTACGGAGCCTCGGCGGGCATGAAGGAAGCCAAGTCCCGCTGGGACGACACCCCGGTGTTCGGCAGCGGCTATTCCTCACCGGGCTGGCAACGGGCCCAGGCCTATACCGCAAAGCAGAGCCCGACCGATCGTCCCGCCCGCAAGGCCCTGATCGAAGGCGAAGGCCGCCTGATCGCCACGGCCGACCCCAAGGCGGGCGGCAATTGGGCCAGGGGCGAGCGCGTGTTCCACCAGAAATTCGGCTACGGCAACGTCCGCGTCATCGAGGGCAACAAGCTGCTGATCGAATTCGAGAAGGCCGGCGAGAAGCGGGTGATCGACACCTTCGTCGAGAAGGTCACGTAACCGAGGACCATCGGCCCATCGAACCCTTCGTTAAGCACGATACGTCACCCTGCGCATCGTGACCCGCGCCCGCCCCGACCCCGACTTCAGCGAGCCCGCTCCGCCCCTGTGGGAACAGGTCGCGGCCCTGATCGTCCTGGTGATGCTGACCCAGGCGCTGATCGGACCCATCTTCGCACCCACCCAGGAAGAGACGCCGATCCTCCGCCTGGTCTGGTTGCCCATCTATGCCATCATCGCAGGCCTGTGCGTCTGGCGCTGGGAACGACTGGTGCGGGTCTGGCCGGCCGTCCTGATGCTGTTCCTGATGGTCCTGCATGCCTTTGCTTCGAAATACTGGTCCATCGATCCGGGCGTGACGCAGCGAAGGGTGATCGCCCTGGCCATCACCGGGGCCTTTTCGATCTATCTGGGAGCTGCGTTCCGGGGAGCCCACTTGCCGCGGCTGCTCATGATCGGCGGGCTGCTGATGGGGATCGGAAGCCTGGTCATGGTGTTCGCCTTCCCCGCAATCGGGGTTCACCAGGCCGAGAATTTCGGGCTCTGGCGAGGCATCTGGTACGAGAAGAACCAGATGGGCATCGTCATGGTGGCGACCGGCACGGCGGCGGCTGCCGTGCTGGCGGCAAAGGATCGTCTTGACCCTGTCGCCCTGGTCACGATTGCCCTGTGCACAGGTCTCATGCTGATGACCCAGTCCAAGACCTCGCTGCTGTGCATGGTCATAGGACTCGGCGGCATCGGTGCGCTCTGGGCGATGCGCAAGGGCGGCGCGGCCTTTGCCATCGTCTGTATCTGGGTCGGCGTGATCCTGATGGCGACGGCAAGCTATCTGTTCATCACCAATCGCGAGCTCGTGCTGCAGGCATTGGGCAAGGACCCGACCCTGACCGGCCGGACTGACATCTGGGCGGCCCTGATGCGCATGGTCGATCAGCAACCCTGGACCGGGTTTGGCTACAGCGCCTTCTGGGGACGGGACTCGATCCCGGCCCTGATGATCCGTCAGGAGACGCAATGGGCGGTGCCGAGTGCGCACAATGGCTGGATCGACCTGCTGGTCCAGCTGGGTTGGCCAGGAGCCCTTCTTGTGGGCGGGGTCATCGCGATCGCAGCGATCGGCACTGTGTTTCGTATTCCTGTCGCTGGCGCCCGCGAAGGCTATTTCAGCATCGCCTATCTAGTGCTCTTCGTGCTGCTGTCGCTGTCGGAGAGCGTGCTATTGAATCAGTCCAACCTGCCGTGGACGCTTCTGCTGGCGATCCTCGCGAGGGCACTGGCTCCGGAGCCGGAGCCGATCCGCACCCCGCAGCTTTATCGGCATCTTGCCGGTCGGACGAGACAGGCCTACCAACCCGGCTCCCGAATCGCCGCACAGTACGCCCATGGGCAATCCCGCAGACCTATTCGCCTTTGACGATGAACCGACGCCGCCGAAGCCGGCCGCGCCAGAACCCGCGCTGAAGCCTCAGGCTGCCGCGCCGGCGGCGCCTCGCTCGCCGGCGGCGCCGTCCACGCCTGTCATACCCGGCAGCTACTCCGCCTCCTCGATCGAGGTGCTGGAAGGGCTGGAGCCGGTTCGCAAGCGCCCGGGCATGTATATCGGCGGCACCGACGAACGCGCCCTGCATCATCTCTTTGCCGAAGTCCTCGACAACGCCATGGACGAGGCGGTGGCCAAGCATGCCAAGTCGATCTGGGTCGATCTGGACGCGGATGGCGTCCTGTCGGTCCGTGACGACGGACGTGGCATCCCGGTCGATCCTCACCCCAAGCATCCCGGGAAGTCGGCGCTCGAGGTCGTGATGACCGTGCTGCACTCGGGCGGGAAATTCTCGGGCAAGGCCTACGAGACCTCGGGTGGTCTGCACGGGGTCGGGGTCTCGGTCGTCAACGCCCTGTCGGACCGGCTGGACGTCACCGTCTGGCGCGATGGGTTCGAATGGAAACAGTCGTTCAGCCGTGGCCTGCCCCAGGGACCGATCGAACAGTTGGGGGCGTCGAAGAAGCGGGGCACCCTGATCCGTTTCCATCCTGACGCAGAGATCTTCGGTATCGGCGCGGCCTTCAAACCGGCCCGGCTGTTCCGGATGACCCGGTCGAAGGCCTATCTGTTCCGGGGCGTCCAGATTCACTGGACCTGTGCCGAGGACCGGATCACCGACGCGACCCCGGCTCAGGCGACCCTCCATTTCCCCGGTGGCCTGGCTGATGCCCTGTCGGAGCGGATCGGCGAAATCGAGACTGTGACCCCCGCCTTCACCGGCCGCGTCGAGCGCCAGAGCGAGGCCGGCGCCGTCGAATGGGCGGTGACCTGGTCGCCGATCGGGTTCGGCGATGCCGACGGCTTTGTCAGTTCCTACTGCAATACCGTCTCGACGCCTGACGGCGGGACCCACGAGGCGGGGTTCCGTGCGGCGCTGGTCAAGGGTCTGAAGTCTTACGGCGATCTGACGAACGAGAAGCGTGCCGGCCAGATCACCGCCGAAGACGTCATCGCCAATGCCGGTGCCATGATCAGTGTCTTCATCCGGAACCCGGAGTTCCAGGGCCAGACCAAGGACCGGCTGTCCTCGCCGGATGGGCAGAAGATCGTCGAGGCCCTGATCCGTGACCCGCTGGATCACTGGCTGACCGAGAATCCGAAGCAGGCCAACGTCCTGCTGGGCTTCGTCATCGAGCGCGCCGAGGACCGGCTGCGGCGTCGCAAGGACAAGGAGGTCCAGCGGGCCGCGGCGACCCGCAAGCTGCGCCTGCCCGGCAAGCTCAGCGACTGCAGCCGTCAGTCTGCCAATGGCACGGAGCTGTTCATCGTCGAGGGCGACTCGGCCGGTGGCTCGGCCAAACAGGCCCGGGATCGCACGACCCAGGCCATTCTCCCGTTGCGGGGCAAGATCCTGAACGTCGCCAGCGCGACGGCCGACAAGCTGAGGGCCAATATCGAGCTCAGCGACCTGATCCTGGCGCTGGGTGTGACCCCGGGTCCGCGTTTCGACATCGAACAGCTGCGTTACGAGCGCATTGTCATCATGACGGACGCCGACGTGGACGGGGCTCATATCGCGGCCCTGCTGATCACCTTCTTCTATCGCTCCATGCCCGAGGTGATCCGCCAGGGTCGTCTGTTCATGGCCCTGCCCCCGCTGTATCGCCTAAGCGCTGGCCCCCTGTCCGACTACGCCCGCGACGAGGCGCATCGCGAGGAGCTGATGCGCACGACATTCAAGGGCAAGAAGGTTGAGCTGGGCCGGTTCAAGGGCCTGGGCGAGATGATGGCCTCCCAGCTGAAGGAGACCACGATGGATCCGAAGAAGCGCACCCTGGCCCGTGTCACCCTGCCCGAAAGCGAGGACGAGATCGAGGATCTGGTCGAGCGGCTGATGGGCAAGAAGGCGGATGCCCGCTTCCGGTTCATCCAGGACAACGCCCAGTTCGCCGTGGCCGATCTGGACGTCTGACGGAACCGGATCGGCCCTGGCCGCGCTTCCGGCGTCCTACCGGAAGGCAAACATGTCCCAGACCGCCCTGATCCCGATCGAACTGTCCCCGCTCGAGGCGCGGGATTTCGATGCACCGCGCGTCTGCCTGACTGGCGAGGTCGACTACGCCATGTATGACAAGTTTCGCGCCCAATGCGCTGCGGCACCGTGCGATGGGCTGATGGTCATCGAACTGTCGACCCTTGGCGGCGATCCGGAAGTCGCCCGGATGATGGGCGAGGACATCCGCTATCAGAGCGAGCTGCACCCCGAACGTCGGATCGTCTTCCTTGGGAAGGCCGCCATTTATTCGGCTGGCGCAACCTTCATGAGCTTTTTTGCAAGGCCCAACCGCTATCTGACCCGGGGTACGCGGCTGATGATCCATGAGCGCAAGATGGACAAGACGCTGCAGATCGTCGGGCCGTTGACCACCTGCATCGCCTCCGTTCGCGCCATGCTGCACGAACTGGAACACTCGATCATCATCCAGAACGAAGGCTTCGAGAACCTCATCAATGGTTCTGATGTGACGATGGACGAAGTCCTGCGGCTCGCGCCATCGAACTGGTATCTGGAAGCGCAGGAAGCCCAGGCACGGGGGCTGATCGAAGGCGTGATCTGATCCCAGGAGAGGCAGCTAGAGGCGGAAGGCCGCCTCAAGCAGGCCCATCTGGCTCAGCACCGGATTGACCTCGGGTTCGTCGGGCGCGTCCAGATACATGCGGCGGTCCAGATAGAGCACCCGGTCGAACAGCTTCTCGGCCCGTACGGTATATTCCACGAGGGCGATGGGCAGTTCGGGGTGGCTGGGTTGGGCGTCCAGTGGCCGCTCTGACAGGCGGTAGCGGGCATCGGCCGCAGCCTCGGGGGTCATGTCGCCTTCCCGGACAGCGCGCTGAACCAGCAACCAGGAAGCGACCTGCATCAGGCGCGTGGTAAGCTGCATGCTGTCGGCCGCGTAGGCAAGGGCCGCCGCTCTCGACAGCAGACGCGACTCGCGACGCCCATCGCCATCCAGATAGGCGGCCGTTTCCTCTACCAGATCCATGCCGTCCTGAAACGTACGCTCCAGCAGGGCCGATCGTGCAAAATCTCGGATCTCGCGAGCGCGGGCAGTCTCGGGCGGGGTCAACGCGTCAGTCATGAAGTCCTTCATAGCCATGATTGGCTCGCTCGCCCATATCGTCCGGGCCAAAGCGTACCCGGACCGGATGGTCTGCAACGCCCGTGCCATGTCCCTGACAGGCGAAAAGACGTGTGCGGATCGTCTATTGTCCGAAATTGAACAGGGCGTCGGCCGCAGATTTCTTGGCCGACTTGGCCGCGATCGCGGCCCGGTCTCGCGCGATCTCGGCCTCGAGCGCCGCAATCCGCTCCGTCAGCTCTTCGACCGAATAAAGATCAAGATCTTCACGGCCAAGCGCCGCCAGGGCCGCCCCGCGCTGGGGACGCGGGTCCAGATCATCGAATGTCATCATCGCCTCCGTCGTGGCCAGAGCCAGTCTCAATCCCTATCTCAACGCTTCGAAAGTCCAATTTGCAAGAAAGCCCGACATGCGTGTGATCGAGATCTCCGGAGGCTCCGGACCGGCGGAGGCGCTGATTGCAGGACAACGGCCGGATCCAGTGGCCGATCCGGGACAAGTGCGGGTCCGTGTTCGTGCGGCGGGCGTCAATCGTCCCGATATCTTCCAGCGTCTGGGCCGTTACCCGGCGCCTCCGGGGGCCTCTGACATTCTGGGGCTGGAGATTGCCGGGGAAATCGATCAGGTCGGAGCGGATGTCACGGACTGGAAGGTCGGAGACCGCGTCTGCGCCCTGCTGGGTGGCGGAGGGTATGCCGCGTTCGCGGTGGTGGACGCGCGGCACGTATTGGCGATCCCGAACGGGGTCGATTTTGTTCAGGCGGCCGCACTGCCCGAAACGGTCTTCACAGTCTTCACCAATGTGTTCGAGGCGGGGGCCTTGAAGGCCGGAGAAACCCTGCTGATCCATGGCGCCACCAGCGGCATAGGCGTGACCGCCATCCAGATGGCCAAGGCAGCCGGTGCCCGGGTCATCGCCACCTCGAGAGGACCGGAGAAGACGGCAGCGGCGAAGGCACTGGGCGCCGACATCAGTCTGGATGCCCGATCCGACGATTTCGCCACCCGGATCGCCGAAGCCGGCGGCGTGGATGTGATCCTGGACATGGTCGCGTCGGACTATGCGGCCCTGAACCTGGAGGCTTTGAAACCCTTTGGCCGGTGGGTCGTGATCGCGACGCTGTCGGGGTCGAAGGCGGAAATCGATCTGGCCAAGGTCATGATGAAGCGGATCACCCTGACCGGTTCGACCCTGAGAGGTCGATCAGCCGATGAAAAGGCCCGGCTGACCCGGGCGGTTCGGGACACCGTCTGGCCCTGGGTCACCGCCGGTCTGGTCCGCCCACCGGTCGAGGCGACCTTTCCGCTCGAACAGGCCGCTCTCGCCCACCTCCGGCTGGAAGCAGGCGAGCACATTGGCAAGATCGTGCTGACGCTGGATCAGTAGCGGCCGCGCAGGGGCCTGAGCGACGAAATCCGGTCGTTCATGCCCCAGCGGTCCAGATTGCGAACATCATTGCTGAACACCTGGCATTGCCCCCGGAAGTTGGAGTCGGTGCAGGCTTCCCATTCCCCGCGGAACGTCATGGAGCTGACCGCATCGTTGAGACCGGTGCTGCCCAGGTTGGGCACAGCGCCCTGGAATGTGGCCTGCTCACCCCGGAAATTGGCGTCACGATAGAGCGTGATGGAGTTGCGCCCGCCGTTGAAACCGCCGCCGTTGCCCCAGTCTGGCCGGTCATCCCCACCGGGCCGCCCGGGCCGTCCCCCATCCTCGAAATCGCCGCGCTGGCCGTTGCAGACCAGCAGGCCGTTGTCATTGCCGATGTCGCTGTCCGAACAACGGTTCAGCTGGATAGAGGACTCGCGCACATTGCGCCGGGTGTCCCTGCAATCGGCATACAGGCGCCCCTGGTTCACATAGGCCCCTGTGCAGCTCTGCTGATAGCTGCCGCGCGGCGCGCCACGCTGCTGGGCTTCTGCCGTCTGAGGCACACTGGCAAGACCTGCCATCAGGGCCAGTCCGGCGGTTGCGACGATGATCGATTTCATGGCGATGACTCCCTCTCCCACACTTCCATAGTGCGTCTGAAAGACCAGTGTTTACCAGTCCGCATGAACCGTGGCTGTACGGCGTCGTCGGGGATCGTTTTCTTTTGCGCCAAAGCGGACTATAGAACGACCATCGCGCCCGGCCGAAAGGTCGGGCGCCGCCGTTTCCAGCGCCCTGTTCCGGGCTGAATCAATCTTCGGGAATTACGCCCATGACCGACATCCTCATGCCCAAGGCCACTGCGGTCTGGATGGTGGACAATACGTCGCTGACCTTTGACCAGATTGCAGATTTCTGTGGCCTGCACCCCCTCGAAGTCCGTGGCATCGCCGACGGCGACGTCTCGCGCGACATCCGCGGGGTCGATCCGATCACCGGCGGCCAGCTGACCCGCGAGGAGCTGGACAAGGCCCAGGCGGACGAGAGCTATCGTCTCAAAGCCATCGTCAGCCGCCATGCCGAGCTGCTGAAAGTTACTAAGGCTCCGCCGAAATATACCCCGGTCTCGCGTCGCCAGGATCGCCCTGACGCCATCATGTGGTTCGTCAAGAACCACCCCGAAGTGACCGACGCCCAGATCGCCAAATTGCTGGGCACCACCAAGTCCACCATCGAAAGCGTGCGCAACCGCACCCACTGGAACAGTCCGCAGATCAAGCCGGTCGATCCCGTGACCCTGGGCCTCGTCGGGCAACTGGCGCTGGACGATCTGGTGTCCAAGGCGGCGGCCAAGAAGAACAAGGACGATCTCAAGAAGAGCGGGGGCACTATCCAGCCCGTCGACGAGACACCGGCCGAGCCGGAGTTCGTGCCGGAAGAGCGCGAGCGCCGCGGCGCGGAGCCAACAGCCGCCTCGGTCTTCGGCACCGGAAACTGAAACGAAAACGGCCCCGGGATCACTCCCGGGGCCGTCTGGTTTCGGTCCGGACCCGCTAGTGGGCGCGGCTCTCGAGACTGGTGATTTCTTCCTTCAGCCTGAGCTTTCGTCGTTTCAGCTCCCTGACTTGAAGCGGGTCCACGGACGGTCTGTTCACTTCCTGCCGGATCACCGTGTCCAGTTGGCGATGACGGTTTCCCAGTTCGCGGATTCGGGCTTCGATGGTCATGGCTTGCGCCTCCATGTCTAACGGACGAAGGTAGAGAGCGCCGGACCTGACCGACTGTAGAATCACATTTCAGTGATTGCCGATCAGCGCCGACCCACAGAGACTGACCCCCAATATGGACCATGATGTGAACGGAGCCGTACGCAACTCCAACCCACGGATTGTGGTCGGGATTTCCGGCGCATCTGGAGTGATCTACGGAGTTCGGGTGCTGGATGCGCTGAAGGAGCTGGGGGTCGAGAGCCATCTGGTCGTGACCCGCGCCGCCCTCCTGACCCTGTCGCAGGAAACCGATCTCGGCCCGGATGATCTGACCGGGCGGGCGTCGGTGGTCCACAAGCTGGCCGATGTCGGAGCCACGATCGCTTCCGGATCGTTCCGGACCCTGGGCATGATCGTCGCACCCTGCTCGGTCAAGACGATGAGCGAGATCGCTACCGGCGTGACCTCGACCCTGCTGACCCGGGCGGCGGACGTGGTGCTGAAGGAGCGGCGGCCGCTGGTCCTGATGGTGCGCGAGACCCCGTTCCACCTTGGGCATCTGCGCACGATGACCGCTCTGGCGGAAATGGGGGCCACCATCGCCCCGCCCCTTCCCGCCTTCTATTCGCGCCCGAAATCGATCGACGACATGGTCGACCAGTCGGTCGGACGGGCACTGGACGCTTTCGGGCTCGACTGGTCTGCGGTCAGGCGCTGGGAGGGCCTCAACGGTCCGGCGGCCGCGGGAGCCGCAGCATGAAGACCCTTTGGGACTGGTCGTCCGAGGTCTATTCCGCCCCGGGTGTGGCCGAGGCCTGTCTGCACCTTCAGGACGAGGCCGGCCAGAATGTACCGCTGCTGCTCTGGGCGGCCTGGATGGCAAGAACCGGACGGTCTGCGGATGCCGACACGCTGGAGGCCGCCTGCGACATGGCCCGGGCCTGGACGGACACCACCATCGTGCCGCTGCGGGTCATCCGTCGTGCCATCAAGAGCCCGATCCCCGACATGGGGGACCTGGCCCGCGAGCTGATCCGGGACCGCATCAAGGCTGTCGAACTGGAGGCCGAAAAACATCTTCTGGCCGCGCTCGAACAGCTCGCCCCGCCTCCCGATGGCGCGCCGAAGCCCGCGATCGACGGGCTGGTCGACACGGCGCGCCTCTGGTCCCGTGTCGTTCCACGTCCCGCCCTGACTGCGCTCGCCGAGCGCCTTCCGGCCTGAACCCAGCTGAGCTATAGGGACCGCGCGTCCGGGGCTGACCATGAACGACGACCAACCGATACTGACCGATGAAGAGATCGCCCTTCAGGCACAGCTGAAACTGCTGCGGGTCGAGCATGCCGACCTGGAGGCCTCAATTGAAGCGCTCAGCCATATGCCGATCCCCGACCAGCTGCTGATTGCCCGGCTCAAGCGCAAGAAGCTTGTGCTGCGCGACGAGATCGTGAAGGTCGAGGATCAGCTGCTGCCCGACATCATCGCCTGAGCGGATCTAGCGGCCGCGCTTGCGAACCCACATCGCGGCATCAGCCTCGGCCATCCAGGCTTCGGCATCCATCTGACCGCTCCAGACCCGGATGCCAAAGGATCCTCCCAGCTTTGCCGTCTCGCCGCCCCAGGTGAAGCCGTCCCGCTCGAGCGTCTCGGTCAGGCGCCGGGCCTTTTCCCGTCCCGCTTCCAGACCCGCATTGAGCATCACCAGCCCAAACTCGTCACCGCCCAGCCGCCCCACGGCATCGCTCTCGCGCACATTGGCCATCAGCAGATTGGCCACATGGATCAGGGCCGCATCCCCGGCGGCGTGGCCAAGGGTGTCGTTGACCCCCTTGAATCCGTCCAGATCCAGATAGAGCAGCACAGCCTGGGAGCCATAACGCGTGCAGAAGGCCATGGTCCGGTTCAGTGCCTGCACGAAGCCGCGACGGTTCAGGGCCGGCGTCAGGACGTCGTGATCCGCGGCCGCTTCCGCCGCCTCGGCGCGCTGTCGCAAGGCCTCGACCTCGGCGCGCAGGCGCTCGAGCTCGGCATGCAGGTCGAGAGTGGCCAGGTCGGTCACAGGGGGGAACGGCTCCGGAAGGACCGCGACTCAATCCAGCGCGATAGGCCATATGCTAACGCCGTCTGTTGCGGGCGCAACGCGCGTGCTGTATCGCGCCGCTTTCCCGCGAAAGGCGACGCTGATGGCGACGGTCCTTCCTCCGCAGAGTTCGCCCCCCGTGGCGATCATCATGGGCAGTCGATCCGACTGGCCCACAATGAAGCACGCGGCCGAAACTCTGGACCGGCTGGGCGTGGCCTGGGAGGCCAAAGTGGTCTCGGCCCATCGCACGCCACAACGCCTGTATGATTTCGCCAACGGCGCAAAGGCAGCCGGTTTCAAGGTCGTCATCGCCGGTGCCGGCGGTGCCGCCCATCTGCCGGGCATGGCGGCATCCATGACCGACCTGCCCGTGCTCGGTGTTCCGGTGCAGTCCAAGGCGCTGAGCGGGCTCGATTCGCTGCTGTCGATCGTCCAGATGCCCGGGGGGATCCCGGTCGCGACCCTGGCCATCGGCGAGGCGGGAGCCAAGAATGCCGGCATTCTGGCGGCCCAGATCCTGGCGCTGTCGGACGAGACCCTGGCCGGACGGCTGACCGCCTTCCGTGAGGCCCAGACCGAGGCCGTGCACGAAACCGTCGAGGACTGAGATTGCCGACCCTGCCGCTTTCTCCCGGTTCGACCATCGGCATCCTGGGCGGGGGCCAGCTGGGCCGGATGCTGAGCCAGGCGGCCTCGCGACTGGGCTTCGACGTCGTCATTCTCGATCCGGAGGAGAACAGCCCGGCCGGTCGCGTCTCCCGCGGCCAGATCGTGGCGGAATACGATGATCCCACGGCCCTGACGGTACTCGGCCGGGTCTGCGATGTCGTGACCTTCGAGTTCGAGAATGTGCCCGCCGCGTCGATCGAGCGGCTGGCCGAGGCCGGGGCGCTGGTGGCTCCGGGACCAACCGCCCTGGCCGTGGCGCAGGACCGGGTCGACGAGAAGACCTTCCTGAATGCCGTGGGGGCCACCACCGTCGACTTCGTCGCCGTGGACACGCTGGACGACCTGACGGCGGCCATTCAGCATTTGGGGACGCCGTCCCTGCTGAAGACACGACGCGAGGGCTATGACGGCAAGGGTCAGGTCTGGATACGGGATGCGGCCGAAGCCGAGGCGGCTTTCGAGGCCATCGCCGGCCGCCCGGCCATTCTGGAAGCCCGGGCGGCCTTCACGCGCGAACTGTCCATTATCGCGGCGCGCAGCCAGTCCGGCGAGATTGCAGTCTATCCGCTGGGCGAGAACACCCATACCAAAGGGGTGCTGAAGACGACCCTCGCCCCCGCCGTCACCGACGCCGCCACCGATGCCCGGGCCCGGGAGATCGCCGAGGCCATTCTGGACGGGCTGGACTATGTTGGGGTGCTGGGCGTCGAACTGTTCGACATCCCGGGGCAGGACGGACAGGCGGGTGGGCTGCTTGTCAACGAGATCGCGCCCCGGGTCCACAACACCGGCCACTGGACGCAGGACGGCTGTGGCTGCGACCAGTTCGAACAGCACATCCGCGCCATCACTGGCTGGCCTCTGGGGGCTACGGCGGCCCACGCCCGCGTCGAGATGACGAACCTGCTGGGCGACGAGATCGATCAGTGGACGAACCTGTCAGCCGAGCCCGATGTCCGGCTTCACCTCTACGGCAAGACCGAAGCCCGGCCGGGCCGCAAGATGGCGCATGTGAACCGGGTCAGGTCGCTGGCCTGACCAGGCCATCGCTTTGGATCAGACCTTTGCGCCGTAGCGCAATCGGCTCAGCAGTTCGGTGGCCTTGCGGATCGGTCTTTCGAAATCCTTGCCCGCCTTCCACTTTTCGAAGGCCATGACGTTGTCGATCCGGGCGGAAACAAAGGCCTCGGCCTTTTCGCGTCCGTCGAACCATCGCAGGGTCAGGGCCGGGATCAGGATGCCCGACAGGATCGTGCGTTTCGAATAGTGGTTCCAGTCGGTGGCCGTGTCGCCCGCCCAGCGCCACAGATGGTCCGCAGTCTCCCACGCGAGGGACAGCCCCAGATCGGCATTGGTCGGCAGGGCCAGGAAGGCGGCGCAGCGTTTCGTCGCGGCCAGATCTGCGGCTCCCGCCTCCATCCGCGCCGAGACCGACACAGCGATTCGCTCGCGCATCTTCAATGTTGCCGCCGGGGTCTGTTCCAGGGCGGCCAGGGCCCGCGCGTCGTGGCGTCGCGACAGCAGGGCCGCGAGGTCCCGCGCCCCGTTCGGGAACAGCAGTTCTTCGTCACCCTCGGACAGGCCACTGGCCTCGCAGGCCGAACGCAGCAGGCGGCTGTTCCAGCCCAGCCGGGGCGCACGGGCGATGGCGGCGTCCAGCACGGTCTGTTCCATGCGGTCGGCCCAGTCCGGGGCTTCTGTATTCGACAGGTGTGGCGCGTCGGTCATGGTCACAGGATAAGCCCGAAAAACCTGCGCTGCGACCCTCCACGAACCGCCGCGACGATCTGGACAGGACGGTGTGGCTCGTGTATCAGCCCGCCTTCACCTCGCGACCCCTCCGCATTTTCGGGGATCGGCCGAGAGGAACGTGTTTATTTGTCTGCCCGACTGCCCTGAGAGGGTGCGCGGCGGGCGGCCAAAGGAGAGATACCCCTGGTTCAGATTTTTGTCCGCGACAACAATGTCGATCAGGCGCTCAAAGCCCTGAAGAAGAAGATGCAGCGTGAAGGCAGCTTCCGTGAAATGAAGCGCCACGTGCATTTCGAGAAGCCCTCGGAAAAGCGTGCCCGTCAAAAGGCTGAAGCCGTGCGTCGCGCCCGCAAGCTGGCTCGCAAGCGCGCCCAGCGCGAAGGCCTGCTGCCGCCGCCCAAGCCGCGCGTCCCGCGCGTCTGACGCCGATCAGGCCCTGAGGATCAAAAGCCGCCCCGGGAAACCGGGGCGGCTTTTTCTTTGGTCATCTCTCAAGCCGGACGGATCAGGACCGCCCCAGCATCGCGCTGGCAAAGCTCTTCCAGCTGAGCTTGACGTCCGACAGGGCACCCGCCCGGAAGGCGCGACCCGCCAGCCAGATCATCAGCAGGGCAAAGGCGAACATGCCGACCATGGTGCCGATGATCTCGAACATCGGGGGCTCGGACGGCGCACGGGCACTCATCAGGAAGGGCGTGAAGAAGGGTACCCACGACAGGATCCGGACGATCGCCGCATCCGGCGTCTGCAGGGCCATCTGCATGACTAGGATTGGCACGACCAGGATCATCATGATCGGCCCCATCAGGGTCTGGGCATCGCGCGGTGTCTCGCAGAAGGCCCCGATCGCGGCGAACAGCACCGCGTACATCAGGTACCCGCCGACCGCATAGGCCAGGAAATAGAAGATCAGCCCGCCGTCCAGCAGGACCGAGCCGATATCTACCGCTGTCTGGGGAAAGGTCGTCAGCAGGCCGAATGCGCCTATTCCCCCCCATACCAGCATGACCGTACCCGTCAGCATCGCCACGCCCAGAACCTTGCCCGTCATCATCTCGGTCGACGATGCCGACGACAGCAGGACCTCCAGGATCTTGTTGGACTTCTCCTCCATCACGCTGTTCAGCAGGATCGAGGCCCCTGTGATGACCAGCGACCACAGCAGAAAGCCGGACGCCAGTCCGACGATCCCCGGCAGGCGATCTCGGAAGGACACCTCCCCGCCACTGGCCGACTGGGGCGAAAGGGCGGTGATCTCGGGCCGGAACTTTTCCATCTCGCTGACGACGGTGGGATCAATGCCCGCCGTCTGGAACACGTCGCGGCGGTGGGCGTCGCGAAGGGCAGCCCGAACGACATCCTCGACAGCATCGTCCGTCGCGCGACGGGTCCAGACACGAGCCGAGGGCGCCTCTTCGCCCCTTGTCAGGAAGACCACGGCATCCAGTTGCTGGGCCTCCGGCACCTCGTCTCCGAGATACCTGCGTGCCAGGGCTTCGCGCGGCTCGCCGGACGGGGTCGTCGCCAGGTCAGACGGCACGTCCACGAACTGCATGGTTGGCCCGCTGATGCGGTTCAGGGCCTCACTGGCCGCTGTACCGCCAGCAGATCCGGCCGCCTTCTCCGCCGCCTCCTGCGCTTCCCGGCGATTTTCGAGCCTGCGTTCCCGGTCGCGCGCAAAGGAGTCCCGCACGGCAGCCGCAAGGCCGGACGCCGCAGGCCCCTCTTCGATCAGGACCACTTGCCGGACCGGCTGGCTTGTCTGCATCAGGATCGGCAGGGCTCCGCCCAGCACCGCGAACATCGGAAAGGCCAGCAGCGACAGCCAGAAACCGACCGTCCTGGCATAGGCCATGAATTCGCGTTGAGCGATCAGCAGGATACGGTTCATTGCGCGGCCTCCAGAGCCTTGGTGGAGGTGTCCTGGTCCGGATGGTCGCCCGTCAGGCCGATGAAGGCGTCATGCAGGCTGGGCTCGCGCAGTTCGAAACGGCGCACGTCCAGCCCGCCCAGGAAGGCGGCTTTCAGGGCTTCCTGCCCCCCGGCACCCGGGGCCAATGTGGCCTTCAGGATCCGAACGCCGACCTCGTCACCTCCGGTATGCTCAACCGCAGATACACCCGGCAGGGCCGCGACCGCTGCCGTGGAAATCTCGCCCTCGAGCTCAAGCAGGCGGGGCGAGGTGGCGCGCGCTTCGGTCACCGTGCCTTCAAAGGCCTTGCGGCCCCGCGCCAGCAGGACGACCTTGTCGCACAGCCGCTCTGCGTGCTGCATCACGTGGGTGGAGAACAGCACTGTCGCGCCGTCAGCCGCCAGGCCGCGGATCATGGCCTCGAGCCCCTGCTGATTGACCGGATCCAGACCACTGAACGGCTCGTCGAGGATCACGAACTCGGGCCGGTGCACGACAGAGGCGATCAGCTGGACCTTCTGGGCCATCCCCTTGGACAGCTCCTTCATCTTCTTGTTGCGGGCCGCGCCGAGGCCCTGCTGCTCCAGCAGATCCCGCGCCCGCTTGCGGCCCTCGGCTTGCGGCAAGCCCTTCAGGGCGCCGAAGAAGGCGATGGCGTCGATCGGGGTCATCTTCTTGTAGAGGCCTCGCTCCTCCGGCAGGAATCCGATCCGGTCACGGACCTTTCGGCCATCGTCGGCCCCGAGAATCTCGATCCGGCCTGTGGTGGCGGGCTGCAGCCCCAGGATCATGCGAAGGGTCGACGTCTTGCCCGCGCCATTGGGGCCCAGGAAGCCGCAGATCTGGCCTTTTTCGACCTGAAAGCTGAGGTCACGCACAGCCTGGAAGTCGCCGTACCGTTTGCTGACGCTCTCGAGCGTCAATGCCGCTGTCATGTCCGGTGCCCCTGCCCTGCCGTATCAGGGAGCCTAGCAAGCTGTCAGGGCGCGCAAAACTTTATTTCGTGTAATGCGGGATCAGCCGGCTGGAAGGTCCATCTTCACGGCGAAGGTTCGTCCGGTCACCTTGGCGGGATTGATCTGCGCCCCGTTTCGCCGGACCTCGAAATGCAGGTGCGGGCCGGTAGAGAAGCCGGTCGAGCCGACCAGACCGACACGCTGGCTGGCCATGACGGTCTGTCCGCCCGCCACGTCGATCCGGCTGAGGTGCGCGTAAAGCGTGGTCATGCCGTTCGGATGTTCCAGCTCCACGAAACGACCGTATCCTTCCGGCTGATAACCCGTCCGCAGAACCCGGCCTTCGGTCGCCGCAAACACCGACGTTCCCGTTGGTGCCGCTATATCGACGCCCTTGTGGATCCTGGCCTCCGGCTCGCCCCCCAGACGACGCATGCCGAACCTCGAGTTGACTGCGAAACCCCTGACGGGTTCCGCAAAGGCAATCTGGCGGTAGACGGGGCCTGCGGCCTCCAACTCGGCGATCACAGGGATGGCAGTCGGAACGGCCCCTGACTCAAGCGAACCCTCCAGGTCCGGCGTCAACGGTGCTGCCGCCATGGCCAGAACGGCAACGGCCAACAGGCCGATGGCCTGCACAGACAGGACAAGGTGGCTTCGAAGGGCGGTCAGGCGAGATGTCATGGTTCCGGAAGCGTGGCGCTACATCGAGCGGACTTGGGCCCGACGGTCGCTGTATCCGCGGCTGAACGCCACCGAAGGAGCGTCGGGGGAGCCTCCATCACGCCGTCATACGGCGACTTTTGGGCCCGGTGCGTGGCAAGGCGTCGCACCACCAAAGGAAAAGGCGCGGCAGCCGAAGCCACCGCGCCATTCCATTTCCGGCTTTGCCGTCCGCTACTGCAGCGGCAGTCGCAGGGTCACCCCACCCATGTGGCTGGTGGCATGGTCACCGTAGCGGCCGTGGTAGCCGACATCGACCCGCACCGGGCCCCAGTCGCCACTGACACCAGCAGCTGCCAGCACCTGCCCGCCAAACGGCTCGGTCACCTCGCGGGACAGCACCTGGGCCGGGTTGCCGGCAATGCCGACCCGGACAGCCTCGGAACTGTCGTCCAGGCTGTCGCGATAGCCGCCCTCGATGAAGAATTCGAAGCCCGAGAAGTCGCCCTCGGCCCTCAGGGTGGCCTCGGCGGTGATGCCCTCGACGGTGCGATCGCGATAGTCGTACTGGGCCGCAATGCCCTGTTCGACATAGCCGTTCACGTCGCTGGAGCCCCAGGTGACGGCCGCACGCGGCGAGATCGACAGGCCTTCTCCGCCGCCAAACCAGAAGCCGGCCTGGGCCCGCGCGCCGACGCTGACACCGTCGGTCTCTGCGATATGGGTGATGGACTGGAGCGAGGTGACCCGGTCGATCCGGTCGTACCGGTCGTTGGCGATACCCGCCGCCGCATTCACGAAGACATTGTTCGCGCGCCAGCCGGCGTAGGCGTCGAAGGCGATGGTCTCCAGGTCGAACCCGAGGGTACCGCTCTGGACGTCGGCATTGCGATAGCTGCCTGCCGCACCGATCCGCCAGCTGGCCGACGGGCTGTGTTCGATTCCGATCGACGCGGCATAACCGGTCGATTCGGAATCGCGGACCGTGCCTCGGGCGTCCGTGTCCGTCTGGTCGTACTGGCTGCGGAGCACGATGGCTGTGCCTTCTTCCCACGCGGCACGACCCGACAGGGCCTCGCTTGATGCGTCGAGCGAATCCTCGCGGTGACGGAAGGCGGTCTCGCCTAGCAGGGCCGACTGGGCTCCGATGTCACCATAGTAGAGGTAGTCGTTGGCGACCTGGGCCAGCAGACGGTGGCCGAGGGCAGTCGGATGGACGCCGTCGAAATAGAAATAGCCCGAAGAGTCAGCGCAGACGGTCACACCGTTGAAGCAGGCATCGGTCACATTGGTGATGCCGAAAGCCCCGGGGTTCGCGGCGATGGCATCACCGATCTTGAACAGATCCATCAGGATGATGTTGGTGCCCGGACGCGTCGCCGCTGTTGCGATCAGCTGGCTCCGGAGCGAGTCGTTGAACTGCCCCGCAGCAAAGTCGGCCAGCGGGGCTGCCGTCGTGTTGCGGAACTGGGGCGTCAGGCTGAGCTTGGGCAGATTGGAGACAAGGATGGTCCCCGCCCCGGCCCCGGCCACGCTGGTCACCAGGAAATTGATGTCGTTGGCGGCCCCGATGGCGACGGGACTGATGGCGCCGGTCGGATTGCTGGTGGCACCTGCGATCGGCAGGCCCTGGAACAGGTTGTTGGCCCCACCCAGGATGCTGACCAGATCACCCCGTCCGAACACGCCGCCCCGGCCGAGGTAGGCGGCCAGCTGATTGCGCATGCCTGGCGGGAAGGCTGACGAATCCGTGCGCGCGCCGCCATAGGCATAGTTGATGCTGCCGGTGACCGAGCCCGTGAAATTGGCGGCGTTGAAGCCGAGCAGTTCCGTGAACACAGGCCCGCTCGAGAAACGGCCCTGGAAATAGGGGGGCGATGCAGGCTGGGTGCGCCCCGATGCGATGAAGAGGTTGCCGTTGTCGCTCAGGCTGTCGCCGAACACGACCAGACGGCTGTAGCTCTGGGCACTGGCCGTGTTGGCCAGCGCGGACGCAGCGGCAAACGTCAGAACGGCCAGCGCCGCTCCGCGAAGATAACGAGACATATGAATCCTCCCATTCGGCTCTCCTGTCGGAACCGTTGGAGACCAGTGTGCGCCCGTTTTCCGGGCGCGCAAGATGCCGTTGCGTCAGCTTCTAGTGGAGCAGTCGAAAGCGCAGCGTTCCTGCAACAGTCTTCAGCGCACGGAGCGCCTCGGGTTCATAACCGTGGTCGACATCGGTGATCACATAACCGGTGCGCTCGTCGGTCTTCAGATGCTGTCCGAGGATGTTCAGGCCAGCGGTCGTCAGCTCGCGGTTCAGCTCGGCTAGCACGCCGGGCTGGTTGCGGTGAATGTGCAGGATCCGGTGCCCGCCCGACACATCGGCGAGCTGGACGTTCGGCAGGTTGACGCAGAAGGTGGTGTCACCCCGGTTGAGGTAGCCCAGCAGCCGGTCCGCCGCGAACTCCGCGATGGCTTCCTGAGCCTCCTCGGTCGATCCCCCGATGTGTGGTGTCAGGATAACGTTCTTCAGGCCCATCAACGGGCTGTCGAAAGGATCCGAATTTGTGCGGGGCTCCTCGGGAAAGACATCCAGGGCCGCGCCGCCGATGCGTCCCGATCCGATCGCCTGCGTCAGGGCCCCGATGTCGACAACATGCCCGCGCGACAGGTTCAGCAGCAGGGTCCCGGTCTTCATCCGCGACAGCTGGGCGGCACCGATCAGGTTTTCGTTCTCCTTGCGACCATCCACATGCAGCGAAACCACATCGCTTTCAGCCAGCAGGGCATCCAGACTGCGCATCCGGCGGGCATTGCCGAGCGCCAGCCGCTCCGACAGGTCGTGGAAGACGACCCGCATGCCCAGGGCCTCGGCCAGCACAGACAGCTGGGACCCGATGGCACCGTAGCCGACGATTCCCAGGGTCTTGCCGCGAAGTTCGCGTGAGCCGTCGGCGGACTTGTTCCATTGCCCGCGGTGCATGGCAGCCGACTTGTCCGCGACGTCTCGCATCAGGGTGATGGTCAGGCCGATGGCCAGTTCGACCACCGAACGCGTGTTCGAATACGGGGCGTTGAACACGGCCACGCCCCGCGTCGCGCAGGCGTCGAGGTCGATCTGGTTGGTCCCGATGCAGAAGGCGGCCACCGCCATCAGGCGATCGGCCTCTGCCAGCACGCGCTCGCTGACCTGGGTCTTGGACCGAATGCCAAGGACATGCACGCCCTTGAGCGCAGCAATGAGGTCGTCTTCATCCAGCGCACCCTTGCGGGTTTCGACGGTATAGCCCGCCTCTTCCAGGCGCATGACGGCCGCCGGATGGATGTTTTCCAGCAGCAGCATGCGGACACGAGCACGGGGGTAGGACCAGCGGCCTGGAAGGCCTTCCAGATGCAGAAGCTCGTCCATCGACGGAACCTCGGCATCTGCTGCGGCGACGACAGCCTCGCGCCGTACAATCTCGGTATAGGCGTAGAAGCGGTCTGCAGCGCCAGCCAGCTTGACCTCGGCATCGGTCCAGCCGTCGCCGATCATGACCACCGGACCGGTCAGGTGCAGCGACCGAATGACCTCAGGTTTGCCGCCGGCTCTGGAAAGGGGATTGCTGTCGTCGACGCCGACCACCTGATCCTCGGCGTCATAGATCAGGTCGTTGCAGAACACCCGGTCCGCAGCGATGCCGAGACGCTGGGCGATCGGAGCGATGATCTCGCGAAACCCGCCTGAAAGGATGATGATCCGGTCGGCATTGTCCTGAAAGAAGCGAAGGTTGCGGCGGACGGAGGGCGTTCCCTCCTCCAGAATGCGATCCGCCAGCGCTGTCACGTGGCTCTGGTTCAGGGGCAGCAACGCCAGACGCCGGCGCAAGGCGTCGCCAAAGGCAATCTCGCCCGCCATGGCCTGGTCCGTCAGCCGCCCGATCTCCCCGCGGATGTCTGTGGCGTCGGCGCGCCCGTCCAGCGCGATATCCGCCAACACCTCCAGGGTCTCGACCCGCACCAGCGTGGAGTCAAAATCGAAAACGAGTGTGGGGGTGTCGGCCATGATGCCTAACTACCCCCACCTTCGCAGTTGCAGCAACGACGATTGCTGAACCTGCGGCCTAGAATTTGGCCAGGCGGCGAATGCGGCTTTCAGGCCGACGGGTTTCGAGCGCAGCCGCACCAATGGCAGCGGCAATCGTGGCCACAGCCAGCAGGGCTCCGCCTTCGCGTGCATGATCCTTGGCATACTGGCCGGCTTGCCCGGCATAGCGACGGGCGGACTGGCCGGCTTCGTCGGCGTAGCGGCGTGCCTCGCGCGCGTAGCGCTCGCGCTGACGCGGCGAGACAGCCTTCTTGCTCCGCTTGAACCAGCGGCGAGCCTGGTGGCTGGTGTCGTCGCGCAGATCGGACGCACGGTCGCCCAGATCCTCAACGCCATCACGCAGGCCGCGCGAGATGTCTTCGAAGCGGTGACGCAGGGCCTCGGCGTCCAGCCATCCACGCGGGTCCAGCCGCTCACGGATACGTTCGTAGCGCATGGGCCCGGAACGCTGCGTCAGCAGGACCGTCGCGATAGCGGCCACGGCAACAAGCGCCACGCTGCCGGCGGTAATGCCAGGATGCTTGCGGGCTTCGGCGATAACACTGAAATTGCGAACCATTGGATAGAATACCTCTTCTTCGAGGCCGTCGCGGGTCGGGTCGGAGAGACCATCATCGAACGGCTGATAATCGGACGCGCGATCGCGCATGAGCCTAGGAGCGAATCTGGCGAGGAGTGGTTCCGCCAGCATCGGCAAAGCTGAGTAGAACGACGCGATGATCCGGCCGCTGCCGCCCACGGTGATCTCTCGGATCGGGTGGGTCGCGCACCAGATGATGGTGTCGGCCACGACATGCGCGGCATAGACCGGCTGGGGGTTCTGCACAGCATAGCCTGTCAGGCCCTGCCCATATTTTGGATGGGGAGTGTCAATGGCGGCCGGCTTGACCAGACTGATCCGGACAGGGGATTTTTCTCGCACCATCTCCATGCGCAAGGCATTGGTGAAGCCCTTCACCGCATGTTTCGAAGCCGAATAGACACCCTGGGCCGGCATGGGGGCATCTGCCAGGGTCGAGGCGACATTGACGATGGTCCCGCCCCCTGGCTGGGTCCGCAGGTGTTCGGCGGCGATCATGGAGCCATTGACGACGCCCCAGTAGTTGGTCTCGAACAGACGCCTCTGGTCCTCCATCGAGGTCTCGCGGATCGGGCCGAAAACCGAGACGCCTGCATTGTTGACCCAGGTATCGAAGCCCCCGAACAGGCGTTTGCACTTTTCGGCCGCGGCCGACAGCGCCGCGTGGTCCGCAACGTCGGCGGCCGCCCAGGCGCAACGCGCGCCCTCGGCCTGAAGCGCCTCGCACAGGGCCCGCAAATCGTCCTCGCCACGCGCGATCAGAAAGACACAGGCACCCTGACGTGCTGCCCGTCGTGCCGTCGCCAGACCGATGCCGGATGTGGCACCGGTGATCACGATGGCCTGGGTGTCCAACGGCTTCAGTGCGGTCTTGGTCGTCATGAATAGCCTTCGTTGTCGTCAAGGTCGCGATTGCCGGAAACAGGGTGTCACGCCCGCTTGTTCCGATCGATAGCCGGCCAGGGATTTATACAGCCCTTTCAGAGTGACGCACGCATCCCTATCTTGCACCCCTTCCAACACATCCGCTTTTCAGGACACCGCCGTGACAGATCACGCGCCCGCCTTCACGCCCACCGACGACCTCGCCGCAGCCTTCCAGATCGAAGGCTGGCCGGTGCGTGGCCGGATCGTGCGCATGGGCGATGCCATCGACACCATCCTGTCGGCCCATGATTATCCTGAGCCCGTCGCTGCACTTCTCGGCGAGGCCTGCGCGCTGGCGGCCCTGGTCGGGTCGGCCCTGAAATTCGAGGGCCGACTGATCGTTCAGGCCCAGGGCGATGGTCCCGTCCGCTATGTCGTCGCCGATTACGACACCAACGGTTCCATGCGCGGCTACTGCCGATATGACGCCGATCAGGTGACCGAAGCCTCGACCGGCTTCGTCCGTCCGGGAGCCAGGGCCCTGCTCGGTCAGGGCGTGTTCGTCATGACCCTGGACCGTGGCCCCGATTTCGAGCGCACCCAGGGGATCACGCCGATCGAGGGCGAGAGCCTGTCGCTGGCCGCCGAGCACTATTTCGAACAATCCGAACAGATCCCGACAAAGGTGCATCTGGCCGTTGGTCAGGTGACGACGGACGCCGGCACGCGCTGGCGGTCCGGCGGGGCGCTGATCCAGCTGATTGCCGGGGACGAAGCCAGGGGCTCGACCGAGGACGTCTGGGACCGGACACGCGCCCTGTTCCACACCCTTGCGGATGACGAGCTGATCGACCCGACCGTCCCGCCCGAGACCCTGCTGTTCCGCCTGTTCCACGAGGACGGTGTGCGGCTGGAGGATGCCCATGCCCTGAAGGCGCACTGCCGCTGCTCGCCGGATCGCATCCAGTCGGTCCTGGGTTCGTTCACCGAAGCGGAGCGCGCAGAAATGGTCGAGCCGGACGGCATGATCCATGTCACCTGCGAATACTGCGCCACCGTCTATGCGCTGGATCCGGAGGCCGTAGCGGCTCAGTAGGCCAGGGCGATCCCGTCCTTGCGCATCTCGGTGGCGGCTCCATAGGTCCAGGGCCCCCGGTCGTTCACCTGCCGCACCACATTCTGGTAGCCCCCGAAGCCGCCATTGGGTTCGCCAAGGGTCCAGCCCATGGCTTGCAGCGCTGCGCGGGTGTCGGCCGGCACACCGGTTTCAAGGTGCAGCACACCCTGCCCTTCCGCCGGATGCCCGGTCGGCTCAGTTGATCCTTCGTGTTGCCAGCGCGGCGCATCGCCGGCCTCCTGCGGGTCGAGGCCGTAATCAACCATGTTGATCACGATCTGGGCCTGACCCTGGGGCTGCATCCCGCCGCCCATGACGCCGTAGGCCATCCACGGCTGTCCGTCCTTGCAGGCAAAGCCGGGGATGATCGTATGGAACGGCCGCTTGCCGGGGGCATAGACGTTGGGGTGGCCATCGGTCAGGGCGAAAAGCTCGCCCCGGTCCTGGAACATGAAGCCCAGCGTCTGGCCGTCCGCGCCGTCGGGCACCAGGCCCGAGCCCATTCCGCGATAATTCGACTGGATCCAGCTGACCATCATGCCGTCACTGTCCGCGACGCTGAAATAGGTCGTGTCGCCCTGGGTCGGGGCATCGCCGGGCATCGCCCGCTCCATGACCCGGTCCGGCCGGATCAGTCTCGCGCGCTCGGCCGCATAGGCCTTGGAGTTCAGATATTCGACCGGCGTTCGGGCGAAGCGTGGATCGGCGAACCAGCGGGCCCGGTCCTCGAACGCCAGCCGCTTGGCCTCCGCCTGATGGTGGATCGAGGCGGCGGACTGGAACCCCATCGCCTTGAGATCGAACTGTTCGCAGATGTTCAGGATCTGGTTGGTGGAAAGGCCCTGGGTATTGGGCCCGAGGCTGTAGACCTCGACCCCGCGATAGGTGGTCATGATCGGCTCGACCCATTCCGTTGCATGGGCCTTCAGGTCTGCTCGTGTCATCCAGCCGCCGATGCGACGGAAATAGCCCTCGATCTGGTCAGCGATCGGACCATCGTAGAAGGCGTCGCGGCCCCCCTCGGCGATCATCCGGTAGGTGCGGCCCAGGTCAGGATTGGCGAAGACCTCACCTGAACGGGGCGTCCGGCCGCCCGGTGCATAGACCCGCTTGCGATTGTCATTGTCCTCGATGATCGCGGCCGACCGGTCGAAACCCGCCATGTTCCGCTCAAGATACCAGGCGATCAGCTGCGGCATCGGGATGCCGCGCTCGCACATCTCGGCGACCGGCAGCAGGACGTCCTTCCAGGGCAGTTTGCCGTACCGCTGATGAGCGCTCCACCAGGCATCGACGGTGCCCGGCACATTGACGGTGACCGCCCCGTAGCGCGGCAGAAATCCATCCGGTCCCGCCTTCGACCGGGCCGTGGCCAGTGACAGGCCCGCCGGGCTGTTGCCCGACCCGTTGAAGCCCACGACCTTGCGCTGCGCCGGATCCCACATCAGACAGAACGCATCGCCGCCGATGCCGTTGGCGGTCGGCTCCAGAAAGCCCAGGGCCGCATTGATGGCGATGGCGGCATCGATGGCCGAACCGCCGCGCCTCAGGGTATCGATCCCGATCAGGGTCGCGGCGGGATGCGCCGTTGCGGCGGCCCCCTGTGTCCCCCAGACCGTCGACCGCCCCGCAAACGGGGCGCCCATGATCCGGTCGCCAGGCCCGATTCCGGCATAGGGGTAGGTGCGAGCGGCGCGTGCCTCTGCCGCAGTGGCCTGTGGTGTCTGTGGCGCGGCTGACGCGGCCGACGCCGCCGCCAGCACAGCCCCGGCAGGCAGGGTCTTCAGGAAGGTGCGTCGGCGCATCGGCGGTCTCCATGGGATCGGGTCCTGACCCTAACCCGTTCGGCGACCGTGTGAAGCTATGGCTTCAGCCTTCGAGATCCAGCGAATAGCCCGCCGACCGCACGGTGCGGATCGGATTGGCGCTCTCGCCGACATCCAGGGCCTTGCGCAGGCGACCGACGTGGACGTCGACGGTCCGGGCCTCGACATAGACGTCGCTGCCCCAGACGGCGTCCAGAAGCTGTTCGCGGCTGAAGACCCGACCGGGATGGCGCATGAAATGGTCGAGCAGGCGGAACTCGGTCGGCCCCAGATGGACCTCCTGCCCCGAGCGCTTCACCCGGTGTGCCACGCGGTCGATGATGATGTCGCCATGTCCGACGCGGTCATCAGCCAGACCCGGCCGGATGCGGCGCAGGACGGCCCGGATGCGGGCGATCAGCTCCGTCATCGAGAACGGCTTGGTCAGATAGTCGTCCGCCCCGGTGTCCAGACCCCGGACGCGATCGGACTCCTCGCCCCGCGCGGTCAGCATGATGATCGGCAGGTTCCGCGTCTCGGGACGACCCCGGATGCGTCGGCAGACCTCGATGCCGGACACCTTGGGCAGCATCCAGTCCAGCAGGACCAGATCCGGCTGACGCTCGTCGATCTGGACCAGCCCTTCCTCGCCGTCGGCAGCCACGACAACGTCGTAGCCTTCCTTTTCGAGGTTGTACTGGAGCAGTGTCGCCAGCGCGTCCTCGTCCTCCATCACCAGAATATAGGGCTGCACTGTCAGGTCTCCGTCAGTCGTTCAGCACGTCAAAGGTCTGGCGTCGGCAGGGGCATCTGGCCCATGCCGGGGGCGGTATCGGACGGGGTCGGGGTCCAGCGCGGACGCTCCCCGACCATGTCGTCACCGGTGATCTCGTAGTGGATGGTTTCGGCGATATTGGTCGCGTGGTCGCCGATCCGCTCCAGGTTCTTGGCCATGAATAGCAGATGGGTGCAGGCACTGATCGTGCGCGGGTCCCCCATCATATAGGTCAGCAGTTCACGGAACAGGGCGTTGTAGTGCTCATCGACCTCGTCGTCCGATTGCCAGACCGACAGGGCCCGGTCGATTTCCGAGGCCGTATAGGCGTCCAGCACGTCGCGTAGACGCAGCGAAACCAGCCGCCCCATCCGCTCGATCGAGCGGGTCAGGGGCTGCATCGGCTCGGTCTCGGCCAGGCTGAGGGCCCGTTTGGCGATATTCTTGGCCAGATCCCCGGTCCGTTCCAGGTCCACCGACAGCTTCATGGCAGACAGGGCCTTGCGCAGGTCCGAGGCCACCGGCTGACGCAGCGCGATCAGCCGGATGGCCTTCTTCTCGATATCGCGGTGCATGATATCGAGCTTGACGTCCCGACCGACCACGGCGCGTGCGAGGGCGATGTCGCGGCGGGCAACGGACTCGACCGCGTCAGCCACCTGGGCTTCTGCCAGGCCGCCCATGCGCGCGACCTCAGCCGTCAGCTGGTTCAGCTCGTCGCCATAGGCCTTGACCGTGTGCTGATTCATCAGCCGAACCGTCCCGTGATGTAGTCGAGCGTGCGCCGCTCGCGCGGGTTGGTGAAGATCTCCTCGGTATTCCCGGTCTCGACCAGCCGCCCCATGTGGAAGAAGGCGGTCCGCTGGGACACGCGTGCGGCCTGGGCCATCGAGTGGGTAACGATGACGATGCAATAGCGCTCGCGCAGCTCGTCGATCAGTTCCTCGATCTTGGCCGTCGCGATGGGGTCCAGCGCCGAGCAGGGCTCGTCCATCAGGATGACTTCGGGGTTCACGGCGATGGCGCGAGCGATGACCAGACGCTGCTGCTGGCCACCGGACAGGCCGGTGCCAGCCGAGTGCAGACGGTCCGCGACCTCTTCCCAAAGGCCCGCGCGTTTCAGTGAAGCCTCGACCACACCGTCCAGTTCGGTCTTGTTCGTCGTCAGGCCATGGATCTTGGGCCCATAGGCCACGTTCTCGTAGATGGTCTTCGGGAACGGGTTCGGCTTCTGGAACACCATCCCCACCTGGGCGCGCAGAAGGACCGGGTCGATGGCCTTGGTATTGATGTCGTTGCCGTCCATCTCGATCCGGCCGGTCACGCGGCAGCCCTGGATGGTGTCGTTCATGCGGTTCATCGTCCGCAGGAACGTCGACTTGCCACAGCCGGACGGGCCGATCAGGGCCGTCACCGTCTTGTCAGGAATATCCAGGCTGACGTCGTAGAGCGCCTGTTTCTCGCCATAGAAGACCGAGACGTCGCGGGCCATGATCTTGGTCGGGCCGGCGGTGCCGCTTGCAGCCGTAACGGCAGGGACGCGCTGGGCAGCGGGGGCACCGCGCGCGTCGGCTTCGGGCTCTGGCGTCAAGAAGCTTTCGTCCCGCGTCTCATCCGGGCGCGTCGTGTCGGTCACGCCGGGGACGATCTGGCCGCCCATCAGCGGCAAGCCGGGGTTGTCCGAGGCACCGCCTTCGCGACCGTCGGATGCCTTTGCCGGATTGTGGAAAAAGGGGAGTTTCATAGGGTTACCACCGGCGTTCGAAGCGCCGACGCAGCAGGATCGCGGCGGCGTTCATGACGATCATGAAGGCAAGGAGCACCAGAATGGCCGCAGCCGTCCGCTCGTGGAACGCCCGCTCCGAAGCGTTCTCCCAGATATAGACCAGCGACGGCAGGGCGCCCGTGGGCTCGGTCAGGCCGCCAGGGATGCCCGGGACGAAGCTGACCATGCCGATGAGCAGCAGCGGGGCTGTCTCGCCGAGTGCATGGGCCATGGAAATGATGGTGCCGGTCATGACGCCGGGCATCGCCAGCGGCAGGACATGCTGGAACACCGTCTGGGTCTTCGAGGCCCCCATGGCCAGTGCAGCTTCCCGGATCGAAGGCGGCACGGCCTTCAAAGATGACCGGGTCGCGATGATGATGGTCGGCAGGGCCATCAGGGCCAGCACCAGCCCCCCGACAAGGGGAGAGGATCGCGGCAGGTTCATCCAGTTGATGAACAGCGCCACGCCCAGCAGGCCGTAGACGATCGACGGCACGGCCGCGAGATTGTTGATGTTGACCTCGATCAGGTCGGTGAGCCGGTTCCGGGGGGAAAACTCTTCAAGATAGACGGCCGCACCGACGCCGATCGGGATCGCGATCAGGGCGGTCACCAGCAGCATCAGCGCCGACCCGACGACAGCCCCGAGCACGCCGGCCTGTTCGGGCTCGGTCGAGTCCCCGTTCTGGAACAGGGCCGAGTTGAACTTGGCCTGCACTGCACCGTCGGACTTGAGTTGATCCAGCCAGGCCATTTGCTGATCCGACACACGACGCTGGTCGGAGGGCGTTTCAGCGGTGATCTCGCCCTTGTAGTAGAGGTCCGCCTCGTCCGAGACCGGTGCCGTGACGGGCACGGTCTGGCCAATCAGTGCCGGGTTCTCGCGGATCATCGCGGCAGCGCGGAACTTCAGTTCCGACGACAGCAGCGTCCGCATCGCCGTCGCCTGGGTGCCCTGGGCATCGTCGGTGATGCCGAAGCGGGCCAGCTGCTGCTCCGCGACCAGAAGCTGGAAGTTGGTCCCTTGGGGGTAGGTCCGGTCGATGCGCGCCGGATCCATGTAGACCGGTATCGTTAGCTCATGCGCATAGAAGGCCGTGTGGCCCTGTTCGATGATCCGGCCCAGAAGCAGAAGCAGGAAGCCAACCGCGACCGCAATCGCCATCACGCCATACAGTTTGAAGCGGCGCTCGCGGGCATAGCGTGCCTTCAGCCCGGCCTGCAGCCGGTCTGTGCGGGCCTTGACCGGAGCGACGCTCATGTCGGGGGCGGCCTCAGTCATATTGCTCACGATATTTCTGCACGATCCGCTGGGCCACGATGTTCAGCAGGAGGGTCACGAGGAAAAGGGTCAGGCCGAGGCCGAAAGCCGCCAGCGTCTTGGGACTGTCGAACTCCTGGTCGCCCGTCAGCAGCGTCACGATCTGGACCGTGACCGTGGTGACCGTATCCAGGGGATTGAGCGTCAGATTGGCCGCCAGCCCCGCCGCCATGGTCACGATCATCGTCTCGCCAATGGCGCGCGACATGGCCAGAAGAAGGGCTCCGGCAATCCCGGGCAGGGCCGCCGGAAGCAGGACGCGCTTGACCGTCTCGGACTTGGTCGCACCCATGGCATAGGACCCGTCGCGGAGGCTCTGCGGGACGGCGTTGATGATGTCGTCCGAAAGGGACGAGACGAACGGGATCAGCATGATCCCCATGACGGCACCCGCGACGAGGGCCATCTGGTTCTGGACCAGCATCAGATACTGACCCAGACCATCGAGCGGCCCGCCGACCATCAAGGCTCCAAGGCCGTTGAACGCCTCCCGGAAAGCCGGTCCTACGGTCAGGGCGGCAAAGAAGCCGTAGACGACTGTGGGAACGCCGGCGAGGATCTCGAGGATCGGCTTGAACACGGCCCGCGACGTGCGGCTGGCATACTCAGACAGGTAGATCGCCGAAAACAGACCGATCGGGGCCGCAACGAGCATCGCGATCAGCATGATCAGAAATGTGCCCGCAAACAGCGGCACAGCGCCGAAGGCACCGGTCGATCCGACCTGATCCGCCCGAATGGCGATCTGCGGGCTCCATTGCGTGCCGAACAGAAACTCGGCGATCGGCACCGACTGGAAGAAGCGAAGGCTGTCCCAAAGCAGGGAGAAGACGATGCCCAGCGTCGTCAGGACCGCCACGACCGAACACGTGAAGAGCACCCCGCCGATCCAGCCTTCGACACGGTTTCGCGCGCGAAGGGTCGGAGAGATGCGAGTGTACACGAACAGCCCGCCAAGCGTGGCCGCCACCAGGGCCCCCACGATGCAGCCCAGGCTGAGAAGACGAGACAGGTCGCCGTAACGGCGCGCTTCCTGTGTCAGTTGTTCGGCGAGCGCCTGCGGCCAGATCTGATGCGGCTGCTGGCCAGCACTGACAAGCCGCGCATCGTTGAAAAAGGCGTCTCGCCGGAACGGCTCCAGCTGGGCAATGGAGTCCGGAGCCCCGGCCTGCATGACCGATTGCTCGATTGGACCCGAAAAGATTGCGGCTGCCAGCAGGACCACCAGGGCCGGAACACCCACCCAGATCAGCGCATAATAGCCATGCTGGCTCGGGCGCGAATGAGCCTTGATGGCACTCGCGCCGGCCCGCCGGGACGCGATTTCACGCCCTCCGAAGAAGGCCAGCGCCGACAGCGCGATCAGAACGGGCAGAAATAACCAGATCATTGCGGGCCGGTAAGGCGTCTCGGATTCAGGACGCGCCGGGAGCGGCTTGTCTGCGCCGATCACTGCCCTGAGTTGGCAAGCGGATTAAGACGAAGACATGACAGTTCCATAACACCGACGGGCAAGCGTCACTGCAGCTCGACGGACTCCGCCCGGTCGGCCGCCATCGGGAAGAAGGCACTGAAAATGGCCCCCTCTCCGGGCGCACTTTCGACGGACAGTCCTCCGCGATGACGATTCACGATGTGTTTGACGATGGCCAGGCCAAGCCCGGTGCCGGCCCGTTCGCCGCTCTTCTGCCCCTCGACCCGGTAGAAGCGCTCCGTCAGCCGCGGAAGATGCTCACGGGCCAGGCCAGGCCCATGATCACGGACCGTCACGAGCACATAGCGCGCACCGACCTCACGATCGGGCGTCAGGAGCGAAAGACGGGTCGCGCCCTCCATGCGAGCCTTCATCGTCTCGTCCAGAGCAAGGTCCGTTTCGACGGCGATCTCCACGGTCCCGTCGCGAGGCGAATATTTGATGGCATTATCGATCAGGTTCTGGATCACCTGGACGATCTCGTCCCGCTCTCCGTCAATGACCGCCCTGCGAGCTCCGTCAAGCACGAGCGAGATGCCCTTTTCATGGGACAGGACACTGACGGCATCCAGGACATCGGACGCCGCCCTCGGCAGATCCACGCGACCGGACGGCGGAATATGCTCGTTCAGCTCGATACGGCTGAGGGACAGCAGGTCGGCCACAAGTCGGCTCATCCGCTCCGCCTGGGTGGCCATGATGTCGAGAAACCGGTCACGCGCCACAGCGTCATCGCGCGCGTGGCCCTTGAGGGTTTCGATGAAGCCGCTGAGCGAGGCCAGCGGGGTCCGCAGCTCATGGCTCGCATTGGCGAGGAAATCGACACGCATCAGTTCCATTCGCCGCACGTCTGTCTCGTCGCGCAAGCCAAGAAGCGCGAGCGATCCTGTCGTTGCCGAAGGCAGAGGCCGAACCCAGGCCTTCCAGTGACGCGTCCTTGCGCCTGCCGCTGCATAGTCCGTCGTTCGCGAGATGCCGCCGAAAAGGGCCTCATCCACGGCTTCCAGCACATTGGGGTCCCGCACGGCCGACACCAGCAGACTGCCTTCGCGCTGGATCCGCAACAGGTCGCGGGCCGCACCGTTGGCCAGAACGATACGGCGGCCTGCGATGTCGTCCGCCTCACCGCCCGAGATAATCATGACGGGGTCGTTCAATGCCTCGAACACACTGTCCATCAAGGCCTGGGACGCCGGAAAGCGTGTCGCCTCGCCGTCTTCGCCCTCTCCGATCGGGCTGATCTGGGTTGACCCGGAGCGACGGCTCCCCAGCCATGTCACGAATCCCACGACCACCGCTCCGGACAAGAGCCAGGCGGCCAGCTGCGGTTGGGCGACGGCGATCAACACCATGATCATCACCGCCAGCAGGCCGCTCGCCCCTGGCGTCCACAACCGTGACGACGCGAGCGGGGCGACAGGCGAAGGCGATTCGTCAAAGGGCATAGGCAGGGAACGGTCCGGCAGTCGCGACTCGGGCAAGGCCATGTCGGGTTGGTGTTTCCTACCGATAAACCACCACGCGTTGATGACGGTGGAAGGGAAATGTCCACCTTAACATTACGCGGATTTTTTACCTGTTTCAGCGATGATCGTCATGGAACGAGGAAAAGTCCGCTTTTGCAACGTCTTCTGGACATCGTCGCGCTGCCTGAAGACCTCGCAATGACGGTCTTGGCTGCCGCTATCTGTCTTTTGGGCGTCGCAATTGTCGGCATAGCGGCATTTGTGGCCGGTGCCAGACGTCGATCCCGTGCGGATGCACTGGATCAGATGCAGGAGGCGATCGAGGCCATGTCCGACGGACTGGCCCTCTTTGATTCCAGGGATCGGCTGATCGTCTGGAACGCCGAGTATACCGAAATGAACTCCAAGGACGCGGAAAGCCTGCGCTCCGGCATGAAGTTTGAGGACGTACTCCGGATCGGGCTGAAGAAGGGCCGTTACATCGAAGCGGTCGGTCGTGAGGAGGCGTGGATCGCCGAGCGGCTGGCTGCACGCGAGGCCTTGTCCAGTTCAATGGAACAGCAGTTAGCCGACGGCCGATGGCTGCGCGTCCAGGACCGGCGAACATCGGCAGGCGGTGTTGTGACGGTCTGTGCCGACATCACCGAGTTGAAACGCGACGCACAAGCCCTGTCCGATGCCCGGGACTCGGCGGAAGCGGCCAATCGGGCCAAATCCGAGTTCCTGGCCAATATGAGCCATGAGATCCGGACCCCGTTGAACGGCGTGATCGGGCTGGCCCAGGCCCTTGCGCGGACCGATCTGAGCCCGGGCCAGACCGAGATGCTGGATCTCATCCAGTCGTCGGGACATACCCTCCAGACCCTGCTCAGCGATATCCTGGATCTGGCGCGTGTCGAATCCGGACGACTGGAGCTGGCGGATCAGCCCTTTGATCTGACCCGAGCGGTCCACGAGGCCGCACAACTCTATCTGACGTCTGCGACGGAAAAGGGTCTGCAGTTCTTCGTCGATATTGATCCAGAGGCCGCAGTCTGGGTGCAGGGTGACGAGGTCCGGCTGAAGCAGGTGCTGACCAACCTCGTCTCCAACGCCGTCAAATTCACCTCCCAGGGCTTTGTCAGCCTGACCGTGACCCGCAGCGAGCGCGCGGACGGCGTTCCGCTGCTTCGATTCATGGTCGAGGACACGGGGGTCGGCTTTGACGCGGCCGCACGCGCCAGGCTCTTTACCCGGTTTGAACAGGCGGATGGCACGATCACGCGGCGGTTTGGCGGATCCGGCCTCGGGCTGGCGATCTGCCGACAGCTTGCGGAAATGATGGCGGGGGATCTCGACTGCGAAAGCGAGCCCGGCGGCGGGTCGGCCTTCATCCTGACGGTTCCATTGCGCGAGGCGACGGCACCCAAGGCGATCAGGGACAGCGAGGCCTCCCCCGTCGAAAGTGACGCGCGCACGGTGCGCGTCCTTGTTGCGGATGACCATCCGACCAATCGCAAGGTGGTCGAGCTGATCCTGGGTCAGACCGGGGTCGATCTCGTTCAGGTCGAGGATGGGGCTCAGGCCCTGAACGCATTTCAGGCCGACACCTTTGATCTGGTGCTGATGGACATGCAGATGCCAGTCATGGACGGCCTGACGGCGACCCGCGAGATTCGCGCGCACGAAGCCTCTCTCGGCCGGACGCCGGTGCCCATCATCATGCTGACGGCCAACGCCTTGCCGGACCATGTCGCTGCCAGCAAGGCAGCCGGAGCCAGTCGGCATCTGGCCAAGCCTTTCGACGCCATGGAACTGCTGTCGATCGTGGCCGAACTCATTGCAGAGCCGAAGGCGCTGGCAGCCTGAGCCACCAGCGCCTGTGCGGGCCTATTCGTATCCGTGGGCCGCTTCGTTGATGACCTGGGAGGGCATCGACGAGAAGTCGACGGCCACCGGCTTGGCGGCCTTGGCCTGAAACGTCTTGATGACGTGTTCGAGGCGGCGACGAACCTCCTTTTCGCTGTCCGAACCGGCGTCCAGGTTCAGGGGGGCGAGGCAGAAGTCGATGATGGCGGAAGGACGGCTCAGGGGTTCCATGGGTATGCTCCTTAGGCGGCTTTGAACTGGGCGGTTTCGGTCGAATCCTTCAGCGCCGTCGTCGACGACTGGCCGTTGGAGATCACGGTCGCGACCTGGTCGAAATAGCCGGTACCGACTTCGCGCTGGTGGCGGGTCGCGGTGTAGCCAATGGCTTCATTGGCGAACTCGCGCTGCTGCAGCTCCGAATAGGCCGACATGCCGCGCTCGCGATATCCGTCAGCCAGCTCGAACATGCCGTTGTTCAGGCTGTGGAAACCGGCCAGGGTCACGAACTGGAACTTGTAGCCCATGGCTCCCAGCTCACGCTGGAACTTGGCGATCGTGGCGTCATCCAGCTTGGCCTTCCAGTTGAAGGACGGCGAGCAGTTGTAGGCCATCAGCTTGCCGGGATGCTCCTTCTGGATGGCCTCGGCAAAGCGTTTGGCGTCGTCCAGATCCGGATGGGACGTTTCCCACCACAGCAGGTCGGCGATGTTGGCATAGGACAGGCCTCGCGCGATGCAGTGATCCAGGCCCGTGCCTTCCTTGAGCCGGAAGAAGCCTTCGGGCGTGCGGTTGTCGCGGTCGATAAAGGGCTGATCGCGCTCGTCGATGTCCGAGGTGATCAGCTGGGCGCTTTCGGCGTCGGTGCGAGCCACGGTGATGGTCGGCGTTCCCATCACGTCTGCGGCCAGACGCGCCGCCACCAGGTTGCGCTCATGCGCCTGCGTCGGGATCAGGACCTTGCCGCCCAGGTGACCGCACTTCTTTTCCGAGGCCAACTGGTCCTCGAAATGGACGCCGGCCGCGCCGGCCTCGATGAAGGCCTTCATGATCTCGAAGGAGTTCAGCGGGCCGCCGAAGCCGGCCTCGGCATCGGCAACAATCGGGGCGAACCAGTCACGCTTGGCACCGCCCTCGGCGTGCTCGATCTGGTCGGCGCGCTGGAGGGTGCGATTGATGCGGCGGCAAAGTTCCGGGGCCGCATTGGCCGGATACAGCGACTGGTCGGGGTACATGGCCCCGGCCGTGTTGGCGTCGGCAGCGACCTGCCAGCCCGACAGATAGATCGCCTTCAGGCCCGCACGGACCATCTGCATCGCCTGGTTGCCGGTCACAGCGCCCAGGGCATTGATGTAGGGCTCGGTGTGCAGCAGCTCCCAGAGCCGGTTGGCTCCGCGCTCGGCCAGGGTGTGGGTAATGGGCACCGAACCGCGCAGGCGCAGAACATCCTCTGGGGTGTAGGGGCGCTGAATGCCGTCGAAACGGCCAGCGGGCGAAGGAACCAGGTCGGCGAAGGTGGTCATGACGTGCTCTTGGATCTCGAATGACGTCGCCACGATCGTCGTGACGGCACGAACCAGAGACCATGCGGCTGTCATCTTTGATACACTTGGAGGCGTCCGTTTCGTGTCATGTTGTCATATCGTGACCCTTGCAATCTTGTCATGATGTGACATCGTGCCGGTATGGACGTATCTGCCGACCGCAAGCTGTTCCTGGGTGCCCGGCTGAAGCGGTTGCGCCGCGAGCGCGGCCTGACCCAGACGGCCATGGCCGTGGACCTGGGCGTTTCGCCCAGCTATCTGAACCACATCGAGCGCAACCAGCGACCTGTCTCGGCGCAGTTGCTGCTGCGACTGGCCGATGCCTATGACGTCGATCTTCGATCCCTGGGCCAGGCCGGCGTCGCGGGCGAGGCCGAACTGGCCGAGGTGCTGGCCGATCCCCTGTTTCAGGGGCTGGACGTGCCCCGGCACGAACTGGTCCAGATGGTGGACGATGCTCCGGGGGCGGCCGAGGCCCTCCTGCGGCTGTATCGCGCCTTTTCCGAACACCGCGACAGGGCCCGCGCCGCGCTGATCGATGGCGACGAGGGCTCGGCCGGCCCCTCCCCGGCCGACTGGGTGCGCGACTGGATCCAGGGCCGCGCCAACTATTTCCCCGAGCTGGACGGCCTTGGCGAGACTCTTCACGCGTCGCTGGACCCCAACATGACCGGCGAAGGGTGCGAGGCCTTGGCCCGGGCGCGGCTCGCTTCGCGGCACAATCTGACCGTCCGGATCATGCCGGCCGAGGTGATGGTGGAATGGACCCGGCGGTTCGACCCCCATCGACGCAGGCTGCTGCTGTCCGAGACGCTCGACCCGTCTTCACGGGCCTTTGCCATCGCCTACCAGCTGGCGCTCAGCGAACACGAGCCAGAGCTGAATGCCCTCGCCGATGCCGCGCGCGCGCCCGACGCGGCGACCCGGTCCCTGCTCAAGGTCTCGCTGACCAACACCCTCGCGGCGGCGATCCTCATGCCCTATGCGGCATTCCAGCGGCTGGCCGAGGCCAGCGGCTATGACATCGCCCGGCTTCAGGCCCGGTTTTCGGTGTCCTACGAACAGGTCGCGCACCGGCTGACGACCCTGTCGCGTCCGACGGCGCGCGGCGTGCCCTTCTTCCTGATCCGGGTGGACCAGGCCGGCAATGTCTCGAAGCGCTATGCTGCCGGGGCCTTCCCCTTTGCCCGCTTTGGCGGGGCCTGTCCGCGCTGGCGACTGCATTCCGCCTTCCGCACACCGGGGCGGCTGGTGACCCAGATCATCGAGACGCCGGACGGCGGTCGCTGGTTCACCCTGGCGCGCACCGTGGATCGTCAGGGTGCGACCATGGTCTCGGGCGGCCACCGGGAGCGTTACGACCTCGCCATCGGCCTGGGGTGCGAGCTCAAGGATGCCCACCGCCTGATCCACGCAAGGGGTCTGGACCTCGCAGCCCCGGACGTCACGCCGATCGGGCCCGCCTGCCGCCTTTGCCACCGCCACCCCTGTGCCGAACGCGCCGCACCGCCTGTCGACCGCCCCCTGACCGTCGACGACTGGTCAAAATCGGTCAGCCCCTATCCGTTTGCCGTGGGGTAGAGCGACGCGATCAAAGTTCCTTCTCCCCTTGCGGGAGAAGGTGCCCCGGAGGGGCGGATGAGGGGTCAGGCGGGCGGATGTGAATTGCTGGGTCAGTTCGTTTTACCGAACTGCGACCCCTCATCCGTCACGCTCCGCGCGCCACCTTCTCCCGCAAGGGGAAAAGGAATTGAGAGCCCCAGCGCTCGCTGTGCCGCCGCCAGTTCCTCTGCCATCACGGTCCGCAGCCGCTCCGGCGCGACGATCGTGACCTGACGGCCCCAGGTGAACAGATGCCACGCCAGTTCGCGCATCCCCGAGGCCCGCAGCCGCACGATCACCGACCCGTCGGGTTGGTCCTCCAGCGATTGCGAGGGATGCCAGCGCCAGGCCCGGGCCTCGGTCGCGCCGTCAGCCGAGATGCGCAGCACGACGTCCTCGATGGCGTCCTGGTAGATGCCGAAGGACTGGTCGGCGAAGGTCTGCAGATCAAACCCTTCTGGCGGAGCGGCATAGCCGGCCAGGGCCTCCAAGGCCGTCATGCGATCGAGGCGGAACGTCTGAATCTTGCCGGTCTCGCGGTCAGCGGCCACCAGATAGTTGGCGCGGCCGAACATCACCCCGCAGGCGGCCATGACCCGCCGCCGCGGCGCGGCACCGGGACGGGCATAGTCAAACGCCAGCGGCGACCGGGCCAGCACCGCGCTGCGGATGGTCTGCAGCAGGGCATCGTCCGCAGACGGGCGGGGCCCCGCCTGGATGGCCGTGGTCTCGGCATCTTGAAGGGCCTCGAGGTCCGGGGCCATTCGGGTCAGGGTCGCGGACCGCATGGCCGATTTCAGCTTCCGCTCCAGCCCCTCCAGCGCAGCGGCACGACCGGGTTCGCCAGCGGTCCGCAAGGCCTGAGCCGCCTTGGACAACTCAAGCAGTTCCATCGCGGTCGGGGCCTGCTCGAAGGCCGATAATCCACCGCGGATACGCCAGCGCTTGAACGGCGGATCGAAAACCTCTTCCACCGCAGGGAACAGCATCAGGACGGCATCGCGGAGGCGTTCGGCAGAGCGCCGCGTCGTGCCAAGGTCCCGCGCCATCTCGTCGAGGGTCAGCCCTTCAGCCGACGCCGCCAGACGCCGGGCCAGATCGATGACCACCATGGCCTTGTCATGCCGCAATCCAGACGCCTTTCACCAATACGACCGATTCTGTCGTAACAGTGCCTTACACCCTGATCATCAGCAAGACACACCGTCTTTGAGGAGATCATCATGGCCTTCGCTTCCAGTGCCCACGCCGCCGTCAATGCCAGCCGCTATCTGATCGTCCCGTGCGAGGCCGACGGCTGCGGCGACCTGGCCATCATCTGGGACCGGCTGGAAGAACAGGTCATCGATGTGATCGATGCCGCCGCCAGCGCCCGCTACTCCGACGAGGACGCACTCTGGGACGAGGCGCGGTCTGACTGGGGCCGCGACGACTTCCGCATGGCCGCCTGAAGGCTTCCCCTACCGGCGCGCGACCTGCTAACGCGTGGCCGCGCCCGACCGAGCGGCGTTTGAAGCCCGACGCATGACAACGAAATCTTCCGTGCCGCGTACCGCCTACGTCGCCTATGCCCTCGCGATCGTGGTCATTCTCCTCGACCAGTGGACCAAATACACGGTCCTCGGCTCGGTCGATGCCTCGGACATCGTCCTGATCCCGGATGGATACCGGTTCGCCACGATCATTCCCGGCCTGTTCGACCTGACCATGGTCCGGAACACGGGCGTGAGTTTCGGACTGTTTGGAGGCGGCGGCGCGCGGTGGGCCCTGGCGGTCTTCTCGATCATCGTTGCGGGCGGCCTGATCTGGTGGGCGACCCGCGCGGACCGGCCCTTGCTGATCGGGGCCATCGGACTGGTCATCGGCGGTGCCATCGGCAATGCGATCGACCGCATCCGCTTCGGCTATGTCATCGATTTTCTCGACTTCTCGGACACCGGCCTGTTCCCCTGGGTGTTCAACATTGCCGACAGCGCCATCAGCGTCGGCGTGGTGTTGCTGGTTCTCGACAGCCTGATGTCGGAGCGAAAGCCGGCAACGGTTGGCGACGCCAACGAAAAGGCGTAATCACCCGCTCTTGACTAACGTCAGACCTAGCGCCCGCACGGGCCGCCCCGGAGCCAGTCCAGACCCATGCGTATCCGTAACGTCGCCGTCGTCAGCCTCGTCGCCCTGTCCACCCTCGCCCTGGGGGCCTGTGGTGGCCTGCGCCAGAGCATCGGCCTGACCAAGGTCGTGCCGGACGAGTTCCTGACCGTGTCTACCGCGCCGCTGTCGGTGCCGCCCGAGTACGGCCTGCGTCCGCCTGCACCCGGTCAGCCGCGCCCGCAGGAGCTGGCCCCCGAGAGCGCCGCGCGCCAGATCCTGCTGGGTCAGCGCCAGTCGGTGACGCGCACGCCCGGCGAACAGGCGCTCGTGACCGCTGCCGGTGCTGATCGCGCCGACCCGCTGGCCCGCTATGTGGTCGACGACGAGTTCGGCGACATCGCGCACAAGGAAGAAAGCTTCGCCAACCGCGTCATGTTCTGGCGCCGCGACGATGCCTCCACCCAGGCCCCCACAGTCAGCCAGACCGCCCAGGGCGCCGTGACCATCGACCCGGCCACGGAAGCGGCCCGGGTCCAGGCCCTGACCGGTGGACAGCAGGGCGTATTGATCGCTCCGCGTCGTTCGAGCGGGTTCAAGCTCCCCGGGCTGTAAGACGGCAAAACGGCCGACTTGCCAGACGGACGTCAGTTCTTATTGTAAACGGACACCCTTCAAAGGCGTCCGAAATGTCCGAACCCCTCGATCTCGCCAGCCTGTCCGGTCTCGAGCAACTGGAAGCCATCCTCGCCGGGCATATCAAGGTGCCGATTGCCGGGACCCTCGGATACGGGCCGGTAGAGGTCGAGAAGGGTCGGGTCGTGTTCGAGGGCACGCCGACGCTGGCCGCCTACAATCCGATTGGTTCGGTTCATGGCGGCTGGATGGCGACGCTGCTCGATTCGGCCTGCGCCTGCGCCGTCCATTCGATGCTGAAACCCGGCCAGGCCTATACGACCCTCGAGATCAAGACGGTCTTCCACAAGGCACTGAAGGCCGGTATCCCGGTGCGTGCCGAAGGGCGGATCGTGCAGATGGGCCGTCGTGCAGGGTTTTCAGAGGCGGATCTGCGCGGCGTCGACGGCACGCTGTATGCCACCGCGACGTCGACCTGCCTGGTGATGGAAAGACCGAGATAGGTCCTCCGCCGCTCATCCCGGCGAAAGCCGGGACCCAGTCCTTGGGCTGCAATGTCCCGAGCAGCTCAGTTGTAAACGCCGAACGCCCCGCATTGCGAAAGCACTGGGTCCCGGCTTTCGCCGGGATGAATGGGGCTAAACCGGCGTGGCCGGCTGCAAACGCCACGCCTGCGCGAGCCGCTCGATCCGGTCCGGCCGTGTGTCAAACACATGGTCGCCGATTGCCGCGACCGCGCAGGCCGGCGTAGAACTGTTGCAGAAGAAGGCCCCGTCGAACCGCGAAAGGTCCGCGACCCGGACGGGCCCGGTACTCTGGCTTATGCCCACCTCTGCCAGACCTCGCGCAATCAGCACCTGGGTCACTCCGGCCAGCATCGGGGCCTGTGGCCAAACCACCTGGTCCCCGGACAGGAAGCCGATGTTCCAGGTCGCGCCTTCGGAAATGATCCCGTCGGCATCGGCAAACAGGGCGTCATCGAATCCGGCCGCGCGCGCCAGACGGCGCGCCCGGATCAGACCCAGGGTGGCCGTGTGCTTGAGCTCGGCGGTCTCGCGGGCGTAGGTCTGGACTTTCAGCCGGACGCTGGATGCCAAGGGCGGGGGTGGCGGCGACACCGTGGTCATGACCTTGGGCCGGACCTGTGCTGACGGCGTGCGCGGCCAGATGTCCGGCGAGAACAGGCTGATACGCAGCCAGGCGTCCTGCTGACCGGCCAGGGCGATGCGCATCAGGTCGCGCAGCCGATCCTCGCCGATGCGTTCCCCGAAAAGTTCGGCAGCAGAGGTTTCCAGCCGCTCGAGGTGAAGATCGAGACCTCGCACCCCGCCGCCCTCCACCCGGAACGAGGTGTAGGCGCCGTAGTTGACCACGGCGAGATACTTAAGGTCGGCCTCCGTCGCCGGCTGCCCATCGATCAGGAACGCGCTCACGCCCGTCCCCGATCGCAGAAGGGATCAGTCCTCACCGGCCTCGCCGGCATCGCCTTCGTCCCCACCCGGCGTTTCGGCCAGACGTTCGACGGACACGACCTTTTCGCCTTCGCCGGTCTTGAAGATGGTGACGCCCTGACTGGAGCGGCCGACGATCCGGACCTGGCTGACGCGGGTGCGGATCATCTGGCCGCTCGAGGTGACCAGAAGCAGGTCGTCGGTCTCCTCCACCGGGAAGGCCGCTGCCAGACGCGTGCCTGCGCGACCACCCAGACCGTGAGCCGTCAGCCCCTGCCCGCCCCGGCCTGTGCGCCGGTATTCATAGGCCGAGGACCGTTTGCCGAAGCCGGTGTCCGTGACCGTCAGGATGAACTGTTCGGCCGCACCCAGGGCTGCGATCCGTTCTGGCGAGATCGGGGCGTCGCCGCCCGCCTCTGCGCCTTCGTCGTCAGCCTCTACGACCGGCGCCTCGTCCTCGACGGTGCCTTCGCTGGCGCGACGCATGGCATTGGCGTGTTTGACATAGGCCGCGCGCTCGTCCGGGGTGGCGTCGACCCGGCCGAGGACAGCCATGGAGATGACCGCGTCATCGCCCTGAAGCCTTACGCCGCGCACGCCGGTCGAATCCCGGCCCTTGAAGACACGGACGTCGTCCGCCTTGAAGCGGATGGCGCGACCGAGGGCCGTCGTCAGCAGGACATCGTCCTCGCTGGTGCAGATCGCGACGCCGACCATATGGTCCCCGTCTTCCAGCTTCATGGCGATCTTGCCGGCACGGTTGACGCTGGCGAAGTCGGACAGCTTGTTCCGGCGCACATCGCCCGAGCGGGTGGCGAACATGATGTCGTAGTCGTGCCAGGTCGTCTCGTCCTCGGGCAGCGGCAGGACGTTCATGATGCTGTCGCCCGGCTCGATCGGCAGCAGGTTGACGAAGGCCTTGCCGCGCGAGGTCGGTCCGCCCAGCGGCAGGCGCCAGACCTTCAGCTTGTAGGCCTTGCCATTGGTCGCAAAGAACAGAACCGGGGTGTGGGTCGAGGCCGAGAAGACGCCCGTGATGGCATCCTCGTCCTTCATCGTCATGCCGGACTTGCCCTTGCCGCCGCGATGCTGGGTCCGGTAGGCGTTCAGGGCCACGCGCTTGACGTACCCGCCGTGGGTCACGGTCACGACCATGTCCTCGCGGGGGATCAGGTCCTCGTCCTCCATGTCGGCATCGCCTTCACCGATGGTGGTGCGGCGCGGCACGGCGAACTGCTCCTTCACATCCAGCAGGTCCGCCCGGATGATGGCCAGGATGTTGGCGCGGTCCGACAGGATGGTCAGGTGACCCTGGATCGTGTCGGCCAGTCCCTTCGCTTCGCCGAAGATGTCATCACGGCCGAGGCCGGTCAGGCGGCTGAGGGTCAGGGCCAGGATGGCCCGGGCCTGCTCATCCGTCAGGGTCAGCTTGTTGCCCTCGACCAGCATCGAGCGCGGGTCGGCGATCAGCTCGACCAGAGCGATCATGTCAGCCACGGGCCAGGGCTTGGCCTGCAGGCGTTCGCGCGCCTCGGCCGGGTCCGCGGACGACCGGATGATGTGAATCACCTCGTCGATGTTCGCCACGGCCACAGCCAGGCCGACCAGGACGTGGCCCCGGTCCCGCGCCTTGGCCAGCTCGAATTTCACGCGCCGGACGACCACTTCCTCGCGGAACTCGAGGAAGACCTCGAGCATCTTGCGAAGGCCCATCTGCTCGGGACGCCCGTGGTTCAGCGCCAGCATGTTGACGCCGAACGAGGACTGCATCGTCGAATAGCGCCACAGCTGGTTCAGCACGACATCGCCGGATGCATCGCGCTTCAGCTCGATGACCAAGCGCATGCCCTGACGGTCGGATTCGTCGCGGACGTCGCTGATGCCCTCGATCCGCTTCTCGCGAACCATTTCGGCGATCCGTTCCTGCAGGGTCAGTTTGTTGACCTGGAACGGCAGCTCGGTGACCACGATCGCTTCGCGGTCCTTGCGGATCTCCTCGATCGTGGCCTTGCCGCGCACGATGACCGAGCCACGGCCTTCGCGCAGGGCGTTGCGGGGCGCCGTCCGGCCCATGATCTCGCCGCCCGTCGGGAAGTCGGGACCCGGCACGATGTCCAGCAGGGTGTCGTCGGACACCTCCGGATCGTCCAGCAGGGCAACGGCCGCGTCGATGATCTCGCCCAGATTATGCGGCGGGATGTTGGTGGCCATGCCGACCGCGATGCCACCGGCCCCGTTGACCAGCAGGTTCGGGATCCGGCTGGGCAGGACGACAGGTTCGAGTTCCTTCTCGTCGTAGTTCGGCTGGAAGTCGACGGTGTCCTTGTCGATGTCGGCCAGCAGGGCGACGGCCGCGGGGGCCATCCGCGCCTCGGTGTAACGCATCGAGGCCGGGGTATCGCCGTCGACGGAGCCGAAATTGCCCTGGCCATCGACCAGCATCAGCCCCATCGAGAACGGCTGGGCCATGCGGACCAGCGCCATATAGACCGACAGATCCCCGTGAGGGTGATAGCGGCCCAGCACGTCGCCCACGACCCGCGCGCATTTCGAATATGACCGCTCCGGGGTCATGTTCATCTCGTGCATCGCATACAGGATGCGGCGGTGAACGGGCTTCAGACCGTCGCGCGCATCCGGCAGGGCCCGGGACACGATGACGCTCATCGCATAGTCGAGATACGAGCGTTTGAGCTCGTCCTCGATGGTGATGGTCGAGATGTCGCCACCCTCGCCGGCAGGCGGGCGGGGAGGCGTGCCGCCACCCGTCTCAGGCACCGGAGGGTTGTCTTCGTAGGAGTCGTCGGTCAAGGATTTTGGGCTTTAACTGGCCGGAATCGGAACGTGATCCGCTGGCAGGATTTCTAGCATCCGAGGCCTCAATAGGCAAAGTTCGACAGGCATTGCCGCTTGTCCGTGAAAGGAAAGTTTCCATGCGCATGATCCCCCTCGTCGCCATCGCCGCTCTGGCTGCGGGCTGTGCAACAGCCCAGACGCCAGCCCCCAATGCTGCGCCTGCCCCTGCATCCACAACCGCTCCCGCGCCGACACCCGTCGCCACGGCCAGCCTGAAGACCGCCAGCGGTGCCGATGCGGGTACGGTGACGATGTTCGAAGGTCCGTCGGGCTTCCTGATGCGCGTCGAGGGCCAAGGCTGGCCACAGGGCTGGCATGGCGTGCACCTCCACGCGGTCGGAACATGCGAAGGCCCCGGATTCACTTCAGCCGGGGCCCACGTCAATCATTCGGAAGGCGCACGCCCGCACGGTTTGCTGAACACCAATGGCGGACCTGACCTGGGCGATCTCCAGAACGTCTGGGCGGGTGCCGACGGCATGGCGAAGGCCGAGGTCTATCTGGCCAACACGGGCCAGGCCCCGGACCTGATGGACGCGGACGGCCTGTCGTTCCTCGTGCATGCCAATGCCGACGATCACGTCAGCCAGCCCATCGGCGGCGCCGGCGCTCGCATTGCCTGTGGGGTGTTCCAGCCCGCTGGCTAGGCCTTCGCGGCCCCGGCCCTGAGCCCCCGTTCGGCCAGGGCCACCACGGCAACCCCGCCCATCGTCAGGGCGGCCCCGGTCAGGATCTGGATTGTCAGCACGTCGCCGACAAAGAGCCAGCCGATCAGGACCGACACGACCGGCGTCGCGAGGAAATAGGGCGTCACCCGCCCGGCCTCGCGGCGCTGAACCAGCCAGAAGACGAGACTGGTTGCCAGAACCGACGACAGAACACCGGCCCAGGCCATGCACATCCAGATCAGCGGCGTAGCCTGCCGGACGGCATCGACCTGACCGGTCTCGGTGAAGGCCGAGGCGAAGGCCAGCGTCGGCAGGGCCACCAGCGCCAGCAGACCCTGCATCTTCAGCGGCGGGATGGACGTCGTCCGGCGCGCGATGACCGTGGTGATCGCCCAGGCGGCGCTGGCCCCGATCACCACGAGGATCGCCTTCCAGTCCTCCAGCGCATGCGGATCGGCCGTCATCCAGGCCACGCCTACGAAAGCAATGATCAGGCCTGAAAGCGCCGCCCGTGACAACTTCTCGCCGAGCAGGAGAAAGGCAAACAGGGCGGTGAACGGAATCCAGAGCTGGGCCGCAACCGAGACCGGGCTGACGTCATTGGCCAGCCAGAACGCCAGATAGATCAGACCATAGTGGATGGGCCCTCCGACCAGAACGATGATCAGAAGGCTTTTCCAGTTCGGGAACGGTGGCCGCACGAACCAGACGAGACACACAGACGCGATGGCAAACCTCAGCGCGCCCGTAAACATCGGCGGCAGGACCTCGGTCGCCACCTTGGCCGCAGCATTATTGACACCCCAGATGATGATGATCGCCACGATGGCGGCGATCTCCAGCAGGGTCAGGGCATGCGGTCGAACGGGAGGTCGAGCGGGGGCTTGCGTCGTCACGCGGCCGCTATCGCACGGCGAGACGCGGAACGCCCATCACGATCGGCGACTAGAACGGGATATCATCGTTCAGGTCATAGCTTTCCTTGGGACCCGACGGCTTGTTGGACCCACCCGTGGAGAAGCCGGACGAATAGTCGTCGTCGCCACGCCCGCCCCCGCCCTGACCGCCGCCGTAGCCGCCGCCGCCACCCTGCGACCCGCCTTCGCGGCCGCCCAGCATGGTCAGTTCGCCCTTGAACTTGCCGACGACGATCTCGGTAGAATACTTCTCGACACCGTCCTTGTCGGTCCACTTGCGGGTCTGGAGCGCGCCTTCGATATAGACGGTCGATCCTTTTTTCACATAGTTTTCAACGACCTTGACGATGTTGTCATTGAAGACGACGACCCGGTGCCACTCGGTCTTTTCCTTGCGCTCGCCACTGGACTTGTCGCGCCACTGTTCGGACGTGGCGATCGAGAGGTTGGCAATACGGTCGCCGTTCGGCATGGAGCGGATTTCCGGATCGCGGCCCAGGTTTCCCACCAGGATGACCTTGTTGACGCTGCCTGCCATGGAAAGTCTTTCTGTCTTGAGCCCGCGCCGTTCAGGCGACCAAAGGCGATGAAGGGTCGTCGCTGGTCAATTGACTAGCAGACATTAACGAAATGTTCCAGCTTTGTTCCCGGCAAGCCAGGTCAGGGAGCCGGGGCGGGTTGGTCTTTCATGGCCTCGCTGAAATCGATCGCACCCGGCACCGCCAGACGACCGTCGCCCGTGCGCGCCAGGGCAAAGAAGCGGGGACCATCGATACGCTGGCTGAACGAAATGCCGCGGCGGTCGACGAAGATGAAGCGACCCTGATAGGCCCCCACCACGTCACGGTTTGTGCCGCCGAGCCGCAGGAAGTTGAGACGCATCTCCTCCAGCCGGGCTGCACAGGTCTCGATCTGGGGCTGGTCGCGGGCAAGAACGTTGAAGGCCATCTCCTGCCCTTCCTTCTGGGCCACGCTGTAGCAGATGCCGGGATCGTTGGGGGCGCGCGCAGCAGTCTCGCAGGCGGAGAGCAGAGGCAACAGGGCCACAGCCATCAGGGGAAGCCAGCGCATCAGCCGAGCCCCGGGAACTGGCAGTCACGATCCTGGTCGGCGAGGACCCGGAAACGGCTGTTGTCATCGGACTGTTCGACCCGGCGCGGGACCAGGCGAAGGGTGGTCTCGCCCCAGCGACCATACTGGGCGTCGCCGGGCCGGACACAGGTGCCGGCGTAAAGGGCCTGAACGCAGGCATTGAGGCCCATGTTGCCGGACAGGGTGCGCCAGTCCGAGCCAGAGTATCGGAGACACGCACTCCCGGAGGCCTGTTTCACGACCGGACGCGATGGCTCGGCCGGCAGAGCTTCGGGGAGCATCGGATCAAGCTCGGTGATGTCGATCTCGGGAACCGCCGGCGGAGGCGAGAAGGCAGCGGTCGGCGCAGCGGCCAGGTTGCCGCTCTCATCGAGCCCGACATCGAGTGCGTCCGTCGCCAGCCCGTTGCGCTGGGCACATTCGGTCAGGGTCGCCATCCCCACGAACTGGCCATCGACGAAGCACCGGAGGGCCCGGGTGGGTTCAAGTCCCGGCGCATCGGCCAGGGAGACGGTCAATCCCCCCCGCGCCGCCGGAGGGGCCTCGTCCGAGGGTTCGCGACCGCTGCCGAACACCAGCGCCAGAACCACGGCAGCCAGCACGGCCAGTCCGGCGCCAATGACGATGATGATACGGTTGTCGTTGGGCAGCGCCATTTTGGGTCCGTGCGGTTCGCGCCTCAATAACCCTGCCCGCCCCCACCGCGTCAACCGTTGTGACGACCCGGGGCACAACGACCGCTGCTATCCCGTGAGACGCGCGAGGGCCGCCTGATAGTTGGCGATCTGGGACGCCTGATAGGCCGGTGCGGGTCCCGCGATGGCTGCCGTCTTGGATTTGGGTTTGAGGGCGTCATAGGCATCCTTGACGCTCTTGATGGCGAGTTCGACAGCCTCGTCGGCGGCCTTGATCGAAGCCGGGTCACTGTCGAATCTCAGATTGCGGGCCAGGTTCAGCCCGAAGGTCTTCAAGGTGTCGGTCCCGGACGTCTTGCCGATGAAGCCGGGCGAAAGGCCCAGGCCCGCCAGCGCGTCCCGACCTGGCTCTCCGGCTTTCAGGATGGCGCCGCGACCCTCGACAGCGGTGATCGACAGTCGCTGAACGCCTCCACCCGAACTGTTCACGGCCGCGGGACTGTCGGCTGCAAACGCCCCTTCGGACAGGAGGGTGACCTTCAGGGTCCGGCCGGAAGCCCTGGTGATCTTGTCCTGCAGGGTTTGCAGGGTGTCGCGGGCGTCGATGGTGACGACCGTGCCGCGTCGTCCATCGGCCGGCGTGACGGTGAAGCGATCGCCGGCCCGGAGTGAGGTGGCCGCGGTCAGCAGCTTGGAGTCGCTCTGGGCGATCGGGCCGGTCGGCAGGCCCAGTCGGTCCAGGACGCTGGCCCCGCCAGCCGCAATGGCGAGGGTCCGGGGCGTGGCCTGCAGATCCTTGCCGGACCAGCTTCGGCTGTACTCGATCGCCCCGGTCGTGGGGTCCAGACGTGCGAGATAGCCCTGTGTCGGATCTTCGGGCTTGGCGGCCCGGTCGCGATCCGAGACGCCCGTGATCCAGACCTTTCCGGCATGGACCTTCACATCGGCGGCGGAGTCCTCACCAGCCGATCCGTGGAAGGTGAGCCGATCCGCCGTCGAGGCCACGAGATCGCTCCCCAGACTGGCGATGAAGACATCGGTTCCGCCGGAATGGGCCCGGGTGACGGTGCCGGCGTCCAGCGCCTCGTTCCCGGTCTGCCCCGTGACGATCACGCGGCCGCCCGACACGGCAATGCCGGCGATCTCTCCGGCGATGAAGCCAAGGTCGCGCGTCTGGGCCAGGGTTGCGACGCCGTTCGTATCGAGGCTGAACCGACGAAGAACCGCTCGCCCGTCCTCGACCCCGGCCGTGTAGAGGTTCGAGCCATCGACGGTCAGAGCCTGGACGCCGTCGTCGCTGCCGGTGCCGAACTGGCTGGCGGTGGCCGTGATGGTCGGGGGCGTGTTGGCCGTGACGGCCGCGGTCTCGGTGAAGGTCTGGACATAGCCGTCCCAGCCCCCCAGAGCTCCGGCTCCAGGGATGGCCGACTGGGACCGGCCGCCCACAAAGACCTGGCCATTGTTGCCAAAGGCGACGGACGTCGCCTCGTCGGCGGCCGTCGCGCCCCGTCGCTGGGACCACTGCTCCAGGCCGTCGGCATCGAAGACGGTGACGAAGCTGTCGGCCAGCCGCGCGTCGGCACCTGCCTCTCCGGGCACGAGTGCGCCGGTCACCGAGCCCGCAACCGCCACACGGCCGTTGGCATCGACGGCCAGCGCATAGCCGCTTGCGCTATCGGCCGCCCCCAGCGCGCGGGTAAACAGCAGTCGCCCCGAGGAATCATACTTCTGCAGCGCGACATCCTGCCGGCCCTTGATCGGCTGGTTTGCCGTGCCGGCGTCGACATCGGCAACCACCCACAGACTTCCGTCGGCGCCCGTGGCGCTGGCCCGAACCGTCTCCAGGCCCTTGTCGAGACCGGTCTGCGAGACCCGACCCTCGACCCAGTTGGTCTCACCCAGCCGAGGCCCGGTGGGAGCGTCTGCCGAGCCGCCGTCGCTCTGGAATTTCAGGAGTTCGTGGACACCGTCCTTGCCAGCCGACTGGACGACATAGACGGCGTCCGCGGTCCGGGCGGCCGCAAAGGCGACGGTTTCGGTCGACGAACCATTGAGCGTCAGCGAATAGCGCGCAGGCCCATCCGGCAGGGTGACCTTGGCCGAGCCATAGGTCACGACCTTGGTCGGGCTGGCGATCGGCGTATAGCCCAGACGCGTTTCGACGCCCGCCGCAGCAAGCTTGTCATTGGCATAGTTGACCACGGCCTCGAGGGTGCGTGGGGCCGCGCCGAGTTCGGCCAGGTCGAGGGCGATCGTGCTGGTCTGGCCGCTCAGGCTGGTCACGGAGATATTGAAGGCGACGTCGCCCTGGAAGGCCGCGACCGCATCGGTCAGCCCGCCTTCGTGGATGCCTGCCGTGATGACCTTGGTGCTGTCACGCGCGACGCCGGCCGTGGTCTTGCTGGTCGACTGGGACACGCCCTGGGTCAGTCGCACGCCTTCGAGCCGGTTGGCATCGAGATAGGCCGAGACCTCGGCGATGCCGGCTTCGAACCGTTTGGCCAGAAGCGCCTGTTCGGATCCCGAGATGCCCCTCACCCCGGCACGGGCGGTCAGGCCACGCAGAGTTTCCAGCCCCTGATACAGGGCAAACAGCTTCTTGTAGTCATTCGACGCCCCCGGCAGATCGAGCTGGGTCGTGCCTTCGTTGATCACCCTGCGGCCGGCAAGGGCCGCGCGGAGGCTGGCGCTTTGATCGGGGACCTTGGCACCTGCGCTCCAGGGGGCGGTCGGCTGAACCTTCTTGCGGGCAGCCGTCGGCGCAGAGGATCCAGACGACGTTGCCGTCGATGCCCCCCCGAACAGGCCAAGCAAGAAGCTGTTGTCGACCACCGAAACCTCCGGACCCGACCTTAGGCCCGCAGCGGTAATGGGGTCTTAACGCCCGGCGGGAACCCCGACGTGACACCGTTCGTTGGCAAGGCTGGTAAAGCAACAGCAGGCGTGACCCCGATGTCGTTGGCCGCACGAGTCATCCAGGCCTTTCTGGCGCTATATGGACTGGGGCGGCGACGCGGGTTGCGCAGAAGCCCGGTCGACCTGAGCGCCCTGCACGGCTGGACCAGCCGGCAGCCCTGAGGCCCCGCCTTAATTCTGGAAGAGCGAGAGCAGGACCTGCGGGGCCTGGTTGGCGATCGACAGGGCCTGGACACCGAGCTGCTGCTGGACCTGCAGGGCCTGCAGCTTGGCGCTTTCCTTGGCCAGGTCGGCGTCGACCAGGTTGCCGATCCCGACTTCGAGAGCGTCGACCAGCTTGGAAACGAAGGTCGTGTGGTTCTCGATCTGCTTGGCCTGGGCACCGAGTTCGGCAAGACCGGCGCTCACTGCCGCCAGGGCCGTATCGATGACGCCGAGCGCCTCGGTCGCATTCTCGATGGAGTCGAGCAGTGGCGGGCCTGCCGGGCGCGCGGTCACGGCCGGAACGGGCGGCGGCCCTGGGCTTGCGGCCACGGCTGCACGGGCAGGAAGATCAAGTCCCAGCCCGTTGAGGGAGAAATCCTGACGGTTCAGCGAGATGACCTCGGTCGCATTCTCGCCGCTGGCCAGGAAGTTGAGCGGGGCCGTGGTCGGAGTCACGCCGTCGTCGTCGAAGCCGTTGAGAATGTTCTTGCCGTCGAAACGGGCGTTGTCGGCGAAGGACTGGACCGACCGCAGCAGGGCCTGAAACTCGTTGTTGTAGGCGGTCCGGCTGGCCGTGCTGCCGCCGGGATCCGACGCCGCGGTCGCCTTCTGCTTGAGCTGGATCAGCAGGTCGGAGATGGACTCGCCGGCGGCAAGGGAGACGTCAGCGATGGACGTTGCACGGTTCAGACTGGTCGTCACCGCCTCATAGGCACTGGTGTTGGACCGCTGGTTCTGCGCGACGGCCCAGACCGCCGCATTGTCCTTGGCCCCCGAGACCTTCAGGCCGGTGCTCACCCGGTTCTGGGTCAGATCCAGTCGACTGTTCGTCGCATTCAGGTTCTGCAGGGCGACAAGCGCCGAGGTATTGGTGTTGACACTGGCCATTGGGTCTTCGTTCCCGGTCGATTTCAGGACGAAGTTATGACGTGAGTCGTATCCGTATGGTTAATGGCCAATAACCATGAATTCCGCCTCCGGTATGATCCGGCGCGGTTGGCGGAAGTTTTACAGCCCGATCAAACCTTTGTGTTGGCGATCGTGCCTGTGGCGTAGAGCGGGTCGTTGATGAGCTTGACCACTTCCTCGCGGGGGAACTGCTTGATGGTCTCGCCCGTCGAGCGATCCACGGTCTTGTAGACATAGGTCCCCGCACGGGGACCCTGCTCGATCACCAGGCGATAGTCCGCAGCCCGGGGTTCAGGCTCGCCCCGGGGGCGGCTGTCGGGAAGGTTCGTGCCGATCGACGGCGTCGGAAACGCGGCGACGGGGCTGACGGCGGAGGCTTCGCTGGACATCTCTCCTTACGCCGGACTTCAGGCGCCTTCTTGTTGCACGGGCCGGACGCGGTTGGGCGGAACCTTGCGGCTCCGCCCTCGCGTCTTGCGGCTTTAGCGGAACAGCGACAGCAGGATGCTGCTCGACTGGTTGGCGATCGACAGCGCCTGGACACCCAGCTGTTGCTTGGTCTGCAGGGCGGTCAGCTTGGCGCTTTCCTTGGCCAGGTCGGCGTCGACGAGGTTGCCGATACCGGTCTCGATCGAGTCCTGAAGCTTCGAGGTGAAGGTCAGGCTGCGCTCGAGCGACTGCGACTGGGAACCGAAGCCACCCAGCACGGCCGTGAAGGCCGTGATCGCGGTGTCGACGGCAGCAGCCGTGGCACCGGCACGCGCAACGGCACCACCGGAAGTCGCGACCGTGATCGCTGCGCCGGTACCGATGTTCGAGGTGTTGCCGGTAGCACCCGTGCTGGTCAGCACGGTCTGTTGGGCCGTGTTGGAGAACAGGTTCACGCCGTCGAAGGACGAGCCAGCCAGCGCCTTGGTGATTTCGTTGCCGAGGGCATTGAAGTCAGCCAGGTAGGCGGTTTCGGCAGCCGTACCGGCTGTCGAGGACTGGATGGAGACCGCGAGGGCCTTCTGTTTTTCGAGAGCTTCGACGATGGTTTCACCACCGGCCAGGGCAACGTCCAGGATGGACTGACCGCGCTGGATGGAGCTCTTGACGGAGTTCAGGGCGCCTTGTTCAGCGCGCTGGGCCGTCGAGATGGCGAAAATGGCACCGTTGTCCTTGGCGGACGAAACGTTCTTGCCGGTATTGATGCGGTTCTGGGTTGTGGCCAGATCGCGGTTCGTCTGGTTCAGAGCCTGCAGAGCGATCTGCGAGCCAGTGTTCGTATTGATGCTGTTAGCCATTTTGGCTGTTCCTTCTGTCTTCGACATGTCCGACGCCATTTTGGCAGCCGGGAGCATTTTGCTCAGGGAGACCCACAGCAATCGCCGGGCCAGTCGGCTGGCAATCTACGCGTTTCCTCACACCGCTGAAAAACCTACGGTACTTCTGCTTAACCACGACCCTGACCCGGCAAATCCTGCCGAAATTGCGGTTCACCCGGCAAAAACTGCCGGGCACCCGGCAAGTCCTGCCGCTTCCGCATCGCGAGTCGCCCGCCCTGACGACCCGATCGCGGATCGGAGCTCACGAAAAAACAGTCTTGATCGTCCTGATCGTCCTGTTCTTCCTGGTCGGGACCAGCCGCCCCTGGATCGGCCCCGTCACGGATAGTGTCTCCGGTCGAGTTCGAAATGCGGCCCGTCGCGCAGACGGGGCCAGTCGCCGCCCCAGACGATCGGCACGCCAGCCCTGACGGCCGCCGTCTTGAAGGCAGCGGCGATGCGCGGATACAGCGGCCAGTCCCAGCGCAGATGGCCGTCGACCACGGCGGCGACGTCCACTGCATGCCCGGTCAGATGCCGGCTGTTCAGGGTCCGCGAGGCGCCGCTGCGGACCAGGGCCGACTGTCGCTTGGCGTCTCTCAGACCTTCGGTGACGATGAAGTCGACGGGGGTCAGGGCGATCGCCGCCTCGACGACCGCGACAAGATCGGGATGGACCCCCTTCATTCGGGCACGGGATCGGTTGGACAGGCGAAAGCTCATGGCCGTCCCCCCGTCCCGAGCCGCAGCTTCAGATTGGCCAGCAACTCGACCAGTTGCTGGGCCGTCGGCGCGACGAGATAAATCACCAGCACGAGAGCCTGCAGCCCCATCAGCCCCTCGGCGATCGCGGGCAGATGGCCGGGCTCGGCCCGCCGCACGACGAAGACCAGCAGGGTCCAAAGACCCAGGCTGACGGTGAACACATACAGGCGTCGCCACAGCCAGCGGCCTTCGACCAAGGGGGAAACGCTGTCAGGTCCGGGTTCGGTCATTCGTCATCCTCCGATCGATCAAGGTGGGGCAGGGTCTGGCGGCCAGCGGGGCAAAGGCCGTCGCGGGGATCCTGCGGGCCGAGCTGCCACGGACAGTCCTGGATCTCGAGGTCCAGCAGGGCCGGTCCGGGGTCACTGAGACGGGGATGCCAGGGTGAGCGGTCCGGGTGTCTGCGGCGCCCGGTCATCCGAAAGCCGTGATACGGACGAAGCCCGCGCCGCCCCTGCCGCCGGGTCCCGGGACGGTCGTGCCCGCCCCGCCACCGCCGCCGCCCGAGCCTGTCGTACCATCGCCGCCCGCATGACCGGGGCCGTACGCATTTGCGCCGCCCCCGCCACCGCCACCCGAAGCACCGAGCCCAAGGTCCGGGGCCCCGCCGCCGGCCGCTCCAGGCGCTCCCGTGCCACCCCCGCCGCCGCTGGCCGAGCGGCCCAGCACACTGCCAGCGCCCCCAGGCCCTCCCGATCGCGCCGTCGCCGCGCCGTCCAGCCCGCCCCCTCCCCCGCCGCCGCCGGGTCCGACGGGGCAGATCAGGCTGTGACCGGCCGATGCCGTCGTCGCGACCGAGGAGCCACCCCCACCGTTGGCCAGCATGGTCCCGCGGCCACCGGCCCCGCCGGGACCGCCCGCCGCGGTTCCGCCGCTGCCGCCAAGGCCGCCATGAGCGGTCAGGAGAACCACACCGCCGCTGGCAACGGTGGTGGAGGTGCCATCGCCGCCGTCCGCGCCAACGACTGAGCCACCGGTTCCCCCGGGACCGATCGTGACCGTCAGGGGACCGGCGAGGCTGGTCAGGTCCCAGTGCGCCGTCGAAACGCCACCCGCCCCGCCGCCACCGCCGCCGAACCGGATGCCCGAGGATGAAGCTGCACCGGCGCCGCCGCCGCCACCACCGCCCACGGCCAGAACCTCCAGTCGCCGGGCCCAGGGGGGCAGGGTCACGCGCTCACTGGCCTTCAGCGTCGTGGTCTCGACCCGGGTCGCTCCCCGCTCGAACCGGACAGCGCCCGTCGCCGGATCGACAGCGAGGGCCTCGTGCCAGTGGAGACCGTCCGGGCTGACCTTGAGCCGGAAACTGTCATCGCCGAGCAGGCCGAATTCGGCGCGCCCGCTGTATCCGCTCTGGAACAGGAACGAGAGCGTGTCCCCGACGCCCTCCTTGTTCCAGGCGATGCGCAGATCGCCGTTGCCGCCCGAGGCCGAGTCGATGGCTGTCCACAGGGCGTCGTTCAGCCGTGCGGCAAAGGGATTCCCTGAATCCGCTTCGGTGTTCACGCCCAGACGGGTCAGGTTCTGGGCCACGTCCGCCTTGTCGACCGGCAGAGGCGTCCATCGCCCGCCGCGATGGACGAGGGCTGCAGGCGGAACGAGGACAAGGACGATCATCCCCTCCACCGGAGGGACCAGGGTCCATCCACCGCCCCCGGCACGGACCAGATCGCCAGCCTTGCGCGATGACCAGTCGGCCCCGGTCGCGCCCTCGGGCAGGATATAGAGATGGCCTTCGGTCGGCCGTGCGGGCTGCGCCTTCAGCGTCCGGGTGACGACGGTTGTCTGGACCAAGGCATCGAGCCGGGTCAGGGCCTCGTTCAGGGTGACGTGTTTCTGAAGCTGGCCCGCCGCCAGATAAGGCAGGTTGAGCCGGGACGAGGCCTGGGTGGACATGGACGATCTCCGTGGATGACGAAGATCAGTGTCCGTGTCGGTGGACCTCAGGCGCGGCGGAGACCACGAGAATCCTCCCGCCCCCTGATAATCCGGGGGTTCTGACGGATCATCCGGTGGAATACAGGGGCGTAGCCCGAATGCGGGGAGGCCATTTGGAAGGGCTTGGTGACCTCCCCGCGGACCGGCTCGTGGCTGTCAGGACCCGGTGCGAACGGAAACCGTCCGCCCGCTTACGAGCCGGCCATGCCGTATATACGGGCCGCAGGATGCGCCGGATGCGGATCAGAGTTGCTGAATTTCTCCGGACGCCACCACGGGGCCGCCCGGCGTGTCCTGCGCTGGCGTTGTGCCGCGCGGTTCGATCGAGATCGCCACAGCCGTGGCTTCGCCCGCGACACCCGACAGGATGTTCGTCAGGGCCAGCCGAGACGAAGCGCCCGGCGTGATCGCACCGACCAGCTGCACGCCCCCCTCGGGCTTGACCAGCCAGAGATGAGGCACTCCGTCCTGGCCAGCCAGCTGGGTGGTCGGGGCCAGGAACAGGTTTCCGGTCGCCGTGTCATAGGCGATCGTCAGGATCGGGGCACCGTCTTCCAGCGCCAGGGTGGCGACGCGGGTCACGCCGCCCTGCACGACGGCGGGCGGTGCCGGCGGAACGACCGGGTCAGGCTGGGCCACGAGGAAGGCGACGGCCCCCACGCTGGCAGCCAGCAGGCCCGTGGCGCCGATGGCCCAGGTTCGCCAGAAGGCCGCTACCCGGCCATTGTCATTGGCGGTCGGGGCGGTCGCGGCATCGATCCGCGGCCAGAGACCGGCCGAAGGCTCGACCGGCGCAATCCCGTCGGCGAAAGCCGCGAGGTGGGCGTTCCAGCCCTCGACCTGGTCCGCGAAGTCGGGATCGGTGTTCTGAAGGGCGCGGGCCCTGACCTCTTCCTCGGGCGACAGAAGGCGCAGGGCCAGTTCGCCCGCCAGAACGTTCCGTTCGTCATGATCGTTGAAAGCGTCGGTCATTGGTCGAGGCACGTCCTCAGGCGCAGCAGGCCACGGCGGATCCAGCTCTTCATCGTGCCCAGCGGCACATTCTCCCGCTGGGCCAGGGTATCGTAGGTGACGCCGTCCATGAAGGCCGTGCGGATGACCCCGCGAACCTTGTCGTCAAGCTCGCTCAGGCAGACATTCAGGCGTTTGACCTCATCGCTGTGCTCGAGAATGTCGGACGCCAGCGGCGCGGCATCGGCCAGGTCATGAGCGTCCTCGACCGGTGTCGTCTTGCGCATCGGCGCAGCGGACCGCAGCCGGTCGATCGACCGGTTGCGCGCGATCGTCACCAGCCAGGTGATCGGGCTTGCGCGCGCCGGGTCAAAGGTCTCGGCCTTCCTCCAGACTGTGAGATAGATGTCCTGCAATACGTCCTCGGCCAACTGGCGGTCAGCCAAGATACGCAGGCACACCCCCAATAGCTTCGCGGAGGTCGCTTCATAGACGATGCGGAACGCCGCGCGGTCCCCGAGGCCCGTCCGGCCCAGCGCCACCGCCAGTTCATCCCGCGTCAAAGTCGCCGCCATGTAATCCCCTGAGAATACTGCGAAGGATGAGTGCGGACGCGGGCCGGGTTCGTCAAGCCGCGATCTGCCACACTCAGTCGTGCAGATAGACGAGGCGCCGGAGATGGGGTTTCGACCGGATCGTCTCGAGATGGCGCTCGTGTTCGCCGCTGGCTCTCGATGACGCCTCGTCAGCCTCGACCCAGTGGGTGGACTCGATCTCCTTCTGCAGGGCTCGGGCGGCCATAAGGTGACCCGGGAAGAAGGTATCGACCGCATCGCCGATCAGCGGCACCGCACCCGTGGCCGTGTCGAAGGCCAGATAGCCGACCATCTTCGCGATCGTGCCCGGCGTCGCCCGTGCCTGCTGTGCCTGGTAAAGCAGCCATCCTGCGGCGCCAACGGTGTAGGCCGTGCCGACGACCGGGACCCAGGTCAGCAGGGCATCCAGACCGAAACCGACCGGCCCCACGCCGATGACACGGTCGGACAGTTTCCTGATCCCCTCGACACTGGACCAGATTTTCTCGATATCCCCGACGGTCCGCCTGGCCATGGTGTTTCCCTCTGAAGCGGACATCAACGCGCCATCATCATGGGCGTTCAAGACCGCCTTTTTGCAGAGCCTCCGCCGCATGTCTGTCTTTCGCGTGATCCTGAACCTGCTGGCCATCGGTGTGCTCGGCGCACCACTGGCCGTGGCTCTGTCCGCCCTGAGCGGGATCGGCCATCGCTGGCCTGACATCCTGGCGCAGTTCGCCGCCCCGGCCCTGTTCGCGACCGGAGGTGTGCTCGTCGTCCTGGTGCTGCTGAGGCTCTGGCCGTCCGTTCTGGTGGGGGCGGTGACCCTGGGGCTGCTGGCCATCGCCGTCTGGCCACAGTGGATGCCGGAACGGGGGACACCGGCTGGGGATGGACCCACGCTGAGCCTGTACTCCGCCAATGTGCTCTGGAAGAACAACGACGTCGAGGCGATCGCAGCCTCGGTCCGTGAGGCGGATGCCGACGTCGTCATCCTGATTGAACTGGGCAATGGACCCACCGCCCGGATCGAGGACGTCCTGGCCGACTACCCGTACCGGGTCGGTTCGCCGGCGATCGCCCGCGCCGGGAAGCCGGCGCGCACGATCATCGGCTCGCGCTATCCCCTGACCGAAATCCCCGACCGGCCGGACGGGCTGCATGCCGTCGGAGCCGTCGTCCGGACGCCCCTGGGGCCGGTGAACATCCTGGGTGTGCACCTGACCCGGCCCTGGCCCTACCAGTACCAGTGGGGGCAGATCCGCCACGTCATGGCCCTGACCGAGGTCCGCCGTGACCTGACCGGACCGGTCATCGTGGCCGGCGATTTCAATGCCGTCTCCAGTGCAAGGATCGGCAGACAGGTTCAGGCCGAGCTGGGTGTCATCCCGGCACCGGGCTTTCCGGGCACCTGGCCGACAGGGATCCCGGCGTTCGCGGGCATCACGATCGACCAGGTCTACCGGTCTGCGGATCTGGTGCTGCTGGAGCGGCGGCTGGGTCTGGAGAACGGGTCGGACCACCGGCCGGTCGTGACGCGGTTCGGGCTGGCGCAGCCCTAGCCCGCGGCAATCAGCGCCCGAAGCCGGTCCTCGTGGCCATCGGCAGGGAAGTCGTCGGCGATCCAGCTGTCCTCGAAGGCCTTGAGGATACGACCGGTGTCGGGCCCCGCCGCAACACCCGCCCGAGCGACCTCACGGCCCCCTATGGGCAGGCGCGGGATGGGCCAGTCGCGGGCGATGGCCGAAATGTCACCCGGACAAGCCTCCGGATGGTCGGCAGCCGTCCGGGCAAGGCGGTCGAGCACGGGCTGACGTCCGGCGCGGTAGAGCATGGCCCGGATGTCGGCCGCGCTCGCGCTCGGGGCCAGGGTGCCGGACACGGCATCGATCAGCCGGTTGCGCAGGGCATTGGACAGGCGCAGCGCGACCGCAGCCTTCATGACGGCCTCTGATGTATCCGGCAGGAGGGCGGACAGGCGCAGGGCGACCTCATCGGACACCACGACCATGGCCTCGAACCGATCGAGGGAGACAGGCTCCGGCAGGATCTGGCCAAGGACTCCGGTCTTCGACATCGCGCGGACGGCGTCGCGGGGGTCGGGGGCAGCGAGGAGCTTGAGCAGTTCCTTCGAAACCCGCTCGGCCGACAGCCTCGCCATGCCCTCGTGCAGGGCGGCGCAGGCGGCCAGCCCATCGGCATCGGGCTCGCCGCGACCGTACCAGGCGTGAAACCGGAAGAAACGCAGGATGCGAAGGTAGTCTTCCTGAATGCGCGTCGCCGGGTCGCCGACGAAGACGATGCGGCCGGCAGCAGCGTCGGCCTGGCCCTGCCCGGTCGGATCGAAGATGCGGCCGCTGCGGTCGGCGTACAGGGCGTTCAGACGAAAGTCGCGGCGGGCGGCGTCCTGATCCCAGTCATCGGTGAAGGCGACCGTGGCATTACGCCCGTCGGTCGAAACGTCCTGTCTCAAGGTCGTGATCTCGAACGGCTGGCGGCGGGCGATGGCGGTTACCGTGCCGTGCGCCAGGCCGGTCGGAACCGATTTCAACCCGGCCGTCTTCAGGGCTGCGACCACGGCATCGGGTTTCAGGGTCGTCGACAGATCAATGTCATCGACAGGCTGGCCCATCAGGGCATTGCGGACGCAGCCTCCAACGAACCGCACGCAGCCGGGACCGCCCGCTGCCTCGAGCGCATCGAGAACGGCGACCGTTGCCGCATCGCTCAGCCAGGGCTGTCCGGCCAGCTCGGTCAAGCCGCGTCCTCCGCGATCGCCGGGTCCAGATCCGCATCGTCATAGAGCCGCGCACGCAGGCCCCGGATGATGCCCGCCGTCGCGCCCCAGATGTAGCGATCCTGCCAGGGCATGGCCCAGAAATGGCGGACGGGACCCTCTGCAGGCTGGAAGCTGTCGCGGCGATGGTTGGCGACATCCATCAGGAAGTCCCACGGCGTCTCGAACAGGTCCGCGACTTCGCCCGGCGAGGCTGTCAGGGACGGGGCACTGGCGATCCAGCCGACCACCGGTGTCACCAGAAAGCCGGTCACGGTCTCGTAGGGTTCTGCAAAGCCCAGCACCTCGACACAGGCCGGGTCGAGGGCGACCTCCTCCATGGCCTCACGCAGCGCCGCCTGCGCAGCCGTCTCGCCGGGATCCAGACGGCCACCGGGAAAGGCGATCTGGCCGCTGTGGCTGGTCAGGGCATCGGCGCGGCGCGTCAGGAGCACGGTCGCCCCTTCGGCGTGGGCAATGATGGGTACCAGCACCGCCGCCTCGCGCAGGGTACGGTCGGCACGGGGAGCCTCGGGATTGAGGTCGAAATCCGATCGCGCAGCGCGTCCCAGCGGCTGCCAGGCCTGTATCGGCAGGAGGCGCTCCGTCAGCCGGCGTTTCAGGGTGGCATGGCTCATTCCACGCCGGCTCCCATGGGCCCCAGGGCAAAGGCCTGGCCACCGGACCGGACCGTCAGCCGCCCGTCCTCGACCCCGGCCATCTCGACCAGATCATAGAAGATCGCCCGGACGATCCGCGCCTCCAGCCCGGCCCGGACATGGATTCGGGGCGACGGCTCGCCGGTCACGGCATCGGTCTCGACGACGATCGGATGGTCGGCACCCGCGACGACCGTGTCGCCGACATCAGTCGTGAAGATCAGGTCGTCGCCGTCCCGCTGCATGGCCACGGCCCGGAACGGCAGGTCCTCGACCGTGATCCGCATCTTCTCGACCGGCGTCACCAGATGATAGCCATCCGGGTCCAGCCGCAGCACGGTCGAGAACAGCCGGACCAGTTCCTTGCGGCCGATGGGCGAACCCTCGTGCATCCAGGTGCCATCGGCCCGCACGACGATATCGATCTCGCCGCAGTGTTCCGGATGCCAGAGGTGCACCGGCGGCAGCCCGTGACCCGGGGCCTGTCGGGCCGCTGCAGCCACGGCGGCGAGTCCGGTGTCGGAGGTTTCGGTCATGGCCATGACTTAGGCGCGGGAGGGCGAGGTGGAAAGGTGGGCTTTCGGGTCTGTGGGGTGGACACAGTCCTCCACCGCTTCGCGGTCCCCCTCCCCATCGCTGCGCGATGGGGAGGGGGACCCCGAAGGGGTGGAGGGGCTGGTCGGAGCTATCCCCGTTTCGCCGCTCCGGTCGGCACTGGTTCGGTCAGGGGCAGCCACATGACCCTCCGCCGGTCGACGGGTCCCGGCAGGGTCACCGACGGAGCGGGCTCGAAACCGAAGCGCGCGAAATAAGGCAGGTCCCCGACCAAAAGGACGCCGGCAACACCCGAAGAACGGGCATGATCGACACAGGCCTGAACGAGGTCCGCGCCCAGCCCGCCGCCGCGCCGGTCGGCTTCCACGGCAATGGGCCCCAGAAACACGGCGGCATGGCCCGCGACCGTGATGGCCCAGAGGCGGACCGAGCCGACGATCCGATCGCCATCACGGGCCACGAAGCCGGCCGCCAACGTCGATTGTTCCCGCAGCCGCTCGGCCGTCTTGGCGAACCGGCCCGGCCCGAAGGCGCGCAGGACCAGACCCTCGATCGCGGCGCGGTCGAACGGCGTCTCGGGCGAGATGCGCAACGGGGTCAGGGCAACAGCAGGTGCGGACATGGCGCGCGCACCTAGGCCCAATACCGTGACGGTTCAACCAGCCTTGCTGAAATCCGGCTGGCGTTTCTGGCTGAAGGCCATGAAGGCCTCCATCGCCTCGGGGCTCGACATCTGGGAACCGAAGGCCTCGCCCTCGCTCAGCATCAGCGTCCACAGGGCCTCGGCATCGCGCATCAGCCGCTTGGTCTTGCGGATGGAGTTCGGCGCACGGCTGGCCACCTTGAGCGCCAGTTCTGCGGCGATGGCGTCGACCTGTTCTGCCGGGACACAGCGGTTGGCCAGACCCCAGGCCACGGCGGTCGGCCCATCGATCGCCTCACCCAGGGCAAACATCTCGAATGCCCGCTGATGACCGATGACCGCCGGCAGCAACAGCGAGGACGCGGCCTCCGGGGCGAGCGCAAGATTGACGAAGGGCACTGACAGAAGGGCGTTCTCGGCCACGACAACCAGATCGCAATGCAGCAGCAGGGTCAGGCCGATCCCGACCGCCCTGCCCCGAACTGCGGCAACGGCCGGCTTGTCGAGCTTCGCGAGCGACTGGAGGAACTGAAACACCGGGGCATCGGTGACCTGGCCGCCCCCCGCCGAGCCGATAGCAATGAAGTCGGCGATATCATTGCCGGCCGAGAAGCTGTCGCCTTCGGACCGGAACAGCAGGACGCGGACCGCATCGTCAGTGCGGGCACGGTTGGTCGCCTCGGCCAGGACGGCATACATGGCCTGGGTAATGGCGTTCTTCTTGTCCGGCCGCGCCAGCGTCACGGTCAGGACGCCATCGGCAAGGCTGGTCTGGATGTGGTCGCTCACGTCGTCGTCTCCGGGTTGGTCGCCGTCCACCAGTCCACGCCGTCAACATCGCGATCGCGACGCGCCCGGCCATGGGCCTCGAGATAGTTCAGATGCGCAAGGCTTTCCCCCGTGGCCATGCCGTACAGGCCGTCACCGACGGCGCGGGCAAACAGGGTCGAAAACACATCCACGGCGCGCTTCGGCGTCTGCAGCGCGCGTTCCAGCCGGGTCAGCGAAATCTCGTGCCCGCGCGTCAGGGCCTCGAGCCGCGCCTTCACGCCGGTGAAGGGATCGCCATGCCCCGGCAGAACGACCAGATCGTCCGGCAACTGGGCCGCAAGCTGGTCCAGCGATGTCATCCAGTCCTGCAGCGGGTTGGCCAGCGGTTCCGTCGGCCAGATCGAGATGTTGGACGAGATGCGCGGCAGGATCTGGTCGCCGGAAATGAAGACGCCATCCGCCTGACGCCAGAGGCAGGCGTGTTCCGGGCTGTGACCATTGCCGACCACGACGCGCCAGTCCTCGCCTCCGATCCGGAGGACCTGATCCCGGACGATGCGGGTGTAGCTCCCGGGCAGCGGGAACACACCGCGGCCGAACATGCCGTAATCCTTACGCCAGGCCGCGATCCGGTCGTCGTCCCAGCCGGTGGCGCGATAGAACGCGGCCCCGCCCTCCGGCGCCGGGCCCGCATCGGACAACAACATGCGGGCCGTCACATATTCCAGCTGGGTCATCTTCAGCGGCGCGTCGAACCGCTCGCAGAGCCACCCGGCCAGACCGATATGATCCGGGTGCATGTGGGTGCAGATGACCTGGGTCACCGGCAGACCGCCCAGGGGGCCGGCCAGCGCCGCCTCCCAGCCTTCGAGCGACTCGCGGGTGCGGATTCCGGTATCGACGATGGCCCAGCCGATCCCGTCGGCAATCGCGTAGATATTGATGTGGTTCAGGGCCATCGGCAGCGGCAGACGCAGCCACAGCACCCCGTCCGCGACGATCTTTGCTTCGCCCGGCGCGGGTGGCTCGCCATGCGGATAGGTCAGGCCCCGCGTGCCCTCGCGGCTCGATACAAGGGGGGTGACGCCGTCGGCCAAGTCCGTCTCCAATCGCAACGGAGCGAGTTAGCCCGATCAGGGCCATGCCGTCCAGTTCAAGCGAAGCCCGCGGCATCCGCTCACGCCAGCACCGACGCCATGGCCGCTGATGTCGTCGTGAGGATAGACCCATGCATCCTCAGTCTTGACCCATCTACGATCCTCCCGCAGCGTGGAATTGAGCTTTTTGTGGAAATTGACGATGTTGAAACTCCCCTTCTGTGCCCTGGCCCTCACCGCCGCCCTTGGACTTGCGCTCGCAAGCCCTGCCGCAGCCCAGGCTCCCGGCGGAACCTCCAATCCCGAAGCCGGCGGAAGGGCGGCCCCCGGCAGCTCTGGCGCGGACCCGCTGAATGCGACCGTGCGGACGAACACGCGCGCCGGTCGCCTCGGTGCCAGCACGACGCCGCGTCGGAACCGGAACGCCCCGGCGGAGGCGCCGACAGCCGAGGCCGTGATGGCCTCCGCCCAGACCATCGCGACGGCAGCCAGTTCGAACTGCCAGGTCACCGAGGCCACCCTGCTGGGCGTCAATGCCGAACAGCAGTCGATCTATGAGGCGGCCTGCGCGACGGGCCCGGGCTATATCCTGATCGGCACCACGCCGCCCCAGGCCGTGGACTGCGTCATCCTGGCCGGTCAGGCCGACCTGGATCGCTCGCGCGATCCGGCCGCCGATGTCGGCCTGCAGTGCAAGATTCCGGCGAATACCGACGTGGCCAAGGTCGTCCGCGCCTATGCCCTGGAAGCCGGGATCGCCTGTACGGTCGACCAGGGAGCCTCGATCGGCAAGTCGACAGCCGGCAATTTCATCTATGAGGTCGGCTGTGCCGAGGCCGACGGCTTCTGGCTCGAGAAGTCCCCCACGGGCTGGCAGACCACTACCTGCATGCAGGTGATCACCCAGAGCGCAGGCTGCAAATTCACCCAGCCCGCCGAGCAGGCCGCGACGATGAAGGCGATGCTGGCAGGAAGCCCCGCAGCAGCCTGTGACGTGGTCGAGGCCCGCTACATGGGCGCCAACAGCAACGGGGCCTTCTACGAGGCCAAATGCGGTGCCGAGGAAGGCTATATCGTTCGCTTCAACACCGAGCGGGTCGTGCAGCAGGTCTATCCCTGTGCCGAAGCCGCGCGCATCGGCGGCGGCTGCAAGCTGACCACCGTCGCTGCAGCAGCCCCGGCTGCACCGGCACCTGCCGCCAACTGAGATCGTCCGGCCGGCGGTTTGCGACAACCGCCGGCCGGCCCTTGCTAAGGCAGGCCGACGCAAACTAGCGTTCGCGCCATGCGCATCGCCACCTGGAACGTCAACTCCGTCAACGCCCGCCTGCCCACCGTGCTCGCATGGCTGGAGGCGGCAAAGCCTGACGTGGCCTGCTTCCAGGAAATCAAATGCGTGGACGAGAAATTCCCGCGCGAGGCCTTCGAGGACCTGGGCTACAACGTCGAGACGCATGGCCAGAAGAGCTACAACGGCGTTGCCCTGCTCTCGAAAATGCCGATGTCCGATGTCCGTCGGGGCCTGCCCGGTGACGATACCGACGAACAGGCCCGCTATATCGAGGCCGTGATCGAGGGGCCGGTACCGGTCCGGGTGGCCTCGATCTATCTGCCCAATGGCAATCCCGTGGGCACCGAAAAATTCCCCTACAAACTGGCCTGGTTCGAGCGGCTGAATGCGCACGCCCGGAGCCTGCTAGCGTTCGAGGAGCCGCTGGCCCTGTGCGGCGACTACAACGTCATTCCGACCGAGGCCGATGTGGCGAAACCCGAGGCCTGGCTGGGTGATGCCCTGTTCCAGCCCGAGAGCCGGTCGGCGTTCCGCGCGCTGAAATGGCTGGGGCTGTCGGATGCGTCGGAACTGGGCAACCAGCCGCCCGGCAGCTTCACCTTCTGGGACTATCAGGCCGGGGCCTGGCAGCGGAACAACGGCATCCGCATCGACTTCGCCCTGCTCTCGCCCCAGGCCGCGGACCGGTTCCGGTCGATCGAGACCCACCGCGACGCCCGCGACATGGACAAGCCGTCCGACCATGTGCCGGTGGTCGTCGACCTGAACCTGGACGGCTGAGGTGAACGAGGCCCTTCGGGTCATCCTGCTGGTGGGGCTGGCCGCAGCCTTCCTGACCACCGGGGCGCTGGCCCTGTCGTGGTGGATGGAGGCCGATCGTCGCCTGCGCAGGGCCATGCTGAAGAGCCTGGGCTCCGCCCCCGAGGCCGAGGCCATCTCGGCGCACGAAGGCCGGGCGGCGGCACTGGATTTCGACGGCGCCCAGATCGTCGTGCTGTGGAACCGGGGCGCGCACGGGCTGGTCTATGGCTTCGAGGAAGTCGAGGGCGGCGAAATCATCGTCGACGGCCATGTGGTGGCCCGCGTGCGACGCGGCGAGCAGCGCAAGTCCCTGGACATCATGGTACCGGACGCGGAGCTGGTCACGCTGCGGCTGATGTTCCTGGATTCGCGCAATCCGGAGTTCGAACTGGCGCTCTGGAACGCCGTCGCGCCGGGCAAGACGGGTTCCCCGTCGGAGGCCCTGCGCCTGGGGCGGCGCTGGCTGTCGCACATCGAGGCCCTGCTGAAAGGCTAGTGTCCTCCTCATCGCATGGCGATGGGGAGGTGGCTCGGCGCGAAGCGACGAGACGGAGGGGCGGGTGGCTCTGCGACCCCTGCCCTCGACCAGCAGCCCCGCCACCATTTCGGCGAAGGTTGCCGAAATGGTCCCCCTCCCCATTGCTGCGCAACGGGGAGGAAAGGTAGAACCCTCCCGTCCCCTCAGTGCCTGTATCCAAGGAGCCCGACGTGGCCCGCCTTTTCGACGCCTATATCGTTGCCGACTGGACTGCTGCCGAAGGCAAGAAACTGGGCGAGAACTCGGTCTGGATCGGCGTGGCCAAGCGCGACGTGCGTTTCCGCCTGTATACCGAGACGCACAATGTCGCGACGCGGGCCGAGGGCGAGGCGCTGCTCAACAGCCTGCTGGCCGACCACCGCAAGCGCGGCGACCGGGTGCTGGTCGGCTTCGACTTCTCGCTGGGCTATCCGGCGGGCACGGCCGGTCGGCTGGGGCTAAAGGACAGCCCGGCCTGGTCGACCATGTGGAAATTCCTCGCCGGCAATATCGTCGACAAGGCGGACAATACGAACAACCGCTATCAGGTCGCGGCCAAGATGAACCGGCTGATGACCGACGAGGCCTGGCCGTTCTGGGGCGCTCCGGCCAAACAGGCGCAGCGCTGGCTGACCACGACCAAGCCGCCTGCGGGGTCGGGGGCCGACATCCCCGAGTATCGCGCGACCGAGAACGCCGTCCGCAAGGGCAAGCTTCAGCCCAAGTCGAACTGGCAGATGCATGGCGCAGGCGCCGTGGGTGGCCAGACCCTGGTCGGCATTCCGATGGTACGGCGACTGCTGGAGAGCCTTGGCGAGGCCGGGGCCGTCTGGCCGTTCACGACCGGCTGGCGCGAACTGGGCACGGCCGATGTCGAGCCGATCTCGGTCCTGGTGGCCGAGGTGTGGCCGTCGATGTGGCCCACGGAAGCCGCGCCCGGCGAGTTCAAGGACCAGGCCCAGGTCCGCACCACGGCCGAGGCCCTCGCCCTGATGGACGACAAGGGCACCCTGGCCAAGGCGTTCGGCCCGGCCAAGGGCACGGACGAGGCGCTGATCGAACAGGTGCAGGGCGAAGAAGGCTGGATCCTGGGCGTCTGACGCCTGTCAGGGGACCATCGGGACCCGCATGGCGATCATCTCGCGGCCGTGGCGGCTGATGCCGTAAAGCATGCCCGGCTCGCTCTCGTCCCAGTCGATGGCCTGACCCTCGGCGGCGATGCCGATCGTCGCCACATGATCCAGCACGGCACCGCCGGCCGGCAGCGTCAGGACATAGAGCTCCGGCCGGTCGTGGCCGGTGATGTAAAGGCGACCATCCGGACCCCAACCTCCGCCGGACGATGACGTCGGAGCCATCCGTTCCAGCACCGACGCCGGCAGGCTCCAGCTTTCCAGCCGCCGCCACTGATCGTCGAACTTGACCAGGGTGGTGGAGCGATGATCGCGTGGAGGCTCGCCACCGCGCTGACTGTAGTTGGCGAACATGGCCCACCAGGCACCGTCCCTGCGGTCGACCCAGGTCAGGGAGCCGGTGCCCAGACCCAGCGAAATCGTGCGCCTGTGCTCCAGCGTGGCCGGATCGAAAATCTCGACAGCGCTCCAGTGCGGAACGCCGGGAAAGTTGGACGCGCCGCAGACCAGCTCGCCCGCGATCGCGGCGCAGGAATTTATGTGCGGGAAGCGCGCGCGGTCCCCGGTCCAGATCGCCTCGCGCTCGCCCGTCACCTTGTTGTAGCGGGCGAGGGTGGCGTTGTTGACGGCGAACAGGGCGTCTGCGGTTGCCGCCACCCCCTGCCCCGCCTCGGGCGCCGGATAGCGCCGCACGACCTCCGCCTGACCCGCCAACACGATCGGCCGCAGGTCTTCGACGGCTGCAGGCGCCGGCGGAGTCTGCTGCAGGGCAAGGGCGAGGAACAGGGCGGCGATCATGGCGTCGGTCCTAGAAGCTGGCCGAGAGGCCGATCCAGAAGGTCCGGCCATATTCGGCCGATTCCTGCAGGAAGCGCTGGCCCGGTCCGGTGTTTTCCTGACGGCCCGAGTCCGACAGGTTCTGGGCCTCGAAGAAGCCCGTGAGCCGGTCGTCGAAGCGCCAGCTGACGCTGGCGTCGATCAGGTGACGCCCCTTCCAGTACTGGTCGGCATTGGGGATGGTGTCGTTGATCGTCTCGAGGAAGCCGCCGATGTAGTTGTGCGAGATCCGGCCCTCGAACGGACCCTTCTGATAGTAGATCGTGGCGTTGGTGGTCGTGTCCGGCTGCAGGAAGAAGCCCGTCGTCCGGCGACCGACCCCGGTAAGGAATGTGAATTCCGTCTCCAGGAAGGTGGCGTTCAGATTGATCCCGAAACCGTCAAACGGCTCGGGCAGGAAGGTGAAGGCCTGCTGGAAGGCCAGTTCGATGCCGGTGATCTTGGCCGTCTCGGTATTCTGCGGGGTGCGGATCTCGACGGGCTCGACACCGCGGCCGATGCCGAGATCGAGCTGCTGGACCGACGACAGGGTGAAGATCTCGTTCTCCAGGTCCTTGTTGAACACCGCCACCGAGATCAGGCCGTCGTCCTGGTAGTATTCGAACGACAGGTCGAGCCCCTCACTTTCACGGGGCTGAAGGTTCGGGTTTCCACGCGAAAGGATGGCCTGCGAGCCGTTGAAGGTCAGGGTCTCCCGGGCCGAGATGTCACCGTAGTTGGCGCGGCCGATGGTGTTGGTCCAGGCGGCGCGGATGACGAACCGGTCCGTCGCATCCCAGCGCGCGTGCACACTCGGCAGGACGTTGTCGTAGTCGCCCGACCGGTTGACCGGGGTGAAAGCCGTGCCCTGCTGGCGGAAGGAGTCGGTCTCGACCTCGGTCTTCTCGTAACGAAGACCGCCCAGCAGGGTGAAGTCGCCCCAGCGGTAGGAGGCCTGGGCATAGGCCGCGCTCACGTCCTCCTGGACCTTGAAGTCCGAAGGCAGCAGGACCGTCGCCGTGTTGAAGCTGGCCCGGTTGGTCGCAAAGAAGGCATTGGCCAGACCGACGTCCACCCGCGGCGTCAGCAGATAGCGGCTTGCGATCAGGGCCGTCGGCCCGACCCCGGCCACGGGGGCCAGAGTGTAGGTGAAGCCGGGCACCGTCGTGTAGGTGAGCTGGGTCGCATCCACCTCGTGTTCGGTCGAGCGCAGCACGCCGCCGAACTTGGCCTTCAGGTTCCGCGTGTCACCACCGTCGTCGAAGGCGATGTCAGCCCGCGCCTCGATGACATCCTCGGTGCCTTCGGTCAGGGCGTCGCGGCGGTTCAGATGGACGAAGTTCGCAGGGTTCCGCGTCGCCGCCTCGTTGAACGGCGTGAAGATCGGGAAGAAGTCCGAGGTGTCGTAGGTGAAGCCGTATTCGGTGCCCCGGGCATCGGCGGTCCGGAACTCTTCCGAGGTGTTCTCTTCCTCGACGCTGGAGCTCGACCAGGTCAGGCTGCCGCTCAGCATCCACTGAGGGGTAAGGTCCCATTCCCCGCCACCCTGGACCAGGCTGATGGTCCGGGTGGTGATCGGCTGGTTCAGCTGGATGATGTTGCGGCCACGCGCAAAGGTCCCGCTGGTCTGGGTCTGGTTGGTGACGTTGCCGATCGGCTCGGCGCGGTTCTCGATCCGCTCCTCATTGTCCTCGATCGTGGAATACAGCCCCGAGATATCGAACCGCAGGGCATCGGACGGCCGCCATTCCAGCTTGGCATTGGCCCCGGTCCGGTTCTTGGTGTTGTTGTACCAGAAGACCCGGCGCTGGACCGGCACCTGGATGCCGTTTCCGGTGGCCGAGCCTGAGTCCACGGGTACCCCCGCGGCCGTGTATTCACGCACCGACGGGTTGGCGACCTCGATCTGGGGGATGTCGTAGTCGAGTTGTTCCTGCGACCCGCCGATGACGATGCCGAACTGGTCGTTCGGCCCGAACAGGGTGCCGGTTGCGAAGCTGAGGCGATAGGACTGTTCGTCGTTCCGGACGTCGCCGCTGCGCTCATAGTAGCCGACCGAGGCCAGGGCATCGAAGAAGGGCCGGCCGCGGGCGAAGGCCGAGCGGGTCGAGACGTTGATCACCCCGCCGATGGCATTGCCGTCATTCTCGGGCGTCACCGTCTTGATGACCTCAAGCCGCCCGGCAACGACGGACGGCACGATGTCGAGCGGGATGGACCGGCCCGTCGTGTCGACGGAGGCCACAACGGCCCCGTCCACGGTGGTGCGGTTGTAGGTCGAGGTCAGGCCCCGCAGCACGGGGAAGCGCGGCTCGCCCTGGTCTTCCTGGACCGAGACGCCGGGAATGCGGCGCAGGGCGGCGGCGGTGTTGTGGTCCGGCAGCTTGCCGATGTCATCAGCGGAAACGACGTCCTCGACCACGAAGCTCTGGCGCTTGACGGCAATGGCCTGGCGCTGGGCCTCACGTTGGCCGGTGACGACGATCTCGTCGACGACCGACTCGTTATCCTGGGCAGGGGTCTGGACCGGTGCGGCCACCTGAGCAAAAGCGGCCGTCGACAGCGCGCTGGAAGCCAGCAGAATGACGGACAGGCCCGTCCGGCGAAGATTGGTCATGATAGCCCCCCAGCGATAATGCTGGCTGGACTAGTCCGGGCGGACGTCGGTTCGGAGGCGGTTCCGAGACGGTGGCGTCAATTGACGATGACAGATGAGCGTGCCCATTGGACGCTCACGGATCACTGTTCTCGTCACCCGATATCGGGTCTGAAGGCCCGGAGGTTGATCAGGTCGCGGGGCGCGCGCGGCGGCGGAACCGGCGCGTCAGCCTGATCAGCACGAGAACCAGCACGATCAGCACCAGCGGGATCAGGACCGGCAGGACGAAGGCGATCATCACCGTCAGGAAGGCCAGCCCGTCCTCGATGAACGACAGCACGGGATTGCCCAGACCGCCCGTCGTTGCGGTCGACGCGAGGCGCGTCCCCCCCTGCGCAGCATTGAAGGCGAAGGCCGTGGGAGCACCGACAATCACACCCGCCACCGCCGCCGTCGTCGGATCGAGCCCCGTGAAGACGCTCGCCGCTGCCAGGGCCCCGGCGATGGGTCGGGTGAAGGCCCCGACGACGTTCAGGGCATGATCGACAGCGGGGATCTTGTCGCCGGCAAACTCGAGCGTGGCGGCGATCCCCAGCGCTGCGATCGCCGGCCATGAGCCGAGCCAGGCCATCTGATCGTTCAGCTCCACACCAAACAGGCCAAGCCGGGCCGAGACCGCGAGCATCAGCAGCGGCAGAAAGGTCCGCAGTCCCGTCGCCGAAGCCAGACCGAGGCCGAGGAGAACGGGCATGACCCATGTCTGGACAGCATCCATCCAGGAACCCTAGCCGATCAATGCCCCGGCCGCAGCCCGCGCAGCGTCCGTGATCTCCGCGCCCGACAGCATCCGGGCGATCTCCTCGCGGCGGTGATGGTCATCAAGGGTGTCGACGGTGGTGGTCGTCATGCCGTTGCGGTCGGCCTTGCGGACCTTCCAGTGGGCGTGGCCGCGGGCGGCGACCTGCGGGCTGTGGGTGACGACCAGGACCTGGGCTCCGGTGGCGAGGCGTTTCAGCCGCTGGCCGACCGCTTCGGCCACGGCCCCGCCGACGCCCTGATCGACCTCATCGAAGATCATGACCGGCTGGCGCTGGTCCTCGCGACCCGCCAGGGCGGCCTTCATCGCAAGGGCGAAGCGGGCCAGTTCGCCACCCGAAGCGACCGAGTCCAGCGGTCCGAACTCCGTCCCCATATTGGTCGCGACCTCGAACCGGATCGTCTCGACGCCCAGCGGTCCGCGACGGCCCTCGGCGATGGGCTCGAGCGCCACGCGGAACCGGGCCCGGTCCAGCTTCAGCGGGCCCAGCTCGGCCATGACCGCCTTCGCCAGACGCTCGCCCGCCGCCTCGCGGGCCGAGGTCAGGAAGGTGGCGGCCAGGTCATAGGCCTCGCGCGCCGCGACGGTGTCGCGCTGGGCGTTTGTCAGGGCCTCGGCCCCGTCCTCCAGCAGCCGCAGCTGTTCGCGCAGGGCGATCCGCAGCCCCGGCAGGGCGTGAACGGTCGTGTTCAGCTTGCGGGCGGCGGCGCGAAGGGCAAACAGCCGCTCCTCGGCCTTGTCCAAACGACCGGGCTCGAAATCGAAGGCAGCGGCGGCCGCGTCGACCTGGGCCACGGCTTCATCGGCCTCGACGATCGTGCGGTCGATCGCCTCGGCCGCGGCGGTCAGTCGGGACAGGACCGGATGGTCGGCCCCGACCCCGGCCTGGGTGGCGCGCTGGCGAGCGTGTTCGACGGCGCGCAGGGCGGCGGACAGTTTCTGGCTCAGCTTGTCGCCGCCGAGGGACTGGCGGGCGTCGGCGAGGTCGGACACGGCCTTTTCGGCGGCGCCCAGGATGGCGCGTTCGCCCGCAAGGTCGGTCTCCTCGTCCTCGCGCGGGTCGAGGTCGTCGAGGTCGGCCAGGTTCTGTGTGATCTCTTCGGCCCGGGCGGCGGCATCGGCGGCGGCGGCGCGCAGGCCAGCCAGATGGGCCTCCAGCGTCTTCAGCTTTTCGGCGGCGGAGGCGACGGCGGACAGTTGCGGGGCCGTGCCGCCATAGGCGTCCAGCAGGCCGCGATGGGTCTTCCAGTCCAGCAGGCCGACCGTCTCGTGCTGGCCATGCACCTCGACCAGCAGGGCCCCGATCTCGCGCAGGGCGGTGACCCCGGCGGGCTGGTCATTGACGAAGGCGCGGCTGCGGCCGTCGGCGGACAGCACCCGGCGCAGGATCAGCTCCTCGCCCGGCACGACGTCGAAGCCCCGCTCGGTGATCAGTTCGATCAGGCCAGGATCGTCGGGGGCTGTGAAGACGGCCGTGGCCACGGCCTGTTTTGCGCCTGCCCGCACCAGCCCGGCATCGCCCCGGCCGCCCAGCGCCAGGCCCAGCGCATCCAGGATGATGGACTTGCCCGCCCCGGTCTCGCCCGTCAGCACGGTCAGGCCATCGGCGACGTCCAGATCCAGGACATCGACCAGAACCACATCGCGGATCGAGAGGGAGGTCAGCATGGGGCTGATATCGCAATGCCCGGGGGCGAAGGCTAGTGATGATCGGTGGTCGATAGCGGGTTTGGGTCAGCGGGCCCCTCCACCGCTTCGCGGTCCCCCTCCCCACTGCGTGGGAAGGACAGGTGCTTTCCTCCCCATGCGCCGCATGGGGAGGGGGACCGCGAAGCGGTGGAGGGGCTGGCGCCCGCTAGAACAGCTTGCGCAGGTTCAGCGACACCACGCGGCCCTGGGGATCCAGGCGGTCGCGCTGGTAACCGATCGGCGTGATGCCCGTCTGGTCCGTCACCTCGAGCCGCGAGTCGAACAGGTTCTGCACGCCGACATTGATGCGGGCATTCTTCAGCCAGGGGAATTTGGTCAGCATGTTGGCCCGCTGGTTGAAGTCGAGGAAGGCGTTCAGGTTGACCGTGGTCTGGCCCGAGAAGAACAGGTCCTGACCATTGGTACCGCCATCCACCCGGGTCCCCTCACGCCAGTTGGCGTTCAGGAAGCTGCCGAAGCCGTTGCGGAAGACACCGCCCTGCACCTGGATCTCGTTCCGGGGCTGTCCGCCACGCCCGCCGACGGCACCGCCGTCCAGCAGGTCGATGACCGGCAGATTGTCGCGAATGGTGATCTCGTCCTGGAAACGGACCGTGTGGTAGATCGACAGATTGAACCGGCCCTGCCCCGGAAGTTGGGGCGAGCCACCACGGCGAACTCCGCCTCCCCCGCCCCCGGGACCACCCTGCTGAACCGTGAAGGAACCGCCGCCACCACCAGCGCCGGGGGGACGACCGCCGCCCCCGCCGAAGCCGCCGAAGCCGCCACCGGGTCGACCGCCCCCGAGGCGAGACATGGCGGCCGCCGCCGCATTGGGCGTGCCGAAGGCCTTCGAGAAGTTGAAGCCGGTGCGAAGTTCCTGACGCTCGGCGCTGGCATAATTCACCGCGCGCGCGTCGAACGCGACCAGGCGGCCGGTCGCGTCACGCGTGAACCGGCCCGGGAAGGCCGCCTCGAGGTCGGGGGTAATGGTCGGGAAGCTGGCGACCTGATCCTCGATCTCGCTCGCCGTGTAGTTGGTGCTGAACGTCAGGTCGCGGGCGGACCAAGGCTTGAAATTCACTCCCAGCTTCCAGACGGTGCGGCTGTCGGACAGCAGGTCCGCATTGCCACCGTCGGTCCGAAGCACGGTGACCGTCTGGCCCGTGGCGAAGTCGAACACCTGGACGTTCGGGGTCACGACAGAGGGATCATTGAGTTGCTGAATGCTGGGCGCGGCCTCTTCCAGCGTCACGGAGCCGACGAAGGACAGGGGCTCGATCGGGGTCCAGTTCAGACCCCCGCCCAGGGTCGTCAGGCCCCCGAAGTCCGACAGTTCCTCGTAGCCAAAATTGACGTTGGCCGAGAGGTCGCCGAAGCCACCAAGGACCTCACGCTGGCGATTGGTCAGCGGGGCCGTCAGATTGCCCTGGATCCGGTAGCGGTCGCGCGACAGCGAGGTCTCGGTGGTCAGGCCGTTTCTGAAACTCTCCGAGTCCAGCGAACGCGTGTCGGCACCGATGGTCACCGTGCCGTTCACGCCGCCGGCGGGGAGTTCGAAGACGTCGCCGGCCAGAACCAGTTCGCCGCTGACGAGGCTGGACACCGAGCGTGCCGTGTCATCGGCAAAGCGGTTCAGCAGATTGTCCGGCAGCGCGCCGAACGGATTGACCGTGCCCGCCGTCACCCCGGCCTGGAGCGCGGTGGTGTCGAAGCCGCGGCCGGTCTGGGTCTCGGTTTCGGTCCGGTTGTAGTTGCCGTTGAACGTCCAGCGGTAGTCGCCGATGAACCCGTCAAGAACCGTGGCGGCCTCGAACTCCAGGGTATCGACGGTGCGGGCCAGGGCGTCCGGCTGATCGAGATACCGGTAGAGCTGGGTGTTGTTCGCGAAGGGCGAGAAGGCCGATCCGGTCGGGATGTTCAGCAGGAGACCCGGCAGACCCAGGAAACTTTCGCTGGTCGAATCCTCGATGCTGGCCCGGATCGTGCCGGACGTCGTGTTGTTCAGGTCCCGGGTCAACGAGCCGCTGGCCGAGTTCTCGCTGCGGCGCGCCAGCAGGGTCCTGTAGGCGATCAGGTCCTCGGGCGAGGTCTGGCCCGCACCGGCCGCGAAATCGGCGAGGGATGCCCGGCCATTCGTGGCTGATCCGGGAACTGCGGCAATCACGACACCGGGAAGGCGGGGATCAAGCAGCGCACCCCGGGGGGCCCCCGTGACGGTCCCACCCAGCGAGAAGGGCCCGGCATCGGCCGTGCGGGTGATGTCGCGCTCGTCTTCGTACAGGGCACCGTCATCCTGACGTTCCAGGTCGAAGGACCAGCGATCGCCCTCCTGAATGCGGAACAGATTGGTTTCGAACTCGGTCGAGGTCCGGCCGCCCTGTGTGGGGCCCCGGACCTGTGCCTGGGCGGTCACGGCGCGAAACTGGGCCTTGAGCACGAAGTTCACGACCCGCTGGTCGGCGGTATAGCCATAGGTCAGGGCGACCTCTTCCGGCAGGATCTCCGTGCGCTCGATGGCCTCGAACGGAATGCCCTGGATCTCGCGGAAGCCCGAGATGCGTCGGCCGTTGACCAGCAGGATGGGTCCGGCATCGGCCCGGCCCCGGTTGCTGCGCGTCAGCGGCTCAAGCGCTGTCAGAAGCTCGGCGATATTGCCGGCCCCATAGGCACGGAGCTGTTCGGCATCCAGCACGATGTCGGGCGAGATGTCTCCCTGGACCGACCCGCGGGGGCGCTGGCCCGTCACCACCACCTCGCCAAGGTCAACGACCTCTTCCTGGGCGCTGCGCGGGCGCTCCTGCTGAGCAGAGACCTCGGACGCTGGGACAGCGACGGCTGCCGTCGGCTCAATGGCAGTCAGGGCGGTAAACGCCAACGCAAGAAGGGTCATGAAAACTCGGGTTCGGTGGGAGGGTCGTATGTCCGCTAACGGTCGAGCGGACCGATTCCGTCGCTTACCCTGACGGGTAAGCACGTACAACTTTGCAGCAGGAATCCTTACGCCGAGTGGCGTTCGCCCGGAATTTTCCCTGTTGGGTCAAAATGTCGCGACAGGAAGTCCGTCTCGCGTCAGCCCGGGATCAGCCGCCGCAGCCAGCTTTCCCGCTGACCTGTCGGGGCCGCATCAGGGGTCGCGCCTTCTTCGACCAGCAAGGCATAGGCTTCGGAATACCAGGGGCTGCCCGGGTAGTTGTAGCCGAGGACCGCGCCGTTGCGGATCGCCTCATCCTTCAGACCCAGCATCAGATAGGTCTCGACCAGTCGGTACAGGGCTTCGGGAGCGTGCGACGTGCGCTGATAGGCTTCGTTGTCGATCACCGCCTTGTAGCGCCCGATGGCCGCCAGCGGCTGGTTGGCGCGCTGATAGTAGCGGCCGATGTTCATTTCCTTGCCGGCCAGCTGGTCATTGACCATGTCAATCTTGACGGCAGCGTCCGTGGCATAGGGCGTCTGGGGATAGCGGCGAGCCACATCCCGCAGACCCTGCAACGCGGCCTCGGCACGGGCCTGGTCACGCCCCACGTCCACGATCTGCTCGAAATTGCAGGTTGCGCGCATGTAGAAGGCATAGGCGGCCGACGGGCTGCCCGGGAACAGCTGGATGAACCGGTCGGACGCCGCAATCGATTCGGCGTAGTTGCCGTTCTGGTAGTAGGCGTAGATCTGCATCAGGATCGCGCGTCGCGACCATTCCGAATACGGATGCTGGCGCTCGACTTCCTGGAAATAGTCGACGGCATCGGCCCAGCGCCGGCTTTCGAGGCGCTGGTAGCCAGTATTGTAGAGCAGTTCGACCGGGCGCTCTTCATAGGCCAGCTTCGGGCGATTGCGGGCACCGCCACAGGCGGCCACGGTGACCGTGGTCGCCATCAGGGCAATCAGCACCAGTCCGGTACGAAACTTTGAAGCAGGCAACGGTAACCTCATGACACCCAGGGGACGGAACGCCTCGCGCCGCGCCGATCGTGACTGCGTCTCTACACCAGCGATCGGGCTCAGGCCAATGCGGGCTTGCCCCGGTCGGATGCGCTGGTAAAGAGCGCGCAGAAATACACGGTCGTCTTTGGCGGCGTGATGACGGCGAAAGGATGACCGGCCATGAAGCTGCTCGCAGGCAACTCCAACCGGACCCTGGCCCAGGCCATTGCGGCCCACCTCGACATGCCCCTGACCCGGGCACAGGTGAAGCGGTTCGCCGACAACGAGGTCTTTGCCGTCATCGAGGAAAATGTCCGCGGCGAGGACGTCTTCATCATCCAGTCGACCAGCTATCCGGCCAACGACAACCTGATGGAACTGCTGATCATCACCGACGCCTTGGTTCGAGCATCGGCGCGACGGATCACGGCCGTGATGCCCTACTTCGGCTATGCCCGCCAGGATCGGAAGACCGGAGGCCGCACGCCGATTTCCGCGAAGCTTGTTGCGAACCTGATTACCCGGGCCGGCGCGGACCGCGTGCTGACAATGGACCTGCATGCCGGCCAGATTCAGGGCTTCTTCGACATCCCCACCGACAATCTGGTCGCCACGCCCGTGCTCGCCGCCGATATCCGTGAACACTATGTCCGCGACGGCGAACTGATGATCGTCTCGCCCGACGTCGGCGGGGTGGTCCGGGCCCGGTCGCTGGCGGAGCGACTGAACGTCGACCTGGCCATCGTCGACAAGCGGCGCCCGAAGGCGGGCGAGAGCGAAGTCATGAACATCATCGGCGACGTCCAGGGACGGCGATGCATCCTGTTCGACGATATCGTGGATTCAGGCGGCACCCTCGTGAATGCAGCCAAGGCGCTGATCGACGCCGGCGCGACCGAGGTCTCGGCCTACATCAGCCACGGCGTGCTGTCGGGACCGGCCGTCCAGCGCGTGTCCGAGGGTCCCCTGAAGGAACTGGTGATCACCGACTCGATCGAGCAGCCTCACGAAGTTTTGAACTGCAAGAAAATCCGCACGGTTCCCGTCGCGCCCTTGATCGGAGAGGCAATTCGCCGGATCGCCAACGAGGAATCGGTCTCCAAGCTGTTCGATTAACGCCTCGATAACCACGACCACCGCCTTATAAGCGCCAACAGTAATGGCGCATTCATTGCGCTTCGCGTCCTCGTGGGAAAATCCGTTCATGAACTCGTCGCTCGTGCGCCGTGGCCTTTCGATGGCTGCCCTCGCCGCCGCCATGATCCTGGCATCCTGCGAAAGCGGCCCGTCTGCCGCCGAAATCGAAGCCCAGAGACTGGCGGCGGAAGCCGCTGCCGCCGCCGCGCGGAAGCCCCCGGCGATCGCCCTGAACGACAGCGTCGCGCAGGCTGCGTCCATCTACGTGACCTTCATGCGCGATACGGCACAGATGCGCGGTGGCTTCACCAGCGCCGAAGCCATCCAGGAGGCTCTGCGGAAAGGCACGGCCTATGATCCGGCCCAGCTTTCGCGCGGCATGATTGCCTATGCCTCGATCATCGCGCTGCAGTCACCGGAGTTCGTCGCAGGGGTCGGCCAGTACGGCATCAATCCAACGCAACGCCAGCAGATGATCGCGGCCATCACGGCGGACCCGGCCTATGCAGCGGTGCTGCCCGGTGCGGAACACGCGGCGGGTCTGATCATCGCGACCCTCGCCAGAGACATCACCGCACTGACGGACGCAGCCGAATCGATCGAGGCCGACGCCTATACGATCCAGGAGCGCAATGACCCGCGCCGGGCCTGGGCCGTGGCCCATATCGCCGACCGGAACAGCCGTCTTCAGGACGCGAAGACCAACTCGGCCGGCACGATGCTGCCGTCCGCAGCCGAGGCGGCCGCCCTGTTTGCTGCCGCCAACAGCGGAGCGGGTCTGAATATCGAAGCCCCGACCCGCAGGCCGCCCTACACACCCGCCATCGCAAACGCACTTGCGATTGCTGCCCTTGCGGCGCTCGGCGCAGCCGGTGACGAGGCCAGGGTCAACACCGACGCGCTTCAGACGGACAGCAGCACCGAGTTCTGCCTGAACATCTCCAAGCTGAACCTCTATCAGTGCCTTGCAGCATCGCGGCCGAGCTATGAGGACATGTTCTGCGTGGGACGGCATGTGGTCCGCGATCTGGCGTCCTGCACGCAGGGCTCGGCGATCGTGATCCCCACAGGCTTTGTGTCGGATCCGGTGACGTCCGCACGCACCCCGGCGATCACGCCGACACCGATCGCCTCCCCGGCTCCGGTCCCGACCCCTGTCCAGTCCTCGACCACGTCCAGCCTGAACAGCGGCGCACCCTATCAGCCGAACTAAATCGGGCGCTCTGGCCCTCGCCGACGACAACTGACCTGCAGGCAGTTGCGCATCCGGTGTCTTGCGTGTAATGACCCGCGCTCTTGAATTCGAGGGTCCATGACCCCGCCGCACGGCCATGAAAAGTCGTGCAGGCGTTTTTGTTATTGAGGCGAGCCAGATGGCCGAGATCATCCTGAACGTTGACGTTCGCGAAAACACCGGCACCGGTGGTGCCCGCGCGGCGCGTCGCGCCGGTTCCGTCCCCGGCATCCTGTACGGTGGTGACAAGGCTCCGGTCGCCATCTCGGTGAACGAGAAGGACTTCCGCAAGTCGCTCTACACCGGCAAGCTGCTGGGCCACCTGGTCACGCTCAAGTACGGTGACGAGACCCAGCCGGTCATCGCCCGTGACGTCCAATTCGACCCGGTTTCGGACCGCCCGCTCCACTTCGACCTGATGCGCGTCGACGCCAAGCAGACGATCACGATCGAAGTGCCCGTTCACTTCATCAACCAGGACCAGTGCGCCGCCTTCCGTCAGGGCGGGACGCTGGAAATCGTGCGTCACACGGTCGAGATCTCGGTTCAGGCCGACCACATTCCGGAAGATCTGGTTGTCGACCTGAAGGGTCACAAGCTGGGCGACTCCATCCGCATCTCGGACATCAAGCTGCCCAAGGGCGTCGAGCCCACCATCAGCGACCGTGACTTCATGATCGCCTCGATCAAGGTGTCGTCGGCTGCCATCGCCATCGACCAGATCGAAGAAGCCATTGCCGAAGAGCAGGCCGAAGCCGAAGCCGCCGCTGTCGAAGCCGGCGACGTTCCGGCCACCGAGCAGGACGAAGACGCGACGGAAGCCTGATCGCTTTCAGCGAGACCCACAATCACCCCGCCTCGGGAAACCGGGGCGGGGTTTTTCGTATCCGGATTGCCCGGATCAAGGTGGCGCGCTACCTTGCGACCATGAACATTCACCTGCCCAAGCCAGACAAGTACAAGGCCTATCGGGCTCGCAAGAAGGCGGCGGGGCTGAAGCAGGTGCGCATCTGGACCCTGGACCCCGAAATGCCGGGGTTCCGTGAAGCGATGAATGCCGCCCTCGTGAGGGAGCTGAACAGCGCGGAGGCGCAACATCTCCAGGATAGCAGTGATGCCAATGCCGCCGACATCTGGCGGGACCTGCCGTAATGAGACGATGTGATGTGGTCATTGTCGCCCTGCCCGGCGACAAACCCAGACCCGCGCTTGTTCTTCAGTCAGATGAGCTGCTGCAATCGGCCAGCGTGCTTGTCTGTCCCTTCACCAGCGGCCTCGAGTTCGCCTCACCCCATCGTGTGGTGCTGGAGCCCGCCACCGCAAACGGATTGAGGTCCGCCTCAGTCCTGATGACCGAGAAGATGCAGGCCATCCGTCGCGAGAAATGCGGCGACGTGATCGGACACCTCACGGCTTCGGAAATGGCGGTCGTCGAACCGCAGCTGGCCTTTGTCCTCGGCCTCGGATCGACAGGAACGTCCTGACACCATGATCATCCTCGCAGGCCTCGGCAATCCGGGTCCCAAATACCAGAACAACCGCCACAACATCGGCTTCATGGCCGTGGACGAGATCGCGCGTCGCTGGCGCTTCGGGCCGGAGCGGGCGAAATTCCAGTCTGTCGTGCGCGATGGCGAGGTCGACACACCCGCGGGTCCGGTCAAGGTGCTGCTGATGAAGCCCCAGACCTTCATGAACGAGAGCGGCCGGGCCGTTGGCGAGGCCGCCCGCTTCTACAAGATCAAGCCCGCCGACATCATCGTCTTCCACGACGAGATCGACCTGGCCCCCGGACGGTTCCGCATGAAGACAGGCGGCGGGGCCGCCGGCCAGAACGGCATCCGTTCGATGATCAGCCATGTGGGGGCCGAATTCCGCCGTGGCCGCCTGGGGATCGGTCATCCGGGCGACAAGACGCTGGTGATGCCGCATGTGCTGGGCGACTTCCACAAGGCCGAACAGCCCTGGCTCGAGGCCCTGCTGAACGCCTGCGCGGACGCCCTGCCCTTTGCCCTGGCCGGTGAGGACGAGCGGTATCAGGGGGAGGTGCTGCGGCTGGCACCCGCACCCAAATTCAGTCCGCGCCAGGCGGCCGAGGCTGCCCGCAAGGGCGAATAGTCGCGCTGGTCATTCAGTCCTGCCAAGGCTAAGGCGATCATCGTGAACCGCCCGGCATCCGAATCCTGGTCGACATTCCGCTCGCTGGCCTTCCTGGCCGCGACATTCGCGATCGTGCTTGGCACCCTGATGCCGTTCGCGGCCATGGCGGCCTCGGTCCCCGGTCAGCCGATCGTGCTGTGTTCGGTGGAAGGCCCCCGCACGATCCAGTCGGGTGGCCCCACGGAAGAGCACCCTGAGGACGGCCTGTCCGGGGCGAAATGCGCCGCCTGTGTCATGCCACTGCCCGGGGTCCTGCCCCCGCCCCCGGTGCCGGAGCCCGCTCCCGTCGTCCGGATCGTCGCAGCGATCGACCACGCTCCGCTCTCGACCAGCCCTCCGCCCCCGGCCCGCGCCCCGCCGCGCCCGTACTCCACCGCTCCACCGCAAGCCTGAACCAGACCGCCAAGCAAGGCGCGCGACCGCACGACGGCGCGCGCATGACTGTCTCTGTTTCAGGAAATCCCCCATGTCTCTCAAGACCACGGCGGCGCAAGGTGCGCTGCTGCTGGTGGCGTCCATCGCCACCCCCGCCTTCGCCCAGAGTGCCGCTTCCGCCCCTGCTCCCGTCGCCGATCTGGGCGAGGTGATCGTCACGGCCACGCCCAATCCCGAGGATTCGCCGACCGTCGCCGAGGCTCGACGTCGCCTGTCGCGGACACCCGGATCCGTCGCCGTGGTGTCGGCCGAAAGCCTCCAAAGCCGCTATGCCCCCAATATCGCCGACGTCCTGCGCGATGTGCCCGGCGTCTATGCCCAGAAGAAATGGGGCGGTGACGTCCGCATCTCGATCCGGGGCTCGGGCATTGGCAATGCCAACCATCTGCGCGGCCTGTTCGTGTCGCAAGACGGTATCCCGTTCAACGAGGCCGATGGCTTCGGCGACGTCCAGATGGTCGATCCCCTGCTGGCCCGCTACACCGAGGTCTACAAGGGCGGCAACGCGTTGCGCTTTGGCGGCGCCCTGCTGGGCGGGGCCGTCAATCTGGTCACCCCGAACGGCAGCACGATCGGCGACACCGCAAGCCTTCGTGCCGATTTCGGGTCTTGGAAGACGGGTCGGCTCCATGCCGAGATCGGCGGGGTGCGCGGCGACTGGGACGGGTTCCTGGGCGTCACGGGCACAACAGCGGAGGGCTGGCGGCAGAACTCGGACGGACAGCAGCAGTATGTGACCGCCAACATCGGTCGCAGCTTCGGCGAGGACCGCGAAGCGCGACTGATCGTGCAGGGGGCCTATATCCATCAGCAGATCCCCGGATCGCTGACACTGACCCAGGCCCTGAACACGCCGATCATGGCGGCTGCCGCCAATGTGGCCAATGACTATCAGCGTGACTATGCCTCGGTGCGGACAACCCTCTCGACCCGCTGGCGGCTGAGTTCGGACCTGCTGTTCGAGGGCGCGGTCTATGGCACCTGGAAGGATCTGCACCACCCGATCTTCCAGGTCATCGACCAGCAGAGCCGCAACTACGGCGCCTTCGGTCGGCTGGACTGGGAGGGTCGCCTGTTCGGTCTCCGGGCCGATGCCTTCGGCGGCGCCTGGTACAGGGTCGGAGACCTGGATGCCCAGCAGTTCGTCAATGTGAGAGGGTCCAGCGGGAATCGCACGGCCCGCGCCCGCCAGAATGCAAAAGCGCTCGACGTCTTTGGCGAAGGCCGCCTGTTCGTGACGGACCGCGTCGCCATCGTTGCAGGCGGCTCCTGGGGTCGCGCCGAACGGGATTTCCAGAGCTTCGTCGTCCCCGGTGTGGCGTCGACCTTCAACCTGACCCGGGACAAGGACTACGACTGGTTTGCTCCCCGTGTTGGCCTGTTGTGGGAAAGCGAGTCCGGCGCCCAGGCCTATGCCAATGTCACCCGGTCGATCGAGCCGCCGAACTTTGGCTCCCTATCCCCGACCGTCGGCGGATTTGCCCCGATCGAGGCCCAGGAAGCCTGGACCTGGGAAGCGGGCGTGCGGGGCCGTACCAGCCAGTTCTCATGGGATGTGGCGGTCTATCGGGCAGAACTCGAAAACGAGTTGCTGAACTTCGTCGTCAATCCGGCGCTGGGCATCCCGGCAGCCACCTTCAATGCCGGCCCGACGGTGCATCAGGGGATCGAGGCCGGCCTCGACTGGCGGTTCGCCCCCGGATGGCGGCTGAGGCAGACCTATACCCTGTCCGACTTCTTCTTCGAGAATGACCGGGTTTACGGCGACAACGATCTGCCTCTGGTGCCCCCCCATCTGTATCGCGCCGAGCTTCGCTACGACCATCCGTCAGGCTGGTTCATCGCACCTTCCGTCGAGACGACACCGTCGGACTCCTGGCTGGATTATGCCAATACCTTCAAGGTGCCGGGATACACGGTCCTGAACCTGGGTCTCGGCTGGACCCTGAACGAACGGACCAGCCTCTCGGTCGATGCACGGAACCTGCTGGATGAACGCTACGTGTCGAACTTCAGTGCCGTGACCGATGCCCGCACGGCCTCCACCGCTGTCTTCTGGCCGGGTGAAGGCGTCTCGGCCTTCGTCGGCCTGAGGTTCGCATACTGATGGCGACGTCTCACACATCCGGCGCGGCGTCTGCTGCCCCCGCCCCCCTGTCGGCAGCCTACCGCACCGTCTGGCGCTGGCATTTCTATGCCGGACTGCTGGTCCTGCCTTTTCTGCTGCTGCTGGCCCTGACCGGCGGGGTCTATCTGTTCAAGGACGAGATCGACGGGGTGCTCTGGCGCGACATGGCGCGGGTCGAGGCCCGCGCCGGCACCGTGTCGCCCGATCGCTGGATCGCGGCGGCCGAGGTCGTGACCGGGGGGGAGGCGCGTTCGGTGCGCGTCCCGGCCACGCCGGACGCGGCCGTCCGGGTCGTCGTCAACGACGCCGAGGGCCAGGGGCGGATCGTCTTTGTCGACCCCTATGATGCCCAGGTGACCGGCATTACCGGCCTGGTCGGGGTCACCGAGACGGTCAAACAGCTCCACAGTCTGGAGTTCTTCGGTCCAGTGATGAACGTCTGGGTCGAGATCGTGGCCGGCTGGGCCATCATCCTGTTCGCCACCGGCATCTTCCTCTGGTGGCCAAGGGGGCGGGATGTCGGCATAGTCGCGATCAGGGCGGCCCGGACCGGTCGCCGACCCTTCTGGCGGGACCTGCATGCGGTCACGGGTCTCTATGCCGGCGGCATCATCGTGTTCCTGGCCATGACGGGGATGCTGTGGTCGGCGGTCTGGGGCGACCAGTTCATGGGCGCGGTCCGGGCCAACGGGCTGGGTCGCCCCCCTGCCCCTGCGGCAAACGACTGGCAGCACGCGGACCATGCCGACAAGCCGGTGGGCACGGGCTGGCTGATGGACGGCATGGTCCTGTCAGCGCCGGCGTCCGGGGATCAGGCGCTCTCGAGGGTCGTGGCGACGGCGCGGGCCGAGGGCATGGCCCTGCCCTTCACGGTCTCGATCCCGAAATCCGGCGATGTGACCTGGACCGTCGCGCACGAGGCCCGCCGGGTCCAGGATGCCCGCAGCCTGTATGTCGACGGGGCAACGGGCGCGGTCAGGGCCGACATCGGCTACAGTCAGTTCGGTATCGGAGCCAAAGCCTTCGAATGGAGCATCTACACCCACCAGGGCACCCAGTATGGCCAGATCAACCGACTGGTCATGCTGTCGGGCTGTATCGCGGTCTGGCTGCTGGGCATCAGTGCCGTGATGATGTGGTGGAAACGGCGGCCGAAGGGGCGACTTGCCGCGCCGGTCGCGCCGCCCGGAGCGCGCGCCAAGGTCGCAGTTCTCGGCATCGTCTTGCCGCTGTGTATTCTCTATCCTCTGACCGGCCTCAGTCTTCTGGTGGCCGTCCTGCTCGACCGGGCAGTGGCGGCGATCGGCAAGCGAAGCGGGCCAAGCCGGAAAGTCCTGTCATGAAGCGTCTCCTGATCCTGTCGGCTGTTCTGGCCACGGCCGCCTGTTCTCCCCCGGCCGAGACGAAGGCCGATCTGGCCGTCGTCAGTGTGACCGGGGCCATCTGTCGTCCGACGCCGGCGGGGCGGCAGGTCACGGGCTGCTACCTGACCCTGACCGCCAGCCGGGACGATACGCTGATGACGGCCGAAAGCCCGGCCAGTGCCCTCGCCCAGGTCCATGAGAGCAGCATGGAGAACAACATGATGGTCATGTACGAGGCCAAGGCGGGCCTGCCGCTGCCGGCGGGTCAGGCCGTGGCGCTGGCTCCGGGCGGCAATCACATCATGCTGCTGGGCGTGAAAGAGCCTTTGGTGGCAGGCGACACGGTGAAGCTGACGCTGACCTTCGCGTCGGCCCGCCCTGTCGAGGTCGAGGCCAGCGTGGGCCAGCCAGCGTTGCCGGCGGCAAAGATGGATCACGGCGGGCACTGACGCCGGGTTCTCGTGAAGGCCGAGCCTGACAAACCGGTTCGAACCGGCTAAAGGCTCGCGCCTCACAAGATCGACCATGTCGCCCTGCGCCGTGGCTGCACCAGGAATACCATGGCTCTGAAAGTCGCGATCGTCGGCCTGCCCAATGTCGGCAAGTCCACCCTGTTCAACGCCCTGACCAAGACGGCGGCGGCCCAGGCGGCCAACTATCCGTTCTGCACGATCGAGCCGAACACCGGCGACGTCGCCGTGCCCGAGCCGCGGCTGGAGGCGCTGGCCGAAATCGCGGGCTCCAAGGAGATCATCCCGTCGCGCATCACGTTTGTCGACATCGCCGGACTGGTCCGGGGCGCGTCCAAAGGCGAGGGCCTGGGCAACCAGTTCCTGGCCAACATCCGCGACTGCGACGCCGTCGCCTTCGTGGCGCGCTGCTTCGTCGATGACGACATCACCCATGTCGAGGGCCGGGTCGATCCCGTCAGCGATCTGGAGATCATCGAGACCGAATTGATGCTGGCCGACCTCGAAAGCCTCGAGAAGCGGGTCGTCAATGTTGAGAAGAAGGCCAAGGGCGGCGACAAGGACGCCCAGACGACGCTGCGCCTGATCAATGCCGCCTTGGTGCCGCTCCGGGCCGGCAAGCCTGCCCGCGTGGTCGAGGTCAGCAAGGAGGACGAGAAGGCGTGGCATATGCTCCAGCTGCTGACGTCCCTGCCCGCCCTCTATGTCTGCAATGTCGATGAGAACTCGGCCGACAAGGGCAATGAATACTCCGACCGGGTCGCCAAACGCGCGGCCGAGGACAATGCCAAGTCCGTCGTGATCTCGGCCAAGATCGATTCCGAACTGGCCGTGCTCGACCCCGCCGAACAGGCCGAGTTCCTCGAGAGCATGGGGCTGAAAGAGCCCGGCCTCACGCGCCTGATCCGCGAGGCCTACGCCCTGCTGGGGCTGCAGACCTATTTCACCGTGGGTCCCAAGGAGGCCCGCGCCTGGACCATCCACGTTGGCGACACGGCCCCGCAGGCGGCGGGCGTGATCCACACGGACTTCGAGAAGGGCTTCATCCGGGCCGAAACCATCGCCTATGAGGACTTCGTCGCCCTGCGCGGCGAGGCCAAGGCTCGCGAGGCCGGCAAGCTGCGCGCCGAGGGCAAGGCCTATGTCGTCAAGGACGGCGACGTGATGAACTTCCTGTTCAGCGGCTGAGGCTCAGGGCACCGGCAATGCCGGAGCCTTGGTCGAGTTGTCGCCCAGCGTCGTGCATTTGGTCAGGGTGACAGGATCGTCCTGACGATCCAGCCAGGTCAGGGTCAGCACCTGTCCGGCAACGGTCATGCTGACCCGTTCCGTTCGGGGCCCGGTGCCGGTCTGGCACTGGAGGTTGGCGTCATAGCCATTGACGGCCTGGTCGATGCTGGCGATCTCGCAGCGCTGGCCATCGCCCGCGAACTGGACGGGCGTGATCGCGAGGGTGCGGGGATTACCCGCCGGATCGGCGCACCAGCTGACATCGCGGGACCAGCGGCCGACGAAACTGGTCGGCCCCGTGCCGGGCATGGCACCCGAGCCGGCGATGCCGCTGTCGACACCCGGCGTAGCCATGGCCGGCGTCTCGATCGCCGGAGCCGGCTCGGTCGGGGAATTGACGGCCGCTTCCTGCCCACAGGCCGCCAGCAAGGCGGTTGACAGCAGCAGCCCGAGGGCGAGGTCCGGTCTGGTCATCCCCACCGAACGCTCGCCAGCCCGGGCGGTTCGATTACTGCCGCGCACCGTCGCTGAGGGCGCGCGTGCTGCCGAATTCCGACGTCGGCTTCCAGGTCGGCCACTCATCCCCATTGGCGAGGTCGAGGGCCAGCCGGTACAGCAGAGTCAGGTTCTCGACCGCCGAGCGCAGGTCCCAGTCCGCCGACCATTCGTCCGAGACCTTGTGATAGTCGGCCCGGAATTTGGCGTCATAGGCCGGCTTGCCGACCTCGGTCCCGCCTTCGTCGAGATCCACGCCGTGCCAGGTCATCAGGGCCGGGACGCCGGCCCGCACGAAGGGGAAGTGGTCGGACCGGGTGTAGAAGCCCTGCTCCGGCTGGCCATCATCGGTGACATAGCGGCCCTCGGCCTCAGCCAGGACCTGCAGCTTGTCCTCTAGGGTGTTCTGGCCCTTGCCGAAGATCGGCAGGTCCCGTGTCGGAGCCGACAGCGGCAGCATATCAATGTTGATGTCGGCCACAGTCGTCTCCAGGGGATAGACCGGGTTTGCGACATAGCCATAGGCCCCCAGCAGACCCATTTCCTCGGCCGCCATATGGGCAAAGACGATGGTCCGCTTCGGCGCGGGAGCCGCCTTCAGCTGACGCGCCATCTCCAGGATGCCCACGGTGCCCGAGGCATTGTCCCAGGCCCCGTTGTAGATGTTGTCCGTGGTCGTCGAGACTTCACTGACGTGGTCAGAACCGACGCCCACGTGGTCCCAGTGTGCGGAAAAGACGATGGTCTCGTCCGGCTGCTCGGTGCCAGTGATCCTGGCCAGCAGGTTGTGCGTGCGAAGGGTGTCGATCGTCTCGGCTGCCGCCACCGACAGGGTGACGCCGGTCAGGGCCTTTGCCTTGAACTCGCCGGTCGCCGTATCGGAAAGAGTCGCCATGTCCAGACCGGCGGCAGCGGCCCACTGGGCCCCGAGATCATGGTTGATCGCGCCGCTGAACTCGAGGTCAGCAGCCCCCGGCGACAGGGTCCGCTGGCGATTGTTGAACTGGCCCATCCGCAGCCAGCCGGCATCGGTCGCGGCCACCGGCATCAGGGTGATGATCCCCACAGCGCCGCGCCGGAAGGCCTCGTCGGCCTTGTACCAGCCGTTGTTGTAGGCGGTCGGATAGGCCCCGTTGAACCGCTCGGTCACGCCCTCCGCGGTCGGCTCGCCGGACAGGACGATGACCACCTTGCCCCGCACATCGATGTCGCCATAGTCGTCCCACGAGCGCTCCGGCGCATGGATTCCGTAGCCGGCGAAGACCAGACCGGCATTCTTGACCCGGGCCTGACCGTCGTTGGTCGCGGCGCGCAGGATGATGTCCGTCCCCGCCTGAAGCGCGTGAACAGTGCCATCCGGACCGGTCCAGCTGGCCGAGGCCGAATCCGCGACCGGGGTATAGCGCTTCAGGTCGATCGGCTGCAGCCACTGACCATTCGGTCCGCCCGGCTCCATGCCCATGGCCTCATAGCGGGCCTGCAGCCAGTCGAGGGTCTTCTTCTCGCCCTCGGTACCGGGATAGCGACCCAGGAAATCATCGGCTGAGATGGTGCGGATTTCCTCGGAAATCCGCTCGGCCGAGAAGTCCTGCGCCATCGCCGCGCCGGCTGACAGCAGAAGGGTCGCGGCGGACACGCCACACAGGATACGACGCAACATGGGGTCTCGCTTTCCGAAAGGTTTCGGCGCGCACCTTAGGCACCTCGACCCACCGTGTCCCTTACGGTTTTGTCATCCAGCGTGGCGGGCTCAGACGGGTTTCAAGTCCCGGACGTAGCGTTTCCAGTTCTGCACATAGTGTTCGGCCGAAGCCTCCAGTGCCGCGATCTGGCCGGGTTCGAGCGCCCGCACCACCTTGCCCGGCTGCCCCATCACCAGCGACCCGTCCGGGATGACCTTGCCCTCGGTGATCAGGGCATTGGCACCGATCAGGCAGTTCCGGCCGATCTTCGCCCGCCCTAGCACGACCGCCCCGATCCCGATCAGGGTGTTGTCGCCGATCTCGCAGCCATGCAGCATCGCCATGTGCCCGACGGTCACGCCGCGCCCGATCATCAGAGGCTCGCCCGCATCGGTGTGCAGGACACTGCCGTCCTGGATGTTCGAGTTCTCGCCGATGGTAATGGGATCATTGTCCCCGCGCAGCACGGCCCCGAACCAGACACTGGCCCCGGGTTTCAGGATGACATGACCGACAACAGTCGCATTGGGCGCAATCCAGTATTCGTCCTGCGACGGAAGGTCCGGAGACTTGTCACCCAGCGTATAGATCGTCATCACATCACCGTCATAACTTTGGAAAATGAGCGCTTTAAGCCTTCGTAAACCACGCTAGCATCAGAGTGTGTTTGCGATTCGAGGCCACGCCTACTGGCCCCGGATCCGTAGCCGGATCAAGCCCGGTCCGGCCAGGCCGCAAGGAGACGCGAGTGTCGCGTTGGGTTCGGCGGTGGGTTCGCCCACTGGAAGCTGGTTCTTCTCCCGACCCCGGATGTGGCGTCTGCGCCTCCGCTCTCCTCCCCGATACCGCTCAAGGCGTTGCCATTCCGGCATCGCCTTTTTTCTTGTCCAGCGCCGACCGGGCCCTCCGGACGGCGTCTCCCCAGCCATGAGGCCGTGATGACCAAGCGTGCAGCCATCAAGCGTCAATCTCGCGAAGGCGGAGCCTTCGACGGACCCGATTATGGTCAGGATTCCAAGGTGCGGCGCCTGCCGACCGCCTCGAACCGCGGGTGGTCGCCCCATCCGTCGAACGATGACCGCGAGCAGGGCTATCTCAAGACGCTGAAACCCAAGTCAGAGGGCCAGGCCGCCCTGCTGAACGCCATCGATACCTCCAACCTGTGCGTGGCGCTCGGGCCTGCAGGCACCGGCAAGACCTATCTGGCCGTGGCCAAGGCGGTCGAGGCGCTGGAGGCCGGCAAGGTCGGACGCATCGTCCTGAGCCGCCCGGCGGTCGAGGCCGGGGAGTCGATCGGCTTCCTGCCCGGGGCGATGGAGGACAAGCTGGCCCCCTATCTGCGGCCGCTCTACGACGCCCTGTCGGACCGGCTGACGATGAAACGGGTTGGGGCCCTGATGGCAGAGGGCCTGATCGAGATCGCGCCGGTGGGATACATGCGCGGTCGCACGCTGAACAACGCCTTCATCGTCATCGACGAGGCCCAGAACTGCACCTACGTCCAGCTCAAGATGCTGCTGACCCGGCTGGGCTGGCATTCGACCATGGTGGTCACTGGCGACCCCGGCCAGACCGACCTGCTGCCCTCGCTGTCGGGTCTTGCCGACATCGCGGCGCGACTGGAGGCGGTGCCGGAAATCTCGGTGGTCCGCCTGGCCGAAGGCGACATCGTCCGCCACCCGCTGGTGGCCAGCATGATCGGGGTGCTCTGACGGAAATCCTTCTCCCCTTGCGGGAGAAGTTGGACGGCTGATCTTCCTTCTCCCCTTGCGGGAGAAGGTGGCACGCGAAGCGTGACGGATGAGGGGTTGCAACCCTCGTCCGTTTCGTTTCGTCCAGGCCCAACGTCAAAATCCCGCCTGACCCCTCATCCGCCCCTCCGGGGCACCCCTCGGAGGATCGCATGCGATCCTCCTCGACCCGCAGGGGGAGAAGGACTGGGAAACCCCTACCCCGCGATCAGGCCGAAGTCGGCGACCTGGCCCATGACGTCACGGACCTGGCCCAGCAGTTTCAGGCGGTTGTCGCGTTCCTCGGGAACGTCGGAATTGACCATCACCCCGACGAAGAAGTCGTCGACCGGAGCCCGCAAGGCCGCCAGCGCCCGCATGGCCCCGGCGAAGTCCTCGGCAGCGACGGCCGTTTCCACATCCATCCGGGCCCTCTGGACCGAGGCGGCCAGCGCCTGCTCCTGCGGCAGGACCAGACGGTTGAGGTCGACCATCCCTGTCGGAATGGGGCCCTTCTTCTCCTCGGCCCTGAGGATGTTGGACGCGCGCTTGTAGCCGGCCAGCAGATTGGTGCCGTCGTCCGTGGCGAGGAAGGTGCCGAGCGCTTCGACCCGACGGACGATGCGGACGAGGTCGTCATCGCCGAGCGCGAAGACGGCATCGACGAGATCATGCCGTTGGCCCTGATCGCGGAGCAGGACCTTCAGGCGATCGGCGAAGAAAAGAAGAAGCTCTACCTCTTCGCCAGCTTGGGAAAGATCACTTTCGCCAAAGCGTCTTGGGAAGTGGGCCGAATGAACTCTAACAACTGAACTTACTTTCAGGCGGCAGCCGTTAGCGATCAGTAGCCTGATCACCCCCAGCGCCGCTCGTCTCAGCGCGAACGGATCTTTCGACCCCGTCGGCCTTTCGTCGATGGCGAAGAACCCGACCAGCGTATCCAGCTTGTCCGCCAGCGCCACGGCGACCGTGAGCGGCGCGGTCGGGACCGTGTCGTTTGGCCCCTGCGGCTTGTAGTGGTCGCGGATGGCGTCGGCCAGGGCTGAGCCCTCCCCCTGGAGGGGGGAGGGTTGGGTGGGGGTGGAGGCAGCCTGCGTCCGGTCGGCCGCGTTCACCCGGTCGTCGGTCGAACCCGCAGCAGAGTCTTGCGGGGATACAGGCGACGCCGTGCCTCCACCCCCATCCCCGACCCTTCCCCCCTCGAGGGGGAAGGGAGCAGCAAGGTCACGCGCATAATAGCCACCCATGATGCCCTGCAGTTCGGGGAACTCACCCACCATGCCGGACGCCAGATCGGCCTTGGCCAGACGGGCGGCGCGTTCGGCCTGGTCGGGATCGGCCCCGAGCAGAGGGGCGATCTCGCGGGCGAGGGCGGCGATCCGTTCGACACGGTCGGCCAGGGTTCCCAGCTTGGCATGGAAGGTCACGCCTTCCAGCTTCTTCAACCAGGTGTCGAACCCGACCTTGCGATCCTCGTCCCAGAAGAATCGGGCATCGTTCAGGCGCGCCGACAGCACTCGCGAATTGCCGCCAGCCAGGGCCCGGCCCCCGTCGGAGGCCTCGACATTGGCGACGACGACGAAATTCGGTGCCAGGCCGTCGCGGGCCGGGTCGCGCACCGCGAAATATTTCTGGTGCACCTTCATCGACAGCCGGATCACCTCGGGCGGCAGGTCAAGGAAGGCCGGGTCCATGTCTCCCAGGATCGGCGTCGGCCATTCGGCAAGGCCCGCGACCTCTTCCAGCAACCCGTCATCGTCGACGAGGACCAGACCCCGCTCGGCACAGACCGCTTTCGCTGCCTCGAGGATGCGCAGGCGTCGGTCGGCGGCGTCCAGCAGGACGAATTCCTGCTCCAGCCGGGCGCGGTAGTCCGCGAAATCCCTGACCGCGAACGGCTGGCCGGAGCCCATGAAGCGGTGACCCTCGGTCATGTCGCTGCTGGGGATGCCGTCAATGTCGAACGGCACCACGGCCCCGTCGAACAGGGCCACGATCCGCTTCAGCGGCCGGACCCAGCGCAGGGTGCCGGAGCCCCAGCGCATCGACTTGGGCCAGGGGAAGCCGCGCACGATCTGGTCGACCATCTCCGGCACCACGGCCGTGGTCTGCACGCCCTGCGACGCCACCACGGCGAACCAGACGCCATCGCGGTCGGTCAGCTGTTCCTTGGTCAGACCCGTCTTGCGCAGGAAGCCCTCCAGCGCCTGTTCGGGGGCCGAGGTCCGAGGCCCCTTGACCTCTTCCTCACGGTCCGGCGTCGCCACCGGCAGTCCCTCGACCACCAGCGTCAGCCGCCGGGGCCCGGCATAGGTCGTCAGTGCATCCCAGGTCAGGCCGGCAGCCTTCAGCCGCTCGCTCGCCATCCGCTCCAGATCACGCGCCGCCGCCCCCTGCATCCGTGCAGGAATTTCTTCGGAAAACAGTTCGATGAGAAGTTGGGGCATCAGATTTCGCTAGAGCCCTTCCCCTCGAGGGGGAAGGGTTGGGATGGGGTGGAGGCATTGACGGAGGTGAGAGGCACCGAGACTCTGATGGCTTTGGTGATCTCGGCCACCACGGCGTCGATCTCGCTATCGATGCGCTTGTTCGGTATTCGCATGACCCGAAAGCCTTGGCCATCGAGCCAGGCGTCACGCTCGGAATCGCGCAACACTACGTCCGGCTGGGCATGGATCCCGCCATCCACCTCGATCACGAGCTTAGCGGGCAGACAGGCGAAATCGACGACATAGGCACCGATCGGGGCCTGACGCCGGACCCGGTTCGGTAGCTGACGGAGCCGCTTCCAGAGGGTGCTTTCGGCATGGGTCGGCGTTGCGCGGAGTTTGCGCGCGCGTTGGATTCCGCCGTCCTTGATCTTCGCGGCGCGGGCAAACCTGTCGATCAGGATGCCGGGAAAGCCGTCGTCGGGACCGGGTTCGGAGTCTTGCGGGGACATGGGGATCAATGTGCCTCCACCCCATCCCCGGCCCTTCCCCCTCGAGGGGAAGGGAGAAGAGCTTCGCGCTCCTGTTCGACATAGGCGACCGCACACGCCTTGCAGAGGTCGCGGATGCGGCCGATGTAGCTCTGCCGTTCGGCGACGGCGATCGCCCCGCGAGCGTCCATCAGGTTGAACAGGTGCGACGCCTTCAGGACCTGATCATAGGCGGGCAGCACCAGTTGCTGACCCTGGGGGCCGGTCATGGCCAGAAGCCGGGTCGACTCGGCCTCCATGTCCTCGAACCGGCGCTTCAGGCCCTCGACGTCATAGCCGTGGAAATTGGCCTGGGACTGCTGGCGTTCGTTCTCGAGGAAGACCTCGCCATAGGTCGTGCCGTCTCTGGTGAATTTGAGGTCGTAGACGTTGTCGACGCCCTGCACATACATGGCCAGCCGTTCCAGACCGTAGGTCAGCTCGCCGGACACGACATCGACCTCGATCCCGCCGACGCCCTGGAAATAGGTGAACTGCGTCACCTCCATGCCGTCGCACCAAACCTCCCAGCCCAGACCCCAGGCCCCGACGGTCGGGTTCTCCCAGTCGTCCTCGACAAAGCGGATGTCGTGAAGTTTCGGATCGATCCCGATCGCCTTGAGCGAGCCCAGATAGAGCTCCTGCAGGTCGTCGGGGTTCGGCTTCAGGATCACCTGAAACTGGTAGTAATGCTGAAGGCGGTTGGGGTTCTCGCCATAGCGGCCATCACCCGGACGGCGCGACGGCTGCACATAGGCCGCCTTCCAGGGCCGGGGCCCCAGCGCGCGCAGCACGGTCGCCGGGTGCAACGTTCCGGCCCCCACCTCGACGTCATAGGGCTGAAGGATCGCACACCCCCGCTCGCCCCAGTATTTCTGGAGGGTGAGGATCAGATCCTGGAAGGCAAGCGGTTCGGACGGTTCGGCCACGGGCGTGTCTTTTAGGCAAAGAGAAAGGCGGCGGACCCTAGGGCCCACCGCCTTCAACTTCAACACGACGCGCGGTCGTCAGGCAGATTAGGCCTGGGGCGCGGGGGTCGGGACCGGGGCCGTTTCGGCACCGGCATCGGCATCGGCCTCAACCGGCGGCGTCTGAGCCGGGTCGGTTTCGGTCGGCGTGACCTCTTCCGTCACGGGCGCATCCGTCGTGGCCGGCGGCGTGGCCGGGACATCAGCGGCCGGGGCGGTGGCCGCATCAGCGGCTGCCGGGAGGGCTTCCTCGTCGCCCATGGCGGCCTGGGATGCCTCCGGGCTCAACACCTTGTCGATGATGAACACGGCACCGTTCGAGGCGTCGATATCAGCCTGGACGATGGTGGCGTCGTCGATCTTGAGCGTCGAGCCGGTACCGTCCAGCTGGACCTGCGAACGGGCTGCCGTCTCGACGCCGCCCTTGGCACCCTGGATCTGGCTCGAATTCACGTCAGCGACGATCACATGATACAGCAGGATCTGACGCAGTTCGTTGACGTTGGCCGGATCCATCAGACGGGTGCGCTCCGCCTCGGGCAGGGCCGCAAAAGCCGCGTCGGTCGGGGCGAAGATCGAGATCGCCGGCTGGGTCTGCAACGTCGACGTCAGTTGCGCGGCTTCGAGCGCAGCCAGCAGGGTCGTGAACTGGCCATCCGCTTTCAGCGTGTCGATGACGTTACCGCCAGCGGCGGGCGTGGTTTCCGCGCCGTCGGACGTGGGTTGGGCGGGTGCCGTCGTGGCCTGCGGCGCCGAAGCTTCCGATGTCGCGGGTTCCGGCGTCATGGAGCCAGTCGATGCATCCTGGGCAAAGGCAGCAGGTGCAGCAAACAGAGCGATGGCGGCAGTAGCGGTCAGGAGTCGTGTGCGAAGCATGACGAATGTTCCTTTTAATCTAAATGGCCGCCCGAGTGGGGAGGGCGCGGCCTGTTACTTACCCAAGTGAAAAGCACCAGGGTCAGGACTGGTTCCAGATCGCATCGCGATTTTGTGAACATAAGTTCAGGCAAGGGTGATCTGGCGGTTATTGAAAGGCACTGCCCTCAATACTGCCGATATATCGCCTTAATCGGCTCTATCCGCCGCAACACCGCCCAGAATGCAGGTTTCGACCCACCATCCTGCCTGCCGATGAGCCAACGTCTCCGCTGCAGCCCGCGCGTCCCGCTCGTTGTCAAACAGCCCGAAAACCGTGGCTCCTGACCCTGACATGCGGGTCAGGCGAACGTTTTCAATTTCGGCAACGCCTTGCATGGCCGCCCGGATCCCCGGTGTCAGGCCCATTGCCGGGAGTTCGAGATTGTTGCGGCATCTGCCCAGCCAGTCGATCACTGCTGGTATGGACCAGTCGGAGGGCGGGTCCGGCCGATCCGCAATGCGAGGTGCTTCGTCATAGGCCCGATAGACAGCGCCCGTTGGCGACGGAAGGCCGGGATTGACGAGCACGGCGTGCAGGGGCGGCATCAGATCCGCATCGGAAAGCTTTTCCCCGTAGCCCTCGGCCCAGGCGGTGCGCCCGCGCAGGCACATTGGCCCATCTGCACCCACGACCCGGGACACGGCTTCCAGCGACGCCTCGTCCATGCCGAGCTTCAGCATCTGGTTGGCGAGCTTCAATGAGGTGCCGGCATCCGCCGATCCGCCGCCGAGCCCTGCCGCTATCGGCAACCGCTTGTCCAGGATGACCCTCAGGCCCGGCTCACCGAGCCCTGCGGCATCACCCAGCGCGCGCAGGGCCTTCAGGATCAGATTGTCGCCCCGCTCCCCGCCACCCTGCTCCGACAGGGCGGAGGCGAACGGACCTGTCACCTCAAGGGTCAGGCGATCGGCCGGTTCGACGCTCACCCGATCCCCGACATCGGCAAAGGCGACCAGACTGCACAGCGGATGGTAGCCATCGGGTTCGATGGGTCCAACGTGCAGGAACAGATTGACCTTGGCCGGGGCCAGTCCCGTCAGCCGCATCGCACGATCAGTTCGCGGCTGCGCCCGAGGCCGGCCCTATGGCCCCGGACGCCGTGTCAGCGGACACGGTGTCAGCCGATACGGGCTGCAGGGGCCCCAGACCCTCCACCAGCTTCTTCTCGACCCCGGCCTTGCGTTCGGCATCCGGATCCAGGGTCAGGACGCGGTTCCACTGGAATCCGGCCTCGCGCTGGCGCCCCACCTGCCAATAGGCATCGCCAAGGTGGTCGTTGATTTCAGCATTGGCCGGTTCCTTGGCCACGGCTTCCTCCAGGGTGGCGACCGCGATCTCGTACTGGCCCTGACGAAACTGGGCCCAGCCCAGTGAGTCCTGGATATTGCCATCGTTGGGCGATGCGGCATGTGCCCGGGCAATCATGGCGGCTCCCTCGGCGACCCGCGTCCCGCTGTCGACCCAAAGATAGCCAAGGTAGTTCAGGATTGTCGGATTGTTGGGCTGGAGTTGCAGCGCCGCCCAGAGTTCCGCTTCGGCCTCGGACGTGCGCCCAAGGGATTCATAGGCCGCGCCCCGCAGGAAATGGGTTTCGGCACCCTGACCGGCACGGGCCAGGACCGGCGCGTTCAGGATGGCAAGGCTCTCGTCATAACGCTGCAACTGCAGCAGCATGCCTGCCACCTGCTGGGCCAGCCCGGGATTGTCGGGAATGGCTGCAAGCGCGTTCTGGTATTCGACAAGGGCCTCCTCGAACCTGTCCTCCTGGGCATGGCTCAGACCGATCTGGGTCCGGGCGATGGCATAGACGAGCGGGTCGGCCTGGCTGACCTCGGCATAGGCCGCGCGTGCGGCCGATGCCAGCCGGGCCTCGGTCAGGGCTTCGCCCAGCTTCATGCGCAGGCCGTCCGAAGGCGCAACACTCAACGCCATACGGATATAGACTGCCGCAAACTCGCCCAGACCGACGCCTCCCAGGACGGCAGCGGAGTTGTTGAGGGCTTCGGCCGCACCTTCGCGGATCGTGGTCAATTTGGGCGGACGGCCTCTGGCCTGAGCCCGGGCGATCACGGGGGCAAAGATCGTCTGTGCCCCCGCCCCCGGTGCAGCCGCATAGACCGCCAGAGCCTCCTCGCGCCGCCCCCTGCGCTCGAGGAAGGCTCCATATTCGACCCGGAAGATCGTCTGGGTTGGAGCCAGGTCGACCAGCGCCTTGAAGCCGGCATCGGCCTCGTCATAGCGCCGCCGGATCTCGAGCAGTTGCGCATGGTTGTAGCGCTGCAGTTGGCTCACCTCCGCGCCGGACCCCTCGGCCGGGTTGGCAAGCGCAAGATCCCAGTCGCCGGCCTCTGCTGCAATCCAGGGCGTGACCAGGGTCGCACCCAGCGCATGTGGTGGCTGGATGGGGTCGGCCTTGAGGTCGGCAAGCGCTTTGCGGGCGTCACCTCTGGCAAAGGTCTGCACGACCGAAACCAGTCGGCCCGCCTCGCCGATGACCGGAGAGACACCCTCGCCCGCCGGCGCCGTGCGCGCGGCATCGTCCAGGTCGCCGCTGATCAGCGCTGCCATGAAGGTCTGCTGGCGAACCGACGGCTGTTCCGGCGTCAGCCTCGACACCTCGGCCAGATAGTCGGCACCGCGCGACCCCTGACCATTTGCCAGGGCTGAGCGTCCGGCAAGGTACAGGCCATAGGCCGTCCGCCCCTGACTGTTGCGCGGCACCGGAGCCCAGACTTCCGGGATCGGCGCAACCACGGGCTCTGCCGGTGCAGCAGGGGCTGGAGCGACGTTCGGCACCGTCAGCACGCCCGGCGTGATCGCCGGGGCCGGCGGTGGAGCCTCCTGCGCCAGCGCCGACGTGGCCAGGGCCAGCGGTGCGACAAAGCCCAGCAGGGCGATACGGAATGACTTCATGGGCATGGACGCGAACCTTCACGCTTTGCGATCGGACCGCAAGCGTTACACCCGCTGATGGCCATCACATGTTCGGATAGTTGGGCCCGCCGCCACCCTCTGGCGTCGTCCAGACGATGTTCTGGGACGGATCCTTGATGTCACACGTCTTGCAGTGGACGCAGTTCTGCGCGTTGATCTGGAAGCGCGGCTCGGACTTCGTCGCCTCGTCCGCATACAGCACCTCGTAGACTCCGGCCGGGCAATACAGCCGCGCGGGCTCGCCATATTTGGGCAGGTTGACCCGGATCGGCACCGACGGGTCGATCAGCTTCAGGTGCGCGGGCTGTTCCTCGGCATGGTTGGTATTCGAGATGAACACGCTGGACAGCTTGTCGAAAGACAGCTTTCCGTCCGGCTTCGGATAGACGATCGGCTTGTGCTTCGAGGCCAGTTCCGTCGAGGCCGCATCGGTCTTGCCGTGCTTCTGGGTACCGAACACCGACAGACCGGTAAGATGGTTGGTCCACAGGTCGAACAGACCGGCCGCCCCACCCAGCGTCGTACCCAGTTTCGACAGCAGGGGCTTGGCGTTCCGGACGGACTTCAGCTCCTTGTAGACCCAGCTCTTCTCATAAGCGGCCTGGTACTCGACCAGTTCGTCACCGGCACGCCCGGCCATGACGGCCTCATAGGCGGCATCGGCGGCCAGCATGCCGGTCTTCATGGCATTGTGGCTGCCCTTGATGCGGGGAACGTTCACGAAGCCCGCCGAACAGCCGATCAGGGCCCCGCCGGGGAAGCTGAGCTTGGGAACCGACTGGAACCCGCCCTCGGTGATCGCCCGTGCGCCATAGGAGATGCGCGTCGCGCCCTCCAGGTGCTCGGCAATGGCCGGGTGATGCTTGAACCGCTGGAACTCGTCGAAGGGCGACAGGTGGGGGTTCTTGTAGTTCAGGTGCACGACGTAGCCGATGGCCACGTAGTTATCGCCGAAATGGTACATGAAGCTGCCGCCGCCGGTGTGCTCGTCCAGCGGCCAGCCGGTGGTGTGCTGGGCCAGACCCGGCTGGTGCTTCTCGGGCGGGACCTGCCAGAGTTCCTTCAGGCCGATGCCGTATTTCTGCGGCTCCTTGCCCTCGGCCAGCTTGTGGCGGGCGATAATGGTCTTGGCCAGGGACCCGCGCACGCCCTCGGCGATAAAGACGTATTTGCCGTGCAGCTCGATCCCGGGCTGGAAATCGTCGGTCGGCTTCCCGTGCTTGTCGATGCCGAACACCCCGGCCACGACACCCTTCACCCGCCCCGATGGCTCGTCCCAGACCACATGGCTGGCGGCCATGCCGGGATAGACCTCGACGCCGAGACCCTCGGCCTGTTCGCCGAGCCAGCGCGTCACATTGGCCAGCGAGGCGATGTAGCAGCCCTCGTTGTGCATCATCGGCGGCAGGGCGAACATCGGCAGGGAGACCTGGCCCATGGGGCCAAGCACCATGAACTTGTCCTTGGTCACCGGGGTCTCCAGTGGTGCCCCCATGGCCTTCCAGTCCGGGAACAGCTCGGTCAGGGCGCGCGGATCGATCACGGCACCGGACAGGATATGCCCCCCGACCTCGGCCGACTTCTCCAGCACGGCGACGGAGATTTCGGTCCCGGCCTCGGCGGCCTTCTGCTTGAGCCGGATTGCGGCAGACAGGCCTGACGGTCCGCCCCCGACGATGACGACGTCATACTCCATGACCTCGCGCTCCACGCCCTGAAGCGCTTCCAGAGGCGGCAGATTGTCCAGGATGGCTTCCTGGGCCGGGCTCTCGGTGCCGCCTTCGATCGCTTCCTCGGCCATTCGGCGCTGTTCCTCGTGGTGCATGGGATTTCGACCCTTATCGATAGGTGACGCGACGGCGGTCAAGGCCTATCCCTGTCGCAGACCATGAACGCCGTTTCCGACATTCCCTTCGACAGGGCTGCAGCCGAGAGCCTTCTCGCCTTCTGGGCGGATGCGGGGGTCGACGCCTGTTTCGAGGACGCGCCGGTCGATCGAACCTATGTTCCCCCGCTCGCGCTGAAGGCGGTTGCGCGCGCCACGGCCAGTGTCGTGGTCCCCCAGGATACCGCAGGATCAGCCGAGGAGGCACGTCGTCTGGCCTCGGCGTGCAGGACGCTCGACGAACTGGCCGCCGCCGTTGCCGCCTTCGAGGGTTGTCCCCTGCGTGAAATGGGAGCCCGTCAGTCGGTCTTCGCCCGGGGCAACCCGACAGCCCCGGTGCTGATCATTGGCGAAGGACCCGGGGCCGAGGAAGACGCTCAGGGTGAGCCGTTCGTCGGCAAGGCCGGACAGTTGCTGGACCGGATGATTGCTGCCGCAGGGCTGACCGACCGGGTCTTCATCACCAACACCGTCTTCTGGTGCCCCCCCGGGAATCGCACACCGACACCGGCTGAACAGGCCATCAGCGCGCCCTTTGTCGAACGGGCCTTTGCGCTGCTGAAGCCGAAAGTCGTGCTGCTGCTCGGAGCCGCCGCCTCGAAATCGGTGCTCAGGACCGAGGACGGGATCATGAAACTGCGGGGCGAATGGCGGGAGTGGCGGCTGCCGGAGGGCGACGTTTCGGCGCCGGCCCTGCCCACGCTGCATCCGGCCTTCCTGCTGAGACAGCCCCAGGCCAAGCGCGTCGTCTGGTCCGACATGCTGAATCTGGCAGCCCGACTTGACGCGCCGGACATCATTAACCCTTAAAAGATTGCCCCAATGAGGCGAATTCCGCATACTGACCACTGACGACCAATCGCAGACCGCGCGCCGATCCTGAATCGAGACGGGAGACGTGCAGCACGAAGAGGCCGCCGCTTTGTCATTGAAGTTTCCTGGTGCGCTTCTCGCGCTCGCCGTGTCGTTTCCGCTGGTGACCCTTTCGGTCTCGGCGCACGCTGCCGAGGAGCGCCCGGTCCTATCTGCGCTTCCGGGTTCGGAGAATGGCCCCGTCGCGCTGAGCCCGTCCGATCGCCTCACCTACACCACGGCCTTCGATGCCTTGCGGCGCGGCGATCTGGAGCTGGCCCGCACATCGGCCCGGCTGGCCAACGATCGCGTCCTGCTGGGTCAGGTAGAGTTCGAGCGCCTGTTCCACCGCTCGCACACCGCAACATACGACGAACTGGCGGCCTGGCTCGAAGACTATGCCGACCTGCCCACCGCGCCGCGTGTCTATAGCCTCGCCCTTCGGCGTCGGCCGGACGGTGCCCCTGAACCCAGACGCCCCCGGGGCGTGGGCGGGCGCACCTGGGACAGCGTCGTCGATGCCGGAGGGGGCTCGACCGAGGACGATCCCGCTCGGGCCGCACGCGTCGCCCTGAACAACGACGACCTGTCCGGCGCGGTCATGCTGGGCAGCCAGATCGGTGACTGGTGGACCGTTGCCCTCGCCCAGTATCGCCTGAACGATTTCAGTGCTGCCTTCGAGGCCTTCGAACGGGTCGCGCTTGACCCCACCGAGGACGCATGGGTTAGGGCCGGCGCTGCCGTCTGGGCCTCGAAGGCCGCAGGACTGTCGGGCCGTCAGGACCGCATTCAGGAATACCAGCGCCTCGCCGCCCGCTGGCCCGCGACCTTCTATGGCCAGATCGCCCTTCGCCAGCTTGGCGAGGAGCCGGCGATCGAGAACCTGGGCCCCCGCCCCTATCAGGCCGCTGTGCGTCAGGCGACCTACCAGCCCGCCGAGCCGATCGGCGTGGACCTCGGTGAGCTGAACGCCTTTATCCAGTCCGACCCACAAGCGCGCCGGACCGTCGCCTTCTACGAGGTCGGTCGTCGTACCGATGCCCAGAGCGAGCTGCGCACCGGCCTGCGGGGCGCAGCCGGGGACACAGCGCGCCGCATGTGGGCCGGGCTTGCCCGGGCGCTGCGCTTCAACACCAGCAGTGACGTGACCCGGATCGACGCCACCCGCTACGCCCAGCCGGTTCTGGAGCCGGAAGGCGGCTTCACCATCGAGAAGGCCCTCGTCTACGCCATTGCCCGCAAGGAAACTGGCTTTGACCCCGAGGCGCGCTCGGGTGCCGGTGCGTTCGGGATCATGCAGGTCATGCCGACCACGGCGGCCGAACTGACCGGAGATCGCGGCTTTGCCACGGACCCGCAACGCCTGCTGGTGCCCGCAACCAACATCCGTCTGGGCCAGGCCTATATCAACAAGATGCTGGCACTTCCGGCCTTCCGGGGCGACGTCCTGCGCGCCGTCGCGTCCTACAATGCCGGACCGGGCCCCATGCTGAGCGCGATCCGCAAGCTGGGTCCAGATGCCGACCCCCTGCTGCTGATTGAGACGATCGACGTGCCCCAGGCGCGTCAGTACGTCGAGGAAGTCATGGCCGCCTACTGGATCTACCAGCGCATGTTCGGCGGCCCCCTGAACACGCTGGATGCCGTTGCCGGCGGGGCCCGTCTGGTTCCGATCGGTCTCGACTATGTCGCACCCCTGCCGACCAGCCCCATGATGGCGTCCGTCGCTCCACCAGTGGGCGCGCCCTAGACCGTCGCCCCACGCCAGACCGGACGAGGGCCGTGGTCACCGACGTGACCACGGCGATCCGGGACCGCGTGCGAAATCGGCCCTCGGCTCTCGCCTACTGGCGCACGGCGTCGCTGGCGGCCCGGGCCGGGGCAAACTCCGAACCGGGCTTCCATTGCGGCCACGCCCGGCTGTTGGCCAGATCACGACCTACCGCCAAATAGACGTTCAGATCCTCGATCTGGCCCGTATAGTCCCAGTCCGCCGACCATTCGTCATCGGCCTGGTGATAGCGGCGCGACGTATAGTCGGACCGGGCCGCGTTGCGGGCGGCGATGGGTTCGTCGCGGAACTCTCCGCCGCTGGCCGCATAGGCCATCGGGACACCGCGCTTGGCCAGCGGGAAGTGATCCGAACGGAAGTAACCGCCCGAGGCCGGGTTTCCGTCCGGCTCGACCACCCGTCCCTGGGCCTGAACGACCGTGGCCATCCGGTCGTCGAAATCGGACTGGCCGTACCCGACGACCCTGAAGCCCGCGGTCCGGCCATAGACATTGGCCGAGTCCATGTTGAACCCGCCGACGGTCTTCTCCAGTGGATAGATCGGGTTGGCCGCATAGTACTCCGATCCCAGCAGTCCGCTCTCTTCGGCCGTGAAACCGATCATCACGATCGATCGCTCGGGACGGGGCCCGGCCGCCCACACCCGCGCCAGCTCGATCATGCCCGAAATGCCGGATGCATTGTCGATGGCTCCGTTGAAGATGGCGTCGCCGCTGGCGTCGGGGGTGCCCACGCCAATGTGATCCCAGTGGCCGGTATAGAGCACGGTCTCGTCCGGACGGGTGGTCCCGGGCAGACGGGCCAGGATGTTGTGGGTTTCGACCGTCGTCGTCGCGACATCGAACATTCCGCTGAACGAAGCCCCCTCAAGGACGACCGGGCGAAAGGTACGGCTGCGGGCCCGAACCTTCAGGGCTTCGAAATCCAGACCGGACCGCTGGAACAGTTCGACCGCCAGCGGCCGCTGCAGCCAGGCCTCCAGAGCGACGCGTTCACGGGCGGCATTGGCCCGGACGATGTCGAACTGGGGCCCGGACCACGAGTTCCGGACGGTTGTCCAGCCATAGGACGCCGGGGCGTCCTCGTGCACGATGATGACACCCGCAGCGCCCCGACGCGCAGCCTCCTCGTACTTGTAGGTCCAGCGGCCATAGTAGGTCATGGCGCGGCCGCCGAAGGTGTTCAGCGCGGGTTCCTCGAAATCGGCGTCGTTGACGAGGACGACCAGGATCTTGCCGCGAACGTCGACGTCCTTGAAGTCGTCCCACTGACGCTCGGGGGCTGTGATGCCGTAGCCGACGAAGACCAGCTCGGCATCCATCAGCATGACATGATTACCCGGCAGGCGGCTGGACATCACGATGTCCTCGCCCGGGGTCAGGGGCCGCGACCAGTCGCCGACCTGCAGGCGGGCGACGCCATTGGCGGCCGTGAAGCGGTTGAGGGTGACGGCCTGCGTCCAGCCACCGTTTTCGCCTCCGGGCTGAAACCCGGCCTTTGAGAACTGTTCCGACAGATAGGCGATGACCTTGTCTTCGGCGGGAGTCGCAATGCCGCGCCCCTGGAAGTCATCGGCAGAGAGCACCCGGATGTGTTCGGAGAGTCGGGCAGCATCGAAGGTGGCGGGGGTCGTGGGCTCTGCCCCTGGCGCACTGGCGCAGGCGGACAGGATGGACGCCCATCCCAGGGCAGCGAGAACGGGCTTGGACAGGCGCATGCAGGACCCTCGATCGACAAACAGGGGCAGACCCTAGGCACTGGGGCGATCCGTGTCGATCACGACGCCGCAACGAAAAAGGCCCGCCGGGTTGCGGCGGGCCTTAATCGAATTCGGAAGGTCGCGAGCCTAGTGGCCGACGTTCTTCCAGATCTTGCGATAGCTGGCGTAGGTCAGACCCGTGAAGATCGCGAGGAAGGCGAGAACGCCCATGCCGGCCTGCTTGCGCTCGGTGGCCTTGGGCTCGGATGACCAGGCGATAAACGCTGCGACATCCTTGGCCATCTGGTCAACGGTCGCTGCCGTCCCGTCATCGAAGGTGACCTGATCCGGATTCAGCACCGGCGGCATGGCGATGAAACCACCTTTGGGGACCGCATCGTGATCGCCCGTCCAGAAGGGCGTCATGTCGCCCGCCATGTACGGATTATAGTACTGCCCCGGGTTGACCGTCAGACCTGCTGGCGGGTCGACGTACCCGCTGAGAAGCGAATAGATGTAGTTGGCCCCATCATGACGCGCCTTCGCCATGACGGACAGATCTGGCGGAGCGGCACCGCCGTTCGCAGCGGCTGCCGCGATACGGTTCGGATAAGGGCTGGGAAACTTGTCCGCTGGCGTTCCAGGACGCGTCATCGGCTCACCGATCTCGGTGTCGATGTCGTTGATCGTGGCCTCTGCCGCGAGGGCACGGACAAACCGGTTGTCGGCAGGGCTGGCGGCCTTGGGATCATAGAACGGTCCGCCCTTCTCGCCGAGAGTCCGGAACGACATCAGTTCCATGCTGTGGCAGGCCGAGCAGACCTCGCGGTAGACCTTGTAGCCGCGCTGGAGTTGGGCCTGATCAAAGGTGCCGAACGGACCCTCAAACGAGAATCCGGCTTTGCGAGGCTCCTTGCTTCCGCCAGCGGCTGAAGCCGGAGCGGCGGAAACAGCCAGGGCAGTCGCGGCGACCGCAACGCCAAGGACTTTACGGATGGAAATCGTCATCGCGATCAGCCCTTCTTTTCGGCTTGGGCAGGCACGGCGCCCGACATCGCATCCGGACCGCGCAGGACGGGTTCGGAAATCGACAGCGGGATCCGCAGCGGGGTCTCCTTCAGTCCGACGAACGGCAGAAGCACGAAGAAGAAGGCGAAGTAATACAGCGTCGCGAACCGCGTCAGCCAAAGGAAGGAGTTCAGGTCCCCGTCGATCAGATTGAAGGTCGAGAAGTTTCCGATGACCGGCGCGTCCGGCAACTGGCCACCGCACCAGCCCAGGATCAGGCCATTGATGACGAAGGCGATGTAGAAGATGCGCATGGTCGGACGGTAGCGCATGGAGCGCACCTTCGATGTGTCCAGCCAGGGCAGGACGAACAGGACGCCGATCGCGCCGAACATGGCCAGCACGCCGCCGAACTTGTCAGGCACAGCCCGCAGGATGGCGTAGAACGGCAGCATGTACCATTCGGGCACGATGTGAGCCGGCGTTTGCAGCGGGTTTGCGGGAATGTAGTTGTCGGCGTGACCCAGGGCGTTGGGCATGAAGAACACGAACACGGCAAACATGGTCATGAACAGCAGCAGGGCGAAGCCGTCCTTGACCGTGTAGTACGGGTGGAACGGGATCATGTCCTTCTTCTCCCGATCCTTGGGGATCAGGATACCGACGGGGTTGTTCTGGCCGGAAGTGTGAAGCGCCCAGAGGTGCAGCACGACCACGCCGAAGATCACGAATGGCAGCAGATAGTGCAGCGAGAAGAAGCGGTTCAGCGTCGCATTGTCGATCGCCGGGCCGCCACGCAGCCAGATCAGGATCGGCTCGCCGATGAGCGGGATCGCCCCGACCAGATTGGTGATCACCTCGGCACCCCAGTAGGACATCTGGCCCCAAGGCAGGACGTAGCCGAGGAAGGCGGTCGCGATCATCAGGAAGAAGATCACGCAGCCCAGGATCCAGATCATCTCGCGGGGGGCCTTGTAGGACCCGTAATAGAGGCCGCGGAGCATGTGGACATAGACGGCGATGAAGAACATCGACGCCCCGTTGGCGTGGACGTAGCGCAGAAGCCAGCCGCCGTTGACGTCACGCATGATGCGCTCGACCGAGGCAAACGCGCCGGCCGTCGTCGGCACATAGTTCATGGCCAGAAAGATGCCGGTGATGATCTGGATCATCAGGCAGACCGTCAGGATGGCCCCGAACGTGTACCAGTAGTTCAGGTTCTTGGGGGTCGGCAGCGACATATAGTCGGCGCCGAACCGAACGATCGGCAGCCGCGTGTCGAGCCATTTCTCAACGCCCGTCTTGGGCACATAGGTGGATTCGTGTCCGCTCATGATCCTCAGCCGATCCTGACGCTGGTGTCAGTGGTAAACTCGTAGGGGGGCACCACGAGATTCAGGGGTGCAGGGCCTTTGCGAATGCGGCCGGACGCATCGTAATGCGACCCGTGGCAAGGGCAGAACCAGCCACCGAAGTCGCCGGTCCCGAAGGTCGGAATGCAGCCCAGATGGGTGCAGGATCCAACGACCACGAGGAAGGGCTCATGGCCCACCTTGGTGCGTTCCTGGTCCGTCTGCGGTTCCTTGAGATCCGAGGCATTGTTGTCGGCGATCACGCGCTGGATCTCGGCCGCGGTGCGATGGCGTACGAACACGGGCTTGCCCTGCCAGGTGATGACGACCTGCTGGCCCTCCATGACCTTGGACACGTCGAAGTCGATGGTCGCCAGGGCAAGCGTGTCTGCCGCCGGGTTCATCGAGTTGATCAGCGGCCAGGCCACCATGACACCGGCACCGACCGCCGCGGCACTTGCAGCGATATGAATGAAGTCGCGGCGTGTTGCCTCGCCTTCCGGCCCCCCGGGTGCTCCGTGGTGGGCTTCGTTCGTCACGACCGATTCGGCCAAGGTCTCACCTCTGAAAAACGCGAAACGGGACGCATGAAGGCGTCCGCGCGTGCGGGTTATCTAGCGCAAGGCAGATGAAATTGCCCGGCCTCATTTTGCGGCCCATCGCCGCAAGAATGTCCGTGTTCGCTTGAGAAACACTCGCAATTCAGGCCGCGACAGGCCCTCGGTCTGCGCGTATGAGGGCCATAGAATGCGTCTCGCCCTTTTTCAACCGGACATCCCGCAGAATGTGGGAGCCTGCATCAGGCTGTCGGCCTGTTTCGGCGTTGAGCTTCACGTGATCGAGCCGACGGGTTTCGCCTTCGACGACCGGGCAATGAAGCGGGCTGCGCTGGACTACGGGCCGCTCGGCCACATGATCCCGCACGCTGACTGGACCCGTTTCCAGCAGGACCGGGGTCCGGGCCGACTGGTCCTCTTCACCACCAAGGCCTCGACTTCAATCAGGAATTTCTCGTTCGAGGCTGATGACACCCTGCTATTCGGCAAGGAGACCTCAGGTGCGCCGGACTATGTGCATGCCGCCGCACACGCGCGCGTCTACATCCCGATCCAGCCGGAGGCGCGATCACTGAACCTTTCCGTCAGCGCAGGGATCGGCCTGTTCGAAGCATTGCGACAAACGCGGACTCAGGTCGGCTGAGGGCCGCGATTCAGCTGCAGCATCCTGAGATTCAGGACCGAGGCAATGGTGACCCAGGTCAGGTACGGAATGAGCAGCAGGGTCGACAACGGCCTGAGCTCCCAGAAAACCGCCATGATGGCGACCAGTGAAACCCAGAGCAGCACCACATTCACGAGCGCCAGGTCCATGCGACGACGCCCGAAGAACAGCCAGGACCAGCCGGCGTTCAGGACCAGCGAGCCGACGTAAAGCCCGAAGGCCAGGGGTGACGCCGTGCCGACGGCCTCCCAGACGAGCCAGCCTGCCGTGGCGTTGATGGCGAAAAGCACGCCCCAGACGATCGGAAAGGCCAGGTTGGGCGGCGTCCACGAGGGTTTCCGCAGTGCGGCGTACCATTCTCCGGGCTTGAATACGCTTCCGCTCGACGCGGAGGCCACATTCAGCCCGGCGAATACAGCGAGTGCGATCCAGTCGGCCTGATCCATCTGCCTCGCTTACAGGGAAGAGGCGACGTCGCCCACCCCGCGCGGACTCAAACCAGCGACTTGATGTACAGGGCCAGCGCAACAACGATGCCGAAGCCGACCGGATAGACCAGACAGCCAAGGGTGCGGACAAGGCGAGACGGCGCGGGAGCCGGTGAAGGTTTTTCTGTCATCCTCCCCGATCGGCGATTTGCGGGACAGGAAGCAGTGTTCAAACTGTCACGCGGCGTCCCGTCGCACGAGGACGTTCCCAAATACCTTCCCGGGGCAAAGTCGCAGTGCGTTTCGATGCGTTTCGGGCTAGGGTGTGTTGCCTCACGACCGTCACGGCCGTGACGCGCTCCGGGCCGGAGTCATCATGGTCCTGCACCGTGTCGTCTATGCGTCCCAGCCCTTCGGCTTCGATCAGGCAATGCTCAACGGCATCCTGGCAGACGCCCGTCGCTGCAATGCCCGGGACGACATCACAGGGGCGCTGATCTGCCGGGCAGATCTTTATCTGCAGTGGCTTGAAGGGCCCGAGCCGGCGGTTCGCGGGGCCTATGCCCGCATCGCGCGCGATCACCGCCACCTGGGCGTCCGGTGCCTGCTGGAAGGGTCAGTCGATGAGCGGCTGTTCCCGAATTGGGCGATGCGCGACGATCCGGCCCGGTCATGGATCTGGAGCCCCGACGAGATCGCAGCCGGAACCATGGAGTTGGCCAGCGAGGCCGACATTATCGCCGTGTTCGCCCGGATCGCGGCCGAACCCGTCTGATCTATCCTGCCAAATCTATTCGGGGGCTGCATCCGGGAGGCGAGCAAGACTGGGGCGGACTGACGCCTGCGTCGCCGCATGGGCCTCGACGGCCCGCATGACCCGGAGGATGTTCTCGCCTGCCAGCTTGCGGATGTCGGCCTCGGTCCAGCCGCGGCGCATCAGCTCGGCCAGCAGCGCCGGATAGTCGTCAACGCCGTCCAGCCCGACCGGCAGGGCATCAACCCCGTCGAAATCCCCGCCGATACCGACGTGGTCGATTCCGGCCACCGCCTTCACATGGTCGAGGTGGTCCGCCACGTCGCCGATCGAGGCCGTCGGGATGGGATTGGCGGTCGTCCAGGCCGCAAGACCCGCAGTCACGGCCGCCGGATCGCCGGGGTTGAGCGCCTTCAGTCGCGCGTCCTCTGCAGCCCTTCCGGCGTTCCAGGCCCGGACCGTCTCGGACACGAAACCGGGCACGAACGTCACCATCACCAGACCGCCATTCGCGCGCGTTTCACGAAGAACACGATCGGGGACATTTCGGGGGTGGGCGGTGATCGCGCGGGCCGAGGAATGCGAGAAGATGACCGGGGCCTGCGAGACCCGGATCGCGTCCAGCATCGTCTCCTCCGACACATGGGACAGGTCGACCAGCATGCCCAGCCGGTTCATCTCGCGCACAACCTCCTCGCCAAACGGCGACAGGCCGCCCCATTTCGGCGCATCGGTCGCGCTGTCGGCCCAGGTGGTGGTGCGGGAATGGGTCAGGGTGATGTAGCGGGTCCCTGCGTCGAAGAACTCGCGCAGAAGCCCAAGCGAATCATCGATCGAATAGCCGCCCTCCATGCCGATCAGCGAGGCGATCTTTCCGGCCCTGTGGATGCGGACGATGTCATCGGCCGTGGTGGCCAGCTCGAACACATCGGGATGAGCCGCGACGATCCGCTTGACCGTATCGATCTGTTCGAAGGTCGCCTTGGCCGCTTCGACCGGCGTCAGGGTGGCGGGGACATAGACGGACCAGAACTGCCCGCCCACGCCCCCGGCCCTGAGACGCGGAATGTCGGTGTGAAGCTCGGTCGATGCCTCGAGATCGGTGCTCAGATCGACGGCATGCGGATCATTGCCGTGGTTCTGGCGCAGGGCCCACGGCAGGTCGTTGTGTCCGTCAATCAGCGGCGTCCGGTCCAGGATACGGCGGGCGCGGGCCGCGTCGTCCTGGGCAGCGGCCGGAAGGGCCAGGGCGGTGAGCGAGACGGCAATCAGACAGGCGCGGAGCATGGGGACCTCGGAGGCACAGGGGCTGGACGATGGTAGCGGAGGACGATCAGGGTTCACCGGCGCTGAGGCGAGTGATCAGGACGGCCGCCCGCTGGGACTGTCGGATCAGGCTGTCCAGGTCGATCCACTCCCCTTCCGCATGGGCTCCGCCGCCCGCGACGCCAAGACCGCCGAGGGTTGCAACGTCGGCAGCGACGAAACCGCTGTCGGCCGCACCGCGCCGGGCGGGGTCATAGGGCGACATTTCCGGCAGGCCGAGATCGCGGTTGACCGCATTGAGCCGGGCCAGCAGCGCCAGATTGCCGTCACTCGGTGCCATGGGCGGATAGCCGCCCTCCCCGAATGAAAGCTCGGCATCGGTCCGGGGCAGGTGCTGGTCGACGATGCCTTGCATCCGCTGACGGACGCGGGCGTCCTGTTCCGGGGTCAGGGTGCGGAGGTCTCCGCGTGCAATGGCGGTCGAGGCGACGATGTTGGTCTTGCCGGACGCGGTGACGGCGAAGCCTTCCGCATCGATCGCCGCCGGGGTGCCTCCGGCAATGACCCCGACATTGTAGGTCAGGTTCGGCTCCGGCAGGTCTCGCCGGAAGCCATCAAGGATGCGGGCCATCTCGTAGATTGCGCCATAGCCGAGGGTATCGTTGAACACCCCGCTGGAGTGGCCGGTGCGGCCGGAGGTCTGCAGCGTCCAGTTGGCGCTGCTGCGGCGAGCGATGGTGCCGAAATCGACCCCGTCCTCGCTGGCGAGGTTCTCGAACTCGAGAGCATAGTCCGCCGCACGGCCCGCCGCGATCAGGTCCCGCCGGGCGATGCTCAGGGGCGTCCCGATCCGCTCCTCGTCTCCGGTCAGGACAATGGTCACATTGGCATCATCCAGCGTGCCAGCAGCCTGCATGGCCCGCATGGCAGCGACGATGACCACCACCCCGCCCTTGTCATCTCCAATGCCCGGGCCGGTCGCGCGCGAGCCGTCCCGAACAAAGGTCTGGAACGGACTTTCCGGCTCGAACACCGTATCCAGATGGCCAATCAGCAAGACATTTTTGCCGTTGCCCGGGTGGGTGGCGATGAGGTGCCCTGCCCGGCCCGTTTCGGCCATGTCGACCCACTTCACGTCAAAGCCGAGCGGTTCCAGCTCGGCGCGGACCATCTCCCCGACCGCGCGGACACCGGCCAAGTTCAGGGTGCCGGAGTTGACGTTCACCATCCGCTCCAGCAGGCCGACGTGCCTGTCGTGCTCGGCGACCACTGTCGAGAGCATCGTTCGTTCCGCATCCTGTGCGAGGGCCGGCAGGGCTAGGGCCATCAAGGACAGGGCCAGCAGGCAACGACGCATCAGGACAACCCCGGTTCAATAACGGTGCAGACCGTGGCTGAGGCATCGTCGCGAGTAAAGCCGGTGTGGATTGGCGACGGCCGCTGCGCGTGCCACCCTGTGGGTTACTGACCCTCCAACTGGTGAATCATCATGCCCTCGGGACTAGCGGCACTGCTCGACGATGTCGCATCGATTGCCAAGCTGGCGGCAACGTCGCTCGACGACGCCAGTGCGGCGGCCGGCAAGGCCGGGGCGAAGGCCGCAGGCGTTGTCGTCGACGATGCGGCCGTCACGCCCCGCTATGTGGTCGGTCTGTCCCCTGCCCGCGAACTGCCGATCATCGGCAAGATCGCCATCGGGTCGCTCAAGAACAAGCTTCTGATCCTCCTGCCCGCAGCCCTGCTGCTCAGTGCCTTTGCCCCATGGGCGATCACGCCCCTGTTGATGCTCGGCGGGGCCTATCTGGCTTTCGAGGGGGCCGAAAAGCTGATCGAGGCCTTCGGAGGCGGTCACCACGATGCAAAAGAGGAAGCGTTCGACGATCTCGTGGCGCTCGAAAACGCGAAGGTCTCGGGCGCGATCCGGACCGACCTGATCCTGTCGGCTGAGATCATGGCGATCGCCCTGAATGACGTGGCGGACCGTCCGATCCTGGTTCAGGGCATGGTCCTGGCCATCGTCGGGCTGGCCATCACGGTCGGCGTCTATGGTGTCGTGGGCCTGATCGTGAAGATGGATGACATCGGCCTGCACATGGCCAAGGGTTCTTCTGCACCCTTGCGCGGCGTCGGGCGCGGGCTGGTCAAGGGCATGCCCGTCGTGATGTCGGCCATCGCGACCATCGGCACCGCGGCCATGCTGTGGGTCGGTGGCGGCATTCTGGTGCATGGTGCGCACACCTTCGGCTTCGTCTGGCCCGAGGAGATCATTCACGACGCCGCCGTGGCCGTGGCATCCGCCCTGCCATTCGGCGGCCCGGTGGCGGAATGGCTGGTGACAGCCCTGGGCGCGGGCATTGTGGGCGTCATCGTCGGCGGCGTGCTGGCCGTCATCGTGCATCAGATCGGGACCATGCGTCGCAAGCCCGAGGCTGCAGACCCTTCGGCTCACTGACAGCCGGGTCCAGACGAACGGTGGTGGCCCGGTCCATGCGAAGACCGTCAGGCTATGATATTGTGTCGGCCTGACACCAGAGAGGTTCCGACATGGCTTCCCTCGCGCATGCCCGCCCTGTGACCTTCATCCTCACCCGCGACCGCCCCGCAGCAGAGGCCTTCTATTCGAACGTGCTGGGCTTGAGCCCGCCCCACGACGACGGGTTTGCTGCGGTCTATGACCTGGGGGGAGCGACGCTGCGGATCACGCATGTGCCCGATTTCAAGGCCGGCGCGCATCCCGTGCTTGGCTGGATGGTCGACGATATCGAGGCCACGGTGAGCGCACTGGTGGCAGCGGGTGCCGGGATGACGATCTATCCCGGGATGGGCCAGGACGACCGGGGCATCTGGACCTCACCCGATGGATCGGCCCGGGTGGCCTTCTTTCCAGACCCCGATGGCAATGTCCTGAGCCTGACCCAGGCCGGATGATCGATCGGACCGGGTGACGCGGGTTTCGATCCGTGGTTCAACCCGGTCATGAGCCTCGCCCCCCTTTCCGACACCGATCCCCTGGACCTCAAGAAGGTCGAAACCCGCGCCTGGTTCGAGACCCTGCGCGATCGTATTCATGCCGGTCTCGAGGCGCTGGAAGACGCGGCTCCGGCCGAACTGTTTCCGGGCGAGCCCGGTCGGTTCGTGCGCACACCCTGGAGCCGCCATGACGGCGGCGGCGGCGTGATGGGGATGATGTCCGGCCGGCTTTTCGAAAAGGTCGGCGTCCATGTCTCGACCGTTCACGGCGAGTTTCCCCCAGACTATGCGAAGAATGTGCCCGGCGCCGAGGAAGACCCGCGCTTCTACGCTACCGGTATCAGCCTGATCTGCCACCCGGTCAGCCCGCGCGTGCCGGCCGTTCACATGAACACCCGCTTCATTGCCACGACCAAGAGCTGGTTTGGCGGCGGGGCGGATCTGACCCCGGTGCTGGACGTCGAGCGGACCCAGGAGGCCCCGGATACGCTCGCCTTCCACGCTGGCATGAAGGCCCCCTGCGATGCCCACGACCCGACCTGGTATGCGAAATACAAGCCGTGGTGCGACGAGTATTTCTTCCTGCCGCACCGGAACGAGATGCGGGGCATCGGCGGCATCTTCTACGACCACCACAACACCGGCGACTACGACAAGGATTTCGCCTTTACCCGGGACGTCGGCACCGCCTTCCTCGACACCTATTCCGCCATCGTCGCGCGCCGCATGACCGAGGCCTGGACCGAGGACGAGCGCGAGGAGCAGCTCATCCGTCGCGGCCGCTATGTGGAGTTCAACCTTCTGTACGACCGCGGCACGATGTTCGGGCTGAAGACCGGCGGCAACGTCGAATCGATCCTCAGCTCGATGCCGCCGATCGTGAAATGGCCCTAGGCTGACCGGCTGTCAGGCGGCCTGCCGGACTTCCTGGCCTGACAGGGCGTCTGCCATGGCCGCAAACAGGCCGGCCAGCGTGATGGGCTTGGTCAGATGCCCATCGGCACCCGCTGCCAGGCTCTGGGCGACATGTTCGGCCATGGCATTGGCGGTCAGCATCAGGACGGCTGTCCGTTCGCGACCGGACGAAGCCTCGAAGGCGCGGATGGCCGCTGTTGCGGACAGTCCATCCATGACCGGCATCTGCATGTCCATCAGCACCAGGTCGAACTGACTGGCCATAAAGGCATCCAGCGCCTGACGACCATCCTCGACGGCGACCAGTTCCATGGCCGTGGCAGCGAGCATGATCTCCACGACCTTTCGGTTGGCGGGGTGATCGTCTGCCAGCAGGACGCGCAGCGGCAGCGCGGCGATGTCGGTGGCTTCGGCGGCCTCGGCAACGGCGACGGGCGGGGCTGCTGCGGGCAGATCGACCGCGAAGACGAACTCCGATCCCCGGCCCGGCACGCTGGCGCAATCCAGCTCGCCGCCCATCAGCTCCACCAGGGCGGTCGAGATGGCGAGGCCGAGCCCCGTGCCGCCGAACCGCCGGGTAATCGAGCCATCCGCCTGCTGGAAGCGCTGGAAAATCCGGGCCTTCTGCTCGGCATCAAAGCCCATGCCGGTGTCACGCACGGCGAAGGTGATCCGGTCACCCTCCGTCGTCGAGACGGCAATCGTCACATTGCCCCGGTCCGTGAACTTCAGGGCGTTGGAGACCAGATTGGTCAGGATCTGACGCAGTCGCACGGCGTCGCCCTGTACCCAGCGTGGCGCCGCTGGATCGAAGTCAAAGACCAGGGCCACACCCTTGTCCTCGGCCTTGGCGCGCCACATCAGGGCGATGTCGCCAATGGTGTGCTTCAGGTCGAAAACGGTCGGCTCGAGCGTGACCTGGCCGGCCTCGATCTTGGCGCTGTCGAGAATGTCTGTCAGCAACCGCTCCAGCGTCGCCCCGGATGACCGGATGAGATCGACCATCTGGTGGGCATTTGTATCCAGATCACTTCGTGAAAGGGCGTCGGCCATGGAGACGACGCCATTCAGCGGCGTGCGGATCTCGTGGCTCATGTTGGCGAGGAATTCGGACTTTGCCCGATTGGCGGCTTCTGCGCGCTCCTGCGCGGCCTTGAGCTTGCGGCCCTGCCGCATCTGCCAGACGAGCCCCGCTGCGATCGAGATCAGGAAGACGACGCCAATGGCGATGACAAGCCACTGCAGGCGCGTCTTGGCGCGCGCCGTGTCCAGCTGGGCGCGTCGGTCGGACAGTTGCTGCTGCATGTCGCCCGTGACCTGGTGGACGCCGGCAGAGAAGGCCCTGGCAGCGGCGAGGTCCTGATCCACCTTGTAGGCTCGCAGCAGGTTATAGGCCTCCGTCGGGCGACCCTGGGCAAACAGGATCTCGGCCTCGACCTCGCGCAGACGGGAGCCATCGCCGGCCTGAACGTTCAGCGTTTGCAGGGCCGACAGATCGCGGGCCGCGCCTGCGACATCCCCGGCCCTCGCCCGGGCCATCGCGCGCAGCGGCAGGACATCAAGCGCCAGAAAGGCGGCATCTCCCAGGGACTCGCCGTACGGCGCAAGACAGTCCAGCACACCCTGCGCCTGGCGGCTGGCATCGGCCACAAGGGCACACAGTGCGGCATCGTAGATCGCGAGGGCGGGCAGATCCGACCGGACGGCCACCGCATTGTGCGCGCGGGCAAAGGCGCGCCCGCGATCCAGATCACCGATGCGCAGGGCCATCTTGGTCAGGTTGTACAGGCTGTCGAAATCCGGGCGGGGGTAGGCCGGATTTGAGAAATCGATCTCGAATTTGCGAAAGGCTGCTGTGGCACCCTCGACGTCGTCCAGATCCTTCAATCCCATGCCCACGACTTCCCAGATTCCCGCACGGGCGGTGGCGGCATAGGGATCACGATCGGGAATGTCGGCCTGGGCCTGGGCGAGCAGTCGAAGGCCGGCCCCGATCTCTCCCTGATCCACCAGATGCAGCGCCATCAGCCGCGCAGCATGGGCCCGCACGAACCAGTCGCGCCCCGGCCGGGTATAGGCGATCATCCCCGAAGCGGCACCGACGTCACCGGTGTCGTATCGGATGGTCATGTCATTCAGGGCCGCGATCGCGATGTAGCGGTCATCCTTCTGCGCTTCGGCGGCATCGGCTAGACGACGGTTCCAGGCCGCCGCGCGCTCGAATTCGCCCTGGTTCAGGATCGTCCAGGTGACATGATACAGGCGATTCAGGCCCTCGCGGTCATTGCGCGCCGCGGCCGTGCGCCCGAACGTTTCAAGTTCGGCAAAGCTGGTGGATGCAGCGCGGCGCTCCACGAACCGGGCCAGCGCTTCCGCGTCTTCAAGCGGAGCCACTGCGAGTTCGGGCGACGCTGCGCGCGCAGGCGTCCAGGCCAGCCCGAAAAACAGCACACACGCCATCGCCACAACGGCGCGATACAACACTATTGAAACCCTTATCCCCAAGCGCTCCATAGGACACGAAAGAGGTTGAGCAACCTTTAGCAAGCCACGGGAAAATCCGGATCAACCTCAAATGCCACTGCCCTGGTCCTCGACCGGCGGGGGGGTCAGGAGCAGGAAGGCCCGGATCCAGGCCGTCAGCACGGCCCGGTCATTGGGACGGCGCAGGGTCGTCAGCGCTTCGTCGGCCAGATCGCTCGAAAACCGGTCTCCACGCCGGCTCTCGATCAGGGCCGCAGCATATTCGGGCTGGAACTCCGGATGGCACTGGAAGGACATGGCGTCCTCTCCAAAAGCCAGACCGGCATGCGGCGTGAACGGGCTGGCCGCGATCACCCGGGCGTCTTTAGGGATCGCCAGCACCTGATCCTGATGCGAGACAGGGATGGCGATCGCGTTGGCGCGGGGGAACATCCACGGCTCATGTGCGACCACGTCATAGCGATGCAGGCCGATGCCCCACCCGCGGTCCGATTTGGCAACCTCACCACCGAACGCCTGCGCCATGGCCTGATGGCCAAAACAGATGCCGACCAGCCGTGTCCGCCCCCGCGCCGTGCGCAACCAGTCCAGCAGGGGTGGGATCCAGGGAAGATCCTCGTAGACGCCCGCCGACGACCCCGTGACAATCGCCCCCTGAAAGGCCGAGGCATCCACCGGCAGTTCACCCGCCTGCACATCGAACCGGCGGGTGGCGACGCCCTCCCCCAGCAGGGCCCGGAACCGGGCCGGATAGTCGTCGAAGGAATCCGTCAGGGCAGCCGGCGGCTTGCCGGTCTCCAGAATGGCGATGGGTTTCATGCCCGATACTGGAAGGCGATCCGGCGTGACGCCGCAAGCCAGATTCGCTAATGGCCGCTCCCATGAATGATGTTCGAGCGACCCAGGACTCCGATGACGTGCCGGTCGTCCTCATCAATGTCCTGAAATGTCAGCCTGAAAAGCAGGAAGCCTTGCTGGAGCTTCTCACCGGTCTGATGGGTATCCAGCGCGACCTGCCCGGTTTCGTCTCGGCCACTCTGCATCGCGGACTGAACGGCAGGACGGTCGCCAACCATGCTGTCTGGCGATCGGTCGAGGACTGGAGGGCCATGACCCGGAACCCGGACGTCTCTGCCGCCATGAACCCGATCATGGCCATCGCGACCTTCGAACCCAATCTTTACGAGCCCGGCGAGTTGATCGACTAGCGCTCGCCCCCGGCCCGGACCAGCGCCTTGGCGAAGACGGTCGGCAGGGCGGACATGGCCTCGGCCTCCTCCAGCCAGATCACATCCTTCGCTGCCGCCGTGGCCACCCGTACCTGCAGGGTCAGCGAGAAATGGGTGAAGACATGTTCGATCGCCCCGGCATCGCGCCAGTCGGCGACGACCGGGTCCGTGACTTCCGGCCCCTCGCCCCAGTCCGAGGTTGGCAGCCCGATCATCCCGCCCAGAAGACCCTTGTCCGGCCGGCGCACCACGGCCACCCGCCCCTGACCGTCGCGCATGACCCAGGCCACGCCGGTGCGGTGAGGGCGCGGCGCCTTCGCGCCCTTGACCGGGAATCGCTCCGGTTCTCCGCTGGCCAGACCCTGGCAATGCCGCGCGACGGGACAGACCAGACAGAGCGGTGACCGGGGCCGGCAGACGGTTGCACCAAGATCCATCAGGGCCTGGGCCCAGTCGCCGGGCCGGTCGTCGGTCACGAGCGTCCCCGCCAGCCGCTTCAGCTCGACCTTGCCCCCGGGCAGCGGCGTATCGACCGCGAACAGCCGGGCCATGACCCGCTCGACATTGCCGTCGACGACATTGGCCGGGCGGTCGAAGGCGATCGCGGCCACGGCCGCCGCCGTATAGGCCCCGACCCCGGGCAGGGCCAGCAGCCCGGCTTCCGTATCCGGAAACACGCCGTCATGGTCGTTCGCGACGGCCCGGGCACAGGCCAGCAGATTGCGCGCGCGGGCGTAGTAGCCCAGCCCCGCCCAGGCCCCCATCAGCTCTCCGTCGTCGACGGCCGCCAGCGCCGCGACCGTCGGCCAGCGCTTCGTGAAGCTGAGGAAATAGGGGGTGGCGTGCGGGACCGTGGTCTGCTGCAGCATCACCTCTGACAGCCACACCCGATAGGGATCGGTGCGCACCCCGGACCCCGGCGGCGCGCGCCACGGCAGGGTCCGGGCCCGGGCATCGTACCAGGCCAGCAGATCGGAACGGAGGGAGGCGACGTCGGTCATCGGTCGCGCTATATAAGCACCATGGCCCGCGACCTGCCCACGGAAAGCGAGACCCGCGAAATCCTGTCGCGGCGACGGACTCGGCCGGCTCCCCGGCCCGCGCCGCCTGCCGGTCGCGCGCTGGCCCCGCTGATCAAGGAACTCGATGCGAAATTCGGCCGCGGTGCCTCGGCGCTGGAGCCGCGGTGGCGCGAGATCGTCGGCGACCAGCTGGCCCGCGTCACCCGCCCCCAGAAGCTGACCAAGGGCCGGGCCGGTGCGGGCGGAACGCTGGAGTTGCGCGTCGCCGGCCCCGCCGCCCTGCTGGTCCAGCACCAATCCGCCGACATCCTGGCGCGCGTGAACCTGTTTCTGGGCCCCGGCAGCGTCCAGTCGTTGCGCATCGCCCAGGGACCGGTCAAGCCGCTGACCCTGCCCGCCGCCTCGACCAAGGGGGCGCGGCGGCGCATCGACCCGCTCGACGCCGCCGCCGAGGCCGAACTGGCCCGCTCGGTGGAAGCCGCCCCGGACGCCCTGAAGGCGGCACTGGCCAACCTGGGGCGTGCGGTCCTGTCGGATGAAGCCAAGGGCCGGTCGCCAAGAGGGCGGTGACAGCGACACGGCAGACGTGGTCTGACACGCGAAAATGGCTGTGGGCAACCCATGGACGCCATGCCTTTGTCATCGGCCCCTCCCGCTCTGCGCAACGAGGGCTTCCGGCTGAACGGTTGGTTTTCGAGTTTCCGGCATGAAGCGTGTTTCGCGGGTTGCCGACTTGCGGAGGCAATTCAGCCCCCTTATGGTTTCAACCCTGACTTACAAGGGGCACGAAGATGAAGTCATTTTGGGTTGTTCTTGTCGCACTGGCTTTGTCGGGCTGTTTCTCACAGAAATCGGACCACAGGGTCGAAGTCGCCGGATCGCCAGACGACGTCAGCCGCTTCGTCGCGGCCGAGCGATCTCTAGATCCCGACGCCGTCGTCACACACAGTGCTGGACAGGGCCGGGCCGTGTTTTCAACCTCATCGGAAGAAGCCGTGGACGAGATCGCGGACAGGGCGACGGCCGCCCGCTTGAACGTCACGCTCACAAGCCTCCGCTGGTCGATCCAGTCCGGCACATGAACCCCTTCGGCCCCCAACCTGCAGCCCCGGATGGCGGGCGGCTTCGGCAGGGGGACCGGACAAGCGAGCCCCTCTGCGGGACGTCATGGTGCTGTCGCTGAACGGGACGACTTTGGTGTGGGCGCTAACCCAGGACGGAGTTGCCTGTTTGCCAAAAACTTTTTGGTTTCAGCCTCACCGTCGCAGCGTTGGTCCTCTGCTGAAAACACAAAAGGGTCGGCGAAGCGATCCGCCGCCCCATTGTTCTGCCGAGTAGATTCTTCAGACGAAGCGACGGCTCCGACGGGACAGCACGATGCCGCCGCCCAGTGCGATGAGCCCCGCGAGGCCCCACATGGTCCATTCGCCGACGGTCGGCACCGCGGCTGCAACGGCATTGACGGTCTGGGTGACCGCAGCTGACGCACTGGTTGGGCAGCCGTTGGTAGAGGTATATGAAGCCGTGACGCTGCGTGCGCCGGCCGTCGGAAAGACGCGGCTCGCCGTCACCGAAGAACTGCCCGGATCGACGGTCGTCAGCGCGGCTGCACCCCCCAATGGCGTTCCGCCGTCGAGAAACTGAATCGCGCCAAAGCACTGGGCGGCGGAGGGGTTGGTGACTGTCGCTGTCAGGTTGACAGACGCGCCGACGGTCGACGGATTCGGGCTCTGGCTGGTGATTGTCGTGACTGTGCCTGGGGCCCCCGCCAATGCGGTCGAGGCCACAAGGGCGGAGGCGAATGAGGCCGCGATGGCGGCTGAGCGGAACTTCAGCATGGATACCTTCGAAAAAAATCCCGGGGAACCAACCCCCGCGAATCGACGATCACGTTAGGCAGGGTCTGGACGAAAACAAGCGCAGAACAGAACTCATCGACGCTTGTTCTTGCGAGAGGTGTCGTCAGCGTCGAAACGGTTCCTGCAGGCAGCCGAGGACGCCCGGACCCGGCGTGAAGCCTTCGACGCCAATCGGCATCATGGGGCGTTCGTTGGCCACGCGACGACGATAGGTGCCGAACATCCGGTCCCAGATGGACAGGATCATTCCGAAATTGCTGTTGCCCTCGTCCATCCGCACCGAGTGATGGACGCGGTGCATGCCCGGCGTGACGACAACCAGCCGGGCGACGCGGTCGATCGGCTCCGGCAAGGCGACGTCCATATGGGTGACGAACTGCCAGATGCCGACCATGACCCCGTAACCCATGATCACGAGCAAGGGTACGCCCAGGACGGCGAGGATGCACAGCTGGGCGACGCCACCGACGATGGCCTCCAGCGGATGATGTCGTACGCCCGTGGAGGCGTCCATCAGCTGGTCCGAATGGTGGGTCCGGTGAAGACGCCACAGCAACGGGACCGCATGGAAGGCCAGGTGGCTCAGATAGGCCAGAAGGTCGATCAGCAGGAACGACACGATGACCAGAAGCCAGACCGGCAAATCCATGGCGACCAGTGGCGGGAAGGGAATGAACCGGTCGACGACGACCGCCAGTTGCTGGATCCACGGGGCCAGCAGCGCCACCGCTCCAAACCCCACGACGAAAAGAAGGAGATTGACGACCCAGCGCTTGCGCTGGGCGTCCCGGCCGCGAACCTGAGGCCACAGCTGTTCCGCTCCGACAGACAGGACGAACACGACGGCCGCCACTGCGAGCTGCCAGCGGTTGAACTCAAAGATGAGATCGGACATGGGTGCCGCAGGTTCCCCCGTTTATTGATCAAGCTGGCAGGCCAGACTTGGCAAGAGAATGCCGCAACCCGGTAGATACATCTACACGGCGCAGCTTAAACCATCGTCCTCAAGGGCGGTCCGATTGCCACACCCGGTCGACGCTCGGAGGGGCCGCCTTCGGTCGGTAGAGCGAATGTCAGCATCTCGCTTTCCGGGCCATCACCCGTCTCGACCGATTACGGATGCCCGATGAATCAGAAAGGGCCGCCGGCTGACATCCCTCTGCTCAAACCGGTTCAGGGGCTGCAGGCGAAATCTTCTCTCGGAAGACCGTTGACGGCTGACAGGCGCTCGGTCGGTAGCTTGAGGACCAGCCCGGAGTGCTCGAGGCGAAAATCATAAACGGCACCCAGCAGGCCTGCCATGGGGCATCCGGAGACCTCGGCACCGATGGCATCCATTCCGATCGCCAACCCCTCGCCCATGCTGCCGGTCCAGCGACTGACCCGGACCTTCACGGGGCCGGAATGATGTCGGCCATCCCGCGGCAGCAGTTCCTCGATCCACTGGCGGGGGATGCCGGTCAGGCGTTCCTCGGCGATCTGTCGGTGAATCTGATAGGGCCGCGCTTCCGAGACAAACCAGCCCATGATGGCGCGCGCGACAACGGTGTTCCCGCCGCTTGGCGTATCTGCCAGATCGAGAATGACGGTTTCACCCGGACGGGCTTGAGACATCGCAACATCAAAGGCTGCAAGGGTGGCATTGTCGCCCAGGGCGTCGTTGAACACGATGGTCAGTCCCTCGGCGCTGCGACTGACGGAAACAGGCGGCCTGTCATTTCGCGGCACGGCGTAAAGGTTGGGCAGGTTCAGGGTGCGAACCTCGCCGGCGGCGTTTCGGATGGCCATCCGTCTCGGGCGATCCCGCCGTCCCGCCGCGAGCACACGCGCGGCATATCCGGCACCGTCCGGGGGGGCTTCGACCCCCAGGTCGTGCCAGTAGGCATCGATCGCTTCCGACATAGCGACATCTTCGATCTCCAGAAGGACATCGCCGCTCACGATGCCCGCCGCCGCGGCTTGCGTGTTCGGGCGGACCGCCGTGACGCGATAGCTGCTGGCTTCGTGTTCGATCCAGAGATCGGCATAGCTTGGCGTCAGTGCCCAGCTATCGCCGAGAGAGCGGTTCGTGATCGCGTGCGGATCCGCCAGCGTGGAAAGGCGTCGTTCTGCGTAACGGACCAACGAACGTGCGTCATGAACGGCCTCGGCTTCTGCGCGAAGCCGATCGCTCGACGGCGCGGCTTCTGCCGGAAAACGATCGAGATAGGCATAATTCTCTGCGATCAACGGATCGACCGACAGCGCATCCCGTCGATAGTCCTCCGCGGTCTGGGCGAAGACTTGAGGAGCGATGGAAAGGATAGCCGCAGCCAGAACCAGGCCGGAAAAACGATGACGCATTCCGCACGCTCCTGCACCAACGGCACCGTAGCAACTGAAATCTTGGTAACGATCGTGCGCTTCAGGAGCGGACAACGAGCTGAAGTTCCAACGAAGTTCCGTCAGCCACCCCAGTCTCGTCAGGAAGGTCCACTCTCGAGCCAAACGCCCCGGTCCCGGTCCGACCTGATGGCGGGATTCGCTGTCTGACGTCGCCCCAGGGTGGCCAGTGCTGGTACGCCCGAAAGGCACTTTTTATACCGCGCCTTCGGGGGTTGAGACACTCGGCCACGACTGTGTCGCGGAACATTGCCGCCTACGCCGGATTGTCAGGACGACATCATTGAGGAGACCGTCATGGACGACGCACGCGTGTGGACCTTCGAGCAGGGCCTTTGGACCGGTGACGCAGATCATTATCGTGAGCTGGTCGACAAAGACTGCCTCATGGTTCTGCCAGCGGAACCCTACATCCTGGGCGGCAGTGCGGCGATTGAAGCCGTAGCAAAGACACCCCGTTGGACGAGCGTAGACATCACGGAAGGCCAGATCTCACGCCCTGAAGAAGGCCTGATCGTCGTGGCTTACAAGGCGCACGCAGAAAAAGATGGCGAAGCGGGCTACGAGGCCTGGTGCACGTCGACATACCGGCGGCTCGAGCATGATGTGTGGCGGGTGGTTCAGCATCAACAGACTCCGCCTCTCTCCCTCCGTTAAGCCGCACGGCGAGCGAAAGGCGATGGGATGGGGGATCAGTTCGCCCGCCCCGCTTGCATCAACAACAGAGCCTGGTGTCCCGGTCCCGACCAGGCACCGGGCTGATGTTGCCAGGCCGTCTGCGGCATCCTGGCCTGGGACCCGTTATCGTTATCGTAAAACTCAGCGCTATATCTAGGGTTGTCAGTACCCATTGTTTGTAAGCGTTGTATGTCCGATCGCGCCGTCCGCAGCCTGGAGAACCTGGAGAAATCGGCCTCCACGGCACGTGTGCTGAACCTGCTGCAGATTTCCAAGGCTCACGGCAATACGGCGGACTGGGGTGAGAAGCCGCTGTTCAAGACGGTGGGTCTCAACACCTCCCTGATCATCAAGCATCGCTTGCGCAGGAATGAATCCGATCTGTTTCGGGGTCGTCGTCAGGTGGCAACAAAGGTGATCATCCCCATTGACGGCCAGGATCTGAAGAGCGGAGGCCGCTATGTCTTCGTCAACCAGATCCATTTCGAACGCACCCTGATGGAAGTGTTCGGGGTTCCGTCCGATCATCCGGATGTCGAGACCCTCAGGCTGATCGACAAGCTCCCGTCGCTGGATCCCTTTCTACTCCGCGAACAGCTTGGCCGATCGGGCGTTGTCGCGGCCCCCTGCTACTTCGCGCTCAGCGAGGCTGACCTGCAGAAGATGCTCAATTTCGTGAAGGCGGAGATCACGCCCCTGGTCCAGCTGAGTCTGGGCGGCGCTGTAACCGGTTCCAGCTCCATCGAGCGGATGGCGGCCAAGATCCTTTCGAACGCTCCTGGCGACCGGATGGACGCCCTGGGCCAGACATTGAGGCTCGACCCGGAACAGTATCAGGAAGGCGTTTTCTGCTGGAGAGGCTTCCTCTATTACAAATGGAGCCTCGGCAGCATGACCAGCAACATCGGCTCGGTTGCGCGCGATGTCGCGACCATCAAGCCGGTGGGGCCGATGGACCAGGCCGCCAAGGAATACATCGCCCGCGGCCGAGAGGTTCTCAAGGGCGAGATCGTGCGCACCTGCGTCGAGGTGCGAAGGACACTCAAGATCTATGACGAAGCCTATGCGGGCCTGACCCAGGACGGCAATCCCGTGGGGTTCCGCGACTTCCTCCTGGAAGCCCCGGCGCTGTTTGCACGGCTCGGCGACCAGCTCGGGGCAATCCAGCATATCGTGAGTTTCTGGAATTTCCGCTTTGGCCCCAAGGCATCCCCGCCGGGCGTCGACGAGTTGATCGACATCTTCATGGATTTCGAGGTCAGCCTGCGTGGTCGCGACCACGAGCCATGACGCGGACGACCAAGCTTGGCACTGGCAACGCGAACACGGCTCCTCACACGAAAAAAATCGAGAATCCCTGACCGGGGGGCTTGCCTTCTTGGTGCCGCACCTGTTCTCGACAACGGTTGCTAGTCGCCTCGCGCGGGGGAATCGCGCGATGGTCTGGACGTTCATTCAAGGAAGTCACCATGCGTGCCACCAAGCCTTTGACTTTCGGTTCCATGAGCCGCCGGGCAGCCTTGACCGCCGCCGCCCTGGCCGCGATGGCAACCCTGACCGGGTGCGGGGCCTCCGGGACGGGAGCCAGGGCCGAAGGTGACATGGGCATGGGCGCACCGGAAGGCGCGAAGGTCACGGTCGTTGAATACGCGTCGGTCACCTGCCCGCACTGTGCCGCCTGGCAGAACACGACCTATGAGGCGTTCAAGGCGAAATATGTGGACACGAACAAGGTCCGCTATATCTTCCGCGAGCTGCCCACCCCACCGGTCGAGATTGCCTCCGCAGGGTTCCTGCTCGCACGGTGTGCGGGCGAAGACCGCTACTTCGACGTCATCCATGAGATCATGGCCAGACAGCAGGAGATGTTCAGCGGTGCAACGCCGCCCCGGACCGTCCTGCTGCGCATCGCCAATGGTGTAGGCCTGAGCGAGCAACAGTTCACGGAATGCGTCACCGACGAGGACGCCATCGCAGCGATGGAAGCGCGCGTTCGCACAGCGCAGGAAGCGGGCGTGACGGGCACTCCGGCCTTCTTCGTCAATGGAACCCAGGTCGTCAGCCCCGGCAGCGAGGGCGCGACGCTGGAAGACCTGTCCAAAGCCATCGATGCTGAACTGGCAAAGGGTTGATCCATGCTGAGACGTAACGTCATCGCCGCCGCTGCAGTCGTCATGGCCGCGCTCATCGGTGGCTGTTCCGCATCGGGGGGAGCCACGGCCGCCGAAGGGGACATCGGAACCGGCGCACCCGCCGGAGCCAAGGTCACGGTCATCGAATACGCCTCGGTCACCTGCGGCGCTTGCGCGGCCTGGCAGGCCCAGACCTATGCAGCGTTCAAGGCCAAATACATCGACACCGGCAAGGTGCGTTTCGTCTTCCGCGAATTTCCGACCGGTCCGGTCGAGGTCGCCGCAGCGGGCTTTCTGACGGCGCGCTGTGCCGGCGAGGACAAATATCTGGATGTCGTTCACGAACTGATGGCCAGCCAGCAGGAAATGCTGGGCGGCGGCAATCCCCGGACCGTCCTCCTGCGTGTCGCGAACGCAGCCGGCCTGAGCGAGGAACAGTTCACCCAGTGCGTCACAAACCCCGACAATATCGCAGCCCTGGAAGCGCGGTCGCGCGCCGCGATCGACGCCGGGATCAGCGGCACGCCGACCTTCCTGGTCAATGGCGTGACAACGGGGCGGTCCCTGGAAGAACTGTCCGCAGCCATTGATGCGGAACTGGCCAAATGATCATCCGCCGACTGCTGATCGCACTCTGCCTTGGATTGTTCGCCAGCGTTGCCCACGCCGGTCCGCTCGACGTCACCGCCAGCGACCGGGTGCTGGGACGCGCCGACGCCCCGGTCACGGTGGTTGAGTATGCCTCCTTCACCTGCCCGCACTGCGCCGACTGGCACAACACCGTCCTGCCTGACTTCAAGGCCCGGTTCATCGATACCGGCAAGGTCCGGCTGGTGTTCCGCGACCTGCCGACCGACCCCGTCCAGGTGGCCGCCACCGCCGCCGCCATCGCCCGTTGCGCAGCTCCCGACCGGTTCTATGCCGTGGCCTCCAGCTTCATGTCCGGCCAGGCCCAGTTGCGGTCCAGCTATCAGGTCGGTCCCTGGTACGATGCCGCCATCGCGGTCAGCGGCAAAACCCCGGCCCAGATCGAGACCTGTCTGGCGGACCCCGCGACCATGGCCAACCTGAGGGCTGGCATGGAAGCCGCGTCGGCGGCCGGCGTGCAGTCGACCCCCAGCTTCTTCGTGAACGGCCGAGCCGTTCAGGATCGGACGCTGGACGGTCTGTCGTCGGCCATCACTCCCCTCCTGCCCTGATGCGCTGATCGGAGCGGGATGCAGTTCCAGCGCCTCCGTATCGTCGGCTTCAAGTCCTTCGTCGATCCGTCGGAGGTCTTCATCGAACCCGGCCTGACCGGGATCGTGGGGCCGAATGGCTGTGGCAAGTCGAACGTGCTGGAATCCATGCGCTGGGTCATGGGGGCCAACTCCGCCAAGGCCATGCGCGGCCAGGGCATGGACGATGTGATCTTCGCCGGGGCCTCAGACCGACCGCCCCGCAACCACGCCGAAGTTCAGCTGACCATCGACAATGCCCAGCGACGGGCCCCGCAGCCGTTCACCGACGCCGCCATCATCGAGGTGTCGCGCCGGATCGATCGGGGCCAGGGCTCGACCTATCGGATCAATGGCAAGGAGGTTCGCGCGCGCGATGTCCAGCTGCTGTTCGCCGACGCTTCGACCGGTGCAAACTCCCCTGCCCTCGTGCGTCAGGGCCAGATCAGCGAACTGATCGCCGCCAAACCGCAGAACCGCCGGCGTATCCTCGAGGAGGCGGGCGGCGTCGCGGGGCTGCACACCCGGCGGCACGAGGCCGAGCTGCGCCTCAGGGCTGCCGAGACCAATCTCGAACGGCTCGACGACATCGGCAAGGAGCTGGAGACCGCCCTGACCCGACTGCGCCGTGAGGCCCGGCAGGCCGAGAAATACAAGAAGATCAGCGCCGAGATCCGGGCCCTGCAATCGGCCCTGCTGTTCGTGCGCTGGAACGATGCCCGCATCGCCGCCGAGGCAGCGTCCAAGGACCTGCGCGAGGCGGACCGCGCCGTGGCCGAAGCCACCACGGCCGCCGCCGCCGCCCAGACGGTTGCCCTGAAGGCGCAGGAGGCCATGAAGCCGGCGCGCGAGGAAGATGCGGTCGCTGCCGCGCTGCTGCACCGCGCGACCCTCGAACGGGACCGGCTCGACATGGCCGAACAGCAGGCCCGGGCCGAGGTCGAGCGCCTGTCTGCCGAAACCCGCCGCATCGCCAGCGACATTGAACGCGAGATGTCCATGTCGGGGGACGCGGCTGGCGAGCTTTCGCGCCTGACCACTGCACTCGAAGTCCTGACCAGCGAGATCGCAGCCGCACCGGCACGCGGCCCCGAACTGGAGCAGGCGCTTGTCGCGGCCGAGGATGCTCGACGCGCAGCGGACGCCGAAGTCGAGCGGCTTGCCGGAATGCTGGCCTCTGTCGAGGCGCGAGCCAATGCCGAAACGGCCCGCAGACGCGATGGCGAGAGCCGCGTAGCCCGGGCCGAGGCCGCCCTGGCCCAGGCCCGGCGCGAGCGGGAGGCTCTGGGCCCCCTGGACACGCCTGAGCTTGCTGCGGCCAGGACGGCGCTGGAGACCGCGACCACCGCCCTCGCCTCCGCCCGGTCGGCGGTCGAGGAGGCAGAAGCACAGCGCGGCGACCTGGCCCGGGCCGAGGCCGACGCCCGCACGACGGCCCGCGCTGCCGAGGACCGGCTGGGTCGACTTCAGACCGAGGCACGCGGCCTGGCGGCCCTGCTGGTCTCGAGCAAGCGGGACCATCCACCGGCGCTGGACAGGGTGTCGGCGGGCAAGGGGTATGAGGCGGCGCTGGCCGCGGCCCTGGGCGACGATCTGGATGCCGCACTGGACAGCCGGGCCGCCGCCTACTGGAAGGGTGCCGAGGTCCCCGCCCCGGTCTGGCCTGTCGGGATCACGCCGCTGGCCGACCATGTCTCCGCCCCGCCTGAACTGGCGGCGCGTCTGGCCCTGTGCGGCGTCGCCTCTCAGGCTGAAGTGGGCGGACTGGTCGGGTCGCTTCCGGTCGGAGCCAGGCTCGTGACGCAACAGGGCGATCTTTACCGCTGGGACGGGTTCGTCTCCCGCGCGGAGGCTCCCCGCCCAGCCGCCGTCCGGCTGGGCCAGCGGACCCGGCTGGTCGAGCTGGAGACGGAGATCGATAGCGGCAAGCCTGCGCTGGAAGCGGCACAGGCGGCGCTCAAATCAGCCACCGAAGCCTTCCGCGCGGCGGAAGAGGCTGTGAAGACGGCCCGCCTCGCGCCATTTGCGGCCGACAAGGCGGTCACCGCGGCCCGGGACCGGGTCGAGGCCCTGTCGCGCGATCAGGCCCGTCGCGAAGCCCGGGCCCAGGCCCTGGACGAAAGCCTGGGGCGGTTGAGAGAGGATCTGGACGGTGCGCAACAGGCCCTGGCAGAGGCGCAGGCCGTTGATGCGCCATCGGAAACGCTGGACGCGCTCAGAACGGAACTGACGGATGCCCGCGCCGCCGCCGATCAGGCCCGCGCCACCTCGGCCCAGGCACGGGCTGACAGGGATGGTGAGGCCCGCGAACGGCTGGGGCGGGACCAGCGCCTCACGACCCTGACCCGCGAGCGCGACAGCTGGACCCTTCGCGCCCGGGACGCGGCGGGTCGGATCGTATCTCTGGAGTCGGATGCCGAGAAGGCGTCCGCCCTCCTGACCCAGGCTCGACGGGCACCGGAGGTCCTGGCGGCCCAGCGATCGAAATTGCTGGACGCCCTGACCGCTGCCGAGACCCGCCGGAAGGCCGCTGCCGACACCCTCGCCGTTGCTGAAGGCGAAGCCATGGAGGCGGACCGCAGCAGCCGCGCCACGGACACGGCTGCCGCCGCTGCCCGCGAGGCGCGTGCCGGCCTGGCAGCACGCGCCGAGGCGGTGGCCGAGCGGCTGGGCGAGGCCGAGGCCACACTGGTCGAGACAGCTGGGCTCTCGCCCGCAGAATTGGGCCAGAAGCTGACCGATGACGCCATCGCCCGGCCGCCGGACGCGGCAGGCGCCGAAAGCCTGCTGCATGGGCTGGAGCGCGAGCGCGAGCATCTGGGGGCCGTGAATCTGCGGGCCGAGGACGAGGCCGAAGAGTATGCCGAGCGGCTGAACACCATGCGGCTGGAGCGGTCCGACCTGACAGGAGCCATCGCGAGGCTTCGTGACGGGATCGACGAGCTGAACGCCGAGGGCCGCGAACGGCTGGTGGCGGCGTTCGATGTCATCAACGACAATTTCAAGAGCCTGTTCGAAACGCTTTTCGACGGGGGCCAGGCCGAGTTGAAACTGGTCGAGAGCGATGACCCGCTGGAAGCCGGACTGGAAATCTTCGCCTGCCCGCCCGGCAAGCGTCTGTCGGTCATGTCGCTGATGAGTGGGGGTGAACAGGCCCTGACGGCGGCGGCCCTGATCTTTGCGGTCTTCCTGGCAAACCCCGCCCCGGTCTGCGTGCTGGACGAGGTCGATGCGCCGCTGGACGATGCCAATGTCGACCGCTTCTGCCGCATGCTGGACGCCATGCGGACCCGGACCGACACGCGGTTCATCGTGATCACCCACAACCCCGTGACCATGAGCCGGATGGATCGCCTCTACGGCGTTACCATGCCCGAGCGGGGAGTTTCGCAGCTGGTCAGCGTGGACCTGACCCAGGCCGAAAAGCTGGTGGCCTAGGGCGTCATCGCATGGGCGGCAAAGACAGCCACCATGGCCACAATCAAACCCCCAGCGATCGCAATGGTCCAGCGCGGCATCACGTCAGTATTCACCGCACCCTCAGACCCCACGGGGGCGGAAACTTCAACGCGGTGAGCGTCGTCATTCGCCGCTCGGCTGTCGAAGCGCGGCGATGCTGGCGCGCGCCAAGCTGCAGCCTGGAAGTTCTCGCTCACGGAACGTGACATACGGGGGGTGGCCAAGATGAGGTCTTTCCATCACGGAGAAGCGCCACTTCAGCGCCACAGTTTCGATGGCGTCAAGTCGGCTGGATCAGGCCGCCACCGGCAGGGCCATCGGACGGTCGCTGACGACGAACAGATGCTCGACATTTCTGAGCCTGCCGACCGCACCGACCTTCTTGCCCTTGTGATTATGAATGCCGATCCGAGCCCCGACGTAGCGGGGGCGAGCGATGTCGATCACCTGCACATGGCCGCGAGCAGACAGCATTCGCTCCAGTTCATCGCGTGACAGATAGCCTTCGTCATTGAACGAGACGATGAGGTTGGGGGCCCGGATGGCGTCGACCACGGCGCTGAGGGCCGGACCGATCCCCGGTCGGGAGTTGAACGCGCTCTTGCGCGTCCGGACATCCACGCGCTTGTTGGCAATGCCGTAGGTCTCGGGCTTGTCCCAAAGCACCAGACTTTCCCAGACGTGGTAGTTCCCGAGGTAGGAATGCTGGTTATAGGGCGGGTCCAGATAGACGAGATCGCCGTCGAACTGACCGGCAATGTCGAGGGCGTCACCCTGGGTCGCACGGCACGGGCCGGCTTCCGTTGCAGGCTGGAGGTCCGGCATCCGCAGCGTCAGAGGGTTCAAAGCCCGGTCAGCCCAGCGCTTCATATAGGCCATATGGACGCCGGCCGTGGAATCGACCCGGTCGGCGGCTTCCATCAGCGACACCAGAGCTATGGCCTTCAGCTCCGGCTCCAGACCCATGGCATCGATCCGGTCGCGCATGGCATCGATGCGTGCGCCGTTCGCCGGGTGAAAGAACCGCGCATCCTCGCAGAAGGTCTTGGTGAACCAGCCCTCGGCCGGTGCGGTACTCGCGAGATCAGCCAGCACGACGGCGGCCTGGTCTGCCCACCGGTTCCGATCAGCCTGGACATAGGCTGTCGCCAGGGTGTGGGCATAGGCATTGTGGTCGTTCGACCAGACCCGGTAGCCTTGCCCCTTCAGCGCATGGCCGACGCGGGCGCTGCCGGAAAACAGGTCGCAGACGATGCCGCCGTCCGGCAGCAGTCCGCGCACCGACGACAGGATCGGGTCCAGCAGAGCCCGTTTGGAGCCAATATATTTGATCAATGTTGCGGACTCACCCGGTGAGTGTCTACGCAACGCCCGAAAAATGGAACCCTTTGCCCCGCAAGGCGAGCAGAGGCCTCAGCGTTTGCCCTTGCGAGCGGGGGCGTGGGCCAGCCGAAGCAGGTTCGCGGCCCCCGGCGCACCGAAGGGCGTGCCGGCAAGGATCAGGATCCGCTGGCCCGGTTGGGCCAGCCCGAAATCCATGGCCGACTTGACTGCATTGTCGGTCACATCTTCCAGCGAAGTTGGCTCGTTGCCGAGGCGCGGCTCCAGTCCCCACACCAGGGACAGACGCCGGGCCGTTTCCGGCTTGGGCGTCAGGGCCAGCATGGGCTGCAGCGGCCGCTCGCGCGACATCCGCCGCGCCGTGCCGCCCAGGGTGGTGAAGATCACGATACAGGCCGTCGACTGGGCCTCGCCGGCCTTGCGCGCGGCGGCCACCAGGGCGTCGGCGTCGATGTCGTCCATGCCGGCGTGTTCGGCATCCATCAGGCTGGGCCACAGGGGATCGGCTTCGACCCGCTCCATGATCCGGTTCATGATGCCGACGGCCTCCAGGGGATAGTCGCCCGACGCGGTTTCTGCCGACAGCATCAGGGCATCGGCGCCTTCATAGACGGCATTGGCGACGTCCGACGCCTCCGCCCGGGTCGGGGCGGGTGAGGCCGTCATCGACTCCAGCATCTGGGTCGCGACGATCACAGGCACGCCCCGCCGACGCGCGGCGCGAATGATGGCCTTCTGGGCGACAGGAACTTCCTCGGGGTCCATCTCGACGCCCAGGTCGCCACGCGCGACCATGACGCCATCGCAATAGTCGAGGATGGCCTCCAGATCGGCCAGCGCCTGGGGCTTCTCGATCTTGGCGAGGCAGGCGGCGCGACCTTTCACGATCGACTTGAGCTCGGCCATGTCCTCGGGCTTCTGGACAAAGCTCAGGGCGACCCAGTCCACGCCGATGCGCAAGGCGAAGGCCAGATCCTCGCGGTCCTTGGGCGTCAGGGCCGAGACGGGCACCACGGCCTCAGGCACGGCGACACCCTTGCGATCGGACAGTTTCGAGCCGCTTTCGACCGTGACGTCCGCCCATTCGTCGGTGCGGTCATTGACCCGCAGCCGGACACGGCCGTCGTCGAGCAGCAGCAACATGCCGGTGCGCAGGGCCCGGAAGATTTCGGGATGCGGCATCTCCACCCGGGTCGCGTCGCCGGGCGTGGGGTCCAGGTCGAACCGCATCTTGTGGCCCGGCTTGATGTCGATCTCGACATTGGCGAACCGGCCGAGCCGAAGCTTTGGCCCCTGCAGGTCCGCAAGGACGCCTAGCGGCCTTTGCAGCGCCAGCTCCGCGCCGCGCACGGCCTTCAGGGCTGCGGCGTGGTCCTCGTGCGAGCCGTGACTGAAGTTCAGACGAAAGACATCGACCCCGGCCTCGGCCAGCGCCTTGACCATGCCCGGTGCCCGACTGGCGGGCCCGAGGGTTGCAACAATGCGCGCGCGTCTTGCCCTGATCATGATCGTCCCGTTTGCCGGTCGCGTTTCCCTGCGACTGTTTGTGCCAATGATCCGTGACGGGTGTAAGCCCACCATGGGACGGGAAACAGGAAGTTACGGTCGGTTACACAGCCCCGTGCACTGTATAACGGGCCGTGATGCCGTCGGACTCCCAGTCATGGCCATCCAGGCTGTCCAGCGCGTTGCGCAGCAGCAGATCGAACATCGGACGGTCTCCGGCCGCCAGTGCCGGTCCCAGATACTCCGTGACCATCGCGCGGACCGGCAGGGTGCCGAGCGGACCGGGCCGGCTCAGCGCCAAGGCAATACCATTGTCGATCCACCCGGCCAGGGTGTCGAAAAAGTCGGTCGACCCGAGAAAATCGGTATCCCGAATGACATAGAGGGTGATCTCGCCCGTCGTCAGGCCGTCCGGGCGGACGATGATGCCGCTACGGTCCGGACGCCAGTCTTCCGAAAGCTCGACCATCCGCCACACACAGAACCAGGTGCGGCAGGTCTGCGGCCGGATCGCATGAACGCCACAGCCCGCGCCGTCGACACAGTAGGCGCAGAGTTCGCCCGTCGGCTTGGCCAGTTCGGGCAGGTCCAGCGGGATAAACCGGCAGCATTCGACGCAGCCGCCGCAGTCCCGATCCGGCAGCAGCGGCAAAGTCACGAAACGTCCCTTCGTCAGATGGTGCGAGCGGCGGGGGTCGAACCCGCATGACCGAAGTCGACGGATTTTAAGTCACACACGTCTCGTTCCAAGGTATTGGTTATAGCAGGTTTTTTAGCCTTTGGAAGCCGCTGTGTAAGGCACTGTGTAAGCCAGAACCCCTCATAGCCCCAGATAGGACGTCAACTCTCTGGCGGCGGCGGCTCCCGCGGGATTGGCGCCGATCGTCGAGGCCGACGGACCGTAGCCGACGAGGTGGATACGGGGGTCCTTGGCGACCTGCGTCGCCAACCGGCCGGCCATGACGATCCCGCCGCCCTGCTCACGCAACTGCAAGGGTGCCAGGTGATCGAGGGCGCTGCGGAACCCGGTGCACCAGAGGATGACGTCCGCCGCCTGATCCGATCCGTCGGTCCAGCGGACACCGGTTTCGGTAATTTCCGCGAACATCGGCAGTCGCCAAAGCACCCCACGTTCTCTCATGGCCAAGATCGCCGGGGTGATCGGCAGGCCCGTGACCGAGACGACCGAGCCCGGCGGAAGACCTTGACGGACCCGTTCCTCCACTCGCGCCACGGCCGCCCGGCCATCCTCCTGAGTGAAGGGCGTCTCGCGGAACTGAGGCTCACGGCGCGTAACCCAAGTGGTCGAGGTGACCTGCGAGATCTCGTCGAGCAGCTGGATCGCGGAGATACCGGCCCCGACCACGATCACGTGCTGGCCGGCGAACTCGTCGGCCGTCCGATAGTCCCTCGTATGCAGCTGCCGGCCTTTGAAGTCCGCCGCCCCGGGGTACTCCGGAATGAACGGCGCCTCCCAGGTCCCCGTCGCGTTGATCACCCCGCGAGCCGAGAAGACGCCCTGGTCGGTCTCCACCCGCAATCGCTCCCTGCGGTCACAGACCGCCTTCACCGACACGGGCCGGTGGATGCGTAGATCGAAGGCTTTCTCATAGGCCGCGAAATACTCCGGCACCGCGACCGAGGCCTTCACCTGGCCGTCTTCGGTCTCCACCGCTTCGTCGAACCTCATGCCCGGCAGATCGTGGACGCGGTTGACTGTCGTCAGGGTCAGCGACGGCCAGCGGTGTTGCCAGGCGCCGCCCGCCCCTGTGTCCTGGTCAAAGGTAATGAAGCGGCGATCCGGCTCGAAGCCGAGATTACGCAAATGATAGGCCGACGACAGCCCCGCCTGGCCGGCGCCGATGACGACGATGTCGACCTTGATCGCGACCCGCGCCGTCGCCTTGGAAGTAGAAGGACCGGAGACAGGGCTATCCGTGGCCATGATCGCGACGGTCTAGAACGCGATCCGCGCTTCGCGCGCGGCCCGGATTTCGACCAGGGTCTTCTGCCGCTCGTGCTTGTAGTCGTACTCGCTGTCCATCGCCGCGATGAAGCGAGACCGGGTGAAATGCCAGTCGATCGTGGCACCCTCCCCTCCAACCAGCCAATCGCCTCCGACCCACTGCGGGACGCTATGAAAGAGCAAGACAAGCGAGGCGGCCATCACGCGCTCCGCGATGCTGTTGAGGTCCGCCACATACGATGGCCGTTCGTTGCCCGCGCTGACCCCCGCTTCGGCCGCGTCTATGGACTGGAGAATCTGCATCGGGGTCAGATGAACGTAAGCGGACGTCTCGTGGAAAAGCTTCCCAAGCTCCACCTTGAAAGGTTCACGCAGCGCCTCGGGCAGTTGGGCGAGCGTCAGGTCCTTCTTGATCGAGATCTTTGAAGACGCGAGTTCGTCCTCGAACAGCTCAAGCTTCTCCTGAACGGTCGAGCCGTAGGCCTCCTGCTGCACGAAGGCGATTTTGATCGAGGCTTCCAGAAGGAAGCGAAGTTCGCGCTTGGCCACATTGAGCAGGCCCTCACGCGCGAGGGCGATGATGGACACGCCGGACTGGAGCAGGTCCTGGGCGAGGTACGACAGGACATGATTGGCAAGATAGGACGGGTCTCGCGCCGTGTCCTGAACGATGAACCCCAGCCCCGCGAGATAGGCTCGGGCGATATTCTGGGTCGAGCCGATGACATCCGCTAGTTCAGCCGGAAGGTCACGAAGCTCGGTTCCTCGCATCATGTCTGGAGTCCTGTTCCGCTTCTGTCGAGGGTGAAAGATGGCGCTCGTCGGGGAGAAGCGACAGCCCGGCTGGCGTAAAATCCTGCGGGCATTACCGATCGCGCCTCGAGGTTTCCTTGGCCCTGCGATCAAGAGCCCGCACTCGCGACGGTGAAGCGGGCGCGTCCTGGAACTATACAACGGATATGGACCGATCAGAGCAGGGTGTCGCGCGCTACCTCGAAGGACTGAGTCTGGGTTCGGTCTGCTTCGAGCCGGATGGAAATGTGCCGCCGGATTTCCTGGTGGGCGGCAGGATCGCCGTCGAAGCACGGCGGCTGAACCAGAACTTTGAATCCGACGGCGGATATCAGGGGTTGGAACACGTCGAGGCGCCGGTGGCCAAGTTCGTCGACCGCCTTCTTCCAACCTTCGGCGAAGCGCCGGCCGGCAAAGGCTGGTGGGTGTTCTTCTACTTCTGGCGACCGTTCGACTGGAAAGTCGTCAAGCGCGAGATGAAGGCGGCCCTTGAGGCATTCAGAACCAATCCTGCCCCAGCCGGACTGCAGGTTCATCTCGATCCCAATTTTGAGCTGGAGATCCGCCCGGCGACCATCGTCGTCGAGCACCACTTCATGCTGGGGGGCTATGCTGACTGGGACGCCGGCGGCTTTGTCGCGTCGGAGATCATCCGCAACCTCAACCTCTGCGTGGCGGAGAAGACCCGAAAGATCGCCCCGTACCGCGACCGGTACGCCGAATGGTGGCTCGTGCTGCCCGACAGGATCGGGCCGGATCTCAACATGGATGAGCGGCGATCAATCGGCGATCATGTCGATCTGCTCGGCTTTGACCGCGTGGTCCTCATCCATCCCAACGACCCGGCAAAGGCCTTGGTCCTCGCCCCATCCGGTCCCACGTGATCCGTCTCGCCTCTGGGTAGCCAGATCGCGATGCACGCGATACCTGTGGACCTGGCGGGCTCCGGGACGATAGGCGCCAATCTAGAGCCGGGGGACGCCTTGTGCGTCGGCGGCGATTGACGGTGAAACGCCGGGCTTCCACACAGAAGTTCCTGGCCCGCCCCCTCTCCCTAGTCCGGGTCGATCATCCCCGTGCGAACCGCGTAGGCCACCGCTTCGATGCGCGTTCGAACCCGTAGCTTCGCGCAGACCTTCTCAAGGTAGCTGTCCACGGTGCGGGGCGAGAGCCCAAGGATCGCTCCGATGTCGGACGAGCTCTTGCCGCGGCTCACCCACTCCAGACACTCCGTTTCGCGCCGGCTGAGGCTCGGCAGGTCCGGCGAACTTTCGCTTTGAGGCCGCGCGTCCATGACTACTCCGAGTTGAACACTCCCAGACATAATTCGCAGCGGCGTCACCGGCAACGACAGTGATTTGCGGGCCATCCGCCAGTTTTTTGCGGTCGTTGGATGCCGCGCTTGTGTCCTTGTCGGCAACCAGCGGACCGGACTAGAGACAGGCCGTCGGGCGCCGCGATATAGGCCGGGAGCAAGAGCCAGGGCTCGCCCATGGCGGAGGCAGCGCTCCCCGCTGAAGCAGCGGGCCTCGTCGCAGAGGATTCCAACGCCCGACCCCTCCGCCTTGCGCCGGGATTCCGTTTGATTCATGCTTCGGCGTCGGCGCTTGCGCCGTCAGGGGCGTGGAATCCCCTGTGCGATGCCTGAACAAGGATCCGCCCTTGGCGGTCGCTGCTTAACGGCAGCCCGAACCCGTGCGCTTGCCCGGGCGCGGTCGAGCCTTGTCGCCATCACCGGATTCCCACGGCCAGTTCGAGGGTGGAGAGTGAATTGAGCGACGCAAAGGAGCTTGAACCGGAGGGCGATGGGCTTGGCGGCCTTTACAGGCGCTATGCCGCATGGCTGGGCCGCCGCCTTCGCACGCACGTCAATGCGGAAGACGCCGCAGATATCGTCCAGGAGACCTACCTCCGGATCGCCCCGATGGCGACGGACACGATCCGCCATCCCAAATCGTTGCTGCTGCGCGTGGCCACCAACCTCATGCGCAACAATCACCGGCGTCAGGCCTTGATGGATTCGGCGCGCCGCGATTTTGGATCGGACGACACCACCTCAGCGCCCCAGTCGCAGCAAGTGCTGCTGAAGCAGATCATTCTCACCATGCCGACCCTCTACCAGGACGTGTTCGTTTTGAGTCGCTTTGGCGGTATGACGTACCAAGAGATCGCCGACCTTAAGGGGCTCAGCGTCCAGGCTGTCCAATGGAGGATGTCCAAGGCGCTTGAACACTGCACTGCTCGGCTGGACGAATAGGCAGGTCATGATGACGGTCGACACAGACCACGACATCCGGCGGCAGGAGGCCGCCACCTGGTTTGCCCGCCTGAACCAACGCAAGGTGACGACCCAGGACGTCACGGGCTTCAGCCAGTGGCGAAGATCGCCGGAGAACGCGGCGGCCTACGAGCGTGTCGAGGCGCTTTGGGCTGCGGCGGAAACGCTCTCGGTCGACCCGGAGATGGCCGCTCTCACGGCCCAGGCCAAGATCGGGCCGGCGCAATCCCACAGGGAGGCGCCACGCTGGTCGTACCTGCTCAAGCCTGTGGGAGTGGTGGTCGGAGCCGTCGTGATCATCAGCGGCGCCGGACTTTGGAGTCTGACACGCCCTGCCGCCTATCAGACGGCGACGGGCGAACAGCGGACTGTTCGCCTGAGCGACGGGTCTCAGCTGACGCTGGATACCGCCTCCCGGGCGACGGTTCGCATCACCGGCTCGAACCGAATTGTGACCTTGACGGCAGGACAGGCGTATTTCGACGTGGCGCGAGACCCATCCCGCCCCTTCGTCGTCAAGGCGGGCGACACCAATGTCACCGCCACGGGCACCCGTTTCGATGTCCGTCGCGTCGATGACGGCGCCCGCGTCATTCTGGTCGAAGGCCGGGTCCTGGTGCGCAAGGCTGAGAGTGGCGATCGATCCTGGGCCCTGCGTCCCGGCCAGCAGATTTCCACCCATGCAACGGCCCCGGTCGTCCAGGCGACCGACGCTGCGGGAGCGACCAGTTGGACGCACGGTCGACTGACCTTTCATCAGACGCGGCTCGACGACGCGATCGCTGAGATCAATCGCTACAGCGACCAGCCGATCGTTCTGCGGGCGCCATCCCTCGCCGGCATCGCGGTCAACGGCGTCTTCGACAGCGACGATCAGGGCGGCTTCCTCGCTGCTTTGGTCGATCTCTACGGCGTGTCGGCAACGAGGGAGAGCGACGGAACCATCACAGTGACGGCAGCGGCTGCCGCCACGGCTGAAAATAATTCGTAGGCGGAGTTAGAGGTCGCCTACGTCTCGATTGTCTCTTCCCCACCCGCAAACACGCGGGCACCTTGGAGGGGGAAAGACATGCGTATTGGATATGGATCAACGGCGCTGGCTGCGGTGCTTCTGGCGACGACGGTCCCGGCCTTTGCGCAGACGGCTGAACCTGTCCGCCAGTACCAGATTGCGTCCGGCCCCCTCGATCGGGCGCTGACAGCTTTCGCCCGCCAAAGCGGCCTGCAGATCCTCTATCCGAGCGCCTTGGTGGCTGGACGAAGCTCGGCCGGCGTGATTGGCAGCTACTCTGCGGAAGGTGCGCTTGCACAGGTCCTGCGCGACACCGGACTCACGTATCGCCGGACACGGCCGAACGTCTTCGTCCTCGTCGATCCTGCCCAGCGCGCTGAAGCGGAATTCGACACCACCCAACTGGACGAAGTCGTCGTAACGGGCAGCTATCTGCGAGGCGTGGACAGCCCGTCGCCGGTCACCGTGCTCACCCAGGACGATGTGGCCCGTCAGGGTCGTGCAACCGTCGCGGAGGCGCTGGCAGCCCTGCCGCAGAACTTCACCGGCGCAGCCTATGAGGGCTCCGCGAATACAGGCGCCGATCGCTCGGGCCGCAATGTCAGCTCAGCGACCGGCGTAAACCTCCGAGGCCTCGGAGCCGATGCAACGCTCGTTCTGGTGAACGGACGACGTGTCGCCGGGACCGGCAATGCCGGCGACTTCGCGGACATCTCGAACATTCCCTCCAGTGCGATTTCTCGCGCAGATGTGCTGCTGGATGGGGCGTCCGCCCTTTATGGCGCCGACGCCGTCGGCGGCGTCGTAAACATCATTCTGAAGTCGCGGTTCGACGGCGCCGAGAGCCGGCTTCGCATCGGCGGCACCAGCGATGGCGGCGCCGAGGAACTTCTTTTCTCTCAGACTGGCGGGTTCAACTGGGCGAGCGGCAGCCTCGTAGCGGCCTACGAGTACCATGATCGCGGCGAGCTCGAAGGAGCGGACCGAAGCGCGACAAGAGATGCTGACCTACGCCGTCTGGGCGGGTCCGATCGCCGCCAGACGTTTTCCGCCCCTGGCAACATCATGAGATTCGACGCCGCTACGGGTATCTACACGCCGATCTATGCCATTCCCGAAATTCAGAACGGCGTGGGTCTGACCCCGGCCAGCTTCATCGCCGGACGGGTCAACCGAACCAGCCCGATCGAGGGGCAGTGGTTTCTCCCGCACCAGGAACGCCAGAGCTTGTTTCTGGCGGGCCGCCAGAACCTGCCGGGTGGGTTCAGCCTTGACGGCGACATCCGTTACACCGACCGCAGCTACATCCTGAGGACCAACGCGGATTTCGGAACCTTCACGGTTACCTCGGCGAACCCTCACTTCGTGTCCCCGAACGGCTCAGTCTCCCACGATATCGCCTATTCCTGGATCAACGACCTGGGTCCCGCTCGCACGAACGGCGAGACGGAGAGCCTCGGGGGCGCATTTGGGATTGATGGCAACCTGTTCGGATGGAACATCTCTGCCTATGCGAGCGGAGGTCGTGAGATTAACGGCCGCACCCTGTCGAACCGCGTCCAGACTACCTTTCTCGCAGAAGCCTTGGGATCACGCGCCGATATCCCGACCACGCCCTTCACCACGGCGAGGGACGGCTTCTTCAATCCCTTCGGAGACCCCGCCGCCAACTCGCCCGCGATCCTGGCGCATATTGGCTCCGGCTATAGCTGGGCGGAGAATGTCAGCACCGTCAGCTCCTTCAACGTCAAGGCCGACGGGACCTTGCTGGAGCTCCCCGGCGGGCCTTTGCAAATGGCCTTGGGGTTCGACTTCCGACAGGAGCAGTTCGAAACCGACGGCGTGAGTTTCCTGTCCGGCACAGCCCCGCGGGTCGCGGCCCACACGGAGTTCGCGCGCGACGTGGCAGCGGCCTTCTTCGAAATCCGCGCTCCGCTCGTGAGCGCCGATAACGCCAGGCCCGGTCTCGAGCGACTCGAGCTCTCGCTTGCAGCTCGTTACGAAGAGCACGAAGGCGTCGGCGAGACGACCAATCCGAAGGTCGGCGTGCTCTACAGTCCGACGCAAGGCCTGCTCTTGCGAGCAAGCTACGGGACCTCGTTCAGGGCTCCGTCGCTGCGCGAGCTGCAGACGGCCTATGCCATCGGCCCGACTTTCCTGAACCGGAACGGCGGGAGCGTTCTTTCGCTCATCCAGTACGGCGGCAACCCGGACCTGAGGCCGGAGACGGCCGACTCGATCACGGCGGGGTTCGTCTGGACCCCGGCCGCCTATGAGGGCTTCCGTCTGGAGGGCGGTTGGTTTCGCACGCGGTTCGACGACCGGATCGGCAACCCGGTCATCCAGAACCTGACCAACGCCCTCAACGAGCCCGCGCTCGCTCCTTTCATCCGTTACGTCTCACCAAACACCAACGCCGATGATCGCGCGTTGGTCCAGGCGCTCCTGGATCATCCGGGCAACTTCAACCCCGCCGTCTTCCCAGCGACGTCCTATGGCGCTGTCGTCGACAACCGCTTCGTGAACGCGTCGGGCGTCGAGGTCGAAGGTTTCGACCTGTCCGCACGCTACCGGTTCGATCTTGGGTCGGGGCAAGCCCTCCTCGACGGAACGATCACCCATCTGTTGACGAATGAGCGTACAATCACGGCTGCCTCGCCGACGGAAGATCTGCTCGGCGATCCGAATTTTCCGGCCCGGTGGCGCGGTCGGATCGGCAGTCAGTGGGTGAGTGGTCCCCTGACCTTCGGTCTGATCGCCAACTATGTCAGCGGGGGGCGTGACCCGCTCGGCGGACGGCGGATTGACGACTGGACGACGTTCGATGGCCAGGTTCGCTATGACTTCGCGGACGGTTGGGGAGAAGGTCTTTCCCTTACGTTCAACGTCCTCAATCTCGCAAACGCTGAACCGCCATTCTACGACGCGACCAGCGGGATCGCCTACGATCCCGCTAACACCAACGCCCTGGGTCGCCAGCTGTCCTTGCAACTCGTCAAGCGCTGGTAGGCCATCATGCGAAGGACGCTTGTCCGCGCACTCGGCGCGATCGCTTTGTCGTGGCCGCTCGCGGCTGCGTCAGAGCCCCTCACGCTCGACACCCTTCTCGGACTCGAGACCTTCGGACGGATCGCGATCGACCCGTCCGGCAGTGTCGCCGTATTCGAAGAGAGGCGAGCGAGAGGGGACTTGCCCCGCTACGATCTCCAGCCAGAAGGCGCGCTGCGATACGCGCGGCTTTATCGGTTCGATTTGGGGACGCCCTCCGGAGTCCGACCACTCCTGTCGATGGAATCGGATGCCGGCTACACGATGGGGCCCTTCTCGCCCAATGGCGCACGCCTCGTCGTCTTCCGGCTTCAAGGGCTGACCTTCCGGTTAGGGATCGTCGAACTTGCAAGCGGGGATGTCACCTGGACCGATCTGTCTCCAGAAAGCGGGGCGTGGGGTCGCTCGGTCGAGTGGCTTTCGAACGACGCGTTCATCGTCCTCGGCATACCGGATGGCGAGCTTCCGCCCCGCCTGTCGAGCATGAACGCCACCCAGGTTCGCTTGCCCGACCTGTGGGCGAAGGCCGCTCGCGGCGATGCGGCCTATGTGTCCGTCGGCGTGGGCATTCCTGAAGGACCTCGTCCGGTTCGACGGCTCTGGCGGGTTGATGTAGGAAGCGGCCGCTCCACCGTTCTTTCGGAAGGCCCGTTTCTCGATTTTGAGGCATCGCCGGACGGCAGGCACATCGCGCTGGTGCTGGATGGTGCGCTATATCCGCTCCCCGACCCTGAAAGCACGACCGAAGCCCGGCGCGCCCGATCCCTGCGGCTCGTTGATGTTGCTTCAGGAGTCTCGATCGATCCGCCGGAAGCGCGAGATATTTCGACGAGCCTCCTGGCCTGGTCGCCCTTATCCGACGCCCTGCTGACGGCGACCGTCGATACAGAATTACCCAGGCTCCTCGCAATCACGCCTGCTGGCTCCGTCCGCGATGTCACGCCCGCTGGCATTTCACCGAGCGTAGTAATCGATTCCCAGCTTAATCCCACGGCCCAGGCCGGCTGGCTGCGCGGCATGCCGATCGTCCGGGGCGTGCAGGACGGACGGCTCGGTTGGCACCTGCAGGATGAAGCGGAAGTTTTGACGATCGAAGGTCTGGCTGAAGACGCACGCCTCGCCGTGCAAGGTCGGGATGCGTTGCTTTTCGTCAGCAGAGGCCGGATCGTCCGATTGACCTCCGATCGACGCCTTGAGGATCTCGGAGCCGCATCGACGGCAAACCGCGCGGATGGTCCTTTCGGCCAACGTGCGCTGGTCGATCCCATGAAAGCCGACAGTGCGGTCGTGCTTGACGATGAGAGACGGCTTTGTCGTGTCACGGCCGAGATCGGCCCGACGACCTGCGTGCCGGGCGCTCCCGGCGCTGCTGTCAGCTGGGCCGGGAAAGTCAGCGTCAGCCGTGGACCTGAGGGGAGAGATTTCAATCGTCTTCAGGTTCAAACCGACCGCTCGGCAGAGATCGCCTGGCGGCTGAACCCCGAACTGGATCAGGTTGACGTGGCGCCTCCCCGGCTCATCACGGGCCCCGCCGGAGCCCGGGGCTGGCTGTATCTGCCGGTGGGCGAGGCCGGCGTCCGCCCCCCGGTGATCGTGATCCCCTATCCCGGCAAGACTCATCCAACACCGCCGCCGACCATGCGGCCCGAAGGCGTTCAACTGACCCTGAACGGGCAACTGCTTGTCGCTGCAGGCTACGCCGTTCTCTACCCGGACCTACCGACCAACGACGAACCGTCAGCGAGATTGGCCGACAGGATTTTGATCGTAGTCGACGCCGCAGCTTCTGAGGGCCTGATCGACGCGGAGCGTATCGGCTTGTGGGGACACAGCTTCGGAGCATGGGCGTCCGTCCTCAGCGCAACCCAGTCTTCCCGGTTCAAAGCCGTCGTCGCCCTCAACGGTTCTTACAACCTGCCAGCATCCCTTGGCGGAATGTCACCGCACCACCGTCTCGCAGGACTCAACGATTCCGATGTCATGGGGACTGCTAGATGGCTGGAGGCGGGCCAAGTCGGAATGCGGCGGTCCTACTGGGCGGATCCAGAGCGCTACCGGCGAGGAAGCGCCTTCGAGGGCGCCGATGCAATCACCGCCCCGGTGCTCCTGATCCATGGAGAGATGGATTTCGCGACCGGTCAAGCGGAACAGATGTACGGGGCCCTAGTCCGGCTGCACAGTCCCGCAGCCCTGACTTATCTGTTTGGCGAGGACCACAGTATCCACAACCCCGGAAACGCCCGGGTCTACTATCGGCAAGTCTTGGCTTGGTTTGACCGATATCTCATGCCTGTCGGCGCGCCAAGCGATCCTGCCAGTGTCTCACCCAGGCTTCCGTCAACGCCAGACTGAGAATCGTTGTGTACCCGCCGCGCCAGAGCAATGCCTCCCGGGTCAGACGCTCCTCCATCGCCGGATCGAGCAATCCGGCTTTGGCCAGCGCCCCGTCCAGTAGGTAGGACCGAAGGAAGGGGAGTTGATCGGCGACCGCCTCACCATAGTAGGCTCCAAGTTCTCCCTTGGACCGCCGCGCGTACAGAGCCGGCGGCAACAGGTTCTGGAAGGCGGAGCGCGCGGCGGCGCGATCACGGCCGCCCCAGGTCAGATCGACCGTAGACCATGCAAGGCCCGCTTCCAGAACCGGCTGGCTGAGAAGGGGGTTTACGCAGGCGCCATGTCGGCTGCGCACGGCTTGGCCCTGAAAAGTCTGGCAGAAGGAAAGGACCGATATTTGGAGCGCCTTGGCCGGTGGGACACCGCGAAGATCCTCGAGCCATGGATGATCCCAGGCATCTCGACTGCGCCGGTGTTGGCGCCATGCGCTGACCCAGGCACGAGGCCATAACGACCGACGGGTCCAACGGGCGATCCGGTGAAGCACTGCCAGGCGGGCGCCGATCCCACGCTCACGAATTTCGTCGAAGGCGATAAGCGGGCTGGGCATCTGGAAGAAAACCGCGTCACCGCCCTGCCCCGTGAGCGAACCCCAAGCTCCCGTCTTTGCGATCCGCATCGCAATGTCGTCGTTGTAGTCCGGATCAATATCGTTGATGGCGGGCCTGAAGCCGCCGGCGGACTGCGCAAGGCGGTCCGCGGAAAGGCCGAGCTTTTCACGTCGCACTTCGCTCAAGGTGAACCCGAACTGTTCGACAACGGGACGGGCATATTGGCGCTCATCGCCTTCTGGCTGCTCTACATAGTGATTGACCCAAGCGCTGACCTGCTCACGCTGGCTCTGCTTAAGCGCGCCCGCAATAATGGCAGAGTCCAGACCGCCGCTGACTTCAGCCACCCAGATGCGATCTCCCGCCAGGGCGCGAACAGCCCGCTCGACGACAACACGCAGGTCCGGTCGCTCCCTTTGCCTCGCGGCCCGATAGATTTCGGCCGGCCGCCAGATCTGTTCGACAACTGAACCGCGCGCTCCAAGCGTTCGAAGTTCTCCAGCTGCGATCGGCGTCAGGCCTTTCAACGGCAGGGAGTGCCGATATTCGCCAGCTCGGCGCACCAGGTTGGCAACCGCCAGCCAATCGATCTCAAGATCTTCGGGCAGCAGGGGATCAAAGGCTGCCTCAGGATGCGACGTAGTGATGGTGACCCCATCCCGCCTCCAGGAGACCGCCTCGAGCGCACCGGAAGGATCTCGCAGCACAGCGACGTCACCCGATGTCCTCCGGACCAACACGTAGCGGCCCCAGAGTTCGGAGACGACCGCTTGGGCTCTCGCGGTGTCCAGTGGACGACATCCACAGACGGCCCGTTCCTGCGCGGTCAGCGGCCGACCCTCACGATCGAACATCTCGCCGATCAGCACGCCGTGTCCATCGAGGCCGCCGGTGACCTCAAGCCGCCCGTCCGCCGGGGTAAAGACCTGAAGGAAAGGGAAGGCCAAACGCTGGATCCAGCCCTCATTCGTCAATCGGTCCTGCGCCAGGGAAGCCAGGGAGCTGATTGCCGCAGGATCGTCGCCGACAAGGATAAGAAACGACTCGGCGCTCATGCTCAAATCGCCAGTATGGGTCGGTACATGGTCAGTGTTTCCGGTGCCTGGCTCACTGAGACGTCGCCGATCTGCAGCCAGCAGTGCGCCAGGAACGGCCAGGTGCGCACACCGAACACCCAGTCAGCGTCGAAGCCGGCGGCGTTGATGAAGCGCAGTAGAAGCTCAGTCTGCAGAAGACACGCCCCGGTGCGTGGCGCCCAAGGCAGGAGCTGTCGGAATATCTCTACGCGGGCAGCTACCGCCTGAAGATCGTCACGCTTTCCTGTGCGGCCGGCGACACGCGCTTCAAGGCCTTGAAGCGTCGGTTGTCCGCGAATGGCGTCGATCCAGATCGCGGCGAAGATCGCCGTATCCTTGATGCTTGGCGCTGCCATCACAATCGGCAACGTCTCGACCGGCAGCGAAGGCGGCCCCTGTCGCGGCAGGACACGACCGCCCGATTGCAGGAGTTCGTCGGCCGCGAGCCGCACGAGTGTTTCAACGGGCCCGTGCAGTTCGTTGCCGTCGACCACCAGATCGCCGCAGTCCGGCAGCAGCAGATAGTCATCGGCGCTCATGTCGAGCAGGACCAGATCGCTGCCGCAGCGTGCGGCATGGACGTGAGGAGCCAGCTGTCCGTACTCGGCGGAGAGTGACAGTGTGGGTGCGACGCAGGTCATTCGAACGGAAGGTCAAATCTCTGCGTTGTCTGCAGTTCTACGAACTCACCGTCTGCGCCGCGGGTCAGGCGGCGGGCGGACCCCAGAACGAGACTGTGTTTGATCGTCAGCAAGCGCACGATGGGTGCTCCCTGGAATAATGAAGGTCTGGGCAATCGCTTGGGGGGCCGGCTTGGGCCGCCGGGGTCGGCGGCCCTGCCGATGCTATTCGGTCGGCATGTCCCACCGGAAATGGGCGTTCATCTCGACGAAATCGCCGTCGGTGACGGCGCGGGTCAGGAGACGCGCGGCGCCGAACCGCAAGATGCGGCTCTTGGTCTGGACCTTCATGGCCAGGCTCCGTTGTTTGAGTGTCGGCCTCTGGTGGGGACGCGCCGGTCGAGGCCGGGCCGGGCGTCCGGGCCGCCCCGGAGGGCGACCCGTCGCGATCACTCGCCCGGCGGGATGTCGTAGAGCTTGGAGGTGTTCAGCTCCGCGTAGTCGCCTTCGGTAACGGCGCGCGTCAGCTTGCGGGCCGCGCCGAGGCGAACGAGTCGCGTGGTGCTCTTGGTGGTCATGGTCGTCTCCTCATCTGAAGGTCGACAAAAGGTCGACGACGAACCATCAGCGCTCGAACTCAAATCGATTCAAACTGCATTGTTCGTGTATTCGACGTCGGCGGGTTCGAGCCGCCGCATGCGTCGCGCCAAGCCAGGCGCCGCAGAGATCCAACGGGCGTAATAAGCCTCAATGGAGCCATGGCGGACGGCGGCGTCGACTTCCTCTTCCCGGCCTAAGGCACGGATCGGCGCAAGCCGGCTGGCGACCCGTTCAAAGCTTTCCTTCAGCGGGTCGCTGTCGCAGTCCGAAATCAGAGCGGAGATCCAGGATTCGAAGTCAGCGTCAGTCCCGCTCAGAGGGGTTGAGACGCGATTGAGGTTCGCGGCGAGCCTGACATAGGCCTCTTCGAGCTGGATCAAGCCGATGATCTCCTCGGTCGGAGCGGCGCGGGTGAAATAGCCGAGGCCCCGGCGGTCTTCGATGAGGCCCTCGCCGCATAGTCGCGACAAGGCCTCCCGAACCGGACTCGTACTCAGGCGAAGATGACCGGCGATGTCGGCAATCGGCAGATGCTGTCCGGGCGCCATGCCATCCCTAACGGCCCGACGAAGGGCGGTGAGCGCCTGTCCAAAGGGATCACGCGTTCTCACAACCCACCGTTTACGGGCGATGGGCCAAGTGACGTCAGCGACGTTTGCTCCGCCCTCTGCACCACCGACAGGTCCCCAACCGTAACCTTCACCTCATGAACTCCACACCGGCGGCGCTACACTGTGTTCCGCAAGTTATTTGCGCAGGAACCGCAAGTTTGCGCTCAAACAACCACTTACGTCTTTCATTTGGGACGCGTTTGGCTCATTTTTCAACCAGTAGGGGTGCGAGGGGTCTTTCCCCGGTGCGCCATGATTTCAGGGATTACCCGACGGATGGACAGCGCCGACCGTGACGCGCAAAGCGAAATCCTGTCTGCAGCGCTGCGTCTCATTCGAACGCACCGGCGTATGAAGGCCGCCGAGGTCGCGGCCGGAATGCATATGGCGCTGCGGTCATACGAGCATTTCGAGGCCGGCGGAGGTCGGGTCAATCTCGAACGAATTCATCGCTTTGCCGAAGTGACCAATTCCGACCCCTTCGCCATTCAAGCGGCGTTGGCCCTGGGCTCGCCCGCCTATGCGTTGCGTTGCGCCGACAATAAACTGATGACCATCCTCACGGTGGCGCTCCAGGAGTTTGATGAAGACGTGGGTGATGCGATCACCGACCTGGACGCCCGGACGATCATCAACGCCTTCACCAAGACTCTCCAGGATCTGGCTCTCCAGTCGGTTCGCCACGACAGCGCGGCAAACGCCTGGTTGCAGGAGCGGCTCGGCAAGCTTGTTTCGCCCGTCAAGGCGTCGGATGGCGACTCTGCGGACGAGACCCCACCGTAGACTCTCCGTCAGAGGGTTACGGGCTAGCCGCAAAAGCGCAGCCCTCGTTTCCTTGGCGCATGACCCAGTATGCTTACCCTGAGCCTGGCGAACGTCCCTCCGCCGATCTGTCGCCGCGTCAAGTCGAGTGTCTTGAACTCGCAGCGACCGGATTGACCTCGGCCGAGATCGGCCGCCGGCTCGGCGTTTCATCGCGCACTGTCGATGAGCACCTGCTGACCGCCTGTCGCGTCCTGGGCGTCCGCACCCGGGTTCAGGCCGTGGCGCGGCTGGCGATGGAAGAGCGCCGGCCTCCCGAGCCGCGGAGTTTCCTACCGTAGATCCCCGGCGGTGAGGTCGCGGGTCGCGCGACACCGGCTCCGGGTTTCTGCTGTCTCCCGAAAGGAGACCGCATTGCTCGACCTCAGTCTGATCCTCGCCTTGGCCGAACGCTGCGCACCTCAAGTCGCGCCGCAGACGATCGCGGCGGTGGCTTATGCCGAAAGCCGCTTCAATCCGGTGGCGATCGGTGTGAACAGCGGTCCCCGGCCGGTTCGAACCCCGAGAAGCCGGGAAGAGGCCATTCGAACTACGCGTTCTCTCCTGGCTCGCGGCGCGAACCTCGACCTCGGCCTGGGCCAGATCAACAGCGCCAATCTTGAGTGGCTGAACCTCTCGATCGAGGATGTTTTCGACCCCTGCAAAAACCTCACGGCGGCCGGGGTCGTTCTCCGTAGCGGCTATCGCTGGTCTGTCGGCGAGGACCGGCAGGTGGCGCTGAGGGTCGCCCTCTCCCGCTACAACACCGGGCACCCGGATCGCGGATTCCGGAACGGCTATGTGGCCCGCGTGGAGCAGGCGGCGGCGACGCTCGGCGTCCTTGCGCTCGCGCCGGACCGCCCGGCCCCGACCGATCTCGAACCCCAGCCCGCCGCGCCCGAGCCGGTCGCCCCGATCGGACGCTGGGATGTCTTCGCCCTGGCCCCGTCCAGTGCGGTGCTCACCTTCCCGCCCTCCGCTGTCCACATGGAGTTCTGACATGACCGCTCGCGCAACGTGCACCCACAGGCTGGCGGCGACAGGCGCCATCGCCTTGGCCACGACCCTGATTCTGGCGCAGCCCGCCGCCGCGTCGGCCAATGTCGAAGGCCTCCTTCAGAACGTCGTCGACATGCTGACCGGCAACACCGCACGCCTCCTTGCCGTGCTGGCCGTCGTCATTGTCGGCATTCTCTGGATGTTCGGCCTGTTCGATTTGCGCCGCGCCGCCATCGTGGTGCTCGGGATCGTGGTGGTGTTCGGTGCGGCCGAGATTGTCAACCTGATCACCGGCGGCTCGTGATGTCGGCCGCGGATCCCTGGATGATCATCTGCGCGGTGTCCGGACTGATGGCCCTTTGCCTGATGCTCGGCCTGAAGCTCATTTCGCCCAAGCGCTTCGCACAAATTCTCGCCGGCATCGGGACCGGCCTCGCGATCGGGCTTGCCCTTTCACGCCTATCCGCCGGTGGCCATCATGGCTGACGAGCCGCTGATCGAGGACCCGCTCTTCCTGGCTTGCACGCGACCGGCGATGGTTCTGGGCGTGCCCATGGAGGCGATGGGCGTCAATGTCATCCTGAGCGGCATCGTCTTCCTGGTAGGCGGCAGCCTGCTTTACCTATTGGTCGCTCCGGCCTTGCACCTGGTCTTCCGGGCGGTCTGCCGCGCCGATCACAACGCCTTCCGGCTGCTCTTCGTTTACGTCGACACCAAGGGCCGATCGCGAAACGCGGCCCTGTGGGGCGGGAGTTCGGCGACGCCGCTTCCGCTGGTGCGTCGCTATGCGGCTGCGGAGCTTTCCCGTGGCTGAGGGCGCGGCAACACCCGGCAGACTGAGGCGGGAAGCCGACGCCCGGCCCAACCTCCCCTATGCGCGGCATGTATCGGATCAAGTCGTCGCCCTCGACAGCGGCGCCCTGATGGTGGTGATCCAGATAGACGGAGCCAGCTTTGAAACCGCCGACGCACGCGATCTCAACGACTGGCACGTCAAGCTGAACCAGGCGTGGCGAAACCTCGCTGACGACCGTCTCGCGGTCTGGCACCATCTCGTGCGTCGCCCGGTGGAGATCAGCCGCACCACCGGCTATCGCTCCCAGTTCGCGGGCGAGCTCGGCGAGGCCTACGACGACCGCGTGTCGGGACGACAGCTGTGGGTCAACGAGCTCTTCGTCACGCTCGTCCTGCACCCGGGTCGAGACCCCGGCGACCGTGTCGCCGCCTTGGCCCGAAGGCTGAAGGCGGCGCGTCGGGACGAAGCGGAGGTTCAGCAGACCCAGATTACCCGTATCGAGGAGGCCGCTCGGGACCTGATCCAGTATCTGGCCCGCTACGCGCCGCGGATGCTCGGCCTCTATGAACGGGCCGGCCTGTGGTTCTCGGAATCGATGGAAGTCATGCGCCTGGTTTTGACCGGGCGCCGTTCGTCAGTCCCGATTGTCTATGGGCATCTGGGCGGCGCGATCTACACGGTCCGGGCCATCTTTGGTCGCGAGATCATCGAGCTTCGGGACGTGGCGGACGCCCGCTACGCCGGCATTCTCGCCATAAAGGAATATCCCGCCGCGACCCGTCCGGGGCTTTGGGACGCTTTGCTGAGCGTCCGTTTCGGGTTTGTGGCGAGCCAGTCCTTTTCCTTTCTGTCGAAGGCTTCGGCCCGGACGGTCCTTGAGCGCAAACAGAACCAGATGGTCTCCGCACGAGATCGGGCGGCCTCGCAGATTGTCGGACTGTCTGACGCCCTGGACGACTTGGCCAGCAATCGGTTCGTGATGGGAGAACATCAGGCGTCGCTCCTCATTCACGGCGATACACCGGCCGCCTTGGCCGACCATTTGTCCAAGGCGCGCGCCATCCTGGCGGATTCCGGTCTGGTTGTGGCGCGCGAGGATCTCGGCCTGGAAGCCGCCTTCTGGGCTCAGTTTCCCGGCGCCTTTGCCCGGCGAACCCGGCCTGCAGCGATCACTTCACGCAATTTCGCCGCCCTTGCCCCGTTCCACGCTCATCCCGTTGGAAAACCATCCGGCAATCACTGGGGTGACGCCGTGGCGCTGCTGCGCACAACGGCAGGGTCGCCCTTCTACTTCAATTTCCATGTCGGCGATCTGGGCCATACCTTCATCTGCGGCCCATCCGGATCGGGCAAGACGGTCGTCCAGAACTTCATGCTGGCCCAGCTCGAGCGCTTCGGCGCCCAGCAACTGTTCATCGACAAGGACCGGGGCGCAGAGGTCTTTGTGCGCGCATGCGGCGGCACTTACCTCGCTCTTCGGAACGGTGAGCCGACCGGCTTCGCCCCGTTCAAGGCCTTGCCGCCGTCACCGGCCAACCGGGCGTTTCTGGTCCGGCTGGTGCGGACCCTCGTCGCACGCCCCGCTGAAACGCTGACGGTTCCAGAAGCGCGCGCCATCGATCAGGGCGTCGCGGCGCTTGAGGCGCTGCCCGCTGAGCGGCGGTCCATCGCGGCCCTCCGGAGTCTTCTGGGTCAGGGCGACGCCGGAGGGGTCGGCGCCCGACTCGAACGCTGGTCTCGGGGCGGTCCGCTTGGCTGGGTGCTCGACAACGATGAAGACGCCTTGAGCCTGGCTGGCCGGTTCGTGGGCTTCGACATGACCCAAGTGCTGGACCATGACGAGGTTCGCACCCCGGCCATGCTCTACCTGTTCCACCGCATCACGGCGCTGGTCGATGGTCGCCGCCTGGTCCTCGACATCGACGAGTTCTGGAAGGCGCTCGGCGACCCGGCGTTCACCGATCTGGCCCAGGACGGGTTGAAGACCTGGCGCAAGCAGAACGCCCTGATGGTCTTCGGCACCCAGTCACCGGCTGATGCCCTGCGGTCTCCGATCGCCCACGCCATCCTCGAACAGTGCGCCACGAAGATCTTTCTGCCCAACGCCCACGGCCAGGCGCGTGACTACGTCGACGGGTTCGGTCTGACCCAGGAGGAGTTTCGACTGGTCCGCGAAGTGCTGACACCCGAGTCCCACCGGTTTCTCGTCAAGCAAGGTCACGACAGCGTGGTGGTCGAACTGGATCTGACCGGCATGGACGACGCCCTGTCGATCCTGTCCGGGCGCACCGAGACCGTCACTCTGCTGGACCGCCTGCGAGCCGAGGTGGGTGATGACTACGCCCTGTGGCGCGACCCTTTCCATGACCAAAGGAGGTTCCTGTGAAGACCCGTAACCTGTTCGCCGCGGCCGGAGCTGCTCTCGTTCTGATTTCGGCGCCGACATCACACGCGCAGCAGCTCGTCCATGATCCCCGGGCGCTCGTTCAGGCGATCGAGGACGCGAGAACATCGCTCGAACAACTGCGGGCGCTCCAGGCTCAGATCGAGCAAGGCCAGCAACTCTTCAACAGTCTGAACGACCTGTCGGGCGTCAACGCCCTCGCCAGTGAGCTGGGCCTGCCGACCGTCCGCAATCCTCTGCCGGATATGCGTTCCCTGAGGGCCGCCGCCACCGGCGACCTCTCGGCGCTCGGCGACCTGGCCGACCGTGCCGACGCAATCCGTCGCGACAGCCGGCTCTACACCCCGCCGACTGGAGAGCTTGATCCAGCCGAGTCCTACTATCGCGACAGCCTCGAGCGCGCCGGGGCGCGGACAGCGCGCGACCTGGCGGTCGGTGAGGTGGTGGCCGACGCTGCGGATCGACGCCTGCAGGGCCTGGAAACGCTCCGCGCGGCGCTCGACACGGCGCCCAACGCCCGCGCCGTGATGGACCTACAGGCCCGTCTCGCCGCGGAACAGGCGCTCATTCAGAACGAACAGGTCCGGCTCCAGGGTCTCGCGCTGACCCAGTCCGCGGAAGCCCGACTGGAAGAACAACGGGTGCGAGAGCGCGCTGAAGCCGCGCGGGCCGCTCGAATGGATGTCTACCAACGAGCCTTCCAGTGAACCGGTGCGCCCTGCTCCTGCTCATCAGCCTGGTCGCATGCGGCGCACCTGATCGCACCGTCGAGGATTTCGTCGCCAACCCCGACGCTGCGGCCAAGGTCGTCGCCGAATGCGACGCGGGCCAGGCCGAGGGCGAGTGCGAGGCGGCGCGGCGCGGCCTCGCAGAGGCACGCCGCCAATCCCGAATGCGGACCTATGAGCGGACCTTCTGAGGACCCCGACAATGAGCTTTCGCGTCTTCGAGCCCAGCTATGATTTCATCGACGAGAGACTGAATGTCTTCCTCGGTGATCGCCTGTCCTCGGTGATCGCCGAGGTGGAAGGGCCGCTGCGCATCGCTCTGGTCCTCTACGTCGTCCTATACGGCATAGCCATCCTGAGGGGTGCGATCAGCGAACCGGTGATGGACTTCGCCGTTCGCTCGCTGAAGCTGACCTTCCTCTATCTATTGGCGACCACGGCCGCCTATTCCACCTTCGTCACCGAACCGCTGTTCACCGGTCTCCCCAACGCCTTGACCCGGGCGGTCAGCGGAGCGGAGACGCCGAGCGTCGGCGCCGCCTTCGACCAGTTTTTTGCCTACGCCGCCTGGCTTGGCGAGGACATCTCGCGCGACGCCTCCGCCTTCAATCCCGGTCCCTACGTGGTTTCGGCGGCCGTCTTCATCATCGGCGCCCTGGCTGCGGCGCTCGGTTTCGGCGTGGTGCTTGTGGCCAAGCTGGCCTTGGCGTTGCTGGTGACGCTGGGCCCTATTTTCATTGCCTGCGCCCTGTTTGACGCGACCCGCCGGTTCTTCTTCGGCTGGCTCAGCCAGGCGGTGAACTACCTCGTCCTGTTCGCCCTGATCATCGTTATCTTCCAGCTGGTCCTGTCTCTGGTTCGGGACCAATGGGGCGCCATCCAGGGCAACGACCCGATGATCGGCGGTCTGATCTTCATCGCCCTGTGCCTGCTCGGCGCGATCTTCTTCCTGCAAACGCCCGCCATCGCTGCGGGCATAGCGGGCGGCGCAAGCGCGGGTCTCGCCGACTTCGCCAACGCCGCGTCGCTCGGGACGAGCGGATCAGGGCGCGCTCAGGGCCCCCTCGAGTCCAGCCGTCAGCCTCCACGGGGCGGCGGCTCCATCCGCCCTGGAGGCGCCTGACATGATCGCTCGCCTGATCCTTATCGCCGGCCTCATCCTCGTGTCCGGCTGCGTTCACCGAGGCGGCTCCGACTTGCCGACTTGCGACGGCTCGGCCCGGCGCCCCGCCAACCCGCACGGCTCGGTGCTGGCGCCGCAGGCGGAGCCGCGCCCTGCCTCACCCGTGCTGATGCCCGGCGCGGCGGGAGGTTGCCTGTGACCGGCGTGCCCTCCTCAGAGCTGAAGCGCTATTTCGACGAAGCGCGACGCTGGGATCAGGACCGCCTGGCCTCCGCGCTCAGATCGCGACGTCTGGCCTGGTCAGCCGCCGCCCTAGCGACCGGTCTGGCCGTCGTCGCGACCGGCGCGGTCGTCATGCTCACGCCGCTCAAATCGACGGAGCCCTTCGTGATCCGTGTGGATCAGGCGACGGGCGCGGTGGATGTCGTGCGGGGTCTTTCGGCCGAGGGCGGGCCCGTCCGTTACGAGGAAGCGATCAGCAAATACTTCCTCGGCCAGTATGTCCGGCAGCGCGAGGGCTACCTCGACCCGGCAGCGGAAGACGCCTTCCGTCTGGTCTCGATCCTGTCGGCGCCGGCGGAGCAGCGCCGCTGGGCGGACCTGTTCCGCGGCTCGAATCCCGCCAGCCCGCAGAACCTCTACGGACGCGATGGAGAAGCCATCGTCTCGATACGCGCTATCGGCTTCATCAACGACGGCGTGGCCAATGTTCGTTTCCACCGCACGGTGCGTCAGGCCCAGCAGACCATCGAAAGCGACTGGATCGCCACCATCGCCTTCACCTACACGCGCGCGCCGATGTCGGAGCCTGACCGGCTGAGAAATCCGCTCGGATTCCAGGTGACGTCCTATCGCGCCGATCCGGAGGTCATCCGATGAAACACCCCCTGCCTCTCCTGACGATCATCGCTGGCCTTGCCCTGGCCTGGCCGGTCGCAGCGCAAACGCCGCTCGATCCGAGGATCCGCGAGCTCACCTATGATCCGGGCGCCGTGTACCGCATCGCAGGGGCGTTCCGAACGGCGACCCAGATCGTCTTTTCTCCGGACGAAACAATCCGGCACGCGGCGATCGGCGACAGCGTCGCCTGGGAAGTGGCGGCCGAGGGATCGGTCCTGTTTCTGAAGCCCCGGGAACGGCATCAGGCGACGAATCTCCTGGTCGTCACCGAACGCGGTGGCAGCGTCCGGCACTACGCCTTCGAGCTCGTCGCTAGCGATCCCGGCGACAGGAGCGCGATCGCCTATCAGGTTCGCTTCCGATACCCCGGAGATGAACAGGTCCTGGCCGCGCACGCGCTGGCTGCCGAGACCCAGGCTGTGGAACAGCGCCTGATCGGCCTGGAACTGGAGCGAGGCGTCGTCGAAGGCGTCCGCAATCTGGCGTGGTCGGCGCAAGGGGATGTTGCGCTCCAGCCGAGCGAAGTGAGCGACAACGGCCGCTTTACGGTCCTTCGCTTCCCCGGCGTACAGGCGCTTCCGGCGCTCTTCGAAGTCGGAGATGACGGAACGGAGCGCCTGGTCCCGTATGACGTCCGTGGCGAGTTCGTGGTCGTTCACGGGGTCGTCCGCAGCCTGCGTCTGAGGCGCGGAGGCTCGGTCCTTTGCCTGTTCAACGACGCGTATGACGCGCGCGGCGTCGGGCTCGTAACCGGCACGGCTTCGCCCGCGGTGGACCGGACGCCCGTCGGAGACCGGTCATGAGCGCCGAGGATCCGACACCGGCGAAAGAGGCGCCTCATAACCCGCCGCCCGCGGCCGACCGCGGCATTTCACCGATCTCGGGCCGGCTCGGCGGGCCACAGGGCAAGATCATCACCTTGGCCGCCCTCGGCCTGGGGTGCGCCGTTTTCCTTGCCGCGAGCTGGGACCGGGGCGAGGCGGAGGATCCGCAGGCGCGACGGCGTGACGAACCCGCCCGGCAGACGACGCCGTTTGAGCCCGCTCGCCGCGATACGGCTCCGTTGCTGACCGATCCCGGCGTGGATCCCGACGCGCCAGTATTGAGCGACGAGGAACCCCTGCCTCCGCTTGAAGGAACGCCTCGCGAGGCCGCGTCCGGCGCCTCCGGCCCGTCGCCGGCCGAGCAACGTCGTGCCCTGGCGGAAAGCGCCCGGCGGGCGCCGGTCCTCGCCTATAGCCGGTCGGGCGGGGTCAGCGCGCAAGACCGCCTGACGCCCATCGTGGGCCCCTCGTCGGTCGCCGACGCCCAGACCTCGCTCGACCGACTGCGTCAGGTCAGCCCGGTCGGTCAGGCGCGCGCCGGTCGCCTCCCGGATCGCAACCTGCTGGTCACGGCGGGAACGAGCGTGCCCTGCGTGCTTCAGACCGCCATGGACAGCACCACGCCTGGGTATGTGAGCTGCGTCCTCCCCCGCGACGTCTATTCGGACAACGGGGCGGTGATCCTGATGGAACGGGGCACGCGCGTGCTGGGGGAGTATAGCGGCGGTCTCCAGCAAGGACGGCGGCGTCTGTTCGTGTTGTGGACGCGCGCGGTGACCCCGACCGGGGTCGCAGTCGCCCTCGCCTCGCCCGCCGCCGATGCGCTCGGCAGAGCCGGTTTCGATGGGGTCGTCGACACTCACTTCTGGGACCGGTTCGGCGGCGCGCTCCTGCTCTCCGTCGTCGATGACGGCGTCTATGCCGCCTTGGGTCAGAGCGACGGAGCCACATCCACGGCGCGCCTGCCGTCCGACGCGGCGGGTGTCGCCCTCCAGGGTTCCGTCGATATCCCGCCAACCCTGCGCAAGGGCCAAGGCGGAGAAGTCTCAATCTTCGTAGCCCAGGATCTGGACTTCTCGGGCGTCTACCAGCTGCGTCCGCGCTGATGGACGACACCTCCGTTCTTGACCACTACCTCGCGCCGCTTCGTCCCTTCCTGGATCCGGCCGATGTGACGGAGGTGGTGATCAACCGACCAGGCGAGGTCGGTGTCGAGGCCAACGGAACCTGGCGTTGGACCGAGGCGCCTGACCTGAGTGAGGCTTGGCTTCGGACGTTGGCCGTTGCTGCGGCGGCCTACACCAAACAGGACGTCGGGCCGGAAAATCCGATCTGCTCGACCACCTTGCCGGGCGACATACGCTGCCAGATCGTGCTGCCGCCGGTCGCGGCGGACGGAGGCCTTTCGCTGACCCTGAGAAAGCCGTCCCGTCGGCGCATGGGTCTTGGCGACTTCGCGGCCGCCGGCCTGTTCGATCACGTTGCGGACGCCCGAGCACACATGGCTGACAGCGCCGACACGGAGCTGGTTCGCCTGCGGGAAGCTGGGGACTGGCCGGGTTTCCTGACACTCGCCGTCACGGCTCGTCGCAACATCCTGATCTCGGGAGCGACGGGATCGGGCAAGACCACACTGGCCAAGGGGCTGATTGAACTGATCCCTGACCATGAGCGTCTGCTGACGATCGAGGACACCCGGGAGTTTGTGGTGCCTCACCGCAATGTCGTCCATCTCGTCTATTCCAAGGACGGTCAGGGGTTGGCCAAGGTCGGCCCCAAACAGCTTTTGGAGAGCGCCCTGCGGATGCGGCCGGATCGCATCCTGCTGCAGGAACTCCGCGATGGGACGGCGTTCTTCTACCTGCGCAACGTCAACTCCGGGCATCCGGGCTCGATCACCACGGTGCATGCGGACTCGGCCGCCCTGGCGTTCGAGCAACTCACCCTGCTCGTCCGCGAATCCGAAGGGGGACGAGATCTGCCGCGTGAGGATATCCGAGCCTTGCTCCATCTGCTCGTCGACGTCGTCATCCAGATGAAGAAGGTCGACGGGCGCTTCCGCGTCACGGAGGTCTGGCATGACCCGTCTGGCAAACGCAGGCCCAGCCGCTAAGGCTGCGGCCGTCGTCCTGGCGGTCGCCTGCGCCCTTTCGCTGCTGCTGCTCGCTGCAGCGCTGATCGCCCTTGCCGGCCTCGGCCAGTTGACTGGCGAAATCCATCTCGAACGCGTTCCGAGCTGGTTCTGGTACTACCGGCAGGATCCGGAGGTTCGCCGCTGGCTTGTGATCGGCCTTTCGATTGCGGGGCTGTTTGGACTGATCCTCATCGCGGCCGTGGTTCTCAACCGCCGTCGACCCTTGCACGGAGAGGCCCGCTGGGCGTCAGGCGCCGACGCGGGTCGCGCGGGTTTGAAGGGGTCAGAGGGCATCGTCCTCGGGCGAGGTCACGGCGGCCTGCTCGTCGCTGAAGGTCCGGACCATGTGATGCTCTATGCCCCGACACGAACCGGAAAGGGCGTTGGGGTGGTCATTCCCAACCTCCTGACCTGGCCTCATTCGGTGGTCGTTCTCGACATCAAGCGGGAGAACTGGCTCGCCAGCGCCGGCTATCGCGGCGAAGGGGGCCAGCGGGTCCTGTTGTTTGACCCGCTGGCGACCGACAGTCGAACCGCGCGGTTCAATCCTCTGAGCCACGTAGACCGCACCGAACCGGTATCGGTCGTCGATGAACTGCAGCGCCTGGCCCTGATGCTGTTTCCGGCCCACGATCAGGCCGATCCATTCTGGGCGGAATCCGCGCGGACCGGGTTCATCGGCGTCGGAGGTCTCGTCGCCGCCAGCCCCGACCGCCCTTTCACCTTGGGCGAGATCTACCGCCAACTGACCGCCGGCGACGCGCGAACCCGCCTGCCGCGCGTCGTCGAAAGCTTAAGCCGCGATGGTCGTCCGCTCGCTGCTCCGGTCGCCGCCGCCATTCTGGATTTCACCGGCGGAAGCGAAAATACCTTCGCTTCCATTCGACAGTCGATCACCTCGCGCATGGGGCTATGGCTCAATCCGCGCGTCGATGCGGCCACCGCCGTCTCGGACTTCGATCTCCGCGATCTGCGGGGCGGCCGCCTGTCGCTCTATCTTGGCGCCACGCCGGACAATATGCTGCGGGTTCAACCCCTCTATGCGCTGTTGTTCCAGCAGCTCGCGGACCTCAACAGCCGTAGCCTGCCCGGCCCCGACGACAAGCCGACATTGGTGGTTCTCGACGAGTTCGCACGGCTCGGACCTGCGCCCGTCCTTGCGCACGGGTTTGCCTGGGTCGCCGGTTACGGCTTTCGCATCCTCGCGGTTCTACAGAGTCCCTCGCAGCTTCGCGGCCTGTACGGACCGGACCTGGCCGACGAGATCATGACCAACTGCGGCGTCGAAGTCGTCTTCGCCCCGAAGGAACTACGCATCGCGCAGGAGCTCAGCGACCGGCTCGGCTTCTATACGACGCCGGGTCGCAGCCGCAGTCGTCCGATGGGTCTGGGCTCCGGCCGGCGCAGCATCACCACCTCCGACCAGAGGCGCGCACTGATGCTGCCGCAGGAGCTGATGCAGATGCCCAGCGAAGCGTTGATCATTCTCAAGGCCGGAGTTCCCGCCGTTCGGGGGCGCAAAGTCGTCTTCTATCGCGAGAGGCTTTTTCGAAGCCGCCTTCGCCCCGCGCCGACTCCGGAACGAGCGCCGACAACCGAGCTGGTCCCAACGCCTCCCTTCCTTGAGGATGATCCCATGGATTTCGACGTCATCGCCCGCAGCTTCGCCGCTGAAGGGCTGCCGCCGCCTCCAGCCGGATCGGACGAGGAGACCGTCGCCGCCTGGCTCGACCGGGTCGTCGACGCCGACACTTCGGAGCTGAGATCATGAGCGCTGCATCGGCCGACGACGGCAATCGCCTGGCGCCGACCCGCGCGGGTCGCGTGAAGCGGTCTATGACCGCAGGCGATGCGCCCGAAACGGTGCTGGGCCGCTACCTCATCGAGAGGGACAAAGGCGGACGGAACGCCAGCCTCTTTCGGGATCATCGCGAGACGGAGCCCCGCTTCGTCGACGCGGGCCGCTCCCTCCGTTCGGCCAACGCCTACCCGGACGCCGTTCGGGACATGCTTCAGATCGCCAAACACCGCGGGTGGGATCAGCTCAAGGTGACCGGGGACGTGGTTTTTCGCCGGGAGGTCTGGCTCCAGGGGCAGACGCTCGGTCTTGATGTGCGAGGCCACAAGCCGACCGATCGGGACCGACAGGCCGCCGGCGGTCCCCGTGACCGGCCGCGCCGTGACGGTCGCGACCTGAGCGAGCGTCTCGACCGCGCTGCGGTCGTTGTCCGCGCCCTGATCGCCGACCCTGCCGCCCAGGCCCGTCTTATGGCGCGCGCCTTGACCCGAGCCTCGGAACGCGACCCCGAACGCTCGGCCCCGCGCGATCAAAGGCAGAGGTCGCGGTGACGGCGCGACCCAGCTGGCTAAAGCCTGTTGACGGTTCGGCCACCAACCTTGACTCCGGCCTCTTGTTCTCTTTTTGTTCACCCCATGCCGATCCGAAAGGAAGTCCTGGTCGAGTGGCAGACGGCGGGACCGCGCCGCTCCTACTTCGTCCGTCCCGGATCTCGGTCGAGGCCGTGGATCTGGTTCAAGGACGGCCATGTGCCGCATTTCGACGAACCGCAGGCCTGGTTCGTTGTCGAGAAGCGCGGCAGCTACTGGGTTGCGGTCGAGCGGGTCGATCAACCCTGAGGGCCCAGGCCCTTGGCGCTTCCACTCGCAGGCTTAGCTGTGCCACGCTGTCTGCATGTGCAATCTTTACAGCCTGTCCAAGCATATCTCGGCCATCCTCCAGATGGTCGCCGCAATGACCAAGGACATCGGCAATTTCGGCCCGATGCCGGCGGTCTTTCCCGACTATTCGGGACCGATCCTGCGCGGTCAGGCGGACGGCTCCCTGCTGCTCGCCAGGGCGCGCTGGGGCATGCCGAGTAGCAAGAAGGCGCTCTTCGAGGCCGCCACCAAGCGAGCGGACAAGCTGCGCGCCAAGGGCAAGCCTTTCGACTTCGACGAACTGCTGCGGATGGAGCCCGACAAGGGCACGACCAACGTCCGGCGCACCGAAAGCCGACACTGGTGGCCCTGGCTCGCGCCGGAGAACCGATGTCTGGTTCCGTTCACGGCCTTCAACGAGCCCGATCAGGTCAACCGAGGCGACAGCGTCTGGTTCGCCCTGAACGAGGATCTGCCGCTCGCCTTCTTCGCTGGCGTCTGGACCCCGCATGCCTGCGTGCGGATGATCAGCAAGGGCTGGGAAGAGTTCGACGCCTACGGCTTCCTCACGACGGACGCCAACGCCGATGTCGCGCCCTTCCACCCCAAGGCAATGCCGGTGATCCTGCGAACCGCGGAAGAGCGCGACGTTTGGATGCGGGCGCCTTGGGATGAGGCCAAGGCGCTTCAGCAGCCGCTTCCCTCGGGCGTCCTGACGATCGTCCAACGCGGCGGCAAACAAGACGGTGAAGACGCCGGATGACCGACAAGATGCTCGCAATCGTCGGCGGCGGCCCCAAGGCTGCGGCGATCTGCGCCAAGGTCGCCTGCCTGCGCGCCTTGTACCAGGCTCCGATCACCACCGTCGTCTTCGAGAAGGAGGAGCTCGGCGCACATTGGCGCGGCGACGCCGGCTATACGGACGGTGTCCAGCTCCTGTGCACGCCGGCGGAGCGTGACCTCGGCTTCCCTTATGGCGGAGTCTTCGGCACGGCCGTCGCGTCGCGCATGTTCGCGGACCATTCCTGGGCGGCTCACCTGGTTCAGGCCGGAGACTATGGACGCTGGGTTTCGGACGGGCGACGCCGGCCCTCGCATGGTCTTTTCGCCGACTATGTGGCCGGGACCATCCGGCAAACCGCCGGCGACATTCACCGCGAGGATGTGACCTCCCTCCGTCGAGAAGACGGGGCCTGGACCGTCGGCTTCGTGAACGACGACGGACAGCGCGACGGCTTCTCCGGCTTCGATGGGGTCGTCATCACCGGTTCTGGTCCTCCCCTCGCGGTCATGGGCGACGGCGCGAACAGCCGACGCGTCTACGACGGCGCGAGCTTCTGGACTTTCCGGGAGGAGATCCGGGACATCGCCCGCAGGGCCGAGGCGGACGAGGCGGACGAGGACCTGGTGATAATCGGAGCGGGTGGAACAGCCGCGGCGATCGCCGGCTGGCTCGTCAAGGCCGGGGTGCGCAAGACCATACGCATCATCGGGTCTCAGCCGACGCTGTATGCCCGTGCGGATAGCGCCTTCGAGAACCGCATGTTCGAGAACATCGAGGTCTGGCGTACCCTGTCGTTCGCCAAGCGTCGGGAGTTCTGCGATCGTCTGACCCGGGGCGCCGTGTGGCAGGCGGTGATCGAGGATCTGACGCGGGCGGACAATGTCCTCTACACGCCCGGCACGGCGACGGGCGTTCAGCTGGAAGATGCTGGCGATTCGAACGGCGCGCTGGTCGTCACCTATGACATCTCCAAGGACCCCACCCCGCCGTCCAAGACGGCGATCCCAGGGCCTCCCGTTTCGGCCTTCGTGGTGATCGACGCCCGCGGGTTCGACGGCTGGTGGTTCCGCGACTGGCTGGTTCCTTCACTACGCGACCGGATCGGCGCCAACCCGGCCGGGATGGAGGAAGGCATGGCGGAGGACCTGTCGCTGCCCCTCGGCAGAGGCGCGCCGAACCTGCATGCCCCGGGTCACTCCCGGATCGTTCATCCGGGTTATTCGTCCCTGATGTCGCTCGGCGACATGGCCGACGCCATCCTCCGACCCTATGTGAAGGCTCACCTCGACGCCCAGACTCGGACCCGTTGAGCGCTAGATATTCCGGCATCTCTCTTGAAGTTGACGCATTCATATGTACATATGAACGCGTAGGAGATGGTGATGACAGAATCGACCGAAAACATGGTGCTGAGGACGGTCTACCTTCCGGTGGATATCGACAGACGCCTCAAGGATCTCGGCTTCGCACTGGGCATAACCAAGAACGAATTGATCCGAACCATCATTCGCGATGGGATTGGAGCCTATGCAGGCCAGACCTTTGAAGAGCGTTTAGCCTCAGCAGCCGCGCCTGCCCCAGCGCCAGCGCCCGCCCCCAGGCGGCCTAGAGAGGCGGCTCCAAAGGCCGCCCGCCAAGCCGCTTTTGAGCCTGCCGAATAGGCGCGCCTTGCACAGGCGTATGGGGACATAGCGCCTAGCGCTCCCCCTTGTCGGGTCCCGACCGCTCACGCGTGCGGCGCTGCAATTGCTCGTCTCGCGTCTCCGGATTCGGTCGCGCCCTGACGAAGCGCTCCACGAGCGCGGCTAAGGCGCGATCACTCGCTCCCCCGCCGGAGAGACGGAGCGCTTCGGCCACCAAGGCGCGCCGCACCTTTTGCTCGCGCGCGCGTATCGCTTCGAGCCAGGGTTTCTGATCCGATCGACCTCCCAAGGCCGAACGATAGGCCGCCTCTAGCACGCGGGGCAGCGGACCTCGTCCGGAGACGTAGCGCTCCCTCATCTTGCGCACCGGCGTCGTCTCCGCCTTGCGCGCGATCCCGCGCGCCCGTCGCGGCGTCGCCTCCGCCGGCACGTCCCGTTCGCGAAGGCGTCGGGCGAACTGCTCTCGCCAAACCTGCAGATCGGCTTTGCGCGGATTGAGACGCTCGCCGTCGCGGCCGAGCATTCGCACCGTGAGATGGACGTGGGGATGTTTCCCCTCGTCATGGAGGACGAAGACGTAGGGGAAGCGGTCGCGGAACAGGTCGGTCGCGAACGCTCGCGCGCTATCCTCCAGGCGAAGCGGATCGACGCCCCTGGGCATGCTCAACACGATGGACAGGGACACCGGGGCGTCGCGACGACGACCCGGCTCCATCGCCAGCTCGGCGCTCCACTCCCGTGCCAGATCGCGGACGTCGGCGCGGCCCGACAGACGTTCGCCGTCGGGGCCCTCAAGCGACAGGGCGCCGTTGCGGCTGATGTAGTCGAGATGGGCGCCGAGATGACCGCCGTCGCGGGTCCGTCCGGTGATCTTGACCATCACCTCGGGCGCGCCGCGGGCGACCCGCGCGAACCGGGCCGCAGGGCTGTCGTCTTCGGTCGAGCGCGACGGCTTAAGGACCGCCGGCGTCAGTCTGGCGCGTCGGATATCGACCGGCGGGCGGACCGCCTCCTCGAAGCCCCGGGCTGGGCGAAAGTCGCTCATACCCTGGCGGACCAGTAGGCGAGATTGCCCTGAAAGGCTTCGCCGAGACTGTCGATCCAGACCGCGATCTCGTCCCGGAAGGCGGCCAGCTGGGCGACCTCCAGATCGAGGACCCGGCCGTCGAGCACCGCCGTGTTCAGGGCTCTGGCGATCTGGTTGACGTTCACGCCGATCCGGCGGAGCTCGCGCCGCATCTCGATCAGGGCCAACGCTTCGTGGCGGGTGAGCTGGGGTCGGTCGTGCAGGCGCCGACGAACAAGGGCGACGGTCCATTGGGTTCGCGACAGCCCCGTCGACGCCGCCTCGGCCTCCAGCAGGGCCAAGTCTGGCTGACCGAACCTGAGGGTCAGCTTACCCGAGCCGGCAGCCGGCGGCGACCGCACGGGCTCGGGAAACGGCGCTTGAGCCGCCTGCTCCATGAGCCGACGGAGCAGACGGGAACGGCCGCCCTGGTCGGCCGCCGCGGCGTCGAACCGTCGGAGCAGGTCGGGCGAAACGCGAAGGGTGAGGCGATCCATCGGGGAGCGGGTCTGTCAGACATTGCCGGCGCAAAGCCTATCCTGCCCTAGACACTGATCCCCTTCGCCCCGCAGGCTTACGGGGCTCCCCGCCCTCCCCTCGGCCGCCGGTCCCGGCCGCTCGCCCGCCGCCCTGAAGGGTGCCCCAACCAGGCGGGAAGTGTCGCTTCGGCTGTTCAGCCTCAGCTCCTAGACGGCCGGCTTCAGCGCCCAATCCGGCCGGACGAAGTGGCAGGTGTATCCCTCCGGATACTTCTCCAGATAGTCCTGGTGCTCGTCCTCGGCCTCCCAGAAAGGTCCGACGGGTTCCACTTCCGTGACCACTTTGGCGGGCCATTTGCCGGACGCGTCGACCTCCGAGATGGTCTCTTCGGCCAGGCGTTTCTGCTCCTCGTCGACGTAGTAGATCGCCGACCGGTAGCTGAGGCCCCTGTCGTTGCCTTGACGGTTCACCGTCGTTGGATCGTGGATCTGGAAGAAGAACTCGAGCAGTTGGCGGTAGCTGATCTCCTTCGGATCGAAGATGATCTCGATGGCCTCCGCATGGGTCCCGTGGTTCCGGTAGGTGGCGTTGGGAACGTCCCCGCCGCTGTAGCCGACCCGGGTGGAGACCACCCCTTTGTATCGACGCAGGAGATCCTGCATGCCCCAGAAGCAGCCCCCAGCGAGGACCGCGCGCTCGGTAGTCTCGCTCATGACCGGCCCTTTCATTGCACTCTTCGACAGAGAGATAGGCTGATCTCCGCCCAGCGAAAGGCGGAACTCTCTCACGGCGGTGCGTGCCTGAAGATCGGAAACGATTGGCAGACCGCCATCATCCGCTGAGGTTCTTGACCTCACTCATCAGGAAGTCGAGCCCATGTTGGGCCAGGGCGACGGCGGGCAAAATTTCACCGACCTCATAGTCGTACTCTGGCGGCACGGGAAAAGTGCCGGCGCGGTCTACGATGGCGTCCAGGCGTAGATGTTCCGGCACGAAGGCGATGAACGGCGGAGGGTCATCGCTGGTCGGTGTGAAGGTGTAGATCACCTCACCCGACGCACCGGTTCTGATCCCGGGCTCGTATCCGCCAAATGCACCGATGGCGATCGCACTTTCCTGCAGTGTCGCTACAGGCGCGAGGCCATGCTCGTCGGCGTTTCGCGCCGCCCGCAGATAGGCGAGCGCAGGGTCCGCTGTGACCCGATCGTAGGACCGGCCGTGGGCGCCGTTTCGAGGGCGGAGTGCGTCACACCGATTGATCCCTCGATGCCAATGGATCAGAAAATCCTCCCAGGCATCCTTCGCCGCCGCATAGGTCTCGGCCGCTGCCAGCGCGTCGTAGGCGTGACGCGCGCGTTCGATTGAATGGTTTGATGCGTCCGACATGTCCGCCCTTTCAGTCTCCGTCTTACACCCTCGGCGCGATGTGACGATTCTGGGTCGGTTCCGGCGACCTCAGGCTCTCCATCGCAGTGCCTCGAAGAGGCGGCGGCGCTGGGGAGCGCCGCCGCGACTGCTTAGCGGGACCAGATCAGACTGTGTCCGCCTTCCACCTCGACCAGCGAGGCGTAGATCGGCGCCGGGAAGCTGGGGTCATCGAGCTTGACCGAGAGGTACTCGCGGTTCTGCTGGCTGGTCTTCTTCCAGGCCGCGCCGAACTCGGTCTGGCCGGAAAAGATGCGGAAGTCCGGCGCCTTCTCGTCGGTCTTTTCGTTGGCCCGCAGTTGGGCCGTCTTGACGTTGAGGGTGAGCGTCTTGATCGAACCGTTGTAGTTGCCGTCCGCTTGTTGGGTGAAGGTGCCGATGGTGGCCATTGAAGTCTCTCCTTGCTGATGTCGGGCCACGCCTGCCGCGGCCTCGATGGCGATCGACGGACCGGAGACCGGACGGCCCGCAGGTCGAGCGCTTCGAGGCCCCGCAGCGCAGCGAAGGACCGGGAGAGCGACTTTCTTGTCTCGCGAGGAAGGCCGCAGGCCGGGGAAGAAAGTCGAACGAGCGGTTGCGGAAGCCGGACGGCCTTCGGTCAGATCAGGCCATTGAGAGGCCGCGCAAGGCTGGCCGGTTGCAGGAGAGACGGATGGTCACTGCCGCCTGAACCACGCGGGCCAGTCACGCCGGTCGTAGGGATCATGCCTCCAATGTCGGCGCAGACGTTCCGCCACGAAAGGTTCGCCGAGACTCCACCGCTCCAACGTCTTCTGCAGCTGTCCGCGTTCGATCAGCTCAAGCCGGGACGCAGGCCGCCGGCAGGTCGCACACCGAAATCGCCCAGCGAACCACAGCTCACCGACAGCTATGGCGCGCGGGATCACGGGTAAGGCGGCGCCCTCGATAGACTCGTTCCTGCCGCAAGGCTCATAGGCGATCCGCAACAACAGCCCGTGGCGCCGGGCGGACTGCACCGTGACGAGCCGCGGGGGCGCCGGCGGCCCAAAAGGCCTGTGCACCCTAGAACCAGAGCTTGAGCGCTGCGGCCGAGATCGGCCCTTCAGCCTGATCGGCGTTGTCCGTGTAGGACACCTGCGCCACCCGATGCCCGCATTGGCATCGGAACCGATAGGACTGACCGACCGCCGGCCAATAGCGCGACGCACCGAAGACCGGGCGAGGATCCATCAGGACTGCGTGATTGCAGACCGGGCTGTCGCAACACACAATCAGCCGAACCCCGACTGCCGGGACAATGTCTTCGCGCGGCACGCGTCGTACACCCTGTTCTCTCACGGTTCGCTCCAGTCCAGCCAACCGACCCAAGCGGGCTCTAGGCGCCACGTTGAATGACGGCAATCGCTTTGTTCCGCCTTTGTTCTTGCGCTGTGGAAAGACGGCTCCTACGCTGGCAATGCGAGTCGAGGTGACGCGCGCAGCGCTTTCGCATGCCCTGGACGTCACACGCGATCGGCTACTCGTCCAAGGACCCCGTCTGATCATGTCCGAGTCTGAAACCGCCGCCCCCCCTCACGAACCTGTCCTGGTCGCAGAGCTGGGCGATTTCGAAGGTCTGGATATCGATAGCGTCGTCGCTGGCATCGCCCCGGACGAATGGCTGCTCAGGCGCGCCTTCTATGATGCGGCGGAAGCCGCGAGGTCGACCGGCGCTGACGGCCACGGACGCGCCCTCGACCTGATCTCTCATCTCGTAGGTCTTCCCCTCCGGCCCGACGATCCAGCCGGGCCGTTCGGTGCCCGGCGCGTCGGCATGGATGCGCGAAGCCATATCGCGAGCGATTTCAGGGGCGCGCAAAGCGCCGTGTTGTCGGCGATCGCGCCGGAAATCGGCAACTCGGCTCTCCGCGCTCGTCTCGCGGACGTCGCCTGGGAGAACGACCACACCCTGACCTTGGCGGGCCGAACCGCGGTCGATGCCTATGTGACATGCATCGACGAGCGGATGACGAGACCGAACGCCGACGAGGACCTCGGCGAGCGCCTTTCGCTAGCCTACGCGCACCGAGCGATGCAAATCTCCGCACGGCTCCACGGCCGGCGCAAGATGCCCTCGTCCGTCGATCAGGCCTTCCGGCGCGTGCTAGAAGCAGCGCGACACCGGACAGACTTCAGCGCCTACGTTCGGCTCGCCCATCTGGGTGTCGAGTACGGCGTCTTTTCTCATGCTGAGATCGCACCGAAGGCCGAAGCGCTGGCTGATGCACCCGGGCCTCGGACTTGGGCCATGGCTCGCAAGATGGCGTGGAGCCTAGCGGCTGAAGCCTACAATCGGTCTGGCGACAAGGCGGCAGCTGCGCGGTGTGTCGGGCGAATGGTCGATCTGACCTTGGTGCTGAGAGACGAAGTTTCGTCAGCGCACACGAAAGCCTATTGGACGAGAGTTGCGATCGGGGAACTTCGTTCAGGCGGCAACGACAAGGCACGCATCCAGCGGCTCAGAGGTGAGCTCCGTGACCTCCAGGATGAGTCTCTGGACGACTACGTGAGTCAGACGATCCCGATCGATGTGGCCGATGAGCGGGCGGAGACTTTCGACCTCTACGACAACTTCGATCTCCCCCAAGCCCTTCTGCAATTCGCTTTGATTGTCGACTCTCCGAAGCGGGACGACCTACGCAAAGAGGCCCTCGAAAACCTCGATAAATTTGTCTCGAAAAAGCTGTTCGGCGGCAGCTATGCCGACGCCGAAGGCAAGACGACGTCCGAGACGGGCGCTGCGTCAGACCAACCGACGGAGGCTTGGTTCAAGGAAGAGGCGTTGCTGTCGCTCGGGATCCACCGCTCGTTCATGGTCGGCGGGCACATCGAGCCAGCGCGCCAAGCGATCTTCGATCGGTTCCCTCTGGAACAGCGGCATTTTGCAGCGATCGCCGAGCTCAGCCCCTTCATACCTCGGGGCCACGAATATTTGTTCGCATTGGGCTTCGCACGCTTCTGGCAAGGCGATTTCGCCTCAGCGACCTATCTACTCACCCCGCTCATCGAACACGGCATTCGGCACGTCATGCTCAACGCCGACGTCGATACGTCGAAGATGAAGCCAAACCTGCTGCAGCAGGATCGGGCGCTCAGCGGGCTCCTGTCCTCTGAACTCAGACCCGACATGGATCGCATCTTCGGAGTCGATCTGATGTTCGAGGTCGAGATGCTGTTCATTCATCAACCCGGGCCCGCGCTGCGTCACCAGGTAGCGCACGGCATGCTGCCGGCTGGCGGTTGTTTCCACCCCGACGCCGTCTACGCCTGCTGGCTTGTTTACCGCCTCGCCTGCCTGCCGCTCGTCAAATACTGGCCGACCCACGTGGCCCCGGGGATTGTCGCGATGCTCTAAAGGCGCCTCGTCAACTCGCAACCCGGCCCGGCGCGTACCAGGTCGCGTTCAGCCTGTGGTCGAGCCACATGAGGACACCGGTCCAGGCGCGATAGGGCACCAGAGCGACGTAGGCCGCGATCAGCCAGGCGAGGTCCGCGTGCGGTTGGAGAAACGCGCCCTCGTGCTCGTCGACGGCTTCGGCGATGAGCTCCACCCACTCTTTTCGCTGGAAGGTGAAGGATCGGAGCCGACCTTGCCCCCTGACCAACCGGGCGTCGTTGAACTGCGACGCAGGCAGGTCAGGCTCCTCATGGATGGGCTTTGAATACGACGACCAAAGCCCCTTGCTCGTCTGCTTCCAATTCCTCTTGGCGATCATCTGCAGCATGGCCCGCCCGAACCAGACTCTGCGCGAAAAGTTGTCTTCGAAAATCGCGTCGTCGCCGACGTAACGGATGTCACTCATCCACGCCCAGACGTCGAGGAAGCCGTAATACGGCCCCGGCAAGGGCGACCGTCCGGCCTGACCGAGACTGGCGTCGATGATCGCGCCCAAGACCTGGGCGAACTGGCGATCGGGCTGCTGCGTCGCATCGATCCGGGCCATTGCCCACCATCGAATGATGAAGGCGGGAACGCAGGCGAAGCCCCACATCATCGGCGCTTCGAAGGTCTTTCTGACGACATCGGCCGCATACGTCCGCTCACCGGAATCCGTTGTGGCGTCAGCGAGAAGCAACGTCGCGGCGACATCGCCCACGAGACGCCCCCGCTCCCGCATGATGTCAAATTCGCTCAGCGTGTCCTGTTCGGACCAGATCGTGGCGGGATCGAAGCGCGCGGCACGCGCTTCCGACAGGAGGTCGTGACCATGCTCCAGCGCGAGGCTCGCGTAATTCACCACCGCGGTCTTGCGCGCCGGCTGGTCGGCGAACCGCAGACCATGCATAGCCGCAAGCACGGTGATGGCGTGCAGCGCATAGTGGTTCGAGGTCGCATACCACGGAGCCTTGGCGATCTCCGCGACCAACAACATCGCGTTCAGGTGGGCGGAGCGCTCGGGCTGGGACGTCCCAGGTGCGGGCGGCGGAGCCGTCGCCGTCAGGACCTCGGCGATGACCTTGGGATCAGGCATCGCACGCCCGTCCTGCGCCATCAGGTTGAGCAGCTGGCGCGTACCTTCGATGGTCGTCGGCCACACTTGGCCTGCGGCCTTAACGAACCGGGCTAGCAGTTCGCCGCGACCAAGGAGCTCCAGCGAGGAGGCTGCGCAGGTGTCCTTGGCGGTCCTCTCCGCCGCCTTGGCGAAAACGATCTCGGCCTCTTCGTCGATCGTCCCGTTGGTGACGAACACCGCCACATGCCGTTCATCCTTCGAGGTCCGGTAGAAGTCGGACGGCGGAAGTTCGACCAGCTCGATGACCTGCGGCAGAAGCGTCTGGGCTTCGCTCTTCGTCACGCGAGTACCGGGATTGCCCTTGAGCTGGAAGCAATGAAGGACACCAACGGGATCGCGAGCGATTACGTCCTTGCCGAGCTCGATCGGCGAGTGACGTGTATTATGGAGGACCGTCCACCCCTCCGAAACGAGAAGCTGGATGAAGGCGGGCTGGTAGCGGCGCTCGGTCTGGCTATCCAGCCAGGACTCGATCAGCCTCTCGACGACGGTAGTCATCTCTTTTCTGCCTCAGGACGTCGCCGAGCCTTCGTTGGAACGAGGCGGATGCGTGGATGTCGTTGATGAGCTGGGCATTGCCGCCGGTGAACAAGGTCGGCGGTTTCCAACGGCCATCGGCGTCGAAGGTATGCTCCATCCTGGAATAGGCGTCGATCAGCAGGTCCTCGGAGGGCGGCTGACCGCCGCCGTCAACCACATTGCCGACTGCCTCGGTGGCCTTGTTGATCTCTGCGTAGAAATACTTCGATGTCCCCCGCGCCTTCTGCTCCGCCAGTTCGCCAAGCCGACGTAGCAGCTCGGCCGGGGTGAAATCATCGAGCGGCATGTCCATCGAGAAGGTCAGCTCCGCCGTGACAGTGGTCATCGCCGTCTCGCTGACGGTGTCGTCGTGGCGCTCGATCGCGTGCCCGGCCCCTTCGAACTGGATGTTGTGCGAGACCATCCCGAGCATCGGAGACATCTGTGCGGCGAGCATGTTCACGGTGAGGAAGTTGTCCTCCATCCGGTGCTGCTGAATGCGAGGAAAGGTCGGCAGCATTAGCCCGACTGCCGCGACAGTTCGGCCAGGCGCTCGTCGCACACCGTCTTCACGAGATCTCGCAAGACGACGATCCGCGTGTCCAGCCAGGTCAGTTCAGCGTCCGTGATCCGGTAGTGGGGCGAATAGCGCGCCTTGACGTAGGCCGCTCGCAACAGCTCGAAGCAGCGGCGCTGGAACTTGTCCTCCTGCGGCCAAGCCTCGGCGAGGCGCGCATCCAGATCCTCGCAACGTCGGCGCAGGAAGACGATGTTGTGGGACTTCGGGCTGTAGAGGGTCAGCACCAGAAGAGTGCAATGGTAGAAGCGCTCTGCGGCTTGATGAAAGTCAAAAGCGGCCCAGTTCAGCTTTCGATCATGCAGGCTGTTTCGAGCGCGTTCGATCGAATACTCGCCGTCCTTGAACCATTTTTCGAAGTGCGCAGCCGCCTCGGTCAGGGCCACGCCGGCAGCAATGGCGCCGGGCTTCTCGAACTTTGCGCCCGCACTATCAAAAAGCACGACGCCATCACGAACGATGTCGGCAAAGAAGTAACGACCGAGGCTCAGTTGCTCGTTCACCTCGCTGAGGCTGTGAACGATGAACGTGACCGGCGTCCGCAGATGCTCGCCCGATGAAGTGTCCTCAAGGATGCGGTCGACCGCGCCGCTCCAGAACTCGTCTTCGGCCAGGTCTTCGTGATCGACGACGACTAGGAGGTCGAAATCCGAAAAGTAGCGCCCGATCGGGTCCTCTACCCAGTCGCCTCGCGCATGCGAGCCGAACAGGATGATCTTCAGCAGCCTGCCGTCCTTCAGGCGAGGAGCCTTGCGAGTCGAGATCGCCTCGTCGAACGACGACCGCAGGATATGCGCGACGTGTTCTAGCTCCCGGCGCTTGCCCGATGGCAGATGTTCGAGGCTCGTCTTCATCGGGGGAGTCTCCCCGATGAGGGCCGCCCCGGCAAGGCTCGATTAGTCTTCCTGCACATCGGCGTCTCCCTCGGCGTCGCCTTCGATGAAGACCGCTGTGCGAGAGAAATAGGGAGGCGGTTCGTTTGGCAGCCGCGACATGATCCGCCCGTCCGGCTCCAAGAATTCATGTGTGGCGCCGGGCAGCAGGTCGGGATCAAGCGGGATTCTTGCGCCGGGGTTGTGAAGCACGACCATGCCTTCGACCCACGTCTCCGCATAGCCGGGCTCATGGACCTGATCGACAAACGGACGGGGCCGTGGGTCAGCGGCGCCATCATGGCGTCGGACACCATGACGAACCATTCGGACACGACGGTCGCCAAAGCCCGCGATGAAGCCGAGGCGATTGAATTTTACCAACGTGCCCTGCGGATTGACGATAACGGCACTGACGTTCTCGCCGGCCGGGAGGCGGAAAAAGCCGCTCGGTTCGACGACGTCGCCCCGGCGATGGTCGGCGATCCACTCAACCTGCCGGACGCCCTCACGCATCGAATGGCGAACACCGAAGGCATATTCCGTCGCGGCAGGGACGATCATCGTCATGGCGCCGGGTGCGTGAAAATCCTGGACCGCAATGGCGAAGGGGACGTTTTCCATCCCCTCCGCTTGCCAATAGGGCTCTGGCTTGCGGAGTTTCTTCTTCAGCGTCCGGGCAAGCTTAATCGGCACATAGTTTTCCAGGTAGTCTTGGAGCGTGTCCGCCGTCGGAGCTGGCGGAACAGGCACGCCCTGGGGGGGATTGGCCGTCGTGGCCTCGACGCCCAGCGAGCCACGTAGGCTGGCCATTACGAAATCCGGCGCGACACCATCGCCAGTCTGGACAAACCCGAGCTCGGTGAACGCCGCGAAGAGGTAGAGCTCCCACAGCCGGGCGTCGAAGCCGACGGTCTGGAATTGCTGGACGAAGTTGCCATCGACATCCTTGTGATAGCGCATCATGGCCGCGATCAGCTCGCGGGCGGGCGAGTAGCGCGGATCATTCACCAGCACCTTGAACGTCGGATGCTGATCCTGTTCGGGGGTGATCGGGGCGAAGAAATCGACCGGCGGAGGCGGTTCGACGGGCTCCTCGCCTTCTCCGTCCCAACCTTGATGCATGTCTTCATCAGGGCCCGCCTGCCACCGCGCCATGGCGTTGAGAAGGTCGACCCGGGCCTCGTCGGCCGAGGCGAGGCTGGAATCTACGTCAACCATCCGAAACTGGGCGCGTTCGTCCCGTCCGAGGACGATCCAAGCGAAATCGCGATCGAACCGGTCCCAGAACTGAACCCCGAGGACACGGCCGTCATCACTTTCGAACCAGGCGAATTCCTGGACTGACGCCACCGTTCGAGGATTGCGGGTGTATCCCGCCAACGCGTTGAAGCGTCTCTCCTCGATTTCTTGAACTGCCATGCCGCCGATCCGAAGGCGCCCGACGATCGCACCGGACCATCCCTTCCCTGGAAGACAAGCTGGGCGGGATCAAGCGAGAACGCCCGGCACGCACGAGTTGAGATGATGCTGATCGTCAAGAGGTTGGGGACGCCCCGCCTTCAGCGCCCGCGTCACCGGTCTCTGCCGGGGCGGGCCGGACCGCGAATTGCGTAAAGACCTCCGCCTTCGCCCCGCATGCGGCGCAGGTGACGATCTTGCCGTCGCCAATCTCATGCGCCGGCACCTGGCAGATTTCTTGGCAACTCAGGCAATCGAACGAACAGCCGTCCAGAATGAAGCCGTAGGCCGGGTCGCCTTCGAGCTTCTTATAGATCCAGTGCCGGCCGCAGCCGCCACATATGACTTTGTCGTCGTGTGAGAGGACCGAGGCGCGGCGCTTGACGTGAAAGCCGCAGTCACAGTCAAACGAAATGTACTCGCCCATGTTCACGCCGAACAGCGACGTGGCGAGGATGCGGTCCAGCTCATCGGCGATCTCGACGGCCTTGGTCCGAGCCTGCTGCTCAGTAGGTTTGCCCGTCTCCGTTTGGCGGATGGTCGGCTCGTGCAGGAAGCTGCCCAGCGCGTTGTGCGCCTTGTTGCCCCAAGCTTGGGTGAAACGCCGGTCTTCGCCGAGCAACTGCATGTCCTTCGACGGTACGCCCGGGGTTTCTTCGATCCCAAAGAACACTGTGACCGTCTGGTCGGCGTGCGGGTCCGCCGCCAACAGCTCATCCATCACCTTCTTCGGCGTCCATTGCGTCATGACGCTGTTGGGCGTCTCAGCGAGATAGGCTTGAAGGTTCTGGTAGGTCAGAGCTTCAATCGCCATGCGCAGGGCCAGACAGGCCTGACGCGCGGCGGCCTCGCCGCTTTCCGCGAGCCGCGCGCGAGCTTCCGCAACATGCTTTCGGGCTCTGTCCCGGTAGTTCAGGTTCGCCATATGAGTGCCGCCTCCGGCGACGGAGGCGCTATTCGGTCAAGCGAAGCGCCAAGGTCTGCATGAAGAATTTCACCGACTCAAATATCCGGACGGCGTCGTCTTCACCGTAGCGGACCACACCATGCATGGCGCGGTTCCTCCACGCATTCTTGATCGCTCGTAGCTGGAGGACAGCCTCCGAGGCCCAATGCTCATCCTCGGGGCCGTGTGTGGACTTCTGCATAGCGCGCAGCTTCGTCTCGATCTGGTTTAACGCGCTGTTCCAGTTCTGATCTGGTTGAACTTCGACCGATAGCGCCAGCGCCTGAAGTGCTGGTTCGAGCGCCCGCATCAGATGCATGACGCTCGCGGTCCACAGACCCGCCGCACGGCAACGCCCAGCATCAACAATCTCGGCGCTGCGCTCGGAAAGGCGTCATCGACGGCCTTTCCAAAAAGCGGTGTCTCCGAACCGCTGTAGTCCGCATGTCCAGGGGCCAATGCCATCAGAGACAGCGCCGTCGCATCGGCAACAAAGACGCTCACGACCTTGTCGGCGTAGACGATCAGGTTCTGCAGTTCCTGTCGGCTCAGGGGGCGGTTCGGTGCGATCTGTGCGACCGCCTCCTCCCAACCCGCCTCTATGACGCGAAGGCTCGCGTGCATCGACAGGAGCGCCGAGACCTCTTTCAGCATCTCGACGCTTTTGAGAAATCCCACTCGGACGTCGAATGATATAATCTTCGGGACCATATGGCCCTCTAGCTGCTGAAGTAGACGCCACTCCGAAATGGCAGCACCGATGTAACTCATCGGCTTCAGCAACATGTCCGTGCTGACTTTTTGCAAGAGAGTGATGTCTTTCGTAACTGGCTCGCGACGGCAGTCGCCTGCCGCCAGACTAGTCAGTTTGTGCTGATCGTCGAAAGCACCTTTTCCAGCCGACCCACGGCTCGGCTGCGCAAGAAAAAGCCGCGCGCCCCTAAAGGGCGCGCGGCGAGTTTTCGCATCCGGGGGGCTATTCGGCGGCGAACGAATAGGCCTCGTCATCACGGGGCCCTTCGACGCCTCCGTCTTCCGGCTCCGCCGCGTCCGACACCGTCCGCAGCACCGACGGCAGCCAGCCCTTGCCTTCGACCAGCCGTTCGGCGGCCTCGGCCATGTCGCCCTTCCTGAACCCGGCGATCCGGCCTGCTTCCTCAGGATTGACGGCTTCGGTCACCGCCTCAAGCACCCGCGCCTTGGACACGCGCGAGAAGTAGCTGGCCGCCGTAGCAGACCACGTGCCGGTCATGTCGAGGCCGACCGCCGTCGCCAGCGTCTCGGCCTGCGCCCAGGCGCCGGGCCTCCGGTCGTGCGGATCGCGCACGGCGTAGAGGCCGACGCCGGCGCAGCAGGCCATCAGGTCCAACTGGTCTGACGGCGCCAGCCCGGCCACCACGCCCCAGAGGTCTTCCGGCTGCTCGGGAAGGCGCGCGCCCCACGCTTCACACCGCTCCCGGACCCGGCGACCGGCGGGGCCGTCGTCCACCCCTGGCGCCTGCCGTTCCAGTCCGCTGGCCGTCAGCCGAAGCTGCAGCGGCGTCCAGACGCCATAGGTCGGATAGAAGACCTGCAGGGCGAGGGCGTGGACCACGGTCGCCAAGGCGGCTCCCACATCGGCCTGTACGGCGTCGCGAAGGCCCATGGTCTTATGGGCCGTGAGGTCGATGACCAGCCGATCCGACAGCGCTCGTCCGCCATCGTCGTCGGACGCATCGGCGTCGGGACCCGACCTGCCGCCTTGACCACCGTCCGGCGCCTCTTCCTCTCGCGTCCCTTCCGCTTCCCACGGCGAGGGCGGGTCCGCGACCACGTCTTCCGCGCGGACCAGTCCACGTTCGAAGCGGGCGAGGCCGTCGTGTCCGAGCGTGACCATGACCCCGGCCCGCGCCTTGGCGTCGGCGAGGTAGTCGAAGTCCGGGCCGAAGGCCTGCAACGCCTTGTCGATCTCCTCCAGCCGCGCGTCCGCCTCGGGCGACAGCCCATCCACGCCCGCCTCGGTGACGATCCCGTCGTACTCCTCCGACAAGGCCGTGATCTCGGCGGCGTCCGCCTCCGACCGTTCGACCGCGACCGGATAGACGCGCCCGAACTCCGAGACGCCCGGATGGTCGAGGCTGGCCTCGGCCCATTTCCAGCCCTCTCGCTCGCGCGCCTCTTCGGCCAAGCCAGCCAGTTTCGCGCCGACCAGCCGGTCCAGCAGAACCACGTCCTCCAGCCAGCCGCCGCCGTCCTCGGTGAACAGGTCGCGAAGCACGGCGCCCTCCGCCGCCTCATAGGCCTCGACGCCCACGAAGCGGACCCGCCGATCATCGACGCGCACCTTGGCCTCGGTCATGGCGCGGCGGATGGCGTAGGCCGGGGTGTGCGGGCCGATCTGCTCCAGCACCTGACGCTGCCGGTCCTGATCGTCGCTGACGCAGAAGGCCGTCAGCTGGTCGAGCGCCAGCGTCTCGCCCCGATAGGCCGCCATCAGCTCCGGCGCCGCCGACCCGAGCCTGAGCCGCTGACGCACCACATGGGCCGACACCCCGAACCGGGCGCCGATCTCCTCGGGGCCGTAGCCCTTCTCCTCGGCCAGACGCTTGAAGGCCTCGAACTGGTCGGCGGGATGCATGGCCTCGCGGGTCATGTTCTCGTCGAGGCTGATCTCGTGGGCGTCGTTCTCCGCGTCCACGACAACCCGAACCGGATGGGTCCGCTTGATCGTCTTGCGCTTGGCCAGCAGCCTCAGACCCTGACGCCGCCCTTCGCCGATGGTGACGAGATAGTTTCCGGTCGGGGCGCCCTCCCCGTTCCGCTCGACCTCGACCACGGGCGGTTGCAACACCCCCTTGGCCTTGATGGAGGCGGCGAAGGCCTCGATGGTCACCGGACTGTGCGGGGTCTTCCTCGCGTTCTTCGGCGAGGCCTTGAGCCGGTTAAGCGGCACGGTGATCTCTTCGCCGTGCTGCGGCTCCGTCGCGGCGGTCTGGATGGATTGAGCAGTCATGTCTGCCTCCTTTGGGCATGGGTTGCAGGCACGCGAACTGCGCGCCTGAAACCCTGCCCGTCGGCGAGACCGGGGTAGCAAGGGCCAGGGCGGACCGGCCGGAGGGGGATCGCCCGACCTGCACAAGCCTGCCCCTCCAGAGAAACGTTCGATCCATGGCAGGCGCGGAAGGTCGGGGAGACCGGCCGGGACGGCGGCGCAGCCGCTTCACCCTGGCCCGCGCGAGGGCGGAGCCCTTAGCGCTTGATCGATACCGTCGAGGACAGTGATTAGCTGGCCCTAGTCGGCATCTAATTGGTCAGGGATATCGAAGTAATTGGCGGCCTTCCGAACGCCGCCGATCAGGGGCTTCAACGCCGCCACCTTTGCGTTCGCTCGCCTGAAGTTCTCGGCCTTGCGCTTGTCGACGTACAGGCGATCGACGTAGGCGGCCAAGACGGCGAGATAGCCGTCGTTGAGATCCCCGCCTTCACGCCTCAGCTCTTGTTGACGATGGCGGGCGAGGCTGTCTTCGATGACCCAGTGCGGGCACTGCTCCATGCGTATGGACCTGCGGAAGTCGTCCCAGGGCCGATCAAGTTTTTCCGCGACGGTCCGCAGCGTGCTCCGAAACACGCAGATCTCACCGATCTGGTCGATCGTCATGTCCGGCTTGATTTCATCCGCGTCGAGACCTCGCATGGCTGAGGTCTGGACGATGAAATCCCACACCGAGGACGCGCGCCAAGGCGCCATGTCGGCGACCTCTTCGAAGAACTCATCAGCGACCCCTTGGGGATCCTGGATTCGAAGATCGCCCTTGTCGGAAATCTCCTGGCCGAGCGCCTTGGCCATGGCGGCCAGCATCGACCGGGAGTCTTCCGGTGATCGCATCCGGCCTTCAAGCAGGTCGGCCATGGTCGCCGCGCCGTCGGTGAACTTGGCCGGCGCGATGGCGGTCAGCCGCCGCGCGGCGTGATTGCGTCTGATGAACTCGGGCCGCAGGGCCCGCCAGACCCACAGCCCCGGCTCAAGCGCGTCGAGACCGGATCCGTACCGGATCAGGGTCGTCTTGGCGCAATCTCGCACGTCAGAGAGCGTGGCCGCCCCGGCCGCGATGGCCTGAACTTCGGCGGCGACGATATCCAGGATGCTGCCGAGGGCCTGCGCCGGATCGAGGCTGCGAATCCAGGCCACGTGCGGCAAATCGGCGATAAAGGCCAGCCGAGCTTCTGCGATCGCGTCGTCCTCTATCGAGAGCAGTTCCTCGAGATGGTGCCAGCTGAGCGTCAGCAGGTAGCCCCGATCGAGCAGGCGTTGCGGGAAGGCGTAGGCCTTCTCCCGCATCGCTGAGGAGGCAGAACGAGCCGCCTTGGTCAGGTTGATCCAATGCGAGCTGTCGATCGTCACCAGCCTGGAATTGATCAGCATACCGTGTCCCGCGCGGCCGATCCCGGACCGATGCTTTCGAGCGGTAGCCAAACCGGGCCGACGCGCAAGGTGTGGATCTCAAGCACACGACCAATATTGACGCATCAAGGGGTATGCTGAGCCGACACGAAAAGGGGACGCCGTGCTGAACGACTGGCGAGAAGAACGGGAAATCCGCGAGGTGCTGAAGGGACTGGCTCGTCAGCGCGTGGCCCTCATCCTCCAACCTGGCGACGTGAGGGTGATCGAACGCGCCTTGATGGATTCCGACAGAACGGACGCGATTCTGCTCACCTGCGAGATGCGGGGCTGGGTGGAAATCATGGAGAGAGCCGTGCCCAGAGGCAGGCTCGCGCCCGACGGAAGTCTTCCCAAGGGTCCGATGTTCGACAGCGTCGGCCACACCTACAAGCTGACCGACAGCGGCTGGAACGCCATCAACCGCTCCCACGTCTGGACCATGCTCGGCGGTTTCCTTGCGTTTCTGTCCCTCTTGGCGACCTTCGTCGTCGCGAGCTAACGCCAGGCCTAGTCGACTGACGGATCGGGGCCAGAGACGTCCGCGACCACCGGCTTGGCGGTTTCGCTCAGCCAGGCGTCAAGGCCGCGGACCGTCGCCACGATCGGACCGGCGGCGTTTTCCCGGATGGCGGCCGCCTGGGTCTGAAGATGCGCGATGACCTCGGCGAACGACAGGCGGCGCGCACTCGGCTTGTCGATCCACTGGCGCGGCGCATGGTTGCTGATCACCAGAACGCCGTGGCGGCGGTAGGCGGGCTTGAGATAGCGCTCCGCGAGTTGATCTCGCAAGGCGAACTCGAGCTTGGGAAGCGACCATCCTTTACCGGCGTGCTTCACCTCGATGGCGACTTCGGCTTCTGAGGTCGTCGAGCTCACCGTGATGTCAGGAAGGTCGCCGTGCACGATTTCCTTCTCGAGATGCACTCTGAACCGGCCGCCCGCTCTCAGCTCCAGGGCCTCGGCCAGCCATTGCTGGACCGCTTTTTCGTCGACGGCGGATCGGACAACGGCGGCGGACGAGGTGTCGGCTTCGACGAAACGCAGCGCGATCTCGTCCAACAGAGCGAGCACGAGGCGCAGCAGGTCAGCCCCGGATGCGACCGGCGCGATGTGGTCCACCTCGAAGGTTCTGACCTGGGCTTCTGTCCAGGCCGGCGGTTCTGAATCCCTCTCGGCCATTCTGCGGGCCAGCTGCCGAAATCGCACGGAACGGTGTGGAGACGGCATGGCGTCCGCCATTGTCGAGACCGCCTGGTGTGCGGCGAGCCCGGTTTGATCGATCAGGCGCGTCAAGACCGCGTTCCTCGCCGTCTGGGCGTCGTCACGGCGTGTGAGCTCGCCGTCGCGCCAGACGTCTTTGTCGGGTTGAACATAGAGGTAGGCCAAGCGGGTCAAGGCGCTCAGCAGGGAAACCGTCATGGGGGCGATGCGTGGGACCAGCCCTTGAGACATTCCGAAAAGACGCGCCCAGACCAGTTCGGCGTGGCCGGCGATGTCCGCCGTCCGTTCTAGGTAAGCTTCAAGAGCAGGAACGCCGACCCGGGCGTCGAATTCCATCAGGATAGCGAGATTGCCGATCGTCCGGTCCAGGTCCTCGGTCGCTTCGGCCCTGGCGAAGCGACGCTTGGCGAGACGGACAAAGGCCGTTCGCTCGCCTTCGCTGAGGACCTCCATCCGACGCATGATCTGTTGGGCGGATCCTGAGCGGTCCCGGAACTTAGAGTCTGGGCCCAGGATAAAGGCCAGGAGGCCGGCGCGCAGCGTCGGACTGATCGGCAAGCCACCGGCTTCCGCTTGATAGAGAAACGGCGTGTAGCTGTTGGCTGTTCTACGCCATTCACGACCAAGCTCTTCAAGCACCAGAGGCGCGGCGATGTCCGGGTGAACCCGCAGCAGATCGGTCAGGTATTCGGGATAGCCATGGTCGCCCCAAACGCCATGCCGTGACGCCCGCTCCACTTCCGGGAGGCTGAGGTGTTCCACCCAACGAGGGTCTTCAGATGCCTCGAGCGCCAATCCCGCCGCCGCCAGCAATGTGGTTCGCTTGACGGTACGCGTGCCGCCGTTCCAGACGGGACGTTCAGGCGGAGTGATCCGCCAGATGGCCTTCATGCCATCGCGATAGGCTTCGGCAACAGGCAGGCCGAAAGCCGCCTCCAGGTCCCTCCATCGGTCCGCCACCGTCATCCGGTCGCTCTTGGTGGCCTGGGCCAGCCATTCCGTGAGCTGGTCGAGCTCCAGCGGGCCGGGCCACCGAGCGAGCCGCTTCGGCTCCGTCAGCAGACTGGGATCGGCCTGGAGCCTGGCGCGGCGGTCGAGCAGGGTCTTCTGATCACGGGTTTGACGCTGGGCGCGCTTTTCCTCGCGTTCGACCTGCTTGGCTTCAAACTCCAGTTCCTTCTCCCGACGTGGACGCGGCGCCCGGTGCTCGGCGAGGTCGGCGGCGATGACCGGTTGGTCCTGGATCTGAAAGGCGAGCGCATCCAGCGCCGTTTCAGCGTCCTCACGCTCCCGGGCGAGGACCCAAAGGACGCTCAACGCCATGCGTCGGTCGCCGACATCGCCGACGATAAGACGGCCTTCAAAATAAGCCTGGTCGGCGATCGTGGGCTGGCAGTAGCGGCGTCCATGCCACCAGAGCTGCCAGAAATGAACCACCGGGTGGTCGTCGCTTGCGTGCTCGCGCTCGAAAACGACGTCCGCCCAGAACAGGCGGTGCTTCAACTCCGGTCGAGCTTGAACAAGCGCGTAGACATTGGGCTCGTCGTCCGATCTGTCGTCATCGCGAGACCGCTCACTGGCCTGTAAGAGACGAATGAGGGCCGGCGTTACGCCATCGACATCCGAGGCCAGGACCGCACGTCGACACATTCCGCTGAGGTGGTTCGCGAGAATCCGATGACGTGCTGAGACGGGATCGTAGTCCTGATGGGGAAGTTGAAAACAAAGGTCGGCGACGCTGGCCATGAAGGATTCGCGCATCGCGGCGTCCGCGCACTTCTCCCAGAGCTCTTCGAGGGCGTAGCCGAAACCCTCGACCTGATATTCGCGGGCGGGGCGGCTCAGGTCCATGACCGTGATCAGTTGGGCCACGGACAGTCCACGCGGAAAACAGGCCAGCGCTAACGACGGCGCAAGGGCTGGTCCTGTGTCCGCGGCGTTCGCGACCAGGTCGGCCCCGAGAGTTCGAAGGCCCACTTCATCGGCGCAGGCCTCGAGGGCACGCGCAGCGTAGATTCGATTGTACCTCGCCGCCGTCATATTCAACGCGACCTCGCGCACGAGATCCAGGCATGCGGCGATGTTGCCCAGCTCGATAATTCGAAGGAGCTCGAGCTGAAAACTGTCTCCGGCCCCCGACCAGACAGCGCGAATGGCGTCCGCCAGTCCCGGCTCGGCGAACATCCACAGAGCGCGCTGATCGATGTGGTGGTCTGATAGATTGCCCACCACGTCGCGCTCGGCATAGACCTCAAGCAGGCGGGCTCGGTCTCTTAACGACAAGGCCGCCGGGTCTCCCCATGCCAGAAGGACGATCGGCTCGCACTCGATCAGGGCACGGGCCAGCCCGTCGCTCTGCTGGGACAGCCATGCCGCCGCCGGCCGCAGCGAAGGCGGAACGGTGTGGACGTTGTACTTCTCCGCGAAGATCACGCCTCGAACGGCGGGTTCAGTTCCGGGTTCGCGAAGGATTCTCCTGAACCAGGCGCCGCATAGATACTCCTGCACCGTCCGATGGTGGAACCGCACCAGGCCATAGGTGGCGATGGCGAACACCCCGCGCCTGAGAAGGGCCGCTCGCTGCTGAAGCGTCCATTCCGGCAATACCTTTGCGGGGTCGGTGCCGATGCCGGCGGGGTGGTCGGGATCGCCGGACATGGCTGTGACGGATCGACCGAGCGTCATGGCGGCCGCCATTCGCTCCGCCCCGAGGCGGGCTTGTTCGTCGGTCAGGAAGGACGCGTCGGGCCGATCGCCCCGCTCCTGCAGACGGGCGTCGATGGCGACATCCATCATCTCGGCCAAGGTGCCGAAGCGGCCGTTCTTTTTCCAATAGTCGATCAGGAGCCGGAGGTCGGCCGGGCGGGAAGCCAGATCGGACAGGCCGTTGCGATCAATCGCGTCATCGAAAGCCTCAGAATCCGAAACTCCCTCCGCCGCGACGAACCCCCTGCGCTGCGCGGTCGACAGATCCACGAGACGCACGATCGTCGGCTTCGCGCGTCGTGCGGGTCCAGTCGCTTGGGCGATCGAGGTCGATGCGCTGTGGTTTAGAACCGAAAGCAGAACCTCGTCGGGTCCGACATGGACCGATATCGCGGGGGTCGGAATGGGCGCCGGCAAAGCCTGATCGATCCGATCAAGATCTCCGACTTCCCAATCGCTTCCTCGGCAAGAGATCAGAACATTCGCCCGGTCATGAGCGGTCGCGAGTTCGCGAGAGAATTTGTTCAGCGCGAAATCCAGACTCTTGCGTGTGAGCTTGGCCTCATCGACCGAGTCCAGAAAGAACCAGGCTGGCGCGCTCGACCGGACCCAGGCTTCGAACTGCTCGTGATCTTGGTGGGAGAGGATGTCCTTGAGGCCTCGATCAGCGATCACCTCTATCGGGCCAAAGAAGGCGAATGCGCCGTCCCCTCGCAGACGTTTGACCTGTTCTTCGAACTCGCGTGTCTTGCCGCTGCCGGCTTCAGCCAGAATGACGACGCGCGGAATTTCGAGGAGTTCGGACCAGGTTTTCGACCCGGTCACCTGACGCCCCCAGGCTTGAATGAGGTCGGGCGTGATCTCCTTGTCCCCGTCGACCGGGGCGAAGACCCGATCAACGGGACGATAGACGCTCATCTAAAGACACCCGGCCGCTCAATGCCGACGGCGAGACCAGAGTTGTTTCGGATCATCGACAATCAACGGCATCCTGTGCTCGAGAAGCGGAGCCCGTCATCAGGCTAGCGACCGGGACGAGAGGATACACGCGGTTCGCGAATAGCCCAGCCGAACTCCAGTGTTCGAGGGGTCGCGATACGTCGCGGCTCTCACGTCAGCGCTGCAAGCCTTGCCGGCTATGCGGTCTCAGGCCCCGCCGTGAGGTCCCGATAGGGTTCCCCGCGCTCGCCGGCGTCGGCGCGCGACAATACCTCCGTCGTGAAGGCGGAGGAGACCAGGATCTTGATGTTGCGATAGCGCATGCCGTCGGTGAGCGAGGCGCAGGTCGCCCGAACCGCAGAGAGGTCGGCGCACCAGTGATTGGCCTCGACCATGATCACCCCGGGCTGCTGGTCCGGCGCATTGTTCATCATGCGGTCCAGGGCGAGGTCGAGGTCTTCACGGGTCATCGGGCGAACCTAGACGGAGTCGCGCCCTCGCCGATCTCCGAGACGCCCTCTCAGCACGTGAGTTTGAAATAGAGGTAAGCCCCCTCTTCTCCCTCGGGTCCGATCCTGTAGGCCAGATCGACGTCGCCATCCTGCGCCACCATCTCGTAGGTGTATTGACGGTGCACATCCCTGACCTTGGCGATCAGGAGACCCGCCGCGTGATGGTACTCGTCCCTGGGGATGCAGGCGATGTCGTCGGCGGCGGCCGCCAGCCGCTCCTTTAGATTGCCGGGTGTCGCCGCCAGCCAGGCACGCTTCACCTCGAACGAATAGGCGCGTTCCGGAGAGGCGAACCACAGGTCGGCCCGTCCGTCGGCCTTGGTGCGCCGGTCCGCTTTCGCGCGTTTGATGATCTCGTATTCCGCCAGCGGGATGAACCCGGCCATGGCCGCGGCGGACGCGAGGAACCCCGTGCACGCGACCTCGTGATAGCTGAACGGCGACTCGCCGACCCGCTCGACGAAGCGAAGATAGAGCTCGTCCGCATGGTGGAGCCACAGATCCCAGTCGGCGATTAGACCGCGGCGCCGACCGTCGCCCCGTTTCAGCACCTGTACCGCCATGTCATCCCCCGAACGAAAGGTCGCGAATAGACGCCGGGCGCGCGGTTGGCGAGAAACTTAAAAGGCTCGCTGCGGAAGGCGATCTCTTGCTGAAGCGGTCCCGCACATCCGGCTCGCGGGCATGCCGGAAGGACTGCCTTCCATGACGGCGGTCTGCAGGCTCCGGGCGTTTCGGTCGGGCTGGCGCTGCGGAAGACCATGCTCGTTCGTCATTGCTCATTGCTGGATCGGGTCGCTCGAAGCAAACATGCCTCGCCACTCCATGCATCGCCTGAGTGACGGTCAGGCCAGCTCGCGCAGCCGGCGCCAGAGAGCGACTTCCGCCGGGGGCGCATCACTGAGGTCGATGTGGTCGGTCCAGTGACAGATTCGACCATCCTGTAGACGATAGACCGCGATGTTGGCGAACAGCAGCGAGCCAGCCTCGCCCCGATCAAGCATATGGGTTTGCTCAGCGATGCGGGTATCGCCATCGATCACCAGACGGTTCAACGAGACACGGATCGCTCGATAGCGAAGCAGCAGTCGTCGCCAGTAGCGCAGGATGGACTCTCGGCCGTGCAATGTCGGAAGGCCTTCGACGATCCATTCTACCGAAGGGGCCAGATGGAGCCCAAGTTCATCAGCATCGGCCGAGCCGAGGGCCTTAGTGAAACGTTTGATCGCATCATTGTTGGAGGACATGGATCGCAGTTACTGGCCTTGAATGGCGCAAGCGCGGCAGCCTTGAGCGGCTTGGGGTAAAGCTCTGGTCCCGCGTGCCGTCGCTTTGGCGGACTGGACGCCTTCGGCTGTCTGATGGCTCAGTATCACTCAGGCTGCACGATGATGGGTTGGCGCAGATCATAGCACCGAGAAGGCTCGGGAAACCTCAGCGAGAAGAGAGCTTCAGTCACCATGCGATGTCCAGGACGTGTTCCACCTGGCTCTCATCTTGCTCAGTCCGCCGAGATTATCATGGAGCTAGAGATCTGAGGAACTCGGGCCACGATCGGCCAGTGGCAAGACAGCTAAAACCAATTCCGACCCCAGTCCGCCCAGGACGGCCTTGCGTTTGCGACGTTGCGGCTGAACGCCGCTGCCGGTCGGCTGGTCTTACGGGTGCTTCACATCAGCTGTGAAGCCTGCGGGCTCCCGTTGTGATCGCGGGACGATTGGGGCAAGTCACCCCTCGGATTTTGGCATTCAGCACTTCAACCAACCGGCCGAGGCTTACGAAGTCCAAGAAGCGTAAGCTATCATGCTTCGTGATTTGACGTCCGGCTTTTGATCCAGTCTCGGGCGTCACTCAGGATTTGATCGGACAGCGCTTCGTCGTTGATTGTCCGTGCCATGATCACAGCTCCAACCATGGTCGCCCAAACCCCGGTCGCATTGCGGCGCACCTCTAATGGTGAAGCGTTTAACATCTCGGCAGCAATGCGGTCGATCTGGCACCGGACGCCCGCGGTGAGCGCGCTGCGTGTTTCCGGTCCCTGCCGACGGATGTCGGCGACGAGCGCCGCGGTGGGACACCCCCTCGCAACCCCCGCCCGATGCCGGGGCGAAAGGTAGGCATCGACGAAACCGGCAATATCCTCGAGACCGTTCGCCTGGTCGTCGGCAGGCTTGAACATGTGAGCCACGGTCTGCGCGATCAGGTCGTCCTTGGATGCGAAATGGCCATAGAAGCCCCCGTGAGTCAGCCCGGCGGCATTCATCACCTCCGCCACGCCGACACTGTCGAAACCCTTTTCGCGGAACAGGCGGCCCGCCTCCGTCAGGATACGCTCGCGGTTCGCCTTCATCTGCTCGCGGCTGACTTTCACGCCCAATCTCCATTTCGCCGTTGACACGTACATGATGGCGATCATATTTGGCAAGATAGATGACGCTTGTCATGATTATGCTGATCGCATTGGAGCCTCCATGTCCGACCTTCCCGCAGTTCTCATCACCGGCGCCTCCAGCGGTATCGGAGCGACATACGCTGATCGCTTCGCCAGACGGGGCCACGATCTGGTGATCGTCGCGCGCGATAAGGCGCGGCTCGATGCCTTGGCGGAGCGGCTCCGCTCCGAGACCGGCGTCGCGATCGACGTGATCCAGGCCGATCTGACGGACGGGGCCGACCTGGCCGTCGTCGAAGCCCGACTGCGCGACGACGACCGCATCGGTGTGCTGGTCAACAACGCGGGTCTGTCCTTCGCTGGTCGCTTCGAAAAACAGGCCGCGTCGGACATCGCGCAGTTGTTGGCGGTAAACACGACGGCCGTTCTGCGGTTGGCCCATGCCGTCTCACCCCGGTTTGTCGAGACCGGCCAAGGCGCGATCATCAACGTCGGCTCGGCGGTCAGCCTTATCCCCGAGTTTGGCCAGACCGTATACGGCGCGACCAAGGCGTTCGTCCTCTATCTCTCGCAGGGGCTGGCGTTCGAGCTGGGGCCCAAGGGGGTCTATGTCCAAGCGGTCCTGCCGGCCGCTACCTGCACCGAGATCTGGACCCGCGCCGGAGCCGATCGGTCGCAGCTGCCGCCCATGATGGAGGTCGGCGAGATGGTCGATGCCGCCTTCGTCGGGTTCGACCGGCGCGAGGGCGTGACGATCCCGCCGTTGCACGATGCATCGCACTGGGACGCCTTCCAGGCCGCCCGTCATCAGATGCTGCCGGGCTTCGGTCAGACAACCGCGGCCCCGCGCTACAAGACGGCGTCGTAATGAAGGGGTTCGTACTTGACGCTTATGGCAAGGGCACCCCGCTTCGCCTCACCGACCTGCCGGAGCCGGAGGTGGGAAATGACGACGTTCTGGTCGAGGTCCACGCCGCTGGACTGAACCAACTGGACGCCAAGATCCGGGACGGAGCGTTCAAGCCGATCCTACCCTACAGGACGCCGCTGGTTCTGGGTCACGATGTCGCCGGTCGCGTCACCGCCGTCGGCGCGAACGTCACACGCTTCAAGACTGGCGACGATGTCTATGCCCGACCGCGCGATGGGCGGATCGGCGCCTTCGCCGAACGCATCGCCATCCATCAGGACGACGTCGCGCTGAAGCCTGCCAACCTGTCGATGGAGGACGCGGCGGGCGTTCCGCTGACCGCCCTTACTGCCTGGCAGGTGCTTGTCGACCGCACGGGCGTAACGCCGGGCGACAAGGTCCTGATCCATGCCGGCTCCGGCGGCGTCGGCATCTTCGCAATCCAGCTGGCCAAACATCTCGGCGCGACCGTGGCCACCACAGCCGGGGTATCGGGCGCCGACCTGGTCCGCAGCCTGGGGGCCGACGTCGTCATCGACTATCGCACCGAGGATTTCACCAAGGTCCTGTCCGGCTACGACGTGGTGCTGAACAGCCTGGATGGCGAGACACTGGAGCGATCGCTCGACGTTCTGAAGCCGGGCGGCAAGCTGATCTCGATCTCCGGCCCGCCCGATCCCGCTTTCGCCGAGGCGCAGGGCCTGAACTGGATCGTGCGTCAAATTATTGGTCTCGGCAGCCGCAAGATCCGCAGCAAGGCCAGGGCGCGGGGCGTCCAGTACAGCTTCCTGTTCATGAAGGCAGAGGGCGCCCAGCTCGGCCGCATCGCCGAACGGATCGAAGCGGGCGACATCCGCACCGTCAACGACCGGACCTTCCCCTTCGAGGCCCTGAACGAGGCGCTGGCATACGTCGAAACCGGTCGCGCCAAGGGCAAGGTCGTCGTCTCGCTCAAGGCGGCACAACAGTGAGCATCCATACGTCCGTCGTCTGGCGCGACACGCCTAATCTCCAGGTCGAGGCGGCGGGCGTGACCTTCGCCTACCGGCGCCTGGGCCCGGAGGGCGGCATGCCGCTGGTGATGCTGAATCACTGGGGAGCGACCCTGGACAATTTCGATCCCCGGATCGTCGACGGGCTGGCCCAGGGTCGCACAGTCTATGCGCTCGACTATCGCGGCGTCGGCGGATCGGGCGGACGAGCTCCCACGACCATCGCAGAGATGTCCGCCGACATGATCGCCGCGATCGAGGCGCTCGACCTGACGACCGTCGATCTGCTGGGCTTTTCGCTCGGCGGTTTCGTCGCCCAGGACATCCTGCGTCAGGCCCCTGCTCTGGTCCGGAAGGTGATCCTTTCCGGCACCGGCCCGGCCGGCGGCCCCGGCATCCGCCTCGTCGGACCGGTGTCCTGGCCCCTGATCGCCAAGGCGGTCGTCACCCGCCGCGATCCCAAATTCTACCTGTTCTTCACTGCCAGCGAGACCAGTCGAAGGGCGGCGAACGCCTTCCTCGATCGGTTGAAGGAACGCGTCAGCGACCGGGACAAACCGATCACCTCCAGCGCCTTCCTGCGCCAACTGCGGGCGATCAAGCATTGGGGCCTGCAGCCGCCTCGGCCGGCGAGCGCTGCATGGCCCTGCCGGTCGTGGTGCCGGTGGGCAAGAAGACCGCCGACGAACTTCGCGAGCGCATGGTCGCCGAGATTCCGACAATGCGGGTCGGCGTCTCGACCGACGCGGGGGCCCACTACGGCCCGGTCGTCACCGCCCAGCACAAGGCCCGCGTCGAGGGCTGGATCGAGCAGGGGGTCAAGGACGGCGCAGAGCTGGTCGTCGACGGCCGCGGCTTCAGCCTGCAGGGGCACGAGAAGGGCTATTTCATCGGCCCGTCCCTGTTCGACCACGTCACGCCCGAGATGGAATCCTACAAGGAGGAGATCTTCGGCCCGGTCCTGCAGATCGTCCGCGCCGCCAGCTTCGAGGAGGCGCTGAGCCTGCCCAGCAAGCACCAGTACGGCAACGGCGTCGCCATCTTCACCCAGAACGGCCGCGCGGCCCGCGACTTCGCCGCCCGCGTCAACGTCGGCATGGTCGGGATCAACGTGCCCATACCGGTGCCGGTCGCCTATCACACCTTCGGCGGCTGGAAGCGTTCGGCCTTCGGCGACACCAATCAGCACGGCATGGAGGGCGTGAAGTTCTGGACCAAGGTCAAGACTATCACCGCCCGCTGGCCGGACTCGGAGCTGGAGCACGCCGATTCCAGCTTCGTCATTCCGACAATGGGGTGACATGATCGAACGGCGCACCTCACTCCCCTGAGCCTCGTCTATCGCCCGGGTCGAACGCGGAGGCGCTCCCCGGGCGTCATTCCAAGGAGACCCCATGGATTTCTCCCTCACCGAGGATCAGCGCGCCATTCAGGACGCGGCGCGCGCGTTCGCCGACGCGGAACTGGCGCCTCATTCGGCCGAGTGGGACGAGACGAAACACTTTCCCGTCGACGTCATGCGTCGTGCCGCCGAGACGGGCTTCGCGGCCATCTATGCCGGCGAAGAGCATGGCGGCATGGCGCTCGGCCGGGTCGAGGCGGCGGTGATCTTCGAGGAGCTGGCGCGGGGCGACGTGTCGACGGCGGCCTTCATCTCGATCCACAACATGGCGACCTGGATGATCGACAGGTTCGGGTCAGAGGATCTGCGCGCCCGCTATGTGCCGCGTCTGGCGACGATGGAGCGGATCGCGAGCTACTGCCTGACCGAACCGGGCTCGGGATCGGACGCGGCGGCGATGCGGACGACCGCGACGCGAGACGGCGACGATTTCGTCCTGAACGGGTCCAAGGCCTTCATCTCGGGCGCCGGGACCTCGGACGTCTATGTCGTCATGGCGCGGACGGGGGAGGCAGGGCCCAAGGGCATCAGCGCGTTCGTGGTCGAGAAGGGCACGCCGGGCCTCAGCTTCGGGGCGCAGGAGAAGAAGATGGGCTGGAACTCCCAACCCACGGCCATCGTGGCGTTCGACGACTGTAGGGTGCCGGCCGCCAACCTCCTGGGCAAGGAGGGCGACGGGTTCCGCTATGCGATGATGGGGCTGGACGGCGGGCGGTTGAACATCGCGGCCTGTTCGCTGGGCGGGGCGAGGCTGGCGCTTGAGACGGCCCAGGCCTACGTCGCCACGCGAAAACAGTTCGGCAAGGCGCTGGCGGAGTTCCAGAATACGCAGTTCAAGCTGGCCGACATGGCCACGGCGCTGGAGGCCGCGCGGCTGATGGTGCTGCGCGGGGCCTGGGCGCTGGACACGCGTCATCCGGAAGCGACCAAATGGTGCGCCATGGCCAAGCGGATGGCCACCGACGCCTGTTTCGACATCGCCGACGAGGCGCTGCAGCTGCACGGTGGCTACGGCTATCTGAGGGACTATCCGCTGGAACGGATCGTGCGCGATCTGCGGGTCCACCGCATCCTGGAGGGCACCAACGAGATCATGCGGGTGATCACCGCGCGGGAGTTAATGCGGCAATAGCCCGCAATGTGTCCTTCAGGATCTTTCCGTTCGGATTTCGCGGGAGCGGTTCCGCCAGGACCAGGATGCGAACCGGGCATTTGTAGGCGGCGAGCCGCCCGTGGAGGAAGATCTTTAGGTCAGCCTCGGACACAACCATACCCAGCTTCAATGTAACGGCGGCGGCGGGTTCCTCTCCGAGCGTGGGATGGGGCAGACCGAACGCGGCGACATCCATGATCGCCGGGTACTCGTAGAGCACGTTCTCGATCTCGCTGCAGAAGATGTTCTCCCCGCCCCGGATCAGCATGTCCTTCAGCCGATCGACGACGTAGCAGAAGCCCTCGTCATCGACCCGCGCGAGATCGCCCGTGCGTACCCAACCGTCGACGAAGGTCCGGGCCGTGGCCTCCGGATTGTTCCAGTAGCCGCGGGCCGTCATCGGTCCCGATACCCAGAGTTCGCCCACGTCCCCGATCGGCAGCTCGGTCTTGCCGTCCACCGGATCGACGATGCGGATTTGCCCCACGGCGGGCGACGGTCCGCAGCTGGTCGGTCGCGCCTCATAGTCCTCGTCGTTGTGGCTGGTGAAAGTGCCAGAGGTCTCCGACATGCCCCAGCCCTGACCCGCGCGGGTCTGGGGGAAGACCTCGCGGATGCGCCGCACCAGTTCCGGTGCGGACGGTGCCCCACCCCACCCTAGGGCGACCAGCGACGACAGGTCGTGGTCGTCACGCGCGGGGTGTTCGAGCAACTGCCAGGCGATGGTCGGCACGCCCCCGGCCGACGCCAGCCGCTCGCGCTCGATCAGGGCGAACGCCTGGACCGGATCCCATTTCCGCATCATCGCCAGCTTGGATCCGCCGAACATCGCCAGATTGAGGATCGCGACGCAGCCGGTGACATGGAAGAAGGGCACGGAGATCAGCCCCGAATACTGGGGTGCGGCCAGCCCGGTCGGCGGCGGCGTTTCTCCTCGACGAATGAAGGCGCGCTGCTGAGTGGCAAGGGCGGTGATGATGTTGCTGTTGACCGCGCGCTGCGTGGACAGGACGCCTTTGGGCTGGCCGGTGGTGCCGGATGTGTAGAACAGCGTCGCGTCGTCTTCGGGTCCTAAGTCTGGCACGATACCGGCGTGATCCGGCAGGTCGCTCCATGAGGCTGGGCGGCCAATGATCGCCTCAATATCGACCACGCCTGCGTCGATCAGGGGGTCGACTGGCCGGGATACGAAGGCATGGGTTACACTTGGCAAGGCCAGCAGGTCGGGCCCGTGTCGGGCGTATCGTTCCCCATCGAGGATGATCACCTTGCTGCCGCTGTCGCGAACGGCGAAGGCCAGCTCCGGGCCGGTCCACCAGGCGTTCAGCGGCGTCACCACGGCGCCGAGCGATGCCGCCGCATAAAAGGCGACCGGCCATTCCGGAAGGTTGCGCATGACGATGGCGACCCGATCGCCCTTGACCACGCCGGCCTCGCTGAGGGCCGCAGCGAAATTCGTTGCCGCGCGCCAATGCGCTTCGAAGGTGATCCGCTCGTCCTCGTATACGAAGGCGATGCGATCGCCGTAGATTCTGGAATGGGCGAGAACGGCCCCGAGCGACACGGGCGCGTGCTTCCAGACCCGGACTGTTCGACCGTCGATGACCGCATCAGCGGTCTCACAGGGCATCCCCGGCGCGATGACCCGCGCGGTCGCCTCGGCCAGGCTCATGGCCGGCCATGACGATGTTCCATCCTGCGATGCGATGTGGGGCAAGGGTGTCTCCAGAGATCGACGACATCGCGACAATATGTCAATAATCGACAATCTTGTCTGAGGTCGAGACCCATGAACCGATTTCCTCTTCCCGCGCGCCCTTCCGCTATCTGTCGTCGCGAATTCCTGGCCGCCGGGGCCGGCCTGATCCTGTCGCCGGGACCCGCAGCGGCCGCCCGATCGACGCAAGGGCTGGAAAGCGCCAGCCAGGCGTTGAAGGCGTTCGTCGATGGCGGCGCCCTGCCCTTCGCGTCGATGCGCATCGCAAGGAACGGCGAGATCCTGCTGGACGCCTTTCACAGCGGCGCGGGTCCGGTGTCTGTCGACAGTCTGTTCCGCATCTACTCCATGACGAAGCCGGTGGTGGCGGCGGCGACCCTGCTGATTTGCGAGGAAGGGCGATTGACCCTCGATACCCCGGTCGGCGACGTGATCCCGGCTTTCAGGAGCCTGACCGTCGCCACCGATGCGACAGGCGCGACCGAACCGGCGCGAACGATGACGGTGGCTCATCTGCTGACCCATGCATCGGGGATCAGCAACAGCTGGAACGGAGACGCGGCCTCGGCGGCCTATCGCGCAGCGGGCCTCGACGCTGGCGCCTGGATGTTCAATCCCGCCATAGGCGGGCTGGACGGGTTCGCCGAGAAAATCGCCGCCGTTCCGCTGCGCTTCCAGCCCGGAGAGGGCTGGCTGTACGGCTACTCGCTGGATATCGCCGGTCTCGTGATCCAGCGCGTGTCCGGCCTGAGTCTCGGCGACTACATGAAGGCGCATCTGTTCGATCCGCTCGGTATGAGCGACACGGGGTTCCAGGCGCCGACAGACGGCGCCGCACGGATGACCGATCTGTGGACGGTCCGGGACGGCGCGGCGCAGGTCGTCGAACGCGGAGCGAACTCGGCCTTGCTGAGGCCGCCCGCCGCTCAATCGGGCAGCGCCGGCCTCGTCTCCAGCCTGCGGGACTACGGCCGGTTCGCCGACATGCTGGCCTGCGGTGGTTCTGTCGGCGGCGTCCGGGTCATGTCGCCCGCTTCGGTCGCTTTGATGACGTCCCCTTACGGTCCCCAGGACAGGGTCGCAGAGGGCCTGAGCCGGTTCGCGGCCATCGGCCTGGGGGGCTCCGGCACGGGGCTGGGCCAGGCGCTCGGGGGCGTCGCCACCCTGTCGGACGCCGCCGGCGCGGGCTCTCGCGGCGAATACAGCTGGGGCGGAGCGGCCAGCACCACCTTCTGGGCCGCGCCCGAGATTGGTCTGTCGGTCGTTGTCATGACCCAGAGGCTCCCTTCGGGATCCGTCCCGCTGCGCGATATCCTCAGACCCTTGATTTATCGGGCGTTGGGCGGAGGATGAGAATGCAGGCCGCATTTCCGATGTAGGATCGAGCCTGCATCGGAAGACCGATTCCTGCCCGCCGAAGGAGACCAGCGCCGTTGCCGCCCCCCCAGCCTTCAACCGGTCCCGAGACGCACGAAGATGAAAGCATGGCGGGCGACGCCATCGCCGACCTGTTCGTCGATCGGATACTCGAAGGCTTGAATGCACCGGGTTCCAGGTTGACGGAACGCGAGATCGCCTCGGTCGCCGGATGCACGCACGCACGCGCCCGCGAGGCCCTGCATCACCTCGAGAAGGCGGGCGCCGTCCGGATGTTCCGGCATCGAGGCGCGGTCGTGCTGAGCGCGGAGGATGCTCCGCCCCAGGAAATCGAGGCGGTCTGGGCGCGACTGCTGTCCCTGCTTGAGACCCTGGCCGGAGAGCGGTTGTCGGCATCGAACTCAGACCTCGACGCCCGCGCACGGTTCGCCGCGGAGACAGCGCAACTGGACCGCCTGGGGGCGCTCGCAGGCGACCTGAAACTGACGGTTCTGCTCAAGCGGCTGGCGCTGCATCGGGCCATCGTCTCGGTGTCCGCCTGATGGATCCGGTCCGGGGCTATCTCGAAGGGACCGAGGATCTGGTCGTCGGCGTGGCGCGGACGGCGTCCGTCGCAGATCAGATCGCCGCCTGGATTCGCGACCAAATCCAGTTCGGACACATCAAGCCCGGCGACCCGGTGCGCGAGACCCCGCTCGCCGAACATTTCGGGGTCAGCCGGGGGCCGGTCCGAGACGCGCTGAAGATGCTGGACCGCGAACGTCTGATCGACCTGGGCGGTCGCAGCGGTGCGGTCGTGCGGACGCAGTCCTCCGCTGAGTTGTTGTCCATCTTTCGCATCCGCGCGGAGATCACCGCCCTGACCATGCGGACGGCGGCGGAGCGTGAGCGGCGCAATCCCCGGCACCTGGACGCCATTCGAGACGGCGCCGCCGCGCTGGTCGCCCTGGCCGTGGACCGAGACGCGCCGGTGTCCGACTACATCCGCGTACGGCGGCGACTGTCGACGGTGATCAATCTGGTGGCGGACTCACCCTACCTGAACCGGCTGGGGCTCGAACTCGAACTGGAGATCGCGCTGCACTGGGCGGCGATGATGGGCAAGGCGAGACAGCATCAGTCCTCGCGCGCCTGGCTGCGCATCGCCGACGCCATCATCGAACGCCGCCCGGACGATGCCGAACGCGAAGGCCGCGCGATCGTCCTGGATTCCCTGAGCGAACTGCTGAGACCTGAAAAGGGGATCGTATCGCCGCTTTAGGTTTGCGACCCGGACAGGAACGACCCGATCCGGTCGCTTGCGGCGAGAGCTTCGGGGGCGCCCGGCACGGCCTGCCAGACGTGGAACAGGCCCTCGCCCACGAAGAGTGTCGCCTCCACGCCGTCCGCCCGCGCACGATCATGAAGCCGGGCGGCGTCGTCGAACAACACCTCCTCGCTGCCGACCTCGATCCACAACAGGGGGAAACCCGACAGGTCGGCGTGAAGCGGCGACACCAGCGGCCGACGGCGGTCCCCGACGGGCGCATAGGCATCGGCGAAGGCGGTGAGCACCGCTTCGCTCATATAGGGATCACGCCCCGCGCGGTCACGGATCGACGCCCCGCCCAGGGTCAGGTCCGTCCAGGGCGAGAGCACAGCTACCCGGGGCGGCAGGGGCAAGCCGTCCTCACGGAGCCGCAACAGCAGAGCGAGCGCCAGGCCGCCCCCGGCGGAGTCTCCGGCCAGCGTCGGAGGCGCGCCCTCGGTCTCGCAGAGCGACCGGTACACGGCGAAAGCATCGTCCAGTCCTGCCGGAAAGGGATGTTCCGGAGCCAGACGATAGTCCGGCACGACTCCCACGCGGTTCGCCGAACGCGCCAGTCGCCCGGCGAGCTCGCGGTGGGTTCGTGGCGAACCGACGCAGTAGCCGCCGCCGTGCAGGTAAAGGAGCGTCCCTCCGGTTGCCGCCCCGTTGAGCCGCTCGCCCGCCACACCGGCAAACACGCCCGCCTCGACATCGATATCCGTCGCCGCGAGCAAGAGTTCGGCATTCGCCTCGAAAGCAGCCCGACGCTGAGGCAGGGTGAGATGAAGCGCCTCTGCCCTCGCCCTGCGATGACGAAGTAGATCGGCGGCAGCCTGGATAGCCGGACTGACCATCAACCGGGATCCCCCAGGGCCAGTCGGCGAGCGTGGCTCGCGGCGAACTCGCGGGTGGTTCGATAGGCGGGCGGCAACGGACGGCGGTTCCGTCGCAGGGTCGACCAGATGCGCAGCATGTGGCGCTTGCGCTCCGGCTCCGGCCATTCCTCGTAGGTCGTGCGTGCGTGCAGCACGGCATGATTGCTGGCGATCTGGATGTCTCCGGGCTGCATTCGGAAGGTATGCACATGGTTCGGGTCGTTGAGGGCGGCGTCGAGCGCATCGAGCGCGCGTCGCTGCAAGGGGGTCAGCGGCGCGACCCCGTCCAGCCGCTGCGCCAGTTCGATATAACCCCGCTTGTACAGGATGTTCAGCCGCCCCGCATGATCGGTCAGGACGGGCGCGGTCTGGAACGGCCGCTCCGGGCCGAGTTCGCCACGCGCGTCGAAATGAAAGTCCTGCTGCAACACCATCGCCAGCTCGGGATCGGTGGCCAGCAGGGTGTTGAACGCCTGACCCACGCTGACGACCCGGCTGAGCCCCCCCGACATGGCGTCCTGGACGCACAGGAAAAACAGGGCGTCGGAGCCGTCTCCGTGGAAATCCAGCTCGACGTTGGTCTGGTATCCGCGAAGGGTTCCGCCCAGAAAGGCGGCGGTGGCGCTGGCCTCGTCGGCGAAGACATGCGCCGCGCGAACGTGATGCAGTCTCTTTCCCGAGGCGTCCTGCGGTTCCGGATACCCCATGTGGGACGCCAGACCCCAGAACAGGCGTTCGATGTCCGGCATCGACAGTCCCTCGATCGGAACACCGCGTAGCAGGGTCACGCCCCGCCCCCCCTCGATCTGGTCGATGATGCCGTCCAGTACTGGGCCTAGGGTCGGGAGAGGAAATTGATGCGGTTCGATCTCCTCAATCGTCAGCCTCCGGACCCGCGTATGTTCCAGCGCCGCCAGACACTCCGCTCTCTGGGTGGCGTCGAGCGTGTGAATCCAGGAAGGATCGGCCTGAAGCTGGGCGGCGGTCCATAGAGGGGGGCCGACGACGGGAGTGGTCCGCATGGCATCATCCGATTGTTCGTAAGGCCAAGAACGCCTCACCTGGCCTATTGTCAATAATCTACATGATGGCATAGTGCGGTCGGCCGCAAGGAGGGCTGCATGACCAAACCCGCCACCGCGCCATTCGTCGCTGACCGCCCCCGCCTCGCCTACAGCCATATTCTGGTCCGCCCGCTGACACCCGCGATCGGGGCTGAGATCGAGGGCGTCGACCTGACCACCGACCTGTCCGACGCCGTCTTCGCCGAGGTCGAGCGGGCCTTCGCCGAGAATCTGGTCCTTTTCTTCCGCAATCAGCCGATGACGCCGGACCAGCACCTGGCCTTTGGCAAACGCTTCGGCGACCTCGCCATCCATCCGGCGGCACCTAGCGCGCCGGGCCATCCGGAACTGATGATCGTGGCCGCGGACGAACATTCGAGCCGTGCCAACGGCGAAGCGTGGCACACCGACGTGTCGTGCGATCCCGAACCCCCGATGGGCAGCATCCTGCACATCCGGACCTCTCCGACGGTGGGTGGCGATACACTGTTCGCCAGCATGTACGCGGCCTGGGACGCCCTGTCAGACGGAATGAAGGCCCGCCTGGCGGGTCTCAGCGCCGTTCACGACGGCGAACATGTCTATCGCGGCCTGTACGCCGACCAGGGCGTCGCGGACCGGCCGAAGTACCCAGTATCGATCCATCCCATCGCGCGGGTGCACCCCGTGACGGGCAGAACCGCCTTGTTCGTCAACTCGGGCTTCACCACCCGCATCGTGGGACTGGCTCCGGACGAGAGCGACGCCCTGCTGAAGTATCTGTTCCAGCACCTTCAGCACCCGGCCTTTCAGTGCCGGTTCCGCTGGACCCCCGACGCCGTGGCCTTCTGGGACAATCGCTGCACCCAGCATCATGCCGTGTGGGACTACTGGCCGGCTCGCCGGTTCGGCCATCGCGTCACCGTCAAGGGCGACCGCCCGGTCTGATTCCCACGCTTCTCCCCTGCCCCGCGAGACCTTCTGAATGTCACTTCTGCTGTCCCGTCGCGATCTGGAGTTCCTGCTCTACGACTGGCTTAAGATCGATGGCCTGACAGCCCGGCCGCGCTATGCCGAGCACTCGCGCGAGACCTTCACGGCGGCGCTGGCGCTGTGCGAGACGCTGGCGACCGATCACTTCGCGCCGCACAACCGCCTGGGCGACGAGAACGAGCCGGTGTTCGAGAACGGCCGCGCCCGCATCATTCCCGAGGTCAAGGCGGCGACCGATCTGTTTTCCGAGGCGGGTCTGATCGCCGCCGGCGCCGATTTCGACCTGGGCGGGATGCAGCTGCCCCAGACCATTGTCCAGGCTGGCCTGGCCTGGTTTCAGGCCGCGAACGTCGGCACCGCCGCCTATCCCTTCCTGACCATCGCCGCCGCCAACCTGCTGATCGCGCATGGCTCTCCGGCACAGATCGACCGCTATGTCCGGCCGATGATGACCGGCCGTTTCTTCGGCACCATGTGCCTGACCGAGCCGCAGGCGGGGTCGTCCCTGTCGGATGTCCGGACCCGCGCGGAGCCTCAGCCCGACGGGTCGTGGCGCCTGTTCGGCTCCAAATGCTACATCTCGGGCGGCGAGCACGATCTCAGCGAGAACATCGTCCACCTGGTCCTGGCACGGACGCCGGATGCGCCCCCCGGGGTCAAGGGCATCTCCCTGTTCGTCGTGCCCAAACGCCTGGTCGAGGACGACGGATCGTGCGGCGCCCGCAACGACGTCGCCCTCGCCGGCCTGATCCACAAGATGGGCTATCGCGGCGTCACCAGCACCATCCTGAACTTCGGCGAGGGCGCGCATCGTCCGGGCGAAAAGGCCGGCGCCATCGGCTGGCTGGTCGGGGAGCGTCATCGGGGCCTGGCTTGCATGTTCCACATGATGAACGAGGCCCGGGTCGGGGTCGGACTGGGGTCCACCGCCTTGGGCTATACCGGCTATCTGCATGCGCTGGACTACGCCCGCACGCGGCCGCAGGGACGCAGCCCCGTGAACAAGGATCCGACCTCGCCCCAGGTCGCCCTGATCGAACACGCCGACATCCGGCGGATGCTGCTGGCCCAAAAGTCCTACGTCGAGGGCTCGCTGGCGCTGAACCTGTACTGCGGTCGCCTGCTGGACGACGAACGGACGGCCGAGGATCCGGCCGATCGCGCCCGCGCGACCCTGCTGTTGGACATGCTGACGCCCATCGCCAAATCCTGGCCGGCGCAGTGGTGCGTAGAGGCCAACAGCCTCGCGATCCAGGTGATGGGCGGCTACGGCTACACCCGCGACTATCCGGTCGAGCAGTTCTATCGCGACAACCGGCTGAACCCCATCCACGAAGGCACCCACGGCATTCAGGCCATCGACCTGCTGGGCCGCAAGGCGGTGATGCAGGGCGGCGCGGGGCTGCGTTTGTTGGCGGACGTAATGCGCCAGACCTGCGCGCGGGCCACCCATATCGGCGGCGAACCGGCAATCTTCGCAAGCCAGGTCGAAAGCGGCATCGCCCGAATGGAGGCCACCACGGCGCGACTGCATGGGCTGGGCGATCCGGAACGCACTCTGGCCAACGCCTGGACCTATCTGGAGGCGGTGGGGCACCTCGTCGTCGGCTGGATCTGGCTGGAACAGCGGCTGACGGTCGGCAATGCGACCGGCGATTTCGAGGACGGAAAGCGACAGGCGGCGCGTTACTTCTTCCGCTGGGAAATGCCGCGTATCGACGTGGGCTTCGACCTGCTGGACAGCCTGGACGACACCCCGCTGGCCATGCGCGACGCCTGGTTCTGAGGATGACCGACGCCCCTGTTCTGAGCATCGAGGAGGCCGACGGCGTCGTCGTCGTGAGGCTGAACCGGCCCGAGGCCAGGAACACTCTGAACCCGCCCCTGATCGAGGCCCTGACCCGAACCGCCCAGGATCTGCGGCGACGCGCGGACGTTCGCGCCGTCGTCCTGACCGGGACCGACACCTTCTTCTCAGCCGGCATCGACCTCAAGGGCGAGCCCGACGGCGGCACGCTGTCAGAGCGCCGCGTGCGCGCCCTGGTGGGACCGGACCTGTGCCGCGCCTGGGAGGAGATCGAAGCCGTCACGATCGTCGCCATAGAGGGCTACTGCGTCGGCGGTGCCTGCGCTCTCGCCCTCGCCTGCGATTTCAGGGTCATGGGATCGGGCGCGATGATGCGGCTGCCGGAGGTGGCGCTGGGCATGAACATGAGCTGGGGCGCCGTGCCCCGCGTCACGGCCCTGATCGGACCCGCCCGCGCCAAGCGGTTCATCATCGAAGGCGCACCGACGACGGCCGAGACCTGCCTCGCCTGGGGCCTCGCCGACGAGGTGGTCGACGACGGCCAGGCTCCGGACGCCGCCCGCGCCTGGGCGTCGCGGATCGCCGCCCTTCCTCCCCTACCCGTCCGAATGACCAAACAGGCGGTCAACGCCTGCGCCACAGCCCTGCATTCAGCCACCGCCTTCATGGACAGGGATCAGTTCCTGCTGACCCTGACCACCGACGATCTCCGCGAGGGCGTGGAAGCATTCACTCAGAAGCGGCCTCCGGCCTTTCATGGCGACTGAGGAGACCAGGATGACGCCGAACAGACGGTTACGATGGCTGGCGCCCCTCGTGGCGCTTGTCCTGGCGCTGGCGCTCGGGGCCGCTTCCGGCTTGCTCGTCGTCATGAAAGGCGAACAGATCGGTCAATCCAGCCACGACCACTGGCTGGGCAATCGCGGCGTCGGATCGACGCGAGCCGATCCCTGGACCAGGGCCATCATCGCCCGCATCGGCCTGCTGGCGCTGAACCGATCCGAGACGATCTATTTCACCCGCTATAGAGACGACCAGGGGCGAGCTTTTCGAGCTGACTGTATCTACGAACTATCCGGCGCCGACCTGCCGGCCCGCTGGTGGTCCGTAACCCTTTATGGCGAGGACGACTTCCTGCCGCCGAACGACGACGGCGCCTTCAGCATCGACGCGACCCGAACGATCCGCGACGCCTCCGGTCGCTGGCGGGCGCGCATCGCCATGACGCGCGACGGTGCGCCAAACTGGATTTCGAGCCGTGCCGCAGACGGCTTCGATCTCTCGCTTCGGCTCTACAATCCGTCGCCGGAGGCACTGGCCGACGAGACTGCGATTCCCTTTCCGGCGGTCACCCGCCTGTCTTGCCAGGGAGACGATGCGTGAAGCCGCTGACGTTCAAGGGGCTGGCGCTCGCGGCCTTGAGCCTCGCTGCTTTCGCACTCGGCCATATGACTGTCGTGGCGGCCTATCCCTATTGGGCCATGAACTCTGCGATGGACCGGATCAGCCAGGATGGCGCGGCCGTGAACCAGTGGCGTCACGGTCAGCGCGCCACTGGCAGGTCGCGCCGGATCGTGCGGCCCTCGCCGGATCTGGCCAACTCCAGCTGCGTCTACGATCTGGCCGCTGGTCCGGTTCGCGTCACGGCCGCCCCGTGGGACGGCTACATGTCGGTATCCGTCTACAGCGCCAACAGCGACAACATCTTCGTGGTGAACGATCGAAACGCGCCGGGCGGGGTCGACATGATCATCTATCTTCGCGGCACGCCCCGTCCGTCGGGCGCCGATCTGGTGGTCGAGTCCCCCAGTCGAAAGGGCATCGTTCTGCAGCGCAGACTGGCGCCGACAGCCGACCGGTTCGGCGAGGCCGCAATGGCACGCGCCGGCGACACCTGTTCTCCGCTGACCGATGGACAGGGCTAGCAGCCCCCTACTCGTCCACCTGCCAGAGATCGGCGTGCAGGGAGGCTCGGTCAGCCGCCTTAACCGAACTCTGCATGAGCGCTACATGCGCCGTTTCCGCTCTGTCTCCGTCGCGCGCGCGGATCGCCAGAGCGACATCGATCCAATGGCGGGCGACCGCCCGCCTTCGGGGAGGCGTCAGCACGCCGTGCCGCGCCATTTGAACCAGCCCGCCGCGCATCAGCGGTCTGATCTGTTCTTCCAGGCTGCGGCTCCGCGCCACGGTCAGAATATAGCCGCCCAAACCCCAGGTCAGGCGAGAGAACGCTTCCGGCGTCATGGCCGCGTCCATGGACGCATCTGCGATCTCGCGGGCCAACCGCTCGATCTCATCGCGCTCTTCGGGGGTGGCCCGAACCGCCGCGAACCTTGACGCCAGTCCGCTGAGCCGCAAGGCGATGAAGACAAAATCCCCGTCCAGGTCCGCGGGGCTTTGGGTGACGCGCGCGCCCTTGCCGGGATCGAGCGTCACCCAGTACTCGGCCGCCAGACTGTGCAACGCTTCGCGTATCGGCCCACGGCTGACCTCGTATTCGGCGGCCAGCGATTGTTCGCGCAGACGCTCTCCGGGCCGGATTTCTCCCGTCTGAATCTTGCCGACGATATCCATGGCGATGCGCCGGGCGGACGAAATCCGGGTCAAGACAGTGGGTCCCAGCTCTCAGGACATCTCATCATCCGCACTGCCTAACCCCTCAGCGGCCATCTGTCGTCCCGCCTGATCGATCATCTGGAGATCACGAGTTGTCGATTATTGACATAACGCGAATTGTAAACATTACTGCAAATCCTCGGACGATCCAACGATCCGTGGGGGAGCGATCGACACAGGTCGCAAGGGGGAGATCTTCGAATGACTGGATATCGCACAAGGCGAATCTGGCTGGCCGGCGTCGCCGTCGCGAGCCTTTCCTGCGGCTTGTCGCCCGACGCCGCTCAGGCCCAAAGCGGGCAATCCGCTGCAGAGCCCGCCGCCGACCTTGAGGAAATCATCGTCACGGGGCGAAAGCGCCCGGAGCGGCTGCTGGATGTTCCGGCCGCGGCCACCACCTTCGACGCCGAACGCCTGGAACGTGAGCACATCGACAATCTGCCCGACCTGTTGCGCAGGACGCCTGGCGCCGTGACCGCCTATCTGGGCACGACGTTCAGCAGCGAGGTCATCATCCGGGGACAGGGCTCGGGCCGCGTCATCAACTCCGAAGTCGCCTCTGGCCTGTACCGCAATGGAGCCTACACGATCGGGGGCAACGTCGGCGGTCGCAATTTCAACCGGCTCGACCTGTTCGACGCCGAGCGCATCGAGGTGTTCCGCGGGCCGCAGGGGGGACTGTTCGGGCGCAACGCAGTCGGCGGCGCCATCAACGTCATCAGCGCGACGCCGACCGATGATCCTGGCGGAAAGCTCACGGCTCGTTATGGACGCTTTGAGCGATATGAGGTCGAGGGGGTCGTCAATCTTCCCATCAACGAGGCGGTCGGCCTGCGCGTCAGCGGCATCTATATCGACCAGAGCGAGGGCGCCTTCACCAACACCTTCGACGGCCGTTTTCAGGATCGCGAAAGCTTCGAGGGTGTCCGGGGTGTTCTGAGCTATCGTCCGGGAACGAATTTCGAGGCCATCCTGACCGCAGATGTCTTCAGCGAGGACGGACCCAGCTTCGCCGTCGGCAACTACAACCCAGCCGTCACATCCGCCCCCTACGTCGCCAACGACAACCTGGACAGCCGCTTCGAGCAGAGCCAGTTCTCGACCATCCTGGAGACGAACACAGACCTGTCGTTTGGTCGGTTCAGCACCAATACCTACTACGTCGCGCGCGACGGCTCGACGGTCGACGATCTTGACGGCTTCCTGAACATCACGTCTCCCCTGTTCGTAAACTACCGCCGCGACGCGACCGATGACTTCTATCGCTTCGGGCAGTCGGCCCACCTCGCCTCTTCCGGCGCGGGGCGATTCAGATGGCTGGTCGGCGCGGAATATCTCCGGTCGGTCGACGACTACTATGAACAGAGCCTGGGGCTCCCGGCGCCTGTTGCGGCGTCGAACAACACCGTGGCTGTGATTTCCGAGGACGATGCCTATGCCGTCTTCGGCAGTGTCGACTATGACCTCTCGTCAGACCTGACCCTGTCGGGCGACATCCGCTACAGCATCGACAAAAAGAACGCCGAGCAACGGTCGACGATTTTCTCCGCGACCAACGTCCCGACGATCATCACGGGCGATTTCTCCGAGACCTTCGACAATCTGTCGCCGTCCGCCTCCGTGACCTACAAGTTGGCGCCCAGAACGAGCGCCTACGCCCGAGTGGCCACGGCCTACCGCGCCGGCGGCTTCAACCCGATCCCTGACGGGGTCACGCCGCAGCGCTTCTCGATCTCGTACGAGGCGGAAACCACGGTGTCCTATGAAGCGGGGGTCAAGACTGAACTGTTCGATCGCCGTCTGCGGCTGGACCTGACCGCCTACCGCGCCGACACCAACGACATCCTGCTGACCGACCGCGTCCCGGTCGGGGCGACCTTCATCAACTTCGCCCGGAACGGCGGCGAGGCGGAACAGTTCGGCATCGAACTGGACACCACCCTGGTGCTGAACCTGGGTGATACCGGCGCCACCCTCACCTTCGACGGCGCCGCCAGTTGGAGCCAGGCCGAGTTCGTAAGCGGTACCCTGAACGGGTTCGAGATTCCCTATGTGCGTCCCTATCAGGCCAGTTTGAGCACAACCTATCAGACGCCTGTCGGCTCTGGGGATATGAAGGTCTTTGTGAATCACACCTTCACTGGGGCCTGGCGCGGCTGGCAGGACCAGCCCACGAACCGAAGGCTCGATGACCTGCATCTGCACAACCTGACCATCGGGGCGGAAACCGCGCGCTTGCGCGTGTCCTTGGATATCCAGAACCTGACCGATGAGTTCTACAATCCGCAACGCACCTCGGCGACGGCTATCCGCGCCAGCCGACCACGGACCTGGCTGGTATCGCTGACCGGCAAGTTCTGATCCGGCCGCGACCGCTTCGTCAGTGGGCGAGGCGGTCGCGATAGCGGTCGCGCAAGGCCATCTTGTTGATCTTGCCGGTGGCCGTCAGGGGCACGGTGTCGAAGACTACCTCATCGGGCATCCACCAGCCGACGATCAACGGCCGCAGGTGGTCCCGCACGGCCTGCTCGGTCAGAGCCGCATCCGCATGCGTCTCGATGACCAGGATTGGCCGCTCCTCCCACTTGGGATGAAACACGCCCACGACTGCGGCGATCCTCACGCCCGGGCACCCGGCGGCCGCGTTCTCGATGTCGATGGAGCTGATCCATTCGCCGCCTGACTTGATGACGTCCTTGGTCCGGTCGGTGATCCGCATGAAGCCGTCGGCGTCGATCGTGGCGATGTCGCCGGTGTCGAACCATCCGTCCAAATCGACGGCGCTGGCGTCCGCCCGGTAGTAGCGTTCCAGAACCCACGGCCCCCGGACCTCGAGCGTCCCAGAGGTCTCCCCATCGTGCGGGCACGGTTCGCCGGCCTCGTCGACGATCCTCATCTCGATGCCGAAGGGCGCGCGGCCCTGGCGCGTCCAGATGACCTCGTCGCAGGAGTCCTGACCCCGCTGCACCAGGCGCGGCGTCGGCGTCGAGATCGCGCCCAGCGGGCTGGTCTCGGTCATCCCCCAGATCTGGCGCACCGTGACGCCATAGGTCCGCTCGAAGGTCTCCGCCATGACGCGCGGCACGGCCGACCCGCCGATCACCAGCCGCTTCAGCGACCCCGTGGTTCCGCCCGTGGCTTTCAGATGGGCCAGGTACATGGTCCAGATGGTCGGGACTCCGCCCGAGAAGGTCACGCCCTCGTCCTGGATCAGCGCATGCAGGCTGGCCCCATCGAACCGATCGCAGGGCAGAACGATCTTGCAGCCATTGATCAGAGCCACGAACGGCAGGCCCCAGGCCGTGGCGTGATAGAGCGACTGGCACGGCATGATGCAGTCGAAGGCGGTGAAGCCGAGCGCACCGTCCAGACCGGCCGCCAGGGCGTGGAGAACCACAGAGCGGTGACTGTACAGAACGCCCTTGGGGTCGCCCGTCGTGCCCGAGGTGTAGCAGAGGAAGGCCCCCGCATTCTCGTCGAAGCGCGGCCATACGATGCCCGGATCGGACTCCTCCAACAGAGTTTCATAGCTTTCGGCACCGACGTCGCCCGCCGATGTCCGTTCCGCGTCCGCCAGCATGACAAACCGCTCGATCGTTGGCAGCCGCTCGCGCAGACGATCCACCAGCGCCGCGAATGACCGGTCATAGAGCAGCACCCGACTGCCCGCATGGGTGATCGTGAAGGCCAGCTGGTCGTCCGACAGTCGAGGGTTGGCCGTGTGCAGGACCGCTCCCAGGCCGGGCACGGCGAAGAACAGTTCCAGGTGTCGATGGGTGTTCCAGGCCAGCGACGTGACCCGGTCTCCCGGTGCGACGCCCAGAGCGGTCAACGCATTCGCCGCCTTTGCTGCGCGGCTCGCCAGGCCCCCGTGATCGTAGCGCCAGACCGGCTCCTCGACCAGGCGCGACACGATTTCCCGGTCGGCATGACCCCGCGCCGCGTGAACCAGGATGTCGCTGATCATCAGCGGGGTCTGCTGCATCAGGCCCGCAAGCATCGGCCTCTCCCTGGCTAGTCGGCGCGTGACAGGGCCGACCGGATCAGTTGCAGCATCCTGTCGGCCAGGTCGACGCTGAGGTCCGGCGAAACGCACGAAAGGTCGTCGGCCTCGGTGTGGTGGAACCGGTGCGCGCCGAAGACGCCGACCACCGGCCCGTAACCCGCCGCGGCGATATCGCCCAGTTCGCCACCCGCGCCCTGGTAGACGTCATGGGGGACCTCCAGACCCGGAGACCCGGCGAACGCGGCCCGGGCGGCCGGAAGCAGGGACGCAGACACGGCCAGAAAGCGTTGCGGGTCGGCGCTTGGGAGAGGGGTCAGACCACCGGGAACCTCACGCCAGTCCCGGGTCGCGGCATTGGCTCCGATGTGCACCCACAGCGCCGCTCGATCGACCGGCGTGGGCTCCCCTGAAAGATGCACACCCATCCCGGCATAGCCCAGTTCATGGGCCGTGGTGCTGATGGCCAGTATGTCCACACCCGCAACGCTGCGCGCCACCTCTTCGACGAGCAGCAGCCACGCAGCCAGGCCGGACCCTCGCTCTCCAGCGCAGATCGACCACCCCGAGCGGGGGGTGGACAGGATCAGGGTCCGGCCCGCGCCGCGGTCCAGGCGGCCCACGACATTGAAGACCTCTCGTGGCGCGTCGTCGCGCACGACGTGAAACGTCGCCTCGGCGCCATCCTTCGTCGGCAGGCTCACCGCCTCGCGCGGCGAAAGAACCGCGACCGGAACCGTGAAATCGTCGCCGACAAGGCCGGTGTTCAGCGGAACCGCAAGGCCGCTGGGGCCGTGGGTCACCAGAACCACAGCCTCAGCCCCTCGATCGGCTGCGGATCGCACACAGTCCTGAATGCGGCTGTCCCGGGCCGATGACCAGCGAGCGTGGGGCAGGTCGAGCACCGCGATTGCACCCGCCGACCCCGGGGCCATCGCCTCGGCCGCCTGCCGCACCATCGGGCCGACGACCTTTCCTGCCGGTGAGGCCGGATGGCCGACTAGAGGGACCGCGCCACCGGCCCAGGCGAGCGAGGCGGTGCTCTCCTGCGACCAGGTGGTCGTGAAAGTCTCCCTCGCCACGCGAAAGCCCAGCCGCGACAGATCCTCCTCGATCCATGCACCGACCGCCGCGTCGCCCGAGCCGCCCGTCCGCTTGTCGCCGAGGCGGCAGAAGCGCAGCAGCGCTTCCTCCGCCCGACCGAAGGCACCGACGGTTCCGGTCCGGGCAGGCGCAGGCGTATGGCCGCTCATTACGCCGGGCCGGGCCAAAGGCCGTCGAGCGACGTCACCACCGATATCGGACCTGGAAGCCGTAGTTGCGAGGCTGGTTCAGACGCTGGGTCGTCGGGGAGGCGAAGATGGTGAACTTGCTGTCGGTGACGTTCGTGCCGAACACCGCATACTCGATGTCCCCCACCTGAAGCGCGACCCGTGCGTTCAGGATGTCGATGTCCGGCAGCGCGTAGTTCGGCGTGACCGACCCGGGCCGCACCAGTTCCTGGAGACCACCCGTCTGGCCGTTGTAGTTCAGGTTGACGCGCAGCTGACTGTCGCCCGCCAGCGGCCGGGTCCAGTTGAGGTCCGCGCCATAGATCCAGTCCGGCACCTGCGCCAGCGGCTGGCCGTTATAGACGCCCGCCGTGATCTCGCCGTCCTGTGCCGAGACGTTGACGCCCAGACGCAGGGTGCCGCCCGCGAAGTCGAACCGGCTGTTGGTCTCCAGCTCGACACCGGTGCTTTCCGCCTCGCCCGCATTGGTCAGGAACGACACCGCGTTCAGCGAGCACACCGCCAGGCCGATGAAGCAGCCGTTGTCGGTCTGGACGATCAGGTTCTCGGTCTGGTTCCGGTAGGCCGCCAGACCGAAGGTGACGTTGGGCCCCAGACTCCCCTTCAGACCCAGCTCGATCGCGTCCGAGGTCTCGTCTTCGTATGAGGGAACGACCTGGATCGGCTGTTGCGGTACGCCGAGGTTGGCGTTGAAGCCACCGGACCGGTAGCTGGAGCCGATCTTGGCATAGGCCAGAAGTCCGTCGGTCACGTCGTATGACGCGATCAGGTTGTAGGAGACGTTGTCCGGTGACGTCTCCGCGTCAAACGAGAACTGGTTCCCCCCGATCGCCACGCCACTGCGGGCGTCGAAGCGGCGGGCCTCGATGGACTTCTCATCCGATGTGTAGCGACCCTCGGCTGAGAGGTTGAACGCCTCGGTCAGGTCGTAGCCGACCGATCCATAGACAGCCCACGACCTGTATTCGAGTTGGACCGGAGAGCGCGTTCCCTGAGATGCATTGGCCGGCGTCGGGGTGCGCAGGGTGGTGTTATAGCTGCTACTGTCCAGCTTGTAGAGTTCGGCGCCCAGCAGCCAGGTCAGACGGTCTTCGGCGCCCGATCCCGCCAGATGCACATCCTGGTTGAAGATGGTGCTGTTGTCGCCGACCAGGGCATCGGACCCGGCGTCGATCGGAATGGTCACCAGACCCGCTGCCCGATCGGCGGCCAGGGTCGCTACGTTGGTGCCGTCTGCATCGAACTGGTAGAATGAAATCCGTTCACGCCAGGCCGTCGTGGACGACAGGGTCGCCCAGCCGAGCTCGCGCTTGTAGCGCAGGGTCGCGGCGTTGAAAGTCAGCGTCGCTGAGGGCGGCAGGCCCCAGGGGTATTCGTACTCGGGGTGGGCGACGCCGCGCGGGAACGAGGGCTGTGGCGCGATCACGACGCGATAGGTGATGGCGGGAATGTCGCCTTCGAGACGTTCCGCCAGGAAGGTGAGGTCGTTCGTGTCGTCGCGGTAGCGGAACTGTCCCCGCACGCCGATCGAGTTCTGGCGGTCGAAATAGACGTCGTTCTGGGGATTGTAGAAGAAGCCGCCCTGCTGGTCGATGTAGTCCACGCCGGCCCGCACGGCGATGTTGTCATTGACCACGAAGTTGGCCACGGCCTGGAGCTGCGGGCTCTCGTTTTCAGCCCCATACTTGAAGTCGATGAAACCGGTGTCCGCGAACACGGGCTCCTGGGCGATGATGTTGATGGCTCCGCCCACGGCGTTCCGACCGTAGAGCGCGCCCTGAGTACCCCGCAGGATCTCGACCCGGCCGATATCGAACAGATCGTTGCGGTTGTAGCTGCGACCACCAACGGCCCCGCCCCCGATGTAGGCTCCGTCACGATACAGGCCGACGCTGGGGTCAGCGCTGGTGGCTCGCGCCGTCGGCGAGGCGCGGATGGAAATTTCCGAGTTCACCGGCGAAGAGGTGTTGAAGAAGCGAACGCCCGCCTGGCCTGACAGAAGCTCAAGCGCCGACGACACGCCGCCGCGATCCGACAGTATCTGGTCGGTCAGGACCGATGCAGCCACCGGCACATCGGACAGCCGTTCCTCCCGACGTCGGGCGGTCACCACGACATCATCGACGGCGGTCGACTGGCCAGGCTGCGGCGCCGCCGCGCTCTGGGCCTCCGCCACGACGGGCATCGCGGACAACAAGGCCGCAGCGCAGACGCCCTTCATTTGGTGACGCATTTCATCCTCCCCTGAGCACGCGAACCGCGCTTCATATGGCGCAGATGCTTTGTCGATTATCGACAACTGTCAAGATCGCCGGGATCACACTTGTAAATAATCTACAACTGAGATCATCCTGTCGCCAACGATGACACCCGGGCATGGTCTGGGGCGAGGGAGTTCACCGATGACGCAGCCAGGTTCGCATCCGACATCGGAGACCCCGCGGTCATGAGCGAGACGAACGAACGGCCGGGCAGCGCGGCGTCCGTCGTCTGGTTCCTGTTCCTCATGTTCCTGGTTTCGACCCTGAACATGGCCGACCGCCAGATCATCGGCATCGTCGCCGAGCCGATCAAGCGTGAGTTCGGCCTGTCCGACACTCTGATCGGCCTTTTGGGCGGAACGGCTTTCGCCCTGGTCTATCCGCCTCTGGGCCTGCCGATCGCGCGTCTGGCGGACCGATTCAACCGGCGCAACATTCTGGCTGCATGCCTCGCCTTCTGGAGCGGCATGACCATGCTCTGCGGGCTGGTAACCGGCTTCTGGTGGCTGGCCCTCGCCCGCGCGGGGGTCGCCGCCGGCGAGGCCGGCTATGCCCCCACGACCCACTCCATGATCGCCGACCGGGTGTCGGAAAAGCGTCGGGCCTCGGCCTTCGCGGTGCTGGTCACGGGCATTTCGGCCGGGGCCCTGCTGGCGACGGTCGCCGGTGGCTATGTGTCCGAGCACTACGGCTGGCGCATGGCCTTCGTGGCGCTGGGCGTGCCGGGCTTACTGGTCGCGGTGCTGGTGATGCTGACCGTGCCCGAGCCGCCTCGGCGGGTGGCGGTCAAGACCGGCAGCGCCTGGGCGACCTATCGGCGCCTCTTGTCCAGCAAGCCGTTCACCTGGTGCGTCGGAGCGTCTGCCCTGCATCTGATGGTGACCTATGCGGTCGGGGCCTGGGGCATCGCCTGGTTCATCCGCTTTCATGAGATGGGTCTGGCGAGGGCCGGTCTGGTGCTGGGCGGCCTGGCGGCCATCGCCGGTGTTCTGGGCAGCATCGGCGGCGGCCTGATCGGGGATCGACTGGCCCGGGTCGACCGGCGGTGGCTGGCCTGGTGGCCGGCGGTGACGGTCTTCGTCGCGGCGTTCGTCGGAGCCGGAGCCTTCCTGACCGGGGACCTCAACTGGGCCATCGCGGGTGCAACCCTCGCGGTCTTCCTGAACGCCCTCTACCAGCCGTCCAGCTATGCCCTGATCCAGAGCGTCGCCGATCCTGCGGAGCGCGCCAGCGCGGCCGCCTTGATGATCTTCATCCAGAACCTGATCGGCCTGGGCCTAGGCCCCCTGCTGGTCGGGATCATAAGCGACGCCCTTACGCCGACGCTCGGGATCCGGTCGCTCGGCGTCGCCCTGGCGGGTATCTTCATGGTCAACGTCCTGGCCGCCGGGGCCTACTGGGTGGCCGGCCGTCACTACGGCCGCGCCCCGGCCGATCCTGTGGGAGTGTGATGCGATGCGCGCCTTGATCCTGTCCGCCGTCGCGGCCCTGAGCCTCGTCACTACGCCCGCATTCTCCCAAGAGGATCGACCCAGAGCCGAGGTCGCCCAGGGGTTCGCCCTCGGCGAGCGCATCGGAAGCATCGAAGTCTTCCGGGGACTGCCATTTGCCGCCGACACGGGCGGGAACAATCGCTGGAGAGCTCCCGAGCCCGCCCTGCCCTGGCAGGGGGACCGGGACGCCTCGGCGTTCGGCCCGATCTGCACCCAGCGCGTCGGTGTGTCCTCTCCGGCCCTGCGTGCGCGCGCGCAGAGCGAGGACTGCCTCAGCCTGAACATCTGGAAACCCGCCGACGCTGACGGCGCGCCGGTCATGGTCTGGATCCACGGCGGCGCGAACAGCTTCGGATCGGGATCGGACGTCTACTACGACGGCACGCCGTTCGCGCGTCGGGGCGTGGTCCTGGTGACAATCAACTACCGCGTCGGCCATCTGGGCTTCTTCGCTCATCCAGCCCTGGCCGAGAGCGGCGGCAATCTCGTCAACTATGGCCTGCTGGACCAGATCGCCGCGCTTCGCTGGGTCCAGCAGAACATCGGCGCGTTCGGGGGTGATCCTACCGACGTCACCGTCTTCGGCGAAAGTGCGGGCGGGGCGGCGGTTCTGAACCTGCTCGCCTCCCCCGACGCGCGCGGTCTGTTCGCCAAGGCAGCCGTCCAGTCCGGCGGCGGCCTGCGGCTGCCCCGGGACGTCGCCGCAGTGACCCGCGAGGGCCGCGCCACCGTTCAGGCCCTGGACCTGACCGGAGACGCCGCGACCGCCGAGGCCCTGCGCGCTCTTCCCGCCGACCGGTTCACGCAGGACGGCGTCCGCCCCGCCGTTCCAGGATTCGGTCCGGCCGTCGGGGGCGCCGCCCTGCCCGAAGCGCCGCTCGTCGCCATCCGTGGCGGGCGGGCGGCGGCGGTGCCGCTGATCATCGGCGTCAACAGCAACGAAGCCAGCCTGATGCAGTCCTACGGGATGCAGCCAGACGCGGTCATCACACAGTTCGGGGGTCGGCTCCCCGCCCTGCTCGACGCCTATGGCCCGGCGATCAACGGGGACGACGCCCTGTATGCACGCAGGCTCTATGGCGACGTGGTCTTCGCCTATCCTGCCCGAGCCGTCGCCATCGCCCACAGCCGCCGGGCGCCGGTGTGGCTCTACTGGTTCGACTATGTCGCCGAAGGTCGACGGGGCGAGGTCACTGGCGTCGCCCACGCCGCCGAGATTCCCTATGTCTTCGACACCTCGCGCGAGGCCGCGGGATTGCCGCCCGTGTCGGCGGCGGACCAGGTCTATGCGTCCGGCGTCAACGCCTGTTTCACCAGCCTGGCCCTGACCGGACGCCCAACGGACGCCCCGCTGTGCGCAGGCTGGACGCCCTATGATCGCGATCGAGACAACTGGTTCGTCTTCGCGCCCACGCCGACGGAAATCGAGGGACGGGACCGACGCCCGCTGGACGCCATCGGCGCCGCCCTGTGTCGGCTGAATCTCGACTGATCGCGATGAACCGGCAATCCAGACGCCAGTTCGCGGCGTCCCTGACAGCCGTCTCCCTGTTTCCCGCCCGCATCGTGCAAGACGTTACCGGCCCGCTTTCTCCTGCGTCGCTGATGGCCGATCTGACCGCGGTGACAGCGGTGTCGCGCCGGGCGAAGGCGGATGGATTGCTGGACTACGGCCGGGTTCCCGGAACGATCTACGATGGACTGACCGCTTCCTGGCTGGAGCGACGCTTTCGCGAGGCCGGACTCTCCCAGGTCAGGCAGGATCCGTACGACTTGCCTGACCCGGAATGGATGCTGGACGGCGTTTCTCTGGACATCGACACCGGGCGGGGGACGGTGTCGATGCCTTCGGCCTTCACGCCCGATCAGTCCCCGGTGACGCCGCCGGAAGGCACGACTGCAGAGATCATCGACATCGGCGACGGCTCCGCTGCGGCGCGGGCTAGACGAGACCTTAGCGGCAAGATCGTTCTCGTCCACAGCCGGGTCGAAGGCATCGCCTACGATCATCCCGCCCGCGCTCTTGTGCCGGACCTCGAACGGGAGGGAATCGCTGGCCTGATCCTAGCCATTCGCCAGCCCGGAGATCCACAGACGCGCTATGCGGTCCAGCCCGGCCCGATCCGGTTCCGGGTCACAAGGACCCCTTGGATCACCATCTCCGGGGCCGACGCACTCACCCTGAGCACGCTGATCGATCAGGCGCCTGGGAAGGCATGTTTGAAAGCCACGATCAGGGTTGAGGGGCGCCTCACGCCGCCCGGCCGGTCGCAGAACATCATGGGCGTCGTGCCCGGCAGATCCGACGAGGTGACGCTGGTCACAGCCCACACCGACAGCCGTTGGGAGGGCGCGACCGACAATGCCAGCGGCGTGAGCCTGCTCCTCGGTCTGGCCCGACATTTCGCCTCACGCCCCCTTCCGGAGCGGACCCTGGTCTTCGTCGCCACCGGCGGTCATCACAACGGTCCGTCCAGTGGTCAGAAGCATATCATCGCGGCCCACCCGGACCTGATCGGCCGCTGCGCGCTGATCGTGAACCTGGAACACGTCGGATCGCGCGAGCCCGACGGTCGCGGGGGTCTGCAAGAGCGGGCCGGTCCCAATGTAATGTTCGTCCCGAACCAGAACCCGGACTTATTGCGTCTGGTCGAGGCCGGCGTCGCGGCTCACGGCGTACCGGTCCTGCGACCGGTCCAGACCTTCTGGACGGCCGACTATTACGTTCACGCTCGACTGGGGACACCGGCGGTCATGATCCTGCAGCCCTCGTTCTGGTACCACACCGAGGCCGACACCATGGACAAGGTCCATCCGGAGGATCTCTCGGCGATGGCCAGACTCCATGCCGACCTCATCTCCGGCGCTGATGCGGTGTCGCGGGCAGACCTTCGGATTGGAGTACCATCGCTGAGCTTTGGAACCTGAGCGTACCTGTCCGTTTGGAACGGTGCTACCGAGGCTTTGTCGCCCTAGGACTTGCGTTCGACGTTCTAGTGATCAGCCACTCCGAACGTGTCCATGAACGAACGCATCGCTGGCGCTAACCAACGCGATAGTAAGTAGGCAAGCCCAAAGGAGGGTGGCGAGGGGGGTGACGTGATGGTGTGGACGACCTCCACCTGAACAGCTGTTCTGGAGTGTCTTCATCAGGGACCTCATGTGTGGACGACCTCCAAGACGCAAGAGTGGAAACGACGTTGGCGCTCGGTCGAGTGCAGTCATGTGTTCGGCCTGTTGATGCAGCTGTGTGCGCTGCTGGCCTTGATGAAGTCTGCGGACCGGCTCCCGAAGCACCCCCACGCGCTCAAAGCGCTCTGACCCCTAGGTTTCTCCGTCCTCGGCTGCGGCCGGTTCGTCAACACGTCTCATCACTCTTGGTCAACGGCGTCGGTCCTTGGTGGAGACCGGGCCGATCTCTATGCCGTCAGGGCCCGTAATCCTCCTGTCGCGCCATCAGGGTCCAAGCGATGCGGGCGGTCTTGTTGGCCAAGGCCACGGCGGCGACCTTCGGCTTCTTGCGTCCGAGCAGATTGCCGATCCAGCCCTCGCGTCCTCGCTGGCGGGCCATCCGCAGAACGGCGGGCTCGTCAAAGACAAGCGACCGGCGACTTTCGGGAGAGCGTCTGCCGATGTCATCTGGGGATGCTTCAGACTGAAAGCGGGCTTCCCGGCAGGTCGGCTCGTAGAGTTGGTGCGGGCGGCCGGGGTCGAACCGGCATGGGCAATGCCCGACGGATTTTCATACCACTTCGACTTTCGCCGCCACCCAGGTTGGGCGTTCGTGGTCTGGACTATCCCTTCGTCATAGCCCGAAGGCCTTAGACGCCGCCCGTCTAGTCTCTACACCTTCCCGCCTGGCGGCGGGCTTGGCTCGGGATCGCCATTCTACAGGGTTCCCCGACTTTGAGCGGTTCTACGTCCGGGATTTCCCCCGGCGCACTCAATCCTCAGCTTAAGTCCGTTGCGTCTACCAGTTTCGCCACGCCCGCATGCTGCGCGAGTCTATAACAGCCTACGCGACGCGGCCAAGGGACGCTGTCATTTCAACAGGTAAGGCCAGACGCGATTCATGAAGCCATTGAACGAGAAGATGGCGGCCAAAAAAATCGCAAAGGGTCCAACCACCCCGGCTGTACCGCACTCGGCTGAAGTCCGACGAGTCCTCGGCAGGCTGCCGAATCCGCAGGACGCCTTATTTCTCGACTTCGCCGATGTCGGGGCCGGGTACCATGGTGCCGCTTGTCATATGAACGCCAAGCACCTAGCGATGTCCCCCGGGGGAAGGCGGGTACACGGATGGGCCATCTGGCAATACCCAAGCTTTGCTCAAGCAGAGTTTCATAGCGTTTGGGAGGACCTGGACGGCAATCTGGTCGATGTCACGCCGCATCGGAATGGCCAGACAAAGGTGATGTTTGTGCGGGATCCAAGCCTCGTTATCGAGCGGGACCCAGAAACTGGTCGAGCAATCCTCTTTTCCGCGATCACCTCGTCGGGCGCGCCGTACTACAAGATGGCTGAGACACCGACGACGTCGCCGGTCTACACTTTCCAGGTCAAAACTGGTTCGGAGCTCGATGAGGAGCTAATCCGCTTGGGACTGCTCGATCTGGTCTAGCGGTTAGTCTGACGTCTTCTTCGGTTTCTGTTTCCGGACGTTGATCGCCGAGGCGTCAAGCGTGTTCTTGATGTGGGAGGCATAGTATTTCTCAATCATCTCGACGCTGGTCCGGCAGTTTTTCGCCACCTGATAGATGTCGGCTCCCTCCATCAATCGCATACTGATGTAGGTATGGCGCAGGCTATAAGCGGTCCGCGGATTACCCTCTCGGTCCTTCTTGAGCCCCAGTTCGTCCAAGATCGCGTTCATCAGCTCTCGCTGTACCGGCCCGAAAATCAGGTCCGTCGGCTTCGGATTCGCTCGCGCCCGAAGGCGTTCGAACGGCAAGACGGCTCCTGCCATGCTCTTGCAGTAGCCAACGCCGCGCTTGCCCCGGACCTCGATCTCAAGGATCCGCTCATTCATGTCCTCGTCCTCGACGACGGTGACGTCGCGAAACTCCAGGCGCGAGGCCTCGTCGGGTCGCAGGCCGGTGTTGGCCATGAAGAGCACGTAGTCGTGGAACTTCTCGCTCTCGCCCCTCCATCGCTCCTTCTTCGGCTTCTTGGCGCGCGCGCGCGTCGCCTCGTAGAGCGTCCGGTACTCATCCGGGGAAAACCAGGCGCGGTGGCTGATCTTGCCGGAGGTCTTGTAGGGTGCCGACATGTCGGGAAGGCCGGTGATCCAGCCCTTGCGGTTCGCGGTTTTCAGCACCTGGCGCAGCGTGACGATCTCGCTGTGCATCGTGCTCCGCGAAGGCCGCTTCACGTTGCCCTCTCCGTCTGACCGGGAGGTCATCCGGTGAACCCGGTAGTCCTGGATCAGGCCGGCGGTGACCTCGGTCACAGGCTTGTCTCCGAAGTACGGCAGCAAGTGCAGGTTCAGTTGCCGGGGTTTCTGCTTCACATAGGAGGCGTTCCGTTCGCCCAGTGTAATGACCTCGTATTCCGCAACGAACGCCTTGGCGGCGTCGCGGAAGGTGGGAGCTGTCGCCCCTCGCCTTTTCGCGCCAGACCCAGTGAAACGAGCCACGGATCCGGCAGTCGGGAACTCTTCGCGGAGGCGGAGGCGCGCGTCGACCCGGCGCTCCAAGTACCAGTCGGTGGCAAACTCGAACGCCATCGCCAAGTTGGTGTGCCCGGTGGTTGACCGATAATTGTAGCCGTCCAGGTAGACGGCGCACTGCCAGCGAGAGCTGTTCTCCCGACGGTAGACATGGACCTTGCCGTCCATAAGCGTGTGTTTCTGTTCCGCCATGTCTGCACTTCCCGAAGTGGGGTGTGTAAGACATGTGTAACTCGGTCGGCGGGCCCTAAGTAGCGGTTTTTGCAACGTAAACATACGGTGGTAGGCCGTAAAACACGCTTTTAAGTCCGTTGCGTCTACCAGTTTCGCCACGCTCGCCTGCCAGGACGCCTAGCAGCGACGCGACGACTCATAAAGGTGCCTCGTGACTCTGACGGTCGCTCCGGTGGCCGCGACCTAGGCGACCGTGGCGCTGAGGCCGATCAGGGCGACCCAGGCAAAGCACCCGATCAGCCCGAGGGCCGAACAGACCGATCCCGCGATCGCCACGCCCCGCCCATTGGGCTTGCCGAGCGCGACCAGTCCGAAGACCAGACCCAGGGGTGCGAGAATCCAGGCGATCATACCGAACAAGGGGATCCACACCGTCACCATGGCGAGGATGCCCAGAACCAGTGAAGCCGTTGCCAATCCATTGCCCGCCGCGGGTACCGCGTAAACATTGACAGTCGACGCGGGCTGGCCGTGCAGGTTCTGTTCCGACATCGCTCATTCCTCCTTCAGTCGCGCGAGACACTCCCTGCAACCTGAATGATGTCGTTGTGCGAGAAAAACGACCGGAGCGTCAAGAGCCGGGAGTGGGCCGCAACTCCACGTCACTCTCGGCAAGCAGCCAAAGGAAGGACGCCCAGGCGGCCACGTTCTGATCCATGGCCTTTGGATCGATCCGGTCCAGCACGTCATCAACCGTGTGGTGGGTGTCGAAATAGTCGCTGCCATCCTGGTTCAGGCGGAAGGCAGGCACGCCCATGGCCACCGTCGGCCCTGTGTCGGGACCGCCGCCCGTCGCCGGGGCCGGATCGAACAGCACGCCGATCGGGGTCAGCACCCGCATGGCTGCCTTCTGAAGGTCGCTGTTGGCGGCACTGGCTGGCAGGGCCAGACTATAGATGCGTTCGGCCCCGAAATCGCTTTCGCTGATCGCGACATGGTTGGCCATCTCGTCGCGACGGCTGTCGGCATAGAATCGGGCTCCGGCCAGTCCTTGCGCGGGCGGTGGCTGGCTGACTTCCTCGGCCCCCCACCAGACGACGCGGATCGTCCGGCGTGGATTGCGCGGCAGGTCCTCGATCAGCTTGAGGGCCGCGGCCGTGATGGCCACCCCTGCGCCGTCGTCGATGGCTCCGGTCCCGAGGTCCCAGCTGTCCAGGTGACCACCGATGACGATGACCTCATCCGGCTTTTCACGGCCGCGGATTTCGCCGACGACGTTCTGGGACCTTCCGTCCATGGTGAAGCTGGCCGTGGAGAACAGGCGCAGCCGGACCGGGGTGTCGTCGAGGGCCGCGATCCGGCGCAGCTGGTCCGCATCAGGTGGCGAAATGGCAAAGGCCGGAATGGTCCCCTCACCGACGCGCGTTGCACCCGCATGGGCAAAGCGGTGGTCATGAGTGCCCAGCGAACGCAGGACATAGCCAACGGCACCTCGCCTGGCTGCCTCGGTCGGGCCAAGCCCGCGAATGGGCGAGGTCGCGCCATAGCCGCGCCCGTCCTGCGCCTGGACCGTGTCCTGAAGGACGACCGCGATCTTGCCGGTAAGCGAGCCTTCCGGGGCATCCAGCAGGGATTGATAGGTCTCGAACACGACCGCCTCGGCCTCGATCCCGTCAGCTGGTGTCGCCGAGCTCCCGCCAAGGGCAACGGCGGTCAGGGGCTGGGCAAACGGGCCGACGATCTGGACCGAATTGATCCCCCGGTTCCAGACCGCCAGCGGAAACGTCTCGACCTTCACGTTGTCGAAGCCCAGGCGACGGAAGGTCTCCGCCCCCCAGGCGGCCGCCGCCTGTTCCGAAGCCGTGCCGGCGAGGCGGGGTCCAAACCGCGTCGTCAGCTCGGACACCAGCGGATAGGCGATCGAGCCCGAGAGGGCCTTGTCCCGCAGTTGCTCAGCCGTGCGGATCGCGGCCGCATCCTGGGCGAGCACAGGGCCCGCAATCAGCCCCAGCGCAAGCGCCGAAACCGCCATGCGGCGGATGAAACAGGACATGGGCAACCCTCCAGACTCGATCGAGACTGCCTTGTAGAGGGGCCGGGCAAGCGAAGCCATGGGCAAGCGGCCCCTGACCCCGGGGCGGCCCAGCTCAGGCCCGGGCCGCACCCCGGCTGCCCGCGAGACCGAGCGCCGAAATCGCGGCCGCAGCGATCTGATCGGCCTGAAGGCCAGCCTCGGCATACATGGCCGCCGGGCTGTCCTGGTCCTGGAAGATATCGGGCAGATGCAGGGTGCGGATCTTGAGACCGGCATCCAGCGCGCCTTGCTCGGCCAGGAACTGGAGGACAAAGGCGCCGAACCCGCCCATGGCCCCCTCTTCCACCGTGATGACCGCCTCGTGCTCGCGAGCGAGGCGCAGGATCATCTCTCCGTCCAGTGGCTTGGCGAACCGCGCATCGGCGACGGTGGCGGAAATGCCATGGGCTGCCAGCAGGTCGGCGGCCTTCAGCGATTCCTGCAGGCGCGTCCCCAGGCTGAGGATCGCGACGGCCGTGCCTTCGCGGACAATACGGCCGCGCCCGATCTCGAGCGGGGCTGCCAGCTCGGGAATCTCGACCCCGACACCATCGCCCCGCGGATAGCGGAAGGCAGACGGGCGGTCGTCGATCTCGAGCGAGGTTGCGATCATCGCCGCCAGATCCGCCTCGTCGGCGGCCGCCATCAGGACCATGCCGGGCAGAGCGCCCATGTAGCCGATGTCGAACGAACCGGCGTGAGTGGCACCGTCCGAGCCGACCAGTCCGGCACGGTCCATGGCGAAGCGGACAGGCAGTTTCTGGATCGCGACATCATGCACGACCTGGTCGTAGCCACGCTGAAGGAAGGTCGAATAGATGGCGCAGACCGGCTTCATTCCGTCGGCCGCCAGACCGGCTGCAAACGTTACCGCGTGCTGCTCGGCGATCCCGACGTCATAGGTCCGCTCGGGGAACGCCTGACCAAACAGATCCAGACCCGTGCCGGATGGCATGGCCGCCGTGATGGCGACAATGGTCGGATCGACCTTCGCACGCTTGATCAGTTCCGTGCCGAACACCTTGGTGTAGCTGGGCGCGTTCGAAATGGCCTTGGACTGCTTGCCGGAGACGACATCGAACTTCACCACGGCGTGGAGCTTGTCGGCGCTGGACTCGGCTGGGGCGTACCCCTTGCCCTTCTGGGTAACGACATGAACGACCACCGGGCGATCGGTGATGGCAGCGGCGTTCCGGAGGATCGGCACCAGATTGTCGAGGTCATGCCCGTCGACCGGTCCGATGTAGTAGAAACCAAGCTCCTCGAAGAAGGTGCCGCCGACAACCATGCCGCGGGCATACTCCTCGGCCTTGCGGGCCGCATCGCGGAACGGGCGCGGCATGTGCTCGGCGACCTTTTTGCCGAAGCGCCGGAAATTCTGGTAGGCACCGCCCGAGACCTGTTTGGCCAGATAGGCGCTCATGCCGCCCACCGGCGGGGCGATCGACATGTCGTTGTCGTTGAGGATGACCGTGAGCTGGCCGGTCGTCTCGGCCGCATTGTTCATGGCCTCATACGCCATGCCGGCGGACATCGAGCCGTCGCCGATCACTGCCACGACCTTGTTGGTCTCGCCCTTCTGGTCACGCGCGGCACAGAACCCGAGGGCTGCGCTGATCGAGGTCGAGGCGTGGGCCGCACCGAACGGATCGTATTCACTTTCGGACCGCTTGGTGAAGCCCGACAGGCCTCCGCCCATGCGCAGCGTACGGATCCGGTCGCGTCGGCCGGTCAGGATCTTGTGCGGATAGCACTGGTGACCGACGTCCCAGATCAGGATGTCCTGCGGGGTGTTGAAGACGTGGTGCAGGGCCGTGGTCAGCTCGACCACGCCGAGCCCGGCGCCCAGGTGGCCGCCCGTGGTCGAGACCGCATCGATCGTCTCGGCGCGGAGTTCGTCGGCCAGCTGACGCAGCTGCGCAGCATCGAAGTGGCGCATATCGGCGGGAATGCGGACGGTATCGAGTAGCGGGGTAGGAGACATGAAGCGCGTGAACCTTGGATCTGTTTTTTGGGTCCGATCTGACGCCGGACGTTTCCTCTCAGTTTCGTCGGTTTAGCACAAAGTCCACGCTGGCCTTGAGGTTTTCCGCATCCGGTCCGAACACATCGAGATGGCTTCTGGCCTGATCCGCCAGATGGGCGACCCTGTGCCGCGCCTGATCGACCCCCAGCAGGGTGACGAAATTGGTCTTGCCCTGGGCAGCGTCCTTCTGGGCAGCCTTGCCGAGGATGTCCTCGTCGCCGTCAAAATCCAGCAGGTCGTCAACGATCTGGTAGGCCAGACCGATGTCATGGGCAAAGCTGAGCAGGGCATGCGTATGCTCCTCGCGGGCACTCGCGATGATCAACGGGATCTCAAAGGCATAGGTGAACAGCGCACCGGTCTTGAGACGCTGCATCCGGGCTACGCCACCCAGATCATCGCGGACGCCGAGCAGATCGATCATCTGGCCTCCGGCCATGCCCCGCGCGCCGCTGGCCAGCGACAGGCGGGCGGCGAGCTCGCAGCGGATCTCGGCATCCTCGTGGGTGTCGGGGTGCAGGAGGATATCGAACGCTGCCGTCTGAAGGGCATCCCCGGCGAGGACGGCCGTCGCCTCATCATAGGCCTTGTGCAGTGTGGGTCGGCCGCGACGCATGTCGTCGTCATCCATGCACGGCAGGTCGTCGTGCACCAGGCTGTAGGCATGGACGCACTCCAGCGCACAGGCTGCGCGAAGCACGGGACGTTCCTCGATATCGAACAGCCGCGCGGCCTCCATCGCGAAATAGGGCCGGAGACGCTTGCCCGGCCCCAGGGCAGCATAACGCATGGCCTCGGTCAGGCGGGACTCCGGACCATCCGCGCGCGGCAGAAGCTCATCGAGCGCGACCGTGACAAGGTCAGCCACTTCGGCCACCCGGTCGATTACCGACTGTTCCGGAGAGTTAGCGGCACGCAACGGATTCAAAACAGCCTCCCACCGAGCGGCGCATCCCTGTCGATCCCCACCAGCACGACTTCACCTTCGGCGTCCGGAAAGCCCAAGGTCAAGACCTCGCTGATGAAGGGCCCGATCTGGCGCGGCGCGAAATTGACGACCGCAGCCACCTTGCGACCCGTGAGCTCTGCCAGTGAATAGTGGTGGGTGATCTGTGCAGATGAACGCTTCACACCGATCTCGGACCCAAAATCGATCGTCAGTTTGAAGGCCGGCTTGCGCGCTTCGGGAAAGACCTCGGCCTTGACCACCTGTCCGACGCGGATGTCGACCTTCATGAAGTCGTCGAACGGAATGGTTAAGGCCACGGGCGTGGTCGGCATCACGGTCAACCGAACTCGGCGGGCTCGATGCCCCTGGCGCTGCCGTCGGAGCCGACAACGATCTTCTCGACCCTGAGTTGGGCGGCCTTCAGGCGGGCCTCGCAATGGGATTTCAGTCGCGCGCCCTCTTCGTAAAGGGTGATCGATTCTTCCAGCGGGGCCTGACCGGATTCCAGCCGGGAGACGATCGTTTCGAGCCGGGCAAGGGCATCTTCGAACGAGAGGTCGACGGGAATGGCGGGGGCGGTATCAGTCATGACCGCGACCCTAGAGAGACGCGCGTGATGCATCAACCGACAGAAGCACTCAACGCTTCTCGAACCGGCGCTGGGACCAGTATCTGAAGCCCTGATTGTGAACCAGGGTCCACCCGTCAGCCTGAAGCCGGCGGCCGACCATGTGGTTGAAATAGCCATGGGCGAGGACCAGCACGTCGTTCCCCCCCTGGGCCTTGGCAATCAGAACCTGTGCCGCCTTCTCCGCACGAGCCTCGGCTTCGGCTCGGCTTTCCTGTCCGTCGTGATGATCGAAGGCGTGCCACCAGAAGCGGGCAACGGCTCCCCAGTACTTTGGCGGCAGCTTGAACCAGGATGGAAAGTGCGGTGGCGGAAGGGGGGCCTCGATGAACAGGGCATCGTTCATGACGTCCCGTCCAGCGGCGATCGCCGACGCCGTTTCCTGGGCCCGCGGACGAGTCGAAGCATAGATAGCCCCGGCTCCGGCGGCTGTGGCCAGAAGATCGGCGGGTGGTGTCTGGCCTGCCAGGAGTCCGCCCACTTCATAGCGCGCCCACCATTCGCGATACTGATCTGACGTCAGCAGACATTTGCGCGACAGGGCTGGCTCGCCATGGCGCGCAAGGGTGATCGACCCGGGTCGGCCGACCGGCAGGTGCGAGTCAACCGATGGGGTCACGGCGGTCTTCGCGATATCTAGGACAGTGGAGGGCATAACAGGGAATCGCAGGGGCCTTGTGGATTACAGCGCCTTTTGCGTCCTCAGTCCTCCTCCAGGGCATGAAGATGTGCGACCGTTGATCGGCCCAGACCTTCAAGGTCGTAACCGCCCTCAAGCGAGGACACAACCTTGCCCCCGCATCGACGGCGCGCAACCTCGAGAACGGCTCGGGTTGCCCAGGCAAAATCCTCGGCCTCAAGGGACTGATGCGCCAGCGGATCGCGGCGATGCGCGTCGAACCCGGCAGAGATCAGGATCAGGTCCGGCGCGAAATCGTCCAGCGCCGGCATCAGACCGCCAGCGAAGGTCGCACGCCAGGCTTCGCGCGCGGCATGCGGGGCGACCGGGACGTTGACGATATTGCCGACGCCGGTCTCGGCCGCCGCGCCTGTACCCGGATACAGTGGCATCTGATGGATCGAGCCCAGGAACAGGCTGGCGTCTTGCTCGAATGCTGCCTGTGTGCCGTTGCCATGGTGGACATCGAAATCGATCACAGCGACTCGGGCCATGCCAAGAGACTGGGCCACACGCGCGGCCACCGCGACGGAGGAGAACAGGCAGAAGCCCATGGCACGGTCCGGCTCCGCATGATGCCCAGGCGGCCGCACGGCTGCAAAGGCGCGGTGGGTCCGTCCATCAGCCACAGCCTTGACCGCATCGATCACAGCGCCCGCCGCCAGCCGTGCGGCCCGGACGCTGCCCGGCGACAGCAGGGTATCGGCGTCCAGCTGCACCGATCCGGTCGCCGGTGAAGCGTCGAGGATACGCGCGACATAGTCCGCTGGATGAACACGTTCCAGATCGGCAACGGCGGCTTCTGTCGCCGCATGACGATCGAGTCGAAGGTCAGACCCCTCTATGGCCGCCATCACGGCAGCCAGACGCTCGGGCCGTTCGGGGTGTCCGGCACCCGTGCGGTGCTCGATCATGTCGGGGTGGGTGAACAGTGAAACGCTCATGCCCGCAGGATAGGCGGCCGGAATGCGCTTGTCGCGGATGACGGCGTCGAAAACCGGGTGTAATCCGCGCAGATGAGCACAGCCCAGATCCGCCCCGCCCGGTCCGACGACGCTGTCGCCCTGGGGGCCCTCGGCCGCCAGACCTTCGTGGACACCTTCGTGACCGGGTTCGGCATTCCCTATCCGGCCGATGACCTGGCCCTCTTTCTGGATGCCAGCTTCAGTCCCGAGGCGACCACGACCCGCCTCAAGGAGCCTGGAGCCGCATGGTGGGTCGCGGAGGGCGACGACGGGTCGCTGCTGGCGTTCGCCAATGCCGGCCCCAACACCCTGCCCCACCCGGAAGCGCGCGCCAGTCATACCGAACTGCGCCGGCTCTATGTCGGCCGCAATGCCCAGGGCCTGGGGCTCGGGACCCGGCTACTGGCCGAGGCGCTGGACTGGATGGAGGCCAACAGCGACGGCCCCCTGTGGATCGGAGTCTGGAGCGGAAATGCCAAGGCACAGAAGCTCTACGCGGCGCATGGCTTCGAGACCGTCGGCACCTACCAGTATCCGGTCGGCCGATGGCGGGATGACGAGTTCATCATGCGGCGCGGATAGGTTAGACAGAACCCCTATGCTCCTGCCCTTTTTCACCGCCCTGCGGAAGGCCAAGGTTCCGGTCTCCACCAAGGAATGGCTCCATCTGATGGAGGCCATGGACAAGGACGTGGCCGGCGGCCGGATCGAGGACTTCTATCACCTGTCGCGGGCGGTGCTGGTCAAGGACGAGAAACACTACGACCGGTTCGACCAGGTCTTTGGCACCGTCTTCAAGGGTATCGAGACCTTCGGGCCGGGCGAGGCACCGACGCTGGACGTGCCCGAGGACTGGCTGAAGCTGCTGAACGACAAATTCCTGACCGACGAGGAGAAGGCCGAGATCGAGGCCATGGGCGGCTTCGAAAAGCTGATGGAAACGCTGAAGCAGCGGATGGAAGAACAGAAGGAGCGGCACGAGGGCGGATCCAAATGGATCGGCACCGGCGGCACCAGCCCGTTCGGCCACGGCGGCTACAATCCGGAGGGTGTGCGCATCGGCGGCCCCGGCAAGCATGGCCGGGCGGTCAAGGTCTGGGAAAAGCGCGAATACCGCAATCTGGACGACACGGTCGAACTGGGCACGCGGAATATCAAGGTGGCCCTGCGGCGGCTGCGCCGGTTCGCCCGCGAGGGCGCGGTCGAGGAGCTGGATATTGATGGCACAATCGACGGGACGGCGCGCCAGGGCTGGCTGGACATCCGCATGCGTCCGGAGCGCCGAAACACGATCAAGGTCCTGCTGTTTCTCGATGTCGGCGGGTCGATGGATGGGCATATCAAGCTCTGCGAGGAGCTGTTCAGCGCCGCCCGGACCGAGTTCAAGAACCTCGAATTCTACTACTTCCACAACTGCCTCTACGAAGGGGTCTGGAAGGACAATCGCCGCCGGCATGCCGAACGGATCCCGACCTGGGATCTTCTGAACCGCTTCAACGGCGACTGGCGGGCGATCTTCGTCGGGGACGCGACCATGTCGCCCTATGAGGTCACCATGCCGGGCGGTTCGGTCGAGCACTGGAACGAGGAAGCCGGTGCGGTCTGGATGCGCCGGGCACGATTGCAGTGGGACAAGTCCGTGTGGCTGAACCCGGTGGCGGAGAAATACTGGAGCTACACGGCGTCCGTCTCCCTGCTGCGCGAGGTGATGGACGAGCGGATGTATCCCCTGACGCTGGACGGTCTCGACAAGGCGATGCGGGCACTGACACGCTGACGTCGGGCCTACGGCAGACGCGAGCTCAAATCCATGTCACACTGAAGGCATCAGCCGGGAGTTTGCCATGCTCGTCGTCGCCCTCGTCGCCTTTGTATTGCAGCAGACGTCCGGCGGGGTCGTCTGGGACCCTCAACCCGATCTTCGGCCTGATGCCGAACCGCCCCGGGCAGCAGCCCCAACCCTGCCCGACTGGGCTATCGCCGATCCCTTCGCCTGGGAGCGTTCGCAATGCAGTTCCCTGGTGCGCGGGGCCGTCAGCCTCGGGGCCTGCCAGGCGCGGGTGCGTACCGAACTGGCCGCCAACCTGGGCGACGCCCTCCCCCCTGCGCTGAAGCCGACCGGACTGGAGGGCGAGTGCCTGCCAACAGACAATGCAGCGACGGGGTTTGCAGTGAGTTGTGCGCCCCAGCGTCGCGAACGTGCCGTCGTGTTTGCCCCCAGGAGCGCGTGTGTGAAAACCGTCCCCAGCGCACCGGCAAAGGTGTGGTCTCCTGGGTCGAGACCTGCCGCCCTGCAGGCGGGTCGTCTGATACCGGTGAAGGTCTCAAACTGCAGCTGTTCGGACGCGACTGATGTATCGCAGGCCTCAAACGAAAGACGCCGCCCGGAAAACCGGACGGCGTCTGGTTGCTTGATAGCGAACCGTAATCAGGACTTGAGGTCGGACTTCACGTCCCCGACCTTCTTCTGAACAGCCCCTTCGGCCTGGTCCAGCTTGCCCTCGGCCTGAAGCTTCTCGTTGCCGGTCAGCTTGCCAAGGCCTTCCTTGATGTTGCCGCCGACTTCCTTGGCGGCACCTTTGAACTGGTCTTGATCAGCCATGACGAACTCCCTGGTTTACTGAGACGCACGGTTGCGTCTCGTCGGGGAGAAAACCGTCAACCCATGCGTGGGGTTCCGTTGCCGCAGACTATTCCCGGCCACAAGATCGTGATCAGCGCCGGCGCAACCAGACCGTCAGGGCCCAGGCGTGAGCGTCGTGACGCAGGCTGGACAGAGCTGTCAAAGGGTCCAGCCAGACGAGCTCGTGGTCATCCTCGACCTTTGTGGACGGGTCGAGCGACAGCAGCTCGGCCGTCCAGATCCCCCCGATGTTGTTGACCGGACTGTCGTCGGACTTGCGGAAATATTGCCCGGCCTCGACCAGACGCTGCAGCGGCCGGACCGTCATGCCGGTTTCCTCGACAAACTCACGAACCAGCGCTTCCGGTTCCGTCTCCTCGCCATCGACGGCTCCGCCCGGCAGGTCATGGTAAGGCGTATCACGGGTCACCCGCACGCAGGCGACCTTGCCGTCCCGGAACACCAGACCAAAGGTGGCCGGCCGAACGACATAGGCCACACCCGGATCGGCGTGTCCGAACTGCAAGGCGGGTCGCATCAGAGGTCGAACGCCAGCCGCGCGCGCACACCCTTGTGGTTCGGATCGATCTCGACGACGGAGCGCAGGCCGCTGGCCATGGCGGATACGATCTTGCCGCCAAGACCCGTTCCCTTCGCCACGCCATCGCCCATGCCGGGCCCGTCGTCCTCGACGGTCAGGATGGCGCGCCCCTCGATCCCGCCTGGCGCGAGGATCACGCGGATCGGCCCCATCGGACCACCGGGATAGGCATATTTGACGGCGTTCGTGACCAGTTCGGTGACCACCACACCCAGCGAAACGGCCTGGTCCGTCGACACCCGCATCGGCGTTGCCGTCAGATAGATGCAGGTCTCGCTCGGGCACAGCGACTGGGTGAGTTCATGGACCAGTCCCTCCAGATATTCGTCCATGGCGACGGTCGACATGTCACCGGAGGTGTAGAGTCGGCGATGGACGTGAGCGACGGCCTCGATCCGGGCCTGAGCCTCCTTCAGGGCGTTGCGCGCGCCGTCGTCGCCAATCTGGCGCAACTGCAGCGAAATGAACGTCGAGACCAGCTGCAGCGAATTGCCGACGCGGTGATTGACCTCGCGCAACATGGCCTCGGCCCGGTCGCGGGCGAGACGGACCTCTTCCTGGGCCTGTTCGTTTTCTCGCTCCAGCCGTCGCCTCAGAAGGGCATCCTCCAGGGCGGAGCGCAGCAGGGCTGTAAAGTCCTCCGACACGTCCTTGATGACATAGTCTGCAGCCCCGGCACGGAGGGCCGACACGGCAACCCGCCCGTCCTGGGTGCCCGTGACGTAGACGACGGGCGGCGGGCTCGGCAGGGCCAGGATGTCAGGCAGCACCTCCAGCCCGTCGCGACCGGGCATGTAGTGATCGAGCGCGCAGACGTCGTAGTCGCCATCGATCAGGGCCTGCAGACCGGCGTCACCATCGGGCGCACAGGTGACCGCATAGCCATGGCGGCCAAGCTCCTTCTGCACCAGGCGCGACAGGGCCCGGTCGTCGTCAATGTAGAGGAGCCGGATCGGGCTCATTCGATTTCCGGAGCCTGCATGACCGACAGGAACAGCCCCAACTGCCGGATGGCGGCTGCAAAGCTTTCATAGTCCACGGGCTTGGTGATGTAGACGTTGCAGCCCAGGTCGTAGCAGCGCTGGATCTCGGTCTTGTCGTCCGTCGTGGTCAGGACGACCACGGGCGCACGCTTCAGCCGGTCATCGCGCTTGACCTCGGCGAGAATGTCGATGCCGCTCATGTCGGGCAGGTTCAGGTCCAGCAGGATCAACAACGGACCATTGGCCAGCACCTCGGCACTGAACAGATAGTCGAGTGCGGGCTGGCCTGCGTCGAAATGCTTGATCTCGTTCGAGATATTGGCTCGACGGATGTTCTTCTCGATCAGCTTGGCATGACCGTGATCATCCTCGACCATCACGATCTTGACGGGGTTGCTGTTGGTCAAAGCGTGTCTCCGGTCTTTTCGAGGATCAGGCGTGTGGGGAATTTCAGATGGAAAGTCGAGCCCTTGCCCAGTTCGGACTCGATCTCGATCGACCCACCAAGGCGGCGCACGCTGTTTCGGACAAAGGCAAGGCCAAGGCCCTCGCCCGGCGTGTCCTGGCGGCCAGCCCGACGGAACAGTTCGAAGATGCGCTCGTGGTCCCGCAAAGCAATCCCCCGGCCATTGTCGGCCACGCTGAATCGCACCCAGCCGCCCGCGAGCGCTTCTCCGCTGATGACGATCTGACCGGGACGCGACGGGTCGAGGTATTTGACCGCGTTGTCGATCAGGTTGCCGAGGATCTGCTCGATCGACAGACGGTCGCTCTCGAAGTCTGGCAGGGGCTCGACCACGATCTGTCCCTCGGTGGCGTCAACCTGATGCCGGACGCTGTCGGCGATGCCCTGCACCAGGGTCGTCATGCCGAGCGTCTCGGGGACGAGATTGCGGCGGCCCTCGCGCGACAGTTTCAGGATTGCGTTGATCAGTCCGTCCATCTTGGCCGTCGATGCCCGGATGAAGCCGATCGCTTCCGGAAGCTCCTCGCGAACGGCGGTGACGGCGTCGGTCTCGATCAGATCGGGCGCGACGGTTTCGAGGCGACTGATCTGGCGGTCGATCGTCTGGCCGGCCGCTTCCAGCTCTGACGTGAATCCCATCACATTGACGAGCGGTGAGCGAAGATCGTGGCTGACGATATAGGCGAACCGCTGAACCTCTTCATTGGCCCGCGTCAGAGCCGCCGTCCGATCCCTTACTCTTTGCTCAAGGCCGGCATTGGTGCGGTCGATCACCGCCCGGGCTTCGGTCATGTCGTGGAAATAGCGACGCACCAGCATCGCCACGACTCCCGCCAGAAGCAGGATCAGCAGGCCTGCAATGGCGTTGACGGCCAGGGTGGTCGACGCCGACTGCGCGGATGCGTTGGTATAGTTGGTGACGCGCTGTCCCTGAAGCTCGTCGATCGCGTCGATGTCCCGACGGATGTCATCCATCAAGGCCTTGCCTCGACCCGACCGCACCCGAGTGATGGCCTGACCGACGCGTCCCGCGCGTGAGGCGTCCAGCGTTGCATTCATTTCGGTGAATTTGGCGCGGATACTCGCTTCGAGGCCCTCAATGGCCGCTTCACCGACCGTATCGCCGGCGATACGGTCCTCAAGTTCATCCAGCCGCGTGAAGGCCATGCGCTCGGCGGTCTGATAATCGACCAGAAAGCTGGCCTGACCTGTCAGGAGAAAGCCCCGCTGGGCGCTTTCGGCCTGCTGCAGGCTGATCAGGAGCGTCCGCCCCGCCCGCCGGACCAGCCAGCTGCTGTCCACCTGCTCGTTCAGGGTGGCGGTTCGCTGGATCATCAGAAATGTGCTGGCGTTCACAACCAGCAAAAGGAGAAGCGCCCCGGACAGCAGAACCGTAATGGATCGGGCAAGACCTGGCGTGCGCAGGACCTGCGAAACGGAACGGAGCGAAAGCGAAGGTTTACCGGGCACTGACATCGGATGCAGCCATAGCCTGACACAATCGCTCCCGATAGAGTCCAGTCACACCTGGCCGATCGTGCGCAGCCTGGCGCGGGGATGGACTTCGTTCTGGCTCATGACGACCGTCTGTCCCCGGAACCGCTCGATGATGGACCGCACATAGGGTCGGATCTGCGGCCCTGTCAGCAGGACAGCGCTTTCACCGGCCATGGCCGCGCGCTCGAACACATCCCGGACATTGCGGATGAATTCCTGAAGCCGTGACGGTGCCATGGCCAGCTGCTTGTCATCACCATTGCCGATCAGGGCATCTGCGAAGGCAGCCTCCCATTCCGGGGACAGGGTGACGATCGGGAGGGCCCCGTCATCGCCCTTGTACTGCCAGCACAGCTGGCGAGCCAGACGGGTGCGGACGTGCTCGACCAGATTGGTCACCGACGTTGTGTGCGGCGCAGCCTCGGCCAGACCTTCGAGGATGGCCGCAAGATCGCGGATCGAGACCTTCTCGCGCAGCAGGGCCTGCAGGACGCGCTGAAGGGTGGTGACGGTGACGACCGACGGCACCAGCTCGTCGACCAGCTTCTTCTCTTCCTCGCCCAGTTCCTTGATCAGCTTCTGCACCTCCGCATAGGTCAGCAGATCGGCCATGTTCTCCTTGAGGATCTCGGTCAGATGGGTCGTCAGCACGGTCGACGGATCGACGATCGTGTAGCCCCGGAAGGTCGCTTCCTCGCGCAGGCTTTCATCGATCCAGGTCGCAGGCAGGCCGAAGGCGGGCTCCTTGGTGTGCTCTCCCGGAAGCTCCACCTGACGGCCTGCGGGGTCCATGGCCATCAGCGACCCCAGACGAACCTCGCCCTGGCCGGCCTCCATCTCCTTGATCCGGATCGCATAGCCCTGGGTCGGAAGGCGCATGTTGTCGAGGATGCGCACGGACGGCATGACAAAGCCGAACTCCTGGGCGAGGGCTCGCCGCAGGGCGCGGATCTGATCGGTCAGACGGCGGCCTTCGAGATCATTGATGAGGGTCAGCAGGCTGTAGCCCAGCTCGATCTTGACCTCGTCGATGGACAGCGCCGTTCCGATAGGCTCCTCGACGTCCTCCTTGGGCTTGGCCGTGGCGGCAGCCAGCTCGGCTTCCGTGGGCTGTGGCTTGAGCTTTGCGCGACCCAGACGCCACGCCATATAGCCCGCACCGATCGACAGGGCTGCGAACGGGATCAGCGGCATGCCCGGGATCAGGCCCAGCAGGCCGGCGGCGGCCGAGACCATGCCGAGGCTGACGGGATTGGTCGCCAGCTGGGCCACCAGGGCCTTGTCGGCCGAGCCTTCGACGCCCGCCTTCGACACCAGAAAGCCTGCGGCGATCGAGATGATGATGGCCGGGACCTGGGTCACCAGACCGTCGCCGATCGTCAGCTGGATATAGGTGTTGGCCGCCTCACCGATCGGCAGTCCGTGCGAGATCACGCCGATCAGGATGCCGCCAATGGCGTTGATGAAGACGATGATCAGCCCGGCGACCGCGTCTCCGCGAACGAATTTCGAGGCACCATCCATGGCCCCGAAGAAGGTCGATTCCTGCTCCAGTTCCTTGCGCCGCAGCTTGGCCTGATCCTCGGTGATCAGCCCGGAGGAGAGATCGGCGTCGATTGCCATCTGCTTGCCGGGCATGGAGTCGAGGGTGAAGCGGGCACTGACCTCGGCGATACGGGTCGAACCCTTGGTGATGACGACGAAATTGACCACCAGGATGATCGCAAAGATGATCACCCCGATGATGAAATTGCCGCCCATCATCAGCTCGCCGAAGGCGGCGATCACCTGACCGGCAGAATCGTGGCCCTCGTGCCCGTGCGTCAGGACCAGTCGGGTCGAGGCCAGGTTCAGGCCAAGCCGGAACAGGGTCGAGACCAGCAGGACAGTCGGGAAGATGGCGAAATCCAGCGGACGCTTCATCATCAGCGCCGTCATCAGGATCAGCACGGACGACACCAGACTGATCGCCAGAAGGAGATCGAGCAGGAATTTGGGGACCGGCAGGATCAGCAGCAGGATGACGCCGATGACGCCGACCGCCATCCCGACCTCGCCTCGAAGGGCCCAGCCCAGCATGTCCTTGCCGGTCGGACGGGCCATGCCGTCCTTCATCATGGGCGAGACGGGAACATCGGTCACGCGGTCAGGCCGATCGCAGACAGTGCCATGCGGGTCGCATCCGCGATAACGGCATCGCGCTGGGCCTCCGTGGATGCATCAGTCGCGTGGAAATACGCAGCGACAATGACGGGCGGAGCCGAGGGCGGATAGATCAGGCCGATGTCGTTGGTTGGACCATAGCCCCCGGTGCCGGTCTTGTGCGCAACGCGCCAGCCCTCGGGGACACCGGCCTTGATGCGTGCCTGGCCGGTCGGCGAGGCCGTCATCCAGTCCAGCAGTCGGTCGCGCGACGTCGGCGTCAGCGGTGTATTGGCGGCGACGAACAGGTTCTCGATGTTGAGCGCCGACTGGGCCGGGGCGATCGTGTCCTTGTCGCCGTCCAGACGGTTCATCTCGGGTTCCAGACGATCGACCCGCGTGCGCATGTCCCCGAGACTCCGGTAGAAGGCCTGCATCTGCGCGAGCCCGCCCAGTTCGCGGATCAGGAGGTTGGCAGCGGGGTTGTCGCTGACCTCGACCGTTCCCTTCATCAGGGCCTCGATCGACAGTGTCCGTCCGACCGCGGGCTGGGTCACCGGCGCGTGTGTGACCATGTCCGCCGCCGTCACGGCTATGGCACGGTCGAGGCGCTCCTGGCCTCCCTGCACCCGGACAAGGGTTGCCGCCGCGAGGTACATCTTGAAGGTCGAGCAGTAGACAAACCGTTCTTCCCCCCGCCAGGCGAGGGTCTCGCCGGTAGCGGTGTTGCGCAGCGCGAAACCCAGCCGTCCCCCGTGACGGGCTTCCAGAGCAGCGAGGTCAAGCGAACGGCCGCCCTCTGCCGCAACCGGGGTGGACCGAGCCGTCTCGGTCTGGCGCGCACATCCGGACAGGCCGATGCCCACTGCGCCGAGGCCGGTGAGGATGCTTCTGCGATCCGGCGAGGTCATGCTCAGGCTGCGTAGCCGGACGCGGCAATACCCGTTTGCGGCGCGATGATCTGGGTGCCCTCGTCTGCATATTCGTTCAGCTTGTTGCGGAGGGTCCGGATCGAGATGCCCAGGATGTTGGCGGCGTGGGTCCGGTTGCCCAGACAATGGGTCAGGGTGTCGAGGATCAGCGTCTTTTCCATCTGCGCCACAGTCTGGCCGACATAGGCCCGGGACACGGCGTCGGCCGTCTGGGCGGCGCGCGCAGCGACATTGGCCTGGCCCGCATCAAAGGTGCCCGCATTCAGGGGCTGTCCGTCAGGCAGCCGGATGGCTTCGACGTCGATTTCCGGTCCGATGGCCAGCAGGACCGCGCGGTGCATGGCATTCTCGAGCTCCCGCACATTGCCGGACCAGCGATGAGCGATCAGGGCTCGCCTGGCCTCGGCACCGATCGGCCGCACCGGCACGCCATTGGCGGCGGCGTATTTCTTCACGAAATGATCGGCCAGCACGCTGATGTCGCCGGGCCGTTCGCGCAGGGCCGGCAGTCGCAGGTTCACCACGTTCAGGCGGTAGAGCAGGTCTTCGCGGAACGTGCCTTCCGAGACGGCGCGTGCCAGATCCCGGTTGGATGTGGCGATGATCCGGATGTTGACGGGTACCGGCTTGGTTCCGCCGACACGATCGATCACGCGTTCCTGGATTGCCCGCAAAAGCTTGGCCTGAAGCCGGGCATCCATCTCCGAGATTTCGTCCAGGAGCAGGGTGCCACCATCGGCCTCCTCGAACTTGCCGATGCGCCGGGCGACAGCGCCGGTGAAGGCGCCCTTCTCGTGGCCGAAGAGTTCGGACTCCAGCAGATTGTCCGGAATGGCGGCGCAGTTCACGCTGATGAAGGCGCGGTCGGACCGTTTGGAATGGCTGTGCAGATAGCGCGCCATCACCTCCTTGCCGACGCCGCTCTCGCCGGTGATCAGGATCGAGGCCTCTGAGCGCGCGACCTGGTCGGCCAGCTTGATGACCGCCGCCATCGACGGATCGGCCGAGATCAGCGGACGATCATCGTCTGCAACGGCCGAAAGCACCGCGGCGATCAGATCGGCCTCCGGCGGGAGCGGAATGAACTCCTTGGCGCCCGCGCGGATCGCTGCAGCGGCCTTGGTGGCGTCATTGTCGATGCCGCAGGCCACGACCGGGACGTAGATCCGCTCCGCCTCGTTGGCCGCGATCAGCGCCGCGATATCGAGATTGTAGTCGACCATGAGCAGGTCGGCACCCTGCCCGCGACGCAGTTGTTCCGTCGCCTGGTCGATGCGTTCGACATGATTGACCTTGGCACCGTGTGCCATGGCCATCTTCACTGCCGACGCCAGCTGGCCCGAAAGCCGTCCAACTACCAGAAGCCGCATGGGTCTTCTCCTGTTAAGTCTCTAATCGCGATCGGGGCGGGGTCAGCCGCCCTGATCCTCTGTCTTGATGATTTCCGTCATGGTCACGCCCAGCCGGTCTTCCACGACGACGACCTCGCCGCGGGCGACCAGCCGGTTGTTCACGAAGATGTCGATGGCCTCGCCGACCTTGCGATCCAGCTCGAGCACGCTGCCGCGGTTCAGCTTGAGCAGCTGCGCCACGGTCATGTGCGCCTTGCCGAGCACGGCCGATATGTTGACGGGGACGTCGAATACAGGGGCGAGGTCGGTCGCCGATTTGTCGCCGACGTCGTCCCCCAGGGTCATGGCAGTGGAGCTCGGAAACTCCTCAAGGCTCAGATCATCGGCCATCAGTGTGAACTTCCATGTGAGAGATTTTCGGCATGCCCGGCCTCGGCGGCGAGCGCTGCCGTGAGCGCCTCGCCCATCCGGACGGCAGCCTCGGCGGGGTCGAAATCCGCGCGGCCGTCGGCCCATTCCAGCTGGAAGGCGGCCATCGGCAGGGCCGGATCATCCCGAAAGGCGATCAGTCCCGAGAACCCGGCATCGATGGCGACGGCCTGGAGTCGGGTCCGGACCGCATCATCCAGACCCGCTGCGCGGATGACCAGACGCGGCGATGCGTCGATCTCCTGACCCAGGGCCTCGAGCGCGGCCTGCAGGGGACCAGCGGGGAAATGGTTCAGGGCAGCGAGCGCGATTATACGACCCGCAGCCAGTGCAAGCTCGGCAGAGTGTTCGCGATGCATCTGGGCTGCATGCGCCAGTGATGGCGCGGCGTCCGCAATCGCCTGGCCAATCGCAGCCACGGCCATCGCCTCCACGCTTGCGACCTCGGCCAGCGCCGCCTCGCGGGCTTCCAGACGGGCCTGTGCCACCAGCGCCTCGACCTCTGCGGGGGCATAGGACCGCTTCATGGGCTGAAAGGTCGAGGGCCGCAGGACGGATCCACCGGCATCGAATTCGGTGTCGAAGTGGAAGGCCTTGTAGGTTTCGGGGGAGGGCTGGGTCATGTCAGTAGATCAGCTCGTCGTCGGCACCGCCGGCACCCGCCAGCATGATCTCGCCCTTGGCCGCCAGATCCTTGGCAATCTGGACCATCATCATCTGGGCCGAGTCGACGTCCTTCAGACGCACCGGACCCATGGATTCCATGTCCTCGCGCATGATCTTGGCCGCGCGTTCGCTCATGTTCGTGAAGAACATCTCGCGCAGAGATTCCGACGCCCCCTTCAGCGCCAGACCCAGCTTGTCCTTCTCGACAGCACGCAGGAGGGTCTGCACGCCGCCCGGATCCAGCTTGGACAGGTCCTCGAACACGAACATCAGGGCCCGGATGCGTTCAGCGGACTCGCGATTGCGCTCCTCGAGCGCGCCGATGAAGCGCGCTTCGGTCTGGCGATCGAACGAGTTGAAGATGTCGGCCATGGCCTCATGGCTGTCGCGTTTCGACGTCCGGGCCAGGTTGGACATGAACTCGGTTCGCAGGGTCTGTTCGATCTTGTCGAGGATCTCGCGCTGCACCGGTTCCATCCGAAGCATGCGCTGCACACACTCGAGCGCAAAATCCTCGGGCAGGCTGGTGAGCACGCGCGCGGCGTGGTCAGGCTTAACCTTGGACAGGACCACGGCAACGGTCTGGGGGTATTCGTTCTTCAGATAGTTGGCGAGGACAGCCTCGTTCACATTGCCGAGCTTGTCCCACATCGTGCGACCCGCAGGCCCACGGATTTCCTCCATGAGGCTGTCGACGCGATCCGACGGCATGAAGGACGAGAGCAGCCGCTGGGTCTGCTCGAAACTCCCCATGACGGCACCGGACCCGGACATGCCGGACACGAACTCGACCATGAGTTCCTCGACGACCGAGGACGACACCGTGCCCAGCCCTGCCATGGCCTGGGAGATTTCCTTGATCTCCTCGTCGTCCAGTCCCTGCCAGAGCCGCGTGTGCTCTGGGCCAAGCGCCAGAAGGATGACAGCCGCCTTTTCGGGCCCCGTCAGCTTCTTGGCGTCATCAACGGAAGCCGATCGATTGGCGGGACGGGCAGCCATCAGGTTTCGTGGACCCAGCCACGCAGGATGGTCGTCGATTCATCGGGGTGCTTCTCGACGAAATCCGCGACCTTCTTCACCGAAGACGCCTTCACCTGCCCCTCGATGCGAGCGATATCGAGCCGCTGGTCCATCTCGGTGGGCGGCGCGATCTGTCCCATGGGGCCACCGCCTCCGCCGACCAGCGTCGTCTGCAGGGCCGTAACCTGTGGCCCCCCTGCCAGGGCTGGAACGCCACTGGTCGAGACCGTTTTCAACAGGGGACGCAGGACGAAGAAGATCAGCAGCAGTCCGGTGATCAGCAGCACCAGAAGCTCGACGCCCCGCATCAGGTCGTCCTTGGTAAAGTTCAGCAGCGGATTCCCGGCGTCCGTCCCGCCCGCCGTGATCCCGGCGTCGCGATTGAAGGGGACGTTCAGAACCTCGATCTTGTCACCGCGCGCCTCGTCGATGCCAACGGCCGCCGCCACCAGGGCCTTGATCTGCTCGATCTCGGCCGGCGTGCGGGCCGCATAGGTCGGCGCGGCATCGCCCTCGCCCGGCGTCCATTTGCCATCGACGGCGACCGAGACCGACAGCTTCTTGACCTCGCCCGGTTCCTTGATGGTGGTCGTGGAGGTGTTCGAGATCTCGTAGTTGGTGGTCTCGGTCGTATCCGAGCTGGTCGAACCGCCGGCACCCGTCGCCGGGGCCTCGCCGCCGGGGATATTGTTGGTGGCGGTCGCCCCGCCATTGGGCAGACCCGAGCTGTCGGTCGATTCCGAGCCGTTGGTCGATGTCGACCGAACCACCTGACCATCCGGATCGAACGTCTGCTCCTGGGTGGTGGAACGTGTGTGATCGATATCGGCGGTCACGACGACGCGGGCCGCGCCGACGCCGACGACGCCTTCCACGATTTCCTTGATCCGTGCCTGGAGCTGGGCTTCTGTCGCGCCCTTGGCTTCCTGGGCGGAGGCGGCCGAGAACCCGGCATCATCGGAACCGGCGGCGAGCGTCTGGCCGCTTTCGTCGGCAACGGTCACCTTGGCCGGCTTCAGGTTGGGAACGGAAGACGCGACCACGTTGCGGATTGCGTCGACCTGGTCGGCGGTCAGGCGGCGTGAACCCAGTCCGACCATCACCGATGCCGTGGGCTCGGCGGCGTCCTGCTGGAATAGTTCGCGCCTTGGCATGGCGATCTGCACACGCGCGGAGTTGATGCCCTTCATCGACATGATGGTGCGGGCCAGCTCACCCTGCAGGGCACGCTGCTCGTTGATGTTCTGCTGGAACTCGGTCTGGCCGAGAACGGACTGGGTGTCGAAGATCTCGTAGCCGACCGAGCCGGAGGTCACGAGCCCCTTGCCGGCCAGCATCAGCCGCGCCTCGCCGACCTGATCCCGGTTCACCATGATGGTCGAGCCATCGCCACGGGTCGAATACTCGATGCCGGACTGCTCCAGCGAGGCCGTGATTTCCGAGGCTTCGGAGAGATCGAGATTGGAGTACAGCAGGGCGTCCGGGGCCTGACCGACCCGCATCATGACGGCCACCAACACGGCAGCCACGCCTGCGGCGATACCCAGCACGGCGGCCAGACGTCCGATCCCGAATCTCTGCAACGCCGCCGTAAAGCCGCCCACGCGTTCCCGCCCCATACTGGCGGGAGGTCCAGACACGCCCGCTAGGCAGAAACTGCCGCCTTTGTAGTAAACGCTGCGTTAAGGGGCGGCGTTAAGGAGCGGTCATTCCGGCAGATTCGGCAGAACCGGGGGTGCCCCGGACGGCAGGGGTTCGTCCGGCTGGCGCAGCCAGGCCTCCACATCCCGATAGACGGTGGCGGCCTGGAGGTCGCGGTTCAGCAGATGATATCCCTGCGGATACCAGGCGGTCCGGAGCGACTTCGACGCGCCGGCGCGTTCCAGGGCGCGACGCATGGGCCGCGTCTCGATGATGTCGTCGCGGGCCCCGTACATCAGAAGCGTAGGAACCTGTGTCTGGCCCAATTTGCGTGTCGCGCTTTCCATGAGATCGACCAGCCCCGACAGGCTGTCGAAACGCGTGCTCCGGATGAAGGCAGGATCGGCGCCGTTGCGCACCAGCTGGACGAGGTTGTCCGTGGCGCGGATGTCGCGCACGGCCCAGTCGGGAGGCTCGACCGCGCGATCGCCGAACAGCCCGGCAGCGACCCGCAGCGAATAGCGGTTCGGCAGGGTCTGGCTCGACCAGCCCCAGACCGCCGGGGCCAGAAGGATCACGCGATCGGCGGATGGCGGATTGTCCGAAGCGAAGGCAGAAATGGCCACCGCCCCGCCCATGCTCTCGCCGACCACGGCCAGGGTGGCCCGCGGGTGTCGCGCCCGCATCAGGTCCACCACCGTTCGCAGGTCCTGCGTCATCCTCCCCTCGCCGGCCCAGAGGCCCCTCCCCGGTGCGCGGCCAAAGCCTCTCTGGTCATAGGCATAGGTTGCGATGCCCCGCTCTGCCCAGGCCGGACCCGCCAGATGAAACGCGGCGGAGAAGTCATTCATGCCGTGCAGCGCCGCGATGACGACCTCGGCCTCCTCCGGGCCCCAGCGCAGGAACGGCAGGCGCGCTGAGTCATCGACAATAAAGGCTCCGAGCGTCCCGGGCAGGACAGGGTCCTCGATGCGGGGGCCTGTAAAGCCGGGCGGTGGCGCCATCGCTGGCTGAACGAAAGGCGTTGCGCACCCGGACAGCGCCAGCGCCGACATCAGGATCAGAAGCATCCGCATCATGTCGACAGGATGCTCCGAACCCGATCGCGCAGCCAAGGCACGACCTCTTGCTCGAACCACGGATTTCGCCGCAGCCACGCCGTGTTCCGCCAGGACGGGTGAGGCATGGGCAGGATGTCGGGCGCGAAATCACGCCAGGCCTGCACGGTCTCGGTCATGTTCCGGCCGGCGCGCGCTCCCAGCGCCCAGGCCTGGGCATAGCCTCCGACCAGCAGGGTCAATTCCATTCGGGGCAGTTCGGCCAGCAGCCGTGCCCGCCAGAGCTCCGCACACCGGCGGGGGGGCGGATAGTCACCGCCCTTTGGAGCCGTTCCCGGATAGCAGAAGGCCTGCGCCGCGACCCCGATCCTGGGATCGGCATAGAAACGGTCGTACTCCACGCCCATCCAGTCCCGCAGACGATCGCCGGACGGGTCGGTGAATGGCAGGCCGCTCTCATGCACCCGACGCCCCGGAGCCTGACCACAGATCAGCAGACGCGTCTGCGGAAACACGCGGACTACCGGCCGCGGTGTGTGCGGCAGCTCGCCGAGACAGGCCCGGCACGACCGGATGTCCGCCAGGACCCTGTCGAGACCGGTCTCAGGCGAAGTCGTCGTCATCCGTCACGACGGGAGGACGCGCCGCCAGAGCGGCCGCCGTTTCGTCGGCGGTCGGATAGCGCAGGCGGATCACGCCCTTGAAGGCATTGGGATCAACCGGCTTGCCCTTCTTGGTGATGGTCAGCCTGCCCTGACGCATCAGGCCAAGCGCCATGCCCCGGACCTTGGGCATCATCCGCTGCCACTGTTCCGGCTGCAGCGCCTTGGCCACTTCGGCGGGTTCGATGCTCTTGCCGTTATCGCCCTTCGGGTCGATCGCGGACAGTTTTTCGAAGATTGCAGTTTCGATGGGGTCGCTCATTGGATCACTATGCTGCATTGCGGGAGCGATAAGAAGGCGGAGTTTTCAGATGGTAGCCAAAGTCACAGTCGCCGATGGCGAGTTTTCAGGCTGGCAGACCTACGACCTGCACGGCACCTTCGATCAGGTCGTGGGGCCTTTCTTCTTCAAGCCGGACCCCGACGGCAAGATGCGCTGCGCCTTCCGGGCCGAACCCAAGCACATGAACGCGGGCGACCGGATGCATGGCGGCTGCCTGATGACCTTTGCCGACATCGGCATGTTCCAGATTGCCTACAACGAGATGGAGGGCAAGAACGGCGTGACGATCCAGCTCGACAGCACCTTCATCGACGGAGCCTATGTCGGCGAACGCGTCGAGTGCACGGGTGAGGTTGTCCGCGCCGGCGGGTCGCTGATCTTCGTGCGCGGCCAGATCACGACAGGCACGCGGACGCTGATGACTTTCTCGGGCGTCATCAAGAAGTTCACACCACGCACCTGATCAGCCCGTCGGGAGACCGTCCGGTCAGACGCCGGCCTTCGCCGCAGGTCGGGCGCGGCATGCTTCGAACCAGCGGGCGAGGTTCGTCAGGTCTTCGGGCGGCCGATATTTGATCAGCCTCGCGAAATCCAGACCAACGGCCGAGACCACATCGGCGATGGTGAACCGGTCCGCGGCGATGAACTCATGTTCGGCCAGATGTCGGTCCAGCGTCTTCATGAACCGCTCGGCCGCGACCCGGTTGTAGTCGGCCAGTTGTGGCACCTGGACCGCCTCGAGGGCGGCCAGCGCCGGATGCGAATGGCGCACGTTCAGCATGATCGGATTTGCGAGATAGAACTCGCACCGCCGCGTCCACATCTCGATGATGGCCTGTTCCTTCGGATCGTGCCCGAACAGGTTGGGTTCGGGATAGAGGGCCTCGAGATAGCGACAGATCGCGACTGACTCCGAGATGCAGGCGCCGTCATCCAGTTCCAGCGATGGAACATGGGGCACACCGACGCGATCCCGATACTCCCGGGTCTTGTGCTCTCCGGACATGATGTCGACCTGGATGATCTCGACATCCTCGATGCCTTTTTCGGCCATGACCCAGCGCACCCGGCGCGGGTTGGGGGCGCGGTGACTGTCATACAGTTTCATAACCTTGCTCCGGGTCAGGCGAAGATGGCGGCGGGCATCAGGCCCACCACGGCGGCGGTCATCAGGGTGGACAGAAAACCCGCGAACAGGGCCTTCCAGACCATGCCCAGGACCTCTTCACGCCGTTCTGGGATCAGCACGCTCAGCCCCGTGACCGTGATGCCGACCGATCCGATATTGGCGAAGCCGCACAGGGCATAGGTCATCAGCATCCGCGTGCGCTCGCTCATCTCGGCGACAGGGACCTTGCCCAGTTCGATGAAGGCGACGAACTCCGTCAGGGTCAGCTTGACGCCCAGCAACCAGCCGGCGCGGCCGGCCTCGGACCACTCGACACCCATGAGCCAGGCCACCGGCATGAACAGCCAGCCGAGCAGCCGCTCGACCGTCACCGGCGCGTCAAACAGCCAGAAGCCGCCCACCATGACATTGACCAGGGCCACCAGGGCCACGAACACGATCAGGACGGCCGAGATATTCAGCACGACCATCAGTCCGTCTGCCGTGCCCTTGACGATGGCATCGATCGCCGAGTCGTACTTAAGCGCCGAGCCATAGTCGGCCGTCTCGCCGCCCTGTCCGGGTGTCTCGGGGATGATGATCCGGGCGAGCAGGATGCCGGCCGGGGCCGAAACGATCGAGGCCACCAGCACATGGCCCGCTGCGTTCGGCAGCACCGCCGAAAGGATGGAGGCATAGGCCACCATGGTTGATCCTGCGACCGTGGCCAGGCCGACGACCATCATCAGGAAGATTTCGGAACGTGTCAGCTTGTCGAGATAGGCCCGGATCACGATCGGGCTCTCGATCATGCCCAGGAAGATGTTGGCCGCAACGGCGAGTGCCGAGGCCCCGCCCAGTCCCATCGTCTTCTGGAACAGAAAGCCGAAGCCCAGCGTGATCCATTTCAGCACCTTCCAGTGCCACAGCAGGGCCGAAAGGGCCGAGATCACGAGGATGAGCGGGAGCACGTTGAAGGCGAAGGTGAACAGGGCGCCCTCATTGCCGACCACATAGGGCTGATCGCCGCCCGCCAGATAGCCGAACACGAACTGGGTGCCCCTCTGTGTCGCGACGTTGAGCGCATCGACCGCTCCGGTGATGGCGGCCAGCAGGGCCTGAGACCCCGGTATGGCGAACAGCGCGAGGACCAGCAGCGCCTGTACCGCGACCGCCCCCAGCGCCAGCTTCCAGGGAAAGGCCCGCCGGTTCTCCGACAGGGCCCAGCAGGCAGCAATGACGGCAAGAACACCGAGCAGGCTCTGGAGATTCAGCAGGCTGAACATGAGTTTCGATCTTTTCCCCGGGTCGGCACCGCGTCCCCCGCTCCGCTTGAACGACGCCGGTCGATCTCTGGCAAGACCGAAGTGATCCCGGCGAGCTGTGGAGTCACATTTCTCGCCGTCTCAGCGGCCCGAACGTCAGGCCGGAAGATTGCTTTTCAGACAATCGCGAACCTGGCGTTTCAGATCGCCGGTCGCATTCAGGAGATCGATCCCCTCGGCCTCGAACACCGCCTTGACCGCCGCGTCCAGCCCGTTCGGCAAGGCCGCTGCGACCTTCGCCTGCCCCTTGGCATGCAGGCAGATGCCCAGTTCGGTGCACAGGGCGGCGAACATCGGCTCGTGGTCGGGGGTCGTCGTCATCGGGTCAGTCTTTCAGTCGCGCAGCATGGAAGGCGACGTGGTCGGCCATGAAACTGGCCATGAAGAAGTAGGAATGGTCATAGCCCGGCTGCATCCGGATCGTGAGCCCCTGGCCAACGGCATCTGCCGCTGCCTGCAGCAGCTCAGGTTTCAGTTGATCCGTCAGAAAACTGTCGGCGTCGCCCTGATCGATCAGGATCTCGTCGAAGCGACCCCGCGCCGCGCCGCTTTCGATGAGCAAGGCTGCATCATGCCCGGCCCACAGGGACCGGTTGTCGCCGAGATAGGCTGTGAAAGCCTTTTCCCCCCAGGCGCACCGGGTGGGAGAGGCGATCGGGGCGAAGGCCGAGACCGAGCGGAACAGGTCCGGGTGCCGCAGGGCCAGCGTCAGCGCGCCATGCCCGCCCATCGAATGGCCACTGATTGACCGGGTGCCTGTCGTCGGGAACTCCGCGTCGATCAGGGCGATCAGTTCGCCGGTGACGTAGGTTTCCATCCGGAAATGCGGGACCCAGGGCTCCTGGGTCGCATCGACATAGAAGCCGGCCCCCTGCCCCAGATCATAGGCCGGGTCGTCGGCAACGCCCTCTCCGCGCGGTGAGGTATCGGGAGCGACGATGATGACGCCGTGCTCGGCGGCCGCCGAGTAAGCCCCGGCCTTGGTGGTGAAATTGTCCTCGGTGCAGGTCAGGCCCGACAGCCAGATCAGCACGGGAAAGGGCCCTTCCCCCGGCGGCATGTAGACCGACAGGGTCATGGGCGTGCCCGTCGCTGTGCTGTCGTGCGTCAGGTAGCGCAGGGTGCCGCCGTGGACGGCGTGGGTCTTGGTGGTCTTGAAGGTCAAAGCATCTCCGGCGTCAGAATCCACAAGCCCGGGAGCTCCCCGAACTCTCTTGTTACCCCACCCGGTACATGGCGCAGATCTTGTTGCCCGAGGGATCGCGCAGATAGGCGAGGTTCAGCGTGCCGAACGCGCCGACCCGTTCGCCGGGAGGGTCCTCGATCGCCTTGCCACCATGCGCCACGCCGGCATCATGGAAGGCCTGGATCATCTCGGGCTTGGTCGCCGCGAAACCGATGGTGCCGCCGTTGGCATGACAGGCATCTTCGCCATCGATCGGCTTGCCGACGGCAAAGGCCCCGCGCGGCGTCCGCCACCAGTAACGGCCCTTGGCATCCGGTCCCTGACCGGGGTCGATCCCGAGGGCACCAAGTGCGGCGTCATAGAAGGCACGTGAAGCCTCGACGTCATTGGCGCCGACGGTGACATGGGTGAACATGGATGAGCCCTTCCTGATTTGTGCGTCTTTTTAAGCAACGAACTTCGTCGACTGCAAGCCTAGAACACCACCACGCTGCGAATGCTCTCGCCCGCATGCATCAGGTCGAAGGCCTCGTTGATGCGTTCCAGCGGCAGGGTGTGGGTAATCATGGGGTCGATTTCGATCTTGCCGTCCATGTACCAGTCAACAATACGCGGCGTATCGGTACGACCGCGCGCGCCGCCAAAGGCCGACCCCTTCCAGACCCGGCCGGTGACCAGCTGGAACGGTCGGGTGGAGATTTCCTTGCCGGCCTCGGCCACGCCAATCACGATGCTCTCGCCCCAGCCCCGGTGGCAGGCCTCCAGTGCCTGGCGCATTACGGTCGTGTTGCCGGTGCAGTCGAAGGTATAGTCGGCACCCCCGCCGGTGATCTCAACCAGATGGGCGACGACGTCCGATACGTCCTTCGGATTGACGAAATGGGTCATGCCGAAGCGACGGCCCCACTCCTCCTTGGCGGGGTTCAGGTCGACGCCAACGATCATGTCGGCCCCGACCATCTTCAGCCCCTGGATGACGTTCAGTCCGATCCCGCCCAGACCGAAGACCACGGCGTTGGCGCCCGGTTCGACCTTGGCCGTATTGACCACCGCGCCGACACCCGTCGTCACGCCACAGCCGACGTAACAGGCACTCTCGAAAGGTGCGTCCTTGCGAATCTTGGCCAGGGCGATCTCGGGCAGGACGGTGAAGTTGGAGAAGGTCGAACAGCCCATATAGTGGGCGATGGCCTGACCCTTGTAGCTGAAACGGCTGGTCCCGTCGGGCATCAGCCCCTTGCCCTGGGTGGCGCGGATCGCGGTGCACAGATTGGTCTTGCGGCTGAGGCAGGACTTACACTGGCGACATTCCGGCGTGTAGAGCGGGATCACATGGTCGCCGACCGCGACGCTGGTCACGCCGGGCCCGACCTCGACGACAACCCCTGCCCCCTCGTGTCCCAGGATCGAGGGGAAGATGCCCTCCGAGTCCAGGCCGTCCAGTGTGTAGGCGTCCGTGTGACAGATGCCGGTCGCCTTGATCTCGATCAGCACCTCGCCAGCGCGGGGACCTTCCAGATCGACCTCGACGATCTCGAGAAGGCGTTTGGCTTCAAAGGCGACGGCGGCGCGGGTTTTCATGATCGAGGGCTTTCGTTGGTCTTAGGCAGTTCTAGCGTTCGATTACGCAAGCCGAAACCGTCTGTGTTGGCGCAAGCACAAATCTCGTCATCGATCGGCTCGAACCAGACAATCTCCATCTTTCGTCATTCCGGGCGAAGGCGCGCATGCGCCCAAGACCCGGAATCCAGTGGCGCGCGAGAGCGCGAGACTGTTGAGGAAACCGACGTCGAATACATTGCCAGAGACAGTCGCCTTTGGCACCGCTGGATTCCGGGTCTTCGCTGCGCTTCGCCCGGAATGACGAAAGATCCGGTCACACTCAGCCGTCTGTTTTCTGCGCCTTAGCCAGCCGTTCCAGAACCCGTCCCCTCCCCTTCGACAGGGCCGTGATCACCCCCCGGAATGTCGCGACCTCCTGCGTCGTGAAGCCGCTGCGCCCCAGCATGACCCGCAGGTTCTGGCTCATGGAGCGGAATTTCTCCGGCGGGTGGAAGAAGCCGGCGGCGTCCAGCTCGCGCTCGAGGTGTTCATACATTCCGAGTTGAAGCGCGCCGCTGGCGGGCGGCTCGGCCTCCCGGAAATTGGGTGGCGGCGCATCGAGGATCAGGGTCCGCCATTCATAGGCATTGATGGCGACCGCCTGGGCCAGGTTCAGGCTCTGGTGGCGCGGATCGATCGGGATGGTGACGATCCCCTGACACAAGGCGATGTCGGAGGTCTCGAGTCCCGCCCGCTCGGCTCCGAACAGCAGGCCGACTTTCAGTCGCGATCCCGTGTCGTCATACAGCGCGCGGGCCGCTTCGCGCGGTGTGCGAACCGGCTGACGCGTCTCACGCGGGCGAGCCGTCGTGGCGAACAGGGTGTTGAGGTCGGCCATGGCGGCAGCGACGCTGTCGAAGACCTGAACGCCATCCAGCACCCAGTCCGCCCCCGACGCCATTGCCCAGGCCCGCTCCTGCGGCCAGCCATCGCGCGGGCTGACCAGACGAAGTTCCGTCAGGCCGAAATTGGCCATGACCCGCGCCACCGCGCCGATGTTCTCGGCCATCTGCGGCCGGTCCAGAATGACGACAGGCGGCGTCATGCCGCGTCGAGCGCCGCTCGCAGAGGGCCGAGGTGCTGCTTGTAGGCGCGCCAGCGACCGGAGGATCGTTGATACAGAGGCTCACGCACCTGCCAGACGCTGGCCGTGCGGACCGCCCCTCCGGCCTTGTGGAAATCGAGGCAGGCGTCGTCCCACTCCAGGCCGCAGAAGGCCAGGACCTGCTCGATCGCCTGGCGGGGTGCACGGACCAGGACGTCATAGTCGACCGTCAGGATGTCGTCGGGATAAACGGACTTCCAGTGCGCCATCAGCCGGTCGTGCGCCCTGATCCAGTGGCCGGTGTCGGCCAGATCTCCGGCATAGGCCATCGACCCGTCCAGATGCAGGAACAGGTTCGACAGGCCGACATCCATCGGGTCCCGGTTCGTGTGGATGATGCGCGCATCGGGGAACATCGCCTTGATCAGTCCGATGTGCAGGAAATTGTCCGGGCGTTTGTCCGTCACCAGAGCCGCACCGGGCCGGGCAGTCGCAAGCGCATCCAGATAGGTCTTGCGCCAGCCTGATACGGTCTCTGGCGAGGCCTCGGCGACTGTGGCGGGATCGTCGCCGATCGTCTGCACGAGGCGCGGCATCAACGCCAGTTCGCCGCCCGAGGTCACCCGGGGGTGTGCCGCGAGGATCCGCTCGACAAGGGTCGATCCAGAGCGGAACAGGCCGAGGATGAAGATCGGTGCCGATGGCTCCGGGTCGCTGCGATCGCCGGTCTTCAACGGCCTGTTGAAGGCCGCCATGGTCCGATCGACCCGGGCGTCATGAGCGGCGGGGTCGTAGGTCGCGCCGCTGAAGGCTCGACTGTCGGCATTGGCGGCAATCGCTGCCGCAAACGCCGCTTCGTGCTCGCCCACGGAATCGAGCGCCCGGGTCAGTGCAAAGCCCAGTTCCGCACGATCTGCAGCGTCGGCTCCTGGTCTGGCAATTCCCTGACGAAGGGCGTCGATCAGGGGGTCGTCGATGCTCTCGAAAACCGTGGCATTGGCCAGGCGCGACAGGGCCAGGGGATGCCCCGGAGCCACTTCAAGCGCGCGGCGATAGGCCGTCCGGGCCTGCTCCCGTTCGCCCCGGTCCTCGCGCAGATTGCCGAGATTCAGCAGGGCCGCCAGGTCATAGGGCGCAATGGCCAGGGCTCGGGTCAGCTCGGCGAGAGCGGCTTCACTGTCGCCGAGGTCGTCGGAAAAGATCACGGCCCGGTTCAGATGCGCCTCTTCAGGACCCAGCACGCCGCGCTCCAGAGCCTGCCGGTAGGCCTCGAGCGCGGCTTGGGGCCGTCCGGCCCGACGCTGCATGAGGCCCAGATTGAACCAGGTGTCCGGCATGTCGGGCATGAGGGTCAGCAAGTCACTGTAGGCTGCCGCAGCCTCGGCCCAGCGTCCGGCGGCCTTGTGCCCGACCGCCTGGCCCAGCAAGGTTTCAGGGGTGGATGTCATGCGAACTCCAGGGTCTCCTGAAAACGCACCGGCTGGCCATGCGCGGCTCCGATCAACTCGCCGTCGGACATCACGACGCGGCCGCGCACGATCGTCATCATGGGCCAGCCTGTCGCCTCGAACCCGTCGAACGGGGTCCAGCCGCAGCGGCTGGCCATGTCGGCATGGCGGATGACACGCTTCGCCTTCAGATCGACCAGGGTCAGATCGGCATCGTAGCCTTCGGCGATCCGCCCCTTGCCCGCGATGTTGAAGATGCGCTGCGCCCCGGCCGAGGTCAGGTCGATGAACCGCTCCAGCGACAGCCGTCCATTGGCGACATGGGTCAGCATGACCGGCACCAGGGTCTGAACCCCCGGCATGCCGGACGGAGAGGCAGGATAAGGCTTCGATTTCTCCTCGATGGTATGGGGCGCGTGGTCCGACCCCAGCACGTCGACGACCCCCTGGGCGATCCCGTGCCAGAGTCCTGCGATGTGCGGGGCATTGCGGATCGGCGGGTTCATCTGGGCATAGCCCTTGAGCCGCACATAGGCCTCGTCGCCGTCCAGCGTCAGGTGCTGCGGTGTCACCTCGACCGTCGCCACGTCCTTGTGGTCGGCAAGGAAGGTGATCTCCTCGGCGGTCGAGACATGCAGCACATGGATGCGACGACCGACCTCCCTGGCAAGGCGGACCAGACGACGCGTGGAAAGGATCGCGCTTTCGGCGTCGCGGACGTCTGTATGGCTGGTCCAGTCACCCGGCCGGGCCAGATCGCGGCGCTCGGCCAGGCGATATTCGTCTTCCGAGTGGAAGGTCGCGCGACGGTTCACGTTTCGCAGAACTTCGCGGACACCATCGTCGTCGGCGATCAGCAGGTCGCCGGTGGAAGCCCCCATGAAGACCTTGACCCCGCAGCAGCCCGGCAACCGCTCAAGCTCGCCCAGGAACGCGGCATTGCCGTGGGTTCCGCCGATATAGAAGGCGTGATCGGTCCACATCCGGTCGCGCGCGCGGGCCAGCTTGTCCTCTAGCGTCGCCGGGTCGGTCGTGTTCGGATTGGTGTTCGGCATCTCGAACACGGCGACGACCCCGCCCAGCGCTGCCGCGCGGGACCCGGTTTCCAGGTCTTCCTTCCACTCCAGTCCCGGTTCGCGGAAATGGACTTGGGTGTCGATGACCCCTGGCAACACGGTCAGTCCGGCGGCGTCCACATCCTGCCCGGCGGAAGCCTTTGACAGGTCGCCAATGCGGGCGATGCGCCCCTCACGGATGCCAACATCGGCCAAACCGCGCCCGGCGTGATTGGCGACCTCGCCGCCCCGGATGATCAGATCATAGGTGTCAGGCATGACGGCCTCCTCGTCTCTGTGTTTGGGGGCGGCAGGCCAGACCGGTCAAGCCCGGGCATCGCCGGTGACGTCAGCTCGACACCCGACCGGCCGTCAGCAGGCGATTGGCGGCCTTTATGACGCGTTCCGCCGGCAGGTCCATCATGTGTTCGATGGCCTGGTTCAGTTTCGGGTCAATCCGGCGGTATTCGGCCATTGTGCGCGGCCCCCGGACAGAAACCCCTTGCCAGGGGCCGACCCGCGTCTCGTCCGAAGGTCCATAGACCCCGATGGTGGGCACACCGGATGCCACGGACAACTGCGTCCAGACAGAGTCGGAGCCGACATACAGCGATGCATGAGACAGGGCGATCACGGCCTGCTGCGCCGTAAGCTGGCCCTGGAGTTCCAGCAGACGTGACCGGGTCAGGGCCGAACGGATGGTCTGTGCGGACTCGCGATCAACCTGATTGCCGACAATCATCAGCCGCCCGCCAGCCAGAGCCCCGGAGGGACCCAGAAGTGCCGAGAACAGCTTGACGTACCGTTCTGCCGGCCAACGCTTGCCGATCCAGTCTGCCCCCGGCCCGATCGCAAGGATGGGACGGTCATCGGGTCGCACAAGGGCGTCAGCCGCGACCCTTGCCGTATCGGAAACGAACACGCGCGGGTGCGGAACGGTGTCCAGCTGGAGGACCCTAGCCGCTTCTTCGACCGCGTGGAGGCCCGGGGTTGCCTCGCCGCGGACCGCTCGCTTGATCCGGCGGAGCCGGCTCGAGATGTTGGACCCGCGCATGTCGACGATGAGGGCCCACCGCGTGTCGCGAAGCTGGTTCCAGAGCGTGATCCACTCCAGCCGCCCTTCACGGGGCAGGACCAGCGTGCGGGTCAGTCGCGGCGTGTCGACAAACAGCGGTGCCGTTTCGCTGGAACCGACGATGGTGAAATCCGCCTGCGGCAAGCTCTCGACCAGATGCGAAAGTGCGCCGGATGACAGGATCGCTGCCTCGGGTTCCGCCTCGGCGATGTAAAGAATCGGGAACGTTCCAGCCATGACCGCATGATAGCGTCTTTCGCCCTCCCGTTCAGACCTTCGCACGCCTATGTGGAACGGATGACCTCAAAGATCGCCCATCTGGAGAGCCGGGCCCTGATTTCCGTGCGGGGACCGGATGCCAGGAGCTTCCTGAACAACCTTCTGACGCAGGACGTTCTGGATTTGACCCCCGGTATGATCCGGTTTGCAGGCCTGCTCTCGCCCCCCGGACGCCTGCTCTTCGATTTGTTCGTTGTCGGGGAGTCCGACGGCGTCACGCTTGACGTGGATGGGCAGCAACGCGACGCCCTGTTGCAGCGGCTTGTGATGTATCGTTTGCGGGCCAAGGTGGACATCATGTCTGACGCCCGTTCGGTCTTCGTCTCCTGGCCGGACGTCGTCGAGGGCTTTGTTGCGGACCCGCGGACAGGACTTCTGGGTGGTCGTGCCTATGGCAGCAACCCGACAGTGACGGCGACATCAGAGGCCTGGGATGCCCATCGCCTGGACGTCGGCGTGCCCGATCCGACCCATGACGCCGGCCAGGACAAGACCTATCCGATCGAGGCCAATTTCGATCTCCTGAACGGCATCGATTTCGCCAAGGGCTGTTTCGTGGGTCAGGAAACAACATCACGGATGAAACGCCGTGGCGAAATCCGCAAGCGGATGCTCCCGATCGCGTTCGAAGGGCCGGCGCCTCTCCGGGGGACCGAGTTGCTGAATGGCGACCTGCGCGTCGGAGAGGTCCTGACCGGGCGAACCGGGATGGCGATGTCTCAGGTCCGCCTGGACCGTCTCGACGGCGATCTGACGGTGGACGGACGGCCTGTGGCCGTCCGCTGGCCCGTCTGGATGCCGAGATAGACCACGCCCCCCGAAGGGGAGCGCGCTATCTGACGCCGAGTTCTTCCAGCAGACGGGGCTGCTGATAGACGTTGCGCAAGGCTTCCGTGATGGCCGCCGTCGAGACGGTCACGGTGCGGTTCAGCTCACCGTCATAGCCATAGGATCCGCCCAGCGAATGGATGTTGCCGTCGAAGGCCGCACCGATCACCTCACCGGCCGCATTGATCACTGGTGAGCCGGAGTTGCCGCCGATGATGTCGTTGGTCGAGACGAAATTATAGACGGTGTCCTTGTTCACCCGGTCCTCGGCATCGAGGAATTTCTGGGCGGCATTGAAGGGCTCGGATCCGGTGGCCCGCTCGTACAGGCCACCGATCGTCGTCGTGGCCGGGACGGTCACGCCACGATAGCTCCAGCCCTCGACCGCGCCATACGACAGGCGAAGCGAGAAGGTCGCATCGGGATAGAGGTTGTCACCATAGACCGCGAAACGGGCCTGGGCGACGCGTTCGGCCGCGCGGGCGGTCGGCGCATTGACCTTGGCATCCCATTCAGTCCGGAGGGCCGCTGAGGCATCATAGTTCTTCATCGCCAGATCGATCAGGGGATCGCCCAGCGCCGTCAGTTCCTCGACCGACATGCCAGCCGCCGCGACCCGATAGGCCACGTCGTCGAGCTTCGTGCCCGTGATCGCACGATCGGCGAGGGCTTCAGGGCTTTCACGACCCAGCAGGTTCTTCACCGCAGCATTGTCGACGGTCAGGTATTCACGGGTCTTGGACAGCCAGAAGCCGAGATAGATCTCCTCGAGGTCCTTGGAGATCGGAACCTCCTGCCCCAGCTGGGCGGTAGTGCGGGCGATGGCCGCGTCGGTGAAGCCCGGGCGACGCTCGGCGACAGGCTTGGCCCGTTCCTTCGCCAGGCCGACGATGCCATTCGCGATCCCGTACAGAGTGGAACCACCGCCGGCCGAGGTCACCAGCTGGCGATACGGCACGGCGAGGTCACGCGCAGCAGCCTGAACGGTTTCAAGCTCGGTCCAGGGATCGCCGATGCGCTGGGCCAGCGCCGGGTCAGCGGCGACGCGCTCACGCAGTTCCGTCTCCTCGGCCTGCTTCTTGCCGTAGAAGGCGGGGTCGAGCAGCGCCTGGTTCTGGCCGTACCAGACCTTGAAGCTGTTCTCGAGACCGAAGATCGGATCGACCGACACGCGCTTGGCCTCGTCGCCGGTGGCCGAATAGGCCAGTAGACGCCCGCGCAGTTCGGAGCCCTGGATCAACTGCAGAGGAAGCTGCTGATCGCGCAGTCGCTGGAGCTGCGACATGGTCAGCAGACGCGAGGTCGAACCCGGATTTCCGGCAACGAAGGTCACGTCGCCTTCCTTGGGGGCCTCGGCGTTCCACTTGAGGAAGTTCGGCGTCTCGGCCGGCTTGCCGTCCTCATAGGCGCGCAGGAAACCGGCATCCAGAGCATAGCGGGGGAAGTTGAAATTGTCGGGGTCGCCACCGAAGAAGGCTGCCTGGAATTCGGGTGCGAACGACAGGCGCACGTCATCGTATTTGCGGAACTTGTAGAGGGCATAGCGACCGCCGCGATAGAAGCTGATGACCTGGCAGGTCAGCTTGGGGTCGTCGCCGCAGCCTTCCTGCTGGATCGCCTGGGTTTCCGCCCCGCGCGCGGTGACAAAGGCCGCGCCTTCAAGGCCGGCACCGGCCGCCAGGACGCGATCGGTGACGTCGGTGATGTCGGTCAGCACCTCGGCCGTCTGGCCGGGGCACTGTTTCTCCTCTTCGCGGGTCGCGGGCATCCAGCCGTTCTTCACATAGTCGTTCTCGGCCGAGGACAGGTCCTGGACGCACGACACGACGCAGTGATGGTTGGTCAGGATCAGTCCCTCGCCCGAGACGAACGAGGCCGAGCATCCGTTCAGGCGAACCGCAGCCCCCCGGACCTTGTCCAGCCAGGCCTGATCGATGCGCGTGCCATATTTAGTGTTCACCGTCTGGATCGGGAAATTGTCGAAGGTCCACATCCCCTCGTCGGCCTTGGCCGGGGTCGAGCCGACCGACAGAATGGCGCTGACGGCACCGAGGGTAGCCATGCAGGTGGTGAAGCGAAGCGAGCGAAGCGACATTGACGGTAATCTCCCGGGATAGGCGGTCCTGATGCCGCCCTGTTGCCGCGTTGCTACTCCCGAAGCTCGGGGTCCGTAAAGCGGGAGCGTGCGCCGGGCCTTGCGACAGCCGCAAATCGATGGAACGACAGCGATCATGACGCTGAAGCACGCAAACCTCACCCTCGTTATCGCGGCCGTCGGGCTGACCCTGTTCGGCGGCGACGCTCGGGCCCAGACCAATCCGCAGGGTCAACCCCTGCAACTGATCCAGTGGGACAGCCGTCGCCTCGAGCAACTGGACCGCAATGTTCGGCGGCTGGAACGGGCCCTCACGCAGCGCAATGCGCAGGGCCAGCCCGTCATCGTCGAACCGGACCCCGAGGTCGTCACGCTGCAGGGCCGGGTCGACATCATCGACCGACGCCTGCGCGACCTCGAGACCACCGCCCAGCGGGTCAATGGGGACGTGGAGCGCCTGACCTTCGCGCTGGACGAGGCCGAACGCGAGAATGCCACCCTGCGGACCCGGCTGACCCGGATCGAGGCCCGCCTTCAGGCCCTGGACGAAGCCGCAGCGGCCCAGGCCCGGGCCGCCGAGGCCGCTGCCCAGGAAGAGGCGTCACCGACCGGTGATGCGGTCTCCGACCTCGCCGCTGCGCGCGCCCTTTCTGCCGATCCGGCTCGGGGTGCCGAGGCTCTGGCCGATGTGGTCGCGAACTGGCCCAATACGCCCCAGGCCCGCGAGGCCTCCTGGCGTCTGGGCGACCTGCGCCGCGCGGCCCGGGATCAGGCCGGTGCGGTCCAGGCCTATGCGACTGCCCTTGCCGGCTGGCCGACCGAGACCTGGGCTGGCGAGGTCACGCTGAAGCTGGCGCGCGGCCTGGCGGCCACCAACCGCAAGCCGCAGGCCTGCGCCGCCCTTGGCGAGTTCGATCGCCGTTATGCCCCGCGAGCCACGCCGGCCTTGAAGGCGATCGCGGTCCAGGTGCGCGGTGAAGCGGATTGCCCGGCCTGACGGCTCCGCGGGGATCCGATCTTTCGACCAGGGTCGACGCCCGGCTGGACGCCAGGCTGGAAAGACATGTCGCTCACCCCTTCGCGATCGCCCTGTCTGGCGGGGGCGACTCCATGGCCCTGCTCGATCTGGTCGCTAGATGGGCGGGCCGGAATGGACGACAGCTGCTGGCGATCACCGTCGACCACGGCCTCAATGTCGACAGCCCGCGCTGGAATGCCCTGTGCGAAGCCGCTGCGCGCAGCGTCGGGGCCGACTGGCGTCTGTGTCACTGGCAGGGGGACAAGCCCGGCACCGGCCTGCCCGCCGCCGCCCGCGCCTCTCGTCACGCCCTGATCGCGAACGCCGCTCACGACGCCGGAGCCCGGGTCGTGCTCTTCGCCCATACCGCCGATGATATCGCCGAGGCCGACTGGATGCGGTCGCAGGGATCGACACTCGGACGCCTGCGCGAATGGGCCCCCTCGCCGGCCTGGCCCGAAGGCCGCGGACTGATGGTGCTGCGGCCGCTGCTGGAGGAGCGACGCGAGACGTTGCGGCGGCTGCTCGAAGCGAAAGGGGCATTCTGGATCGAGGACCCGGCAAACACCGATGACCGGTTTGCGCGATCACGCGCTCGCAAGGCCCTGGCCCCGGATTCCATGTCGGACGACGCGGAGCCCGTCGGACCCGCGCCCGGCCCCGGCCGGACCATCGGTGCCCACAGCCCCCGGCACCGGGTCCGACCGCTGCCGCTCGGCGCAGGGTTCATGATCGAACGGTCGACCGATGCCGCCCGCCTGGCCGCGACGCTGCTTTGCGCTTCGGGCACGCGCACCCCGCCTCGCCGCGACCGGCTGGAGGCCCTGCTCGACCGGATCCGTTCGAATGACGCCTGCGTTGCGACCCTCGCCGGCGCGCAAGTCATGGGGAGGGGTGAGGCGATCATTATCGGTCGCGAGGCCGGTCGACGCGTCCTTCCTGAAATGGCGGTCTCGCCCGACAGGCCCATGATCTGGGATGACCGTTTTCAGATCACGGTGTCGACGACGGGTTATTCCGTCGCGCCGGCTTTGGGTCGATTGAAAACGTTATCGAAAAAGGAAACGCAGGTCTTGCAGACAGTGCCCGCAAGCCTGCGCCCCACCCTTCCCGTCCTGATCCGGGACGATGGATCAGCCCCGGTTCTTGCATGGCGACATGCGACCGTGACGGCTCTCGGACCCCGTCGTCTTTCTCTGGCTCTGGGCGAAACGACGCAGGAATGTCACCTTCACGCAACCATCCATGGCGAAACGCCGCCGACTGACCTATTTTCGATCCAAGAGCTTCACCAAGGTGGCTTTCATCAGCCGCCGACGAACCGGGAAACGCGATGAATCTGCGCAATGCTGCGATCTGGGGGATGATCATCCTGGGCCTGCTGGCGGTCTATGCCGTCATCAGCCAGAACGGCGGAGGCACCCTTCCAGGGTCCACCGCAGCTGCCGCCAATCGGCCGGAGCCGATCACCTATTCGCAGCTGGTCAGCGCCACTGAGGGTCGTCAGATCAAGACGGTGGTGGTGAAGGGCGAGACCGTGACCGGCACCTACCAGAATGGTCGCCAGTTCACGACCACGACCCCCTATCCCAATGAATCGATCGTCGAGAGCATCCGCGCCTCGGGTGCCCAGGTTGACGTGAAGTCGATGCGCCAGGCGTGGTGGCAGGGCCTGCTGATCGGCCTGCTGCCGATCCTTCTGCTGGTCGGGGTATGGGTGTTCTTCATGCGCCAGATGCAGGGCGGGGCCCGTGGCGCGATGGGCTTCGGCAAGTCCAAGGCCAAGCTTCTGACCGAGCACAAGGGCCGCAAGACCTTTGACGATGTTGCCGGCGTGGACGAGGCCAAGGAAGAACTGCAGGAGGTCGTCGACTTCCTGAAGGATCCGGCCAAATTCCAGCGCCTGGGCGGCAAGATCCCCAAGGGTGCCCTGCTCGTCGGCCCTCCCGGTACCGGCAAGACCCTGCTGGCGCGCGCGGTTGCCGGTGAAGCCGGTGTGCCCTTCTTCTCGATCTCGGGTTCGGACTTCGTCGAGATGTTCGTCGGCGTCGGCGCCTCGCGCGTCCGCGACATGTTCGAGCAGGCCAAGAAGAACGCCCCGTGCATCATCTTCATTGATGAAATCGATGCCGTGGGTCGTCATCGGGGCGCCGGCCTCGGCGGCGGCAATGATGAGCGCGAGCAGACGCTGAACCAGCTGCTGGTGGAGATGGACGGGTTCGAGGCCAATGAAGGCATCATCCTGATCGCGGCGACCAACCGTCCCGACGTGCTGGACCCTGCCCTGCTGCGTCCGGGCCGTTTCGACCGTCAGGTCGTGGTGCCGAACCCCGACGTGACGGGCCGCGAGCGTATTCTCCGCGTCCACATGAAGGACGTGCCGCTGGCCGCCGACGTCAACACCAAGACCATCGCCCGCGGCACGCCCGGCTTCTCGGGTGCCGATCTGGCCAACCTGGTCAACGAAGCTGCCCTGATGGCCGCGCGCAAGGACCGTCGCATGGTCACGCATCGCGACTTCGAGGACGCCAAGGACAAGGTCATGATGGGTGCCGAGCGTCGCTCTATGGCCATGAACGAGGAAGAAAAGCGCCTCACGGCCTATCACGAGGGCGGCCACGCCATCGTCGCCATGAACGTCAAGATGGCCGACCCCGTGCACAAGGCGACGATCGTTCCGCGCGGTCAGGCCCTCGGCATGGTCATGCAGTTGCCGGAAGGCGACCGCTATTCGATGAAGTACCAGCAGATGGTCGATCGCATCGCCATCATGGCCGGTGGCCGCGTGGCCGAAGAGCTGATCTTCGGCAAGGAGAACATCACCTCCGGCGCGTCGTCCGACATCCAGCAGGCGACCAAGCTGGCCAAGCGGATGGTCACGCAATGGGGCTTCTCGGACGTGCTGGGGACTGTGGCCTATGGCGAGAACGAACAGGAAGTCTTCCTGGGTCACTCCGTCGCCCGCAGCCAGAACATCAGCGAGGAGACCGCCCGGATCATCGATTCCGAGGTCAAGAAGCTGGTTACCTCCGGCTGGGACGAAGCCCGCCAGATCCTGACCGACAAGGCAGACGATCTCGAGAAGCTGGCCCAGGCCCTGCTCGAGTACGAGACCCTGTCCGGCCAGGAGATCAAGGACATCCTCGAGAAGGGGCTGGCCCCCAACCGCGACGAGTCCAACTTCCCCAACAGCGGTCCTTCGGTGGCTGTGCCGGTGACGCCGGTGTCCGAGGGTGTGACGGTCGCTGCAAACACGATCCACTGATCCCAACCGCCTCATCGCTCTGCCAAGGGCGGTGAGGCGGTCTTCGTGGCAGGCAACAGAACGATCCGGTTGGCACAATGCTTGACTTCAGACCTGTCGGCACCGGTGCCCCCAAGATCATGGGCATCGTCAATGTCACGCCGGACAGCTTTTCAGATGGTGGTCGCCTCTCCTCGACAGAGGCGGCCGTTGCGCACGCTCTCAAGCTGATCGAACAGGGTGCGGACATCCTCGACATCGGCGGCGAGAGCACGCGCCCCGGCGCGACGCCTGTTCCGGTGGAAGAAGAAACGGCGCGCGTCGTTCCTCTGATCATGGCTCTGCGTGACCGATGGGCCGGGCCGATCAGCATTGACACCATGAAGCCCCAGGTCGCGCAGGCCGCGGTCGGCGCTGGCGCGACGATGTGGAATGACGTCACCGCTCTGAGCCACGCCCCCGACAGCCTCCGGACCGCTGCAGATCTGGGCTGCGACGTTGTGCTGATGCACATGCAGGGGGCACCGCAAACAATGCAGCAGGCCCCCCTCTATGCTGACGTGGTGTCGGAGGTGGTCGACTGGCTGGGTGCCCGCGCCGAAATGGCGATCGCAGCCGGCGTTCGTCGTGAGCGAATATGGCTCGACCCCGGCATCGGCTTCGGAAAGACACCAAATCACAATCTGGCACTGACGGCCGGGCTCCGGCAGCTGTCCGGCCTCGGATACCCCGTCCTGTATGGTGCCAGCCGAAAGCGCGTGATCCAGAGCGTGGACAGCACCGCCGCCGATCCCCTCGATCGGCTCGGCGGATCGATCGCCCTCGCGCTGGAAGCCGCCCGTCAGGGTGCCGACATCATCCGGGTCCACGATGTGCGCGAGACTGTCCAGGCGCTCAGGATCCAGGCAGCCCTCCGCGACATCTGACTGGCCCACCGCGAATGCCAACGGAAGCCAATGCTTGCCCGGCCAGCCACGATGTCCCATCTGACCTTGATGGCGATGAACTCGATCAATCCCTGGCTGGCTCTGGTTATCGCAGGCGTCCTTGAGGTCGCCTGGGCATCCGGGTTCAAATACGTCTCGTTGCAGCGGCCACTGGTCTCGCTCGCCGTGGGTGCAACGATGATCGCCAGCTTCTTTTTCCTGTGGCTTGCGACCCAGAAACTGCCCATCGGCACGGCGTATGCGATCTGGACCGGCATCGGGGCCGTCGGGGCCGCGAGCGTGGGAATCCTGCTCTTTGGCGAGCCCGCCACGGCCATGCGGATCGTCTGTATCGTGCTGATCGTCGCCGGGATCGTGGGTCTGAAGCTGTTCTCCGGCGCCGTGGCATGAGCCTGGGGCGTGTGCTGATCATTGCCGGATCCGACTCTGGCGGCGGGGCCGGGATCCAGGCGGACATCAAGGCCGTGACCATGCTCGGGGGTTATGCCGCGACGGCGATCACGGCGATCACGGTGCAGAACACCCTCGGCGTCCATGGCGTCCACCCCCTGCCCCTCAAGCTCATCGAGGCCCAGGCCCGCGCCGTTCTGGACGACATCGGCGCGGATGCGATCAAGACCGGCATGCTGGGGTCTGTGGACGTGGTCGAATGTGTGGCCGCCCTCCTCGACACATCTCAGGCCCCCGCCGTCATCGACCCGGTCATGATCGCCAAGGGCGGGGCCTCCCTTCTGGACGAACGCGCCATCGAGACCGTGCGCAGCCTCATGGTCCCGCGCGCCGCACTCCTCACGCCCAATGCCCCTGAAGCCGAGGCCCTGACCGGACTGAGGGTCGACGATCTGGACGGACAGAGACGTGCGGGTGAGGCCCTGCTGAAGCTCGGAGCCAGGGCCGTGCTGATGAAGGGGGGACACGTGCCGGGCGAGACCGTGATTGACCTGTTGCTGACCCCGTCCGGCGAAACCCTGCTGGAGGGCCCGCGCGTCGAGACCACCAGCACTCACGGCACCGGATGTACCCTCGCCAGCGCCTGCGCCGCAGGTCTGGCAAAGGGCCTGTCGCTGGAGCAGGCCGTGGCCGAGGCCTGGGCCTATGTCGCCGAGGCCATCCGACAGGCACCGGGACTGGGCAGGGGTCACGGACCTCTGGACCACGGCTGGCTGCTGTGGAACCGGAAATGAGTGCGCTCGAGGCCCGACTGGTTCAGATCGTCCGTGCCGACCCCGGGCTCATGCATGTGCTGACCACCGTGCGGGACCTGCATCTCCCCGACTGGCGCGTCTTTTCGGGCGCGGTCTATCAGTCGGTCTGGAATGCCGTCACGGGCCGGGCAGCGGGGTACGGGATCCGCGACTATGACGTCGGCTATTTCGATCAGGACACGACCTGGGACGCCGAGGACATTGTGATCAAGCGCGTCGCGGCCGCGTTCGAAGAGCCCTTCCGCACCAAGGTCGAGGTGCGCAATCAGGCTCGTGTGCCATTGTGGTTCCCCGCCCATTTCGGCGAGCCGTATGACCCGATCGCCGGCACGGACGAAGCCCTGGCCCGGTTCGTGGCCCCAGCCTTCGCGGTCGGCATCCGCCTGGAAGGCGACGACACGATCAGCGTCGCCGCGCCGCTGGGCCTCGAAGACATCTTCGCGCTCATCCTGCGACCCAATCCCACGCGCGGCGTGGCAAAGGACTGGGGACGCGTGGTCGAGCGCGCCCGGTCGCGCTGGCCAGAGCTGACCGTCATCGAACCGGAGACCGCCTGATGCGCCAGTGGACCGTGGATGCCTTCGCCGACGGACCGTTCCTCGGCAATCCGGCCTGTGTGGTCGAGCCGTTTGACACCTGGCCGAGCGATGCCTGGATGCAGGCGCTGGCCATGGAGAACAATCAGGCCGAAACCGCCTTCCTGCGGCGGACCGATGACCCCGCACGGTTTGACCTGCGCTGGTTCACCCCTGCCGTCGAGGTTGATCTTTGTGGCCATGCGACGCTGGGGTCTGCGCATGTGATCATGAGGGAGTTGGGCGTCGAAGCCCCGACGCTGACCTTCAGCAGCCGGTCCGGGCCTTTGCGGGTAAACCGGCACGAGCGGGGTTACGAACTGGATTTCCCATCCGACCCGCCGCGCCAGACCGATGTCCCGGCGGGGCTGGCCAAGGCTTTGGGCGCGCAACCGGTCGAGGTCTGGGCCGGTCGCTATCTGGTCGCCGTCTATGCCGAGGCCTCGACAGTCCGGACTCTGGAGCCGGATTTCCGCGCCCTGGCGATGATCCGGGGCGAGGCTGGCGAGGCCGGTCATGTCATTGTCTGTGCCCTGTCCGACGACCCCGCTGTCGATGTCGTGGACCGGTTCTTCGCCCCCGGGTGTGGCGTCGACGAAGACCCGGCGACGGGGTCGGCCCACTGCATTCTCGGGCCGCTCTATGCCGACAAGTTGAAGCGGCCTGTGGTCACCTTCGCCCAGGTCTTCGCGGGTCGCGGCGGGCTGTTCGAAACGGAAACGCGGGGCGACCGCATCCTGATCCGCGGGGACGCTGTCACCATGATCGAGAGCCACCTGCGTCACCGGCCCTGAGACAGAAAAGACGCGGCCCCGCATGGAGCCGCGTCCTTCCTGCAATCACGTCGGCTATCAGCCGCGGCGGTTATCGTCGTCCCGGCGCTCGTACCGGACCTGGGCCGAAAGACGGTCGAAGCGACGGTCGAGATCGGCACGCTCCCACTGGGTCAGACCGCCCCGACGGTAATTCTGCTCCAGACGGGCCAGGGTGTTGAACTCGCCCCGCAGTCGGCTGGCTTCGCGGCGGCTCAGGGCCCCGTTCTGCACACCGCGATCGATGCGGCGATCCAGATTGGCCTGGCGCTGGTTGATGTTCTGCCAGCTGGACTGGCTGTAGGCCGGGCCGTGGCGACGGTCATCGTCGCGGCCGTGGTTTTGGGCTGCAGCTGGCATGGCCACGGCACCGGCGGCCAGCGTCAGGGCCAGAACGGGGATCAGTGTGCTCTTTTTCATCGGTCCATTCCTTTTCGTTTGGCACAACCGGTTGGCTGCGATGGACCCAGATAACCACCCGGCGCCTGAGCCCGATCTGAACGGGCCGGGTCAGGCGCGGTTCATCTTCGCACCCCTCGCCAGAGCGGTCCGATCGCCCTATCTGTGCAGGCATGACATTGCACACGACCCAGCCTCCGATCCTTGAAGCCGCAGGCGTTGATCCTTCAGAGGCCCTCTCGATCCTGCAGCAGGCGCTGGTGGGCGCCGATGATGGCGAACTCTTTCTCGAGCGGTCGGAATCGGAATCATTGGTGTTCGACGACGGGCGCCTGAAATCCGCCGCCTATGACGCATCGGAAGGGTTCGGTCTGCGGGTCGTGGCCGATGAGACTGCGGGCTATGCCCACGCCAATGAGATCAGTCCTGCAGCCCTGCGACGCGCCGCAGAGAGTGCCGCGCTGGCCAAGGCAGGCTACGCGGGTCAGGCCGCCGAGGGACCGCGCGCCACGAACCAGAAACTCTACGATGCGGTCGATCCGCTGGCGTCGCCCGCCTTCTCCGACAAGATCGCCCTGCTGGCCGAGATCGATGCCTGGGCCCGTGCCCGGGATCCGCGGGTCGTCCAGGTGTCAGCCTCCATCGTGGGTGAACGGCGCGCAATCGAGATTTTGCGCGCCGATGCCCTGACGGTTCGAGACATCCGTCCGCTCGTCCGGCTGAATGTGTCCGTCACCGTCGAGCGCGACGGTCGCCGCGAGAGCGCGTCGTCGGGTGCCGGCGGGCGCACAGGGTTTGAGGCCTGGATCACGCCGGACCGCTGGCAGGCCCAGGTCGACGAGGCGATCCGCCAAGCTCTCGTCAATCTAGATGCCATCGACTGTCCGGCGGGTGAGATGGACGTTGTGCTGGGTGCGGGATGGCCGGGTGTTCTGCTGCATGAGGCCATCGGGCATGGCTTCGAAGGCGATTTTCACCGCAAGGGCTCGTCCGTCTTCAACGGCATGATGGGCAAGCGCGTCGCAGCCCCCGGCGTCACCGTGGTCGATGACGGGTCGATCGCCCACCGCCGTGGCTCGCTGTCGGTCGATGATGAGGGAACGCCAACCTCGCGCACCGTCCTGATCGAGGACGGCATCATGGTTGGACTGATGCACGACCGGCTGTCCGCGCGGAAAATGGGCCAGCGGGCGGGGGGCAATGGACGCCGCCAGTCCTTTGCCCACATGCCCATGCCACGCATGACCAACACCTTCATGGAAGGGGGCCGGGATTCAAGGGCGGACATGATCGCCAGCACCAAGCGCGGTCTCTACGCCGCCAATTTCGGTGGCGGCCAGGTGGACATCACGAACGGGAAATTCGTCTTTCAGTGCACCGAGGCCTATCTGATCGAGGACGGTCGCATCACAGCGCCTGTAAGAGGCGCGACCCTGATCGGTGACGGGGCGACCGCCCTGACCAATGTCACGATGATCGGCGACGACTTTGCCTTCGATCCCGGCGTTGGAGTGTGCGGCAAGGCAGGACAAGGCGTGCCGGTAGGCATCGGACAACCTTCCCTGAAGATCGGTGGCTTGACGGTTGGCGGCACCACTGTCTGAGTGACCCCCATCTGGCTGCACCAGAGCGCCAGCTGTCCGGGCGAAGACGGGTCCGGCCGGAGCCGACATCGGGGCCCCGCTCCTCACAAGCTGATAACGGTCAGCGCGCCTTCCACTCCGGCCCCTCGATCACCGCTCCCTGGGCCTCCAGCCGATCAAGCACCCCGCCGGCTTCCGCCAGCAGACCCAGCGGTGCGACCGCCATGGTCACGCCGGTCTCGGTCAGGGCTTCCTCGATGGCCGCTGTCCAGGCTGTCTTGAGTTGCGGCCCAAGCCTCGGGTCACCCCACGGCCAGCAGACCTCGAGCGCCTTCTGAACGGGCGACGCCATCACCGCAGTGACCTCGAACCGGGTCCAGGCCCGGCCTCGCGCCAGGACAGCATCCGGGCCCGCTTCTGCAGCCTCGATCGCTGCATGCATGCAGGTCAGCCGGCTCTCCGGAGGGGCCGTCAGCAGGTCGTCGACCAGTTGATCGCCCCGAGCCTCGGCTTCCACGGATCGAACCCGGACCCTGGCCTTCCGCGCGGCCCGCCGCACGACATCACCGGCGTCATCGGCTGAGTTGCGGCCATAACCGGCTCCATCCCGCAGCAGATCGCCGGCTGTGATCAGGAAACTCTTGCGGCTGTAGTCCTCACCCACACGATCTTCGATGGCATCCAGCCGTGCCTGCCATTGCGGCGCTAGGTAGTCTGCCGAGGTGGTCTCCCCGGGCAGGCTGGTCCAGGTCCGCATCCGCCACATCAACCGCATGATGTCCCGAAAGGAGCCCTGAACGCCGATCCCGGACATGACTCGCTGTGACCTCGCGGTCGCAGCCTCGAGCGCCGAAGCACTCCATGGCGTGGCCTCGGGAACCCCGTTGATTTCTCCAACCAGCAAAACGGTCGCACCGTTACGGGTGACCTCCCAGATAGGCGCGCCCGAGCGTCGGGCTTCCACCACGATCTCGTCCACGGTGTCGACCTGCGGGTCAGCGTCCTGGGCTCGAACCGCAGTGGGAACTGTCATCACGACAGCCCCCAATACAGCAAGACTGATCATCGTGGACTTGCTCGCCATATTTTCACCTGCATGATTACAGAACTGCAATGATCATATTCAGTCTTCTGTACAGGATTTAATCCACCTGACAGGCTTGTAACTGTCAATCGCAATCTGTCGTCGGCAAAGCTTCGGTCACACAACGAGGGGAACCCCAGATGATGACCAAGACACTCCTGCTGGCCACGAGCGCCATTCTGTTCGCCAGCCCGGCCCTCGCCCAGGTCGCCCCATCCCCGACTGCCCCCCCAGCGCCCGTCGCCGAGGAGGGCCTGCAGGGCGTCCTGGTCTTCACGCCGGACTTCTTTGCCGATCAACGGCCGAACTCGGCCCTGGACATGGTCAATCGGGTCCCGGGGTTCAGCGTCAGCGATGGTGAAGGCAGCCGCGGGTTCGAGGGCTCGGTGGGCAATGTCCTGATCAACGGTGCGCGACCCGCCTCCAAGAATGATACCGGCTCGGCGGTCCTGAGCCGGACGGTCGCGGCGAATGTCGATCGTATCGAACTCATCCGCGGGGGAGCCCCCGGGATCGACATGCAGGGCTTCGCGGTCGTGGTGAACGTCATCACCCGGAGCCAGTCCAGCAGCGAATCGATCGTCGAGGGGACGGCCTTCATCTTCGCCGGCGCCCCCGAACAGTACAACGGCTCCTACCGCTTCACGGCCAAACAAGGCGACCGGACCTGGGGCTTCACCCTGTCAGACGGGGTCGCAATCAATGACTCGGCAGGTGTGGGCCGGAGTATCCGCGCGGATGGAACTGGCCGCGTCTTGCGCGATGAGTCCTACTTCAACAACAGTCGCGGGGGCGGCCAGGCCATCCGGGGGAATTTTGCCACGCCCCTAGCGGGTGGAAAGATCGATCTGACTGCCCGGTACGGTCTTAACGACTATGAGCAGGTCGACCGGCTCACCAATCCCACCACCTTGCGTGAAAGCCTCTATGCAGAGGATGGCAGCAGCGGCGAGTTTGGTGCGGTCTTCACCCGTCCGATGGGGACGCGGTTCAGCTCCGAAACCCGCTTCATCCATGAGTTCAGCGACTTTGACTCCGTATCCACCTCGCGCGGCCGGGTCGGCGCCAATGTCAGTCCGGACCAGCAGTTCGAAGCCTTCGGCAACAGCTCCGAAACCATCCTGCGCAGTCTGGTCCGGTTCGAGAAGTCGCCGGCCATCACGCTGGAGGCCGGCGGCGAGGTGGCCTACAACATGCTGGAGGTCGACCAGAGCTTCAGCATCGACGGGGTGTCGGTGCCCCTGCCCTCCGCCTCCATCACGGTCGAGGAGACGCGGGGCGAGGCTTTCGTCAAGGGCACATGGCGGCTTCGTCCGAACCTGACCGTGGAAGGCGGGATACGGCTTGAGGGCTCGACCATCACCCAGTCCGGCGACGCCGATCAGGAAAAGAGCTTCTTCTTCGCAAAGCCGCGGCTGCAGGCGACCTGGACGCCCATGCCCAACAATCAGGTCCGCTTCCGCTTCGAACGTGAACTGGGCCAGCTGGACTTCGGCGATTTCGCGGCCTCCTCCGATCTGGAAGACGACACGGTGTTCGGCGGCAATGTCGATCTGGAGCCGGAACAGCGCTGGATCGCAGAACTCACCTATGAGCGTCGGTTCCTCGGTGAAGGCATCGTCTCCGTTGGGTATCGCCACGACGAGATCATCGACGTCATCGATCGCCTGCCGCTGGACGGAGGCCTCTCAGCCGTGGGGAATATCGGCAACGGCACCCTGGACCGGCTGGACGTCAACATCGTCCTGCCGATGGACAAGGTCGGGTTCACCGGTGGCAAGATTCAGCTGCGGAATACCTGGGATCATACTGAAGTCACGGATCCAACAACGGGCGAAACCCGCCCGATCTCGGGCGTACGCGCTTCCCAGCCGGCCTTCATCGTGAGCCAGGATATCACTTCGTGGAAGCTGCAGTGGGAGCTGGCCTATCTGCCCAGATTGTCCGAAACCTCCTACGACCCCGATCAGACCAGCAGCTTCCGCGGGCGCGACTATTTCGAGGGGGCAATCGAGTACAAGCCGACCAGCACCCTCGCCATCCGCGCCCAGATGAATGTCTGGGACGACTTCGAGACCGAGCGGGTGGTCTATGCGGACCGTACGACCCGTCCGGTGGCCTTCATCGAGCGCCGCACGATCGACCCCCGCACCTTCTATCAGATCCGGGTGCGCAAGACCTTCTAGCTCGGGCCGACTGCGCAGCGATCATTCAAGAAAAAAGGCCCGGTGGATCGCTCCACCGGGCCTTTCGTTTCAGGCTGGGTCGAACGTCAGCGAACGCCGGCCATACCCTTCTTGAGCAGCGGCGAAAGCACCAGCAACACGATACCTACACCCACGCCGGTCCACCCGATGGTGCCGAAGATCGACCCATAGGTATCCAGCGCCAGCTGCGGATTGGTCACGACGCCGGCCACGGTATCCGTTGCCGTCGCCTGGGCGATGACCCCGGCGGCGATGTGTGCCACCGAGCTGGACAGGAACCAGACCCCCATCATCATCCCGACCAGACGATCGACCGACAGCTTGGTGATCATCGACAGCCCGACCGGCGACAGACACAGCTCTCCCAGGGTGTGGAAGAAATAGGTCAGGAACAGGAAGAACAGCGGCACCCGGAAATCGGCCCCGGCCTGTGTTGCCGACGCCCAGGCCAGCACCAGGAAGCCGATACCCACAAACACCAGGCCAAACGAGAATTTGACCGGCGTGGACGGCTCCATCTTGCGCTTGGCCAGCCAGACCCAGAGGGCGGCAAAGATCGGTCCGAAGATCACGATGATGCCGGGGTTGAACATCTGGGTATAGCCGGCATTGAACCAGCCCGGCATGTCCGTGGACTGGTCCGCGAACAGGGTCAGGGACGAACCCGCCTGTTCGAACAAGGCCCAGAACAGCACCGAGAAGAAGATCAGCACCTGGGCCACCAGCATGCGGTTGCGCTCGGCCCCCTTCAGCTGAGTCACGGTGTAGCCGACCACCGCAGCGAAGATGATCCCGGCGAGCCATGGCAGGCTGGTCGAGATGATCTCGTGACGCTGCATCAGCAGCCAGACCGGGAAGACCGCAATCAGACCCAGGATCCAGAAGGTGGCTTCCAGTGGAATGCCAAGCACCTTGGTGCCAGCCAGTTTTTCGGGATGCGGCGGACCACCCCGGCCCTCGAGCCAGGACTGGCCCAGCAGGAAGGTTGCGAGACCCAGCAGCATGCCGAAGCCCGCCAGGCCGAAGCCATAGGCCCAGCCGTAGGTGTAGCCGAGGTAGGAGCAGAGCCCGGTCGCAAGGACGGACCCCAGATTGATGCCGACGTAGAACAGGGTGAACCCGCCATCACGGCGTGGATCGTTCTCTTCGTAAAGCTGACCCACCACGGTCGAGATATTGGCCTTCAGGAACCCGACGCCCACGATGATCAGGGACAGCGCCAGGAACAGGGTCATCTCGCCGGACGGATCGCGGACCGTACGGGTCGTGTAGCCATCGGCCGCCGTCTGGGCAGGAAAGCCGGCAGCGGTTGCGGCCAGCGCGCCGGATCCGGCGGCAGTATCGGCAGCGTCAACGACCGTTACACCTTCAGGCGTGACCGAGATCGGCACGCGGCCGGAATCGGTCACGGCATACAGTTGCCGGTCCGTATTGCGACCATCGACCTCGATCGCATACTCGGTCCCGCCGACCGTGATGAACTCACGTCCACCCGATCCCTCGAACGCCATCGTGAAGTGTCCGGCAACCAGCAGGACCGCGCCGATGATGACGGCCTTTCGTGATCCCAGGTATTTGTCGGCGATCAGGCCGCCGACCACCGGCAGCAGATACACCAGCGCACCATAGGCGGCGTAGATGCCCTGCGCCTCGACCGGACCGAACAGGAAATGCTGGATCAGATAGATCGTCAGCATTGCCCTCATGCCGTAGAAGGAGAACCGCTCCCACATCTCGGTGAAGAACAGGACCACCAGCCCCCGCGGGTGTCCCAGAAACGTCTTGCGAGGTGCGCCAATCGTGGCACCTGCCCCATCCGTCAAGCTCAACGGCTCACTCCCAATAGCCGCGCCCTGTTCGGCGCGTGAAGGGCGCATAACCAGCACGGCGCGCGAACCCGGACAAGTGTTAAGGCTGTTCCGTGACAGCCTCGGACCCACATCCCGTCACGAAACCCCCTGCCGCGACCCAAAACGCCGACGACACGCGCAAAGCGCCTCCTCACGGATGCCCACACGTATTCTCGCTTGCACGGTTGTGGCGCAGTGAATGCACCGGGATCGACCAATCGCCGGCCACCGTGCCAGATCGGGAAAGCCAACCCCCACCATGATCATCCGACCCGTTCGCACGTCTGATCATGCAGGGGTCAATCGTCTTCATCGGGACGTCTGGTGGCCGGAACGGTCCGCGGCGGGCTGGCGCTGGCTGGAAACCAATCCGGCCAGGGCCGATCTGGATGCGCCTTGCGGCTGGGTGGTCGAGGACCCTGATGGCGAGGTCGCCGCGTTTCTGGGGAATTTCGTCCAGCGCTTCTGGAATGGCGACCGGCTGATGCATGCCTCGACCGGCTTTTCGACGATCGTCCGCCCCGACGTCCTGGGTGCGAGTCGGGCGCTGTTTCGTGCGCATGCACGACAGCCGGGCCTGGCCGCGCACTATACCTTCAATGCCAATCGTCGCTCTTCGCCGCTTTATCGCTTGTTCGGCCTGAAACCCTGGCCCGACGCGACGCACGCCTTGAAGCTGTCATGGATCGTCGATCCCGTCGCCATCGTGGGAGGACGGCTGCTGCGCGAGATGGTCATGCGGGTGCCGGACCGGATCAACTATCGGGCGGAATGGTTCATGGGACCACGCCTCCACATGGCCAGCCCCCTGAAGCTTCCGGTCCAAATCCTGAGGCTGACAGACTTTGGTGACGGCTCGCCCTATGCCCGTTTCTGGACGGCACTGAAGTCGGAGGGACAGGTTCTGGCGGATCGCAGTCCGGAGATCATGCGCTGGCGGATGGCCGACCCGGACCAGACGCTCAGGCCGATCGTGCTCGCCAGGGTCACGGGGGACCGGATCACGGGCTATGCCATGGCGCAGATGAGCAAGGGCAGCAGCATCGAACCGCCCCTTCTCGATGTCATCGACGCGACTGCTTTGTCCGAAGCCGGGGCCGCAATTCCTGAACTGATTGCGACCCTGATTGAAAATGCTCGACAGATGGGCGCTGCGAAGGTCCGGATGCAGATGGTCTCGCCCCGCATGCTGACGCTTCTGGGGCCACTGGCCGGCCGCGCACGGCGAGAGGGCGGCTGGGGTCACGCGCACGTCAGATTCAATGACCCGACCATGGCAGACCTTTGGTCGCCGACGCCTTTCGATGGCGACTACGCCATCTGTCTTCGCCCCGTACCCGAAATCCAGGGTTTGCTTCGTCCTCGCGTCAGCCCGGCGTTCGCCAAGGAGAAGGCGTCCATCTGACGGAGGCCGGTCAGACCGGTGGGCGTGCCTGCAGGGAATCCCGGATTTCCATCAGCAGCGCTTCGGACGCGGTCGGCGCAGGCGGTGCTGCCGGCGTTTCGGCATCGGCCCTGCGAAGCTTGTTGATCGCCTTCACCAGCAGGAAGACGACGAAGGCAACGATCAGGAACTGGATCAGGGTATTGATGAAAGCCCCATACTGAATGGCGACTTCCTCGATCGCCTCGGTGGCAGGATTCTCTGGAGCCAGAACCCATTTCAGGTTCGCAAAATCGACCCGCCCGAGAATAAGACCGATCGGCGGCATGATGACCTGTTCCACCAGGCTGGTGACGATCTTTCCAAAGGCCGCCCCGATGATCACGCCCACGGCGAGGTCCACGACATTGCCGCGCGCGGCAAACTCCTTGAATTCAGTGATCAGGCTCATGCGGGGAACTCCGTGTCTGGCGTTAGGTCGAGGTGAAGAAACTGATTGAAGGCCGTGGCCTCATAGTTGCCGAAGGCCGGGCCGGGCACAAATCCACGGGATCGATACAGTGCCAGCGCCGGTTCGAAGGCCAGGCCCGATCCTGTCTCCAGGGACACCCTGCGCGCGGACAGCGCGGCAGCCCGGGCGATCAGATGCTCCAGCATCGAACGACCATGTCCCTGCCCCAGATGGTGGGGATGAGTGCGCATCGACTTGATTTCGAAGGTGCCCTCATCAACTTGCCGCAGCGCCCCCATCGACACCGCACGCCCGTCCTGCAGGATCACGAAAGCCGACGTTCCGTCTTCCGCCAGGCCAGACGCGCCCAGGGCATGGACGCTGTCCGGTGGAGAATGCTCACGCATGGCGGATAGATGCAGGTCGACGAGCTCGAGGAAGGTGGGGTCGGCGAAATTGGCCTCGACTGGGCTGGCGTCCGCCACCGACAAAATCTCAGGCGTCGCCTGAAGCGTTCAGCCGCTCGCGAAGCTCCTTGCCGCTCTTGAAGAACGGGACCGACTTGGCGGGAACATCGACACTTTCACCCGTGCGAGGATTGCGGCCGGCACGGGCAGGACGCGAGCGCACCGAAAACGCACCGAAGCCACGCAATTCCACGCGGCCACCTTCGGCCATGGCATCGGTCATCCGGCCCAGGACGACATTGACCACGCGCTCGACCTCAGCGTGGGTCAGATGGGTGTTCTCTGACGCCAGCTTTTCAATCAGCTCAGACTTGATCAAGGGCAGCCCTCCTGTCGATCTGGTGACTGCCCGACCAGACACCATTCGGCTGTGGCCCGGAGAACCACGAAGGGCAGCCTAACCTGCGGCGACCATTGGCAAAAGCCCCGCTTAGCGTGAATCTGGCCAAATTGTCGGAAACCGTACGTTTCCGGAGTTTGTTTCCAGACAGAGAAAAGGGCGGCTGGATCCCTCCAGCCGCCCTCCTGCAGTTCTGTCAGCGCGTCGTGTCAGAACACGACGGGCCATCGGCCAACGGGATTATCAGTCCTGTTTGGCCTTCTCGCGCAGGGCTGCACCCAGGATGTCGCCCAGCGATGCGCCCGAGTCCGAGGACCCGAACTGATCGATGGCTTCCTTCTCGTCGGCCATTTCGAGGGCCTTGATCGAGACGGAGACGCGGCGCGTGGCCTTGTCGATGCCCGTGATCTGGGCGTCGACGCGGTCGCCCACGGCATAGCGCTCGGGGCGCTGCTCGTTGCGGTCGCGGCTGATGTCCGACTTGCGCACGAAGCTGGTGACCGGCGCATCGTCTTCGCCGAACTTGACCTCGATGCCACCCGACTCGATGGACGTGACGGTCAGGGTGACCGTCTGGCCCTTCTTGTAGGTGTCGCCGTCGCCGACCGGATCGCCGCCCAGCTGCTTGATGCCGAGCGAGACGCGTTCCTTCTCGACGTCAACGTCCAGCACCTTGGCCTTGACCATCTCGCCCTTGCGATAGCGCTGGATGGCTTCCTCGCCGGAGACGCTCCAGTCCAGGTCGGACAGGTGCACCATGCCGTCGATGTCGTTGTCCAGACCGATGAACAGGCCGAACTCGGTGGCGTTCTTGACTTCGCCCTCGACGGTCGAGCCGATCGGGTTGGCTGCAACGAACGCATCCCACGGATTGTCCTGGGCCTGCTTCAGGCCCAGCGAGATGCGGCGCTTGGAGCTGTCGACGTCCAGGACGACCACGTCCACTTCCTGCGAGGTGGAGACGATCTTGCCCGGATGGACGTTCTTCTTGGTCCAGGACATTTCCGAGACGTGCACCAGGCCTTCAACACCGGCTTCCAGCTCAACGAATGCGCCGTAGTCGGTGATGTTGGTGATGCGGCCCGTGTATTTGGCACCGGGGGGATATTTGGCTTCGACGCCATCCCACGGATCGGACTGCAGCTGCTTCATGCCGAGGCTGATGCGCTGGGTGTCCGGGTTGATCTTGACGACCTGCACCTGGACGGTGTCGCCGACGGCGAGCACCTGCGAGGGGTGCGAGACGCGCTTCCACGACATGTCGGTGACGTGCAGCAGGCCGTCGATGCCGCCGAGGTCCACGAACGCGCCGTAGTCGGTGATGTTCTTGACGACGCCGTCGCGGATTTCACCCTCTTGCAGCTGACCCACCAGCTCGGTGCGCTGTTCGGCACGGGCTTCTTCGAGGATCGCACGACGCGAGACGACGATGTTGCCGCGCGGGCGGTCCATCTTGAGGATCTGGAACGGCTGCTCCTTGCCCATCAGCGGGCCGACGTCGCGCACGGGGCGGATGTCGACCTGCGAGCCGGGCAGGAAGGCCGATGCGCCGCCGAGGTCGACGGTGAAGCCACCCTTGACGCGACCGATGATAGCACCGTTGACCGGCACGCCTTCTGCGAAGACGACTTCCAGACGGGTCCAGGCTTCTTCGCGACGGGCCTTGTCGCGGCTGATGACGGCTTCACCCAGGGCGTTCTCGACGCGCTCGAGGTAGACCTCAACGTCGTCGCCGACCTTGGGGATCACCGAGCCTTCGCCGATGCCGAACTCGCGGGCCGGGATACGGCCTTCGGTCTTCAGACCGACGTCGATGATGATGATGTCTTTTTCGATGCCGACGACGCGACCGTGGACGACCTGGCCTTCGCCGAGGTCACGACCCTGGAGCTGCTCGTCGAGCAGGGCCGAGAAATCGTCGCGCGTGGGGTTGAGGGTATCTGTCATGAAGCTCTGGTGTTTCCGAATGGGTTTTGGCGCGTGACCGGACGGCCCCGCGCGAGGTGGAGGAAAAGATGGGAAGTCAGGTCGTCGGGATACGAGCGGTCAGTTGACCCCAGGACGCCCGCGGAAGCCGAGGATGGGAGCGTTGGATTTGTCCGCAAGCCCTAGAGGGTATGCCGGGCACGCGCCGCCTCGACGATACGGCGGGCCGCATCGAAGGCCTGCTCTATATCCATATCGGTCGTATCCAGCAAGACCGCGTCGCTGGCCTGGATCATGGGAGCCGATCCGCGGCCCGCATCGCGCTCGTCGCGTTTCAGGATATCGGCCAGCATCGCCTCGAAACTGATGTCATCGCCGCGATCCCGAAGCTGCCGCCAGCGCCGTCGGGCGCGGGTCTCGGGCGTCGCGGTCACGAACAGCTTGGCCATCGCATCGGGGGCGATCACCGTGCCGATGTCGCGTCCGTCGAGGACCGCTCCACCCGGCTGTCGGGCAAAGGCCTGTTGCAGATCCAGCAGGGCGGCCCGCACGCCGGGATAGCCCGCCACCCGGCTGGCGGCCTCTCCCGCCTCGCCGGTCGTCAGGCGCGCGTCCTGCGATAACCGGTCGGCATCCAGTGCGCGTGCCGCACGATCGGCCGCAGCCTCGTCCGCCAGGTCTCCTCCGGTGGCCAGAACCTCCAGCCCGACCGCACGGTAAAGGAGGCCGGTGTCGAGGAAGGGCAGACCATAGGTCGTGGCCAATCGGGCGGCGATCGTGCCCTTGCCCGATGCAGCGGGTCCATCAACGGCGATTACAAGAGCGGGGGACATAACCTGGCTTTCCGAGCACGGCACCGCAGCAAAATCCAGTGACATATATGTCAGAGTCTCGTCACCAGCCGGGCACAACTCGCGCCGTCACCTCGATTTCGATCTTCATCCGGGGATCCGCCAGTCCGGCCTGGATCATCGTTGCGGCCGGGCGAACATCCCCGAACGCGACCTTCAGCGCTGGCCAGCAGGCCGGAAAGTCGGCCGCATCGGGCAGGATGTAGCGCACACGCACGACGTCGGAAAAGCGAGCCCCGGCTTCGATCAGAGCCGCCTCGATGTTCTTCAGGGTCTGGGTCGTCTGTTCGGCCACGTCGTCCGATATCGTCATGTCGGCGTAGTCGAAGCCCGTGGTGCCCGAAACGAACACCCAGTCGCCGTCACGGACAGCGCGCGAATAGCCAATCTCGGCCTCGAAGCTGGATCCGGAAGCGATCAGGCGTCGCATCAGACCCCCTCGGCGACGTGGGCACCGAGACCGCGCATCATCTCGACGAAGCCGGGAAAGCTGGTGGCGATCATCCCGGGCTCATCGACCGTGACAGCCCGTTCCGCCGCCAGACCCAGGACCAGGTGGCTCATGGCGATACGGTGGTCGTGAGCCGTACGGACGGTCGCCCCGCCCGGCACAGTGCCTCCGGTCACCAGAAAACCGTCCGGCTCCTCTTCCACCGCGACGCCACAGGCTCGCAGCCCGGCGACCATCAGGGCGATGCGGTCGCTCTCCTTGACCCGCATCTCGCCGATGCCGCGCATGACAGTCACACCCTCTGCAAAGGCTGCCGTCGCAGCGAGGATCGGATATTCGTCGATCATCGAGGCGGCCCGGGTTTCCGGGACCACGATGCCGCGCAGCTTCGAGTGCCGGGCGGTGATGTCGCCGACGTCCTCACCCCCGCTCTGACGCCGGTTCGCGATCGTCAGGTCAGCGCCCATCTCGATCCAGGTGTCGAACAGCCCGGTGCGCAGCGGGTTCAGCATCACGCCCTCCACCGTGACCTCCGAGCCCGGCACGATCAGACCGGCCGCCAGCGGAAAGGCCGCCGACGAGGGATCACCCGGAACACTGACCGCCGTCCCCGTCAGGGGCTGCCCGCCCACCAGCCGGATGATCCAGCCCTCGCCGCTGTCCACCACCTGGACCTCCGCACCGAAGGCCCTCAGCATCCGCTCGGTGTGGTCCCGGCTCTTCTCCGGCTCTTCCACGGTCGTGGTGCCGGTCGCATTCAGCCCGGCCAGGAGGATCGCCGACTTTACCTGGGCCGAGGCTACGGTCTGGACGTGGTCGATCGCAGCGAGGTCTCCGCCGGTCAGGATAGCGGGCAACAGGCCACGGTCACCGCTCCAGTCAAACCGGGCTCCCATCCGTTCGAGATGATCCGTCACCCGCCCCATGGGACGCTTGCGCAGGGAGGCATCACCATCAAAGGTCGCTGAAATCCCGTAGCCGGCGGCGGCCCCCATCAGCAGCCTGACCCCGGTGCCGGCGTTGCCGCAATCGATGATCCCCTCGGGAGACTGAAAGCCGCCCTGCCCCGTCACGCGCCAGCGGCCCGGTCCGAGCCGCTCGGTGAGCGCTCCGAAGGCCTCGACGGCGCGGCCGGTGGCCAGGACGTCGTCGCCTTCAAGCAGTCCCTCGATCTCGGTGATGCCGTGCGCCATCGCCCCCAGAATGAAAGCCCGGTGCGACATCGACTTGTCCCCCGGGGCATGGACCGTTCCCTGCAGGACCCGGCCACTTCGGGCCGTCAGGTGGGTAGGTTGGGCCACGTCGCATGCCTCTGGATTCGGATTGTCGGGAGGCGAAAAGGATCAGGGTCGACCCGGGACGCTGCAGATGGCTTTTGACAGCGGGCCGTGGGGGTGGCAAGGGACGCCCCCGAAATCCCACCCTTCAAAGGCTTCCAAACCTTGGCCGATCCCCAACTGGGCTCCAAGCAGGTCTGCCCGAACTGCCAGGCGAAATTCTACGACCTGACACGCCGTCCTGCCCACTGCCCCAAATGCGATACCGAGTTCGACCCCGAAGAGGCGATCAAACTGCGCAGCCGTCGCGGTCGTCCCGGCGGTTATGCATCCGACGACGCCGAAGATCAGGTCGTCGACAAGAAGGCCGACGCCGATGAGGACGAGGAGGACGATACCGCCTCCACGCCCGAAATCGATCAGGAAGGCCACGAGCCGATCCTGACGCCGGACGACGAAGATGATGTCGTGGCCGATCCCAGCGAGGAATCGGGCATGGGCACCACCGACGGCGACGATGATGTCCTCGCCGACGACGACGATGACGACGATTCCGTGCCCTTCATCGAGGACGAGGATGACGACGCCTTCGCTGACGACGTTGTCAAACCCAACCAGGACGACGATTGATTTGATCCGGTCACGCGCTTTTCGGGCGGTGAAATCACCGCCCGAAAAGATGCGAAAATAAAGTGCGAAACCGGGTTGATCCTCAAATGACCCTGACATAGGTTCCGCCGCCTTGCCGAGGGGCATTTCACACCTCCCCGGCAACACCAACCGCAAGGCCAAGGCCTTGAGGATTGGGGCTTTAGCTCAGCTGGTAGAGCGCTTGCATGGCATGCAAGAGGTCAGCGGTTCGACTCCGCTAAGCTCCACCATAAAGGCCGCTTCCTCACCGGAAGCGGCCTTTTCCATTTCAGGGTTGGGACGCGCGGTGCCTGCACACCGCGCGGCTGGCGTCAGGCCGAGGCGGGGCCTTCGGCGAACTGGCCGCCCTTGCGGTAGCGCCACAGATAGGACGGCGCGATGGCCTCGAGGCCCGTCGCCTCGATCCCGAGATCCTTCAGCGTCAGCGCGCCGGCATCGACCACATTGTCGGTCTCCAGCATGGCGACCTGATCCTTCGTCAGGACCGGGGCGATTCCCACCAGCGCCGTCATCTGGGCCAGTGACCCTACGATGCGGGCGATCGGGAATGGCAGGGGTGCGAGCATCCGGGCCCGGCCTGTTTCGCGCAGGATGTATTCGAGGATCTCGCGGAAGGACCAGACGGCGGGGCCGCCCAGTTCATAGGTCCTTCCAGCCGCCGCGTCGGTCACCACGGCCCGGGCAATCGCCTCGGCCACGTCGCCGACATAGACGGGCTGGAACTTTGTCCCGCCCCCGCCGACCAGCGGCAGGGCCGGTGCCATGGTCGCCATGGACGCAAACCGGTTCAGGAACCCGTCACCGGCCCCGAACACGATCGAGGGCCGCAGGACGACGGTGTCCGGCTTGATGTCGCGCATGACGACCTCGGCCTGGCCCTTGGACCAGCCATACAAGCCTTTGGAGTTCACGTCGGCGCCAATGGCCGAAACCTGCACCAGACGGCCGACCGACTGCATCACGCAGGCTTCGGCGATCACGCGCGCCGCATCGACGTGCATTTTCTCGAACGTGCCTTTGGGCGTCTCATACAGGATGCCGACCAGGTTCACGGCGGCATCGGCCCCCTTCAGGGCGGCCGAAACCTCGGACACATTGGTGACATCGCAACGAACGAGCTGGATCTGGCCGGGATCTCCCAGCGGACGCAGCTCATAGGCAGAGTTGGGGCTGCGCACGGCGACCCGGACGCGCCAGCCGCGTTTCGCCAGGGCGCGGACGGCCTGCGAGCCGACGAAGCCGGAGCCTCCGAAGACGGTAACCAGACCCGGACCTGCGTCGGCCATTGTTCACTCCAGCGAAAGCGTTGTCGGCGCGGGATAGACGATGCCGTGGCGGGTCGCAACGCGGGTCAGGGCCGCAGTGGATGCGATTGGCAAAAACCGGTGTTGACCGCCTGCTCCGGTTTCCCTAAAGGTCCGCGCCTTCCGGACGAAAACGCCTCGCGGCGCGACGCTCGGGCCCAGGTGGCGGAATTGGTAGACGCGCTGGCTTCAGGTGCCAGTGATAGAAATGTCGTGGAGGTTCGAGTCCTCTCCTGGGCACCAATATTCAAAGGCCCCGTGTCGCGAGACGCGGGGCCTTTTTCTTGGCCTATCGCGTCTCGCAGGGTGAGACGCTACTTGAGGCCGTCCACGTTTGGTTCGAAGAAGGCTCATGACTGTTTATCTGCATGAAGGCGACCTGCCCGACGGGCTCGATTTCGGAGCCTCCGTGGCGGTCGATTCCGAGACCATGGGCCTGCGCTTCCGCCGCGATCCCCTCTGCGTTGTCCAGTTGTCCAGTGGCGACGGTAACGCCCATATCGTGCGGCTGAACCGGCCCGATTACGACTGCCCCAACCTCAAGGCCCTGATGGCCGATCGCGGCGTGCTCAAGATCTTCCACTTCGGCCGGTTCGACATCGGGATGCTGGAGCTGCACCTCGGGGTCGAGACCGGGCCGGTCTACTGCACCAAGATCGCCTCCAAACTGGCCCGGACCTATACCGACCGGCACGGCCTGAAGGACGTCGCCCGCGAACTGGCCGGCATCGACCTGTCCAAGGCCCAGCAGTCCTCGGACTGGGGCGCGACCGAGCTCAGCCAGGCCCAGCTGGACTATGCCGCTTCGGACGTCCTGCACCTGCACGTCATCAAGGAACGGCTGGACGCCATGCTGGTCCGCGAGGGGCGTATGGCCCTGGCACAGGCCTGTTTCGACTTCCTGCCCATGCGCTCAAGGCTCGATCTGGAGGGGTGGGACGAGATGGACATCTTCGCCCACAGCTGATGACAGAGACCGACGCCCGAGAGGATCGCAAGCGCGAGGACGAGGCCCGGCTGGCCCTCGCCGCCGATCGCTGGCGCGCCCGCTCGCGGCGGGTAAAGCTGTACCGTCGCCTGCTGCCGATCCTGATCCTGCTGCTGGCAGGTGGTGCCCTGACCTGGACCGTCTTCCGCACCGTGATGTCGGGCGTGGAACGCGAGGCCAGCCAGAGCCGCGCCGTGGCGCTGGAGAAGCCCATGTTCCACGGACAGGACGCCGAGGGCCGCTCCTTCGTCATCGGGGCCCAGGGGGCCGTGCGTGACCCGACAACCGGCTATTTTACCCTGAACGGTCCGACGCTGAGGCTGAACCTTGGCGGCCGCAGGGTGACCCAGATCACGGCCGATGCGGGGACCTACAACGAGGCCGGCCGGACGGTCACCATCGGCCCCAATGTGAAGATTTCCGAAGGCGAGTCCGGATTCGACCTCGTGACGCCGGAGGCTGTCGTGGACACCCGGACCGGGATCGTGACCGGCAACAAGGGCATCTCGGGCACGGGTCCGCTTGGAACCATCTCCGCTTCATCCTATGTGATCGCTGAACAGGGCGAACGGGTGACGTTCAGCGGCTCGGGTGAAAACAAGATACGTGGCACGATCAATGCCCCGTCTTCCGGTGAATGACATGACCAGAACGACCCTCGCTCCAGCCCTGCTGACCACAGCCGCCCTGCTGACCATGGCAAGCCCCGCCTTGCCGCAGAGTGCGCCGACGGCCTCCCAGGGCTTTGCCTATTCGGCGGACGACGGAAACCTGACCCCCACAACCGTGTCCCTGCGCGGGCGGGCCGAGATCGTGCAGGGCGGCAACCGGATTCGCGCCAACGCGATCGAGGCCACCCGGGGCGATAGCGGCGTCAGCCGGATCGAGGCGTCCGGCGACGTCTATTTCGTTACCCCGGACCAGAGCATGCGCGGGGAACGCGCCGTCTACACACCCGGCAATGACGAGATCGTCGTCACGGGCGACGTGGTCCTGACCCAGGGCCGCAACGTCCTGACCGGGAACCGCGTCGTCTACAACACGCGCACGGAAACCGCCCGCATCGAGGGCGGCGGTGGCACTGGCCGGGTCCAGGGCGTCTTCTACCCGGAAGGCGGCAACTGAGCCGTTCCGGCTCGTTGGAACCCGCCCGTGGCCCGCAAGGAACTTTCCGCCCTCAACCGTGACGAACCGGAGACCGCTGAAGGTCAGCCGGAACAGCCGGTCGTGCCTGAGAGAGGATTGCGGGTTCGCAATATCGCCCGCAGCTTCGGCCAGCGACAGGTCGTCCGCGACGTTTCCCTGACGGTCCAGCGAGGCGAGGTCGCCGGGCTGCTGGGACCCAATGGGGCTGGCAAGACGACCTGCTTCTACATGATCACGGGCCTGATCCCGGCAGACAGCGGCTCGATCTGGCTGGATGGCGAGGAAATCACCGCTCAGCCGATGTATCAGCGGGCCCGGATGGGGCTGGGGTATCTGGCCCAGGAGGCCTCGATCTTTCGCGGCATGACGGTCGAGCAGAACGTCAAGGCCGTGGTCGAACTGCGCGAAACCGGCAAGGCGATCGACGCGGAAACGACCCGGCTGCTCGGTGAACTGAACATCGACCATCTGCGCCACGCACCGGCTCAGGGCCTTTCGGGCGGAGAACGTCGCCGGGTCGAGATCGCCCGGTCGCTGGCGGGCCGGCCCAGTTTCATGCTGCTCGACGAACCCTTTGCCGGGATCGACCCCCTGGCCATTTCCGACATCCGGAACGTGATCCGTTATCTGGCGAGCGAGGGCATTGGCGTCCTGATCACGGACCACAATGTGCGAGAGACGCTGAGCATCATTGATCGGGCCTCGATCCTGTCGGGCGGCGAGGTCCTGTTCGAGGGGACAGCCGATGAGGTCATTCATGACCCCGAGGTCCGCCGGGTCTATCTCGGCGACCTTTACGGCTGATCAGCCGCCCCGGCGGCCGAAGGCGCGAGCGGGAAGGATGTTCTGCGGCGTCGCGGTAACCGGCCATTCTCGCGGTGTCGGAGCCCGGGTCTTCTGGCTCGCGACAGGCAAGAACGGGCTGGCCGGGCGCGCTGCCGGCTCAGGCGAAGGGCCGTTGCGGAGGGCCTCGGCGAAAAGCGCTTCCAGCCTGGCGTCGTCGAACACGCTTGATGCCTCACTGCCCTGAACCGCCTCATCCAGTGGATCAGGTCCGAAACGGTTTGATCCCTTGGTTCCCGGCATCAGCAGCATCACGAACAGAATGACGTTGCAGGTGATCCCGAGGCCCCAGATTACGCCGAATGTTCCCAGACTACCCATCTGAGCCGCAATCACCGCGTCGGCGGGCATGCTGCTCGTCACCTGCTCCACAAGCCTGATGGCTGAACCGAGCAGGACGATCGGTGCCAGTATGCCCGGCAGCATGAGCCCCATCCAGCGCGCGGACCGGTTCACGTCATGAAGGCGGCGAACCTGGATGGCCAGGTTGGGGATCAGCAGGGCCGCAGCGGCCAGGAGAACAAAGCCGAGCAGAATCGGCAGGGCCACGCCAATGGACGCCCCGGCGGATGCGATCAACCGCACCCCCAGAACACCCAGCATGCCCGCAACCAGAGACTGGGCCGCCATGAACTGTAGGTACTCGGCGCGCCGCGACCGGCTCTCGAAGTCGGCATAGTGGATCAACGGTCGGAGCAGCAGCATGGTCGGATGGCTCAATGGCTGATCGCACCACGCTGGGGCATCGGCCTGAACAGCGCTCTAAGCGATACAGTTAAGCCTGAAGTCGCGTTGATCGACCGACGCGTTGGTGGCGCGTTAACGGATGCTCGCCATTCTGACAGCAAGTTCCGGGCCACCACGGCTTTCGGCGACAGGGGTTCAAGCGGTGATTGGTCAGAGGCTTGAAGTTCGGCAGGGTCAGGGGCTGGTCATCACGCCCCAGCTCCAGCAGGCGATCAAGCTGCTGCAGTTGTCGAACCAGGAACTGGACGAGTTCGTCGAGGCCGAGCTTGAAAAGAACCCCCTGCTTCAGCGCGACGAGAGCGATGGGCCTGTCGACCATCGGAATGCCGAAGACGCCACCCCTGTCTCGACAACCACTGACGCGGCAGAGCTGAGCTTTTCGGAGATCGAAACCTCTGATCGCAGTTCCACCGTCGATGCCCGTGAGGACGACGTCTACGGCGATGCGACCCCCGGCGAGCGGACATCGGATCGCCTCGGTGACGACGCCGGCCAGCCGGGTCTGACCGACTGGTCCGCGGCCGGCAAGGGTGGCAGCTTTGACGACGGTGACGGCGGCGAGCGTCCGGAGCGCCAGATGCTCACCCTGTCGGAACATCTTCAGGCCCAGGCCTCCTCGGCGGGGTTCTCGCCGGTCGATCACGCCATCGCCCTGTCGCTGATCGACGGTGTGGATGACGGCGGCTACCTGCGTGGCGAACTGGCCGAGATCGCGGACCGGCTGGGCTGCGACCTGACACGGGTCGAGGCCGTCCTGGCCGTCTGCCAGGGCTTCGAGCCAACGGGAGTCATGGCCCGTTCCGTTCCCGAATGCCTGAAGCTGCAGCTGATCGAACGCAATCGGTTCGATCCGGCGATGGCCTGCCTGGTGGACAATCTTGAACTGCTCGCCAGACGAGACCTGTCGGCCCTGCGCGCCCGCTGCGGCGTCGATGCCGAGGACATGGCCGAGATGATCGCCGAGCTGAAGGGCCTCACGCCCCGCCCCGGCGCAGGCTTCGGGGCCGAGACCGCGCAGACTGTGATCCCCGACGTCCACGTCCGGCCGGACCCGGCCGGGGGATGGCGGGTCGAGCTGAACTCGGACACCCTGCCCCGGCTTCTGGTCGACAAGCGGTATCACGGCGTGGTCCAGGCCGGTGCGCGCACAGAAACCGAGAAGGCCTTCGTGGCCGATTGCGCGGCTCAGGCCAACTGGCTGGTCAAGTCACTGGATCAGCGCGCCAAGACCATCCTCAAGGTGGGCTCCGAGATCGTGCGCCAGCAGGACGCCTTCCTGGCGTTCGGCGTCGAGTTCCTGCGGCCCCTGAACCTGAAGACGGTGGCTGAGGCGATCGGAATGCACGAATCGACGGTCAGCCGGGTCACGTCGAACAAATACGTCTCCACCCCGCGAGGCGTCTTCGAGCTGAAATTCTTCTTCACTGCCTCGATCAATGCCACCGGAGACGGCGCGGCCCATTCCGCGGAAGCCGTCCGACACCGGATCAAGTCCATGATCGACCACGAGGCCGCAGACGGGGATGTCCTTTCGGACGATCGGATCGTCGAGATTCTCAAGGAAGCCGGCATCGACATCGCCCGCCGGACCGTCGCCAAGTATCGGGAAGCCCTCAGGATTCCGTCGTCGGTCCAACGCCGCCGCCAGCTCAAATTCGCCTGACGGGGCCCGTCGAACACGCAAGCGTGACTGGAAAACGGCGTTCCTTGTTGACACCGGACGCAAGGAGTCGCGTTCTATCCCTATGCAAGTCCAAGTCAGCGGCAAGCACGTGGATGTCGGCGAAGCGTTAGGCTCGCGCATCTCCCTGGAACTCCAAGAGGGCGTCGGAAAATACTTCGAACGCGGCGGTGAAAACGCCGAGGTCGTCGTGTCCAAGGATGGCTATGGTTTCAAGGTGGACTGTTGGGTCCGCCTTGCATCCGGCCAGACCCTTGTGACCACCGGGCTGGGGGGCGATGCCCACTCAGCCTTCACAGAAAGTCTCGACAAGCTCGAGAAGCGGGTCCGTCGCTACAAGCGTCGGCTCAAGGATCACCATATCGGGCCCAAGGGCCTGTCGCCCGAGAAAACCGAAAATGCCGCCCGCGACGTGGCCCGCAGCATAGTGCTCCGGGATCCTGACACGATCGAGGACGACGATTTCGGCGACACCAGCGCGGCTGACGAAGCGCCGCCAGTCGGGATGGTCATTGCCGAAACCCAGGCGGAAATCCGGACCATCACGGTCGGACGGGCGGTGCTGGAACTCGACATGACCGGTTATCCGGTACTCCTGTTCCGAAATGCCGCTCATGGTGGCCTGGCGGTCGTTTATCGTCGCCCGGACGGGAATGTCGGCTGGATCGATCCAGAACGCACGCAAAGCCTTAACAGCCGGACTCCCGCCCAGAGCAACGGCGCTCACGCCTGACGCACACGTTCGTGTGATGGGTCATGAACCTTTTGTTCAGGGGCTATCGCAAGGGAGCGGGACGGTCTAAAGGCCGCCCGCTCCCGATGGGATCAGTTGCGAGAGTCTGGAACCGCTACTCATGCACATCGGTGATCTTTTGATCGGCGACGCTATCCTGATGCGTCAGGGAGCCTCCTCCAAACGTCAGGCACTGCATATCGTCGCTGAGGCGGCGTCAGAGCTGTTCGGATTGAGCGAAACCACCATCTTCGACGCCCTGCTGGAGCGTGAAGCCCTCGGTTCGACGGGGCTTGGTTCCGGTGTGGCTGTTCCGCACGCCCGACTTGCCGGGCTCGATCGCGTCAAGGCGGTCTTCGTCAAGCTTGAGTCGCCGGTACCCTATGACGCCGTGGATGATCGGCCCGTCGATCTGATGTTCGGGCTGTTCGCTCCGCCAACCGATGGGGCGGAGCATCTCAGAGCCCTGGCCGCCGTTTCGCGGACGATGAGGTCCCCGGATTTCCGTCAGCGGTTGCGACAGGCCAACACGATCGATGCAATCAGCGCGCTGTTTGTCCAGCAGAGCCCCGCCGCGACCGCAGCCTGATCCTCAAAAAGTCTAGTGCACCGAGACGGGTGCGAGTTCATGCGCCACGGCAGCGGCAAAGGCCGTCTTGCGATCCATCATGACGGCCAGACGCTCCCCGTCTGCGCTGTGAACAGCATACAGGATCTGGTCCGGGTCGATTTCCAGCGCCTTGGCTTCAGGGGTCAGGACATCATCAAGCACGTCCGAAGCCGTGATCTCACGCACGTACACCAGGTCCGGGGCACCCAGACCGGCAAAGTCTTCCTTGGTCATCAGTATTGGGGTCATGGGCAGTTGGACTCCTTGTTGATCCGGTAACGCCCGAACGGACGGACGGTTCGACCCTGCGACGTTTCAGCCAAAAGCGATGGGAATCTGCCGAACGGTACGCACCGGTTCGGGACGGCTCAGGTTCACATGGAGCAGTCCGTGCTCCAGGCGGGCGCCTTCGACCTCAAGCCCGTCCGCGAGGACGAAGCTTCTGACAAACCCCCGGGCAGCGATCCCGCGGTGCAGAAAGGACTGTTCCCCTCTCGCGCCATCCTCGCGCTTGCCCTGGATCGTCAGCTGCCGCCCCTCAAGCGTGATGGCCAGGTCTTCAGGCGTGAATCCCGCCACAGCCAGCGTGATGCGAACGGCATCATCGCCGATCTGCTCCACGTTGTAGGGCGGATAACCTTCGGCAGCCGCCTTGGTTGCCCGATCGATCAGGGCACGCGTTTGATCGAAACCAAGCAAAAAGGGACTGTCGAACAACACAGTACGGTTGGTCATATCTGAGCCCTCCCAAGAAGCGACTGCTGCGGATCATCTTCCCGCGAGGGCGAAGGCGACCATTCTGAAAATATGAGTGACCAGAGCGATCCAATCAACTGAAATCAACAGTTGATGACAAAACCGTCTCGGTCCCGACACGATGCCGCAACCCGAAAGGTGCAGGCTGGTTATGTCGGGCATCGGGCAGCCGCCGCCCTTCCCACCCACAGGAGCCGACCATGGGACTGATCAACGTCGACGAAGAGAATGCGTCGCCCATCGATCTCTACTTCGAGGATCATGGCGACGGCAGACCGGTCATTCTCGTGCACGGCTGGCCTCTGAGCAGTGCGTCATGGGAAAAACAGACCTCGGCGCTGCTGGAAGCGGGCTATCGCGTGATCCGCTACGACCGTCGTGGCTTCGGACAGTCCGACAAGCCGTCGACGGGATATGACTACGACACGCTGGCGTCCGACCTCGATATTCTGGTGACCGAACTCGATCTGTCGGATGTCGCCCTTGTCGGCTTCTCCATGGGTGGCGGTGAACTGGCCCGCTATGTGGGAAATCAGGGAACCGACCGGATTTCGAAGCTGGTGTTCATCTCTGCGATCGCGCCGTTCCTGCTCAAGACCGACGACAACCCGGAGGGCGTCGATCGCTCGGTCTTCACCGGCATCGAGACGGCCATCCAGAACGACCGTCCGGACTTCCTGAAAGGCTTTCTCCAGTCCTTCTACAACTTCGACGCCCTTGGCGGTTCGCGGATCAGCCAGGCGGTTGTTGATGCCAACTGGGCTGTCGCCGTCCAGGCCTCGCCAAAGGGCACGCTGGATTGTGTCGGGGCCTGGCTCGAGGATTTCCGAGAGGATGTTGCCGCGATCGACGTGCCAACCCTGATCATTCACGGAACCGAGGATCAGATCGTGCCGATCGAGGCGTCGGGCGGTCGAATGCCGGACCTGATCGACGGGGCGGAACTTGTCCGGATCGCAGGCGGACCCCACGGCATCCTGTGGACCCATGCGGAGCAGGTGAATGCGGCCCTGCTCGAGTTTCTCGCAGACTGATCTGGCCCGACGGCCTCCTCTCCTCGATCCGGACAGGAGGCCGTCCCGGCCTCAGTAGATTTCGAACAGACCGGCCGCGCCCATGCCTCCGCCGATGCACATCGTGACCACGCCATAACGCGCGCCGCGACGCTTGCCTTCGATCAGAACGTGGCCGGTCATGCGTGCACCGGACATGCCGTAGGGGTGACCGATCGAAATGGCTCCGCCGGACACGTTCAGGCGATCCATCGGGATGCCGAGGGTATCGGCACAATACAGAACCTGAGCCGCGAACGCCTCGTTCAGTTCCCAGATGCCGATGTCATCCATGGTCAGTCCGTGGCGCTTGAGCAGTTTGGGCACCGCATAGACCGGACCGATTCCCATTTCATCCGGCTCGCATCCCGCGACCGCCATGCCGCGATAGGCACCCAGCGGGACAAGGTTTCGCTTCACAGCCTCGCCGGCCTCCATGATCACGGCTGCCGAGGCCCCGTCCGATAGCTGGGAGGCATTGCCGGCCGTAATGAACTCGCCCTGCTGAATCACCTCGCCCCCGCCAAACACAGGCTTGAGCGATTGCAGACCTTCCAGGGTGGTTTCCGGACGATTGCCTTCGTCCTTCGACAGGGTGACCTCCTTCGATGACGCCTGGCCCGTAGCCTTGTCGACCACCAGCGTGTGGGTGGTCATGGGCACGATCTCGGCATCGAGCCGGCCCTCGGCCTGGGCCTGGGCCGTCCGTTGCTGGGACTGCAGGGCATACTCGTCCTGGCGATCCCGGGAGACGCCGTATCGCTTCGACACGATCTCGGCAGTTTCGAGCATGGACATGTAGATGTGGGGCGACAGCGCCAGCAGTGCCTCGTCCTTCATCCGGTACAGGTTCATGTGCTGGTTCTGGACCAGGGAAATGCTCTCCAGCCCGCCGCCGACCGCCATCTTCTGCTGGTCGAAGATCACCTGTTTCGCTGCGGTCGCAATGCCCATCAGCCCGGAGGCGCACTGGCGGTCCAGGCTCATGCCCGGAACGGATGCCGGCAATCCCGCCGCAAGGGCGATCTGGCGGGCGACGTTCGTGCCGGTCGAGCCCTGCTGGAGGGCCGCCCCCATGATCACGTCCTCGATCTCGGCCGGATCGACGCCCGCCCGTGCCACGGCGTGGCGCACGGCGTGGCCCCCGAGCGACGGTGCGGCCGTATCGTTGAAGGCGCCGCGATAGGCGCGCCCAATCGGTGTACGGGCAGTTGAGACGATGACGGCTTCACGCATCCGGGCAGTCCTTCATGAGGGGCCGCCACCCGCGAGGTGATCGCGTACAAGAGGCCCGGTTTCCTGTGCAGGCGCGTCCGATGCTGTGTCCGGTTCGCGCCTGTCACAGGGAACTTACGCACCTGCCGCAACGGCAAGGCAAGCCTCCATGCGGATCAGGACCGGCCTTGCGTCGCGCTCGCCTTGGTCAGTTCAATCATTCCCTGGGCAGCCCCCATTTCCGGGACGATCTCGCCAGTCCGATCGGAAATGGCATCAAAGCCTGCTGCAACCTGTTCGGCCGCATCGTCTCCGGCTGCATGAATTCCCTGGGTCAGGGTGACATAGGCGCGTTCGAACCCGCCGGCGCCGGCCGCCAGAATGCAGCGGCTCGGCGCGTCGTCGCAGACCAGATACAGCAGACCCGGCGTGACCCGTTCCGGATCCAGCAGCTCCAGCGGCAGGGCCGCCCCCAGATCCTCGGTCATGCGGGTGTGGGCCGTCGGCGCGAGGCAGTTGACGCGGATGTCGTTCTTGCCGCCCTCGATGGCCAGGGTCTGCATCAGGCCCACGAGCGCCATCTTGGCTGCCCCATAGTTGGCCTGGCCGAAATTGCCGTAAAGGCCGGACGAAGAGGTCGTCATCACGATCCGCCCATAGTTCTGGGTCCGCATCGTCTCCCAGACCGCCTTGGTGCAGTTGACCGCACCCATCAGGTGAACGTCGACCACGAAGCGGAAATCCTCGAGCGACATCTTGGCAAAGGACTTGTCGCGCAGGACCCCGGCATTGTTCACCAGGATGTCGATCCGTCCCCATTTCGCAAGAACCTCGTCGACCATGGCCTGGACAGCAGCCGCATCGGTGACGGAGGCACCATTGGCGATGGCCTCGCCGCCAGCCGCAAGGATCTCGGCGACCACGGCCTGCGCCGGGGTTTCGGAAGCGCCCTCGCCATCACGGGCCACGCCCAGATCGTTTACGACGACCTTTGCGCCCCGTGCTGCCAGTGCGAGCGCGTGGGAACGTCCGAGACCGCCGCCCGCCCCTGTCACAATCGCAACCTTGCCATCAAATCGGATAGTCATGCCTTGGCCTTGTCTGGGTGAATGTTGATAGGCGGAAGCGACGAACCAATTTCCGCCGTCAACCGCTTCATATGTGTTGGAATGGCGCCACAGTCGTCACATTGATAGCGTATTGGCGGAACCAGTAGAACAGTCTGCCGTTCGGCCCCGTGAGTGTCGGGTGTAGAAACCGGCCCAGCAATAAAAAGTCATGAGGACCATATGAAACTGAAACTTCTCGCAAGCGTCGCAGTCGCAGGCCTGTTCGCCGCCGGTGCCGCCTCGGCCGAGCCGGACGGCTGGTACGGCGCGGTTGACGCCGGCTATCACGTCATCGACGACATCAACACCGAGTCCTCGACCAC
>NZ_JACHOR010000004.1 GCF_014199945.1 Brevundimonas variabilis
TCCTCAAGCGCAAACCCGTCGACCTCATCCTCGTCGACTGCGCCATGCCCGAAATGGACGGTTACGACTTCGTCAAATGGCTCAGACGCGAGATGGACGCCCCGCTGAACACCACCCCGGTCGTTATGCTGACCGGCCATGCGGCTTCGTCCAAGGTGTTCAAGAGCCGGGATTGCGGGGCCAGCTTCGTCGTCACCAAGCCGCTGACGCCGGCCGTCCTGTTGCAGCGCATCCGCTGGCTTGCCCGGGACGAACGCGAGTTCGTCACCTGCGACACCTATGTCGGCCCGGACCGGCGCGTGCGGAATCTGGGGCCGCCCATCAATACGGCAGGTCGGCGCGCGAGCGATCTTTCGGCGCATGTCGGCGAGGCGACCGAGGAGAACATGGACCAGTCGGCCATCGACAATCTGATGAAACCCCGGCGCATCTCCTTGTGAGTCCAGCAGGCCCGCGACCCGCCGGGCCAGTCAGTCGGGACCCGGTCCCAGCCTCTGATCGACGGCCGGGTGACTACGTATAAGTCCGTAGTCCTGCGGTTACGCTTGTTTACCATGTTGGCGGCAAGGTTCAGGACCTGTGTCGGAGGGCATCAGGCGTATTGTCGCCGCGCCCCTCCAAGCCAGGAGCACCTCCTTGCGAACCCTGAGTATCCGCAATCGACTGAATCTCGCCTTTGTGGGCGTTCTGGCCATCTCGGTCGTCGTCGCCGCCGTCGCCGCCGTCCAGGTCCATGCGATCAAGGAAAACCTGCAAGCCGTCAACGAGATCAACTCGGTCAAGCAGCGCTATGCGATCAATTTCCGCGGCAGCGTCCATGACCGGGCGATCGACGTCCGCGATCTGACGCTGCTGACGGCGCCCGCCGACATCGAACAGACACTGGCGTCCATCGAGACCCTGACCGCGAAATACGCCGAGTCCGCAGGCCCGCTCGATGCCCTGATGACCGGGGCCGAAGTCACGGCAGAAGAGACGGGCATTCTCGACAGCATCAAGCAGACCGAGACCCGCACGCTGCCGATGGTCGAGCGGATCATTGCCCTGCAGGCCGCCGGTGACATCGACGGTGCCAAGACCCTGCTTCTGACCGAGGCGCGGCCCGCCTTCGTCGAATGGCTCGCGCGCATCAACCAGTTCATCGATCTGCAGGAAGCCCGCAACAAGGCGATCGGTGCCGAGACGACCGAGGCGGTCAGGACCTTTACCCTGCTGATCTTCGGGCTTTGCCTGCTGGGACTGATGCTGGGCGGCGCGATCGCCTACTGGGCGACGCGATCGATCGCCCCGCTGGCACGGTTGACCCAGATCATGGGCGGAATGGCGCGTGGCGAGTTCGAGGTCGATATTCCATCCCGGGCGCGCCAGGACGAGATCGGTTCGATTGCCAATGCGCTGGAGGTCCTGCGTCAGGGGGGCGTCGAGAACGAGGCCCTGAAGGCTGCAGCCCTCAATTTCCAGAACGATCTGGATCGGCAGTTGCGCGAGAAACAGGCCGCGTTCGAGGCCTCGGGCGTCGAGCAGAAAAGGCTGGTCGCAGCGATGGCGCGCGAACTCGACAGGCTTGCGAACGGAGATCTGGGCGCCCGCGTCACGGAAAATCTCGCGACGGAGTACAAGCAACTCCAGGACGACTTCAATCGCGCCGTCTCCCAGCTGGACCAGGCCCTGGGCTCCGTGCGGGAAACGACGGGCTCGATCCGGAACGGGTCGGAGGAAATCGCGGCCGCGTCCGATGAGCTGGCCAAGCGCACGGAGCAGCAGGCAGCCTCGCTGGAAGAAACCGCTGCGGCGCTCGAACAGATTACTGTCACCGTGCGGCGCACAGCCTCGGGTTCCCAACAGGCGGCGCAGGCCGTCGCCTCGGCGCGGGGGGACGCGGAGGCGTCTGGTGACATCGTTCAGCGCGCGATCGCGGCCATGAGCCAGATCGAGGCATCGTCAACCGAGATCAACCAGATCATTGGCGTCATCGACGAGATCGCCTTCCAGACCAATCTGCTGGCCCTGAATGCCGGGGTGGAGGCTGCGCGGGCCGGGGATGCGGGCCGTGGCTTCGCCGTTGTCGCCCAGGAAGTGCGTGCCCTCGCCCAGCGATCAGCCGAGGCGGCCAAGGAGATCAAGGCCCTGATCTCGACCTCCGGACAGCAGGTCAGCCAGGGCGTGTCTCTCGTCGGTGAAACAGGCGAGAGCCTGGCACGCATCGTCGGACAGGTGGCTGCCATCGACGGCCTTGTTTCCGAGATCAGTGCGTCGGCCCAGGAACAGGCTTCCAGCCTCGGCCAGGTCAACACCGCCGTAAGCCAGATGGACCAGATGGTGCAGCAGAACGCCGCCATGGTCGAGGAAGCGACGGCCGCGTCTCACGCGCTGAAGACGGAGTCCGGGGAACTCAACGCCCTGGTGTCGCGATTCAACATCACCGGATCGCCAACATCATCCTCAAGCCATCCTGTCCACGCCGCTCAGGCCCGGATTGCCGACTTTGCGCGTCCCGCGGCAAGACCGGTCTCTCGCCCTGCGCCGCGCTCTGTCGGCAATACCGCCGTCAGGGCCGACGAATGGGAGGAGTTCTAGCCGTGCACCGGCTCCGGTCCGGCCTGTGACGCCAGTCCTGCCGGACCGGACCCTGTTGCATGGATGCCGGTCTGCGTTTGCAGGTCAGGCGATGGAACGCCTTTTCGCATCAGGTCTTGAAGTGCCGAGGCCGTCGGAGTAACGCGCCTCGGCCCCTCGAAGCGCTTCATGATCGACCCATTCGTGCCATCCAAGACCGGACAGACCGACGCCTATCCCGTGCAATGCCGGGCCTGCGGCGACAAGACGGAACTCGTGCTCCGGTGGAACACCGTGGGCGAGGTCCGCAAGGCCTGGGACGGGGTTGGCAAGGCCCGCGTCAACCTCCGTCAGCCGCGCATGTCGACGGGGCAGTGCGGCCAGTGCGGATCAAACGATCTCGCGATCGGAGCGGTGAGAATCGCCTAGGTTGACGGGCACCGGCGATCCGCCCCCGGCTCTCTGTACCGAGCGGCGGGTTCATCCTCCCCTCGAAACCCCGAGGCTCAACGCCGGTCAACAGCCATGACTGGCCTGGCCCTGCGAGGGGCTGCACCGGCCGTCAGGATGACGGTGGCCATTTCCAGACCGTGCGGATCCGACCGCTTGTGTAGGACAGGATCACGATCGTCGGCTGACGCTTTCCGCACTGCTGGCACACCATGCGCGGCTGGATCCGGCGAAGCGGGGTCCGCTTCATTTCTGCAGACCAGAGACCCCAGCAAGGGGCCGCCCGGTGTCCACACAGGCATGAGAGTTCGATCTGGTCGCAACTCAGCTTGTCGGTGACGGTGCAGTCGTCGCCATAGGACGGCATCGTTCACGACCGTTTGCCTGCGGCACGGGACATGCCGGCGCAGAGGCTGGCGATGAAGGCCCGGTGCGCCTCCGGCGAGGCGATGATCTGGCGGGCCTGGTCGTCTGTCAGGCGGGCACTGGCGAGCCTTGCCGTCAAGCCGCTCAGGTCGGCGCCAAGGGGGGATGTGGGGGCCTGTTGCATGGAGGGTCTCCGTTCGGGGCGCCGACCCCGGAAACACCCTAGTCGAAAATAGAACAAAGAAAGAACATATGCCCTGTGGTTTGCTGTGGAAACCGTGGAGAACTTCACGATTCCGGGCGAACAGCTGCAACCGGATTGTCGAGCCTTCCGTATCCTGCTGACATGACGACACCTACCCACGAAGACATCGAACTCGACCAGCAGTGGCGTGAGGTTTTCGGCCAACCCCTTCCGATGCTTGGGGCCTCTGGCATCGCCCGCATGGTCCTTCAGCAGTACCGGGATCAGATCGTCGAGAGCGCCGACGCCCGATAGGATGGATCATTGCGGACCAGGTCCACACAGTCGGGACCGGGTGGTATTTCCGTGTAAGGATCTCGCCCTGGAACCCATCGGCGTCTTGCGCGATCCTTGCGTCCTGGCCTCGATTTGCGCCGGTGACGGTTCGCCCTTAAGGCGAACACTGATACATTGTGTCCATATGACAACGATATAAAATACTCATTATTGAGGACGAGCTTTTCCCTAATAACTGGTTGATAGCGCGTCTAGTGAAGCAGTCAGGGTTGCGGACAATGTACGAAGCGCCGATGCCCGGGACCCTGCAGACGACACCGGCTGAGCTGGCAATCGTCTGTATCGAGTCATGGCCGCATGCCACGCTTTTTCTGGAATCCGCAGAGCCAGCCGTGTTCTGGATGAATCCCGCTGCTGAGAAATGCCTGCGGGATTGGGGGGCGACGCTCGCGGGGCGCCGGATTCAGCTGGCCCAGAGGGAGCGCCAGAAGGCGTTCGAGGACTTCCTTTCGAGAGCGACGTCGGAGGTCTCGTCCTGGGTGATGGACCTGTCCGGAGATGGGCGGGCGCTGGTGTTCCGGTGTCGCCTGATCGGCGAGACGGGGTTCCGCCTGCTGACGGTCTTCCATCCCGAAAACCCTCCCACCTCGGTGCCGGATGTCGGGGCCCTGTTCGGGCTCACGCCTTCCGAGACCCGCATTCTCGAGGGCATCGTCGACGGCCGGCGTGCGGACGATCTGGCCGAGTCTCTGGGTGTCAGCATCGAGACCGTCCGGACTCACATCCGGCGGTTCTACAACAAGCTGGGCGTCAACAGCCGCGAGCAGATGATCGCCAAGGTCAGCGCCTATCGCGTTCCCTGATCCTGATGTCCTGACCCTTTACGGGCGCGAGGCATCATCCGAGATCGACAGCTCGGCCCTGAGAATGAAACGGTTCTGATGGTCGAACACTTCTGCCACGGAACAGTCCCCTGGCCGTGGGCGCGTCTCGACCACGGCGTCCGAAAGACAGGCGACGGCGCGGGTGGCGATCGTATCCGGCGTCGCCGTCACGCCAACGGTGTCGATCCAGCGCTGGCCGTTCTTGACGATGTCGATGCGATAGACGGTGGAAACGTTGCCAGGCACCTGATGGGTCCGCTCGAAGCTATGATTTCGCGATATGGAACCTGCAACCTTTGCGGTCAATGAACGTCGATATCTAACGCGGCGTTTGCCGTGATTGTGATCGCGCCGTCGTGCCGGCTGATCCCCATGGTCCGACGATCCGAAATGAATCGCGGATGGTCTGCCGCACCATGATCGTGAGCTCTTGACTCTAAGCCCCAAGAGAGAGGCATATATGAGAACATAACAGGAACAAATAGTGCCTTCGACGTATCAGATCGCGCAGCTCAAGACCCGCCTGGCCAGCCTTTCCCGTCACGATACGGGCGGCGAGCCGGAAAGGTTTCTGCTCGGGATCGACCGTGTCGATGCGTATCTGGACCCCGGACCTTGCCTCTTTTGCCTGCACGACATTCATGCCCGGACCGCCGCCGATGCCGTGGCCGCCAATGCCTTTGCGCTGGGGCTGGCGACGCGCGCGACGCGGGAGCGACCCATGGTCTGGGTCTTCCAGAACCTGGCCGGACAGGAGGCCGGGGGGCTGAATGGCTCGGGGCTGCACGAATGGGGGGTCTCGCCCGACCGGGTCCTGATCGTGCGGGTCCGCGATGCTACGGCCCTGCTGGCGGCGGGCGAGGAGGCCCTGAAGAGCGGGGCGGTCGGCTCGGTGCTGATGAGTGGCTGGGGCGAGGCCAGGGCCATGAGCCTGACGGCCAGCCGGCGTCTGGCCCTGGCTGCCCGGGCCGGCAGCAGCACGGCCTTCGTCGTGCGGGCAGCATCCATGTCGGCCCCCAGTGCGGCCGAAACCCGCTGGTCGGTGGGCTCGGCCCTGTCGACCGGGCTGGAGGCCGGAGTGCCGGGGCGACCCGCCTTCGTCGCGGCCCTGACCCGCAGCCGTCAGGGGGCGGCCCCCGCCCAATGGACGCTGGAGTGGGATCGTGAGCGCCGCGCCTTCTGCGAGCCCGCGCCGGTATCTGGCCGTCGACTTTCCGTTCCTGTCCCCGGATCGGCTGCGGCGCGAGGCCCTGCGGCAGGGCTCCGCCGAACCGGATGAGGATGCGGTCGTGCTGGTCGAGAAGATCCGGGGGGCCTTGCGGCTTGCGGCGCTGAGCCCGGAGGCCTGTGCGCTGGGCCTGACACGCGGCATGACCCTGGCCGATGCCCGGGCCCGGACCCCCGCCCTGAGCGTTGTCGTGCATCAGCCCGATGCCGATGCCGCCCTGTTGCGGCAGGTGCTGGACGATTTCGGCCGGTTCACCCCGATGGCGGCCCTGGACGGGGATGCCGGCCTGATTCTGGATGTCACCGGCTGCACCCATCTGTTCAGCGACGAGGCGGGGCTGGTCCGGGCGGTGGAGAGGCGCGCCGGTCGTATCGGCCTGGCTGTCCGCACCGCGCTGGCAGGAACGCCCGAGGCTGCGCGGGCCTTGGCCCGGTTCGGGCGGAGCGGGCAGGTTTATCAGCCCGGTCAGGATCGCGACGCGGCGCGCACCCTGCCGATCTCGGCCATGGAGCTGGGGGAAAAGGATCAGCAGGCCCTGACGCGGGCCGGGCTGCGGACGCTGGGGGATCTGGAAGACCGTCCGACCGCAGCCCTGGCGGCCCGGTTCGGGAGCGACCTGCCCGTGCGGCTGGGGCGTATTCTGGGGCGGGAGGATGTGCGGATCACCCCGCTGCGGCCGCCACCCCCCTGTGTCGTCGATCGCATCCTGTTCGAGCCCATCACCGAGACGACCCATGTCGAGGCGGTGATCGGCGATCTGCTGGCCGAGGCCGCGGTGTGGCTGGAGCAGCGCAGCCTGGGCGGGCGTGCGTTCGAGGTAGCCTTCTTCCGTCTGGACGGGGCGACCCGGCGGATCACGGTCCGGACCGGCCGGGCGACGCGGGATGCCCCCGGCGTGATGCGGCTGTTCCGCGAGCGGCTGGCCGCCCTGGCCAGTCCGCTGGACCCCGGGTTCGGCTTTGACCAGTTGCGGCTGTCGGTCCCCGTGACCCAGACCCTGATGGCGGCCCAGCCCGGCTTCGAGGCCCCGTCCACGGCCACGCGGGATCTGGACGGGCTGATCGACCGGCTGACCGCCCGTCTGGGCCCCGAGGCCGTGTGCCGGTTCGAGGCGGTGGAGTCGCATCTGCCTGAGCGCGCGGCGCGTCTGGTCTGGGCCGGGAGGCGCGAGAGCGGCACGCCCTGGCCTGCGCGCGATCCGGAGTCCCCGCCGCTTCGCCCGTTCCAGATGTTCGATCCGCCCCAGCCGATCGAGACCGTGTCCCTGGCCCCCGATGGCCCGCCCGCCCGGTTCCGCTGGCGGCGGGTCACCCATGACGTCGCGCGCGCCGAGGGTCCGGAGCGGATCGGCGGGGAATGGTGGCGACGCCCAAACCATCGCACCCGTGACTACTACCGGGTCGAGGACCGGGACGGTCGTCGCTTCTGGCTGTTCCGGGCCGGTTTCTATGGCGATGACCCGGAGCCGCGCTGGTATATCCACGGCCTGTTCGCATGACCGGGTCCGAGGATGCTCCGGCCTATGCCGAACTGGCGGTCGCCAGCAATTTCTCCTTCCTGCGGGGGGCCTCGCATCCCAAGTCGCTGATCCTGAGTGCGATCCTGCGCGGCCACATCGGCATGGGTCTGGCGGACCGCAATACAGTGGCGGGCGTCGTGCGGGCCTGGACCGCGCTGAATACCCTGAGGGAGGAGGGGCTCTCGCCGCCGGAGAAACTGCGCGACGGCGGCTCGCCCGGCGAGACAGTCTTCGTCGAGGACCCGATGAACGACCCGGCCCTGTCGGAACTGGTCAAGGCGCGTGCTCAGAGCTTCCATCTGGCCACCGGGGCCCGGCTGGCCTTCAACGACGGGACGCCGGACATCGTCGCCTATCCGGAAAACCGCGCAGGCTGGGGCCGGCTGACCCGGCTGCTGACCCTGGGCAACCGCCGCGCCGTGAAGGGCCAGTGCGAGATCGGCCTTGCCGACCTGCTGGCCGATCCGGAAGACCTGCTGCTGATCGTCATGCCCGAGCGCCGGCTGGAGGGTCTGGCCTCCCTGCTGTCCCGCCTCGATGCGGCCGTGCCCGGGTCGGTGTGGATGTCGGCAGCCATGCTGCGCCAGGGCGATGACCGCCGGCGACTGGCGCGGCTGAAAGCGATCGCCGCCGCCGCCGACGTGCCCCTGCTGGCGGTCAATGACGTCCTGTACCACGACCCGTCCGAGCGCGATCTTCAGGACGTCCTGACCTGTATCCGCGAGGGGGTGACGATCGAGGCGGCGGGGCGGCGGCTGCTGGCCAATGCCGAGCGCTACCTGAAACCGCCCCTCGAGATGGCCCGGCTGTTCGCCGATGCACCGGAAGCCCTGGACCAGACCCGGGCCCTGCTGGACCGGGTCCGGTTCGATCTGAAGGACCTGACCTACAACTATCCGCAGGAGCCGACGCCGCCGGGCTGGTCCTCCCAGGCCTGGCTGGAGGACCTGACCTGGCAGCATGCCCGCATGCGCTATCCCGACGGCGTGCCGGCCCGGGTGGAAGAGCTGCTGAACAAGGAACTGGCCTTCATCCAGACGCAGAATTTCGCCCCCTATTTCCTGACCATCCACGACATCGTGCGGGTGGCCAACTCAAAGGGAATCCTGTGCCAGGGGCGGGGGTCGGCGGCCAATTCGGCGGTCTGCTATGTGCTGGGCATCACCTGTGTGGACCCGGCCGAGAACGACCTGCTGTTCGAACGCTTCCTGTCCGATCACCGGGGCGAGCCGCCCGACATCGACGTCGATTTCGAACACGAGCGGCGCGAGGAGATCATCCAGCACATCTATGACCGCTATGGTCGCCACCGGGCAGGCATTGCCGCGACCGTCATCCGCTATCGACCCAAGAGCGCCATCCGCGAGGTGGGCAAGGTGCTGGGCCTGACCGAGGATGTCACGGCCCGGCTGGCCGCCAGCCAGTGGGGCAGCTGGGGCTCCGACATCGGCGATCGCCATGTCGAACAGGCGGGGCTGGATCCCGCCAATCCGATGATTGGCCGGGCGGTGGCCATGGCCACGCGCCTGCTGGGTTATCCGCGCCACCTGTCCCAGCACGTCGGCGGCTTCATCCTGACCCAGGACCGGCTGGACGAGCTGGTGCCCATCGGCAATGCGGCCATGCCGGACCGCACCTTCATCGAATGGGACAAGGACGACATCGACGACCTGCGGCTGATGAAGGTCGATGTCCTGGCGCTGGGCATGCTGACCTGTATCCGCAAGGCGCTGGACCTGATGCGGGACCACGAGGACGCGCCCTATGAACTGCACACCGTCCCGACCGAACAGGGCGATGTCTATGACATGCTGTGCCGGGGCGACTCGATCGGCGTGTTCCAGGTCGAGAGCCGGGCCCAGATCAACATGCTGCCCCGGCTGAAGCCCCGCACCTTCTATGACCTGGTCATCCAGGTCGCGATCGTTCGGCCGGGCCCGATCCAGGGGGACATGGTCCACCCCTATCTGCGACGCAGGGCAGGGCTGGAGCAGCCGGACTATTCGAAGCCCGGCCCCGGCTTCGACCAGAACGAACTGCGCGAGGTGCTGCACAAGACCCTGGGCGTGCCCCTGTTCCAGGAACAGGCCATGAAGGTGGCCATGGTCGCCGCCGAGTTCACGTCCCGGGAGGCCAACGGCCTGCGCAAGGCCATGGGCACCTTCCGCGGCGACGGCACCCTGTGGAAATACGAGGGCCGGATGGTCAACCGCATGGTCGAGCGCGGCTATACCCCCGAGTTCGCCCAGCGCTGTTTCGACCAGATCAAGGGCTTCGGCTCCTATGGCTTTCCCGAGAGCCACGCGGCCAGTTTCGGCAAGCTGGTCTACATCTCGTCCTTCATCAAATGCCGCTATCCGGCGGCCTTCGCCTGTGCCCTGCTGAATTCCCAGCCCATGGGCTTCTATGCCCCGGCCCAGATCGTGCGCGACGCCCAGGAGCACGGGGTCGAGATCCGGCCCATCGATGTGAACCTCAGCGACTGGGACAACACGCTGGAAGGTCGGCCAGGATCGCTGGCGCTGAGGCTGGGCTTTCGCCAGATCGACGGCTTCCGCGAGGCCTGGGCCCGTTCGCTGATGGCTGCCCGTGACCCGTCCTTTGCCGGGGTCGAGACCCTGGCCCGGCGCGCCAGTCTGCCGGCGGCGGCGATGCGCAAACTGGCCGATGCCGATGCCTTCCGCTCCATCGGCCTGGATCGGCGCGAGGCCCTGTGGGCCGTCCGGCGCCTGCCCGACGACGCCCCCCTGCCGCTGTTTGCCGCCGCCGATGCCCGCGAACTGGGCGAGGAGGACGATGCGAACCTGCCCCGGATGCGGCTGGGCGAGCATGTCGCGGCCGACTACCAGACCACGCGGCTGTCCCTGAAGGCCCATCCGATGGCCATCCTGCGTCCGGTGTTCGCCGCAGAGGGCATGCTGACCTGTGCCGGCCTGCAGACGAAACGCAGCGGCACCAGGGTCCGCACGGCCGGTGTCGTCCTGGTCCGCCAGCGCCCGGGCAAGGGCAATGCCATCTTCATCACCCTGGAGGACGAGACCGGCGTCACCAATCTGGTCCTGTGGGCCCGGATGTTCGAGGAATACCGCGGGGTCGTCATGGCCGCCCGGCTGATGGGGGTGGAGGGGGTGGTCGAAAAAAGCCCCGAGGGTGTCGTCCACCTGATGGCGCATCGGGTGTTCGATCGCTCGGACGAACTGGACCGGCTGTCCGACGGGCACAGGCCCGAGATCACCCTCAGCCGCGCCGACGAGATCGTGCGACCCCAGCCGCCCCGGCACCCGACCCATGCCCATCCTCGGAACGCGCGCATCCTGCCGGGCTCGCGCGACTTTCACTGACGGCCGGACGCGTCCGGAGCATCCCCATTTCCCGCCACATCGCGCCGGTCTTCCGGATTGTGCAGTTGCGAACAAGCAATGTTGCGGCGCAATATCCATATGCGGCCTGTCAGCCCTGTGGAGAGACATGAACCATGACCAGCCTCGGCCAGACCGTCGCCGCCCTGACCCGCCGCCGCCGCGAGGCCGCGCGATCGACCGGCACGCAGAATACGCGGATGACCGCGGTCGCGCTGTCATCCAACCCGGGCGACCTGAGGATGCTGGTCCATGTTCCCGAAAGCCTGGCACCCGGAGCACCGCTGGTCGTGGTGCTGCATGGCTGCACCCAGACTGGCGAGGCCTATGCCGCGGGCGCAGGCTGGTTGGCGCTTGCAGATCGGTTCGGCTTCGTGGTGCTGGCTCCCGAACAGGTGCCGGGCAACAATCCGAACCGCTGCTTCAACTGGTTCCAGGCCGAGGATACCGCGCGTGGCCGCGGCGAGGCGGCCTCGATCGCGGCCATGACGCGACAGGTCATCGGGGACCATGGCATCGACCCGGCCCGGGTCTTTGTCACCGGCCTGTCTGCCGGTGGAGCCATGACCGCAGCCATGCTGGCCAGCTACCCGGATCTATATGTGGGCGGGGCCATTATCGCCGGCCTGCCGTTCGGGGCGGCCAACACCCTGTCCGAAGCCATGGGAGCCATGATGCAGCCAAGGGCCCAGGCCAGCGCCGTCTGGGGTGACAGGGTTCGCCAGGCCTCCCCGCACACGGGGCCGTGGCCGTCGATCTCGATCTGGCATGGTGACGCCGACGCGACTGTCCGGCCCGCGTCCGCAGATGCCCTCATCCAACAATGGACGGACGTCCACGGCCTGACGGGAGGTCCACAGCGCGCCCGGACGCCCGATGGGCGGCTGTTCGATGTCTGGCTTTCGCCGGACGGTCAGCCGCGCGTCGAGCATCACCGCATTTCGGGCCTGCAGCATGGGACGCCGCTCAGGACCGACGGACCCGACGGAGTCGGGATCGCAGGTCCTTTCCTGATCGACATCGGCATCTCGTCCAGCCTCGAGATCGCGCTGGGGTGGGGCATTGCGCAGACCGAACCCGGTCTGGCGACCGGGTCTGTTCCACACGGCCGGACTGACCGCGCACCGCCTCAGGCAGCAAAGGAAACGCCGTCAGAAACCGCGCCGACCCGATCGCCGTCACCCCGCGCGGATGGGCTCACAACGGTCATCGAGAATGCCCTGAAGGCCGCCGGGCTCATGCGATAGCCCGGAACGGATGGCTCAGGCGTTCATCCGGATTTCTTCGGCATGGGGCGGGTAGGGCGAGGCTGTGTCCCAGTCGACCGGCGCACCGCTGAGTGTGCTGGCAAATCCGTGGTTGACGTCGCGGTGATGGGCTTCATCCGCCCGCACCTTCAGCACCACATCGCGCAGCGTCGCATCAGCCGGCAGCTTCCAGTAGTGGATCGCGATCGCCGGAGCGGGCACGTTCGGTGACCGGCCCTCGTCGATCTCCTTGAGGTACAGGGTATAGCTGACGACGGCCTCTTCCTCGAAATAGCCGACCAGACGGTGAGCCGTCCGGGCCGACACGAGATAGAGCAGGAAGAAGATGATGTAGAAGATGGCCTGGGCCAGCTGCACGACCAGCCGTTCGAAATAGGTCGGCTTGGCCACCTCGATGAAGGTCATCAGGTGCATCCGCTCGTTCTCGGCCTCCTCCATGAGGGTGCGGATCCAGCCCTCGTCATCCTTCATGCGGCGCAGGCAGGTCAGGTGCTGGATCGTTGCGCCGACCATGCCGGGCACGGCCGCGACGGTTTCCAGCACAATGGCGCGGTGCCCGTATCGCTTGGCAAAGAAGGTGTCGGCCAGAACACGCAGAAGCTTGGTGAAGGCCAGGGCGAACCGGTCGGATAGCCCATGCGGCGCGTGGTGAATGACCGGCTCTGCGTCACGCTCCTCGTCAAGGCCTTGCTTGTCGGGTGTCAGGATGGCGTTGGCCATGGGTCTTCTCGTCTACTGTTTGATCGCGAGTTGCCGCTCGGTCCTCAGACAGGCTGTGCAACGAACGGCAGGGTCCCGGATGATTCCGGTCCTTGGTCTCGCGTCATTCGTGAACGTAGGCGCGCCATATGGGTTCACATCATGTCGGGGCTGAGGAGTGCGTTAATGAGGCTGCGCCCCGGAAGGGCGCTTCGGTTCGGGCCGCATAGCCATCGCCGACAGCGTCGTCAGCAAACGCACCCAGCGAGAAGTAGGCATTGCTACTCTGGCCCTGGACGGCACTGCTGACACAGATCACCTCGGGCCTGAAGCGCAGGACGGCGAGGGCCCGCGAGGTGGGACAATAGACGCTGAAGTCTGGCCAGCGCGCGGACATGATCGCGTTCAGGGCCTGAATTTCGTCGGGGTCCGCCACCTGATGGGCATGGCCCGACATGACCAGGCCGACAGTTCCATCCGTTCTGGCATCGGCGTGGATTGCCAGCGAAACCCGCGAGTCAGCCTCAAGATTGGCGAACTTCTGGCTCTCGCGATCTGTCACGAAGTACAGATCCAGCCCTTCATTGACATAGCCGACCGTCGTGACCTGAGGCCAGCCATCGGGGCGGTTGACGCCGATCGACATCAGCCGCTCCCGGTCAAGGAAGCCTGTGATCGCCGTCACGGCGCGACGGGTAATCGGGGGATAGGGCCGGGTGTTCAGGTCCGTGTGCATCTGGTGATCTCCAGTTGCGGACTTAGATCCGACGGTCCGCCCGTCGCATTGATCCGGCTCAAACACGCGCCGTTGCGACATCTTGACACATTTATCGGAGACAAGCTCAGGAATTCGGGGCTTCGGCCAGGGTCCGATCGGCGGAAGCGGGTCGCCCGACCGTCTGGACGGATTTGAGGTAGGCGATCACGGCGCGGTTATCGTCCGGCGTCAGGATGAACTCGGGCATGTCGGGGTGCGCCGTCACGATACCCTCGGCAAACGCTTCGGAAAGCTCATCGACGGGATAGCGCTTGCCAATGTCCCGGAACGCAGGCGCCCTCGGGTGCGGGCTGTTCCCGGTGGCTCCCAGGGCATGACAGCCCGAGCAGTTTGCCGCGGCAAATGCCGCTCCGCGAGCGACCATCGCGTCCGTGCCAGAATTCTCGGTCGACGCAGGGCCTTCGCCGCGGGGCCGATCAGAGGGAGGCGCAGCGACCGAGGCACAGGCAGACAGCATCAGGATCAGAACAGGCAGGATCAGCGGCTTCACGGTTCGATCTCCCATGGCACAGGCAGTCACTCTGCACGGCGGGGAACGGGCGGTCCTTGATACCGATCAATGCGCGGGCGTCGGCCTTGGTGTCAGGTGTGCCGTGACCGGAGCCGAACCCATGACCTATGCGAGCCTGATGGTTTATGTCGACGAGGGCCCCGAGGCCGAGGCGCGGGTAAAGCTCGCCTGCGATCTCGCGGTCCGGTTTGACGCGCGACTGATCGGCATCTCGGCCAGCTATCCCGATGCACCCCAGGTCGATCCCTATGCGGGCGGTGCCATGCTGGGCGAGATGCTGGGCCTGTTCCGGGATGCTGCAGAGGCGGATGTCAAACGGACCGAGACCCTGTTCTGGGCCGCCGTCGGATCACATGCAGACCGTTGCGAGTGGCGCGGAAGGCTCGGCTTTCCGGCCGACGTCGTGGGGCAGGATATCCGTGCCGCCGACCTGCTCATCCTTGGTCGTCTTTCGCCTGAACGCGGCACGCACCGGTCGCTCGATCCCGGCGATGCCATCATGGCGCTGGGACGCCCGGTGCTGATCGTGCCCCCGCAACCGGCTCGATCGCCGCTCGGCACGGCGGCCGTGGTGGCCTGGAAGGACTGTCGCGAGGCCCAGCGGGCCGTGGCCTCTGCCCTGCCCATGCTCAGGGCCGCGACCCTGACCCACGTCATCGAGATCTGCGGGTCGGAGGCCACAGAGGAGGCACGTGGCCGGACGCATGATGTCGCCGCCTATCTCGAACGTCACGGAATCACGGCCAGTCCGCGCGTGCTGCACGGCGACGGGGGGCCTCGCGCCCGCCAGATCCAGACGTTTGCCGAAGACCAGCATGCGGGTCTCGTTGTTGCGGGCGGCTATGGTCACGCCCGCATGCGCGAATGGGTTCTGGGCGGCGTCACCCACGGGCTTCTCGGGATGTCTTCCGTCTGCCTGTTGCTCAGCCACTGACCGTCACACCGCTTCCAGATCCTGTGGGTGCCGGTCCGGCCCCATCCTTGCCGCCAGAAAAGCCAGCACCCCCGCTGCTCCCGCCGCAATCCACAGTCCGCCGATACCGAGATGCGCGTAGGTCAGGGCTCCGGTTAGCCCGCCAGCGGCCAGGCCCATCCACAGCAGCAGATAGGGCACCCAGCCGAACCGGTCTCCGCCGAGGAGCGCAGAGGTGATCCGCTGCCCCAGCTTGACCAAGGTGCCGGTCATATAGGTCAGGCCGATACGAACCTCGCCGTCGATCTCGAACACGGCGTTCTCGGCCCCCATGGCCAGGGCCATGGCAACCGCCGCCATCCACGGCTGGCCAATCGCGCTCAGGCCTGCCGCCGCCGCGAGCAGCAGCGCCACCATGAGAAGGACCGCAGGCTGTCTGCGGGACAGAAAGATCTGTCCTGTCATCGATCCGAGGACGACACCCACGACAAAGGTCAGCAGCAGCCCGCCGGCCCGTGCCGCATCCGCGGATCCGTCGGCGAGGCTGACGCCCAGACGCGTCGTGTTCCCGCTCATGAAGGAGACGAAGAAGCCACCCAGATGGATGTAGGCCATCGCATCGACGAAGCCGGCGAGGCCCGAGAGACAGGTCGCAAGTGCCCTCGCGCGGGCTGTGTAGAGCTTCATCGGCCCTCCATGCCCCCCGCGTCATGCGCCGGGTCGGGTCACTGTCGAGTGGCCTAGCAGACCCGGGGGACCGTGGCGAACACCGGGCCGGCCTTGGACCCCCTGATGGCCTACCGGAAGGGTGGCTCGTCGAAGGCGCGAAGCTTGCGGGAGTGCAGGCTGGCCCCTTCGTTCCGCAACAGGTCGATGGCCTGGATGCCGATTTGCAGGTGTTCGGAGATCGACCCCTCGTAGAAGCGGTTGGCCTGACCCGGCAGCTTGATCTCGCCATGCAGCGGCTTGTCGGAGACGCAGAGCAGGGTGCCGTAGGGGACCCGGAACCGGTAGCCCTGGGCGGCGATCGTGGCCGACTCCATGTCGATGGCGACGGCGCGGCTCTGGTTGAATCGAAGCGCCGATTTCGAATACCGCAGCTCCCAGTTCCGGTCATCTGTGGTGACGACGGTCCCGGTGCGCAGCCGGCGCTTGATGGCCTCGCCCGGCATGTCGCTGACGGCCTTGGCGGCGTCGTAAAGCGCGCGCTGGACCTCGGCGATGCTCGGGATCGGGATGTCCGGCGGCAGGACCGCGTCCAGAACATGGTCGTCCCGCAGATAGGCGTGGGCCAGGACATAGTCGCCGATCGTCTGTGACGGGCGCAGGCCGCCGCAGTGGCCGATCATCATCCAGGCATGCGGGCGGGTGACAGCCAGGTGGTCGCAGATCGTCTTGGCGTTCGACGGGCCGACCCCGATGTTGACCAGGGTGATGCCCTGCGAGCCCGGCGCCGTCAGATGGTAGGCGGGCATCTGGTGCTTCTTCCAGGCCGCGTCCATGACGGCCGCTTCCGGGTCGGGCGTGTCGCGCGTGATGAGCACGCCACCGGCACAGGACAGGGTGTCGTAGATGCTGTTGGGGTCGCGCAGCTGCTCGCAGGCCCAGCGCACGAATTCGTCCACATAGCGGTTGTAGTTGGTGAACAGGATGTAGGACTGCACATCCTCGACCGGCGTGCCGGTGTAGTGCCTGAGGCGGGCCAGCGAGAAATCCGTGCGCAGCCCGTCGAACTGGGACAGCGGGAAGTCCTCGGCCAGGTCGAACAGGCCGTCGCTGATCTCGTCGCCGATATGGGCCAGGTCGGTGGTCGGGAAATGCCGCGCGATCGCGGCCGTCATCGACCGGTCCAGCACCACGTCTGAGCCGTCCATCACATAGGGGAAGGGAATTTCCTGCTGCGACGGGCCGACCTCGAACACGGCCCCCTCATAGTCCGCTTCCAGCAGGCTGAGCTGCTCCAGCAGATAGGGACGGAACAGATCGGGGCGGGTGATGGTGGTGGCATAGATGCCCGGTCGCGACATCCGGGCATAGGCGCGGGTGGCCAGATTGGCGGGCCGGTCGCCGAACCAGCTGACCTTCAGCTCCGGATAGGCGAACAGGCCTTCGGCGCGCGCCGCCGGATCGGCGCGTTCGCCGGTCTGGACGAAGTGGCGGACGGCGCTGCGCAGATTGGCAACGGACTGGCTGTAGAGGGTTTCGAGGCGGTCCAGGACCGCATGCGCCGTCATCGGCGTGATGTTCGTATCTGTCATGGCTTCCCCTAGCGGAGAAGCGTGACGTTGGCGAGGTGGTCCGTGCAGGGCTCTAGGCGAGTTCGCGCTGCATGAAGGTCGTGACATCATCGAGCACCGGCGCCTTCTTGCGGAACAGGGGCGAGAAGGTCGCGATCAGATCCTCATGGCTCAGGCCGGGATACAGCTTCATCTCGCACCGACCGCCAACCGCCTTCATGCGGGCGTTCAGCAGGATCGTGTCCTCGTCATGGACGGTCACGTCGGCGGTCCCGTGCCCGAGCCACAAGGGCGGGGCATCGGCGCGGGCGAAGGTGATCGGCTGGGTCAGCGTGGGGTCCGGGGCGCGACCGAAGGCATTCCTCGAGGCGGCCACATCGAACGGCAGGAACTCGTACGGGCCTGCCAGACCGGCCGCCGCCCTGATCAGGGACGGCTGGCCGACGGCGGCCATGTACCGACGATCCAGTGCGATCATCAGTGCCAGATGGGCACCGGCCGAATGACCCAGGACCCCGAGCCGCCCGGGGTCGCCGCCATACTGGCTGGCGACCTCTGCAACCCGTGCCGTTGCAGCCGCGGCATCCTCGATGAAGACCGGGAAATGGACGTCCGGCACCAGACGATAATCCGGCACGGCGACGACGAACCCGCGCGCTGCCAGCGCCTGAGCTGCCCAGCCGTAGACCTCGCGCGACCCGCTGTCCCAGCCGCCGCCATAGAAGAAGACCAGCGTCGGAAGGGATGCCGTTGCCGGTCGGGTCGGCGCAAAGATATCGAATTTCTGGCGGGGGTCTGAGCCATAGGTCAGGTCCCGCGCGACCCGGCGCACGCCGCCGTCGCGGGGCCCCAGGGTATTCAGCACGGCCAGGGGGCTGCACGCTGCCAGAACGGCACCGAGGGCGGGGGCGAAGATGCCTCTGCGGGTCATGGGGTCTCGCGTCGGGAGTTGGAACCGGCGCTAGATACGCATGAGATCGCAATCAGCCTCAATGCCGCGTCCTAATCGCGCAGCAGTTCGTTCACCGCCGTCTTGGCGCGCGTCTGGGCATCCACGCGCTTGACGATGACGGCACAGTACAGCGACGGCCCGCCGTTCGGGTCGGGCAGGGCTCCGGGCACCACGACCGAATAGGCCGGGACCTCGCCACGGGTGACCTCGCCGGTGGCCCGGTCCACGATCTTGGTGGTGGCCGAGATATAGACCCCCATCGACAGGACGGCGCCCTGGCGCACGATGACGCCCTCGACCACTTCGGAGCGGGCGCCGATGAAACAGTCGTCCTCGATGATGGTGGGATTGGCCTGCAGGGGTTCCAGCACGCCGCCGATACCCACGCCGCCCGACAGGTGCACATTCTTGCCGATCTGGGCACAGGACCCGACCGTAGCCCAGCCGTCGACCATCGAGCCCTCGTCGACATAGGCCCCGATGTTCACGAAACTGGGCATCAGGACGACGTTGCGGCCAATGAAGGCCCCCTGCCGCACGATGGAGCCGGGCACCGCGCGGAAGCCGGCATCCTTGAAGTCCTGGCCGGTCCAGTCGCCGAATTTGTTGGGCACCTTGTCGTACCAGGGGCCGACACCGGGCGCGCCACTGTTCATGCCCCGGTCGCCCGCGCGCATGATGACATTGTCGTTCAGCCGGAACGACAGCAGCACGGCCTTCTTCAGCCACTGATGCGTGGTCCAGACCCCGTCGTCCGAGCGGGAGGCCACCCTGGCCTGACCGGAGTCCAGCAGGCTCAGGGCCGTTTCGACAGCCTTGCGGGTTTCGCCCTGGGTCGCCGGCGACAGGTCCGCGCGCGCGTCCCAGGCGGCCTCGATGATGGCGGCGAGATCGGTGTGGTCGGTCATGCGGCGTCCTTCAGCGAAAGGGGAGACAGGAAATCCATCAGATAGTCGGACTGGTGATCGACCCAGTCGCCGATCTCGTGGCCATGACCGTCGCCGATCAGGACGGTGGTCATGCCCATGGCCTTGGCCGGAGCCAGATTGCGCGGCGTGTCCTCGAAGAAGATCGCCCGGTGCGGATCGATACCGAAGCGGTCAAGGAACCGGCGGAAGGTCGCGGGCGCCGGCTTGGGCGTCAGGTCCATGTCCTCGATGGCAAAGACGCCGTCGAAGCAATCAGCGATGCCGATATGCTTCAGCACCCGGGCAGCGTGGAAGCGGGCTCCATTGGTCAGGACGAATTTCCGGCCCGGCAGGCCTTTCAGCATGCCCTCGAGCACCGGATTGGGCTCGACGGAATCCAGGGGAACGTCGTGCACCTCGCGCAGGAATTTGTCCGCGTCGATCGCATAGTTGGCCATCAGTCCGGCCAGGGTCGTGCCATGCTCGTTCAGGAACTGGCGCTGCAGGACCTTGGCCTCGGCCTCGGGCAGGCCGACGGCGTCGATCATGAAGGCATTGATCCGGCCCTGAACCAGACCCATCAGCCCCTGCTCGCGGGGGTACAGGGTGTCGTCCATGTCGAACACCCAGGCGTCGAACCGCGAGGGATCCAGCGTCACGCCTTCACCAGGGTGCCGGCGCCGTACTCGGTGAACAGCTCGACCAGCATGGCGTGGGGACGACGGCCGTCCAGGATGACGACGGCCTCGACGCCGGCCCGCACGGCGGCCATGGCGGTCTCCAGCTTGGGGATCATCCCGCCCGAGGCCGTGCCGTCGTCGATCAGCGCCTGCGCTTCGGCCAGGGTCATCTGGCGGATGATGTCGCCGTTGCGGTCCATCACGCCCTTGACGTCAGTCAGCAGCAGCATCCGCTTGGCATGAAGGGCGCCGGCCACGGCACCCGCCACGGTGTCGGCATTGACGTTATAGGTCTGGCCGTCTTCGGCCACCCCGATCGGCGCGATGACCGGAACCCAGTCGTCGGTCTCCGAGGCGATCAGCCCGGCGATCAGCTTTGGATCGACCTTTGTCGGCTCGCCCACGAAACCGAGGTCGACCTCGTGTTCGATCAGGCTGTCGGGGTCGCGTTTTGTCCGGGTGGTCTTCTCGACGGTCAGCAGGCCGGCATCCTTGCCCGACAGGCCGATGCCGCGGACGTCCGCCTCGCGGCCGGCGACAGTGATCCAGTGCGCGATCTCCTTGTTGACCGCCCCGGACAGGACCATCTCGGCGACCGACATCGTGTCGCGATCGGTCACACGCAGGCCGTCGACGAAGGCGGATTTCACACCGGCCTTGTCCAGCATGGCGCTGATCTGCGGCCCGCCGCCGTGCACCACGACCGGATTGACGCCCATCAGTTTCAGCAGGACCACATCGGCGGCGAACTGTCTGGCCACGGCCGTCTCGCCCATGGCATGGCCGCCGTATTTGATGACGACGGTCTCGCGGTCATAGACCTGGATATAGGGCAGGGCCTCGGCCAGCGTCTTTGCCGTCGCCCAGCCGCGTTCTTCCGATTGGCGTTCGCTCTCGTCCATTGGACGGGCTGATAGCGATCCGGCGGCACAGTGTCACGACGAAACGCGGACAGGGCGGGGCTGGCATCGGGTCATCCCCGTGAAGGTTGGCAGGTCCCGATACGAAAAAGGGCCCCGACATCGCTGTCGGGGCCCTTCCGGATGGCTGATCCGCTGCGATTATTCGCGGTTGCCGCCGAGGAACATCATCAGGAACTGGAACAGGTTCACGAAGTTCAGGAACAGGCCCAGGGCACCGAAGCCGGTGGCCACGCCCATGGCGGCCTGGTCACCGCCCAGCTGATAGTAGGTCATCTTCAGGCGTTGCGTGTCATAGGCGATCAGACCTGAGAAGATCAGAACGCCCAGGCCCGAGATAATCAGCGCCAGCGTGCCGGACTGCATGAACATGTTGACGACCATGGCGATCAGCAGGCCGATCACACCCATGATCAGGAAACTGCCCATGGCGGTCAGGTCCTTCTTGGTCGTGTAGCCGACAAGGCTCAGGGCACCGAACGCCGCTGCGGTCACGAAGAAGGTCGAGGCGATCGACCCACCCGTGTAGCGCAGGAAAAGGATGCCCATGCCGGCACCGATGGTCGCGACCACGGCCCAGTACAGCATGTTCACGCCGCCTGCCGTCGGGTTCTTCATGAAGAACATCGAGCCGAACAGCAGCACCAGAGGCGAGAACTGGACGATCATGCCCAGCATTGTCAGGCCGACGCGACCGTCAGGACCTGCCGCAAACAGCAGTTGCTGCACGGCCGGTACGTTTCCGGTCACATAGGCCAGCGCGCCGGCCACGACCAGGCCGAGCGCCAGTTTGTTGTAAACGCCCAGCATGAAGCTGCGCAGGCCTGCGTCCACGGCCATGTCGGCCTTCGCGGGCGCAGTGTTCAAATAGCCGTTTCTAAAATCGCTCATCGCGAGTGAAGTCTCCTGGTTGGCCGGATACAATCCCGGCTTTGGATAGAATATCGGTATGGATGGTCACTCGTGCAAGCGAATCCGGACTTCCGAGGTTCCATCGGGACCGCTACCCTGCGTCGCATGGTCCGTCTGTTCGCTGCCCTGCCGATCCCCTGGGACGTCGCCGAGACGCTGAAACGGCGCCAGACCGGCTTGCCCGGTGCCCGCTGGCGACCGGAGGAAGCGCTCCACATCACCCTAGCCTTCTATGGCTCCGTGGACGAGCGCCGGGCCGAGGATCTGGCCGCCGAACTGTCACGGATTCCGGGCGGAGCCTTCGATCTTGAGCTGAGGGGCGTCGGCGCTTTTGGCGATGCACACCGCAGTCACACGATCTGGGCCGGCCTGGAAGCGTCCGAACCCTTGAACATTCTGGCCGGCCGGTGTCGCAAGGCGGGTGAGCGAGCGGGGATCACGATGGAGCCGCGCCTGTATCGGCCCCACCTGACCCTGGCCTATCTCAAGACCCAGACGGATCCCGCCCGGGTCGGGGCCTGGATCACCAATCACAACCTGCTGCACTCGCCCCCGATGCGGATGGACCGGTTCGGCCTGTATTCCAGCACCCTGTCCGACGAAGGCAGTCACTACGAGCTGGAGCGGGAGTATCCCCTGTGAACGGACCTGTGATCGAGACGGCCCGGCTGATCCTCCGGCCCCCGGCCATGGAGGACTTCCCGCGATGGGCGGATTTCCAGGCCGATGCGGAAACCACCCGTTTCATCGGCGGGCCCCGAAGCCCGGCCGAGGTCTGGCGTTCGATGATGAGCGTGGCCGGGGCATGGGGGCTGACGGGCGTGGGCTTCTTTTCGCTGATCGAGAAGTCGAGCGGCCAATGGATCGGCCGGATCGGGCCCTGGCACCCTCATGGCTGGCCGGGACCCGAGGTGGGCTGGAGCCTGCATGCCGATGCGATGGGCAAGGGCTATGCGCTGGAAGCGGCCATTGCGACCATGGACTATGCCGTCGACGTGCTGGGCTGGACGGACATCGTCCACACCATCGACCCCGCCAATGTCGCCTCGGCGAGGCTGGCGGCGCGTCTCGGTTCGGTCAATCGTGGGCCCGGCCGGCTGCCCGAGCCGTTCCAGGATGCCAACGTCGATGTCTGGGGCCAGACGGCCTCGGACTGGGCCGGCAACCGCCGTTGTTTGATCGATAACGAAACCGCAACCGGAACCGTCGCGTAGTTGATCCCAATCCGTTGCTCCAGCACGTGAAGGATTTGCATGCCCGTTTCAGGAAACCCGACCGTCGCGACCTTCGCGCTCGTCGCCACCCTTCTGGGGCTGAGCGCTGTACCCGCTGCGGCCCAGGCCCCGGCCGTGAACCTGGACCAGTTCGACGGCCGCTGGTTTGAGACCATTCGCAGTCCCAATGATGTCCAGAAGCCCTGCAGCCGGGCCCAGATCGATTTTACGCCCCAGGGCCGTGCCGATCGCTACGAGATCCGCGTCGCCTGCACGCGCCAGTCCGACGGCAAGGTCGAAACGCTGCGCGCCAACGCCCGGATCACCGACACCACCACCAATGCCCGGTTTCGCTTCAGCCTGACCGGCCTGCTGAGCTTCGGCGGTCTGGCCGGGCAGAACTACTGGGTCTGGGACCACGCACCCGACTACAGCTGGGCCATCATGGGCCTGCCGAACAAGTCCGACTGGTGGGTCTGGACCCGAACGCCCACACCGTCCGATGCCGTCCGGACCCGCACACTGGCCCGCGCCCGGGCCCTGGGTTTCGATACCGACAGCGCGGTTCATACCGGGCGCTGACGTCCGTCCGTCTCACAAGCTGGCGCTTGAAGGCGGAACGCAACCGGAACATAAGGAGGGGTGACCGCCACCGCCCTTCATCTCGAACTGGTTTTCAGCCGGCCTGAAACGACCCTGTCCGTGACCCGGGGGGCCGCACGACTGCTGGCCGACATGGGCTATGCCCCGTTGCTGGAGGTCTGCCTGCCCAATGGCCGGCGCGCCGATGTCATGGCGCTGGGACGCAAGGGCGACATCGTCATCTGCGAGGTCAAATCGGGCGTCGAGGACTACCGGGTCGACCGCAAATGGGGCGAATATGCCCCCTTCTGCGACGCCTTCTTCTTTGCGGTCGCGCCGGAGTTCCCCGAGGGCGTCCTGCCCGACGAGCCCGGCCTGATCATCGCGGACGGTTTTGGCGGTGCCGTTGTCCGTGAGGCACCGACCACCCCGCTGGCCCCGGCCCGGCGCAAGGCGCTGACGCTGGCCTTCGCACGACTGGGGGCCATGCGGACCCTTCGGGACGAAGGGTCCGGGAAGCGGGGTTAGGGTGCCGGTCGGACCGGGCCCGGCTCAGGCCGTCTAGCGCGGAGCGCGCTTGGCGAGGATGCGCTGCAGGGTCCGGCGGTGCATGCCCAGGCGACGTGCCGTTTCCGAGACATTGTGGTCGCAAAGCTCATAGACCCGCTGGATATGCTCCCACCGCACCCGGTCGGCGCTCATGGGGTTCTCGGGCGGCTCGGGCGCATCGCCCGTGGCCAGCAGGGCCTTGACGACATCATCGGCATCGGCCGGCTTGGAAAGATAGTCCACGGCACCGGCCTTGACCGCTGCGACGGCGGTCGCGATCGCGCCATAGCCGGTCAGCATGACGATCCGGGCGTCCCCGCGACGCTCGCGAATGGCCTCCACGATCTTCAGCCCGTTCCCGTCATCCAGACGCATGTCCAGCACGGCAAAGGCGGGAAGCTTGTTGCGCAGCGCCTCGTGGGCCTCGGCCACCGATGCGGCGACCGTGACCTCGAACCCGCGCGATTCCAGGGCGCGGCCGAGGCGCGTTCTCAGAGCCTGGTCATCATCCAGCAGCAGCAGCGACCGGTCCGGATGGGCGGCGATGCGATCCTCGATCGACGGCATTGGTGACAGGCTGGTTATCGGCATTGTCTTGGTCTCCCTGAAGTTCCAAGTCGGGGTCGGTATGGCTCAGGTCAAGCGGTGCGGCGATCCGTCACCATCCAGAGCCAGGGCCTCGCGCGGCCAGCGGACCGAGACCCTCGCCCCGCGATTGGTCCCGGGTCCGCCATCGCCGGCCCCGGCCACGACCCGCGCCCCGGTCCGTTCCAGCAATGTCCGCGCAATGAAGAAGCCCAGGCCCATGCCGCCCTGGCTGGGGATGACCTCGGGCTCGACCACGGGGGCCTTCTTGCCTTTCCGGGCCGGCTTGCTGGTCCCGGTGGCGGCTTTCAGCTGGCTGGCCAGCGCCATCCGCGCCTTGCTGTGAGGACGGCTGGTCACATAGGGCTCACCCAGCCGTGGCAGGATGTCGGCCGAGAACCCCGGCCCGTCGTCAACGACCTCGATCACGATCGACGTCCCGTCCACCACGGCCCGTACCGATACACGGGTGGCGGCGAAGTCGGCCGCGTTCTCGACGATCGCGGAAAGGCCGTGGATCACTTCGGCCAGGCGCTTGACGTGCGGCTCGGGTCCGGTGCCGGCCATCGAGACGGTGCACTCGATCGTCAGGTCGAAGCCCAGATGCGGGTCGACGATCTCGGCCAGCAGGGCCTTCAGCCCCACCTCGGTATAGAGGGCGTCCCCATCCTCGGGTCGTTGCGACAGCCGCTGCAGGATCTCGCGGCACCGCTCGGCCTGTTGCAGCATCAGTCGCGCGTCCTCTGCAATGGGACCATCGGCCGGCGATGCGCGCAGCAGTTCCTTGGCGACCACCTGGATCGTGGCCAGCGGCGTGCCCAGTTCATGCGCCGCCGCAGCCGCCAGCCCGCCCAGTGCGGCCAGACGCTGCTCGCGCTGCAGCACGTCCTGGGTCGTGGCCAGGGCCAGCTCGAGCTTTTCGGCATCGGCAGCCACGCGCCAGGCATAGGCTGCCGTGAAGACGACGCCGGTGATCAGGGCCAGTCCGATCCCGAACCGGTAGAGGGCCGGCAGCTGCAGCCGTGTTCCGGCCTCCCAAGGCAGTGGCAGCGACCAGAAGAAAAGCGCCCCCGTCGACAGCAGCACCAGCAACCCGAGCCCGATCGCCTGTCGGCCCGGCAGGGATGCTGCGGCCACTGTGACCGGGGCCACCAGCAGCAGACAGAAGGGGTTCTCGAGCCCGCCGGTCAGCGCCAGCAGGGCTGTCAGCTGCAGGATGTCGAAGCCCAGATGCATCGCGGTCTGCCGTCCATCGGGCAGTCGGCCCTCGACGTGGCGGAGGCGGGCCATGGCGAGCACATTCGCCACCACGCTGGCGCCGATCACCAGAAGGCACTGCCAGACCGGCAGGGGGAAGTTCAGCATCCCCACCGCAACAATCACCGTCGCGGTCTGGCCCGAGATGGCCAGCCAGCGCAGGATGATCAGGGTGCGCAGGCCGAGGCCCCGGCTTCGGCGCGGCAACTGGCGCCACGCGCCTGCCGGGCGATCTGAAAACTGCGACGATGGTTCGATTTCGCTGATGGCCACGCCCGGTCTATAGACCCGTCGCGCCGTTCTGTCGGCGTGTTGAATGAGAGACACGATGCCACGCCGTTCCGTCATGCTGTTTGCGGGTGCCTGTGCGGCCATCGCCGCTGCCCTCGCCCTGACCACGGTCTTCGTGGTGACCGGCCGCGAGCGCGCTGCAGAGACGATGATCACGGATGCCGGCACGGGCCAGGCCCTGGTCGGCGGCCCGTTCGAGATGGTCGACCAGACCGGCAAGGCGGTGGATCAATCGTTGCTGGACGGCAAATGGAGCCTCGTTTTCTTCGGGTTCACCTACTGCCCCGACTTCTGTCCCACGACCCTTGCGGCGATCGAGGCCACAAAGGCGCGGATGGGCGCGAAGGGCGACGATATCCAGGTCGTCTTCATCACCGTCGACCCGGAGCGTGACACCCCCGAAGCCCTGAAAGCCTATCTGTCGAGTGACGGCTTTCCCGAGGGCGTGGTCGGCCTGACCGGTACGGCCGAACAGGTCGCAGCCACCGCCCGCGCCTATCGCGCCATTTACGAGAAGGTCGGAGAGGGCGATGCCTACACGATGAACCACTCGCTCACCGTCTATCTGATGGGGCCGGACGGGAAGTTCCGCTCTGCACTCGCCCATGACCTTGGACCGGAACGTTCGGCCCAGCTGATCGAACGCGTGATGGCGCGCGGTTGATGGCGTCGGGCAAGCCGCTGCGGGTCGCGACCTGGAACATCAATTCGGTTCGTCTGAGGGTCGATCAGGTCGCCCGGTTTGTCGCCGAAAGCGACACCGACGTCCTGTGCCTGCAGGAAATCAAATGCCTCGAGGACCAGTTTCCGGTCCGCGCCTTCGAGGCGATGGGCATGCCCCACCTGCGGATCGCGGGCCAGAAGGGCTGGCACGGGGTCGCCATCGCCAGTCGCCGGCCGATTACGGACAGCCCGAAGCTGGATGTCTGTCGCCAGGGACACGCGCGCTGCGTCTCTGCCACGGTGTCCGGCGTCGAGATCCAGAATTTCTACATTCCGGCCGGCGGTGACGTTCCCGACCGGACGCTGAACCCCAAATTCGATCACAAGATGGACTACTACGAGCGGCTGACGGCCGAGATGGCGAGCCGTGATCGGCGGGCACCGCTGCTGCTCGCGGGTGACTTCAACATTGCGCCCGGAGAGTTCGACGTCTGGAACCACCGCTACATGTCGAAGATCGTGTCGCACACGCCGCTGGAGGTTGAGACGCTGAACCGGCTTCAGGACGTGGGCGGATTCTCAGACGTGGTTCGCGATGCTCACCCCGACCCGCAGAAACTGGCCAGCTGGTGGAGCTATCGGGCGGAGGATTTCCGGAAGTCGGCACGCGGGCTGCGCCTCGATCACCTGTGGACTTCGCCAGGGCTGACGCCGGCGGTCGTGGCCGGCAGCGCCACGATCCACGAGCCCGTCCGCGCCTGGACCCAGCCCAGCGATCACTGTCCGATCACCGTTGACCTCGACGTCTGATCGGGTCGGCGGTTCCTGAAACAGCGCCGCGTAGGCTGCTGTCCGACATCCCGTGGCAGGGCCAGCAGGATGCCCGCAGGATCGTTCTACTCCGCGGGCCGGTCGGCCATTTCGCGAATGAGTTCAAGCGCCAGCTTCTGCTGCCGGTTGGACAACTGAGGGGCTAGACGACCGATTTCTATGGTGTGGCGCGTCGACGGGAAGTCGTGATCGAACGCATCGGCATCGCCCTCGGCCATGCCGGGCTGGACTGCGCCGAGACCCTGGAAGAAGTAGGACACGTCCACCTTGAAGAAGCGGGAAATGTCCCAGAGCTTCGACGCTGAAATGCGGTTCGCCCCTTTTTCGTATTTCTGGATCTGCTGAAACGTCAGGCCCAGCGCCCGGCCCAGATCGCTCTGGTTATAACCGAGGCTGATCCGTTTTTCGCAGACCCTCCTGCCGACATGGCGGTCCACCGGATGGGGTCCGTCCTCGCCTGTTCCTCGCGCCATTCTTCTCTCGCCTAGATAGTTCGCAATGCAATGATTGACATGCGCCAGTCGCGCACCGCTGTCATCACAATTCGCGGAAATGGCGATGCCTGTAAAGCTTGATCTCCTAATGGGCGGGTTTCATGGGCCGTTTTGGCCATGGTCCGGAAAGGACCAGGGCCAAACCCAGCAATATCCAGAAGCCGAGGTCTCCGAATCGTCCAAACAGCGTCCGTGAGGCCGGACGCGGAAGCAGGGAATCGATGACTCCGCTCTGGCCCGACCCGAGCTGGTTCTCGCCGACAATGCGCCCCCAGGGATCAATCATTGCCGACACACCGGTGGGGGTCGCGCGCACAACCGGCAGCCCCGTCTCGATGGCCCGATAGCTGGCCAGGTTCAGGTGCTGGAGCGGCCCGGAGGTTGCGCCAAACCAGGCGTCGTTAGAGGCGTTGACGATCCAGTCTGGGCGTCCGGCTCCGCCGGGCGTGAACCCGGGGTACAGGCTCTCGTAGCAGATCAGCGGCTGGACCCGTGGCGCGTTGGGCAGGTCGATCGGTGCAGGGGTTGGCCCGGCGCTGAAGTCGGAAGGCATGTGGACCAGACTGCGGATGCCCAGCGCCCCCATCAGCGATCCGAGGGGCAGGTATTCGCCGAACGGCACCAGGCGGTGCTTGTCATAGATCGCCGCGATGGTCAGGCCCGGCCCGCCCGTGTCGTGAAGGGCAAACAGGGCGTTGAAATAGCGCGCCCCATCAGGAGCGGTCGGGTCGGCCTGACCACGCCCCAGACCCATGAGCAGGGTCTGTCCGGGCTGCACGGCCTGGGCAATCAGCACCCCATCCTGCGAAGCCGGTCCGAAAACCGTGTCTGCGGCAGCGGGCAGGGCACCCTCGGGCCAGACGACGACGTCGGGCAGGGGTGAACCGGGTAGGGTGCTGGGCTGGGCCGTCAGCGCCAGATAGCGGTCGACGATTCCGCGATAGGCTTCCGGGGTCCATTTGGACTCCTGTTCGACATTGGCCTGGACAATGCGGATCAGGGTGTCTGTCGGCTCGACCCGTGCCTCTGACAGGCGGCCGGCACCGAATGCGATCACGGCGATCAGGCCTACGAACCCCAGCCCGGCTGCGGTGATGCGGCTTCTGCGCGGTCCCGGAGCGGCCAGCGGCGCGAACGCAGCGAAAATGGCGACCGTGACGAGGCTGAGACCATAGACTCCGATCACCGACGCCAGTTGCGATGCGGCCGACCCGGCTTTCCAGCTGGCCCCGGCCGGGTTCCAGGGGAAGCCCGTCAGCACATGGCCCCGCAGCCACTCGAACAGGGCAAAGAGACCTGCGAACATCAGGACCCGCAGCACACCCCGCGGTGCCAACCGTCGGTAGAGGGCGGTCGCGGCTCCCCAGAACAGCCCGATGCCGGCAGGCAGAAGACTGGCCGCGAACGGGGCCATCCAGGCCTGATCCGGATTGACGAGAAAGGCCTCTGCCACCCACCAGCAGCCGAGCCCGAAATAGGCAAAACCCGCCAGCCAGCCCATCCAGAAGGCGCCGCGCGTGTTGCCGGACCGTTCGGCCAGCAGCATCAGCAGGCCATAGCCCAGCAGTCCCGGCAGGATCCCGAATGGCGGATGCGCAAGCGCGGCCCCCAGCCCGGCCAGCAGGGCCAGGCCGATACGGCTCCACCGGCCCGTCAGCGCTCGGTCCCAAAGTCCTGCAGTGGTCTTCATGCGAAAGGCCTCAATGGTCGTCGATCAGGACATAGGGGTCGGCGATACCCAGAGCCGCGAGGATCGTCTTCTCTTCTGCCTCCATGGCCTCCGCCTCGGGATCGGTCCCGTGGTCCCGGCCCAGAAGGTGCAGAACCCCATGCACGACCAGATGTGTCAGATGACTGGACAGGGTCTTCGACTGGGCCACGGCCTCCGCAGCGCAGACGCCGTAAGCCAGGACGATGTCTCCCAGATGCGGTGCCGAACCCGGCATCGGCATGTCAGCCCCCGGAAAGGACAGGACATTGGTTGGCCTGTCCTTGTCGCGGAAGCGGGCGTTCAGGTCACGAACCGTGTCGTCGTCGGTCAGTAGAATGGCGATCGAACCATCAGATCCATCTGCTGCTGCCTGGGCCGCACGCATCACGCAGGCCTCGACATCGGGCACGGTCGACGTCCAGTTCGTATCCTCGACGTCGACATCGATTTCCAGAGCCGCATTCATGGAAAACCGGTCAGATCGCGACGGTGGTAGGGACAGTCTCTTCCAGATCCGGCTTTGGCCGTCCGCCGGCGGCATCCGCGTCATAGGCCCGGACGATGCGCTCGACCATCGCGTGGCGCACCACGTCCTGGGCCTCGAACTCCAGCACCCCGACACCCTTCACATCGCGCAGGATGCGCAGCGCATGGGCCAGTCCGGAATCGCGCGGATTCAGCAGGTCGATCTGCGATGGGTCGCCGGTTACGACCATGCGCGCGCCTTCGCCCAGACGGGTCAGGACCATCTTCATCTGCAGCCGCGAGGTGTTCTGGGCTTCATCGACGATGACGAAGGCGTGGCTGAGCGTCCGGCCCCGCATGAAGGCGATCGGGGCGGCCTCGATCTCGCCCTTGTCGCGCCGACGCTGGACGTCCTCGGCCCCCAGGATGTCGTTCAGAGCTTCCCAGATCGGGGCCAGATAGGGATCGACCTTTTCGTTCAGGTCGCCGGGCAGGAAGCCCAGCTTCTCGCCGGCCTCCACGGCCGGGCGGGTGATGACGAGCCGGTCGACCTGGCCCCGGCGCAGCAGGGACGCGCCATAGGCTGCCGCCAGGAAGGTCTTGCCTGTGCCCGCCGGACCGACCCCGAACGACAGCTCGCAGCGGGCCAGGGTTTCCAGATAGCGGGCCTGGGCGTTGGTCTTGGGGACGATCGCGCCCCGCTTGCCGACGGGCAGGGCCATCGGGTCGCTGGGGTTTGTGCCGCCGCCCCGGACCGTGCCCAGCGCCGCGCGGACATCGGCCTCGGTGACCGTGGCTCCCTTTTCGGCCCGGTTGATCAGGGTATTGACCACGGCCTTGGCATTGGCCCGGTCGCGCGCGCCGCCATTGATCGAGAGACCGCCGCCCGGCGTCTCGACCAGCACCTTGAACGCATCCTCGATCAGGGCGATGTGGCGGCTCTGCGGTCCGATCACGGCCCTGAGTTCCGTGTCGTTCAGGGCCAGAAACTCGGATTCACGCGCCATACTGTTTAATCCTGCCGTTCCGCCTGCGGCGGAGGGGTGTCTGTCAAAAGCCGTCCGGCCAGGCTGTTCTGCTGGCCCCGCTCGATCGCGACTGGAACGATCTGGCCGATCAGATGATCCGCCCCTTCGACATGAACCGACTGCAGATAGGGCGAACGGCCGATGGCCTGTCCCGCGTTGCGACCCGTCTTCTCGAACAGGACGTTCAGGGTGCGGCCAGCCTGGGACATGTTGAAGGCGGTCTGCTGTTCGAACAGCAGGGCCTGCAGCGCATGCAACCGGGGCCGGGCCACCTCGTCCGGCACCGGGGCCGCCATCGTCGAGGCCGGCGTACCGGGACGCGGCGAATACAGGAAGCTGAAGGCCGAGGCATAGCCGACCTCGCGCACCAGGCTCATCGTGTCCTCGAAATCGCGGTCGGTCTCGCCGGGGAAGCCGACGATGAAGTCACCGGAAATGGCGATGTCGGGACGGACCTCGCGGAAACGGCCGATCAGGTCGATGTATTTCTGGCGCCCGTGCTTGCGGTTCATCAGCCGCAGGATCCGGTCCGACCCCGACTGCACCGGCAGGTGCAGATAGGGCATCAGGGCCTCGATCTCGCCATGAGCCGCGATCAGGTCGTCCGACATGTCGTTCGGATGACTTGTCGTGTAGCGGATGCGATCGATGCCCGGGATGTCCGCCAGGGCCCGTGCCAGTCGTGCCAGCGACCAGATGCCATCTTCACCCATGCCGTCATAGGCGTTGACGTTCTGGCCCAGCAGGGTGACTTCGCGGACCCCCTGTTCGGCCAGCCCCCGCGCCTCGGTCAGCACATCGGCGACCGGACGCGACCACTCCGCGCCGCGCGTGTAGGGCACCACGCAGAAGGTGCAGAATTTATCGCAGCCTTCCTGCACTGTCAGGAAGGCGGTCGGGCCATCCACGCCACGAACGGCGGGCAGGGCGTCGAATTTCTCGTTCGGGGCAAAGTCGGCGCCGATCCGTTCGCCCCGGGCCCGGGCGGTGCGGGTCAGCAGTTCGGGCAGCTGGTGATAGGCCTGAGGGCCAACGACCAGATCGACGGCGGGTTGCCGGCGCATGATCTCCTCGCCCTCGGCCTGGGCGACGCACCCGGCCACGGCGATGGTCATCACGCCGTCGCCAGCCGCCGCCTTGTCCTGTTTCATGAGCCGCAGCTTGCCCAGTTCGGAATAGACCTTTTCGGCGGCCTTCTCGCGGATGTGGCAGGTGTTCAGGATGACGAAATCGGCCATCTCCGGTGTCTCGGTCGTCGCATAACCCAGCGGGCGCAGGACATCGGCCATGCGCTCGGAGTCATAGACATTCATCTGGCAGCCGTAGGTCTTGATGAACAGGCGCTTTGGCGCGCCTGTCCCGTCGGCTGGCTGAACAAGGGTGTCGGTCATCGCGGCGGTTCTAGTCGGCTATTGCGCCGGACGCTACTCGGGGCCGGACGGCCCGGACGACCGCGATCAATAATCGATCTTCGCCGGGTCAACGCGTGCGGCCTGACGCGTGAAGATCAGTCCCTCGCGTTTTGCGGGCTCGGCCCCTTCGATAGCCTTGCCGTAGAGTTCGAGCTTGTGACCGACCAGTTCGAAGCCGAGGCGCTCGGCGATCTCGGACTTCAGCCGTTCGATCTCGGCATCGAAGAATTCGATGACCTCGCCGGTCCGGGTGTCGATGAGGTGATCATGGTGATCGTCGCCGGCCTCTTCATAGCGGCTGCGACCGTCGCCGAAGTCATGCTTCTCGACGACGCCCGCCTCTTCGAACAGACGCACGGTGCGATAGACGGTAGCGATCGAGATGTGCGGATCGATGCCGGACGCGCGGCGATACAGTTCCTCGACGTCCGGGTGGTCCTCGGCGTTGGACAGCACCCGGGCGATCACCCGCCGCTGTTCGGTCATTCGCATGCCGCGATCGGCGCAGAGTTTTTCGATACGGTCCATGCCGACAAGATAGGCGGGCAGACAGTCCGTGGGAAGTCACCCTGCCAAGTTGAGACTCAGAATCAGGGCGTCGACCGCGGGGGCGCCGCTGCGGGCATAGTAGGCCTTGCGCCGACCTTCGATCCCGAACCCGGCTTTGGCGTACAGCGCGCGGGCGGCGGCATTGTCCTCAGCCACCTCGAGGAACAACCGAAGGGCCTGAATCCGCGCCGCAAACGTCGCCGCAGCCTCGACCAGTCGCAACCCCAGCCCCGACCGACGCGCCATCGGCTTGACCGCCAGGGTCAGGATTTCGGCCTCGTCCAGAATGACCCGGAACAGGATGAAGCCGTCGGCGTGTCGGATGCCGACCACCCCCTGCTGTCCGAGCAGGGTCTCGAAGGCGGCTTCGTCCCAGGGTGCGTCGAAGCTCTGGCGATGCAACGCGGCCAGCCCCGCCCCGTCGCCCGGTTCGGTCAGATGCAATGCGCCATCGGACAGGGTCACGCCACAGGCGTCCGGGCCTGTCCGGGCAGCCGGGTCGGCGGGGTTGCATCCGGTGCGCGGAGATACAGGGGGCGAGGCGGACTTCCTGCCGGGTCCGCCAGCCGGGTCAGCCGTGCCAGGGCTGGCGGCGATGGATGGATGATCGGCGGGTCGGGCAAGGGCAGGGGCTTCATGGATCGCTCCCCGCGTCTGGCGTTCAGGATCGCGGCTCCCGTCCCGACCACGCCGGCACAGCCCAGTTCGGCCACAAGATCGACCGCGGCATCGATCGCCACGGCCTGGGGCGGACAGAGCGGCTGATCTCCCCTGAAGGCCTGCAGATAGACCTGGCCGCGGCGGGCATCGACCACCGCTGCGAACGGGGCGGCATCGGGCGTCGGTCGCGAGGCCGCGAGCGCCGCCAGGGTCGACAGGCCGATCACCGGGCGGTCCAGCGCCTCACCCAGACCCTGGGCAAAGGCCAGTCCAACGCGCAACCCCGTGAACGATCCCGGCCCGACCGTCACGCCGATGCGGTCAAGGGCATCGAACCCGATGCCCGACGCGGCCATGACATCGCGGACAATGCCGCCAATCCGCTCGGAGTGGCCCTTGGCCATCGGCTCCGACCTCATGGCCAGGGCCTGATCGGCCTCGAACACGCCGACGGTGCAGGCACCGAGGGCGGTATCGATCACGAGCACTTTCATCGACCGGTCATCCAGAGGGTTCCGCTGTTCAGGTCGGGACGCCAGCGCGGCCCCGATCCGGGCGAGGGCTCTTCGCACCCTTTCGTCCCGAATGGCCAAGAAATACTCCAGCACGGCCCTGCCATCCAACATGCCGTGCATATGCCCCAGCCCCGGCCTGGCTCAGGCCCCTGCAGCCTGCAGCGTAGCGAAATCGGGCCATCGACTGAAAATGCCCTATTCGCCCGGCGCTTTCGAGGACGCGTTGGTCTCATGGCGAACCGGCCATTCGATCGCCGCGCTGACCCAGAGGCACAGCCAGATGATCACCGGCTGCAACAGCAGCCTCGGCCCATGATAGGCCCAGCCCAGGGTCGGCAGCGACACGTCCGGATCGAAGGCATGACGGACATTGGCCGGGAACACGCACAGGGCATAAAGCGCAAGGCCAATGCCCGCCGCCACTCGAAACCGCCGCGTCAACAGTCCGATGGCCCCGGCGATCTCGGCCACCCCGGTGAGGCGGATCACGGTCTCGGGCCGGGGTACCCAGTCGGGCGTGATGGCCAGGAACGGCCCCGGGACGACCAGATGCAGCACGCCCGCCGCCAGAAAGGCGACGGCGAGCACGATCCGCAGGGCCGTGCGTGTTCTGCTGAAGGGGGTCCTGTCCATGATCGGCCATAGCATGGGCCGGGCGCGATCGGTTATGGGGAGGCATGGATCCCATCGCCGCCCGGCTCCTCGCCCGGCACCCCCAGAAGATCGACCTGTCGCTGGACCGGATGCGGGCCCTGTGCGCAGCTCTGGGCAATCCTCAGGACGTTCTGCCGCCGGTGGTCCATGTGGCGGGCACCAATGGCAAGGGGTCCACCGTCGCCCTCCTGCGGGCCATGGCCGAGGCCGCGGGGCTGAAGGTCCATGTCTATACGTCGCCCCATCTCGTCCGGTTCAACGAGCGGATCCGGCTGGCCGGGGTGCTGATCGAGGATGCGGCTCTGGACGCAGCCCTGACGCGCGTCGAGGCCGTGCAGGGCGTCGAGGCCACGGTGTTCGAGACGACGACGGCCGCCGCGTTTCTGGCGATGGCGGAGACCGCCGCCGACCTGGCCATCATCGAGGTCGGGCTGGGCGGACGTCTGGACGCGACCAATGTCATTGATCGTCCGCTGCTCAGCGTCATCACGCCGGTCGATCTGGACCACGCCGAGTTTCTGGGCACGTCCCTGCCGGGTATCGCTGCGGAAAAGGCCGGTATCCTGAAGGCCGGGGCCCACGGTCTGGTGGCCCGACAGCGCGAGGATGCCATGGCCGCGATCGAGCGCGCCGCCCTTTCCGTCCATGCGCCCCTGACGGTCATGGGGGTCGATTTCGACGCCTGGGCCGAACGCGGCGGCATGGTGTTCCAGGACCAGGAACGCTTCCTCGATCTGCCGGCACCGGCGCTCTACGGCCCGCATCAGGTGGACAATGCCGGACTGGCCATCGCGGCCGCTCTGGAACTCGACCTTCCCGAGGCCGCGATCGCGACGGGTCTGAAGGCTGCACGCTGGCCCGCCAGGATGCAGCGGCTGGCGTCAGGGCCTTACGGCGATACCGCGCGCCAAGCCGAGGCCGAACTCTGGCTTGACGGAGGCCATAACCCTCACGCGGCGCGGGCGCTGGCCGAGGCCCTGACGGATCGTCACGCCAAGGCTCCACGCCCCCTGGCCCTGATTGTCGGCATGCTCGCCAACAAGGATGCATCCGGATTCTTCGAGGCATTCCGGGGGTCGGGCGCCCATGTCTTCACGGTCGGCTTCGAAGGCGCGGCGGCCGGCCCCGACGCCCTGGCCGCCCTGGCCCAGGCCCATGGCCTGGGGGCCCAGAGCGCGCCGTCGGTCGAAGCCGCGCTGGATCGCGCACTGCGACTGGGGGCCGGACGGGTGGTGATCTGCGGCTCGCTCTACCTCGCGGGCGAGGTTCTGGGCGCGAGCCGCGAGACCTGGCCGGACTAGGTCGCGGCCTTGGCGGCAATGCCGGATTCGGCAAGCCATTCGACGATCTTGCCCTTGGGCATGGCACCGACCTTGAGCGAGGTCATCTGGCCATCCTTGAACAGCATCAGCGTCGGGATGCCCTTCACGCCCAGCTTCGACGGGACCATCGGGCTGTCATCGATATTGACCTTGGCGATCGTCACCTGACCGGCCAGTTCGTCGGCGATCTGTTCCAGCGCCGGGCCGATCTGCTTGCACGGTCCGCACCATTCCGCCCAGAAATCGACGAGGACGGGGGTCGTGGACTTCAGGACGTCGGTCTCGAAGCTGTCGTCGGTTACCTTGACGGTGGCCATGTGCGTGTCTTTCTTCTGGGTGCGCTCGACCTGAACGCGTTCGGGATGGGATGTGGGAGTGATTCCGACGGAAATCAACGCGCCCCGCTCAGGGCGGCGTCCATCATCTCGGCAGGGATGGCCATCAGTCTCGGCCCGTCCGTCCAGACCAGCGCCGCCTCGACGGCCCGATCGGGGTACAATTGCTGCAGCACGGCGCGGTAGACGGCCTGCTGCAACACATAGGCGAGGTCTGCATCCTCGATCCGCTGCGGCGCAGGGCGGTTGGTCTTGTAGTCGACGATCAGCACGCGTTCGGGCGTGAGCACCAGCCGGTCGATCCGCCCGGAAACCGAAACACCCGGCGGCAGGCTGGGTGCGGACCCGGTCAGAGCGACCTCGGCGCGGGACCCTGGGCCGAACACCGGGGCAAAGCGGTCGTCGTCCAGCACGCCGAAGGCCGCCTCGATCATCTCCGCCCGCTGCTCGGGGCTCAGGTCCGGTTCGCGGGCCAGGATGCGGCGGGCGGCGTCCTGTCGATCAGCGGCGTCGATGTCGGGCAGTCGCTCCAGCAGCCGGTGGATCAGGTCGCCGCGCCGGAACCGCCCCAGACCTTCGCCAACCACGGCCAGGGGCGAGGGAGCCGGCATCCGGATGCCGCCCTGCATCTGGGATGGCGAGACGAAACGGGCAGCAGGATCGCTGGCCGGCGTTGTGCGGGTCCATGCCGGGATCTCCACCCTCTCGGGTGCGGCAGCCGCAGTCCGCAAGGCGACGACCGGGTCCACACCGAACCTGAGGCGTCCGTCACCGACGTCGCGCACGGCAGTCCCGTCATTGGCCTGCAACCGGGCAAAGGTCTCCGCCAGGCTGTCCCACCAGCTTCCCTCCTCGAAGCCTTCCTTCCTGTTGCCCAGGGCCCGGCCCAGAATGATCACCCGGTCCCTCGCACGGGTCAGGGCCACGTACAGCAGCCTGAGAGACTCGGCGTCGGTCCGGTCGATCCGGGCCTGTCGCGTCTCGGCCGACGTGTCGCAGTCGTCGGACTTGTCGCCCGGGCACATCAGCCAGCCTTCGCTCCCGTCATCAAGGGCAACCGGCATCAGGCTCGGCCCCTGCGGCTTGGACCGGCTGGTGGTGTCAGGCAGGATGACGATGGGGGCTTCAAGACCCTTGGCCCCGTGCACGGTCATGACCCGCACCTCGGCTCGTGCTCCGTCCATCTCGCGCTTGACCTCGACGTCCGCGCTTTCCAGCATCGCGACGCAGGTTTCCAGATCAGTCGCGCCACGATCCTCGGCGGACAGGACCTGGGCGAGGGTCTCGTCGATCGCTTCCTCGGCCTCGCGACCCAGACGGGCGAGGATGCGTGCCCGACCCGATTGGCCGGCGTCATCCACCCGGTTCAGCACGCCCGCGAAGAAGGCGAACGGGTCCCGGTCCCGACTGTCGATGGCGAATTGCATCAGCGCCCGGGCCCGGTTCCAGGCCGGCTGTTCGTCGCCCCGCCGGCGCAGCTCCCGCCACAATCCGTCCCGCTTTTCGCGCCCGGCCAACGCATAGAGGCTGTCGATACCGTCGAAATCGGGCACATCGCAGAAGGGACTGCGCAGGACACCGGCCAGGCTGAGGTCGTCGTCGGGGAACAGGGCAAACCGGGCCAGGGCGATCAGGTCGTCAAAGACGATATGGGTCGACAGCTTCAGCCGGTCCGCCCCCGCGACCGGCACACCCAGCGTCTTCAGCGCACGGATGATCTCTTCAAAGGTCCCGTCGCGACGTCGCACCAGGATCAGGAAGTCGTCATAGCCGCAGGGCCTCAGGGTCGGCTGTCCGTCGTCACCGCGCGCGTGAACGGCGACGCCGGTCTCGACCTGTCGCCGGATTTCCAGCGCCAGGGCCACGGCCAGCCGCTTGCGACCGCTGGTGCTGGATTCCAGATCGACCGGGTCCAGCCAGCCGTCACGTTCGGGGGCCTTCTCGTCCTCGAACAGGGGCCAGAGCTCGATCGACCCGTGCTGCCCAACGCGGGCCGGATGGTGCTGGATGCGGTCTCCGGTCTCGCCAACCAGGGCCCGGGTCCGCTCGGGTGAATGGAAGACGGCATCGACGAACCCGAGTACCTCCTCCGTGGACCGATAGGAGGTGTCGAGCGGCACATGCTGGAACGCCAGTTCCGCCCCTTCGACCAGGCTCGTGAATCGCTGAGCCTCCTGCCTCAGCCGCTCGGGCCGGGCCCCCTGGAAGGAATAGATGGACTGTTTCTCGTCTCCGACGGCGAAGACGGTGCGGGGAATGCGCGGCACCGTCCCCGGCCTTGGCCCACCCTCTCCGGAGAAGAATGCGTCGGTCAGGGCATGGACGATCGACCACTGGTCGGGGGCCGTGTCCTGGGCCTCGTCGATCAGGACGTGCTCGATCCCGCCATCCAGCTTGTACAGGACCCATGCCGCCGCCCCGTTCTGCGTCAGCAGCCGGACCGCCCGGGTGACGAGGTCGGGAAAGTCCAGTGCCCCGCGCGCTGCCTTGGCGGCCTCGTAGAAAGCGGCATGAACGCTCGCGAGGGTCAGCAGCCGTTCCGTATCCTCTGCGACGCGCGCGGCCCGGACCGAGCTCAGGGTCGCGCAGTATTTCATCTGCAGGTCTTCGAGCCAGGCCGCAGCATCCCGATCGGCACCCTTCGTGGCCATGGATTTCCGCGGACTGCCCTTGGTCAGAAAGACGTCGCCGATCCCGCCAAAGGTCCAGCTCGCTTCCCGCATCCGGCCCGCACAGCCCTGGTCATTGGCTGAACCGGCCATCATGGCCGTGGCCGTCTCGTCCCACACCTCGCGGTCGAGGAAGGCCATGAACTCGGTTTCCAGCTCCGATGCCGATCGTCCGGGGAGCGCCCCGGCCAACGCATGGGGACCCGGAGCCATGCCCGACGCGACCCGATCCAGATAGTCCGTCAGGGACTCGCGCTGGGTCTCGATCATGCCCAGCAGGGACTGAAAGGCCTTCCAGTCCAGAGCCACGGCGAAGTAACTGTAGGCCCGACCGATTGGACCCTCCGGGTTCCGGATCGCCTCGCGCGCCAGATCGTCCCGGGCCTGGCGCGACAGGGTCAGCGCCGCCTCGTTCTCCAGCACGGTGAAGCGCGGCGAGACGTCGGCCTCGATCGGGAAACGCCGCAACAGCTTTTCGCAGAAGGCATGGATGGTCTGGATCTTCAGACCACCCGGCGTTTCCAGCGCGCGGGCGAACATGCTGCGGGCGGCCGTCAGGTCGGCTTCGGTGAAGCTGGCGGGATCCCGGCCGTCGAGGCGACTCAAGGCCCCCGGCAGGTCGCGGTCATCCATGACCGCCCAGAGGCCCAGGGTCTCGAACAGCCGGGCCTGCATCTCGGCGGCGGCGGCCTTGGTATAGGTGATGCAAAGGATCTCGCCGGGCGCCACGTCGTGCAGCAACAGGCGCGCCACGCGGTTCACCAGGGTCGAGGTCTTTCCCGATCCGGCATTGGCCGTGACGAAGACCGACAGGCCGGGGTCGGCGGCGCGGATCTGGTGGTCGGAGGCGGAGGGAAGGTGGCTCATGTCTCGGCCTCGCCCTCGCCGATGACATGCCACTCCCAGACCCGGGCGAGGTGGTCGTAGTTGCCGCCGAAACTGCCCATGAACTGCGGCGCAACCCAGGACACATAGGGTGTCTCTTCATTGTCGAACTGGGCGATCCGGCTGCGCAGGCCCTCCAGTGCCAGCTCTGCCATCTCGGCTGCAGTCGCCGGATCGGGAGCGGCCTTTGTCGGATCGGAGACCGTGACGACCTCGCCCGGCACCCGCCGCCCGACCACCTTCAGGTAGGTCAATTCATTCGCCATGATCGGTCCGGCTTCGGGAAATCCGCCAGCCGCCAGAATGGCTGCTGTCAGGGTCAGCTGCGGCGCGAAGCCGGCCAGGACTTCCTTGCGCTTCGGGGTCTGTCCGGTCTTGAAGTCCAGCACGGCCCCGCCGTCGGCTCCGCGCTCGATCCGGTCGGCATAGGCCTTGAGCGTGAAGGGGCCGCCCGGCGTCTCGATCGTCAGCTGCCCCTGCTGTTCGACCATCAGGTCGACGCCCCGCGCGCGGCGCTGCGCCTCGATCCCGGTCAGCCAGACCGCCGCATTGCGGGCCAGCGGCGCCTCGCGTGCCATGGCAGCGTCGTCGAAGCCGCGTTCCGTGAGCTCGGCGATCATTGCGGCTTCCAGCTGTTCGGCATGGTCGGGCGGCAGGTCGCGCGGGAAGGCGAGCGTCAACCGCTCCACCGCCTTGTGAATGGCATTGCCGCGCTCCAGCGCCTGGGTCGATGCGCCCGGTCGCTCCATCGGTTCCAGACCCAGGACCCACTGGGCATAGAGGGCATAGGGGTCGCGGACCCAGCGTTCGATCCGGGTGACATACAGGCTGCGCGGTCGCCGCCCGACTGGAGGGCGGGGCGCGGGGCGTCTGGCATAGCGCGGCGGGCCCGGTGGTGGGGCGTCCAGCGACCGGGCCAGTTCAGTCATTTCGACGGGCCGGTTCAGGTCAACGCGTGTCGCCTCGGTGTTGGCCCCGCGCGTCAGCATCTCCAGACGCCACAGCCAGCGCGACCGCACGGCCGGCTGGCCGCCCCGGCGCTCGGAGTGCACGAGGATCGCCTCCTCGCCACAGGCGGCCTGGACGAAATCCTGAGCCGTCTGGCCCAGCCGACGCTCGGGCGGCGGCAGGCCCAGCACCCCGCGCATAGGCCGGGACAGGAAGGGATCGACCGGTGCGGCATTGGGCCAAACGCCTTCCTCCAGCCCGGCCAGGATCATCCGGTCGGCCCGAACCAGTCGCGCCTCGATGGCCCCGAGGATACGCAGCCGGGGATGGGTCGCCCCACCGGTGCGGACGGTCTCCTCCGTCAGCAGGTTGTGGACCAGGTCGGCAAAGTCCCGACGCGTGATGCCGCCCAGCGACGCGCCGCCCGCGATCAGTCCGGACATCAGGGCCGCCGCCGCCTCGCCGTCGGGCCCGGCCCAGACGTCCTGACCGGCCAGCGCCTCGACCAGCCGGGTCAGGGTCCGTGCCGCCTCGTCCAGCGGTGCATGGCCATCAACGAACGGGGCCTGCGCCGCTTCGGACAGGGCCTCCAGCCGCTCGGCCAGCGCACGCGCCCCGGCCAGTCGGGCCGCCCGCCACTCGGGCAGGGGCTTGCCGCCCCGGCGCGGTTCGCCCGCCTTGTCCAGCCGCTTCAGCAGATCGCCGCTGGTACGCGGCGCCGGCCCCCGCAGCGCATGTTCCTCCAGCGTCGCGACAGCCTCGGCCGTGTTCGCCCCATCGAGATCGAAATACGTCAGGGGGGACTTGATCAGGGCCAGCAGCGTCTGCGGGTTCAGGGGATCCGCGATCCATCGCGCCGCCAGATCGAGAAATCCTCCGGCCGGCATCCGCGACAGCGGCGTGCCCGACGACGAGTCTGCCGTGATTCCCCACCGCTCCAGCCGCGCCGCAACCCGGCGACCCAGCGCGAGGTCGGGCGTCACCAGGGCGCAGGTCTTGCCGGGTGTTTCCAGTGTCTCTCGCATCATCAGGGCCAGGGTCGCGGCGGCGTCCTCCTCGGCCCCGAGGCTCACGACCGACAGCCCTACGAGACCGAGGGCGATCGGGTCGACGGAGGTCAGCGGCGCGGCGATCTCGCGGATACGGGCGATCTCCTTGCGCCAGTCGCTGGTGGCGCGGGCAGGACGCAGGGCCTCGTTGAGCAGCCGCTGCCGCGCCAGACCGCGCGCCTGATCTTCCGCCGTCGTCGGCGGCTGATGCCAGGGCCGAACCGCTTCGCGCGACACCTCATGCCGGTGCAGCAGCCGCCACAGGGCGTTCTGCGGATGCTGCTCCTCGTCCTTCAGCAGGGCCCAGACACTGTCGGCCAGATCGCGATCGAGGCCGGGGAGGACGACACAGCCCTGCGGTGCCCGCGCCACGGCCGCCAGCACATCGGCTGCGGCGGGGGCCGACCCCGTCGATCCGGCCGCGATCACGGGTCCCTTTGGCGGGTTTTCGCTCCAGCGCGTCGCCAGCAGCCGCAGCAAGGAGGCCCTGCGCCAGGCCGGATCGACCAGACCCATCGCCGCCAGCCGCCTTGGCCAGGCCTCGACCGCCAGCCCCAGAAACCGCGCCGACTCCTGCCAGTGGATCGCCAGATCGCCCTCGACCAGATCGACCACCCGGCCCGGATCCTCGATTTCTTCCAGCTGGCAGGAATCGAGGAAACCGCCCAGGGCATCGGCCATCTCGAGCGCCCTGAGCGGTCGCATGCCGGGTTCGAAATCCTCGACGATCATCCGCGCCATCTCGAACCGCCGCGTCAGCGGGGCGATGGCGGGCGGCAGGTCGAGACCCAGGTCTCCGGGCGAGAAGGGCGGTTCGTCCTCCTCCAGATCGCCCAGCGGCCGGACCTGGGGCAGGAGGACGGGCCGGTCGCCGCTCAGCCGGGTCAGGGCCGAGGTAAAGGCGCGCGCCGCGCGCCGGTTGGGCAGCAGGATGGTCGCATCCGAAAGCGCCTCGGGTGGCGCATCGCCCAGCCAGGCCAGCACCCCGGCCGCAAGGTCGTCGAGAAAGGGCCGGTGCGCGGGGATGGCGAACCAGCGGGGACCGTCCGGATGGAACGGGTCGAAGCTCATCCTTCGCCGCGCAGACGGGCTTCGGCCTGATCCCGCGCCATCGGGTCACCGACATGCATCCAGTCGCCGTCCATCACGCAGCCATACAGCCGCCCGGCCGCCGCCGACGCGCGCCACAGCGGGCTGAGCGAGAACGGCCCCTCCGGTCCCTGATCGGCATAGTCCGGACGGGTGATGTGGACGCCCATATAGGCGAAAGGGGCCGAGGCCGCCGTCCCCCGGAACGTGAGGCGATGATCGTCGCCGAGGAAGAAGTCTCCATTCCCCTCGAAGCCGATCGAACCCTCGCGGCGGGCCAGCAGCAGGGCGGCATCCATCCGTTCCGGGTCCCACAGCCGGGCCAGATCACCCAGGGCGTCGCCCCGGTCGATCCAGACACTGTCGATATTGGCCACGAACACCGGCTCGGTCCCCAGCAGGGGCGCGGCCTTCCTCAGCCCGCCGCCGGTCTCCAGCAGCTCGGCCCGCTCGTCCGAGATCGTGATGGCCGGACGCTGCCGATCCGCCAGATGTCCTTCCAGCCGGTCGGCGAACCAGTGGACGTTCACCACCGCCCGCTGGACGCCCGCCTCGGCCAGTCGGTCCAGCACGTGATCGATCAGCGCCCGGCCGCCGAGCTCCACCAGGGCCTTGGGCCGGTCGTCCGTCAGCGGACGCATCCGTGTGCCCAGACCGGCGGCCAGCACCATGGCGGTCTTGGGAGCCGTCATTGGCGAACATCCTCCGGAACGTACCGGGCGAACCAGTCACGCACGGACTCCAGTCCCGGCTTGCCGAGATTGGTCTCCAGATGCGCCCACATCCGGGGCATGAAGGCCCGGTAGCGCGGCTTGCCGTCCCGCGCGATCAGACGTGCAAAGATGCCCAGGATGCGCGCCTCGTTCAGGGCCGCCAGCCCGGCATAGGCCTGCAGGAAGGGCTCGCGATCCACATCCGGTCTAAGGGTGAAATAATGATCCAGCGCGAGGGCCTCGAGCGCTGGCGACACATCACGCCGGGCGTCCTGCAGCAGGGAATGCAGGTCCCAGCTCGGATGGGCGCGCACCGCATCCTGGAAATCGATCATGCCGACGCTGCGCGGTCCCTGCAGGCCCGGCAACAGGATCAGGTTCTCGGCGTGATAGTCCCGGTGCGCCATGACCGTCGCGCCCGCCTCTCCGGCCGCCACGATGGGCGCCCAGGCGGCGTGCCAGTCCGCGATAGCTGCGTCGTCAAAGCGGAGGGCAGGCACCAGTTTCGGCATCCACTGGACGAACAGATCGGCCCCGCCCTGCAGGGCCGTGGCGTCATAGGTCAGCAGTGGCCAGTCGCCGCCCGGGCCCGTCAGGACCTCCGGCGTCGGGGCGTCATGCAACAGGGCCAAAGCCTCGGTCGCCGCCAGATACAGCGGCGCTTCGGGTTCGCCGTCCTCGATGACCCGGGCGAACAGGGCGTCACCGAAATCCTCCAGCACGGCCAGACCGTTCGGCGCATCCAGCGCTACCACCTCGGGGGCCGACAGACCCAGGCTGCGCAGATGGGCGGCGACGGCGGCGAAGGCCTCAATCTTCCCGGCCGACAGCCGCGCTATGGCATTCCACCCTTCCGCATGGCGACGTTCCGGCGACCAGGAGGGATCGGCCGGCGGGCTCTCCGCCGCCGGGGCCTGATCCATCAGCATCAGGGTCTGGCCCGAAGACGTGATCAGGCGCTCATAACGGCGCGTCGAGGCATCGCCGGGCAGGGGCGTTCGCGCCGCGTCCGCCAGCCCGGCGGTCTTCAGGAAGTCGAGCCTCAGGGCTTCGCGGTCAGACATTCAGATCCATCATTCTGGCTTCCCATGCCCCTACGCCAGAAACGGTCGCAAGGCGTCCCTCGCCGTCTTCGGACAGCACGATTGTCAGGATATCCGGCCCCAGCACGGCGCCCGGATCGTCGCCCAGCCGTTCCGGCCATTCGATCACGGCGGCCCCTTCGTCCAGGGCTTCGTCCAGCCCGATCTCGAACGCCTCTTCCGGACGGCTGAGGCGATAGAGGTCGAAATGGGCCACGGGCGGGTCGGACGGATAGAACTGCACCAGGGTGAAGGTCGGAGACGGCACGTCCTCGTCGGGTCGCGTCATGGCCCGGATCAGCCCGCGCGCCAGCGTCGACTTTCCCATGCCGAGCGGCCCGTACAGCAGCACCGCATCGCCAACCGACAGCAGGGGCGCAATGGCCTCGCCCAGCCGCGTGGTCGCTTCAGAATCGGCCAGCAGGATCCTCATGCGAACACGGCATCCGGCTGTGACGGCAGGACCCGCTCGGTAAAGGCCTTCAGCCCGGACGTCGCCCGGGCCGCATCGTTGTCCAGTTGCGCCGGGTCGATCGGCAGGCCGACGCTGAGCCGGAACGGCGTCTTCCGCTTGTTCAGCAACTCGTGAAACAGGGTGATGTCCCGGAGCTCCGGCGAGATCCGGTTGAACAGGTGAAACAGGTGTGAGGTCGGCCCGCTGACATGGATCGGCACCACCGGGGCTGCATATTTCCGCGCCAGCGATGCCGCGGTCGGGGCCCAGTCGGGATCGATCAGCGTGCCCCCCTTGCCGGCCCGCGCCAGCCGTCCGGCCGGGAACATGACCACACATCGTTCAGCCTCGAACGCCGCCCGGGCGGCCTCCAGCGTGGCGCGGGTCTTTTCCCGGGTCCGCTTCTGGACCACCCACTCCACCGGGATCAGGACCTCGGACAGGCGCGGCGACACCCTCAGGGCATCGGCATTTGCAAAGAAGATGGCGTCCGGTCGCCGGGCCTTGATGGCATCGAACACGGCCATGCCGTCGGCAATCCCGGTCGGATGGTTGCACACCACGACACAGCGACCGGCCTGCGGCAGACGGTCAAGGTTCAGGGTCGAGACCTGCAGGTCCAGCAGGTCGGACATATAGGCCAGGGTCCCGGCCCCCGGCCGGTCTGCGATGGCATCGGCCATCCGGCGCGCCGCCGGATAGTTCAGCAGCCGGTACAGAAAGGGCCGAATCAGCGGCCAGACGGGCGACGCCGTCAGCCGTGGCGCACGCTCGGCGATCAGCACATCGACGATATGGGCGCGACGCGGAGCGGGAATCGGAGAGGGCTCTGACACCCGCTCCTTGTCGCCGGTTCGGCTCGGGCTCGCAAGCCGATCAGCCGGTCTTGCGCATCGCCCGGTCCGGAGACACGCCCACCGTGGGTGCGCGCGGTGCACCCGCCGTCTCGCCCGGCTTCATGAATTTCACCAGCACCCGCTGGCCGATCAGCAGCGGCGCGTCACCGGCCGAAACCACGACCTCGACGACCCGCTCGTCGGAGCGCTGCGAGGGGTCGTCCGACGCCAGCTTCCGGGCCCCGAACACCGCGGCGCGACGGATGACCGAGCCGACATAGACCTTGGAAGGATCACCCTCGGGCGTGATCTCGACCGCCTGTCCGGCGACGATGTTGGGGATGTCGCTCTCGACGATTTCGGCGCGGGCGATCCGGGGGGCATCGGGCTCCAGATCGAACATGGTCGAGACGTTCAGGGTCGAGGCCCCGGCACCCGGGTTGGCATAGCGGCGCACGATCCGGCCCGCGGTCGGCGCGCGAATGACAGTCAGTTCCTGGTTGTAGCGGGCCTGCGCCAGCTGGGCCCGGGCGGTCTGGACGCCGGCCTGCTGCGAGCCGAGGCGGGCGCGAGCCGTGGCGATGGCATCGCGGGCCTGATCCATCCGCTGGGCCGCGACGAAATTTGTGGCGACCAGCTGCGCAAGGCGCTCGTATTCACGCTCGGCGGTCGAGATGTCGACGCGGATCTGGGCCAGCTGGCTTTCGGCCTGGGCGACCTGGGCGGCCGCCGACTGGACGGCCAGACGCGCCTCGTCGTCCTCCTGGCGGGCCAGGATCTGTCCGGCGACGACGGTGTCACCTTCCTGGACCAGGACTTCCCGGACGATCCCGCCGCGCCGGGCCGCGACCTGGATCAGCCCGCCCTCGATATCGACCTTGCCATTGGCGATGGCGGCATAGGGGCTGACCGGCTGATTGGCCTCGGCCTGAGCCGCTTCGGCCTTCTTGGCCGCGCCCGCGTTCTGCATGAAGACGTAGCCGACGACGATCACGATGATCAGCAGAAGGCCGATCCAGAGCCATTTGTTCTTGAGGAAGGCGGGCATGGGCAGGTCCTGACAGAAATCTAGTGCGAGGCCAGAACGGCGTCGGGGTTGGGAATGCGACGCTGGTCGTCGATGATGACCCCGTCCTCGATCTTGATGACGCGATCGGCCCACTCCTCCAGACGGGGGTCGTGAGTCACGCAGATGACGGCCGCGCCATGCTCGCTGGCGGCCCGCCGAAGAAGACGGATGACGATCTGCCCGTTCTCGCCGTCGAGGGCCGAGGTCGGTTCGTCGGCAAACAGGATCTTGGGGTCCTTGGCCAGGGCGCGCGCGATCGCCACGCGCTGCTTTTCGCCACCCGACAGTGCCGAGGGCCGCTGACCCAGACGATGACCCAGCCCGACCTCGGTCAGGGCCTCGGTCGCGCGCTTCTTTGCCTGTGCCGGGGTCAGGCCCTGGAATTTCAGCACGACCTCGACCTGTTGCAGGGCACTGAGCGCCGGGAACAGGTTGAAGCCCTGGAAGATGAAGCCGCAGTGGTCGAGGCGGAATTTGTCGATCCGTCCGGACGACAGCTTCCACAGATCGTCGACATCCAGCGCATCGACGCGTCCCTGTTCGGGGCGCAACAGGCCCGACAGGGCCGCGATCAGGGTCGATTTGCCCGAACCCGAGGGTCCCATGACCATGGTCAGGTCGCCATGGCGGGCATCGAAATCGACACCTTTCAGGACCTCGACAAAGCCCTTTCCGGACTTGAAGCGCTTGACCAGGCCTGTGGCCTCGATCGCGAAATCGCCGTGCTTGCCGTGAACGTTGGTGTGAAGGCTCATCGCAGCAGGTCCGCAGGCTGGCTGTTCTTGAGGACGCCCAGCGACAGCATGCCCGACAGCATGGCGATCAGGATCAGGCCTCCGCCGACGATGGCCAGCAGCAGGGGCGGCAGGGCGATGATCACCGCCCCCGACATGGCCAGCCACTGCACCGCAAGCGTCAGCAGGATCGCCGCCGCAACGCCGACGCAGCCGACCCAGAAGCTCAGCTCCATGACGATGCGGTTCAGCGACCCCATGCCGACGCCGAGCGCCCGCAGCGAGGCGAATTCCTTGATATTGGCCATGATGGCCCCGCGCAGGGTCTGCCAGGTGATGGCGATGCCGATGATGGTCCCCAGGACCACGCACCCGCCGATGATGATGACCAGGATGCCCTCTTCGAACATCGCCATCTGGTTGGCATCGGCCAGTTCCTGGCGCGTCCAGGCCTTCCACTGGCCATTGCCGGCGGTGTTCAGCTGTTCAGCGACCGCCACGGCCCGGGTCGGGTCGCGGAGCTTGACCATCAGGGGGCCGACCCGCGGACCGGTGTCTGCCTGTCCGAGCATCCGAAGGGTGTCGCGGGACATGATCACGGTGGACTGCATCATGTTCGGATAGCCGCGGGTAATGCCGACCACGGTCACCGTCTGGCCGTTGTAGAGGGCTTTCTCACCTAGTTTGACGCCCAGTTTGGCCAGGGCCGTCTCGTCGATGGCGACGGTGTAGGGCTGGCGGAGGGCGTCGACCAGTTCGGGTGAATAGTCGGTCGGGATCGTCACGGCACCGGGCGTGGTGTCGATGATCGAGGCCTGGACGAACTCCTGCCGGGGCGCGCCCTGCTTGGCCCGTTCCGCCTGAGACATCGTCGGATCGACATTCTTGACCGACTGGAAGCTGCCGCCCGCTCCGTCCAGGGGCTGGACCTCGATCACGGCGGGATTGTTGTACACTTGGGGAATGAAGCGGCGCGGCACGCCCGACGGTCCGCCGATCAGGCTCTTGGCCCCCGGCTGCATGATGATGATGTCGGCGCTGGATCGCTCGATGGTGGCGGTAAAGCCCTTGCCGATGCCAATGAACACCCCGGTCATCGCCAGCACCAGAAGACCGGACAGGGCCAGCGCCATCACCGCCGCCATATAGCGACGCCATTCGAACAGCAGTGTGGAAAGCGCGAGTGACATGGACGTCCGAAAACCCCGTTACGGGGCTATCTGACGCCGACAGGGATGAGGGCCAAGTTAAATCGGGTTAAGGGAAAATTCCCGGTGGCCGCTTTCCGGTCAGGTCGTGCGCTTTACCGAGACCGGATCGCTGGCCGGAAAGGTTTCCTCCAGACCCTGGTCGAGCAGATCTTCCTGATGGTCCTCGCCCTTTTCCTTCACGGAAGCGCCATCGGGATCGGGATCGGTGGCCGGCACGGCGTGAGGCGTATGGACGTCGTCATCGCGATCGCGTTCGGTCATGCCTTGTCTCCATCAGCGGACTTGGCGTCGCCGTCCGGGCCGTAACCGAGGTCCTCGATATCGTCGTCTGAAAGGGTCTTGGCCTCCCAGTGGGCGGCACTCGCCTGGGCACCACGGGCGTCTTCCATCAATCCGGAATAGACCAGTTCGACCTCGTCGGGCCCGCGCAAGCCATCGCTCTCGCCATCGATCTTGTTCAGCCGTTCGCCATCGATTCCCAGCAGGGCGTCCGCCTCGGCCTCGATCCCGGCGGATCCGAGATTTTCCTCGAGATCCAGGTCGTCCTCGTCGAAGTCTTCTTCGTCGGCATCGCCGGCGGCCTGGGTCACGTCGAACACCAGTTCGGCCTCGTCCGGCAGGATGTCGCCGTCGCCCTCGTCGTCGACATGGGTTTCGTCGAAGACTTCCGACTGGTCCTGTTCGTCGGGGATTTCGATGTCTGGCATGGGCTCGTCCTCGGTTCAGAACCCTCAACGTCGTCCGGTCAGAAGCTGTTCCGCATGGGGACTACGCGAAATCCCCGAAGCGCATTACAAGTCCCCGTTAACCGCTCCCGGTCTAGGTTGTTCTGGCTGGGCTCCGCGCAACGGAGGCGGCGGGCCAATACGGAGAACGCGCCCCATGCCCTTGAAGCTGTCGTTGAAGCCCGGAGAGAAATTCGTTCTCAACGGAGCCGTCGTCCAGAATGGCGACCGCCGCGGCGTGTTGATCCTTCAGAACAAGGCGTCCGTCCTGCGCGAAAAGGACATCATGCAGCTGGACGAGGTCACCTCACCCGCAAAGCGCATCTATTTCCCCGTCATGATGATGTACCTCGACGAGGCCGCGGCCTCGAAGGTCTATGACGAGTTCGCGCTGCGACTGACCGAGTTCATGGGGGCCATCAGCAATCCGGCCATCCTGACGGAATGCGTCGCGATGTCGAAATACGTGATGAGCCGGGAATACTACAAGGCGCTGATGTCAGCGCGAAAGATCGTCGACTACGAAGAGCAGAGGCTGGGCAATGTATCAGGCGTACAGACAGGCGACGACGCGGAGTGAATCGCCGCGGGACCTCGAGTACCGCCTGTTCGGCCAGGTCACCCGGGCGCTGATGCATGCGCAGTCGGTCGACAAGTCCGACCTTGCGACGCGCATCGATGCCCTGGACTGGAACAGGCGGCTCTGGTCGACCCTGGCGTCCGACTGCAGCGAACCGGGCAACGGCCTGAACGCACCCCTGCGCGCCCAGATCATCTCGATCAGCCTGTTCGTGAGCCGCCATTCCTCGGCCGTGATGCGAGGCGAGGACGACTTCTCGACGCTGATCGACATCAACCGGTCCATCATGCAGGGCCTTGCGGCCGGTGGTGCCGATGGCGGGGGCCAGCAGGCGGCCTGACCCGACGCGATATTGGCCCTTGGCGAAACCCGCGACGCATGACTACCTTCAACGTCCCTGTTCAACAGCGAAAGGAGGTGATCCAGTGATCTCATTGTCCCCAACCCGTACGGTGACCGTCTGCTGGTCCTCTGGCGAGGTCCGGGCCTGATCCTTTCAGGCTGAAGCTACCGGTCGACCGTTCGCGGTCAGACAATGAAGAGCCGTCGGGGCAACCCGGCGGCTCTTTTTTGTGGTCAGAACAGGCCAGTCAGCCAGCCGTAGATCCGTTCACCCACGGCCACGACGGCGGCCCACACCAGCACCAGATAGACGCCGCAGATCACGGTACCGATCGCGCCGGCGATGACGGCCAGGCCGTCGCGCTGGGTCATGGCCAGGCCGAAGATGACCAGGGTCAGGGCCGGCAGCATGTCGCCCAGCGGCACCGGCAGGGCCAGCATGATGGCCAGCAGGACGCAGACGAGGCCGGTGATCACATCGGCGACCTCGCCCGTCAGCATCGGCAGGCGAGGCTTCGACAGCCGTTCGACCCAGCGGATCGGCTTGATCACCTTCTGGCTGGCCTGGCGATAGATGGCGCGGCTGACCGAGGCCTTCAGCAGCCAGCGCGGCAGCCAGACCGTGTCGCGCTGTACCGCCAGTTCCACCGACAGCAGGATGATGGGGGCGCTGAACACGGCCTTGCCGCCCGGAGGCCACGGGAACAGCGACATCAGCGCCAGGATCAGGATCAGGGCCCCGAACGCCCGCTCGCCGAAGGCCTCGACCAGTTCGGCGACGCTCAGTTGCGGGTTGTCGCCATAGCCCAGGCTTTCGATGACATCGGTCAGCGTCCGCATTTCATCGTCGGCGATGATCGCGGGGAGGGTCATTCAGGCGAACAGGTCCAGAGATGCGGGCGTCAGGGTGAGCACTTAGGGATGCCGGTACGGGGGCGCTATGGCTGGCGCGCCACGACCTCACGAAATCGTGAGCCGCAGCCTGCGGCATCCATGCACCACGCCTGCGACGGTTTCATCAAGGCCAGGGCCTGGCACCTGAAAGGCCCGAACCCGCGCCTAGAGACCCGGGTCCCAGACGCCGGCCTCGCGCATGCGGGTGTCGCGGGCATCCTCGGCGCGGCCGCCGATCTCGCGGGCCATGCGCTGGATCTCGTCGGACACCGCGGTCTTGGCCACGCCGGGCACCACGGCATGCAGAAAGGCGAGCCCGGCCAGGCGGCTGAGACGGAGCCCGAAGCGTGACGCCGCTGCCATATGTTCGAAATAGCCCTCGTTGACCTCACGAGGGTGGTCGGCGAACAACCGGCTTAACGTCCTGCGCACAATGACCATCCTGAACCTGCGTCGGGCGGGCCCCTACCCGACGCAGCCATTTTGCCCTAAACCGCGCGACAGAACAGGGGCTGCGTGCACGCGCGCGCCGATCGACAGACCCCGCTGCCTTTCAGGATTGAGACGCTTCATGGCCGACGGTGCAACCCAGATTCAGAAGACCTTCCAGTGGGCCGACCCGCTGGACCTGACGTCCCGCCTGACCGAGGACGAGCGCGCCATCCAGGACGCAGCGAAAACCTATGCCCGCGAGAGCCTGCTGCCACGCGTCGTGGCCGCCTTCCGGGACGAGACCTTCGACCGCGCCATCATGACCGAGATGGGCCAGATGGGCTTTCTGGGGGCCATGCTGCCCGAGCAGTACGGCGGCTCGGCCGTCAGCCACGTCGCCTATGGCCTGATCGCGCGCGAGATCGAGGCCGTCGATTCGGGCTATCGCTCGGCCATGTCGGTGCAGTCGTCGCTGGCCATGTATCCGATCTATGCCTTCGGGTCCGAGGAACAGAAGATGCGCTTCCTGCCCCGGATGGCGGCGGGCGAGCTGGTCGGCTGTTTCGGCCTGACCGAGGCCGACGGCGGCTCCGACCCGGCCTCGATGAAGACCAGGGCCGTTGCGGTCGAGGGCGGCTATCGCCTGAACGGCGGCAAATACTGGATCACCAACTCCCCGATCGCCGACCTGGCCATCGTCTGGGCCAAGCTGGATGACGTCATCCGCGGCTTCATTGTCGAGCGTGCGTTCGACGGCTTCACCACGGGCAAGATCGGCGACAAGCTGAGCCTGCGCGCCTCCATCACCGGCGACATCGGCCTGAACGACGTCTTCGTGCCCGAGGCCAATCTGCTGCCGGGCGTCAAGGGTCTGCGCGGGCCCTTCTCCTGCCTGAACAAGGCCCGCTACGGCATCGCCTGGGGAGCCATGGGCGCCGCCGAGGCCTGTTTCCACCTGACGCGCGACTATGTCGGCGAGCGGATGCTGTTCGGCCGCCCCCTGTCCAGCCGCCAGCTGGTCCAGAAGAAGCTGGCCGACATGCAGACCGAGATCTTCCTCGGCCTCGAGGGCGCCTTCGCCCTGGGTCGCCTGCTCGACACCGGGGCCTGGGTGCCGGAGGCCATCTCGATGATGAAGCGCAACAACTGCGGCAAGGCCCTGGCCGTCGCCCGCGAGGCGCGCGACATGCATGGTGGCGCCGGGATCACGGGCGAGATGCACGTCATGCGCCACGCCATGAACCTCGAGACCGTCAACACCTATGAGGGGGCCCACGACGTCCACGCCCTGATCCTGGGTCGCGCCATCACGGGCCAGAGCGCCTTCTGAGCGAAATCTCCCCGCTCCGGCCATCGCAGTAAACGCGGTCTTAACGCCGGCCGATGCAATCAGGCGTGATGGCGGCCCTCGAATTGTTCCACTTCCCCTTCGACCCCGGCTCGCGCGCGGCCCGGCTGGCGCTGGGCGAAGCGCGGCTGGAGTGGACCGAGACCCTGGTCCGTCCGTGGGAGCCCGACTGCGTCCTGGGCCAGTTCAATCCCTCCGGCATGCCCCCCGTCCTGCGCGTCACCGATACGGGCAAGCCCCTGATCCTGTGCGAGGCCCCGGCCATCCTCGGCTGGCTGGAAGACGCCCAGAAAGCCCCGCTGCTGCTGCCCGCCGACCTGTCGGAGCGCGCCGAGGCCCGGCGCCTGACCGGCTGGTTCGACCGCCGCTTCATGGATGAGGTCAATGCCGTCCTGCTGCACGAGCGGATGGAGAAACCGTTGCTTCGGCTCGGCCCGCCCGAGGCCCGGGCCCTGCGCGAGGGCCGCGACGCGCTGAAGGGCCATCTGGCCATGATGGAAGCTTTGCTGAACGAACGCGACTGGCTGACCGGCCGCCGCATGAGCCAGGCCGACCTCGTCGCCGGCGCCCACATCTCGATCCTGGACTATTTCGGCGAGGTCTCCTGGAAGGCCTGGCCGGGCCTCAAGACCTGGTACATGCGGCTGAAGTCGAGACCGAGCTTCAGGCCCCTGCTGGCGGACCGTTTCCAGGGGCTGGCACCGGTGGCGCACTATGCGGATCTGGATTTTTAGGGCTGTGCAACAGGCGGGGTCGGCAGCAGCGCTGAACGCCTGAAAGACTTCTATTCCAAGTCAGTTATGTTTAATCTCGTCAGGGAAGACGAGCCTGTGACGTCTTTGAAGTAGTAATCCGGCCCGGTCTTGTAAAGGTATCGGCACATACGGGCGTCTTCACCGGAACGTGTGACGCAAATCTGGTCATTAGAGACGTGATAGCTTCCCTTTCTTCGGACGCGATCGCCATTATCGGTGTACCTGCCGTCCCGGTAAAAGCGTTCTGCCGCGCCTGACGTCAATGGGGCACCGCGATCATTGACCATCAACGCTGACCGCCCGGCGAGAGCATGGACGATCTGAAGGCCGTCGAGCCTCACTTCCTGGCCTTGGGCGCAGAGAGCCGAAAGAGCCGCTAGGCAGCCTATCAAACCAGACATTGGTGATCCCTCCGGAGGCGAAGAGGCCACAACACCGTCGTCGCGTCAAGCGTGTAAGCATCGGACCCCTTCAGGTTGACTCCTGCGCCTCGGCCCGCCCGAGGCCCGGGCCCTGCTCGAAGGCCGCGAGGCGCTGAAGGGCCATCTGGCCATGATGGAGGCCCTGCTGAACGAACGCGACTGGCTGACCGGCCGCCGCATGAGCCAGGCCGACCTCGTCGCCGGCGCCCACATCTCGATCCTGGACTATTTCGGCGAGGTCTCCTGGAAGGCCTGGCCGGGCCTCAAGACCTGGTACATGCGGCTGAAATCGAGACCGAGCTTCCGGCCCCTGCTGGCGGACCGGTTCCAGGGGCTGGCGCCGGTGGCGCATTATGCGGATCTGGATTTTTATGGGGTGGGGATAGGCGGGGTCAGCATTGACGCGGAAGCTCGAGTAGCAGGAAATCCGATAGCCAAGCGCTGTCAACGGGGGCAGACGTCGTCTGATAGCGGTGGTGCACTCAACTGATGGCCGTAACACACTTAGCGAAGGTCTCCGCAACCGTGCGATAGAGAAACGTCTTTCCGGTCCGCACGCTAAGCTGGTGAGCGATGGCGCTGAGCTCAGTTGAGCTTGGCATTAAATGGCCAGATTGGCGGGCTAGAGAAAATGCACGCTTGACGAGAAGAGATTTTGCTGTTCCCTTCTCGTTCAAGGGGAATACAAATGTCTGCAATAATAGGCTGCTTAGTTTCTCTTTCGGCTCTATGCGCCTCAAGTCAAGAAGTCAGGCTCGACCGCCTCCAAATCGTCCATGCCCTTTCAGGGCGAGCAGCACTTACGGTCAATGAGCGAGGCGACGCATTGACGTCAGGCGGAGCCGAACGCTTTTACCGTGACGGTAGATACTCCAGTGGCAACGACCGAATCGGACGACGGGGAAGCTATTACGTTCTGCGCGATCAGATCTGCGTCACGTTCCCTGATGACGATGCCCGAATGTGCCGACGCGTCTACAGGCTCGGGTGGGACTACTACTTTAGTTATGTTGCAGAGCCATCTTCACGTAGAAAGATAACCATATCCGATCTAGAATAGGAAATTTCCATGCCTTGGTCACAAGTTCAATCATCCATCGATTTTTGGGGCGTGGGACCTAACGGGGCCTGGGCGACCATACGGGAGGCGCCAGTCTCGTCCTTCTCGAGTTCAGATCAAGCGGACATACTGCTTTACTTAGAAAATTTATATAATGCTTCAGTAAGTTTCCGTCTACTCGTAGACAAATTTGTTTCTACAGGGCAGCGAATTCGTCTCGGAGAAAGTCCCACTGAACCAGGCCGAGCAAATTTTACTCAGCAACCAGTTTATGCAACGTTCAATTTTTCATTCGTAGGCGCGTATTATACATTCAATCAATTTGGCGCACTCGTTCCAGATACGGAAACAATACTTATGTTGCATGAGATTTTGCACGTCGTATTGAGTGCGAATGACACTATCGAACGTCCAACAGAGCAGCAGTTGAACTCAGCCGCTTTCGATTATGCGGGAGGAATATTTCCAACACAGAATCAGATCATGCAGGAGTTGGGTTTTTCTAATCTAGTTCTTCCGTCTTATGATGCTTTGGTCATGGGAAGCGATTTAGCCGCGCTGGGGCTTCAGCACTCAAATGTTAGCTATTCTTTCGGGGCTACAGTTGAAATCGTCAGGAGGGGTAACGGAGCGTCTAATTACATAGATATGAGTCAGCGGACGAATTCAAGCGATCTGCTATTTGGTTTCGGCGGCGACGATTTCATCATAGCGGGTGGTGGCGACGATTTTCTTTACGGTGGGACAGGTGACGATGAGTTGTCCGGAGGGCTCGGTGACGACGTTCTGAATGGAGGTATCGGAGATGACGTGCTTCATGGCGGTGAAACAGGAACGCTTACGCCAGGGGATGGGCGCGATCGTGTGGATTACTCCATAGTCGACTCGGGATTCGTTGCGCCTACCGGAATCACCATTGCGCTCAATGCGGCCAACTCGCCGATTGGCAGTTCAGGCGTTCAAGCCTTTACGGTATCGAACGATGGATATGGCAACCAGGACACATTGATCTCGATCGAGGAAATCACCGCAACTGATACAATCGACACCTTCTCCTTTGAGGGTATCTTTAATGCTGACCTAGACCTTCGCATAGACGGTGTTCTCAACTCTGGAGGTTCGGCTGATGTCGTGGACCTGTCATCGAGTGGAACGGGCTACAATCTGCTTCTGAGTGACCAGGGCAACGGTAGTTTGCAGAGCCGCATGGGCGGTGGGATTTTGAACTTCGACAACCTTCGACCGAACGTGGTCGGAAGCTCCCAGTCTGACGTGCTCGCTGTGAACATTGGCGGCTCGCTAATCGACGGCGGTTCCGGAGCCGACCTGCTCTTCACGACACTGGGCGGCGCGACCAGGTTGGATGGGGGAGATGGAAGCGATCGGCTTATTGTGTCTTACGACACGACCAGTGGTACGTGTGTTGTCTCTGGCGGTGCCGGGAACGATGCGATCGAGATAAGGGCTGAGGGATCTGCTACCGCACTTGGTGTATACGTTGAATTCGGCCTTGGGGGCGGACATGATTACATCATGGATGGGCTGAGAGGCGGAAGTCTAGGTGGTATTAGTGGCATAAATTTTACTGACGTATCCTCCGGACAGTGTCAGATCCTTTTTTCTGACGCTTATGGGAGAGTGGAAAACTATTTTGGCTGGGAGGATCAGGACGGTTACTACATTTGCATAGAGCGCGAGGTATTCCTCGAGCTTCCGGACGGGTCGACGATCAACGTCGGGCGTATAACGACTTTGGAAGATGAGTTTGGTAATACGGCCCTCGAGAACTTTCAGTGGGCTTATGTTCCCTTAGAGATGAACTTCTCCGACGGTACATTTGATGTTAGCGACCTGCTAGGTCCATTACTTAGCGATTTGCAGGGAGGTCCCGTCCCTGCGCGGGACACTTCAGCCTTCAGAACGGCTGAATCGGATTGGCAGGAATCATTTGGGCCCAGCTACGCGGACGCTTTGGGACTTGCAGCAGGTTCGGACACTTCTGCACCCCAAGTCATGCCAGTGCTCGCTGCAAAAACAACTACCGACGAATGGTATGCGGACCTTGAGCCTTCAATTAACGAGTTCCAATTTGACGAATTCCAGGGCTGTTTTCAAGCAATGAATGCTGTGCAACATTGGGAATTACTGCATTGACGGTTAGCGGTTTCAAAATAGCTGGTGAAATCGGAGCAGGTCTCGCTGCCTTCCTTCTTTGACAAGAGGATGTTTCCCGTGTCCGGGAACAGTCAAATAAGTCCGCCACATATCGAAAGCGGGACCTGAAACGTGAACAGAAAGCAGACTGATTTCACCTTAGAAGCGAATGCTTCTCCGGTGAGATACGAATGTCTGCTCCTGACGCTGCACCCGCCCCCCTAATGCGCCTCGTCCCAGTTCGTCGCCGCCCGGGCATCCACCACCAGAGGGACGCTCAGCTTCACCGCCGGTTCGTCGGCGGTTTCCATGACCTGGCGGATGACGGTCATGGCGGCTTCGGCGTCGGCTTCCGGTGTCTCGAACACCAGTTCGTCGTGGACCTGCAGCAGCATCTTCACCTGTGACAGGCCGGCGGCCTCCAACGCGCCGGGCATGCGGATCATGGCGCGGCGGATGATGTCGGCGGCGGCGCCCTGGATCGGGGCGTTGATGGCGGCGCGCTCGCCGAACTGGCGCTCGGCCCCCGACTTGGAATGGATGGCCGGGATGTGGATCTTGCGGCCGAACAGGGTCGAGACATAGCCCGCCGCCCGCACCTCGGCCCGGGTGGCGTCCATATAGGCGCGGATGCCGGGGAAGCGTTCGAAATAGGTCTTGATATAGGCCCCGGCCTCGGACTGGTCGATGTTCAGCTGGTTGGCCAGGCCAAAGGCGCTGATGCCATAGACGATGCCGAAATTGATCGCCTTGGCGCGGCGGCGGGTCTCGGCGGGCATGCCCTCGACCGGCACGCCGAACATCTCGGACGCCGTGGCCGCATGGATGTCGAGCCCGGCCTTGAAGGCGCGCTTCAGCTCGGGGATGTCGCCGATATGGGCCAGCAGCCGCAGCTCGATCTGGCTGTAGTCGGCGCTGATCAGCAGGTTGCCGGGCGAGGGGACGAAGGCCTGGCGGATCTGGCGGCCGATGTCGTTGCGGACGGGGATGTTCTGCAGGTTCGGGTCGCTGGAGGACAGCCGGCCCGTGGTGGTGGCCGCCATCTGGTAACTGGTGTGGATGCGGTGGGTGTCCGGGTCGGCGGCGGCGGACAGGGCGTCGGTATAGGTGCCCTTCAGCTTGGCCAGCTGGCGCCATTCCAGCAGGGTGGCGGGCAGGGGGTGGTCGACCGCCGGGTTGCGACCCAGCTCGTCCAGGATGGCGGCGTCGGTGGCCCACTGGCCCGAGGCGGTCTTCTTGCCGCCGGGCAGGTTCAGCTCGCCGAACAGGATCTCGCCCAGCTGTTTGGGGCTGCCCAGGTTGAAGGGGCGACCGGCCTGTTCGTGGGCCGTCTGCTCCAGCTCGACCATGCGCAGGCCGAACTCGTGGCTCAGGCGGCGCAGGCGTTCCGGGTCGATGCGGATGCCGGCGGTCTCCATCTCGGCCAGGACCGAGGGCAGGGGGCGTTCCAGGGTTTCGTAGACCGTCAGCAGCCCCTCCGCCGCCAGCCGGGGCCTGAGGATCCGGTACAGCCGCAGGGTCACGTCCGCGTCCTCGGCCGCATAGCGGGTGGCCGGGTCCAGCTCGACATGTTTGAAGGATTTCTGGGCCTTGCCGGTGCCCGCCACCGTCTTGAACGGGATGGGCTCGTGGCCGAGGTGCAGTCGGGCCAGCTCGTCCATGCCGTGGCTGTGCAGCCCGCCCTCCAGCACATAGCTGATCAGCATGGTGTCCTCGACCGGGTGCACCCGGATGCCGCGCCGGGCCATGACGGCGAGGTCGTATTTGGCGTTCTGGAGAACCTTGAGGACGCCGGGATCTTCCAGCAGCGGCTTGAGCTTCGCCAGCGCCGTCGCCTTGTCGATCTGGGCCAGGGGCTCGCGCGTGTCCGGCGCATCGCCGAAGTCCAGCCCGCCCGCGCCCGCCATCGGCGTGTGCTCGTGGGTCAGGGGGATGTAGCAGGCCTCATTGGGCCCGATGGCCAGCGAGACCCCGCACAGCCCGGCATGGGTGGCCGACAGGGCGTCGGTCTCGGTATCGAACCCGATGACCCCTGCCGCCGTGGCCTTCGCGATCCAGGCATCGAGGTCCGCCTCGGTCTGGACGCAGACATAGGCGGCATGGTCGAACCCCTGCGCCTCGACCGGCTCGGCCGGGGCGGCGGTCGCGCCATAGCGGGGCGTGACCACGGGCGCGCTCATATAGACCGGACGCGGGGCCAGGGCCGGGCCGTCGTGGTCGGGATGTTTGCCATCCCCGACACGGCGCGCCAGAGACCGGAACTCCATCTGCTCAAGGAACGCCGACAGGGTCGCCGGATCGGGATCGCGCACGGCGAAATCGGCGATGGCCTCGGGGGCCGGGGCATCGCAGGTCAGGCGCACCAGCTCGCGGCTGAGGCGGATCTGGTCGGCGAAATTGATCAGGGTCTCGCGCCGCTTGGGCTGTTTGATCTCGCCGGCGCGGGCCAGCAGGGTGTCGAGGTCGCCGTATTCGTCCAGCAGTTGTGCCGCCGTCTTGGGGCCGATGCCGGGGGCGCCGGGGACATTGTCGACGCTGTCGCCGATCAGGGCCTGCAGATCGACCATCTTGTCCGGGGTGACCCCGAACTTCTCCATCACCGCGTCCTCGCCCAGACGCCGGTCCTTCATCGGGTCGTACATGATGACCCCGCGCCCGATCAGCTGCATCAGGTCCTTGTCCGAGGACACGATCACCGCCTCGCCGCCCATGTCCCGCGCCTTGCAGGCATAGGTGGCGATCAGGTCGTCGGCCTCATAGCCGGGCAGTTCGACACAATGGACGCCGAACGCCGCCGTCGCCTCGCGCACCAGCGGAAACTGGGGGACCAGGTCCTCGGGCGGGGCCGAGCGGTTGGCCTTGTACTGGTCGTAGAGAGTGTTGCGGAACGTCTTTTCCGAATGGTCGAAGATGGCCGCCAGATGGGTCGGCCCGTCGGCGCCCTTCATGTCCTTCAGCAGCTTCCACAGCATATTGCAGTAGCCCTGCACCGCCCCGACCGGCAGGCCATCGGACTTGCGCGTCAGCGGCGGCAGGGCGTGATAGGCCCGGAAGATATAGGCCGAGGCATCGATCAGATACAGCCGCAGGGGCGCTGCGTCGGAGCCTGTGGCGGGCGGGGCATGGGGCGTGTCGGACATGGCCGCGACCATAGGGGCGTCCGCCGGCTTCGTCACCGGATCATGCGCAGCCGCGATGCGATCGCGTCACCAGGACAGGCTCACCCCGATCCGTGCCGTGCGGGGTGGGCCATAGCCGGTGATGGCATCCCCGGTCTGGGACACGGCCACGTCCGCGTCGAACAGGTTGTCGACAGCGGCATACAGGCGTGTGCCCTCGCGCAGGGCGAACTCGGCGCGACCGTCGACGGTCAGGGCGTCGTCGAGGATCCGGCTGTTCAGGTCGTCGTCGAACCGGCGGCTCTCGTAGCGCGCGCGGGCCGACAGGCTGACGCGGTCTGTGGCCTGCCAGTCCGCTCCGGCCGTCGCACTCCAGACCGGGGCCTGGGCGGGGCGCAGGCCGGTCAGCTGCGGCGCCGCCGTGCCGCCATCCAGCTCGGCATCGGTGACCGAAGCGGCGGCGACAAAGGTCAGGCGGTTGGCGATCCGGTATTCGCCGTTCAGCTCCAGCCCGGTCGCCTCGATCGTGCCCGCATTCTGGCGCTGGCGCAGGACACCGCCCGCCGGGACGAACCCTGCGCGCGGGAAGGTGCCGGGGCCCTGTCCGATCGTGACATTGACGATGGCGTCCTTGATCCGGTTCCAGAATACCGTGGCCGAGACCGAGGCTGCGCCGCCGGTCCAGGACAGGCCGGTCTCGACCCCCTGCAGGGTCTCGGGCTCCAGCGCGGCATTGGCCTCGGTCAGGTCATTTCCGACGCGGAACGGCCGGTGCAGTTCATTCAGCGTGGCCGGCCGGAACCCCGAATAGGCGGCGGCCCTTGCGGCCACCCCAGCCCCCAGATCGCGACGCACGGCAAGACGGGCCGACACGACCTCGCCCGACCGGTCGGGATCGGCGACGTCCAGCGTCGGCAGGCCGTTGGCCCGGTCCAGCTCCAGACGGCGACCGTTGGTCGTCTCCCAGTGATCAATCCGGACCCCGCCCGCCACCAGCCAGAGGTCGGACGTCCACGATCCTTCGGCATAGCCACCGACGACAGCCGTCTCGCCGCCCGCGATCCGGTCGCGGGTGAAGGCACCGTTCATGAAGCGGAATCGCTCGCGCGTCTCGCCGGTGTTGAACCGGGCATCGGCCCCGACCTCCCACTCCAGCCGACCTGCAGCCAGATCGACGGCGGTCTGGCGCAGGGCCAGATTGCTGCCCCACCCCTCGGCCGGCGTTTCGAACTGGTCATTGGCCGGGGTGGTCGCGCTGCGGTCGGCGGCAACCGCGACCGACGAGTTCGCAAAGTCGCTCTCGCTGCGCCAGATCTGGGCGCGCCAGCCGAGACGGTCGCGGGCGGGCGTCCGGGCCAGGGTGGCGCTGTAAAGCTGTCCGCTGGCCGAGGCGCGGGCCCCGACCAGACCGGCACCCCGATCCTCGTCATAGGCCGAGGCGCGCAGGGACAGGGCGGTCGCATCGTCCAGCCGGACGTCGCCGCGCAGGGATCCGCTGTGGGTCTGCAGGTCCAGCAGGGTGTCGGCCGCCCCGCCCGCGCCGTTACGGACCGCGCGGTAGCCGTCGCTGGTCTCGGCCATGAGTGAAGCCGTCAGGGCGAACCGGCCGCTTTCCAGCGCGGTCGAGGCCGCCAGCCGCTCGCCGCCATCCTCGGCCACGGACACGTCCAGAGCCCCGCCCCGGTCACGCTCGCGCAGGGCGATGACGCCCGTCAGGGCTCCGGCCCCATAGGGCCCGGCCCCGGAGCCGCGCACAATATCCACCCCGCTCAGGCTCTCGGGCGCGACCCGCGACCACAGCACCCAGCCGCCGAACGGGTCGTTCAGAGGCACGCCGTCGAGGGTAACCAGCGTCCGCCCCGCCCCCGAGGGCGCGATGGCGCGCAGGCTGATGCCCTGGGTCGTCGGATTGGAGGCCAGGCTCGATGTGCGCCGGAACAGTGACACGGCCGGCACGGTGGCCAGGGCCTCGTCGAGGCGGTTCGTCCGGTCCAGCACCTGGGGGTCCAGCCGGATGACGGAGAAGGCGGCTTCCCCGGCGGCGGGGGGCAGCCGGGCGGCCGTGACGACGACTTCGCCAAGGTCTGCAGGGGCCTGAACGACGGGCGGTGGAGGCGGCGGAGTCTGGAACATCGGGCCTAAGCGCCCAGGCGAGTCAAAAGCTCCGCCGCAAACTCGGAAAGGGTGTCATCGCGTGCGCCCATCACGACGATCCGGTCGCTCGGCCGGGCGATTGCGACGATCCGATCGCCACAGGCCGCGCGGTCCGGCAGGGCCTCGGCCTGTCGGCCTGCGGCACGGATGCCGGAGGCGATATCCTCGGACCCGACGCTGCGATCGGTGGTTCCGCCATAATAGACGGGCTCGGGCATCAGCAGGTGGTCGTCCTCGCGCATCAGTCCGGCGAAGCCCGCGATGAACTCGGACTTCATCAGCTTCAGCGGGCCAAAGCCGTGCGGCTGGAACAGGATCAGCAGCCGACCCGGAAAGGCATGCAGGGTCTTCAGCGTCGCTGCGATCTTGTCGGGGTTATGGGCAAAGTCGTCGATGACCGTGATGCCGCCCGCCGAGCCGACCACCTCCATCCGGCGGCGGATGCCGGAAAAGGTCTCGAGCGCGGCGACCGCCTCGGCCATGGGCACGCTCAGCGCCCGCACGGCCCCAAGGGCGGCCAGGGCATTGGCGACATTGTGGGCCCCGGGCACGTTCAGCACGACGGCAAAGGTCTCGCCGCTGGCCCGCTCGGTCAGGGTGAAGGTCATGCCCGTCGGCAGGGGGGCAAGATCATGGGCCGACAGGTCGGCATCGGCATGGCCCAGCGCAAAGGTGATCACGGCCTCGGCGCGACCGGCCTCGACCATCGCCTGGGCCAGGGCCGCCGTTTCAGGGTTGTCGAGGTTGAGGACGGCATGGCGGGCCCGGTCCGTGAAGCCGCCGAACAGGTCGCGCAGCTCCTCCATCGACTTGTGATCCAGCGAGATGTTCGACACCACGGCCACGGTCGGGTCGTAGCGGGCGATGGAGCCATCGCTCTCGTCCACCTCGGCCACGAACAGGTCGGGACCGCCGATCAGGGCACTGGCGAAGGGATGGTCCGCATCGGCGAAATTCCGCATCACGGCACCGTTCATGACGGTCGGTGCGCGGCCTGCAGACTGCAGGATCCAGGCGATCATGCCGGTGATGGTCGACTTGCCGCTGGTGCCGGCCACACCGATAGAGACCGGGGCATCATTGAACAGGCGGCTGAGCAGTTCGGGCCGGGTGACAATGGTCGCGCCGACGCGCCGGGCCGCACCGATGTCAGGGACAGTGTCCTCGATCGCGCCGGTGGCGACGACGGTCTGGTCCGGGCTGACGATCCCTGAGCCGTCCTGCGGGTGCAGGGCCACGTCATGCGCCCTCAGCCAGTCGAATTTGGCCGGGGTCCGGCCCTGGTCCAGCGCGCGGTCGGACCCGGCGATCCGCCCGCCCCGGGCCTGGACGATCATCGCCAGCGGCAGCATCCCCGATCCGCCGATGCCACAGAAGAAATAGTCTTTCGTCTCGTTCATCCCGCGTGACTAGAGGGATGCGATTCGAAGGGAAAGGGTGGTTGGTGCGATGCCGCCTTCCGGCCTATGAAAGGCGCACACCGGATCGGGGGAAGACGCTTTGAAGATCGGAATCGTCAATGCCTCGTCGCGCCTGAACCCCGAGCGGGGCGAGGCGATCGAGGCCTGGTTCGCGACCCACGTCCCGGACCAATCGATCTCGGTGGTGTTCCACCCGGCCAGTTTCTCGAAGCACGGCCATTTCGGCGGCGACGATGCGACCCGGGCAGCGGCCTTCGTCGAGTTCGCCAATGATCCCCGGCTGGATGCCATCTGGTTCGCGCGCGGTGGCTATGGCTCCTGCCGGATCGCCGAGGCGGTCATTCCGCGCCTGAACGACGTGGCCCGGGCCAAGCGGTATCTCGGCTATTCGGACGCCGGCAGCCTGCTGGCCGGGATGTACAAGGCGGGCTTCCAGCACCTGGCGCACGGGCCCATGGCCTCGGATGCAGTTCGCAACGACGCGACGGCCTGGCGGGCGCTGAACTGGCTGACCAAGGGCGCGGCGTCGTCATGGGAGCCCTCGCTGCACGAGGACCCTCGCCCGGCGGTGGCCTTCAACCTGACCATTCTGGACCAGCTGGTCGGTACGGTGCTTGAGCCGGATCTGGGTGGTCACGTCCTGATGCTGGAAGAAGTGTCCGAGGCGCTCTACCGGGTCGACCGGATGATGTTCCACCTGACCGGCCAGGCCTCGATCCGGCGTGTGGCGGGCATCCGGCTCGGCCGGGTTTCCGACATCACCTACAATGAGCCGGACTTCGGTCTGACACCCGAAGAGATCGTTCGCTACTGGTGCGACCGGTCGGGCATCCCCTGGCTGGGGACCGCCGACATCGGCCACGACCGGGAGAACAAGATCGTCCCCTTCGGACTGCGCTGATCCGGCTCAGGCCGCCTCGGCCCGGGCCGTCACCACGCAATCAAGGGCCTGGACCAGATCGGCGATCAGGTCATCCTGATGTTCCAGGCCGACCGACAGGCGCAGCAGGCCGTCGGTGATCCCGGCGACCTTGCGGGCCTCCGGCGTCATGGCGGCGTGGGTCATGGTGGCCGGGTGGGCGATCAGGCTTTCGACCCCGCCCAGCGACTCGGCCAGGGTGAAGACCTCCAGGTTCTCGATGATGGCGCGGACGGCCTCGACGCCGCCGGCCAGCTCGAACGACAGCATGGCCCCGGGGCCCTGCTGCTGGCGAGCCGCCAGCGCATGGCCGGGATGGGACTTCAGGCCGGGATAGTGGACTGCCTTGACCGCCGGGTGGGCTTCGAGCAGTTCGGCCACATGGGCGGCGGTGGTCTGTTGCCGCTCGATCCGGGCAAACAGGGTGCGCACACCACGCAGCGTCAGATAGGCGTCGAAGGGCGAACCGGTGACGCCCAGACAGTTGGCCCACCAGGCCAGCTCGGCATGGTCGGCCGGATCGGCCGCGATCACGGCGCCCCCGACCACGTCCGAATGACCGTTGATGTATTTGGTCGTCGAGTGGACGACGATGTCGGCCCCGAGCGCGATCGGCCGCTGCAGGGCGGGCGACAGGAAGGTGTTGTCGGCCACGACCTTTGCGCCCACCCGGTGCGCGCGGGCACAGATGTCGGCCACGTCGACGACGCGCAGCAGCGGGTTCGACGGGGTCTCGACCAGGACCATCTTCGGATTCAGGGCCAGGGCCCGGTCCAGAGCGACAGGATCGCCCTGGTCGACCCACAGCACCTCGAAATGGCCCTTGCGGGCGCGGGCGCAGAGCAGCCGGTGGGTCCCGCCGTAACAGTCATGCGGCGCGATCAGCAGGTCGCCGGGATCGAGCAGGCTGAGCGGCAGGTCGACGGCGGCCATGCCGGTCGCAGTGACGACGCAGCCTGCGCCGCCTTCCAGCTCGGCCAGGGTCTCGGCCAGCACGTCCCGCGTCGGATTGCCCGAGCGGCTGTAGTCGTATTTCCGCTTCTGCTCGAAGCCGGCGAACGAATAGTTCGACGACAGATAGAGCGGCGGCATGACCGAGCCGTGCGCCGTGTCCGTATCCACGCCGTGACGGGCGGCGATCGTTCTGGGGTCGGACTTGCGGCTCATTGGTCGATCTCCTTCAGGGCGTTGCGCAGGATGTCGCCGACGAGGGCGTCTTCCTTCAGAAAGGCGTCGTGGCCGTACAGGGACGGGGCCTCGACCAGACGCCACAGGTTCGGCAGGCGGGCGGCCAGCTCGCGGATATCGTCGATGGGAACCAGCCGGTCCGAGTCGAACCCGACCAGGGTGACCGGTGTGCTGATGGCCTCGGGCGACACGGCATGCCGGTCGATCGAGTCCGACAGCGACAGCCAGCGGGCGGGCGTGGTGTGGGTGCGGTAGGCCTTGCCCCGGGCCGTCAGATATTCGCAGACCGGATAGGCCTGACCGGCGCTGGCGGGGGCGGTGCTGGCGAAGCGATCGCCGAATTCCTCGGCCGTGCGATAGGTGGTCATGGCCAGTTCGCGGGCGAGGGCGACGCCATCTTCGGGGCGACCCGCCGCCTGGGCCAGCTGCAGGATGCGGCGCTGGATGCCGCGCCAGGCCGTGGCCTGCGGGTGGGCACGGTGCGCGGCCGAGACGACGACCAGCTGTTCGGCCCGGCGCGGGAACAGCTCCCCGAACGCCAGGGCGATCATGCCGCCATAGGAACAGCCGACGAAGGCCGACACGGTCTCGAAGCCCAGATGGTCTAGCAGCAGTCCCAGCAGCCTTGCCTGGTCATGGGTGGTGATCGTGACCGAGGAACCCTGCCCGGCATCGGGGGCATAGTCGAAGGCGAGGACCTGGAAGCGGGAGAGGTCGATAGGGCCCCGGATCGAGACCGCGCCGGACCACCAGCCCAGGCCGTTGGTCTCGGTCCGGTGCACGAAACGCCCGGCCGAGATCCCGCCGGCCACGACGATCAGCGGCGTGCCCTCGCGGCCGTGCAGACGGCCGGTCAGGGTGCGCTGGCCGAGGCGCTCCCCGGACTGGAGGCGGAAGTCGGCGGGAATGTCGATCGTGATGTCGACGGCGTCGCCCGACCGCTCGCGGCGTGGCTGCGCATAGGCACGGCTCGCCGGGATGGGGCGGAGGCGGGAATCGTCAGAGGTTTTTGAAGCCAGGGCCAGGGTCATCGGGTCGTCGCATCGTCCTGCTCAGCAAGACCCCGGTGCGATGACAGATCGTGGAACGTCGCCTCGTCGACGCTCCACTCATCTCTCGCGAGACCTGTCATTTCCGAAGAAATGGGGCGGTCTCTCGCAGGAGTTGGCACCGTTCGGTTGGGACCGATGGTTGCCCCGACGTCAAAGGGCCTATCCCTCGGTCGGTCTTGATGAGTTTCACTACGTTGCAACTGCGAGAACCGCCGGTCAAGTGCAAAAATTCACCCGTGTTCAGATAAAACCCGCGCCAAATGAACATTCCATTACGCCTCATGTGCACGGCGCGCAAAAAATGTGCATGACGGGGGTTGACGAATGGAAGCTCTGCCGACACCTTCAGGTTCGATTTTCACAGGAATGACGCTCGTGTCCCGTTTCGGCAGCATCGCCGGTTCGACCTTCTCCGCAGCCGGCTCGGCGCGGACCAGCACCCGTGTCACCCCCCTCACCACGCTCACGACCATCGGCGGTATGACCATCACCGGCCCCTTGCGGGCGGGGACAGGTTAGCGCGCGCCGGACAGGCCAAAACGCAAACCCAGACCCGCCCGGACCCCTCCGGAGCGGGTTTTTTCTTGCCCGAAATCCAGCCCCTTCATCTTCCAGTCCTGAAACGAACCCCATGCCCTACTCAGCTGCCCACCTTGCCGTCGTCCCGTCCGAACCGCTGAAACCTGGCTCTGCAGCCAGCCCGGCTCCGGATGTCGTGGTGCTCAAATTCGGATCGTCGATCCTGAAGTCCGCGGCCGATGCGCCGGTGGTCGCGTCGGAGATCTATGGCCATGTCCGCGCGGGCCGGAAGGTCGTCGCCGTCGTCTCGGCCTTTGCCGGGCACACGGACCGCCTTCTGGCCGAGGCCCGGTCGCTGGGGCTGGATCACGAGAACGATCTGCTGCCCGGCTATGTCGCGCTGGGTGAGGAAAAGGCGGCGGCCTTCTCGGCCATCGCCTGCGACCGGATCGGTCTGGGCGCCGTGGCCCTGTCGGTGCGGGAACTGGGGATCGTGGCGGACGGACCGCTGCAACATGCCCATCCCTGCGACCTGCGCGGCGACGGCCTGCGACAGGCGCTGGAGCAGCATCAGGTCGTCGTCGTCCCGGGGTTCGGGGCGGTGCGGCCCGATGGCCGGGTGGCCCTGCTCGGGCGAGGCGGTTCGGACCTGACGGCCGTCTTCATCGCGGCCGAGCTGGGCCTGAAGCGGGTGCGGCTGGTGAAGGATGTCGATGGTCTCTACGACCGCGATCCGGCCTCGGCCTCGGGCAAGCCGCTGCGCTATCGCCGGGCCTCCTGGGACGATGCCCGTCGCCACGGCGGGGCGCTGGTCCAGCACGGTGCCATCGACATGGCGCACCAGCGGGGTGTCGAGATCGAGGTCGCGGCGCTTGGCCGGGCCGACTGTACGGTGGTTGGGGATCATTCCGCCCCTCCGGGACCCTCGGTTCCCGATGCTCCGGTGCGGGTCGCCATCGCCGGCTGCGGTGTGGTCGGGGGTGGCCTTCTGGCCCGTCTGCTGGTCGATCCCCGGTTCCAGGTCGTCGGCGTCCTGGTGCGGGATCCGCGCAAGGCCCGCGACGTCGATGCCCCGGTCAATCTGTTCACCAGCGACCGCGAGGCCCTGCTGAACCAGAAGCCCGACCTTCTGCTCGAGGCCCTGTCCGAGGGTGGTGCCGGGCACGACCTGATCCGCTGTGCGCTCGAGCGCGGCATCGACGTGGCCAGCGCCAACAAACAGGCAATCAGCCGCGACCCGGCCGGACTGGCCGCCCTGGCCCAGGCCAGCGGTGCGCGTCTGGCCTATTCGGCGGCGGTCGGCGGGGGTGCCCCGATGATCGAGACCCTGCGCGCCGCCCGGGCGGCCGGGCCCGTGGCGGGCTTCGAGGCCGTCCTGAACGGCACGGTGAATTTCATGCTGGGCCGTCTGGAGGCCGGAGCCGATTTTGCCGATGCCCTGGCTGACGCCCGCGTCGCCGGCTTCGCCGAGGAAGACCCGTCTTCCGACCTGGAAGGTCGCGATTCCGCCGCCAAGGTCCGCCTGCTGGCGTTCGAAGCGTTCGGCGAAACGCCCGCCGAGGCCGATGTGCCGTGCGATGTGCTGTCGGATGCCTTTGTGGTGTCCGGGCCGGTCCGCCAGATCGGTGCCTGTCACCGGGTGGACGGGGCGCTGAAGTCGTCTGTCAGGCTTGACGGCGCGCTTTCCGACCCGCTCTTTGCCCGCCTCAGAGGGGAGCGCAACGCCTTGAAGGTCTACGGTGAGGATGGTCGGGTCTGGTCGTGCAAGGGTCGCGGCGCGGGTCGCTGGCCGACGACCGAAAGCGTTCTGTCCGATGTCGCCGACATTGTCCGGGCGCGACACGCCGTGCTCGGCCACCACTGAATGGCGGTCTTCACCCCGGTCTCTGACGATCAGGCACGCGCCTGGCTGCAGGGCCATTCGGTCGGCGAATTCGTGTCGCTGCACCCGATCGCCGAGGGGGTGGAGAACACCAACTACCGGCTGGAGACCGCGACGGGCCGGTATGTCCTGACCCTGTTCGAGGGACGGACGGATGCGGCGTCGCTGCCCTTCTGTCTGGGTCTGACCGACCATCTGGCCGACCGGGGCTTTCCGGCTCCGCGTCCGGTGCGGGACCGGTCGGGCCAGTGGCTGGGCCGGCTGAACGACCGGGCCTGCGCCGTGATCGAATGGCGGGCCGGGGCCTGGCTGCGGAGCCCGACCTTGGCGGATCAGGCGACGGCAGGCGCGGTGCTGGCGCGCCTGCACCGGGACGCCGCCGGGTTTTCAGTGCCGCGCGCCAATCCGGTCGGACCGGTCGCCTGGCGGGCCCTGGCCGACCGTTGCGCCACTGCGGCAACGGGTGCGGACCGCGCCATTCTCGACACGGTCGAGGCGGCGCTGGCCCGCCTGGGCGATCCGTTCGCCTCGGACCTGCCAAGGGGACCGATCCATGCGGACTATTTCCCCGACAATGTCCTGTTCGAGGGTGGCGAGGTGTCCGGCGTCATCGACTTCTATTTCGGCTGCGTCGACGCCCTCGTTTATGATCTGGCCATCGCCCTGAGCGCCTGGGGATTCGATGGCGAGGGGCGGGAAATCCCCGGAGCGGTCGAGGCGTTCCGGCGCGGCTATGAGTCCATTCGGCCCCTGTCACCGGCCGAGGCGCAGGCCCTGCCAAGGCTCGGCGAGGCGGCGGCGCTGCGGTTCACCCTGACCCGGCTGCACGACCGGATCTTCCACGACCCGACCAAGCTGGTGACGCCCAAGGACCCGGCCGCCTTCGTGAGGCGGCTGGACTACTGGCGGCTGGCGGAGGCCGTCTGACTGCCGAAGCCCCGGACGGCATCGAGGGCGGCCTCCAGCGTTCCGGCAATGACCGTCATCCGCTCCGGCCGGTCGCCCAGATCGCGGATCACGCGGCAGGGCTCGGGCGCGAAGCCCAGCACATCCCCGACGTCGCGGCCGAACTTGGCCGGATGGGCGGTGGCCAGCACCACAGTCGGGCCGTCGATCGCGGGCAGGGCCCGGGCGGCGGCCAGAGCCACAGCGGTGTGCGGACAGACGACCTGACCCCAGGCTGAGTGGGCATGGGCGATCTCGGTGCGGGTCGTGGCCTCGTCGATCGAGACCGCGGACACCTCGGCCCGGATAGCGGCCAGCAGGTCGGTGGGGAGGGTCACTGATCCCGTGGCCGCGAAGGTCTCGAACAGGTCGCGCGTCGCTGCCGGGTTGCGACCCGAGGCCTCGAACACCAGCCGCTCGAAATTGGAGGGGGCCTGCACGTCCATGCTGACCGAGGCCGTCTCGACGGCGGCCTTGCGGGCATAGATGCCGTCATTGATGGCGCGGGCCAGGGCGTCGTTGCTGTTCACGGCAGCGACGAAACCAGCGACCGGCAGGCCCATGCGGCGGGCCGCGACCCCGGCAAAGGCATCGCCGAAATTGCCGGTCGGCACAACGAAGCGGGGCGGGCGGGTCTCGCCCTGTGCGGCCATCTGGGCGACGGCCGAGACATAGTAGGGGATCTGTCCGGCCAGCCGGGCCCAGTTGATCGAGTTGACCGAGCTGAACCGGCCCCGCTCGCGCAGGGTCTCGTCGGCCAGAAGGCCCTTCACCAGCCGCTGGCAGTCGTCGAAATCGCCCTCGATGGCCAGGTTCAGCACATTGTCGGCGTCGATCGTCGTCATCTGCCGCCGCTGGATCGGCGAGACCCGGTCCAGCGGGTGCAGGACGATCAGGTCGATCCGGGCCTTGTTGGCAAAGGCGTTGACGGCGGCGGCACCGGTGTCGCCGCTCGTCGCCGTGACCAGGGTCAGCCGCTCGCCCGAGGCCGCCAGCGCCTCGTCCGCCAGGGACGCGGCCAGTTGCATGGCCAGATCCTTGAAGGCCGCAGTCGGGCCGTGGAACAGTTCCAGCATCCACAGGTCGTCTTCGAGCCGGACCATCGGTGTGGTCTCGGCGGTCTCGAACCCGGCGACCAGCTTCGCCAGCGCCCGGTCCAGCGCGCCGTCGGGCAGGGCCGTGCCGAGATAGGGCACCATCGCGGCGCGGGCGATCGCGGCATAGGTCTGGCCGGAGGCAGCGGCGTCTGCAGGCAGAACCGGCCATGCAGCGGGCATATAGAGGCCGCCGTCCGGGGCGATGCCACGCAGCAGGGCCTCGACGAAATCGACTTCGGGGGCCCGGCCGCGGGTGCTGACATAACGATCTGGGGACATCACGATGTTTCGTAAAGCGCGGTGACCGGCGCGTCATCCGTCTTTTCGCAATCGCGAAACGAAAGCTGCGACGCCTGTGACGCTGGCGTCGCAGGTCCGGAGCCGCCATCTAGGTCCGGATGAGACGTCGCGACTTCCTGATCCGGCTCGGCCTTGTCGCGGCAGGGGTCAGTGGCGCCTGGTGGCTGCGCGACAATGTGCTGTGGGCCCGGCCCGATGTGGCCTTCGGTCCCGACGGATCGAGCGGCTGGCTGCCCTATGACGAGCCGCGGGCCAGTGTGCCGACCGTCCAGATCACGGTGGCGGGTCAGCCCGTGCGTGCCCTGATCGATTCCGGGGCCCAGTATTCGGTGATCGACCGGGGTCTGTTCGAGACCCTGGGAATATCCAACACCTTCGACCTGCCGCTGGTGGCCTATGGCGTCGGGGGTCAGCCGCAGCTCGGCAAGGGCACGACTCTGGATATTCAGGTCGGAGAGATGCGACTGACCGGCCTGCGCACGGCGATCCTCGCGTTGGGTCCGCTGGCGATGCGCGAAGGTCTGTCGGCGCCTCTGATCCTGGGTCAGGACATGCTGCGCAGCGTGGTCATCGAGATCGAGACGGGCGAGCGGCGCGTGCGGATGGTGGCGCCAGACCGTCACGTCCTGCCCGACGATGTCGGCCCGGTCGCCGTGCGGCGTTCGGGCAATGCCCTGGTCACCGATGTGACGGTCGAGGGCTCGGTGATCGAGGCCGTGGTCGATACTGGAGCCTCGGCCCTGCTGGCGCTGAGCGGCGAGGCAGCAGGCGGGGCCGGTCTTCTGGACGGGCGGGCCCAGCGGCGGGGCTCCAGCATCGTGCTGGGCGGCGCGATCGCGTCTCGCCTGGTTGAGGCGCGGACCGTGACCTTTGGCGACGTCCTGTTCGAGGCGGTCGAACTGCCGATCTATGCTGACGTCGTGCTGCCGGGCTTTCCGGACGCGCTGCTGGGCATGGAGGCGTTCGAGGGCCAGACGCTGGTGATGAACACCTCGGCCGGCACCCTGCATGTCACGCGGACGACGGACCTGACGGTGGGGCCGCAAGGCGATCAGGGCCGGACCTGACCGGTGCCGCGCACGACGTATTTGTAGCTGGTCAACTGCTCTGCCCCGACCGGTCCCCGGGCATGCAGCCGGGCTGTGGAAATGCCGATCTCGCCGCCGAAGCCGAATTCGCCGCCGTCCGCGAACTGGGTCGAGGCGTTCCAGATGACGATGGCGCTGTCCACGGCGTTCAGGAAGGCGGCGGCGGTATCGGCGTCTTCGGTCACGATCGCGTCGGTATGGCCCGAGCCATGGGTGCGGATGTGATCGACCGCCTGTTCAATCCCGTCCACGACCCGGACGCTCAGGATCGGGGCCAGATATTCGGTGGTCCAGTCGGCGGCGTCGGCGACCTCGATCCCGGGCAGGATGGCGCGCGCCGCATCATCGCCGCGCAGGACACAGCCGGTCGCCGTCAGGGCCCCGGCGATGACGGGCAGCAGGGTCGGGGCTACGGCGGCGTCGATGAGCAGGGTCTCGGTCGCACCACAGACCGAGACGCGCCGCATCTTGGCATTGACGACGATATCCCGGGCCATGTCCGGGTCGGCGGCGGCATGGACATAGGTGTGGTTCAGCCCCTCCAGATGGCCCAGGACCGGGACCCGCGCCTCGGACTGGACCCGCTCGACCAGACTGCGGCCGCCGCGCGGGATCAGCAGGTCGATGGTGCCGTCCAGCCCCGTCAGGATCGCCCCGACCGCCGCCCGGTCCGGGGTCGGGACCAGCTGCACGATATCGGCCGGCAGGCCGACGGACGTCAGCCCCTCGGCCACGGCCGCATGGATGGCCAGGGCGCTGTCCAGACAGTCCGAACCGCAGCGCAGGATGGCGACATTGCCCGACCGGATGCACAGGGCGGCTGCATCGGCCGTCACATTGGGGCGGCTTTCGTAGATGATGGCCAGCACGCCCAGCGGGGTGCGGACCCGGGCGATGTCGAGGCCGTTGGGTCGCGTCCAGCGCGCGGTCTCCACGCCCAGTGGATCGGGAAAGGCCGCGACCTCATCTACGGCCCCGGCGATGGCGGTGATGCGGTCGGGGGTCAGGGCCAGCCGGTCCTGCAGGGCTGCGCTCAGACCGTTGGCCCGGGCCCGCTCCAGATCGCGCTCATTGGCCGCGAGGATCGTCCCGGCCCGGTCCCGCAGGGCCGAGGCGATCGCTGTCAGGGCAGCGGACCGGACCCCGGCCCCGGCCAGACGTAGGGGCTCGGTCGCGGCCCGGGCGCGGCGGCCCATGTCCAGCATCATCGCGGCAACGGTATCGGTCATGTCGGGTCCAGCACCAGATCGTCGCGATGGATGGCGACGCAGGGTCCCTTGTAGCCGACCAGACCCTCGATCTCCCCGGAATGTCGACCCTGGATACGGGCCATTTCATCGGCCGCATAGGCCGCGAGCCCGACGCCAAGAGGGGCACCGCCCTCGGTGCGAACGCGGACGCAGTCGCCCCGGTCGAACCGGCCTTCGACCGAACGGACCCCCGAGGCCAGCAAGCTGCGGCCTGTCGCCAGCGCACTGGCGGCACCGTCGTCGATCAGGATGGCCCCCGCGGGCTCCAGACTGCCGGCGATCCATTGCTTGTAGGCCGCCAGCGGCGTGGCCGGGGCGGTGATCAGACTGGCCCGGGCCCCGGCCTGGACGGCGGCCAGGGGTTGGGCGACCGCTCCCGAGACGATCAGGGTCGCGCAGCCGGCGGACCGGGCGATGCGGGCAGCCTCCAGCTTGGTGGCCATGCCGCCGGTGCCGACGTCGGCCTCGGCATTGGATCCCCCCGCCATGGCCAGGATGTCGGGACCCAGGGTCTCGACCAGCGGCAGATGCCGGGCCTGGGGATCGGACCGGGGATCGGCCGTATACAGACCATCCACGTCCGACAGCAGGATCAGCAGGTCGGACCGGGTCAACTGGGCCGTGCGGGCTGCCAGTCGGTCGTTGTCGCCGTAGCGGATCTCCTCGGTGGCGACGGTGTCGTTCTCGTTGACGACCGGGACGACGCCCAGCTTCAGCAGGGCCTCCATCGTGGCGCGGGCGTTCAGCCAGCGACGACGGCGCTCGGTGTCGTCGCGCGTCAACAACACCTGGGCCGGGGTCAGGCCGTGCGGCGTAAAAGCGGCCTCCCAGGCCTGCATCAGCAGCGACTGGCCGACGGCGGCGGCGGCCTGTTTCTCGTCCAGCCGCGCGTTGCGGGCCAGCCCCAGTCGCCCACGGCCCAGCGCGACCGCCCCGGACGACACGACGATGACCTGCCGCCCCTCGCGCTGCAGCCGGGCCAGGTCGCCGGCGAGCGCGGCCAGCCAGTCGGTCGCCGGTCCGCGCGACGCCGCATCCACGACCAGCGAGGAGCCGATCTTGACGACGATCCGCCGGGCAGCGGTCAGGGCGGTGGCAGCAGTCTGGGGCACGCAGGAACCATGGCGCGCCGGGTGCGGTGCAACAAGGGCCTTTGCCCCCGCATTGCCGCTCATCCCGGCGAAAGCCGGGACCGCCACCCTCCCTCCCGCTCATCCCGGCGAAAGCCGGGACCCAGTGTTGTTGCGGGGCCGGTCTGCGGGATCGGGGGTTGGGCCTCAACGCATACAGCGTTCAGCCCAAAGGACTGGGTCCCGGCTTTCGCCGGGATGAGCGGGTGAATCAAAGAGCCGAGAAGGTATCGCAGCTGGCGGGGTCGCCGGTCTGGTAGCCGCGCTGGAGCCACTCCATGCGCTGGGCCGAGGTGCCGTGGGTGAAGCCCTCGGGCACGACCCGCCCGCCGCCGCGCCGCTGCAGCGTGTCGTCGCCGATGGCCGAGGCAGTGCGGAGGCCTTCTTCCAGATCGCCGGGCTCCAGCGCAACCTGGCCGTTGGAGGCGGCAGACGCATTCTTGGCCCAGACGCCGGCATAGCAGTCGGCCTGCAGTTCCAGCGCGACGGAGTAGCGGTTGGCCTCGGCCTCGCCCGACGCCCGTTGCTGGGCCTCGCGGACCTGCTGCGAGGCCCCGGTCAGGGTCTGGATGTGGTGCCCGACCTCATGGGCGATGACATAGGCGCGGGCAAAGTCGGCGCCCGAGGCCCCGAGATCGGTCTCCATCTGCTGCCAGAAGGAAAGGTCCAGATAGACCGTCTGGTCAGCGGGGCAGTAGAACGGTCCCATCGCCGACTGGCCATAGCCGCAGCCGGTCTGGGTGCCCTGTTCATAGACGACCATATTGGGGGACTTGTAGCCCTCGAGCCGGGTCTGCCAGACGTCGTCGGTGCTGGCGCGGATCACGGCCACGAACTGGCCGGCCTGATCCTCGGGCGTGCCGACCTGACCGGTTTCCCGCGAGCCTGCGCCGCCGAACTGGCTGGCGACCTGCTGGGTCGTGGTCGGGTCGATGCCGAAGACGAAATAGCCGATCAGGGCCAGGACGGTGACGCCGATGCCACCCCCGGCAATCGCGCCGCCCCCCATGCCGCGCCGGTCCTCGATATTGCCGCGTCGTCCACCCTGCCAGCGCATGATCCATCCTCCCGAAGTCATCCAAGCTAGGCCGGAACGCGGGTAAAGGGGAAGGGATGCCTGATCGTCGGCGATCAGTTTCGGGGTCGGTCGAGCCAGTCGTCGATCGCGGTCACGCCGCGGACAATCGTCTCGCGCCGGGCGGTCGCGGCCTGTCGGGCGGCCCGGGCCTGTTCGAGCGTCAGGGCCGTCGCGGCCGGGTCACTGCCGATCGGAGCAGACTGACGTCGGGACTGGAGCTCAAGCTGCGTCAGGCGCGCGTTCAGCGCCTGTTGCCGGGCCTCGATGGCGCGCTGGTCGGATTGCAGGCGCAGGCGCTCGGTCTCGAACCGGTGCTGGTCTCCGACGGGATTGGCATTCCGGAAGTTGACCACCTGGGCGGTTGCCGGAGACGCCAGGATCAGACCGAACGCGATGAGGACGAGACTGCGCATGCGATGGACATGGGCACGCCGCCGGCCTGGTCAAGCGTGGCCTTAGCGGAGGCGTCCTCCTTCCCCCTTCCCCTGGAGGGGGAAGGGCCGGGGATGGGGTGGAGGCACTCTGGCGCCGTTTGGTCGCGTTCACCCGGTGCCCAAGGACCGGGTGGTAAAGCCCCCCTCTGACAGGTTGCCTCCACCCCATCCCAACCCTTCCCCCTCCAGGGGAAGGGCTATCGCCGGCTCACCTGTCGTGGTGAAGCCGGGCTCCTGATCAGAGCGCCGAATACAGGGCCTGCATCAGCCGTACGGCGCGGGGATCGCCGACGAGGTGGGGCGACTGGCGGGTCATGACATAGGCCGCCGACACCCGGTTCTCGGCATCGGCCATGGCACAGGACCCGCCCCAGCCGCAGTGACCGACCGCGTCAGCATTGGTGCCGAAGATGTTCAGCGTCTCGTTGCGCATGTATCCGGCGGCCCAGCTGATATCGAAGGGCACGACCTTGTCGACGCCCCGGATCCGCTCGCGCAGGACCTGCGACACGACATCGGGCGACAGGATGGCCTTGCCGTCCAGCACGCCGTCGTTGGCCAGCACCCCCAGGATCCGGGCGATGGCGACGCCTGTGCCATGCAGATTGGCCGAGGGGATCTCCGCCATCCGCCAGTCGGTCGAGCCCCGCCCGCCGGGGGCCGAACCGCGGTCGAGGAAGGCGGCCTTCTTCACCGCATCGATGGTCCCCAGGTCGGGGGCAGCGGAGGGTTTGCGCAGCTGGGCCACGCGGGCGTGCTCCGCCTCGGGCAGTCCGATCCACAGGTCGAGGTCGAACGGGATGGCAAAGTCCTGACGCAGGGCCGTGCCCATCGACCGGCCATCGACGATGCGGAACAGCTCGCCCGCCAGATAGCCGATGGTGATGGGGTGATAGCCTGACGCCGTGCCCGGCGGCCACATCGGGGCCTGGGCGCACAGCTGGTCCAGCACGGCGGTCCGGTCGAACCAGATGGTCGGATCGACGGTCTCCGAAAAGCCGGGCAGGCCCGACTGGTGCGACATCAGCTGGCCGACGGTCAGCCGGTCCTTGCCGGCCTGGCCGAAGGCGGGCCAGTGCGAGGCGACCGTGTCCTCATAGGCCAGCAGCCCGCGCTCGACGCAGGTGGCGATCATCAGGGCCATGATCGCCTTGCCGGTCGAGAAGACGGGCACCAGGGTATCAGGACCGAAGGGCACCGTGCGGGCTCCGTCCGACCAGCCGCCCCAGAGATCGATCACGGTCTCGCCCGCGATACAGACGCTGAACCGGGCGGCCTGTTCGTTCAGACCCTCGGGGGCGTCGGTGAAATTGGCGGCGAAGGCGTCCTTCACGGCGGCGAAACGGTCGGGGCAGACGCCCGAGATGTCGGTCATGCGGGGTCCTTTTCAGGTCGGGCCAGCCAGTCGAGGGCGCCGCGCGCGGCCGCCACGCCGGAGGCAAAGGCGGCCTGCAGCAGATAGCCACCGGTCGGGGCCTCCCAGTCGATCATCTCGCCGGCGACGAAGACGCCGGGACGGGCGGTCAGCATCAGGTTGTCGTCCAGGCCCTCGAACTTCACGCCCCCGGCCGAGGAGATGGCGCGCTCCAGCCCCTGCATGCCCGTCAGGGTCAGACGGACGGCCTTGATCCTTTTGGCCAGTTTCTCGGGGCCGGTGGGGATGTCGCCGGGGATCTCGCGCATCAGGGCAATGGCGACGGGCGACAGGCCGCCCGCCTTGCGCAGCCAGTTGGTCAGGCTGTCCTTGCCGCGCGGGCGCGACAGGCGCTCGGCCAGCACGGCCTCTGTCAGATCGGGCCGCAGGTCGATGACGAGGGTGGCCGAGCCGTCCCGGGTGATGGCCTCGCGCAGCGCCGGCGACAGGGCATAGATGGCTCCGCCCTCGATGCCGTAGCGGGTCAGCATCGCCTCGCCCTTGATTGTAAGTGGGCCTACCGCGCCTTGCGCTGCTTGAGGCCCGGAGGGACTTGGGCCGACCGAGAAAGCGGCCGCCTTCAGAGGCTCGCCGGCGAAGCGATCGCGCAGGATGTCGGACCATTCGACATTGAACCCGGCATTGGACGGCTGGAACGGCGCGACGGCGGTGCCGTCCGCCTCGAGAGCGGGTGCCCAGGCTCCGTCGGAGCCGAGCCGGGGCCAGCTGGCCCCGCCCATGGCCAGTATGGTGGCGTCAGCGATGACGGGCTCGCCGTTCTCGAAGGTCAGGGCCGGGCCGTCGAACCCGGTCCAGCGCGAGCGGCTCACGATCGTGACCCCCATATCGTCCAGCCGCCGCAGCCAGGCCCGCAGCAGGGGCGAGGCCTTCAGGCTTTTCGGAAAGATCCGGCCGCTGGAGCCGGTGAAGGTCGGCTGGCCCAGACCCTCGACCCATTCGACCACGGCGGCGGGGGGGTATTGGTCGAGCCAGGGCGTGACGTCCGCAGTCCTGTCGCCATAGCGGGCGGCAAAGGGGGCGCGGTCCTCGGAATGGGTCAGGTTCAGTCCGCCCCGACCAGCCAACAGGAATTTGCGGCCGACCGAGGCCATCCGGTCGTGCACGACGACCCGCACCCCGGCGCTGGCCAGGACCTCGGCGGCCATCAGCCCGGCAGGACCGCCGCCGATGATGGCGACGAGGGGGGCAGTCGGGGATGCGGACGCGGTCATGGCGGGGACTTAGCCCGCCCGGGCCGGGACCGCCACTCGCCATGACCCGATACGGCGCCTATGTTCCGTGCCATGAGTGTTGCCTTCACCCGAGAGGAAGATCTCGAAGCCACGGCTGCCGATCTTCCCGACCGTCCCGTTTCCCCGCACGCCAATCTGGTCACGCCCGAGGGACTGAACCAGATCGAGGCCGAACTGGCCTCGGCCCGTGCGGCCTATGCGGCGGCCCAGGCGCACGGCTCGATCGAGGTCGACCGCACAGCCATGGCGCGGGCGACGCGGGATCTGCGCTACTGGTCCGCGCGCCGCGCCAATGCCCAGCCGCAGCAGATCGCCCCGCCTGACGGCACGGTCCGGTTCGGCGGTTCGGTCACGATCGAACGCGAGGACGGCCGGACCCAGACCTGGCGGATCGTGGGCGAGGACGAGGCCGATCCTGCGAACGGTTCCGTCAGCCATGTCTCGCCGCTTTCGCGGGCCCTGATGGGCAAGCGGGTCGGGGACGAGGCGGTCGTTGCGGGTCAGTCGGTCGAGATCGTGGCCGTCGATCAAGCGTGAAGGTTGTCGTGCGGCCCGGCTTGCCTCACAAACAATCCCCGAAGGCATGATAGACGTGCCGACCTGTCCGGCGTTCGAGCCGCGCCCCGCGCGACGACGCCCTAGTCAATGAAAGCGAGGCCCGTTCATGGCCAGAAAGCCCAACTACAGTTTCGAGCGTCAGGAACGCGATCGCGCCGACGCCAAGAAGGCCGCCGAAAAGGCTGCAAAGAAGGCGGAAAAGAAAGCCCAGGCGGCCTGGGAAGCCGGTGAGGGTCCCCAGCCTGACGAGGCCCCGCGCGAGGACTGATCCCGCGCGAGGCAATTGCGCGCAGCAACCCGGCGGCGATTTGCCTTTCCGCTCCAGTTGAGTCTCCTATGGGGTAACGACCCCTTCGGAGACCGACGTGGGCGACAGGACTGGAAACACCCATCCCGACCGGGTTCGCTCGGTTCTGGCCGACGACGCGGGGCCCGCGCGGTCGGTCGTGGCGGCGTCGTGGCGTCGGTCCATGACGGTGTACGGGCTCGATCCTGCCGATGCCTCTTTGCCCGAAACCCTGACAGAGCAACAGCTTCGCGCCGTCTGCGAGGCGATGGAGCCCCTGACCCGCGCGGCCCAGGGCACGCTGGACCGGCTGTTCCGGGCGGTGGGCGATACCGGCTGCTGCGTTCTGCTGACCAATCGCGACGGCGTGCCGGTGGACCGGCGCGGGGCGGTTAGCGACGACGAGACCTTCCATCGCTGGGGGCTTTGGCCCGGGGCGGTCTGGAGCGAGGCGACCGAGGGCACCAACGGCATCGGCACCTGTCTGGCCGAGGGGCGGGCCCTGACCATTCACCGCGACCAGCATTTCCACACGAAGAACACGGGGCTGAGCTGCACGGTCGCGCCGATCTATGATCATCAGGGGCGGCTGGCGGCGGCGCTGGATGTTTCGTCGTGCCGGGCGGACCTCACCGAAGGCTTCGTCGGCCTGATCGCGGCGGCGGTGGCCGATGCCGCCCGCGCGATCGAGGCCCAGAATTTCCGCCAGGCCTTCAGCGGCTCGCGCATCCTGCTGGCCGCCGACGAGGATCGCAGCACGGCGGCGCTGCTGGCCGTCGACCGGCACGATCTGGTGGTCGGGGCGACGCGGTCGGCGCGGCAGCTTCTGGGGATCACCGATGCCTGTATCGCGGGCTCCCTGCCGGCAGCGGACGTGCTGTCGGTGGCGACGGATGCCGAGGACCTGATCGATGCGGAGCGCGGGGCGGTGCGGCGGGCGCTGGCGCGGGCTGACGGCAATGTCTCTGCGGCGGCACGCGCGCTGGGGGTCAGTCGCGCGACCCTGCACCGCAAGCTGAACCGGCTCGGCCTGCACTGACGCGTTGACGCGTCGTTCCGGACGACCTGTCGCAACCTTGCGACAGGTGTGCGCCGCACCAAACCATGACGCTCTGGCACCCTGTCCGGGCTGGGCTTCAGGTGAGGGTCAGCGATGCCGGGCGAACCGGCGCGTCCCAGGAACCCGGAGACACCCCATGACCAAGCCCGAATTCATCCGCGCCGTCACGCCCCAGTTCAAGACCCGCTACGAGAACTACATCGGCGGGGCCTGGGTGCCGCCGACCAAGGGACGCTATTTCGACAATTCCTCACCGGTGAACGGCCGGGTCCTGTGCGAGATCGCCCGGTCGGACGCCTCGGACATCGAACTGGCGCTGGATGCCGCCCATGCTGCAAAGGATGCCTGGGGCAAGACCTCCACCACCGAACGGTCCAACATCCTGATCCAGATCGCCCAGCGAATGGAGGACAATCTTCAGAAACTGGCCGAGGCCGAGACCTGGGACAACGGCAAGCCGCTGCGCGAGACCCTGGCCGCCGACCTGCCGCTGGCGATCGACCACTTCCGCTATTTTGCGGGGGCCATCCGGGCCCAGGAAGGCGGCATCAGCCAGATCGACAACGATACGGTGGCCTATCATTTCCATGAGCCCCTGGGCGTCGTCGGCCAGATCATCCCGTGGAATTTCCCGATCCTGATGGCTGTCTGGAAGCTGGCACCGGCCCTGGCTGCCGGGAACTGCGTGGTCATCAAGCCCGCCGAACAGACTCCCGCCTCGCTGCTGGTCCTGATGGAGATCATCGGCGACCTGATCCCGCCCGGTGTGCTGAACGTCGTCAACGGCTTCGGTCTCGAGGCCGGCAAGCCGCTGGCGTCCTCGACCCGGATCGCCAAGATCGCCTTCACCGGCGAGACGACCACGGGCCGCCTGATCAGCCAGTATGCGTCGCAGAACCTGATCCCCGTCACGCTTGAGCTGGGCGGCAAGTCCCCCAATGTCTTCTTCAAGGACGTGATGGCCGAGGACGATGCCTATCTGGACAAGGCGCTGGAAGGCTTTGCCATGTTCGCCCTGAACCAGGGCGAGATCTGCACCTGCCCCAGCCGGGCCCTGATCCACGAGGACATCTTCGATGCCTTCATGGAAAAGGCCATCGCCCGCGTCGAGGCAATCGTAGCCGGCGATCCGCTGAATCCCGACACCATGATCGGGGCCCAGGCGTCTTCGGAACAGTTCGAGAAGATCCTGTCCTATCTCGACATCGGCCGTCAGGAGGGTGCCGAGGTCCTGACCGGCGGAGCGAAGGCCGAACTCCAGGGCGATCTGGCGGGGGGCTATTTCATCCAGCCCACCATCCTGAAGGGCCACAACAAGATGCGGGTCTTCCAGGAGGAAATCTTCGGCCCGGTCGTGTCGGTGACGACCTTCAGGACCGACGAAGAGGCGCTCGAGATCGCCAATGACACCCTGTATGGCCTGGGGGCCGGTGTCTGGACCCGGGATTCCAACCGGGCCTATCGCATGGGTCGCGGCATCCAGGCGGGCCGGGTCTGGACCAACTGCTACCATGCCTATCCGGCCCATGCGGCCTTCGGCGGCTACAAGCAGTCGGGCATCGGGCGCGAGAACCACCGGATGATGCTGGACCACTATCAGCAGACCAAGAACCTGCTGGTCAGCTACAGCCCGGACAAGCTCGGCTTCTTCTGATGACGGCGGACAAGGTCTCCGCCACCCCCGCCGCGCTCGCCCTGCTGGCCGAGATCGTCGCCGACCACGGTCCGGTGATGTTCCACCAGTCGGGCGGGTGCTGCGACGGGTCCTCGCCCATGTGCTATCCGGTCGGCGAGTTCATCCTGGGCGACCATGACGTCCGGCTGGGGCGGATCGGGGAGGCGGACTTCTGGATCAGCGGCTCCCAGGCCGAGGCCTGGAAGAATACCGACCTGATCATCGATGCCATCCCGGGTCGGGGCGGCATGTTCAGCCTCGACAACGGTCGCGAGCAGCGGTTCCTGACCCGCTCCACCGTCTGTGCCGTGCCGGAGTAGATGAGCCAAACCGGGCCTCGGGCGTTGATGTCGCCGGGCAAGGGTGAGGTCACGCGTGAAGAATCTGTTGGGCAGGCTGCTGCTGGTGGCGCTGATCGGAGCCGGCCTCGCCTTCGTCAGCGCGCCCGTGGTGACCTTTTTCGGCATCCGTTCGGCGGCCCAGGCCAACGATGTGGCCGGTCTGGTCCGGCTGATCGACTTTCCCGCCGTGCGGGCGTCCCTTCGGCCGCAGCTGGCGGGGCGGCCCGAGATCATGACGCCTGCCCCGTCCATTTTCGACGATCCGATCGGGGCCGTGCGCCGCCGCTTCCAGCAGGCGACGGCACCGGCCGCGCCGGACCCTGATTCCTATCTGACACCCGACGCGATCAACGCCCTGATGGCCGGGCAGGGCCGGTATGCGGCGACGCAGACCGTGCCGATCGAGGCCTCTGACGCCTGGCCCCGGCTGCGCTACTGGGGCTTTCAGACCACACGTCTGTCGGTTGCGGACGCGGGCGGGTCGGAAACCCTCTTTACCTTCCAGAGACGGGCTCCGTTCGAATGGAAACTGGTGCATATCGGTCTGCCGGACGGGGCGACACCGGTCGCCGTTCCGCGCCCGACCGACCCGATCGCCTCCGTGCCTGAAAGGCCTGCTGCCCGATGACCAAGACCCGCAAGCGCCGTCTCCTGATCGGAACCGCCGTCATCAGCTTGATCGTTGTGCTGATCCTGTTCGTGGTGACGCCGGCCCTGGCGGTGCAGGGTATTATCGCGGCGGCAAAGGCCGGGGACGCTGCTGCGCTTGAGAGCCGGGTCGATTTCCCGGCCCTGCGTGGCAGCCTGAAGGATGAGCTGAATGCGCGGATGCGGGCCGAGGTTCGGGACCAGTTGCGCGACGAGGACCCCGGTCTGGCCGCCCTTGGGATGATGCTGGCCCCCAGTCTGATGGACAGCGCCGTGGACGTCTTCGTCACCCCGGACGCCGTGGCCGCCATGGTGTCTTCGGCCGAGGCGCCGGGCGTGAAGGACGACGCGTCCGCCGAGCGCGGGAACGACGCCGACATCCGCCGGAGCTACGGCTTTCGCGACCCGAACACTTTTGTCGTGACCCTGACCGATCCGGAACGGGCGGAGCAGCCGCTGAAGCTGCTGCTGGAACGGCGCAATCTGGTGCAGTGGAAGCTGGCGGGGGTCGATCTGCCGGACCGGGTCTGAGGCCGGCAGCCCCTCCACCCCTTCGGGGTCCCCCTCCCCATCGCTTCGCGACAGGGAGGATAAACGCTTTCCTCCCCACGCAGTGGGGAGGGGGACCGCGAAGCGGTGGAGGGGCTACTGCGCTGCGATCCAGGCATCCATCCGGCGATCCAGCAGGTCCAGCGGCAGGGGGCCATCGACCAGAAGCGCGTCGTGGAAGGTGCGGACGTCGAACCGGTCGCCCAGGGCCTGTTCGGCGCGCTGGCGGATCTCGCGCAGGCGGATCTCGCCGATCTTGTAGGCCAGGGCCTGACCCGGCCAGCCGATGTAGCGCTGCAGCTCGGTCTCTATATTGTGCGGGGCCAGGGCCGAGTTGTCGGTGAAGCAGCGACGGGCTTCCTCCGTTGTCCAGCCCATCCAGTGCATGCCAGTGTCGGCCACCAGCCGGCAGGCCCGCCACATCTCGTAGGACAGGCGGCCGAACCGCTCCTCGGGCGTGCGGTAGAAGCCCATCTCCTCGCCCAGGAACTCGGAATACAGGCCCCAGCCCTCGGTGAAGGCGGTGACATTGGCGCTGCGGCGATAATAGGGGCCCTCGGCGGCCTCCTGCTGCAGGGCAATCTGCAGGTGGTGGCCGGGGACGGCCTCGTGCAGGGTCAGGGCCGGCAGTTCATACAGCGGCCGCTGGTCCAGCCGTCCGGTGTTGACGATATAGCCGCCAGGCACGCCGTCGGCGAGCGAGCCCCCGTTGTAGCGGCCGGTCGTATAGGTCGCTTCGATATCGGCCGGGACGGGGCGGACGTTGTAGGTCAGCCGCGGTAGGGTCCGGAACAGGGCGGGCAGGCCGCCGTCGGCGCGCTTGGCCATCTCCGACGCCTTTTCCAGCAGCTCCTCGCGGCTCTTCGCATAGAAACGCGGATCGGTGCGCAGGTGGTTCAGGAAGCTGGCGAAGTCGCCGGTCCAGCCGGCGGCCTTCATCTCGACATCCATCCGGGCCCGGATCCGGGCCACCTCGTCCAGCCCGATCTGATGGATCTGGTCGGGTGTCAGGTCGGTGGTCGTGTAGCCGCGCGCCTGGAACGCATAGAACTCCTTGCCGCCGGGCAGGGAGCCGACACCGACCGCCTCGGGCGCGGCGGGCAGGTAGTCATCCTCGACGAAATCGACCCAGGCCTGACGGCGCGGCACGATCTGTTCGGCGACGATGGCGGCAGCGCGGGCCCGGAGATCGGCCTGGACCTCGGTCGGAATGGAGGCCGGCAGGGTGGCTGTGGGCTTCAGAAGCGGGTCGGTGGCGGCGGTATAGGCCGTCTCGTTGCGGAAGGTGACGAGGGCGCTTTCGACGACCGATTTCGGCTGGACGAAGCCGGTGGCGAGGCCCCGACGGGCATTGGCGAGGCCTGCGTCATAGAAGGCCGACACGCCCGCGAGCCGCGTCAGCCAGGCCTCTGCATCGGCGCGGGTCGCGATCCGGGTCGTGCTGGCCAGATAGGCCGCGGACTGGCCGGGCCCGCCCTCGGAATCGAAGGCGAGGCGGCTGCTGTCATAGGCGATGGCCTCGATCCCGCGATCGACGATCCGGGTCAGGAAGGCATGGTTCAGGGCGTCGTCCGGCGAAAGGCCGGTGGGGTCGATCGCGGCCAGCCGGGTCTTGAAGGCGGTCAGCGGCTGGACCTGGGCCTCCTCGAAGGCGCGGGTCGGGTCGGGCAGGCGGGACTTGGCGGCCTGATCGCCTTCCTGACCGGCGGAGATTGGATCCAGCGCCCGCAGATAGGTTTCGTAGTCGGCTAGGATCGAAGCCAGGGCCGGGTTCTCGGCCTGGACGGCGGCCGTCGGCGGGGTCGCCTGGGCGAGGGCCGGTGCGGCGACCGATGTCAGCAGCAGGGTGACAAGGCTGAGCGTGGCAATGCGTTTCATGGAAGACCCCCGGATGACAGGGCCGCATGGAGCCTGCACCGGGGGGTGGCGTCAACCGCCAGCCTAGCCGTGGATGGTCTCGCCGTGCTCCGAATAGTCGAGGCCCTCGATCTCGGACTCCTTGCTGACGCGCAGGCCGACCGTGAATTTGCAGATCATCAGGATCAGGAAGGTCCCGATCGCGCTCCAGGCGATGACGGAGAGCAGACCCAGGGCCTGTTTCAGGACGGTGGCCCCGTCCGCCACGCCATTGATGGCCGCATTGGCGAAGACGCCGGTCAGCAAGGCCCCGACGATGCCGCCGATGCCATGGATGCCCCAGGCGTCGAGGGTGTCGTCATACCGCAGCCAGCGCTTCAGCCAGACGGCGCCCGCATAGCAGGCCGGGCCGCCGATCAGGCCGATGAAGAAGGCCCCCTTGGGGTCGACCAGCCCTGCGGCGGGAGTGATGGCGACCAGTCCCCCGACGATGCCGGACAGCAGGCCCAGCAGGGTCGGGCGCTTGCGGTCGATCCACTCGATGAACATCCAGCCCAGCGCCGCCGTGGCGGCAGCGAGGATGGTGTTCAGGGCGGCGACGGCGGCGATGCCGTCCGCAGCCCAGGCCGAACCGGCGTTGAAGCCGATCCAGCCGACGAACAGCAGGCCGGTGCCGATGGCCGTATAGGCCAGGTTGCCGGGGGCCATATTGTCCCGACCGAAGCCGTGGCGCGGGCCCAGCACGAGGGCGCAGACCAGACCGGCGACGCCGGCATTGACATGGACCACGGCTCCGCCCGCGAAATCCAGCACGCCCATGGCCCCGAGGAAGCCGCCACCCCAGACCTGGTGCGCGATGGGCACATAGACGATCAGATGCCACAGGGCGAAGAACAGCAGGGTCGCGGAAAACTTCATCCGCTCGGCAAAGGCCCCGGCGATCAGGGCCGGGGTGATGATGGCAAAGGTCAGCTGATAGGCGATCCACAGGAACTCGGGCAGGCCGGGCGCGAGGCTGTGGGCCGTGTCGATCCGGACGCCATCAAGGAAGACGGCCTGCAGCCCGCCGATGAAGGGATTGGTCGCCGGCCCGCTGGTCCCGAACGACAGGCTGTACCCCACCAGGAACCAGAGCACGGTCACGATGGCCAGCGCCGCTGTTGAATGGGCGATGGTCGCGATGACGTTCTTCTTGCGGACCATGCCGCCGTAGAACAGCGCCAGACCCGGCAGGGTCATCAGCAGCACCAGCGCCGTGGACGTCAGAATCCAGCCGGTCGAGGCCTCGTTCAGGACCAGCGCTGCCTGATGGGCAAGCAGTTCGGGAGCGGCGGCGGTGGTCATGCCGGGACGGCCTCGATCGGTTCAGCAGCCTTCTCTGCCCGGGCCACGGGGGTTGGGACGACGCGGACGAAGCGCAGGACGCTGTCGCTCCAGTCGCTCAGCAAGCGGCTGGCCAGCGGTGAACCGGTCGCCTTCAGATGGGCCTCGACGAGGGCCTGCAGCCGGTCGGCCGCCTCGGGCGTCACGGCTGCGATCGAGGCCAGATCGCCATTCAGGGCCAGGGCGACCCGGTCCGGGGTCCCGAGCACGAACAGCTCGCCGCCGCTCATGCCGGCTGCCAGATTCCAGCCGACCGGACCCAGAACGACGACGCAGCCGCCGGTCATGTATTCGCAGCCATGGGCCCCCAGACCCTCGACCACGGCATGGGCTCCGGAGTTGCGGACGGCGAAACGCTCGCCCGCCGAGCCCGCCACGAACAGCCGGCCCGATGTCGCGCCATACAGGGTGGTGTTGCCGATTGCGGGCTGGTGCTCGCGCCATTCGACCGGCTTGACCACGATATCGGCACCGGACAGGCCCTTGCCGACATAGTCATTGGCCTCGCCGGTCAGTTCCAGCTTGAGCCCCTTGGCTCCGAAGGCCCCGAAGGACTGGCCGGCCGAACCGTTCAGCCGCAGGGTCAGGACGCCGGTCGGGCCGGTCGAGCCCCAGCGCCGCACGATGGCCGACGAGACCGCCGCGCCGATGGTGCGCATGACATTGGAGATCGGATAGGTCAGCTCCGACGTCTGGCCCCGGTCGAGGAAGGCCCAGGCATCGTTGAGGACGCGGGCGTCCAGCGTTTCCGGCACCGCCGCGCGGCCCTTCTCGGCCCACAGCTTCTTCTCGGAGGCCTCGACCCTGACCAGCAGGGGGTTGAGGTCGAGGTCGTCCAGATGCACGCCCCCGCGCCGCACCTGACGCAGCAGGTCGGTCCGGCCGACGATCTCGTCCAGCGACCGGGCTCCCAGCATGGCCAGGTATTCGCGGACTTCCTCGGCGATGAAGGAGAACAGGTTCACGACCTTGTCCGCCGTGCCCGTGAACTTCTCGCGCAGGCGCGGGTCCTGGGAACAGACGCCGACCGGGCAGGTGTTGGAATGGCACTGGCGCACCATCAGACAGCCCATGGCGATCAGCGAGGCGGTGCCGATGTTGAACTCTTCGGCCCCGAGGATGGCGGCGATGACGATGTCGCGGCCGGTGCGCATGCCGCCGTCGGCTCGGACCACGACATGGCTGCGCAGGTTGTTCAGGCTGAGGACCTGATGGGTCTCGGCCAGGCCGATCTCCCACGGCAGGCCCGCGTGCTTGATCGAGGACTGGGGCGAGGCCCCGGTGCCGCCATTGTGCCCGGCGATCAGGATGCAGTCGGCCTTGGCCTTGGCCACACCCGAGGCGATGGCCCCGATGCCCGAAGCACTGACCAGTTTCACCGTGACGCGCGCGTCCGGATTGATCTGCTTCAGGTCATAGATAAGCTGGGCCAGGTCCTCGATCGAATAGATATCGTGGTGCGGCGGCGGCGAGATCAGCGTCGTGCCGACCGTCGAATGCCGCATCCGGGCGATGAATTCGGTGACCTTGAACCCGGGCAGCTGGCCGCCCTCGCCGGGCTTGGCCCCCTGGGCGATCTTGATCTCGATCTCGCGGCACTGGTTCAGATATTCGGCGGTGACGCCAAACCGGCCCGAGGCGATCTGCTTGACCGCCGAGTTCATGTTATCGCCGTCCGGACGGGTGGCGTAGCGGTCCGGGTCCTCGCCGCCCTCGCCGGAGACCGAGCGGGCACCGATCCGGTTCATGGCCACGTTCAGCACGCCGTGTGCCTCGGGTGACAGGGCCCCCAGCGACATGCCGGGCGTCAGGAAGCGCTTGCGGATGTCGGAGACACTCTCGACCTCGTGCACCGGGACGGGAGTCAGGCGCTCGCGCCAGTCCAGCAGGTCGCGCGGGGCGAGGTCCGGCTGGTCGCGGATGGCTTCTGAATACTGTTTGAAGCGCTTGTAGTCGCCGCGATTGCAGGCGTCCTGCAGCAGGTGGATAGTCCGGGCATCGTGGGCGTGGGCTTCCTGGCCCGCACGGATGCGGAAGAAGCCACCGATCGCCGGCGAAGGGGCGGCGTCGATCCAGGCGGCAGCATGGCGGCGCATCGCCTGCTGCTCCAGACCGGCCAGGCCGATGCCCGAGATGCGCGACGGGGCACCGGGGAAGAACTCCGCTGTCAGGGCCCGCGACAGGCCCAGGACCTCGAACTCGCAGCCGCCGCGATAGGCGGAGATGACGCTGATCCCCTTGCGCGCCAGGGTCTTCATCAGGCCGGCCTCGAGACCGGCCTTGTAGTTCAGGCAGGCGTCGCGCAGCGACAGGCCCGGATAGGCCCCGCGATCGAGACGTTCCTGGAACATCTCCTGCGCCAGCCAGGGGTTCACGGCGGTCGCCCCGACTCCGACCAGAACGGCCACGCCGTGCGGCTCCAGCGCCTCGGACGAACGCACCACGATGGAGACGAAGCTGCGCAGGCCGCGGTCGGTCAGCCGCAGATGAACCGCCGCCGTGGCGATGATCATCGGGATGGTGATCCGGTCCTCCGACGCGCGTTCGTCGGTCAGGACGACCAGGCCTGAGCCTTCACGGACGGCGGTTTCGGCCTCGAGCTGGATACGGTCGATGGCCGCGCGCAGTCCGGCACCGGGGCGGTCGACCTCGGCGGGAAGGGGATAGGAACAATCGATCGTCACCGTGGTCCCGGCGCCGACGACGCCCAGCATCCGCTCGTACATGCCGGTGGTCAGGATCGGGCTGTCGAGGACGAAGACGTTCGTCTGGGCCTCTTCCTCGGCGAGGATATTGCCCAGGTTCTTGAACCGGGTCTTGAGGCTCATCGCCCCGGCTTCACGCAGGGGGTCGATCGGCGGGTTGGTCACCTGCGAGAAATTCTGGCGGAAATAGTGGGCCAGCGGACGCGGCAGGGTCGACAGGACGGCGGGCGGCGTGTCGTCGCCCATGGACCCGACGGCCTCCTTGCCGTCGACGATCAACGGGTCAAGCAGCATGTCGAGGTCTTCGCGGCTGAAGCCCGCCGCGATCTGGCGCCGGGTCAGGGCCTCGCCGGTGGCGGCGCGGGGCTCGGGTCCGGGGCCGATCAGGGGCTCCAGATCGACCATGTTCTCCAGCCACTCCGTGTACGGATGGTCTGCCGCCAGGGCATCGATGGCCTCGGCCTCGTCCAGCAGGATGCCGTTGCGCAGGTCGGCCACGATCATCCGGCCCGGCCCGATCGGCAGGCGGCGCTTGATGCGGCTGTCCGGCAGTCCGGCCAGACCCGCCTCGGACCCGGCCAGCAGCAGGCCGTCGTGGGTCTCCATGGCGCGCAGCGGGCGCAGGCCGTTGCGGTCCTTGCCGCAGACGATCCAGCGACCGTCGGTGGCGCAGATGGCCGCGGGGCCGTCCCACGGCTCCATCACGGCATTGCAATAGGCATAGAGGGCCCGGTGCTCGGGCTTCATCAGGCCCTCGTCCTTGGCCCAGGCCTCGGGGATCAGCAGGGCCTTGGCCATCGGTGCCGGACGCCCGGCGCGGACCAGAACCTCGAACACATTGTCCAGCGAGGCGCTGTCGGAGCCACCCGGCTGGACTACCGGCTTGACGTCCTCGTCATGGTCGCCGAACGCCTGGGCCGTCATGCGGATCTCGTGCGACCGCATCCAGTTCAGATTGCCCTTCAGCGTGTTGATCTCGCCGTTGTGGGCCAGCATCCGGAACGGCTGGGCCAGCCGCCATTCGGGGAAGGTGTTGGTCGAATACCGCTGGTGGAAGATGGCGTAGGCGGCCTCGAAAGTCGGGTCCAGCAGGTCGGGATACAGCTGGTCCAGAAGCTCGGCGCGGACCATCCCCTTGTAGATCAGCGACCGGGCCGACAGGGAGCAGATGTAGAAGCCGGGCACGCTCTCGGCGATCACCGCGCGCTCGATCCGGCGACGGACCAGATAGAGTTCGCGCTCCAGCGCCTCGCCATCGTCGGACCCGGCGAGGTCGGCGGGGGCGGCCAGCATGATCTGTTCGATCTCGGGCCGGGTGGCATCGGCCTTGGAGCCGACCACGCGCAGGTCGATCGGGGTCTGGCGCCAGCCATAGATGAAGAAGCCTGCGCGCAGGACCTCGGTCTCGACGATGGCGCGAGCCCGGTCCTGGGCCCCCAGGTCGGTGCGCGGCAGGAAGATCTGGCCGATGGCGATGGGGCCGGGCCGCAGGGCCTGGCCGATGACCCGGACCTGTTCGGCAAAGAAGGCCTGGGGGGCCTCGACCATGATGCCGGCCCCGTCGCCGGACAGGCCGTCGGGATCCACGGCACCGCGGTGGGCGACATTCTTCAGCGACCGGATGGCCAGTTCGACCACTTCGCGGCGCGGCTTGCCGTCGATGGCGGCGACGAGGCCGACCCCGCAGGCGTCCTTCTCGGAGGCCGGCTGATAGGCATGGGCGTCGATCAGACGCTGGCGGTCATCATTATACTTGGTCAGCCAGGTCATTTCAGGTGTGTCTCGATCCACTTATCCCGCTCATCCCGGCGAAAGCCGGGACCCAGTGCTTTGGGTTTGTCGAGGACGGCAGAGCAGGGAAAAGGACTGGGTCCCGGCTTTCGCCGGGATGAGCGGAATAGGGAAAGGGGGTCATGCGGCCTGCTCCAGAATGCGGGCCTTGAGGTAGCGGTCGATCTCGGCTGCAGCCTCCTGACCGTCGCGCACGGCCCAGACCACCAGCGAGGCACCGCGCACGGCGTCACCGGCCGCGAAGACGCCGGGCAGGGAGGTGGCGGCGCTGCGAGGAGCCACGGCAACCGTATTCCAGTCCGTGAGGGCGAGGTCGGGGTGGTGGTCGGCAAAGGCCTCGGGCTCGAAGCCCAGGGCCTCGATGACCATGTCGGCAGCGAGGTCGAAATCACCGCCGGGGACCGGCACGATCTCGCGACGCCTGCCGAAGACGGGTTCGGATAGCGCCATGCGCGCTGCCCGGACGGCCGTGACCGCCCCGCCCTTGGACAGCAGGGCCTTGGGCGCGCCCAGCCATTCGAAGCGGATGCCTTCTTCCTCGGCATTCAGGACCTCGCGGGCCGAGCCGGGCATGTTCTCGCGGTCGCGACGGTACAGGCAGACGACCTCGGCGGCCCCCTGGCGGATGGCGGTGCGGACACAGTCCATGGCGGTATCGCCGCCACCGACCACGACCACGCGACGGCCCTTCGCATGATACCAGCCCTCGCCTTCGGGATCCGACAGGTCGCGGCGGTTCTGGTGCGTCAGATAGTCGAGCGCGCGGATGGTGTCGCCGGGGCCTCCGCCGGGCACCGACAGGGCCCGGGCCTGATAGACGCCCATGGCCAGCAGCACCGCGTCATGGCGTTCACGCAGGGTCTCGAGCGTCACGTCCACGCCGACATTGCAGTTGGACACAAAGGTCACGCCGCCGTCAATCAGGCGATCGACCCGGCGCTGGACCACCCGCTTCTCGAGCTTGAAGCCGGGAATGCCATAGGTCAGCAGGCCGCCGGGACGGTCATGGCGGTCGTAGACCGTGACCTGATAGCCCTGCTCGCGCAGCCGGTCGGCGGCGGCCATGCCGGCCGGACCGGCCCCGACGATGCCGACGCTCTCGCCCCGCTCATGGGCCGGGCGGATCGGCTCGACCCAGCCATTGTCGAAGGCGGTGTCGCCGATGAAGGCCTCGACCGAGCCGATGGTGACGGCTTCCCAGCCCGACTGGTGCAGGGTGCAGGCGCCTTCGCACAGCCGGTCCTGCGGACAGATGCGACCACAGATTTCCGGCATGGTCGATGTGGCCGACGCCATGCGCCAGGCCTCGCGCAGTTCGTCCTCGGCCGACAGGCCCAGCCAGTCTGGAATGTTGTTCTGCAGCGGGCAGCCGGTCTGGCAGAAGGGCACGCCGCAGTCGGTGCAGCGACCGGCCTGCACCTCGATATTCGTCGTCGTCGGCGGGACGATAATCTCGCCGAAATCCTGCACGCGCAAGGACGCGTCCGTCTTGGGAAGACGGCGTGGCTGAACGACGAACCCTTGAGGTCCGGATGGGCCTTTGTGTTGCATGGCAACATAAAAGCCAAAAACGGACTTATGAGCAAATGGTTTCCACGCAACGCGCCTGAGCGGTCGACGGAAAGCACGAATTTGCCGATTTCAGTCCGAAGTGCGCACGATGCGTGATTTCGACGCGCAGTCGGGGCAAGCGCCTGACGTCAGCCCTGGTCCCACCCTCCGGCGAGGGCCTTGAACAGGGCGATCTGGTAGGTGGTCACCAGGGCATCCGATGAAGCCAGCTGGGCATCGGCGCTGGCCAGGGTGCGCTCGGCGTCCAGGACCGTCAGGAAGCTGTCGGCGCCGGCGTCGAAGCGCAGGCGCGACAGTCGCGCGGCGGTCGCGGCCTGGTCGCGAGCCTCGGTCAGGGCGGCGCGGCGGTCCAGTTCGTTGGCATATTGCGTCAGGGCCGTCTCGGTCTCCTGCAGTGCCACCAGCACGGCCTGATCGAAGTCGGCCAGGGCCGCGTCGGTGAGCGCCCCGGTCTGGGCGATCCGGGCGCGGGCGACGGCAATGTTGGGGAAGGACCAGCTGATCAGCGGGCCGACGCTAAACCGGAAGGACGTGTCGTCGCCAAGGTCACCGGCGCTGAGGGCCGTCGAGCCGAGCGACCCGCCCAGGCTGATGGTCGGATAGAGCGAGGCCGTCGCGACATTCACCCTTGCGGCGGCGGCGGCGAGGTTGCGCTCTGCCTGACGCACATCCGGACGACGGGCCAGCAGCGCGGCACCGTCTCCGATCGGGACGGGCTGGGCCAGTTGCGGCGGTCGCTGGCACTGGCGCGCGGCCTCGCTGGCCTGTGAAGGAGTGGTTCCTGTCAGGGTCGCCAGACGGAACAGGGCCTCGTCGCGGGCGGCCTGCAGGGTCTGCAGGCTGGCCCGGGTCGAGGCGAGGGCAGAGCGCGCGCGGGCGGTGTCGAGACCGGTCCCCGCTCCGCCCTCGAGCAGGCGCTGGGTCAGGTCGACGGTGCGGGTCTGGAGATCAATATTGGTCTGGGCCACCGCGATCTGGGCATTGGCGGAACAGGCATCGGCATAGGCCCGGGCGGTCTCGGCCGCGACCGTGACCCGAACCACGTCCAGGGCGGCGGCCGCCGCATCGGCATCGGCACGGGCGGCGCGGATCGACGACCCGACACGGCCGAACAGGTCGACCTCGTAGGACACATCCAGACCCACGTCATAGGTCTCGACCTCGTCAAGCGGCTCGCCCGACGCGGGTGCGCCCGAGGCGGCAAAGGTGGCGGATGACGACCGGCCATAGCTGTAGCCGCCCGACGCATTGGTGGTCGGAAGCCGGCTGGCGCGGGCCTCGGACAGGGAGGCCCTGACCGCCCTCAGGTTGGCGGCCGCCGACTCCAGCTGGTTGTTGTTGGCGAAGGCCTGGCTCACCAGACCGTCGAGGGTCGGATCGGCATAGAGCCGCCACCAGTCGTCACGCGCGGGATCGGTGGTGACGACCCCGCTGGCGACGGGCAGGCCGGCGCTGGCAAAGGGGCCCGTCGCCGACGGGGGGATCAGGGCATCGGGAGCCTTCGGCCCGACCGCACACGCCGACAGCAGGGCTGCGGCCGAGGCGAGGGTCAGGAACCTTAGCGAGTCGGAACGGGTCATGTCAGGCGTCTCCTGCGCGCGGGGCGGATCCCGCGGGCAGCGGCTGGTTGGGGTCTTGCGGATAGGGAGCGTGACCGGCGTCGGTCGGGCCCGTGTCGCCGGTCCGGGGCTCGTGCGGCAGGCGCGCCGCCAGACCCCGGCAGATCACATAGAAGACCGGGGTGAACAGCAGGCCGAAGACGGTCACACCGATCATGCCGAAGAACACGGCTGCGCCCAGCGACTGGCGCATCTCGGCACCCGGGCCGTCGGCCAGCACCAGAGGCAGCACGCCGAGGATGAAGGCGAACGAGGTCATCAGGATGGGCCGCAGACGGATACGGGCCGCGGCGACGGCGGCGTCCCAGCGATCGAGGCCGTGTTCTTCCTGCTGTTTGGCGAACTCCACGATCAGGATGGCGTTCTTGGCGGCCAGGGCGATCAGCACCACCAGCCCGACCTGGACCAGGATGTTGTTGTCCAGTCCGAGCGCATTGACCCCCAGCATGGCCGCCAGAAGACACATGGGCACGATCAGGATCACGGCCAGCGGCAGGGTGAAGGCCTCGTACTGGGCGGCCAGGACCAGGAAGACCAGCAGGACGGCGATGACGAAGATGATCGTCGCGCCGCCGGACGCGGTCTTCTCCTGATAGGCCAGACCCGTCCACTCATAGGTGAAGCCGGGGGGCAGGGCCTGCTGGGCGAGCGCCTCCATGGAGGCCAGCGCCTGGCCCGAAGACACGCCCGCAGCCCCCTGTCCCTGAAGCTCGGAGGCCGGGGACAGGTTGTAGCGCACGATCCGCGACGGCCCGGAGGTCTCGCTGATGGTCGCGACCGAGCCGATCGGCACCATGGCCCCGGATGCGGCCCGGACCTTCAGGTTGCCGATGTCGGCCAGGTCGTCGCGATAGGCGGGCTCGGCCTGGGCCGTGACCCGGAAGGTGCGGCCCAGCAGGTTGAAGTCGTTGACGTAGGACGAACCGAGATAGATGCCCAGCGTCGAGAAGACGTCGTTGGGCTGGACCCCCATCATCAGGGCCCGGTCGCGATCGACATCGGCATTCACGCGCGGCGAGCCGGTGTTGTAGGTCGAGAACACCTGCTGGACCTGATCCGGAGCCTGGGCCGCGGCCCCCATCATGGCGAAGGTGGCCCCTTCGAGCGCGCCATAGCCCTGGGCACCCGTGTCCTTGATCATCATCACGAAGCCGTTGCCATTGCCCAGTCCCTGGATCGAGGGCGGAGCGATGACGAAGATGTTGGCGTCCTGGATGCCCGACACCGAGCCGGTGATCGATCCTGCCAGGGCTGCGGCGGCCGTCTCGCGCTCCTCGAAGTCGCTCAGGCGGATGAAGATGGTCGCGGCATTTGAACCGAACGAGAAGCTGGAGCCGTCGAGACCGGCAAAGGCCACGGTGCCGTCGACACCCTCGGTCTTGCGGATGATGTCGCTGGTCTGGGCCATGACCGCCTCGGTCCGCTCGAGCGAGGCGCCGGCTGGAAGCTGGATGACACCGATCAGGAAGCCCTGGTCCTGGTCCGGAATGAAGCCGGACGGGGTGTCGACCAGTCGCCAGGCCGTCAGGCCGAGCAGGCCGACATAGACGATCAGCACCATCATCACGGTACGCACCAGGCGTGCCGTCAGGCGGCCGTAGCGGTCGGACAACCAGTCAAAGCCCTCGTTGAACTTACGGCCGGCCCATCCGCCATAGTATTTGGCGGTGCTCAGCAGGCCCTTCTTGCGTGGCGCATCCTCGTCATGGACCTTGTGCGGCTTGAGCAGCAGGGCGGCCATGGCGGGCGACAGGGTCAGGGACACGAACAGCGACACCACGGTGGCGGCGGCGATTGTCACGGCAAACTGGCGATAGAAGATGCCGGGAATTCCGGGCACGAACATGGTCGGAATGAACACGGCCACCAGCACCAGACCGATGGCGATCAGCGCTCCGGAAACCTCCTGCATCGACTTGTAGGCAGCGTCCCTCGGACTGAGTCCCTGTTCGATATAGCGTTCGACGTTCTCGACCACGACGATGGCATCATCGACCACGATCCCGACTGCCAGCACGAGGGCCAGCAGCGACAGGGAGTTGATCGAATATCCGAGTGCCAGCTGCACGGCGAAGGTGGCCACCAGGGCGATCGGAATGGCCACGATCGGAATGATGGCGGCGCGCCAGGACTGCAGGAAGATCAGCACCACCAGCACGACCAGAATCACCGCCTCGATCAGGGTGTGCTGGACGGACTCGACCGACTTGGCGACGAATTCGGTGGGGTTGTACGGGACGGAGATGGCCATGCCCTGGGGCAGTTCGGTCTTCAGGGCCTCGACCTCGGCGAGGACACGGTCAGCCGTTCCAAGCGCATTGGCACCGGGCTGCTGGACGATGGCAATGCCGACGCCGCGCTGGCCGTCGAAGAAGCCGCGGATGCCATAGTCCTGGGCCCCCAGCTCGACGCGGGCCACGTCGCGGATGCGGGTCACGCGACCTTCGGCATCGGTCTTGACGACGATCTCGGAGAATTCCTCCGGGGTCGACAGGCGACCCTGGACCTGGATCGGCTGCTGGAAGGCCGAGGCATTGGTGGCAAAGGGTGGCTGGCCGATCGAGCCGGCGGCGGCCTGGATGTTCTGGGTCTGCAGGGCGGTGGTGATGTCCGATGCGTTCAGGCCGCGGGCAGCCGCCTTGGCCGGGTCGATCCAGACCCGCATCGAATAGTTGCCACCGCCGAAGATGGTGACGTTGCCGACCCCCTCGAGCCGGAGCAGGCGGTCGCGCAGGGTGGCATTGGCATAGTTGCCGACATAGTCGTTGTTCAGGCTGCCGTCGGGTGACGTCAGGCCCAGGATCATCAGGAAGCCGCTCTCCTGCTTGTTCACGACGACGCCGACCTGGCGCACCTGTTCGGGCAGGCGCGGTTCGGCGAGGGCGACCCGGTTCTGGACCAGCACCTGGGCATCATCCAGATTGGTGCCGGGCTGGAAGGTGACGGTGATCGAGACCGCCCCGTCGGAGGTCGAGGACGACTGGAGATACAGCATCCCCTCGACGCCATTGACCTCCTGCTCGATCGGGGCGGCGACGGTCTCGGCCAGGGTCTCGGCCGAGGCCCCGGCATAGGCGGTATTGATGGTGATCGTCGGCGGCGCGATCTCCGGATACTGCGACAGCGGCAGCAGCGGATAGGCGAAGACCCCGATCAGGGTGATGAAGACCGCGATCACGGCCGCGAAGATCGGCCGGTCGATGAAGAAGCGCGAGATGTTCATGGTCTCAGTCGCCCGTGGCCACGGAGGCGGACAGGGCGCTGACCGAGGTCGCGGTGGCCGCTGGCGGCGCGATCGTGGTCGGGACCTGGTCCTGTCGCGGCGCACGGGTAATCCGGCCGGTGGTCGGCTGGACCTTCATGCCGGGCATGGCCCGCTGCGCGCCGGAGATGATCACGCGGTCGGTGGGGGCGAGGCCCGAACGGACCACCCGCAGGCCGTCGACCAGCGGCCCGAGTTGCACGGGCTTGGGCGTGACCGAACCATCGGCGGCGACGACCTGGACCACGCGACGGGCCTGGTCGGTGCCGACGGCGGCGTCCGGGATCAGCAGGGCGTCATAGGCGGCCGAGCCCGCAACCCGGGCCTGGCCGAACATGCCCGGCTTCAGGAAGCCGTCGGCATTGGCGATGATGGCGCGCAGACGGATCGTGCCGGACGCGGCGTCGATGGCATTGTCGGTGAAGTCCAGCGTGCCCGAGCGGGAATAGCCGGCCTCGTCCTGCAGCCGGATCTGGACCGGCGCAGACGAGCCCGTGCGGGCCTCGCGCTGGTATTTCAGCAGCAGGGATTCAGAGCCTTCGAAGACGAAATGGATGGGGCTGGACGAGACCACGGTGGTCAGGATGTCGCCGGCGGACGAGCCGCCCGCCACGACGTTGCCGGCATCGACCCGACGGTCCGACACACGCCCGGACAGGGGGGCGACGACGCGGGTGAACTCCAGGTTCAGGCTGGCAGTCCGCAGCGCGGCCTGGGCCGACGCCACCTGGGCCTGGGCCGCCTCGACGGCTCCGGCATTGGTGTCGACCTCGGCCTGGGAAACGGCCTGGCTGGCCAGAAGCCCCTGCGAACGGGTCAGATTGGTACGCGCCAGGTTCAGCTGGGCCTGGGCCTGGGTCAGGGCGGCGCGGGCCGATGCGACCTCGGCCTGGGCCGGGCGCGGATCGAGGGTGAACAGCAGCTGGCCGCGGCGGACGAAGTCACCATCGCGGAAATGGACGGCCTGGATATAGCCGCCGACCCGGGCGCGGACCTCTGCGGTCTGGGTGGCCTCGAACCGGCCTGTGAACTCGTCCTGGTCTACGATCCGCTCGGCCAGCGGCACGGCGACCGTGACGGCGGCAGCGGGCGGCGGCCCTTGCGCCTCGGCTCCCTGCGAACAGCCATAAAGCGCGCCCGTCACGAGGACGGACACGGCAACCAGTTTCAGCCTGCGCATCTGCGCACTCTCCCGATAAGGGCAAAATCCCTGTCAACGACGGTCCGGGCAACGGGGGAGGAGCCGCAGGTCATCGCCTGATGACATCTAGGTGATCGACCGTCCGGTTGTCAACGCGTGATGACATATGCATAAGAGCCCTTGGGGCAGTCGGGAGATCACATTGGGTTTCGAGCTTTGCAGCCGACCGCGGAATGCCGCGGCGACACGCGCCGCTATTCTGGACGCCGCCAGTCGCCGCTTCATGGCGGAGACCTATGAACAGGTCGGGATGCGCGATGTTGCCGGAGACGTGGGTGTCGATGCCGCCCTGATCTCGCGCTATTTCGGCTCGAAGGAAGACCTCTTTCTCGCCGTGCTGGACAACTGCGGCAAGGGTTCGGACCTGATGGACGGCGACCGAGCCGACTTCGGTCGGCGCATGGCCCATGAACTGGTTTATGGCGAGCCGAACGAGGGCAAGATGGGCTGGCTGCTGATCATGCTGCGATCGGCCTCGTCGCCCAAGGCCGCAGCGATCCTGAAACTGTCGTCGAACAATTTTCATGCGCCGTTCGCGGAATGGGTCGGCGGCAGGAATGCGCTGGTCCGTGCCCGGCTTCTGACGGGCGTGCTGATGGGGCTGGGCGTCAGCCGGGACATCTCGGGCGGGTTCGATTTCGATGCCGAGGAATGCGAGACGATGTGCGCATGGTTGGCGGACACCCTGCAGGGGCTGATCGACGGCTGATCGCCGCGACTTTCAAGCCCGCCTGGGCGAGCAAGGATCGAAATTGCGCCGTGAGAGGTGATCTCGCGCAATATTGGAAGAATTTTCCCTAACCGGGTTGTGCGACGCACCAAGGTCTGGCTTAATGACGCTCGCAATCAGGAGCGGGTCGTGACCCAACGCCAAGACATCAGACCATCGGTTCGCACAGCCAAGGCTGTTGCCATCCAGCGCGTGCAGGCGACGAGCGCAGCCCTGACCACCCTTATTCTCAGCGTACTCCTTGGACTGCTCTCCGGAGCGGTGTGGATGCACGCAACCTGAACCCCAAACTCAGGATCGCACGCAGCCACCCGCTCCCGACAGGAAGCGGGTTTTTTGTTGCGCGCGGTCCGAACACGCACTCGGACCCTGTTAAGTCATGACGCAAGATTTCACCCCGGAAGACACCGCCCCGTCGCCCAAGCGACGCAGCGCGGTCGTGACCGCCGGACCCAGCCGCGCCGCGGCTCGCAGCTATCTGCGGGCTGCGGGCATGGACGATGCCGATTTCCAGAAGCCGATGGTCGCGGTGGTCAACACCTGGTCATCGGTGACGCCGTGCAACATGCATCTGGACCGGCTGGCAAAGGATGTTCGCGCCGGCATCATCGCGGCCGGCGGCTTCCCGATCGACTTCAACACCATCGTCGTTACGGACGGCATCTCGATGGGCACGCCGGGCATGAAGGCCTCGCTGATCAGCCGCGAGGTGGTCGCCGATTCGATCGAACTGGCGGTCCAGGGCCACCAGCTGGACGGCGTCGTCTGCATCGTCGGCTGTGACAAGACGATCCCGGCCGCCGCCATGGCCCTGGCCCGGATGGATATCCCGGGACTGGTCTATTATGGCGGGACCATCCTGCCCGGCCGGATCGGCTCGGCCGAGATCTCGATCCAGGAGGTGTTCGAGGCCATCGGTGCGCACGGAGCCGGCACGATCGATGATGACCAGCTGAAGGCCGTCGAAAGCGCAGCCTGCCCCGGTGCCGGGGCCTGTGGTGGTCAGTTCACGGCAAACACCATGGCCATGGCCCTGTCGATGATGGGCCTGTCCCCGATGGGGGCCAATGACGTCCCGGCCGTCGATCCGGCCAAGGCCGCCGAGGGCGAGCGCTGTGGCCGCCTGATCGTCGAGCGCATCTTCGCCGGCGACACGGCCCGCAAATACATCACCCGCGCCTCGCTGAAGAACGCCGCCGTGGCCGTCTCGGCCTCGGGCGGCTCGACCAACGCTGTCATGCACCTGACCGCGATCGCCGCCGAGGCCGGGGTCGAGTTCGGCATCGAGGACTGCCACCAGGCCTGTGTCGAGGCTCCGGTCATCTGCGACCTGAAGCCCGGCGGCCGGTTCCTGGCCTCGCACCTGTATGCCGCGGGCGGCACGCGGCTGGTGACCCAGCGGCTGGCGGCGGCGGGCAAGATCGTCAATGCGCCCACCGTCTCGGGCCGCAGCCTGTTCGCCGAGGCCGCCGAGGCCGAAGAGGCCCCGGGCCAGCAGGTCGTGACCACGGTCGAGGCTCCGGTCATGGCGCGCGGCTCCTATGCGGTTATCCACGGGGACCTGGCCCCCGAAGGCGCGATCATCAAGCTGGCGGGCCATGCCATCGACCGGTTCGAGGGTCCGGCCTGTGTGTTCGATTCCGAGGAAGACGCCTTCCATGCCGTCCAGGACGGGTCGGTCGGCGAGGGCGATGTGATCATCATCCGCTACGAGGGACCGCGCGGCGGTCCCGGCATGCGCGAGATGCTGCAGGTCACGGCGGCCCTGAAGGGACGCGGCGTCGTCAACGTCGCCCTGCTGACCGACGGCCGGTTCTCGGGGGCCAGCTATGGCTTCGTCGCCGGCCACATCTCGCCGGAAGCCGCCGTCGGGGGGCCGATCGCCCTGGTCCGCGACGGCGACCGGATCACCATCGACGTCACCAACCGCCGCATCGACGTCGCCGCCGATCTGGTGGCGCGTCGCCGCGACCATGTCGCCCCGCCGCTGAGCCCCGCCACGGGTGTCTTTGCCAAATACCGCGCCAGCGTCGCCTCGGCCTCGCAGGGTGCCGTCACCATCCCCAATCCGCCGCCCGCCCAGGTGCCGGCGACCACCCAAGCCCGTCAGGAAGCCTGAGCCATGGAAATCTACACCAACGAAGACATCCGCCCCGGCGTCATCGCAGGACAGCGTATCGCCGTCATCGGCTATGGCTCTCAGGGCCGGGCCCACGCCCAGAACCTGAAGGACAGCGGCCACGACGTGGTCGTCGGCGTCCGCGAGGGCGGCAAGGGCTGGAAGCACGCCCAGGCCGATGGCGTTCCGACCGCCGAGCCCGCCGAGGCGGTCAGGAATGCCGACATCATCGCCATTCTGACGCCCGACATGGCCCAGGCCCAGGTCTATCGCGACATCATCGAGCCGCACGCCAAGAAGGGTGCGGCCATCCTGTTCGCCCACGGCTTCTCGATCCTGTACGGCCGGGTCGCGCCGCGCCCCGACATGGACGTCATCCTGGTCGCGCCCAAGGGACCGGGGGATCTAGTCCGCCGCGAGTATGCGCGCGGTCGCGGCGTGCCAGCCCTGTTCGCGGTCGAGCAGGATGCCACGGGCAAGGCCCGCGACCGGGCCATGGGCTATGCCAAGGGCATCGGCGGCGCGACCGGCGGCCTGCTGGAGACCAGCTTCCGGGAAGAGACCGAGACCGACCTGTTCGGCGAACAGGCCGTCCTGTGCGGCGGGGCCAAGGAACTGGTCATGGGCGGCTTCAGCACCCTGGTCGAGGCCGGCTACCAGCCCGAGATCGCCTATTTCGAATGCCTGCACGAGCTGAAGCTGATCGTGGACCTGTTCTACGAGGGCGGCATCACCAAGATGAACGAATTCATCTCCGAGACCGCCAAATGGGGCTCGGTCGTCTCCGGCCCGCGCGTCATCAACGGCGAGACCCGCGAGCGGATGCGCGAGATCCTGGCCGAGATCCAGTCGGGCCAGTTCGCCCGCGAATGGATCGCCGAGAACGAAGCCGGCAAGGGGGCCTATGACGCCCTGGTCAAGGCCGACAGCGATCACCCGATCGAGGTCGTCGGTGCCGGTCTGCGCGAGCGCATGGCCTGGCTGCACGCCCCCAAGACCGCCGAAGCGGCCTGATCGACAACCGAGCCAGACTGATGACCGTCGCCACTGCCTTCAAGGACGCTCCCGCCACTGCTCCCCAGAGCGGCGCGCGGCTGCTCGTCTCCACGCTGGAACGGCTGGGGGTCGAGGTGGTGTTCGGTTATCCGGGCGGGGCCATCATGCCGGTCTATGACGCCCTGACCGGCTCGTCGCTGAAACACATCCTGGTGCGACACGAACAGGGCGCGGCCTTCGCCGCCGATGCCTGGGCCCGGGCGACGGGCAAGGTCGGGGTCTGTATGGCCACGTCCGGCCCTGGTGCGACCAACCTGATCACGGGCATCGCCAATGCGATGATGGATTCGGTGCCGATGGTCTGCATCACCGGCAATGTTTCCACCGCCGTCATGGGCACCGACGCCTTCCAGGAGATCGACATCCTGGGCGTCACCCTGCCGATCGTGAAGCACAGCTGGATCGTCCGGAACCCGGCCGATGTTCCCGCCGTGATCGAGGAGGCCTTCCACGTGGCCCGCTCGGGCCGTCCCGGTCCCGTGCTGGTCGACCTGCCCAAGGATGTCCAGGTCGGCATGACGGCCGATCCCTATGGCTTCTCCATCCCGAACACGACGGCGGAACTGGACTGGGCCGCCATCGCCGAGGCCGAGGCACTGATCCGGCAGGCGGCGCGGCCGCTGCTGTACGTCGGGGGCGGGGTCAAGATCGCGGGCGCGACCGAGGCGCTGCGCGACCTGGCCGGGCGCACGGGCATCCCCGTCGTCTCGACCCTGAACGCCCTGGGCTCGGTGCGCACCGATGCCCACGGCTATCTGGGCATGCTGGGCATGCATGGCACGCGCGCCGCCAATGAGGCGGTGCAGGAAAGCGACCTGCTGATCGTCCTGGGCGCCCGGTTCGACGACCGGGCGACCGGCAAGCTGAACGAGTTCGCCCCCTTCGCCCGCGTCGTGCATTTCGATGTCGACCCGGCCGAGGTCGGCAAACTGCGTGCGACCCATGTGCCGGTCATCGGTGACCTGAAGGCCGGGATCGAGGCCCTGAACCCGGGCCCGCTGGCCATCCAGCCCTGGGCCGAACGCTGCACCCGCAACGCGGCCACGAATGCCTATCGCTATGACGCGCCGGGTGAGGGGGTCTATGCGCCGGCGCTGCTGAACGAACTGTCGCTGCAGGCCGGGGACAGTTTCGTCGCCGCCTGCGATGTCGGCCAGCACCAGATGTGGGTGGCCCAGCACTGTGCCTTCACCCGGCCCGAGGCGCATCTGACCTCGGGTGGTCTGGGGGCCATGGGCTATGGCCTGCCCGCCGGCATGGGGGCCAAGCTGGCCCGGCCGGACGCCCATGTCGTGACGGTGTCCGGCGACGGCAGCTTCATGATGAACATCCAGGAGCTGGCCACGCTGCGGCGCTACGGCATCGCCCTGAAGATCGTGCTGCTGGACAACTCCAGCCTGGGACTGGTGCGCCAGTGGCAGGAGCTGTTCTTCGAGCAGAACTATTCCGAGGTCGATCTGTCCGACAATCCGGACTTCGTCGTCGTGGCCCAGGCCTTCGGGATCGAGGCGTTCCGCGTCGATGCCCGGGACCAGGTCAGCGACGGGATCGCCCGGCTGCTGGACGCGCGCGGGCCCTGCCTGATGCACGTCCTGATCGACCCCAAGGAAAACGTCTGGCCGCTGGTGCCGCCAGGCAAGAACAACGCCGAGATGATGCACGGCGACTCACGCTTCGAAGGAGACATGTGATGAACGACACCATCCATATCCAGATTGATCGGGCCGATGGCTCCCTTCAGCGTCTCATCGGTCTCGTGGAGCGCCGGGGCTTTCACATCGACGGCATGAGCCTGTCGGACGAAGGCCAGACCCGCCGGGTGCAGATCAAGGTGCGCGGCCGCGATGCCGGGCGCTGCATGGAAAACCTGGGCCGCCAGATCGACAAGCTGGTCGGCGCGACCCGCGTGTCCCGCCCGGTCGCGGCCTTCACCGGCGACTATCGCACCGAGGTGGCGGCATGACCGATCCCCAGGTAGGCCGCGACCCGAACCGGGTCGTGATCTTTGACACCACCATGCGCGACGGCGAACAGGCCCCGGGCTTTTCGATGTCCCCCGCCGACAAGGTCCGCATGGGCCGGGCACTCAAGGACCTGGGTGTCGACGTCATGGAGGCCGGCTTTGCCGCCGCGTCTCCCGGCGACGAGGACTGTATCCGGGCCGTGGTCGGTGAAATGGCCGAGGACGACTCCGGGCCGGTCTTCTGCTCGCTGTCGCGGTCGAGCGAGGCCGACATCGACGCTAGCTACCGCGCCCTGCGGGGCACGAAGCGCCGACGCTGCCACGTCTTCATCGGCACCAGCCCGATCCACCGGACCGCCAAGCTGCGGATGACGCCGGACGAGGTTCTGGCACAGGCCGTACGGGCAGTTCAGTACGCGCGGACCCATTTCCACGACGTCGAGTTCAGCGCCGAGGATGCCATCCGGACCGAGCCGGAGTTCCTGGCCGAGGTGCTGGAAGCCGTCAGCGAGGTCGGGGCCTCGACCCTGAACGTGCCCGACACGGTCGGCTATGCGACGCCGGACGAGATCGGCGCCCTTTACCGGTTCCTGATCGCCCGGATCCGTCCGCGATTCCCCAATGTGATCTTCTCGGCCCACTGCCACAACGACCTGGGTCTGGCGGTCGCCAACTCCCTGGCGGCCGTGGATGCCGGGGTGCGTCAGGTCGAAAGCACCATCAACGGCATCGGCGAGCGCGCCGGCAACGCCGCGCTGGAAGAGGTGGTCATGGCCCTGAAGGTGCGCGCCGAACGCTATGGCGTCACGACCGGCGTGGACACGACCCGTCTGGTCTCGACCAGCCGGGCCCTGAGCGAGGTGACCCATTCGCCGATCGTCCGGAACAAGGCGATCGTCGGCATCAATGCCTTTGCCCACGAGGCGGGCATCCACCAGCACGGCATGTACGCCGACGCCCGGACCTACGAGATCATGCGTCCGCAGGACGTGGGTTTCGAGGGCAGCTTCTTCGTGCTGGGCAAGCATTCCGGGCGGACGGCGGTCGCCAAGCGGGCCGAGGTGCTGGGCTGGCCCCTGGCCGACGCGCATCTGGCCGAGGCCTTTGCGGCCTTCAAGACCCGGGCGGACGTCATCGGCGAGATCAACGACGCCGAATTGATCGCCATCTGCAAGGCGACCCAGAGCCGGGTGGCGCATGCAGCGGCGTGATTTCCAGACCCGCAAATTCCGCTCATCCCTGCGAAAGCCGGGCCCCGGTGCTTTGGGCGGTATGATTTGTGTCCGCTCACCGGGTCAGCCATCCGGCGCACACTGCGCTGTGACAGGACTGGGTCCCGGCTTTCGCCGGGATGAGCGGAGTTACTGATGACGTCCGCGCGCACCCTGTATGAGAAGGTCTGGTCCCGCCACGTCGTGGTGGCGGAGACCGAGGCGACCCCGGGCGTGATGTATGTCGACCTGCATCTGGTCCATGAGGTCACCAGCCCGCAGGCCTTCACCGAGATCGAGGCGCGTGGCCGGACGGTGCGGCGTCCCGACCGCACCTTTGCCACGCTGGATCATTCGACCCCGACCCTGCCGGCGGTCGATGGCGAGCGGCCCTATGTGACGGCCGAAGCCCGGTCCCAGGTCGAGCGGCTGGAGGCCAACTGTGCCCGGCATGGCATCGATCTGGCGGGATGGGGCTCGCCCGACCGGGGCGTCGTCCATGTCATGGGGCCGGAGCTGGGCCTGACCCAGCCGGGCATGACGGTGGTCTGTGGCGACAGCCATACGGCCACGCACGGGGCTTTCGGAGCCCTGGCCTTTGGTATCGGCACCTCCGAGGTCGGCCATGTGCTGGCGACCCAGTGCCTGTTGCAGCGCCGGTCGAGGACCATGCGGGTCACGGTCGACGGCACCCTGGCACCGGGCGTGTCGGGCAAGGACGTCGCCCTGGCCGTGATCGCGGAACTGGGCTTTGGCGGCGGCACGGGCTTTGTCATTGAATATGCCGGCCAGGCCGTGCGCAGCCTCGACATGGAAGGGCGGATGACCCTCTGCAACATGTCGATAGAGGCGGGTGCGCGGGCCGGGATGATCGCGCCGGATGCCGTGACCATCGACTGGCTGCGAGGCCGCAAACATGTGCCGCACGGCGCGGCCTATGAGGCCCTGGCGACCGAATGGCTGGCCCTGGCCAGCGATGCCGGGGCGGTGTTCGATCAGGAGATCGTGCTGGACGGCTCGGCGATCCGTCCGATGGCGACCTGGGGCACCACGCCCGATGCCGGGGCTCCGATCGGCTCCCCCGTGCCGCAGCCGCGCTCGGACAGCGACCGCAAGGCCCTGGCCTATATGGGGTTCGAGGCCGGGGGTACGACGACCACCCAGGCCGTGGACGTGGTCTTCATCGGCAGCTGCACCAACGGTCGTCTGCCCGACCTGCGCGCGGCGGCCGAGGTCCTGCGGGGCCGCAAGGTCGACCCGCGCGTCCGCATGCTGGTGGTCCCGGGCTCCGAGGCCGTGCGCCGCGATGCGGAGGCCGAAGGGCTGCATCACGTCTTCACCGAGGCCGGTGCCGAATGGCGCATCCCAGGCTGTTCGATGTGTATTGCGATGAATGGCGACGTCGTCGGGCCGGGCCAGCTGGCGGTCTCGACCTCGAACCGCAATTTCGAAGGCCGCCAGGGCAAGGGGGCCCGCACCATCCTCGCCAGCCCCGCCACGGCCGCCGCCAGCGCGATCGCCGGCGTCCTGACCGATCCGCGCGTGTATCTGGGGGAGGTCGTGGATGCGTGACCAATGTGCACCCTTCCCCTGCAGGGGGAAGGGCCGGGGATGGGGTGGAGGCACCCTCTCAATGGGACGCTGCGACACCCGGTCTTCTCGCAGGCCCGGATACCACCGGGTGAACGTGGGAACTGGCAGGACCGTGCCTCCACCCCATCCCAACCCTTCCCCCTCCAGGGGAAGGGCTTTCCCGGCTTTCGCCGGGATGAGCGGAATCATGGGGCCAAGCGGAGGACTGTCATGGAACCCCTGAAAACCCTGACCTCCCACACCCTGGTTCTGACCCAGGCCAATATCGACACCGACCAGATCATTCCGGCGCGGTTCCTAACCACCACAGAAACGACCGGGCTGGGGGCCAAGGCCTTCTATGACTGGCGCTATGAGGCGGACGGGTCCCCAAGGCCCGAAGCGGTACTGAACCGCATCGATCCAGCGGCGCACCGGATCCTGGTGGCCGGGGACAATTTCGGCTGCGGATCGTCGCGCGAGCACGCACCCTGGGCCCTGCACGACTATGGCTTTCGCGCTGTCGTCTCGACCTCGATCGCCGACATCTTCACCTCCAATGCGCTGAAGAACGGCCTGCTGCCAGTCGTTGTGGATCAGGCGACCTGGGACGATCTGGTCGCCCATCCGGAACAGGCCGTGACCATCGATCTGGAAGCCAATGAACTGCGCCGCGGCAACCATGCGCCGGTACCCTTTGCTGTCGAGCCGTTTGCCCGCCAGTGCCTGCTGGACGGCGTGGACACGCTGGGCTGGCTGTTGAACCACACCCCCGCCATCGAAGCCTTTGAACACGCCCGAACAACGGAAATCGCCTGATGCCCAGTATCCAGACCTACAAGATCGTCATCCTGCCCGGCGACGGTGTCGGCCCCGAGGTCACGGCCGCAGCGCGGGATGTGCTGAATGTCATCGCCGACTTCTACGGCCACCGGTTCGAGTTTTCGGAGCATCTGATCGGCGGCGCGGCCATCGATGCGACCGGCGATCCCTTGCCGCCGGAAACCGTCGAGGCCTGTCTGGCCTCGCACGGCGTTCTGCTGGGGGCCGTCGGTGGGCCCAAATGGGAAGGCGGAAAGCGTCGTCCCGAAGAGGGCCTGCTGAACATCCGCAAGGCCATGGGTCTGTTCGCCAACCTGCGGCCGCTGCAGGTCTCGCCGGTCATGGCGCACCGCTCGCCGCTGAAGAAGGAGATCGTCGAGGGGGTCGACCTGATCGTCTTCCGCGAACTGACCGGCGGCGTCTATTTCGGTGAAAAGGTCCGCACCGACACCATGGCCTCGGACCTGTGCGTCTATTCGGTCGAGGAGATCGAGCGGGTCACGCGCGCGGCCTTCCGGATCGCCCTGCAGCGGCGCGGCAAGGTGACCTCGGTCGACAAGGCCAATGTCATGGAGACCAGCCGCCTGTGGCGCGAGGTCGTGACCCGCATCCATGCCGAGGAATTCCCGCAGGTCCAGCTGGAGCATGCCCTGGTCGATTCCATGGCCATGCATCTGATCCGCAAGCCGCGCGAATACGACGTCATCCTGACCGAGAACATGTTCGGCGACATCCTGTCCGACGAGATCAGCGTGCTGGGCGGGTCGATCGGCCTGTTGCCCTCGGCGTCGCTGGGGTCGGGCGGGCCGGGTCTGTTCGAGCCCATCCACGGCTCGGCACCGGACATCGCCGGCCGGGACCTGGCCAATCCGGTGGGCACCATCCTGTCGGCCGCCATGCTGTTGCGGCACGGACTGGGGCTGGATGACGAAGCCTCCTCGATCGAGGCCGCCGTCGCCGCTGTGCTGGCCGCTGGTGCCACGACCGCAGATCTGGGCGGTGAACTCGGCACCCGGGCCGCAGGCGAAGCCATCATCGACGCCATCCGTGCCATCCACTGGGCGGCTGCCCATCGCGTGCAAATGCACTGGGGATAACCCTTGCGTTAACCTTTGCTGTAAAGGTCAGATATTGCTCGATCTAAGGAAAAACCTGAGAAATCGGCCTTTCATCCAAGTATGAAATACGAAGGCTGCACGAAAATTGCACAGAACACGGCATAGCCCCTTGCACTTCTCGCAAATGCGTTAAACAGTTCGCAACTGCGAGATTGCAAATCAGGGGAGCAACTTCATGGTGCGGTTCGGGAACGGGTTGAGAGGGCTTATGGCCCTGGGGGTCTTGACCCTCAGTCTATCGAGTGGGGCCATGGCGATTGCGGCTCCGGCCGTTCCGGAACCGGTGGCAGAGGCCGCTGCGGCGGTCGTCGAAGCCCCCGCCGAGATCGTCGAGGCGGTCACGGCAGAAGCCGAGGCCCCGGCGCCAGTGCTGCTGGCACACCAGGCGGCCCTGGAACTGGATGGCGCAGGCACGGCCTGGCTCGGCACATCGACCGCGCTGGTCCTGCTGATGACCCTGCCGGGTCTGGCCCTGTTCTACGGCGGCATGGTCCGGCGCAAGAACGTCATCGCCACCATCACCCAGTCCGTCGGCGTGTTCGGCGTCGTCTCGCTGGTCTGGTTCGTGGCCGGCTATTCCCTCGCCTTCGGCAATGGTGGCGATCTGAACAGCTATATCGGCGGGTTCGACTCGCTGTTCCTGAACGGGGTCACCATGGACACGGCGCACAGCCTGCTGCCCGGGATTCCCGAGTTCCTGTTCATCGCCTTCCAGATGACCTTCGCCATCATCACGCCCGCCCTGATCACCGGAGCCTTTGCCGAGCGGATCAAATACTCAGGCTTGCTGCTGTTCACGGCCCTGTGGTCGCTGCTGGTCTATTCGCCGATCGCCCACTGGGTGTGGGGCGGCGGGTTCCTGGGCTCGATGGGCGTGCTGGACTTTGCCGGCGGTGCCGTCGTTCACGTCAACTCCGGCGTGGCGGGTCTGGTCTGCGCGATCTTCCTCGGCAGCCGCAAGGGCTACGGGTCAGAGCCGATCGTGGCGCACAACCCCGTCCTGACGATGATCGGTGCCAGCCTGCTGCTGGTCGGCTGGATCGGCTTCAACGCCGGATCGGCCGGTGCGGCCAACAATCTGATGGCCGTCGCCCTGATCAACACCGTGCTGGCGGCCGCTGCGGCTTCGCTGACCTGGAAGATCGTCGAAGTGATGGAGAAGAAGAAGCCATCCCTGATCGGCGTCCTGTCCGGCATGGTCGCCGGCCTCGTGGCCATCACGCCGGCCGCGGGCTTCGTCGATCCCAAGGGTGCGGTGATCATCGGCCTGATCGCCGGTCCGGTCTGCTATGCCTCTTCGGTGTGGATCAAGAAGCTTCTCAAGTATGACGACAGCCTGGACGCCTTCGGCATCCATGGCGCAGGCGGCCTGCTCGGCGCGCTTCTGACCGGCGTGTTCGCCACGACCACGATCAACAGCCTGTCCGAGGGTGCAAACTTCGGTGCCCAGGCCATTGGTCTGGTCTGGACCATCCTGTTCAGCGCCATCGGGACGCTGGTGATCCTGGTGATCTGCAAATACACCACGGGTCTTCGGGTGACCGACGCCCAGGAGTCGGAAGGTCTGGATACCCACCTGCACGGCGAGGCCATGGACCACGCCTGACAACGACCATGACCGGGCGCAGGCGATCCCTGCGCCCGGGCTTCACAACAACAACAACCTCAATCAGGGGATCATCATCATGAGAAATCTAACCGTCTGTGCAGCCGCGCTTGCCGTCGCTGCCCTCGCCGGCACCGCATCGGCTCAGGACGCCCAGGTCGCGTTCAACGTCGTGGGGACCAGCGACTATGTCTTCCGCGGCTTCAGCCAGACCGGCGAGGATCCGGCTATTCAGGGCGGCGTCGACCTGACCATTGGCAGCGTCTACCTCGGGGCCTGGGCCTCGAACGTCGACTTCGGCGACTCCACCGATGCCGAAATCGACGTCTATGGCGGCTATCGCTGGGAATCCGTCGGCGTGGCCTGGGACGTGGGCGTGGTCGGCTATTTCTACGCACCCGGGTCCAACAGCGACTATGACTATGTCGAGGTCAAGGTTGCCGGGTCGCGGGCCATCGGCCCGCTGACTGTCGGAGCCGCAGCCTACTTCTCGCCGGACTTCTTCGGCGTCGACGATGAGGCGACCTATCTGGAAGCCAACGCCGCCATCACACCCGCCGACAAGTGGACGGTCTCGGGCGCGATCGGCAAGCAGTGGCTGAGCACTTCGGACGACTACAGCACCTGGAATGCCGGGGTGGCTTACGCGATCACCGAGAACGTCGCGCTCGACCTGCGCTACTACGATACCGACGTCAAAAACGTCCCCATCGCCAGCGACCGCGTCGTCGGCACCGTCAAACTGCTGTTCTAGTTTCTGCCATCAGGGGCTCTGCCGGTGAGGGCGGGGCCCCTTTTTTTTCTAATGGGTCATCACGATCCGGATGTCGCCGACCTTGTTTGTCGGCATGACCACCACCTGATCGCCGAGCCGCTGGAACGCCAGATCGACGCAGGCATCTCCGACCGCCAGGCCCGTGACCGACAGCCGGTCGATGCCGACTGGCAACGTCGGGCTTGCGATCTGCACTGTCCGTTCGAAGGCGTCGATGCTCAGCCCCAGTGACGCCTGCAGCATCAGGAAGACCGAGCCCGCCGCCCAGGCCTGGGGGATACAGGCCACCGGATAGGCGATCGGCGGTTCGCCTGCCTCCCGGTCAAACCCGCAGAAGAGTTCCGGCAGGCGCATCTGGAAATGGGTGGCGGCCGCGTAGAGTTCGCCCAGGATCAGGGCCGCTGCGTCCCGCTCGCCATACAGGGCCATGCCGGCAACCCCCAGCGCCGTGTCGTGCGGCCAGACCGAGCCATTGTGATAGCTCATCGGATTGAAGCGGGCCTGGCCCCTGGCCAGGGTCCGCAGGCCCCAGCCCGTCCGGAATTCGCCGGACAGCAATCGTGCCGACACCGCCTGTGCGCGGTCGCAGGCCGGCAGGCCAGTGAACAGCAGGTGGCCCGCATTCGACCCGATCGACCGGCACTGGGCCCCGTCGCCGTCGAGGGCGATGGCGTAGAAGCCCTCATCCTCCATCCAGAACCGGTCCTCGACCCGCTGGCGCAGGTCTTCGGCCCTGCCGGCCCAGTCCGCGGTACGGGCGTCGCCCATGCGGGCTCCCAGATCGGCCATCGCCCGCCAGGCCGCATAGGCATAGCCCTGGACCTCCAGCAGGGCGACCGGACCCTTTGGAAAGGCCCCGTCGGTGTGGAAGATCGAGTCCTCGGAATCCTTCCAGCCCTGGTTGGACAGCCCGGTTTCGGCCGCGCGCTGGTAGTCGATCAGGCCATCGCCGTTGCTGTCGCCGTAGTCCCGCATCCATTCGGTCGCGGCGATCAGGTGCGGCCAGAGCGTCCGGATCAGCTCCAGATCCCCGGTCCGCGTTGCATAGGCTCCGGCCAGGGCCACGAACAGACAGGTGGTGTCGACACCGCCGTAGTAGAGGCCGAACGGCACTTCGTGCAGCGCGCTCATCTCGCCGCCGCGGGTCTCGTGCATGATCTTGCCGGGCTGGCTGTCGCGGAAGGCCGAGGTCTCGGTGGCCTGGCGCGCCGCCAGATAGGACAGCACGCCCCTGGCCAGGGACGGATCCAGCCACAGCATCTGCCACGCTGAAAGAATGCCGTCGCGGCCGAACGGGGTCGAGAACCAGGGCACGCCGGCATAGGGATAGGGGCCCGTCGGCAGGTCGCTGGTCAGCAGGGCCATGTCGGCCCGCGACTGGTCCAGCCACTGGTTGAAGCGGGGACTGCGGGGCCCGCGCACGGAGGCTCCGCGACGACGACGCGCCCGCATGGCCATCCGCGCTGCCACGGCGTTGGCGCGCCAGCGGGTCTGGTCGGGCGTGTCGGCCGGGACCGGGCCGCATTCAATGAACAGGTTTAGCCGCTTTCCGGTGGGCAGGCTGAACAGGAACTCCGCGCGGCTGGCGGTCAGGCGGGCCGGGGGCTCCGAGAAGGAAAGGGTGCTGGTGCGAACGACGTCATCCAGGCCCGTGTAGCGGAAGGTCACGCGCCGCCCGTCGTGGGTCGGTGTCTCTGCCCTGCCGCTGCGCTGGCGCAGGGTGCCACGCACCTGGAAGATGTCCGCGAAATCGGCCCCGAACTCGAAGGCGACCGGCAGCAACACGTCTTCCATGCCATGGTTGACCATCTGCACCCGTTCGAACATCCGCCGGTTCCAGACGAACCGCCGGCGTTCGACATGCATCACGCCCGCAGGCGCGGACCGGCCGCCCATCGGCGGCAGGGGGCGGTTCGTCGAGTGGCAGGTGAAGAAGACGTTGTCGCGGGATGCGCCCGAGCTCAGCCGCGATGGGCGCGCGCCACCCACGGTCATGACCAGCCGCGACAGGATACGGGTGTCCTGATCGAACAGGCCATCGGCCCCGCCCTTCAAGTCACCCCAGCCATCGGCCACAAGAAAAGTGTCGCGGTCCTTCAGCGCCAGCAGCCGCTCCAGCCCTTCGTTGCCGGAGGCCTCTGCAGCCGTGGTCTGCACCGAATAGCCGTCGTCCATCACATCATTCCGTACGCTTACTGGGTGGGGCGGACCCTACAGCCAAATGCGGGGGGATGATGGCGGTTCAGGTATTCCGGTCACTTTAAAGGCGACCGGAAGCGTTTCGTCCGGTCAGGCGTGGGCGGCGAAGCTGCGGGGTTCGCCGACCACACGCGTGACGGAATCATTGACCGCGACGCCAAACGGTCGCTGGGCCAGCAGGTCGCCATAGACGTCGAGATACCGTCGGGCCATGGCGGCGGCCGAGAACCGCTGCTCGAACCGGTCGCGAATGGCCGAGCGATCCAGCAGATGGGCCCGGCCGGCTGCCTCGACCGCCGCATCCATCGTGTCGACGAGGAAGCCGGTGGTCCCGTCCTCGATGATCTCGGTGGTCGAGCCACATTTGAAGGCGATGACCGGCGTGCCGCAGGCCATGGCCTCGATCATCACCAGACCAAAAGGCTCGGGCCAGTCGATCGGGAACAGCAGGGCGTCGGCCTTGCCGAGGAACTCGGACTTCTGGTGATCACCGATCTCGCCGACGAATTCGATCAGCGGATTGGCCAGCAGGGGTTTGATCTTTGTCTCGTAATAGACCTTGTCGGCCGCATCGACCTTGGCCGCGATCTTCAGCGGCTTGCCCAGTTTCAGGGCGATCTCGATGGCGCGGTCGGGGCGCTTCTCCGGCGAGATCCGGCCGAGGAAGGCCAGATAGCCGTCCGACTTCGGCGCAAACCGGTAGAGCTCCTCGGGCATGCCGTGGTGAACCGTCGCCCGCCAGTTGGCAAAGGCCAGGGGCTTTCGCTGGTCGTCCGAGATCGAGACCAGGCCGAACTCGGGCCAGCGCTCATAGACCGGGGCCAGATCCTTCATGTCCAGACGGCCGTGCAGGGTCGTGATCGTCTTGTCCGCGAACCGGCCGAACATCGGGAAGTGGATCATGTCGGTGTGGAAGTGGATGACGTCGAATTCCTCGGCGCGCTCCAGGACCTCGCCCAGCATCGACAGATGGGCGGCCAGGTCGGACTTCAGCGGCGCCGGATCCAGACGGATCGCCTGATCGCGCACAGGTATAAGTCGAGCGCGGGTCCGGGCCTCGGCGCTGGCGAACAGGGTCACGTCATGGCCCAGGTCGACAAGGGCGTCGGTCAGGTGCGCGACAACGCGCTCGGTCCCGCCGTACAGCTTGGGCGGAACGGCTTCATAGAGGGGAGTAACCTGGGCAATTTTCATGGTGTGGGTCCCTGCGCGTCGACGTGCGCCCGTGCTCCCAAACTCGCGTCAGATCAATCAGTTCCCTGTGAGCACCGTCCGCTGTGACACATAGCGTGTTTTATCGGATCGCCGCAGCAGCGCCGTCGTTCCGATGGCCAGCGTGGCGGGGAGCAGCGCCCAGATCATGCCCGCGATGGCCAGGCCTGTGGCGGCGGCCCAGAACGCCTGGACGATGAACTCGGCCAGGCCGATCAGCACCGACCCGCGCTTGTTCTGGTTGAATGCCTTGCGTTTCTCCGGCCGCTGTTGCCACAGCTGGATCAGGCCGGAGGATCCGGCGGAACACACACAGCCGACCGCGACGATCAGGGCCGCCAGCGGTGACATGAAGGCAAAGCCCGTCAGCGCCAGCGCGGTAAGCGCCAGGGTGGGCACGAGCGCGGCCATCAGCTTGGCGCGATCGGCCGCGGCCCGGTTGATCGGCGCGCACCCCAGAAGGTCCGGGCTGTCCTCGGCCGAGATGATGATCCAGGCGAAATTGCCGGCCAGCTGTCCGGCCATGACCACGATGGCCGCGCCCCCGATGGCGGCGGACGCGCCGCTGGAGGCGTCCCGGAACATGATGAAGCCCAGCGGCAGCAGATAGATCAGCCGCAGCACCACCTGACTGACCAGCTGCGGGTCGCGGGCCAGCAGGCGCAGTTCCTTGCGGATCATGACCCGGGTCATGCCCTCGGCGAACGGCTTGTCGGCTCCGGCGCGCGGAGGGGGCGGGGCCTTGCCGCCGGCGGCCTCGGTTGCATTCGCCGCGAACCGGGGCGCCAGGCCGATGCTGACGGCCGCGAAACCGGCCACGGCAATCCCGCCGAGAACCAGAAGGGCCATCAGGTCGCCGGTCAGGGCCTGAACCGGCCAGGACAGGGGCTGGCCGGCTTCGAACAGGCCGGTGTCCAGCACACCGCGAAGGCTGGCATACAGGGGGCCGGGGCCATCGTCCTCGTCCCCCGGACGGGTCAGGTTCCACATCTGGCTGGCCAGGAAGGCGAGGCCGCCGGTCACGCCCGCCAGGATCTGGGCCACGGTGCGGGTCGCGCGCGGGCCGATGGCGGCAAACAGCCCCAGCGTCAGCATGATGCCGAGGGTCGTCGCCACCATGGCCATGGCCAGCAGCAGCACATAGAGCCCCAGCCACTCGGGCCGCCCCAGCACACTGGCCGTCACGATGAAGGGAGTGGCGAGCGCCGCATAGAGCATGACGGTCACCAGGGCGATCGACACCGCCCGCACCGTCAGCACGACGCGCGGCTTCAGGGGCGAGGACATCAGCAGGTCCAGGTCGCGCCGTTCGAACAGGGCCTGGACGCTCATGTTGATGGCCTGGGACAGCATCAGGGTGAACAGGGCCAGTGTGCCCCCCGTGACGATCAGGGCCACCAATGGTGTCTCGGGCAGGGGGAACCGTGCGGCGAGGAAACCGAACCCGATGCCGCCGATCGCGATCACGGCCATGCCGAAGATCGCCAGGCCGATCAGGACGATCTGGCTGGCCCCCTTTTTCGCCTTCTTGCCGTCGGCGGTCGGCTGCTCCATTCCGCGCAGGCCCATCCGCATCTCGTGCGCCAGTAGCCAGATCGCCGATCCGGCGGGCAGGAACCGCATCATGGCGCGTCGGTCCCAACCAGATCGAGGAAGACGTCCTCCAGCGTCCGGCCCTCGCGGCCCGAGCGGGTGCGCAGCTCGTCCAGGGTGCCTTCGGCCAGCAGCCTGCCCGACTGGATGATGCCGATCCGGTCCGACATCCGCTCGGCGACATCGAGGATATGGGTGGTCAGGATGACGGTAGCCCCGGCCTCGACGCGGGCCTGCAGCAGGTCCTTGACCTGACGGGCCATGGCGGCGTCCAGCCCGGTCAGGGGCTCGTCCAGCATCAGCAGTTTCGGATCATGGATCAGGGCCCCGGCCAGGGCCGCCTTCTGCTTCATGCCGCGCGAAAAGCCCTCGCAGCGTTCGGCCCGGTGCTCCCACAGGGCCAGCCATTCCAGCAGTTCCTGGGCCTTGGCCCGCGCGGACTTGGCGTCCACGCCCCAAAGGCCGGCGACGAACTCCAGATATTCCATCGGGGTCAGCTTGTCGTAGAGCATCGGCTCGTCCGGCAGCCATGCCACCATCCGCTTGGCCGCGACCGGATCGGCCAGGGCATCGACCCCGAAGATGCGGATCGACCCGGCCCCCGGCTGAGTCAGCCCGGCCACCATCCGCAGCGTCGTCGTCTTGCCCGCGCCATTGGGCCCAAGCAGGGCATAGAGCTCGCCGGCCCTCACCGTCAGGTCCAGATTGTCCACCGCCGGCCGCGTGAAAACCTTCCGCAGACCGCGGACTTCCAGCGCGCTCTCAACCATGACTCGATCCCCTGACTTACGCGCAGCGATGGTGACGGCGGGGCAGGGCGGGGTCAAATGACTCCGGTGTCATGGAGCGCGTTTTGTTACTGCATCCCCGCCCGCACCTCGGCGCGGAGGGCGTCGATGGAGCGCAGGCCGGTGTCGGTCTTGAAGCGCCAGTAGGTCCAGCCATTGCAGGCCGGGGCGTTCTCCAGGATCGCGCCCAGCTTGTGGATCGAGCCGGTGAACTCGCCGGAAATCAGTGAACCATCGGCCCGGACGCGGGCCTCGCGGTGGCCCTTGGGGCAATACAGGGTGTCGCCGGGGGCCAGCAGGCCGGCCTCGACCAGGGCCCCGAACGGTACCTTCACCTCGGCGCGCTTGGAGCCCATGACCACCAGGTCCTCGGGCTTGGCGGGGATGACGGCCTTGATCCGGGTCTCGGCCACATCGGCATAGGCGGCGTCACGCTCGATACCGACGAAACGACGGCCCAGGCGTTTGGCGGCGGCACCCGTGGTGCCGGTGCCGAAGAAGGGGTCCAGGATGACGTCGCCCGGCTTGGTCGCGGCCATGATGACCCGGTGCAGCAGGCCCTCGGGCTTCTGGGTCGGATGGGCCTTCTTGCCGTCCTCTCCCTTGATCCGCTCCTCGCCGGTGCACAGCGCCAGCGTCCAGTCGGAACGCATTTGGGTGTCCTCGTTGAAGGCCTTCAGCGCATCATAGTTGAAGGTATAGCGCTTCTGGTCGCGCGACTTGGCGGCCCAGATCAGGGTCTCGTGGGCATTGGTGAACCGGGTGCCCTTGAAATTCGGCATGGGGTTCGACTTGCGCCAGATGATGTCGTTCAGCACCCAGTAGCCCAGGTCCTGGATGGCGGTGCCGAGGCGGAAGATGTTGTGATAGCTGCCGATCACCCAGATCGAGCCCTCGTCCTTGAGCACCCGCCGGCATTCCTTCAGCCAGTCGCGGCAGAAGGCGTCATAGGCGGCAAAACTGTCGAACTTGTCCCAGTCGTCGTCGACCGCATCGACCTTGGAGTTGTCGGGCCGCAGCAGGTCGCCGCCCAGCTGCAGGTTATAGGGAGGATCGGCAAAGACCATGTCCACCGACCGGTCGGGCAGGGTCCGCAGGATCTCGAGGCAGTCGCCGCGGTGGATGACGTCGGTGGCGAGAATTGGGGTCTTGATATCGGTCACGGACACGGCCCTGCGCAGCTTGAGCCGACAGGGTGAATCCTTGTGGTTAAGGACGGTTGAACGGGGGCGTTTCCGATCGTGCATTCCTGCAAATCGGTCGCTATGACGCTTTGATGATCGCTCGCCTTCGCCCCGTTCCGTTCGACCTCGGTCCTGTCCATTTTGTCGGTATCGGCGGCATCGGCATGAGCGGCATTGCCGAGATCATGCTGAAGATCGGCTATTCCGTGCAGGGCTCGGACGCCAAGGCTTCGGCCAATACCGAGCGGCTGGAGGCCCTGGGGGCCCGCATCTTCATCGGCCATGACGCCACCCATGTCGGAGAAAGCGTTTCCGCTGTGGTCTATTCGACGGCGGTCAAGGCGACCAATCCCGAGATGGTGACCGCCCGGGCGCGGCGCATTCCCCTAGTCCGGCGGGCCGAAATGCTGGCCGAGCTGATGCGGCTGCAGTTCTCGATCGCGGTGGGCGGGACCCACGGCAAGACCACGACGACCTCGATGGTGGCGGCCCTGCTGGATGCGGCGGGGCTGGATCCCACCGTGGTCAATGGCGGGATCATCAATGCTTACGGGACCAATGCCAAGGTCGGGGACGGCGACTGGATCGTGGTCGAGGCCGATGAATCGGACGGCAGCTTCCTGCGGCTGAAGTCGACGGTGGCCATCGTCACCAATATCGATCCCGAGCACCTGGACCACTACGGCGACTTCGATGCGGTGCGTAAGGCGTTCATCGATTTCGTCGAGAACATTCCCTTCTACGGCTTTGCCTGTGTCTGTCTGGATCATCCGGAGGTGCAGAAGCTGGTGGCGGCGATCGATAACCGCCGTCTGGTCACCTATGGGCTGAACCCTCAGGCCATGGTGCGGGCCGACAATGTCGAGATGGCCGCCGATGGCTGCCGCTTCGATGTGGTGTTCCAGTCGGGATCGCAGGGGGGCGAGCCTCACCGGATCGAGGGCCTGCACCTGCCCATGGCGGGCTGGCACAATGTGGCCAATGCCCTGGCCGCCATCGCCGTGGCGCGCGAGCTGGATGTGTCGGACGAGGCGATCAAGGCCGGTCTGGCGGGCTTCGGCGGGGTCAAGCGGCGCTTCACCACAACGGGCGTCGTCGGCGGCGTCCGGATCGTCGACGACTATGGCCACCACCCGGTCGAGATCGCCGCCGTCCTGAAGGCCGCGCGTCAGGTCACCGAGGGCCGGGTCATCGCCGTGATGCAGCCGCATCGCTTCACCCGCCTGCGCGACCTGATGGAAGAGTTCTCGACCAGTTTCTCGGATGCGGACTCCGTCCTGATCGCCGACGTCTATCCGGCCGGCGAGGCGCCGATCGAGGGGGTCGACAAACATGCGCTCGTCGATGGCGTGCAGCGATATGGCCACCGCAGCGTGGCTGCACTGGACGGCGTGGCGGCCCTGCCGGGCGTGATCGCCGCCGAGGCGAAACCGGGGGATGTGGTCGTGCTGCTGGGGGCAGGGGACATCACGTCATGGGCCTACGCCCTGCCGGGCCAGCTGGAAGCGCTGGCGTGAGCCCCGGGGCTTTCGTCATCCTCCGGCGAAGCGCAGCGGAGACCGGGGGACCCAGCGGTGCCGAAGGCGATCTTTTCAACCGCGCAGTGTCCGCGACAGGGTCGCGCGTTCGCGCGCCGCTGGGTTCTCCGGTCGCTGCGCGCCGGACAATGACGAACACGGAGGGATGCGATGGTGCTGCCGGGCCTGCTGGAAGCGCTGGCGTGAGCCCCGGGGCTTTCGTCATCCTCCGGCGAAGCGCAGCGAAGACCAGGGCTTTCGTCATCCTCCGGCGAAGCGCAGCGGAGACCGGGGGACCCAGCGGTGCCGAAGGCGATCTTTTCACCCACGCTGTGTCCGCGACAGGGTCGCGCGTTCGCGCGCCGCTGGGTTCCCCGGTCGCTGCGCGCCGGAGAATGACGAAGGCGGGGGATGCGCATGACCTGGCGTAACACCCTTCCCACCGTGCGTGGCAAGCTGCTGCGAGACGAACCGCTGGCCCCGTTCACCTGGTTCCGGGTCGGAGGCGCGGCCGATGTGCTGTTCATCCCGGCCGATGCGGAAGACCTTGCGGACTTCCTGAAGGCGATCGCCCCCAACGTGCCGCTGACGGTGCTGGGCGTCGGGTCCAATGTCATCGTGCGCGACGGCGGCGTCGAGGGTGTGGTGATCCGGCTGGCGGGCCGGGCCTTTGCCGGGATCGCCGTCGACGGCCAGACCCTGACCGTCGGGGCCGGTGCGCTGGACGCCATGGTCGCAAAGGCCTCGGCGAAGGCCGGCATCGCCGGGCTGGAGTTCCTTGCGGGCATCCCCGGCACCATCGGCGGGGCCCTGACCATGAATGCGGGCTGCTATGGCTCCGAGACGAAGGACGTCCTGGTCTCGGCCCGGGGTCTGACCCGCAACGGCCAGAGGGTCGACTATGACCTGGCCGATTTCGGCTACACCTATCGCCATTCCGAGGCCCCGGCCGACATCCTGTGGCTCGAGGCCGTGTTCCGGGGTCAGCCGGACGACCCGGACGCCGTCATGGCCCGGATCGAGGCGATCACCGCCCGGCGCGAGACCACCCAGCCGATTCGAGAAAAGACCGGCGGCTCGACCTTCAAGAACCCGCCCGGCCATTCATCGTGGAAGCTGGTCGACGAGGCGGGCTGGCGCGGGCGGCTGCATGCCGTGACGGGCGGCGGGGCGATGTTCAGCGACCTGCATTCCAACTTCATGATCAATCCCGGCGAGGCGACCGCCGCCGACATCGAGGGCCTGGGCGAGGCTGTCCGCGCCGATGTGCTGGCAAAGACCGGCGTCCAGCTGGACTGGGAGATCAAGCGGATCGGACGTCCGGCGGATTGAATTCGAGCAGGGTCTGACTATGATGACCAACATGTCATCGAACGCTTCAAATCCGACCTGGTCGGTCGCCGAGGCCAAGGCGCGGTTCAGCGAAGTCGTCCTGCGCGCCAGGGCCGGAGAACCCCAGCGGGTGAGCCGCTATGGCAAGGACGAGGTCGTCGTCGTTTCGATCGACGACTGGAACGCCATGTCGGATCGCCAGAATGCGTCCGCGGTAAAGCCGCGTGGCAGTCTGCTGGACCTGTTCGAACCCCTCCGCGGCTCCGGCCTCGTGCTGGAGCGCGCGCCCGGTGGTGCCAGGACGCCCCCGTTCGGGGATGACGATTGAGGTATCTTCTCGATACCGTCGCCATTTCGGACTTCACCAAGATACCGGGAAATCCGGGCGTGACCGCATGGATCGGGTCGGTAGACGAAGACGATACCTTTCTGAGTGTCGGCGTTGTCGCCGAGCTACGCCTCGGCATCCAGAACCGGAGCGTGAACAGGCACGGCATCGATCTCGAGGCCTGGCTCAGCCAGAAACTTCTGCCGCGATTTGCCGGCCGGATCATCGGCGTTGATCCCATGGTCGCGGATGTGTGGGGCCGCAATCTGCATTTCCTGCGCGCGGCCGGTCGCGTGGACTATGTGGTCGATGCCCTGATCGCGGCGACGGCTCGCGTTCATGGACTGGTCGTCGTGACGCGCAATGTTCGCGACTTCGCGCCGCTTGGCGTGGATGTCCTGAACCCCTGGACGGACGAGTAGGGGCGAAGTCATCGCCGCTTTTCACAAATTTATCCGCGGCCGACCATCTCTTGGTTAAGGCTTCTTAACCCTCCCGGAGGCAATCGGGTGCGGGGCATCAAGGACGCCCGGAGCCGATCATGACCCGCCCGATTTCAGATCTTCACGTCGCCGTCCTGATGGGCGGGCTGTCGTCCGAGCGCGCGGTCTCGCTGTCGTCGGGCAAGCAGTGTGCCGATGCGCTGGAGGGGCAGGTCGCCCGGGTCACGCGCGTCGATGCCGGGCGCGACCTGGCCCAGGTGCTGGCCGCCCTGAAGCCCGATGTCGTCTTCAATGCCCTGCACGGCGACTGGGGCGAGGACGGCTGCGTCCAGGGCATCCTGGAAACATTGCAGATTCCCTATACCCACTCCGGCCTGCTGGCCTCGGCGATCACCATGGACAAGGACAAGTCCAAGGCCGTGCTGCGCGCCGCCGGGATCAACGTGCCGGGCGGCGGCCTGTTCGACCGCCATGCCGTGGCCCGCGGTCACGTCATTGCGCCACCCTATATCGTCAAGCCCAATGCCGAGGGCTCCTCGGTCGGGGTCTATCGCGTGCTGGAGGGCGAAGTCCCCGTCGCCGCCGTCGGGGCCGACGACTGGGCCTATGGCGAGCAGGTGATGGTCGAACCCTTCATCCCCGGCAAGGAACTGGCCGTCACCGTCATCGGCGAGGCGACCGGCCCCCGGGCCCTGACGGTCACCGACATCACCCCGGTCAAGGGCTTCTACGACTACGAGGCCAAATACGCTGCCGGCGGATCGATCCACAAACTGCCCGCCGAGCTGCCGCCCGCCGTCTTCGAGACGGCGCTGCGTCAGTCGGAGCTGGCTCACACGGCGCTGGGCTGCCGGGGAATCTCGCGATCCGACTTCCGTTATGACGATGTTAAGGACGATCTCGTTCTTCTGGAGGTCAACACCCAGCCCGGCATGACGCCAACCTCGCTCGCCCCCGAGCAGGCCGCGTTCGTCGGGATGGATTACAAAGCCCTTGTTCGCTGGATCGTGGAGGACGCCTCATGCCCGCGGTAGTTCGCGGCGGTCGGCGACAGAATCAACAGGCCCCGAAACGCGGCGCTCCGGCTGGGGCGTCGCGCGGCGGGCCCCGCAATGCTCCGGCGACGCCTGCCAAGGTCGCCGCGCTCGGCAAGCTGGATCTGTCGCCCCGCGCCGTCATGATCGCCCTGTTCTCGGGCGTCGTCGTGCTGGGCATCGTCCTGGCCACGGGGGCCCGCGCGGACCGCATCGGCGCATCCGTTGACCAGGGTATTGCCTCGGTGGCTTCGGGGCTGGGTCTGACGCTGGACCGCGTCCACATCACCGGTGCCTCCGCCGAAGCCACGCCCTCGATCCGCCGCGCGCTGCAGGTTCGCGCCGGCCAGCCGATCACGACCCTTGATCTCGCGGCCATCCAGGCCCGGGTCCAGTCGGTCGGCTGGGTCGAGTCGGCCCGCGTCGTGCGTCTGCTGCCGGATACCCTGATCGTCGAGGTCGTCGAGCATGACCGTCTGGCCGTCTGGCAGAGCGGCGGACGGGCCTTTGTCGTGGATGGCTCGGGCAAGGTCATTCCGGGGGCTGATCCGGGTCGTTATCCGGGCCTGCCGCTGATCGTGGGCCAGGGGGCCGACCAGGCGGCGGCCGAAATCCTGCCGCTGCTGGACCAGCGTCCCCGTCTGATGGGCCGGGTCGATGCCCTGGTGCGCGTGGACGAGCGTCGCTGGGACCTGAGGCTCAAGGACGGCAGCCTGATCCAGCTCCCGGCCACGCGGCAGGAGGCCGCCCTGATCCAGCTGGATGCCATGGACCAGCGCGAGCGCCTGCTGGACCTCGGCTTCTCGCGCGTCGACCTGCGCACGCCCGAGGCCATTGCCGTCCGTCCGTCCGCCGACACGCCCGTTCCGTCGCCGGAACCCGCCCCTTCGCCCGCCGTCTAGTCGCATAAGAGAGCCCACCCCCATGGCCGGACGCAAACCCGTCGAACCTGCAAACGACGCCACCCGCGCAGCGGCGCGCGCACCTGTCGTGGCCGCGCTCGACCTGGGCCAGTCCAAGGTCGCCTGTTTCATCATGAAGCCGGACGGCGTGCGCCATGCCGACCGGACCATCCGCGTCGCGGGGGCCAGCCATGTGCAGTCCAAGGGCGTGCGGGGCGGGGCCATCGTCAACATGGACGAGGCCGCCCAGGCCATCGGTCATGCCGTCGAACGGGCCGAGCGCACGGCCGGGGCCCCGGTCTCGGGCGTCATCGTCACCACGGCGATCGGCCAGATGGCCAGCCACCGGGTCCAGGCGCGCGTCTCGCTGGGCTCCAATCCGATCGGGGACGCCGAACTGGCGCGAGCCATCGGCATGGCGCTGGCCCAGATCCGTCTGCCGAACCGCCGCCCGATCCACGTCCTGCCCATCGCCTGGTCGGTAGACGGTGCGCGCGGCGTGCATGATCCCCGGGCCATGCGCGGCGGATCGCTGGGGCTGGACCTCCTGGTCGTGTCGATGGCCGAGAGCGCCTTTGCCTCGCTGAGCCACTGCCTCGAACTGGCGCATCTGGACCTCCAGGGTGTCGCCGCCGCGCCCATCGTCGCTTCCCTGGCCGCGCTGGAAGAGGACGAGATGGATCTGGGGTGCGTCTGCATCGACATGGGCGGTGGCTCGACCAGCGCCGCCGTCTGGGGTGGACGCAGCCTGCTGCATATCGAATCGCTGAACGTCGGGGGCGACCACGTCACGGCCGACATCGCGCGCGGACTGTCGACGTCCAAGGCCGGAGCCGAACGGCTCAAGACCCTGCACGGCTCGGCCATGGCCAGCGCCAACGAGGACCGCGAGATGCTGGAGGCCCCGCCGCGCGGCGAGGACCCGTCGGCCGGTCCCGTCATCGTCCCGCGCGCCATGCTCAAGACCGTGATCGCGCCGCGCGTGGAAGAAACGCTGGAGCTGCTGCGTGACCGCCTGCGTCATGCGGGCGTGGGACTCGAACCCGGCGCCGGAATGGTTCTGACCGGCGGGGCCAGCCAGCTGAATGGCGTGCGGGAGCTGGCGGTGCGGGTGTTCGATCGTCCCGTCCGGCTGGGCAAGCCGCAGCGCGCGCCTCACCTGGCCGACGCTGCGTCGGGCCCGGCCTTCTGCTCGGCCGCCGGCGTCCTGTTGCGCGCAGCCTATGGCCCGCGCGAGGCCGTTTCGGCGCGCAAGCTGATGACGCGACAGCTGACAGCGGCCGATGCGCCCCGCGTCCACCGCGGCAATCCGCTGGCCCGGGCTGCCGGCTGGCTGCGCGAGAATCTCTGACCATCCATCAACGCGATCGCTGAATGCGCACTCGGCAACCTGCGGTCGAATTCCGCCGGTCGCTCAATCGTGGCCATTTGGGGCCCGTGTTGCCGCACTGTGTCCAGATTGTAACATCTTCGTCTTTCGTTAGCCCTGAAACGGCCCCAGTTGTTGATCCTCGCCACAATGCTGCCTAGCGTGAACACCGGACGGTGAACCGCGTTCGCGGCGCACCCGCAATTTGGCATGTTTAAAGGCTGGGGTTTTTTCATGGTTTCCACACGCAAGTATCTCTTTGGCACGACAGTCCTCGCGGGGATCCTGTCGATGGCCGCCCCGGCGTTCGCCCAGACGGCACCCGCAGCGCCCCAGGACGACGAGGCCGTCGTCGACGAGATCGTCGTGACCGGCTCGCGCATCCGTCGCGACCCGGCCAGCGTTCCGACGCCGATCATCACCGTCCAGCGCGAAGCCCTGCTGGAAACCGGTCTGGCGACCGTGATCGACTATCTGGCCACCATCCCGGCCCTGTCCAACTCGCTGGTTCCGTCGGACACGACGGGTAACAACCTCAACGACGGCGGCCTGGAGTTTGCCAACCTCCGCTCGCTGGGTTCGGGCCGCACCCTGACGCTGATCGACGGACGCCGTCACGTCGGTTCGCAGGCCGGCACGCTGCAGGTCGACGTCTCGATCATCCCCCGCCTGCTGATCGAGAGCATCGACATCGTCACCGGTGGTGCCTCGTCGGTCTACGGCGCTGACGCCGTCTCCGGCGTGCTGAACTACACCCTGCGCAAGGACTTCGAAGGCCTCGAGATCGATGCCAACTACGGTCAACTGGTCCAGGAAGGCGATGCCAACACCCGCCGCGTCTCGGTCTTGGCCGGCAAGAACTTCTTTGACGACCGCCTGAACATCTATGCCCACGCCGAATACGAAAAGGCCGACGAGGTCTATTCGGAGTACATCAACTGGCTGGCTGACGGCCGCATCACCCTCGGCATCGACGCTGACCCCGCCAACGCGACCCTCGGCCCGATCAACGACGGCTTCATCGATATCGCCCAGTTCTACGGCGCCCGTCGTCTGGACCGTCCGCGGTGGGGTTCGACCACTCTGGCCAACATGCAGCGCCCGAGCCCGCTGTCCGACCCCGATGTGACCTTTGCGGACTGCCCCGGCGGTTCCTCCACGGCGGCTGGCTGCTTCAACGTCGATCCCGCCTATACCTACTGGTTCGACGGCACGACCGCCCGTCTGGCGAATTTCGGCCAGCGTATCGGCACCACCGGCACCAACCGCCCCTGGAACATCGGCGGCGACGGCGAGACTGCCAACGTCACGACCTTCGACCAGCGGTCGCGCTTCCCCGAGCAGGAGTCGCAGCGCTACCAGGTCGGCCTGAACTTCAAGATCACCGACTCCATCAGCGCCCTGCTTGAAGCCAAATACACGACCGAAGACGCCTTCGACGTCGGTCAGGCCTCGTTCTGGGATATCTACATCACCGACGCCGGCTTCGGCGGCACCATCAACACCGGCACCGGCCCCGGCCTGATTTCGGGCACCAGCGCCTTCACCACGCGTCTGGACAACGCCTTCCTGCCCGCCAACCTGCGTGCAGCGATCCAGAACAACACCTTCACGCGCTACAACAACGCCAGCGCCGCGACCCCGAACGATCCAGGCTCGATCCGCACCGTCGGTCTGGCCGCCCCGATCGCCATCCACCGCGGCTTCGGCATCGACCGGAACCAGACCAACAACCGGGAAGTCCAGCGTTACGTTGCGGCCCTGGAAGGCGCGTACGACAAGGTCGGCTTCGTCGACAACTTCGCCTGGAGCGCCTCGTACACCTACGGTGAGATGAACAACATCAACCGTGAAGCCGGACCGGACGCCATCCGTTTCGCTCACGCGATGGACTCGGTCGTCGACACCGCGGGTATCGTCAATGGTCGTCCGGGCGAGATCGTCTGCCGGGTTCGCCTGCTGGCCGCTCGCGGCCTGCCGATCGCCGAACAGAACCCCAACACCGCTGCCACCACCTATGCCAGCGCCACCAACCCGGAAATCGCCGGGTGCGTGCCGCTGAACGTCTTCGGTGCCGGCAATCAGTCGGCTGAAGCCCTCAACTACTTCAGCACCTCGATCGCCGTTCGTCAGAAGAACATTCAGGAAAGCGCCGTCGCCTCGGTTTCCGGCCAGCTCTGGGACTTCTGGGGTGCCGGCCCGATCGGCGTGGCCCTGGGCCTCGAGTACCGCCGCGAGTTCACCGAGGGCGTGGGTCGTAGCCGCGACACCGCTGGCCGCGTGCTGCAGCTGAACACCGGTGCCGACCTGCTGGGCGTCGAATACGAAACCGAAGAAGCCTTCGCCGAAATCGCCATCCCGCTGCTGCGTGACAGCTGGCTGGGCGAGTTCGCCGAGCTGAGCGGTTCGTACCGGACCTTCGACTACACGACCGCCGGCAGCGGCGACGTGTACGGTGTCAACCTGGTGTATCGTCCGATCACCGACATCACCTTCAAGTCGAGCTTCAACACCTCGTTCCGCGCACCGAACCTGTCGGAAAACTTCACGCCGCTGAGCCAGACGTTCGTTAACGCCTTCGTTGACCCGTGCTCGTCGACGGTCATCGCCAACTTCTCCGGGGCCGATGCGGCCACGGTCCGCGCCAACCGGATCGCGAACTGCACCACCCTGGCCCGTGCGCGTGGCCTGAACTACGACTTCGGTCAGACGACCCCGACCCCGACCGACGACTACCTGCCGGTCTATCCGTCGGGTATCGCCAGCTCCAGCGGTGGTAACCCCACCCTGACGCCGGAAACCTCGGAGTCCTTCACCTTCTCGACCGTGCTGCGTCCGCGCTTCGTGCCGAACCTGTCGATCGTTCTCGACTACTACGAGATCGAGGTCGCCAACGTGATCGTGACGCCGAGCGGGCAGTTCCTGGCCGATGACTGCGTCAGCGCAGGCCCGACCCTGAACCAGGCGACCTGCCAGTTCGTCTTCCGCAACAACCCGACCACGGGCGATGCCTTCGACGTCTTCAAGGTCGGTGCCGGTGGCTCGGACCCGGTCGGTGGCTTCATCCTGGCCCCGGTCAACCGCGCCAAGCTGCAGACCCGCGGTCTGGACTTCTCGATCAACTACGGCTTCGACTCCGAGGACCTGTTCGGCGTCAACCTGGGTCGCTTCGACTACACCCTGAGCGGCCTGTGGCTGATCGAGCAGAAGAACTTCCTCGACCCGACCAACCCGGCCGCCTTCACCGACTCGACCACCAGCGTCTTCTTCCCGCGTCTGGAAGGCGTCTCGCGTCTGTCGTGGTCGCCGAACGACAAGGTGCAGGTCTCCTGGACGCTGGACTGGCTGGGTTCGCAGGACCTCGCGAAGACCCGCGACATCCTGGCCACGGGTAACCTCGACGGTCGTCCGGTCGCCTGGAACATCACCGAGAACTTCTACCGCCACGACTTCTCGGTCCGGTACAACCTGACGGATGACATCACGCTGCGCGCCGGTGTGACCAACGCCTTCGACGCTGAGCCGCCCCCCTACCTGGGCTTCGCCAGCACCTTCGACCCCTACGGCCGTCGCTTCAACGTCGGCATCAACTTCCGCGCCTTCTGATCAGGGCAACGAACCCAAGGGAAAGGGCGGCTCTCCGGAGCCGCCCTTTTTTTGTTGTCCACGAAGTTCTTGGGACTACGTAATGCATCTATCTTGCGGCCACGCTTGAAGTTTTGGCTTCCGGCCTTCACGACTCACGTTATCGGGTAATGCTCCATTAACGAAGTTGGGGCTTTGCTTAACGCGCTCATAACCATCGCGATTCGACGGGGCATCTCGCGGTGGTATTGAAGGGCAGGGTCGAAGGTCGGATTACAGATTATGTCTCTCTCGCTTGTTCGGCCTCAGGCCACGGAATTGAAGCCACGCATCGTCGTGTTCGGTGTGGGTGGCGCTGGCGGCAATGCCGTCAACAACATGATCGATGCGGGTCTGGAGGGCGTCGAGTTCGTCGTCGCCAATACCGACGCGCAGCATCTGTCGTTCGCCAAGACCGACCGGCGGATCCAGCTGGGTGAGACCATCACCCAGGGTCTCGGTGCCGGTGCCCACCCCGAGGTCGGCATGAACGCCGCCGAGGAGAGCGCCGACGAGATCCACGCGCACCTGGAAGGCGCGCACATGATCTTCATCACCGCCGGCATGGGCGGCGGCACCGGCACGGGTGCTGCGCCGATCATCGCCAAATGCGCGCGCGATCGCGGCATCCTGACCGTCGGCGTCGTGACCAAGCCCTTCACCTTCGAGGGCCGTCACCGCATGCGTCTGGCCGATGCGGGCATCGCCGAGCTGCAACGCTACGTCGACACCCTGATCGTCATTCCGAACCAGAACCTGTTCCGCGTCGCCAATGAGCGCACGACCTTCGCCGATGCCTTCGGCATGGCCGACCAGGTGCTGCACTCGGGCGTGCGCTCGATCACAGACCTGATGATCCTGCCCGGCCTGATCAACCTCGACTTCGCCGACGTCCGCGCCGTCATGTCCGAGATGGGCAAGGCGATGATGGGCACCGGAGAGGCTTCGGGCGACGACCGCGCCCTGATGGCGGCCCAGAACGCCATCGCCAACCCGCTTCTGGACGAGACCTCGCTGAAGGGTGCCAAGGCCGTTCTGGTCAACATCACCGGCGGTCTGGACATGACCCTGCTGGAAGTCGACGAAGCCGCCAACGCCATCTCGGCCGAGGTGGACGGCGATGCCAACATCATCTTCGGTGCGGCCTTCGATCCGGCCCTGGACGGCAAGATCCGCGTGTCGGTCGTCGCGACCGGCATGGATGAGGTCGTCCTGCAGAAGATCGAATCGACCCCGATGTCGACCTTCCACGACACGCGCCGCCCGACACCGGGTCCGTTCGCAAGCCGGTCGGAGCCGGTGCGTGCGCCCGAGCCCGTTCGCGCCTCCGAGCCTGTCCGGAACGAGGCCCCGCGCATCGATCACCTGCGGGCCGAGCCGGCCGCAGAAATGCCGACCTTCGCGCCGCCCCCCGCGGCTCCGACCATGGCCGCCATGGCTGCCGCCGCAGCGGCCCGCCAGGCCCAGTCCGAGCCGGTGATCCATGTCGCCGAGGAGCGTACGCTCGAGCCGATCATCGATCCGTGGGTCGAACAGTTCGAAGCCGACCGCGGCCGCGCACCGTCCGTGGGCCAGGGCGACCTCTACATGGAACGCGCTGCTCCTGCGGCCCGCGAACCGGAACCCATGTACGACGACCAGGGCTACGACGACCGCGATCATCGCAAGTCGGGCTGGAGCCTGTTCGGCCGCAAGCCCCGGGCCCAGTCCAACTACGCCGCGCCGCCCATGTCGCGCACAGCGCCGCAGATGCGTCCCACCTCTTCGGCACAGGTCGCGCCGGAGCCCGACACACAGGGGGCCGGTCAGGATGATCTGGAGATCCCCTCTTTTTTGCGCCGCCTCGCGAACTAGGAGAGCGGGATTAGGGCCGGAGTCCTGAGGATCCGGCTCTCGGTCTGCCGCCCCTGGGTCGCAGTTTTGAGTTTGAGAGGGGCGATCCATCGGGTCGCCCCTTTTCAATTGTGAGCGGTGCCTTCGTCTCTGAACCGGGCAGCGGCTCGTTGTCCCGGGGACCGAAACAATCCGAAACGGGAGTTTCGTTTCGCACTTGCGAGACGTCCGTTAAGCATCAACGTACCGCCTTTCCGCATTTCTGCGGACTGGCCCAACAACAGCCGGGTGACCCTTGCCGCCACGTCACGACCATCGCCAGCGGACGATCGTCGCACCTGCGATCTGCGCGGGCGTGGGCGTTCATACCGGTCAGCGCGTGCGTCTGGCGATCCGCCCGGCCGGCGAGGGTACGGGCATCGTGTTCGTGCGCACCGACATCACCGACCGTGACAACCGGATCGTCGTCTCCGGCGAGGCCGTGGTCGACGCCCGTCTGAACACCATGATCGAGAATGCCGCCGGCGTGCGCCTGTCGACGATCGAGCATCTGATGGCGGCCTTCTGCGCCCTGGGCATTTCCAATGTCGTGGTCGAGGTGGACGGGCCCGAATTGCCGATCCTCGACGGCTCGGCCCTGCCTTTCGTGCAACTGCTGGACCGGGCCGGTTTCCGGCGCCAGGCCACGCCCGTTCGCTACATCGAGATCCTCGAGCCCATCCATGTGACCGACGGCGACAAGCACGCCGCCCTGTATCCCTGCGATCGCTACGAGATGCGCTTCGAGATCGACTTCGCCTCGGCCGTCATCGGCAACCAGGTCGTCGATTTCGTCGTGGATGAAGAGACCTTCCGCGCCGACATCATGGCTGCCCGGACCTTTGGCTTCGCCCATGAGGTCGAGGCCCTGCGTCAGGCGGGTCTGGCGCGCGGTGGCTCGCTCGAGAATGCGGTCGTCATCGACGGTGACGACATCCTGAACCCCGGCGGGCTGCGGATGGAACGCGAGTTCGTGCGGCACAAGGCGCTGGACGCCATCGGTGACCTGTACGTCCTCGGCGCACCGCTGCTGGGCCGCTACGAAGGCTACAAGGCCGGTCACGCCGTGAACAACGCCCTCGTCCGCGCCATGCTGGCGGCGCCCCATGCCTGGCGCGAGGTCGTCCGCGAACCCGAACTGGCCATGGCCGGCTGATCAGCCGCCGGGCGGTCCCTTCGACGGATCGAAATTCGCGGCGACCGGATCGATCTGGATGTTGGCCCCATGCGCCAGCCTCAGGCCGTCCGGCGTTCGTCGGAACACCAGCGTCATCCGGTCATCCGTCGCGGGAATGACCGCCCCGTCCGGCGCCGTGAACGCCCCCACGGACCATCGCACGACGGCCAGAACCACGTCCGGTCCGACCGGTCGCAGGCTTTCGATCCCGCGCAGGGTAAACGGCACGCCCTTGAACATGGTGCCCAGATAGACGTCATGGGCCGCCACGACCGCCGGCTTGCCGCGCCAGTGCATGCCGACGATGTTGACCCATTCGAGGTCGTCCGTCGCCATCCGGTACATCCGTCCGCCGTCCCCGGCTGCCCAGCCGGCGGCGTAATCCTCGAGCCATCCCGCAATGGCGGTCCGGTCGTCTGGGGCGAGGGAAGTCTGGCCGAGGGCGGGAACAGCGGTCATCAGCGGGGCTCCGGCAGCAAGGGTCATCAGGGTTCGGCGGTTCATCAGGTCCTCCAGGGTTCGTCGCGACGATGCCGCGGGGAGGGCCGGGCGCGCTAGGAAGGATCGGACATCGGCTGGCCCTCCGGGATCAGGCTGGACGGGGGCAACCCGGTAAAGGCATGGGCGTCGCGCAGCAGATGGGCCTGGTCGAAATAGCCATGGCGATGCGCCAGGTCGGTCCAGCTCAGCGAAGGGTCCTTGCGGCGTGCCTCCAGCACGGCATCGAACCGCACCGTGCGAGCATAGAGTTTGGGACTGAGCCCGACCTGTTCGATGAAGCGACGCTGAAGCTGGCGGGGGGACAGGCCGACCCGGGCGGCCATCTCGGCCACCCCCGGTGCCCCGCCCGCACGCCGGATCAGCCGCGCCAGACGGTCCACCGGTTCGATCGGCCTGGCCCAGGCCAGCCGGTGCGCGATCCAGTCGTCGGCGATCCGCACCCGCGCGTCGAAATCCGCGCCCTTGCGCACCCGGGCGACGAGGTCGTCGAGGGGTTTCAGACCCAGGTCCCCGGTTCCCACGCCCTGATCGACGATCTGGTCCATGCCGAGGCCGAACAGCCGGTGAAAGCCGGTGGGCTGGAACCCGATATGAAAGGTGGCGGCCGGGCCCTTCATCCATAGTCGCGTGCTCTGGCGGGACGAGGCTCCGACGAGGACGGCGTCAGGCACCGTCGCAAAGGCACCGCCATCGATACTGGCCTGATAGGGCGTGCCCAGATAGATCTCGAGGAACTGGGCCGGGCGCCCGTGCAGGGACAGCAGGACACCCGCTCCGTTGCCCTGGTCGATCCGTTCGCGATAGCCGCGCACGACGGCCGTGATGCCCGGCGAGGGCCGCTGCGCCCGCTGCACGATCATCGTCCTGCTGCCCCATGACCCCGTGGTCGGTCCATGCCGCCCCCCGCAGCTCAGCCGTCGTCGATGCCCAGCCTATCACGCCGCGTAGCCTATTTCAGGCTGATCGCGCTCATCAGGCGGCCGAAATCCGGCTCGCCGCGCTGGAAGGCCCGGCGGTTTGAGAAGAACCGGGCTTCGTCGGCACAGGTGTCGTCGCCGGTCCACGCGGTCTCTCCGACCCCCGCCTGTTCCAGCCGCCACAGGACAAAGCCGGGCAGGTCGAACTGACGCCTGTCCGCGCTGGCCCCGGGAGCGAAGAACCGGGCGCTGCCGGGATCGTGGTGCTCGAACCGGTCCAGGAAGTCGGCCCCGACCTCATAGGACGCCGGCGCGATACAGGGGCCGACGACGGCCACCATGCGGCGCGGCCGGGCCCCCAGAGCCTCCATGGCCGTGACCGCGCTGTGGACCACGCCGCCCAAGGCGCCCTTCCAGCCCGCATGGACGGCTGCGACGACCCCCGCCTCGGCATCGGCCAGCAGGACCGGTGCGCAGTCCGCCGTCAGCACACCGCAGATGACGCCCGGCACCCGGGTGACCACGGCATCGCCCTCGGGCCGTTCCCCCTGCCAGGGGCCTTCGGCCACGCGCGTGATGGCGGAATGGATCTGGTAGGCGGTGGCCAGGTCGTCGGGCAGGCCGCCCATGTGCGCGGCAATGCGGCGGCGGTTCTCGCGCACGGCCTCCGGGTCATCGGACGAGCCGATCCCGGTATTCAGGCCGGCATACAGGCCCTGCGACACGCCGCCCTCGCGCGTGAAGAAGCCGTGGCGGACCCCGGCCCGGTCCAGCAGGGGGTGGGTGACCGGCGCGATCATCGCTCGAACCCCGGGACCGACAGGCTGCGGGGCGAGAAGATCGCGGCGGCCTTGAACAGGGTCCCCATCTGGGTGTCTCCGATCAGCCGCTCCAGCTGCCGGGCGATGACCGGCGCGGCCTCGGGTCGGCCCGACATCAGCCGCTGCGCGCGCGTCTCGATCCCCAGGGCCCGCAACAGGTCGCCCTGGCCCCGACAGCCCGTGACATCGGCACCGGCCTGCAGGGCGGCTTCCAGCACGGCCGGGAAGTCGGCCCACTGGGTCAGGTCGGCCCGGCCCGGGTCGGCCAGGGGATCGACCTTCTGGTGACGCTTCAGGGCCTGAAGGGTGTCGCCGGGCCCCGCCCGGTCACGGCCATAGTCGATCAGCAGCGCCGCGCCCGAGGCCGCACCGACCAGCCGTCCCAGGTCGCGCCCGAACGCCGCCTGCTGGTCGGCGATCTCGACCACCTGTCCGGGTTCGACCTCGAAGGCCGGACGGGTGAACCCGCCGGTGATGCCGACCAGTCCGAAGATCAGGCCGTCGCCATCATCCACGCCGATCCGCCGCTCGGCCCAGCCATCGTCCGTCTTCACGAACTGGCGCGCCGGCAGGCAGTCCAGCACCTCATTGGCGATCAGGATGACGGGGGCGTCTGTCTCGATCGCCTCCAGCGACCGGACCCAGCGCGGGGCGACATCGGCATCGGCCAGCCGCCGCTCCTGCACCGTCCGCAGCGGCCCGCTGGGCTCGATCAGCACCAGATCGCAGGCCTCGAGGAAGCCCGGCATGACCCGCGCCGCGCGCAGGGCGTCGTCCATCAGGGTCCCGTCGCCGGGCCCGACCTCGACCAGCCGGAACCGCTCGGGGGCCCCCAGGCGGGTCCAGGTCTCGACCGCCCACAGGCCGATCAGTTCGCCGAACATCTGGCTGACCAGCGGTGCCGTGATGAAATCGCCACCCTCGCCGAGCGCCGGTCGCGTGGCGTAATAGCCGTCCTGCGGGTCGTGCAGGCAGCGTGTCACATAGTCCGCGACCGTCATCGGTCCCGTGAGGACGATCTCGCGGGCGATGCGGCTCTTCAGCGTCACGCTGGCCGGGCCCCGGCCTCCGGCTCGGCCGGAGCGGCGACCACCGGCGTCTTGAGCGCCCGGACGATCAGCCACAGGCCGACCAGCACCATCGGGATCGACAGATACATCCCCATCGTCAGGCCCAGCGGCAGACTTTCCAGTCCGGCATCCGGCTGTCGGGTGTTCTCCAGCAGGGCCCGTGCCGTGCCATAGCCGGCGAGGAACAGCCCCATGATGAAGCCCGGCCGCTTCAGCATGCGGAATTTCCATATGGCGAGGGTCAGCACCAGGAACAGGGCCAGACCCTCCAGCCCCGCCTCGTACAACTGGCTGGGGTGACGCGGGATGTCGCCGGCGGGGCAGAATCCATAGGTCGACAGGATCCGGTCGTTGCAGAAGCGGATCGCCCACGGGACGTCGGTCGCACGGCCCCAGAGCTCGCCATTGATGAAATTGGCCATCCGCCCGAAGAACAGGCCGATCGGCACGACCGGCGCGATCAGGTCACCGAGGCTGAGCAGGTTCAGCCGATGTTTCAGCCCATAGATGGTCAGGCCGATCACGACGCCCAGGAAACCGCCATGGAAGGACATCCCGCCGGTCCAGAGCTGGAACAGCTCCAGCCGCTCGCCCCAGCCATTGCCGGTGAACAGCTGGCCATAGAGGTCGGGCCGATAGAACAGCGCATAGCCCAGGCGTCCGCCCAGAATGATGCCGACGGTGACCCAGAGGACCAGGTCGTCCAGCTGCAGCGCCGTGACCGGGGGGCGGCGGGGGCTCCACACCGACTCCTGCTTGATCAGCCGGGCGGCGTACCACCAGCCCAGCACGATCCCCAGCACATAGGCCAGGGCGTACCAGCGCAGCGGCAGGGGACCGATGTTGAAGATGACCGGGTCGAACTCGGGGAAGATCACGCGCGCGTCGCTCCGGTGGCTGCAGGCCTGCCCTTTAGCAAGGACGATGCCGGGCGTCGCCCCTGCACCGGCGCAAAGCCGTCATTTTGACGCACGAAGCGGCTTAGACGACACCGTGTAAAGGTTTCGTTCACCGTATCGCGTAACCTTCGTTTAACCAGCTTTGAGTCGGAGACCGACATGCAGACCCGCAACCCGATCATGGACGAGTTCGCCAAATTGACGACCGGGGCCATGGGCCTGGCCCAGGCGGCCGGCGAGGAAGCCAAGGCGGCGCTCCGGGCCCAGACCGACCGCGTCGCTGCGGAGATGGATCTGGTCCGTCGCGACGAATTCGATGCCCTGAAGGCCGAGGTCGCCGCCCTGCGGGACCAGCTGACGGTCCTGAATGCGGCCTTTGCGGCCACGAAGTCCCCGAAAAAGGGAACGTCCACAGGTGGAACTCCCGCCGGGGACGCAGCCGGTTGAGCCGAATCTGCGAACACGCCTACCGTCCCGATCTGGGGCATGAGTCGCGCCCGAAGAGAGCCTGTTGATGGACGCTGCCGAACCGCATGAAGTCGACGTGCCCTACGATCCCCTGGATGTCGTCGAGCACGTTCTGAATGCCGAGAACCTGCCCTTCGACCGTACGGACGATGGCGACCTCGCCTTCGCCCTGGCGGGCGACTGGAAGGACTACGAGCTGTGGTTCGCCTGGCGGCCCGAGGGCGACTGCCTTCAGCTGTGCTGTGCACTGGACCTGAGGGCCTCGCGGGCCCGCCGGGGTGCGGCCTATGAACTGGTCTCGATGGTCAACCAGCGCACCTGGATGGGCCATTTCGAGGTCTGGTCCGAGGATGGCGAGATCGTCTTCCGCCACTCCCTGGCCCTGCCGCATGGCGAGCGTCCGACCCTGGCCCAGGCGGCGTCGATGATCGACGCGGCTGTCGAGGCGGCGGATCGCTACTATCCGGCCTTCGACTTCATGATCCGCGGGTCCAAGAAGCCTCAGGACGCGATCGACGCCTGTCTGTTCGACACCGTCGGCACGGCCTGATCCTTCGGTTCCGCCAGCGCGGGGAACGGACATCATGCGCCAAGGGCCCGTTGTCCTGCTGGGGTGCGGCCGACTGGGATCGGCCATGGTCGAAGGCTGGCTCCTGACCGGGTCGGTCGATCCAGCCGAGCTGATCATCCTGACGCCCTCGACCAAGCCCGCGGCCGAACGCGCACGTGTGCTCGGTGCCCGGATCAATCCCCCGGCTGACGAACTGGCCGGTGCCCGTTGCCTGGTGCTGGCCGTGAAACCGGCGATGTGGCGGGCGGCTTCGGAGCCGGTCGTGGGCGCGCTGGCAAAGGATACAGCAATCGTATCGGTCATGGCCGGGGTCCGCGCCGGGGATCTTTCGGCGGGCTTTCAGGGTCGACCGATCGCTCGCGTCATGCCGACCACGGCTGTGGCCTGGGGGCAGGGGGTGGCTGCCATCCATGCCGAGGACCCGCAGGCCCGGACCCTGGCGCATGGCCTGTTCCAGCCCCTGGCCGATATCGTCGATCTGGACGACGAGGACCTGATGGACGCAGCGACCGCCGTAGCAGGCTCAGGCCCGGCCTATCTGCATGCCTTCACCCAGGCCCTGGCAAAGGCGGCGCAGGACGTCGGCCTGCCGCCCGAGACGGCGCTGACGCTCGCGCGCGGCGCGGCAAGGTCGGCCGCCGCCTCGGCCCGGGGCGAAGGGACGCTGGAATCACTGATCGGACAGGTGGCCTCGCCCGGCGGCACGACGGAGGCAGGGCTGAAGGCCCTGAATGCCGGGGGACAGCTGGATCGCGCCGTCGCCGACGCCGTCAGGGCCGCCCTGAACCGCGCGCGCGACCTCAGCGCGTGACGTAGCGACCCGCCGCCAGGTTCCGGGCCAGCCGGTCATAGGCGCGCTCGGCGTCATGCCAGGTCGAATAGCCGAAGACGTCGGCGATGCTGGTCGAGTAGCGATCGAATTTCACCGGCAAGGTCTGGCCCTGCGCGGTGATGACCTCGCCCTCGATCGTCGCCCCGCCGATGGAGAGGCTGTCGATCAGCGACAGGCCCGGCCGGTCGATGGCTTGCTGGAACGTGGGGCGATTGGGCTTGAGGTCCGTCAGCACCAGATTGATGGTCGCACCCTGCAGCGCTCCGCGGCTGGCGAGGGTCTGCTGGACGGTCTCGGTCAGTTCGGCGACCTGAAGGGCGACCTCGCGCTGGCCGAGCTTTTCAGACTCTTCCTGAAGGTCTTCGCCCAGGGTGACGTTGACGGTCGGGGCCCCGGTTGGCTGGGCCCCGGTCGGCTGGGCGATGGCGATCGAGCCAAGGGCCAGCGAGGCGGCGAGCGGGGCGATGAAGGCGAAGCGGCGCATGGTGAAATCTCCGATGTCCCTGTCGAACAGGAATATGCGCCTTCTCCAGCGCTTTCGCCAGTGTCAGCCGGGCAGCCGGACGATGGCCTTCAGCCCGCCCAGATCGCTGCGGTCCAGGGTGATGTCGCCGCCATGTCCGCGCACCACGTCCCGCGCGATGGCCATGCCCAGGCCGACGCCCTTGCGGTTCTGGTTCCGGCTTTCGTCCAGCCGCGAAAAGGGCAGGAAGGCCTCGTCATGCATCGCCTCGGGGATGCCGGGGCCGTCATCCTCGATGGTGATCTCGATCCCGCCCGAGGTCAGGGGCCGGGCGGACAGCCGGACATGCTCGCCATGGGCCGCAGCATTGCCGGACAGGTTCATCAGGGCCCGCCGGATCGCCATCGGCCGCAGGGATGCGGTCAGTCCGGGCGGCGCGATGACCTCGACCTCTGCGCCCGCGCGTCGCCCGTCCTCGCCCACGGCAATCAGCAGGGGGGCGATCTCGATCGACTGGGGCGCCTCGCCCGCCTCGCCCTTCGCGAAGGCGAGGTATTCGTCGATCATGTGCTCCATCTCGTCGAGGTCGCCCTGCATGGCCGAGGCGCGCTTGAACTTGGGCGCCAGGGCCAGTTCGAGGCGCAGCCGGGTCAGCGGCGTCCTCAGGTCATGGCTGACCGAGGCCAGAAGCGCCGTCCGCTGTTCGATGTGGCGCTGGATCCGGTCGCGCATGGCGAGGAAGGCGGTTGCCGCCTGACGCACCTCGCGGGCTCCGTGCGGCTTGAAGCGCGGGGACAGCTCCCCGCGCCCGAACGCCTCGGCCGCCTCGGCCAGCCGCTCGATGGCGCGGACCTGGTTGCGGATGAACAGGATCGCAACCGACATCAGCAGGACCGTGGCCAGCATCAGCCACAGCACGAAGATATGGGCCTGGGTCGCCACGGCCCGCTCACGCGGGGCGATGACCCTCAGGACGCCGCCGGGCTGCTGCACCTGGATGTCGACATAGGCGGGATAGCGGGTCGTCGAGAACCAGAAGGGCTGGTCCAGCCGGCCCGCCAGCGCGGCCTCCAGCGTCCGGTCCACCACACCGACCGGACCGCGCTCCTGTTCCGCGGGCAGGGTGTAGCCGGGGCGGAAGGCGATCGACAGCTGGACCGACCGTTCGGCCCGGTCGGCGATCACGGCCAGGTTCTGCTCTGAGGGATCGTCCTGATAGGTCTCCACCGCCCAGGCGACGTCGCCGGCCAGTCCCTCGGACAGCCGCGCCGTCACCGTCTGCCAGTGCATGTCGAAGAAGGCCCAGGTCACCGCCCCCTGCATGACCATGACCGGGATGACGATGATCAGCAGCGACCGACCCCACAGCGAGGTCGGCAGCCGCCGCTTCAGCAACCGCCCCAGCACCGAAAGCGGAACCAGCCTCACATTATCCTCCCCGCGCCGCGGGGAGGGGAACCCTCCGCGGGAGGGTGGAGGGGCAAGGGCTGGCTTATCCTCCCCGCGCAGCGGGGAGGGGGACCATCCGAAGGATGGTGGAGGGGCCAGGGCAGGCGGGGTGTAGAGTTGCCCCCTCCACCACGCTGCGCGCGGTCCCCCATCAGTCCGGGGCCAGCATGTATCCGATGCCGCGCACGGTCTGCAGGTACCGTGGGTTCTTCGGATCGGCCTCCAGCTTGCGGCGCAGGCGCGTGACCTGGACATCGACGGCCCGGCCCGTGATGTCGGCGGTGTCCGATGACAGGTCCATCCGCTCGACCGGGGCATGGGCATGCAGGGCCAGCGTCTTCAAAAGCTGGGCCTCGGCCTCGGTCAGTCGCAGCGGCGCGCCGTCCCGGGTCAGCTCCAGCCGTTCCATGTCGAACATGGCGGTGCCCAGCCGGATCTCGCGCGGGGTCAATGGCTTGCCGCCCGTGCGACGCAGGATGGCCTCGATGCGCAGGACCAGCTCGCGCGGGTCGAACGGCTTGGTCATATAGTCGTCGGCCCCGCGCGACAGGCCCTCGACGCGGTCGTCGGCCTCGCCCCGTGCGGTCAGCAGCAGCACTGGCGTGCGCGACAGCACCGCCTTGTTGCGGACCCAGCTGGTCAGCTCCAGCCCGCTCTCGCCCGGCATCATGATGTCCAGCACGACCAGGTCGAACTCGATCAGCTCCATCAGCCGGCGCGCGGCCGCGGCGTGGGCGGCCCCGGTCACGCGATAGCCTTCGCGCGCCAGATATTCCTTCAGCAGCTCGCGAATGCGGTCGTCATCATCGACGATCAGCAGGTGGCGACCCGATCCCTGACCGGCCACGGGGCCTGAACGACTGCCGCTCACGCGCGTTTTCCCGACGGGATGTCGCGAATCATCGTGCATCCAGCGTTGACCTGAGCGTCTGGCGAAGGTCTAACCGGGCGACTTATCCGGGAGATGTTATCCAATGGCCTTCGTTCCTTTCGACGATCGTGACGGCTGGATCTGGATGGACGGCGATTTCGTGCCCTGGCGGGAAGCGAAAACGCACGTTCTGACCCATGCTCTGCACTATGGCTCGTCGGTGTTCGAGGGTGAGCGTATGTATGCCGGCGAAATCTTCAAGCTGACCGAACATTCGCAGCGGCTGGAACGCTCCGCCAACCTGCTGGACTTCGATCTGCCCTATAGCGTGGCCGAGATCGATCAGGCCTGCAAGGACACCTGCGCCAAGATGGGCTTCGACGATTGCTACATCCGCCCCTTGGCCTATCGCGGGCCCGAGGCGCTGGCGGTGTCGGCGATCAACAACAAGACCCACGTGGCCATCGCCGTCTGGGACTGGCCCAGCTATTTCGATGCCGAAACGAAGGCAAAGGGCATCCGTCTGGAGTGGGCCAAATGGCGTCGCCCCGACCCGATGACCGCCCCGTCGGCCGCCAAGGCGGCGGGTCTGTACATGATCTGCACCATGTCCAAGACGGCCGCCGAGAAGCGCGGCTTTGCCGATGCCATGATGCTGGACTGGCGCGGCTATGTCGCCGAGGCGACCGGGGCCAATGTCTTCTTCGTCCAGGACGGCGTGATCCACACCCCGCCGGTCGATGCGATCCTGGACGGTATCACCCGCCAGACCCTGATCGCCATGGCCCAGGCCAAGGGCATCGAGGTGGTCATCCGCCACATCCGCCCCGAGGAACTGGCCACCTTCTCGGAATGCTTCCTGACCGGCACAGCCGCCGAGGTGACCCCGGTGTCCGAGATCGGCGAATACACGTTCAAGCCTGCGGCCCTGTCTCTGGGCCTGATGGAAGACTACGGCCGGCTGGTGCGACGTCAGGCCTGAGGCCTGACGTCTGGATCAACGCCTTCTAGTCAACCGTACGGGTGCTCGATGTGGTCGTGACGGTACCGTCGGCCGCCGTGGTCGTCGTTGTGGTCTTGGTGGTCGTCCTTTGCCGTCCCCACAAGGTGCAGTCGACACTGGTCTGTCCATCCGGCTGAGCGCGGCTCTGGCAGCGCGTGTTCTCTGACAGATTAACGGCCAGGGCGTCTGCCCTTCGGTCGATCGCATCGACCGTCGAGGCACACCCGATCGGGCCTAACAGGACGGCTGCGCCGATAAGGGCGGCCCGGACGAAACGCGGCATGATTGCGACCCCTTACATTTATAGCGCGATCGTGCCCCGGCTGCGGCAACCGGGCAAGAGCGTTTTCTGAACGATTTGTGGTCTTGGCCGCTTGGGTCATACGCTGAACGCCCTACATACCGTTCAGCTTCCATCGTCCTCAGGAGAACCCGATATGGCCTTCACCCTTCCGCCGCTGCCCTATGCCTATGACGCGCTGGAGCCCGCGATCGACAAGGAGACGATGACGATCCACCACGGCAAGCATCATCAGGCCTATGTCGACAAGCTGAACGACGCCGTGGCCGCCGATGCGTCGCTGGCCGACCATTCGATCGAGGACCTGCTGGCCGGCATCTCGAAACTGCCCAAGGCCGTCCGCAACAACGGCGGTGGCCACTGGAATCACAGCCTGTTCTGGGAGCTTCTGGCCCCGGCCGGTCAGGGCGGTGAGCCTTCGGCAGAGCTGGCCGCCGCGATCGACGCGGATCTGGGCGGAATGGAAAAATTCCAGGCCGACTTCAACGCCGCCGGTGCCGCCCAGTTCGGTTCGGGCTGGGCCTGGCTGATCGTTCAGGACGGCAAGCTGAAGGTCACCTCGACCCCCAACCAGGACAATCCCCTGATGGACGTCGCCGACGAACAGGGTGCCGTGGTTCTGGGCGCCGACGTCTGGGAACACGCCTACTACCTGAAATACCAGAACCGTCGCCCGGACTACCTCAAGGCCTTCTGGGGCATCGTGAACTGGAACAAGGCCAACGAACTCTACGCCGCAGCCAAGGGCTGATCACCGGCCCCTCCACCGCATCTTGTCCTCCCCGTCGCGACGCGACGCGGAGGGGGACCGCGCGCAGCGGGGTGGAGGGGCTGGTTCAGCAACTCAACAGTTCCGTGGCGCGGCACCGGCCCCTCCACCGCTTCGCGGTCCCCCTCCCCACGCCGTGGGGAGGAAATCGCCTCCCGATCCCCAGCACCAGAGAGATGTCATGAGAGTTGTGAATACGGCGGCTGTCGCTGCCCTGCTGATGGCCCTCGCGGCCTGTAACCCCGCCGCCGAGACCACCGATGCCGCCGCGACCGAGACCGCAGCCGTCGTGGCCAGCCCGGATGTCCATGCCTTCAAGATCGGCACCATGGACGCCTTTGCCCTGCGCGACGGCAGCCTGGCGGTCCCCAATGACAACAAGACCCTGGCGATCGGCGAAAGCGCGGCCGATACCAATGCCCTGCTGACGGCTGCCGGCCTGCCGACCGACACCCTGGCCCTTAGCATCCAGCCTCTGCTGGTCAGGAACGGTGACGCCGTCCTGCTGTTCGACACCGGCGCGGCCGGGGGCATGGGCACCGAAGGCAAGCTGATGGGCTCGCTGACCGCTGCCGGCGTCCAGCCGGATCAGGTCACCGACATCTTCATCTCCCACCTGCATGGCGATCACATCGGCGGTCTGGTCACCAGCGCGGGAGCCCTGGCCTTCCCCAACGCCACCATCCGTCTGTCCAACGAGGAATGGGCGGCGATGAAGGCGGACGCGACCCTGGCCGCCCTGGTGACGGCAATCACGCCCAAGGTTCAGGCCTTCGCCGCCGGTTCCGAGATCGTGCCGGGCGTCGCCTCGGTCGATATCGACGGCCATACGCCCGGCCACTCCGGCTACCGCATCGGCACGGGCGCCGACAGCCTGACCTATTTCGGCGACACCATGCACCACCAGGTCATCTCGGTGCAGCGCCCCGACTGGACCATCCAGTTCGACGGCGACGAGGCCACCGCCGAAGCCAGCCGCAAGGCCCTGCTGGAGCGCGCGGCGTCAGAGAACCTGCATCTGTACGGCGTGCATTTCCCGTTCCCCGGTCTGGGCCGCATCCGCAAGGACGGCGAGACCTTCGTCTGGGTGCCGGACGCACCCGCGACCTGAGATCGTTATAAGGAGGCGCGGTCGCTCAGGGCCGCGTCTCCACGTCCGTCTGCTGAAGCAGACGATCCAGGGTCAGCAAGGGCGTCCCCGCGGCCCTGGCCTGCGCATAGTGGAAGCAGTCGAAATTGCTGAGGGCGCGTTTGCCCACACCATGCGTCTGGGCGACGGCGACCGCGTGCGCCAGGACGGTCCTTGGATCGAGATGTTCACGCAGGACGATGCCGTTCGTCTCGAGCCAGCTGACAATGACGCCTTCTGCTTCGGTGTAGGAACAGTTGAGCTGATCGGGTCGCGCCATGATGATCACGGCCTCCCAGGCGGCCAGTGAAGAGGTGAACGGGGCCGCCGCTGCAGTCAGGGCGGACTGATAGGCCTCGGCCGTGTCCTCTCGCGCCATGATCGAAATGATGGCGCATGCGTCGACGAACATCAGTGGTCTTCACCCGTCAGGTCGTGATCGAGGTCATGATAGGCGCTCTGCGGCACGGGTTGACGACCTGGCGGGAAAGACAGCCCGCGTTCCTCAAGAATACGCTTCGCAGATTCCATGGGGCTTTCCCGGCGCGTCTCGGCCTTCATGGCCGTTTCCAGCGCGGTCTCGACAGCGTCCGTGATCGTCACCCCCCGCAGCGCGGCCAGTTGCCGCGCAAGCTGGTTGGCTCTCGGACTACGGATGCTTAGCGTGCTCATGGCGGACGCTCCCTTCAGTCATACACTATCACGCCGATGTATGACTCCCAAGGCCGCGATTGACTCATGCGCCCCATCCCGTCATAAGCCGCGCCTTCACGTCACCGACCCTGTCGGCGGCGCGTTGACACTACGGACGATGCGTGGACCGCCGTTGAGATCGCATTCCCAGTTGCGGGGATGCCGGGCCGCATCAAGTTGAAGAGAACTCTATGTCCAAGCGCCACAGCGCCAAATACAAGATCGACCGTGCCATGGGTGAAAACCTGTGGGGTCGCGCCAAGTCCCCCGTCAACAAGCGTTCCTACGGTCCCGGCCAGCACGGCCAGCGCCGCAAGAACAAGGTCTCGGACTTCGGTCTGCAACTGAAGGCCAAGCAGAAGCTCAAGGGCTACTACGGCAACCTGACGGAAAAGCAGTTCCGCAAGACCTATGACGAGGCTGCCCGTCGCAAGGGCAACACCTCCGAGAACCTGATCGGCCTGCTGGAAGCCCGTCTGGACGCGATCGTCTACCGCGCCAAATTCGTCCCGACCGTCTGGGCCGCCCGCCAGTTCGTCAACCACGGCCACGTCACGGTCAACGGCAAGAAGGTGAACATCGCCTCCTACCGCGTGAAGCCGGATGACGTCATCGAGGTCAAGGAAAAGTCCCGCAACATGGCTCTGGTCCTCGAGGCCCAGCAGTCCGGCGAGCGCGACATCCCTGACTACATCGAACTGGGCGACCGCGGCTTCTCGGTCCGCTACGTCCGTCAGCCCGAACTGGCCGATGTGCCGTTCGCGGTGAAGATGGAGCCCAACCTGGTCGTCGAATACTACGCGTCCTGATCGACCCTCGATCACGGACAGGACAAGGCCCCGGAGCAATCCGGGGCCTTTTTCTTTGGCGGGTCGACAGGCGGATTACGAACGTTTCACTTGCCCGCTGACGTAAAGGACGCTTTCCATTGCCCTGACAGGCAGGAGGGACGGACATGGATCGCAGGCAACTCATGGCGGGCACGGTGGCCATGGCGGTCGCGCCGGCTGTATCGCGGGCGCAGGCCCCGGCGACGGCCCCGGCCTGGGTCAAGCTGCCGACCGAGCCCTATCGCGGCAAACAGGACGACGTCGTCTTCGTCGATGCCATGACCGGCTGGTACGGCAACGGGCTGGGGCGGCTGTTCCGGACCACCGACGGCGGCCAGACCTGGACGAAACAGCTGGATCGCCCCGGGACCTTCGTGCGGGCCCTGGGCTTCGTCGATGCGCAGCTCGGCTTCCTCGGCAATATCGGGCCCGACTATTTCCCCGGCGTCACCGACACCACCCCCCTGTACCGCACGCGGGATGGCGGCGCGTCCTGGGAGCCGATCACCATCGCGGGCCCGGCGGTGACGGGCATCTGTGCCATCGACATCCACAAGGCGGCCTTCATCAATGCGGGGGTTCTGGATCACAGGATCACGGTGCGGGCCGGGGGTCGCGTCGGCGGCCCGGCCCTGCTGGCGACCTCGCGCGACGGGGGCGAAACCTGGACATCCGAGGACCTGTCCGCCCTGACGGCGATGATCCTGGACATTCATTTCGTCGACGAGCGCATCGGCTTCATCGCCGGGGCGACGGACACCAGTGTGGAACAGTCGCGGGCCGTGATCCTGCGGACGGCGGATGGCGGTCGCAGCTGGTCGCGGGTCTACGAGGGGCAGAGGCCGTTCGAACTGACCTGGAAGATGAGCTTCCCGACCGAGGCGACCGGCTATGTCACGGTCCAGAGCTACAATCCCGACCCCACGGTCAGCCAGCGGGTGTTTGCAAAGACCACCGACGGCGGTCTGACCTGGGCGGAAATGCCTCTGGTCGACAATGCGGCCGCCCGGGCCTTCGGGGTCGGCTTTGTCGACGAACAGCACGGCTGGATCGGTGCCATGCCACACGGCTTCGAGACCCGCGACGGCGGCGCGACCTGGACCCCGGCCACCATGGGGCTGGCCGTCAACAAGGTGCGGGTGGTGCCGACGGCGACGGGCAAGGCCGTGTTCGCCATCGGCGTCGAACTGCACCGGCTGGATCTGGAGTCCTAAGGACAGCCGCGGCCTTCAGCGGCCCCGTCTGACAGCGGTCAGGCGCGATCGCAGCGCGGGTCGCCGGGGCAGGTCGGCAGGTCGCCCCCGCTGTCTGGCGGAGATATCACCGGAGGCGGTGGCGGCGGTGGTGGGGGCGGCACGGCGTCTCGGGACGAAGCGAACAGCTGACACCCCGCCATGGGAGCGGTCAGCAGCGCCACCACCAGAAGCCGGGTCAGCCTCAGCCTCCGAACCCTAGAATCCCGACCGGTCATCCCGATGCCCTCCGCGCCACGATCTGGCAGGGCAGGGTCACCCCGCCTTGGTCAGGCGTCAACAACATTGTTCTTCCGGCCTACCGGCCACATTTCAGGAAGGCATAGCCCTGATCCTGAAGCCGTGCGGCGAGCCAGGGCCGGCGGGGGCCGGGCCCGGGTGACGTCAGATCCAGCACACAGGTCGCGACCTTCTCTCCGTCCGAGTGCAGCTGATAGCGAAACCGGATGGTCAGGGTCTGCACCCGGTCCAGGGCACCGGCGGCGCTGGCGAGGTCGACAAAGGCGTCGCAGGCTCCCTCCACGGCGCAGTTACCCTTCTCAAGAACGAAACCGATGTACTCGGACCGTGATGTGCCGCCCGGCACATCCAGCGTCCGTCGCGGCTCCTCGATGGCCAGGAACCGGTTGTTCCGGACGCACCGCGACGTCACAGGGCAGTCCGCCGCCTGCCGTTCGGCGGTTTCGCTGAACACGGGGGTGACCAGGGTCTGGTACTCGAACACGGGATCGATGGCGGCCGGGGTGTCGATCTCCATCGTGATACGGGTCACCACGTCGCCGTAGTTCGCGCTGGCCGAGTTCACCAGGGCCGTATCGACGCCCGCCGTCAGGACCGCACCCTTTCCGGCGTCGCGATAGAAGAACACGCTGTCAGGCGGCACCGCCGTCACCACCGACCCCCGGACCGCGAACCAGGCCGAGCTCGACAGGCTGAGCAGGGAGACCAGCAGGGCCGCCAGTGCGACGATGGCCTCGGATGTGAAGGTGATCGGCGGATGGGGCGTCTTTTCCTTCGTCACCCGCCGGATCGGTGTCTTCGGAACGCGTGTCACAGCCGCCAATCCCCCAACGACTGCCCGTCGCCGAACGGAAGTCTGCCAGCAAAATGAGGCGTTTGCGAATTGGACCCGGCCGCTGCCGACGTCGAGGCGATCCCGCCATGACCATGGCCTACCGACGCGAGAAACCGCCCGGCGCGGCGTTCATTCTTGGGTTGCGTTCAGCGCCGCTCGAACGTCGGCAGCATGGTCGCCGGGATGCGCTGGGGTCTGAGCGTCCTGACGTCGACCAGGCACCATTCCGACACGCCCTGGGCGCACAGGCGGCCCTCGCCGTCCTCGATGCGGACATAGCGGTTGAAGCGCGGGCCGGCCGGATCCCCGACCCAGGTGCGGGCGACCACGCCCTGCGCATCCGGGCCGATGCCGCGCAGGTAGTCGATCTCGTGACGCAGGGCGACCCAGGACCAGCGGGCGCGGGTTTCGGTATCGAACCGGGCATTCCAGTGCGCCATGCCGACGTCCTGAAGCCAGCCGACATAGACCACATTGTTGACGTGGCCGTTGGCGTCGATGTGCTCGGGCCGGATGTCGAGGGGCACCACGAAGACCTCGCGGTCCTCGCGCGGGGTCAGGGGCGTGCGGGCCAAGTCAGGCCTGGCCCAGCTCGACGCCTTTTTCGGTCATCAGGGCGGCCAGCTCGCCGGACTGGAACATCTCGCGCACGATGTCCGAGCCGCCGACGAATTCGCCCTTCACATACAGCTGGGGGATGGTCGGCCAGTCGGTGAAGGTCTTGATGCCGTCGCGCAGGCCCTCGTCCTGCAGCACGTCAACCCCGACGAACGAGGCCCCGACATGGTCGAGGATCTGGACGGTGGTCGAGGAGAAGCCGCAGCGCGGCGCGTCGGGCGTGCCCTTCATGAACAGCACGACGGGGTGTTCGGCCACGGTCTGGGCGATGAAGGCCTGGATCGGATCGGGGGTCGCGGCGGGGGCCTGATCGGTAACGGGGTCTGTCACGGGGATACCTTTCGCTGACGTCAGTCAGCTATGCACCCGGCACGCGATGGTCAAGGGCATCAGGCCGCGGTGCGGACCCGCGCCATCTCGATCTGGGCGGCCAGACCCGGCGGCATGTCCCGCTCAGGGATGTTGGCGAGCTGGTCCAGCCGCCGTGCGTCGGCGGCATTGATGATCACGCTGCAGATCGAGGGGTTGGTCATGGCATGCGCCAGACAGATGGCCTCGGCGCTCCAGTTCGGGGTCTCGTGCAGGAAGGCGAAGGTTCCCACGCTGGCCAGCGGGTTCTTGTTCCGGCGCTGGCCCAGGCCGAAGAAGCCGAATTTGGGCTTGGCGATATTCGCGGCCTTGCTGGGCGTGTTGAGGCTTTCGGGGAAATAGTCGTAGGTCAGGATGGCCATGTCCTGTTCGCGCGCCTGACGCACGCGGCTCTGGATGCGCCAGTCGACATTGACGTGATAGGGCGTCACCAGCACATCGAACGCGCCGGTGGAGACATAGGTGTCCAGGACGTCGTCGTCGCCGCCGATCCCCAGGTATTTCACCCGCTCCGTCGCCCGCAGGGCCTTCAGCGCATTGAGCGAGGGCTGGGACAGTTCGTCCTCGGCCGGCTGCTGCAGGATGGCGGTGTCGAACCACTTCAGGCCCGAGACATTCAGCGCCCGGTCGATGTATCCGGTCATGCCCTCGGCGGAAAAGTCCCGCTCGCTGTTGCGCCGCCCGTCGCCGGTGCCGAGCGTCATGCTGACATTCAGAAGCCTGCGATCCATGTTCGACAGGGCCCGGCCCACGACCTCGGCCACGACCGGATCGGCCGTCTCCAGCCGGTAGCTGTTGATGCCGGTTTCAAGCGCCGAATAGATCAGGGACTCGGCCGCCTCGGGTCCTGCCGCCAGGGCATCGAGGCCGACACTCAGGGTCAGCGTTGAAACCGTCGAGCCCGAGGCTCCAAAGGGCCGGTAGCGCATGTTCAGGCTCCAGACGACGCAGGGGGAGCAGAGGTCTCCAGGGCGAGCGCGTGAAGCGCGCCGCCCATCTGACCTTTCAGGGCCGCATAGACGAGCTGATGCTGGCGAACGCGAGCCAGGCCGGCAAAGGCGCTGGAGACGATACGGGCGCGGTAGTGGTCACCGTCCCCGGCCAGATCGTCGATGGCGATCTCGGCATCGGGAAAGGCTTCGGCCAGATGGGCGTGCAGCGTTTCGACGGACATGGGCATGGGCACTGGGTCTCGCAGCGTTCATCGTAGACAATGCCGCATAAACCTTAATGAGCGGCATACAGCGATTTTGCCGTTAGGATTCAGTCCGGGCGGACTCTTTCCAGCAGGGTGATGGGTTCGTCCTTGTAGCGACCCTCGCGATAGACCCGGTATCCCACGCGCTCGGCCAGCTTGAAGGAGGCGGCATTCTCCGGGCCGATCATGCAGACCGTCCGGGCATAGCGGGCGTCGGCCCAGGCCAGCGCGGCATCCAGTCCCTCGCGCGCCAGACCCTTGCCCTGATGCTCGCCACCGATGCCCCAGCCCAGTTCGGGGGCATCGAAGGGAATGTCCAGGTCGCGCTGATAATCCAGAACGCCGACCGTCCCGACATAGGCTCCGGTCCCGGTCAGCCGCATCGACCAGTTTCCATGGCCGAGCGCGGTCCAGTGACCGATATCGCGCAGCAGCCGGAACCAGACCTCCTCGGCGCGCAGCGAACGCCCCATGACATAGCGGGTGAAGTCCTCGTCGCCCCACAGGCGCTGCAGGTCCGGAAAATCGTCCGTTGAAACAGGCTTCAGCGTCAGTCGCGCGGTGGTCAGAATGGTCACATCAATCCCAGTTGCTTGAGGCTGGTCACACCGTCGCGGCCGACGATCAGATGGTCATGAACGGTGACGCTGAGGGCCTGTCCGGCCTGGACGATCAGCCGGGTCATGTCGATGTCGGCCCGACTGGGCGTCGGATCGCCGGACGGATGATTGTGCACCAGGATCATGTTCTTTGACGACAGCTCGAGGGCACGGCGGATGACCTCGCGAGGATAGACAGGGGCATGGTCGACGGTGCCGCGATTCTGGATTTCATCAAGGATAAGCTGGTTTTTCTGGTCCAGATACAGAACGCGAAACTGTTCGCGCGGTTCGTGCTGCAGGGCGACCCGGACATAGGCCAGAAGGGCGGTCCAGGACGAGATGACGGGGCGTTTGGACGCAGGTTCGCGCGCAACCCGGCGCGCCGTGTCGAAGATCAGCATCAGGTCGAGCGCCGCCGCACGGCTGGCCTTGCCCCGGGCGAACCCCAGGGTGCGGGCCACCTGGTCCTCGATCGCGGCATGGCTGGCGGCACCGATGCCCTCCAGCGAGCCGAACCGGGCCAGCAGGTCCTTGGCCAGGGGTTTGGTGTCCCGGTAGGGGATCGACCGGAACAGCAGCAGTTCCAGCAGTTCATAGTCGGGCAGGGCATCGATCCCGCCCCGGGTCGCGCGTTCGCGCAGCCGCTCGCGATGCCCCGCGTGGCGCGGCGGGCCCTTCTTCGACGGTGCGGCAGACGCGTCAGTCACGAGAACCTAGGGTATAGCCTGCAGCGTCAGGATCAAGACAGGGTTGTGCGGACTCGCGGGTCCGGCAACGGGCTGTTAAGCCTGTCCGGGAACGACGCGTTGACGGGCCTGCGGTATTGAGGGGGCATGTTGCAGGAGAAGGCGATCCACGACTTCATCTCCGCCGCGCCGGATCGGCGACGGGCGGTGCGGTCTGCCCATCGCCGGGTGCGGCGCGACGAGGAGCGGGTGACCCTCCTGGAGGAACCGGTCGACCTGCTGCGTCCCGAGGAGCTGATGCTCCAGATCGAGAAATGGGTCGGGGCCGGCGAGCAGAGGATCGTCGCCAACCACAATCTCCACAGCCTTTACCTGGTCCGGCGCGAGCCCGAGATGCGCGAGATCTATGATCGCGCCGACGTGGTCCAGCTGGACTCGACGCCCCTGCTGCATTTCGCCCGCCTGCTGGGCCTCCGGAGCCGGCCCTTCCACCGCTGTACCTATCTGGACTGGCGCGACCATTTCTGGAGCCTCGCCAACCGGCGCTGCTGGCGGGTGATGTATGTCGGCGGCGCTGCCGGGGTGGCGGACACAGCCGCCTGGAAGCTGCGCGCACGCTATCCGCGGGCCACCATCGCCGCCCACAGCGGCTATTTCGATGCCACCGAAGGATCGTCGGGGAATGCGGCGGTCGTCGAGGCTGTGCGGGCGTTCGCGCCGGACGTCCTGTTCGTCGGCATGGGCATGCCCCGCCAGGAACTCTGGATCATGCAGAACCTCGCGGCCCTGCCGGACGCCGTGATCCTGCCGGTCGGGGCCGCCTTCGACTATGAGGCAGGAGCCCAGAAGGCCGCGCCGCGCTGGATGGGGCCCCTCGGGCTCGAGTGGCTGTTCCGGCTGGCGGCCGATCCGCGCCGCCTGTTCGTGAGATACTGCGTCGAGCCCTGGTTCCTGATCGGCCCGGCGCTCGCGGACCTCAAGGCCGCAGGTGACCGACGGAGCGCAGGCCGCTAAGACCCGGCCATGAGCCAGCCGCCTGCCACTGCCGCCGTCCTGATCATCGGCGACGAGATCCTGTCGGGACGGACCGCCGACACCAATCTGAATACCATCGCCCGTTTCCTGTCGGCCCTCGGCGTCGATCTGAAGGAGGCGCGCACGGTCGGCGACCTTCCGGCACAGATCATCGCCACCCTGAATGCGCTGCGGGCCAGTCATGACTACGTCTTCACGACCGGCGGGATCGGTCCCACCCATGACGACATGACCGCCGACTGCGTGGCCGAGGCCTTTGGCGTGCCCCTGCTGGACCATCCCGAAGCGGTGGCCATTCTCGAGCGCCGGTATGGCAGCGACTTCAACGCGGCGCGACGCCGGATGGCCCGGATCCCCGCGGGCGGCACGCTGATCGCCAATCCCGTGACCGACGCACCCGGCTTCCAGATCGGCAATGTCTTCGTCATGGCCGGTGTGCCCAGGATCATGACCGCCATGCTGGAGGACGTCGCGCCGCGCCTGCGTCATGGCCAGGTGGTTCTGGCCCGCACCGTCCGCGTGACCGGCGTCGGAGAGGGGGCTGTGGCCGCGATTCTGGGCGACATGGCGCGCGCCCGCACCGACCTTTCGTTCGGCAGCTATCCGTTCGGCGCTGGCAGCGACGGCGAGATCGGCACCAATCTGGTCATCCGGGGACGCGACACCGAGGCGGTGAATGCTGCGGTGGAGGCCCTGCGCGCGCAACTGGCCGCGGCCGGGATCGAGACCATGCTGCCGCAATAGGGCGCAGCCGACAGCGCCAGGTGCGACGACGCAATGCCTTTGTGATTGTGGCGCGGGGGCGTAGGGCACACGCATGTGCAGGGCGTCCCGGTGATCGATTGCGACCTCGATGAAGACGGCAACGTCCTTCTGGCCTCGATCGTCAACAGCCCGATCGCCTCGGTGATCAGCAATCCCAGACTGGCCGACAATCCCATCATCGCCGTCAACCGGGCCTTCTGTGACCTGACCGGCTATGGCGTCGATGAGATCGTGGGTCGGAACTGCCGCTTCCTGGCAGGGCCGGCGACCGAGCCCTGGCTGACGCAACGGATCCGGCAGGGCACGCGTGACCGCAAGCCCACCCTCGTCGAGATCCTGAACTACAAGCGCAGCGGCCAGCCGTTTCGCAATGCCGTGCTCGTGGCACCGGTCTTTTTCGCCAACGGGGACCTGGAGTATTTCATCGGCACCCAGGTCGAACTGGACGAAGACGCCGTCGGCCCGTCATCGAACCGGCACCATCATGCCGTCGAAGTCGTCCGCACCCTGTCGACGCGTCAACGCGAAATACTGCAACAGATTTCGCGAGGCTATCGCAGCAAACAGATCTCGTTCAGCCTGGGACTGAGCGAGAAGACCGTCAAGATGCACCGGGCCCTGATCCTGGAAAAGATCGGCACCCATAATGTCGCAGACGCCATTCGACTTGCCGTAGAGGCCGGTCTCTAGGCATTCAGCGCCCCGACAGCCGACGAATACGGCCTAAAGACCGTATGGCGTGCCGATCCGGCAGGTCCTAACCCTCTCCGCACTAGGAAACATCGAAACCCGATCCGGAAACAGGGTCGTTTGTTTCGCCGGATCGCCGTCTGCAGAGAGAGAAAAACCATGCCTCCCATCGAGATCGGGCAGTATCTGCTCGTCTACAATGCGTTCTCGTTCACCTTCGCGACCATGGCCGCCGCGACCATCTTCCTGTGGTTCGGCCGCTCCCAGGTCGGCCCGGCCTACAAGACGGCCCTGACGATTTCGGGCCTCGTGACGGCCATCGCCGCCTATCACTACCTCCGGATCTTCGACAGCTGGGAAACCGCCTATGAGGTGCGCAACGGCGTCATCTCCGTGACCGGCCTCGCGTTCAACGACGCCTATCGCTACGTCGACTGGCTGCTGACCGTGCCGCTCCTGCTGATCGAGCTGATCCTCGTCATGCGTCTGTCGCAGGAAGAGACCGTGTCCAAGTCGCTCAAGCTCGGCTGCGCCGCGGCCCTGATGATCGCGCTGGGATATCCGGGCGAGATCGCGAACGACAATGTGACCCGGGCGATCTGGGGCACGCTGTCGACCATCCCGTTCCTCTATATCGTCTGGGAACTGTTCAAGGGTCTCGGCGCCTCGATCGAGCGCCAGCCCGAGAGCGTGAAGAAGCTGATCAAGACCGCCCGGCTGGTGACCTTCGCGTCCTGGGGCTTCTACCCGATCGTCTACATGGTGCCCTTCATCAACCTGGGCGGCAGCACGGTCGAGACCAGCCTGCAGATCGGCTACACGATCGCCGACATCATCGCCAAGGTCGGCGTCGGCATCCTGATCTACAATATCGCCGTCCGGAAATCGGCGGTCGAGTACGGCGACCTCAAGCCCGCCGGCGCAAGCGCCCACTGACGGTGGACGGGGGTCGGTCCGATCGGATCCTCCCCCGGCCACGGTCGCGGAACCGGTGTCCTTCATGACCCTTTCGAACCGTTCACCGTCCGACCGGCCGCCCCGGGTGCTTGCACTGGGGGCGGCCGCCTGCGGTCTGGCCATGATCGCGGGCGTGCCCCTGGGGGGAGCGGCGGCGACCTCGGTCGGCTGCCTGTCGCTGCTGGTCTTCGGCCTGCCGCACGGCACCCTGGACCTGGAACTGATCAAGGCGCGCAGCCGCGGGCCGTGGACCGGGCTGGCCGGTCTGCTCGTCCTGTATCTGGGATGCGCGGCCCTGATACTGGCCCTGTGGCAGGTGGCGCCCGTCCTGGCGCTGGGTGCCTTCATTGTGACCGCCACGGTTCACTTTTCCGAGGACTGGGACGGGACGGGCGCGCGTTTCCTCGAACTCGGTGTCGCCCTCGGACTGCTGTGTGCGCCGACCCTGATCCATCGCGACGCCATGGCCCGGATCTTCGTCGGCCTGACCGGACAGGCTCAGGGTTCGATGATCGCTGACCTGATGTTCCTCGTCATGCCGGTCGCCCTCGTCGTGGCGCTGGTCGCCGTGGCCGCCCTCTGGTCCAGCGGGCGACGGTCCCGGGCGATTGCCGCGACGCTGTCGCTGGCATCGATGGTCCTGCTCCCCCCGATCGTGGGATTCGCCCTGTACTTCTGCCTTTTCCATTCGCCACGCCATTTCCGCGAGAGCCTGTCTGCCCTGCACTGGCTCGGCTTTGCCCGGTGGGGCTGGGTCGTGGTGCCGCTGACAGGAGCCGCCGGACTGATCGCCCTGTCGCTGTTCGGGATGGAGATCCGTCCGGCCCTGCCCGAGCGGATCATGGCGGCCAGTTTCATGACCCTGTCGATCCTGACGGTCCCGCACATGCTGGTGCCGCTGCTGGTCGAGGCGCTCGCCCGTCGGGGCACGCCCGTCGCGACCCGGGACGCTGCCATCGCTCTGGGCCAGCATCCCCGCGCTGCACTGGCGGATTGAGTTGGCGGGCCGGGCCCCATAGTTTCCGGGGACTTGCATTGCCTGCGGAGTCCCATGCCCATCCGTCTGTCGCGCCTGAACCGGACCTTCACCCTCGACGGCCAGACCCTGGCGGTCGAGCACGAGGTGTTCATGGACCACAGCCGGTCCGCCCTGACGCTGGACGGTCAGGTCGTGGCCCGCGACGGGATCGAGAAGGGGTCGAAGGACCTGCTGCGCAACCACTGGCTTGTCTGGACCCGCCCGGACGGTCGGGTGCTGGAGGTCGAGATCGGGCCGGCGACGACCTGGAGCTATGGCATCGCGGCCCGCCTGGACGGCGAGGTCGTGCATGAAAGCCACCCGGGCAGCAGACTGGCCTATGGGCCGGGGATGCAGAAATTCGTCGACATGGCCGAAGCCAGCAACAGTGCGGAAATGCAGGCCCGCAGCCAGGCGGCGTGGAAGCGGAACTGGCCGTCATTGGCCACCGATGTCTCCCTCGGACTGATCTTCTTCTTCGTGGCCAGGGAATACGGACTGGTCACCGCGGCGGTCGGTGGGGCCGGAGCCGGTCTGGCCCTGTGGGTCGTCCAGCGGATCACGAAGATCGACCTGCTGGGCGGGCTGGCCGTGTTCGGCATCGCCATGAGCCTGGTCTCGGCGGCCTTCGCCCTGATCTTCCAGGACGACCGGATCATCCAGCACCGGAGCACGATCCTGGGCGTCATCGGCGCCGTGCCCTTCCTGCTGGACGGCTGGCTGGGCAAGGGTCAGAAACTGGCGGCGCGCCTGGCCCGCTATTTCGCCTTCGACGTCGATGCCCGCCGGCTGGCCATCGGCATGGGACTGATCGGGCTGGTGTCGGCCGGGATGAATGCGACGGCCGTGGCCCTGCTGTCCCGGGACGCCTGGCTGGTGTTCACCACCTTCCTCGACGTGCCCATCGTGATGGTGTTGTTCCTGTCGATGCTGTGGTGGGTCCGCAAGGGACCGGAGGCCCGCGCCTACTAAGCTGGGGAGGATTGGTTCGCCTTCACCCCCCGTTAACCACGATCCCGCATCGCTGATGCATGCGCAATCTCGTGGCCGCCATCGAAGCGATCGACCCGCTGGTCGTGACCGGCAAGGTCGCGGGCGTATCCGGATTGCTGATCGAGGCGCGCGGCGGGCTCAGCCGTCTGGCGGTCGGGGCGCGGGCCGAGATCACGCGCCGGGGCACCACCGCCCTGCCGGCCGAGGTGGTCGGCTTCCGCGACGCCAAGGCCCTGCTGATGCCGTTCGGGCCGGTCGAGGGCGTGGCACCGGGGGCGGACATCCGCATCATCGGCTCGGCGGCATCCGTGCGACCCACCAAGGCCTGGCTCGGCCGGATCATCGACGCCTTTGGCCAGCCCATCGATGGCAAGGGTCCGCTACCCCAGGGGCCCGTGCCCTATCCGCTGCGGGCGGCTCCGCCCCCGGCCCATTCGCGCGGCCGGGTGGGCGAGCGTCTGGATCTCGGCGTGCGGTCGATGGACGTCTTCACCACCACCTGCCGGGGCCAGCGCCTGGGCATCTTCGCCGGATCGGGCGTGGGCAAGTCGGTGCTGCTGTCGATGCTGGCCAAACAGGCGACCTGCGACGTCGTCGTGGTCGGGCTGATCGGCGAACGGGGCCGGGAGGTGCGCGAGTTCATCGAGGAGACCCTGGGCGAGGACGGGCTCAGGCGCGCCATCGTCGTGGTGGCCACCTCGGACGAACCGGCGCTGAAGCGACGCCAGTCCGCCTACATGACCCTGGCCATCTCGGAATATCTGCGGGACCAGGATCTGGAGGTCCTGTGCCTGATGGACTCGGTCACCCGTTTTGCCATGGCCCAGCGCGAGATCGGGCTGGCGGCCGGCGAGCCGCCGACGACCAAGGGCTATACCCCGACCGTCTTCACCGAACTGCCCAAGCTGCTGGAGCGGGCGGGGCCTGGGCCGATCCGGCCGGACGGCACGACTGCGGGGCCGATCACCGCCTTGTTCACGGTTCTGGTGGACGGCGGCGACCATGACGAGCCGATCGCCGATGCCGTACGCGGGATTCTGGACGGCCATATCGTGATGGATCGCAAGATCGCCGAGCGGGGCCGGTTCCCGGCCATCGACGTCCTGAAATCCGTCAGCCGGACCCTGCCGGGCTGCCAGACGCCGCCGGAGCGCGAGCTGAACCGCCGCGCCCGCCAGTGCCTGTCGGCCTATTCCAACATGGAAGAGCTGATCAAGATCGGGGCCTATCGCACCGGGGCCGACCCGGTCGTGGACCGCGCGATCGCCCTCAATCCCCAGCTCGAGGAATTCCTGGGCCAGGACAAGGACGACACCACCCGTCTGGCCGATTCCTTTAGTCGTCTCGAAACCATTCTGAACCAAGGAATGGTGCAGCCGTGAATTTGGAGTTCTCTGTATGACCGCCTGGGCCCATTCGCTGATCCGGATTTCCAACTACGAGGTCGAGACGCTGCAGAAGCGCCTGGCCGAGATCGCGGAGCGCCGGACCCTGGGGCAGATGCGGCTGGCGGTGCTGGATGCCGAGGTCCAGGCCGAGCGCGACCGCGCGCGGGCCGATGCCCAGGCCGGCATGATGCTGCAGGCCTATATGCAGGGCTGGGCGGGCCGCAAGGGTGCCGCCGAGGCCGATCTGATGGTGCTGGACGCCGAGGAAGAGGGGGCCCGCGACGCCCTGACGACCGCCTTCGAGGAACTGAAGAAGTTCGAGCACGTCGCCGAACAGACCCGGCTGAACGCCCTGATCGCCGCCAACAAGCGCGAGACGGCGACGTTCGACGAAATGGGTCTGCGGAAGCGTGCCAGCTAGGCGACCTCTGGCGATGGACCGCCGCACGGTCCTCGCCTCCCTGTTTGCCCTGGCGTCCTGCGGCCGGGGAGCCGAGGCCTATGGCCCGAAAGACATCGACGCGCGGCTGGCGGACTTCGACCGCCAGACGGCCGGCCTCCCCGAGGTGGCCGACCTGCCGCGCACCGACCCGCCCCCGGGGCTCCGGGACCTGTCCGACCTGCCGATCGGCACCTGTTTCCTGCCGGACAAGGTTTCGGACAGCGTCTTTGTCGACCTGACGGCGCGCCATTTCTCGCAGCTGACCCCGGAGTGGAATTTCCAGCTGCCGGCCGTCATGGGCGAGGACGGTCGCTATGACTGGACCTGGCCGGATCGTATCGCCGACTTCGCCCGGGCCCACGGCCAGCGCCTGCATGGCACCAGCCTGGTCTGGTACGCGCTGGACGATGTCCCGGCCTTCCAGCGTCTGGACGGCCAGGCGGCGGCGTTCGGCAGGGCTTTCGAGACCCATATCCAGACGATCGTGAAGCGGTATCGCGCGATGACCCCCAGCTGGGACGTCGTCAACGAACCGGTGGCCGAGGACGGCAACGGCTTTCGCGACAGTCTGTGGAGCCGCAATCTCGGGCCAGAGGACTATATGGTCCGCGCCTTCGAGGCCGCGGCCGAGGCGGACCCCGGGGCCATCCTGTTCGTCAATGACTACAATCTGGAACTGCTGCCCGAAAAGCGGGTGACCTTCATGCGTCTGGTCGACCGGCTGCGGTCGCGCGGCTGCAAGGTCGGGGGCGTGGGCACCCAGACCCACCTGCACGCCGACACCGCGCCGGGGCTGGTGACGGCGGCCCTGACGGACCTCGCCAGCCTGGGGCTGCCGATCCACATCTCCGAGTTCGACGTCAAATTTGGGCCTGCTGGCCGGTCGCCCCTGACGCGTGCGCAGAAACTGTCGATCCAGGAGGCCCTGACGGCCGAGACGGCGGCGGCCTTCCTGGCCCTGCCCGTGGCCCAGCGTCATGCCTTCACGACCTGGGGCGTCCGGGACAGCGACAGCAATCTGAACCGCCCCGAATATGACGGCGACGGCAGCGACCTGCCCCTGCTGTTCGATGAGGGCGGTCAGCCCAAGCCGGCGTTCTGGGCCCTGGCCGACCGGCTGGCCACCGCCGCTTAATCGGCTGTGAACCGGTGTTCCGGTACAGGCCGTGCATGAATCTGATCCACGCCCTTCAGGACAATTCCAACCCTGACTCCCTGGTGTCGCGCTTCCGGCGGGCCCGGGCGCGGCGGATCATCGCCCTGATCGAAACGATCCATGCCGAGAAAGGCGCCGTCCGGATCATCGATCTGGGGGGCGAGGCCAACTACTGGACCCTGTTCGACCGGGGTTTCCTGGACCGGTCAGGTGTCCACATCACCCTGGTCAATCCCGGCGGGTTTGAAGCGGTGGACGAGACCCTGTTCGATGCGGTCGACGGCGATGCCTGTCACCTGCCGCAGTATGCCGACCGGGGGTTCGATCTCGTGCATTCCAACTCGGTGGTCGAGCATGTCGGCGACTGGGTGCGGATGGAGGCGTTCGCAGGCGAGGTTCGCCGGCTGGCTCCCCGCTACTACGTGCAGACGCCCTATTTCTGGTTCCCGATCGAGCCCCATTTCTCGGCGCCCTTCTTTCACTGGCGCAGCGAACAGGGCCGGGCGCGCGCCCTGATGAAACGCCCGCACGGGTTCTCGCAGAAGGCGGCGGACATCGGGGCGGCCATGCGCGATGTCCAGCATGCCCGGCTGCTCGACAAGACCCAGTTCCGCTTCCTGTTTCCGGACGCCGAACACCACGACGAGATTGTCCTGGGGCTCACCAAGTCCCTGATCGCCGTCCGCGCCTGAGGCCTATCGGCTCATCCAGGGGCGCGATTTCCCGGTCGTGATCCGGGCGGCCTGCTCGCGCTGGAAGCGACCGCCGCGCGGCGGTTTGGCGCGCGCCTCGAGGGCTGCCGTCTTCAGGCGCAGGGCCCGCTGGACGGGGGTTTCCTCCGGCCCGTCCGGGGTCGGCGGCGCGGGGCTGTCGTCGTCCATCGTTGTCATCCCCGATCCCTAGCACGATCCCGGCGGCGGCGCGCGTCGCGCCCGTGCCCGATCACGCGGCGCGGCGCATCCGCCAGAACCGCAGCGTCCGGGTGGCGGCATCCTGGCCCAGTTCGGCATAGTGCAGGGCATAGGCGCGGGCCTTGCCCATGGCGGAGGCCGTGTTCCCCAGCACCGACAGCGCGATCGTCAGGAACAGCGGGCCGTCCAGGTTCGCCGCCCGGCACAGCACCGCCAGCCCGTCGATCTCGCCCTGCTCCATGATCCGCGACACGGTGTAGAAATCGACGTCCGAGACCTCGGCCAGGGCGATGCGAAAGGCGGTCTGGTTGCCGGATCTCAGGATGCGGGCGATCTCGATCGATGACAGTGTCCGGCCACTCCGGTTCGTCTTCACCAGGGCCAGGGCGTCGAGATAGTCCCGCGGCAGGACCCCGTCCTCCGTCCCGAGCCGCGCGAGCCCGGCCGAAATCGCGGTCTCCAGCAGGTCCGGATCGAGCGCGGCATTGCGCGCCACGATGCGTCGACGCAGTTCGCTTTCCACCACGAAATACATCTCGTTGAGAAGGTCCGGTGGCAGGGTCTTGCGGTCGACGACGACGGCATGCAGGTCGGGATTGCCCTTGGCCCGGTCGATGGCGCTTTCGGACGCCTGCCGCGACAGGCTGGCCCCTTCGTTCTCCAGCAGGGTCTGCAGGGTCTCGTCATCGCTTCGGGCGACGATGACGTCGGAGACCACCTCGCTGACCGAGGCACGACGGGAGACGGCCCGGAGGTGCCCCTGGCCCTGCGTCCGGACCACGGCCAGCAGGTCTTCATCGGTGAGCACGGGCGAGCCCTGCAGGACCGGTTCCGCGACCTCGATCTCGTCGCTTGCAAACCGGCGGATCAGGGAACGCGGGGCATTCAGCCGGGTCGAGAAACGCTGGGACAGTTCGGCCCGCACTGCCGTCTCCATGTCGGCCAGAAGCCGGGTGAAGACGTCGCTGTAGAGTTCGGCCTCGGCCTCGCCATGGGCAGGAGACCCGAAGAAATGTTCCGACAGTTCGCGCAGCAGTTCGCGGCGGCGTTCGCTCGACGACTCGCTGGCCATGGCGATCAGATCGGGCAGGCGCGATAGGCGGTCGGGGGTTTGCCCCGGGGTCGGTACGCTGTCTGTCAACCGGGTTACTCCTACGCGTCCGCTTGGCCTATGTTCAAAGGTCACGATTCTGATAGGCTTGGACACTCCAAAGTTGGGTATGGCATATCGCCGCTCGCGACGGAGGGTGTCGGGGATCCGGGCTTGCCGCGTCTTTTTGGCCAGAGTCGGGGCGTCGGTTGGGTCTGGTCCGGGGATGATCTCCGGTAACTCTGGGTGGAGGGCGGTCATGTCGATCTGGAAGCCGGGGCGTCGCGATCTGCTGGGCCTCGCCGCCGCCGTCGGGGCCATGCCCGCGGTCGGCATGGCCCGCACGCCGGACGTAAGCGTGACGCCGCTCTGGCCCGGCGAGGCTCCGGGCGGGGAGGCGGTTCAGGTCACCGAGGAGGTCATCCTGCGCACCCCGGGCGGCGATCCGAACGACACGGCCTTCCTGCACGTGACCCGGCCGTTTCTGATGATGCGCCGTCCTGCGGTCTCGAATGGCGCGTCCGTCCTCATCATCCCGGGCGGCGGGTTCCGTCGTGTGGCTGTCAGTCGGGCCGGCGGCACGATCGATCGGTGGCTGGCCAGTCTCGGCTATACGGCCTTCGTCATGAACTACCGGCTCCCGGCGGACGGCTGGGCGGCGGGTGCGGACGTGTCGTTGCAGGATGCCCAGCGCGCGATCCGGGTGATCCGGGCCCGCGCGCCGTCGCTGGGTCTCGATGCGGAACGGGTTGCCGTGCTGGGCTTCTCGGCCGGCGGCCACGTGGCCGCCCGCGTGGCGACCCGGTTCGAGCAGCCGGCCTATGCGCCGCTCGATGCGGCCGACGCCCTGTCGACCCGCCCCGCCGCCTGCGGACTGTTCTTTCCGGTCGTGACCCTGACGGCCCCGCATGCCCACGGGGGCTCCCTGAAGGAGATGCTGGGCGACGCCCCGTCCGAGGAGGCCCGCAATGCCGTCTCGGCGGAACGCCATGTCCCGGCGAATGCGCCGCCGACCTTCATCGCGGCGGCGGCGGATGACCCGGTCGTGCCGGTCGAGAACAGCCTGATGATGTGGTCCGCCCTGCGCGCGCAGAAGATCCAGTCGGAGATGCATCTGTTCGAGGTCGGCGGTCACAGCCTGGGCGGCCTGAACCCTGCGGATCCGGCGGCGGCCTGGCCCGGCCTGCTGACCGGATTCCTGACCCGGCACGGGCTGACCACGGCGGCGTGACCCCGCCCAACGAAAAACGCCCGCCGGTGTCCCGGCGGGCGTCGGATCTTTCGATCGCAGCCTGATCTAGGCGGCGACGCTCTGGGCGGTTTCCGACGGGTCGCGCAGGACATATCCCCGGCCCCAGACGGTCTCGATATAGTGTTTGCCGCCGGCGGCCGTGGCCAGCTTCTTGCGCAGCTTGCAGATGAAGACGTCGATGATCTTCAGCTCGGGCTCGTCCATGCCGCCGTACAGGTGGTTCAGGAACATTTCCTTGGTCAGGGTCGTGCCCTTGCGAAGGCTCAGCAGCTCCAGCATCTGGTATTCCTTGCCCGTCAGATGGACGCGGTGACCGTGCACCTCGACCGTCTTGCCATCCAGGTTCACGGCGATCTCGCCGGTGTGGATGATGGCCTGGGCATGGCCCTTGGAGCGGCGGACCACGGCGTGGGTCCGGGCGATCAGCTCGTCCTTGTGGAACGGCTTGGTCATGTAGTCGTCGGCACCGCCGCCGAACGTCTTGACCTTGGTTTCGATCTCGGTCGAACCCGACAGGATCATCACCGGTGTATTGACCTTGCCGACGCGCAGCTGGCGCAGGACTTCCAGGCCGCTCATGTCCGGAAGGTTCAGGTCAAGAAGAATGAGGTCGTAGTCATAGATCTTGCCCAGATCGATGCCTTCCTCGCCAAGGTCGGTCGTATAGACGTTGAAGCCTTCGGACTTCAGCATCAGCTCGATGCTTTGCGCCGTGGCGTGGTCGTCTTCAATCAGCAGAACACGCATTAATGCCCCTCCAGGCAAAGCTTGACCGTTAGTCCCGACCGAGGCGGACGGGTAACCATGTTAGGGACTTAAAGCCCCAAAACCTTAAGAAGGGTTAAAGCCCAACCATTGAGGCGAATCGTAGGCTGATTTGCGAATCGGCGTCGAGGCCCTTCGAGTCAACTGTGGCCAAATAAACCCTGCGTCCGGCTCGGGCCGGCATCCTCTCCCAACCTCGCCCCTGCAATCACAGGTATGCCTTGGTAATGCGACCGACTTTGTCGTGTGGTAGGAACATATTCCTGTCCCAGGTTTGGCGACCCCTACAGTGTTGCCGTCAGAACGATGGCAGGAGAAGACGGATGACGGAACGATATCGCGTAAGGGTGGCGGAAGGCGACCAGATCAAGGCCGGTCTGGCCATGCAGATGGTGGCGCTGGCCACCTGTATTCCCTCGGACCGGATGGTCTCGCGGCAGCGACAGGCCCCGCAGGTATGCCGCGCGCGCTGGCTGTCGATGTATCTGACCCACGTCGGGTTCGGCTGGTCGCTGGAAAGGGTCGGCCATGCCTTCGGCTTCAACCGGTCAACCGTGGCCATGGCCTGCCGCTGGGCCGAGGATGCCCGCGATCGGCCCGAGCTGGACGCGGTGATCGAGCGGATGGAGGCGACCATTCGCGACATCTGCGAAGGCCCGGCCCTGGTGCTGGCTCCCGGAGCGCCGTCGTGACCGGACGGCTGTCCCGCGCCCGCAGCCTGCTGGGCCGGTCCGGTGCCTGGATCGATGTCCATGGTACCGGCTATGGCCTCCGGATGGGACCGGACCGCCGCTCGCGCGTCCTGCTGACGGTCGACGAGATCGTCTTCCGGGGCCTGGTCGAGACCCCCGGGCTGAAGTCGCGACCCGGGGGTGGCTGGCTGGCAAGACGGGAGCCGCGATCGCCGGCCGGTCCGGCACCCGGCTGTCCGGGCCGGATCGACGGGATCCGCCTCGTCATGGACGCAGGCGGGCGGCTGGTGGAGCACGCCGCCAATCTGGGCGAGAGCCCCATCGCCTGGCTGGCCCGGCGACGGGATCCTGCGGGACGCCCGTGGCTGACGCCGGCCGAGGTCGCGGCGGGCGAGCGACTGCGGCGCGATGCGGAAATGGCCGGCTCGGGGGCGTCGGTGACCATGCGCTGGGACGCCCTGCCCCGCAGCGGCGGCGGCTCGGCTTTGCGGGTCGAGCCCGGCGATCGCGCCGTCAACGCTGGCCGCCGGGTCGAGACCGCGCTTCAGGCCGTCGGCCCCCGCCTCAGGCCCTTCGTCGTCCGCGTCTGCCTTCAGGAAACCTCCCTCCAGCTGGCCGAGCGCGAGGCGGGCCTGCGCCGCCGCCAAGGCAAGACGATCCTCAAACAGGGCCTCCAGGCGCTGGCCGAACACTATGGAATGGGTTGAGGGTCCCTCCCTGCGCGCGGGCTCAGGGTCCGGTCGAAGAAGGCGACCACCTCGGCGTTGAAGGCGGATCGGAACGCCCCTCTGTCAAAACCCGGCGTCGGTGTGCAGATCTGCGGCGCAGCCCGTGCCAGGATTTCGTCGCAGACGGGCAGGAAGTCGAAATGTCCGGCCCCCTCGGCGACACGGTAGTCGGCCCTGCCGCCCAGCCCGTCCCGGACCGGCTCGACATAATGGGGGGAGGGGAGAACCTGATCCTGTGACCCCCTCCAGAGCTGCACGGGAATGGAAAGACCCTCGAGGCTTTCCGGGGTGAAGGAATAGCCCAGGGCCGGGGCCGCGCTGACGATGGCCTTCACCCGCGTATCGCGGTGCCAGTTACCCCAGACGAGATCGGCCTGCGATGTCTGGGCGATCATCCCGCATTCGAAAAAGCGGCTGTCCCTCTGGCAGTGGCGGGCGATGGCCAGGGGATCAGAGATGGCGCCGGCGATCGCGAGAACCGTGAACCCGCCCGCCGAAAACCCGAAGGCCCCGATCCGGTCGGCATCGACCGGCACGGGTCCGGCTCCTTCGACGACCATGTGATCGATCAGCAGGCCCAGTTGCCGGACCCGGTCGGGCATGTCGGTCGCCTTGCTCTGGTCCTGCCAGTTGTCGCCGGTATGGGTCAGGGCCGCCGCCACGAATCCGGCCTCGGCCAGGGCGATGGCGGTATCGCTCGCGCTCCGGAACCAGCCCCCATTTCCATGGGACATGACCACCAGCGGATAGGACCGGGCCGGGTCGGCGTCGTCTGGCACCCAGACTCCGACCTCGATCGGCGCCCCTGCCGGGTCGGCCAGGGTGAACGTCCGAAACAGGGGCTCGGCCGTCGCGCCAGACGCGGCCGTCATCAGGAATGCCGCGGCAAGCAGGGCCTTCAGGGTGTGGCATGTGGCGCGGTTCAGGAGGGGCATGATCAGGTGTCCTTTGGGTCAGCGATGTGGGTCTACTGACGGCAGGGGCCTGCCCGGATCGAGCGTCGCTTCGCCAACGGGCGAACGGGTTCGTGACCCGGCGATCAGGCACCCGCGGCTTGTCTCGCCTCGGGTCACCGTTAAGCTGGGGCCATGACCATGGCCTTCGCTACCGAGTGGAACACGCCCCGCGCCTGGGCCATCGATCTGGGGGTCTGCGCAGTGGTCGGCGGACTGCTCGGGATCCTCGGACCGTTCGGAAGCTATCTGAACGAGGGTGCCGCCATGCGCATCCTTTACTGGGTGGGCGTTTTCATGGTCAGCGGAGCGGTCCACGGAATCGTCATCCGGAAAATGCTGCGACCGGCAGCGCGCGCGCAAATCCCGGTCTGGGTCTGGCTGCCCGGCGTTGTCCTTGTCCTGAACCTGCCCCTCAGCACGCTGAGCCGCCTCACGGCCATCGCGATCTGGCCCGAGCTCGAACAGGCGGTGCGGCCGCTGGAATGGTTCGTCCAGTCGCTCGTCATCGCCCTCGCCTATGCCTCGGCCTTTTACTTTCTGAGGTTTCGACCGGGTCGAGTCATCGTGGCTCCCGCCGTGGAGGGCCATCGCAGCGGGACCCTGCGCATCCGCGACGACCTTCTGTGCCTGCAGATGGAGGACCACTATGTCCGTGTGCACACGCCCGACGGATCGCGTCTGGTCCTGATGCCGCTCAGCCAGGCGGTCACCGAGGTCGCCGGCATAGAGGGCCTCAGGATACATCGGTCATGGTGGGTGGCCCGATCGGCAGTCGCCGCTGTGCGGTCCGAGGGACGTAACTTTCGGCTCGTCCTGACGAACGGGATCGAGGCCCCCGTCGCCCGGTCCGCGGTTTCGACCCTGCGCGCCGCGGGCTGGCTGGACGATCCGAACAGGGGAAGAAACGAGCGATGATCGTGAAGCGGACCAAGCCTCTCCAGACCGCGGAGCGTTGAATGGACCCCGTCACCGTCGCCCTGATGGCGGGCCTCATGATGCTGGCGGCCATGCTCTACACCTCGGTCGGACACGCGGGGGCGTCGGCCTATCTGGCGATCATGGCCCTGTTTGCCGTCGCGCCGGAGACGATGCGGCCGACGGCCCTGGTGCTGAATGTACTGGTGGCCAGTTTCACGACCTGGCGCTTTGTGCGTGCCGGACAGTTCAACGGCCGGCTGATGGCCGCCTTCGTGCTGGGGGCGGTGCCGGCCGCCTTCGTCGCCGGGCGGTTCACCCTGCCGGACGATGTCTACAAGCCCCTGATCGCGGTGGTGCTGCTGCTGGCCGCGGTCCGGATGATCTGGCCGACGGACCTTAGCCGGGCAAAAGAGCCCCGGCCGCCCCACCTGCTGATCGCCGTGGGCGTCGGAGCCCTGATCGGGGTCCTGTCCGGCCTGACCGGCACCGGGGGCGGCATCTTCCTGTCGCCGGTCATCCTGCTGATGGGCTGGGAGGCCACGCGCAGGACCTCGGGCATCTCGGCGGGCTTCATCCTGTGCGTCTCGATGGCGGGGCTGGCGGGCAATCTGACCAGCATCGGCCGGCTGCCGGCGGAGCTGCCCTGGTTCATCGCGGCTGTGGCCGTCGGAGCCGTGATCGGCACGCGCTTCGGGGTCTCGAAACTGGATCCCGGGCGCCTCAGACAGGCGCTCGGCATCGTGCTGGTCATCGCCTCGGCCAAGATCGCCCTGACCTGAGGGCCTGAGCGGCCTCTGACCGCGACGTGGCTCACGTTTGTCGGGACGCGCTGCCCGACATGGACGATCAGACCTCGGCCCAGCGGCGCAGCAGGTTGTGATAGACGCCCGTCAGTTCGATCACGGCCTGATCGCCGGGTCCCTTGTCCAGATTGACCCTCTGGGTGGCGACATCCAGCTGGAACAGGGTCTCGCGCGCGGCGTCGTCGCGGACCAGGCTCTGCAGCCACAGGAAGCTCGACACCCTGGCCCCGCGCGTCACCGGCATGACCCGATGCAGGCTCCTGGACGGATACAGCACCAGGTCGCCGGCCGGCAGTTTCACCGACTGCGACCCATAGGTGTCCTCGATGACCAGTTCGCCTCCATCGTAGTCGGCCGGATCGGACAGGAACAGCGTCGCCGACAGGTCGCTGCGGATTCGGATCGATCCGCCGCGCTGCTGACGGATGGCATTGTCGATGTGGTTGCCGAACGCCTGCCCGCCGGCATAGCGGTTGAACAGCGGCGGATAGATGGTGTGCGGAAGGGCGGCGGCGACGAACATCGGATTGGCTTCCAGTGCCTGTCTGACGATCGCGCCGATCTCGACCGCCAGCGCGCAGTCCTCGGGCAGCTGGACATTGCGTTTGGCGCTCGCCGACTGATGACCCGAGGTGGCATTGCCGTCCGCCCACGGACCGGCATCCAGTCGCGCGCGCAGGGTGGACACCTCATCGGCGGTGAATACCTCGGGGATGTGCAGCAGCATGGGGGCCTCGTCTTCGGGAATGCCGGGTCTCAGAAACGCAGGTTCAGCGCCAGGGTCGCCGACCGGGCCGGGGCCGGATCGGCGTGATGCACGCCATTGGTCCGCAGGATGTAGTCCGCGTCGCCCGCGTTCTGGACATTCAGCTGCAGGCTGGCCCGTTCGGTCAGGTCATAGGCGGCGAACAGGTCGATCCGCGTGTATTCGGGGGCGAAGATGCGGTTGGCCCCGCCGCCTGCGCCACCCTGGTTGCCGCCGAAGCTCCTCGAGACATAGTAGATGCCGCCCCCCACGCTCAGCGGCCGCGTGACCCTGTAGGTCGTGAACAGGCTGGCCGAATGTTCGGGCGTATTGGCCAGGGGGTCGCCTTCGAATGCGCTGGGAACGGGTCGCCCGTCCACGATCGTCACGGCCCCGCGGACCAGTTCGGAATCCATCCAGGTATAGCCGCCGAAGACCTGCCAGGCCGGGGTGATGTTGCCCGAGATGCCCAGTTCGATCCCCTGGACCCTGACCTCTCCGACCTGCTGGAAATCGGTGGCCGATGGCCCGACCAGAATGGCGGCATTGCGACGGGTCAGGTGGAAGGCGGCACCGCTGAGCGCCAGCCGGTTGTCGAACAGATTGATCTTGGCCCCGACCTCATAGCTCTCGGTATCCTCCGGATCCAGAACGGTGGTCGACAGGCTGCCGGTGCCCAGGCCGCCCGCGCCGTTCTGGTCGCCGGCCGAGATCGTCGGGGGCGTCGAGGCCGTGGACCAGGAGGCATACAGGCTGGATTCCGGTGTCGGCTTGAACACCAGCCCCGCCTGATAGTTGACGAAGTCCCAGTCCTGCTCGGGCACGACCGTGATGGCTCCGGGGATCCAGACGCCTGCCGCCTGCGTGGCCGCCGCGTTGGTTCCGCGCGTCGTGTAGCGGTCCCAGCGGATGCCCAGATTGGCGATCAGCCGGTCATTCAGGCTCAGGCTGTCGAACGCATAGACGCCCGCCGTTTCCGTGAAGGTGGTGGAGGTCGGGCTGCGGTTGATCACCCCCGCCCAGGGATCGCCCGGGTTCGGATCGTAGACGCGGGTGCAGTCGCCGCCACCGACAGTGGCCAGGGTCGCCGCGGCAATGACGAAACCCGCCGGGCATGCCGAGGTCGTCGTGCCGAACACGGAATAGCTGGCGTTCCGGTTGGTCTCGCGGGTGAATTCGGCACCCAGGTTGAAGCTGTGGCGCACCGGTCCCGTCGAGACTGTGCCGGTCAGGTCGGTGACGTTGGCCAGGGTGATGGCCGGGTTCCAGCGCGACTTGGTGCCCCGCTTCATCCAGTATTCGCCGCCGATCAACTGTGCCGTGCCGCCGTCGCCGGGATTGGTGACCAGATAGTCGTTCAGGGTTTCGGAATAACGGCTGACGTTGCGGATCGACAGGCTGTCGTTGATCCGGTGCTTGATCTCGAACGTGAAGGTGTCGACCGTATTGTTCAGGAAGTCGCGGCCTTCAAGCCCGTAGAAGCTGTCGTAATCGACATCCAGGATGCCGCTGGCATTGGCACGCGGGCCCGTCGCCCCGGCCAGCTTGGTGTACAGCGGGATGCCGTAGTCGGGCAGCTGCTGGCTATCCAGATGATAGTAGCTGGCGACGGCCGTGGTGTCTGTGCCCAGGCCGGCGGCCAGGGACAGCGCCGCGCCCCAGGTGTCGTAGCTCACGGGGCCGCGCCCGGCGACGTCGGCTTCGGTGCCCAGTAGGTTGAAGCGGACCGCGGCGGTCTGGCCCAGGTTCCAGTTCTGATCGATCGTGCCGCGCCAGTAGCCGTCGGTGCCGACGCCTGCGGAGATCCCGGTGAAACGCTCCGGCCGCGGCGACTTGGACGACAGGTTGATGCTGCCGCCCCCGGATCCCCGGCCGGAATAGACGGCATCGGGGCCCTTGATGACCTCCACCTGTTCCAGGTTGAAGACCTCGCGCTGCTGGCCCCCGCTGTCGCGGATGCCATCCACGAAGATGTTGTTGCCCGACGACTGGCCCCGGATGAACGGCCGGTCCGCCAGCGGCTGGCCGCCTTCACCCGCCCCGAAGGTGATGCCCGGCGAGGTGCGCAGGATGTCCTGCAGAGAGGTCGCGCCGGTCTGCTCGATGATCTGGCGCGGGATGATCGTCACGGCCCGGGGCGTGTCGACAAGGGGCGCGACAAACTCCGGAGACACCGGCTGTCGCGCGGTCCGCCGCCCGTCGACGTCGATGGTGCCGAGCCAGGGTCCATCCTGCGCATCGTCGCTGACGATCGATGTAGCCGGGATCGAAGCGGCTTCCGGTGCCGGTTCCGGGCTTTCAGGGGCCGCCAGGGCCGGGCTCGCGCACAGCATGCCGGCGGCGGTGGAGGCGAACAGGAGCGCGCGGATCGAGGCAGGACGGGAATCGGACATTGGCAGGGCCATCAGCAGAAAAGTGAAAATGCGATGCGTTCGCAATACACCCTTGACGTCAGGTTGCAACAAAGAATGCGAACCAATCGCAACAATTGACGGGTCAGTTTCGCTGTAATCAGTCCCGCTGCTGCGGCCCGTCAGAAATGATCGCGCCGCCCCCCTTGCCGTGACGCCACAAGGCTTATCTGTTGGGTCCACCCTCACGACCGGAGCCATCGCCATGTCCGACGCCACCCCTGTTCCGGCCTACGACGCCTCACGTCATCTCAAGACCGGGCGCGGCAAGGTCTACGACAGCATCATCGACACCATCGGCGACACGCCCATCGTCGGCCTGCCGCGGCTGTCGGCAGAGCACGGGGCCAAGGCCCGGGTGCTGGCCAAGCTGGAGTTCTTCAACCCGACATCCTCGGTCAAGGACCGGATCGGCGTGGCGATGATCGAGGCGCTGGAACAGGCGGGCCGGATCGGTCCCGGAACCGTGCTGATCGAACCGACCAGCGGCAACACCGGCATCGGCCTGGCCTTCGTCGCGGCGGCCAAGGGCTATCGCCTGATCCTGGTGATGCCGGAATCGATGTCGATCGAGCGTCGCAAGATGCTGGCCCTGCTGGGCGCGGAACTGGTGCTGACGCCCGCCGAAAAGGGCATGAAGGGCGCGATCGCCCAGGCCCAGGACCTGCTGGCAACGACGCCGAATTCGATCAGCCCGGCGCAGTTCGACAACAAGGCCAACCCCGAGATTCACCGGGTCACGACGGCCGAGGAGATCTGGAACGACACCGCAGGCGCGGTCGACATCGTCATCGCCGGCGTCGGCACCGGAGGCACCATCACCGGCGTGGGCCAGGCCCTGAAGGCCCGCAAGCCGTCCGTGCGGATGATCGCGGTCGAGCCCACAGCCTCGCCGGTCCTGTCCGGCGGAGCACCGGGCCCGCACAAGATCCAGGGGATCGGGGCGGGCTTCGTGCCCTCCATCGTCGACCTGTCCGTGATCGACGGCGTCGAACAGGTCTCCAACGAGGACAGTTTCGAGATGGCCCGCAAGGTGGCCCGGACCGAGGGTATCCCGGTCGGGATCAGTTCCGGCGCGGCCCTGACCGCCGCCTTCCGGCTGGCCGCGCTGGACGAGAATGCGGGCAAGACCATCGTCGTGATCATCCCCAGCTTCGCCGAGCGGTATCTGTCGACGGCCCTGTTCGAGGGCCTTTGAACCGGCCGTTGCTGCGGTCCCACGGCTGAATCCTTGGCGGTCGACCGGTCTGTTGCTCCATGATCCCGCCAGGGCCTCGGGCCGGGATGTCACGACCGGTTAACCTCATCGGGTTTACTCTATTCGCGACATGAACGACGTCGCACCGATCCCGGCTGACGAAGCCCCTCAACCGACCCTGCGCGCGCGCCACGCGTTGCTGAAGCGGCTGGCGGATGTCGTTTCCCTGCCTGCCAGTCGCATCAATGCCTTCGAACGGTCGGTCACGGGCGACCTGCTGGTCGAGATGCTGAGACTGGCCGACGCCCGCGACCGCAAGCGGGTCGCCGCCCGGCTGGCGCCCCTGGCCGAACTTCCAAACAGCCTGGCGCGGATGCTGCTGCGCGATGACCCGGACATCGCCCAGCTGCTGATCGAACAGTGCGCCTCGCTGAGCGATGCCGACCTGGTGTCCTGTGCCCGTGACGCCAGTACCGAGCACCGCTTCATGATGGCCAGCCGTCGCAGCCTCTCCGAGGTCGTGACCGAGGCGCTGATGAGTTTCGGCGAGGTCGCCGTCATTGAGGCAGTGCTGCGCAACCCGACCGCCCGCCTGTCCCAGGTGGCTGTCGAAGGCGTGGTCAGCATGACCCGCAAAAACCCGCAACTGTGCAGCCATCTGCTGAAACGGCCCGAGCTCCGCCCGTCCGGTGCCTATGTGATGTTCTGGTGGTGCGCACCGGACGACCGACGCACCATCCTTCAGCGTTTCGCCGTCTCGCGCGAAGTCATGCAGGAAGTCGTCGAGGACGTGTTCGCCATGGCGGCCGAGGAGGGCTGGTCGGATCCGGTCTCGCGCAAGGCCCTGCAGTTCATCGAGCGCCGCCAGCGCAACCGCGCCGCCATCGCCAAGTCGCCCTACGGCAGCCTGGAACACGCCGTTGCCGTGGCAGCCGAAGGTGGACTGAACCGCGAAGTGGCCTCGGAGATCGCCTATCTGGCCGGCATCAAGCCGCTGACCGGAGCCAAGATCCTGGGCGATGTCGGCGGAGAGCCGCTTGCGATCCTGTGCAAGGCGACGGGTCTCACGCGCACTGATCTTGCCGGTCTCTGGCGTTCGATGAAACGCCCCGAGACCACGGCAGATGGCCAGCCCCATCCGGCCTGGGAGCGCGTCAGCGTGACCTTTGAAATGCTGGCTGTGGATCGTGCCCAGACGGTATTGCGTTACTGGAACTGGTCCCTGTCTTCGGCCCTGACACCTGCCTTGCTCAGAGCGATTCGTGACGGCGAGAGCGACTTGCTGGACGATTATTCGGCTCCGGAGCGTGCAGCCATGCTTGCGCTGGCGGAAAACTTCGGGCGCTGAGGCGAACGCGGCTCGAAATCCCCCGATGTCTGATCAGTTTTGATTATGACGAGTGGTTGCCGGTGACATTGCTATCTATCTAGAATGTCCGTATTGACGCAAAGCATCATCGCGGTCATGCGATAAGTCATACCAAGGACGCAGCAAGTGGAACACCCCGGCATGGACGACAAGAGCGAACTTCTGGAAATGACGGCGGACATCGTGTCGGCCTATGTTGGCAACAACAGTGTCTCGGCGAATGATCTGCCCTCGTTGATCGCCAACATCCATGCTGCCCTGTCGGGCGTTTCGACCGGTGTGGTCGAGGTTGCACCAGAACCCAAGGAACCGGCCGTGCCGATCCGCAAGTCGATCAGCCCCGACTTCCTGATCTGTCTGGAAGATGGTCGCAAGTTCAAGTCGCTGAAGCGTCACCTGCGCACCAAATACGACATGAGCCCCGAGGATTACCGGGCCAAATGGGGTCTGGCCAAGGACTATCCGATGGTTGCTCCCAACTATGCCAAGGCCCGTTCGGACCTGGCCAAGCAGATGGGCCTGGGTCAGGGCGGACGCAAACCCGCCCGTGCACCGCGCGCCGCGGCCAAGAAATAGGCCGACCCTCAGCGTCAGATCAGCCCGCCTTCGCAAGGAGGCGGGCTTTTTGCTGTCCGCGGGTCAGGCGGCCAGGTTGGTCCGGCGCATCCGCCAGAACCGAAGGGTCCGCAGCGCCGCCTCGCGCGTGAGCTCGGCATAGTGACGGGCATAGGCGCTGGCCTTGCCCATGGCGTCGCCATCGGTGTTCAGCATCACGACCGCATAGGTCAGGAACAGCGAACGGTCGAGGTCGGCGGCCTTGCAGACGACCGACAGGGCGTCCAGCTCCCGACGCTCGACGATGGTCTGGGCCGTCCGGAAATCGATGTCCGCCAGCTGGGCGAGGGCAATGAGGAAGGGCGTCTTCGACCCGGATCGCAGAAGGCGGGCGAGCATCTGGGGCGACAACTGGTTGGCGGCCCGCAGCTCCTCGACATAGGCCAGGCTCTCGGCATAGTCGGCGGGCAGGACGCCGTCGACCGTGGCCACACGGGTGCGACCGGCGGCCAGGGCGCTTTCCAGCAGGGCTGGATCCAGGGCCGCATTCTTCTCGAGGATCTGCTGGCGCAGGCGCGCCTCGACCACGAAATACATCTCGTTCAGCAGGTCGGGCGGAAGCGAGCTGCGCTCGACCGTGGCTTCGTGAAGGGCCGGGTTGGCCTTGGCGCGCTCGACGACCGTCTCGGACGACTCTCGCGACAGCCGGGCTCCGTCGTTGCGCAACAGGGTGTGCAGGGTCGTGTCGTCGCCGCGTTCCACGATCAGGGCGGAAACCGCCTCGGAGACCGTCTGCCGCTCGGAGACGGCCCGCATGTGTTCCTGGCCCTTGGCCTTCACGACCCCTAGCAGGTCTTCGTCGGTCAGGACGGTGGAGTTGCGCAGCACCGGGCCGGCGACGGCCGCCTCGTCATGGGCGAGGCGACGGATCAGTCCCCGGGGCGCGCTCGGGCTGGTGGAGAAGCGGGTCGACAATTCCGCCCGGACCGCGACTTCCATGTCGGCGGACAGTTCCGACAGGACCGTGTCGTAAAGCGCATCCTCGGCCGCCGTGCGGACGGGCGACCCGAAGAAGTGGTCGGTCAGCTCGCGCAGCAGGGCCCGGCGTTTCTCGCTCGAAGGCTCCTGCGCGAGCGCAATGAGGTCCGGCAGGCGGGAGGCGACGCGTGTGTCGATCGTCGGTGTGCTCATGGTTGGGCCGGATCCTCGGATGCGGGCGTGATGGCGGTCAGACGGCCATTGATGTTTCGGACCACGGTCGGGGTCTCTGGCGGTTCGGCCAGATCGACCGGGGCCGAGTCCAGCAGGACGGGGTCAGGCAGGGGCACGCGGTCCGGCGACTGGCCATTGGCGCGGTGTACGGAGTAGCGGCGGGGCGTGCGGTCGGTGTCTGCGGCCGTAGCCGGGTAGGCCTGGGGTGCAGGCTGAGCCGGCGGTGCCGGGCGATCTGCGGCTGCGGGCGATGGCTCTGGTGCGGTCTCGCTGGCCGAGTCTGGGGTCGCGGCCGCCGCAGGCTGGGTGCCCCGGTTCAGCAGGCGAAAGATCGGGGCGTCGGGACGGGGTGCATAGGGGTCGACGGCCGACACAGCAGGTGAGGCGGGCCCGGTATCTGCAGCAACGGGGACCGGAGCCTCTTCCCGGACCGGCGCAGGCGGCGGCGCCTCGTACCGCGGGGCTTCGAACCGGGGTGGCTCAAGTCCGGGTGCCTCTGCGGGAGGCGGAACGGAGGTCGGCGCCTCGTATCGGGGCGCGCTGTAGGTCGGGGTCGGGCGGACCGGCGCCTCGGCGGTCCGGGCCATGCGAACCGGCGCGGCTTCCAGCGGCAGTGCCGGCGGATAGCCGCGCGGCGGCTCCGGCATCACGACGCTGCGTGTCGCATAGACGGGGGCTGGCGCGGGAGCATAGTTCGAGACGGGGGCGGGCACCGCCGTGACCCAGGCACTGGCCGGGGTCGGGCCGGGGCTGGTGCGGGCGCTGTAGCGGGTCGCGACCGGGGCAACCAGCGGCTGGCTGGGCATCGAAAGGATCGGGCCGCGAGAGTCCGTCTCGTCCCTGGGCTCAGCGGACGGGGCAATAGCCGGGGCCGACAGGCGGGGGTTTTCGTTCTTTCCCGGCCACGTCAGGTATCGCATGCCGGGCGAACGACCGTCTGCGGGGCTGGAGACGCGCTGCTGGGCCATCACGGGCGAAGCCAGAACCAGGCAGCCCGCCAGAACCGAAATCGAGGCCATCACGGGACGGCTGGAAGAGGGAAGGCTCACGGTCAGGCGCATTTCGGGCTCCCGTTCCGACAGGAACGCGCGACGACCCTACAGTGAAGCCACTTAACCCCTGACTAACGACGGTGTCCGTGGCGCAGAACGGCCCGCTCGAAGGCCTCGACCCCGGCGTTGAGCGCCAGACCCAGTCCGGCAAGGCAGACGAGGGCGGCGAGCAGTTCTGCGGTCCGCAGTCGGTTGCCGGCCTCCAGCAGGCGCCAGGCCAGCCCCTGGGTCGCACCCGAGCCGGACACGAACTCGGCCACGACGGCCCCGATCACGGCCAGGCCCGTGGCGACGCGAAGTCCCTCCAGCGAGGCGGGCAGGGCGGCGGGCAGGCGCAGGCGCAGCAGTCGCTGGATCCGGTTGGCCCCGTACAGGTCGAACAGCCGCTCGAGGTCCGGATCGGCGGATTTCAGGCCGCTGAGCACGCCGCTGAACAGGGGGTAGAAGGCCACGGCGGCGGCGAGGGCGACCACGGCCCTGTCGGCATTGTCCAGACCGGCCCAGATCAGCACCAGGGGGGCGATGGCCACGATCGGGGTGACCTGGAGCGTGACGGCCAGAGGACGCACGGCCTGCTCGGCAATGGGGCTGAGGGAGATCGCGACGGCCAGTCCGCCGCCCAGCACCACGGCGACGGCGAGGGCCTGCAGTGCCATCCAGAAGGTCTGCAGCGCCGACCCGGCGAGGACCGGCGCGCGGTCGATCAGGGCCAGACCGATCGCGCTGGGCGGGGGCAGGACATAGGTCGGAACGCCCAGGGTCCGGACCAGCAATTCCCACCCTGCCAGCAGCAGGGCGATCAGGATCAGGGGGGCCAGAAACCGGCTCATCGGGCCGGGTCCATGGCCGAGGCGAGGGCCGCGGCGACGGCTTCGACCGCCTCGCGATAGGCGGGATCGGCACGCCAGCGGTCCGGGCGGGGCAGGGGGCCCGGAGACGGGATGTCGGCGACCGGACGGCCCGTCCGGCTGTCCAGTACGACGATCCGTCCGGCCAGATAGACGGCCTCCTCCACATCATGGGTGACGAAGACCATGGCGGGATGGCGGGCGGTCCAGAGCCGGTGCAGGTCCTCGATCAGGGTGCGACGGGTGATGGAATCCAGGGCGGCAAAGGGCTCGTCCAGCAGCAGCAGGTCGGGGTCGGTGACGAGGGCCCGGGCCAGCGAGACCCGCATGGCCATGCCGCCCGACAGCTGGCCCGGACGGGCGGTCAGCCGGTCTCCGAGACCGACGGCCTGAAGCGCCGTCGAGGCCCGCCGGCGCGCCTCCGTGCGGGGGACACCGGCGATGTCGAGCGGCAGGGTGACATTGGTCAGGGCGTCGGCCCAGGGCATCAGGGTCGGGCTCTGGAAGACGAAGCCGGTGGTTCCGCCGGACGCGCGGACGACGGACCCGCCGGAGGGGGTCTCCAGCCCGGCCAGAAGGCGCAGCAGGGTGGACTTGCCGGCCCCGGACGCGCCGACGACGGCCACGATCTCGCCCCGGGCGACGGTCAGGTCATAGGGGCCGAGGGGCGGGCGCCCGCGGAAACTGACCGTGACTCCGGTAAGGGATACCGCAAGATCGGAGCCGTGGGACGCCGGAAGCGGACTAGCCACGGCCAGGCAGATAGGCGTTCGTGAAGGCCTGACGCCAGTTCAGGTTCTGGGGATAGACGCCGGCCTCGGCCATGACCTCGAAGAAGGCCTGCCAGCGTTCGGCGGTCATGGCCCCGAGACCGTACAGGGCCGCATCGCCGCCATCGACGACACCGTTGGCATTCATCTGTTCGCGGGCCTGATCGAGGATGTCCTGGGTCATGTCCGGATTGTCCCGGCGGATCAGGGCATCGGCGGCACTGGCGTCGCCCTTGATGTAGTCGCGCCAGCCCTCGGCCGAGGCGGCGATGAAGGCGCGAAGGGCCTCGGCATTGTCGCGGGCGAAGCCATCGGGCGACAGGACCATGGTGGCATAGGAGGGGTAGCCCTCATCGGCCAGCAGGAAGACCCGGGGCGCGAAGCCACCGACCTGTTCGATCGTATAGGGCTCGGACGTCAGATAGCCCTGCTGGACCGCCCGCTCGTCCGCCAGGAAGGGGGCCGGGTTGAAGGTGTATTTGCGGACCTGATCGTCGGTGAAGCCGAATTTGGCCTTGAGCCAGACCCAGAAGGCCGTGATCGAGGCATCCGCCAGCAGGAAGGGTCGACCGGCAAGGTCGGCGATCCCGGTCAGGGCGGGATCGGGGTGAGCGATCAGGACCTGGGGGTCCTTCTGGAAGAAGGCGGCCACGGCCTTTACCGGCGCACCCTCGGCGACGAGGTTCAGGGGAATGAAGCTGTTGGAGCCCATGCCCAGTTCAACGGCTCCGGCCGCCAGAAGCTGGGGCACGTTCACGCCCGGTCCGCCCTGGATGATCTCCACGTTCAGGTTGCGCCGGGCATAGGCCCCGGAGGCGAGGGCCTGGTAGAAGCCGCCATGCTCGGCCTGGGCTCGCCAGTCGGTGGCGAAGCGGATGCGGACCCGGCCCTGCTCGTCCAGCGGGGCATTGGCGTCGGAGCAGGCGGCGAGGGCCGTGACCGTCGTGGCGACACCGCCCGCAAGCACGAGGCGACGACTGATGAGGGAAGAGGGAATCGCGCCACGCTGCATGGTTACAGACTAGGGCCGTCCGGGGGTCATGGGAAGGCGACGCCCCGGGGGCATCTGGCCGCGCCCGGATCGCCCGGGCAGGGCCCGAATTGAGCGGGGGGACGAGGCGCCCCGGCAAGCCGGCTTGCTTCGTCCCCCCGCCAAGTCCGGGTTGGGACTTGGCCATTGAGGTTCCGGACCCTGGCGTCTTCGTCGGCAGGCGAACCCGGCGACGGTCGGCTGTATCCTGGCGGCTCAGGTTCGCTGGCGTTTCGTCGGGGATTGCGCCCCGTCGGCGTCCATCGATCCCGGTCTGGTTCTCCGTGACGTCCGGCACCGAGATGCGGTCGTCGGGAGCCTGGACCCTGCTTCGATCTTGTCCCGCATCACCCGGAGGCGCTGTGAGAAAATCTCTCGATCAGAGAGCCGGACCGACCCGCTTGAAACCCCGGTCTCCCTAGGTTTCCGCGCCGCCGTGTCCCTCGGCAAAGTCAGGTTCGCTCCGATTTTCTAAACCCGCAATGGGCTGTTTCGTTTGCCGGGGTCCAGCCGGTGCACCATCCGGTGGACAAGTGAATGTCGCTCTGTGGACGGAGCAGATTTATGCAGGCTGATCAGCGGTTTGTGCTGTCCACAGTTTCCGTGGCGCTGGACGGTATGGCGTTGATAGCGACCAGAACGACGGCAGCGCCAATGCCATGCTCAGCGCAGTCAGATGTCAGCACGCCTTGCCGGAACAGACGTGCGAACGGTCTTCGGCCTGGATTTGATGACTATGGTGCCATCGGGCCGAACGTCACCGTGGGCCAGCATCTGCGACCAGCTGCCGTACATGCGCAGCAGGTCGGGTCCCGTGATGAGGGCGGCGTCGGATGTCATCTTCATCGCTGTCATCTTCGCATGCACTCAGTCCAGATGGTGTCCAGATCGGGCTAGATCACAAAGGTTTCAAGAGTTGCAGGTGACGATTCATTCCCGACAAAGGCGTGCGGATCGCATGTTGCGGTGCCCGTCACACGGTTCTAACCCGCCAGGGCCTCGCGCTTGCTCTCCAGCTCCAGCCATTCCTCCTCGGCGGCTTCCAGCCTGGCGCGGGCGGCGTCGAGGGCCTTCATGGTGGAGGCGAAACCGGCGGGGTCGCGGCTGTAGAAATTGACGTCGGCCAGGCGGGCCTCGTGGGCGGCGATGTCGGCGGGCAGGGCGTGGATCAGGGCGTCCAGTTCCTTGAGGCGGTGGGTGTCCTTGAAGGACAGTTTGGCCGCCTTGGTCGGCGCCGTGGCGACCGGAGCCGGGGCCGGTGCGGCCTCAGCCTTGGGCTTGGCGGTGCCGGCGTCGCTGGAGACGGAGTCCCTCAGGAATCCGGGGTTCTGGCGGATGAAGTCGTTCCAGCCGCCGGGGGTCTCGACGATGTCGCCACGGCCGTTCATGCCGATGGTCGAGGTGGCGAGGCGGTTCACGAAGTCCCGGTCGTGGCTGACCAGGATCAGGGTGCCGTCATAGGCCTCCAGCAGCTCTTCCAGCTTGTCGAGCGTGTCCATGTCGAGGTCGTTGGTCGGCTCGTCGAGGACCAGCATGTTGGCGGGCTTGGCCAGGGCCAGGGCCAGCAGCAGGCGGTTGCGCTCGCCGCCCGACAGGGTCGAGATCGGCTGGCGCAGCTGGGCCTCGGTGAACAGGAAGTCCTTGGCATAGGCCGCGACGTGCTTGGAGATGCCGCGCACGATGATGGAGTCACCGCCGCCGGGCGTCAGGGCGTCCCACAGGGTCATGTCCGAGCGCAGGCCCTCGCGGGACTGGTCGAGGTAGACGGTCTCGAGGCTGGCCCCCAGCTTGACGGTGCCGTCGGTCGGCTCGAGCTCGCCCAGCATGATCTTGACCAGGGTGGTCTTGCCCGCCCCGTTGGGGCCGACGATGGCGAGCCGGTCGCCACGCAGGATGCGGCTGGTGAAGGGCTTGATGACCACGCGGTCGCCGAAGGCTTTCGTGACGCCCTTGAGGTCGGCGACCAGCTTGCCCGAGGTCGAGCCGGAATCGACGCCGAGGTTCAGCTCGCGCGGACGGTCCTTGGCCTGTTCGGCGCGTTCGGCGCGCAGGGCGTCCAGCGAGCGGGCGCGGCCCTCGTTGCGGCTGCGGCGGGCGGTGATCGAGCTGTAGAAGGTCGCGGTCTCGCGCTCGATGGTCTTGGTCAGCTTCTGGAAGGAGATGGCCTCTTCTTCCATGGTCTTGGCCGCCCATTCGTCGAAGGCGTCGAAACCCTTGTTCAGGGTGCGGACCTTGCGGCCTTCCAGCCAGTGGCAGGACTGGGTGACGCGGTTCAGGAAGGCGCGATCGTGGGACACGATCAGGGCGGCGCAGCGGGCGCTGATGATCTCGGTCTCGAGCAGCTCGATCGCGAGGATGTCCATGTGGTTGGTCGGCTCGTCCAGCAGCAGCAGGTCGGGCTCTTCGGCAAAGGCCTTGGCGAGGGCGGCGCGGCGGATCTCGCCGCCCGACAGGCCCCTGGTCGACTTCGCCGGGTCCATGCCGAAGGTGGTCAGCCAGGCCTCGGCGGTCCAGGGCTCGGCCTCGTTGGAGGTGGCATAGTCCAGCAGGGTGTCGCCGGCGATGACCGGCTCCTGGGGCACATAGGCGAAGCGGACAGACGACTGCATCGACCGGGTGCCGCTGTCGGGCTCGATCAGGCCCATGACGACCTTCATCAGGGTGGACTTGCCGGCGCCGTTGCGGCCGACCAGACAGGACCGGGTGCGTGGCTCGATGGCCAGGTCGACACCGTCGAACAGGGGGCGTTGACCGTCCTGGAGACGGACATCCTTGAGGGCGACGAGAGGAGGACGGGGAGCCATGGATGCTTTCGCGAGCCGGGGAGGCTATGGGAAGGCGTGCATGTAGAACCTGAAGCCCCCGCAACCAACCCCTTCTGGCAGACCAAGCGTCTGGAGGAGATGTCCCGCACCGAATGGGAGAGCCTGTGTGACGGGTGCGGGCTGTGCTGCCTGATCCGTTTCGAGGACGAGGACACGGGCGATGTCTTCCCGACGCGGGTGCACTGCAAGCTGTTCGACAGCCAGGCCTGCACCTGCAGCGACTATGCCAACCGCAAGGTCCATGTGCCGGATTGCGTGAAGCTGACGCCGGGCAATGTGGAGACGCTGCACTGGATGCCGCTGTCGTGCGCCTATCGCCGGATCAGCGAGGGCCGGGGGCTGGCGGACTGGCATCATCTGGTGTCGGGCGATCCGGAGACGGTGCACACGGCCGGGGTTTCGGTCCGGGGGCAGACGATCTCGGAGCTGGACCTGGCCGTGCCCGAAGATGCCGTCGATTTTGAAGCACCTGAATTTGCTGTCGAACGCGGGCGCTAACCGATAATTTCTGATTCGATGCGAACCCTGGGTCGTGGGGGAGTAAAGCGTGAGTCACAGTGCACAGTCTTCGTTCGACAAGGTGACGGCCCTGGCGGCCGCCATCTTCGACGCGCCGCTTTCGTTCGTCACGCTCCTGAACGAGGACCGGGCGGTCCTGCGCGGACAGTCCGGCCTGGAGGTCATTACCCTGCCGCGCGAGCAGAGCATGGGGGCCCAGCTGGCGAAGCAGGGACCGGGCGGCCTGATCTTCATTCCGGACGCCACCCTGGACGCACACGGATGCGATCATGTGTTTGTCAGGGGCGCGCCTTTCGTGCGGTGGTTTGTCGGGGCCACAGTCTGTACCCCCGACGGGATTCCGGTCGGTGCCCTGAGCGTGATGGACACGGTGGTCGATCGCGCACCCCCGAGCGACTCCCAAGTCGCCCAGCTCCGGCTGCTGGCAGAGATGGCCGGTGATGCGGTGGCACAGGAGCAGCGGCTGCGCGCCAAGGCGGCCCAGCTGAAGATGTTGCGCATGGCCGAGACCGTGTCCGGCGTCGGTCAGTGGCATGTGGACCTGGAAACCTCGACCATTACCTGGTCCGACGAGATCTACCGGATCCACGGGCTGGACCGGGAAACCTTCCAGCCGGATCGCAAGTCCATCCTGGCGCTGTATCCCGAAGAGGACCGCGCGCGGCTGAACGGCCTGATCCAGGCGGCCGTGGAGGCCGGCCAGGGCTATGAGTTCGTCACGCCGATCGACCGGACCGACGGGGCGCGGCGTCTGGTGGCGACCGAGGCGGTGGTGCAAACCGATGTGACCGGCCGGCCGGCCGCACTGTTCGGGATCATGCGGGACGTCACGGAAGAGCGCGAGGCCCTGGACCGGCTGAGCCGGTCCGAAGCGCGCTATCGCCTGCTGGCGGACCATATGGGGGACGTCATCACCCGGATCCTGCCGAACGGGCAGGGAATCTACATCAGCCCGGCCTGTCACGCGCTGGTCGGCTGGACGCCCGAGGAAATGGCGGCGCAACCGAGTGAGGCCTTTGTCCACCCCGATGATCACGAGGCCCTGTGGGCCGCGACCCAGCGCGGCGTGGCCGGGCAGGGCACCCAGCGGATGGAGTATCGGCTCCGGCACAAGGCCGGGCATTTCGTCTGGGTGGAAGGCAATCTCCAGCCGGTTCCCGACGGGAACGGCGGCGTACAGGAACTGGTCGTCGTCATTCGCGACGTTTCCGAGCGAAAGGCGCTGGAAACCGAACTGATCGAGGCGCGGGACCGGGCCGAGGCGGGGTGCCGGTCGAAGACGGAGTTCCTGGCGAACATGAGCCACGAGCTCAGGACGCCCCTGACCAGTGTGATCGGCTTTTCGGAGCTCCTGCAGGCCAGTCAGGCGCTGCCGGACCTGGAGCGCCGCCACGCCGACCGGATCGCGATGTCGTCGAAGGCGCTTCTGGGCGTGATCAACGACATCCTCGACTATTCCAAGCTGGAAGCGGCCAGTGTGGTGCTGGACCAGACCGCCTTCGATCCCTCGGCCCTGGCGCGCGGTGCGGCAGACATCGTCGAGGCTCAGTGCGGGCTCAAGGGACTGGATCTTCGGGTCGAGATTGCCCCGGACATGCCTGCCGGCCTGGTGGGCGACGAGGGCCGCCTGAGGCAGGTGCTGCTGAACCTGCTGTCCAATGCGGTGAAGTTCACCACGGAGGGCTCTGTCACCCTGTCGGCCGGCTGGCGGGCGGGCGAGGGCGGGCGCGGCATGCTGGGCCTCTCCGTGCTGGACACCGGCATCGGCGTTGCGCCGGAAAAGATGGCCCTGCTGTTCGAGCGGTTCAGCCAGGCGGATGCATCCACCACGCGGGTCTATGGCGGGACGGGGCTGGGCCTGTCGATCTCGCGCCGGCTGGTGCGCCTGATGGGCGGCGAGATCGATGTGGAATCGACGCCGGGATCCGGATCACGGTTCTCGATCGAGATTCCCGTGGGGGTGGCCGAGCATCAGCCGGCGGGACGGGCTGCAGAGCCCGAGCCTGTCGCCCTGCCGGCGCGGGCGCGCATCCTGATGGCCGATGACGCCCCAGCCAACCGCGAACTGGTGTCCGCCATCCTGGCGACCCAGGACGTCAGGCTGGACACCGTCTGCGATGGTCGGCAGGCGCTGGAGGCGGCCTGCGGCGGGGGCTATGACCTGATCCTGATGGACGTCCAGATGCCCGTCATGGACGGGATCCAGGCCACGCGGGCCATCCGTGCCCTGCCTGGACCGGCCGGGGCGGTCCCGATCCTGGCCCTGACGGCCAATGTGCAGACCGAACAGATCACCCAGTGCCTGGACGCCGGGATGGACGGCCATCTGGGCAAGCCGATCCATGTCGCCGAACTGCTGATCAAGGTCGCAGAAACGCTGGGCGGTCTCGCAGAAGCGTCCCGGGCCGCCTGATCCGCGCGTACGTCGGCGCGAACGCTCCGCGCCGAGGCCAGAAACACGTGCCAATTCAGGGCGCCGACAGATTGTCGACCCGACTTTCCAGCCCAGGGTCGCTGGTCGGGTAGTTTTCGGCATGACCGGAAATACCGACAGAGACAACGAGATCTGGCTGGAGGCGTACATGACGACGCTCAAGGGCGTCGCCGACGAGTCGCTCGGACACCTGGCCGTCAGATCGAAGACACCCGCCGATACGGCCGAGATCGATCGCCGGGCGCGGGCCATCTACAACCTCGCGCGTGCCGCCCGGATGGTCGCGGCCGCGCGTCGGAAACCCGGAACCCGTGTCGAGGATCGAGAGGACGAGATGCGTGACGACGACGACCCCGATGAATCCCGCGCCGAGGCCCGCGAGCGGATCGACGGATCCCTGCGATCCCGTCTCGAGCATGTGCGAGCCTGGGTGGAGCGCGGATGCCTGGATGCAGGCCTTGAGCGACCGCACCCGGACGGAGGGTACGGACTGGATCCGGGGCCTTCATAGCCATCAGATCCCGCCGATGCAGGCCTGGCGAACCTGGCTGCTGCTGGGCGGGCGGGGATCGGGCAAGACGCTGGCCGGGGCGACCTGGCTGACCAAGGTCGCCGCAAGGTATCCAGGTGTCAGGCTGGCGCTGGTCGGACCTACATTGCACGATGTGCGCGAGGTGATGGTGGAGGGGCCGTCCGGGGTGCTGGCGGTGTCAGCTCCCTGGTGCCGGCCACGCTGGGAAGCCGGACGCAAGCGGCTGGTCTGGGACAATGGCAGCCTGGCCTACGGCTTTTCCGCCGAGGACCCGGACAGCCTGAGGGGCCCCCAGTTCCACGGGGGATGGGCCGACGAATTCTGTGCCTGGCGCAATCCCGAGGCGGTGCTGGCCAATCTGAGGCTGGCGATGCGGCTGGGGCGGATGCCCAAGCTGATCGTGACCACGACGCCGCGGCCCATTCCGGCGCTGCGGCGGCTGATGGCCGAGGCCGGGACCCATGTCCGGCGCGCGGCGACCCGGGCCAATGCCGAACATCTGTCGCCGGGGTTTCTGGAGAATCTGCAGGACCTCTATGGCGGGACGCGCCTGGAGAAGCAGGAGCTGGAGGGGCTGGTCGTCGAGAACGACGGGGCCCTGTTCAGCGCGGCCGATCTGGCGCGGGCCCGGGGCAACCGGCCGGCGACGCTGGACCGGATAGTCGTGGCGGTCGATCCGCCCGCGAGCGCGCACGGCGATGCCTGCGGGATCGTGGTGGCCGGGCGGCGGGAGCGGGTGGGCTATGTGCTGGCCGATCACAGCTGCCGGGGTCTGTCGCCGCAGGGCTGGGCCCGGCGGGTGGCGGAGACGGCCACCACCTTTGAGGCGCACCAGATCGTGGCCGAGGCCAACCAGGGCGGGGAGATGGTCCGCGCCGTGCTGGTCCAGGCCGGGTGTCCGGTGTCGATCCGGCTGGTCCATGCCAGCCGGGGCAAGCGGATGCGGGCCGAGCCGATCGCCGCCCTGTATGAACAGGGGCGGGTCGTCCACTGCGACGCCTTTCCGGCGCTGGAAGAAGAGATGATGGCCCTGGGGGCCGAGACGGGCGGGCACAGTCCGGACCGTGCGGACGCCCTGGTGTGGGCGCTGAGCCATCTGATGCTGGGACACCCTGACGGGCCGCGCATCCGGATGCTGTGAGCGCCGCCTTTAGCGACAACAAGGGGACAGGCCGATGCCGAGACTGCCGTGGCCTTCGGGCCTGGGAGGGCGAACCCGCGCGCCCGAGATCAAGGACAGCCGGGTCGGGCCGCTGATCGCCCTGACGGGGGCGGGGCGGCCGCGCTGGACGCCGCGGGACTATGCCAGCCTGGCCAGCGAGGGGTTTGCCAAGAACCCGGTGGTCTATCGCTGTGTGCGGATGATCGCCGAGGCGGCGGCCTCCACGCCGCTGACGGTGTTCGAGAACGGGGTCAGGGCGGACGGGCATCCGCTGGCGGCCCTGCTGGCCCGGCCCAATCCGGAACAGGCCGGGGCCGAGTGGCTGGAAGGGCTGTATGGGGCGCTGCAGACGGCGGGCAATGCCTATGTCGAGGCGGTCGGAGACGAAGGACCGCAGGAGCTGTGGTCGCTGAGGCCCGACCGGATGAAGGTCATTCCCGGCCGGGGCGGCTGGGCCCAGGGCTATGAGTATTCCGTCGACGGACGGTTCGTCCGGATCGGACGTGCGGGCGATGGCTGGATGCCGGTGATGCATCTGAAGCTGTTTCATCCGGCGGACGATCACTACGGGTTTTCACCGCTGGAGGCGGCGGCCTTTGCGGTCGATGTGCACAATGCGTCGGGGGCCTGGAACAAGGCCCTGCTGGACAATGCCGCGCGGCCGTCGGGGGCGCTGGTCTATGGGTCGAAAAATGGCGAGCGTCTGACCGGCGAACAGTTCGAGGCGCTGAAGGCCGAGCTGGCGGCCACCCATTCTGGGAGCGCCAATGCCGGGCGGCCGGTGCTGCTGGAAGGCGGGCTGGACTGGAAGCCGATGTCGATGACCCCGACCGAGATGGACTTCATCGCCGGCAAACATGCCGCCGCGCGCGAGATCGCCCTGGCCTTCGGGGTGCCGCCGCAGCTGCTGGGGATTCCGGGCGACGCCACCTATGCCAACTATCGCGAGGCCAATGCCGCCTTCTGGCGCGGGACCGTGGTGCCGCTGGTCAGGAAGACCGCCGGGGCGCTGGGCGGGTGGCTGGGGGCGCGGTTTGCGGGCGTGCGGATCGAGGCGGACCTGGACGGGGTGCCGGCGCTGCAGCCCGAGCGGGACGCGCTGTGGGCCCGGCTGAATGCGGCGACCTTCCTCGACGACGCCGAGCGGCGGCGGATGGCGGGGATCGGATCCTGAGACCATGAAACGGGAGAACGGAATGAGCGATATCAAGCGGATACCGATGGCACTGGCGGTCGCCCTGGTGATCCAGACGATCGGCGGGCTGGTCTGGGCCGGCGGGGCCGCGGCACGGATCGCGACGCTGGAGACCCGGGTGTCGGAGCAGCAGCTGGTCGCCGAGCGGCTGGCGCGTCTGGAGGAACAGGGGATCGCCACGCGGGCGGCGGTGGAGCGGATCGAACGGCGGCTGGAGGCGGGATGAGGGGGGGGGTACCGGAGCCTTCTCCCCTTGCGGGAGAAGGTGGCCGAGCGCAGCGAGGTCGGATGAGGGGTCATGCGATGCTGACCGCCAGGACCTGTGTGACCCCTCACCCGACCGCACCAGAACGACGGCTGCGCCGCCGTGTGCGGTCTCCCTCTCCCGCAAGGGGAGAGGGAGCGGCCTTCCGATCCAGGGCTATGCGTCGGTGTGGGGGGTGGCGGACCTGAACGGCGATGTGGTGGCGCGCGGGGCGTTCGCCGACAGCCTGGCCCGGACCGGGGCAGGCGGCGTGCGGATGCTGCACCAGCACGAGGGCCGGGCGGTGGTGGGGGTGTGGGAAGCGATCGTCGAGGACGCGCGCGGGCTGTTCGTCCGGGGGCGGATCGCGGACTGGTCCGCCGAGGCGCGGTTTGCGGCGGCGCTCAGCCGGGCGGGGGCGCTGGACGGGCTGTCGATCGGGTTCCGGGCGGCGAAGGCCAGGCGGGACGGACGGCTGAGGGTGCTGTCGGCGGTGGAGTTGTGGGAGGTGTCGCTGGTGACCTTCCCGATGCTGCCGGAGGCGCGGTTCGGGGTGGTGGGGTGAGGACGGCTTTGGACCCGTTGCAGGTATCGCGCTCTCCCTGCCTGGACGCGGCAAGTGACACCCAGATCAAACTGCCAAGCTTCCAGGTTATTGCCCAAAGTTTATAAGACTGGACATTATGCTTGCGCGCGTGCCTTTGGATCCGGGGCAACTCGCCTCGAAAGTATGCTTCACTGTGGCAAGTCCTCTCGTACGCACGGTCTATAGAAGCCGATCGACACTCCATCCGGGCAATATCGAAGAGCTCGATAGAATCTTCAGGACGGCTGTCTTCAACAACCGAAGACGCAGGTTGACCGGCTGCCTCGCCCATCCGGACGGTCATTTCGTTCAGGTCATCGAGGGCGAGGTCGAACATGTCGACGCGCTTATGGACAGTCTGAATGCCGACAAGCGGCATACCGACATCACTGTCCTTGGAAGATGGCCGACCTCGTCCCGCATCTTCTCGAACTGGGCGATGGCCAGACCGAATATCCGGCCCTTGGCGGAGCAGTCCCTCAGGCTGATCAACGACGTCGGAAGCGGGGCTCAGATTACCGGCATCTTACTGGGCCTGGTCGAAGAGGGTACATCCCTTTATCCCCTGATCTAGCTCTGGCGGGGTCTTTCAGGCTGCCGCGGCGGCTATGGCCACTGTCCGATTGTCACCCCTGGCGTGATCGAGCCCCCCGGAGCCGGCCGCGCATCGGGACGCCGCCGTGGCGGATCAGCGCGACGTTCCCAAACCGGCGTTTGCCGGTTGTCAGCCGATTGGAACCTGATAGATCAGCCGGCGCAGATTCTGGGGAGAGAGTGAATTGCTTCGTAAATTTCAGTCGCGCGGCCGTGCATACAGGGTCGCGGGCTTTGCAGCGTTGCTCGCCGCGGGACTATCGAGCGCCGCTCTCGCCCAGGTCAACACAGCGACCCTGGACAATGCGACCACCCAGTCGGGACGTTTGAACCGGCTTCTTCCGGGGGGCACCTGCGCAGCGCCCGAAGCCAACCCGGGGACTTTCACCAACTCTGGCGCGCGCGCCTACGACAGCTATTCATTCGTCAACAGCACCGGGTCGACACAGTGCTATACAATAAGGCTGGATCAGACCGCAGCGTTGCTGTTCGTCGTGGCCTATCTGGGAAGCTTCGACCCGTCCAACATTCAGGCGAACTATCTCGGTGATCCTGGCCAGTCTACGCCGTCCGAGACCTTCAGCGTCAACGTTCCGGCCGGCCAGACGCTGGTGGTCGTTGTCCACGAGGTCAACTCGGGCAACGGCGTCGGTCAGAGCTATACGCTCACGGTGGCCGCGCCGCCGGCTTCGGTGCCCACCCTGTCGGAATGGGCGATGATCCTGATGGGCCTGACGCTGGCCGGCGGGGCCGCGCTCTACATCCAGCGCCGGCACATGGCGGCATAAGCGACATTCGCTCGAGGCCATGAACGGCCCCGCAGGCAACTGCGGGGCCATTCTTATGTCCGCGAACCACCCATAGCGGCGGTTCAGAAGGCCCGCTTGCGGTCATCGGATCGAATGTTGGCTTTCCGCCTACCAGGTCCTGTCTGCTCCCGACCTGTAGCGAAACTTCAAGAGGTCTGCATTCCTGAGAAAGTGGGCGCGCTTCCCAAATCCATGAAGAACAAGCCTCCCACCCAGAAGCAATTCGCGAAACAGTTTGACGACGGCCAAGCTTCCTTTAACAACGGGAACGGCGTTCTTTTAACGAGAAGATAAACATGATCAACGGTTCCACGCTTCGTGCCTTTAGCCTCCTGTTGATTGCCTGTTTCGGAATGATTCTCGCCGCCCCGGCATCGGCTCAGACGATTTCAGCCAACCTGACTGAGAGCGGGAATCTTGGTAGCCAGACGTTCGTCGGCCAGTCCTTCACAGCGACGGTCACTGGAACCGTGACGCAGATCCGGGTCGCAGCGAGCGCCTCGAGCGCCACGACCATCCGGCTCTACAACGGAACGGGTACAGGCCAGGCAGGCGGACCCGGCACGCCGCTTTATAGCCAGGCAGGCGTGAATCTGGCGAATACTACCCCGGCCCGCAACACCGTCACGCTTTCAACACCCCTGCCGATCGTGGCAGGCAATGTTTACAGTTTCGCGTTTGACCAGGCGTCCTTGACCGGTGGCGGACCCGTCTATCCGGGTGGGATGGCCTTCATTGCGGGCACGACCGATCCTGGGACGATCGACCTGAATTTCGAAGTCGTGCAAGTCGCTGCTCCGGCCCCAGTTCCAACTCTGTCGGAATGGGCGCTGATCCTGTTCGGGCTGATTCTGGCGGGTTCGGCTGCCTTCTACATCCAGCGGCGACAGTTGACTGTCTAGGCCACGCTTCTGGATCTGATATCGGCCCCGCTGTTACCAGCGGGGCCGTTTTCATGTCCGCTGTCCACCCGTTGCTGACCTCTGGAACGTCGGCTCCCGGGACCGGCAAACAGTGTAACCGTGGGGAAACCGCGTGTCGTTCGGGGCGTGTCCGGGGCGAAGTCTCGACCGGTCTGTCCTTGACCGTTTCCGACCCGTGGGACCCTCTGGCCGGATCCGGCCGCGATCATCCGGGCGGAGGGGAAACAGCCGTCTCGGTATCGAAGAAATCAACGGCACCATCCTCGAGGGAATAATAGGCGCCCACGATCTTCAGCCGCCCGTCAGCCAGCGGGTCCAGGAGCAGTGGCTCCGAAGCGGTTCTCAACCGGTGAACCGTGCGCTGAATGTTGCGGCGGACGGCGTTCTCTGTGAGGTCACCCTGGTCGAGGGCCTTGGCCGTCAGAACGGCGGGGACGATGGGTTCGATCATCGCGCCAATCGCGCCGGGGAAGAAGGCGTTCTGCTCGACCACACTGACGGCGGCACTGACCGCCCCGCACCTCTGATGCCCCATCACGACGATCAGCGGCACGCCGAGTTGTGCGACGGCATATTCGATGGAGCCCAATGCCGTCGTGTCGACCGTGTTGCCGGCGTTCCGGACGATGAACATTTCGCCCAGTCCCCGACCAAACAGGAGCTCGGGTGGCACTCGCGAGTCCGAACAGGACACGAGGATCACGAACGGCGCCTGGCTCAGGGCCAGCTCCAGCCGTCGCGCACGGCCCGTGACACTGCGGATCGGGCTGTCGGTGTTGAAGGAGCGATTGCCCTCGCGGAGGAGTTCGAGCGCCTGATCCGGATTGAGGGTCGTGCGCGGGGCCGTCGGGTCCGCCGCAATCGCCCTGAACGGCATGCCTGCGAAGGCCCCGCCCGCGGCGCCGGCGACCGGCAGGCAGCATGCACATTGGAACAGACGACGGCGAGAAAGGTCCAGCGACACGACAATGCTCCGAAATCAACACAGTTGACCGCTGTCTGAATGAGCACTGACACTGAGACCAATCAACTCTACGTCAGTCTTGCGTGACCGCGGCCGGTCGGTCCCGGGGATTGCCCGCGATCGCGCCTCAACGCGGATCTCGCCGTGGCGATGTCACTGATCCGGGCTGTCCCAGCCGATGACGGCGAGGCGCTGTGGTGGCATCCGGGGTGTGTCCCGGGGAGAGGTCCCGGATTTCTGGCCGATGACCGCTTTCCACCCCCAAGCGGGAGTTCAGAAAGTCCGCTTTCGGACGATCAGGCGAATGTCCGGTTTCCGGCTGCCCGGTGATGTTCGATCTCGACCCATAGAAGACGCTTGTTGCTCCACCAGCCAGGGTGTTGCATCCAACGGGCTCTCTCCTGCGAGATCTCGTGACAGACCAACTCCGAGTTTCCTCCGTCGCGCATGAGATCGCGGCGAGCGCGGTCGCTTTGGCGGCATACGTCGTGGCCGCTTTGTGCGTCGGCTGGGTTGTTTCGACCCTGCTCGAGCCCATTGGCTACGTCTGGCCCCGCTTTGCAGCCGAAGCCGCGGTTTCCACTTGTCTGGGCATGATCGCCAGTTGGCGATTGACCAACGTCCTTTTTCCCAACCGCTCGGGCAGGAAGATCTTCGCGGCGTTTGCTGTCCTGGTCCTGCTCGTACTACTGGCGGGCCGGAGTAGTTCAGTGAACTGGCTGCATGCAGGTCAGGCGCTGTTTCTCGTCGCCCTCGCCTACGGCTTGTTCTGGCCCCATCGCAGGCGTGCTCGCTGACGGCATGTCTGTCTTGCAGGCGTTCAATGGCTCAGCATGCGTTCAATGATTTCGTTGAGGGCGAGACGCGCACGAGCTCGGAACTTCTGTTCGGGCGTCGAACGCCGAAACGATGCGGACAAAACATTCGGGGGCCACGAAAGGCAGCATATGGGCCCCGTCGACCACGGTCGCGAACGTCACGTCGCCGGCCTTGGCCAATTCGGACGCATGATCGACGGCTCCTTCGTAAGGCGTGTTGGGGTCAAGCGTGCCGTGGACAACCAGGGTGCGGGGCAACGCGACAGCGGGTCGGCCGAAATAGGCGTCCCGGTCGTAGAGGGGCGCGGAGGGGCTGACGAGCAATCCCGGCAGCGGACTGGTGAACAGGGCGTCGCGGGCTTCCGCCTCTACCACATTGGCCGTCAGATCACGACGCCCGTTGTTCTCGGAAGCATTCATCAGGAAGACGAGCGGCAAGGCGGGCGACGACTGCGGATATCGGCCAAAGGGCTCAAAGGCGGCATTGAGCTCGGCCCGGACCTGCACGAGCCGGGAAGCGTCGCCCTCGCCCAATCCCGACAAGACAGCCGGGATCTGGTCGCGCAGATCCGGGAAATTCAGGAGAGTTCCGAGGAACTGACGCAAATTGCCGCCCGGTGCGCTGGGAGCCACGAGCGCGTCCAGGTCCGGTGTCTTTAGAAGCGCTGCGTAGGCGTGGGCCTGGGCGGGGCTGAGCAGGTTGCGACCGACTTTGTCCACGACCTTCGTCCGATGGCTGAGATCCCATTCCGGCGATGACTCGAGGGGAACGAGACCGTCGAGAACGATGCCATCCAACGGCACGGGAGCGGCCTGCAACATACGCAGAACGAGCTGCGTGCCGTAGGAGACGGCGTAGACCTGAACCGATCCGTCGCCTCGATACCGGGTGATGATCTGCGACAGATCATGTGATGCGTTGGTGATTGTGAACGCGTGGGTGCGTTCGACATCACGGTACATGCTGCCGATGCACGATCCCCATTCGTCGTCGGTCAGGGACGGCCCGGCCGGACTGTCGGCGGCCTCTTCGGCCGGACAGAGCCGGGTGGAATAACCCGTGCCGCGATGGTCAGGGACGATAAGGTCGCGGTCCGGGAACGCCCTGCGAAACGTATCGAGGAACGGGTAGAAGGACGCCCCGCTTTCACCCGGACCGCCGGCAATGAGCCAGATCTCGCCGGTTGTCGTCCCGCTGGCCGACGGGAATTTTCTGATGAACAGATTCACGGCGCCCGCCTCCGGATCATTCGGCCGGAGCGGCATGTGACTGACCGCGCAGAGACTGCCTGCCAAGCCCGCCAGGGCGCTGTCGCCGCAGGGGGTAAACACATCCTCGGCAAGGGCGGTGCCGCACGATATCGCAACGATCAAGGCCCCAAGGGCTAGGCGAGCGCTTGCGCGGTAGGTGGTCTTCGTCATGTGGATCCCCGAGGCACGACTGTCATGTCGTGACAGAAGAGCCTTCAGGCGCCGCCGACAGATGCACCTCTCGGCATTAAGTTTTCGCAATAGGGCAGGTTCGAAGGCCAACGTCCGCTAACCACCCCTAGCGGCGGCTTAGAAGGTCCGCTTTCGGGCGTCGGATCGAATGTCCGTTTTCTGCCTGCTAGGTCATGTCCGATCCCGACCCGAAGCAGACGCTCGTACAGTTCCTCAGTCCCCCAAAATGTACGGTAGCAAACATTCGCCGATCCCATTAAGCGTGGCTATATCGCTCGTCTATGAGAGACGCGCGACCCTTGGAGCGCAACGTGAAACGTATCTTAGCTATCCTCGTCCTGTTCGCCGTCTGGCTTCCGGGACTAGCCTTCGCCCAGACCATTTCCCAACTTGCGGGCACTAGCCAAGTTACGAGTGGCGGTATTGGTCAGAGCTTCACCGCGACCAGGACGGGGACGCTCACCCAAATCCAGGTTCGCCCCCGCACCAGCGGGACAACGACCGTCCGCTTCTACAATGGCGGGCTAGGGTCAGGGACCGCCAGCGCCATTGGGACACCGGTTTCATCCCAAGCCGTGACGCTGATCGACACAGGTAACAACCTCGCAGGTCTTCAGACAATAACGCTTGAGACTCCGTTGCCCATCGTGGCTGGCAATTCGTATTCATTCATATTCGACAATGCGAATATGGCGCACGCCACCTCGGACGTCTACGGCGGAGGAACCTTGTTGTTTGATTTTGCCACCACGTTTCCCGGGTTTGATCTCATATTCACTGCGACCGAGGTCACACCTGCCCCCGTCCCGACCCTGTCGGAGTGGGCGATGATCCTGTTCGGTTTGGCATTGGCGGGTGGAGCTGCACTCTACATCCAGCGGCGGCAGTTGATCACGTAAGCAACGTTTCACTCGGGTTTGGAACGGCCCCGCTGGCGACGGCGGGGCCGTTTTCATTTCCGCTAACCACCCTAGGCGGCAGTTCGGAAGGTCTGCTTTCGGAGGATCAAGCGAAGGTCCGGTTTCCGCCGGCCAAGTGAGGTCCGATCTCGACCCAAAGCGAACCTAAGCGCCAACGGTCGCCTGGAGCGCCTTAGGGTTCCGCGTCTAGCGCAGGCTCGAGTGTCACGAGCACGAAAGGACCGTTGCCATTGTAGGCCGGAACAGCGGTTCCCTCTGGCATTGTCCCGTCCCACGGCCAGCAGTCAGTTTCCTGACCTTCGAACTCGAAACAGAGTTGGCGATCTGCGATTTTCCATCGACCGGACGCATCTCCTGCTGCCGTTGTAACGCGCACAATACCCTCTGACTCGAACCGGATGACGGTCCGCTCACCTTGCTGATCGACGACAGTCATCTGACGTCCCGAGAGGTCGTTCAGCGGTTCCGTAGCCGTTGCAATCGAACCCAACGACAGAGTCGCCAACGTCGCAAAAATCAGGGATCTCATGCCTGCCTCCATGCCTGGACCAAGTTAATCCTAGAAGCCCGCTCGCGTCTATTGAGCACGACCGTCAAGATAGTGCGTCTCTCCTGGACGCTTACATGGCAGCGTCCGTTAGCCACCCCTAGCGGCAGTTCCCAAGGTCACCTTTCCGGCGGCGAGGTCATGTCCGATCTCGGTCCCGGGCAGGCATTTTCCGGGCGGTGCCAAGCGTTCCGGTAACGCGGCCATTTGCTGAGCCGTCGTCCTGGCGCGTCGTCATTTCGCCGCGATCTGCGTGCGCAATCACGGAATCGTGATCGGGGCCTTCAGGAGACGACGATGCGCAGGATCGGAATGCTGGCGATGGTGGCGGGGCTGGCCTTGTCCGGGTGTGGGCAGGCCGACGCGGATCGGGCGGAATCGTCGGTCGACTCGACTGTGGACGTCGCGCTGGTCGAGCCCGCGCGGATGACGGAGGCCGCGGCACCGGCTGAACCCGGCGCGCCCGCGGCGACGCCCGCCGCAGGAACCGCGCCACGGATCGCCTATGTCTATCACTATGGCCTGGAGGTTCCCGTCGATCGGGCACCGGGCCTGATGGCGCGGCACGAGCAGGCCTGCACGTCGGCCGGGGCAGCGGTCTGCCAGGTCATCGGGTCGGACACGACCCGGACCGGCCGGGATGCGCTGGTGGCACGCCTCGAGATCCGGGCGATCCCGTCGTTCATCACTCAGTTTCGCGACGGGCTGGGCAAGGATGCGCGTGAAGCGGGGGGCCGTGTTTCCGGGTCGAGTACCGAGAGCGAGGACCTGACCCGGTCCCTGATCGACACCGAGGCGCGGTTGCGGGCGCAGACGACGCTGCGGGACCGGCTGCAGGGCCTGCTGGCGAGCCGCAGCGGCTCGCTTGAGGATCTGCTGAAGGTGGAGACCGAACTGGCACGCGTTCAGGGCGAGATCGACGCCCAGCAATCGACCCTGGCGGAGATGCGGACGCGGGTCGCGACATCGCGCCTGTCGATCGAATACCGCTCGGCGGGTCAACTGGCGCCCGACAGCGCCTTCCGACCGGTCGTGGACGCGGTCCAGGGGGCATTCAGCGCCATGATGGCGACCGTCGGCGTGCTGATCACCATCGTGGCCGTGCTGATCCCGATCGGTCTGATTGCGGGCCCGGTCGTCTGGTTCATCCTGAGGCAACGCCGCCGGCACAGGCGTCAGGCATGATGGCCGGGACGGGGTTCGACCTTCAGCAGACGTTCAAACGGAAGGCGGCGATCCCAGAGAGGGGCAAGCCGCCGTCCCGGCGCGGCTGAAATCCGGGCCGTTCCACGGGCGGGCGGTGACCCGGACGCAGCCCCTCCACCGCTTCGCGGTCCCCCTCCCCACGGTGTGGGGAGGAAAGCGGGTGGGTGCGCAGGGTGATTAGCGGGGCTTAGGCTTAATCGGCGAGGCGGCAGGCATCGGGACGGGGCCATCGGTCGGGGGGCCGGTCCGGGCCTTGCCGGGGTCAGGGATGCGGTTGAGGCAAGGGCCTGAAGGACAGGCCAATTCTGTCGCGGCTCGCGCGTGGTGCCGGCGTCAGGCGGTGGAGTCCGGGGCCTTTTGCACGGGGTGGTCGCCGGGGATTCCCGGCGTCCTGGACCCCGGAATCGGCCTGACGCCTACACCACGCCTTTTAGCCGCCAGTTCACCGATCGTCGGTATCCCAGTGATCGATGATCGAACCTGGCGATCCGCAGAACGGACAGCCGGCCGGTGTCGGTCATCACCCGGTCCTGCCGCAGAAGGGGTGAACCATGAGTACCACCAGGATGACGAGAGACACTGCACGATCCCTGGACGACGCGATGCCGGGGCTGACCTATCGCGACCTGAGCGTGGCTCTGGGACTGATCGCCAGCGGCCCGGATCATCGCGCCATGATCCCCTTTCTGGTGTCCGCCTTGCGCGAGCAGGCACCGTATCTGACCGGGCAGATGACGATGTTCGAGATCCTGCGGTCGGCAAACTGTCTGGCGGACATCGCCGTGACGGGCCCGCCGGACGGCTGAAGTCCCGGCCAGCACCCGTCCGCTGCAACGGCGGATCCGGACCCTTCCGACCAACGTCCCAAAGAGTCAGACATGAAGAGCCTTCTTCCGGCCCTGGCCCTCGCCAGCGCCTTCATCGCGGGCGATGCGGCCGCACAGGCCACGACCTATACCTTCCTGGGCCAGCCGTATGACACGGTGAAGAATTCGAACCGATGCACGGTCGGGGAATGCGCGATCTATTCCAAGGCCATGCGGCCGAAAATTTCGCTGACCTTCAGCGCGCCGCTGCCCGCCAACCTCATGCCCGGCGACCATCGGTGGCGCGTGATCGGCTTCAGCGTCGATGATGGCATCCGATCGGCATCCAGCTACACCCGGACCGCTGCCCTTCAGACCGTGAATGTCGCGACCAACGGCGCGGGCGTGCCCGTGGAGTATGATATCCAGGTCCAGAGACTGCCGGGTCCACCCTATCTGGACGGCAAGCCAGGGGGGCCGGACTCCCGCTTTTCCTATGTCTATGCGACCGATTTCGCGATGCAGGCCCTCACGAATGGCGCGTGCATGCGCTGGGCCGGGAATGCGTCACAGCCCCAGTACTGCGCGGAGGGGATCGGTGATGAAGGCGTCAGTTCGGCGTCCGTCGCGGGGTCGCCCACGGTGACCCGGGCGGCGGCCATTGCCTCGATCCCGACCCTTTCGGAGTGGGCGTTGATTGTCTTCGGGATGATCCTGACGGGCAGTGCCGCCGTGTATGTGCAGCGGCAGCGCACGGAATAGGCGGCCCCTCCACCGCTTCGCGGTGTGGGGAGGAAAGCGTAGTCCTCCCCATTCGCAGAATGGGGAGGGGGACCGCGCGCAGCGGGGTGGAGGGGCCGGGGATACAGACACGGGCGGGCGGTGGGGTGGACGCAGCCCCTCCACCGCTTCGCGGTCCCCCTCCCCACGGTGTGGGGAGGAAAGGCCCCACCACCGCTTCGCGGTCCCCCTCCCCACGGTGTGGGGAGGAAAGGCTCGGCCAGCGGTTTGTGGTCCCTCTCTCCGCGGTGCGGGGAGGAGATCAGGCGGGTTCGGTCACGGACTCGAGGGGAAGGAGGGCGCCGACAACGAGGCGCGACAGCATGCGGCCCTCGATCGGGATGATGGCGTCGACGAACTGATGGGTGGCGTCCGAATCCATGGCGGGCGGCGCCTGGAGCAGGGAGGCGGCCAGCTGGAAGGTTTCCTGCACGCCGTCGACCAGGACGCCGGCCATGCGGGTCTCGTGCTGGATCACGACGATCACGTGGCGCGATGACGGTTCCGTCTTGCCGAGGCCAAGCCGGCAGCGCAGGTCGAGGACAGGCATCACGGCCCCGCGCAGGTTGATCACCCCCAGGATGTAGTCAGGAGTCTGGGGCATGGGCGTGGTCGGGGTCCAGCCCCGGATCTCGCGCACCGAGCGGACGTCGATACAGTATTCCTGACCCCCGATCTCGAAGGAGATCAGTTCCAGCATGCTGCCGGGTCCGCTGGCGTTGTTCTCATAGGCGGTCATCGTCAGAACTCTTCCCATGCGTCGGCCTTGAGGGCCGTGTTGCCAGCCGAACGCGCCGGCGCCTGCGATGGCCTGGCCTGGGGCCGGGCGAAGGCCTCGATCCGGGCCTGGGCGGCGTGGACCGGGTTGGCCCGGCGGGCTGTGGTGGCGGTCTCGCCGGTCCGGAAACTGGAGACCAGTCCGTCCAGTTCGCTGGCCTCGGTCTTGAGCGAGAAGGAGGCGGCGGTGGTCTGCTCGACCATGGCGGCGTTCTGCTGGACCATCTGGTCCATCTGGTTCACCGCGGTGTTGACCTGGCTGAGGCTGGAGGCCTGTTCCTGGGCGGAGGAACTGATCTCGGACACCAGGCCATCGATGGCGGCGACCTGTTCCACGATCCGGCCGAGGCTGTCGCCGGTTTCGCCGACCAGCGACACGCCGTGACTGACCTGTTTGCTCGAGGTCGAGATCAGGCCCTTGATCTCCTTGGCCGCCTCCGCCGATCGCTGGGCCAGCGCCCGGACTTCCTGGGCGACAACGGCAAAGCCTCGGCCCGCATCCCCGGCACGGGCGGCCTCGACCCCGGCATTCAGGGCCAGCAGGTTGGTCTGGAAGGCGATCTCGTCGATGACGCCGATGATCTGGTTGATTTCGGACGAGGATTTCTCGATCTCGCCCATGGCCGCGATCGCGCGCTGGACAACGTCTCCGGAGGTCTGGGCATCGCTCCGGGCCGCCGCCACTGCCTCGGATGCCTGGCGGGAGCCGGTCGCCGTGCGGTTCACGGTGACGGTGATCTCCTCGAGGGCTGCGGCTGTTTCCTCAAGGGACGCAGCCTGCTGCTCGGAGCGTTTCGACAGGTCATCGGAGGCCGAGGCAATCTCGAGGGAGCCGTTGAGGACGGCGTTCGCCGACCCGGAAATGGACTGGATCGTCCGGGCGAGGGTCTCGACCGTGGTGTTGAAGTCGTCCTTCACGCCCTGGAAGCGGGGATCGACGTCGATCTCCAGCCGGGCTGTCAGGTCGCCCGAGGCCATACGCTTGAGGCCGTCAGCCAGGGCGCTGAACAGGACGTTCTGCTCGTCTTCGGCCTTCTGGCGCGCGGCCTCGGCCTGCTGGCGCTGTTCCTCGAGGGCATCGAGGTAGACCGAGACGGCCAGGTCCATGTCCAGCAGGGTCGCCTTGACCAGGGCCCCCACTTCCTCGGCTGTGGACTGGGCGGTCACACCCCGGGTGTTGAGCGCATGTTTCGGCCAGCGGCTCTCGACGATCTTGCCGACCATGGTGTCGAGCACGATGGCATAGCCGCCGATGTACCAGCGCGGCTCCAGACCGATGCGGGCGTGGACATGGCCGACCTTGTTGACGCCGGTGGCGTAGTGTTCATCGAACTGGCCGCTGGAAATGACGTCCCAGTGCGCCATCTGCTTCTTGTGGGCCCCGTCAATATGGACGTCGTCCTTGAAGAAGGCGCGGGTCTCGGGCGTCGCCCGGACCTGGTCGTAGAACCCGTCCAGCGCGGCGGGCATTTCCTTCAGGATCAGGGGTTTGATGGACCGGATGCGCGCTATGGCGGCATCATCGAGCCTCATGAATTTGATACGGCTGTCGATCGCTTCGTTGGACATAAATGCAGTTCCCGCAGTGTCGGGCGGCCCTCGGTCGTCCTGGGAAAAACCCTACGGCTCGTGCGGATAATACAGCCTTACCAGAACGTTACGTAATCTTCCCTAGGACACGGGGGTGACGTTCGCGCTGGCGGACGCAGCCCCTCCACCGCTTCGCGGTCCCCCTCCCCACGCTGTGGGGAGGAGATGCCTTGTCCTCCCCATTCGCAGAATGGGGAGGGGGACCCCGCGCAGCGGGGTGGAGGGGCCGGGAGATGTAGACACGGGCGGGCGGTGGGGTGGACGCAGCCCCTCCACCGCTTCGCGGTCCCCCTCCCCACGGTGTGGGGAGGATATGCCCCACCACCGCTTCGCGGTCCTCCTCTCCAGGCTGTGGAGAGGAAAGCGACCGTAACCCAGTCCTCTCCCGCGGGGAGGGGCAAACCGGAGACCATGATGAAAGAGACAAAGACCGTATCGGGCACGCCCGAGACGCGCGCTGCCCTGCACGAGATGATGGCGGCGTTCGAGGCGTTCAAAGGGGCCAATGACGCCCGGCTGGACGAGATCGAGAAGAAGGCGTCCGCCGATGTCCTGCTGGAGCAGAAGGTGGCGCGGATCGACCAGGCGGTGTCGGCGGCGCAGGCGCGGCTGGACCGGGTGGTGAGCGAGGCGTTGAGGCCGGAACTTGGGAGCGTGTCCGGGTCGGGCAGCCCCTCCGTCTCGACCGCGGGTCGCGCCACCTCCCCGTTTCACGGGGAGGAGAAGGCGGCGTTCGAGGGATACGTCCGGACCGGGGCGTCGTTCGGGCTGGAGATGAAGGCGGGGCTGTCGTCGGCCCCGACCTCGGGCGGATACATCGTGCCGGCCGAGACCGAGCGGGCGATCGAGCGGCGGCTGATGGCGGGGTCGCCGATGCGCGAGATCGCCACGGTCCGGACGGTGGCCTCGGGCGTCTTCCGCAAGCCGGTCTCGACCGCCGGGATCGCCTCGGGCTGGGTCGCCGAGACCGCGGCGCGGCCCGAGACCGATCCGGCGACACTGGCCCTGCTGGAGTTCCCGGCGGCCGATCTCTACGCCAGCCCGGCCGCGACCCAGTCCCTGCTGGATGATGCCCTGATCAATCTGGACGACTGGCTGGCGGCCGAGGTCGAGGATGCGTTCGCGGCGCAGGAGACCCAGGCCTTTGTCACCGGCGACGGGGTCAACAAGCCCAAGGGGTTCCTGTCCTATCCGGTTGTGGCGGATGCCGGCCACGCGTGGGGCCAGATCGGATCGGTCGCGTCGGGGGCGGCAGGCGCGTTTGGCGGGCCCAATCCGACCGACCGGCTGATCGACCTGGTCTATGCGCCCGGGGCCCGTTACCGGCCAAACGGGCGGTTCGTGATGAACCGGCGGACGGTCTCGGCCATCCGGAAATTCAAGGACGCGGACGGCAACTACATCTGGGCCCCGGCGACGCGGCCGGGCGAGACGGCGTCTCTGCTGGGCTATGCCGTGACCGAGATCGAGACGATGCCGGACCTGGCGGCCAACAGCCTGTCGATCGCGTTCGGCGACTTTGGGCGGGGATATCTGATCGTGGACCGGGCGGGGGTGCGAGTGTTGCGGGATCCGTATTCCGCCAAGCCCTATGTGCTGTTCTACACCACCAAGCGCGTCGGCGGCGGGGTGCAGAATTTCGACGCGATCAAGGTGATGCGGTTCAGCGCGGGCTGAGGTGATGTGCCTTCTCCCCTTGCGGGAGAAGGTGGCACGCGCAGCGTGACGGATGAGGGGTTGCAGCCGCGCTGATACGAGCCGGCGGCGGGACCCCTCACCCTTTCGCGCAAGTCCGCTCGCGAGGCTCGCGGGCGCTCAAGCCCTCTCCCGCAGGGGGAGAGGGTCTTTCGACATCGGAGAATTCCCATGACCGCACCCGTCAGTCTGGCGGAGGCGAAGCTGTTCCTGCGCGTCGGGCATGATGCGGAGGACCGGCTGATCGCCACATTGATCGAGGCCGCGCGGGCGCGGGTCGAGGATGACGTCGGGGTGCGCCTGACGTCGACGTCGCCGGCGCCGTTGAAGCTGGCGATCCTGATGCTGGTGCTGCGCGCCTATGAGCGGGGGGACCCGGAGATGGTGTCGGGGCCAGTCGAGGCCTGGCTGGCCCCGTACCGAGAGGTGCGGCTGTGAGCGGCGATCACGGGGCGGCGCTGCACGCGGCGCTGGTCCGGCATCTGCGGGCCGATGCGGGGGTCAAGGCCTGTCTGGGCGAACCGGTACGGGTCTGGGACCAGGGGCCGAGGCAGGCGTCCTATCCGCACCTGCTGATCGAACGCAGCGAGAGCCGGCCGGTGCCCGCGGACGGATGCGGGATCGAGCATCGGCTGAGCCTGCGCGTGCTGTCGACCGTGGGCGGGGTTCCGGAGGTCCGGGCGGTCGTGGCGGCCGTGCGGCAGGCGCTGGAGGAAGTCCGGCTGAGTGAGGCCGGGGTTCGCACCGTGTCGCTGGGCGTGACGTTCGCCGATGTGTTTCCCGGACCCGGACTGAAGCCGGCGGTCGGGATCATCCAGGTGCGGGCGGTGACCGAAGACATCGGTGCGTGAGGCAAACCCTTTTCATGGAGAGACGCGAATGGCGGCACAACGCGGCAAGGACCTGTTGCTGAAGATCGAGCGCGCGCCGGGCGTGTTCACGACCGTCGCGGGGCTGAGGGCACGGACCCTCGCCCTGAATGCCCGCAGCGTGGATGCCACGGACGGCGACAGCGCCGGGCGGTGGCGCGAGTTGCTGGACGGGGCCGGGGTGAAGTCGGCGGCGGTGGTCGGGCAGGGGATCTTTCGCGACGCGGCCTCCGATGCCCTGATCCGCGAGGCCTTCTTCGATCAGACGGCGCGGCGCTGGCGCCTGATCGTGCCGGACTTTGGCGTGCTGGAGGGGCCGTTCCTGGTGGCGGCGCTGGAATATGCCGGGACCCATGAGGGCGAGGCGACCTTTGCCATGAGCCTGGCCAGTGCCGGCGAGATCACCTTCGAGGTCCTGTGATGATCCCGGTGAACGGGGTGCGGGGCGAGGTCGCCGTGGTGCTGGCGGGGGCAGATCGCCGGCTGTGTCTGACGCTGGGGGCGCTGGCAGAGATCGAGACGGCGCTGGGCCTGCAGGGGCTGGAGGGCCTGGGCGGGCGGATGCGGGTGCTGTCGGCAAGCGATCTGGGGCGGGTGCTGGCGGCGTTGCTGCGGGGAGGCGGCGAGGATGCAGACCTCGCTCTGCGGGCCGGACCGGCGGAAGCGGCGCGCGCGATCGTCTCGGCCTTCGAGGCGGCGGCGCGATGATGGACTGGGCCGGGATGCTGCAGGCCGGGGTGCGGACGGGGGTCGCCCCGGAGGCGGTCTGGCGACTGTCGCTGAAGGAATGGCGGATGCTGACGGCCGAGGTCGGGGGGGCGGGTCCACCGGGCCGGGCCGTCCTTGAACAGATGGCGCGGCAGTGGCCGGACACGGACGCGGCGCGGGCGACGGGAGGGATCGAATGACGGACCGGCTCGGAGATCAGGGTCTGGACAGTGTTCCGTTCAGGGCGGCCGAGGCTGCGGCGGCGCTGGAAGACCTGCGGGAGCCGGCAGAGCGGGCGGCGGGCGCGATCGAGGATGCGTTCGGACGGGCGGGCGAAAGCCTGACGCGGTCGCTGAGCCGCGCGGCGGCAGACGGGGAGGTGTCCCTGGCCGAGCTGGCGCGGGCCGTGGTGGCTGCTGTCAGCGCGGCTGCGGGCGGGACGCGGGGTTCGGGTGGACTGGCCGAGGCCGTCGTCCAGGCGGTCGGCGGGGCCTTTCGTGGCAGCCGTGCGGATGGCGGGCCGGTGCTGGCAGGCGGGGCCTATCTGGTCGGGGAGCGGGGGCCGGAGGTGTTCCGGCCCTCGGGGACAGGGACGATTGAGCCTGCTGGCGCGGGGGCGGGCGTGGTCGTCAATGTCCGGGTCGACGGCGGCGCGCCGGGACTGATCCGGTCCGAGGCCCAGATCGCCCAGATGCTGGCGCGCGCCGTGGCCCTGGGCGCGCGCCGGATGTGACGGGCGTCAGTTGAAGACGCTGGAGTCGATCGGATGTTTCGGGTTGGGGCCGAAGCGGTTCTCTCCGGGCTGGCTTTCCGTCACGCCGATCCACAGAAGGAAACCGAGGGAGATGAGGGTGACGAGCCCGATCACGCCAAAAATCGGACCCACCAGGGCGAAGATGGCGGCCGGATCCTCGCGCTCGAGGGCATCGTAGTTCGTGAAGATGGACAGGCCCATCATGCTGACGGCGACGATCATGCCCACGATGCTGACGGCATAGGGGATGGCCGCCAGCCAGCCCGATCGTCCCATGTCGTGCAGTCGCGTCACGGTGATGGCGAGGTTGGGCCAGATCAGGCCGATCGAGATCAGGACCCCGAGGATCGGAATGAAATTCGCCACGGCACCGACGCCGAGCAGGATCAGCCAGGAGATCCAGAAATGCTGCCGACGCAGCCGGCCGTTGAAGGCAAACAGGGCTGTCCGGAAATCGTAGGCGGGCTCTGCGCCGGAGCGATTGCCGAAGACCTCGGCCCGGGACGGTGACGGCGTGTCCACGAGGGTGACGATCTGGGTGGCGCTGTCGCCGTCCGCCACGAAGTCGACCTTCTGGCCCGACCGGACCGTTGCCCCGGCCTGCAGCGAGGCGCTGACGAAGCCGTAGCGATTGCCGTCGTCACCGCTGATCCGACCGGTCGAGGCGACCGGATCAAAGTCCAGAATAATTCCACGCATCGACTGTCCCCTGTGCCGCAGGCGCAGCATGGCCGAACAGCGATGCGGGGACAAGCCGAAGGAGACCGGCCCATGGCCTTTCACGAGGTGAGACTGCCCACGCGGCTGGCGTTCGGATCGACGGGCGGCGTCGAGCGGCGGACCGAGGTGACGACGCTGGCGTCCGGACATGAGCGGCGGTCGACGCCCTGGGCCCACGGGCGTCGGCGGTATCTGGTCGGGGCCAACCTGCGATCGCTGGCCGACATGGCGGCGCTCACCGCCTTCTTCGAGGCGCGTCGGGGGCGGCTGTACGGGTTCCGGTTCCGGGACTTTGCCGACTTCCAGTCGTGCGGTCCGGGCGGCACGCCGGAGGCCACGGACCAGGCGATCGGGACCGGGGACGGGGTGCAGCGGACCTTTGCCCTGACCAAGGCCTATGGCGATCTGCTGCGGCCGATCACCAAGCCGGTCGAGGGATCGGTCCGGGTCGCGGTCGGGGACGCGGTCCTGGCGGCCCCGGACCTTGCCGTCGACGTGACGACGGGAGTGGTGACGCTGGCCGTCGCGCCACGGGCCGGAGCGCCGGTCAGCTCAGGGTTCGTGTTCGATGTGCCGGTGCGGTTCGACAGCGACCGGATCGAGGTGACGCTGGAGACCTTTGGCGCGGGACGGATGGCGGCGGTGCCGCTGATCGAGCTCAGGGTCTGAGGGCGGGATATGAGACATGTTCCGGATGAACTGGCCGCCCGTATCGAGAGCGGGGCGGCGAGCCTGTGCCATGTCTGGCGAGTGCGCCGGGTGGACGGGACGGTGACGGGCTTCACGGACCACGACCGGGACCTGACGGTGGACGGTGTCGTCTGCCGGGCGGCGAGCGGGTGGAGTGCGGGTGCCGCCGACGGGAGCGTCGGGCTGGCGGCCGGGTCGTTTTCGGCAGTCGGGGCGCTGGACGATGCGGCCCTGACCGAGGCGGATATCGCGGGCGGTCTTTACGACGGGGCCTCGGTCGAGGTGTTCCGGGTGGACTGGCAGAGGCCGGACCTGAGGGTACGACTGTGGGTGGGGACCCTGGCGCGGATCCGGCACGAGACCGGGCGGTTCCTGGCCGATGTGGAAGGGCCGCTGGCGGCGCTGGAACGGGTCGTGGGGCGGACCTATGGCCGGGGCTGCAATGCGGTTCTGGGGGATCGGCGGTGCGGGGTCGATGCGGCGGCTGCGGCGGAGGCGGGCGGCTGTGACAAGCGATGGGCGACCTGCGTCGGGGTGTTCGGCAACGGGATCAATTTCCGGGGCTTTCCGGGGATTCCGGGGGACGACTTCCTGACGGCCTCGCCGGTCGTCGGTGGACGGCATGACGGGGGGAGGCGGTGATGGACAGGTTCAGGTCCGGGGGGCGGAACCAGCCCCTCCACCCCTTCGGGGTCCCCCTCCCCACGGAGTGGGGAGGAATGCCCCACCACCGCTGCGCGGTCCCCCTCCCCATCGCGGGCGATGGGGAGGAGAAGCCCCACCACCGCTGTGTTGCGTCGGCGGCGCGGGGGTGGCTGGGGACGCCGTATCGGCATCAGGCGAGCGTGAAGGGGCAGGGGGCGGATTGTCTGGGGCTGGTGCGCGGGGTGTGGCGCGAGCTGGTGGGCGAGGAGCCGGAGGCGGTGCCGCCCTATTCGCCGGACTGGGCCGAGGTCGGCGGGCGCGAGACGCTGCTGGAGGCGGCGGGGCGTTGGCTGGCGGCTGTGCCGGTGGAGGCGATGGCGGTCGGCGATGTGGTTCTGTTCCGGATGAGCGAGGGGTGCGCGGTGAAGCATTGCGCGATCCTGAGCGACCTGTCCGGGCCGGAGCCGAGGATGATCCACGCCTACTGGGGACGGGCGGTGGTCGAGAGCTGGATGGGGCCCTGGTGGATGCGGCGGCGGGCGGCCGTGTTCCGCTTTCCGAAGGAGCGGTGACATGGCGCAGGTGATCCTGAGCGCGATTGGCGGGCAGGTCGGGGGACCGGTCGGTCGGGCGATCGGCGGGCTTGTCGGGCAGAGCGTCGACAACGCGGTGATCGGGGCGCTGGGCCCGGCGCGGCAGCGGGGTCCGAGGCTGGAGACGCTGCGGGTGCAGTCTTCGGCGGACGGGGCACCGATGGCCTTTGCCCTCGGCCGGGCGCGGGTGACGGGGCAGCTGATCTGGGCGGCGCGGTTCCTGGAGCGGCGCAGGGAACAGGGCGGCGGCAAGGGCGGGCCGAGGACGGTCGACCACGCCTATTCGCTGAGCTTTGCCGTGGCGATCTGCGAGGGGCCGATCGACGGGATCGGGCGGGTCTGGGCCGACGGGCAGCCGCTGGACCTGCGCGGGGTGACGATGCGCGTCCATCGTGGAACCGAGGACCAGATGCCGGACCCGCTGATCGAGGCCGTGGAGGGCCAGGCCCCGGCCTTTCGCGGAACGGCCTGTGCGGTGTTCGAGGACATGGCGCTGGCCCCGTTCGGAAACCGGGTGCCGCAGCTGAGCTTCGAGGTGTTCCGGCGGCCGGGCGGGGACGGCTTGGAGGAGCGGCTGGAGGGGGTGTGTCTGATCCCCGGAGCGGGCGAGTTCGTGCTGGCGACGGAGACGGTGCTGCGCCGCGACGGCCTGACCCGGACAACGGCGGAGAATGTGCATCACCCCGAAGGACGACCGGACCTGATCGTGTCGCTGGACCAGCTTGAGGCGCAGGCCCCGAACCTGAAGCGGGTCAGTCTGGTCATCGGCTGGTTCGGGGATGACCTGCGGGCGGGTCACTGCCGGGTGCGGCCGGGGGTGGAGCGGCGGGACAAGGTGACCGAGCCGCAGACCTGGTCCGTGGCGGGGCTGGATCGCAGGGATGCGCACCGGATTTCGACGGTCGACGGACGCCCGGCCTATGGCGGGACACCGTCCGACGCGAGCGTGCGGCAGGCGGTAGCGGCGCTGAAGGCGCGGGGGTGGGCGGTGACCCTGTATCCGTTCGTCTTCATGGATGTGGCGGCGGGGAATGGTCTTCCTGATCCGTATGGCGGGGCGGAGCAGGCAGCCTATCCCTGGCGCGGACGGGTCAGGGGGGCCGACGGGGCGGGTGCAGCGTCAGAGATGGCGGCGCTGTTCGGGACGGCGGACGGATGGGGGCTGAGGCGGCTGGCGCTGCACTATGCGCGGCTGGCGGCCGAGACGGGCTGTGACGGCCTGCTGATCGGGTCGGAGATGCGGGGGGTGACCTGGACCCGCGATGCGCAGGGCGGGCATCCGGCGGTGGCGCAGTACCGGCAACTGGCGGCAGAGTGCCGGGCGATCGTGGGGCCGGATGTGGCCCTGTCCTATGCGGCGGACTGGTCGGAGTATTTCGGCTTCCAGCCGGGAGACGGGACGGTGACCTTCCACCTCGATCCGCTGTGGGCCGATCCGCAGATCGATCATGTCGGGATCGACTGGTACCCGCCTATGGGGGACTGGCGGGACGGGGAGGGCGGCGTGGATGCCGTGTTCCACGCCGGGCCGGACGCGCCGGCCTATCTGGCGAGCCAGATCGCGGGGGGCGAGGGGTTCGACTGGTACTATGCCAGCGACACCGACCGGGCAGCGCAGGTACGGACGCCGATCGTCGATACGGCGCATGGCGAACACTGGGTGTTCCGCCCCAAGGATCTGGTCGGCTGGTGGTCGCATGCGCATCACGACCGGCCCGGCGGGGTGCGGTCGTCGGTGCCGACGGCCTGGGTGCCGGGGATGAAGCCGATCCGGCTGACCGAGTTCGGCTGTGCGGCGGTGGACCGGGGCGGCAATGCCCCCAATCTGTTCGTCGACCCCAAGAGTTCGGAGAGTTTCCTGCCCCCGTTCTCCAGCGGGGCGCGCGACGATCGCATGCAGCGCAAGGCGTTGGAGGCCGTGCTGGGGCATTTCGCGGAGCCGGACCATAACCCCGTGTCAGCGGTCTATGGCGGGCGGATGCTGGCGGGTGCGGATGCCTGGTGCTGGGATGCGCGGCCGTTTCCGGCGTTTCCGGCTTTGGCCGATGTCTGGGCGGATGCCGGGGCCTGGGCGGCCGGGCACTGGCTGAACGGGCGGCTGGGGGGAGACGGGGACGGACTGCTGTCGGCCATTCTGCGGCGCGGGGGTCTGGGCGAGGACCAGTTCACGATCGGGGCGCAGGCGGGGGCGGTCCAGGGCTATGTGATCGACCGGCCGATGCGGACGCGGGATGCGCTGGAGCCCCTGCTGGCGGCCTTTGGCATGGTCGGGGCCGAGCGGGACGGCAAGGTGGCGCTGGTCGGGGTCGAGCCGGTGTCGATGGTGCTGGAAATGGAGGCGCTGGCCCTGCCGGACGAGGGGGCGGCGGTGACGGCGGAGCGGACGCTGGAAGCCCGGCCCGGGGCGGCGCGGGTGCGGTTCATCGACGAGGGGGCGGGCTATCAGACCGGGTCGGTGGTCCTGCGCTCCGGTGGTGAAGGCGGGGGTTTGGACGTCGATCTGCCCGCGGTCTGTGGGCCGGGTCTGGCGACGGCACTGGCGGAGCGGATGCTGGCAGGCGCGGATGCGGAGCGGCTGACGGTCGCGCTCGGCCCGCTGGAGGCGCTGCGGCTGGAGGCCGGGGACCGGGTCGCGGTCGAGGACCGCGACGGTGTCTGGCGGGTCGAGCGGGTGGATCTGGACGAGACCCCAAGAGCGGTGCTGGCGCCGGTGATCGATGTGGCGGTCGGGGATCTGGCGGTCGACTGGGCGTTGGGTGAGCCACCCCGGACGGTCGGGCGGCCGGTGTTCCATGTGCTGGACCTGCCGCCGCTGCCGGGGTTCGAGGACGACGACCGTCCGCTGGTGGCGGTGGCGGCCGAACCCTGGGTGCCGATGGCCGTATGGGCCGGTCCGGATGCGGAGACGCTGACGGAACGTGCCGTGGTGGAGCGACCGGCGACGCTGGGGGCGCTGGTCGAGTCGCTGGGGCCCGGGGTGGTCGATCGGTGGGACACGGTGAATTCGGTCGCGGTGCGGGTCGAGGGGCAGGCTTCGGCGAGCCTGACCGAACGCGCGGTCCTGGGGGGTGCCAATGCGCTGGCGGTCGAGACGGTCGCGGGCTGGGAGGTGGTGCAGTTCCAGAGCGCGACCCTGATCGGGGAGGGGATCTGGCGGCTGGACCGGTTGCTGCGGGGGCAGCAGGGCACGGATGCGCAGATGCGGGCGGGCAGTGGGGTCGGAGCCGCCGTGGTGTTCCTGGACGCAGCGGTCGAACGCGTCAGGCTGGCGCGGGGAGAGCGGGGGCTCGAGCGGGTATGGCGGGCCGGGCCCGCCGGCATGGCCCCCGGCGGGGCAGGCTTTTCAGAGCGGGTGGAGACGGTGCACGGGGTGCACGATCGCGGCTGGTCTCCTGTGCATCTGAGGGTGGCCGAAGAGGCAGAAGGCGTGCGCGTGTCGTGGATTCCCCGGGTCCGGATTCATGGCGATGGCTGGGACCGGGAGGCGGTACCGCTGGACGGGATGCGGTTCCGGGTGCGGGTTCTGGTCGGGGATGAGGTGCGAAGGGTCGCCGAGGTCGATGGGACGGCGTGGGTCTATCCGGCCGCGATGATGGCCGAGGATGGCCTGGAAGCGTCGGATGGACGCGTCCGGGTTGCCGTCGCGCCCTGGAGCAGCGGGTTCGGCTGGGGCAGCGAAGGCGAGGTGAGCCTTCAGGCCGATCGGGATCGCGGCGAAGAGACGCCCGCGTAGAGGACGGCGGATTATAGCGCCGCTCTGTCCGTCCCGGGACCAAGGCCGCTCAATGACCCTTTGCGTCGGGCGTGCGATGCCCTAACTGGAAGGCAGTACTGGCGGGGCCGGAGCGCGAGGCGCTGGCGAGCCCGAAACGAGCGGAGCGATCAAGGCGTGGCGAGCGATCCCTACAAGGAACTGGGCGTTTCCAGGGGTGCGAGCGCGGACGAGATCAAGAAGGCCTTCCGCAAACTGGCCAAGGAACTGCATCCCGACACCCATCCGGACCAGCCGGCGACGCTGGAGCGGTTCAAGCGGGTGACGGCGGCGTTCGACATCCTGGGCGATGCCGAGAAGCGCAAGAAATTCGATGCGGGCACGATCGACAGCCAGGGTCACGAGCAGCAGTACCGCCCCGGCGGCGGGGCGCGGCCGGGTGGCTTCGGGACCGGTGGTTTCTCCGGTGCGAGGTACGAGGGCGGGCCGGGCGGGCGCGCCGCGTTCGACGACATCGACCTGGAAGAGCTGTTCGGACGTTTCGGGGGCGGCGGCGCGCGCCCGAACGCCGGGGCCAAGTCGACCTTCTCGGCGCGGGGCCAGGATGTGCGGGCGACGCTGGACATCAGCCTGGAGGACGCGATCGGCGGGACAACCCGGCGGATCCAGTTCTCGGACGGGCGGACGCTGGATGTGACCATTCCCAAGGGCGCGGCGGACGGACAGGTGATACGGCTGCGCGGACAGGGTGCGCCGGGTCGCGGTGGCGAGGCCGGCGATGCGCTGATCGAGCTCAAGATCGCGGTCCACCCGGTGTTCAAGATCGAAGGCGCGGACCTGACGATGGACCTGCCGGTGTCGGTGCCGGATGCGGTGCTGGGCGGCAAGGTGCCGGTGCCGACGCCCGATGGCACCGTCTCCATGACCATCCCCAAGGGCTCGAACTCGGGGGCCGTGCTGCGGCTGAAGGGTCGGGGCGCCTTTGTCGGTGGCAAGCGCGGGGACCTGAGGGCAAAGCTGGTGGTGACCCTGCCCGAGACGCCCGACGAGGCCCTGACCAAGTTCGCCCAGGAATGGCGGGATCGACAGCCCTATCGTCCGTGGCGCTCGTGATGGTGAGCAAGCCGACCGTGAAGCCCGCGCGGCCGTGGTTCTCGGCAGGGCCGACGGCCAAGCGGCCGGGATGGTCGTCGCAGGGTCTGCCGCACGGACTGCTGGGGCGCGGCATCCGCGCGCCGGAGGTGGTTGAGCGGTTCGCCCATGGCCTGCGGCTGACCCGCGAGGTGCTGGAGGTGCCGGACGACTGGGTGCTGGTCTATGTGCCGGGGTCGGACACCGGCGCCGTCGAGGCCGTCATGTGGTCGATGCTGGGCGAGCGGCCGGTGCAGATCCTGGCATGGGAGAATTTCGGGCAGGAGTGGGCCCGTGATGCGCGCGACCATCTGAAGCTGGACCCCGAAATCATCAGTGCGCCCTGGGGCGAGCTGCCGGACCTGAGCCGGGTTGATCCGGCCAAGGATGTGGTCTTCCCGTGGAACGGAACGACGGCGGGCGTGCGGGTACCGGATGCGGACTTCATCGCCACCGACCGCAAGGGGCTGGCGATCTGTGATGCGACCTCGGCGGCCTTTGCCATGGCGATCGACTATGCGCGGCTGGATGTGGTGACGTTCAGCTTCCAGAAGGCGCTGGGCGGCGAGGCCGGGATCGGGGTGGCCGCCATGAGCCCGCGGGCCGTGGCGCGGCTGGATACCTATGAGCCGCCGCGGGCGGTGCCCAAGCTGCTGCGGCTGCGCAATGCCAACGGGTTCGATCGCGCCCTGGCCAAGGGGACGGCGATCAACACCTATTCGATCTGGACGATCGAGGACTGGATCGACGCCCTGGACTGGGCCAAGGCCATCGGAGGTCTGGACGAACTGATCGCGCGGACCGAGCGCAATGCCCAAGCCCTGTTCGACTGGGTGGAGCGGACGGACTGGATCGAGCCGCTGGCGGTCGATCCGGCGACCCGGTCGACGACGTCCGTCTGCCTCAAGATCGTCGATCCGCGCGTGACGGGTCTGGACGAGGCGGGGCGACAGGCCTTCGTCAAGCGGATGAAGTCGCTGCTGGAAGCCGAGGGCGCGGCCTTTGACGTGGAATCGCACCGGAATGCCCCGGCCGGGCTGAGGCTGTGGTGCGGGTGCACGGTCGAGACCGAGGACGTGGTGGCGGCGACACCGTGGCTGGACTGGGCGTTCCAGACGGCGGTCGCGCAGATCGCGCCTTAAATCGTCCGCATGGCGCGACACCGGTCGATTCCCCCGCTATAGCCTGCCCCCGCTTGTTTCGGCCTGTATGGCCCTGCGGAGAACTCGATTTTGGCAAACGTGGCGGTGGTCGGAGCCCAGTGGGGCGACGAGGGCAAGGGCAAGATCGTCGACTGGCTGTCGAACCGCGCCGACATGGTCGTGCGCTTCCAGGGCGGGCACAATGCGGGCCACACGCTGGTTGTCGACGGCAAGGTCTACAAGCTGGCGCTGCTGCCCAGCGGCGTGGTGCAGGGCAAGCCCTCGATCATCGGCAATGGCGTGGTGGTCGATCCCTGGCATCTGGTCGGGGAGATCGAGAAGATCGAGGCCCAGGGCATCGCCATCAGCCCGGACGTGCTGATGGTATCGGACAATGCCTGTCTGATCCTGCCGATCCATCCGGCGCTGGACGTGGCGCGCGAGGCGGCGGCGAGTGCGCCGGGGTCGCGGATCGGCACGACCGGCCGCGGCATCGGCCCCGCCTATGAGGACAAGGTCGGTCGCCGCGCGATCCGGGTCTGTGACCTGGCGAGCGAAGAGGACCTGAAGGTCAAGATTGATCGCCTGCGGGCGCATCACGATCCGCTGCGAGCGGGTCTCGGGCTTGAGCCCATCGACCCGGAGGCGCTGCTGGCGCAGCTGATGGATATCGCGCCGAAGATCCTGCCCTATGTCCAGCCGACCTGGCGGGTGCTGGATCAGGCGATCCGGGCCGGCAAGCGGGTGCTGTTCGAAGGGGCCCAGGGTGCCTTCCTGGATGTCGATCACGGCACCTATCCCTATGTGACCTCGTCGAACACGGTGGCGGGACAGGCGGCGGCGGGCTCGGGCATCGGCCCGCGCGGCGTCGGCTACGTCCTGGGGATCGTGAAGGCCTATACGACCCGGGTCGGCGAGGGGCCGTTTGCCTGCGAGCTGTTCGACGAGGTCGGCACCCACCTGTCGACGGTCGGCCGTGAGGTCGGGGTCAACACGGGCCGGTCGCGCCGCTGTGGCTGGTTCGATGCGGTGCTGGTGCGGCAGTCCGTGGCCATCAACGGGATCGACGGCATCGCCCTGACCAAGCTGGACGTGCTGGACGGACTGAAGGAGCTGAAGATCTGCGTCGGCTACCGGATCGACGGCGAGACGTTCGACTATCTGCCGTCGAGCCTTCGGGCGCAGGCGGCGGCCGAGCCGATCTACGAGACCATCGAGGGATGGTCGGAGAGCACGCAAGGGGCGCGTTCGTTCAAGGACCTGCCGGCCAATGCCGTCAAATATGTGCGGCGGGTCGAGGAACTGATCGGCGCACCGGTCGCCCTGCTCTCGACGAGCCCCGAGCGGGATGACACCATCCTGATGCGAGACCCGTTCCAGGGCTAGAGCGAGGGTTGTGGCGCTCAACGCGGTCTTAACGGATGTTCGTTAGGGTTAAGGTTCCAGCCGGAGCTTTTCGTGTTTGCAGCCGACGCCAAAGTCCTAGCCCGTATCGCACCGGTCATCCGGCGCGTGGTCATCGCTGATCCGAACATCGCGTCTGCGCGGCTGTTGCAGGACATCATGAAGAGCCTTGGCGCGCGTGAAGTCGTCACGGAGGCCGAGGAAGCGCGCGTGCTGGAGCTGGTTCGCGAAGTCGAGCCGGGCATCGTCTTCACCGAACGGACCGGTGCGCAGCTGGATGGCGAATCGCTGACCCGCAAGCTGCGCCGTTCGAACCTTGCAAGCCGCAAGGTGCCGGTGATCATGGTGACGGGCGAAGCGACCGCATCAACCATCAAGGGGGCTCGCGACTGCGGTGTGCACGAGTTCCTGCGCAAGCCGTTCACGTCGACAGACCTCCTGCGCCGGATCGAGAACGTCGCCTGCAAGCCGCGCGACTGGGTCGAGGCCATCGGCTACGTCGGTCCGGACCGGCGCCGGTTCAACTCGGGTGAATACAACGGTCCGCACAAGCGCAAGGCCGACAAGCCGGTCTCAGCGAGCGAGACGGCCCTGGCCGTCAAGGATCAGGCCCTGAGGATCCTGGCCTCCTGCCTGGTCCAGTTCGACAGGGATCCCAATCAGGCGGTCAGGGCTGTCAGGCAACAGGCTGAAACGCTGAAGGCGCTGGCCATCAAGACGGCCGATGCGCGACTGGCGATCGCGGCCTCGACGCTGGAAGCCAGTGTCGAGGGTGGCGCGGTCACCCGCGGGGCACTGCTTGACCCGATCAATGCCATCCTGGCCCTGGCAGAGCCTGCAAAAGAGGCCCGGCAAGCCTGACGGCGCACGCGCAGTGTTCGCAGGGCCGCCAGGTCAGCGCAGACGCCGGTGAACCTAGGCGTCGACGAGGTTCCGTTCCTCGGCCGCCGCCCGCATCGCCTTCTGCAGCTTCTCGAACGCGCGGACCTCGATCTGGCGAACCCGTTCGCGGCTGACGCCATACTGGCTGGCAAGCTCTTCCAGCGTGACGGGATCATCCTTGAGCCGGCGTTCGGTCAGGATGTGCTTCTCGCGGTCGGTGAGCTCGTGCATCGCCTCCTGGAGCAGGCTCATGCGGATGGTCTTTTCCTCGCTCTCGGCGAGGGCTGTCTCCTGAGACACGGCATTGTCGTCGGCCAGCCAGTCCTGCCACTCGCTCTCGCCATCCGACCGGATCGGCGCGTTCAGCGACGAGTCGCCCGACAGGCGCCGGTTCATGTTGGTGACTTCTTCTTCCGACACGCCCAGCTTGGTGGCGATCGCCGCGAGGTGTTCGGGATGCAGGTCACCTTCCTCGAAGGCCGAGATCTGGCTCTTGGCCTTGCGGAGGTTGAAGAACAGCTTCTTCTGCGCGGCGGTGGTGCCCATCTTCACGAGCGACCAGCTGCGCAGGATGTATTCCTGGATCGAGGCGCGAATCCACCACATGGCATAGGTGGCCAGGCGGAAGCCCTTGTCCGGGTCGAATTTCTTGACGGCCTGCATCAGGCCGACATTGCCTTCGCTGATGACCTCGCCGATCGGCAGGCCGTAGCCGCGATAGCCCATGGCGATCTTTGCGACGAGGCGCAGGTGGGATGTGACCAAACGGTGGGCGCTCTCGGCGTCCTGATGCTCGGACCAGCGCTTGGCGAGCATGAACTCCTCGTCCTTGGTCAGCATCGGAAATTTGCGGATTTCCGTAAGATAGCGCGACAGGCCCTGCTCAGGCGACATCACGGCAAGTGATTTCATGGCAGCCATATTTGGTCCCTCCGAACCCAGAAAAGAGCGGGCTCAGCGGAGACAGCCACCGAATGTGCACCGCCTCCTCACCCCTCAACCGAACAGGTAGCGACAGGTTGCCCGGATTTTTAGGGGCGGATCGTCACAGCCATCGAAAACTGTGACGCTTGAGCCACGTGTTCGGTTACCGCGTCAGTAGCAGATAGTCCGTTCTCTTTCAAGACTGACCCCTGTTCACAAGGTCGCGAGCAGGGTTTCCAGCAAGGTCATGTCGGCGGGCGGTGGCGTCTCGAACCGCAGGCGTTCGCCCGTTGTCGGGTGAACAAACCCGAGCACGGCCGCGTGCAGGGCCTGACGCGCGAGGCCGGCTTCCGTAATGGCGGCACGAACCGCGGCCGTCGGGCTGCCTGAGCCATAGACCGGGTCTCCAAGGATCGGTGAGCCCATCGAGGCCATGTGAACGCGGATCTGATGCGTGCGACCCGTATGCAGGGTGCAGGCGACCCGGCTGGCCATGGGCGATGCGGTCGCCCTGGCCGGGATGCCGTAGATCTGTTGCACCACATAGTCGGTGATGGCGTCGCGCCCGCCCGATTTCAGCACGGCCATCTTCTTGCGGTCGGACGACGAGCGACCGATGCGGGTCTCGATCCGTCCCTGTTTCGGCGACGGTGCACCGCGGGTCAGGGCCAGATAGGTGCGCTCGATGTCATGGGTGGCGAACAGGGCGGACAGGCCCGCATGGGCGCGGTCGGTCTTGGCCGCCACCATGACGCCTGACGTGTCCTTGTCCAGGCGATGGACGATGCCCGGGCGGGCGACACCGCCGATGCCCGACAGGGATCCTGCGCAATGGTGGAGGAGGGCGTTCACCAGCGTGCCGCTCTCATTGCCTGGAGCCGGGTGGGCGGCCATGCCGGCCGCCTTGTCGATGACGATCAGCTCGGCATCCTCATAAAGGACGGTCAGTGCGATGGCCTCCGGTCGCGGCTCGGCGGTCATGACTGGCGGAACTGTGATCTCGTAGACACCCTCGACGGCTTTTGCGGATCCGTCAGACAGGACGATGCCATCCCGGGCGACCGCCCCCTGATCGAAAAGAGCCTGGAGCCGGGCACGCGAGAAGGCCGTGGTGGCGCGCGCCAGAGCCTTGTCCAGTCGGTCTCCGACGGTATCGGAGCCGAGGGCGATAACGACGATTTCGTCGTCCGTTTCCGGATCAAGGATCGTAGAATCTGCCGTCAATCGTTCGCTCTGCGTTCATCGCGACGTCGCGGGGGCGACATAGCTTGGCCGTAACGGCGGTTCTGAAGGCCCTCATGGGGTCAGTGGAGCATAGCCATGATCATCGCGAATTCGAAATCCGGCCTGCTGGCGGCGACCAGCCTTTTCGTCCTGTCACTGGCCGCACCTGCGCTGGCCCAGCAGGCCGAGCCGGTCAATGCCGCCAATCTGGGCGAAATCATCGTGACGGCGCAGAAGCGCGAACAGGCCTCCACCGAGGTTCCGATCGCCCTGACGGCCTATTCCGGCGAGTTCCTCGACGAGATCGGCGTGCAGGAGTTCGAGGAGCTGTCGCTGTTCGTGCCGGGCTTCGAGGTGCAGAACCAGTCGCCCAACAACCCCGGCTTCGTCATCCGTGGGATCACGTCCGACTCGGGTGAAGCCACGACCGAGCCGCGCGTTTCGGTGTTCCAGGACGGGGTGTCGATCTCGCGTTCGCGGGGATCGTACATCGAGCTGTTCGACAACGAGCGGATCGAGATCGCCAAGGGTCCGCAGTCGACCCTGTACGGCCGCGGCGCCCTGATCGGGGCCGTCAACGTGGTCCAGAACAAGGCCCGGCTGGGCGAGTATGGCGGCGATGCCCGGTTCGAGTTCGGCAATGACGGCTACTATCTGCTCGGCGGGGCCGTGAACCTGCCGCTGGCCGAGGGTCTGGCGGTCCGCCTCGCGGGCCGGATCAAGCAGCGCGACGGCTATGTCGAGAACCTGCTGGGCGGCGAGGACTTCAACTCCACCGACACCCAGGCCTTCCGCGTGGCGCTGAGAGGCCAGCTCGGCCCGCGCCTGCTGGCCGATGTGATCGTCAACGTCCAGTTCGACAACCCGAGCGGCACCTCGTTCAAGTCGCTGACGTTCAACCCGACCAACCCTGACACCGGCGTCGTCATCGGTAACCTGGGCCGCAACTCCGGTGCCGCCCTGACGACCGCACGCGGGTTCGAGAACGACCAGCCCCTGGGTCTGGACCGCGAGGTCTACGGCGTGACGGGCCTGCTGGAATACGAGATCAACGACGCGCTCAGCCTGTCGTCGATCACGGCCTTCCGCCAGTTCGACGGCACCGAGGTGTTCGATCCCGACGGCTTCTCGCTGGACGCCCTGGTCTTCGCCGAAGATGCCCAGGGCGACATGGCCAGCCAGGAGCTGCGCCTGAATTTCGACAATGGTGGCCCGATCACGGCCTTCGCCGGCGTGAGCTATTTCTGGGAGAAGGGGTCGCAGCGCGTGCCCCTGCGGATCAACGAGCGGGTGTTCGCCCTGCTGAACACGCCCGGCGGCCTGCCACGCCCGAACGGTCTGTCGCAGACCATCATCAACGGTATCCCGACGCTGCGTCCGCTGAAGGTCGATCATCTCGAGACCTTCACCAACTTCGGTGAAACCGAAGCGATCGACGTCTTTGCCGACGCGACCTGGGCCGTCACCGACCGTCTGGAGCTGACCGCCGGCGTGCGCTTCACCAGCGAGGACAAGGAGTCCGGCTATGGGGCACAGCTGAACAACGGTGGATCGGTGCTGGGCGGCAGCACGCCGACCGTGGCTCGCGGGATCATCATCCAGCCGACGGCGCTTAACCGTCCGCAGTTCCAGTCGGTCAAGGACGATGGCGTCACCTACCGGGTCGTCGGTCGCTATGCGCTGGCGGACAATCTGAACGTCTATGCCTCCTATGCCACCGGCCGTCGCCCGGTCGTGCTTTCGGTGGCCGCGCCGACAGCGCCGGGCGGCAATGTCCGCTTCACGGAACTGCCGTCCGAAGAGGTCGAGAGCATCGAGGTCGGGGCCAAGGGCGAGTTCTTCAATCGCACCCTGACCCTGGAGGTCTCGGGCTATGACTATGGCTACGAGAATTTCCAGACCACGATCCGGAACGCCGCTGGCCAGTTCGTCAGCATCAACGCCGGTGAAGCCTCGTCCTATGGCTATGAGGCACAGGGATCCTGGCGGCCGAGCGACAATTTCAGCGCCTTCGCCACCTATGCCTACAACCACTCGCGCTTTGACATCGGGGCCTTCGAGGGCAACCGCTTCCGCCTGTCGCCCGACCACTCCTTCTCGGTCGGCACGCGGATCTCGGCCAATGTGCTGGGCGGCGAGATCGCAGCCATTCCGACCTACACCTGGCAGTCCAAGGTGTTCTTCGACAACAACAATGACCGCTCCGACCTGCAGGCCGCAGACCGGATCGTGGACGAGTTCCAGGACAGCTATGGGCTGCTGAACCTGCGCATCAGCTATGCGCCGGACAATGCCAACTGGAAGGTCGAGGCCTTCGGGTCGAACCTGCTGGAAGAGGAATACATCAAGGACGCGGGCAATACCGGCGACGCGTTCGGGATCGCGACCTTCATCGCCGGCGAGCCGCGCTACTACGGGCTGGGCTTCTCGGTTCAGTACTGAGGTCCAGGCCGCCGCCAACAGAAAGGCCGCCGGGGTTGCCCCCGGCGGCCTTTTGCCTGTCCGATCTTCGGTCTCAGGCGGCCTTGGCGGTCGCCGATCCGAAATGCGGGTTTAGTTCGCCCGAAGCATAGCGGACGGCCATCTGGGCCGTCGACAGCGGGCGGATCTTGGAGGCCTGGCCCTCGCAGCCGAACTGGACGAAGCGCTCCTGGCAGAGTTTGCGCATCGCCTCCTTGGCGGGCTTCAGATAGGCGCGCGGGTCGAACTCGCCGGGCTTCTCCATCAGGATCTTCCGGATCGCACCGGTCATGGCCATGCGGTTGTCGGTATCGATGTTGATCTTGCGCACGCCATGCTTGATGCCGCGCTGGATCTCCTCGACCGGCACGCCCCAGGTCTGGGGCATCTGGCCGCCGTACTGGTTGATGATGTCCTGCAGATCCTGCGGCACGCTGGAGGAGCCATGCATGACCAGGTGGGTGTCCGGCAGGCGGTGGTGGATGTCCTCGATCACGTTCATGGCCAGGACTTCACCGTCGGGCTGGCGGCTGAATTTGTAGGCTCCGTGCGAGGTGCCCATGGCGATGGCGAGGGCATCGACGCCGGTCTGTTTGACGAAGTCGACGGCCTGATCCGGATCGGTCAGCAGGGCCGAATGATCCAGCTTGCCCTCGAAGCCGTGGCCGTCCTCGGCCTCGCCCATGCCGGTCTCCAGCGAGCCCAGCACGCCCAGTTCACCCTCGACCGAGACGCCGCAGGAGTGGGCCATCTGAACGACGCGACGGGTGACCTCGACGTTGTATTCGTAGGAGGCTGGCGTCTTGGCGTCCTCCTCCAGAGAGCCGTCCATCATCACCGAGGTGAAGCCGTACTGGATGGCGGTGGCGCAGGTCGCAGGGCCGTTGCCATGATCCTGGTGCATGCAGACCGGGATGTGCGGATAGAGTTCGGCAAGGGCGTCGATCAGCTTGGCCAGGACGATGTCATTGGCATAGTTCCGGGCACCGCGGCTGGCCTGGATGATGACCGGGCTGTTGACCGCCTCGGCGGCCTCCATGATGGCCAGGCCCTGTTCCATATTATTGATGTTGTAGGCGGGCAGGCCGTAGCCTTCCTCGGCGGCGTGATCGAGCAGTTGGCGGAGTGTGATCCGGGCCATGCGTTGTATTCCTGAGCCAGTTTTATTTTGGCCGAGCTTTAGCCGTGTGCGCGTGCGAAGTCACGCAATGTAACAGCGCAAAAGCAATGGGCCCGGGCGCGCTCAGACGTTCAGGGCGACGACTCCCGGAAGCGGCTTGCCTTCCATCCACTCGAGGAAGGCCCCGCCGGCCGTCGAGACGAAGGTCATGTCGTCGGCGACTCCGGCATGGTTGAGCGCCGAGACGGTGTCGCCGCCGCCACCCACGGCCACGAGAACGCCGGCCTGCGCCAGCGCCGCCGCGTGGTGGGCCACGGCGACCGTGGCGGTGTCGAAGGGCGGGACCTCGAACACGCCGAGAGGGCCGTTCCAGATCAAGGTCTTCGACGCGGTCAGGGCCTCGACCAGGCGGGCGACAGTGGCGGGGCCGGCGTCGAGGATCTTGTCGTCGGCGGACAGGGGCTGGCCGGCCATGACAACGCGGCTGGCAGCACCGGGTTTGACCTCGGTGGCGACGACGAAGTCGACAGGGAGCAGGAGCTCGCAGCCTTTCGCCTTGGCCTCTCCGATGATTTCGAGCGCCGTGTCGGCCATGTCGCGCTCGGCCAGCGAGCCGCCGATGTCGATACCCTGGGCAAACAGGAAGGTGTTGGCCATGCCGCCGCCGATGGCGAGCCGGTCCAGCTGGCCGACCAGGTTCTTCAGCAGGTCCAGCTTGGTCGAGACCTTGGCCCCGCCGACGATGCCGATCACCGGCTTGCGCGGATTGCCGAGCGCGGCATCCAGGGCGTCGAGCTCGCGGCGCATCGATTCTCCGGCATAGGCCGGCAGGAGACGGGCCAGGCCCTCGGTCGAGGCGTGGGCGCGGTGCGCGGCGGAAAAGGCGTCGTTGACGTAGAGGTCGCCCAGATCGGCCAGTTGCCGGGCGAAGGCGGGGTCGTTGGCCTCCTCGCCGGCGTGGAAGCGGACGTTCTCGAGCAGGATGACACCGCCGGCGTCGATATCGCCGATCGCCGCCTTCGCCGCGTCGCCCACGCAGTCATCCGCGAACCGGACAGGGGCTCCCAGCAGGGTTTCCAGATCGTCCACGACCGGCTTCAGGCTCATGGAAGGCACGACCTTGCCCTTGGGCCTGTCGAAATGGGCCAGCAGGGCGACCCTGGCACCCGCGTCGCGGAGCGTCTGGATCGTCGGCAGGGCGACGCGCAGTCGGGTGTCGTCGGTGACCTTGCCGTCCTCCATGGGGACGTTGAAATCCACGCGGACGAGGGCGGTCTTGCCGACCAGTGAACCGGTGTCGTCGAGGGTGCGGAAGGTCATCAGTGGTTCCTGTCTCCTCCCTGTCGGCGCAGCCGATGGGGAGGTGGCGCGGCGCCTCTTCGCGCCGTGACGGAGGGGTTGTGTCCCCGGATCAGTGCGGCGGAAAGAGCCCCTCCACCGCTTCGCGGTCCCCCTCCCCATCGCCAAGCGGCGATGGGGAGGAGATCGGTTACATCAGCTTGCTCATCGCCAGGGCCGTGTCGGCCATGCGGGTCGCGAAGCCCCATTCGTTGTCGTACCAGGTCAGGACGCGGGCCAGTTTGCCGTCGACGACCTGGGTCTGGGGCAGGGCGGCCGTCGAGGAGGCGGCGATGTGGTTGAGGTCGGTGGAGACCAGCGGCTCGTCGGTCGTGGCCAGGACGCCCTTCATCGGACCGTCGGCGGCAGCCTGCAGCGCGGCATTGATTTCCTCGACCGTGACCTCGCGACCGGCGACGACCTTGAGGTCCACGACGGAGACGTTCGGTGTGGGCACGCGGATCGACGAGCCGTCCAGCTTGCCTTTCAGTTCCGGGAGCACGAGACCCAGGGCCTTGGCGGCGCCGGTCGAGGTCGGGATCATCGACAGGGCCGCCGCACGGCCGCGGTAGAGGTCCTTGTGCATCGTATCCAGCGTCGGCTGGTCACCGGTGTAGGAGTGGATGGTTGTCATGTAGCCGCGCTCGATGCCGAACAGGTCGTGCAGGACCTTCGCGACAGGGGCCAGGGCGTTGGTGGTGCACGAGCCGTTCGAGACGATGACGTCCTCGGCGGTCAGGCTGTCGTGGTTAACCTTGTAGACGATGGTCTTGTCCGCACCGTCGCAGGGGGCCGAGACCAGGACGCGTTTGGCACCCGCGGTCAGGTGGGCCGAGGCCTTTTCCTTGGTCGTGAAGATGCCGGTGCATTCAAAAGCGATGTCCACGTTCAGGTCCCGGTGGGGCAGGTTGGCCGGGTCGCGCTCGGCCGTGACCTTGATCTTGCCCAGACCCACGTCGATCCAGTCGTCGCCCGAGGTGATCGTGGCGGGGAAGCGGCCGTGGACGCTGTCGTACTTCAGCAGATGGGCATTGGTGGCCACCGGCCCCAGATCGTTGATCGCCACGACCTCGATGTCGCGACGGCCGTGTTCGACGATGGAACGCAGGACGAGGCGGCCGATGCGGCCAAAGCCATTGATGGCGACGCGGACGGTCATGGGGCAGGCTCCTGAAGGGGTTTGTTTTTGGTTGGCGCTTCAATGGAACCGTGACGCCTCGGGATCAACCCCAAGGCTGTCACAAGCCGTGATCGAAGGTAACGATCCGACGGGGGTCGCTTGAGTGCCGTGCCGCCAGTGGCTTAGGGTAGGGGGGATGTCCCGCCCCTTCTTTCGTTCGTTCGCGACCCGGTGTCTGAGCGCAGCGGCAGCCAGCCTTGTGCTGCTGCTGTCGGTCGCGCCCGCGCAGGCGGCCGGCCTTTCAGAGACGACGGCCGCAGAGACGACGGCCGGGACGGACAGGCTTGCGCTGAACCGGCGGGTGTTCGACGCCGTGTGGCGCGAGGTCCAGCGCAGCTACTATGACCCGAAACTGCATGGCGTCGACTGGCGCGCGGCCCGCGAGACCTGGCGCCCCGTGGCCCTGGCGGCCCCGGATGACCGGCAGCTGTACCGGGCGATGAACGCCATGCTCGACCTGCTGGATGACGACCATGCGGCGGCTTTGCCGGCGGCATCGGTGCGGCGTCGGGACAGTCAGCGTCAGCGACGACCCGTCATGGGCATGACCCTGTTTGACCAGCCGGATGGTTCCCAGCGGATCGAACGCATTCGGGATGGCTCGCCGGCCCAGGAGGCCGGGATTGCACCGGGCTGGCGTCTGGACGCAATCAATGGCGAGCGCTGGGGGCCTGAGCTCGAATTGCCCGAGGGTACGGCGGTGGCCCTCCAGCTGGTCGATCAGGCGGGTGTGACGCACCGGATGTCCCTGACGCCGCGTCTGATGGACCCCGTCCCCGCCTTCAGTGTCGACCGGTCGCGACCCGGGCTGCTGGTGCTGCGGATCGATGCCTTCGAGGCCGGACTCGGGCGCTGGCTTGGCGCGCAGCTGGCCGAGCTGGCGCCGGACACCGATGTCATTCTGGACCTTCGTGCCAATCCCGGCGGGTTGCTGATGGAGGCCGACGCGGCGCTGTCATGCTTCCTGCCCGATCGTCAGGTCTGGGCGACGCGCACGGCGCGCTCCGGACGCTCGACCACGCTGAGGGTGCGTCAGGGGTGTGGGGATCTGAATGCCCCCGTCAGCAATGACCTCGCGGTCCTGGTGGACGGAAGCAGCCGCAGCGCCGCCGAGCTGACACCCGCCGCCTTGCAGGAAGCCGGTCGTGCCATTGTTGTCGGAGAGCATACGGCGGGGGCTGTGCTGATTTCGCAGGACACGACCCTGCCCGATGGGGGACGCCTGACCCTTAGCCGGGCCGATTTCCGGACGTCGGGCGGCGTTCGGCTGGAGAAGCGCGGCGTCTCGCCGGACGTTGTGGTGGAGTCGTCTGCCGACGACCTTGGCGTCGGTCGTGATCCAATTCTGGACGTTGCGATCGCGGCACTGGGTGCGGACAGGCTGCAGGTCCGGGCGGGGGCAGTTGCCAGCATGCCGTTCTAGGCGGGCGGGGCGTCCGCCTCGGCAGCGATGGTGCGCAGGGCCTGTTCAAAGACGTCGGCGGGCTGGCCGCCGGAGATCAGGTAGCGGTCGTTGATGATGACGGCGGGTACGCTCGTGATGCCGCGCGCCTGCCAGGCCTGTTCCTCGGCCCGGACCTCGGTGGCGTAGCGACCGGAGGCCAGGACGTCGGCGGCAGCGTCGCGATCCAGCCCCGCCTTATGGGCTGTATCCGCCAGGACGGCGGGGTCGGACATGTTGAGGCCATCGGTGAAATGGGCGTCGAACATGGCGTGCTTCAGGGCGTGCTGGCGACCTTCAACTCCAGCCCAGAACAGCAGACGGTGGGCGTCGAAAGTGTTCCAGATGCGGCTGTCGGGGCCGGTGCGCATGTCGAACCCGACCTCGGCTGCGCGGGCGTGGATCATGAAGCGGTTGCTGGCCGACTGTTCGGGCGTCGCGCCGTATTTCTGGCCGATGTGTTCGACGATGTTCTGGCCTTCCGGCGGCATGGCCGGGTTAAGCTCGAACGGCTGGAACCGGATCTCGGCCTCGACCACGCCGTCGAGCCGCCGGAGCGCCTCTTCCAGCCCGCCCAGTCCGACGATGCACCAAGGGCACATGACGTCGGAGACGAAGTCGATCTTCAGCGTTCGGGCCATGGCAGCAACTCCGGATCGTCGGCGCATACAGGCTTGAGAAGCAGCAGGCCAGTCAGGCCGGTTCGATCAGATCCCACGCATTGCCATACAGGTCCTCGAAGACCACGACCTTGCCATAGCTTTCATGACGCGGGGCCTCCCGGAAATGGACGCCCTTGGCCGACCAGTCAGCGTGGTCGCGCATCAGGTCGTCGGTCTGGAGGAACAGCCAGACGCGGCCACCGGCCTGATCGCCGACCTGGGCCCGTTGGGCGTCGGTGCTGGCCAGGGCCAGCAGCAGCGATGTCTGTCCGCCCTTCGGCGTCACGCGAACCCAGCGTTTGCCACCCCCCAGGTCGGTGTCCTCGGTAAGGTCGAACCCCAGCTTGCCCACATAGAAGGCGATGGCCTCGTCATAGTCGCGGACCAGCAGGCTGAGCGCGGACAGATGGCTCATGGCGCGGTGGCGGGCTCAGTGGCCGGGACGGGAAACAGGGTGCGAAGGGCCTCCATCGCCGCGCCGTGATAGATGGTGGCGTGGGTCTGGTGCGGGCGGGGCTCATAGGTCCAGACCAGATCCGCCGGAGCCGCCGTCGTCAGGCCCGCGACCAGGGCGTCCATGGCGGTCTGCATCTCGCCGCCCTCGTCGGCGATGGTCAGGATCAGCTTGCGCGGCCCCGCCGGATGGGCGGCCAGCAATGTCGCAGCCTGGGTGGCCAATTCGCCGTCGTCCCACCAGAGGCTGGGGCTGATGGCGACATAGTCATCGAACAGGGCGGGCTGTTTCAGGAACGTCTCGACCACGAACAGGCCCGCCAGCGACTCGCCCATCAGCACGGCCTCGCCATCGGTGCGGAAGGTCGCCTCGACGAAGGGCAGGGCTTCCTCGGTCAGATGCCGACGGAAGCGCGCGGACTGACCCTGGGTCGGATAGGCGGCGATCAGTTCGGGATCTTCGGACCTCAGCGCCAGCTCGTTGCGGCGATCACGAGAGGTGATCCCGATCACGATGATGTCGCGCGTGGTTCCGGCGATGGTGCCCAGCTGGGCCAGGCCGCTGATGTGGTGGAAGTCCTGATCGATCCCGCCATCCAGAATGTACAGGACCGGATAGCGCTGTCCGCTGTCGGCATAGCCGGGCGGAAGCCAGACGTTGATCTCGCGCGGCTCGTCCATGATCGCGGATGGCAGTGTGTACGACTGGCCGATGACGATCGGGCGCGAGACCGGTGCATCAGGCACCTGCGCCAGGGCGGGTGACAGGCTGCCGATTGCCAGGGCCATGGCCGTGGCGATCAGGCCCGGACGAGGCATCACACCCGTGCCTTGACCGCTGCCACGACGGCCTCGGCCGTAATGCCGAATTCGCGGTACAGGACCTCGGCCGGGGCCGATGCGCCGAAGGAGGACATGCCGATGAAGGCCCCGTCCTCGCCGATGAACCGTTCCCAACCCTGTTTCACCGCGGCCTCGACGGCGACACGGATCGTGCCGCGGCCGAGGATTGAGGCCTGGTAGGCCGCGTCCTGCTGCTCGAACAGTTCGAAACAGGGAACGGAGATCACCCGCGTGGGCAGGCCTTCGGCGTCGAGGGTGGCCGCGGCGGCGAGGGCGATGGCGACCTCGGTGCCCGAGGCGAACAGGGTGACTCGGGCCTCGCCTTCGGTCAGGTATTTCAGCTCATAGGCGCCGCGGGCCGAGAAATTCTCGCACCCGGCCTCGGTCCGGACGGCGGGCGTCTTCTGCCGCGACAGCGCCATGGCGGAGGGCGTGTTCCTGTGCTCCAGCGCCAGTTGCCAGCATTCCATGGCCTCCACCGTATCGGCCGGGCGGAAGACCAGCAGGTTCGGGATGGCGCGCAGGGCGGCCAGATGCTCGATTGGCTGGTGCGTCGGGCCGTCCTCGCCGAGGCCGATGCTGTCGTGAGTCAGCACATGGATGACCCGGATGCCCATCAGGGCCGCCATCCGGATGGCCGGGCGGCTGTAGTCCGAGAAGACCATGAAGGTGCCGCCGTAGGGGATGACCCCGCCATGCAGCGCCATGCCGTTCATGGCCGTGCCCATGCCGAACTCGCGGATGCCGTAGTTGATGTAGCGGCCCGCATAGTCGGGGCCGTCGAGGATGGGCGTGTCCTTGACGAAGGTGTTGTTCGAGCCGGTCAGGTCGGCCGAGCCGCCGATCATGTCGGGGATGGCCCCGAACAGCTGATCCAGGGCGGCACCGGACGCCTGGCGCGTGGCCTGGGCGGGTTTCGTCTCGATCAGCTCGGCGATCTTTGCGTTCAGGCCATCAAAGGCGCCCTCGGGCAGGTCGCCGCGCATGGCGCGGGTGAACTCGGTGGCGTGAGGCGACCGCGCCAGACGCGCTTCCCAGGCCTTGCGAGCCTTGCCGCCGCGCTTGCCGACCTTGCGCCAGGCGGTCTCGATTTCCGTTGGCAGGTCGAAGGGCTCGTGATCCCAGCTCATGCCCAGGCGGGTCGCGGCAATCTCTGCGGCGCCGAGGGCGGCCCCGTGGGTCTTGTGGCTGCCTTCCATCGTGGCCGCGCCCTTGCCGATCTTGGTACGGCAGGCGATCAGCGTCGGCTTGTCCTGTTTCGTGGCCCAGGCCATGGCCTTGGAGATGGCCTTCATGTCGTGGCCGTCGACCGCCTTCACCGCCCAGCCAGCCGCCTTGAAGCGTCCGGCCTGGTCCGTCGCATCCGACAGGCTGACCGCGCCGTCGATGGTGATGGCATTGTCGTCCCAGAGGACGGTCAGGCGGTTCAGTTTATAGCGACCCGCCAGTGCGATCGCTTCCTGAGACACGCCCTCCATGAGGCAGCCGTCCCCGGCGATGACCCAGGTGCGGTGGTCGACAAGGTCCTCACCGAAACGGGCGGCGAGGTGTCGCTCGGCGAGCGCAAACCCCACGGCATTGGCGAGGCCCTGACCCAGCGGACCGGTCGTGGTCTCGACGCCCGGCATATGACCCCATTCCGGGTGGCCAGCGGTCTTGGATCCCCACTGGCGGAAGTTCGACAGTTCGTCCTTCGTAGCCGCCTTGTAGCCGGTCAGGTGCAGCAGGGCGTAGATCAGCATCGATCCGTGGCCCGCCGACAGGATGAACCGGTCCCGGTCGGCCCAGTCCGGACGCGAGGCGTCGAACTTCATATATTTCGAGAAAAGGACCGTCGCCACGTCGGCCATGCCCATCGGCATGCCGGGGTGACCGCTGTTCGCCTTTTCGACGCCATCCATGGCCAGCACACGGATGGCATTGGCCATGGCCTCGGGCGAGGCCTTGGCAGAAGAGGTTTCGGACTTGGCCACGGCGGTGTCTTTCGTCGGAAGGCGGAAAAAGGACGGCGCGGGCGCTTTACCCCGGCGCGGCAACGCGTTCTATAAGAAATCTGGAGGGAGAGACCGATGGCTGATGCCACGACCGCTGCGAAAGAGCGTATCGATCAGGCTCTCGCCGCGCTGGAGCGCAAGGTGCTGGAGCTGAAGGCCCGCCCTGCAAGCGCCCCGCCGATCACCGACGACGACCTGTTTGCCCCGCGTACGCCGAACCCTGCCGATGCGGCGCGCATTGCCGCGCTGGAGGCCGCGGGCCGCGAGGCGTCGGACATGCTCGCTGAAGCGGCGCAGGCCATGCGTGGCCTTCTGAACGAGCCCGCCTGATGGCGACGGTCACGGTCGACATCAACGGTCGCCCCTATGCCGTCGGATGCGCCGATGGTCAGGAGGAGCGGGTCAAGACGCTTGCCCGGCTTTTTGACCGGAACGTCAGGAGCGTGGCCAGCGACGTGGGCCATGTCGGTGACCTGCGGCTTTTCCTGATGGCGGCCCTGGTGCTCGCGGACGAACTGCACGAAGCGAGGCAGGCGTCCGAATTGGCGGTGCCGCCGATCCCCGCCGCCGATCCCGAAGCGGGTGTCGCAGAGGCGCTGAACGCCGTGGCCGCGCGGCTGGAGAAGCTGGCGCAGAGCATCTGAGCCAGGCCGCTTGTTCGCGGCCTAAGTAGCGCCTATCTTGCTCCTTGGCGGGTCTTGCTGTGGCTCTCGTCGAAGGCAACATATCCTCGCGGCCTTAATTCACTCGAAGGGATCTGTCCCTGTCCGACCTCGTGGGGTCGAGCACACGGAGCCCACCTGGCTACCCAGGCTCGAGAGGATTTAAACCGTCCTTCACGGCTCTTATGGCGCCGCCAACCCATTCCACCCGAGCGATCGCGCTCGCTGCGTAACGGCCTTGCGATGACGTCCAAGCCCCAGTTGCGCGCGACCATGAGGGCCCTCCGCAAGCAACTGGCGGATGCCTTGCCGGACGCCAGCCAGCAGGTCGCGGACTTCGCAAAGGAACTCCCCCAAGCCTCCATGGTGGCGCTTTATGCTGCTGTTGGTCCCGAACTGGATCCGGAGCCATTGGCGAGGGCCTTGCAACAGACCGGACGGCGGCTGTGCCTGCCGGTGGTGACAGAGCGGGGCCAAGCCCTGATCTTTCGTTGCTGGACGCCGGGCGATCCGCTCGAGACAGACCTAGGCGGATGTCCGGCACCGCTGCCTTTGGCTGACGAGGTCATACCGGACCTGATCCTGACACCATTGCTGGCGTTTGACCGAAACGGCGGACGGCTGGGGCAGGGCGGAGGCTATTACGACCGGACGTTTGCTGCCCTGCCGGCCGTTCCCCGGATCGGCCTCGCCTATTCCGGACAGGCGGTCGAGGCGCTACCGATGGACGCGCATGATCAGTGGCTGGATGGCGTTCTGACGGAGGTCGGCTATATCGCGACCCGAAAGGTCACCTGACACATGAGACTGGCATTCTTCGGCGACGTGATCGGCAAGTCCGGTCGTGATGGCCTGACCGACCACCTGCCTGCGCTGAAGCGCGACCTGAAGCTCGACTTCGTGGTGGTCAATGCCGAGAACGCGGCAGGCGGCTTCGGCATCACGGAAAACACGGCGCGCGAGCTGTTCATGGCCGGGGCTGACTGCCTGACCCTGGGCAACCACTCCTGGGACCAGCGGGAGGCCCTGACTTATATCGTGCGCGAACCGCGCCTGATCCGGCCGGCCAACTATCCGCGACTGATGGATGCGCCAGGCGCCGGGGCCAATCTGTTCGAGACGCCTTCGGGCAAGACGGTGCTGGTCATGAATGTGCTGGGCCGTATCCACATGGACCCCAACGACGACCCGTTCAGCGCCGTGGACCGCGAGCTGAACGCCTGTCCGCTGGGTGTCGCGGCCGACGCCGTGATCGTGGACATGCATGCCGAGGCGACGTCCGAGAAGATGGCGATGGGTCATTTCTGTGATGGCCGCGCCAGCCTCGTGATCGGCACCCACACCCATGTCCCAACGGCGGACGCCCAGATCCTGCCGGGCGGTACGGCCTATCAGACGGACGCCGGGGGCTGCTGCGACTATGACAGCGTCATCGGCAACGAGAAGGAAGAGCCGCTGCGGCGGTTCACGACCCGGATCTCGGGCGGTCGCTACGCTCCCGCGCACGGCCCGGCAACGATCTGTGGCGTCTATGTCGAGACCGACGACCGGACCGGCCTGGCCACGCGGATCGAGCCGATCCGGGTTGGCGGGCGGCTGAAACAGGCGATCCCAGAAGCGGCCTGAAGATCATCGATTGACGGAACTGATTACGCATGTAATCTGAGATTACAGATGTAATCAAACGAGGATGTCATGGCCGTTCTGCACCGTCTCTCTCCCGCCCTTCTGGGCGTGCTGGTCGCGACGCCCGCCCTGGCCCAGCCGCAGGCCGTCACCCTCGGGACTATCTTCGGCGATGCCGCGCCAACGATGAAGCTGCTGATGGTCCTGCTGATCGCCGGAATGCTGGCCTCGATGGTCATCGCGGTCCGCAAGATCATGGCGGGCCCGGCCCTGGTCGGCGGCTCGGCCTTTCTGTCGGCGCTGAGACTGGGCGGGCCACTGATCGGCCTGCTGGGAGCCGCGTTCAATGGCGTCATGATCCTGATCGGCCTTGCGAATGTCGGAGAGCCCGTTCCCTTCGCCGTCATCGCCCCCGGCCTGGCCGAGGGAGCCACGATCGCCATGCTGGGCCTGCTGGCCGGGGTCATTGCCGTGATCTGCAACTGGGCGGTCGAGGCCCGGATCGATCGCGCCATTCTGAGGCCCTGAGCCCGGTCATGGCTGTCACTCCCATCCATGTCACCGAAGCCGAGAGCGAGATCCTGGCGGCGCTCTGGCGACGGGGCCCGCTGACGCCGACGGGTCTGATCGAGGAGGTGCGACTGGCCCAGCCCTGGGGCGATGCCACGATCAAGACCCTGCTGGGCCGCCTGATGCGCAAGAAGGCCGTACGCCCGGACCGCGATGATGGCCGGCTGACCTACCGCGCCCTGATCGACCGCGAAACCTATCTGGACGCCGAGGTTCAGGCGCTCGCCGATCGGCTGTTCGAAGGCCGGCTCGAGCGTCTGGTCGCCCATGTCGGTCGCTCGAGAGAGCGTCCCGATTAGGAACGCGGCGTCAGGCCGGCTGGAAGCCGGCCTGACCGGTCTGCCACAGCAGGAAGCTGTAGATGTCGGCGTCCAGGGCATCCAGCTGGCTACGGGTTGAGCCGATGCCGTGGCCGGCCTCGAAATCCACCCGCAGCAGGATCGGCCCGCTGTCCGGTGCCGCCGCTGCCCGGAGGCGCGCGGTCATCTTTGCGGAGTGCCAGGGTTCGACGCGCGGGTCGGTCATGCCATGAGGCATCAGCACGGCCGGATAGCGGGTCCCGTCGACGACGTGATGCAGGGAATCCATGGCGTACAGGCCCCTGAACCCGTCCTCGGTGGTGACGGTGCCGAACTCATCGATATTGCCGGGACCGTTCTGCGAGAACTCCATGCGAAGGGCATTGAGACAGCCGACCTCGGGCACGACGACCGCAAACAGGTCCGGCCGCTCGGTCAGGGCCCGGCCCATGGTGATGCCGCCGGCGGAGCCGCCCGCGATCCCCAGTTTGGCCGATGAGGTCCAACCGGCCTTGATCAGATGTTCGCTGACGTCGATCAGGTCGCGCCAGGTGTTGGGCTTGGTCAGCTTCTGGCCCGCGCGCCACCAGCGTTTGCCGTATTCCCCGCCACCTCTCACATGCGCCGTGACCAGAACGCCGCCCAGCGCCAGGAACGGCACGGCCCGGGTCGCGAAACCGGGCGTCGACGAGATCTGATAGGCCCCATAGGCATTGACCAGCGTCGGAGCCGAACCGTCGCGCACCAGGCCCTTTCTGGCGATGATCGAGACCGGCACGCGCGTGCCATCCCGCGCGGTGGCGAAATCGCGGATGGCTTCGAAGGGCGAGGTGTCGATGTCGGGCCTGGGCGAAAGCCCGGTGTCGGTGACGGTCCCGTCTGCACCGACCCGCCACACGCCGACCGGCTCCAGCCAGCTGGTCAGCCGCAGATAGACCCCGGGCTCGGATGTGCTGGCGTTGGTCTGAAGGATGGACCCCTCGAAGGGCAGGGGCACAGGCGTCAGCGTCCCGGACGGATTCACCCTGGCCAGGCTCTGGTATCCGCCCTCCATGAAGCTGACGTAGAGGCCGTCCCGGGCGTGGGCGAGGCCCTCGATCACCCGATCGCCGTGGGGGATGACCACCTCGGCGGCCGACAGATCGGGCGAGGACATGCTGACCTTCAGGACCTTGCCGTTCTCGGCGTCCCGTGTGCTGAGAAGATAGAGATCATCGCCCTTCCACCCGACGGTGGTGATCTCGTCTTCCAGCGTCGCGACAGGCTTGAACCGGGGCGTGCCGGCCACAAGGTCGGACAGGAGGGTGGACCAGACGGGGTTCTCGCGACGAACGCCGCCAAAGACGGCCACCAGCACATGATCCGACGTCGGGTCGGTGATCAGGACCGGGAACTCGGACGGGGTCAGGGGTATGGCGTCATACTTGCCCCGTTTCAGAATTTCGATGTCGGCCTCGGCCTCGGTGCCGACCCGATGGAGCCAGGCCACGCTGTCCTTGTAATAGTCGACGCTGCCCTTGGCGGCGTTTCCGAACCGCAGATAGAAGAAACCGGTGCCGTCCGGTAGCCACGATGGCGAGGCGTACTGCGTGCGGTCGATCCGCTCGGGCAGGATGGTCTGGTCCGCCACCCGCATGATGTGCAGGACGGAGTCTTCCGAGCCTGACGGGGACAGGCCATAGACGACATGCGATCCGTCGGGAGACGGCACCCACCAGTCCAGCGAGACATGGCTGCCGCCCGCCTTGAGCGCGTCCGGATCGACCAGGACCCGATCGACCGTGCCTTCGCGCACGATCAGGGCCGAGGTGTCCTTGCCCTCGGCGCGCTTGGTGTAGAACAGCTTGCCGCCCGCCGGGACCGGTGCCGTGGCGGTGGCATTCGATCCGGTCAGGGCCGAGATCTGCTCCAGCATCGCAGCCCGGCCGGGGATGGCGGCCAGCGTCGCCTCTGCGTGGGCGGCGTTGCAGCGCATGAACGGCTCCCAGTCGGGGTCGGTGCGGGTTTCCATCCAGCGGTAGGGATCGGTCACCGACTGCCCGAAGAAGGTTTCGGTCACGGGCTCGACGCGGGCGACAGGTGGCACCGGGATCAAGGAGCCGCGTGCCGCGACCCTCTGACCGGAGCCGGCGACCAGCGCCAGCGCTGCGGCACCGATCAGGAGTTTACGCCGTTCGACAAGCATGACCCGCCCCCTCGTCAACGGTCAGATCAACTCATGCGACGTCGCGCTTGTCAAACGACGTAATCTTGACAGACGATGGATCAGGCGGCGGTCAGCCGGGCGTCCCCGGCCTCGACCGCCAGCGTCTCACGCGTCGTCAGGACGCCATTGCGATCCTGGATCTGGTCCAGAACCTTGAACTCGGTCTGCCAGCGTTCCGGCGTTACGTCGCAGATTACATAGCCGCGCTGGCTGTTGCGGAATTTCAGCTGCGGGTTGGCGCTCAGGAACTGCGCCTGGTCCGGACGCTGGTCCTGACCGTCGCCGCCGGAGCTGATCGAGGTCGAGACGAACTCGGTCGCGATCGGGGCACCCTCGGGATTGCGGCCGTCCAGATAGAGCTCGCCGGCATAGTTCTGGTGCTCGTCCCCGGTCAGGACGACAGTATTGGCGATGCGGCGGTCGCGGATGTGGCGCAGCAGGCGCTCGCGCGGGACCCGATAGCCTGCCCAGCTGTCGGTGTTGACCCCGTAGTCCTCACCCGGATTGCGGTCCAGATCCATGACCATGATCTGCTGGGCCAGCACTTTCCACGTCGCTTCCGACCGGTCCAGATTGTTTAGAAGCCACGCTTCCTGGGCCTCGCCCAGCACCTGGGCCGTGCGGTCGTTGATGCCGTCGCAGCCACTGTTGAACCGGTCCTGACAGGGCTGATCGGTGCGGAACTGGCGGGTATCCAGCAGGTTCAGGTCCAGCAGGTTGCCATACTGGGCCCGACGATAGAGCTGCATGGCCGATCCGCGCGGGAAGGACGATTTCCGCAGCGGCATGTGTTCGTAATAGGCCTGCATCGCCGCCGCCTGTCGCAGGGCGAAGATCTGGGGATCGGTGCCGTCCTGATCGAGGTCCGAAACCCAGTTGTTATCGATCTCGTGATCGTCCCAGACGGTGAACCACGCCGCCGAAGCGTGCGAAGCCTGGAGGTCGGTGTCCATCTTGTACTGGGCATAGCGCTGCCGGTAATCGGTGACCGTATAGACCTCGCCGCCGATGTGGGTGCGGAGATTTTCGCGGGGTTCAAGCCCCCCGTAAACGCGGTTGCCGCGCCCTTCGTAGATGTAGTCGCCGTAGCAATAGATGAAGTCGAGGTCCTCTCCGGCGATCTTGCGATGGGCCGTGTAGTGGCCTGACTCATAGGCCTGGCAGCCGAGGACGCCGAACTTCACGGCGGCGAGGGCGGAGCCGACCACGGGCGTGGTCTTGGCCCGGCCGGTGCCCGAGCGTTCGCGACCGGCGGTGAAGCGATAGAAATAGGGCCGGCCCGGCTCCAGGCCGCCGACCTCGACGTGGACCGCGTGGCCCAGTTCGGGGCGGGCGACGGTGTCGCCCTTCTGCACCACACTGTCGCCGAAGCCCTGCTCGGTCGCGACTTCCCAGCTGACGGCCACGGGTTGCGACGGCATGCCGTGATCGGGTTCCAGCGGGCGGGGGGCGAGGCGGGTCCAGATCACGAAGCCGTCGGGCAGGGGATCTCCGGCCGCGACGCCGAGCTGGAACGGATTGTCCTCGAACACCATCTGCGCCATCGCCTGGCGCCCGGCGACCAGGGTCGCACCGCCTGCTGCCACGGTCAGCAGCAGGCCTCGCCGCGAAAGATCGATGCCGGCCATATGTTCACTCCAGACTGGGTTGCCCAACAGACCTAATAGGCCTTTGTGACAGTCGCTATGCGGCCGGCCGTCCGTCGCGCGCTCTCAGCCTCAGACGCATGGTCTCGCGCGATCGCAGGGTGATCTGGTGCACGGGTCGCGGCTCGACCGGCGTGATCGCTTCGACCTCCGCGACCTTCAGGATGGTAGCGAGGGCGATCATCGCTTCCTGCAGGGCAAAGGTCGCCCCGATGCAGACCCGCGGCCCGGCGCTGAACGGGATCCAGGCGTAGCGGTCCACGGATTTGCGGTTCTCGGGCAGGAACCGCTCGGGCCGGAAGGCGGCCGGGTCGTCCCAGAGCTTCTCATGCCGGTGCAGGACCCAGGGCGAGATAATGACCATCGTCCCGGCCTTGATGGCCTGTGCCTCGACGCCCGGACCCTCGATCACGTCCGGACCGATGGCTGTGCGCTCCAGCGTCGGAGCCGGTGGGAAAAGCCGCATGGACTCCTCGATCACGGCGCGCGTCCAGGCGAGGTTTTCGGCCCATGCCGAATCGGAAATGTCGAATCTGTCGGCCTCGTCCTTCAGCCGCGCCGCCGTTTCCGGGGCCCGCGAGATCAGATGCAGGGCCCAGCCGAGCGTGCGGGCCGTGGTCTCGTGCCCGGCCAGGATGAAGGTCAGGATGTTGGCAGAGACCTCCCGGTCCGAGAGGGCCGAGCCATCGGCCTCGTCGCGGGCTGACAGCAGGGCGCTGAGCAGGTCCTGCGGGGCGGCATCGCCCGACTCGATCCGGGCTCGCCGTGCCGCCACCAGGGCCGCAACACGCTTCTCGAAGAAGACGGCCGACTGGTAGGACGCCAGCCGTCCCAGGCGGGGTATCCAGTTCGGCGCATCCAGCACATCCAGCGGATCGATCCGTGCGCCGATGGACAGATAGCGGTTCAGGGCCTTTTCGAAGCCCGCCGCCTCGCCGCCCAGCTCGTCACTGAACAGGGTGGCTGACAGGATCTCGAACGTCAGGGTCGACATCTGACTGTCGATGTCCATGACCTGCGGACCGAACTTCAGGTCCCAGCCGGACACGCGGGCGGCGCACACCTCGGCCATACGGGTCGTAAGGCCGCGCATCCGGGCAGGGGTGAAGAGCGGGGCGAGGATTCGACGGCCACGCCGCCAGACGTCACCTTCGGTGAGCAGAAGTCCTTCGGATAGCAGAGGCCCCAGGATGCGCCGCTGGAGGTCGCCCTTGCGGTAGTTGGCGGCATTGTCGGTCAGGACATGGCGCACGCCAGCCGGATGGCTGACGACGATGACGGAGCCCAGCGGGCCTTCCCCGTACAGCTGCGGTTCCTCGAAATGCCGCTTCGACCAGGTACCGAGCGGATCGCGCCAGCTGTGCCAGAGGAAGGGGACGAGCGGCAGCGGGCCTTCACGCCGCGGGGGGACGGCGGGGCGAAACACGGGGGGCGACAGGGTCTCGGTCATGTCGCCAGTCTAGCCTCAGTTCGCGGCGGCTTCCGGGCTCGCGGGTGTCGTCGTTGCCGCAGGCGCCGCCGGTGGTGTCGCGACGGGTGGTGCGGGCTGCCAGGCCTGCATTTCCGCGATTTCGGCCGTCTGGGTGTCCTTGACCATCTGGGCCATGCGCAGGATGCCGGGGTCCTGGGACTGGGCGAGGGCCACGTCCGCCATGGCCACGGCTCCGCGATGATGGGCGATCATCTTGGCGACATAGGACTCATCGACCGTGTCGCCGGTCGCTGCGGCCATCTCGGTATGCATCGCGGCCTCGGAGGCGGCGAAGGCGGCATCGCCGGCCCCGGCAGTCGCGCCGTCGTGCCCGGCTGCAGCGTGGTCGGCCGCCTTGTCTCCGGCCTTGTCGGTCGTTCCCTGTCCGCAGGCGGTCAGGGCCAGGGCCGAGGCGATGATCAGAAGGGCGCGCATCGTGGGGTCTCCGTTCACGTCTCGATCCAGTTCGGCATCCAGCTTTCGTGCATTTCGCGCAGATGCGCCAGCGGCAGCCGGAACAGGTCGCCGGACGCAAGATCACGGCCAGTTGCATGGCCAACGACCGAAGCGTGCAGGCCGGCCTCCTGGGCTGCAGCGATGATCTCGACGGGATTGGGCACGGCGACCAGATAGCGCGCCTGGTCTTCTCCGAACATGAAGATGTGGGCGTGTTCGGCGCTGGTGGGGTTCATCTCCACACCGCAGTCGCTGGCCAGGGCCATGTCCGCCACGGCGCCGATCAGACCGCCGTCAGACAGGTCGTGGACGCAGGTCAGGCGACCGGTCTCGATCAGGTCGCGCACGAAGTCGCCGGTCTTTCGCTCCAGCGCCAGATCCACCGGCGGCGGTGCCCCGTCCTCGCGACCCAGAACCTCGCGCAGATAGATGGAGGCCCCCAGTTCGCCGCGAGTCTCGCCGATCAGGATCAGGGTGTCGCCCTCGGCCATGGTCGAGAAGCCGGTCACCACATCATAGTTCTTGAGCAGTCCCACCGCTCCAACCGTCGGAGTGGGCGGAATGGCGACGCCATTGGTCTCGTTGTAGAGCGAGACGTTTCCGCTCACGACCGGGAAGTCCAGCGCGCGGCAGGCCTCGGCCATGCCATCGATGGCGCGGACGATCTGGCCCATGATCTCCGGGCGCTGGGGATTGCCGAAATTCAGATTGTCAGTGATGGCAATCGGCTGCGACCCAACCGCGGTCAGGTTGCGCCAGGCCTCGGCCACAGCCTGCTTGCCGCCCTCATAGGGGTCGTTCTGGACATAGCGGGGGGTGCAGTCGCTGGTGACCGCCAGGCCCTTGTCGGTTCCGTGCACGCGCACCACGCCGGCGTCGGCACCCGTGGCCGAATCCTGAAGCGTGTCGGCCATGACATGGCGGTCGTACTGTTCCCAGATCCAGCGCTTGGAGGCCATGTCCGGGCAGGTGAGGACGGTCAGGACGGCATCGACCCAGCTTTCCGGTGCGGGCACGCTGGCGGGGTCGAGTCGCGGGTGCAGCACCGGCTGGGTCCAGGGCCGGTCGTAGAGCGGGGCATCGTCGAACAGCGGGGCCAGCGGCACGTCGCAGACCACCTCGCCATGATGGTTCAGGATCAGCCGCCCGGTGTTGGTGGTCATGCCGATCACGGCAGCGTCCAGACCCCACTTTTTGAAGATGCGGTGGCCGTCTTCCTCGCGGCCGGGCTTCAGGACCGCCAGCATCCGCTCCTGGCTTTCCGAAAGCATCATCTCATAGGCCGTCATGCCCTCCTCGCGCTGGGGGACGGCGTCCATGTTCAGCTCGATGCCGACGCCGCCCTTGCCCGCCATCTCGACGGAAGACGACGTCATGCCGGCCGCACCCATGTCTTGGATCGCAGCGACGGCACCGGACGCCATCAGTTCCAAAGTCGCCTCGATCAGCAGCTTTTCGGCAAAGGGATCGCCGACCTGGACGGTGGGGCGTTTGCTGTCCGATTCATCGTCGAACTCTGCCGAGGACATGGTCGCCCCGTGGATGCCGTCGCGGCCGGTCTTGGAGCCGAAATAGACCACGGACATGCCCGCACCGGGGGCGGCCGAGTAGAAGATGCTGTCGGCCTTCGCCAGACCGACGCACATGGCATTGACGAGAATGTTGCCGTTGTAGCCTGAGTGGAAATTGGTCTCGCCCGCCACCGTCGGCACGCCGACACAGTTGCCATAGCCGCCGATGCCGCTGACGACGCCCCTGACGAGGCGGCGGGTCTTTTCGTGTCCGATGTCCCCGAAGCGCAGCGCGTTCAGGAGGGCGACCGGGCGGGCCCCCATGGTGAAGACATCGCGCATGATGCCGCCCACGCCGGTCGCCGCGCCCTGGTAGGGCTCGATGTAGGAGGGGTGGTTATGGGACTCCATCTTGAAGATGCAGGCGTCGCCATCGTCGATGTCGATGACGCCAGCGTTTTCCCCGGGGCCGCAGATCACGCGCGGGCCGGTGGTGGGGAATTTGCCGAGGTGGATCTTGGACGACTTGTACGAACAGTGCTCGGACCACATCACCGAGAACACGCCCAGTTCGACGTGGTTGGGTTCACGCCCGAGCCGGTCCAGGACGACCTGATATTCGGCAGGGGCCAGGCCATATTCGGCGGCCAGTTCGGCGGTGGTCTTCTGCGCTGCGCTCATGGACCGCGCTTCTAGCGGTGAACCCGCCCGATGTCAGTCCCTGACGGACGCAAGATCAGACGCGCGCGCGCTCCACACCCGGCTTGACGCGGAAGACGAGGACGATCGCCACGATCAGGAGCAGGGCAGCCTCGAAGGCGGTCACATAGGCCAGCACCGGATTGCGGGCCTGTTCCGCGACCACCACGCCGGCCAGACCCCAGACGATCGGCAGGGAATAGGCCAGCAGGCGGGTTCGCCAGGTGACCAGGACACCGATCAGGACCACGATCAGGACCGCCACCAGAGCCCAGGCCGTAGGGGACAGGAAGGTCGGAAGATCGCCGTTTCCGGTCGCCACTGTGACGATGTTGACGGGTGTCGCCACGGTCAGCCATCCCGCCAGCAGGGCCAGCGGCCAGGCGACCAGCCAGCGATCCCGATCGCCGCGTGACAGCGAGCGGATCAGGGCTCCATGCCTGAGCAGGGGGATCAGCAGCGCAAGCAAGGCCGTCGAGATGATGACAATGGTGGCGACTTCCTGATCGAAGGCCGCCGCGAAATTCCACAGGCCGATGAAGATCATGGCCACGATCGATGGCAGGGCGAAGCGCCGGATCATGTCGCTTTCGCCCGTGGCGGGCAGGACCTGCCGGATCGCATAGGCGGAAAGCCAGAGGTAGATCACACCCCAGATCGCAAAGGCGTATCCGACGACCCGCAGTGTCGCGTCACTGTCGGCGGCGAACTCGGCCGGGGTTTGACCAAAGCCGCCCATCTGCTGGATCTGGCCGGCGGCGATCGAGAACACAGTCGCAGCGAGGACGACGAGGCGCCGGGTCTGCTGAGGGCCCGTCGGGCGAACGATCGATGACATTTTGGCTCCTGCGCGGATCTGGCAAGCGCCAGCTTCAGCATTGAGCTGCACCATACGCGCGACGGAGCGAAAAGGTTCAAGGAACTGTTGCGCGCATGGCCCATGGCAACCGCCGGCCTGCGGGGACGTTTAGGGGCCAAGCAACAGGAGGCAATCATGGCTGATCCCAAAATCCATTTCGAAACCGATGAAGTGTCCGCGACGCGCGGCCGTGAACAGGGACTCGGCGTCGGGGCTCGCGAACTGGCGGCGCAGCGCGATGCGGGTGACGTTCAGTCTCGCGATGACGAGAACGTCCATGTCGAAGTCGATGACGAGGAAGAAGAAGGTACGTCGACCGACGAGACCTGATCCAAGGCTTGACGCCGGGCCGTCGGGTGGCTTCCATCGACCGATGTCATCTGACGGTTCCGGGGATCTGCGCGACCTGATTGCGCGAGGCGATGCGTTCATGGCGCGTGGGGACGGTCGGGGCGCGACGGCGTTCTACACCAGAGCCGTGCAGCTCGCCCGGCAGATGGGGCAAGTGTCGCCGGACCTCGTCGAGCCGCTGCAGCGCGCGGTTTCGGTGATTCATACGCAGACGGCAGCCTATGAAGCCCATCTCCAGTCACGCTTGAACGCTGCCGGCTTCAATCCTGATCAGTCCAGCGCCCGGTTTTCGCTGTCGCTCGATCTGATGGCGGGGCGCAAACGGCTCTTTTTCCAGGAGCCGCGCTTCTATCTATTTCCCGGGCTGCCACAGATCGAGTACGCGGATCGCGAAAGCCTGCCATGGCTGGATGCCGTTGAACGAGACGCGTCCCTAATTCGCGCAGAGCTTCAGGCGCTGCTGGCCGAACCGGAGCTCTTTCGACCGTATGTCGAGTCGCGTGAGGATCGGCCCAATGGCGACCAGGCCGGGATGCTCGACAACCCCGACTGGAGTGCGATCTTTCTCTGGAAGGATGGCGTTGAACAATCCGGGATCGCCGCCCGGTGTCCTGCGACCCTCAAGGCGCTTGCCGCGGTCCCGCTGTGCCGGATTCCGGGCCGGACGCCGTCGATCCTGTTCTCCAAACTGTCGGCCGGCGCGCGAATCCCGCCCCACAACGGCGTGATCAATACGCGGCTGATCTGTCATCTGCCGCTGATTACCCCGCCCGGGTGCCGCCTGAGAGTGGGCAACACGGTCCGGGAATGGCGGGACGGCGTGGCCTGGGCCTTTGACGACACGATCGAGCACGAGGCGCGCAACGACAGCGACCATGACCGGATCATCCTGATCTTCGATGTCTGGAAGGACGAGATCACGCCCGAGGAGCGGGGGTTGATCACCGCCATGTTCGGGGCCATCGACGCCTATGCGCCCAGCCAGGCTTGGGGCGTCTAGGCGGCGGCGTAGATGCTGCGAAACAGGGTGGCCCCGTCCGCCGAGCCCAGTTCGGCTTCAAACGCCCGGTCCGGGTGCGGCATCATCCCTAGAACATTGCCACGCGCATTCTGGATCCCGGCGATGTTGGCCGCCGATCCATTGGGGTTGTCGACATAGCGGAACACGACCTGGCCCTCGCCCTCGAGCCGGGCGAGTTCTTCCGGTTCGGCAAAGAAATTCCCGTCGCCATTCCCCTGGGTCATAATGACTTCGCGCTGCCCCTGATACCCGGCGGTGAAGCGCGTCTGGGCATTGGCGACGGTCAGGCTGATCGGCTTGCAGACGTATTTGAGCCCGGCGTTCCGCAAAAGGGCACCCGGCAGCATTCCGGCCTCGCACAGGATCTGAAAGCCGTTGCAGATGCCCAGCACGGCAACGCCGTCGTCTGCGGCCTGCTTGACGGCCTGCATCACCGGCGACTGGGCGGCCATGGCCCCGCATCGCAGGTAGTCGCCGTAGGAAAAGCCGCCCGGCAGCACGATCAGGTCCAATCCTTCGGGAAGGCTGGTTTCCTGATGCCAGACCATCTGGACGGGTTCACCGGTCGAGCGTTCGATCGCGACCTTGCAGTCACGATCGCAGTTGGAACCCGGAAAGACGATGACGGCTGCGCTCATGGTGCGGGCCTCTAGCAGGCTTGGTACGGACTGTCAGCGTATGGGCTGAGCTCAGGCGATTTCGATGCGGTAGCTTTCGATGACCGTATTGGCCAGAAGCTGCTCGCACATTGTCTTCGCCTCGGCGGCGGGATCGCCTTCGCCGTCGAAATCGAACTCGATCAGCTTGCCGACACGGGCATCGGACACGCCGCTCCAGCCCAGGCCCTGCAGCGCGCCTTCGACAGCCTTGCCCTGCACATCCAGCACGCCAGGCTTCAGGAAGACGTGGACCTTGATCCGGGCCATCAGTGCAGTCCCCCCTGAATCACGGTGGGCATGTCCTTCATGATGCCGAGACGACGCGCCACTTCGGCATAGCTTTCGATGACATTGCCGAGATCGCGGCGGAACCGGTCCTTGTCCATCTTCTCGCCCGTGGTGGCGTCCCAGAGGCGGCAGGAGTCGGGGCTGATCTCGTCGGCGAGGATCACGCGGGAGAAGTCGTTTTCCCACACCCGGCCGAACTCGATCTTGAAGTCCACCAGGGTGATGCCAACGGCGCCAAACATGCCGCACAGATAGTCGTTGACCCGCTGGGTCGTGGCCAGGATGTCGTCCAGCTCTGGTCCCGAGGCCCAGTTGAACGCCGTGATATGCTCCTCGGTCACCATCGGATCGTTGAGCTCGTCCTTCTTGTAATAGAACTCGATGATCGAGCGGGGCAGGGGGGTGCCCTCTTCCTGGCCGAGGCGGGTCGCCAGCGATCCGGCGATTACATTGCGGCACACGACCTCGAGCGGGATGATCTCGACCTCGCGGATCAGCTGTTCGCGCAGGTTCAGCCGCTTGATGAAATGGTTGGCCACGCCAATGCCGTTCAGACGGCTCATGATGAATTCGCTGATGCGATTGTTGATGACGCCCTTGCCCTCGAGCTGGGCCTTCTTTTCGCCGTTGAAGGCCGTGGCATCGTCCTTGAAATACTGGATCAAGGTGCCGGGCTCGGGGCCCTCGTAAAGGATCTTCGCCTTGCCTTCGTAGATCTTCTTGCGCTTGGTATTCATGCTCGGTCCCTGACGGGAAAAGGTAAGAGCCGGTCCAGAAACAAAAAACGCGCTCCCGGAGAAGCTCTCTGGGCGGCGCGGTCCGGCATCGGGCTGGCGGAAACGTGTGTCGGGCAATGCCATAGCGGAACCCGCGCTGTGACACAAACGCCAGCACGCCCGGCACGCGGCCTGCCGGGCGCTGATGCCGGTTGCGTTGGTCCGTGGTCGGGCTATAGACGGCCATTGCGAGGCCATGATTTCGGTCCGCGTCTGGAGCGTAAGACCCGCGATGACCACCTTCGACGATCGGGAAAAGGGCTTCGAAACCAAGTTCGCCCTCGATCAGCAGCAAGAGTTCACGGCCATGGCGCGTCGGAACAAGCTCCTGGGCTTGTGGGCGGCCGAGAAAATGGGTCTGTCGCCGGACTCTGCCGAAGAATACGCGCGCGCCGTCGTCCGGTCGGATTTCGAGCAACCGGGTGAAGAAGACGTGTTCCGCAAGATCGCCGGAGACTTCAAGGGTTCGGGCCTCAGTGTCTCCGAGGGCGAAATCCGTTCCAAGATGGACGAGTTTGCCTCCATGTCCCGCGATCAGGTCCGCGCGGGCGAATAATCCGGCAGGACGGACCCGCGACCAGCGGCCCCGTCCCCTTGCGTTCCCGGCGTGATCAGTGGCCGGGTGTCAGCACGCCGTCGATGACGTGGACCACCCCATTCGACGCATTGATATCCGTTGCCGTGATCCAGAACGACTCGCCCGTGCTGTCGATCAGCCGCAGACGACCACGACCGGCAGCCTCGGCGGTCAGGGTCCCGCCCTGGACCGTCTTCAGCGTCGCCTGACCGCCACCGACGCGGACCGCCGTGGAGAGGTCCGCCGCGCTGACCCGGCCCGCCACCACGTGATAGGTCAGGATACGCTGCAGCTGGCGGCGCTGGCCCGGCTGAACCAGCCGGTCGACGGTCCCGGCAGGCAGGCCGTCGAAGGCGGCATTGGTCGGGGCAAAGACGGTGAACGGGCCGTCGCCCGACAGGGTGTCCACCAGCCGCGCCGCCTGAACCGCGGCGACGAGGGTCGAGAAGTCCGGATTGCCCGCTGCCACGCCCACGATGGTGGAGGCGGCCACGGTCGACTGTCGCGCCGGCGTATTGCGCGTCCGCTCATGGGCGGAGGCAGGAAGGGCCGTCGCGGCAGTCAGGGCCAGGGCCGTCAGGGCAGGCACGATCAGGGCAAGGCGTCGGGTCATCGTTAGCTCCTGTCAAAGGCCGCCTCGGAGGAAGGTCTCGGGCGGTCCGGGGGGAGCTACGCAGTGCGGACGGGATGGATGGGCCTGTGTAGATTAAGAAATATCCATGTCCGGAAGCGCTGTTCGCTGACCGGTCAGGGCTCTCTCGCGCGGACCGCCTGCGCCGGGAAGTCGCTGAACACGGCATCCACCCCATAGGCGTAGAACCGCTTCAGCATGGCCGCCAGATCCCCATGGCCCGCTGGATCAGAGCCCCGCCGGTCGTTCAGCGGCAGGAAGACGTTCTCGGCCCGGAAGGTCCAGGCGATCACCTTGAGGCCATGGGTGCGGGCGTCGGCGACAAGTGTCGTGGGTGCCTGGATGGCCCCGTCCGCGCCACGCGGTTCGATCATGGTCGTTTCGACGCCGATGGCCGTGGCATAGGTCGCGACCTGGGCGAGGCCTTCAGCCGTTGCCATGGCGGCATAAGTGATTTCGGGCTGATCGGCAGGACCACCCGATGCGGCCATCAGCTGGATCCTGGGGATATCGATTTCCTGTTCCAGATGAACCAGGGTCGCGACCTCGAAACACTGGACCATGACCGGCACGGCGGCATCCTGGCCCGCAAGGCCCTGGTCGCGCAGGACCCGCACGAACGGTCCCGTCATCTCCAGGCCCCGACCGGCGAAATAGGTCGGATGTTTAAGCTCCGGGGCGACGCCGAACGTGCGGCCCGTTCTGGCGCTGCCAGCACGAGCAATGTCGATGACTTCCTCGAAGGTCAGGATAGGCTCGGTCCCGTCGAAGGCGCTGTTTCCAGGTCGCAGCTGCGGCAGACGCTCGCGGGCCCGCAGCGTCTTCAGTTCGGCCAGGGTAAAGTCCTCAGTAAACCAGCCGACGACCGCGCTGCCGTCGATCGTGCGGGTCGTGCGCCGATCAGCGAACTCCGCCCGCGCGGCGACGTCTGTGGTTTCACTGATCTCGTTCTCGTGGCGGACGACCAGGACACCGTCCTTGGACATCACGAGGTCCGGCTCGATCACGTCTGCGCCCTGATCGATCGCCAGATCGTAGGCGGCCCTTGTGTGTTCGGGCCGCTCGCCCGATGCGCCACGGTGCGCGATCACCATCGGGACAGCCGGGGCCGGGGCGGGTGTGACGATGGCAGGCGCGGACTGGGCCAGAACCGGGCTCCCGGCGAACAGAACAAGGGCGGCGAACATGATCCGGATCATGCCGCTGCGATAGCCCTCGCCTGTGACGCGCAGATGAAGCCGGATTTCAGTGGCCCAGGATGAAGGTCGCGACCGTCTCAACCACGCCCGGGGCCAGCGGAAGGGCGGGATCGGCATAGGTCGCGATGTTGGCGGCGCGGTCGGCGGGCGCGATCTTGAGAAGGTGATTGACGCCGTCCCACCGGGCCAGCGTCGCGTCGGGCCTTGCGGTGGCCAGGGCCTCGGCATCGGCCATCCCGACCTGGAGGTCGGTGGTGCCCTGGCCGATCAGCACCGGCCCCGGATAGGTGGCCAGCAACTCCGCCGGGTCCAGCGGCAGCCAGGAAATGAGATAGGGCTGGACCGAGGCCCGGAACAGCGCCGCCAGTGCGGGCGGGCCTTGAGTGGTCCGTCCGGCCTCCAGTTCCGACAGGGCAGCGAAGGCCTCGGTCTTCAGGGGTTCGGGCACACTGGCCAGCTGCTCGCGGATGACGACGCCTGCCGGTCGCCCGGCTCCGGCCAGCAGCACCAGGCCGCAGATGCCCTCGGCGTTCCGTGCGGCCACCTCAGCCACCAGGGCCCCCTCGCTGTGGCCAATCAGCCAGGCACATTCCCGGCCGGTCGTCGCAGCGGCCAGCCGGGCCCAGCCGGCGGCATCGTCGGCCATCTGCCCGAAGCGGAGATCCGCCTCGGCGGTCGCCGCCGCAGCGCTTCCGGCAATGCCGCGCTTGTCATAACGGACGGTCGCGATGCCCTGTTCGGCCAGGCCCTCGGCCAGCAGCCGGTAGGTGGCTGCGTTGACGCCGAGGGGGCTGTTGCCATCGCGGTCCGTGGGGCCGGAGCCCGCGATGATGACCGCGACCGCCCGGGTTTCGCCTTCCGGAGCCAGCATCGTCCCCTGAAGCGGAGCTGGCTCGGACGGCAGGGTCACGGGTGTCTCCACCGGCCCGGAGGCGAGGGTGGCGAGAAAAGCAAGTGTGGTCAGCATGGTCGATCTCCAGAGAGGTCAGAAAGGCATCAGGTCAGAAGGGCTGCCGATCGGGATCGGCCCGCCAGACGCGCCAGCTTTCAAAGATGGTAAGGGCTGCAATGACGAGGATCAGCACGATCAGGAGAGTCACGGACAGTGTCGTCGGCAGGATCGGAGTCAGGATCAGCCCGGCCAACCCGGTCCAGAACAGCAACCGGCCGCCCAGCCGGTTCGACCGGTCCCACGCCAGACGACTCTTGAACGTCCATGGGGTTCGCACACCGACAAACGGATTGGGCGATACCCGGCCAAGCACAGCCCCAACTATGACCAGAATGACGCTGATCGACACGGGCACGGCGGCTGTGCCGGCGCCTGTCCAGATCCCGATCCCGAGCGATGACTGCACGACCAGGAGACTGACAATGGCGACCGTGGCCAGGACAACGAACTGGCCAATGCGGTGCGAACGCCTGCGAGCCTGATCGCCTGCCTTTGCGGCAGCGAGACCAAACCCGCCCGCAAGAGCACCGCTGATCAAGGCCATCAGTCCGACCACGGCTGCGACTTCGGATCGCGGACCCCAGCGATCGGGCTGACCGTCGATGCCGAAATGGACCGGGATCGGTCCCGTCGGCCCCCGAAGGGCGATCCATACGGCGATCGCAGACAGCACGGCGGTCAGCACCAGTGTGGCGACGTCCAGAAGAGAAACATGTTGCCGAACGGTCTTGCTCACGATCGTGTCTCCTTCTTTTCCGGGAACGGCGCGGTCGCCGCTCCGGTCCCGACGATGTCCATGAGAAAAGCCATGGCCTCCTCGACGGCGGAGATCTCCAGGCGATAGCGGATGGTCTGCTTGTCGCGCTCCGGGCTGACGAGGCCGGCGTCCTTCAGGGCATTCAAATGACCCGTGACGGTTGGCCAGCTCATGTCGAAGGCCGCAGCGATGTCGCCCGACGACATGGGCGCGGCGCGAAGCATCTCGATGATGCGTCGGCGCACCGGGTGGGACAGGGCCTTGAACAACGTGTTCATAGCCAGATTCCTAATTAGGAAATATCCTAATTGCAAGCCGCGCCTTTGGAACGCTGCGCGACAGGTGGCAGGGCAGGCGAGACGGACCGGCGCCGCTTCGCGCCGAAATCAGATCGAGAAGCTGACCCCGCAGCCGCAGCTAGTCGCGGCGTTGGGATTGCGAATGACGAACTGTGCACCTGCGAGTTCGTCGATCCAGGCGATTTCCGACCCCTTCAGAAAGGGCACGGACACAGGGTCGATCAGGGCGGCCTGGCCATCCGTCTCGACCCTCAGGTCATCGGCCTCGGCGGTCTGCACCAGGTCCAGCTGGTACTGGAAGCCCGAACACCCGCCCCCCTCGACGGCAACCCTCAGCATCACGGGATGACCTTCGCTTTGCGACAGTCTGGCCAGTCGCTTCGCTGCGCTGGAGGCCAGCACGATGCCTTCCGGCGCGCGCGTCGCGATCTTGAGTTCCAGCGGGGGCGATTGGACGGTGCTCACGGTCACCTATATGGAGCGGAAGCGGGCTTTCGCAAAGGCCCGAACCCATCGGAACCCTGTCTTGAGCCTGTTGATTGCCCGCGCGCCCTTTGCCTCAGATCCCGAGGCCTCTCGCGGCAGGCTGGTGCCCGAGCCGGTCAGCCGCACGCGCAACGCCTTTGCCCGCGACCGGGACCGGATCATCCACTGCACGGCTTTTCGCCGCCTGAAGGGCAAGACCCAGGTCTTTGTCGCCCATGAAGGTGACCACTACCGCACCCGCCTGACGCACAGTCTGGAGGTGGCCCAGATCGCCCGCTCGCTGGCGCATGCGCTGAGGCTTGATACCGACCTGGCCGAGACGGTCGCTCTCGCTCATGACCTGGGCCACCCGCCCTTCGGCCATGCAGGGGAGGACGAGCTGCAGGCGCAGATGGAGCCATGGGGCGGGTTCGATCACAACGTCCAGACCTTCCGCGTCGTGAACCGGCTGGAGGAACGCTATCCGGCATTCGATGGCCTGAACCTGTCGTGGGAAACGCTGGAGGGGGTGGTCAAGCACAATGGCCCGGTCGCCCATCTGCTGGATCGTCCGTCATGGCGGGCCATTGCCGACCACGCCGCCGACACCAACCCGGCCTGGGATCTGGAACTGGCGGGGTTTGCCTCGCTGGAAGCGCAGTGCGCCGCGATCGCCGATGACATCGCCTACAACAATCACGACGTCGACGACGGGATCCAGGCGGGTCTGTTCACCCTCGCGGATCTGGCCGACGTGCCGCTGATTGGGCCGGTGCTGCATCAGGTCCGGGGCGACTGGCCGCATCTGAACCCGCGCATGACTCGAATGGAATCGGTGCGGCGGATGATCGGGGTCATGGTCGACGATGTCCTGGCCGAGACCGAGCGGCGACTGCTCGCCGGCAATATCGCCTCGCCCGACGATGTGCGGTCGGCCGGTCGGACGCTGGTGCAGTTTTCGGACGCCATGATGGCCGATCTGGGCGTGCTGCGCGCCTTCCTGTTCCAGCGCATGTATCGCCACTACCGTGTCAATCGCACGCGTTCCCACGCCCGGCGTATCCTGGCCGAAATGTTCCAGCTTTTCATGGCGGAGCCCGAGGTGATGCCGACCGAATGGGCCACCAAGGCGGCGACCGACGATCTGCACAGACGGGCGCGTGCGGTCTGCGATTATATCGCCGGCATGACGGACCGTTATGCGGTCCAGGAGCATCGCAAACTGTTCAGCCTCGACGTCGCGCTCGATCTGTGATTCGGAAACCCGGGGCGGCGGGGTAAACTGATCGCGACCGGACCGATTCGGTGTCGGTCGCTCAACGGAACGCGACCATGTCTCACGACGACAACAACCGCTCGAACGATCGCGGTGCCTACACGCCGCCTACGGATGACGATCTGCCGTTCAATCGCGGCGGCTTTGACGCTCGCCGGTCCGCGCCCAGGAACGCCCCGCCCGTGACGCTGATCGTCAGCGCCATCGTGCTGCTGGCTCTCATCGTGGCCGTGGTTCTGTATTACCGGTCAGGACTGCGCGCCTCGACAGACGCCCCGCCCGCCGTGGGCACGCCCGTCGGCGCTCTGACAGTCGAGGCCCCGATCGAGGCGCAACCGGTCGATCCCGAAGAGGGTGTCGGCCTCTATCGCGATGCGCCCGAGATCGTCGAGGCCGATCCGACCTTTGTGGCTCCGCCCGAAGCCGTCCTGCCGCGACCGGCTCCCCGCCCGATTGCCCCTGTCGAGACCGAGGTGGCCCCGCCGCCCGCTCGCGCAGTCGCCCCGCCCGCCGCCGTCCCGGCACCCGCGCCCGCGAAGGCCGCGCCGGCACCCTCGTCGGCCAGCGGAGGCACGAGCGGTGTCCAGATCGGGGCCTTTGCCTCCACCGCTGCCGCCGACCGCGAATATGCCGCCCTCGCAGGGCGTTATCCGCAGTTTGCTAGGGTCGCCGAGAAGCGCGTCCAGGAGGTCACCACCTCCAGCGGCACGACGGTCTATCGCACCACCTTCACCGGACTGAGCCGCGAGAGCGCTCAGGCCTTCTGTTCGGCCATCAAGGCTGGCGGCGGCGACTGTCTGGTGCGCTGACGAGTGACAGCTGCGGTCATCTTTGGCTGTTCGGGCCTGACGCTGACGGAGGCGGAGCGCGCCTTCTTCGCCGAGATCCGCCCCTGGGGCTTCATCCTGTTCCGCCGCAACGTCGACAGTCCGGAACAGGTCCGGGCGCTGACGCAGGCCCTGCGTGATGCCATCGACGATCCGCAGGCGCCGATCCTGATCGATCAGGAGGGCGGACGCGTCCAGCGGCTGGGTCCGCCGCACTGGCCGAAATATCCGCCCGGCTGCGCCTATCTGGAGGCGGCGGGGGATCCGGCGACGGCCCGGGAGCTGGTCCGGCTGGGTGCGCGGCTGATGGCCCATGATCTAAAGGCGCTGGGCATCACGGTCGACTGCCTGCCGGTGCTGGATGTGCCGGTGCCAGGGGCCCACGACATCGTCGGCGACCGCGCCTATGCGGGAGACCCCGCGACCGTCAGTCTGCTGGGCCGAGCCGCCGCCGAAGGCCTGCTGGCGGGGGGCGTCCTGCCGGTTATCAAGCACATGCCCGGTCACGGGCGAGCCTTCGCCGACAGTCACAAGGAACTGCCCGTCGTTCATGCCGATCTGGCGACGCTGGACGCGTGGGACTTCGCGCCGTTCAAGGCCCTGTCCGACATGCCGATCGCCATGACGGCGCATGTGGTCTTTGATGCCATCGACCGGAAGCGACCGGCCACGACCTCCAGGAAGGCGATCCGGATGATGCGCGAGCATCTGGGATTCAACGGCCTGATCCTGTCCGACGATCTTACCATGCAGGCCCTGTCCGGCAGCCTGACCGACCGCGCGCACGCTGCGCTCAAGGCGGGTTGCGACGTCGTCATCCACTGTAACGGCGACATGGAGGACATGCGCGCGGTGGCTGCAGGCGTCGGCCGGTTGAAGGGCGCGTCACGCCGTCGGGCCGATGCGGCCCTGGCCCGGATCGTCCATACGCCCGAACCGCTCGACACGGCCGCGGCCCGTGCGCGTCTGGATGGCGCAATACTCGGGCGTCTCGATGCCGCCAGGGGACCCGATGTGGGTGAGGCACAGGCCTCTGGCCCGGTCCCATGACCGAGGCCTTCCAGCCCAACCTGGACTTCAGCGCGGCCGAAACCGTCGATGCGCGCGAGGCCTTTGTGGTGGATCTGGAAGGCTACGAAGGCCCTCTGCATGTCCTGCTGGCGCTGGCCCGGACCCAGAAGGTCGACCTGCTGAAACTGTCAATCACGACGCTGGCGGAACAGTATCTGGCCTTCGTGCACGAGGCGCGCCGCCGAAACTTCTCGCTGGCCGCCGACTATCTCGTGATGGCGTCCTGGTTGGCCTATCTGAAATCGCGCCTGCTTCTGCCGCGTGCCGAAAAGGGCCGGGGCGACGAGGTGCCGGCCGAGGAAATGGCCGCAGCGCTCGCCTTCCGCCTGCAGAAGCTCGAGGCCATGCGGCGGGCATCGGAGGCGCTGCAGGCCCGGCCCCAGCTGAAGCGCGACGTCTTCACCCGCGGCGACCCCGAGGCCACGGTGATCGTGCCCTCAGACCGGATCGATGCCAGCCTTTATGACCTGATGAGCGCCTATGTGACCCAGCGTCGGCGTGAGCAGGCCCGGCACTACAATCCGACGCAGCGGGTCGAGGCCTATCCACTTGGGGATGCGCGCGACTGGCTGAGGGACATCCTGCCCCGCCTTGCCGACTGGACCCCGCTGGAACGCGTCGCGCCCGAAGCCGACGGGCACGGGCCGTCCCAGGCCAGCTATCTGGCGTCGACCCTTTCGGCCAGTCTGGAACTGGTCAAGGAAGGGGCAATGGCGGTGCGCCAGGACGCGGCCTTTGCCGAACTCTGGCTCAAGCGGCAGGGTACCGGCCTGCCGCTGGAACTCACTCCATGACCGATCTCCGCTTTGCCCCGGACGAGACGGAGATCGAACGGCGGGTCGAGGCCCTGCTGTTCGCAGCCGCCGGTCCGCTGTCAGCCGCCGAGATGGCCAGACGCCTGCCCGAGGGGGCGGATATCGGACAGGCGCTGGCCGGCCTTCGGGCGCGGTACGAGGGCCGGGGGGTCGAGCTCGAGTGCGTGGCGGATCGCTGGCGGTTCCGGACCTCGCCCGACCTGTCGTTCCTGATGACCGAAGAGCGCGAGGAGCCGCGTCGCTTGTCAAAGGCGGCGCTCGAGACCCTGGCCATCATCGCCTACCACCAGCCGGTCACCCGGGCCGAGATCGAGAGCGTGCGGGGGGTGTCCATCTCGCGCGGGACGCTCGACCTTCTGCTGGAGATGGGGTTCGTGCGCCTGAGAGGCCGTCGCCGGTCCCCCGGTCGTCCCGTCACCTATGCCACCGCCGACCGGTTCCTCGAACATTTCGGGCTCGCCAGCGTGCACGACCTGCCCGGCGTGGCCGATATGCGGGCGGCGGGCCTGCTGGACCTGTCGCTGCCGACCGGTTTCGAGGTGCCCGACCCGTCGCGCGGCATCCACGAGGACGAGGACCCGATCGAGGACGCCGACGCCCCCGAGTTCGCACAGGATTTTATCGGGACCTAGCCAAGGCAACCTCGCGGCACATGCGGCGTTGTCAAGGAACATTGATCGATCCCGTGGGAGATTTCCGCATGCGTCTGCTCGCTTCGTCTGCCGTCCTTGGTGCTGTTTCCCTGGCCATGGGGGCCTGTTCACCGGCCGCCGAGGAGCCGGCAGTTGCGCCGCCGCAGGAGGAAATCCAGTCCTCGACCGCGCCGTCCGTGGGCGGTGCTGCTGCGCTGCCTACCGACGGTGGCGTGACCCCGGCGCCTGAAGCGATCGAGGATGCGACGGCGGCAGACGTGGCCGCTGCAGTGTCGCCGGAGCGCGCTGCGGAACTGTCGGGCGGTCAGCAGACCCCCGCCAACTGATCGGTCAGTCGGCGAGCGCCCGGGGCAGTTTGAAGATCACGGTCTCGCGCTCGCCGGGATCGTCGGCCACGGCCACGTCGAACTTGCGACGCAGAGCCTCCACGACGCCCTGAACCAGCGGTTCGGGAGCAGAGGCACCCGCTGTCACGCCGACAACATCGACGCCATCGAACCACGACCAGTCGATTTGTGAGGCGTCATCGATCAGCTGGGCGTCAGCAGCCCCGGCGCGCAGGGCCACCTCGACCAGCCGGACCGAGTTGGACGAGTTCTTCGACCCGACGACGAGGACGAGGTCCGAGCCATTGGCCAGGCCCTTGACGGCCTCCTGCCGGTTTGTCGTCGCGTAGCAGATGTCTTCCTTGTGGGGGTCCGGCAGTTCGGGAAACCGGGCCTTGAGTGTCCGTACGATCTCGGCCGTGTCGTCCAGCGACAGGGTCGTCTGCGTGGCGTAGGCGAGGGGCTGATCGCCGGGTTGCTCGAAGGTTTCGGCATCCTCGACCGTCTCGACCAGGCTGATCGCGCCTTCGGGCAACTGACCGAGCGTGCCAACCACTTCCGGATGGCCCGCATGACCGATCAGGATGATGTGCTTTCCGTTCGCATGATGCCGCTCGGCTTCGATATGGACCTTGGAGACCAGCGGGCATGTCGCATCAAGGAACAGCAGTTCGCGCGCCCGTGCGGTGGCGGGCACCGACTTGGGCACCCCGTGGGCCGAGAAGACAACCGGGCGGTCGTCCGGGCATTCGTCCAGCTCCTTGACGAAGACGGCCCCCATCGACTTGAGCCGATCGACGACGTGGCGATTGTGCACGATCTCGTGGCGGACATAGACTGGGGCACCGAATTTCTCGATCGCGCGTTCCACGATCTGGATGGCCCGATCCACCCCGGCACAGAAGCCGCGCGGCGTGGCCATGCGGACGGTCAGGGCGCGTTTCGGGTTCGCATGAACGTTCATGCCCCCAATCTAGTCGCTCCAAGCGCCTGCGGCTACCGCATGTATCGCCGCGAGTGGTTTGCCGCGCCTCGCTTTAGCCGCTATCAGCAACCAGCGTTGACGGGTCGCAGACCGGCCGGGGATGCGCGTCTCTTTCGCAGTCGGATATTGCCTTGATGCGTCGCGTCCTCTCGTCCCTTATCGCCGTCTCCATGCTGGCAATCGCCTTGCCCGCTGCGGCCCAGATTCCCGGCCAGCAGCAACAGCCTGGCCAACGCGGCCAGCAGCGTCAGGACGACGATGCCCAGGAAGGCAACCGTAGCCGTGCCCCGCGCATCGCGCCCCTTCGCCAGCGGGCCAACGCCGGCCCGTGCCCCTATGTGAAGGTGCTTTACGACGCCGCACGCTATGTCGAACTGGCCGACAATCGCGCCGCGACGTCAAACGTCGGCTTTACGGGCGAGATCGAGGGGGTGACCGCGGGCTGCAGCTATCGCGACGACGACCCGATTACCGTTCAGATGGACGTCCTCTTCAATCTCGGCCGCGGCCCCCAGGCGTCGGGCGACCAGCGGACCTATCGCTACTGGATCGCCCTGACGGAGCGAAACAACGCTGTTCTTGCCAAGGAATACTTTGACCTGCCGGTGAATTTCGACGGCAGCCGCACCGCTTCGGTGACCGAGGAAAAGACCATCGTCATCCCGCGCAAGGGGCCTGAAGTTTCGGGTTCCAATTTCGAGATCCTGGTGGGCTTCGAGGTCACGTCCGAAATGGCCGAGTTCAACCGAACGGGTAGTCGGTTCCGCGTCAACGCCGGCTCGGCCCCCGCCCCACAATGACCGATCTGAAGACCGCGCTCGGCGAAGCGGTAGCCGCCGCCTTCGCTGCCGAAGGCGTGGACACGGCGCTTGCGCGCGTCACGCCCTCGGACCGGCCCGACCTGGCCGATTTCCAGTCGAGCGGTGCCCTCGCAGCGGCCAAGGCGCTCAAGGCCAATCCGCGCGAGCTGGCAGGACGGATCGCAGAGCGCCTGTCTTCCGACCCGCGTCTGGCCTCTGTCGAGGTCGCGGGACCGGGCTTTGTCAATTTCCGGCTCTCGGACGCCGCACTGGCCGGGCGGGCTGCCGAGGTAGCGTCGGATGCGGATCATGCGGGTGCATCGTCCGTCCTCAAGCCGCGCAAGGTCGTGATCGACTATGCCGGGCCCAATGTCGCCAAACCCATGCACGTGGGCCATCTGCGCTCCTCGATCATTGGCGAGAGCCTGAAGCGGCTGTTCCGTTTCCGGGGCGACACGGTCTGGGGCGACGCCCATTTCGGGGACTGGGGCTTCCAGATGGGGCTGCTGATCGTCGCGGTCGGCGACGAGGGTGGTGCGGATGCGTTCCTGGGCGAAGGCAGCGGGCCTTTTCCCGCCGACAGCCCGGTCACGCTCGAGGATCTCGAGCGGCTGTATCCGCTGGCCGCCGGGCGCGCCAAGGAAGACGTCGACTATCGCGACCGCGCCCGCAAGGCGACGGCGGCGCTGCAGGCGGGGCATGCCGGCTACCGCGCGCTGTGGGCGCATTTCGTGGCGGTCAGCCGCGTGGCGCTCGAGCGCGAATTCGGGGCGCTGGGTGTCACCTTCGATCTCTGGAACGGCGAGAGCGATGCCGATCCCCTGATCCCCGGCATGGTCGTGGACCTGAAGGCCAAGTCCCTGCTGGTCGAGGACGACGGGGCCCAGGTCATCCACGTCGCCCGCAACGGCGAGACCCGCAAGCGCAAGCTGGCCGACGGCTCGGTCATCGAGGCGCCCAGCCCGCCGCCCCTGCTGGTCATCAGCTCGGAAGGCTCGGCCATGTATGGCACGACCGACCTGGCCACGATCCTGGATCGCCGGAACCGGATCGATCCCGACCTGATCCTGTATGTCGTGGACGAGCGTCAGGCCGAGCATTTCGAACAGGTCTTCCGCGGGGCTTATCTGGCCCGTTATGCCGATGCCGGCACGCTGGAGCATCTCGGCTTCGGCACGATGAACGGCACGGACGGCAAACCCTTCAAGACCCGTGCAGGCGGTGTCCTGAAACTGCACGACCTGATCACCCAGGCGACCGACAAGGCGCGGGACCGGTTGCGCGAGGCCGAGCTCGGGACCGATCTGGACGAGGCGACCTTCGAGGCGACGGCGCACAAGGTGGCGATCGCGGCCCTGAAATTCGCCGACCTGTCGAACAGCCGGACCACGAGCTACGTCTTCGATCTCGATCGCTTCATGAGTTTCGAGGGAAAGACCGGCCCTTATCTGCTGTACCAGGCCGTGCGCATCAAATCCCTGCTTCGGCGCGCGTCCGAACAGGGTGCAGCGGCGGGCGGGGTCGTCATCGCTGAACCTGCCGAGCGCGATCTGGCCCTGACGCTGGATGCCTTCGATCAGGCCGTGTCCGAGGCCTATGACAAGCGTAGCCCGCATGTCGTGGCCGAGCACGCCTACCGGCTGGCGCAGAGCTTCTCGAAATTCTATGCCGCCTGCCCGGTGCTGGCGGCCCCCGACGTGGGGACACGAGGATCGCGCCTGACCCTGTCGAAAGCCGCGCTTGACCAACTCGAGATCGCGCTGGATCTCTTGGGCATCGCCACGCCGGAACGGATGTGACCTGTGACTGACGCCACGCTCGCCCCCTTCATTGCCGGCCTGCCCAAGGCGGAGCTGCACCTGCATATCGAGGGCAGTCTCGAGCCCGAACTGATGTTCGAACTGGCCCGGCGCAACCGGGTCGATATCCCGTTCGACAGCGTCGAGGCCGTGCGCGCGGCCTACAGCTTTTCCAACCTGCAGGACTTCCTCGACATCTATTATGCCGGGGCCAATGTCCTGCTGACCGAGCAGGATTTCCACGATCTGGCCCTGGCCTATTTCCGGCGATCGGCGGCGGACAGCGTCCGGCATGCGGAGATTTTCTTCGACCCCCAGACCCATACGGACCGGGGCGTGCCGTTCCAGGTCGTGGCCGACGGGCTGCTGTCGGGCATGGCGGCCGCCGAGGCAGAGCAGGGCGTCACCTCGCGTCTGATCCTGTGTTTCCTGCGGCATCTGGACGAGGACGCCGCCTTTGCCACGCTGAAAATGGCCGAGCCCTGGCTGGACCGGATCATCGGCGTCGGGCTGGATTCGTCGGAGGTCGGTCACCCCCCGTCCAAATTCCAGCGGGTGTTCGACGCGGCGGGATCACTGGGTCTGAAACGCGTCGCCCATGCGGGTGAGGAGGGGCCGCCGGACTATGTCTGGCAGGCGCTGGACCTGCTGAAGATCGACCGGATGGACCATGGCAACCGGTCGATGGAGGACCCGGCGCTGGTTGCACGACTGGCATCGGAGGGCATGACCCTGACCGTCTGTCCGCTGTCGAACCACAAGCTCTGCGTCGTCGATGATCTGGCGGACCATCCCCTGCCGTCCATGCTGGCAGAGGGTCTGCATGTCACTCTGAACTCCGACGATCCGGCCTATTTCGGGGGGTATGTGAACGCCAACTATCAGGCGCTGGCGGATCAGGCCGGCCTGACGCGCGACCAGATCGTGCAGGTTGCCGTAAACAGCTTCGAAGGGTCATTTCTCCCTGAAGCCGACAAGGCTGCGCGCATTGCCGAGGTTCAGGCCTACGCGGCATAGAAAAAGGGGACACCGTCGCCGGTGCCCCCTCTCTCGTCGTCAAAACGGGTGGTTCAGATCGGCAGGATGGCCGTGCCGAACGCCCGCTTCAACTCATGTGCGGCGAAGGTCTGGGCCACCATGGCATCGGGAACCACGGCAGCCATGCCGAAGAACTCGTGGGTTGATCCGTGGAAGGTCTTGTGACGCACGTCTGACCCGGCGCGTTCCAGCCGCTCGGCCAAGGTTTCCCCTTCCGACCGCAGGGGATCGATCTCGGCCAGAATCACGGTCGATGACGGCAGGCCGCTCAGGTCCGCATCGACGACATTGACCCGCGGATCGGATGTTTCCGTCTCGCTCGCGAAGGTCTGTTCAACGAACCACTCGATCATGGCCTTGTTCAGCGGCTTGGCGTTCGCGTTCTCGATATAGGACGGGGTGTTCAGGTCATTGCCGACGAGCGGATAGACCAGCACCTGATGGACCGGTGCCCGGAAGCCCTGGTCACGGGCGGCAATCGAGACGTTGATGGCCAGGTTTCCGCCGGCGCTTTCGCCCATCACAGCGACCTTCTGCGGGTCTCCGTTGAAGGTCTGGGCATTGTCGAGGACCCATTTGTAGGCTGCGACTGCATCGTCATGCGCTGCCGGGAACGGATGCTCCGGAGCCTGGTGATAGTGGACCGAGACAACGATCACGTCGGCCATTTTGGATACGCCCCGCGGCCCGCCGTCATAGACATCGAGGTCGGCGATCACGAACCCGCCGCCGTGGAAATAGACGACCACGGGATGGAGGCGGTCTTCCGAATGCTCATGCGGCTTGTAGATCCGGGCCTGGAGCGGACCTGCAGCACCGGGGATGGTGATGTCGGTGGTCTTCACGCCCATGTCGTCGTCCGGGTTCTTTCCGTCCTTGCGAAGCAGGGACTTGACCGCGTCCGTCGGGGTCGGCTGGCGCCGGGCCTCGGCAGCGTCCAGAGTCTCGATCGGCTTGCCACCGAGGGCTGCCAGTTCGTCGAGGACCTTCTGCATGGGGCCGTCGGCCTTGGCCGGAGTGTCGCGGTGCGCATGGTCCGTGCCGAACAGCTTGTCGATGATGGACATGAAAAATCCTCGCCTTGTCAGATGGTTATTGTTGAGGCACTGGAAACACCCCGGGGCCGCTCATGGTTCCAGTTCACGGGCTGAACGCTTGACTTCCGGCCAGAGTCAGGGCCTAGGTCCGCGCGATCTCGCGGGAGAGATCGGGCCGTCCAGCCTCCCCCTATCGGACGGACCCGAGGCCGAAGGCGCAACCGCCCCGGAAACGCTCAGGCAAACGGACCGCGAGGACATACGGACGCTGGAAAGCAGCCCGAAAGGGCTCGCCGAAGGAGCAAGACGCGCAGGGCCGGCAACGGCGCGTGGGCGTTGGAATCTCTCAGGCCACAAGGACAGCGGGGGCGCGAGACCGGCGGATCGATCCGTCTGAACACGCGACTCTGAAAGCCTTGTCCTGCATGACCGATACCCCGCTCAAGACCACACCCCTGAACGCTGCGCACCGGGCGCTGGGAGCCCGTATGGTCGGGTTCGGCGGCTATGACATGCCGGTCCAGTACGAGGGTGTTCTGGCCGAGCACCGCTGGACCCGCGAGCACGCCGGGCTGTTCGACGTCTCGCACATGGGGCAGGCCCGGATCGCCGGTGCCGATGCCATTGCCCAGTTCGAGCGGTTCGTGCCGGGTGACTATGCGGCGCTGAAGGCCGGCCGCCAGAAATACTCCCTGCTGCTGAATGCCGAAGGCGGCATTATGGACGATCTGATGGCGGGCAAGCCGGATCATGACGGCCTGTATGTTGTCGTGAACGCGGGCAACAAGGACGCTGACTTCGCCTATCTGGAAGCCAACCTGTCGGGCGATGCCCAGCTGGTCGTGCTGTCCGACCGTGCCCTGCTGGCGATCCAGGGGCCGGAAGCCGCCGAGGTCATGGCTGCCCATGAACCTGTGCTGGCAGAGATGGCCTTCATGGACTGCGCCCGGCTGATGCTGTTCGGCGTCGACTGCTTCATTTCCCGGTCGGGCTATACCGGCGAGGACGGCTACGAGATCTCCGTCCCCAATGCCGATGCCGAGCGCATCTGGAACACGCTGCTGGAGGACGCGCGGGTCAAGCCGATCGGTCTGGGGGCCCGCGACTCGCTGCGGCTCGAGGCCGGGCTGCCGCTGCATGGGCACGACATCGACGCGACGACGTCGCCGGTCGAGGGGGCGCTGACCTTTGCGCTCTCGAAGTCCCGCAAGGAGGCTGGCGACTTCAACGGCGCGGCCCGTATCGCGACAGAGACTGCCGATGGTCCGCCGCGCGTCCGGGTCGGCCTGATCGTCAAGGAAGGCGCGCCTGCCCGTGAAGGGGCCGGGATCGCCGACCTGGAGGGCACTGTCATCGGGACGGTGACGTCCGGTGGCCCGTCCCCGACCCTCGGCCGCAACATCGCCATGGGCTATGTGCCCCCCTCCCATGCTGCGCTCGGGACCGACCTCCAGGTCATCGTCCGGGGCAAGCCCGCCGCAGCCGAAGTGGTCGCCATGCCCTTCGTCGCCCAACGCTATCACCGCAAACCCAAGAGCTGAGACCAGACCATGCATTTCACCAAGGATCACGAGTGGGTTCGCCTCGACGGCGACGTTGCCACTGTCGGCATCACCAAGCACGCTGCAGACCAGCTGGGCGACGTCGTGTTCGTCGAGACCCCGGAAGCCGGCAAGACCGTCGCGGCCAAGGACAGCTTTGCCGTCGTCGAAAGCGTCAAAGCGGCGTCGGACGTCTATGCCCCCGTCTCGGGCGAAGTGATCGAAGGCAATGTCGCCCTGGCGACCTCACCGGAAACCGTCAATGCCGATCCCGAGGGTGAAGGCTGGTTCGCGAAGCTCAAGGTGTCCGATGCGTCGCAACTGGACACCCTGATGGACCGCGCCGCCTACGACGCCTTCCTCGCCACGCTTTAAGTCTTCTCCGCTCATCCCGTGAAAGCGGGATGAGCCGTTCGTCCTCCCCGGCGACATCTTTCGCCCACAGCCCTGGATCCCGGCTTCTGTCGGGATGAGCGGAATACAGACATGCGCTACCTGCCCCTGACCCCCGACGACCGCACGGCCATGCTGGCCGCGATCGGTGCGAACACCATCGACGACCTGTTCGTCGATGTGCCGCAACCGGCGCGTCGCGAGGGCTTCGTCGACCTACCGCGGGTGTCGGGCGAGCTGGAGGTGGAGCGGGCGCTGGTGGCGCTGGCGGCCAAGAATACGGCGGCGGGCACCGTGCCCTTCTTCTGCGGGGCCGGAGCCTATCGCCACCATGTCCCAGCGACCGTGGACCACATCATCCAGCGGTCCGAGTTCCTCACCAGCTATACGCCGTATCAGCCCGAGATCGCCCAGGGCACGCTGCAGTATCTGTACGAGTTCCAGACCCAAGTCGCGAACCTGACCGGCATGGATGTGGCCAATGCCTCGCTCTATGACGGCTCGACGGCCACGGCCGAGGGCGTGCTGATGGCGACCCGGGTGACGCGTCGGAACAAGGCGGTCTTCTCGGGCGGCGTACACCCTCACTATGTCCGCGCCTCCGAGACGGTCGTGCATGCGGTCGGCGTCGAGACTGTCAGCCTGCCCGCCGCCATCGATGCCGAGGCGGCCGTGATCGACGCCATCGACAAGGACACGGCCTGCGTCGTCGTCCAGACTCCGAACGTCTTCGGCACCGCCACAGACGTGACCAAGATCGCCGAGGCCGCCAAGGCCGCCGGTGCCCTGCTGATCGTGGTCGTCACCGAGGCCGTGTCGATGGGCCTGCTGAAGTCGCCCGGCGAGATGGGGGCCGACATCGTGGCCGCCGAGGGCCAGTCGATCGGCAATGCCCTGAACTATGGCGGGCCCTATGTCGGCCTGTTCGCCTGCCGGCAGGCGCTGATCCGCCAGATGCCGGGCCGCCTGTGCGGCGAGACCGTGGACGCCGATGGCGAGCGGGGCTTCGTCCTGACGCTGTCGACGCGCGAGCAGCACATCCGCCGCGACAAGGCGACGTCCAACATCTGCACCAACTCCGGCCTCTGCTGCCTGGCCTTCAGCATTCACATGAGCCTGCTGGGCGAGACGGGCCTGCGCAAGCTGGCGCTGCTGAACCACGACAAGGCGCTGGCGACCCGCGAAGCCCTGGCGGCCATCCCCGGTGTCGAGGTTCTGACGCCCCGCTTCTTCAACGAGTTTGCGATCCGCCTGCCGAAACCCGCCGCCGAAGTGGTCGACGCCCTCGCCGCGCATCGCATCCTCGCGGGCGTGCCCTACAGCCGCCTCGCACCGGGAACTGGCATGGACGACGTCCTGCTGGTGGCCGCCACCGAGACGACACTCGACGCCGACATCAAGATCCTCGCCGAAGCGCTGACGCGCGTTCTGGCCGCCTGAGGGAAATGACCATGAGCACGATGAACACTGTCGGCCGTCCGACCGCCCCGGTTCCGCACCAGCCGGAGCATGACTACAAGCATCCGACCCTGACCGGTGGACGCGGCCTGTTGCAGGACGAGCACCTGATCTTCGAGAGCGATGGCTGGTTCAAGACCGGCGTCGACCTGCCCGAACCCAGGGGCAACGGGTCCGATCTGGGGGCGCTGGTCCGGCATGACCCGATCGGCCTGCCCGGTCTGTCGGAGCCCCAGGCCATGCGCCACTATGTGCGTCTGAGCCAGAAGAACCACGCCATCGACCTGGCGCTCTATCCACTCGGCTCGTGCACGATGAAGCACAATCCGCGCCTGAACGAGAAGATGGCGCGCCTGCCCGGCTTCTCGGACATCCACCCGCTGCAGCCGATCTCGACGGTGCAGGGCGCGCTGGAGCTGATGGACCAGCTGGCCCACTGGCTGAAGACCCTGACCGGCATGCCCGCCGTCGCCATGTCGCCCAAGGCCGGTGCCCATGGCGAGCTGTGCGGCCTGATGGCCATTCGTGCTGCCCATGAGGCCTCGGGCGAGCATGCCCGGCGCCGCAAGGTACTGGTGCCGACCTCGGCCCATGGGACCAATCCGGCGACGGCGGCCTTCGTTGGCTATACGGTCGTGGAAGTGGCCCAGACGGCCGATGGCCGCGTCGACGTCGCGGACCTGGCTTCGAAGCTGGGAGATGACGTTGCAGCCATCATGGTGACCAACCCCAACACCTGCGGCCTGTTCGAGCGCGACATCCTCGAGATCAGCCGCCTGACGCACGAGGCCGGTGCCTACTTCTATTGTGACGGTGCGAACTTCAACGCGATCGTCGGACGGGTCCGCCCCGGCGACCTCGGCGTCGATGCGATGCACATTAACCTGCACAAGACCTTCTCGACCCCGCACGGCGGTGGCGGACCGGGCTCGGGACCGGTGGTGCTGTCGGCGGCGCTGGCCCCGTTTGCGCCGGCACCCTGGGTCGTCAACGACGGCGACAGCTTCCGTCTGGTGGAGCGCGAAGAGGACGAGGCCGCCCAGGCGTTCGGCCGGATGTGTGCCTTCAACGGCCAGATGGGCATGTTCGTCCGGGCCCTGTCCTACATGATGAGCCATGGCTCGGATGGGCTGCGCCAGGTCGCCGAGGATGCGGTCCTGAACGCCAACTACATCAAGGCCCGCCTGTCCGACGTCATGTCGGCGGCCTTCCCCGACGGGCCGTGCATGCACGAGGCCCTCTTCGATGACAGCTGGCTGGAAGGCACGGACATCACCACGCTCGATTTCGCCAAGGCGATGATCGACGAAGGCTTCCACCCGATGACGATGTATTTCCCCCTGGTCGTGCATGGGGCAATGCTGATCGAGCCGACCGAGACCGAGTCGAAACAGGAGCTGGACCGGTTCATCACCGCGCTGCGGGCACTCGCGGCTGCGGCCAAGGCCGGGGACGTCGAGCGGTTCAAGGGGGCCCCTTTCCACGCCCCGCTGCGTCGCCTCGACGAGACCCGTGCAGCGCGCGCTCCCAAACTGCGCTGGTCGGCTCCCGAAGGTCACAACATGGCGGCCGAATAGCAGATCCGGGAGTTCGGTGATGGTCTGGACTGCCAACGACATCCCGGATCTCACGGGTCGTCTGGTCATCGTGACCGGCTCCAACAGCGGGACGGGCTACGAGACGGCGCGCGTCCTGGCGGGGCGCGGAGCCGACGTCGTGATGGCCGCGCGCAATGCCGGGAAGGCTGAGGTGGCACGGCAGAGCATCCTTGCCGCACATCCCGGGGCCCTTGTCCGGTACGAGGCCCTGGACCTGGCAAGCCTGGCATCGGTGACTGACTTTGCCGATCGGTTCGCAAGGGCCGGTCGGCCGATCGATATCCTGGTGAACAACGCCGGGGTGATGGCTTTGCCCAGGCGTCAGGTCAGTGTCGATGGCTTCGAGCTGCAGATGGCGACCAATTATTTCGGGCATTTCGCCCTGACGGCGCGTCTGCTGCCGCTGCTGAGTGCCGGTGCGGCGCGGGTCGTGCAGGTGTCGTCGATCGTGCACCGGCAGGGCCAGATCCGGCTCGAGGACCTGAACCATGAGACGGGCTATCGGCCGTGGCCCGTCTATGCCCAGTCCAAGCTGGCGATGCTGATGTTCGCCCTTGAACTCGCCCGGCGAAATGACGCGAACGGGTGGGGTCTGACGAGCGTGGCAGCACACCCGGGCTATGCCCGGACGTCGCTGATCGAGAATGGGCCCATGGTCAGCAGTGCGCTGGCGCGGGCCGCGCTGAAGTATGTCTTCAGACCCTTCATCGAGCCGATGATCAGTCATTCGGCCGCTGAGGGGGCTTTGCCGATTCTCCTCGCTGCGACGTCGCCCGACGTGAAGAGCGGCGCATATTTCGGACCCCTTCAGATGTCAGAGATGAAGGGACCGCCCGGTGTCGCAGAAATCCGGTCGCACGCGTTGGATGCCGATGTGGCTGCGCGGCTCTGGTCCGCATCGGAGCGGCTGACAGGCGTCACGTTCGGCTAATCCTGCCGTCGTGAGCGTGACCGATTGGACACGCCACTCCGTTCCTCGCGGATCGTGACTGAAACGTCATGGGGCCGCCACGAACCGGCCACTCGAACAGTCTGTAAAGGGATCTGTGACACGATCGCCACGGCGAATGATTCTGCTGCCACGGCAGGCATCTATCCGTGGTCGTGTCCGTTCCTGATGTCAGACCCTCCAGACAAGGCCCCCTGTTCGTGACGTTCGTGCCCACCTTTCTGCAACCCGGCTTCAGGCCATCCGGCGACGCGGTCGCCCGGGTGCTGCGACGGGCTGCCTATATGGTGTCGGGTGTCATCGTCGTCATACTGGGTGTGCTGATCGCCCCTCTGCCGGGTCCGGGTGGGATCCCGGTCATCGCGCTGGGACTGGTCCTGATTCTTCGCAGCTCGTTCTGGGCCAAGCGTCAGTTTATCCGCGCTCAATACGCCCGACCCCGTTTCGTCTATCCTTTCCGGCGATTGCTGCGTCGTAAGCCCGAGATCGCGCCGGTGTTCTGGCAACAGGCTCTGCGGGCCGAGAAGCTGTTCCTTAAGTCTGCCCATCGGCGACTGGCGCGTGTGCGCCGCAGCAGTCGGCGTTTCTGGCGTCGGAATTTCCAACGCTAAATCTCCTCTGACCGGTGTTGCATTGCCGAAGCACGGTTTTGTGAACACAGGACGGTCACAATTCGCCTGAAAAAGGCGTAAGCTTTCCCAGCGTTATCGGAACGAAAACCGGCGTTGGGAGGCGCTCTCGTTATGATGTCACGCGTACAAAAGGGCATGGTTGCTGGCCTGGCGGCGACTGTTGCTGTGTCAATGCTGGAGCTGGGAAACCTCGCGATAGGATCGCCGGTCATGGCGTTCCCTGCTTTCATTGCCGAAACCCTGGGGCTGCATGACAACCTCATGGTGGGATGGCTCGTCCATCTTGCGATCGGCGTCCTGGTGCTGGGCGGAGGGTTCGGTTTTCTGTATGCCAAACTGCCAACCTCGACGGCTGCAACCCGCGGCATCGTCTATGCTGTCGGGGCCTTCACGGTCCTGCTGGTTGGAATCTTTATGGTCGGCGATCCAAGGATATTCGCAGGCTCGGACGGGTTTGGCACTGTGGGCTGGATGCTGATGACCCATGCGATCTTCGGCATCGTCCTGGGCAGTGTCTATGGAATACTGATGGCGCGCGAGAAGCGTGAGCTCAGAGCCATGGTCGGAGCCGCACCCGCGCACTGACCAGCCTGTAAACGCAAAGGCCATCAAGGCCTCCCCCACAGTCGCCTGAGCTGGCAAATCAAGACGAAAAAAAGGGCCGCATCTGGGGGGAGATGCGGCCCTTCATCATCGGGGAACCTTGGGGGGGAAGGCTCACCCGGTCTTCTGCGTTTGTGCGCCTCAGTGAAATGCACTGAGGCCCATGCAGTTCCGCAGAATCTTAGTTCGGCATCACGACGGTATCGATCGCGTGGATCACGCCGTTCGTAGCCGCGACATCGGCAGTTGCGACGGTGGAGGTGCCACCGTTTTCATCCGTCAGCGTGATGGTGCCATTGGCGGCGCGGGCCGTCAGCGTGCCACCTTCGACCGTCGTCAGGGTGGCGGTGCCACCACCGGCCTCGATCTGTGCCGTCAGGTCGGCGGCGGTCAGGCGACCGGGCACGACGTGGTAGGTCAGGATCTTGGTCAGATCAGCCTTGCCAGCCGGGGCCATCAGGCTTTCGCGCGTGGCGGCCGGAACCTTCTCAAAGGCGGCGTTGGTCGGGGCGAAGACCGTGAACGGGCCCGTGCCGCCGAGGGTGCCGGCCAAGTCGGCCGAAGTCACGGCGCTGACCAGGGTCGTGAAGTCGGGGTTGCCTTGGGCAACTTCGACGATCGTGCCCGAAGCGGCAGCGGCCGGTTCTGCGATCGGAGCCATCGGATCGGCAGCAGCCGTGGTGGCGTCGGTGGCGGGGGTTTCTGCGGCGGGGCTGCAGGCAGCCAGGCCCAGGAAGGCGGCCGAAGCAACGGTAACGGCGAGAATGCGGGTATTCATCGGGATATCTCCTGAGACAGCACGCGTCGATCGCGGCTTCGTGATCAAAGACGCCCCAGCCCGCGAAAGGATGCGTGAGCGATCACGCTTTCCGGCGCGACATGTGACCGCAGGGTGGATCAGGCGATCAGGAAGGATCTCAACCGGGACCAATGCGCGGCCTTTTCCAAAAGCGGTCGCGCGTGGGCAGGGCTGGACGAGGGAAGCGGGATCAGGGCGAGACGATGCCGGCAGGGCTCAAGGATGCGGGATCCCAGGCGCATGGCGGTTCCACCATTGAAGGCGACGGCCTGGAGCAGCGGCAACTGTGCCACGAGACTCCGGAGGTCTGCCGCTTCCGGTGATCGTATGGCGCTGTCGAGACTGCCGCTGCGTTCCGCTGACGCGATGACATCCCACAGCCCGACCCCGACGGACTGCAGACATTGCAGCCGGTCCTGATAGGCCATGGCCGAAAGGGTGCGGCCCGTGACCCCGTCCATCAGCGGCCAGAAGGCATTGCGGGGGTGGGCATAGTACTGGCCGGCCGCCAGCGAGGCCTCGCCCGGCAGGCTGCCCAGGATCAAAACACGGGTGCGCGCATCGACGACGGGGTCGAAGGCGCGCCGGATCAAGCGCCGAAGACGCGGGCGAAGACCGTGTCGATGTGTTTGGTGTGATAGCCGAGGTCGAACAGGGCCTCGAGCTGGTCATCGGCCAGCGTCACGCGGGCGTCGTTCTTGAGGAAGTCGAGGAACCGGCCTTCGCCGCGCCAGACCTTCATCGCGTTCTCCTGAACGGCGGCATAGGCATCCTCCCGGCTGACGCCCGCCTGGGTCAGGGCCAGCATGACGCGCTGCGAATGGACCAGGCCGCCGAGGCGATCGAGGTTGGCCTGCATATTGTCCGGATAGACCTGTAGGCGCTCCACGACGCCGGCCAGACGGTGCAGGGCAAAGTCCAGATGGATGGTCGCATCCGGACCGATGCCGCGCTCGACCGAAGAGTGGCTGATGTCGCGCTCATGCCAGAGGGCGACATTCTCCATGGCCGGGACGACAGCCGAACGGACGAGGCGGGCGAGGCCGGTCAGGTTTTCGGTCAGGATCGGATTGCGCTTGTGCGGCATGGCCGACGAGCCCTTCTGGCCCGGGTCGAACGGCTCTTCGGCTTCCAGCACCTCGGTGCGCTGAAGGTGACGGATCTCGACGGCAAGGCGCTCGACCGACGAGGCCACAACGCCGAGCGCCGCGAAAAAGGCGGCGTGGCGATCGCGTGGGATGACCTGGGTCGACACGGGCTCGACGGCCAGACCCATCTGTTCGGCGACATATTCCTCGACGCGCGGATCGACGTTGGCGAAGGTCCCGACGGCTCCGGAAATGGCGCAGGTCGCGATCTCTTCCTTCGCGGCCAGAAGGCGGCGGCGGGCGCGCTGGAACTCGGCATGATACCCGGCCAGCTTCAGGCCGAAGGTGACGGGTTCGGCATGGATGCCGTGGCTGCGGCCGACGCACGGCGTCAGCTTGTGTTCCAGCGCACGTTTCTCGAGCGCTGCGAGCACCCGGTCCACGCCCGTGACCAGCATGTCGGAGGCCCGGGCCAGCTGGACAGCGAAACAGGTGTCCAGCACGTCGGATGACGTCATCCCCTGGTGCAGGAAGCGGGCTTCCTCGCCGACGGTCTCGGAGACATGGGTCAGGAAGGCGATGACGTCGTGCTTGGTCGTTCGTTCGATCTCGTCGATGCGGTCCGCATCCCAGACCACATCCTTGCCCTTGGCCCAGATGGCTTCAGCCGCCTCGGTCGGGATGACGCCCAGCTCGGCCATCTTCGTTGCAGCGTGGGCCTCGATCTCGAACCAGATCGAGTATTTCGTCTCCTGAGACCACAGGGCGACGGCGTCGGGGCGGGAATAACGAATGATCATGGGGCGTGCGTGTCGGTCGCACGGCCCCCTGAGTCAAGCCTGTGTCCCGATCTCAATAGCCCCCGAAACTGCCCGCAGCGCCGGGGAAGACGACCGGGCTCTCGCTGCCGTCTGTGGCCACGGCCGAGACACCAAAGAAATAGTTGTCGATGATCGTATTCCTCAGCGTGAATTCGGTCACGTCGCCGACCCAGCGGCTGTGGGTCCACTGGGGTTCGGTGGTCAACCGCCAGTGGATGCGGAAGCCGGCGAGGTTCGGAGCCTGGACCGCGCTGGGTCGGGTCCATTTGAGGATGGTGTCGGGGCTGACGGCCCCGGAGATTGTGACGCCGGCCGGCGGCGGTGGGGCGAGTGACAGGGCAGCCAGGCTGACGACGTTCAGGGCCGTGACCTTGGCGGCATAGGGGAAGTCCATGGCCTCGATGACATCGCCATAGGCGATGCCATTCTCGGTGCGCAGGTCCTGATGCTGGCGGTCATAGTGTTCCAGCGTCTCGACGATGCGCACACCGGGGAAGCCGGCGTCGTTGAAGGCCCTGTGGTCGCCGCCGCGTCCGAAGCGGTCGAGGCGGTAGACCATCATGACATCCAGGTTGGGGATGTACTGGTCCGCAATCCGGTCGACATAGCGGGCGAGGTTGCGGTTCGGTCCGTCGACCTCGCCCCCGGTCGCGCGGCGCTGGCGGGCCTCGGCCTCGGTCTCGGTCTGGCGCAGGGCGTCGGAGAAGACCCGGACCGTGCCATTGTCGCTCTGGCCGCCGATGCCGCGGGTGTTGCCGATCATGTCGTTGTTCAGCACGCCGACGAGGCGCCAGTTCTCGTCTTTCGCCTTCTTCGCCACGATCTGGGCCCCGACGAGGCCCTGTTCCTCGCCCGCGAAGGCGACATAGACGATCGAGCCCGGGAACCGCTGCTGGCTCAGGATCCGGGCCGATTCGATCGTGCCGGCGACGCCCGAGGCGTCATCATTGGCCCCCGGTGCGTCTGCCGTGGCGTTGGCGACGTCGGACACCCGGCTGTCGAGATGCCCGCCGATCAGCACATAGCGGTTCGGATCGGTCGTGCCCCGCTGGATGGCCACCACGCTGACGACCTCGGTGGGGGTCGGGACCCGGGCCCCGGTGTAGGTGTCGCCGACGTACATGACTTCCAGACAACCCCCGCAGGCCGCCGAAATGCGCTCGAACTCGGCATGGACCCAGCGTCGGGCGGCACCGATACCCCGGGTCTCGCTGGTCGTGTCGGAAAGGGTGTGGCGGGTGCCGAAGCCAACCATGGTGCGGACGTCAGCCTCGATGCGCTGCGCTGACGGCAGGGTGGCAAGCTGGTGCAGCAAGACGTTTTCGCCGGGCGGGGCCGCAGCGGGGGCCTGGGCGAGGGCAGGGGCGGCCAGCAGGGCCAGGGCGGCAACAAGGGGGACTGAACGCATGAGCAATTTCCAATGTGACGGACCGACCTTAGACAGGGGAAGGCGGGCAAGTCGACCGTGTGTGCGTGAGGCGTGATCGGGCCGGGGCGGTTCGCGTCGCGCAATGCGGCGGGCCGTGAGGGCGGCTTGCGCTGGCAGGACTGGACGGCTGTTCAGCAACACGGCAGGAAACGATCCGGAGGAGATCGACCATGCAACTGATCATTGGCGACAAGGCCTATTCCACATGGTCGCTGCGGCCCTGGCTGGTGCTGAAGCGGTGCGGGGCCGAGTTCGAGGAGGTGGTCGTGCGGCTGAACCGACCCGACACGGCTGAGCGGATCGCTGAACACTCTCCTGCCGGCAAGGTCCCGGTTCTGCATGTCGAGGGCGTGACGATCTGGGACTCCATGGCCATCGCCGTCTGGGCCGCCGAGCGGTTTCCCGAGGTCCCGCTCTGGCCCGCCGATGCTCATGCGCGATGGCTGGCGCGGTCTGTCGCGTGCGAGATGCATTCATCGTTCATGGGCATGCGCGTCCAGTGCGCGATGGGGCCGCAGCATACCATGGTCGGGCCGGACCGTTCCGAGCCACCAGGCGATCCGCAGGTGGCCGCCGAGCTCAGGCGACTGGTCGACATCTTCCGCACCATGCGGGCGCAGTTCGGGGCCGGCGGGCCCTTCCTGTTCGGAGAGTGGTCGGTGCCCGACGCCTTCTTCACCCCGATCGCCGCAAGAATCCGCCACTACCAGCTTGATCTGGCGGCGCACGGCGATGTCGATGGCGCCGCGAGGGCGTATGTCGATACGCTGCTGGCGCAGCCGGACTTTCTGGAGTGGTCAGAAGGTGGACTGTCGGAACTGGCGAAGGCCTGAAGGACGTCTCAGGCCACCCGGCGTCCGTTGAGCGCCGCGAGAACCAGGGGGGCTCGGCCAACCGGGCCCACGCCGATCGCCATGCGCGCAGTCATCGGTCCGACGTCCTTGGCTGTGCGATCGGCAGATCGGGTCCACTGATAAAGGCCGATGATCCGGTCGGCCGTGCCATCCGGTCCGCGCAGGGGGGCAAGCACGATTTCATAGACTCCGCTCGAACGGGCCGCAGCGGCCGCAAGAACGACGGGGCGGGCTTCGCGGAAGGCCTGCACGACACTCGCACGGATAAGCGGCCGACTGTCGGGCTGCCACAGGCTGAGCCAGTCAGAGCCGCGAAGTGGTGCGCCATGCAGCGTCTCGATCCAGCCGCCTGCCAGCCGGACGGGGAGCGTTGCCTGGCCCCTGTTGATGATCATGGCCTGGGGCAGGGTGCGGCCCAGGGTCACCGGATCGAAATCGGCCCGCATCGGGATCCGCCCTGCGCCGGGCAGGCCAGACCACAGGTCGATCAGTCGTTGTGTACCGGAATGGAACATGATCCTCGCTTTCCGGAGGACCCGTCGCAAGACATACGCCGCTGCTGGCAACGGAAACCTAAGGCTTTCCTGTTCCGATGGGTCATCGGGAGCGGCACGCCTGTTGCATGGCGCTCTCCGGATTAGTTTTTCAGGAGCCAGCCCATGCGGGTGCGGATCAAGACCTGGGCATCGGCCGCCTTTGGCGCTGTAGCCCTTAGCGCCATCGCCGGTGCGGCAGCGGCACAGTGCGTTTCCGGCTGTCAGCCACCGCCACCGCCGCCGACCCATCCCTGCTGCACCCTTCCGCCGCCTCCGACATATCCGCCGGTCCATCCGGGCGGCGGCGGCAGTGACTACGGCGGGGATTACGGTGGTGGCGGGCGCGGCGGCGTCAATGTGAACGTCAACGTCCGCAACAATGTCAATTCGTCTTCGAACGCCAATGCCGAGGCGCGGTCCAGCCTGAATGCGCGTTCGACCGGCGCGGCGTCGGGTCGGTCATATGGCAACATCGGCGGTGGCGCGGGCGGATCGGCGTTCGTGTCGGTCGAGCAGCCCTATCCGACCGCCATCAATGGCCTGAACGTCGAGTCGGCTGCGGTCGCCCAGGTGATCCAGGTGCCCTATGAAGAATGGCGCCGGTTCGAGAAGCGGGTGGTCATCCAGGCCGTCTGCATCGACGACCGGAACATCCCTCACCCGGCCTCGCAGGTGCGGCCGGATCGCGAGGTCGATGGCGACTACGAGGGTGAACTTTATCGGTGTATTGCCGGTTCTCGCCTGCAGGTGACGATCGCGGAATACCTGGATCGCGTCAGCTTCGACGGCGGCGACATCCTGGCCTGCGAGAAGGGCCAGGCCCTGTGGCATGGCCGGGGCGGGTTCGTCGAATGCCGGACCCAGAAGCGCGAGCGTGACTGCAACGAGCGTTCGCTGCTGCGTCGCTATGGTGCCGGGATCAAGTTCCTGACCATCATCCGCGAAGAGAAGTTCACGGCCTATCGCGAGGAAGTCGTCCAGGCGGCCGGCGTGTCGGTGATCAATTCCTCGATCGTGCTCGACGGCGGCGTCGGCGGTCGAGTGTTCTGATTTCCCGTCTGGGAAGACACCAGCGCCGGATCTTCAAGGTCACCCACTTCGGCATTCGCCGGGTGTCGGGATGAATGGCCGAAAACGAAACGTTCAGGCCGGCGTCAACTCGGTCGACGTAGGTTGGGTCGTCGGCTCATCACCGGCGATCCTGAGATAGAGACTGGCCCCGGCGCGAGAGCACCGGGGCCATTTTTGTCCTATTGGGCAGGTGCTGCGTTCGCCGAGGTCACCCGGGCGCGCCAGGCGGCGTCGGGCTTCAGATAGGCCTGGGCCACACGCTGGATGTCGGCCGGGGTCACGGCTTCCAGATCGCTGATGGCGGTCCGGATGGCCTCGATCTCCTCGGGCTTGTCGTGCACGCCCGTGAGGTTGCCGAGCCAGTATCCGTTCTGGTTCTGGCTGCGACGCAGGCCTTCGACCGCCGAGAGACGGGCGCGGTTCAATTCGTCGGCCTCGATCGGTGTGTCGCGCAGTCCCGTGGCGACGCTGTCGACGGTCTCGAACAGACCCGTCAGCGCTTCCGGCGGGACCTCCGCCTGAACGAAGACATAGCCGTAGTCCGGGAAGACAGTCGACGACGTGGCCGAGGCGCCCGGCGAATAGGCAGCACCCTGCTTCTCGCGGATCTCATCGGTCACGCGCAGTTGGAGAACCCGCGCCAGAAGTCCGACGGTGCGGGCTTCCTTGCGATCGCCAATGGAGTCGAGCGTCGGCCAGGCCACATAGCCCAGCGCCTGTGTGGCGATGCCGTTGTGCTTGATCTCGACCGGCTCGGACGTTGGTGCCGGGAAGACCCGGCGCAGGCCCTCGGCCGACGGCGCTGGTGCCGCCGAACGGGCCGGCAGGGCCCCGAAGGTCTCGCCGACGGCCTTGATCGCGGCATCGACCGTCACATCGCCGACGATGATGATCTCGATCGGACCCTGGGAAACCGATGATGTCACGACCTGACGCAGGTCGGACAGTTCGGCAGCGGCGATCTCCTCATTGCTCGGCAGGCCGAAGCGGCGGTCACCGCTGGACAGCAGGCCTGCGCTCGCCAGAGCAAAGGCACCGCCGGGCGTGGCGCGGACCTGGTCAAGCTGGGTCGGCAGCGAAGACTTGACGAGGGCGAAGGGCTCGGGCCGCCAGGCGGGATCGGTGAAATAGGCGGCCAAGAGCTGCATCTGCAGGTCGAAGTCTTCCGGCCGGGTGGTGCCGCCGAGGGAATAGGTATCGGCGCCGACGCCGAAGCTGGCCCCCACGACGTCACCGGCGAGGACCTGTTCCAGCTGCGAGCGGGTCAGTTTGCCCAGACCGCCCTCGCTGTAGGCGCTCGACGCATAGGTCGGAACCGGACGGTCGGTTGGCAGGCCGAGCTGGCCATTGCCCGCGCGGACGGTCACGAGGATCTGTTCGTCGGTGAAGGTGGTCGGCTTGACGGTCAGCTTCACGCCGTTGGGGAAGGTGACCAGGGTCGTCCCGAGATCGGCGATTTCGGTCTGGCCCGACGGCTGGGTCGGGGTGCCGAAGCTGGTGTAGGGCCATTCCATCGTGGCGGCGACGACGGGAGCGGCGACGGGAACCTGACGCGAGGCTTCCAGCGCGGCGGTAATGGCCGCCTCGCCACCCTCGATCGGGACCGGCGTACTGACGAAGGCCAGCGGGCCATTGCCGGTGAAGGCATCCCGGACCGCCGCATTGACGGTCTCGACCGTCAGGCCGGCGACCGCGGCCTCGAAGATCTGCAGGTCGGTCGCCGGGGTGCTGAACACGTCGTTGGCGTTGGCTGCGTTCAGCAGGGCACCCGCCAGGGCCGGTGTCTGGCGCGTGGCGGCCGAGGCTACGGCTGCGGTAAGTCCAGTCCGGAGTTCGGTGATTTCGCGATCAAGCTCCGCCTGGGTTACGCCGTACTGGACCAGACGACGCTGCTCCTGCTCGGCGGTTTCGAGGGCGCGCTTCCACTCACCCGGATTGTAGACCACGGTCAGGTTTCCGCCTTCCAGCGAGTTGACCAGATCCTCGTAACCCCCACCGGCACCCAGGAAGGGCGGGTTCTCGGCGCGGGCCAATTCGCTGAAGCGACGGTTGAGCACGGCCATGCCCAGCGTGCGAACCCAACCCTTGGCGCGCTCTGCCGATGTGTCCGGAGCGTTCACATACGGCTTGGTCCAGAAGATCTGCGTCGAGGACTGGACGCCGGGCTCCTGGAAGATGCGGGTCTCGGTCTGACGCGGCTGAACCTCGCCCAGAACAGGTTCCGGGCCGTCTGGGGCCGGATTGTCCCAGTTCGAGAAGGCCGCCTTGATCTGGGCCTCCATCTTGTCGATGTCGAAGTCACCGACCGCGATCATGGTGGCGCGCTCGGGGCGGTAGTATTTGCGGTAGAAATCGACGAACTCGTCACGGGGCGCGGTCCGGATGATGTTGAGGTCGCCGATGGGGAAACGGTCGGCCAGGCGCTGGCCGGGAGCCAGGAAGCCGAACTGCGCCTTGGCGGCGCGAAGCCCGGGGACGTCGCGGGTCCGCTCCTCGCCGACGATGACGCCGCGCTCGGCGTCGACGGCGGTCGCATCGAACAGCAGTTCGCTGGCGGTCTCGCGCAGGACGAACAGGCTGGTCTCGACGACCTCGTCGGTCGTGTTGGGGAGGTTCAGCGTATAGGCGGTCTGGTCGAAGCTGGTGAAGGCGTTGGTGTCACCGCCGAACGACAGGCCCAGCCGCTCCAGCCGCCGGGTCATCTCGCCTTCGGGGATGTTGTTCGAGCCGTTGAAGGCCATGTGTTCGAGGAAGTGGGCCAGGCCCTTCTGGGAATCGGTTTCGGAAAGCGAACCCGCATCAAAGCGCAGGCGCAGCGCGGCCTGGCTGGGCGGCGTAGCGTTCCGCATGATGGCGTATTTCATCCCGTTGGGCAGGACGCCGAAGCGGACGGAGGCGTCCGCCGGAATGTCGCTGAGGGTCTGACCCCATGGGTCGGTCGGCTGGCCATCGACCGAGGCCGAGGCGGCCGGGGCCTGGGCGAGGGCGACAGCGGGCAGGCCGGCTCCGGCGATGACGGCGACACCGGACACGGCAACAAGAAGCAGGCGGCGGAACGAGCGCATCTGGATATCCCCGAATGGCGGACGTCATCCGGGTGGAGCGCCTCGCCTTTGAATGGACGGGGCGACCGAACTCACGCGCGTCGGACCCCTGACGCTCACTCTTAGAGCGAGAGCAGGGGCCCTCAAGTTACCGATGTGTAATGCGGCGTCCTACTGACCCGGGCGGGTCACATAGAAGCTGGCGGCATTGCCTGTGGCGCTGGAGCCGGTGATCACGGCCCGTCCCGAAGAGACGATGGTCGTGTTGGCGATCGCCGAGACATTGCCGGTGTTGATCTGGTTGTTGGTTGCGGCAACCTGGCCGGCACAGGTGGAGCAGGCATAGCCGGTCACGCTGTTGCCGACGGCAGTGGCGGTGACGAAGGCGTCATAACCGGCACCCGACCCATTGCCGATGAAGCTGGCCTCGACATCCACGCCGCCCGAGTTCACCTGGCTGTTGTCGATCTCAAGATAGACGTCGTTGTTGCCAGCCTCGACCTGGTTGCCGGCGCCCGATGCCTGGGCATATGCCGCCCCGAAATCGAAGCTGGTGGTCAGGGCCCGCGAGCGAACCCGGGACTGGTTGTCCTGATCGGTCGAGACCACGACCGATCCGCCGCCATTATAGAAGGCGGCCTGGTTGGCGGCGGCATGCGACTGGCTGGTGAGGTCCCAGCCATTGCCCGCATTGGCGCTGGTGTCGGCCTCGACCAGGTCACCGGTCGAGCGCTGGCGCGTGGCCAGAACCTGATTGGAGCCGGTCGGGGTGTTCACCGAAATCGTGTTGGCCACGGCCTGACTGGAGAAGACGGCGCGGGCCGGCACATAGCGGGTCTGGGCCAGGTTGCCGGCGCGAACGGTCGCGGCGGAGTCCTGGTCGACCGAACCATTGATGCTGGCCCCCTCGCCGCCGAGGATCGTCGTATTGGCACTGGCGGACGCGCCGACAAAGCCACCCTGCAGCAGGCGGGCCTCGCCGCCACGGATGGCGGTATTGGCGATGATCTCGCCGGTGCCCGTGGTCTGGGAAGCTTCGATGTCGAGCCGCGCCCCTGTGGCACCGGCAGCAAGGTAGTTGCCCCCGGCCTGGGTCGTCGAATGGACATAGCCGCCCGTCGTGCCGGTCAGGCCCAGTTCGGTCGTGGCGCGGGCATTGCCCTGCATCGACTGGCGCGAGACGACATAGGCCGGCACGCCCTCGGTCGAACCCGAGATGCTGTTGCCCAGCGCCGAGTTGGTCACGCTGACCTCCTCGCGCACGCCTTCGACGTTCAGGACCTGGCCCGAGATGACGTCGCCGAGCTGAAGCTGTTCGTTCAGGACGTCAGGACGGTCCTGGGCGCAGACCTCAGTAGCGGCTGCGGCGAACATCACCGTCGCGGCCAGCGTGCCAGCGATTCGGGTCTGCGCGTGTCTGACCATTGTTCTGATCCAGGTTGTTGTAAGCAGGGTAATAGCCACCGGTCGGTCCGACAGGGCCAAGCGGGTCATTCGAGGCATTCAGGCAGACTTCGGGGCCGGGCGCGCCATACAGGTTCGCCATCATTTCCAGCGTGGCGCGCTCGATCAGGGCCCGGACAGCCAGCTGGGTCGGCTCCATGCCGCCGGTGCCGGCCGAGATGTCGAAGACATTGCCGTTCAGGAAGTCGAACACGCCTGCCGAGATTTCACGGCCGATGATCTGCTTCTGGTAGGAAACGACGTCGACAACCTCGAGCGTCGTCGTCTGGACCATGCGCAGATCCAGCGCGATGTTCATGACGAAGGTCTTGCCTGAGACGATGCCGGAGCCGCCGCCGTCCTCGACCTCGCCGCCAGCGATGTCGAACCCGCCCGAGCGGATGTTGTAGTTCACCTCGGTGATGCCGCCGACGATGTAGAAGTCGGAGCCGGGGACCTGGCCCGCGAGGATGCGGCGATAGTTGGGGTCTTCGGGTCCGCCGCCCTCATCGGAAATCAGCTTGTTGTTGGCGTAGCGCAGTTCCAGCTCGGAGATGGAGGTGTCGAACCGTTCCACGATGTGGACGCCCGCTTTTGCCAGGGCCGAGTTGGCCATCAGCGACGCCCCGCCGGTGATCTGGCGTCCGCCGTCGGCCGCGACCGTGCCGGTGTAGTCGCTGATCCGGCCCACGGCGATGCGCGGGGAGGGCAGGTCGTAGTTCCGGGCGTAGTCGGCCAGGCAGTAAAGGGCCGGCGTGTAAGGCGTCGGGTTGGACGTCACCGGGGCATTGCCGATCGGTGTGGCGTACAGGCCCTTGGGGCCCGCCACTGGGCTGACGCAGGCGCTCAGCAGGGCCGAGACAGCGCAGGCCGCCGCGATGGGGCGAAGGCGGCGCATGAGGGTGCGATCGATCATTGTGCTCTCGGAGTACCGTTTACGTTGGTCCCGGCCGTGACGTTGCCGGAGTTGTTCTGGGTCGAGTTGACGATCACGGTGTTCCGGTTGCCCTGGACCACCACGTTCAGATTGTTCCCGATCGCGGTCGATCCGCCGGCATAGCCACCCTGACCGCCAACGCCCGAATAGGACGAGGAGACGCCGCCGGACTGGCGGGTGTAGCTCGACGCCCCGCTCTGGATGATGCCGTCGACGATGATGCGGTTACCGTTACCGTCCCGGGTCGAGCCGGTGGTGTTCTGGGCCGTGGCCTGGCGGGCGTTGCCATACCCCGCCTGGTAGTTGGCCGCCTGGCTGCGCGACTGCGCGACCGCGGGGGCGGCGATGACGCAGGCGAGTGCCGCGATGGCGACGCCCTGTGTCATCCTGAAACTGGTCATCGGTCTACTCCGTCGGACGATCCGTCGCCGGGAGACCCTGCAACTGATGTGCCAGAGTGCACGATGGGTCTTAAGAACGGCTTGAGATTGAGGCACTTCCCGCCCATCTCTGGCCCATGGACCCCCGGCACGATCGAATCGACACTCCGCCCAGAGAGAGACTCTTCAATGCGCCGCTGCTGGCGGTGCTGGTCGCGGTGTCGATGCCGGTGCTCTATGTGTTCCAATCCGGGGCAGTGGATCAGTGGATCAGCCTGGCCTTCGTGCCGACCGATCTGGAGCGGGGACGCTGGGGAGGCCTGGTGTCGTCCATGCTTCTGCACGGGAACTGGCCCCATGTGCTGATGAACGCGATCGCCGCCCTGACCTTCGGCGCACCGGTCGCGCGGCTGTTGAGGGGACCTGCGGGGATGGGCGCGTTTTTCACCCTATATATTGTATCGGGTGTCGTGGGGGCCGCCGGTTACGGTCTGTTGCACCTCGACAGCAGCGATCCCCTGGTCGGGGCTTCGGGCGCAATCTTCGGGCTGATCGGCGCGGCGACGCGGCTGATCGGGGTGCCAGGTCAGAGTACCGGCGGCCGGGTGATGCCCCTGACCGCGCGTCCGGTCGTGACCGCATCGATCGCCTGGATGGCCGTCAACGCCGTGATCGGCCTGATCGGACTGGCACCCGGAGCAGAGGGTGCGCGAATCGCCTGGGAGGCTCACGCCTTCGGGTTCGTAACAGGCCTGCTGCTGATCGGTCCGCTCGCGCGCCTGTTCGGGACGCCCGCCGCTGCATTTGATTCGCGGGACGTTATGGGTGATCCTCGATCCTAGAAGCGGCGTCGCGCCGATCCACGGCCCGGGGCCTTCTCTGAAACGAACAGAGACGAGGAACGCCCATGCTGGTTTCGCAGATTCTCAAGGACAAGGGCGGGTCCGTCTTTGCCATCGCTCCGCACCTCACGCTCGGGCAGGTCTGCAATGAGCTGGAGCAGAAAAGGGTCGGCGCCCTGATCGTCTGTGATGGCGATACGGTCGTCGGGGTGGTGTCGGAGCGGGACATTGTCCGGGCCGTGGCCAGGGGCGGGGCGACCTGTCTGGACCAGCCGGTGTCGGATCACATGACCCGCGAGGTGGTGTTTGCCGAACCGTCCGAGACGGTGGCCATCCTCATGACCCGCATGACGGACCGCCGGATCCGGCACCTGCCCGTGATGATCGATGCAAGACTGGCCGGGGTGATCTCGATCGGGGATGTCGTGAAATGCCAGATCGCGGAAGCGCAGCATGAGGCCGAGAGCCTGCGCAGCTATATCGCTGCGGGCTGAAGCGCCGGTCCCACCGGGGCGCGGCGGTCGCTGAGCGGGGGTCTGCGAGAAAGTCGGCCTGCCGCGAAAAAGCCGCTTGCGGACGAAATGGGGTCTCCGTATAGACCCGCCTCGCCCGGAGACGGGCCGGCCACCGGGCCGCGGCGACGCAAGTCGCCAAAGGTTCCCGGGGAAAACGGAAGTCGCAAAAACTTCTTGCTTCCATGGCCCGGTCCACATAGTCTCCGCGCTCCAATCGAATCGTCGGAAACGATAAAAGAGGGAAGCCTCTCGCTTCTCCTGACGGTTTTGTGCGGCCTGGAAGCTCCGGTTTCTGATCCGCAGAATGGCTGAAAAGTCCGGTTGACACGGAGATCGGACTTCTTCAGGAAGCCGCCTCCGCCGACCCCCGGGTCGGGACGGACCCTGAAGTTTCTTCCAAGAAACTTCTTGACTTGAACGACCGAGGCGACTAAATCCCCGCCTCCGCCGGACACCGGCGTTAAACAGTGTCCTCCGGGTTTCCGGTGTTGGTCTTTGAAATCGTTGATTTGGAAAGAGAAACGCAGGCGGCGGTATTCTAGCGAATGACTTCGGTCATTACGATGAAGCTGACAGCTGCGGTCTTTTTTGAAGATACCATGCCGAATATCTTTAGGGGTATTTGGAGTGGTTCTCGTCAAGAATACGTAGAACTAATGCCAAGTCGGATTTCGGTCCGGCTCTGCTTAGGTCAGATAGTCAACTCAACCTGAGAGTTTGATCCTGGCTCAGAGCGAACGCTGGCGGCAGGCCTAACACATGCAAGTCGAACGGACCTTTCGGGGTTAGTGGCGGACGGGTGAGTAACACGTGGGAACGTGCCTTTAGGTTCGGAATAAGCTCGGGAAACTGGGTCTAATACCGAATGTGCCCTTCGGGGGAAAGATTTATCGCCTTTAGAGCGGCCCGCGTCTGATTAGCTAGTTGGTGGTGTAATGGACCACCAAGGCGACGATCAGTAGCTGGTCTGAGAGGATGACCAGCCACATTGGGACTGAGACACGGCCCAAACTCCTACGGGAGGCAGCAGTGGGGAATCTTGCGCAATGGGCGAAAGCCTGACGCAGCCATGCCGCGTGTATGATGAAGGTCTTAGGATTGTAAAATACTTTCACCGGTGAAGATAATGACTGTAGCCGGAGAAGAAGCCCCGGCTAACTTCGTGCCAGCAGCCGCGGTAATACGAAGGGGGCTAGCGTTGCTCGGAATTACTGGGCGTAAAGGGAGCGTAGGCGGACATTTAAGTCAGGGGTGAAATCCCAGAGCTCAACTCTGGAACTGCCTTTGATACTGGGTGTCTTGAGTGTGATAGAGGTATGTGGAACTCCGAGTGTAGAGGTGAAATTCGTAGATATTCGGAAGAACACCAGTGGCGAAGGCGACATACTGGATCATTACTGACGCTGAGGCTCGAAAGCGTGGGGAGCAAACAGGATTAGATACCCTGGTAGTCCACGCCGTAAACGATGATTGCTAGTTGTCGGGATGTTTACATCTCGGTGACGCAGCTAACGCATTAAGCAATCCGCCTGGGGAGTACGGTCGCAAGATTAAAACTCAAAGGAATTGACGGGGGCCCGCACAAGCGGTGGAGCATGTGGTTTAATTCGAAGCAACGCGCAGAACCTTACCACCTTTTGACATGCCTGGACCGCCAGAGAGATCTGGCTTTCCCTTCGGGGACTGGGACACAGGTGCTGCATGGCTGTCGTCAGCTCGTGTCGTGAGATGTTGGGTTAAGTCCCGCAACGAGCGCAACCCTCGCCATTAGTTGCCATCATTTAGTTGGGAACTCTAATGGGACTGCCGGTGCTAAGCCGGAGGAAGGTGGGGATGACGTCAAGTCCTCATGGCCCTTACAGGGTGGGCTACACACGTGCTACAATGGCGACTACAGAGGGTTAATCCTTAAAAGTCGTCTCAGTTCGGATTGTCCTCTGCAACTCGAGGGCATGAAGTTGGAATCGCTAGTAATCGCGGATCAGCATGCCGCGGTGAATACGTTCCCGGGCCTTGTACACACCGCCCGTCACACCATGGGAGTTGGTTCTACCCGAAGGCGATGCGCTAACCGCAAGGGGGCAGTCGACCACGGTAGGGTCAGCGACTGGGGTGAAGTCGTAACAAGGTAGCCGTAGGGGAACCTGCGGCTGGATCACCTCCTTTCTAAGGATGCGTCTCCAGTGCGTCTCTCACGAGAAGCACTATTGGCGCTCCATACAGCGAGAAGCCCTCAAGCAGCCGCAAGGCGTTAGGGCTTCGAGCAAAAACTGCGGGATACCGCCGTCTTCGTTTCTCTTTCCTTTTTCACGCTCCATGGCGTCCGGTGTTTGGCTGGATGGTGTGGGGTGTGCGATCGCGAGCCTGGTATCCGGGCTGTCGTGCGGCCATAGGCCCGTAGCTCAGCCTGGTTAGAGCGTACGCCTGATAAGCGTAAGGTCGGCAGTTCGAGTCTGCCCGGGCCTACCAGCCAGCTGGCTGGTGGCGCTAGCGCCGACTTCGTGGACCTCGCACCGACAGCTTTCCTGAGCTCGCACCGTTCCTGGAACGGGGCCATAGCTCAGTTGGTAGAGCGCCTGCTTTGCAAGCAGGATGTCGTCGGTTCGACTCCGTCTGGCTCCACCAGGCCCTCTTTGAGGGGCTATCGCCTGGCGGCTACTTGAGCCCGGGTGGTTTGGTGACTGCGTGATCGCATAGAGAGATTGCCCCGACTGTTTGGTCGACGGCATTGATATTGTGAAGGAAGAATGCGTCCGGCCTGTTCATAGGCTTTGAGGACCTGTTCGAGAGAAGACATTGTCTGACAAAAATCAGGCATGGACCCGCTGGCATTTCTTTCCAGTCACCGGGATGCATCCATGCATGAGTTTTGCTGAGAAACGATCAAGCGTTGAAGGGCTTCTGACGGATGCCTTGGCGTAGAGAGGCGATGAAGGACGTGGCAAGCTGCGATAAGAACCGGGGAGGCGCTAGCACCCTTTGATCCGGTTATTTCCGAATGGGGAAACCCACCTTTACGGTCTTCCAACTTTGCTTTCCCTCGGGAAGGCAAGGATTGGCGGATCGTTCAAAGGTATAATGACCTGAATACATAGGGTTCATTAAGCAAACCCGGGGAACTGAAACATCTCAGTACCCGGAGGAAAGGACATCAACCGAGACTCCCGTAGTAGTGGCGAGCGAACCGGGACCAGGCCAGTGCTCTTGTGACATAAAGCCGAACGATCTGGAAAGGTCGGCCATAGCGGGTGAAAGCCCCGTAGGCGTCAAACAGCAAGAGACTCGAGTAGGGCGGGACACGTGAAATCCTGTCTGAACATGGGGGGACCACCCTCCAAGCCTAAGTACTCCTCTACGACCGATAGTGAACAAGTACCGTGAGGGAAAGGTGAAAAGCACCCCGACAAGGGGAGTGAAACAGATCCTGAAATCGGAAGCCTACAAGCAGTCGGAGCCTCCAAGCGAGGTGACGGCGTACCTTTTGTATAATGGGTCAGCGACTTCATGTGTCGAGCAAGCTTAAGCCGTTAGGTGTAGGCGCAGCGAAAGCGAGTCTGAATAGGGCGCTAAGTTCGACGTATGACGACCCGAAACTAGGTGATCTATCCATGAGCAGGATGAAGGTAAGGTAACACTTACTGGAGGTCCGAACCCGTGAATGTTGAAAAATTCTGGGATGACTTGTGGATAGGGGTGAAAGGCCAATCAAACCTAGACATAGCTGGTTCTCCGCGAAATCTATTTAGGTAGAGCGTCCGACGAATTCCTCAGGGGGTAGAGCACTGGATGGTTGCGGGCTGCGCGAGCGGTACCAATACTAACCAAACTCCGAATACCTGAGAGAACTATCGGGCAGACACACGGCGGGTGCTAACGTCCGTCGTGAAAAGGGAAACAACCCTAACCATCATCTAAGGCCCCCAAGTACTGGCTAAGTGGGAAACGATGTGGGATTGCTTTGACAATCAGGAGGTTGGCTTAGAAGCAGCCATCCTTTAAAGAAAGCGTAACAGCTCACTGATCAAGCGATCCTGCGCGGAAAATGTAACGGGGCTCAAGCCAGTCGCCGAAGATATGGGTTTGCACTTATGTGCAAGCGGTAGCGGAGCGTTCCGTAAGCCGGTGAAGGTCAGGCGTGAGCCTGGCTGGAGGTATCGGAAGTGAGAATGCTGACATGAGTAACGATAGGAGTGTGAGAGACACTCCCGCCGAAAGACCAAGGGTTCCTGCGTAAAGCTAATCTGCGCAGGGTTAGTCGGCCCCTAAGGCGAGGCTGAAAAGCGTAGTCGATGGGAAGCAGGTAAATATTCCTGCACCAGCTGGAAGTGACGGATGGCGTAAGTTGTCGGGGCTTATTGGATTGTTCCCGGCAGCGAAGTTGTCCCTGGAAATAACTCCAGCAGAGACCGTACCCGAAACCGACACAGGTGGTCAGGTAGAGCATACCAAGGCGTTTGAGAGAACTATGCTGAAGGAACTCGGCAAATTGCACGCGTAACTTCGGAATAAGCGTGACTCTCCTTGCGCAAGCAGGTGAGAGTGGCACAAGCCAGGGGGTAGCGACTGTTTAGCAAAAACACAGGGCTCTGCGAAGCAGCAATGCGACGTATAGGGTCTGACGCCTGCCCGGTGCCTGAAGGTTAAAGGGAGTTGTGAAAGCGACGAACTGAAGCCCAGGTAAACGGCGGCCGTAACTATAACGGTCCTAAGGTAGCGAAATTCCTTGTCGGGTAAGTTCCGACCTGCACGAATGGCGTAACGACTTCCCCACTGTCTCCAGCATAGGCTCAGTGAAATTGAATTCCCCGTGAAGATGCGGGGTTCCCGCGGTCAGACGGAAAGACCCTATGAACCTTTACTATAGCTTCGCCTTGGCGTTAGCGACCGTATGTGTAGGATAGGTGGGAGGCTATGAAGCCGGGGCGCCAGCTCTGGTGGAGCCATCCTTGAAATACCACCCTTACTGTCGTTGACGTCTAACCGAGGGCCGTTATCCGGTCCCGGGACATGGCGTGGTGGGTAGTTTGACTGGGGCGGTCGCCTCCTAAAGTGTAACGGAGGCGCGCGATGGTGGGCTCAGAACGGTCGGAAATCGTTCGATGAGTGCAATGGCATAAGCCCGCCTGACTGCGAGACTGACAAGTCGAGCAGAGACGAAAGTCGGCCATAGTGATCCGGTGGTCCCGAGTGGAAGGGCCATCGCTCAACGGATAAAAGGTACTCTAGGGATAACAGGCTGATTTTGCCCAAGAGTCCATATCGACGGCAAAGTTTGGCACCTCGATGTCGGCTCATCACATCCTGGGGCTGGAGCAGGTCCCAAGGGTTCGGCTGTTCGCCGATTAAAGTGGTACGTGAGCTGGGTTCAGAACGTCGTGAGACAGTTTGGTCCCTATCTGCCGTGGGTGTTCGAAGCTTGAGAGGATCTGTCCCTAGTACGAGAGGACCGGGATGGACATACCTCTGGTGGACCTGTCATGACGCCAGTTGTGCAGCAGGGTAGCTAAGTATGGAATAGATAACCGCTGAAAGCATCTAAGCGGGAAACTAACCTCAAAACAAGGCTTCGCTGAGGATCGTGGAAGACTACCACGTTGATAGGCCAGGTGTGGAAGCGCGGCGACGCGTGAAGCTTACTGGTACTAATAATCCGATCGGCTTGATCGTTTCTCAGCAAAACTCATGCGATTTTAACAAGACAATGTCTTCTCAAACACGTCCCGGGCCTCAAAACCCGGGGATCTGATATCCGCTTGGTTGACCTGGTGGTTATGTCGGAGGTTCCCCACCCGATCCCATTCCGAACTCGGTCGTTAAGCCCTCCAGAGCCAATGGTACTTCGTCTCAAGGCGCGGGAGAGTAGGTCGCCGCCGGGTCTACCAAGCCGATATCAATCACAAACGTGTCTCTCGAACATCTTCCTTCACAACCCTCACTCTGTCGCGGGATGGAGCAGCCCGGTAGCTCGTCAGGCTCATAACCTGAAGGTCGCAGGTTCAAATCCTGCTCCCGCACCCAAAACACCAGACACGCAAAACAAAAAGCCCCCCGGTCCACACCAGGGGGCTTTTTTGCTGTTCTGCCGTGCCGGTCTTTCCAACCAGGCGGTCGAAGCGGTCATGCCAGACGGGAACACGTCTGTCCCACAGGCGCTTCCAAGGCTGTCCAACCGTACGGAGAAACCCATGACCGCATCGCTCACCGACCTGAACATCGCCGTCGTTGCGACGGACGGCTTCGAACAGATCGAACTGACCCAGCCCGTCGCCGCGCTGCGCGCCGCAGGCGCCCGCGTCGATATCCTCGCGCCCGAAGGCGGGGAGATCCAGGGCTTCAACCATCATGACAAGGCCGACCGGTTCTCAGTCGACCATACGCTGCAGGCTGCGAGCGCAGGGGACTATGATGGTCTTCTGCTGCCGGGCGGCGTCATCAGTCCGGACGCCCTCCGCATCGACGAGGACGCCGTCGCCTTCATTCGCGCCTTCGTCGAGGCGGGCAAGCCAATTGCCGCCATCTGCCATGGCCCCTGGACGCTGATCAACGCCGACGGCGTCGAAGGACGCCGGCTAACCTCCTGGCCATCGCTGCAGCGCGATCTCGAGAACGCCGGTGCCATCTGGGTGGATGAAGACGTCGTGGTCGATGCCAATCTGGTTACTTCGCGCAAGCCGGACGACCTGCCCGTGTTCTGTGCGAAGATGATCGAGACGTTTGCCGCTGAACGCGACCGCGACTGACGTAAGACAGGCTCATACGTTACGGGTCTGCCATGCGGTGACGCCCTTCCAGCCTTGGTCTAGCGTCGGGCATGGCCTAGCCGGAGATTCCCATGACCTACCAGACCCTGAAACTGGACCTAGACGACCGACTTCTGTGGGTCCGGCTGAACCGCCCGGACCAGATGAATGCCTTTACCGTCGAGATGGCGGACGAGCTTGAAGCGACCTTCCGGTATGCCAGTCTGGACGAGGCCATCCGCGTTGTCGTCGTGACCGGCGAAGGCAGGGCCTTCTGTGCGGGCATGGACCTTTCGGTGCCTGGCAATGTGTTCGGGCTGGACGAGACGCTGGACCCGACCCTTGCCGAACTGGATGCGGGCTTCGAGGAATCGGGGCTCCGGGACGGTGTCCGGGACACCGGGGGGCGGGTCACCCTGGCCATTCACGACTGTCGCAAGCCGGTGATCGCGGCCATCAATGGCGCGGCGGTCGGGGTGGGTGCGACCATGACCCTGGCAATGGATTTCCGCATGGCCTCGACGGCAGCGCGGATCGGGTTCGTCTTCAACAAGATCGGCATTGTGCCGGAGGCCTGTTCGACCTGGTTCCTGCCCCGGCTGGTCGGACTGCAGCAGGCGCTGGAGTGGTGCTATACAGGGGATATCCTGAAGCCGGAGGCGTGCCTGCAGGCCGGACTGCTCCGGTCCGTTCATGATCCGGAAACCCTGTTGGCCGAGGTCGAGGCCTTTGCGCGACGGCTGATCACGCACCGTTCGCCCGCTGCCATCGCCATGACCCGGCACATGATGCGGCGAAACCCCGCCCTGCCGGATCCGAGACAGGCGCACCTGATCGAGTCTCTCGCCATGCTCCATGCCAGTCAGGGCGACGGCAAGGAAGGTGTCCGGGCTTTCCTCGAGAAAAGGGACCCTGAGTTCTCGGCACCGGCTTCGCGACTGCCGGGGTTTGCCGAGGCCTGGCTGGGCTGACCATATCCCGGCGATCGCGGCGGACTGGCTTATGGCTGGCGCGACCTTATGTCGGGTAACCCCCAGCCTCGGGTGAACGTAGCTGAGGGCGTGCGCAGTTTGCGCCACAAGCTGATAGAGTCTGCCGATGACACGACTGTTTTCCCTGATCGTCCTTCTCGCCCTTGCCGCCTGCGCGTCACCGCAGCCGATCGAGCGGGCTCAACCGGCCAATGCCGCAACCGCCGTGTTCGCGGCGGGATGTTTCTGGTGTGTGGAACAGGCGTTTGAGAAGACCCCAGGCGTTTCGCAGGCTGTCTCCGGCTACACGGGCGGGACGACTGTGAACCCCACCTATCAGCAGGTCACCGTGGGCGATACCGGCCATTTCGAGGCTGTGAAAGTGACCTACGACCCCGCTGTCGTCACCTATGCCCAGTTGCTGGACGTGTTCTGGAAGAACGTCGACCCGTTCGATCCGATCGGCCAGTTCTGCGACAAGGGTCCTTCCTATCGCGGGGCCATCTTTCCGGCGACACCCGAAGAGACTGCCGCAGCCGAGGGCTCGAAACAGGCGGTGGCACAAAGGTTCGGGCGGGCGGTGGCCGTCGAGGTCCTGCCGTCAGCGGCCTTCTACGACGCCGAGACCTACCACCAGGACTACTATCTGAAGAATCCCTCGACCTATAATTTCTACAAATGGCGGTGCGGGCGAGCGCAGCGGCTGGAGGAAATCTGGGGTCCTGCCTGATGCTGCGGTCATCCAGACGCGGGCTGATCCTGGGCGGAGCGGGGTTTCTGCTGGCCGGGCCGGCAGGGGCTCAGGCAGGGAGCGTTGCAGGGTTCACCGTCAATCGGGCCGGGAGCGGCACAGCCAGCCATGGCGCGTTCGACACCCTGCTGGGACGTCGCGCCCGGGCTTCCAGGGATGGCGTCGTGCGGGTCGACTATGCAGGCTGGAAGGCGTCGGCGGCAGACCGTGCAGCGCTGAAGGCCTATATCGCCAGTCTCGTGCGGCTGAGTCCCCTTGCGCTGACCCGGCCCGAGCAGTTCGCCTTCTGGGCCAACCTGTACAATGCCGTGACCATCGATGTGGTGCTGGAGGCCTGGCCGGTGCGGTCGATCCGGGACATCCGGTCGGGGCTGGTCGCCGGCCCCTGGAAGCGCAAGGTCGTCACGGTTGGCGGCGTCGCGCTGTCGCTCGACGACATCGAGCACAACATCCTGCGCAAGGGGTGGAGTGACCCGCGCGTCCATTACGCCGTCAACTGTGCATCCTTCAGTTGCCCGAACCTGCCGCTGCGCGCCTGGCGGGGCACCACGCTCGGGCCGGGGCTGGACGCAGCGGCGCGGGCCTATGTGAACGCTCCGCGGGGCGTGACCTTCGATGGTGATGTGCTGGTCGTCTCGTCGATCTACAAATGGTACGCGGCCGACTTCGGCGGGAGCGATGCCCGGGTCATCGCCCATCTGGCCCGTTATGCTGATGAGCCTCTCAAGGCGCGGCTGCGGGCGGTGACGCGCATCGGCCGGGATACCTACGACTGGTCGCTGAATGCGGTCCCGAGAGGCTGAGGCATGAAGCACATCAAACGGTTTCTCCCGCTCGCGATCCTGATCGTCGCCGTGATCGCGATCTTCGCCAGCGGGGTGACGAAGTATCTGAACCTCGAGGCGCTGCAGGCCAATGAGGCGCTGCTACGTGGCTACATCGACCAGAACCTGATCCTGGCGCTTCTGGCCTTCATCGCCGTCTATGCCCTTGCGACAGCGGTAAGCCTGCCGGGTGCGATCATCCTGACGCTGGCAGGCGGTTATCTGTTCGGGACCTGGGTCGGCGGGTCCGCGACGGTGATCGGGGCAACAGTCGGGGCTGTGGCCGTCTTCTATGCGGTGCAGACCTCGCTGGGCGAAGCGCTGCGGGCGAAGGCGGAAGCCTCGGGGGGTATGCTGAAGAAGGTCATCGACGGCGTGGGGCAGGGGGCGTTCGGCTATATCCTGACGCTCCGGCTGATCCCGCTGGCCCCCTTCTGGCTGGTCAATGTTGCGGCGGCCCTCGCCCATGCGCCGCTGCGGGCCTATGCGCTGGCGACCTTCTTCGGGATCATGCCGGCGACCTTCATCTACAGCGGGATCGGGGCCGGGATCGGGGCCCTGGTCGCACGTGGCGAGGCCCCCGATCTGGGCGTCATCTTCGAGCCGAAGGTGCTGGTGCCGCTGGTCGCGCTGGGCCTGCTTTCGCTGGGCACGACCCTGTATCAGCGCCGCAAGGGAAAGAGCCTGTGACGGAAACACTGACGGTCGATGTTTGCGTCATCGGGGCCGGCTCGGGCGGACTGTCGGTCGCAGCCGGTGCGGCGCAGCTGGGTCTCGATGTCGTGCTGTTCGAAAAGGGCGAGATGGGTGGCGACTGCCTGAACTATGGCTGCGTCCCGTCCAAGGCCCTGATCGCGGCCGGAGACAAGGCGCATCAGGCCCGGACCGCGGGGCTCGGCATCGGTGCCGTGGAGCCGATCGTCGATTTCGCTGCTGTGATGGCCCATGTCCACCGCACCATCGCGACCATTGCGCCAGTCGACAGCCAGGACCGATTCGAAGGTCTGGGGGTCCGGGTGATCCGCGCCCATGCCCGGTTCGAGGATGAGCGGACGGTCGTCGGCGGTGACGTCCGGGTCGAGGCGCGCAAGGTCGTCATCGCCACCGGTTCCCGGGCGGCCGTTCCGCCGATCCCGGGGCTTGAGAACCTGCCCTATCTCACCAACGAGACACTGTTCGAACTGACGGAACAGCCACGGCGGCTGATCGTGCTGGGTGGCGGTCCGATCGGGGTGGAACTGGGCCAGGCGTTCCAGCGGCTGGGGTCCGAGGTCGTTATCGTCGAGGCAGGTGAAATCCTCGGCCGCGAGGATCCGGAAGCGGTGGCCGTCGTGCGCGACCAGTTGGTTGCCGACGGCGTCGATCTGCGGGACCGGACCCGGGCAATGCGTGCCGAGACGTCACCGAAACGGACTGGCGTCGTGCTGATCGTCGAGGGGCCTGAGGGCGAGAGCCGGATCGCGGGCTCGCACCTGCTGGTCGCTGTGGGCCGAAGCCCTTCCACGGGTGGTCTCGACCTCGATAAGGCTGGCATCGTCCATGATGCGAAGGGGATACGGACAGACAAGGCTCTTCGGACCAGCAACAGAAGAGTCCACGCCGTCGGCGATGTCGCCGGGCGGGGACAGTTCACCCATCTGGCGGGTGCGCATGCCTCGCTGTTCGTGCGGCGGGCCATCTTTGGTGCGCCAGTTAATGCCGATGCCCTGGCCGTGCCCCGTGTCACCTATTGCGATCCCGAACTGGCCACGATCGGCCATACCGAAGCCGAGGCCCGTCAGGCGCATGGCGAGGATGTCCGGGTCGAGACCTTTCATTTCAGCGAGAACGACCGCGCCATGGCCGAGGGCGATACCCGGGGTCTGGGCAAGCTGGTCACGACGAAGAAGGGCAAGGTCCTGGGGGTCACCCTGGTCGGGCGTCATGCCGGGGATCACATCCACGTGTGGGCCCTGTCAATGTCGGCGAAGCTGAAGCTCAGCGCCATGACCGGCATGATCGCGCCCTATCCGACCCGGGGCGAGATCGGCAAGCGGCTGGCCGGGATGTGGTACACGCCCGCCCTGTTCAGCGACCGGACGCGCAAGATCGTCTCGATCCTGAAACATCTGGCCTGAGGCGGTCGCGCCCGTCAGGTCCGGCTGCGTGCTACAAAGCCGAGGTCTAGCCGTCGCTTGAGCGCCAGGGCGAGGCGGCCCTGCCACCACAGACCGTCCCTCATGGCGAGGCCTGTGTCATCACCGAGGTCCATGATCGAGAGCCAGTGCTTCTGGGGCCGGTAGGGCCGGGGTTTGGTGCCCGTGCCGAGGGCGCACAGATTGTCGATCAGGACGTCCGCAGCCCGGACCCCGAACACGCCGGCAAAGGGGCGGGGGTCGCCCTTGATCGTGGCGCAGTCCCCGGCGGCGAAGACCCGGTTGTCGGCGATGCTGCACAGGATCGGCGCGACCTTGATGCGACCGCGATCGTCCAGCGGCAGATCAAGCGTCTGTGTCAGGATTGACGCCCGCAGGCCGGTCGCCAGCACCAGATGATCGCACGCAAGGGTCTGTCCATCCGAGAGGCTGACGTGGCCGGGCTCATGCGCCACGACCTGGGCGAGGACCCGTTTCACACCTCGCCGGTCGAGGGACCGGGTCATGCTGTGGCCGGCGGACCCCGGAGCCCAGCGGGCATCGGCCTTGGGACCCGTGAGCGTCAGGTTGACGGCGCATCCATGCCGTTGATGCAGGCCCGTCAGAGCAGCGGCGATCTCGAAACCGGTGGGGCCGTCTCCGGCAACCACGATGGCGGGGGGCGTGCTGCCTGCGGCCATGTGGGCCTCCAGGGCTGCGCGCAGGGCAAACAGGGAGGACAGCGGTTTCACGGGCCAGACTCCGTCGCGACCGATCCAGTCTTGGGGGGCCTCCACCGTGCTGCCGATGTTGAAGGAGACGACGTCATAGGCCGCCTGCGATCCGTTCTCCAGCGCCAGGATCCGCGCGGGTCGGTCGATGCCGATGACCTCTGCCACCGTGTGCGGGACGTCGTGCTTCCGGGTGAGGGTGGCGATGTCGATTCGCGCAGAACCTGTCGACAGGGCTCCGGACAGGACCCCTGTCGCCAGACCGGAATAGTCGAAGGTCGCCGGGGCGATCAGGACGGGGTGGACCCCTGCCGCGCGCAGCCGCGCGGCACTGGCGATGACGGCCAGATGGGCGTGTCCCGCGCCGACCAGAACCAGATGGATCGGCGCGACCCGGGTCGATGTCATGAGGGCCGGACGACTGTCCGCATGGCGTCGGCGTTCAGGATCGTGTCGTATTTCTGCAGGAGGAACAGGGTGATGCAGGCGGCCAGCATCGGCCATGCCGCGAAAAACAGCAGATTGTCGAACGCATCCAGATACTGTTTCCACGACGCCAGTGTGGTGACTCCATGCATCAGCAATACGGCACCGTAGCTCCAGGTCCTGAACAGGCCGACGGTGAACAGCGTGACGATGACGACCTGGGCCAGCCCGATCAGCGTCACCACCGTAACCCCGCTGTCGCCCATGCCGTAGAAATGTTCCAGCACCGCCTGGCCATGGCCGGGATTGACGAATTTGTCCGCCGCCCAGATCCCCATCACGATCGCGATCCCAAGCCGCAAGAGCAGCAGGGACAGGGCAAGGTGCCGAAGGGGCAAGAGGGCCGCGGGGGTGGGCATGGCAGGTGTCCGGTGTGGGAAAGGCGCAGGTCTGACGCTACGACGGCTCCTGTCCGGAAGTTACAGGCGGGCCGAGACCCCTGTCAGATAGGCCTCGATCCGGGCGGCATTGGCCCCCAGGTCGCTGAGGCCGACGCGCGATGTCGACCGGACGTCGATGACAGAGCCTGAGCCGTCAGCGCGCACCCGAACCGCGACATCATCCTTGAAGCCGAACCAGAAGGTCGTCGCCGTGGCGCTGAGCGTGCCTGCGGCCGGGTCCTGGCTGACGATGGTCCAGCCCTGGGACTGTGCCTCGGTCAGCGCGGCTGCGAAGGCCGTTGCGGGCGCAGTATTCGTGGTCAGGGGCTGGATGTCCGGATAGGCTTCTGCCGCGACCTGGCCCAGGGACTGGTCCGCCATCTCGGCGAAGCGCGGACCCTGGTATTTCTCCAGCCGGGCCATGGGGACGGTCAGATCGACCACAGGGTTCACGTCCTCGGTCAGGGCACGCTGGGCCAGCAGGTCCGGCGAGAAGGCGGGCGGGTCGGCGGGGCGCGTCGAGACGTCGTGGATCGGCGGGATGTCTTCGGATTGTCCCCGGACCCAAGCCAGATAGCCCAGGCCCGCAGCCGGTATCAGAACGGCGACGAGCGCCGATCGCCAGCCCTTGCGCGGGGACTTCACCAGGGTCGCGATCAGGATCAGCACGGCCACAGCCAGCAGGCCGATGATCAGTCGGGGTCCCCACTGGATGATCATCGTGCCGAGACCGAATTTCCAGTCGAAGAGGCCGAACCGCGATCCCAGGGCGGCAACGGCAAAATAGACCGGCAACAGCAGGGCGAGAAACAGGGTCAGGCGGGCCAGGGTCGAACGCATGGTCAGGTTTCTTTCAAGCAGCCGCCCCTGTGTTCCATGTTCGACGTGATGAAGCCAGACCGTACCCCACCGATGAAACCTCGCAGGGTGCGCTGTCGTAACTCGCAGGTCGCGGCTTGCACTCGCCGGGCACGCCCTTCAGATAACGACAGCATGACCATGGCCGCCGCATCCCCCTTCGTCACTGGCCGACCCCGCACCCTGTCGCCGCAGAAATTCGTCGATCCGGCCTGGACGCTGGACGGGTCTCGGCGCGCGGGCGTGGCTCTGGAGCGGCTCGAGACGCTGTGGTTCAACACCGGCACCCTGTGCAACATCGCCTGCGCCAACTGCTATATCGACAGTTCACCGACCAATGACGCCCTCGCCTATCTGACTCGGGCGGATGCCCGGGCCTATCTGGACGAGATCGCAGCGGAGGGGCTGGGCTCCATCGAGATCGGCTTCACCGGCGGCGAGCCGTTCATGAACCCGGATATCCTGCTGATGATCGAGGACGCCCTCGCCAGCGGTCACCGGGTGCTGGTCCTGACCAATGCCATGCGGCCGATGATGCGGTGGGACCAGCGGCTGGCCCGGCTGGCCGAGAACGTCGGCGACCGGCTGACGTTGCGGGTCAGTCTGGATCACCACACGCAAGCCATCCACGACGCCGAGCGCGGCGAGGGGGCCTGGGACAAGGCGTGGGAAGGATTGCGCTGGCTGCGCGACCACGGCTTCCGCCTCGCCATTGCCGGACGACGGCTGGCGCATGAGGACGAGGCATCGGCACGGGCCGCGTTCGGCACCGTGTTTGCCGGGGAGCGTCTGCCAGTCGAGGCCGCCAGCCCGGCGGCCCTGGTCCTGTTTCCCGAGATGGAACCTGCGGCCGATGTGCCCGAGATCACCGAAGCCTGCTGGGGCATATTGCACAAGTCTCCAACCGAGATGATGTGCGCCTCCAGCCGGATGGTGGTGCGCCGTCGCGGAGCCCCGCAGGCGGTCGTCGTCGCCTGCACCCTGACGCCCTATGACCCCGGCTTCGAGATGGGACGGACCCTGGCCGAGGCGTCCGGGCGGGTGTCACTGAACCACCCCTTCTGTGCCCAATTCTGCGTTCTGGGCGGAGCCAGTTGCAGCGCGTGAGCCCGCTGGAGCAAATCGACGTCATCATTCCGACCCTGAATGCGGCGGGCTCGCTTTCGACCACCCTCGCTGCCCTGCCGCCCGGGGTGGCGGTCATTGTCAGCGACGGCGGCTCGACCGACAGAACATCGGCGATTGCGCTGGCGGCCGGAGCCCGGGTCGTCAGCGGCCCGCCGGGTCGGGGCCAGCAGCTGGCCGCCGGAGCCGGAGCCGCGACACGCCCCTGGCGGCTATTCCTTCACGCGGACACGACCTTATCGCAGGAAGGGTGGGCCGGCATCGTCCGGCACATCGAACGGCCGGAGGGTCGCGGACGGGCGGCCTCCCTGCGGCTGGCAATCGATGATTCCGCCTGGCAGGCCCGCGTGATTGAACGGGCCGTTGCCTTGCGGGTGCGCCTCCTCGGCCTGCCCTATGGCGATCAGGGCCTGTTGATCCACCGGGACCTGTACGACGCCGTCGGCGGCTATCCGGATCAGCCGCTGATGGAGGATGTCGAGATCATGCGACGCCTGGGTCGGGCCCGGCATGTCGTCCTGTCCGGTGAGGCCAGGACCTCTGCGGCCCGGTGGCGGCGGCGCGGGTGGATTCGCCAGACGGCGTTGAACCTGACCTGTCTCAGCCTGTACCGGATGGGTGTGCCCGCCGAACGGATCGCGAAACTGTATGGCCGCTAGAAACTGTCATCTGGTGATCTTCGCGCGCCGGCCGCAGCTGGGCGTGGGCAAGCGGCGGCTGGCGGCGGACGTCGGGGATGTCGAGGCCGTGCGGTTTGCACGCCATGCGCTGGACCGGCTGACTCGCACCTTGGGACATGATCCGCGCTGGCGGCTGTGGCTGGCGGTGGCACCGGACCGACCGCTGGACTGGGTCCGGACGGGCACGGCCCTTCCGCAGGGGCCGGGCGATCTCGGCGAGCGTCTGACGCGGGTGATCCGGTCCCTGCCGCCCGGGCCGGTGGTCATCCTGGGCAGCGACACACCGACAGTGACGCGGGCCGATGTCGGGGCGGCCTTTCGGGCGCTGGGCTTGCATCGCGCCGTGTTCGGTCCGGCGACGGACGGCGGCTACTGGCTGATCGGCCTGCGCCGGGGGCCGGGCGAGCGCCTGCCGTTCGAGGGCGTGCGGTGGTCGACCGCAAATGCCCTGTCTGACACCCTCGCCAATCTGAAGGGGGCAACCGTCACCCTCCTGCGCGAGCAGGAAGATGTCGACGACGGGCCCGCCCTGAAACGCTATCGCGCCCGGTCCTAGCCGAACTTCCGTGGGCAGAGGGTCGCCAGCCTGGCCTTGAGGTCCGGCTCCCAGAGGTCCGGGGCGGTGATCACGGCCATGTCGAGCGTGGTGTCGATCGGTGACGGCTCCCGTTCGGCGGGCAGGGATCGCACCAGGGTGTCGACCAGTTTGCGCCCGGCCTCGGCATTGCTCTTCAGAATCGCCAGGACGTCAGTCACCTGCACATCGGCGGTGTGCTCGCGCCAGCAGTCATAGTCGGTGACCATGCCCACACAGGCGTAGGGCAGCTCGGCCTCGCGGGCGAGGCGGGCCTCGGGCATGCCGGTCATGCCGATGACGTCGCAGCCCCAGGACCGGTAGAGATGGCTTTCGGCCCGGGTCGAGAACTGGGGCCCCTCCATCGCCAGATAGGTGCCGCCGTTCACGATCGGCACGCCATTGCTCCGACCGGCCTCGAAGGCCAGCTCCGACAGGCGCGGGCAGACGGGATCGGCCAGCGAGACATGGGCCACGATGCCGGGGCCGAAGAAGGAGGCCGGTCGAGCGACCGTGCGGTCGATATACTGGTCGATGACGACGAAGGACCCCGGCGCATGCTCTTCCTTCAGCGAGCCGACGGCCGAGATCGACAGGACGTCGGTACAGCCCGCCGCCTTCAGGGCCGCGATATTGGCCCGGGCGTTCAGGTCGCCGGGCGGGATGCGGTGGCCGCGGCCGTGGCGGGGCAGGAAGACCAGTTCGACCCCGTGCAGGGTCCCGCTGAGGAGCTCGTCCGACGGTGCGCCCCAGGGCGTGTCGACCCGGTGCCACTGGCGGTCCTGCAGCCCGTCCAGCTCATACAGGCCCGAGCCGCCCATGATCCCGATCTTCCACGCACCCATGGTTCATCCTTCGTCGACTGAAGCGGTTCCGTTACCGTATCGCGGTGCCGGTGTCCCGGGCCTGTTCGCGGGCGGCTGTGGCGGCTAGACACCGGCCATGACGACCCCCCTTTGCGTTGCTGCCCTGTACCGGTTTGCACCCGTCGCCGATCCCGAGGCGATGCGGGCGACGCTGCAGGCTGCGTGCGAGGACTCTGGCGTGCGCGGGACCCTGCTGGTTGCCCATGAAGGTGTGAACGGCACCCTGGCCGGGCCGGACGCCGGGATCGAGGCGGTGATCGCGACCCTGCGGGCCCAGCCGGGGTTCGCGGCGCTGGACGTCAAATACTCGACGGCAGAGACCATGCCGTTCCACCGGCTGAAGGTGCGGATCAAGCCCGAGATCGTCACCCTGGGGCGTCCCGACGTGGATGCCCATGATGCCGGGACCTATGTTGCGCCCGCCGACTGGAATGCGCTGATTGCCGACCCGGACACCGTCATCATCGACACCCGCAATGACTATGAGGTCGCTGTCGGGACGTTCGAGGGGGCGATCGATCCGCGCACGGTCAGCTTTCGCGATTTCCCGGCCTGGTTCGAGCGCGAAGGCCGGGCCCTGCTGGACAGGCCTGAGCCGCCTCGGGTGGCCATGTTCTGCACCGGCGGAATCCGCTGCGAGAAGGCCACGGCCCTGCTGAAGGCCGAAGGGATCGAGAAGGTCCATCACCTGCAGGGCGGGATCCTGAAATATCTCGAGACCGTGCCGGAGGCCGACAGCCTGTGGCGGGGCGAATGTTTCGTATTCGACCGGCGGGTGGCCGTGGGGCATGGGCTGAGCCCGGGCACCCACACCCTGTGCCACGGCTGCCGCATGCCGGTCAGTCCGGAGGGGCGGACCTCGCCCCAGTATGTCGAGGGCGTGTGCTGCGAACGCTGCCATGACCGTGATCCCGACCGGCAGGCTGGCTATGCCGAACGGCAGCGCCAGATGCAGATCGCCGCCCGGCTGGGTATCGACCATGTCGGTGCACGCTTGACGCCGCCAGTTCGATCGCAGCCTTTGGACGATGACAGCGTTTCGACGACGCCACCCGAGGGGACATCATGATCCGGTCCGACCGCCTTATCGCCATCGCTCTCGTCGCCCTGCTGGCGGCCTGCGACCAGTCTCCCGAGGCCCCGGTCCAGCCGCCGGTCGAGCCCTCTGCACCGGTCCTGACCGCAGCGGCCGTCGCCTATGAGTGCGAGAGCGGCAAGACCGTCGCGGTGCAGTATCCCGACCTCCAGTCGGCCGTGGTCACCTATGAGGGCGAGGTCTACCAGACCCGCTCGGTCGAGGCCGCCTCGGGCGCCCGCTATTCCGGCTCCGGTGTCCAGTGGTGGACGACCAGCCGTGACGGTATCGAGACCGGGACCCTGGGACGCGTCAGCGCGACTGACGGGGGCGTGTCAGCCATACTGGAGCGGTGCAGCCGGGCTTTGCCGCCGTCGCCGAGCACCATCGCGGCAACCGCAACACCGGCACCGTGCCGCGCGGCCGATCTGAAGCTGTCCAGCGAGGGCGGAGACGCTGGCGCAGGCAATCGGCTGGCAACAGTCGGCGTTCAGAATATCGGGGCCCAGCCCTGCGGCCTGACCGGCTATCCGACCGTCGCGCTGCTGGACGCCATCCAGCAGCCGATCACGACCGTGCGCAGCGAACAGGACACAGGCAGCTATCTGAGGTCAGGTTCTGCACCCATGCTCGTCCGCCTGGCCCCGCAGGCGAAGGGCTATTTCGATCTGGCCTGGACTGTTGTCCCGGATAAGACCCAGGGGCAGACGACCTGTCCTGCGGCCATGGGTGTTCGCGTGACGCCGCCGGCCGATACCCGCAGCGTCGATCTGGCGCAGCAGCTTGGCCCGTGCGGCGGACGGGTGAAGGTCAGTCCGTTCCGCGCGGTGCAGGAGCCGGCACCCGCCCCCTGAGACCGATCGCCGGTCGGTCAACGGCCGCCGCGGCGGGGTGGAAACACGGCCCGTTTCGGCCTACCTGTCCGGTCATGACCTCGACCTTTCACGACCGTATCGCCGCCGAGCTGACCGACATCGAGGCCCAGGGCCTGACCAAGCCTGAGCGCGTGATCGCCTCGCGCCAGGGGCCGGTGATCCAGGTTGGTGGTCGCGACGTCCTGAACTTCTGCGCCAACAACTATCTGGGTCTGGCCGGCGACCAGCGGATCGTGGATGCCGCCAATGCCGCCAGCGAGGCGCGCGGAGCCGGTACCGCTTCGGTGCGGTTCATCTGCGGGACGCTGGACATCCACAAGGAGCTGGAGCGGTCGCTTGCCGACTATCTGGGCTTCGAGGATTCGATCCTTTTTGCCGCTGCGTTTGATGCCAATGGCGGGCTTTTCGAGCCGCTGTTCGGGGCCGAGGACGCGATCGTCTCCGACAGCCTGAACCATGCCTCGATCATCGACGGCGTGCGGCTGTGCAAGGCGAAACGCTACCGGTTCGCGACGTCGGACATGGACGATCTGGAGACCCAGCTGAAGGCGGCCCGCGCCGACGGGGCCCGCGAGATCGTCATCGCGACCGACGGGGCCTTCTCGATGGATGGCTATATTGCGAAGCTGAAGGACATCCGGGCGCTCGCCGACAGATATCAGGCCCTGATCATGGTCGACGACTGCCATGCGACCGGCTTCCTCGGGCCGCAGGGCAAGGGCTCCTATGCCCATCATGGCGTCGAGATCGACTTCCTGACAGGCACCTTCGGCAAGGCGCTGGGCGGGGCCATGGGCGGTTTCATCTGCGCGACCGCGCCGGTGGTTCAGCTGCTGAAGCAACGGGCGCGGCCCTATCTGTTTTCCAATGCCCTGGCCCCGTCGATCTGCGGCGCGTCCCTGGAGGCCATTCGCATCGCCCGGGGCAGCGAGGGCGACACCCTGAGGACGCAGCTGTTCGCCAATGCCGCCCGCTATCGTTCGGCCATGACCGAGGCAGGTTTCAACCTTCTGCCCGGCGAGCATCCCATCATCCCGGTCATGCTGGGCGACGCCCGTCTGGCGCAGGATCTGGCGGCGCGGATGCTGGAGCTGGGCGTCTATGTCATCGGCTTCTCGTTCCCGGTCGTGCCGCGCGGGGCCGCGCGGATCCGGACCCAGATGTCGGCGGCGCATACTTTTGAACATATCGATGCAGCGGTCGCGGCGTTCACGACGGCCGGCAAGGAACTGGGAGTAATCTGATGACCGATACCATGAAGGCCCTGGCCAAGACCGCACCGGGCATCGGCCTGGAGCTGATCGACGCGCCGATCCCGGTCGCCGGGCCCGAGGATGTGCTGATCCGCGTGAAGCGGACGGCCGTGTGCGGCACCGACATTCACATCTGGAACTGGGACGACTGGTCCCAGAAGAACGTCCCGACCCCCATGATCACGGGTCACGAGTTCAGCGGCGAGATCGTCGCCATCGGCTCGGACGTCAATCGCCCCCTGAAGATCGGCCAGCGCGTCTCGGCCGAGGGTCATGTCATCGACCTGAACTCCGAAGCGGCGCGCGCCGGGCATTTCCATCTCGACCCCCACACCCGGGGCATCGGCGTGAACCGTCAGGGGGCCTTTGCCGAGTTCGTCGTCGCGCCGGCCTTCAACGTGATCGAACTGCCGGACGACGTGTCCGACGACGTCGCCTCGATGCTGGATCCCTTCGGCAATGCGGTTCACACCTGCCAGCAGTTCGACCTGCTGGGCGAGGATGTGATCGTCACGGGGGCGGGGCCGATCGGCATGATGGCCGCCGCCGTTGCACGCCACGCCGGGGCCCGGACCGTGGTCCTGACCGATATCAACGACTTCCGGCTTGAGCTGGCCCAGAAGGTCGCGCCGGGCGTCCGCACCGTGAACACCACACGCGAGGACCTGAAGGACGTGATGCACGAGCTGGGCCTGAAGGTCGGGTTCGACGTGGCGCTCGAGATGTCGGGCTCGCCGATCGCCTTCAAGCAATGCGTCGACACCCTGATCATGGGCGGCGGCATGGCCTTGCTGGGTATTCCCTCCAAGCCGATGGAGACCGACTGGGGTGCGATCATCCTGAAGGCCCTGACCATCAAGGGCGTCTACGGGCGCGAGATGTTCACGACCTGGCGCAAGATGCTGGGTCTGCTGAAGGCGGGTCTGGACCTTGAGCCGCTGATCACCCACCGCATGGGCTACCAGCGTTTCGAGGAAGGCTTCGAGGCCATGCGCTCGGGCCAGTCCGGCAAGGTGGTTCTGAACTGGGACAAGGCGGCCTGAAGCACGCCGAGGGGCGCTATTCCGGGATGTCCCTGACGTTCGAATAGCGCCCGTCGCGGGCCAGGTTGCCGAAGCGGGTCGTGTCGGCGTCGAACGACAGCTTGACGATACCGATCGGGCCGTGGCGCTGCTTGCCGATGACGACCTCGGCCTGGTGCTGCAGGACGTCCATGTCCTCCTGCCATTTCAGGTGCTCTTCGGTGCCTTCGCGGGGCTCGGTCCGGCCAAGGTAATAGGCTTCGCGGTAGACGAACATCACGGCGTCGGCGTCCTGCTCGATCGAGCCGGATTCCCGCAGGTCGGACAGCTGGGGCCGCTTGTCCTCGCGGTTCTCGACCTGACGGCTGAGCTGGGACAGGGCGATGATCGGGACGTTCAGTTCCTTGGCCAGCGCCTTGAGGCCGCCCGTGATCTCGGACACCTCCTGCACGCGGTTCTTCTGGCCATTGCCTTCGCCGACGGTGATCAGCTGCAGATAGTCGACGATGATCAGGTCCAGACCCTGATCCATTCGTTTCAGGCGCCTTGCGCGGGCGGCCAGTTTCGAGATGGCCAGGCCGCCGGTCGCATCGATGTAGAGCGGGCTCTCGCCGATCTCGATGGCGGCATCGCGGACGCGGCCGAAGTCCGAGGCGTCGATCTCGCCCTTCCTCAGCTTGTCCGATGACACGCCCGAGGCATCGGCCAAGATCCGCATGGCCAGCTGTTCGGCGCTCATTTCCAGGCTGAAGAAGGCGACCACGCCGCCGGATACGGTCTTTCGACCGTCAGGCGTCGGCTCCCAGCGATAGTTCCGGGCCACGTTGAAGGCGATGTTGGTGGCCAGCGCCGTCTTGCCCATCGAGGGTCGGCCGGCAAGGATCAGCAGGTCGGACGGGTGCATCCCGCCCAGCATCCGGTCCAGGTCGTCCAGATGGGTGGCCAGGCCGGCTAGCTTCCCGTCGCGCTGATAGGCCTCGCCGGCCATCTGCACGGCCCCGGCGAGGGCGGTCGAAAAGCTGACGAAGCCCGAGGACGGCGCGCCACTCTCGGCGAGGGAATACAGGGTCAGTTCCGCCTGTTCGATCTGGTCGATGGCAGCGGTCTCGGGGTCCGGGGCATCCTTGATGATGTCCCCGCCAATCCGGATCAGGTCGCGGCGCAAGGCCAGGTCATAGACCACGCGCGCATAGTCGGGCGCGTTGGCGCCGGGAGGCGCCCGGTCCATCAGGTCGGCGAGGTAACGCAGGCCGCCGAACTCGGCAAAGGCGGGGTCCTGCTTGAACCGCTCCATCAGGATGGTGGGCTCGGCCAGCATGCCCTGACGGATATGGTCCTCGATCGCGGCGTACAGGCGCTGGTGGAAGGGCTCGTAGAAATGCTGGCCGCGCAACCGGTCCGACAGGCGTTCGAACACGGCATTGTCGAACATCAGGGCGCCCAGCAGGGCCTGTTCGGCCTCCAGATTGTGGGGCAGCGACGGGATGGCGAGGTGGTCGGCGGTGATCGGAGCGAAGGCGTTCATCCACATTTGCTTAACCGTCCCGGGCCTCCGCGACATGCGCGGGACGGCCTTCGGTGGTGGAGAAGTGCGCGGGGTTGTGGACGGTCCGAAAATCCTGAGGCGGATCAGTTTTCGAGGGTCACGCCGGGCAGGGGTAGCGGCTGCGCAGCCACTGGCGCATGCCGTCCGTGACCGTCATTGACGGCCGTCCCGCATCGGCAATCGCATCCAGCTGGCGAAGGGTCGCCACCGGATCGATCGACAGGCGTTCCGGCGGACACATGGAGGGCGCGCGACCCGCCGACCTTGCGGCGGCCTCTTCGCGCTTGACGGCCGTGAGCCCGCCCTCGAACTCACGCTTCACGCGCCGGAAATCGGACCGCAGAAGGGCTGTTGGATTGCGGGGGATGCGCTCGGCGACCGTGACGAACTCCCGAAGGTTCATGGTCTGGGCCGACGAAGGCACCGGAGTCACGAGGACGGTTCCCACACCGAGAGCGGCGGCCAGTCCGATGGTCTTCAGCATTCCCGTTCTCCCGTTCACCCCACCACAGTGAACGATGATCGGTGGCAGAAAAAGGGCGGCAGACCCGTCCGGATCACGCCGCCCTCCTGATATCAGAAGTTGTAGCTCAGGCGGCCGTAGAAGAAGCGGCCGTTGAAGCCATAGGGCGAGAAGCTGGGGTAGCCGACCGAGCCCGTGGCCCCGTTCAGGGTTGTCGGCGTTGCCGTCGGATACTCGTCGGTCAGGTTGTTCACCCCCACGGCTGCCGTGACGCCGAACGGGAAGGTGTAACGGCCTTCCAGATCGACCAGCAGGGCCTCGCCGGTCTGGTAGTCGAGGATCGGGTTGTTGTTGGGGACCAGAACCGAGTCATAGCTGGTCACCTTGACCGTCGCGGCCAGGGCATCGAGCGTCCAGTCCACGCTGCCGACGATCTTCTGCTCCGGCGTTCCTTCCTCGAAGGTCAGGCGGCTGGAGCGGTCGAACAGGAAGGCGTCAGATGGCGCGATGGCCAGATTGGACGGGACTGGCGGGGTGCGGGTGACTTCGGTCTCGTTGAAGTTTCCAGCCAGGGTGAAGTCGAAGCGACCGAAGTCCTGGGACGTGCGATAGCGGGCCACGAGGTCGATCCCGGACGTCGTGCTGTCGACCCCGTTAAGGAAGAATCGCGCGCCGGCCACGCCGAGCGGAGCCAGCAGGGTCTGGATGGCGGCGGTGGAGGCCGCGCTCTGGCTGGGCCGGGCAACGCCGAGGGTTTCCGAATAGATGATCCGGTCCTGCAGATCGATGCGGTAGGCATCGACCGTCAACTCGAATCCGCCCCGGCGGAAGACGGCACCACCGGAGAAATTGGTCGAGGTCTCGGGCTCCAGCGGCTTGGCACCGAGGGCGATGGCCGTCGGATCGGTGACGCGGAACGATCCGTTCTGCTGGATCACAACCCCCTGTGCCGTCGCCACGAGGTTGGAGGCGACATAGGAGAAGAACTGCTGCTGAAGGGCGGGCGACTTGAAGCCGGTCGAAATCGCGCCGCGCAGGGCAAACGCGGGCGAGAAGTCGTAGCGGGCCGACATCTTGCCGGTCAGGGTGTCGCCGAAATCGGAATAGTCCTCGTACCGGGCCGCGAGGCCGAGCGTGAACTGTTCGGTGAACTTCCCTTCCAGGTCGATGTAGGCGCTGATGTTGTTCCGGTCCTCGTCGGTGACGTTGGAGGGCTGGAAGCCGGGGAAGCCCTGCGAGCCACCCCCGGCGGATGCTGTTCCGGCCGTGCCGCGGGTGTAGGAGGCCAGTTCACCGGCCGAGACGTCGAAGGACTCGGTGCGATATTCGACACCGAGCGCGAGGTTCAGCGGCTCGTACAGGCCCGCCTCGATCGGGCGGACGGCGTCGATGGCGAAGGTGAACTGGTCATAGCCCAGACCGCCGGCATCGAACGAGCGTGGTGAGGCCGCGCCCAGCGAGGCGTTGATCGAGTTCTCGACGCGGTACTCCAGCTCGTTGCGGCCATAGCCCGCCGAGATGTCCCAGTCGAAGCCGGCCGCCGGTCCCTTGATCCCGCCATAGATGTTCGTGTCGTCGATCGAGGTGGCGATGATCGGCAGGAAGCCGTTCGGATAGACCGAGGTGATGTTGTTGGCGTTGTTGAAGGCCCGGGCGGTCGCAGCGGCGCTGGAGTCGCGATGCTGATAGCCGCCGAAGGCATAGGCTTCCCAGCCGCCGCTGAGGGGTTTGCCGGCATTGAACCAGCCCGCATAGGACTCGGTATCCGGATCTCCGAAACGGCCGATGACGGTGGTGGACGATCCGCCATTGACGGCCGTCGGCGCCGCATAGTCGGAGCGGTTGGTGGGCGCGCGGCTCTGGACCTCGGCCGACAGCGTCAGGAAGCCGTCCCCGAACAGCGGCAGGCCGACCCAGCCGGCGGCGGAATACTGTTCGCCGTCGCTGGCGCTGTGGTCGCCGCGGGCCGTGGTGTATTCGGTGTCATAGATGCCATAGTTCAGCGTCAGCCCGCCGCCGCTGGCAGCTTCGCGCAGACGCAGGTTGATCACCCCGGCGATGGCATCGGCGCCGTACTGGGCCGAGGCCCCGTCGCGCAGGACCTCGACCGAGCCGAGGGCGACCGAGGGCACGGTGTTCAGGTCGAAGGCCGTCGAGCCGCGACCGACGTTGCCGTTGACGTTCAGCAGGGCCGCGACGTGGCCGCGCTGGCCATTGATCAGGACCAGGGCCTGGTCGGGGGCGAGGCCGCGCAGGGTGGCCGGGCGGACGTGGTCGGAGCCGTCGGTGATGGCCGGGCGGGGAAAGCTGATCGACGGGGCCGAGGCGGCGAGCGCCGCTGCCAGTTCCGTGCCCGTGCCCTGACGCGTCAGGACCTCGGCGGTGATGACATCGACCGGCGCCAGGGTCTCGAGGCGGCTGCGGCCGACGGTGCGGGTGCCCGTGACGACGATCTCGTCCACGGTCGTGTCCGGTTCATCCTGCGGCGCCGGGGTCTGGGCAAGGGCCGCGGCAGGGAAGGCGAGGACGGCAACGGAGGCGAACCCCAGCAGAAGGGTTCGGGTAGAGACGATGCGCATGTGAGATCCTGACAGCTCGATGACGAGCGATCCGTGCGGTCGCGCAAATTTATTGCCCAGCACCGCATCCTGTCGCCCTTGCGTGCAAGCTGATGTCGCGCACGGGGCAGGTCAAGCACGCGCCTTGCGACGGTCCGCGTCCGTTGCAATTTTGACATAGATGGGGCGGGCAAGAAAAAAGGCGCATTCCCGGGGGAATGCGCCTCGTTTCGACTGTCTCTATCCGGAACGGATAGAAGAAATCAGGCTTCCGAGCCCAGACCGTCTTGCTGGCCTGCGCCGCCGGCGACCATGTCGCGGGCCTGTTCGATCGCCGCTTCGCGGTCCTCGTCATAGGCCGACTTGATGACGTCCTCACCCTTCGCCTGACGTTCGGCTTCGTCGGCCGAGCGGGCGATGTTGATCTTGACCGTGGCAGAGACCTCAGCGTGCAGGCGAACCAGCACTTCGTGGACACCCAGGGTCTTGATCGCGGTGTTGAGCACGACCTGCGAACGCTCGACCTTGCCGCCTTCGGCACGAACGGCCTCGGCAACGTCGCGACCGGCGACCGAACCGTACAGCTGGCCGGTTTCACCCGCCTGACGGATCATGACGTAGGACTGGCCGTCGATCTTGTCGGCGACCTTCTGGGCGTCAGCCTTGTTCCTGTCGTTGCGCTGCTCGATGGCAACGCGGTCGAGTTCGAACTTCTCGAGGTTCTTGGACGTGGCCCGCAGCGCCTTTTCGCGCGGCAGGAGGAAGTTACGGGCGAAGCCGTCCTTGACGGACACGACGTCGCCGATGGCGCCGAGATTCTCGACGCGTTCCAGCAGAACGACCTTCATCTTACTTCACCACATAAGGCAGGAGGGCCAGATAGCGGGCGCGCTTGATGGCCTTGGCCAGTTCGCGCTGCTTGATCTGGGACACGGCAGTGATGCGCGAGGGCACGATCTTGCCGCGTTCGGAGATGTAACGCTGCAGCAGCTTGACGTCCTTGTAGTCGATCTTCGGCGCGCCTTCACCCGTGAACGGGCAGGTCTTGCGGCGGCGATTGAACGGACGGCGGCCACCACCGCCCGAACCGGCAGGGGTGCCGGGGACGTTGGCGGAACGGGGAGCGGTTGTATCGGTCATATGATCTGATCCTTACGCTTCGACGGTTTCGTCGTTGCGGACGGGGCGGTCACGCTCGCGTTCGCGCTCGCGGCGGGCGAGCAGCGGCGACAGTTCCAGATCGAGTTCCTCGACCTTGATGGTCAGCCAGCGCAGGACGTCCTCGTTGATGCCCAGCTGACGCTCGACTTCGGCCATGGCCGCAGGCGGGCAGTCGATGGCCAGCAAGGAATAGTGCGCCTTGCGGTTCTTCTTGACCCGATAGGTCAGGTTGCGCAGACCCCAGTATTCGATCTTGGCGACCGAGCCGCCACCGGCGACGATCAGATCCTTGATGGTGTCGTTCAGCGCTTCGGCCTGCTGCGCGCTGATATCCTGGCGCGACATGACCGTGTGCTCGTAAAGAGCCATGCGTTCGTCTCCCTTGTAGGGCATCGGCGTCGATGCGGCCGGGTAAGCCGCGTCGGCGATGGATCCTGAAGCGGCGGCCGGGATGACTTCCCGAACCCTTTGGCATTCCGCATCAGGACCGAAGCCCTGGAAAGCGGGGGCGTATAGGGGAAAACGGCCGCGGGGGCAAGGATGGCAATGGCAGCGCGTCTGTGGTTAGGCTGCGTCACAACCAAAAGGGGATGCCAGATGTTTCGAATGACGCTTCTGATTGTCGCGATCTGCGGATTGGCGACCCTGCCAGCGCACGCGGCGCATCAGGATAACAGCGCGTCGGCGCAAGGGTCGCGTGAGGTGCTGGTCCGGAAATATCTGGATGCCATCGAGTTCGACAAGATGATGGACGCCTTGACGGCCACGATGGTTCAGCTCCAGACCGCTTCGATCCCGGCGGATTCAGCTGTCAGCCCGGAAATGTCCGACGCCATGGGGGAGGTCACGACAGAGGTGATGCGCGAGCTTCGTCCGGTCATGATGGATCGGTATGTCGCGCTGTACGCCGAAGTCCTGACGACCGACGAACTGTCTGCGCTGGTCCGGTTCTATGAGAGCCCGACAGGCCGGTCGATCACGGGAAAGACTCCGTTACTCACTCAGCGCTCTGGCCCGATTGTCCAGGAACTGATGCCCCGGATGCAGCAGATGATGGTTCAGAGGCTGTGTGGCCGCGTGAAGTGTCCGGAGGGGTTTGCCGAACAACTCCGCTGACAATGGCCGGCGGGGCTTTTGTCACGTCCGGCTGCAGCCCCTCAAGCAACGTCTTGGGGGAGTAGCGCCTAGAAGCTCCGGCGCGCGCTGAGGTAGGCGCTGAGTGTTCCCCGGCTGGCCGAGCGTTCGTCATAGACGGGCCCGGCCCGGTCGCGAGGGCCTCCGAACAGGGTGAACCGGCTCTCGGAATCGCTGGCCAGATTGACCCCGGCGCTGAGGCTAAGCTTCGCATCGGGACGCCAGCTGATGTTGCCGTTGAACGACGGGTCCGTGGAGAAGGTGGACAGGGTGCTGGGCGCAAACGACCGGCCCCGCTGGCCACTGGAGGCGCTGACGCTCCAGCTGATCTTCTGACGGATCAGGTTCTGGCTGAGACCAAGACTCCAGCTCGAGGGCTGTTCACCCGACAGGCGACGTTCGAGGAAGGTTACGGGGTCTTCGGTCTCGGATTTGCGAACCTGAAAGGACGCTGACGCGATCCCGCCCGACATCCCGTACTTGTCCAGGGGCAGACGACCCGTCAGGCGCGCGGTGTCCCGCTGTGCCGTACCGACATTGCGCGTCACGTTGAAGGTCCGGGGTCGTGTCTCCCCGGGCAGGGTTTCAACGACGACGACCTGGCCCAGGATCTCGTCGAGTTCCTCATGGGTCAGTTCCGCGACGAACGACCCCTGGCGATCGAACACCCGTTCATACCGCAGCGAGCCGATCCAGGTCTGGGCCGGACGGATATCGGGATTGCCGCGCCCGAAGATGCCGGTCGAGAAGGCCGCAGACGCCTCGAAGGCTCCGAAGGACAGCTGGTCGACGTTGCGCTCCAGCCTCAGGGCCAGGGAATGGCTCGGGCGCGGGGTCCAGGAGACATTGAGCCGTGGCTTCAGGAAGGCGAGATTGGTCTCGGCGGCGCCGCCCGATCCCCCGGCGGTGATGCGGGACCGCTCATAGCGCATGGCTGCCGTGACGCTGAGATTGGTCCTGGGAGCCCAGACGGCCGAGACGAAGCTTTCGCTGCGCAGTTCCTCCACGCGCGTATCATCGCCGGGCAGCAGCAGAGGGGACTCGTTGAACCGGAAGGCGGTGGCGCTCTCCACGAAATTGAAGGCGACCTCGCTGCCTGTCTCGATATCGATGCCGCCCAGGGGCGTCTTCAGCGATGCGAACTTGACCGCCGCTGACCCGATGCTTTCGCCGCTGGTCTCGTCATTGACGGACTGGGACGTGAAGTCCGGCGTGTCGTATTCGCCGACGCTGTCGGTCCAGATCTGCTGCTGCGACCCCAGCAGCTCCAGCGTCATCCCGCGCGGAAGGTTGCGGGTCCAGCGGGCACCGACTTCCCCCTTGGTCTGGTTGAAGTCGCTAAGATTGCGTTCCTGCCCGGTCGGGAACAGCAGCAGGTCGTCGCCGTCGTATCCACTGTAACTGTACTCGACCAGACCGTTCAGTCGCACACGGCCCCCGCCCAGCGGGCCTTCATAGACCGTCGTGGCCTCTGCGCCGCTGTAGTCGAAGATGCCCTCGCTCCGGCCGAGCAGCAGCAACTGACCATCCGGCGTCCGGCGTTCGCGAAAGCCGTTGTCCTCGCCCGAACCGCCATAGGTGCTGAAGGCCCCCTCGATCGAACGCCCGTTGGCTTGTCGCTGCGCCTGCAGGCTGAAGTTCGGGCTCAGGCGGCCATCGGTATTGGCCTGGAGTGTCCCGCCGACCGACCCGGTCACGCCGCTGTCCGGCCTGCGGATGACGTTGGCCACGACCGCCTTGCCGGCCATGTCGATCCCTCCGGCACCGGCCCGGACGATCTCGATCCGCTCGACCTGGGAGGCCGGGATGCGCGACAGGATAGACTGCAACGAATCGCTGCGGACGGGGGGCCGCTCGCCGTCGATCAGGATGTTGCCGACCGTGCCCGCAAACCCGCGCCCGGACGTGCCTCCGTCGAACTGGAAGCCCGGGATGCGGCCGATCATGTCCAGTGCCGTGATGGACCGGAACTCGGTGAAGAAGCTGGCGGGATAGGGGGTGATATTGGGGTCGGCTTCGGTCACCGAAGCGGTCCCGGGCGCTTGCGCCTGCGCGGGCATCACCAGTGGGAAGAGGGTCCCGGAGGCTAGCGTCAGCACCAGCACGCTTGCTCGAACCATGATCATCACTACCCCCCGCAACATCACTGAAAACCGAGGGTTGAATGAGATTGTGGCGGATCGTGGGCTCCGTGCCGCTGTTCCAGGAGCGCTTGAGCCGGGCGGCCGCTTGGCCTAACCCTCGCGACAAATCCGTCGCAATAATCTGAGGCCACCCATGACCCTTGCACTCCTCTTTCCCGGCCAGGGCAGTCAGTCGGTCGGCATGGGCGCGAGCCTGGCCGATGCCTTTGCGCCTGCGCGCGAGGTGTTTGCCGAGGTCGACGAGGCGCTGGGCCAGGATCTGTCGGGGCTGATGCGCAACGGACCCGAGGACCAGCTGACCCTGACCGAGAACGCCCAGCCGGCGCTGATGGCGGTGTCGATGGCCGCCATGCGGGTGCTGAAGGTCGAGTTCGGGTTCGATGTCTCGGCCGCAGCCTATGTCGCCGGGCATTCGCTGGGCGAATATTCGGCCCTGTGTGCGGCGGGGGCGATCTCGCTGGCCGATACGGCGCGGCTGCTGAAGCTGCGCGGGCAGGCGATGCAGCGCGCGGTCCCGGTCGGCAAGGGCGCCATGGCCTCGCTGATCGGGCCGAAGACCGACCTTGCGCTGGCCGAGGCTGCGGCGGCAGCAGGCTCCGAAGTCGGAGTCTGTGTCGTGGCCAATGACAACAACAACGGCAACATCGTCATCTCCGGCGAGAAGGCTGCCGTCGACCGGGCGATCGAGAAGGCCAAGGAACTGGGCGCGCGGGCGATCCCGCTGAACGTCTCGGCCCCCTTCCACTGCCCGTTGATGCAGGCGGCCGCCGACGAGATGGCGACCGCTCTCGCCGCCGCGACGATCGTGGCACCGGTGGTGCCGGTGGTCGCCAATGTGACGGCGCGGGCCGAGCGGGATGCCGAGGTCGTGCGCGGGCTGCTGGTCGATCAGGTCACGGGCCGGGTGCGCTGGCGCGAGAGTATGGAGTGGATGGCGGGCGAGGGGGCCGTAACCCGCTTCGCCGAGATCGGCTCGGGCAAGGTCCTGACCGGCATGGCCAAGCGGATCGCGCCGGATGCCGAGGCGGTGGCGCTCAACACGCCCGAAGACCTGGAAGCGTTCGCGAAGGGGCTTTAGGCCCCGGCGTCCAGGGCCAGTGCCTCGCGGATGTCCCCATCCACGTCGATCGCCTGATTGAATCGCTGGAGCATGACGGTGACCGCGGTGCCGGCCGAGGGGTCGAGCCAGGCCACCGTGCCCGCCGCGCCGCTCCAGCCGTACTCGCCCGTTGTCCGATCCACAGAGCCCGCGAAGCCGTGACCCTGGCCTTCGGCCTCGGGCACGGCCGTCGGCAGGATGTCGGTGCGGATCAGACGGGCGGTCTCCGGCTTCATGACCGTCACCCGCCCGGCGCGACCTCCGTCGAGGATGGTGGTCAGAAAGGCGAGATAGTCCTGGGTCGAGGACACCAGCCCCGCCCCGCCCGCAAACAGGGTGACCGGCCGGGCATAGTCACTGTTCCTGGGATCGTCGCGGGCGACGCGACCGCCGTCCTTGTAGTCGTAGAGCGCCGAGAAGCGTGCGCTGTCGCCCGGGCGCAACTGCCAGATCGTGTCATCCATGCCGATGGGATCGAACAGGCGGCGCTGGACGAAGTCGGGGAAGGCCATTCCCGACGCGCGCTGGATCACCAAACCCATGACATCGAGGCTGAGCGAATAGGCATAGGCCGTGCCCGGATCGGCCACGAGCGGGATCTCGCCCAGACGCCGTGCCATCTCGTCGAGATCGCGGACTTTGGGCCCGTCGAGAGGATCAGTGCTCAGATTGTAGCCGGTGACCGGAAAGATGCCGGCACGGCGATAGGCGGCGGCGACGGGCTGATCGCCGTAGAAATGGTAGATGAAGCCTGCCGTGTGGGTCAGCAGATGGCGCACGGTCATGACCGTCGTCGGCGCGCGGGCGTCGAGACTGCGCAGGGGGCTGGTGGCGACCTGGACCCTGGCGAGCTCCGGCACGAAGTCAGCCACGGGCGTGTCCAGCGTGAGCCGTCCGTCCTCGATCAACAGGGCTGTCGCTGCGCCGGTGATTGGCTTGGTCATGGAATAGATGCGGAACAGGCTGTTGCGATCCACGGGGCGAGAGGCCGGATCGTGGTCGAGCCTGCCGGCCTGCAGCCAGGCATTCGTGCCGTCGGCATTGCGCAGCCCAACCGTGGCCCCCGGGACCTTGCCGGCTGCGACCCAGCCGTCGAGCACGGCCTGGGTCGCCGGGAAACGGGCGGCGTCACTCCGCGCGGATGGGCGGGTGGTGGCGCAGGCGGCGGTCAGGGCCCCGGCCCCGAGGATCAGACCGCGACGGGTCGGGCGGATCAAAGTCTCGGTCATGATGCCTCCGGTGAGAGGTGGGACGGTGATCGAGAAAATGGAGGATGTCACGTCAGATTCCGTCTCTCCCCAGGGGCCAGGGGCGCGAAAGGGCTTTGACTTTCCTTCTCCCCTTGCGGGAGAAGGTGGCAGGCGAAGCCTGACGGATGAGGGGACAAACTGCTCTTTCCGGACGGGGAGACAGCAGGGAGACGAAACATGTTCAATCTCAGTGGCAAGACCGCGCTCGTGACCGGTGCGACCGGCGGCATCGGCGGGGCGATTGCGCGGGCGCTGCATGCCCAGGGGGCGACGGTCGTACTGTCGGGGACGCGCGAGGCGGTGTTGCAGGAACTGGCAGGCACCCTGGGCGAGCGGGCCTTCGTTGCGGCGGCCAATCTATCGGATGCGGCGTCGGTGGACGGGCTGGTCGCGCGGGCCGAGGAGGCCGCAGGGGCCGGTCTGGACATCCTGGTGGCCAATGCCGGGATCACCAAGGACGGCTTGCTGATGCGGATGAAGGACGAGGATTTCGAGAGCGTCCTGAAGGTCAATCTCGAGGGCTATTTCCGGCTGACCCGTGCGGCCATGAAGGGGATGATGAAGCGCCGGACCGGGCGGATCATCGGCATCACCTCGGTGGTCGGGGTGACCGGCAATCCCGGCCAGACCAACTATGCGGCGTCCAAGGCCGGTATGATCGGCTTTTCCAAATCGCTGGCTCAGGAGGTCGGGTCGCGCGGGATCACGGTCAACTGTATCGCGCCCGGCTTCATCGCCAGCCCGATGACGGATGTGCTGAACGACCAGCAGCGCGAGGGAATCCTGGGGCGCATCCCGGCCGGGCGGCTGGGCACCGGCGAGGAAATCGCGGCGGCTGCGGTTTATCTGTCGTCGGACGAGGCGGCCTATGTGACCGGTCAGACGCTGCATGTGAACGGCGGGATGGCGATGGTCTGACGCGGTCGCTAGACTGGCAGGCTTGAGGAGTAACGCCATGGCCGATTTCGAACATGTCTTTGCGGAGCCGCCCGAAGGTGCGGCCGCCGACTGGACCATCAGCCAGAACTGGCGGGCCTATACCCAGGTCGAGCACGCGACCTGGGACACCCTGTATGCGCGGCAGATGGAGATCCTGCCGGGCCGGGCGGCCGACGCCTTCATGAAGGGGCTGCAGGCACTGCGGCTTGATACCGGCGGCATTCCCGATTTCGCCCTGATGAACGCCAAGCTGCAGGCCCTGACCGGATGGACGGTGGTCTGCGTGCCGGGTCTGGTGCCCGATGACGTCTTCTTCGATCACCTGGCCAACCGTCGGTTCCCGTCGGGCCAGTTCATCCGCAAGCCGGACCAGCTGGACTATCTGCAGGAGCCGGACATCTTCCACGACGTTTTCGGCCATGTGCCGATGCTGACGGACCCGGATTTTGCCGACTATATGCAGGCCTATGGCAAGGGCGGGCAGCGGGCACAGAGCCTGGGCATGCTCAGGAACCTGGCGCGGCTGTACTGGTACACCGTCGAGTTCGGCCTGATGGATCAGGGCGATGGTCTGCGGATCTATGGCGCCGGGATCGTGTCGTCCGCGACCGAGAGCGTGTTCGCGGTCGAGGATCCGTCGCCCAACCGGATCGCCTTCGATCTGGAGCGGATCATGCGCACCGATTACCGGATCGATGACTTCCAGCAGGTCTATTTCGTGATCCCGTCGATCGAGGCGCTGAACGATGCCACGCTCGAGGACTTCGGACCGATCTACGACCGGCTGAAGGGGGCCACAGACATCGCGATCGAGGCGGTGCTGCCCTATGACAAGGTCATCACGCGCGGGACCCAGGCCTATGCCGCGCGCGGCGGGAGGTTTGCAGCATGAAACGGATCTTCTTCATCCTTGCAGGGTCGGCGCTGGCCCTGGCGGCTGCGGGCTGCACCGACAGCGAACGCGCGCGAAAGGCGGCCACCTTTGGGGATCAGCCGGCCGACATCGCGTGCTGGACCTATGGCACCGAGACCTTCCGCGGGCGCTCGACCGGCAAGGTCGAATATGACGAGGGTGGTCGGATCTCGTTTGTCGATGCTTCGAACGGGCGCCTGACCACAGTCGACGGCGAGTGCCGCGTCACCTATCTGGGCGACGATCCGGAAGTGCCTGAAGCGCCGTTGGCCCCCGTTGCTCCGGTCGCGCCGGTTGCACCGGCCGCCCCCGTGGCTGTCGAATAGGGACCGCGTTCCTCAGGTCATGAACCCGAGGTCGCGGGTCGGGAAGTTCTTCAGGTTGGGGAAGATCGTGTCCAGCCCGCTCTCGCTGGCCCCCAGCCACCGGCCCATGGTCGCCGCATACTGGTCGACAGACGTGGTCGGCACCAGGGCATTGCCCGCCATGTCGGGGTTGCGGAAGGTTCCAAGGTCGACGCCGAGGGTGGGGTACTGGCCGTAGATGTCACCACCCTTGACCGAACCGCCCATCACGAAATGGTGGCCGCCCCAGGCATGGTCTGTCCCATCGCCATTGGTCGTGAAGGTGCGCGAGAAGTCGGATGCTGTGAACGTCGTCACGTTCTGGCGCATGTTCAGCCCGCCGACATTGCCCATGACGGTGTCGAAATAGGCCATGGCGTGGGCGACCCGGGCCAGATTTGCGCCCTGGGCCGCGTTCTGGACATCGTGGCTGTCCCACCCGCCGATGCTGACGAAGAACACCTGGCGTTTCAGCCCCAGCGAACTGGATACCGCGATCATGCGGGCCACGGTCGCGAGCTGGTTTGCCAGGCTGTTGCCTTCCGTTGCCCCGTTGACCGGGTTCACGAACGGCGTGGGAGCCGGTACGGCTGCCGCTGCCGCCGTGCCGAACAGGACGTTCAGGTTGCTGGAAGCCGCAATCGAGCGGTTGACGACCGTGCCGTAGTCCGCCGCGAACAGGCTGTCTGAGGTCTGGTCCTGAATGGTGTCACGGACCCGCGACGGTGCCACACTCGAACCAAAGAGGGTGCTGCCTGTGCCGTTGATCACGACGGCCGGCTGGGCGCCCGTGGTGACCTGGTACTGGATCACGTTCTGACCGGACAGGAAGACGGCGTTCCCGGCGGTGGATATGGCCGTGAACAGGCTGTTGGTCCCGTTCATCCCTGTGATCAGATCTCCCAGACGGCCGCCCCAGCCAACGCTGGCACCTTCTGAAGCACCTGCCTGCCAGGTGGACTGCTGGTCGTTGTGAGAGAACAGGTTGGCTGGAAACGCCGCGGTGCGTCCCTGGAACTGGGCCTTGGTGATGGGCCGGACCAGCGTGCCCACGTTGGCGACGACACTCAGGCGACCGGCATCAAACAGGGTCTTCAGCGGGCCGAGTGAGGGATGCAGGCCAAAGGTCCGGGTCGTCGCATTGGTCCCCGCCGGGATTGGTTGGGGCGTACGGGGTACGATCGGCAGGATGCCGCCAAGATGCTCGGGCGACCCGTTGAGCGCCGTACGACCTGTGTAGGACGACACCGCTCCGACCGGGATCGGCGCCGTGCCCGGAGGCAGAAGGGCGATCGGGCTGCTGCCGGTGTTTCGCGCCGCATAATAGCGCCCGTAGGAGTCGGCATCGGTGGCCAGAACCATGTTGTGGCTGTCGTTGCCACCGAACATGAAGATGCAGACGAGCGCCCGGTAATCGGGAGCACTCTGGCCTGCGGCCGAGCCGGCGGCCGCCAGTTGCGCCGCAAATGGCGCGGCAGCGCCGAGCACGGTCAGGCCACCCCCGATGGACAGAAGGCGGCGGCGATGGATGGGTCCGGTCATGTGCTTGTCCTCACCGCTGAACCAGGTATTCGGGGGAGATCATGGTCAGGTAGATCGCAATTCTCGTGCGGTTGAGCCGTGCGGTGGTTATCTGCGCCGCCGAGGCCGTCCCGCCGGGGATCGGCACGCTGTTGACGCTTTCGATGATCCGCTGGCGAAGTCTGCCGGACATCTGGCCGTACAGCAGGATGGCATTCATCCGGTCAGCAAGCGCATTGGCATCGTGGGCAATGGCGACCTCCTGGGCATAGGTGGACCGGACATCCGTTCCTGTGCCGATCCCGTTGCCAATGGCCCCCACCATCGTGTTGGCATAGCCAGCGACGGACACTTCATCGACGATCTGGAATTCCGGAGCCGTCAGGTTGGCCGCTCCGAGCCGTGTATTCGGGGGCACATAACCGGGCCGGTAGAAGTTGAAGACGGACGGTGCCGTGAGGGGGGCCTGACCCAGCGAGACATTGGAACGGGTCGAGCCGATGAGATAGTTGCCGCTGACGGATGTCGCACCAAAGGCTCGCATCCAGTTCGTCAGCCGGATCATCGGCTCGCGAACCTTGCCGGAGCCCGGGTCCGTGCCGATCGTGGAGGCTTCGCGATCCAGCAGGATGGCCCGGACCACGGCGGCCAGATCGCCCCTTACGCCCTGTCCATTGTTGTTGAACACAGCGGCGACCCGTCCGACATAGGCCGGGCTCGGGTTGGAGGTCACCAGCCGCTGGATCAGACGCCGCGCCAGGAACGGTCCGGTGTTCGGGTGATTGAACAACGTGTCAAGGGCCTCGTTCAACTCGGCGCGGGCATCGGTCGATCCTGCCGCGATGGACTTGCCGAGGAACGTCTTCGCGCTTGTGGAATGGTACTGGCCGTAGGGGATCATGGACCGGACCGCGGACTCAGGGTCACGGTTACGGCCCAGGAAGGTGTTGTTCGACGGGGTCGGATGGTACCAGCTGAAACCGGTGAAGACCTTGGCCAGTTCCGTGATGTCGGTCGAGGTATAGCTGGGGATCGCTGCACCGTTGGCATCGCGTCGCACGGTGCCGTCAGGGTTCAACTGCTCAACCCCGATCGACATCAACTGCATGACCTCGCGGGCATAGTTTTCGTCCGGGCTTCGCCCGGTGGCCGGATCTTCCTTCTGATTGGCCATGTGGGTCAGATAGACCCCCATCATGGGATGCAGCGACACCTGTTCGAGCAGGGTCCGGTAGTTGCCGAAGGCGTTGTTGCCCAGCATGTCATAGTAGGACGCTGCCCCCCTGACTTCGACGACGGGGTCCGCAAAGGAGATGACGAAGATTTCCGACAGCGCCAGTTTCATCCGTTCCCGCAGCTGGGCGGGGCTGGTGGCGGCGTAGAGCCAGAAGCTTTCGTAGAACTGCGTCGCGTCCAGGGCTGCGTCCGGGTTGCTGAGCTTTATCTGCGCAATCCGGTTGTCGACATAGGCCAGATGGGAAGGCGAGGGGGTCGCCATCTGCTGGTCGATCCAGCCGCGATAGCCCAGGGCCTGGACCTGCTGCACGGAGGCATCGGTCGGGCCGAACGTGGCCTGGGTCAGGAAACGCGCCGCATTCTGTTTGGTCGAGGAGGCTTCGATCAAGGGCGAGCCACTGGTCGATTGACCATTAGCGCCCGCTTGATCGTTAATGTTGCCACAGGCGGAGACGCCGAGAACGAGCATCGTCAAACAGATGCCGCGCGCGCGCTTCAACAGGAACTGCCCCATGAACCCTCCAACTGCCGTGCTCGCTATGAATGACAGCAAAAACTAAGTCGTCGAGGTCTATAAACGCTTAAAATGAAGTTATTCATTTTCGCTAGTCGTGTCGGTTAACAGAACTACAGTCGTCCAAGGAACAGTAGAACAGCCGATAGTTGAAAGAGTCGCGCTTTCGGCTGCTCGGCTTTTGCCGACATGACGGCTTTCTGCGGGTGCATCGTCGGTTCAACGCAAACGCCGTTACACGCGCTGACGGATGGCTCCGGGCTGTCGAATCCCGGCTGCAGGCGATGCCCGCGGGCGGCGATGTCCCAGTCAGCAAGGCGTTTCAGCGGGGAAAGGCGTGCGTTGTGCTGCCACAAGAAGGCGCGGCACCGAGGCCGGTACCGCGCGTCTGGAGGACAGAAAGGGTTGCCGATCACCCCATCGGCAACAACTGCTGAATGCAAGGCGCGGGCAAAGGGCTCCGCGGCTCGACCGGCATGTTCGAGGACGGTCAGAACCCCATTGAGGTGCCGCTCTGGTAGGCGGAAGGATGCGTCACTCTGCTCTGAAGGATGGCCCCCGCCTGGAGGGCACCCGCGTCAGTTCATGAAGCCGAGGTCCCGCCGTGGGAAGTTTTTCAGGTTCGGGAAGATCGTGTCGAGGCCGCTCTCGCTGACCCCCAGCCAGCGACCCATGGTGGCCGCATACTGTTCCACAGCCGTGGTCGGCACGAGCGCGCGCCCGGCCATGTCGGGGTTGCGGAAGGTCCCGCGATCGGTGCCGAGCGTTGGATACTGGCCGAAGATGTCGCCGCCCTTCACGGCCCCGCCCATCACGAAATGATGCCCGCCCCACGCATGGTCCGTTCCATCGGCATTGGTCGTGAAGGTGCGCGAGAAGTCTGACGCCGTGAAGGCTGTGACGTTCCTGCGCATGTTCAGGCCTCCGACATTGCCCATGGCGCTGTCGAAATAGGACATGGCTCCGGCGAGCGTGGCCAGAAGGACCGCCTGGTCCGGGCTCTGGGTGTCATGGAAATCCCACCCGCCGATCTGGACGAAAAAGACCTGACGCTTCAGCCCCAGCGAACTGGCCACGGCGATCATCCTGGCCACGGTGTAGAGCTGGTCCGAGAGGGCATTGGGTGCCGACTGACCCGTCACCGGGTTCACGAGCGGTGGCGGCACGGCGATCGCCCTTGCCGCGGCCGATCCGAACAGGGTGTTCAGGCTGTTCGCCGCAGCCATCGAGCGGTTCACGACCGTGCCATAGTCCGCCGCGAACAGGCTGGCGGACGTCTGGTCCTGGGCGATGTCCCGCAGGCGTGCCGGACTTAAATCGCTGCCGGTCGGAAGACTAGTGGATCCGTTGATCTTCAGGGCTGGCTGGGCACCAGGCGAGACCTGGAACTGGATCACATTGTTGCCAGACAGGTAGACGGCATTCCCGGCCACCGACATGGCGGTGAACACGGTATTGGCCCCGTTCATCCCGGTGATCATGTCGCCCAGCCGACCGCCCCATCCTACGGTCGCACCTTCCGAGGCCCCGGCCTGCCAGGTCGATGACTGGTCATTGTGCGAAAAGAGGTTCGCAGGAAAGGGGACGGTCCCGGCCTGATACTCGGCCTTGGTGATGGGTTTTATGAGGGTCCCGACATTGGCCACCACCCCGAGGCGACCGGCGTCGAAAAGGGTCTTCAACGGTCCCAGCACGGGATGGAGGCCGAAGGTCCGAACGGTCGCGCTTGTGCCGGCCGGGATCGGCTGGGGCGTGCGGGGCACGATCGGCAGGATGCCCCCAAGGTGCTCGGGCGATCCGGCCTTCGCCACGCGGCGCGTGATGGGGGACGTGGCCCCGATGGCGAGCGGGGGCGTGCCTGGCGGCAGGAGCGCGATGGGGTCTGTGCCCGTGTTTCGTGCTGCGAAATAGCGGTCGTAGGAGTCCGTGTCGGTTGCCAGGACGGTATTGTTGCTGTCGTTTCCTCCGTTCAGATAGATGCAGACGAGGGCGCGATAGTCCGCTGCGGTCTGTCCCGCAGCCGACCCGGCGGCCGCCAGCTGGGCCGCAAAGGGTGCCGCAGCCCCGAGGAAGGTCAGACCGCCGCCGATGGACAGCAGGCGGCGACGATGGATGGGTCCGGTCATCGAATTGTTCCTAACGTTGAACCAGATAGTCTGGTGAGAGCATGGTCAGGTTGACCGCCGTCCGCACGCGGGTCAGGCGGGCGTAGGCGGCCTCTTCGGCCCCGTTGGGGATCGGCACGGCGTTGACCCCTTCGATAATTCTCCGGCGCAGGGATGCAGGCATCTGGCCGTACATGAGGATCGCGTTCATCCGGTCGGCCAAGGCGTCGGCGTCATGGGCGATGGCGATTTCCCTGGCATAGTTGCCCCGGACCTCGCTGTCCGTGCCGATCCCGTCCCAGATGGCCCCCCCGATGGTGTTGGCGTAGCCGGCGATCGACACCTCGTTCACCGTCTGGAACTCGGGGGCTGTGAGCCGGGCCCTGCTGGCCCGGGTATTTGGCGGGACATAGCCCGGGCGATAGAAGTTGAAGACGGAGGGAGCCGTGAGGGGGGCCTGACCCAGCGATCCGAAGTACCGCGTCGATCCCACCAGATAGTAGCCGCTCCTGGACGTTGCATTGAACGCCCGCATCCAGTTCGCCAGTCGGATGATCGGCTCCCGCAGCTTGCCGGAGCCGGGTGCCGTCCCGACTTTCGTCGCCTCCGGATCCAGCAGAATGGCGCGCATGACCGCGCCGAGATCGCCCCGCACCCCCTGGCCATTGTTGTTGAAGACGGTGGCAACGCGCCCGACATAGGCCGGACTGGGGTTCGAGGTGACGAACCGCTGGATCAGGCGATGGGCCATGAAGGGGCCCACGTTGGGATGGTTGTAGATGATGTCCAGCGCGGCCTTCAACTCGGCCCTGGCATCGTTTGATCCGGCCGGGATCGTCTTGCCGAGGAAGGTCTTGGCCGAGGTCGAATGGAAGCTGTTGTAGGCGATCATCGGGCGCACCTGCGCCTGCGGGTCCCGGTTCTCGCCAAGGAAGGTTTCGTTGGTCGGGCTTGGTGAATACCAGGCGAACCCGGTGAACACCTTGGCAAGGTTCGAGACGTCCGACGTTGTATAGGTCGGTATCGGGACGCCGTTATTGAGCTTTGGCGTCCCGTCGATGTTCAGTTCCACGACACCGATCGACATCAGCTGCAGGATTTCACGGGCGAAATTCTCGTCAGGCGTCCTGCCGGTGACGGGGTCTTCCTTCTGATTGGACATGTGGGTCAGATAGACGCCCATGATCGGATGCAGGGCCACGTCTTCCAGCAGCGTCCTGTAGTTGCCGAACGCGTTCTTTCCGAGCATGTCGTAATAGGACGACGCACTCCGGATATCGAACCTGACGTCGTTGATCGAGACGACAAAGATCTGCGAGAGCGCGAACTTCATCCGCTCGCGAAGTTGTGCCTGGCTCGTCGCCGCGTTGAACCAGAAGCTGTTGTGGAAATGGGGCGCTCCCAGCTGGGCGTTCGGATTGGTCAGCTTCATCTGTGCAAGCTGATTGTCGACATAGGTCAGATGTGACGGCGATTGCGTCACAAGTTGCTGGTCGATCCAGCCGCTGTAGCCGAGCGCCTGAACCTGCAGTACGCTCGCGTCCGTCGGTCCGAAGGTCGCCTGGGTGAGGAAGCGCGCGGCGTTCTGCTTGGTCGAGCTGGCTTCCATGCGAGGTGTGGTGCTGTCGGGCTGGCTGCCGGCTTCCGCAGCACCCCCGCCATCGCGGCAACCGGACACGGCCAACATCAGCGCCATGGCCCAGATGCAACTGGTGCTCCTTGGATCGATCTTTTGCATATGCCCCCCGATTGCCGCTGTGCTTATAAATGACAGCGATTTTCGAGTCGTCGAGGTGGATACGACCTTAACGGGAAGTTAGTAATGGGTATCAATAGTTGACTGAAAACAGTTCAGAGTATCAGGTCGATGATTTTTCGTTGAAATCATCACGGATTGTGCCAGGCGACTGTTTCCAGATTTCTGCAAAGGTCAGAACGGCGGAAAAATACTTCGACCGGATTAGGTGGCCATGCTTTTTATCAATGTTGAGGTGTCGCTGCGCCGACCTTTGGAAGAAAATCCCGAGCGCGAGCCGACTGCACGCGTCAAGCGTGATGCGGCAGGGCATCGATCGATCGTCTTCACGACCGATCGGTATGGGCGGCCAGAGCCTCTAGACCGGTGCGGCTGCCGCGATCCTGCCGCGTGCGAGGAACAGCATCAGGGCAGCAATCGTCGCGGCCAGACCCATCATGATCGAGACCGTTGGCAGTGACCAACCGGCCTGGAACAGGAAACCTGCGATTACGGGTGCAAGCGCCGCCCCGCCCCGGCCCAGGCCGATGATGAATCCGGTTGCCGTGGCGCGAAGCTGGGTCGGGAAGGACTGGGCGACGATGGCGTAGAGCCCCACAATCGGCGCGTTGGTGAAGAAGCCGGCGACCGCTGCTGCAATGGAAATATGCTCCAGCGTTTCCCATCCCTGGCCGAAGACGATCACGGCGGCAGTGGAGGCCAGCATGGCGCCGATCGTCAGCGCCGTGATCCTGGCTTTCAGGGTCAGCAGGCCAAGCGTGAGTGCCCCGATCGATCCGCCGATGCTGGCCCAGACCAGGACCCCGGCCGCAGTCGGGGGAGCGAAGCCCATGTCGACGACGATCTTCGGGATCCATTTGATGATGTAGTAGAAGGTGATGATGTGCATGAAGTAGGCGAGCGCCAGCAGGATCGCGAGCGCAGCAAACTGTTTCGAAAAGAGCAGCGAGAGGCCGGCCTTTGGCTTGATTGCCGGCACCTCGGGCAGCGCGTCGATGGCCGCATGGCCCATCTTGTTCAGTGTCTTGTTGATGCGTTCGAGGGCTCCGGGGGAGCGCTTGTGCATTTCGAAGGCAATGGATTCCGGGGCCAGCCACAGCACCAGCGGAAGGAAGGCTGCCGTGGCCATGCCACCGAGTATGAACACCGCGGGCCAGTCGTAGACCTTGAGCAGTTCGCCTGAAATCAGCCCGCCTATGACCGATCCAATCGGGAGGCCGGCCGACATCAGCACGACACAGAGCGCGCGACGTTTTGCGTTGGCAGCCTCCGCCACGGCAGCGTTGATCGACGCCAGCATGCCGCCGATGCCGAGCCCCGTGATCAGGCGACAGAAACAGAGGGTGGTGATGTCGGTCGCGGCCGCCGCGGCGAACATGCCCCCCGACATCACCACCAGACAGCCGATAATCGTTTTCCTTCGCCCGATCGCATCAGCGACATTGCCGAGGAACAAAGCCCCGAACGCCATCCCGACCAGTTCCATCGAGAGCACGATGCCGAGCGCGGCACGATCGATCCCCCAGGCGGCAGCGATGCCGGGCGACGCATAGCTGATGGACAGGACGTCAAATCCGTCGAGCGCATTGAGGCCGATCATCAGGAATACGGCGGTCCACTGGAACCGCGACATGTTCGCCTTGTCGACAATCTCGCGAGGGTCCATCAGCCTTGAACTCCATGGGCGATCGCCAGGGCGTCGCTCGATGAATATGCAGTGATCAGACGATAGACCATCAGTCGCTGAAGACCACGGTCTTGGTGCCGTTCAGCAGGACGCGGTCCTGAACATGGAATGCCACGGCGCGGGCCAGGACCCGCCGTTCGATGTCGCGGCCCTTGCGGATAAGATCATCGGCACGGTCGGCATGGGTGATCGTCTCCACATCCTGCGCGATGATGGGGCCCTCATCCAGATCGGCCGTCACATAGTGGGCTGTCGCGCCGATCATCTTCACCCCGCGTGTATGGGCCTGATGATAGGGCTTGGCACCCTTGAACCCCGGCAGGAAGCTGTGATGGATGTTGATGCAGCGCCCTGAAAGATAGGCGGCCATGTCGTCGGACAGGACCTGCATGTAGCGGGCCAGCACAACCAGTTCCGCCCGGCTGTCCTCCACGATCTGCTTGATGGCAGCTTCCTGCTGGGACTTGGTCTCGCGGGTTACGGGCAGATAGTGGAAGGGAACATCGCCGATCAGCGAGATATTCATCACGTCGCGAGGGTGGTTTGACACAATGCCAACGACCTCGATCGGCAGTTCTCCGGTGCGGTTGCGGTAGAGCAGATCGCCAAGACAATGATCGAACTTCGACACCAGCAGAAGCACACGGCGACGTTCGGCTGTGTTCCTCAGGCTCCAGGTCATGGCGCTGTCAGCCGCCATCCGGGCGAACGCGTCGCGAAGGGCTTCCAACCCCTCCGCACCCTTATCGTGTTCGAACATGACGCGCATGAAGAACAGTCCGGAATCGCGGTCATTGAACTGCCCGGCTTCGAGGATGTTTGCGCCATTCTCGAAAAGGAAGCTTGCAATGCCTGCAACGAGCCCCGGTCGGTCGGCGCACGACAGGGTTAGAACGCAAATTTCGGACATGTCGGGCGGCACCTCAGATATCGGGTTCAGGCGGCCTTGCGAGCGTTGAAGTCGCTGACCCACTCGGCGGTTTTGGCGATACCGCCAAACGGATAGAAATGCAGGCTGAGCGGACCGTGTCGCTCTGGATCCACGCGGCGTGCCAGGTCCTCGATCAGTCGGTCCGGTCCGGCCGTACCCATCAACTGTGTCAGGGACAGCCCGTAACGGCTCATGACCTTTGCCGAGGCGCCCACGCCACAGCGTGCCGCGAACCGCAGCAGGGTCTTCACGCCTGCCGGACCCGGGACACCGATGCGGATGAGAGCGTCGATGCCGGACTCGCGGACCTGTTCAACCCAGTCGACGATCGGCCTTGCGTCGAAACCGAACTGGGTGAGGATCGTCATGGAGATGCCGAGATCGGCAAGGGCATCCCGCTTGTCGCGCATGGCTTGCCACAGGGCAGGCGATCCGATCTCCGGATGGCCCTCGGGATATCCCGATACGCCGACGCTCTCGAGACCCAGGTCGTTGAGCATGCCGGAGCGGATCAGGGACAGGGCGTCTTCATACGGACCTTCAGGAACCGGGGGATCGCCGGCGACGACAAACAGTCGGCGGATGGACGCTTTTGCCACCAGACCTTCGAGAAAGCCGCGCAGTTCTGCCTCAGAGGCAATTCTTCTGGCCGAGATGTGGGGAGCCGGATCAAAGCCGAGCGCCCGGACTCGCTCTGCCGCCTTGAGGCGCGCTTCGAATGTCTCGCCCGGCAGGAAGGCGATGGCGATGCGCGTGCCGGGTGGAATGATGCCGGCCGCCTCTTCAAGGGCGACAACGTCCTTGGCGGTCATCTCCAGGGAGAAGGACTCCAGAAGTGAGCCCGCGCTCTCGGGAGCGACTGCTTGTCCCTGCGTTACGTCCAACACGTCAGCCTCCTCGACGATCGCTCTGGACGATCGTGACAACAGCCTCTAGCGAGCCTTTATATATTCGTATAGACGAAGTCTTCGGATATGTGAAGCGGAGGGGAAATGTCGGTTACGCGCGCCGCGCCTCTCCTTCTTTTGCCGGGTTTGATTTGCGACGCGCAGATATGGCCCCGCTCGGTGTTCGCGCTCGGCTGTCCGGTCCTGGCGCCTGATGGCTACGATGGCGCAATCAGTCTTCCCGAAATGGCGAGCCTTGTGTTGCATCAGGCACCCGCCAGGTTCTCGCTCCTTGGCCATTCGATGGGCGCACGGGTTGCGCTGGAAATCATTCGGCGTGAGCCCGAAAGGGTCGACCGTCTCGCATTGGTCAGTACCGGCGTGCACATGCCGCGCGACGGCGAGGCCGCAAGCCGCCATGCCCTGTTTGACCTTGGCCGACGCGAAGGTGCCGAAGCGCTCGTGGATCGCTGGCTGCCGCCCATGGTGGCACCGTCGCGTCGAGCGGACCACGCGCTCCTGTCACCGCTCACGGCCATGTGCGTTGGAATGGGGGTCGAGACCTTCGGCAGGCAGATCACGGCTCTGATCGAACGGCCAGAAGTCGAAAGCCTCCTGCCGGGTATCGCCTGCCCGACACTGGTTCTCGTCGGCTCCGAAGATCAATGGAGCCCGCCGGAACAGCATCGCTTGATTGCGGCGTCGATTCCGGGCGCTGTGCTCAGAATCGTCGAGGGCAGTGGTCACATGCTGCCGGCAGAAGCCCCGGAAGACTTTCTCGCCGCTGTTTCCGGGTGGCTGGCAATGCCAGCCACTGACATCCAGAACGCCCAAATCACCCGCTAAACAACTAGCGTGATAACAACAGGAGAAACGCCATGACGAAACAAAGTTTGCAAAATGTCTTGAACGGAGTGGACAACATCCCTCAGTTCCTGCGCAACCAGCAGGCCGGCCCGAATGCCTATCCAGGCGTTCCAGCCGAGTACAGCAACTGGCGCGACGAGCAGATGGCCTGGCAGCAGACCTGTGTGCTGTTCAACCAGAGCTACCACATGGTCGATCTCCTGGTGGAAGGGCCCGACGCCTTTGCCATGCTCAACAGCATTGGCATCAACAGCTTCAAGGGGTTCGTACCCGACCGAGCCAAGCAGTTCGTTCCGGTCAGCCATGATGGCTTCGTCATCGGTGACGTGATCCTGTTCTATCTTGCAGAAAACACTTTCAACATGGTGGGCCGCGCCCCGACCATCGAATGGGTCGAGTTCCATGCCGCGACCGGCGGCTGGGACGTGCGTGTTGCCCGTGACGAGCGCACAGCTGTCCGTCCCGATCCACAGAACCGCAAGTCCTACCGGTACCAGGTGCAGGGACCCCACGCGATGAAGCTGATGGAAAAGGCGCTAGGCGCGACGCCGCCCGATCTCAAATTCTTCCACATGACGACGCTGAAAATCGGCGGTCGGGATGTTCGTGCGCTGCGTCACGGCATGGCGGGACAGCCAGGTTTCGAACTGTTCGGCCCCTGGGAAGAACGCGATGAGGTGCATGCCGCGCTGGTCGCCGCCGGCGCCGACTTTGGCCTCAAGCTGGTCGGAGGCAGGACCTACTCGTCCAACACGCTCGAGTCGGGCTGGATCCCGTCGCCCCTTCCGGCGGTCTACACGGGTGAGGGCATGCGCCCCTACCGCGAGTGGCTGCCGTCATCGAGTTATGAGGGCAAGGCGTCGCTGGGCGGCAGCTTCTATTCGGATAACATCGAAGACTATTACCTGACGCCCTGGGACCTTGGTTACGGTCCTTTCGTCAAGTTCGATCACGACTTCATCGGCAAGGAGGCTCTGGAGAAGAAGCAGGCCGGGCCCCATCGCAAGAAGGTCACGCTTGCCCTGGACAGCGAAGACGTGATCCGGGTCATGAGCTCCCAGTTCCAGAAGGGCGACCGGGCCAAATTCTTCGAGTTCCCTTCTGCGGTCTATACGATGCACCAGTTCGATCGGGTGCTTGGCGCGGGTGGAAAGGATGTCGGTCTGTCCACCTGGGTCGGCTACAGTGCCAACGAAGGCCGCGGCCTGACGCTGGCAATGCTCGACGAAGAGCACGCCAAGCCCGGGACCCAGGTGACCTTGTTGTGGGGTGAGGAAGACGGTGGATCTTCCAAGCCGACGGTCGAGCGTCACATCCAGACCGAGATCCGCGCCACGGTCAGTCCAGCGCCCTACTCGGAAGTCGCGCGCGACGCTTATGCCGACAGCTGGCGTACCCGCCAGTTCGGCTGACTGGAAACGGCGCCGTCGGCTAAACCGGCGGCGCCGGCTCGTCCTCGGGATCAGCCTGATCCGGGCTCTCCAGAAGATCGACAGCCCGCTTCAGGAGATCAATCGTCTCCGTCTCCATCAGCGGCGTCGCCCGAGGCAACGGTATGGCAATGCTGATCGCGCCCACCGGCCGCCCCTCGGCCATCACGACGCGAGCGATGCCGCGTATGCCCGGGGTGTGTTCTTCACGCGTCCGGGCGATCCCCGTCTCGCGAACCTGCATCAGCTCGGCCCGCAGGTCCTGTTCATCCGTCAGGGTGTGCGCCGTGAAGGCTTCGCGTTCCGACGTCGCAAAATACTCGGCCAGATCCGCTTCGGAATAGCTGGCGAGGATGGCCTTGCCGGCTGCAAAGGCGTGCATCGGCGCGCGCCGGCCAACATCCAGGGTATAGCGCAGCGCATGGGTGCCGACTTCGCTGACCGCAGCCTCGACCTCATGGCCGCGCGGCATGAAGAAGCCTGCGGTCTCGTTCAGCCGAACTCTCAGTGACCGGACGATCGGACCGGCTCGCTGGACGAGGGTGTCGGCCATCCGTCGAGGCTGAAGCCTCTCCAGGCCATTGCCCGGACCGTAGCGCCGTCCAACACGCTCTATGTAGCCGCGCTCGGCAAGGGTGGTGAGCAGATAGGAAAGGCTGCTGACCGGGATCACGAGGGCCGAGGCGATTTCATGGGCGGCCAGCGGACGGCCTTGTGAAACGAGCAACTCGAGGATGTCGAGCGTTCGCATGGCCGACTTGACGGTGGAGGTACTGCCTGTGTCACTCATGGTTCTGGAGCTCCCATGCGGCGTGAGCCGCGGACTGGCAAGAGGCGCGCGCTCCCTCCCGGCTAGGGCAACGGCTGAAAGCTGAGACCGCCTCTCCGTTCCGAGAACTGCCATACGCCGTCTGTCCGGACAAATCGGTCGTGGAAGGTCCCCACGAGAGGGGGCTTGTCGGGATCGACGTAGAGCAGAATGACGCTGGACGCGGACGCCGTATCCTCGGTCTCCGCAGTCACCACGATGTTGGAGCAAATGTGCTGGGTGGTCCGCGGCGGCCGCGCCCTGAAGGCCGCGAGCAAGGCTTCACGACCCACAATCGGATCCTGCGGTGCCGTTGGTCGGGTCATCAAGCCGTCGGCCGTGAACAGAGCGACGAGATCCTCCCATCGCGCCTGGTCATTCAGGGTCGCATAGACGTTGATGAGTCGGGCACAATCCAGCTCGATGTCGCGTCGTTCTGCCGGGTTCATGCGGCTCTCCATGGAGCGGCCCGGAGCGATGATCGCCCCGGGCCTGTCCCGTCCTAGAAGCGATAGCCGACGGAGAAGCCGTAGGTTCTTGGCGGCAGATAGGTCACGCCGATCAGGCGGCCGGTCGACACGGCGAACGTGGACGCCCGGACGTCTTCATCGCCGATGTTCTTGGCCCAGAGCTGGGCTGTGATGGCCCCGTCTCCGCTTTCGTAGACCAGGGACGCGTCGGCCATCGTGTAGGCATCCGAGCTTTCGATTTCCCGCGCGAATTCCGAGAAGAAGATCTGGCTCTTGTACGACAGGTCACCCATCAGCGTCAGCTGACCGTCCATCGGCAACACGAACGGGAGGTCAACCTCGCCATGGAGGCTCCAGGCCCACTCCGGGGTGTTGCGGACGCGGTTACCTGCCAGTTGCAGGTTGCCGCCACCCGGTGCGCCGAAGGCGGTGGGGCTTGGATTGGTGACGGGATTGTAGGCTGGCCCCCCGGCGACATTCTGCGGTGCCAGGGGATCGACGGTGATGTAGTCGTCGAACTGTGCGTCCGTCCACGACAGGCCGCCCGAGACCCTGACCGTGTCGATCGGACGAGCGAAGAAGTCGGCCTCAAAACCGCTGGCCGACGTGCGGGCGGCGTTCTGGAAGATGGTGGTGAAGCCAGCGGGTCCGCCCGTGATGGTCTTGTTCAGCTGAAGACCTTCGAGCTCATAGCTGTAGGCCGCCATGTTCAGGGTGAGACGCTGGTCCAGCAACGTCGCCTTGACCCCGACCTCATGGTTGGTGATCTCCTCCGGGTCCACGATGGTCCGCGACTGGAATGCGTTCTCGCCGGAACCGGCTTTGAAGCCTTCCGAGTAGGTATAGTAGAGCAGGACGTCCGGATTGACCGCCCACTGCAGGCCGAGTTCCGGCGTGAAGTCTTCGAAGGTGCGCTCGGTCAGTGTGCTGCCCCTCGGTGAATAGAGGGTCGGCAGGGCCTGCAGCGGAGCCGTTGCGGAATAGCGGATGATGTAGCCGGCGTTGTCGGTGGTGACAGTCTCACGGCTGTATCGACCGCCAACCTTGACGCTCAGACCGGACAGCTGTTCGGAGAGGGTACCAAGGTTGAACGTCGCCTGACCGAACAGGGCCGTGGCCTCGGTCTGGAGGTCAGAGCTGACGCAAACCCGCTTGGGCGTCTGAATAGCCGAACCCCCCGTCGTGTCCCCCGGGCCATAGCCACAGAAGGAATAGGCGACGTCGAGCGGAATGCCATCCCGCGCCAGGATCGCGGGCGTGCCGGGAAGGCCGGTGCTGCGGCCGAATCCGACGTTGTCGATCGGGTTCTGCTGCTCCTCGAAATAGTAGCCGCCGAGCACGAGGTTCACGAAATCCGTGTCGTAGTTCATCTGCAGTTCCGTCGAGAACTGCTCGCTGTCGATGCGGCGTTCCTGAACCGTCGAGTTGAACCCGTTGACCGTGAAGGCGCTGACGACGGCCGACAGGTCGAGGTCTTGGAACAGGGAGGATTCGAAGCTGCGGAAGTTGGTGATGTTCGTGAACGACAGGTTTTCGCTCACGTTCGCCCGGAACGTCGAGGTGAAGGCGTAGGATTCCGTGCTGGTACCGGGCTGGATCTCGCTGGCGAGATCGCGGGGGTCGGTCGCATAACCGCCGACGCCGAAGGCCGGAAGGCGCGCCACGCCGGGAAAGCTTGCGCGCAGATAGTGGATGGCACCGGAGCTGTCATCCTGGCGGAAATACTCACCCGACAGCAGAAGGCTGACATCGGGGGTGAAGTCGAAGTTGAGCTGACCCCGGAACATTCTCCGGTTCAGATCATCCACGTCGGCGCCGGTGAAGGGGTTCTCTCCAAAGCCATCCCGGGCTTCGGTCTTGCCCGCGATGCGGAACTGGATGCCGTCGGTAATCGGCCCGCCGATCGCGACTTCGGTGTTCAGGGCGTTGTAGCTGCCGATGGTCAGTCGACCATAGCCTTCCATGACGTCGGAGGGCTTGGCCGTGATGACGTTGATGGAGCCACCGACCGCGTTCCGCCCGTAGAGCGTGCCCTGCGGACCACGGAGCACTTCGACCCGCTGGACGTCGAAGAGCGACGTCAGTTGAGCCTCGGCGCGGGCGACATAGGCCCCGTCGACGTGGAGGGCCACGCCCGTGGACGATCCCGTCGTCGACGTATTGGCGCCGACGCCACGGATGAAGATCTTGGCCTGGTTGAAGTCGTTGCCAAAATTGACGGACGGCACGATCGTCTGAAGGTCTGAAAGGTTGTTGACCTGTGCGTTGTTCAGTCGCTCCTCGCCGAGGGCCGTCACGGCGATGGACACGTCCTGCAGCGACTGTTCACGACGCGACGCCGTGACGATGATGTCGTCTACGGTCGTTGGCTCTTGCGTATCGGCAGGCACGCCGGTCTGGGCATAGGCACTCGTGGAAGTCAGAAGCGCCAAAAGGGCACCGGTCACAACTCTCATGTAATCCTCCCGATCGTCTTTGTTTTTGTTGGTAGTCGTCATGCCGCGCGCGGCCATGACGCCGATCTCGCCGGAACCTCCGTCCGGACACAGTCGCCTGTTTTCTTCTTATATGTGAAGATTTCAGGTCTACGAAGTATATCAGTGTGCCGCCGCTGGCAAGTTACAGCCTTGCCGCAGCGATATCGGCCCCCTCCCGAAGCGCAGCCAGCTTCATCCAGGTCACGGCCGGGTCGATCTTGCCGTATCCCGCAAAGGTGCCAAAGCCGCAGTCGGTGCTCGCAATGACGCGCTCGGGCCCGACGATTGCAGCGAACCGCTCGATCCTTTGCGCAATCAGTTCTGGATGCTCGACATAGTTCGAGCAGGTGTCGATCAGGCCGGGAGCCAGGATCTTGTCGTCGGGCAGGCCTGCATCCCGCCAGATGATCCATTCGTGTTCGTGACGAGGGTTCGCCGCCTCGAACAGGATCGTCGAGGGACGGGCGCGCAGAACAATCGACATGATGCGTTCAAGGGGGATGTCGTGGGTGTGCGGACCCTCGTAGTTCCCCCAGCAGATATGCATCCGCATCTTCTCGGGCGGGATGTTCGCCGTGGCGGCATTCAGGGCATCCACATTGGCAGCGATGGCCGAAAGGAACTGGGCCTCGTCCATGTCCTGGTAGCCGGTATGGCGTGACATCGCGAGGTCGGGGCAATCGAGCTGCAGGTCGAATCCGGCAGCAACGATCGCCTCGTATTCCGGCCGCATCGCATCGGCGAGGTCGGCGAGATAGGCCTCGTGACTGGGGTAGAAGGCATTGGGCTGGAAGGCCGTGATCAGGCCAGGAGAGGCCGCATTCATGAAGGCGCGAACCCCTCGACCGTGCCTGTCCATGGCCGAACGGAACCGCCTGACGTCATCATGCAAGGGCTGGAGATTCACCAGCCTGACCTCGCCTACGCAGGCGGCGCGGGTGAACTCCTGCGCACCCATGATCCCCGCCAGCTTCTCGCGAAACTCCGGAAGGGGGGCGAGGTCGAGTGCCGGCTTGCGCGGGCTGTGGCCGCCAAATCCGGAGAGCCGCTCGATGATGTAGGTCGAGTAGCCGACCTTGCCCAGTTCGCCATCGCTGATGATCGAGACCCCGGACTCGATCTGCTTCTGGACAGCCAGATCGACTGCGCCCTGCACAGCCGTGTCGAAGGCCTCCGCATCGTAGGGATCGCCATGATCCCGCGCGAGGAGCAGCGGCGTGAGTTCGGGGCCCCGCGGCAAGCTGCCGACGTGGGTGGTGGCGATGGTCACGGCCATTCTTCGCTCCAGTAGAGGCGCATGGGGTTGTCGATCAGAAGCTTCTGCTGAAGCCCGGGCGTGGGGGCGATACGCGGGATCATGTCGACCAGGGCCCCGTCATCCGGGATGCGCTGTTCCATGTTCGGATGTGGCCAGTCGGTGCCCCACAGGCAGCGGTCGGGATAATCCTCCACGAGGGGGCGCACTGCCTGAACGAAGTCGTCCCAGCCCGGCGAGGCGGACAGGCGGTCAGGGCAGGTCGCCTTGAAGTGGATGTCGGGTCGGCTGTCGAGCAGGGCGCGAAAGGCGCGCATATCGGAACCGTCCGGACCCTGGGTCACGTCGGGACGACCCATGTGATCGATGATGACAGGGACAGGCAGGGCCGCGATGAAGGGTCTGAGGTCTTCGAGGTCGTCCGCCTCGAAATACATGACCACGTGCCAGCCCTCTGGAAGACGACCCGCCACTTCCAGAAAGCGATCCTTTGGCGCGTCGTCGACCAGTCGTTTCAGGAAGTTGAACCGGATGCCCCGCATGCCTCCGAGATGCAGGGCCTCAAGCTCGTCGTTCGAGATCGACGGATCCACGACAGCGACACCCCGGGCACTGCCGTTGGAAGCCGCGATGGCATTCAGGGTCGCGCTGTTGTCCGTGCCGTGACAGCTCGCCTGGACGATCACGCTGCGGTTCAGACCCAGCCGGTCGCGGAGGGCGAAGAGGGCGTCGGGTCCTGCGTCCTGCGGTATGTATTTGGCCTTGGCACTGAAAGGGAACCGCTCTGCGGGCCCAAAGACGTGACAGTGCGCATCCACCGCACCCTCGGGGGGGCGGTAGGTCGGGACGGTGGGATCGAGTGTCCAGCTGCGCACGCGGTTCTGTGCATCTGTGCTCATGCGAATACCCGTCCGTCCATCAGCTTGCGGGCCGTGCGCAGCAGGGCAGACGTCATGACGTTGCCTGCCTCGTCGGTCTCCAGAACGCAGGTCATTTCGCCGGTCGGATGTTCGACCGAGATCGTCTTGCCACGTCCTTCAGGAACATCCGCCACTTCGGCAGCGGGGGACCCTTCAAGGAGACACGCCGTCGCGACGCTGACCGCGCCGAGGACACCCACCGTCGCGTGCGCCCGTTTCGGAATGAAGCTTCTCACCGTCACAGCTCCGCCATGCCTTGGCGGGGCGACAAGCATCATCTTGGGGACAGAGCTGTCAGCAACGTCGCCCAGCATCATCATCGGCCCTGCCTGGAGCCGGATAGCTTCGATCCGTGCCTTCAGCGCGAAATCGGCGTCGAGGGTTTCGCGATCCTCGTATCCGGTCGCGCCCACCGCATCGGCACGGAGAACGACACAGGGCATGCCATTGTCGATCAGGGTGCAGGCGACACCGTCGATGACGTCGACGGCCCGTCCCGTCGGCAGAAGGGCTCCGCACGACGACCCGGCCGTGTCCCGGAATTCCAGTGGAACAGGCGCAGCCGTCCCGGGCACGCCATCGATCCTTGCCGAACCTTCGTAGCTCGCAGCCCCGTTCGGTGTGGCAACGGTTGCAACCGCCGTCTGTCCGGTATTGACCATGAAGATGGAGACCGGGGTCCTGTCCCCCTTCGCCGCAACCAGACCGCGTTCGATCGCGAAAGGCCCGACGCCGGCCAGCATATTCCCGCAGTTCTGTGCGTCCGTGACGATCGCCTCGTCGACGAAGACCTGCAGGAACAGATAGTCGACATCGACCCCGTCCCTTTGTGAAGCGCTGACCACGGCGACCTTGGATGTCAGCGGATCCGCCCCGCCCATGCCGTCGATCTGTCGGGGGTCGGGCGAACCCATCACCTTCAGAAGGAAACCGTCGCGTTCGGACGTGTCCGTCGGCAGGTCGTCAGCCAGAAAGAAGGCTCCCTTGGAGGTGCCGCCACGCATCCACATGCAGCGGACGCCTTCACTCATAGCGCAGACCCAGGGCTTCCAGTTTTCCGCGCATGTCGTAGATGTCGAGCCCCAGTTCGCCAGCCGCGAGACGATCCCGCTTCGAGGTTTCATTCGCCTCGCGGGTCATCCCCTTTTGCAGAACGTCAGCCGCATCGGCGCGTCGAACGACACAGACTCCGTCGTCATCGGCCACGATCACGTCGCCGGCCTCGATCGCTGCGCCCGCGCATACGATGGGCACGTTCACATCCCCCAGCGTTGCCTTGATCGTCCCCTGCGAGAACACCGCCCGCGACCAGACCGGAAAGCCCATCTCGGTCAGGTCGCGCACATCGCGAACGCCAGCGTCGATCACCAGCCCCCGACACCCACGCGCCATGGCCGAGGTGGCCAGCAGGTCGCCGAAATAGCCATCCTCGCAAGGCGATGTGGGAGCCAGAACAAGGATGTCGCCCGGCGACAACTGTTCGATCGCGACATGCAGCATCCAGTTGTCACCCGGAGGCGAGGAAATCGTAACCGCCGATCCTGCAATCCGCGCTCCCGGGTAGATCGGGCGCAGACGCGAGCCAAGAAGGCCCGTTCGCCCCTGTGACTCATGCACTGTGGCCGTGCCAAGCCGGGCCAGGCCGTCAATGACGTCGCTGTCTGCACGCTGAATGCTGCGAACCACTCGACCGGCCATCGGCAACTCCTGAAACCCGAATCCGTGTTGGCTCACCGCCGGGAAAGCTTCAAATCAGCTTTGCCCGGAGGCGATAAGATTTTACGATAGGTCACCATGAACGTGTCCCCCTTCGACCTGAATCTCAGGCATCTGCGCGCCCTGTCCGTCGTGATTGCACGCGGCAACATGAGTCGGGCGGCAGAGACCGTGGGGCTTTCCCAGCCTGCCTTGACGCAGGGCCTCGCAAAGCTCGAGCGCACCCTGGGTACGAAGCTGCTGGTACGTCATCCGGACGGGGTGCGGGCGACCGACGCGGGACAAGCCCTGGCGGAACGGACGGATCGGGCCTTTTCGCATCTTGCCGAGGCGGCGCGACAGGCCGGGCGAAGCGGCTTTGCGCGCCCGGAAAGCATCGTGACGGCGACCCAGTTGCGCGCCTTTCTGGCCCTGACGGATGCGGGCAGCTTTGTTGCGGCAGCGCGTGCCACGGGTTTGTCGCAACCCAGCCTGCACGCCGCCGTGCGCGATCTCGAGAAGATCTGCGCCGTGCCGATCCTGGAGCGGCAGGGCCGGGGCGTCGTCCTGACGAAGGCGGGAAACCGGTTGGCTCGCGGGGTACGGCTGGCCCGATCCGAGATTGCCGCCGGGCTTGTCGAGATCTTGCCGGGTGGGGGTGGCGATGCCAACCGGATCACGATCGGGGCCATGCCCCTGTCACGCGCTGTCCTTCTGCCAAGCGCGGTGTCCGCCATGGTCGCGGCCGAGCCCGGCTTTGTCGTCGACATCGTCGACGGAGCCTGGCGCGAGCTTGTCGATCCGCTCAGGGACGGCATCCTCGACGTCATGGTCGGCGCCCTGCGCGAAGACACGCATCCGGACCTGGTGCAAAAGCCCCTGCTTGAGGATCGCCTGATGGTTGTCGGGCGCCGGGGACATCCGCTTTCATCCGCCGTTGCCTTCGACGCCGCGGCGCTTGCGACCTATCCTTGGGTGATCGGACGCCCCGGTTCTCCATTGCGACTGTTGTGGCAGGCCCTGTTTGCGGACGGACCCATGCCGGCATCCCCCGTCGAGTGCGGATCGGTCACGGCCATCCGGGGCATATTGCGAGGCAGCGACCTTCTGACCCTTCTGTCGTACGATCAGGTGCGACTGGAAATCGAAGCGGGCGTGCTGGCGCCGATCGGGCTTCCGCTGACGGAAACGCGGCGGACGATCGGGATAACGACGCGGCGAGACTGGCGGCCCACGCCATCCCAATCCAGATTCCTGGCCCTGATTGACGAAGCAGCCACGACGTCGATTCGGGAAATTGAATAGGGTCTGGTCGATAATGATTTGCCGGAGGCTGGACCCGACGCGATAGCTTCCCCGTCATGAATACCCCTGTTTCCGTCATCGGTTTCGGCGAAGCGGCATCGGCCATGGTCGAAGGCTGGCCAGAGGCTGGCCGTAGGGTCCTCGCCTATGATCGCAAGACCGACCATGCGGGTACGCGCAAAGCCAAACAGGCTGACTTCGCCCGACTGAGTGTCGTCGGCTGTGACACCATGGCCGAAGCGGTCGCCGGGGCGAACATCATCCTCTGTCTCGTGACAGCGGACCAGGCGACGGCTGCGGCCCGTGAAGGCGCGATGAGCCTGTCCCCCGGCGCGCTCTGGCTGGATCTCAACAGCGTGGCCCCGGAGACCAAGCGCGTTGCTGCCCGCGTCATCGAGGCGGTCGGTGGTCGCTACGTCGATGTCGCCGTGCTGTCCCCGGTGCACCCGAAAAGGCGTGCCGCGCCTCTGCTCGTCAGCGGTCCACATGCCGAAGACGGTGTGCGGCATCTGACGGGGCTCGGCTTTTCCAATGTCTCGGAACTGAAGGGACCGGTCGGCGCGGCTGCTTCCGTGAAGATGATCCGGTCTGTCATGATCAAGGGGATTGAGGCCCTGTCGGCTGAATGCGCGATCGCTGCGCACAAGGCCGATGTCCTCGACGCCGTTGTGTCTTCGCTTGATGCGAGCTGGCCGGGGGCGGACTGGGGCGCGCGGCTCGACTACAACCTTGACCGCATGATGGTCCACGGCCTGCGCCGGGCCGCAGAAATGCAGGAATCGGAAGCCACACTGGAGTCGTTCGACGTGCGCGCCGCGATGACGCGGGCCACCGTCGAACTTCAACAGGCGATCGGGGCCCTGGGCATCAGCACCCCCCCCGAGGGGCTGGTGGCGAAGCTGAATGCCTTGACCGAGCATGCGAGAGGGGCCGCGGCATGAGTCTCGTTATCGACTGTCATGGTCATTACACCACCGCGCCGCCCCAGCATGATGCCTGGCGGGATGCCCAGAAGGCCGCGTTCAAAGCGGGCGAGGCGGCAACGCCCTATCCAGAAATCTCCGACGATGAGATTCGCGAGACGATCGAGCTAAACCAGCTGAGACTGCTTAAGGAACGCGGGGCCGACCTGACGATCTTCAGCCCGCGTGCCTCGACGATGGCGCACCATGTCGGAGATGAAGACGTCTCCGTCGCCTGGACGAGGGTGTCGAACGATCTGGTTGCCCGTGTGTGCCACCTCTATCCGGAAACCTTCGCCGGGGTCTGTATGCTCCCCCAGAGCCCGGAGGCTGACCTGGGCGGTTCGATTGCCGAGCTTCGTCGCTGCGTGAATGAACTCGGGTTCGTCGGCTGCAACCTGAACCCTGACCCGGGCGGGGGTCACTTCACCGCTCCGCCGCTGACCGACCGGTTCTGGTATCCCCTCTATGAGGCGATGGTCGAGCTGGATGTGCCCGCCATGATCCATGTGTCGGGGTCGTGCAATCCGGGCCTGCACGCCACCGGGGCCTACTATATCGCCGCCGATACCATCGCCTTCATGCAACTGATCCAGGGCGATCTGTTCAGGGATTTCCCGACCCTCAGGCTGATCATCCCGCATGGGGGTGGTGCCGTTCCGTACCACTGGGGGCGCTATCGGGGGCTGGCCGACATGCTGAAACAGCCGCCGCTCGAACAGCATCTGATGGACAATGTCTTCTTCGACACCTGCGTCTACCACCAGCCCGGCGTCGATCTTCTGACCCAGGTGATCGAGACACCGAACATCCTGTTCGGGTCCGAGATGGTCGGCGCGGTCCGCGGCATTGATCCCCGGACCGGTCAGTATTTCGACGACACCAAACGCTACATCGACAATGCCCCGATCACGGATGCCCAGCGCCATGCCATCTTCGAAGGCAATGCGCGGCGCGTGTTTCCCCGCCTCGACGCCAAGCTGAAGGAAAGAGGACTATGACTGCGCCTCGCGATATTCATGCCTATCTCGCCGAGATGGATGACATCCCGGGAACCCGTGTGTTCACGGCCGCCCGCGCCCGTCAGGGTTATCACCTGAACCAGTTCGCCATGAGCCTGATGAAGGCGGCGAACCGTGAAGCCTTCAAGGCTGACGAGCGTGCCTATCTCGATGCCTGGCCGATGACCGAGGATCAGAAGCAGGCGGTTCTTGATCGTGACTTCAATCGCTGCCTGTCGCTTGGCGGCAACATCTACTTTCTCGCCAAGCTCTTCTCGACCGACGGCAAGAGCTTTGCCCAGGCGGTGTCGACCATGACCGACATGAGTTTCGAAGACTACACGGCGATGATGATTGCCGGAGGTCGTTCCCCCGTCGGACAGCGCTCGATCAAGGAGAAATACTGATGGCCCGCATCACTGCAGGCGTGGCCTGCAGCCACATTCCGGCGCTCGGGGTTGCCGTCGATTTCGACAAGACCGGAGAGGACTACTGGGCACCCGCCTTTGCGGGTTTCGACTGGACCCGGAAGTGGGAGGAGCAGGAGAAACCCGACGTCGTCATCCTGGTCTACAACGACCATGCGACGGCGTTCGACATGAAATTCATTCCGACCTTTGCCATCGGGTGTGCCGAAAGCTTCACGCCCGCCGACGAAGGCTGGGGACCGCGCCAGGTGCCGGTCGTCGAGGGCCATCCTGATCTCGCCTGGCACATCGCCCAGAGTGCCATCCTCGACGAGTTCGACATGACCATCATCAACGAGATGGAGGTCGATCACGGCCTGACGGTCCCGCTGTCGATGATGTTCGGCAAGGTCGACAAATGGCCGTGCCGGGTCATCCCGTTGGCCGTGAACGTGGTCACCTATCCGCCGCCTTCGGGCAACCGCTGCTGGTCGCTGGGCGAGGCCATCCGGCGTGCCGTCGAGAGCTATCCCGAGGATCTCAATGTCCAGGTCTGGGGGACGGGCGGCATGAGCCATCAGTTGCAGGGCCCGCGCGCCGGTCTGATCAACCGCGAATGGGACAACCGGTTTCTCGACCAGCTTTCGGGTTCGACCGATGCGCTGCGCTACATCCCTCATATCGAGTATCTGCGCGAGACCGGCTCCGAAGGAATCGAGATGGTCATGTGGCTGATCATGCGCGGTGCCATGGGGCAGACGACCGAGCAGTTGCACCGCCACTATCATGTGCCGGCATCGAACACGGCGGTCGGCCACATCGTGCTACGTCCGGTTCCCGACGCCGAAGCCTCAGGCGAAGGTGTGGGAGCCGCAGCATGAAGATCGCTCTCGCCGGCGCAGGGGCTTTCGGTGAAAAGCACCTGGATGGCCTCAAACTGATCGACGGCGTCGAGGTGGTCAGCCTGATCGGCCGGACCCTGGACGCGACCGCGGCCGTTGCTGAAAGATATGGCATCGGTCACGTCACAACCGATCTGGCCGAAAGCCTGGCCATGCCCGAGGTCGATGCTGTCATACTGTGCACGCCGACCCAGATGCATGCGGCCCAGGCCCTCGCGTGCATGGAGGCGGGCAAACATGTCCAGATCGAGATCCCGCTCGCCGACAGTCTTGCCGATGCCGAGGCCGTCTTCGACAAGCAGCGCGAGACCGGGCTGGTCTGCATGGTCGGTCATACCCGGCGCTTCAATCCCAGCCATCAGTACATCCACAACAAGGTCAGGGCCGGAGAGCTGAACATCCAGCAGATGGACGTCCAGACCTATTTCTTTCGCCGAAAGAACATGAACGCCAAGGGCCAGCCCCGCAGCTGGACCGACCACCTGCTGTGGCACCACGCGGCGCATACGGTCGATCTGTTCGCTTATCAGTGCGGTCCGATCGTGAAGGCCAATGCCATCGAGGGGCCGCACCACCCCGAGCTTGGAATCGCGATGGACATGTCGATTCAGCTGAAGGCCGACAGTGGCGCGATCTGCACCCTGTCCCTTTCTTTCAATAACGACGGTCCTCTGGGGACCTACTTCCGCTATATCGGCGACAACGGAACCTGGAACGCTCGCTACGACGATCTGTTCACGGGCAAGGAAGAGCCGGTCGATGTGTCGGGCATCGATGTGTCCATGAACGGCATCGAGCTGCAGGATCGCGAGTTTTTGGCGGCCATCCGCGAGGGGCGCGAGCCCAACAGCTCCGTCGCTCAGGTGCTGGCCTGCTACCGGGTCCTGGATCAGCTCGAGAAACAACTGGCCGCATGAGCCGGCGCCGAACGCAGATTGCGATCGTCGGGGGCGGTCCCGCCGGCCTGCTGCTGGGGCATCTTTTGCGACTAGAGGGTATCGACGTCGTCATCGTCGAACGGGCCAGCGCCGACTATGTGCTTGGACGCATTCGGGCCGGCGTCCTGGAGGCGACCCTTACGGACCTTCTGCACAGGTTGGGCATAGACCAGCGGCTGAAGGCCGAGGGGCTGCCGCACGACGGATTCTACCTCGCTGATGGGGAGAAGCTGATCCACATCCATGTGGGCGAACTGACCGGCAAGACGGTCACTGTCTATGGTCAGACCGAGGTCACCCGCGATCTGATGGACGCAGCAGAGGATCGCGGTCTGGAGATTGTCTACGAGGCCGGTGATGTCGCGCTCCACGACATCGAGACCGAGGCACCGTATCTGACCTATTCAAAAGACGGCGTGGAGCATCGACTGGATGCGCGGTTCATCTGCGGTTGCGACGGGTTTCACGGCCCTTCGAGGAAGGCCATCCCGGAGTCTGCGGGCCGGACGTACGAGAAGGTCTATCCGTTCGGCTGGCTGGGCATTCTCGCGGATGTCCCGCCCTGCCATCACGAACTGATCTATGCGAACCATCCGAACGGTTTCGCGCTGGCGTCGATGCGATCGGCGTCCCGCAGCCGCTACTACATCCAGGTGCCGGTCGATGAAGACATCAACCAGTGGCCCGACGATCGCCTGTGGGACGAGCTGGCACTGCGCCTCGGGCCGGAGGCTGCCCGCCATCTGACGCGGGGCACAGCCATCGAGAAATCCATCGCGCCGCTGCGGTCGTTCGTGTTCGAGCCGATGCGATACGGGTCGCTGTTTCTGGCTGGAGACTCGGCCCATATCGTCCCGCCGACGGGGGCCAAGGGGCTGAATCTGGCGGCCTCTGACGTGACCTATCTGTCCGATGCCCTGATCCGCTATTTCAGGTCAGGGGATGGCACCGGGATCGGCGGCTATTCGGACAGAGCCCTGGCGCGGGTCTGGAAGTCGGAGCGGTTCAGCTGGCAACTGACAACGCTGATGCACCGCTTTCCGGCGACCAGTCCGTTTGACCGGCGCATGCAGCAAGCGGAACTGGACTATATCGCCGGGTCAAGGTCTGCCCAGGCGGCGATCGCCGAGAACTATGTGGGACTGCCGCTGTAGGGATGCTCTTTCCGGTCGGCGGATAATCGATCAATCCTCGATCCAGGCGTAGACCAGGGTTTCGCGAAACGCGAACCGGTTCAGGTGTTCGACCACAACGCCCTGCATGCGTTTGAGGCCCGCGGCATCCGATGCCGAGAGCATCAGGGTCAGGCCGGTTTCGTCAGCCGTGATGGTCAGGGTCCCCCCTGGCAAGGGGACATCGGCGCGGTTTTCGTCGTAGGTCAGCTCCGGGAACCGGTGGCTCCAGTGCTTGGCCACTTGCGTCATGTATTTCCGGCCATGAGCCGTCGCGACGCGGGCAGTGCTGGCAGGCATGGCTTTCTCCGAAGCGGTAGTCAGGCAGCGACGACGCGTTGATCGATCGGGCCGAACAGCGGTGATCCGTCGGGCAGGGTCGCCTCCATCCTCACGGTATCCTGGAACTTCATGTAGCTGGTACGCGGCGCGCCTTCATCCAGCATTTCGATGCCCCGGCGCTCGGCGATGCAGGACGATCCGACCGTGCGGTAGTCATCGTTGGACACGGTTCCCGAGCCGATGATCGTTCCGGCGCACAGGGACCGCGTGGAGGCGGCATGCGCGATCAGGTCATGAAAGCCGAAGCCCATCGCTCCGCCTAGCGGCGCGCCGAACGGTTTTCCATTCCAGTGCACGATCAAGGGCAAGTGCACGCGCCCGTCCTGCCAGAACTCGCCGAGGGCATCGGGTGTTACCGCGAAGGGGGCGATGGAACAGGCGGGCTTGGCCTGAACCCAGCCAAAGCCGGTCTTCATCTCGACAGGGGCAAGGGTGCGGAGCGACCAGTCATTGATCTGCACGACCAGCTTGATGTGGCCCATCGCTTCGTCCGGCGTGACGCCCATGGGCACGAAGTCGGTCACGACGCCAAACTCGCCTTCGAAGTCGATCCCGTCTTCTTCGCGGAGCACGGGCACGTCTGCGGTGCCGGACAGGAACTGGTGTGACAGGCCCTGATACATGAGGGGGCGACCCGCTGGCGGGGGCGCCGTGCCGAACAACCGCTCCATCAATTCGCCATGACTGCGATAGGCAGACCCATCCAGCCACTGCCAGGCCCGAGGCAGGGGGGCCAGGATCGAGCCTGCGGGCAGGGGGGGCCCCTCTCCCATGTCCAGCAGCCTGGCCACACGTCGAAGTTCCGGCTCGGCCTCGGACCATCGATCGAGCGCAGATTGCAGCGTCGGCCAGTCTTGCCCGGCCGGCAAAGCGCGTTCTGCATCCGGGGACACGACAACCAGACGTCCGTCTGTGCTGCCGTCATCCAGAGTGGCCAGCTTCATGCCTCAGTCCTCGAAGATGGCGACAGCGCGGGTCCAGCCAGCAGAGCCACCCCGGACCTTGTGCGGGAAGCAGGAGACGGTGAAACCCGTGGGTGGCAGGGTGTCCAGGTTCGCCAGCTTTTCCATGTGGCAGTAGCCGATATCGCGACCGGCCTTGTGTCCCTCCCAGATCAGGGAGTTGTCGCCGGTCTCTGCCACGCGCCTTGCCGTGTGGGAGAAGGGCGCGTCCCAGGACCAGGCGTCGGTACCCGTGACGCGTACGCCGCGCTCCAGCAGATAGAGCGTCGCCTCGCGTCCCATGCCGATACCGGAACCGAGGAAGGCCGGCGTGCCGAGGGCGGCACCGGCAGCGGTGTTGACGAGGACAATCTCCAGCGGGCTCAGCGTGTGGCCGATGCGGGCCAATTCGGCCTCGACCTCGGCACCCGTGACGACATGGCCGTCGGGCAGGTGGCGGAAGTCCAGCTTGACGCCCGGCTGAAAGCACCACTCAAGCGGCACCTCATCGATGGTGATGGCCCGCTCACCCCCGTTCATCGTCGGGTGATAGTGCCACGGCGCATCCATATGGGTGCCGTTGTGGGTGGTCAGGGTCATGGTTTCGGATGCGGCAAAGCCGAGACCGCCGGCGAACTGTTCGGCCGTCACACCCGGAAAGAAGGTCTGTGCCTCCGCCACCGTTTCGGCATGGGTCTGATAGGTGATCTTGGGCCGCATGAAGGGCGGGTCAACGACCGTCTCGTTGTCGAGATGGATCGAAAGGTCGACGAAGCGACGCGCCATGCTCAGCCGCCTGTCCTGCCGCCGAGCGTGTCGGCGAACCAGTCCGCGATATAGTCGCGGCCGAAGGACATGTTGTCGGCTCCGACATGTTCCACCCCGCCCTCGCGGTCGGTGAATATCTTCAACTCGCGACGCGGACTGTTGGTCAGCTGATCGAAGCTCTGGTGCGCATACTCGAGTCCGATCTGTCGATCGCGCTCGCCGTGCGTGACGAGGAAGGGAACCTTGATGCGCTCCATGCTGCCGTTCAGGTGCATGTCGGCAGTCTTTGTGTGGAAGTCGTCCATGTCGGTGGCACCGAACACCCACATGACGTGGCTCCAGTAATGGGGGACTGGGTTCTCGCCCTCGCGGCGCAGACGTTTCTGCTGAACCTCGGCCCAGTTGTGGTTGGCACCCCAGACGGCACCCGCAGCGAAGCGCGGCTCATAGGCGACCGCGCGGGGGGCGTAGTGGCCACCCAGCGAAATGCCGGTCATCCCGATGCGGGCCGGATCGACGTCGTCCTGCGTCAGGAGCCATTCCAGCGCAGGGGTGGCCCAGCGTTCGGAATAGGGCGTCGCCGGCAGGTTCTTCAGGCGCAGCGCCTCGCCTGTGCCCGGCTGATCGACCAGAAGGGCCGAGATGCCGCGTCGGGCCAGATGCTGATGCAGGCGGCTCCAGTATAGCAGCTCCTTCGAGCTATCGAGGCCGTTGCAGTAGATCACGACCGGCCGCGGTCCCTCGCCGGGCGCGCGGTGGTAGAGGGCGGGAAAGGTGGAGCCTTCGTACGGAATTTCGACCCGCTCGATGCCGGTATTGCCCAGAACCATCGCCCTCTTGAACGCGTCCTGGGCCTTCGCGAATGTTTCGACGCGACCCGGGTTGCCGTGGCCCTGCATCCGTTCGGCCGAAAGCAGGTAGAGCGCCGCGCGCTCCAGCTTGGTGCCGGCGGAGAAGGCCCGGCCCCGCGCTTCATCTTCATCGGCGAGGCTGATCAGGGTATCGGCCTTCTTCACCCACTCCTCGGAGAACCGCAGGGTGCCCGCGTCCTCCCCGTTGGCCGCTGCCTCCAGCAGCGGTTTGCACATGTCGACGATCTCGCCGATCTGGCCGCCGCTCTCGACGGCAATCGCGACCGACAGGTTCCAGACGTAGTTGGGAAAGTATTCAAACAGGGCCATTGCGATCAGATCCCCACGGGCTGGAACAGGGCCGAGTCCGGTTCCGGATGCGGCATCGTCTGGGGTCCGCCCGAGCCGACGCCCCACTGGTCCATGGTCTCGGCGCTCGGGATATGGGTCTGTGCCACCCAGGTGTCGTCGTCGACCTGTTCCAGTTCGGACGTGTATTCGACCGTGAACCCGCCGGGACTCACGAAATAGCTGAAGGTATTGTTGCCGGCAGTGTGTCGGCCGGGACCCCATCGCAGGTCGATGGCGTTTTCCTTCAGACGCCGGATGCCGCGCATCATGTCGTCGATGCTGAGCACGTCATAGGCGACGTGGTTCAGGCAGGGCGGCCCGGGCAGGAAGGCCAGCCGGTGGTGCCACTCGTTGCAGCGCAGGAAGCACATGAAATCGCCAAGCCAGTCGCTGACCTTGAAGCCCAGCACATCGCAGAAGAAGGCGACGGCGTCCTTGTGCTTGGGCGAATGCAGGACGATGTGGCTGATCTTGACCGGGATGCCTTCCCAGCGGGTCAGTTCGCGGGCCTCGCCGACAGCAACATCGCTGGACACCTCGAACGGCAGACCATCGGGACTGAAGAAGCGGAAGCCATAGCCGCCGCCCAGGGTTTCCAGTTCGCGCGGGGCGAAGACAATCCTGCAGCCCGACGCCACTACCTGGTCGTGCAGGCCGTCGACGTCAGCGCGGGTGTCGGCAGCGAACGCGATGATGTCGATCTGTTTCCGCTCGGACGGGCGCAAACGCACGACGTACAGCTCGTCATCACCCTGGGCGGCAAAATGGATCATGCCGTCCTTTTCGCCTACTTCGCGCAGGCCCCAGGTCTCGGCGTAGAATTTGCGTTCGGCGGCCAGGTCGGTCACGCCGTAGCCGACGTAGCGGATGTCAGACACTCTGTGCATGGGTAATCCTCGGGTTCAGATCGGTGCGGCGACGACGCGGAACATGTCCTGGGTGGCCACGGCCTGTTCGACGGGCGGGCCCTTGCCAAGCTGGCTGTGACAAATCGCGAGCGATGACTCGACGATGTATCTGCAGCGTTCGTGGCGTCGGTTGCGGAAGGCGACGAAGGCAGTCTCTATGTCGTCAGCCCGGGCCAGTTCTTCGGCCAGGACGATGGCGTCCTCGATCGCCATCCCGGCACCCTGGCCGAGGTGCGGCGTGGTCGCATGAACCGCGTCGCCCAGCAGCACGACCCGACCCCTGTGCCAGTCACCCTCCAGGAAGATCCATTCCAGCGGCTTGTAGACCACGTCATCGTCGCTTGTGATCTGGTCAACCAGCGTCCGGATCGCCGGCGATGGGGTGTCGGCCAGTTTGGCGCGCAGGGAAGCGGCCAGGGTGTCGCGTTCGTACCTGGGATTTTCCGGCTCGGGCGTGGTGACGTACATGTACATCAGACTGTCGGACAGGGGGACCAGGCCGATGCCGGTTTTGCCCTCGTAGGCCTGAAGGCCCGTAACGTCCGGCGTCCGTGCAAAATTGTATCGCCAGACCGACTGGCCTGTGAAGGCCGGACCGGCCGCCTCCGGGAATATCTGCTGACGGGTCTGGGAATAGAGGCCGTCGGCACCGATCACGATGTCATAGCGGCCGGTCGTCCCGTCGCTGAACCGGGCCGTAACGCCGTCCCCGTCGTCGTCCAGTTCGGCGGTGACGCCAAGCCGGATGTCGGCACCGGCCTGTTTGGCACGGTCTCCGAGGACCTTGTGCAGCGCCGGGCGGCCGATGCCCACATTGGAGGGGTAGCCCTGGACAAGCTTTGGGGTCGGGATATGGGCGAGCTTCTGGCCGGTTGGCAGATAGACCTCGACATGGTCGAACCCGAAGCCGGCCCCGATGTAGTCATCGATCAGTCCCAGCTGGGTCATGGTGCGAATGACATTGCCCTGCTGGATGATGCCGACGCCGTAGACCGACCAGGTGGGATCCCGCTCGATGATGTCCGCGCGAAAGCCCTGCTGCGCCAGGGCGATGGCAGACGTCAGCCCGCCGATTCCTCCGCCGATGATCAGGATCCTGAGATTGGGTGAAAGGCTCATGCCGCGGCCTCGAGTTGGCGTGTGTTTTTGCAGTGCGGGCGAGTCATGCCGGATCGCCGCTGGTCGCATTCAGGGTCGTGGTGGCCCTGTGGGCTCGTATCGCCGCGATCAGGCCGATCGCAGCGCAGACCAGGGCTGCGACGCCACAGGCGACAACGGCCTGGCCGACGCTTCCCAGGGCCTTGGACCCCACGGTCAGCAGGATCGGGCTGAAGAACTGGCCGATGAAGAAGGTGCCCGTCCAGATGCCAATTCCGCGTCCTCGCGCTTCTGGCGGAAGAGACGCCATGACCCAGGCCAGCAGCGTGGGCAGGATGATGCCGCAGCCGAGCTGGTTGATCAGCACGCCCGTCATGGTCAGCTCATAGGTCCCGCTGATGCCCATGATGACCAGGCCGACTCCGGCCAGCAGGAAGGCACCTCCAAGAATGAGCCCTGTTCCCATGCCTGACAGGCGGCGAAAGATCAGCGACCCGAGGGGCACGCCCAGCGATCCGAATGCAGCAGAGCCGCCAATGACCGCCGGATTGGTGATCCCCTGCTGGCCCAGGACGACGCTGAGCTGGATCGGCACGATGTAAAACACCACGCCACCGAAAAAGGTCACGGCACAGATCAAAGCCAGCAGCCGGACAGGGAAGGGCGTGCTTTTGGCCGCCCCCTCTTCTCCGTGCATCGTGCGAGGCGCGGGCTCCCAGGTCAGCAGAACCGTGGCCAGGGCGAGCCCCCAGGCCGACAGATAAACGATGAACGGTGCCCGCCAGTCGATTGACCCCAGCAGTCCGCCCAGCAGGAGCAGTCCGGTTGCGGCAATGGAGCAGATGCCGACCTGCCAGGCCACCCAGGTGTCGCGGCGCTTGCCGTCGAAATAGTCGCCCATCAGGGTGGTTGATGTCGTCATGATGACGGCTTCGGTCAGACCCACACCGATCCGACTGGCCAGAATGGCGTAGATATCATCCAGAAAAAGCGGCGCGGCCCCCAGCGGCGCATACAGGAGCATGGCGGCAATCAGCATCTTGCGACGGCCGACCCGATCCGCAAGCCAGCCTGCAAAAGGCGAGAACAGGGCAATGCAGACCGCCGGGACGGTCAGGATCACAGGGCCGAGGAACGCGATGCCAGGCACGTCTGCATAGGCCGCCATGAGTTGCGGCAGGATCGGTGCTATGACGAGCACGCCCATGACCGACAGCGTCGCTGCCAGGATCAGCACAATGCCCTGTGGTGATCCGGCGCGCCTCGCCGCAGCCTCTGAATTGCCCATGATGCCTCCCCGTCGTCGCCTATGCTGGAGCTCGACCGGACAAGGCTAGGAGTCAGATCGGCTGTCTGACAAATCGATTGATTGGATCGAATGTATCGATCATCACGATGGGTGGCGGCTAGATCATGTCGGCCACGCTGGCGTGCAACATGTCGGCCAGCCAGCGGATACCACCGTCGGATTGACGCGCACGATGATACTGGATGGTCTCCTGCAGGACCGGCATATCGAAGGGCGGGTCGAACAGGCGGATCGGGAGAAGCTTCGCCTGCATTCGGGCCAGGCGCTCATGCGTGATGGCGATACGCTGGGTGCCGACAATCATCCGGGGGACGTGCATGAAGGCAGGAGCGACCAGTTCGATCCTGCGGTCTGGGACATGGGTGTCAAGCCAGGTCTCCGCCATCGAACTCGCCCGGACGCGCCCGAAGCGCACCACGACGTGACCCATGCTGCGGAACCGTTCGGCATCCATCCGCCCATCGGCGAGTAGCGTGTTTTCCGACCAGGCAACGACGACGTGGCCCTCGTTGTACAAGGGCTCGTGCGGATGGCCCCTGGCAAGAAACAGCGTCGGCGTCACGAGCACGTCGATTTCGCCCGCTTCCAGCAAGCCTGTCTGGTCGTCCCCGGGGGCCACAACGTCAAGCACGACCCGCGGAGCGGCCTCTGCCACACGAGGGATCAGGCGGCTGATCAGCACCTCCGTGATATAGTCCGAACAGCCGATGCGGAACACGCGGCGGGACGTCAACTGATCGAAAGCCTGACCAGGACTGACCGTGGCGTCAATCTGCAGCATCAGGTTGCGGAGCGGTTCGACCAACCGTTCGGCGAACGGGGTGGGCATCATCTGGCGTCCGACCGGGATCAGCAGGTCATCGCAGAAATGCTCGCGCAACCGCGCCAGCGCACCGCTGGTCGCGGACTGACTGAGAAACAGGCGTCGCGCCGCACTGGAGACGCTGCGTTCCTCCAGCATCACGTCCAGCGCGACCAGGAGATTCAGATCCAGACCCTTGAACCGCATTGCTGGCCTATCCATCGGCTGGACCGATGGTTTCGATCCATCAAATCCATTTTACAGCTTGATTAAACCGTGTTCGGCTCCGCCACAACCGGTCCAGCAAGGAGCCGGGCTCACACTTAGGGACATGTGCCTTCACGTTCGTGGCGAACCGATCGACCCAGACAGGTCGGGTGCCACAGGTCGTGACGGTCGAGGGAGGGACAACCGAATGCGCTACACCTTGATGACGTCCGTTGCTGCGATGACGCTGGCGCTTGCAACCGCGGTTGCTGCCCAGGAGGCGGCCACGCCGGCCCAACCGACACAGGACGACGCCGTCGGCCTTGAAGACATCATCGTGACCGCCCAGCGTCGCAGCGAAAGCCTGCAGCGCGCAGCTGTCCCGGTCTCCGCCGTCGCGGGTGAGGATCTCGAGAATGCGGGCATTACGGAGACCTCCAATCTCGGCAGGCTCGTTCCGTCACTCGTGGTGCAGCCCACCGGGGGAACCACCAGCTTCTTTCTGCGTGGCGTCGGCACCAACTCCCAGAATTCATTCTCGGAAAACGCGATCGCTTTCTCGTTCAACGGTGTTTACGTCGGCCGCCCTACGGCCCCGGCCGGCGTCTTCTACGACCTGCAGCGTGTCGAGGTCGTGAAAGGACCTCAGGGCACCCTGTACGGCCGTAACGCCACGGGCGGTGCCATCAACGTCCTGCCAAACACGCCGGAGCTGGGGGTCTACAGCGGCCAGGGCCTCTTCGAGCTTGGCAACTACTCTGCGAAAAAGGCGTCGCTTGCGGTCAATCTGCCGATCAGTGACACCGTCGCCCTCCGCCTTGCAGGCCAGGTCGTGGATCGCGACGGTTATATCTCCGATGGATATGATGACGATCGGGGGGAGGCCGTGCGCGCGTCATTGCTGTTCGAGCCGTCAGACCGCTGGTCGATGACGCTGGTCGCAGACTACTACAATCAGCATGGCAAAGGGTCGGGAGCGGTCTTGCTGCCCAATGCGAGGTTCGCGACACCCCCACTGGAAGACCGCGTGTCCATTTCGGACGCACCGGCGAGGGCGGCTATTCGCACTTTCGCTTCCACACTCTTCGCCCCGCCCTTCTGCGGCGGACCCGGCAATTTCATCAACAGCGGCTGTATTTCGGAAGCCCAGGGCGACGGCTTCCTGGACAACAAGTTCTACGGTGTGAGCGGGACCCTGACCGGCGATCTTGGCTTCGGTGTCCTGACGGTCATCCCGTCCTGGCGGAAGTCCGACGTCGATTTCCGGAGCTATCTGCCGGGATTTGCCGCGGACGTGGTCGATCTCGCCGAGCAGACCTCGCTCGAGGTGCGTCTGGCATCCAACGAGGATGGGCGACTTCGCTATGTCGTTGGCGGGTTCTATTTCGGCGAGGAACAGACCGCAGAAAACTTCTTCCGTCAGGGCAATATATCGACGACGCGGTTTACCCCGCAGCTGGAGACCGAAAGCCTCGCCGCATTTGGCCAGCTGACTTTCGATGTGACTGACCGGTTCAGGTTTGTGGCTGGGGGACGCTATACACGCGAAGACAAGGAACAACTGACGTCTATTGCGTCGGGAGGATTACCTGGCCCGATTGAGCCCCCTCTGAGCGCACCGTTCTCCGGCAGCCTCAGCTTTGAAAAATTCACCTGGAAAGGCGGGCTGGAGTTTGATGCTGGCCCGGCATCCCTGGTCTACGCGAACATCTCGACCGGCTTCAAATCGGGGGGCTTCTTCGTCGCAGCGCCACCGAACAACACGTTCGAGCCTGAGACACTGACTGCCTACACGGTTGGCTCGAAGAACCGATTCCTCGACAACAGGTTGCAGCTCAACGTCGAAGCTTTCTACTGGGACTACCAGGATCAGCAGATCACGTTTGTCGGCGGCGTGCGCACCGGCAACGGCCTGTTCGCCCAGGGATCGACCACTGTCAACGCGGGTAAATCGACGATCTATGGCGCAGAGTTCGAGGCGCGTTTCGCACCCACCCCGAACGATCTGTTCAACCTCAATGTCCAGTACCTTGATGGCGAATACGATAGCCTGATCACAGCGAATTTCTCGCCCACGGGCGCTCCCGTGATCACCGGCTGTACGACTGTCGGGAGTCGGGCAGCGAATCCCGGCGTGAACGGAGCACGCTTCTACGACATCGATTGTTCCGGCAAGCCGACCGTCAACTCCCCCAACTGGGCGATCAACGTGGGCTATGAACGCACGTTTGAACTTTCAAACGATCTCGAGGTGGTCGCAGGCGTCCGGGGCAATATCGAAAGCAGTCGGTTCATGAACTCGAACTTCCGTCCGGAGGAGACGCAGGACGGGTTCGCCATGGCCGATGCCTTTGTCACTGTGAACACTCCGAAGGGTTGGAGCGTGACCGGATTCATCAACAACATCACCGACGAAGTGGTGCTCTCGCGCGCCGGCACACGGCCGATCCTCGATTTTTCCGTCGGAACCCTGCGTCCACCCCGCACCTTCGGTGTCAGAGTGGGGTACGAGTTCTGATGAAGTCGGGCCTGCTTTGCGCAACGATGGTCGGGATCCTTCTGGCAAGCCCCGCTGTCGCGCAGAGTCTGCCGCCCGCTGAGGGTGTGTTCATCACTCTGGGAACGATGGGGGGGCCTGTTGCCAGCCCCGATCGTTCCCAACCCTCCAACGCCATAGTTCACGGCGGGCTCGTCTATCTGGTCGATGTCGGGGACGGTTCGGTTCAGCAATTGGCTCGCGCCGGCCTGCAGCTGCGCCAGGTCAAGGCCGTGTTCCTGAGCCATCTTCACGCCGACCATACGGGCGGGCTGGCCGCACTTCTCAGTCTGCGCAACCAGACCAGTCTGACGGAGCGGCTGACGATCTACGGCCCGCCGGGGACGCAGGATCTTGTCAACGGAATCGTCGCGTCGATGCAGCCAGCCGCTCGGGCGGGTTATGGCATCCCCGGGCAATCCTGGCAGACCCCTGCCGAAAGCGTGACGGTGACTGAACTCGAAGATGGTGATCGGGCGGAGGTCGGTGCCATGGTCGTGACCGCCGCCCAGAACACCCACTATGATTTTGCGCCGGGTAGCGAGGAGGATCGCCTCTACAAGTCGCTTTCGCTGCGCTTTGATCTGCCGGGCCGATCCATCGTCTACACGGGTGACACAGGTCCCAGTTCCGCAGTGGAAGCCCTCGCAAGCGGTGCCGATCTGCTTGTCAGCGAGATGATTGACCTGCCGAGCACGATGGCGACGGTCGCACGCAATTCACCGGACATGTTGCCGGACGCGAAAGGTCGGCTCGAGCAACACCTCTCCACCCATCACCTGACTCCGGAAGCGGTCGGTCAACTGGCTGCCGGTGCGGGCGTGAAGGCTGTGGTGGTCACGCATTTCGCCGGCGGAACGCCGAATGCCCAGGCCAACCAGGGCTATGTCGCGCAGATTCACTCTCGCTTCAGCGGCACGGTGACCCTCGCCAACGACCTGGACAGGTTTTGATCCTTTCGGGAGGCAGGGTTCGGAACATTTGCCGTCAACCGCCTCCTCACCTTTCGGAAATGGACCGATGACCCACGAGAGCTTTCGCCGCATCGTGACGGCACACGACGTTCGGGGACGGTCGATCGTTCGCAGCGATGAAGCGCTTCTGCCCGTTCCGATCGACAGCGGTGATGCTGCGTTCCGTCTGGTCTGGGCCACGCCGGCTGTGCCCGCCGACCTGAATGCAGAAACCGACGGCGAACTGGCGGCAGGCAAGACGCTGAAGGGCGGATCGGTGATCCGGATCGTGGACATGCTGCCCGGACGCGCGTCGCCGATGCACCGGAGCTGGTCGATCGACTATGGCATCGTGATGTCTGGCCAGCTGGAACTGGAGCTGGACGGAGGCGAGGTTGTCGGCCTGAACCCCGGCGATATCGTAGTCCAGCGCGCGACCAATCACCTGTGGCGCAATCCGTCAGCAGATACAGTCTGCCGTATCGTGTTCGTCCTGATCGAGGCCCTGCCGATCGAGGTCGAGGGCCGCGTGCTCCCCGAAATTCATCCGTGAACCGGACAGATCCTACGGTTCTCGTGACCGGTGCCGGTGGCTTCATCGGGAGCCATCTGGTGCGGCGCCTTCTGACGGAGCCGAAGCTGAGGGCCGCGCGGTTTGTCCTGTGCGACCTGTCGCTCCACTCGCCACCGGATGACCCGCGTGTGCGGGTGGTCGAGGGAGATTTCGCCGAAGAAGCCATCCTCGGGCGCCTGGTGGAAGACGCGCCTGATCTGGTCTTTCACCTGGGGGGAGTTCTGGGTGGCGCAGCGGAGGCAAACCCGGACCTGGCGCGCCGTATCAACATTGATGCGACCCTCTCCTTGTTTGATGCCCTCCGTGCACCCGAAAAGCCCCCGAGAGTCATATTCGCCAGTTCGATCGCCGTTTTCGGCCCCTCGGACGCAAGGCGGATCGAGGATGCAAGCGAAACCCGCCCGACGCTCGTGTATGGGGCGCAGAAGCGCATGATGGAGATCGCGCTGGATCAGATGAGCGCACGAGGCTGGATCGACGGCATAGCGCTGCGCCTGCCGGGGGTGGTCGCCCGGCCCGGCGCCGACGCGCGGCTGAAGTCCGTCTTTCTGAACTCAGTATTCCACGCCGTCGCGCAGGGTCAGGACTTGATCCTGCCGGTCCCCCGAGACGGGACGACCTGGCTGCTCTCGGTCCAGGCCTGTGTTGATGCTCTGATTCATGCTGCGAATTTGCCCGTCGCGACGTTGCGGGACAGCGATCGCCGCGTTTTCACCCTGCCGGCCCAGCGCATACGCTTTGGCGACCTCGTTGATGGCCTGTGCAGGAGGTTTCCGGACAGCAAGGCGTCCATCGATTTCCGACCGGATGCCGACATCACGGCGCAGTTTGGTCGCCAGCCCGAGCTTTCGACGCAGAGTGCCGATGCTCTGGGGTTTCGTCATGACGGAGACTTGGCAACCCTTATCGAGCGCGCGATGGACCAGGCCTAGACCGTCTGCTGGATCTGTCGGCGATGGTTGATCGGTTCGTGCTGACGGCCAGCCGACAAAAGAAACGGGCGCGGCCGGGGCTTGCGTGCGTGAAACAACACCAGACCGGAACATCTGGATGTCAGAGATAGGCGCCGCGTTGCCACGGCACGAACTCTGCGTCGCCCATGCCGAGGGCTTCGGATGCCGAAGGTTCGCCCGAGGCAAGGGATAGCAGGCGCTGGAAAATGCTGTCGCCGACCGCGCGGAAGTCGCGACCGCCCAGGGAGGCGAGGAGGTCCGAGCCGCCATGGAGGCGCGTCGCCTCGATGTGGACGACGTCGCCCTCGCGCTGGCTTACAGCGGGTGAAACGGTCGGCCGTGAACAGGTTTGGTCCGCGATCGCCGACGGGCAGCGAGGCCAACAGGCGCGCTCGCGAGGACGTTCGGACTAGCGGTCCGCGTCCGGATCATTGGCTTTGCATCAGAGTAAGCAAAGCAGCCCTCATCTGCGACGCTGTCCAAAGTCCGCTTCTTGGAACGAGCTGAATGTCCGCATCTGGCGCGAAGCGGACGTTGGATATTTGGCTCGCATGACGGTCTCTCGGCGCCACCGGCCCTCTCTGTTTGCGCGCTCAATCAGGATTGCCACTGCCCTGCTTCTTTGGGGCGAAAACCCACAAGTTACCCAGCCGGTTACCCCGGCTAAAATCTCCAGCTCGAACAAGGGCGGGAAGGGTTGCGGAAACTTTTGAATTTTATGACGAAACGATGGTGGGCGATGTTGGGTTCGAACCAACGACCCGCTGATTAAGAGAACCCGTTCTTCGGTTTTCCGGACCCCGCCGATTGCACGCTAGAGCACGATCAAGCAATTGAAGTAATGGACATTTTATATCCCCTAGCGCAGATTTGGCGTGTTCTTCGCATTTCGAGAAACAGACTCTTCGAGCCGGAGTTCACCGTCCTAATCACCGTCCTAATGGGGGATTTCGGCACCGTCCTAACGCCGAAAACGTCAGCAAAATGCCCGATCAGCGCCTCGCTCTAACGGACAAAATTCTCATCGGCATGCCCTTCGCCAGAAGCGGGCAGATCGTGGTCCGCGACACCGAACAACCCGGCTTCGCGGCGCGGATCGGCGCCTCGACCAAGACCTTCATCATCCAGGCTGATCTGCGCCGCGACGACGGCACGCGCTCAACCATCAAGATGAAGGTCTGCGAGGTCGGCGAGTTGAACACGCGCGCCGCACGCGCGAAGGCGAGGGGACTCCTGCTGCTCATTGCCGCTGGCGAGGATCCGCGTCCCAAGAAGAAGGTGGAGATTCTGGCCGCGGCCAAGGCCGCCGAGAAGGCCGAGGACGAGGCTGCGCGCGCCGCGCCGTTGGGCGTCCCGACGCTGCGGGAAGCCTGGTCGCGGTTCAGGGTCTCCCACCTCGAACGGAAACAGCGCAGCCCCGCCACGATCCGGGGGTACACCGATCATATGGAGCGTTTGTTCGCGGACTGGCTCGACCGGCCGCTCTCCGAGCTCGGTGACGAGCCTCGCCTCCTGGCGGATCGTCACGACCTGATCAGCGCGAACAACGGGCCCGCCATCGCCAACGGCGCCATGCGCACCTTCCGCGCCGTCTACAATCACGCCCGCAAGACGTGCCGTGCGCTTCCGTCGGAGAACCCGGCGGCCGCCGTCGACTGGAACCCGGAGAAGCGCAGGGACACCGCTATGGGGGTCACAGACCTGCCGGGCTGGTTCGACCAGCTTGCCAGGATCACGAACCCGATCCGCCGCGAGTTCCATTTGATGACCCTGCTGTCGGGGTCCCGGCCGGAGGTGCTCAAGAACGTCCGCGTCACCGATCTGGATCTGAAACACCGGATCATGCACATGTCCAAGCCCAAGGGCGGGGAGATGAAAGCCTTCGACATCCCCCTGTCCCGGGCGATGATGGAGTCGATTTTCCGGCTGCGCCGGATCGGCCCAATCATCTATCCGGACAGCGGCCGGGTGTGGCTGTTCCCCAGCGACGCGCCGTGCGGCCACATGACCGAGCACAAGGAAGATCGGTCGGTGTTGAGCCACTGGGGAAACGATCTGCGGCAGACCTACCGCACGCTCGCCCAGGCCGCCGAGGTCTGCGAGGTCGATATGCATCTGCTGATGAACCACGCCCTCCCGGGCGTGAACTCGGGCTACATCACGCGATCCAAGCTGATGCGGGATCATCTGCGCGCCCAGCAGGAGCGATTGTCAGTCTTCTTCATCGGCGCCGCGGTAAAACGCGGGCGTCCGTCCAGTGACGAACTGAGCCGGTGGCTCAACAGCACCAGTCGCACTTTGCTGGACGATCTGATGGCGGAAGATCCGGATGCAGTTCGGCTGAAGGCCGGACCTCGGGCAGCGATCCGCAAGCTTGAGGTTCAGGCGGCGCGCCTGGCCGTGCATGCCCTGCCGTCGGTTTTGATCGATGCGCCGTCCCGGCGAAGCCGGACCTCAACCACCCGCCCGTAACCGAGGCGCGCTCAAACAAGGCGACGGGCGGTCGACTTAGAGCACCGTCCTCAGTGACGGATCGATGGATTTGCGCCAGTCCGCGCCGACGCCGGCGGCGTCGGCGAACTCCGGCCACCGCTCGACCGCGTCGCGGACCTCCTGGACGATCGCCCGGGCGCGGCGCGCATTGATCGACGCGGTGCGGGCGCTGGAGTCGAAATCGTCGAAGGTGAAGCCGTCGCGCTTTCCGTTCATCGACATCTGATGCCGCGCCGTCCACAGGCCGGTCGGATTGTAGCTCCAGGTGATGTCGTAGGCCGGTGACAGCGACCAGGCGCCGGATCGGTCCATCAGGAAGGCGATGTTCTTGACGTGGTCGTCCTGATTGCGGGCGATGATGTTGAAGGCCATGCGCCGGTACTGTTCCTCGATCGCCGCCATGGGCAGGCCCAGTTGGCGGATGACCAGGAATGCCTGTTCGTAGGCATAGGCGTTCGGGTCGCAGAAATCGTAGTGGGCCACCGCCGCCAGCGACTGCATGTGCAGCTTGCCGCCGCCGGGCAGGCGGTCGAACCGCTTGGTCATGAAGTGACGCCGGCCGCCCTCTTCGAGCAGGCGGCATTCGGCCATCTGAACCCCGGCCGCGGCGGCCATCCGCGCATAGGCGTACTCCACCGCGCCATAGCCTTCCGGATCGGCCAGTTCGCGATCCTTGTTGTTCTTCACCCCGTCGAACTTGAGCAGCCAGTAGTCGAAGCCGTCCCCGGCCTCGACCTGGCCCGACCGCACCTCGTTGGTGGCGGCGTTCCAGGCGATGACCGCCTTGGCGCGGGCGCCGCCGGCCGAGGTGCCGACCCGAAGGATCTCGCGCAAGGCGTCGGCCTTCTTGCTGTCGGCGAACGATGTCTGAAGGTCGTTGCGGTGGCTGAGCACCTCCGAAGCCAGCGCGACCAGGGCGTCGATCTGGATCTTGGCTGCCTTGCGGGGCCGGGGGCCGACCGCCGGCGCGAACTCCAGCGCGCCCATGCCGCGCGGCCCGGTGTAGCAGAGGCGTTCGACGGCGTTGAAACTCTCCGGCGTGCGGCCCTGCGTCGCCAGCCAGGCGTTGATGAGGGTGTTGCCGTACTTGTCGGGGAGGGAATCCGCCAGCATCCCCGGCAGACCATGGAAGCTCTCGCGGTTCAGGCCCGGAAAGCTGAAGACCTGCGGGCCGAGTGGCATCATCAGCGGCGCCACCTGGATGCCGCTTGTGGCGAAGGCCGGGTCGTAGGCAAAGGTCGCGACCTCCGCGCCGTCCTCCAGTGAGACAGCGCCGATCCGGCGGCCCCAAAGGCGGACCTCGGCGAGGGTCGTCACGTTTCGTCTCCCCAAGTCCAAGGCGCGCCGCTGCCGGCGCCGCTATCGGCGTCCGGCCGCGCGCGTTGACGGGTCTTGCCTTGTCGTTCCAGCAGGTCGATCGGATTGGGGGGCGTTTCAGCAACCAGGCGGTCAAGCCCTTCGAGCTTGTCGAGCGCGCGCAGGCAGCGGATGAGATTGGCGACCTGGACAGATCCGCCATCTTCCAGCCGCTCGATCGTCCGTTTGGAGACGCCTGCGGCCAGGGCGAACTGCGCCTGCGTCATCGCCTTCGCCAGCCGGGCTTCGGCCATGCGACGGCCAAACTCCTCGAGAACCGCATCGTCTGTGGTAAGGTTCGTGATCTTCATAATTCGCCACCTTCGGCGAGATATATGGGGTATCAGGATTTAAGTCGTCAATAATGGCGATTTAAAGGGCGATATTCACATATCGCATAAATCGCCACTTATGGCGAGATATCTCGATACTTCTCCCTATGTCGCCAGAAGTGACGACTTGCGGCTAATCATGCGACCGCGAGGTATTTGCGTGCAAGCGCGTCAGTTTGCGACCGCCAGCCTCATCGTCACACGGTGGCCGACGATCAGTCGGGGCGGGGCCGAAACAACGCGCGTCCCTCGTTGACGCGATCCATCACGCCGCCGCCCAGGCGCAGGTCGAGCATCAGCATCAGGTCCGTCACATCGGCATACTGGATCGCGGCGCCGCGCCGCAGATTGGCGGCGGTCTGGCTCGGCTGGCCATGCAGCGCAACCGCCCAGCGTTCGGAGACGGCGGCGCTGGAATTGGCCGAGCGCCAGGTCGGGGTCAGGCGGACGAACCGAAAGCCTTTGAGCCGGGCGACGCGACGGTTCATCGCGTGGCTCAGAACCTGGTCGCGGAGCGCGTGATCGGGGAAGGCGGCGCACCACGCCTGCCGGTACCGGGTGCAGGTCACATCGACCCAAAGCTGCAGGGGCTGATGCAGGATCTCGCTGCCGGCTAGGGCCCAGACCGGAAGGCGCGGGTCGGGCGCCTCCGGCCGACGCGCGCGACCAGCAACGCCCTGCGCTGGCCGCCGACGGCCTGCAGAACGTCGCCGACATAGGTCGTGACCGCCGTCTCGTCGACAGCAGCGATCGGCACATGCAGGCAGGCCGCCAGGCCGTAGCGGTACAGGGCGATCTCGTCGATCATGGGCCCGGGTATACCGGCAAGACCGCTCGATCCCTTATCCCCAGTTGATACGGGGCAGAACATCTGCGGAGAAGGCCCTGATGGCCTCGGCCGAAGGCGATCCCTGCGGAGAGGGCAAGGGCGTGGGCCCGCTATCCAGAGGCGCGAGACGATCGGCCAGAGATGTAAGCGTGCGCATGCGGTCCCGGGCGGCGTCCAGGGTTTCCCCTTGCGACATCCGTCCATAGCGGCCGACAACCTCACGCCATGCGAAGGCCCAGTCTCCCGGCTTCCGCCCGAGGAAATAGTGGTAGGTTTGCCGCGGCGCGATCGCGACGGCCAATCGTCCGTGGTAGGCGGTGATCGAGGGGGCGACCTTCTCCGCTGCGGCCGCCGCCGTCCTGAGCCGTTCGAGATCCGGGATATGCTGGCGGTTGGGGCCGGCGTCGCTGCAGAGCCTCATATCCTCCAGCGTCAGCCCCAGCGCCCTGGGCGCGGCGCCCGCTTCCTGGGACCTGAGCCAACCCAGAAGAGAGGCACAACAATCACAGATGAAGCGACTTTCGTGAGCCACGACAACGGCGTCGGCCTGGCATGAAGTCGGGCACGGTCCATACAGATAGGTGGTGTGAGGCCGGATATCGCCGGACCAACGGCGGCCCGACTTCCTGGACCGTCGCAGAATGTCGGCGCGATCTCTGTCGCACGCGGCGCAGCGCCAATCCGGACCAGCCAACACCCAGTTCGCCGGATACTGTCCGCCGTCATGCGCCGCCACCTCCTGCGGGGTCGGTCGGGGTCCGGCCTTGTCGGTCCTGGGGCGCGAGGCGCCGACGCCGTCCCGGGCGATCGAGCGGTTGACGAGTGCGTCGCGCGCGACACCGATCGCGTCATAGGCGCCGTCTGCCCGCATCAGCGCCTGATGCGCCATGGCATCATAGCTGAAGGGCCAGCCCGGGACGCCACGTGTTCGTTCCCGGGTGATCGCACCCTGATGGATATGCTCCAGCAGGTGATCGGCCAAAGCGATCCGCTGTTGGAAGTCCGACCGTTCCGTCTCCCAGATCTCCTGCGCCTGGTCGGCGTCGACGTCGTGCTTCCTATTGGGATGAGGCTTGATGAAGGAGGCGATCTCGCCGAGGCGGAAACTGAAATAGGCATCGATCCGGGATGATCGCGACTTGGCCTCGGCGTCCGCCGTGTTGCACTCCTCGCAGACCAAAGTGCGCTGAAACCGTTCGATCATCACCGAGCCGGAGTGTTCGAGCTCATAGGTCCCTGGGGGAATTCCGCGAGGCCATTCCTTGCCGTAACGCGCCTGGAGGCGGTGGGCCATGTATTCGTGGATATGGTCATGGTGCTCGTGCAGATGCGCCATCAACACCCCGTTCGTGTTCATCCGCACCAGTTCGACCTTGGCGCGTAGGCAGCAGGGGCAAGCCCACCATTGGGGAACGCCGGCCCAGTTCTGGTCGAGGTCCAGCCCGGTGGCGCCGTGCGCCTTGATCAGCGCGTGGGTTTGACGCGACCAGCGACCGTCGAGTTCGGGAAACAGCGCTTCAAGCTCCTCGTCCGTCGCGGACGCGACATCCGGGATATTCAGATCGAAGGTCTGCCAGTTCATGTCGCGATCCCGGAGCAGGCGAATCGCCGCTCACGCCCAGTTCGATTCAACGCCGACGCTACGACATAAACGGTCGCGTCGAAGACAGCTCCGCCGCCCAGGTCGACAGAGCTAAGGGCTCCGCCCTCGCGCGGGTCAGGGTGAAGCGGCTTCGCCGCCGGACCGACCGGTCTCCCCGACCTTCCGCGCCGGCGATCGTCATCATGATCATCATCAGGGTCAGGCTTGTGCAGGTCGGGCGATCCCCCTCCGGACGGTCCGCCCTGGCCCTTGCTACCCCGGTCTCGCCGACGGGCAGGGTTTCAGGCGCGCAGTTCGCGTGCCTGCAACCCACGCACAAAGGAGGTAGACATGACTGCTCAGTCCACCGAAACCGTCGCGACCGAGGCGACCACCCCCGCGCACGGCGCGGAAATCACCGTGCCGCTCAATCGGCTCAAGGCTTCGCCGAAGAATGCGAGGAAGACGCCCCACAGCCCGGCGACCATCGAGGCCTTCGCGGCCTCGATCAGGGCCAAGGGGGTGTTGCAGCCGCCCGTGGTCGAGGTCGAGCGGGACGGGGAGGGTGTTCCGACCGGGAACTACCTCGTCACCATCGGCGAGGGGCGCCGTCAGGGGCTTCGGCTGCTGGCCAAGCGCAAGGCGATCAAGCGCACCCATCCTGTGCGCGTGATCGTGGACTCCGAGAACGACGCCCATGAGATCAGCCTCGACGAGAACATGACACGCGAGGCCATGCATCCCGCCGATCAGTTCGAGGCCTTCCAGCGGCTGGCCGTCGAGAAGGGCTATGGCCCCGAGGAGATCGGCGTCCGGTTCGGGGTGACCGCCCATGTCGTGCGTCAGCGCCTTCGGCTCGGGTCAGCGGCTCCGGAGCTGATGGCGGCTTACCGGGCCGGGACGCTGACGCTGGACCAGTTGACCGCCTTCTGCGTCAGCGATGATCAGGACCGGCAGCGGCAGGTGCTGGAGCAGGTCGGCCCCCATACCCCGGCCTACGCTATCCGCCGCGCCATGACCGAGGCCAAGGTGAGCGTCGGCGACCGGCGCGTCCGCTTCGTAGGCGTCGAGGCCTATGAGGCCGAAGGCGGGGGAATCCTCCGGGATTTGTTCACCGAGGACGGCGGCGGCTGGCTGGAGGACGTGGTCCTGCTGGACCGGCTGGTCAGCGAGAAGCTGGCCGGGCTGGCCGACGAGGCGCGCGAGCGGGAGGGCTGGAAGTGGGCGGAGCCCGCCCTGGACTATCCGGACGTCTCGGCCTTTGGGCGGGTCTATCCGGTGGCCGTCGAACGGTCGGAGGCGGACACCGCCGAGATCACGGCTCTGTCGGAGGAGTATGACCGGATCGTCTCCGAGGCGGGCGCGGAGGGGCTGTCGCCCGAAGCGGATGCGCGGCTGGAGGAGATCGACAAGGCCTTGCAGGCCTTCGGCCCTGACTTCGACTACGCCGCCGAAGCCAAGGCGCGAGCTGGCGTCATGGTGATGCTCGGCCACGACGGACTGGCCCGTTTCGAGCGCGGACTGGTTCGCGCCGAGGACGCGGTGGTGCCGCCGCCGGAGGTGGAGGCGGTCGAGGACAACGGTGGCGATGCCGACGCCGAGAGAGGTGGCCGCGCGTCGCAGCCGGAAGAGGTCGGGAGCGCCCTGTCCGACCGGCTGGTCATCGACCTCACGGCCCACAAGACCATGGGCCTGCGCGACGCGGTACAGGCCGATGTGGGCGCGGCACTGGCGACCGTGGTTCACGCCTTGACGCTGCAGGTCTTCTATCCGGGATATGGCCTCGGGACGCCGCTTCAGCTTCGACTGTCCGTCAGCGGTCTGGAGCGGCTGGCGCCGGGGGTGGATGACGGCCCTGCCGGTCGGCGGGTTCGCGACCGGTGCGAGGCTTGGGGCGCGCGACTGCCCGAGCGGGCCGAGGACCTGTGGGGTGTGGTGTTCGGGTTGGCGCCATCGGACCAGTTGGACCTAATGGCCTGCTGCGCCGGGGTCGGCCTCTACGCCGTGCGAGACCCCCACGACCGGCGACCCGGCGCCTTGGCGCATGCGGAGACGCTGGCGACGGTGGTCGGCCTCGATATGACCGGGACGTGGTCGGCGACGGCGGCCAGCTACTTCACGCGCGTTCCGAAGACGCGGGTGCTGGAGGCGGTGACGGAGGCCGTCAATGCGGAGGAGGCGGGCCGGATCGCCGGGTTCAGGAAGAGCGACATGGCTGAGGCGGCGGAACGGCTGGTGGAGGGTAAGGGGTGGCTGCCCGTTCCGCTGCGGACGGTGTCGGATGCGGCGGAGCCGGAGGACCAAGTCGCTGACGCGCCCAGCGACGACGCCTATTCGTTCGCGGCTGAATAGCCGCCGCTGAAACCGGGAAAACTTGCCGCGCGCCCTTTTGGGGCGCGCGGCTTTTTGCTGAGCAGTCGCTTCAACTCATCAGCGCCACGCGGCAGAGCAGCCAGAAGCGGGTCACTGTAAGACGGCGGCTAGCGGATCGCTTTGAGCCTTTGATGGGAAACGGGGGTCCACTCGGACCGTCCATTTTCGCCGTCCGTCACTGGCCAAATATAGACTTCGCTCAAGCTCCAACTTGGCTTCTGTACGAAATGGAAGAAGGCGCTGAGATCGGACTGGTGGCCCAGTCCGGTGCGGCCGAACTGGGCATACAGCATGACGGCGCCGGCGCTCAGCGCGGATATCACGTTCTTCAATGTGGCCTGTGAGAAGGCCGCCTCCCGGTCATGCTTGACCGCATTGTACGCCTCGTACCAGGGTAATTCCCGGCTCGGGGAGCCGGTGAGTCCCCATGCCTCGAACGGGCTGACAGGTTCGAGGTCTGGATAGGTCGGAAACCGCACTTCGTAATCGCGCAGCTTCAGAATGTCGGCGAGCACGACATAGTCTGCGGTCGTCAGACGGCTTTTCGTTGCCCCATTGGCGACGAGAATGCCGCGCCATTGAGCCTCGACCTCTGTACAGGCGAGGATCAGAAGATTGCGGATGTCATGGCCGTAGGCGTCAAGGTTGGCGCCTTTCGGCTGAACCGTCTGACAAATGCGCTCCAGTTGGCGAAGTAAGGTTCGGGCCTGGGTTCGAGCATCGGCCGTGAGGGCCGGGTTCAGTTCTCCAGATCGGTTCCACAGTCCCATGTCCGGCCGGGCGCGCATCAGAGGGCGCGCAATGCGAGGGTGGTATTCGCCCGGCGGCAGACAGGTTTCATGGAAGGGATTGGCGCCGTCCGGCTCGAACCAGGGCGTGTTCCTGCGGATCGCCGTCCAGACATCTTCACCCGGATCGGCCTGGAAGTAGCCAAATCCGGACTGTTCTGCGTTTGAGATTGTTCGGTTGATCGCGCGATGGGCGTCGATCTCCCACAGCTCTTCCATGGTGTCCGGCGAGGGTTGGCGAAGGTAGAAGGTCATCGCCTCGGTCTAGCGCTATGGGCCCAAGCCGTCACGGCTCGCGTAAGCTCCGCCCATCGCGCCGCGGACGATTGTTCGCTTGCTGTCCCTTTCAGCTTCGGCGAGAATCCGGACATGAAGAAAAACCTCGATCATCTGCCACCGCGCAAACAGGCCGAACTCCGTCAGGTGGTCGAGACCGTGCGCGCCGCGTTCGAGGAGGCGATCTCGACCCGCCGCGCCGCGCGGCTCAAGGACGGCAAGATCCTCAAGGTCATCCTCTACGGAAGCTATGCGCGCGGCGACTGGGTGCATGACCCGGTCGGGCGCTACTTCTCGGATTTCGACCTTTTGATCGTCGTCGATCATGAGGACCTGACCGACGGCGAATTCTGGTACGAGGCCGAAAACCGGACCATGCCCATCGGGCCTGACATCCGCACGCCCGTCAGCCTCATCGTCCATTCGCTCGACGACGTGAACGAGCAACTGGATCGCGGTCGCTACTTCTTCGCCGACATCGTGCGTGAGGGCGTGCTGCTCCATGACACGCCGGGCGCCAAGCTGCACAAGCCTACGGACTTCAAGGCGGTCGTGGCGCTGGAGGAGGCCGAGCGGCACTATACGAAGTGGATGACGACGGCGGCCGGGGCACAGTCGGGGGCTAAGTTCTACATCGAAGCGGGCAACCAAAACTGGGCCGCGTTTCTACTGCATCAAGCTGCAGAGCACCTGTACCACTGCGTTCTGCTGGTCGCGACGCTCTACAGCAGCAAGGCCCACAACCTCGCTTTCCTTCGCAAGAAGGCCGAGGCCATCGACCCCCGTCTCGCGGAGGCCTGGCCTGGCGAGACCAAGTTCGAACGCCGCTGTTTCGAGCTCCTGCGCGAGGCCTATGTGAAGGCGCGCTACTCCGAACACTACAAGATCAGCGCCGAGGAACTGGCTTGGCTGACCGAACGGGTTGATGTGCTGCGGGGGCTGACCGTGACGGTCTGTCAGGAACGCCTTGGCCAGCTGCGGGACGAAGCTGACGGCGCCGATGATCAGCCATAGCGCTTAGACGAGATGTCCGGTCAGACAGAGCTTCCCCGGTACAGCGGCGCGGCCACGATCATTCGCTACGCTGTTTACGTGCATCGCGGGATCATCCCCGCCGAGGATTGGCGTGAAACCTTCGACGGCGGGTCGGTCCTCGTCACCTCGTCTCCGGAACGCGCGATCGCGGAGGGGCTGCCGCCAGCGGCGCATCGGCCGCCCATCGGATCGATTCTCGGCGGTCCGCCTCCGCCAGCCTGGAGCGCCGACGGCGCGGTTGAACGATTGAGGGCGCGGCGTCGTTCGGGCGGCGCCGTCTGTATCCGTCTTGAGCGTGCCTGCAGCCATGTCGAAATGACGCTGGGCTGGCGCGACGCGGTCGGCCTGGGCTTCCCGATCGGGGCGACCGAGGCCGAAGTGGCCGATCTGGTTTCCGAAGAGACCCGGGTGCTCACCGCACTTTCGCTGAGCATCCCCGCTAACCAATCCCCCGAGTTCGGCCTGTTCGATCGCACCACCCTTGTGCGCATTCCGACGGACGACCGGCCTGTGAGCGTCGTGACAATCACGCCGCCGACGGCCAGCGCCTGGGCCGCGGGACGCGAAGACACGGTCGATCGCGATCGTTTCCGAGGCGTGCTCGCGGCTGAAACGCTGTCCGACCTGGGTCTCCTTCATTCCGCCTTTGATCACACGGTGAGCCCGCTGCCCGGCTTCCTGGCCGCGTGGGCGGCCATCGAACGGGTCATCAACGGCGCCTTCCAGGCCAACCTTGCAAGGATCGAACGCGGAGCGCCGGGCATAATCCATCCTCTGATCGCCAAGGTTCTCGAGCGGCGGACGGCGGAAGACTACCGACCCAGCATCACCGACAACTTTCTGCTGACCTGTTTCGGCTGGGGCTCAGACGATCTGGAGGCCGACGCGCGGACCTTCAAGCAGGTCAATCGCCTCAGACAGGGCATCTACCATCGCGGCGATCTGGCGGACCTCCACCGCGCGCGTGATGAGGCATCGACCCTGCTGCGCCGCCTTCTGACCCTTCAGATGACCACCTCGACCTCGCCTGAGGAATCCTGAAAGGCGTTTCGACTGTCCCGCCGGCGGCTCGTCTGGGTGACCTGATCGAGGATGGCGCCTGCGCCATGCCGACCACGGAGCGGGAGCGGATATCGCCCCCTGCCACGGCCGCCGGATCATGCTTCTGCGGCCCCAGGCGGGCACGGCCTGGCTCGATCTTCAGCGTCCCGAGTCTTATGCAGGGTCGGCTCTGCCCACACAGCGCCTCGACGTCGAGACTTTCTTCCCGATCACGGCCTGAGCCTGAACGACCGAGGGGGTGAGCGACCGGTCGTGTGCCGCCGGCGGTGTTGGAGGCGGCGGCCACCGTCTCGCATCCTTTTCGCGCCAGCCGGCGCGGCCTCTCGATGAGGCGGATCTGACCGAAGCCCGGTCGGCTGGCGCAACCGCTTTCGCGACTTTCATCCCCGGCCTGACGGCCTTCCTCGCGAAACAAGAAAGTCTCTCATCGCGGTCCTTCGCTTCGCTGTGGGGGCTCGCTTCGCTCTCCCTGCGCGCCGCTCGAACTTCGGTCTGCCGATCGCCATCGAGGCCGCGGCAGGCGTGGCCCGAAGCAAAGGAGAGACTGACATGGCCACCATCGGCACCTTCACCACTCAAGGCGACGGCTACACCGGTTCGATCAAGACCCTCACCCTCAACGTCAAGGCGGCGGTCCTGCGGCCCAACGAGAAGAGCGACGACAAGGCCCCCGACTTCCGGATGTTCGCCGGCCAGACGGAGTTCGGCGCCGCCTGGAAGAAGACGAGCCAGCAGAACCGCGACTACCTCTCGGTCAAGCTCGACGATCCCAGCTTCCCGGCGCCGATCTACGCATCCCTGGTGGAGGTTGAGGGCGGACACAGCCTGATCTGGTCCCGCTGACCCAAGAGCCGCGGCGGCGCGGAGATCGCGCCGCCGCTCCTTCTTCCCACAATCCGTTTCGAGGAGGCCGCCATGAAGCGTCCCGCCGCTCCCGCACGCCCGGACATCCACGCCCGGATCACCCAACAGATCGTCAGTCAGCTTGAGGCCGGGGTTCGGCCCTGGACCCAACCCTGGAAGACCAAGACCTCCGTCAGCCGCCCGCTGCGCCATGACGGCACGCCCTACAATGGCATCAATGTCGTCCTGCTCTGGGGCGAGGCGGCCGACCGCGGATACACACGGTCGACCTGGTTGACCTTCCGCCAGGCGCTGGCCCTCGGCGCCCACGTCCGCAAGGGTGAGCGCGGAGCAACGGTCGTCTACGCCAACCAGATCGTCCGCGACGAGACCGACGACACGGGAGCGGATGTCCAGCAGCGCATCCCCTTCCTGAAGGCCTACACGGTTTTCAACGTCGACCAGATCGAAGGCCTGCCCGATCGCTACGACGAGCCCGAGACGGTCGGGATCAATCCGGATGAGCGGATCGCCCGCATCGACGCCTTCTTCGAGCACTGCGGCGCCGAGGTTCGCCACGGCGGAGGCAGCGCCTACTACGCGCCGGGTTCGGACCATGTGCAGATGCCGCCGTTCGAATGCTTCGAGACGGCGGACGCCTACTACAGCACTCTCGGTCACGAGATGACCCACTGGACCCGGCACCCGACCCGTCTTGATCGGGACTTCGGCCGCCAACGCTTCGGGGATGCTGGCTATGCGCGCGAGGAACTCGTCGCCGAACTGGGCGCGGCCTTCCTTTGCGCCGACCTTGGGTTGGCGCTTGAACCTCGGGAGGACCACGCGGCCTATATGGGGTCGTGGCTCAAGGTGCTTCGCGACGACAAGCGGTTCATCGTTTCGGCCGCGGCCCACGCCCAGAGAGCGGTCGCCTGGCTGCAGGCCCTACAGCCTCCGCCCTGAGGGCCTCGGTCAGCATGGCGTCGTTGAGCGGCATGCCTTAGGAGAGCGCCGTCTCGCCCTGGGTGTTTACGTCCGGCGGCGCGGTCAGGGCCTTCGTCAGGGCGTCGATCGCCCCAACGACGCTCTCGAGCATGACGCGGCCCTGGACCGTCGCGGGCGTCGCCGCCTCGATGGAAAGACGCTCCAGCGCCGAACTCACGTCTGAGCCGAGGTGCGCGTCGGCCAGACGAAGGTCGTAGAGGCCGAACAGCGGACCCATAAGCGCTCTAGCCTGCGGTTCGCCGACACGGCCCGCGGCGAGGCCTTCGAGCGCTTTCAGAGCTTTGACATCGCCCAGAACCTGGCCCCGTGAGACGGCGGCATTGCGAACGGCGGTCACGTCCACCCGCTCGATGAACATCCGCGTGAGATCCTTGGCCAGCGCCAGGAGGCCGTCCGGTTCGGCAGCCCGGAACCGATGCGATCGCGTCAGGAGGGTTTCGACCGATGCATGTGGTCGCAGGAGAGGCGGCCCGAAGGCTTCCCGGAACGTATCGTCGAGGGACCGTATGACGGCGGGCAGGGCGTGTTCGGGGGCGATGGTGTCGGCGGGGTCCACCATCATTTGCACTTGGAAGAGTTCCGCCGAGACGGGGCCATCGACGGCGACGCTGTGGGCGGCCCAGATGCGTCGCTCCCAAGTCTGGAGGCGACCGACGTCCTTGGCGAAGACATTGATCAGCCCCTTGGCGTTGATGCCGAAATGCAGCGGGGCCTCGGCAGCGCCGAGCACGCCCGTCTCGGCGCTGGCCCAGCGCAGCCTGCTGCCGCGGTGGCGCAGCAGATGGCTGGCCAGACTCGGCTCGAAATACAGCCAGTCGATACCTCGCTGCAGCCGGTCAGGCGGCACGCGGTCGCCTCGCGGGCCGGACGCGAAAGCGATGGGATTGGGTCAGGATCGCCGCGGACGCGCGGGCTGAAGTCTCCGGGCTCGAACCATTCGGTCCGCCAGAGGGCGCCTGCGATCCGGAACCCCTCGCCGGGCACACCTAGGTTGCGCTGAGTCGCGATCCGGCCTTCGTGCGTGTCGCGGCCCTTCTCCAGAGCGAAGCCTTCTTCAGGCCAGGAGAAGGTCGGGGCCGACGGCGTCACCACGATCCGCTCATGGTAGCTGGAGAGGTAGAGTGTCATGCTACGGGCTGCGAGGTAGTCGGCCAGAAACTCGGCCCGGATTTCAAGGCGAACCGGACGGTCATCCTCTCTGATCAGGCGGATGACCTCGACCCATCCTTCTTCCGGCCGGAACCAGGTGTCTCCGTCTCGGGACAGACGGAGAGCCAGCACCACGTCCGAATGAAGGTGCCAGACCCCGTCGGCCGCGCCCTCCAGGTCCTGGTCGATGACCAAGTTAATCCCGAGCGGCTCCTCGAACCGGTTGTCCAGGTAGATGTCGGCTGGATGATAGCCGTCGGTCCAGACGTGAGCCCTGTGCGGCTGCAGGTTGAGATCGCTCCAATCCAGACGGCCGGCATTCTCGCTTTGACCTGCATAGACAGCCAGCGTGGCCACGCCCGTAAAAACGCTCGCGGAGATCAGATCCGCCGGCGTGTCGAGATCGACGTCGCTGTTCTCACGCAAGGGGATCCAGGTCCGACTCGCGCTGGCCGGGACATCGGCCATCTCGAAATAGGTCTGGTTCAGCATGTCAATTCTCCGCCCCTCGCGCCTGCGTCGTCTCGAACGCCGTGATGGCCTTTGTCTGCTCGGTAATTAGAGCCTGAAAGGCTTCGAACGCAGCGTAGCAATGGCTGCACTCCACATCGAGCAGGTCCGCGACCTTGTTCAGATCGAGGGCAGGCGTGCCGCCGATCCCGTACTCGACCCTGCCGGTTTCGGCGTCGGTGCGCCGCGTGACCGTATTGCTCAGTCCCAGGAGGAGGCGGGGCGAAAAGCGATGATTGTAGGCGTTGCGGAAGTCGTGCGTCTGGACCTTGAACCGGCTGCCTGCGATCGGTTCGACCTTGAGCTTGAACCGCCGGTAGGTCCTCCAGCCTTTGCCGAACGGTTCGACATCGTTGAAATATAGGTTCTTCGTCGGAAACTCGTCTTTCCAGTTCCTCAGGTCCTTGGACATGTTCGCTTGGTGGGACAGGTTGGCGGCCGCAACCGCAAACCTGGATTTGATCGCGTAGGGCGCGGACAACGCCGCGATGCCGAGGATGCCGATGAACTCGTGCGCGACCTCCATCTTGGCGTCGTCGCCCATGGGCTCGACGACCGCGGCCCAGGCGCGCAATCGGCTCACGTGGTGGGTAAGGTCATTGATGATGTTCGCCAGATCCGTGGCGTAGTCATCAAGCATGCTGGAGTAGACCATCCACATGCCGCTGATAGGGTTGGGCAGCGTCCACCAGCGATAGGGCATGAAGCGCTTTTCGACATCTGAAGCGTCCAGCGCGGAACGGTAGTCGGCATAGACCGCAGCGAGACGGGCGGACCTCTCGAGGCTAAAATCGTCGGCCATCAAGACCTCCCGTTCTGGCGCTGTCGTCAATCCACAGTGCCACCATTTAGCCGTGGCCAAGCGGCGGCTGACCAGCGCGCGTCACGAGACTGGAGGCGATCGTTCGATCTTCACAATGCATCGTCAGTCGACGACGCGCCGCCCTGGCTGGGGCGCCCTTCAGGGCGGCGGGCGAGCGGCCGGCTTCGGTCGCCGAGGGGAGGGCGGTCAGCACCGAAGGTCTACGGGGCGAAGGGGGTGACGGTCTAGGGCAGGATAGGCTTTGCGCCGGCATTGTCAGACACATCACCTCGCTCATGGACCGCCTCACCGTACGCCTCCCGACCGATCTGATCCGACGCTTCGACGCCGCAGCGGCCGAGCGGGGCGGTCGGTCGCGTTTCCTGCGTCGACTCATTGAGCGCGCCGCACAGGCCGCCCTTCCAGAGCTCGCCGCCCCGTCCGTGACCCGGCTCGATTCGAAATTGTCTCTCCGTCTGGCCCCCGACGACATGGCGCTGCTGGAGCTCGAGGCGGCTCGCACGGGCCTGTCCCGGACCCAATGGACGGTCGCCTTGATCCGACGGCGGCTTCATGAGCGGCCGCAGCTATCGCCGTCCGAAGCCATCGCCTTCATAGGCATCCAGCGCGAGTTGCGACGCATCGGTGTCAACGTGAACCAGATCGCCAGGGCGCTGAACACCGCCGTTCTCGAGGGCAAGGTGCTCGATCTGGAAGTCGCCCAACTCGGCGATTTCGCAGTCGAGATCCGCGCTCATCTCGGCGGGGTCCACGACGCCTTCAAGGGCAACCTCCACTATTGGTCGGACCGCTGATGGCGGACTTCGTCCAGGTTCGTGGGTTCGAGGAAGCGGTGCGTCCGCCCGTCCAACAAAGGCGCGCGCGCCTGACCGATCCGCCAGGGCAGATCGCACAGTCCCGCCCCGACATGACCCCCCGCGCGCGGCTCGATCGGATCGCCCGACGCGTGCCGGAGGTGATGGTCAAAATCACTGGGCGGACCCGCGACGGCGGTCACCTCCAAAACCATCTCGCCTATATCGGGCGGAACGGAAAACTTCCGCTCGAGGGGCCGGACGGCGAGCGGATTCAGTCCCGAGCCGATGTCGGTAGGCTCGTTGGAGATTGGATGGCGGAGGTCGCGGCGGATCCACGTCGTCGCAAGGACAGCGCGGTCAGCCTGTCCATTGTGCTCAGCATGCCACCTGGCACGGACCCGTTCCGCATGCACGATGCGTCGCGGGCCTTCGCCAGCCAGATGTTCGGCGACAGCCATCCCTATGTCTTCGCCTTCCACACCGATGAGCGGCATCCCCATGTCCATCTGACGGTTCAGACCCTTGGCGACGACGGACGCAAGCTCAACCCGCGCAAGGCCGATCTCGAGCAGTGGCGGCAGAGCTTTGCGGCCGCTCTGCGGGATCGCGGGGTGGAGGCTGAGGCGACGCCGAGGCGGACGCGAGGCATCGTGCGCAAGGCGGAGCTGGGCGTTCTCCGGAGAATTCGGTCTCGCTTCAGCCAGGGCCAAGGCGAACCGCCCAACGTCGACGTGGCGGCCGTGAGGGAGGCGCTCGACAAGGCCAGACAGACCCCGTGGATCGAGGCGGGTCGAGCGCGACAGGCGGATGTCCACCGCTATTTCACAGCCCAAGCACTTGCGTTGTCCCGTTCAGATCGGGAGGAGGATCGTGAGTTGGGCGCGGCGCTCGCGGCGTTCGTGAAGGACATGCCGCCGGTTCGGACTCGCGGGGAGGAGATTTCGGCAAAGATCGACCTTCGTCGGCAACCGCAGGACCACGAAAGACGCACCGGCCAAAAATCGCGCCCACGCTAAACGAAAGTCAGGCGTTTCCGGGCCATGGACGCGCGATAGCGATCATGGCCATTCCGAGCGTCGACAAGCACGCGAAAGCTCCGATTTCAAGTCGTTGTCAGAGCGGCAGGCGGCGCTAGGTTCTGCACAGAGCGGCCCTAGGCGCATCACTTGCGCTGGCAACGAAGTCCATCGCGCGGAATAGTAGACGACAGATCACCCGTGGGCCGATTCGATTCCATGACCGATGACGAGTTCCACGATGCATTTGACCACCTGCGCTCGCGTTTCAGCCATCAGACCAAGCGAGACTTTCTGGACGAGCTCGAAGCTCTCATAGAGAACCGGTCGGCCTTGAGAGCAATCGTCTCGAAGCGAGGCCGACGGGAACGCTATATGGCCGTCTCCTTCGACCGACGATTGAATGATGCGCATTTCTCCTACCAGTACTTTGACATTCTGCTCCGCTCGCTCGGATACCTGTCCGCAGGCGTCTACGGGATCCATAAGCCCGTAAGTCAGCTGCGTGTCCTGCGCTGGAGCGCCTCCGCCGCTGATCTGGCGGCGGTCCTCAAGGCCGCCGGCGTGGCGTTCTCAGCCCTAGACTACCAGAGCATGATGGTGGTCGAGACGCCATGGCTGCCGGCCGGCCACCGCCTGCGCCGCGGCCATTTCTGACCTCGTTTTTTCCGACAGACGACCGATCTGAATCAACGTTAAAACAGTCCAGGCGGCCAGAAAGAGTCAGAACTAGTTCTATCGTGGCTGGCGGCACCTAGCGCCTAGAGCGGATCTTTCGAACCGCCGCATTGAGTCAGAACAGGTCATGCTGGGTCGCGACCACCTATCCCCTCAACGCGTTTTGGGACTGTCCGTTTGAGCGAGATATCTCGGCTCAGAACACACATAAGCTTCGACACAACCTTGGCGGCCTCATCGAATTGGGAGAGGTTGCGACAAGCCGGGAGATTTTGAGTGATCGAGAAGACCTACGAAGCCGTCCTGGTTCAGGACGGGCCGGACTCCAAACCCGTCGTGTTGTTCTCGGCGCCTGCGACAGACGTTGAACAATGGATCGGCGTGCCACAACGTCTCATGCTGGGCGATGACGAGACCGTCGGGTTTCAGCGAACGGTTTCCGACACACGGCGCGAGGCCCTAGCCCAGTTCTTCTCGAATCCGGACAACATAATTCAAAACCCTCTTCTCGGCGCCATTCGGGCCGAGCGCGGGATTGAGGTGGAGTTCACCCCGACGAGCGCAGAGACCCCCAACCTCGGGCACATCTCCATCAAGACGTCGAACGAGGAAGAGAAATCCCTCAAGACGCTTTTCGGTGAAGTCCGCCAAGCGCTGGAAGCCCGGGAGCTCAAACTTCTTGATCGACCGTTCCCCGTCGACCTTTACCAGTCCCTCGAGGGCCTAGCGCGCAGCAGCAAACTCGTTCTCGAAACTCAGTGGCAAACGAATGCGAACGCCGCGTCGCTCGACGAAGACAACTCGTTCGACGGGCAGGATCCGGATGAAGATGCGGACGCGCAGTTCGACGAGGAGGGCGAAGACGAAACTTCGGACTTGGGGGAGGGCTCCATCCTTGGTGGCGATCTCGCGACAGCCGTGGAGGATGCGCTCGAACAGACACACATCACCGAGTTTTGGGATCAGCTGAGGGCACGCGAGAAGCTTGCCGAAAATCTTGGCGCGAACTGCCCGACCGACGCGCTGCTCGGCTTCACTCGCGAAGTCCTGATTTCTTACCTGCGGCCGATAATCCTGGTGGATGGTCAACATCGGCTGGCGGGCGCGGTGGAGGCCGCGCTTCGCCGCATCAACCGCGAAGTTGGATTCAATGACGAGGCCGCGGCGCGGCTGGGCGAGGGCGTCCCGCTCGCGGAGGTGCTGGCGCTTCAGAAGGTCGAGGCGTCGCGACGGCTCCCAATGTCAGTCACGCTCAATCATTCACCTGCAGAGCACGTTTTCCAGTTCGTCGTGGTGAACCAGCGGGCCACGCCGGTGCCGAAGGCGCTTCTTGGCACGATCGTTTCGACCAGCCTCAATGACCAGGAACTCGACAGCATTAGAAGGCGTCTGGAAAAGGCTAGCATTCCGGTTGAGGGCTCGCAGGTCGTCGCCGCGCTTACCCGGAACACCGCCAGCCCGTTCTTCGGGCTCGTCGCACGTGGCTTCGATCCCGACAATGCCAGCAAACTGCCTTGGAGCGTCGTCGGGAGCCTCGCCGAGATGTTCAGGCTGCTCAAGGGTGGGATCTTCTATCACCAGTCTAAACCGGACCATGCGGCCACTTGGGCGAAACTCTTCCTCCCGCAGAGCCAGGTCATCGACGACTGGAGCGGCAACGGGTTCAAGGACGAACTGGCTTACTGGCGCGATCCGGCGGGACCGTGGCAGCCCATGTTCGTCGCGTTCTGGATCGCCGTCAGAGATCGTATCGCTAATGTTGAGGACCCAGACTCCGGGAACTACTGGGGTAATCCCCGGACCTCGAACCTGTTCAACAAGCCCAGTCTGACAATCCTGCAAACGGACTTCTTCGCCTATCTCGTGACTCTGCAGGCTACGCTGGATACCGTGGACGACGTCAATCGACACGTCGCCCAGTGGCTCAAGCTTGTTGATTCGAAATACTTCGCCCGAGATTGGAAGCTGGGAGGGGTCAAGAAGGACGCGGTGGGCACGCGGCGGACCTGGGCGGAACTTTGGTCGACGTACCGTCAGTCGCCCATTCAAGTCCCTCGGGTGGAAGAGTACCGTGCTTTGGGAAAGGGCGTTAGGTGAGCGCGTCTACGACGCTGAAGTTCGTCAGTGACGCGCCGCACAATGATCCAGGGTTTATCTGGGATCGCGATCGAATCGGCGCCTTTGGCGCGGTGGGCGTTCCGAGCGACGTCCTCGGTCTTCATGACGGCCTGCTGCGCGGCGACTCATCTGTGCTTTGGTTGCGCTGGTTCCTCGAGGGCTTAGCTTCGCCCGGTGCCTATGTCTCGGATCTGACCAAGACTTGGACCGATGTCTACGACCACGTTTTGGCGCGCGTGAAGTCCGTCTACAAAGACGACCTAGACACAGATCGGACCAAACTGACACGGGCGATCACGGATCATCTGTTCAGCGAGATCGAACGGCGACGGGCAGCGGGTCGACGCAACGCGTCCCGTTCCGACCGCGTCAGGATGATTCAAAGCCAAAGCCCGCCGCGATGCTATCTATGCGGCTTCGCCTTCAGCCAAGAGGCTATCCAGAAGTTTCTCGGCCAGCCGGCGAGTCCCGTGGTGCTTCCGCCGACCCTCGACGTGCTGCGCCCACGCGGACGCAAGCCGCACGAAGTTAGCATCGAGGTCGAGCATGTCATGCCGGTTACGTCCGGCGGCCAAGCTGGCGACAATCTGCGCTTGGCCTGCGGATGGTGCAATCGCGCCAAGTCCTCCAAGACGTCGATCTATGATGCGGCCTTCACGTCAAGGAACCCGTCCGGCGGTGCTCCACTCGTTCTGGCGGGTGAGCTCCAATACGAGCTTCCTGAGCCCTTCTGGGTAGTAAGGATCATCGCAATCCAGCGCCATTGCCAGGCAGATGGCTGTAACGCCACGATCTCGAACAGCGAGCTTCGGATCACCCTGAAGGACTTCAGCGGATCGCCGAACCCGACAAACCTTCGTGCAGTCTGTCCCCGGCACGATCCAATTGCCACGGAGCGCTTCAGAAACAGCGCGCTCGTAAAAGCGATGTGGACTTAACCGGACGCTAACGCCGCGTCTGACCTACACGATCGGCTCTTGTTCTTGTGCGGCGGTCTCGGCCATTTCCCGGAAGCTGTTCACTTGGTTTGAGATGTCCCTGAGAATCGGCAGGAGCATTGTGGCCTGGGCCTGGAGGGTGTCGGCCTTCAGCTCCTTAAGGGCTTTGGCGAGGTCCGAGAGCGTTTTGACCGGAGTGTTCTGCTCCTTGTGGGCGCCTTGGGCGATGGCGAGACGCCAGATGGGGATTGCCTCAGACGGCGCGCTGATCTGGAGCCGGCGGGCGAAGTTGGTGAAACCGGTCTGTGCGTCATAGCGGGCGATCTTCTGCCAAGCCCGGATGTCCTCCGCCTTTTGGAAGACGTTTGCGCTCTTGTCGTCTTCCTCGTCGCCGCCGGCGCCGTTTCGGGGTTGCGAGAAGGCCCATTGGAACAGCGCTTCCTCGGCGTCGTCCTTCAGGTTGAGATCCCGGCTCTCAAACCCGAATTCCTCACGGGCGTGCTTGTGAGCCAGTATGAGATCAAAGAAGTACTGGTCGCCGTCCTTGAAGCGGTTGCCCGCTTCCTCGACACGCTCGCCATACATCATCTTGAAGTGGCTGAAGGCTGATGCAGCCTGGATCGCGCGGCGGATTTCCTCGGGCTTCATGGGCAGTTGGTGCGCGACGGTGTTTAGAACATCGTCTTCGAGCGCGAGCGTTTCGTCAGGGCCGTGCTTCTTGCCGAACGCGGCGCGATAGAGCGTCAGGATGTACAGATTGGTAGCATAGGGCGTCCAGTTTTTGGCCGGAGAGATGTGGCGGACGCCGAGGAGGCGAGGCAGTTTCTCCTTCAACTCGGCGGCGGTGTCGGCGTGGACGGGATAGACTCGGACGTTGTTGGTCTGGGCGACCAGGGCCTGGATGGCGTCAACAAGATCGCGCTGACGGCGCAGTTCGTTCGGGGCAAAGCCGCCCTTGGTCATACGCTCGAGTTTGGCGAGCTCCTTGGGGAGGCGCAGCCGCACATTGCCGAGCACGGAGATCCGGGTGTTGCCCTCGACTACGACGGCCTTTTTCGAGCCTGGCGGGCACCAGACGATTATCGGATCGACCGGCGTCCAGCCCTGCTCAATGATCATGCTCTCCAGCGCGCCGGCGTTGTATACCTCGTACACCCGTTTCACGAGATCGGGCTGGCGCGCAGGATCCAGCAGCAATGCCGTGTCCTCATAGCCAGGTGCCGGTTCGGGCGAGATGCGGGGGTTATTTGGGTCAAGGAAGATGTCCGTAAGGGCCATCTCGGTGGGCGGATTGAAGTCCGAATGCTGCGATGTCATGCGACGTCCTTTCGGCGATCGGTAAGTACAAGGAGCTGGCGATCACGCCCGGTGTCCGACAAGAGCCGGTCAAGCCGAGAGGCGTGGGCGAAGGGCAGAGGCGGCCAAGGACGGGTGGCCGTAAGACGGGCGTACTCCGCGAGCTGGGCTGTCGGGTCAAGAGAACGTAGCTCATGACGCATGTCGTTTAGCCAGGCCGTCAGGGCGAGAACGGTCGGCGCGTCCAAGGGGACCGCTTCTGACCCGCCGAGGGGCAGATCGCTTTTAAGGACCGCGGCGACGTCGTTGCGGTCTGTCAGATAGGCGTTGGCGACGGTTGTTCGGTTGTGACAGTCCACAAGGAACGCCTCGAGCGCCGGCGGCAGGTCCAGGCGATGATGGAAGGCTGCGTAGGTGAGCCAACTGGATGCGGAAAGACGACCGCCGGGCCTCCCCGCCTGGGCGGGTCCGCGCGTGTCGTAGAGTTCTTCGCGCGCCCAGAAGGCGGCGGTCAGAAGTTCGACGAACTGACGCCAGAGCGATCCGGCCCGCGTATCACGCTCCAGTCCGAGTTCAGGGCCAATGGTGTCCAGATATTCGGTCGGATCCGAGTGTTTGGCGCCGGACAGGCTGAATCGGTTGAACACCTCGCGGAACAGGGCGCTGTTCGCGGGTGTCTCCACGAAGACCCCCCAACGCGCTTCATCGGCGAACCGTCCCGGATCTCCGAAATAAGGGTGGCCGTAGAAGAGAAGACGCGGCGCCTCGCCCGGGGCTAGTCCATTCAGTGCTCGCATGGCGACGGCGGCCTGTGGTGCCGCGACACGGTGAGCCTGGAGCAGGCTCTGGACCTTCGCGCGCAGATCGTCGGGCCCGGCGAAGTCTTCGTCCACCAGGCGGGGCCGGAGATAGTCGTCGATCTCCTGGTAGAGCCAGCGCTGGTCGAACCGGTAAGCCAGGTCCGGGTTGTCCGCCTGGACGACGAAGGCCTGTCGCTTGCCAGGGGCATATCGCACGCAACGGCCGGCGGCCTGCATCAGCTTGATGACGCTGTTCGTCTCGTAGGTGATGACGACGGCGTTGATCGCCGGATCATCGAAGCCCTCGAGCAGAAGCTGGGCGGAAATCAGGAGGGCTCGCGGCTTGCCGGCGAACAGGTCCACGAAATCCTCGTTTGACACGCCATGGGAGTTGCCGCCCCCGTGGATGAAGCCGACGTCGTCCGCGGTCAGGGAGTGGTCCTTCTCGGCCGACAGGCGGCGTTGGAAGGCCTCATGGAACCGCATCAGCTGGTCTACCCGATTGACCAGGACGAGGGTCTTGGTGAACCGGTCCATCGTTTCGTTGATCAGCAGATCCACAAGGTTCGTCAGGTCGGCGTCGGTCCAGTTGAAGGTCTCGACACTGATGGTCTCGAACTGTGGGCGAAGAATCGCGTTGCGCTCCGCCAGCTCGCGATAGGTGATGGTGAAGGCGATTTCGTCGATGCCGATCGGCAGCCGGTCGGTGCGAATGGGCGTGGCGGTGAGTAGCAGAACGGGGAAGGCGGCGATTGCCTCGAAGATCGGTCGATAAGACTTGGCCGCCGCGTGGTGGGCCTCATCAATGACGACCAGAGCCGGACGCGTATCCTCATTGAGAAGATCAGCGATCTCGCCGACCATTACGAAGCGGATACGTGTCGCCAGCTTTAGGACATCCGGAGGCAGGCTCGCCGGATCGGCGGCGAGAAGCTTGTTCAGCTCGCGGAACGCCTGGGTTCGCAGTGTGTGCCGGTGCGTAACCCACACCACGCGCGATGTCGGCGATGGCGCGCGCGCCAAGACTTCAAGGATGATGCGCAACGCTGTGCGGGTCTTGCCGGCGCCGGTCGGCAGAACCAGGCCGACCTTGCCGCTCGGCCGGCGGCGAAAGGCGTCAAGGCACCGGGCGACGGCTGTGTCCTGGTAGCTCCAGTCCGGGCGCAGGTCAGAGGTCGCGGAAGGGGAGGAGACGGGGCGATTGCCCAGGACCCGCGTCGAGGTCTTGTGCGGCGCCGGGACCCGTCGCCCCAACGCGGCGGCCAGAACCGCAACGGGTATGCCGATCGTCCGGGCGATGTCCTCTGGTTCGGCGCCGTCCTGGACGAGCAGCGGCCCCGCCTGCTCGGCTATATTAGCGAATTCGAAGGCGGTGTCGTCGCGATCCTCAGCCCAGCCACGATGAACGAGGATGGCGGCGGCCTTCTTGACCAGCTCCAGCGTCAGGTCGTTCACCCCCCGCGCAACGTCGTCGGACAGCAGGGCCTGGATACGATTGACGTGGATCGGACGGGTGTCGCCCTCGCTGGCCAGAACGTCGTTCAGACGCTTGGCGGTCGCCGTCACGCTCCGGTTCTCCAAATAGAACGGGATCAGGAAGCCTTGGACGAGCGCCTGGACGGCCTCGCTGCGTACACTATGACGAGCCATGAATGATCCATAGTTTCGGACGAGAAACGGATCAAGCCAAAAATGCGTTTGCATTCGTTAACGGCGCATGGCATGACAGTCGCCGAGAGGACCAAATGCCGGTGTAGCCATGATGCGGAAGAGCGAGCAGGACCAGAAAAACGAAACCCCGCGAGGGCCTGAGGGCTGTCGCGGGGCTCTGGGGGTCCGTGACCGTATGCTGTGCAGTGACGATCAGCGGCTCACGGGAGTCATATAAGCCAATGCTCGCGCCTGTTCAACCGACTCTGTACACCAGTCTGACGCCCGTCATTTCCTCGGGACGTCTCAAGGTTTTCCTGCGCCATGCCGGTTTCGACCAAGCTCGCGCGCTCAAGCTCTACAAGTGGAATGCCGACTTGGGCGCCGCCTTTCATCTTCCGATCCAGGCGGTGGAGGTCGGGCTTCGCAACCGCGTCGATCAGGCCCTGCGGACCGTTTATGGCCAGGACTGGTGGAAGGACCCGGTCTTCCGCAAGGACGCGACCGCCAAGGCCCGCGACGACATCAAGACCGTCAAGAACCGGCTCTACCGCGAGAAGAAGACCATCACGACCGACCGGATCGTGGCCGGGCTCAGCTTCGGCTTCTGGGTAGCGATGCTCAGCCCGCGCTACAATCCCGCGATCTGGAGCGGCCAGCTGCGCACCGCCTTTGTCGGACTGCCGGTCGGCCGCGTTCGCGGTGACGTCTACGATGCGGCGGCCGGCACGGCTTGGCTGCGCAATCGCATTGACCACCACGAACCGATCATCGGCCTCAACCTGACGGCCCGTTATTCGGGCATGATGGAGCTTCTCGGCTGGGTCTGCCCGATCAAGCTGGCCTGGATTCAGCCGCAGGCCCAAGTGATGCAGGTTCTGCGTCAGGCGCCCTAGGCCGCCAGGGCGACCAGGTTGGCGATATCGCGGATCTCTCGATCGCTGGCCAAAGTGGCGATGCCGCGGTGCAGGTGCAGCCGGAACTGCTGGGCCAAGGTGTCGTCGTCGACGGGTAAGCCGTCTTTCAGACACCGCGTCTTGAGCAGGGCGAGATAGACGTCGGCGTGGCGACCGCCAAAAACCCGCCAAGACATCTCGACGTTGGAGTCCGCCGGAATCTTCGACGGCGGGGGGACATGAACGTCAGCTAACGACTGGCAAAAGGCCCAGCGACACAGCACGTTCCAGTGCTCGATGCCGGTGTAGCGTTTCAGCCGGATCAGCTGTTCACGGGCCTGCATAGACAGGCGGATATGTTCGATCGCCATCAGGCTGCCTCCGCCGCGAAATAGCCGTCCTCGACCACGGTGCGGGCCTCGTCTTCATCGTAGCGCAAGCGGTATGTCCGACCCACCGAAGGCTTCAGCGCCTCGTAGTGGTCGCGGGTTATCTCTTCGTCTGTCGACAGCAGCATCACCTGGTGGCTGGCGTTCGGGAAATAGTTGGCGACGAGACGGGCGCGATGCTCTGAATCCAGTCGGCCCAAAGGGGTGTCGATGACCATGGGTAGGGGGCGGCCCGAGGCGCGCCCCAGACCCCAGAGCATAGCGATCGCAAGGAGCTGACGCTCACCGGCTGAGAGCCGTTCAGCCGTGATGATCTCGCCGCGCGGCCCTGTCAGCTCCAGCATGAAGGTCTGTGGATCGATCCTCAGCCCCCGGACAAGATCGCGCTTGCGCACGAGCTGTTGGAAACTGTCCAGCACCAATTGCTCGATCCGGGTGACGTGGCGATGGATCACCGCCTCGCGGAACCGACCCAGGGTGTCGCGGACGCGTCCGGAGTGATTGAGAATGCGACCGATGTCCTCCTGCTCGAAGTGGGCCCGTGCGGTGACTTCCAGTAATTTGGCCTCGCGATCGCGCAGGCTCTGGATTTCACGCTCGAGCCGCTGTTTTTCCTCTTCAAGGCGTCCAGCCTCAAAGGCGGCGATCCGATGCTGGTCGCGGGCGGCGTCGCGGGCGCTGATCAGGTCGCCCACCGAAGCCTCAGCCGGGACGGAAGCCAGCAGCCCGCGCAGGTGTTCGACAGTCTCGCGCATTTGGCGCGTCTGGGTGAGCAGATCGGCGGACTGGCGCGTGGCGGCTTCGAGCTCTTCGCCGGTCGTCAAGGCGTCCAAAGCCGCCAGACCCGCCGCGTCAAGGTTTAGAACCCGGGGCATGGCCGCGGCGCGGTCAAGCTGTTCGCGCCTGTCCTGGGCGAAGGCTTCCAAGGCTTTTCGGGCCTCGGACGGCAAGGCCTCCAGAGCGGGGTGGGCAATCAGGGCGGCGTGTTCGTCGGCCATGACCCCGGCCGTCGTTTCGCTGCGGCGGGCGGCTTCTTCATCGCTGGCGCGTAAAGCCACTTCGCCGAGCAGACCAGAAATCAGCTTGAGGGGCGTTGAGCCGGCGGCCGCGTCCCGCAGGGATCTTCGCAGCGCCTCAAGCGCGCGTTCGCTGACAGCCAGTTCGGCTTCCAGCCGGGATCGGTCCTGAAACAGAGCTCCGCCCTCTCGCTCATAGCGAGCGTCCAGGAGCTTGACCTCCTTGACGAGGTTGTCGACCTCGACGGCCTGGCTGGCGCTGGCCTGGTTGACGCGCACCCGGTCTGCGGTGAGGCGGTCTATGTCGGCGCGCAGGCTAGTCAGGGCCTCGGCTTCCGCCGGCGTCTTGAGATCGCCGCGATGGCGTCGTTCCAGCGCGTTTAGATCGGCGGCCAGGCGTTCGACGATGTCGAGCCCGAGCAGGTTCTGGATCGCGGTGCGGATCAGCCCAGGCGCCTCGTTCAAGTCCGCGTAGCCCTCGACCTTCTCACCGTCGAACAGAAACAGGGGCGCGATGCGGGCGGGCAGAAGGTCTTCCACTTGGGCGCCCCAGTGTTCGGAGGCGGCCTTGTCGAGCTTGCCGTCGCGCAGCACCTGGAACTGTTCACGCGTATTGTCGCCGTTGCGCCAGGCGCGCGTCAGTCGCCAGCTCTGGGTCTCGCCGTCGATAGTGTAACGGAAAGCCACCTCCACCGAGGCGTCCGATGCGCCGTGCTGCCGATGCACCGAGCGTCTCAGGTATTCATCGTAGGCGAGGTCCGCGCGGCCGGCGCAATCAGCCCGGGCGCCGTAAAAAGCCAGCTGCAGGGCATCGAGCAAGGTGGTCTTGCCGCCGCCGTTCAGGCCGCCAAAGAGAATGATGGGTTTGTCTCGGGACATCGGCGTCAAGGTGATGGCCTGACGGCCGCCGTAAACGCCGAAATCATGAAGTACCAGTTCGTCGAGGATCATGCCGACTGCTCCGCCGCGGGATCGAGCGGCGGTTCAGGCGCGAAAGACAGAGCGCCGTCGATCCCGTCGTCGTCGCGCAGCCCCTCGATGAGGTCGCGTCTGCGGAGCGCCGTCGCCTGCGCTTCGGCCTTGTTTTCATAGGACCCGCGCCGCAGAGAATGTTCCAGAGCTTTGAACAGCCCCGCCCGACGGGCCATGCTGCTGTGCTGCCGCTCAAGATCCAGAAGTTCTCGCGTCAGTTCGAAATGCAGGACGTCGTCGCCGCAGAGCTCACGCAAGACGTCGACTTCCTCTCGCCCGAATGCGGCTCCGTCATCCAGGCGTCCATCCGGGAAAGGCACGCCAAGCACTTCCTCGTAGATGCCGGGCAGACTGTCTTCGATCTCGTGCTTTTCGACGACCCACAGCCGGCGGATTTCGCGAAGCTCGGGCAGGGTGATCAGTTCGATCGTGTCGGAGTGCTCCGGACCGTTCAGTCGAATATGTCGCTGGGCTTCCAGAACCCGACGCAGCCACGTCTCACGGGCGCTCTGCGCATAGGGACCGTGGACGATGTCGTCGTTGAACACCTGCAGGCTACCGTTCATTTTGCGGAAGTCACGCAGGTGCTTGTCGTTGCGCTTGCCGTTCTCTCCTCTGACATCCAGCTCGTTGCGCAGCTGCAGAAGGGGCAGCATCCACTCCTTCTCGACGTCGTTCTGAATCATGGCGGTCATGGACTTGTCCTGCTCGACCATGGTGCAGACCCAGCAGCCGAAACGGCTGTCGCCACAGCTGGGCGTCGTGGCGTCGATGACGAGCGGGCATTCCCCGTCCGCCGAGGCGCCCTGATACATCGTCAGCAGATCCTTGTTAGGGAAACCCCAAGGGTTCTTGCGCTGCATCAGGAAGGTCCAGACGTCGTCGTTGGTCCAAGCTTCGATGGGCGAATAGACGTAGGAGTTTGGCAGTTTGCCGTTGGGGCTAAGCTTGTCCCGCACGCGCTTGCTCTCGTAGCGCTCCATAGCCTTGGATCGGGCATGGCTTTCGGCCTTGCGCGTCCCGAGGACAACAATGGCTTCGCCGCTAGCCTTGACCACGCGATTGATGAACCGGTTTGATGGATTGATCTTGAGGCGGTCGGTGCACCAGCGAAACTTCGCGCGGGGCGCCGGATAGCCGCGCCCGATCAGGGTGGTCCAGAAGCTCTCGCTGGGATCCGGCGTCAGCCGGTGAGAGGTGAGGGGCAGCCCGGCGGCCGCGGCTGCCTCGCCCATCCGGTCGAGGGAACGTCCCACCCAGGCGGCTACGATCGGGTTCTCGACCAAGGTGTCGGTGCTGATTACATAGACTGGCTTGGTCCGTTCGGTCGGCGGCACCTGGGTCAGGGCCGCCCAGACCAGCTGGAGGGTCGCAGTGGAATCCTTTCCGCCGCTATAGCCCACCACCCAAGGGATGCTGTCGGCGCGGTAGAGTTCGACAATCTCCTCGACTAGTCCGGCGATCGTCGGCCCGAAGCCAAGAGGCTTGAACGCCGTCGGACGCTCGGACGGATAGATTTTCAGCTGGGTCATGCGTTCTCGCGGGCGAGAGCGGTTTCGAACATCTGTTCCTCCGCCGACAGGGGCACGCCAAGGCGCGTCTTGATGGCCGCGGCGGTCAGGAGCACAGCCTGGTGCGACTTGGTCATCCGGTTCGCGACCACGGCGCGCCCGTCCCAGTCAGAGGCCTCACGGCGCCAGTCCAGACCGTTCAGGCCGTTCAGCGCCGCGAAACTCTCGCCGCGACGCAGCAGGGTGTTCCCGACGCGCCCCAAGGCGTGAAGCGCCACGCCATGGGCATGGATATGGGTTTCACGAAGCTGTCCTGACGACAGTTCACCCTCGCGGACCTGCGTCCACTGAGGGAACTGTCCTGCGACATGCTCCCAAAAACCGGCGGCGGTTGTCGCGCGGGCGTCAACGCCATCCAGGTCCACATCCTGCAACAGCGCGGCGGTGGCGGTGTAGAGGGCGCTCAAAGTGACCAGCGCCTTGGAGCGAGGGGACAGGCTGGACTTCTCCATCTCGACCAACCCGTTGAGACCATCAACCTGACCGATCACGAGCTTGGCCACCAAGGCCTGATCATCGCGATGATCGTAGAGGACGCTGAGCGACCGGGATGGGCGAACGCCATACCGGTTCAGGTCGGCGAACATCTGCTGGCAACGTTCAAGACCGCGGTCGTGGAACAGAACCACCGCAATGGTCTCGTCCGCCAGCGCGGGCGATTCAACCAAGGCGGACGCGATTGCGGCGCGCCGGTGCTGACCGTCGTTCAGGATGATCCGTGAGTCGTTGAGGTTGACGCGCAGAACACCGTGATGATCATCCCCCGGGTGGGGAGTGAATGTGGCGTCGCCGTCAATCGAGGCCGTAATGGCCGAAAAAACGTAGGAGGCGGGGTTCTCGACTAGATACCGCACGATTTCAGGCACGCGCCCCTTGTTGAGCTGGCGCTGGGCGCGCAGCTCTGGCTCAAGGGCCTCGTCGGTGAATGTGAAGATCTTCGGGACGTGCCCCAGCGGGCACATTGAAACATAGTATTCTCGACCCGCCTGAATGCCCCTGACGGAGGGAAACTCGAGGATGGTTTTCATCGTCTGTGAACTAGCATATGGACCTGACTCATATATGTATGTTGCCTGCGGCGAGGTCCGTTTGGCAACAGGCAAAGTTTGTGTTCGAAGAAACAAACATACCACTCTATTTCGACAGCGCGGCGACGACGCGTCCCGACCCTCGCGTCATGACGCTTGTCATGAGGCTGATGACAGAGGAATACGGCAACGCTGGAAGTCGTACGCACGTCTTCGGGGCTCAGGCGCTCAAGGCGGTGAACCGGGCTCGCGACCAGGTCGCGAAGGTTGTCGGCGCCACGCCAGACGAAATTGTCTTCACCAGCGGCGCGACCGAGAGCGACAACCTGGCCATTCTGGGCCTGGCGGACCATGGCGCCGCGACGGGCAGGCGACACGTCGTCTCCAGCGCGATCGAGCACAAGGCGGTGCTCGAGCCTCTTGAGCACCTGCGCAAACAAGGTTTCGAGATCACGCTCGTGAAACCAGACAGCTCGGGGCATGTGTCCGCAAGCGACGTGCTCGGCGCTGTGCGCCCCGACACCTTCCTTGTCTCCCTTATGCACGGCAACAACGAGACAGGCGCGCTTCAGCCGATCACCCAGGTGGCTGACGGTCTCACGGACGAGGGGCCTTATTTTCACGTCGACGCCGCTCAGACATTTGGGCGCGAGATCGAAGCCCTACGCCATCCCCGCACCGATCTGATCTCGATCAGCGGACACAAGGTCTATGCGCCCAAGGGCGTCGGCGCCCTGGTGATCCGACGGCGGGGAGGGCGACGCGTTCCGCTCGCGCCGCTCATGTTCGGCGGCGGGCAGGAGCGCGGTCTGCGCCCTGGCACGCAGCCGGTCGCCCTCATCGCCGGACTCGGACTGGCCAGCGAACTGGCGCTTCGCGAAGCTGATACGCGGCGCGCCAGCTGCATCTCCATTCGCGCCCAGGCCATGAACGCGCTCGCTTCGCTCAATCCCGTCGTCCTCGGGGGCGGCGAGGGTGAAGTCCTGCCGCATATTCTCAGCCTGGCCGTACCTGGCGTAGATTCAGAAGCGATCATGGTTGCCGCCAAGGATCTGCTGGCGCTTTCAAACGGGTCGGCGTGCACCTCGTCCAGCTACGAGCCCAGCCACGTCTTGACCGCGATGGGCTTGGGCGAGGATCAGGTCGCGGGCACCGTAAGGCTATCCTGGAGCCATGACACCGCCATCGCCCCGTGGACCGAGCTTGCGCGGCGTCTTCGAGACCTTCGAGAATAACGTCTGTCATTCGCTCCCCGTCAGGGCGCTTCGAACGCTGCCGAGCGCGGCTCGGCGTAAAACCCCGGCCCGCACCGGACCGTGTTGGGGTTTGACGCCCACGCCTCTCCCGCTCGACGGGCGTCGTCTTGCGCCCGCTTGGGGCGCGAAGGAGGCGACGATGCTCATTCCCGACACCCTCATGACGCAGCTGGTGCAGAACGGCCATGCCCACCGGGATAATCCCGGATTGGACCCCAGACCTGTCGTCAAACTGTTCACCCCCGACGGCGGCGCCGCCTGGCTCCTCAGCCAGGTCGATCCGGAGGACAACGACCTAGCCTATGGCCTTTGCGATCTGGGGCAGGGGACGCCGGAGCTGGGCTATGTCAGCCTGACGGAACTGGCGTCGGTCAAAGGTCCGCTGGGTCTGGCCATTGAACGCGACTGGTCGTTCAGGGCGGAGTTATCTATCAGCGAATACGCCCGTCGCGCCGTCGCTTTAGGCACCATCCGCGATTGAGGCATAGGGCCGCCGCCCTCTGGGGCGGCGGTCAGATTTAGTCGAACCAGGTCTTGACCGACGCGCGCGGCGCCTTAACGAACTCGCCGCCCAAGCTGCGCGCTTCGCCGTATAGACGGAGCAGAAGCGCTTGCTCAGCGTCGTGCGCCGATTGAGCGTCGGCGAAGGGCTTGACGGCGAGAAGACTCCACCGGAATCCCATGGCGGGTGGGAAACCTGCGTTCAATTGTCTTAGCCGCCGATGTGGCGCGTTCGAGCGCCCGATCTTCAGCACGTCATCGCCGTCTGGAAGCGCGTCAAAAAGGGGGGCGACGGCACCCTCGAGGACATGGACGTAGACGACGCAATCGCTGTCTTCGATCACGACGGTGCGTTCCCCGAAGACAGGAGCCGGTCCCCGGGAGGGCTTATCCTCGGTGTCCGCCGCGTTGGGCGCAATCGGCCCCTCGCGCGCGTTCAGATCTTGCCGCGCCGCTGTGTCGTAGATGGCCAGGCGTAGCGCCTCCGCCGCCTCAATGACGCGCTCAGGGTCCCCGTCATATCGGATCCAGATCGTTCTCTCGAGTTCAGCGCCACGGACAGTGTCTGGAGCTTCGCCTCGTTCGGAGGCGCTGAGCTTGAAGACTTTCCGGGAGACGCCGTCCACGTTTCGGAACGTCGGTCCGGCGTCGATCCCTCTCAGCCTTCCATAGAGTTGGAGAAACTGCGAAAGCTCGATGATTACATCAAGATCCGGCCTAGCGCTCTTGGGTCGAAGCCTCAGATAGGCTTCGAGAGCGAGTAGCGTTTCATCTTCCGTCCAGTCGGGGTTTCGACGTCTCGGATTGTCGTCTGGCTGCATGTCGAACTCTATGAGCGGCGTTGCGATCGGCCATCCATCAGACGCGTGGTTCCGGTGAAAAATGCACCCTGACGGGCGTGACTACGGGCCTTGAGCTGGATTCGTCTTGTCGCTTGCGTCGTTGTGCTAGCCAAGGGACATGGCCGGCACAAAAGCAAGCTGTGCTCACGTGGATCTGCAGTACGACTGTGAGGTCGGCGCCCGCATCAGGCCTGCGCGTCTGGCGACAAGGATGACCCAGACCCAGTTGGCCAATGCAGCCGATGTCGCCTTCCTGCAGTTTCAGAATACAAGAAGGGCGCCGATCGCGCGGCGGCTTCTCGCCTTCGTCATGGACCAGAGCGCCACTACGCCAGACGCTACCTTGCTCTCAAAGACAGCACCCGTGAGGCGGGCATGACCGGCCAGATGTCGAAGCCGAAGCGTGTTGCGGCGAAGAACCTGGCCGTTCCGTGCATCATGGAAACGGTCGAGTTCACCTTCAGGGCTCCAAGACTAGACTGAGGTCACAGTTCTACAGCGCGCAGGGCCTCGGTCACATCTGTTACACCGGGCTGGGTCCAGACGTCGTCACGCAGGATGAATTTGCTGCTGTTAGTGCGCTTCACATAGGTCGCGCCCGCCCGGATGAGGGCGGCAGGCACCAGGGCGGCGCGGACCACGTCGAAGTGTTCGTCAAAGACGACGCCGGCCAATACGTCGAAATGGTCGCCCTCCAGGTCCCGAATGGCGCTGAGCTGCCGTGACCCCTTTAGCTGCATGGTCCTGCGCCCCTTGATCTGATAGCGCAGGCCATTTGCGCAGGTCGCGTCGACGGCCTTCATGGAGTTGTCAGCCTGCGTCCAGCCGAACGCCTTGCAGAACAGGTGCTCGGCCAGGTCCCCGGTCGGGTTGTTGGCGGTTCGGGTGACGCCGCGATCTCTCAGCATCTGGCTGATGCGGCCGTGCAGGCGCAACAGACTGCGAACATCGAGATGATCGAAGTTGAAATCTGTCGATGATGTTCGAGTCGGCGCATGGGGCGGGGTGCTGATCACAACGCCGCTCCTTTAAGCCCGCATTCTAGCTGCGGAAGTAACAGAAACGAAATCGCTGCGAATTGCTACCGTGCGCCGTCGCCGTTCTGCCGAGCGCCCGTTTCAGCTGGGCGTTAGCGTCTGCCCCTGGCGCTTTTCAGTGATCAGTTGGCAGCAACACGGAGGCGAAGTGTACGTGAGCCCATCTAGGGCGGGGCACCTTCAGGAACGTCGGTCGCGTGAGCTATCGCGATCTCGGGTGCGGGCTGGGTTCATCCGGTTGTGCAGGCGTTGGAGGGCGTGCTCCATCAGCCGCGTCCGAGCCGCCGGGTCTTCGATCAAACGTTTGACCACGACCGAGGCCGCGCGAAGTCGCTCCTCCACGGCTCGCTGGTCGAGGTGTCGGCTTGACGGAGATCGGGCGACGGACGGTTCGTCGGCCGCCTGACGATCACGATCGCGCGGCCGGTAACCCTTGACCTCGAGGCCGAGAGATCGCGCCTGGATCCAGGCCTCGCGACGAAACCCTTCGTCGCCGGACACCCGCACTTCGGTCCAGCCCCGGTGCTGCGCGATCTTCAGCATGTCGGCGACGGCGTCAGGATAGGACTGCGTCGTCGTCAGTTTGCGGCCCTCGTCCCGAAACATCGGTTCCGTGGCGCGGTGGTCCCGGTAGAACCGAGCCGGGCGACCCTGGCGGTCGCGTTCGATCAGATAGCGATCAAGGATGGCCTGAGGCGCGTCGCCCCGGGTACGGGATCGAGCGCCACTCCCCTTGGCCGGTGTCGGCGCCACCGTGTTATCTACGGGCTGTTCTGGCGCTTTGGCGGAGCGTGGGCTCATCGGTCGTTGTCCCGATCAGGAGCGGGCACGATGGCGTCTATGATCTGGTCCAGCCAGTCGGCGACTTCGTTCTCGGTGGCGCCGATCTCGGGCGGCGGGCAGCCCTGTTCGGTGAAGGCCTGAACCAGGGACTCATAGCTCATATCAGTATCCTCTAGCGCAGGGGGCGGTGGGACGGGGGTGGCGGAGGCAAGCTCGGCCGCCACGGGCCGTCTCGGCGCCGGCCGTTGCCGGCGAGTGAAGATCCGCTCGCGGAAGAACCGGATCTTTACGCCGCGCGCCGGCGGCATTCCGCCCTTGAGGACAATCAGGGTCCGGTCAGGAAGCTGCATCAGCTCCTGGGGCATCATCAACGCCCGGCGTTGATCGGATGTCGTTGTGCTTCGCCGGCCGGAACCTAGGCCCATGGGACGGCTCTGGCTGCGGGCGTGATAGGTATAGTAGCCCAGCCGTTCGCTCAGCTCTTGGGCCACCTTCAATTCCTTCGGCGCGAAGACGACTTCGATCCCGCAGTTGGTCAGGATGTCCTCGGTCACATCGGGGCCGTAGAGGGCCCGGAGCTGCGACGGGCTCTGGATCACCGGCAGAAGGCGAATGCCATAGCCGGCGAGGTAGGAGAAGGCGGCGGCTAGAATTGGCGCGCGGCCGAGCCGGGCGAACTCGTCCAGCAGCACCAGAACGGGGCGATCGTCAGGGCCGGGCAGCCGGCGGCTGTTCAGATCGACTAGTTGCTGGAAGAGCAGGCTGTAGAGCGGCGCCACCCGCAGCATGTTGTCGGGCGAGGCGCCCAGATAAAGCGACAGCCCACCCCGGCGCAGGTCGCGCAAATCGAAGTCGCTGACGGCGGTCGCCGCGTCTACGGCGGGGTTCAGCCACAGCCCCATGCGGCTGGTGATTGTCTGGCGGATGGATGCGAAGGTGTTTTCGCTGGAACTGCAGAAGTCTCTCAGGGCCGAGGCGCATCCGTTGGACAGCGGCGCTCCCGCCAGCGCGCGCGCCTTGATCAGGCCGGGGAACCTCTCCCTCGCATCGCCCTGGGTAAGCTGCCGGAAGATCTCGCCGAGCGAGAAGGGGAGATGAGGCGTTTCCGCAATATAGGCCCCGACCCCGATAAAGCCAGTCCGGGCGGCTTCCGACCAAAAGGGGTCGGCATGATCGTGGCCAGGGAAGAGCATGACCGCCATGCGCTGGAGCTCGTCCAGGACGGCGGAGGCCGACGATCGTGTGATGTGGGCCAGCGGGTTGAAGCGCGCGGTTCGGCCGTCCGGGGCGAGGGGGTCGAAGAGGAGAACCGTTTGACCGGCCGCAGCCCGAAACCCCGCTGTTGCGGCGTGGTTCTCGCGCTTGATGTCGAGGACAACGACCGAGCCCGGCCAGGTCAGGAGATTGGGAATGACGATCCCGACTCCCTTGCCGGTCCGTGTCGGGGCGTAGAGCATCACATGCTCCGAGCCGCCGGCGATCAGCCATGATCGCCCGCGCCGACCCAGAAGAATGCCGTCGCGCGCCGCAAGTCCGGCCGCCTTCAGATCGCGCGTAGAGGCCCAGTGCGCCGCGCCATGAAGCGGACGGCGAATGCCCAGCGCAACCGCCGCGACGATGACGACGGCGAGGAGAATGCTGATCAGGCCGCCGATCCAAAGCCAGCGCTGAAGGTTGGGGTCGGCGCGGTAATGCCATAGCCAGGCTGGGACCCGGGCGGGGTCGACGTCCGGGGACAGGCGCCCGACGCCGGCGAGCGCGATCATCGCGGTCGAGGTTCCGGCCAGAAGCAGCAGGACCAGCAGACCGACAACGACGAGTGTCGCCCTAGCGGCCGGGTTGGCGTTTTCGAAGCGGGTCATGCCAGACCTCCGTCACCCGGAACCGGCCATCGGTCTTGCGCATCTGGACGACGATATCGACCAGCAGGTGCAGCAGGGCCCGAATGTCTTCCCGCGGCAGATCGCGGCCCCCCTCAGACTCGCGGACCAGCAGCGTCAGTTGCTCAAAGGCCAGGGACGCGCTGTCGGCGTGGACCGTCGTGATCGAGCCGGGGTGGCCGGAGTTGACGTTGCGAAGATAGAAGAAGGCCGTGCCGTCGCGCAGTTCCTGCAACAGGATGCGGTCGGGTCGCATCCGGAGCGCGCTCTCCAACAGGGATTTGGCGGTGACCTGCGCGAGGCCCTGGCCCTCCTTGGAATAGGTCAGGTGGACGACGTTGCGGTGGGGCACGACGAGCTCGCGCGTGTCCTCGATCGTCAGCAGCCTCTCATGGTGGGGGATGGCCTCGACCAGACCCTTGGCGAAGGTGGTCTTGCCGGAGCCGGTGGCGCCGGAGACGAGGATGTTGCGCCGCGAGACCACGGCCAGTTTGAAGAAGGCCAACCAGTCTCCCGATCTTTTCAGGGCGAGGAGTTCGGCGTCGACCGGATTGGCGGACACGTCATCCGCCGCAACGACCGCATCGAACAATCCGCCGGTCGCAAAGGCGTCGAGGCCGAACTGTCGGCGCGAGGGCTTACGGATAGTGAGGGACACCGTGCCGGTCGGGGCCGCAGGCGGAAGAACGATCTGGCATCGTTCGTCGCCGGGCAGGGTCGTCGAGCAGATCGGCCGGGCGTCACTAACGTCCTGTTTGGTGAAAGCGGCAGCGGCGACGGCGAGCGTCCTGAGCCAGGCTTCGGTGAGCAGCGGTTCTTCATGCCAGCGCCAGCGCCCGCCCTGTTCGATCCCGACCTCGCCGGGGCGGTTGATCACCAGTTCGGTCACGTCGTCTGGCGCGAGCAGGCGTCGCAGCGGCGCGAGGTAGTGTTCCAGGACAGCGCTGTCGTCCATCACCGCGCGCTCAGCCGATAGACGCCGGCGAAGTTCAGGTCCTGGGCCACGAAAATGGAGACCTCGGCACCCTGGGGTTTGCGCAAGGTCGCGGGGATGTCGACCGAGTTCTGCAACGCGACGCCGGCCGCGTCGGACGGAAGCCGCGCGGTCTCGCGCACGGCGCCGTCCCGTCCGACGGCGGCGTAGAGACCGTCGTCCACCAGCGACAGCAGGAGGGCGCCGCCGAACCGGTCCCAGAAATGGGTGTCCACGCGCCCGTCGAAGCCCGCGCGCCCGAGGGCGTCGGCGGCCGGAGACGCCAGGCCGACGGTGACGCCTGTGGGCGTGACGGCGCGGGTCCACAGGACGAAGAGCCGATTGCGGCCCTGCTGCAGACCGCCCTGGTATTCGCCGAGCACCCGGGTGCCGCGCTCCATCAGCACCACGGTTCCGCTCTCCGAATAGACGTCGCGTGGGAGGATGCAACTGACGAACCCCGGGGTCGCGCTATCCATCGCCGTCTGGAGGATGCAGGGGATGGAGGCGCCCGCCGTCAGCAAGAGGTTGCGATCCCCCAACTGGCCGGCGCGCGCCTCACCGATCGGCGATGTCTGGCGCAAGCCGTCGAGCGGCGTGACTCGGGCCTGGATCGGCGCAGAGGTCCCGGGCGCGACGGCCGCAGCGGTCAGGCCGCTGGTCGGCGCGACGCCGGAGCCCTGGCTGCTGTAGGCGAGGACCGGGGACCGCCTCGCCTCGTCGATCAGGGTCTGGCGCCGTTCGGCTACCGAGGGGCCGTTGGATGATGACGAGGGCGAGGTCTCGAGCGCCGGCACCTGTTCGTCCGACGACGTCAGGATCGGTGCGTCGGGATCGAGAGACTGATCCGTCAGCAAGGGCGGCTCGGTGTCACGGCGTGCCGGTTCGAACGGAACGACCTGCCTGGCCGGTTCGTCCGCCGCCTTCTGGTCATCCCCCTCGCCACGATCCCATGTGGCGAAGAGGAAGACCGAGCAGCCGAGGCCCAGGGCGGCCAAAGTGACGACCTTGGATCCGCGGCCGCCGAAACGGCCGGCGATGGGCGATATGCCCCGGTCGGTCGTTGGCGGCAGACCCTGGTCTTCAGAACGGGGTTCCGCTGCGGCGTCATCCTTCGGTTCAGGCGAGGCGGTCATGGTTGGGCTCCTTGCGTCACGCTCCGATCCACGATCGGCGAGGCCGTGCGGGTCCCGGGGGCGACACCGCGCGGGTCGTAGGCTTCGTTGAAGATGCACAGCACCGAAGCGCCGCGGCGCAGCCGCAGTCCCGGGACGACCGCGTGGATGACCACGAACTCGCCGCGTACATCGAAGGGGACCAGGCTTTCCTCGCCGTCGGCGGACACAGCGAAGATCGAAGGAAGGGGCTGGTTCGCCGGGAACCTCAGCACGGTGAAGCGGCCGTTGTCGGTGACCTCGCTGGGCTGCAAGTCCGACGCGCCCTGGACGCTGTAGGTGAGGTTGCGGGGGCCTGAGAGGGCCGCCTGGTCGAGCGCCAGATCGATCACGCGGTCTTCGATCGCTTCGGCGGCGGCTTCGAGCGACGCCACGGTCGCGGCCTGGAGGTCCGCCGGGTAGCGGAACCGGATCTGGTAGGCGATGGAGGATCGATCGCGAGCGTCTCGCGCCGCCAGTTCGAACGCATAGTGACGCGTCGCGCTTCCACGTTCGGTGACCACAAGCAGATTGGTCGCCTGCAGGCGTTCGCGGGGTTTGAGGAAGAGGACGGAACCCTCGGCCGCGACCTCCCAGCTGACGCTGTCACCGATCGCGACATGGCGGATGGCTTCGTCCGGACCGAACACGATCTGGGTGGCGGTGCGGAAGGCCCCGGAGATGCGGTAGACGGCACCCGGGGCGTAGTCGACCTCGACCATCCGGGCGTCGCGGTCTTCGGCCCAGGCCGGCCCCGACGTCATCATTGCAAGGCCGGTGGCCAGGGCGATCAACAGGATTCTCATCGGACCACCTCCGGATCGGCGCGGTACGAGGTCACCTGGAATCCGAGCGGATTGCGCAGGCGATCCGGCTCCGACATCGGCGCGCGCGTATAGGTGAAGGCGATGGTGGCGATCCAATCGCTCTCCACGATCTGCTGAGCCTGACGCACTGTGCGGTGGAAGCGCACATTGGCGACGCCTTCATTGATGAAGCCAATGGCGCGGATCGCGATCACGGCCTCGGCCTCAGGCCCGTAGAGGTTCTGGGGACTGGTTGGGTTGGAGCCGCGATAGAGGTCGGCCCAGCGGCGTTGCTCCGTTGCGCCCGACAGGATCGAAACCAGGGCGAAGCTTTCCTCGGCGGCTGGGTCGAGATAGCCCTCCCGGGCGCGGACGTACTGGCCGAGGAAGTACTTGCTGACGGCCTCGTCATAGGTGGCCGGGCCTTCGGCCGAGGACAGACCCCGCACCACATCGACCGCGCCGGTGGTCTGGTCGACCCTCACGACGAAGGGTTCGGTGGTCTTGAGCGGGGTCAGCACCGCCACCGCCGCGACGGCGACGACGGTCAGGCTGGCGGCCACAGCCGCCACGGTCCAGGCCAACCGGCGCGATCGTATGGCGGCGCTGAGCCGGTCCTGATCCCATCGCCGCGCCTCGGCGAAATAGGCCTGCAGATCGGGGGAGGGGACGCCGGTCATGTGCAGCCTCCCTCGCCAGGATCGATGGACGAAGACGCGTCGGCCGCGGGCGCGGGCGTGTGCGGCGCCGCCGGGGAGAGGATCGAACCGTAGGGATTGGCGGGTCGACGATGGCGGCCGTCGCAGACCGGCGGATCGGCGGGCCGGAAGGTGGCGCAGGCGAACAGGGCCTGGACCGCCAAGGCGATCGATACGACGCGGGACGATGTTCGAAGAAAGGGCATCAGCGGGCTCCTGTGGGACGGATGGATCCGCCGCCGCGCGGCGGTTGACGGCTGGCCTCGAGAGGACCGCGCGCGACGGCGCTGGGGCTGGAGCCCAGGGAGGCGGCGTTGGCGAAGTCGGCGAGCCCGGCGCTGGCGCCGCCGGCGATGCCGGCCGCGATCGCGGGCGTCTGCAGGAAGAAGATCGCGCCGAGCAAACAGAGGGCGATGAAGATCAGGCCGCCTACCATCGGGTCGCCGCCCTCGATCGCGCCCCACTGATCCCGTACCAGCGACAGGACGAGCTGGAAGATGGTGATGATCAGAGCGAACAGGACCAGATAGTTCACCGCCTGAGACAGCCAGCCGAAGAAGAAGCGCCGCGTCGCGTCGAACAAGGCGCAGGCGATGAAGATGGGCCCGAGGGTGACCAGAAGGGCGAGCGCCAGTTTGGCGACGAGAACAACGCCGAAGCCGAGCGCGCAGGCCAGGGCGCCGACGATGAAGACGACCGCGGCGACGATGTAGGGGGACAGGTCGAAGGCCGAGCCCTCGCTGCCGATCTTCTCTCCGAGATAGCCGGCGTAGGCGAGGAACTGGTCGAAGGCTGCGCCGACATTCGGCGTCTCCGCGCCGCTGATGGCCCGCGTCAAAAGGTTCGGCAGGTCGCGGAACAGCGGCTCGGTGACGAAGTCCGAATAGGTCGGGGTGGTGGCCAGCACATAGATGAACAGCAGTTTGATCGCGCGGATCGCGAAATCCATGATGGGTTCGCTGATGGCGCCCCGGAAGATCGCGAAGCCATAGAGGACGATGTAGAGAACCAGGGCGATGCGTAGCGGGCCTTCGACCTCGGCGATCACCGCGCCCAGCCGGTCCCCGAGAAAGGCGTTCAGCCGCTCGTCGAGGAAGATATAGGCCGGCTCGAAAACCCGAAACGACATGGCGACCTCCTAAAAGCCCTGCCGGTAGGCGGCCATGCGGTCAGCGCGGCGAGCTTGGGCGAGCTGGGCATGCGCGGCGCCACAGCCTTGCCGACGGGCGCCGCGTTCGCAGTCCTCGATAGTCGCCTCGAGGGCGGCGCGATCCAGGCGCGGCTCAGCCCTGGGAGCTTCCGGCTCGCCGCAACCCGCGAGCAGGCCCAGCAGGACCAGGGCGGCTTTCACTGAAAGGCCTGACGGTAGGCGTCCATGCGAGCCGATCGGTCCGCGGCGATCCGCTCCCGCGCCAGCTGTTCCTCAAGCCGGGCCTCGGCGGCCTGGGTCAGGGCCAGGCCCTGCAGCCGGACCTGTTCGTTCTGGATCAGGGCCTGCTCCGCCGCGAGCCGGGCGGTCAGGTCCATCACGGCCCGCGCGTTCGGCGCGGTGTCGAGCGCGCGACGGAGCGTCTCCAGGCCTTCAAGACGATCGGTCGCCGCCCGGTCGACGGTCTCGCCGATCGCCAGATCACGGGCGGTCCGCGCGCCGGTCCGCTCCAGGGCGACGGCGGCGGCGGACGGCGCGGCAGGCGTATAGACGCGGGTCTCGCGGCGGATAGCGTCGGCCCGCTCCGCCAGTTCGCCGAGCGCCGACAGATCCCCATCGGCGGCCGCGCGGAGCGTCGCCATGTCCGGCAGCGGATTGCGGATCTCCGGCAGACCCAGCCGCTCGGCGATGGCGTTGACGTTGGACAGGTCGTTGAGGCTGGCGAAGAGTTCTTCGCCCTGCTGGACCTGGGCCTTGAGGCTGTCGAGCTGTTCGATGGCGGTGCGCGCGTCCTTCACCATCTGGGCGAACGACGTCGGGTCGTAGACAATCTGCTGGGCATGGGCGGGGACGGCGGTCATCGCGGCCAGCGCGACGGCGATCGGAAGGATGGAGCGTCTCATGTCAGTCTCCTCTGGGTGTGGAAGGGGCCCCGCCAGTCGGCGTAGTCGTCCCCGGTCTCGGCTCTCAGCCGGTCAAGAAGGGCGACGGTTTCGGATCGTCCGGACAGGACGGCCAGCGCGTCATCCAGTCCCTTGAGATCAAGCTCGACGACCACGCTGTCGTGACCCTGCTTGACCAGGAAGCGATGAGACTCCGGCGTCAGCTCGTCCCGGATCAGTCGGAACTCCTCCTCGCTCAGACCGAAGCCTTCGACATAGTCGCGGGCCTGACCGTGAGCGTTCGGCAGGAAGATCTTGGTCGCGCACTGTTCGAGGATGTTGTGGGCGATCGGCGACCGCAGCGCGTCGGCGGGGGACTGGGTCCCGAACACCATCAGGGCGTTCTGCTTGCGCCAGGTCTTCAGGCCGTCCTGCGCCAAGTCGGTGAAGGCGGCATCGCCCAGCACCTTCCAGAACTCGTCGATGTCGAGGACGAGCCGACGCCCGTCCACCCGCTGGGCGATCCGGTGGAAGAGGTAGAGCATCATCGGCGTGCGGACCTCGGGGTGGTCCAGCACATCGGTCATGTCGAAGCCGGCGAAGCGGGCGTCGAGCGACAGGGCGTCGTCGTCGCCGTCCAGAGCCCAGCCGAGCGGCCCGCCCCGGATCCAGCGTTCCAGCCGCGCCCCGACGCCGCCGACGTCCGATTGACCGAGCAGGCTGCGTAGCGCCGAAAGGGACCGTCGTTCACGGGGGAGGGCCTCAAGCGCGGCGACGGCCTCGTCGATGGCGCGCGCTTCCGGGACCGACAGGCTCTCATTCGGTCGGGCGACCAGGGTCCGCACCAGTCGGCTGAGGAAGGCACGATTGGCGGGTGACGGTTCCAACGCCTTGAAGGGCGCGAACCCCGTGGGCACGCCGTTGCGCAGGGCCAGATAGGTCCCGCCGCAGGCCCGAACGAAGATCTCTGCGCCTCGGTCCTTGTCGATGAACAGCTGCTGGGCGTCAAACCGCTCCAACTGCGCCAGCATGAAGTTCTGGACGACCGTCTTACCGGACCCTGAGGGGCCGCAGATGAAGGTGTGGCCGAGATCGCCGACGTGGAAGTTGAAGTAGAAAGGCGATCCGGCCGTCGTCCGCAGCAGGGCGACCGCAGGCCCCCAATGGTTGCCGGACGGCTTGCCGACCGGGTAGGCGTGGAAGGGGGAGAGGGCGGCGAAGTTTCGCGACGTGATTGCAGCCGGACGCGTCCGCCGGGCGAAACCGCCTGGAAACTGCGACCAGAAGGCGGCCTCGAGCCCGAGATCCTCACGGGCCACGACGAGGCCCGAATCCGCCAGATGGGCCCGAGCCTTGGACAGGTGATCGGCCAGGCCAGCGGGCGTGTCGCCATAGACGAGTACAGACGCCTGGTGTTCTCCGAGCACGAACCGGTTGCTGACGAGGTCGTCTAGCGCATCGGACAGGCCGTCGATCTGGGAGGCCGCGCGGTCGCGGGCGGAGACCATCTGGTTCTGTTTGCGCTCCATGATCGATCGCCCGGTCGCCTTCGAAAGAAATGCGAAGGACTGGGTCATGACGAAGCCGAAGGGCGCGCTGAGCAGGGCGTTCCAGAGGCCGGGACGCGTCGTGGTCGGATATTCCTTGATGGCCAGGACGCCCGCGAAACGCGTGTGGTCGACGTCGCGGATCTCAAGGCTTTCTCGGCCGAAGATAACCCGGACCGTATAGGTCGCCGATCCGAGATGGCCATAGACGATAGGGACCCGGCCCGGACGCCCGGTCAGGATGAGCCGAACGAGCTCCATCGGTTCGGAGCACCAGATCTCCCGATGCGCGTAGAGGCCGAGGCGGCGAGGCGCATAGCGCCCGAGATACTGCTCGAGGTCGCGTGCGGCGTCCTCGAGCCGCTTGATCAGTTCAGGGGCGACCTCCGTCTCCCGTCGCCGCGCCGCCCGGAGACGACGCAACATGGTACCGGCGCGATCGCCAGGATCCCGTCCGGGATGGAGCACCAAGGTGAGGAAGAGGTCGTTGACAAAAAGGCGCCGTCCACCGATGCGGCTCTCGTAAGCCTCTCCCAGTTCGCGGGCGAACTCCGAACGAAAGCCGCTGACGGGGTCAAGCTGGGCCTCGTGGCGAACGATGTGGTGCCAGATCGCCAGCCGGTCATCTGAGAGGTTGCGCCAGGCCTGGTTGAGCTTGGTGTGCCAGTCGTTCAGGTCGCGGGGGTCCGCGGTTTCGAAGGCTGCGCCCTCCAGCTGGAAGGCGATCATCAGGGCACCGCTGTCGAGCACGACGATGTGGTCCGTGGCGTGGCGCGCATAGGGCAGGCCGGCCAGGGCGTCGCCCTCCTTGCGCAGGTGCGATGGTGTCAGGCGAACCTCAGCCACGCGCCAGCTCCCGTGCGCAATAGCGACGGACCAGGGGAAGGGGCGTCGCCGAGCTGCCGCCCCACAGGGCGCTGTTGCGCGACCGGCCCTTGGTGTCGACGAAGACGAGCAGCAGCCGGAAAGCGTTGTGGTCCACGCGACACATTGCGCGGAACACCAGATGGAGGGCCGGGGCGATGAGCAGATAGAGGAGGCTGCCCCCGACCAGAAAGGCGAGGCCGGAGATCATGACGTTCACGCCCATGGCCTCCATCGGCACGCCCATGATCATCGCCGGGCGGGTGCAGGCGAGAAACAGGGGATCCTCGATCAGGCGCTCCTCAGCCAAGGTCCGCTCCGCTGAGAAGGAGGAAGGCTTTGACCAGCGTCAGTCCGATCAGGAGCCCGCCCAGGCCCTGGGCGAACCGTGTGGGCGAGATCAATTTGACGCCGAGCATCAGGCTCAGGGCCAGGGCCAGGGCCCCGGTAATGCCGCTCACGATCAGACAGTCGTCGGCCCGGGTCATCAGGCGCCGCCCGTGATCATGCCGACGATCTCGGCTGCGCCGAAGACCACCACGATGCCGAGGATGACGATGGCGGCCCGCCGCAGATCGAACAGGCCGAACATCCACAGGATGCCGACCACCACCACAGCGAGGATGGCCAGCAGCCGGGCCGTGTTGCCTGTGAGCATGTCGACGACATTCTGCAACAGCCCCTCCACATTGGCGGAGGCGAAGGCCGGTTGAACTGACATCAGGGTCGTCGCAACGGCGATCGCGCCCACGGCGCAGGAACGGCGCAGGATTGGGTTAAGGGTCACGGAAGAACGCTCCAGGTTTGGGTGTGCGGGGTGGGGACGAACAGGATGACGGCGCTCACCCGAGCGCGTGCGAACACGTCCCAGTCCGCGGGCGGGATGCGGGCCGGCGATGCCGAGGCGTCGGGAAGGCTGACTGTCGGGAGGGTACCGGGCGCCGGCGCTGTGATCGGGCGCTCTGCAAACCCGAGCTGGACGGCCGAGGCTTCGACGCGCGCCACATAGCCGTTGCGAAAGCCCCGCTCGGGATGGCCGGTGTTGTAGCGCGACAGGGCCACCCGCAGGGCGTGCTGCGGGTCGCTCGACGCAGATTGCGGATCGAAGCCGGCGCGCAGGACCATCCCTGCCGCCGCCAGGTTTTGGCAGGGGTCGAAAGCGTCCTCGACCGAGAGGCGGAGCCACTCCAGGTTCGCGGAGTTAATCTGTACGAGGCCGAGATCAATGTTGACGCCCGCCGAGATCAGTCGGCGTGCGGTGTTGACGGCTTCGGCGCGCGTCCTCGGCTGGCGGACAGCCGCGCCGCGATTGACGCCGATCGCCAGTGGGTTGAAGCGGCTCTCCGTATGGGCGATGGCTGCCAGGGTCTGGGGAGAGACGCCGGGCGCACACTGCGCGGAAAGGGCAAGGACGAGGGTGAGGTCGAGCACGGCGGGGCTCCATTGAGAGCCTCCAGCAGATCGTATCGAGGCCGCGCGATCGATCCGTCAGGGCCCCACGGAAGACCTACGGGGCGAAAGTGCGCCGTTCGCCAGCGCGGCGGTCGTCGCCGACCAGTCGGGCCACGGCCTGAACACGGGTTCTGACGCCCAATGTCCGACAGGCGAGCAAGATATGATCATCGACCGTCCGGGCGGACAGGCTGAGCCGACGTCCGATCTCGCGCGACGCTAGGCCTTGAGCCGCGAGACGCAGGCACTCTGACTGCCGTTCGGACAGGCTCGCCGCGAGGGGAAACCTTTCCCGATCCGGTTGTGGGTTGGTCGACTGGGTCATGGACTTAAGCCAGACCCGGATCAAAGTTTGCGGCAAGACCGCAAGTCTTACGCAGCGAATCTACGGTGTGAGGCGAGTGGGAGGTCAGTCGTCATCGTCCACCGAGGGCGTGACCAGCCGACCGATCCGTTCCTCGAGCCAGGCCTTGGCCGCGTCATCGCGTCTCACAGCCTGCAGCCCGAGGTCCTTCATGGTGCGGGTGAAGGCGTTGATGATCGAGCGAGTGTCGAGCTCCATGATCGCGTGCCCGACCTCTTCGTCGAATTCCTGGGTGACGACCCGCAGCGCGAGCATCGCCTTGTTGTCCGCGCACCGAACGGCGAACATCGGCGATCCCAGCGCCATACAGTCGATGATGGCGTAGGGATCGCTGTCTGTGGCCTCGGCGAAACGGTGGATTCGTTCGAGATTGATCTTTCCCTTCCCGGCCTCGAAATGCTCGTACGACCTCTTGGCCATGCCCATGGCGTCAGCCACCTCGGCCGGTTTCATCCGTCTGTGGAGTCGGATCAGCCGCAGGGCGGCCGCTAGGATCTCGTTCTGAGAGCGGGGGCGATCTCTTTCCATCAGCTCGGCTGCCTCGAGTTATGGAGGTCAACGCGTTTCTCCACGCTTACTCCCGGTGGTTGAAAAATGCGACAGTTCAGCATCAAATGAAAGACGGGAAGCTCACGGTGTCCCTAGTCTTGCGCAAAGTGCGCAAAGAACCTGCGGTGATCGTATGAAAACTGTTCGTCGGCTCTTGGCTGCTTATCATTCGCGGGCACCGCGCGGGGTATCGGTAACGCGCGATCGGCTCACCGGGCATGCGTCGCGTGTCGGCAGCTTGTGATGCGCGAGCGTGACCCCTTCGCCGTCGCTCGAACCGCCTTGGCGGCTTACGCCGCAGCCGGGCGGTTCGGTTGGGGGCATCCGCTCGTCGCCACCAGCCTGGCCAACGAACTCGGTCTCAGCCCAACGCCCGTGCGCGAAGCCCTCGCTCATCTCGCCGGGGAAGGGATCATCGAGCATCGACCGGGCCGCGGCTATTTTGCGCCGAGCCCGACGGCGGCTGATATCGTTGGTCTATATGAGCTTCACCGTCAGCTTCTGCTCTGGTCCGCCGCCAGCGGTGTTCGGCCCGACGCGCCACCCATGGAAGCGCCGGCCGACGAAGTCTTGCGGATCGAGAGTGTGTTTGATCAGCTCCCCGACCGGGGCGGCAACAGCGCGGTGTTCGAAGCCTACCGCCGGGTTCGTCTCCAGCTCAGGCCGATCCGCCGGATCGAAGTCTTGCTGCAGAACGCTGGTTTGGACAGCGTTCTCCGGATTGAATGCCTGCGGGGCGAATGGCGGTGGGAAGATTTGGAAGAACTGCTCGACGAGTATCATGAGGGTCGGATCGCTCTGTCTGCTGCCCTTGAAAAGGTGATGCGCCAATCGACGTGAAGTATATTTCAAATATAGTTTGAAAATACGATGGCCACGGCTCTTCCTGTCGTGACCGGTCATTCCGGCCGGATGAAGGAGGCAAGCCATGCTGAAGACGACGATGTCGAGCCTGATCGCACTGGGCTCTGCGCGGCGTGAAACCCGCGCCATTTCCGATGGGACCCACATGGAGCTCATCGGCGGCCAGTTCTACACCAAGGCCGGTGTGGGATCCGAGGTCACGCGCCTGGGCTCCGCCCGGGACGAGACTCGGGCGGTCGAGGACGGCAATCGGACCGAGCTCGTGCCCGAACTTCGCTACGCCACGGCGGAAGTCCGCCTCGGCTGAGCGTTTGGTGGAGCCTCCGGTGCCGCCGGGGGCTCCGTTCGCCTCGGGAGACAACCATGAGACTTGTGACGTCGAGACTGATTCTCTGCGGCAACATTCGACAGGCGACCCGCGCCAGTGACTTCGGGGACCGGACCGAACTGGTCCCGCCCTATGGCTACATCCAGCCGACTGCGCAGCGCGGAGCGTCGCACCGATGAGACCCGCAGCACCGCTGACCGTCATATCCGACGGGGCCTCGGAACGAGAGCCGGCGATCGCACACGCCGTCCGAACGCCCCGAGACCCGCCGGCGCGGTTTCTCAAAGCCGGCGTGCACGGCGTAGCGGTCGGGGAAGACCTCGCCTTGATCGACCTCGGCGCCGACGCCTACCTGTGTCTTCCCGGCGGCGCACCGGGGATTGAAGGCGGCGATGGCACCGCTCTTCGTCTGTCCGGACCGAGCGCGGCCGCCGTCGCGGCAGCGGGGTTGGGGGCCGATCAGGCCAGCCCCACGGTTAGAACGCCGCCGGGCTTGCCGCGCCGGACCGTCATCCACGACACGCCCCCCAGTCTCTCGCTCGGCGATGTGCTGCGGGGTTTGGGCGCCGTCTGGGACATTCGTCGCGCACTTCGCGGGGCGGGGCTGCATCCCATCCTCGCGGTCGCCCCGGATCATGACGTCGCAGTGAACCGGCACGCAGTCGCCCACGCGGCCCAGGCGTTCTGGCGGCTCGCGCCATGGCTGCCCATGGAGGGTGAATGCCTGGTCCGCTCGGCAATGCTGATGAGCTACCTGCGCCGCGCCGGGTTATCCGCGGATTGGGTCTTCGGCGTCCGTCTCTGGCCGTTCGCGGCGCACTGCTGGGTTCAGATCGACGACATATGCCTCAACGACGATATCGAACGGCTCGCGGCCTATACGCCGATCTACTGCCGATGAGAGCGTCCACGCCGGATCGCCGCGGTTATGTTGTCATCGACCAGGATGGCATGGATCGGGATCGCCCGGAGTTCGCCGAAGCCGTCCGCCAGCTCCTCGTCGCGGGGTGGCGCAAGGCCCTCGACATCAATGGGGTGAGCATCTTCCTTGGGCCGGACTCGCCGCTCAAAGTGACCCAGGTTCATCGGCAACATTTCCTGGTCGGGGACTGGCGGGGAGGGGACGCCTCTCTCTCGACGTTGATTGCGCAGCACCGTTCTGACACGGCCCTGGCGCATGCGGTGGTGTCTCATGGCTGGGGCCGTTACGTCCTCGTTTGGCGCGACGACGACTGCGATCTCCGCCTCCTGCGCGATCCCAGCGGCGCGCTTGATTGCATCTGCTGGCGTTATGCATCGGCCTCCATTGCGACCAGCCAGCCCCCCGAGGCTTTGAACCCCGTCCTGCCGAATGACCTCGCGATCGACTGGACCGTTCTCGGAGAGATCGTCGGCGCAGTGAATCTAGCTTCGGATCAACTCGCCTTGACGGGGCTGCATGCGGTCACCCCGGGCAGTCTGGCGCAGCTGGGTGTCGTGGTAACCCAGGAGGCCATCTGGACGCCCGCGCGGTTCGCGGCGACCGCTCGCGACTGGGACGACCGACCCGAGGCTTTGGTCGCCGTCGTGGATCGCGCCGTTGCGGAGCTGGTTGATGGTCACAGCCGCATCGTCACCGAAATCTCCGGCGGCCTGGACTCGGCGATCGTGGCCGCCAGCCTGGTGGCGAACGGCGGGGCTTCGAAGTCCCGGTTCGTGAACTATTTCGACGACCAGCCGGAAGGCGATGAGCGAGCCTTCGCTCGAGCGGCGGCCCACACGCTCGGCGTAAATCTCGAGGAGGTTCACAAGCCGATCGCGGCCTTGGGCCGCCGACAGTTCGATCCGCTCGGTCAGGGCGTTCGCCCTGCGCTCCATGGCATCGACATGGTCTATGACGCCGAGATGGCGGGCCGGGCCCGCAAGGTCCGGGCCACGGGCCTGCTCACTGGCCACGGGGGCGACGCCGTCTTCTTCCAGTCGCCCGATCCCCTGGTCGTGGCGGACCGGCTCCGGCGCGAGGGCCTGAGCGGATTAAACCCGGGCTATGTGGCGTCCGTGGCGCGATGGACCCGGCACTCGGTCTGGACCATCGCCAGACACAGCCTGTTCCCAAAGCCGCGCCCGCCCGCATCAACGCGACGCCATCGCTGGGTCGATGGGGCGGAGGCGCTGCCGCCCGCCAAGGCGCGTCAAGTTCTGCAGCTCGCCAACTGCCAGACCTTCTGGAGCGATTGCCTGCGCGCCCGCTCGGCGACACTTCTGCATCCTCTGCTGACGCAGCCGGTCATGGAACATTGCCTCGCCATCCCCGCGGACCGTCTGACTCTGGGCGCACGGGATCGCGGCTTAGCCAGGATCGCCTTTAAAGATAGGTTACCGTCGCTGATCGTTGATCGGCGTGACAAGGGCGATCTCAGTCGGTTCTATGCCTCGGTCGTGCGGCAGAGCGTGGATGTTGTGACAGAGTTGCTCGTCGGGGGACGGTTGGCGGAAAAGGGCCTGATCAGTACCGACGACTTCGACCAGGCCCTTTCAGATGCGCGCCTAATCTGGGATCCCGCGACCAACCGCTTCCTGATCCTCGGTGCGATCGAGGTTTGGGCGAGAAGCTGGGAGGCGCGGCTCGATCGCGTGCGACGGGCCAAGGTAGCGGTTGAGCCACTCGAGAATACGTAGGTGCAGGTCTCTGATATTGGCGGGACTGACGAACTCATGGCTCTCTCCGAAATAGGTGACCAGTTCCGCCTCGCGATTCAGCCGATAGAGGGCCCCGAAGATCGACTCGAAGCGCGACCCATCGAAGTCGCTTTCGATAAGCAGGGTCGGCGTGTGAATTCGGTCGACTGCATAAAGCGGGCTGCGTTCGACATAACGGCGTGGGTTCGTCCCCAAAGGCACGCCAAGGCCGCCCTGTCCGCCCTCAAGCCAGCCGCTCTGGATGGACACGCCCGCCTCTCCGCTCAGACGCGAATGAAGGCGGGGTTCGTAAGCTTCGGTGAGGTCCGCGTAGCCATTGGAGGCGATGATCGCTTTGAAGCGATCGGTCTGCGTCGCGGCGCGAAGGACGCCGTAGCCGCCGAAGCTGTGGCCGATCAAGGCCGCGCGTGCGGCATCGCACCGGTCGGCCGCGCAGGCTGTCCGGACGATCGACGCGAGTTCCGGACCGAGGTCGTCCAGATCCAAAGAGGGCGAAGCCTGCTCTGGCAAGCTGGGCATGAGCACAGCGTAGCCGGCGGCGGAGAGGACCGCCGGGTTGATGTGAAGCTGAAGAGAGCCGGGCAGCAACCGCGCCGGCGGGGCCGAGAAGCTCAGACCTGGATAGGCGATCACCGCCACGGGTGGCGGGCTGGACGTTGCCTCGGCGGGCAGCAGCAACCAGCTGCGCAGCGGCTGCCCCTCCGAACCCCTGTGGTCGATCGGCACGACAGCCCCCCAACTGCGGCGATCAAGATCGTCATTGATGGACGCCAGTTCGACCACTCCGGTCTGGGTTCGCAGGCGAACCTGCGTCGCGCCGCCCGGTGAGCGGCGGCGGGCGACGAAGAATGTCGCGTCAGGGCTTGCCGCGACGACGGTCTCATCTGCGGCGAGGGTGCCGAAGCAGTGAGCCGGACCGCTGGACCGCCGCAGACAGTCCTGCGCGTCCAGCAGGACAGACTGGCCGAGCCGCTCTGGGGCTGGATTCTCCGTGGCCCTCGCGCCGAGGTCGGTCGCCGTGCCGGCATCGACAAGCCGGCCCTGAAGGTCGGCGGGAGAGGGCGCTCCTCCGAGAGGCGTCAGCCCCGTCCGTCGGCTGACGAAGGTTGCGTCTTCGAAGCGAACCAGGGCTTCGCCGTCCTCGACCTGCGCTACGATCCGGCGTCGTCCGTCGCGGTCACTTGTTAGCCAGGCCTTCGAGCCGTCGGCCATGCGAACCTGGAAGACGGGGCGATCGTCGTCCCAGCTGGCACGCGGTATGGGGATCGTCTGGCTATCGCCGTCGATCCACGGCGTGGTTTCGTTCAGGTCGACCGCCCGCGCGGAGCCGCTTCGATCAAGGAGCCAGAACTGCCCGGCCTCGAAGCGGTCCCCGGGCCGTCTCGCAAACACGATCAGTCGGTCCGAGCGCGGCGACCAGGCCATCAGGTGCGACGCGAAATCCTGATCGGGCAGGGGTTCTACGATCGACCCCGTTTCAAGATCGGCCAGGATGATGCGTCGAACCATTTTGGGCGTTCCGGTGAACAACACCGTGTCGAGGCCGTACTGGATGTCCGGACCGTCGAGCAGGGCCGCTGCCGTCCGCGCGTCGGGCGACAGCGAGACGTCTATGATCGCACCTTCGGTGAGGATGGTCTCTCGCCCCGTCGTGAGCTCGACGCGAAGGAGCTGAAGCGGTGTGCCCTTGTCACGGTTGTCGCGTGCCGCGCCGCTCGGTGTGGAAATCGACGACGGCGCATGCCCGGCTTCGGCCCGCCGCCAGAGTTCGGTCTGCATCACGACCGACTGGGCGTAGACCCCGATAATGTAGGGCAGCGCGCCGTTGCGGCGGGCGACGACCAGGAGTTCGTTTTCCGAGCGCCAGACGACGGTTTCGCCAAAGCGCGCGAGCTCCGGGGAAAGGTCGAGCCAGCGCACCGTACCGGTGGCCAAGGTTAAGACCCCCATGCTCCAGCCGCTCTCAGAAAGCCGATAGACGACCATCTGCGCGCCGCTCGGTGAAAACGGCCCCGAGACGAAGCCCGCCGAATGACCGGGGTCCTCAAGGGTGTGACGAAGGACGCCATCTGTCGCGGAGAACACCTGCAGCCGGCTCAACACCGTCTCGGTGTAGAAGTCGTATTTGTAGGTGCTCGCGGTGTTCCACGGTGCCTGTCGCTCCAGGACGATCCAGCGGCTGTCCGTTGAGATGCGAACATTGCCTATGCCTTCATGTCCTACCAGGTCGTCGATCGTGAAGGGGTGGTTTTGGCTGGGTTGGGCCGACGTCTGACATAGGGTCGGGTTCGCTGCGACCAGAAGGGTCGCTGCGGCCGCAAGGCCGAGGATCGGTTGCATCACCAGGCCCGTGTCAGCTGGATGGAGATGAAACGCCCGAGGACATTGGTGTTGGCGGCGTCATAGGCGACGCCCTCAGGGGCGTCATAGAAGGGCGGATCGGTGTCCAGAAGGTTCTGGACGTTCAGCGTCAGCGTCGTTCCTTCGAGCGGTCCGCGCATCGGCGCATATCGAAGCTGGACGTCCGCAGTCGTCCATGAGCCAATCGGACGACCCGTAACGTCCGGATAGCCGTCGACGTAGTTGAGAGCCGCCGAAGCGCCCCAGTCGAGACGGATCCAACTCGCCGATGCACGCGCCCGCAAGGCGACGGGCAGGTTTGGACTATTGATGCCCGACTGAACCGGCGCGGTCGGGGTCGCCTGCGTATCGAACCGGTCCAGATAGGTCAGGTTGGCGTCGAGATCGAACGCGTGGTCGTCGATGTCGAAGGCGTAGTCTAGATTGGCGTCGATCCCTTCGAGCAGTACGCTGGAGGTGTTCACAAACCGAGCGTCGACGATGGCCCCGTAGGCCTCGGCTGGAAACAGATCTGCGAGCGCTGTCGTCGGCAGGTCAAGCAACGCCTGCATGTCGGCGCGGTCCTGCGCATTGTTGATCGGGTCAATGATGCGAACGAAGGCCGACAGGGCGGGATTGGTGAGGGCGGTGGTCAGGGCCGTGAAGGCCGGCTGACCAATCTGGTTGTCGAAATCGATCCGGAACAGATTGAGGCCCATGCGAAGGCCGGGGAGGGCCGCCGGTCGATAGTCTCCGCCAAGCGTCCAGCTCTTGGCCTGTTCGGGCTCAAGGTCGGGATTGCCGCCGTAGAGGATTTCGGCGAGCACCTGCTGCGATCCGCGCGGAAGAAACGTCGGGCTCTGGTCCGCCGTCTCGTTCAGTTCGCGCAGCGCCGGAGCGCGGAACGACTCGCCGTAGTTGGCGCGCAGCACGAGTTCGGAATAGGGCTGCCACAGGATCCCGATCTTGGGGCTGGTCGTTTGACCGGCGTCCGAATAGTCCTCGAACCGCCCTGCGATCGATAACTCAAGCCTCTCGAATCCTGTGCGACGGTTTGCTGCGCTGAAGAGAGGGATCCGGACCTCCGCGAAAGCGGACGCGACCTCGCGGTCGAACGCGACGGGAGCACCGACGGACGGCGACACGCCCGAGGTGAAACTCGTGTCCTGACGCTCAAAGGTCTCGCGGCGGAAGGCGACCCCCGCGGCCAGTTTGGCATCCCCGGCGGGGAGGGTGAACAAAGACCCGTCCGCCAGGGCGTTGATGGATGAAACCGTCGTCTCGCCTACGCCGCGCGCCCATCCCGAGCCGATGAAGGCCAGGGCGGCAGGCGAGCTGTTCGAGCCGTCGGCGAACGGGTTGAAATACCCGTCGCGGCGTGCGCTGTAGGCGGTGGCCGGATTGTCGGCGATAGCGCCGAGCGCCTCGCGCAAGAAGGTGGAGTTGAGCTGGTTGCTACTGCCGTTCTCGCCATGTTCCTGCGCATAGGCGGCGTAGGTGTCCAGCCGCCAGCTACCAGCAAGATCGATCTTTGCGCCGATCGAGGCACCCAGGCTTTCCGCGCGGCCTCCGATCCTCGGATTGCCGAGATCGCGGCCGAAATTATAGGCGATGATGTGTGATGTCGCGCCTGTCGGGGAGACAAAATAGGGGTTCGTCGAGGTCACGGTGAAGGTCGTCGGAAAGCCTTGGGACACCGCCTCGAACTCGCGCAGGCCATAGCGAACATCGGCGTTGACGGAGACGCGGTCGCCGAGGTCCTGATTGAGAACCAGATAGGCGCTATGCCGCGTTTGCTCCGGCAGTACGTTGAGGCCCTCGCGGTAATTGTAGAGATTGCCCTGACCGGCCAGGAAGTCGCTCGGTTGGAGGCCAATACCATTCTGGCCACGCGGTATGGCGTATGTCGGGACGAAGCCGCCGGCGGCGGCGTTAAAGACGACGATGTTGCCGGGATTACTGAAGATGCGTCGTCGATCGGTGCCGCCGAACCGCCGCAAGTCGGCGTCGTTCGCCCGGTCCCTCTTGGATGCCGCCAGGCGGCTGCGGTCGTTGTATTCATAGGTGCCGAGGATCGAACCTGATGACCACCGTTGGCCGACGGTGTGCGCAATCTGGACCTCATCGCTCGCCCCATCCGAGGTCGCGCCGTATCGGACCCGCGTCTCGGCGCCGTCGTAGTCATCCCTCAAAATGATGTTGACCACGCCGCCAACGGCGTCCGCTCCGTAAAGAGCCGACGCGCCGTCGAGCAGGACGTCGATGCGGGAGACCGCGCTGGTCGGAATGGTGGACACATCAGCGAAATCGCCCTTGTTTCCCGTGCCCGCCATGCGTCGGCCGTTGACCAGTACGAGCGTCGCATCGCTGCCCAGACCGCGCAGATTGACACCCGAGGCGTAGAAGCTGTTGGTCCCCGTCCGGTCGCCGCCGTTGCTCATGGCCGCATCGTTTCCGGTGCCGCCAAAATTCTGGGGCAGGGCGGCGAGGGCTTGGGCGACCGTTCCGTGGCCCTGCCGGTCAATATCGTCCCGGGTCACGCTAACGACCGGTGATGGGCCGTCAGCGACGCCGCGGATCAAACTGCCGGTGACGATGATCTCATCGAGCTCGATCGCTTCGTCGGCGGTCTCGGCCCGCGCGGTCGGATCGAAGACGACGAGGGTGTTCGGGCGCGTTCGGCGTGCGCGCAGTCCCGTGCCTTGAAGGAGACCCGCGAGCGCCTGATCGGTCCGCAAGGCTCCGCTAACCCCAGGCGACTGACGGCCGACCACCAGGTCGGTGGAATAGAGGATCTGTTCGCCACTCTGTGCCGCGAATTGGGGCAAGACGGTTTGCAGCGGACCGGCGGGAACGCGGAACTGGATGGCAGGGGTCTGCGCCTGGACGACGACAGGTGTCGCCGCCGCGAGAGCAAGCGCCCCGAGCGCAGATGAACAGAGACCGAAACGCATAAAAATCCCCGAAATGGATATCCGCACAGGCGCGGGTCAGGGAAGAGACGAAGAGGCGCGGCAAAACCCCTCAGCGCACGGCCGGATTTTTTGCTGACGCATCACGAAGAACGATCTGTCCGGCAGGCGTCCGCTCGGCAACGACGGGATAGAGTTCAGTGAGCGCGGAGACAAAAGCCTCGACATCGCCCGTGTTGAACGCCCCGCTGACGGCAATGCGGGAGATGGCGGGCGCTTCGAGAACAACCTTGGTGCGGCTGTAGCGGTTCACCTCGGCGACGGCTGCTTCGACCGTGTCACCGGCGAAAATCAGGCGACCGGATGTCCAACTCGTCTCTGACGCGACATCCACCGAGCGGACGGCGGGACGAGGCGAGGTCGTGACGATCTGCTGGCCCGGCGTGAGGGACCACCCTTGAGTGACCGCCGAAGGGTCGCTCACTTCGACCTTACCCTCGACGAGAGTCACCTGAGCGCCGTCTCCCGCGCGACGTACGTCGAACCGGGTGCCCACCGCGATGACGTCGGTCGCCCCCGCGCTGACGACGAACGGGCGAGCAGGATCGCCCTGAACCTCGAAGAAGGCCTGACCACTGGCCAGTTCAACGGCGCGCCGCCCGCGGGTCAGCTTCACGCTGATCCTGGAGTCGGTGTCCAGCGTGACCCGCGACCCCTCTGCCAGGACCACAACCCGGCGCTCTCCTAAACTCGTCTCATAAGACTGCGGCCGAGCGGACCACACGGCGACGCCGACCACGATGGCGGCGATCGTCGCTAAGGCCCCCATGGGAACGAGACTTTTAGCTAAACGACCCTGGGATCGACGCGACGCGTCCGCGCGCGCGCGCGCGTCTTGCGTCAAGGCGGCGATATCGGCGTCCCCCCTGAGGCTGCCCGCCGTCTCCCACATCGTCTCGATACGCGCAAAAGCCTCGGCATTCTCGGGTCTGCGGCGCCATTGGCTGAAGGCTGTGACGTCCGAAGCCGCCACCCGCTTCTGGTTAAGGGTCGCGAACCATGAAGCGGCCTCGCGGCGTCTTGCGTCTAGGTCTTTATCGGCAGTCATTGTTCGTGCCTTAGACGTCCAGTTGCGACATGCAGTGTTCAACAGCCTTGGCCATACGTCGTTCGACTGTAGCCAAGCTGATCCCGTGAGCCAGAGCAATCTCAGGGTATGTCATACCGTCAAACCTGCTCAAGACGAAGACGTCCCTGTAGAGGGGCGGCATTGTCTGCAAGATCTGCTTGATATGGAGGCGATCGAAAGGCGCGTCAGCGGCCGTGCCCACAATCGGACGCGCACCTTGCAACGCCCGATCATGCCGTACCAGGCGGCGCCGCTCATCGCGGACGAGGTTGAGCGCGACCCGGAGCAGCAGCGCCTTGGGATGTCGGATATCCTGAAGGAGATACGGGGCGAGGCGTAGATAAGTCTCCTGCACGACGTCGTCGGCCTCGTCGGCACCCACTCGCCCGCGAAGCCGCTTTACCAGCCATCCCGAATAGCGTCGGTAGAGCCCATTGAGGCTCGCCGCTGCGCCCGGATCCAACTCCTTCACATCGCCCAACGCGACCTCCAGCCGGCTGTAAGAGAGCGGGAATCCGAGAGCGCGTCCACGCCAGTGCGGACGCACGCAAGGATGCGCCGCGGTCGATCGCGGACGGACGCCGCGCGTCAGGGCGCGGCCGTAAAGGTTGAGCTTCGCACAGGGGATTCCCGGCCCCTATCGACGCGAACGCCGACAGCCGACCATGAATCAAACCGGGTCCGGGCGCAAGGCGGAGGGGTCGGGCGTGGAATCCTCTGCGAAGAGGCCCGCGACTTCAGGGTGAAACGCCGCCTCCGCCAAAGGCAGGCCCCGGCTCAAGTTCCGCCCCTATATAGCGGCACCCGACGCGAAACAGTTTAGGTGCCCGCAGCCGCTAAAGCAATCGACCCGTGAAGCGCGACACGCGAGTTGGGCGAAGGAGATTCGCTAAGGCGTTTCCGCAAGTTTGTTGCGAAAACTCCGCAAGGCGATTGCGTTGTTTAAGCTTCGGCGACGAGTCACCATGCGATGGTCAAGGCAAGTGAAATCATGACCCCAGACCATCAAACGGATGTCGGATCGCAGACCTTCGCACTGAGCCCGAGGGAACTGGAGTGCCTACTCTGGGTCAGCCGCGGCAAGAGCTCGGGCGATATTGGTGCCATCCTCGGCCTGTCGCCGCGCACGGTCGATAGCTACTTAGAGAAGGTTTGTGCGAAGCTTCGGGTCAGGACGAGAATCGAGGCTGTCGCGCTTGCCGTGCGGGCAGGAACAATCGAGCCGGATTGATGCGGCCGTCACTCGCCGCACGGGATTTTGGTCAAGGATCAGATCATGATTTTTTTATCTGAGCAGTGATCAAATCGACGATGCCCGAAAACGTCGTTCAAGCTTTTGCCAGGGAAATCGCATTTCGCGACGTACGACGGCTTGAGCCGTATCTGGGGGAGCATGTCGCTGCACGCTTCGATATCGCGGGCGACCTCATTGGCAGAAAAGCGTTGCTCGGCTTTTGGCGTCGGCTGTTTCAAACGTATTCGCTTTTTGAGTTTCATATCCTCAAATGCGTCGTCGAGGATGAACTGGTAATGGCGGAGGGCGTCTACCTCCTGGCAACCCGCCACGCCGCCGTCCTAGACGTGCGCGCAATCAGTATCTTCGAGGTCGAGCAAGGGATCATCACCCATTGGCGTGACCATGCTGATCTAACGGAGGTGCCGATGTCCGAGAAAGACCGATGGCGCCGGCTGAGTGGCTCCCGGTGGTAATGGGGAGTCCTGCCAAGAGACGGGTGAGGGGAGGGGGCGGGCCGGGAACTTCTGTGTGAAGCTCAACGTCTTCACCCGCGATCGCCGCCGACGCAAAACGTCCCCCAGCTCAAGATCGAAGGCTATCCGGTCGAGGCCCGCCGCAGTTATAGTACCCGGCGCGCGAACCGGCGCAAGGCAACGCTCCCACGGTCGGCAAGTCAGAGGGCTGGGCATAAGTCAAACGACAGCGAGTCGATCGTGATCCGATACCCGAACCGAGCGACCTAGCTGTTTCCTCCCCTAGCTGGAGCAACATGAATCCTAACTCTCCGACTTTGGGGTTTTCATGGTCCTCGATCTGCCGGATCAGCCCGCTGAAGGTCGTGTCCCTGAGCTTGGTCAAGTACCCTTTTGGCGTCTTCAGCCCGGGGATACCGTCGCGACGCGCCAGCATGGCGATGTCGAGCGGGACGCTGAAATCATCCCTGAGCGTCATCGTGTCGAATTCGTCGTCGAGCAACTGATGATAAGTGAGGTGATACCCCAACAACCCCTCCGGTTGCATCGAGCTCAGGAGAGTCACGATCGCCGGGGGTCAGTTCGCCGCCGGATGAAAACGCAGGGCACGTCAGGCCTTGAAAGCACAAAACGGGCGAGCCGCGGCGGCTGCGGCGGATCACAGGGTTGAAGTTTCATCAAGCGTCGGCAGACGTGCAACTAAAGCGACATGCGGGTCCGTGCAGTATGCACGTCGCTCAGCGGATCGGTCTGCTGAGGTCATGGTGCTGGTCGTTCAACTCGGGCGACAGCACCCTCAGCTACCCTCAGGATGACATCTGCAGCCTCCACCAGGGCCGGGCGGTGGGCGACAACAACGCGGGTCAGCGCCATATCGGAGACGCTCTGTACGATCCGATGCTCCGTCGCAGGATCAAGGTTGGCTGTGCCTTCATCGAGGAGCAGGAATTTCGGGTTTCGGTAAAGCGCGCGGGCTAGGAGCACACGCTGGTACTGGCCGGCCGAAAGGGTCGAGCCCATGTCCCCCACCATCGTCTGGTAGGCCATCGGCATGTCCATGATCGCTTCGTGAATGTCGGCGAGACGCCCGACCTCGGCTAGTCGGTCCGGATCGACCTCGGCCGCAAAGAAGCTGATGTTCTCCGCTAACGTACCGGTGAAGAGCTTGTCGTTTTGAAGCACCACCCCAAGGCTTGCACGCCAGTTCCTGAGGGTGCTTCCCTTCAAGGGCCTGCCGTTGACAAAGATCTCGCCCGAGGTGGGTTCGAGGAGACCGAGCATGAGGCGGGCGAGCGTCGATTTGCCGGTACCGGACGGCCCGACGATTGCGACGAAAGAGCCAGGTTCGATTGATAGCGAGACCTTCCGGAGAAGCCAGGGATCGGTATCGCCATATCGGAACGAGACATCGACAAGCTCGATCTTCGGGTATGAGGCGACCTCCGCCGCCTGCTCTGCCGTGGGTGCCGATGCCGGGTCCAGCGGATGGTGGATGATGTCGCCGAGGCGATCCAGATGTAGACGGATAAGACGAAACTGCATCAGTTGCACGATCAACCGCGCTACGCTCTGGGCGAACGACTGGCGATAGGCGAGGACTGCGGCGAACATGCCGACCGTCAAGTCCCCTGATATCACTCCTGTCGCCAGAATGTAGATGACCGCGATGAGCTGAAACGCTCCAATGGCGTCGTTGACCGCGGTCATTGCGATCTGCGATCTGCCGACACCGAGATTGGCGTTGACTAGCCTCAAATAACGATTGCGCCATTTGGAGAGACGCATGCTCTCCTGGCCGAACATCTTGATGACGTTAGCCGCGCGGATAGATTCCATCAGATGGGACTGCTCTTCGGCTGCTGTGGCCAAAGACTGCTCCTGCCCGCTGCGGATAACTGAAGCGAACATCTGGTTGCTGAGAGCAAGAGCCAGCACCGAGCCAGCCGCGACCAGTCCAATACGCACGTCGTAGGCGAAGAGGACCGCCAACGTGACCAAACCCAGGACGCCATCGAGCAGGGACTGGATCGCTCCATCGGTTATTGTGGACTGGATCGTCTTGATCGACAGCATCCGAGAGATGATGTCGCCCACGCTTCGACGCTCGAAGTAGTAGGCCGGTAGCGCCATTAGGCGCTCGAAAGTCCGCCCGACCAAAGAGTAGTTGATGAGGTTGGTGAAGTAGAGTGTGATCCAAGACCGGATGGCCGTAGTTGACAGCGTTACTAGCACCACGAACAGCGATGCGAGCGAGAGCGAGAGAACGATATCGCTGTTGCGGGCGATGCTGGATTCGTCGATGATGATCTGCATCAGCAGCGGCGGAAGTAGCGATAGCAACTGGATCGCGAGGGAAAGCACGAGAAGTTTCGGAAGAGCCCGACGAAAAATGGAGAAGTCGCCCAATGCCTCAACGAGAGTGACAAGTTTGGTTGATCGCGTTCGCAGGAAGTCTTCGCGCGGACCGACCTCCAAGGCGACACCAGTGAAATGCCGGGACAGTTCCTCCTTGCTCACGACACGCGCGCCGTTCGCGGGATCGTGGATTGTGACGGAAGTCTTTCCGACCGACTTGAGCACAACGAAATGGTTCATGTCCCAATGCAGGACCGCGGGCAGCGCCAGTCGGCCCAATGCATCCAAATCCAGACGAACCGGCCTAGCCGACAGATTCATACGGTCTGCAAAATTGATCAGATCCGAAAGCCGCGCACCGGAGAGCGAAACCGAGAACCGCCGCCGAAGAATGGAGAGATCCGTCTCGTTGCCGTGATACCAGGAAATCATTGCCATACAGGCAAGCCCGCACTCGGCAGCGCCGACTTGGTGGATGACCGGGAGACGGCCTCGAGTTGGAAACATGTTCATGTCCTACTCGGCCCTCTGCTGGGGGCGGAACGACCCCAAGGCCAGCCCAAGAAGCGTCCGCTCTCGCACCAATAACAGGCCCCGTACGGTCATTCCCGATCGCAGACTCATCGGTCGGTCGTGCGCCGGGCTCGTGATCATCACCGTCACGCGGTATGCTGGCTCCGTTAGAGCAGTCGGCGTGAGGATGTCGCCGGGGCGTAGGGGTGTCGCCGACAGTCCCACGACGCGTCCCTCAAGCACGCCGAATTCCCTCGAAGGGTAGGCCGCGACCTGCAGTCGGACTAGGTGCCCCTCCGAAAGTCTCGCGATCTCGGTTTGCCGCGCCAAAAGAATGGCGGTGAACCCTTGGCCATCGCCTTGTATGGTGAAGAGCGAGCTGCCCGGAACGACCCGATCGCCCGGCGCGACGTTCAACGTCGCCACCCGGCCGGCAATCGTCGCTCGGACGATGGATTCGGTGTCGGATCGACGCCGGTCCATATCCACTTCGACGTTGGCGATGGACTGTTCGATCGCGCTGCGCTGGGACTGTCTGCGGGCGGTTGCGCTCCGCTGCCTCGCGCGCTGCTCGCTGCGCAAACTCTCAAGATCGGCAATCGCCTGCTCCCCGGACTCCAGAGCCTGCAGCGCTGCGATGACAGCCTCCTCGCGGCGGCTCAGTTCGGCTCTCGAACCGAATCCCCGATCGACAAGGGTGCTAAACTGATCGCGCTGCTCTTCGGTATAGGAGAGCCGCTGGCGCAGGTATTCCACCTGTCGCCTTTGGCTCGTCGTGTTCCTATCGATCCGCGCGGCAGCCGCACGCGCCTCGTCCGCGTCAGCGGCTTCCTGCGTGTTGACGTCATTCAACTGCGCGAGAAGTCGTGAGCGTTGGTCGTCGAGGCCCTTCATAAGCACTGGGCCTAGATCGCCGGTCTCATCGACGCTGCGATCGGTGGCGACCGCTATCACGGCCTGCCCTGCCGAGACGCGTGTCCCTTCGCCTGAGAGGATACGCGCAACCGTGCCGGCGGAGGCGGTTTCGTTTCTGACCTCACCTCCGGCCGGAACCAGCCATCCTTCGAGAGCGAATGTCTCGGTGAAACGTATGAACGCGGCCGCCAGCAACCCACCGACGAACACGACGACAAGCAAGATCAAATACAGTCGCGCCCCGGGTGGGGAAGCCCCGACCGCAGGCCCGAACGCGTCAGCTCTGGCGGCTGCGACTTCGGGTCGGAACAGGGGTCCAGCACCTGCTCGCGTGGCCGAGCTATCCTTGCTCTCGGTCGGCTCGGTCACGACGATGTGCTCGCACAGGCGCTACATTGAGCAAGCATCATCCGGCATCGCGCGCCCCGGGAGGCCTCGGCGCGAGCGAAGATTCGCTTGCGAGAAAGGTGTCGATCAGCCTGATTATCTCCACCGTTTCCGCTGGGTCGAAGCCGACGACCGATTCCGCAACCACGCCGTCATGGACGAACTGCACAGTCGGATAGCGTCGAACGCCAGCACGTCGATGATCGGACCGGCGAGACGCATGCCCCTGGCTCAGGTGAGACACACGGAGAGCCGCCTGTGCGGATGGGGGCAGGTGGTTCGCAAAGATCGATTTGAGGAGATCGCAAGGAGCGCATCTGTCTGTCGTGAAGACAACGACCAGCCGCCCTGACACCGCGTCGGGATAGTCACCGTTAATGCCTTCGATCAAACCGATCCCCCCCCTGCCTAATGATCGGAACCTCCCGACCTGATGTCTGAAGTTTGCCGGATCGAAAGCTACGTTGGCAAGTTCAGCACTAAATCTCAACCGCCGTTACCACTTGACCGCGCACGATGAATGTGTTCGTTGGACATGGTTTTCACCAGGGGTTTAAGATGGCTGTTTCCAAAAATGACTTTCTAAAACTGATTGAATCTTTCAGGTCTGGACGAGACGCTGGCGTCGATGCTGGCCTCCGGATCGACACTCTTTCGCCGGAGCAGGTCGCCCAGGTGTCGGGCGGCAGCGGTGGCCCCAACTTCCCTGATCGGTCGGGCAGTTGCCCCTATCCGGACGGCTATACTTTCTACGAGTGTATTCACCCGTTTAGCGATGCTCCGCAGCAACCAGAAGTCTGATGGTGTCCTAAGTTCTTTGTCGGCTATACCATGGCGCCTGCAACACGCGGTTGCGGGCGCCATGGTCTTCCTCGTAAGCCAAGCTGAGCTGAAAGTTTAGGTCCGTGGAACTTCGCCTTGCCGATAATGCGTCGTTGGAGATCGTCTACAAGATCCAAGAGACCTGCAATATCGATTGCTCCTACTGCTATATGTACAATGTCGGTAACACGCTGTTCAAGAGCGTGCCGCCATCAAGTCCTTTAGATGTGGTCGAGAGCGTCGCGAACTTCATTTGCGATGCGTTCGAGGACTGGAATCCGTCCAGAGTCAGTCTGATTATACACGGCGGAGAGCCGATGCTAATGCCGGCCCACCAGTTCGCCGCGCGGATGGAGTTAATCGGGGCCGTTCTCGACCGTCGCCTCACGCCAGATCAGCGGGACCGTGTCGAATTCTCGATCCAAACTAACGGAACTCTCGTTACCGAGGCGTGGATCGCGTTGCTAGCGCGCTGGAAGATCCTTGTCGGGATCACCGTTGACGGCCGGGAAGCCGTCCATGACCGGCGTCGTGTCGACAAAAAGGGGCGCGGGTCCTACCAAGCCACGATCCGCGGTCTTGAACTACTCCGCACTGCCGCGCGCGAGGGCCGCATTTCTAAGCCAGGTGGTCTGTGCGTGATCGATCCGACGGCGTCTGGGGGTGAGACCTACGATCACCTCGTCAACGATCTTGGCTTCGACAACATAAACTTCCTGTTCCCGTTCATGAACTGGTCCAACTACGCGGAGGAGGACGTCGAAGGTGCCAGTCGCTTCCTTCTGGACGCACTCGATCGTTGGATGAAAGGCCGAGCAGCGGGGCAAACCGTACATGTCCGCGTCTTTACCGACGCACTAAGGGCCATGCATGGGTTCGGGCGCGGGGTCTATCAGCGCACTCCCGGGCAACGAATTGAACTTGGCCATCAGGTGACCATCGTCGAAAGCGATGGGACGATCATGCCAGAGGAAAGCCTACGGCCGACATTTGAACATCGGTTCGCCGACCTCCATGTAGCATCCGATCGTGCCCGTGACATCGTGTCTGATCCGCGATTCGGAGACCTCGTCCGAGCGGATCTCACCCGGTCGACGGAATGCGCGGGGTGCGTTCTGATCGACGTCTGCGAGAGCGGTCATGCGCTGGGGCGCGTTGGCATGCGCTTCGTAATGGACGGCGACTTTTCAAGAAAGAGCGTATATTGCGGGGCTTACGCCGGTTTGTTCGCTGGTCTGGCTCACTTCATGAGCCAGTCAGGTGTGGGTGTTGAAGACATTTTGACGGGAGAGCGGCGACATGTCTTCGCTGCCTAGTAACAGGTTGAAGTTCGGCGCGTTGGCCATCGGACTAGCGATTGTGTCACACTTCGCGTTGCCAGATGAGGCGCGAGCATCTCCAAACGACGCGCAGGTTATTGTGGAGCTTTGCGAGAAAATGGTGCTGGACTCGGGGGGGTTTGTGGCTGAGGCCGATCAGGCTTGGAACGTTGACCTTGTCTTGCCTAACGGCGGCGCTCTTTACTATATGGGGACTACGCACCCGAGCGATGCTTCCTCGCTGGAGTATGACGAGATCATTGCCGCTTACAGACGGTTCGATCCGACGGCCGTGTTCTTTGAGGGCTGCTGCGAAGTCCGGACGAAAAGCGAGGCAGATGCCCGCGCGATTCATGAGACGGCTCTGGTTCAGTTCCTCGCCAAGCTTGACGGCGTCGCGCCGATCTCGCTGGAGCCTTCGGACATCTCTCTGCGCCTGGCTCTGCTCGCGGAGTATTCGGCGCTGGACGTGCAGTTGTTCTACCTTCTCCGAGATATTGCCCAAGAGCGCGAGCGTCGTGACGCCCAAGGGGAGGTCCTGCGCCGCCGAGCCCAATGGTATCTCGATAAACTGCTCGACATGCCTGGCCCTCTTCCGGACTGGCCGCTGAAATCGCTGGAAGACGTCGACAACGCGGTTCAGGTCCGATGGCCAAGTGCCAGTTGGCAAACCATTCCCCTCAACTGGTTCACGCCGTATGTGAACTCGGATTCGGCTGGTCCGCTGCTCTTCCACCAAATCAATCGACTTGAGAACAAGTACAGGAACGCCACCATGTATCGCCACCTGGCATCAGCTGCGTTGCGTGGCGAACGGGTCTTCGCAGCAGTGGGAAGAAGTCACGTCGCGCTGCAGGCCGACGCCTTACAGTGTGCTTTGGGCAACCAAGTCGGTTGATTGCCGCAGAGGGATGCGCGCCCGGCATACCGCTTCATCTGCCCGCCGCCGCCTTAGGCGGCGTTTTCCGCTCCCTTGCAGTACGCACCTCTGGCGGTTTGGGATATCGGGACGGTGCGTTCATCGCCGACTTCGCGAATGCGGAACCATGGTCGTCGGACGCGTACCTCGCGCGGTGTGAGGGCAACGGACCGTTCGCGGCGCTGTTTCCAGTCGATCGCAAGGCCATCGGGGTATTGTGTGAACAGGCCGACCTACTGGCGCAAGGGCATACGGAACGCGTAGATCCGAACGTCTGCAGCAACGCTCTGTTGAATGCGCTGCCGGCGCATATCGCTTCCGCCGACTGCGAGCACGTCGGCTTTGCGCGAAATCCACCAGGATTGCCGACCGTCAGCCGTGCAGGTCGTCACAGTGGAGAATTTCTGGGACTGCATCTCGACGACTGGTCCGGTGCCGAGGCCGGGGCGAGGAATTTAGCTCGCGGTCGCGTCTCCGTGAACCTAGGATCCGAGCCCCGTCGCTTTCTGATCTGTCCTATACCCTTCACCCACATCTACGCCTGGCACATAGCGGCTGGCGGCGCGCCGGATCTGAGGCCCTATTCACGGATCGGTATCGACTATCTTACTGCCCATCCCTGGACTGAGATTCTGCTAATGACGGTGCCGCCCGGCTGGGCCTATCTCGCGCCGACTGAAAACGTTCTTCACGATGCGAGCACCGCCGGGATGCTTTGCGAAGACATCACTTACGTCATCCAGGCTCGGTTTTCGCTCCACGCCGAGGCGGAACGGAGACCGACAGACATGCGGAGAGCAGGCGCGTGAACTGACCGGTCAGGTCCGTCTCGACAAGCAGATTGACGCGATGAGGGGTGAGGCAGAGGCCGAACCTGTCGTGGTTCGGGTGCCGGAACACTCCCACCGAAGGTATTTGCTGCAAATCCGCTAAATGAAGGAAAGACGAGTCGACTCCCGCGAAAAACGTCGCCCCGGCAACAATCTCGCAGGATGCGCCGAAGTCGAACGGCGCATGGGCAATCTGAGAGCCCGCACCGCCCAGCGGGCCCCTCAAAGCCGGATCGCGACCAACCACGACCGGATGGAGGTCCGGGCGATGCTCCGACAAGGCGGATACCAGCGCCGTCCAGACATCATCGTCGAGCCTCTTTGCCTCTGCAGTGTCCACATGCAGAACATAGTATCCCAGACCTTTTAAACGCCCATCTCTAGGGAGTTCCACGAGCGGATGGCAGTGATCCGCGAACGCAAGTTCCATATCGATGTTGCGGGCGATCTCGAAATATCGCTGCGTGTAATGCCCAGTCTTCGAGACGCTTCGGGAAACTTCCGCGATAAGCCCCGTGGTGAATCCTCGATCGTTGACAGTTGAAATCCATTCAGCCAGAGCGCCTGACGTCCATGACGTGAAGACCGCGAGTCGCTCCGGACACCCGGCGCGTTGATCGAGATCCCTCCAGTCGAACTCTAGGCCCGATCTGGGAGCAATCCTGATCCGTCGGTCAAAGCCTGTGAAGATGTAATCGTAGGCCGGATGATGCGGCAGTATCAGTGTAGCTTCCGGCATTGCGCGCAGCGTGGCGCGCATGCCGGGCAAAGCCATCAAAGCATCGCCGAAACCATTGGCAAAAAAGATTGCGTCGTTGCTCATGGATACAACCTACACGTACAATCAGACATCGCCGTTCTTCTTAAACAAGTGGGGTATGATCGCTTAGGTTCGGAGTTGCTCTCATTCACATCGCTCCGATAGCGGACCTACAAAAACTTCGCATTGAGGAACTTGTGTTCGGTGCAGGAGTATCCCCAGTCTCCGTCGGATGGGGTTCAGGGTCATCGGATATTCGCGCCGTCTCTCTCGGGTCGCCGCTTCTGGCAGCTAATGTTTCCACAGAGAGAGCGTGTTCCCCTATCCATCCTTTGGCTGTCCAGGATCTGCTACTATAGCTGCCTCGGTATGTGCTGGCCTGGTACGGGTCGACCGCCCAAGGCCCGTCGTCGCGTATATTAAGCCTCGTCGGATGTAGAGACGATGGCATCAACCCGATCATGGACGCCAGTGGTCCGACCGGCAGTCCGGGGGCGTCGCGAAGCGGCTAGTTTCCGCCCTCCCGCCCTCCCGGCCTCCCTAAGCGCGCAGGAGATCGCCGAGGCTCGTCCATTCGGGCTTCCGGGTTACTGAAGCACCGAATGGGATAACTCGATCGGCCGCGCCTCAAATCGCGGCATGTCGTTCGTCCCGTGGCTTGGCGGCGCGGATCTGACCCTTGGGCCCGCCAGTCGAGTTTTGCAGACCGAGATCGGCCCAAGCTTCCAGATCGTGCACTGCATAGATCACCCGACCTCCGATCTTTCGGTAGGTCGGTCCAGTTCCGTAGGTGCGGTGTTTTTCTAAGGTTCGCCCTGACAGGCCCAAAAAGTGGCCTGCTTCGGGCGTCCTCAGAAAGCGAGAGCGTGAAGGGGAGTCAGTTGAGTTTTCCATGTGCGCAGCCACCAGAGGTCTCCGTTCCGGAACCGAGGGGCGTAAGCTTGAGCGGCGGTGTCATCTGCGACCACTCGCGAACGTACGGTCGTAAGTGTGCGGGGATCGCGATGGCCAGATCGTCCAACGATTTCCCGTTAGTCCACCGTCCTAAATACCGTCCTAATCGCCGTCCTAAAAAAGGCCCGACGCTTGCATTCGCTCAGTATGGCTAAATATGCTGTGATATCAATGAAACGATGGTGGGCGATGTTGGGTTCGAACCAACGACCCGCTGATTAAGAGTCAGCTGCTCTACCAACTGAGCTAATCGCCCGACCGATCGTTTCAAGCACAGGGCATGAGTAATGCGGCCTGCGAGGGGACGGGTCCTAATGGTTATGGCGCGAGAGTGCAAGCATGTGCTTTCGGAATGCGACGGGATGGCGCTAAGGTCCGGCCGGAATCAGGCCTCCGGACGGGGGCGCGAGGGGAACATCGGCATGGCATTCTGGAACCGTCGGCGATCGATCGAGGCGATCACCAGCTTCGAGGGCGGCTCCCGGCTGAAGGCGACCATGAGCTGGCCGCATCTGATCGCCCTGGGGGTCGGTGCCATCGTCGGGACCGGGATCTATACCTTGATCGGCGTGGGAGCGGCCAAGGCCGGACCGGCGGTCATGCTGGCGTTCCTGGTGGCCGGGCTGGTGTGCGTGTTCGCGGCACTGGCCTATGCCGAGCTGGCGACCATGATCCCGGCCTCGGGCTCGGCCTATACCTACAGCTATGCCGCCCTGGGCGAGATGCTGGCCTGGGTGATCGGCTGGAGCCTGATCCTGGAGTATTCGCTGGTCGTGTCGGCCGTGGCCGTGGGCTGGGCCGGTTACTTCAACGGCTTCATGGAGAGTATCGGCTGGGCCCTTCCGGCGGCCCTGACCAGCGGGCCGTTCGGGACGGACACCCCCGGGATCGTCAACCTGCCCGCTGTCGGGATCGTCGGCGTGGTCGCAGGCATGCTGATGCTGGGCACACGCGAGAGCGCCACGGTCAATGCCGTTCTGGTGGTGATCAAGGTCCTGGCGCTGATCGCCTTTGTCGCGATTGCGGCTCCCCATTTCGACCCCGCGAACCTGCAGCCCTTCATGCCGTTCGGCTTTGGCAAGACCGTCGATTCCAACGGGGTCGAGGTCGGGGTCATGGCTGCAGCGGCCATCATCTTCTTTGCCTTCTATGGCTTCGATGCCGTGTCGACAGCGGCCGAGGAGACGCGTAATCCCAAGCGCGACCTGACCATCGGCATCGTGGGCTCGATGGTCGTGTGCATCATCATCTACATGGTCGTCGCTGCCGCAGCCGTCGGCTCCATGCCGTTCGGGCAGTTCGCTGGTTCGCCCGAGCCCCTGGCCTTCATCGCCCGCACCCTGGGGTCCGAGACCGCAGCGACCATCATCGCGGGTGCAGCCATCATCGCCCTGCCGACGGTGCTGCTGGCCTTCATGTACGGCCAGAGCCGGATCTTCTTCGTGATGGCGCGGGACGGCATGCTGCCGCGTGCTCTGGCCAAGGTCAGCGCAAAACGCGGATCGCCGGTGCTGATGACCGGCGTGACGGCCGTGCTGATGGCGGTGGTGGCGGGTCTGTTCAGTCTGGGTGAACTGGCGGCCCTGGCCAATGCCGGGACGCTGGCGGCCTTCATCGCCGTCGGCGCATCGCTGATCGTGCTGCGCATCCAGCAGCCGAACCGCGAACGGATGTTCAAGGCACCGGCCTGGCCGCTGGTCGGGGCCGGGGCGATCCTGGGGTGCATCTATCTGTTCATCAGCTTGCCGGTCTCGACCCAGGTCAATTTCTTCATCTGGAACGGTGCGGGGCTGGTGATCTATCTGCTGTTCGCGCGCCGCAACACCCGTATCGCCAAGGGCGAGGAGACGGCCGCCTGATGGCCCGGTCCGGCCTGTCGGGGGCGGTCGACTTCAGCGTGCTGGACCGGATGACCGGCGGCGACGACGACGTGTCGGAAGAGGTGCTGGGCCTGTTCGTCGAACAGGCGGCGATGTGGTCGACCATGCTGGATGCCAGGTTCGAAGGCTGGCGCGACGCCGTCCACACCATCCGCGGCGCGGCCCTGGGCATCGGCGCCCACGCCCTGTCAGAAGTCTGCGAGGACGCCGAGGTCGCGGATCAGGGGGTGGCGTCGGTCGTGCTGGACCGGGTCCGGTTCTCGCTGGATGAAGCGCTCGCCGATGTTGCGGCCTGGCGGCATGAGCTGATGCTGCGGAGCCTCCGCCGCTAGCTGCGCGTGCGGTCGTAGACGCCGAACTCGTGAGCGATGCAGCGGTCGATCAGGGTCCGCCAGACCGGTTCCGCGATATCGGGTGACAGGTGGTGGGCCTTGGCTGCCGCCAGAACCTTCGTCACCACATCCTCGATCCGGGCATCGTCATGGACGGCGTCGCGGTCCGGCTTGATGCGGGCTGCGGCGTCCATGTAGCGCTGGCGCTCGGCGATCAGGGCGACGAGGGCACGGTCCAGGGCATCGACGCCCTGACGGACCTCAACCATCGACTGGCAGTCCGAAGGATCGACACGGGCGTCGACGGCGACGATAGCGGGCTTGTGCATGGCGCAGGGGTTAGCGTCTGGCATCGCCGACGCCAACCCCTGCCGGTGTCACGGCCACCCTCAGTCGCGGGCGTAGCGGCTGGCGACGGGTTCATAGCGGTCCCAGACCGCGCGGTCGGCCAGCGAGCGCAGCAGCTTGATGTATTCCGCGTGGGTCCAGGCCAGCGGGGTTGCCGAGTCCGTGCCCTGGCCGAGGGTATAGGCGCGCGGAGTGGCATTGCCGACGCCGTCCCAGACCTGTTCGGGCAGCAGAAGCCCGTCATTGGCAAACCGCTCCATCCCCCGGACATAGGTCTGCCGGATGGCGGCAAAAGCGGCGTCGTCGGCATTGGCCCGGGCGGCGCGGGCGATCTCGTAATGACCACGTTCGCCTGTGAAGAAGGGCCAGACCCGGCCGCGCTGGCCCGGAGTCATGCCGCCGACACCATAGTTCCCGCCGGTCTCCATGTTCTCGCCATAGCCATCATTGCCATAGCGACGCCAGCCGGGCGTGGTGTCGCCCGCCGGGCCAAACTCATAGCGGACGCGGTACCGGTCCTCACGGCCCTGATCGTCGTATTCCGGCAAGGTCGCCAGGATGTGCTCATCGTCGGCGGCGCGCACACCGTAGCGGACCAACTCCAGGAAGCCGCCGTCGATGATCCGGTCCTTGGGTTGGCCCGGCTGGCCGTTGTTGTCGCCCAGAGGCATCTTGTCGTTGGGGTTTTCGCTCGGGGACAGGCGCATGAAATAGCGGCCGTCGCCGAACTCCCCGGACGTGGTGAACATCCGGGCCTCGATCTTCGACGCATAGTCATCGGCAGTGGCCTGATAGCGGGCGGCTCCGGCCGTGTCGCCCGCCGCACGCGCCATGTCGGCAGCCACCGTCAGGCCGGCGATCACGGCGGCGGTGGTGGAGGGCGAGTGGCCGGGCTGTTCTTCCCAGCGCTCCTGCTGGGTGAAGGGCGGGGTGACGGTGACGTCGTTCCACAACAGGCCGATCTTGCCGCCTGTGACAAGGAAGTCGGCAGCGGGCTTGATCATGGTTGGATACAGGGCGTTGAGCTCGGCCCGGGGCAGCCAGCCCATTTCGGCCAGTCGCCAGCCCAGCATCAGCGGCATCGCTGTCTGGTCCAGCTGAACCCCGACCCATTCCAGCGTGCCATCGACCTCGGTCTTCTGCAGGAACCAGCCGGTGGCACCTGTGTTGCCCGGCGTCTCGGCATCGACCTGGACCTGGGGCAGGTAACGGAAGGCCGCCAGCGGCGTCTCCCGGTCGCCCAGCGCCGCCATGGCCATGGCCACCTGGTAGAAGTCGCGCGGCCAGACGGCCTTGTAGCCTGTCGACGGATTGGTCGCATCGACCGTGTCGCCCCACGGATTGGACAGGGAGGCGATCAGGGCCCCGGCATAGGTCCGGTCTTCCTGGACCTTGAGCATCAAGGCCGAGGCATAGGCCAGCTTGCCGCCATCGGTGGACTGGGTCGCGATCCGGGGCAGTTCGGTCAGGGACGCGACATAGTCCTCCCAGCCGACGGCGCTGCCTTCACCGTTGAAGCGGGCGAGGACGGTGTCCAGTCCGGTCGCCAGGGTGGCGTCGGCGGTGGCCTCGGCCGCAGCTTCGCTGTCGGCAAATCCGATGACGAAGTCGCGGCTCAGGCTCTGGCCCGCGCGCACGGTCGGCAGGCTGCCCGCCAGCATCAGATTGCCCGTGTCCGTCCCGGTCGAGGCATAAAGGTTGTCGAGGCGGCCGTCGGCCTTGAGTTCGGTCAGGGCGTCGGAGGCGCCGACGAAGCCGACGCTGGCGGCCTCGAACGCCTGGTCCGGCTTCAGCACCAGATGGGTCGTGCCTTCGTGGGCGTACAGGCGCTGTGCCGAGGCTTGGCCGAGATCCTTGACCCCTGTATTGGCGATATGCGGCTCCAGCAGCAGGTGCGGGGTCACGTCACCGCTGAGGGCACGGATGGTGACCCGCACGACCATGGCGTTGCGGTCGGGGTCGGTGAACAGCCGCTTCTCGATCTCGAACCGGCCCTGACGGTCGGTGGTCGTGACCTTGTAGGCCGGAGACAGGGGACGGCCTTGGGCATCGGTATGCAGATATTCCGTCCGGGCGGTGGTGTCGTCGCCCTCGACGGCCAGACCCGAAGACGTCGCAACGGCGAAGCGCAACTGCTTGATCTGGGCTTCATGGATCAGCCCGTACATGGTCTCGGTCAGGACGCCGTCGGCGATCGAGAACCAGACTTTTGATACGTCGCCGGTCCGGCCGCCCGGGCGGTACTGGCCTTCGACATAGGCCTCATAGGATGCCCCGGCACCGGTCTTGACCGCGCTGACCCATGTCGGCTGGTCGCCGGGCGCACCCGGCGCCGTGGCCTGGATCAGAGGGACGGGTGTCGCGACATCGGCCGTGCTGGCGCAGGCGGCCATGGTCAGGGCCGAGGCGGCGGTCAGAAGGCGGGCGGTCAGCTTGATCATGAGGCTACTCGGGTCGGGGACAGGAGGAAGGTCAGGGGCACGTCGAGGCGGCTGTTCCAGCTCTTCTCGTTGTGTTCGGCACCGGGGAAAACCAGCGACTGGAACCGCTCAGGGCCCCAGCCGGCACCGCGCACCGTCTCGTCGATACGGGTCTGGAAGAAGGCATAGAACTGATCGAGGGTTTCATCCCCGCGATCGAAATACAGGCGATGGGTCGCGGGGTCCGGCAGGCCGTCGGCGATGACGCGGCTCCAGGTCTGGACGACCGTCTCGCGCCATTGGGCCAGGGCATCGCCGTCCAGCCGCTCGAGCCGCAGGGGCCAGTGGGTGGAAAGACAGGCCGCGGCCCCGAACACCTGCGGATGCTTCATCATGGCATAGAGCGAGATCAGCCCGCCCATGCTTGAGCCCGAGATCATCGTGTCGCTCCGGCCGGGCAGGGTGCGGTAGTCCCGGTCGATGACGGGCTTGAGCTCATCGACCAGGAACCGCAGATAGCCATCGGACAGGGGCGCGCCGCCATACATGCCCAGCAGGGTCTGGCGGATGTCGTCGGGCAGGGCGGTGATCAGGTCGGCGGGCACATACTCCCTCAGGCGAAGCGGGGTGTTCCAGACGCCGACCACGATCGGGGCCCGGGCCTGACCATTGGCGATCAGCCGGGTCAGGTGTTCATCCACGCCCCATTCGCCGAAATTGGCCTTTGCCGGATCGAACAGGTTCTGGCCGTCGTGCATGTAGAGGACGGGGTAACGGTCGGTGCCGGCCTCGTAGCCGGGCGGCAGCCAGATGGTGACATTGCGCGCCCCGACATGGGCCGAAGCGACGTCCGTCAGCTCGATCAGGCGCCCGGACGCAGGGACGGGCCCGGGCGGCGTCTGGGCCAGGACCGATCCGGCCAGCGGGGTTGCCGCAAGGGTGGCAAGCAGGGTGCGACGGTTCACGGCCTGACCTCCTTGACCCGCAGCGAAAAGGCCGCGGCGATGAAGAAGCTGATGCCCCCGACGACCAGGGCCCAGATGGCCTGACCCTCGAACAGGGCGTTCAGCATCAGGCCCAGCAGGGTCGCCGCCACCAGCTGGGGCACGACGATGAAGATGTTGAAGACGCCCATATAGACGCCCATCTTGCGCCCCGGCACGGCCCCCGAAAGGATGGCGTAGGGCATGGAGACGATCGAGGCCCAGGCGATGCCGACGCCGATCATGGGCAGCCACAGCAGCTGTGGATCGCGGATAGCGAAGATGCCCAGCAGGCCCAGGCCCCCGAAGACGAGGGCGATCGCATGGGCCCCCTTCCGGCCCGTCCGACGCGCAAGGACGGGCAGGGTGAAGGCGGCGAGGGCGGCGACGCCGTTGTAGACGCCGAACAGGACGCCGACCCAGTCTGCACCCGCATTATAGGCCACCGAGGTCGTGTCGCTGGATCCGAAATGCACCGCGGTCACGGCAGCGGTGGTGTAGATCCACATGGCGAACAGGGCGAACCAGCTGAAGAACTGGACCACGGCGAGGCCGCGCATGGTCTCGGGCATGCCGAACATGTCGTCGAGGATTTCGGTCAGGCCGTTCGACGCCCTGGCCCGGCGCAGGGCACCGACCGCCAACTGCAGCAGGCCGAAGCCGGCGACGAAACCGGCGAGGACATAGAGCTCCTTGCCGATGGCCTTGCGCCAGTCGGTCGCGTCGGCTGCGAGGCCCGCAGCCTGATCGCGCAGCAGCCAGATGCCGAGGAAGGCGATGGCACCAACCGCGAGCCAGATCAGTCCGCCGGACATATAGGCGCTGGCAGGCCGCAGGGCCTCAGGCGACGGGTCTGCGGCCGCGCGATGGGTCTCGAAAGCCTCCATCTCGGCGGGGCTGTATTCCTTCGTCGAGAACACCGTCCAGAGCACGGCGACCAGCATGGCGGCGGCCCCGACATAGAAGCTGATCCGGACGCTGTCGGGCACGATGCCTTCCGGTGCTGTCGAGGAAACATTCAGGACATTGGACAGGAGCCAGGGCAGGCAGGAGGCGAAGACCGCGCCCGTGCCGATGAAGAAGCTCTGCATCGCATAGCCCGTGGCGCGCTGTTCCTCGGGCAGGTTGTCCCCGACGAAGGCGCGGAAGGGCTCCATGGTGACATTGATGGCGGCGTCCATGATCCACAGGGTCGCCGCCGCCATCCAGAGAACCGGGGCATTGGGCATGAAGACCAGGGCCAGCGAGGTCAGGATGGCCCCGACCAGGAAGTAGGGCCGGCGTCGGCCCAGCGGGGTCCAGGTCTTGTCGCTGAAATAGCCGATCGCCGGCTGGACCAGCAGGCCGGTCAAGGGCGCGGCGATCCACAGGATGGCCAGAGAGTCGACCTCGGCCCCCAGCGTCTGGAAGATCCGGCTGGTGTTGGCGTTCTGCAGGCCAAAGCCGATCTGGATGCCGAAGAAGCCGACACACATGTTCCAGATGGCAAGCCGGGTCAGCCGGGGGCGGGTCGTCATCATCGGGCGCGTCCCGCCGGCACGAAGCGGATCGCCTGACCGCCACCCGGTGCGAGACGCAGGGTCAGGGTGTCAGCCGCCGTGACGGTCTGTTTCTCGATCACGATGTCGGTGCGGTCACCCTTCCAGTCGGCATTCGGGCCATCGCGATAGATTTCTGCCGTGTAGCGGACGCCTGGCTCAAGGAAGGTCAGCGGGGCTGACAGCACGCGCGGGTTCTCGTCGGTGATCGAACCGAGGAACCATTCCCGGGTGCCGCGTTCCTTGCGGACGATGGTGACGAAGTCTCCCACCTCGCCGTTCAGGACCCGGGTGTCATCCCAGTCGACGGCGACGTCCTTGATGAACTGGAAAGGTCCCGGATTGGCCTCGTAATTGACCAGCAGGTCGGCAGCCATCTGGATCGGGCTGTAGATGGTCACATACAGCGCCAGCTGCTTGGCCCAGGTGGTGGCGATGCCGTCCGGGCTGCGCGTCTCCATGCCGAAGATGCCGGGGGTGTAGTCCATGGGTCCGGCCAGCAGGCGAGTGAAGATCAGGTTGACCTCATGCTCGGGCGGATTGCCGGGCTGGCCCCAGGCGCTGAATTCCATGCCGCGCGCGCCTTCGCGCGAGATCATGTTCGGATAGGTGCGGCGCAGGCCGGTATCCTTGAACGGCTCGTGTGCATTGACGGCGATGCGGTGGCGCGCTGCCGTGGTGACGACCGCCAGTTCATGGCGGCTGATGGCCTGGCTTTCATGCCATGCCAGGGTCGGCTGACCATCCGGGGCCGTGACGCGGGCACCGCCCGCATCCGCCACATAGCCCGTCTTGATCGCGCCGATGCCGAGGCTTTCGTAAAGGGCGAAGGCACTTTCGATCTGCTGTTCGTAGTGGAAGGCGTTTCCGCCCGTCTCGTTGTGACCGATGATCATGACGCCCTTCTCGCGGGCATAGTCGGTGATCCGTTTCAGGTCGTAGTCCGGATAGGCTGTCGAGAAGTCATAGTCCCAGCCATTGCCGAACCACTGGCCGTCCCAGCCTAGATTCCAGCCCTCGACCAGCACGCCGCCGAATCCGTTCTCCGCCGCAAAATCGATGTGCTTGAGCGCATTTTCGGTAGTGGCCCCGTGCTTGGGACCGCTGTTCCAGGTCTTCAGGTCGAGGTGCATTTCCCACCAGATTCCGACGTATTTCATCGGCCTGAACCAGCTGATGTCGCCCAGCTTGTTGGGCTCGTTCAGGTTCAGGATCAGGCTGGATTCGACCAGTTCGCCCGCCGTGTCGGTGATCTGCAGCGTCCGCCAGGGGGTGTTGAACGGAGCCTCGCGCTCGACCGCCGCATTGGTGAACCCGGGGGTCAGGGCTGCTGCAAACCGTTGGCCCTCCGCCCGACGCAGGTTCATCCCGGAATAGTCGACGAGCGCCGCCTCGTGGATCGAGACGTGCAGGCCGTTCTCGGTGCGCATCGTCATGGGGGTCTGGGCGGACCCCACGGCGTCAATCGCCGTGCGGTGGTAGAGGTACTCCTCGCGGTTCCACTCCCAGGCCGGAATCCACCAGGCCTCGCCCGGATCGACGATGTTGAACTCGGTCAGTTCCGAACCGATCCGGACCGTGCGCAGCGTCTCTTGCTCGGGGAACTCGTAGCGGAAGCCCAGACCGTCGTCATACAGGCGAAAGACGACGTCGAAACGCCGCGAAGGCTCGGTTCGTTCGGTGAACGTGACCCGCAGTTCATTGTAGCGATTGCGGATCTCGCGACGCTCGCCCCAGGGCTGCTCCCAGGTCTCGTCGAAGGACGTCGGCGCCGTTGCGGTGGGAACCAGACCCCGCTCAAGCTTGGCTGCGTCCGTCAGGATAAAGCCGAGGCGTGACGGGGCGACGACCGGGCGACCCAGTCGCGACACCGCATAGGTGGGCCGTCCGTCATTGTCGGTGGTCACATCGACGCTCAGCACACCCTCGGGCGAGGACACGCGGAAACTGGCCGGGGCCTGGGCGAAGGCCGGCGTGCAGAGGGCCACGAGGGCCAGCACCAGCAACGAAATACGCATCGAGGAACGCTCCTTACAGGTTCGAGGCAAAGCCTCTTGCCAAGCTTGCGCGACAGTGCGCATCTGGCGGAATGACGTGTTTTGCAGCAAAATTTGCAGGGGTGGCGGGTTGACCAAGCGTGCGACCCGCCTCGAGGATCTGGCGCGGATGGCCGGGGTTTCGATCTCGACGGCGTCCCGGGCGCTGAACGACAGTCCCGCGGTCAATGACCGGACCAAGCAGGCGATCTGGAAGCTGGCGCGCGAGCATGACTATCCGTTCCGCCGCTACATGCCGGCAGGCCCGATCGGGGCCCAGGGCACGATCGCCATCGTCACCCCGCGACCGCAGGGGCGGGAAGGGCGGTTGAGCGATCCCTTCTTCCTCGAGCTTCTGGCCGGGGTCGGCGAAGCGGCACGGGAACGCGGCTGCGACCTGGTGCTGAGCCACGTCGCCCCGAACTCGTTCGAGGAGCTGTCGGCGGCCATGACCACCAGCCGCGCCGATGGCGTGATCTTCCTGGGCCAGAGCACGTTGCACGCCGCCTTCAACCGGATGGTCGAGACCGACGGCCGGTTCGTGGTCTGGGGTGCCGAGATGGCGGACCAGAACTACTGTTCGGTCGGGTCCGACAACATCACCGGCGGTCGTCGCGCGACCCTGCATCTGGCGCGTCTGGGTCGGCAGCGGATCGTGTTCCTGGGCGATCTGGACCCACCGGAATCGATGCAGCGCCAGCGCGGCTATGCGGATGCTCTCGTCAGCGCCGGACTGGGCGTCGATCCCGACCTGATTGTTCCGGCCCATTTCGAGGTCGAGTCGGCCGAAGCCTCCGTTGACAGCCTGATCCGGCGCGGACTGGATTTCGATGGCATCGTCGCCGCTTCCGACCTGATCGCGCTCGGCGCCGTCAGGGCCCTGCTGCACGCTGGCAAGTCGGTGCCCGGAGATGTCAGTGTGATCGGCTTCGATAATGTGCCGTTCAGCCGCTACAGCCGTCCGGCGCTGTCGACCATCGCCCAGGACACGGCCAAGGCAGGGCGACTGATGGTTTCCAAGCTGCTCGACGGCACCGGCGATCGCTCGGGCCGGTCGGAACGGATTCCGACAGACCTGATCGTGCGCGAGACCTGCGGCGGCTGAGGCCATCAGGGGACCTGGGCCAGCAATAGCCCTGCCAGCGGAGACAGACTTCCGGACGCGGGCTCCGGCGCATTGACCGCCTCGACCACGGCCCAGCCCGCAGGCATCGGCCAGGCGATCGGTTCGTGACCGAGGTTGAAGACGCAGAGCAGCGTGCCGGGACCTTCGCCGCGCCGGAAGACGAGCAGGCCGTCCCTCGCCGTGTCCATGGTCATCAATCCGCTTCGCAGGACGGGATGGGAGCGCCTGAGGGCGATCAGGCGACGGGCCAGGTGAAGGCAGGACGCCGGGTCCGCTTCCTGGGCATCGACGGCCAGGTCGACATGTCGCGGATCCACCGGCAGCCACGGCTCGACGGTCGAGAACCCGGCCTGCGCTGCATCATGATGCCAGGGCATGGGCGTCCGGGCTCCGTCGCGGCCCAGGGTCTCGGGCCAGTTGGCGATGGCCTCGGGATCGACCAGCCGCTCGAAAGGAACGTGAGCCTGGGGCAGGCCCAGTTCCTCGCCCTGATAGACGAAGACATTGCCACGCAGCGTCATCAGCAGCAGCATGGCCATCTCGGCAAAGGCCTTCTCGTCGCGACCCTCGGCCCAGCGGCTGATCGCTCGCGGGGCATCGTGGTTCGAGAAGGTCCACGAGGGCCAGCCTTCGCCCTCGATCCCGGGCCACATGGCCGGCCCGCGATCCACCAATTCCGGGGTCAGGGCGTCGGCATACAGGTACAGGAAGCCATAGGCTGAGTGCAGGCGATCGGCCCCGGCCGTGTACTGCTTCATCTCCTCGTTGGCCCGGTCACCCCCGACCTCGGCGACCAGGAACCGGTCGCGGCCGGTCGTGCGGCCATAGTCGTCGGCCAGATGGCGCAGACGGGTCAGGAAGGCAGGGATCTCGGGTTGGGACTGATTGTGCACCTTGTCCTGGAAGTCGAAGGGCCGGGTCCGGCGACCGTTGTCCGACAGCGGCGGATTGTCCGTCAGCTTCGGGTCGTGCATCGCGAAATTCAGGGCATCGAGCCGGAAGCCATCGACACCGCGGTCCAGCCAGAACCGCATGGCGTCCAGCAGGGCCTCCTGCACCTCCGGGTTCCTGACGTTGAGCTGCGGCTGCTCCTTCAGGAAATTGTGCATATAGTACTGATGGCGGCGGGCATCCCAGGTCCAGGCCGGACCGCCGAACACCGACTGCCAGTTGGAGGGCGGTGAACCATCGGACTTGGCATCCGCCCAGACGTACCAGTCAGCCCGGACATTGGACCGGCTGGACCGGCTGTCCCTGAACCACTGGTGCTCGTCCGAGGTATGGGAATAGACCTGGTCGATGATGACCTTGAGGCCGAGGTCGTGGGCCCGGGCGATCAGGGCGTCGAAGTCCGCCAGGGTGCCGAAGATCGGATCGACGTCCAGATAATCAGACACGTCGTAGCCGAAATCCTTCATCGGCGAGGTGAAGAAGGGCGACAGCCAAACCCCGTCCACGCCCAGCGAGGCGATGTAGTCCAGATGGGCCGTGACCCCGGGCAGGTCGCCAATGCCGTCGTTGTTCGAATCGGCAAAGCTCCGGGGATAGACCTGGTACAGGACCGCACCGCGCCACCATGCGGTCGAAGCATCAGCCTCAGCGACAGGTTCGATCAGGGTCTGGATATTCAACGCGCACCTTCAGAACGGCAGATCATGTAGTCTAGGGGAGGAACGGTCACTCGCAGACTGGCGGGTGCCGAGGATTCGGCCATGCAGTCTCCGTGAATCGCAGTCCAGCGCGAGGATGCCGCGTCGACCTCGATCTGGGCGGTGATAGGCGTGGTCGCCGTATTGAAGACGATCAGGGTCTCGCCGACGGCCTCGTCCGAGAAGCGGGACACAGCGAAAAGGCCCGGACCTTCGCCTGAATGGCGGACGAGCTGTCGACCGCGACGCAGGGTCGGATGATCCGCGCGCAATGCCGCCATCTCCGAAATCGCCTTGTAGAGCGGCGCTTCGGTATCAAAGGGCTCGCGCCGTCCGCCGATGATGCGGTCGTCAGCATACTGGGGCACCCGGGTGGCGAACATGTCCTGGCGCGATCCGCCATAGCCGCCGTCGCCGGCAAAGCCCTGTTCATCCCCGTAATAGAGCGTGGGCACACCCCGCGTGAACATCATGATCGCATGCGCCAGCCGGCTGCGGGCCAGCAGTTCGTCGTCGGAAATGTCCGGCTTTGCGACCTGGATGAAATTCCCGATCCGCCCCATGTCGTGATTGCCGAGGAAGGTCGGCAGCTGGATCGTGGCTGCGGCGCCGCCTTCGTAGTTGGCATCGGCATCGTAGAGGCGGGCCAGCATCTCGGTTGGCTTGTCGCGCGCGACCACGTCCGTGACCACGCTCTGGAAGGCGAAATCCAGCACGGCGGGGAAGCCGTCGACGCGGGTGAAGCGCGACAGGACAGCAGGGTCGCTGTCGAACACCTCGCCGAAGATGTGAAAATTGGGAATGCCACGGGCGGCGGCACGTTCGCGCATGGCCGGGATGAAGGCCTGCCAGAACGCCGGGTTCACATGGCGTGCCGTATCGATGCGAAAGCCGTCGATGCCGTACCGGTCGATCCAGTCGCCGAAGATCTCGATCATTCCGGACACCACGCGCGGGTGCTCGGTCATCAGGCCGTCCAGTCCGGCGAAATCGCCATCCAGCGAACTCTCGCCGCGGAAGGTCGAGTCGCCCCGGTTATGATAGTAGATCGGATCGTTCAGCCAGGCGGGCACCTTGACCGTTTCCTCGCCCGCAGGGACGTACGGCGTCCAGGCATAATCGGGCCGCGTCAGGCGATCGAAATTCGTTCCGTCGAAGCCGTCATTGATCGGTTCGCCGTCAACGCCGCCGCGTCGCGTGAAGGGATAGTCGGCGCGGCTGCGATAGCCGCAGTCGTTCTTCTGGCACTCGCGATACCGGATCACGTCCGCCGTGTGGTTGGTGACGATGTCCAGATAGACCTTCATGCCCCGCGCATGGGCTGCATCGACCAGGGCCCTCATCGTGGCCTCGTCGCCGAAATGCGGATCGACGGCGGTGAAGTCGGTGATCCAATAGCCGTGCGCGCCCGAAAACTCGCGGCCCGGCTCGCCCTGCACGGGCTTGTTCCGGAAGATGGGCGCGAGCCAGATCGCGGTCGCCCCAAGGCCCTGGATATAGTCCAGCCGCTGAATCACGCCAGCCAGATCACCGCCGTGGTAGAAGCCCTCGTGGGCTGGATCGAAGCCGTGATCCAGCCTGCCGCCGGTGATTCCGCCCCTGTCGTTGGACGGGTCGCCATTGGCGAACCGGTCGGCCAGCATGAAATAGATGACCTCGTCCTGGGGCGGCCGCGCCCGGAGGTCGCTCAGCACATCCGTGGCCGCCGGCACCTGCGCGACCGCAGAGCCTGAAGCCAGCAGACAGGCTGCCGCGCAGACGCTGAGAAGCGGTCGCAGTTGTCGGGTGGATGGCCGAAACAGTCCCACGGTGATTCCTCGGTTGCGGCTCTCTTGTCGGAGCCCGCCTTCATGAACGCCATGTCCTGAAAGTCTCTTTGCAAGATTTTGCAAAATGGCCGGGACGTGTCAACCGGGCAACGCTCTCACCTCATTCTTTTGCCAGAAACCCTGTGCTGCAGCGCAATAGGGCCCATTCAGCCTCGCTTTTGAGCGAACGGAAAAACGGCAAACATGCGACGGTCTCATTACGGGCTTGCAAGATGGGGCAATGTTTGCATATTTTTGCGCAGGCTCTGCATCGCTTCGACAGAAACGCGAACAGCCAAGGGAGGAAGACCATGAGAAACAGCTTCACTACGCGTGCGCGTTTGATGAGCGGCGGTGCAATGACCGTCGTGGCCCTTCTGGCGTTCGGAACGCTGGCCCACGCCCAGACAGCCCCGTCGCCTCAGGACGACGATGCCACCACGGTTGACGAGATCGTCGTGACCGGCATCCGGGCTTCGATCGCCAACTCGATCGCCGCCAAGGCCCGCAACACCTCCATCGTCGAGGTGATTTCCGCCGAAGACATCGGCAAGCTTCCGGACGTCTCGATCGCTGAATCGCTGGCCCGTCTGCCCGGCCTGACCGCCCAGCGCCTGGACGGGCGCTCGCAGGCGATCTCGATCCGCGGCCTCGGGCCGGACTTCACCACCGCTCTGCTGAACGGTCGCGAACAGGTCACCACCGGCGACAACCGCGGCGTCGAATTCGACCAGTATCCTTCGGAACTCCTGAGCGGCGTGACGGTCTACAAGACCCCCGACGCCCAGCTGATCGGTCAGGGCCTTGGTGGCACCGTCGATCTGCAGACCGTCCGGCCGCTGGCCTATGGCCGTTCGGCGCTGGCGATGAACTATCGCTATGAGCAGAACGACATCGGTGCCCTGAACTCGGGCACGACCGACACGGGCAACCGCTATTCGATCTCCTTCATCGACCAGTTCGCCGATGACACGATCGGCGTGGCCTTCGGCTATGCGCACATCACAAGCCCCTATCAATCCGAACGCTACAACTCGTGGGGGTATCCGACCGGCCCGGCGAACGCGCTCGTGCTTGGCGGCGTCAAGCCCTACGTCATGTCCTCGGAGCTGGAGCGCGATGGCTTCATGGGTGTGGTGGAATGGAAGCCAAACGACCGGTTCCATTCGACGATCGACGCCTTCTATTCGAAGTTCGACAACACCCAGGTCCTGCGCGGCATTGAGTTTCCCCTGTGGTGGGGCGGTTCCTCCGGCAACTGCGGCACGCCCCAGGTCCAGACGGCAACCTGCCGCCCCGGCCCGGTTCTGCGCCCCGGTGCAACGGTCGAAAACGGTCTGATCACGGCAGGCACTTTCGACAATGTGAAAGGGGTCATCCGCAACGACGTCAACACGCGCGACAGCGAGATTACCTCGCTGGGCTGGAACACAACGTTCGCGGCGAACGATGACTGGACCTTCGAACTCGACCTGAACTATTCGAAGGTCGAGCGTACGGACATCGTTCTCGAAACCTACTCCGGTACGGGGCGTGACATCGCCGGCGCGCTGGACACCCTTGATTTCCGGCTTGACGGCAATGGGGTGCCCCGGTTCACGAGCCGCCTGAACTACGCCGACCCCAACCTGATCCGCATCACCAGCCCGCAGGGCTGGGGTGGCGACATCGTTCCGGGTGGCCAGGACGGCTATCTGAACAGCCCAACCGTCAGCGACGAGATCAAGGCCGTCCGCTTCAGCGGTCGTCGGGAACTGCATCAGAGCCCGTTCACCGCGATCGAATACGGTGCCAACATCTCGGAGCGTGAAAAGTCCTTCGTCAGCGACGAGTTCTTCCTCGCCGCTCCGGGTGACACGACGGTGATCCCGACGCAGTTCCTGCTCAACCCCACCGCGCTGGATTATCTCGGTATTCCTGCGGTGATCAGCTACGACGCCCTGGGCCTGGTAAACAGCGGCTTCTTCGCCAGAACGCGCAACCCGAACTCGGACGTCATCTCCAAGAACTGGGCCGTCACCGAGAAGGTCAACACCTTCTGGGTCAAGGCCGACATCGACCACAACCTGTTCGGCCTGCCACTGACCGGCAATGTCGGCCTGCAACTGATCGACACCGACCAGACCTCGACCGGCTTTGCGGCCACCGGGTCCGGCACCGGCACCCTCACGGTCCCGCTGGAGGGTGGCGACGAATACATCGAGATCCTGCCGAGCGCGAACTTCATCCTGGAAGTCGGTGAGGACCAGTTCCTGCGCTTCGCTGTTGCCCGGACCCTCGCACGTCCGCGTCTGGACGACATGCGCGCCTCGCAGACGTTCAACTTCAACGTCCAGAACAACAACGCTCTGGCGCGACCGGACGTTAACTCGCCATGGAGCGGCGGTGGCGGTAATCCTGAACTGCGGCCCTATATCGCCAATGTGATCGACCTCTCGTTCGAGAAATACTTCGCGAACCGCCAGGGCTATTTCGCACTCGCAGGCTTCCACAAGGAACTGGAAACCTACGTCTATAACCGGGGCCAGGTGTTTGACTTCACCGGCTTCCCTAGCGGCGGCGTACGCCCTGTCATCAACCAGGGTCTGGTGTTCGCACCGGACAACGGCGACGGCGGCTACATCCAGGGCATCGAATTCTCGATGTCCGTTCCGTTCGAGATTGTCCATCCGTGGCTGGACGGCTTCGGCATGCAGTTCAGCGCTTCGTCGACCACCAGCGAAGTGACCCCGAACCGGAACGAGCCGCCGACTGCCCTGCCGGGCCTGTCGGAGACCGTTGCCAACCTGACCGTCTACTATGAGAAGGACGGCTTCCAGGCGCGGATCTCGGACCGCTACCGGTCGGACTTCCTGGGTGAGGTTGCAGGCTTCGGCAACGGCCGCACGCTGCGCAACGTCGCCGAGGAAAACGTGGTCGACGCGCAGATCGGCTACGAGTTCCAGTCCGGTCCGCTGGAAGGTGCCTCGATCCTGTTCCAGGTCAACAACCTGACGGACGAGCCGTTCAGCACCTACAACGCGGGCGACGAGCGTCAGGTCATCGACTACCAGCAGTACGGCCGGACCTTCCTCGCTGGCATCAACTACCGCTTCTGATGGATTTCGGGGTCGCGCACGCGTCGTCTGCGGCCCCGCATCCTCCTTCTTCCTGAGCCTGTAGGCCGCGCCGGTTCACCGTCGCGGCCTCTTTTTTGGAAACTTTCGGTTACGGGGTCGCCTTTTCGGCTGGACCTGCCCCGTATTCCCGTGAAACCCAGTCCGAAGGGACGCTGTGCAGATCAAGACGCAGCGCGAGGAACACACCATGAGTCATTCTGAGACACCGACCGGCAAGGGCACCAACCTCGCCTTTGCCTATGTCACGACCCTGTTCTTTGCCTGGGGGTTCGTGACCTCGCTGATCGGGCCCCTGATCGCGGCCGTGCGGCGCGTGTTCGAGCTCAGCTATGCCGAGGCGACCCTGACGACCTTTGCGTGGTTCATCGCCTATGGCGTGGCGTCCATACCTGCGGCCGCCATCCTGGGGCGGCTCGGCTACAGCCGGTCCATCATCGCCGCCCTGGTGACCATGGTCGCCGGCTGCCTGATCGTGCCGATTGCGACGATCGTGGACTGGTATCCGGGCGTGCTGATCGCCCTGTTCGTCATCGCGTCGGGCGTGACTCTGCTTCAGGTCGGGGCCAACCCGCTTGTAGCCGCCCTGGGGTCTCAGAAGACTTCCCATCTGCGGCTCAATTTCTCGCAGGGCTTCAACTCTCTGGGCACCACGCTTGGGCCGTTGCTGGCCGCGCCGATCCTTCTGACCGGCGGCGTCTTCGCAGCGGATGCGGTCATCACCGATCCGGCCACGCGTGCCGAAAGCCTGCGCAGCATCGACTTCGCCTTCCTCGCCGTGGCAGTGTTCTTCGCCGTGGTTGCGGCCTTCATCTTTACCGCCCGCAAGACCATCAATGCCTCGGCTCCGGTGCCAACTGCCGAGGACCGGATGTCGCCACTGGTGGCGCTCAAGTCGCCCTGGGCCGTGTTCGGCGCACTGGCGATCTTCTTCTACGTCGGATCGGAAGTGACGATCGGCGACCTGCTGACCAACTTCCTGCACAGCCCCGAGATTCTCGACATCCCGCTGGCGGCAGCGGGCAGTATGGTGGCCTGGTACTGGGGTGGGGCCATGGTCGGGCGTTTCGTCGGGGTGGGTCTGATGACCATCGTGCCCGCGCGCATCCTGCTGATCGCCTGCACGGCCATTGCAGCCCTGTTGTGCCTTTTCGTCAGCCAGAGCAGCGGCGCGACCGCAGCCTATGCGGCGCTTTCGATCGGCTTCTTCAACTCGATCATGTTCCCGACCATCTTCACCCTGACGCTGGAGCGTTCGACGGCACCGGTTGCGGCGACGTCCGGGCTGCTGATTTTCGGCATCATCGGTGGAGCCATCCTGCCGTTCATTGCCGGAACGATCGCCGATAACTCGGCGACCCTGAACCCGGTCTTCTATGTGCCGATGATCGGCTATGCGATCCTGGTCGCCTTTGCCGTCGCCGCGTCGCGGGCGAAGATCAACACGCGGATCGAAGCGGGCGCACCCGGCGGGCACTGAGTGCTCAGACCTCCCTCTGCCGCCGGCAGAGGGAGGTCTGTCGTCCTAACCTGATCTAGCCGCCGTAGCTCCGGCCGCCGCCGCCGAAGCCGCCGCGCGAGACCGTGGCCGTGCGGCTCTGGACCCGTTGGGGGGCCTGCCGGGCGACATCGACGTCATTGCGATTGGCGACGCTGCGGCCGGTCCGGTAGTCGCGGGAAATATAGCCGCCGCCATAGCCGTTCGAGAACTGGCCGTCGCGATCGCGGTACAGCGCTCCGCCACCGCGATAGCCGCCGCCGTTCATCAGCTGGCCGATGATGAAGCCGGTTGCGAGCGGCCCGAAGAACGAGCCGCCGCCACTGTTGTTCAGCGGGCGACATTGCTCCGGCCCCCACTGGCCCTCGCATTCCTCGCGGGTCGCATAGCGCGGGGCGTTTTCTTTCGCCTGCTGGTCCGCCGCCGCATAGGCCGCATCGCACTCCGTGTCCGAGACATCATTGGCAGCCTTGCACTCCGCCAGGGACGTATAGGCGGGTGCCGGCTCAGGCTCGGGCAGGGCGCGCTGGGGCGATCCACAGGCGGCCATGGTGAAGCCGACTGTCGCCATCAGGCTGGTGACGTGAAGCGACTTCGATCGCTTCAGCCGCTTCATCCCGGTTTCCTGGGGCAGGGGGTCGGATGTCTTTCGATCAAGGTCGGACATGGGTTTCCTCACGCAGTCATGCAGGCGGCGTTGAGCAGGCCGACGCCGATGGAAATGGAGGCCATATAGAGGGCCGCGGCCATTTCTCCGGCTTCGATCCGGGCAGCCAGCGCCTTGTAGACAAGACGGCTGACGATGATGAACGAGACGATCTGGATCACGCCGGCCAGCGTCGCCCAGGCCGCAAACTCGGGCAGGCTGACGGTGTGCGACAGGGCCGAGGCCAGCGGCAGGACATAGCCGATCAGGGCTCCGCCGAGGGCGACGGCCGCGGCCGTGTTGCCCTGCCGGATCAGGCTGCTCTCGTGGTAAGGCGTGACCAGCTGGTAGAGGTATTTGAAGGCCACGAAGAAGGCCGAGGCCGCCGCGAAGGCGATGATGAAGGCCGTGGCCCCCGTCTGGAATGCGAACCAGTCCATGTGTCTTTAGCTCCCCTTGATCGCCGAAATTCGGCGAGCGTCAAAAATGGCTTTCGTCATCCTCCGGTCCGCGGCTTCGCGGAGCCGGAGGATCCAGTGGCGCCGAAAGGCGATCTGGTCCTGCAGAACGTTCAAGCCCCTCGCGTTTGCGACAGGTTCGTTCTCGCCGCTGCTTCCCCAGGTTGACGCCGAAGGCGCGGATTGCCGCAGGATGACGAAGGGATTGGTCATAGCCATCATGCCCGGAACTCGCCGACTTCCAGCGGAATGCCGATCATGATCTCGTGGGTGACCTCGCCGCGCTTGCCGCTGCTGTCTTCGGGCTGCATCTCCAGCGCCATCATCAGCTCGCGGCCGCCCGCCAGATCGCGCGCATAGAGCATGCAGATCTCGAAGATCCTGGAATAGGGTGCGGTCGCCGTGCGGTCGTCGTACAGCGACTCCCACAGTGTGACAGGCGGCTGGCGCAAGTCACTTTCGGAAAACCAGAAGCGTGGATAGGCCGGCAGCTCCTCCGCCGCACCATCGAACACGGGCTCCGAGAGCCGGTCCTTCCACATCCGCCGCTCCCGGTCACCGGGGGGATAGGCCGAGGTCCAGGGCGTGAACAGGGTGAAATCATAGGCGACGCGGCCCTCTGCATCGTCACTCATCGCCTGAAGCATGACATGGTCGTCGGTGTAGAACCGGTGCACGAACTGGCCGTCCATCTCGATCACGCCCTGGGCGGTAATCTCGAGCGCGTCACGGTCGAGCGAGAATTTCGTCTCATCGCCCAGCCGGTTCCAGGCCAGGGTATCCAGCGACACCGTGCGCCCGACCGTGATGTTGCGCACCTCCGCCAGCGTCACCGGCGGTGGCGTCTTCTCTCCGGAACCAAACAGCCGCTTGAACATGTTCTGTCTCTACGCCGCCCGCCTGTTCATTTCGAGCGGAGCGGCAAAAATAACCCCACCAGCATCGACGATGGCTGGCCAATGTCAATCGTTCCTGTTACGCGTTACATGAAACATTCGTCATTGTTCCGGATTCCCCTTGCCGAGCGCCAACGATCGGATCAGAGCTTGGCGAAAGGCCCGCAGGGATGCGGGCATGATCAAGCTGGAGTTCTGGGTGCCGGACGCCGCCAAGGATGATGTGAAGGCGGCGGTCCACGCCATCGTCACGGACTCGACACGCGGACCTGAGATTGTCCGACGACCCCGCCGCAATCCTGTCAACGAAGCTTCTGGAGAGAACCACCCGATGGATGCCGTGATCGAAACGTCCTGGACCGTGCCGACAATCAAGACTGCGCTGGAAGCGTCGGACCTGGTCCGTGATGGCGAGATGACCCTGCGTGTGGTCGAGGGTGCCGAGCCCGTCCTGCTGGCCACGATGCACGAATACGGCGACCTGCCGATCTATCTGTCGGTCGGCGGATCGCAGATCGTCTGCTCCGTGCTGCTCTGGCCGGTGTCCGAGCAGAAGGATGCGGCCAGGTTCAACGAGTTCCTCCTCAAGGCCCAGCGCATCATCCCGCTGTCGAACTTTGCCATTACGGCTGTCGATAATCAGGAGATCTACGAACTGATGGGCGAACTCTCGTGCAAGACGACACTGCAGACGATATTGATCGAACTGCGGACCCTGGCCGAGAACGCGATCGACGCCACGGAACTGCGCGATACCTTCGGCGCCGAAGCCGCCTGAACCGGGAGAGAATACGATGTCCATGCTCGCAAAGCTGTCAGCCCTGTTCCGCGGCACCGCCCATGAGGCCGGCCAGTCCGTGGTCGATGCCAATGCGCTGAAGATCCTCGATCAGGAAATCCGCGACGCCGACAACAACCAGGGCAAGGCCCGCGATGACCTGGCCGGTCTGGTAGCCCGTCGCCGGATGGCCGAGAACGAGATGAAGTCGTTCCAGGACCAGATCGTCAAATACGAGAACTCCGCCCGCACGGCGCTGGAGCGCGGCCAGAACGATCTGGCGCTGGAAGTGGCCGGACGGATCGCCGAGATCGAGACCGAGATGGGCACCCGCGGGCCTCTGATCGAAAACATGAAGGAAGCCGAGGCGCGGCTGCGGACGGCCATCGCCAGCACCGACCAGAAGATCGAGACGCTGCGGCGCGAGATCGACATCGTGAAGGTCAACGATTCCGTCCAGAAGGCCCAGACCTCGGTGGCACTGCAGTCGGCGGGTGCCCAGTCGCGGATCGGTTCGGCCGCCGACAGCCTGCAACGCATCAAGCAGCGCCAGGCCATCAACGAGGAACGCCTGCGTGCTGGCCAGGAGCTGGAAGACCGGCGGACCGGTGCCGATCTGGATGCCAAGCTGAAGGAAGCCGGCATCCTGCCCGGGCATTCGTCGGCCAATGATGTCCTGGCCCGACTGACGACCCAGAAGGTCGAGGTCGTCACGCCCCGGATCGGAACCAGCGTCCCGACCGAGGACAAGGACCCGGCCTAGGACTGTCCTCCCCGTTCGCGAAGCGAAGGGGGAGTTGGCACGGCGCCGCTTCGCGCCGTGACGGTGGGGCTGCCGGATACGAATGAGAACCTGCGGTGGACACAGCCCCTCCACCCCTTCGTGGTGCCCCTTCCCATCGCTGCGCGACGGGGAGGGCAGAGGAGCTTTCCATGCAGCGCATCCCCCTCGATCCCCGTCCTGACTGGCAGGCCCGCGCCGACGCCGTCGGCTTTACCTGGTCGCACGAGTCCGGCGAGCGATACTGGGATGAAAGCGCGGCCTATGCCTTCACCCTCGAGCAGATCGAGCAGGACCTCGAGGCCCCGACCGAGGAACTGCACCAGATGTGTCTCGACCTCGTGGACGAGGCGGTCCAGTCCGAGCGGCTGATGGGGCTTCTGGAAATTCCCGAGCCCATGCGGGACTATGTCGCCGACAGCTGGAAGCGCAACGAGCCATCGCTCTACGGCCGGTTCGACTTCGCCTATGACGGCCAGTCTCCGGCAAAACTGTATGAATACAACGCCGATACGCCGACCAGCATCTTCGAGACGGCGGTGTTCCAGTGGCTGTGGCTCGAGGACCGGATGGCCGACGGCGCGGTGCCGCAGGGGGCCGACCAGTTCAACAGCCTGCACGAAAAGCTGGTGGACCGGTTCCGGGCCATCTTCCCGGATGGTGGGTTCGTGCATTTCTCGTCGGACGACACCGTCGTCGAGGATCGCCAGACCGTGCGCTTTCTCGAGGACCTGGCGAAACAGGCCGGGCTGGATCCCAAATTCATTGCCATCGACCAGATCGGCCTGAACGCCGACGGCCGCTTCGTCGACGACGAGAACTGGCTGATCCAGGCGATGTTCAAGCTCTATCCCTGGGAGCAGATGCTGCGCGACGACTATGCCGAGCCGCTGCCCAATGCCGAGATCACCGTGCTGGAGCCTGCGTGGAAGTCTCTGCTGTCCAACAAGGGCATCCTGCCGCTGCTGTGGGAGCGGCATGCCGGGCACCCCAACCTTCTGGAAAGCTATTTCGAAAGCGATCCGGCCCACGAAAAACTGGGCGAGGCCTATGTTCGCAAGCCCTTGTTCTCACGTGAGGGTGCCAACGTCTCGATTGTCGAGGGCCTCGCGCGCGAGGAAGGGCACGATCAGGGCTATGACGGCGCTGCCATCCGCCAGGCCCTGCACGCCCCGCCGCAGTTTGATGGTCAGTATGTGATCATCGGGTCATGGGTTGTCGGCACCGAGCCGGCCGGGATTTCTCTGCGTGAGGATCTGGGTCGGATCACCCGGAACACGTCCCGCTTTGTGCCGCACTTCATCCGGCCCTGACGGGGATCAGATCTCGATGATGTCTTCGTGGACGATGGTAGGAACGATGTTCCGTCTGCGGAACAGACCGGCGACGCGGGCCAGAAGCTGGGCCTCGGTAAAGGGTTTGGTCAGGTAGCCGCGCGCGCCCAGCGCAACCGCCATCCGGACGTCATCGGAACTCTGCCTGCCCGTGAGGACCAGGGTCGGAACCTGTATGTCGGGGGCCTTGTCCTGCAGTTCTGACAGCACACCAAACCCGTCCAGCTCAGGCATGTTGATGTCGAGGATCATGGCGGCAGGCCGCAATTTGACGGCGCGCTCTACCGCTTCACGACCATTCTTGGCCGTATGTGGATCATAGCCCGCGATCCGCAGACGGGTACGAACCAGATCCCGTACTCCGGCGTCATCGTCGGCGATCAGGATTTTCAGCGCGTCAGTTAGCATTGCCCAAGAATCCAGGGAGGTCGGCGGCGAAGTCCGTCGCACGCGCGATAGCCGAGATCAACTGCGACGCATCGATCGGTTTGGACACCACGTCGTCGAACCCGAACTCCAGCAGTTTTGCGCCATCGTCCGCGCCGGAGTCCGCTGTAAAGGCCAGAATCGGAACGGTATCGTTGGGACCGACCCGGCTTCTGATCTGCCGCAGGGCCTCGAAGCCGTCCATGACCGGCATTCTGAGATCCATGAGGATCACATCGAACGGCCATTCGGCCGCACGGGCACAAGCCGCTTCTCCATCGACGGCCTCGGTGATCTCGGCTCCGATCCCTACCAGGAAAAGCCGAGCCAGTTCGCGATTGCTGGCATGATCGTCGACGACCAGCACACGCACCCCGCCATATGAGACCTGGCGACCGACCGGCACGGGTGCCGCGGGTGTCGAGGTGACAACGGATGTGGGGATCCAGAACCAGAAGCGACTGCCTTCACCGGGTCTGGAGGTCACGCCGATCTCGCCGCCCATGGCTTCGACCAGCCCCTTGCAGATGGCCAGCCCCAGGCCGGTACCCCCATGGTGGCGGGTCATTGAGCCGTCGATCTGGGAAAACCGGCGGAACAGGAGCTGGGCCTTGTCCTCACTGATGCCGTCGCCGGTATCCGTTACAGACACGGAAAGCCGCCCTGTCTCGGGATCGTGTTCGATGGCGAGGGTGACCTCTCCCCTGGCGGTGAATTTCACGGCATTGCCGACGAGGTTCAGCAGAACCTGCCGCACCCGGTCCGGGTCGACGAGGAAATGGTGTGCCGCCGAAGGGTGAGCGTCCAGCCGCAGGCGAATGTCACGCGATCCAGCTTGGGGCGCGAAGAGGTCCAGGGTGGCCTGGCAGAGGTCTGCAATGGCGCAGGGCTCTGTCCTGATGGCCACCTGGCCAGCCTCGAGCTTCGAGAAGTCGAGCAGATCGTTCACGGTGCACAGGAGCGCGCGACTGGCGTGCTCGACCCGGTCGACATAGTCGCGAGCGATTGCTGGCAGATCCGGCTGGGAACGGGTCAGCCCAGCGAAGCCGATGATGCTGGTCAACGGCGTGCGAAGCTCGTGGCTCATGTTCGCCAGAAACTCGGACTTGACCATTGCGGACGCTTCGGCAGCTTCGCGAGCAAGGGTCAGATCATCTTCAAGCGCCTTCTGGATCGAGATGTCCCGTATCACGGCGACAATGTAGCTCGGCTGGCCCTCGGGATCGCGAACGAGGCGCAACCGGGTCTCGACCCAGATCAGGTGGCCGTCGCGATGGACAACCTGATGCTGGAGCCTGGCCTCTTCCTGACCTTCCGCCATGGCGCGGAACGCACCCAGCATGGCCGGGCGGTCATGCTCGGCAACGAAATGGAAGGCGCGATGGCCTGCCATCTCGTGGGGTTCATAGCCCAGAAGTGTCTTGATGCGCGGTGAGATATAGGGGCTGGTGCCGTCCAGCTGGATGCGCGCGATGACGTCCGACACCATCTCGGTCAGCACCTTGTAGCGGGCACGGCTCCTTTCCGTGTCTCGAAGGGCCGTCACCTGGTCGGTCACGTCCTGAAAGACCCCGAACAGCGCAGACACCCTGCCATCAGTCCCTATCTCGCAGGTCGCCCTTGCGGCGACATTGCGCATGGCACCATCCGTCCGCTGGACCCGCAGCTGGATCTCGTAGCCTTCACCAGTCGCAAGGGCCTTTGCCAATTGCGCTTGCAGGATCGGACGATCTTCCGGGTGATAGAAGGACACGGCGTCGTCCAGCATGGGATCGAACGACTCAGGGTCCACCCCGTGAATGCGATAGATCTCGTCCGACCAGAGCACATGTCCCGTGGCGACATCCAATCGCCAGTGACCGACGCCCGACATTGAAGCGGCCATACCCAGCAGACGACGATGTTCCGCCAGTCCCCGATGAATGACAGCCCGGTCTAGCTCGTCCACCACGATCGCTGCCAAAGCCTTCAGTCGGCTGATCTCGGCGTCCGTAACCCCCGCCCGGGGCAAGGTATCGACGACGCACAGGGTTCCAAGATTGTTGCCGGCTCGGTCGCTCAGCAAGGCCCCCATGTAGAACCGGACGCCCAGGTCTCCGACGACAAAGGGATTGTCTCGAAATCTCGGGTCGAGGGTCGCGTCGAGGACCACCATGACCCCATGAGCTTCAAGCGTCAGGGCGAACGCGCAGAAGGACTGGCTTCGCGGCACAGTATCGACCTCAACCCCAACCCTGGCCTTGAACCATTCCCGCTCGTCGTCGATCAGCGAGACCATCGCCATCGGCGCGTCCATGATGTCCGCAGCCAGACCGACGATGCGGTCGATGGCTGGGTCGGACGGTGTGTCCATGACGTGGAGTGCCTTCAGCGCTGAAAGGCGACTTTGTTCGACGTCATCCGGAAGGTCGGGGCACATCAGGTTATCAGACCATGCAATCGTTAGCGGGCGATTGTCGTTATGTCGGAACCTGGCCCCTCAGGCCTGGCAAATTTTGGATCAGGCCGGGATCTACTGAGGCGCTCCGGTTCTGTTCCGTACCAGATCATCCACCACCGAGGGGTCGGCCAGGGTCGACGTATCCCCAAGCGAGCCGACATCATTTTCGGCGATCTTGCGCAGGATGCGCCGCATAATCTTGCCGGAGCGGGTCTTCGGCAACCCCGGAGCCCACTGGATGGCGTCCGGCGCAGCGATGGGTCCGATTTCCTTGCGGACGTGGGTAACCAGTGCCTTCTTGAGGTCATCGGTCGCCTCGACCCCGGCGTTCAGGGTGACATAGGCATAGATGCCCTGACCCTTGATGTCGTGCGGGAAGCCGACGACGGCTGCTTCGGCAACATCATCGTGCAGGACCAGCGCGCTCTCGACCTCGGCGGTGCCCATGCGGTGACCCGAGACATTGATGACATCATCGACCCGGCCGGTGATCCAGTAATAGCCGTCCTCGTCCCTGCGGCAGCCGTCACCGGTGAAATACTTGCCGGGATAGGCGGCGAAATAGGTCTCGAAGAAGCGCTGGTGGTCGCCCCAGACGGTGCGCATCTGGCCCGGCCAGCTGTCGGTGATGACCAGATTGCCGCTGACGGCCCCCTCCAGCACGACGCCCTCGGCATCGACCAGCTCCAGCTCGACGCCGGGCAGCGGCTTTGTCGCTGATCCGGGTTTCAGATCGGTGGCACCGGGCAGGGGGGACACCAGGATCCCGCCCGTTTCGGTCTGCCACCAGGTGTCGACGATCGGCAGGCGGCCGTCACCGACGACCTCGTGATACCAGCGCCAGGCCTCGGGGTTGATCGGCTCGCCCACGCTGCCCAGCAGCCGCAGCGACGCCCGCGAGGTCGCCTTCACCGGCTCATCGCCGTCGCGCATCAGGGCGCGCAGGGCCGTAGGCGCGGTGTAGAAGACCTCGACCTTGTGCTTGTCGATCACCTGCCAGAAGCGGCGATTGTCGGGATAGTTGGGCACGCCCTCGAACATCAGGGTCGTCGCGCCATTGGCCAGCGGACCATAGACACAATAGCTGTGACCCGTGACCCAGCCCACATCGGCGGTGCACCAGAAGACCTCGCCCGGCCGATAGTCGAACACCAGCTCATGGGTATAGCTGGCCCAGAACAGATAGCCGCCCGTGGTGTGCAGCACGCCCTTGGGCTTGCCGGTCGAGCCCGATGTATAGAGGATGAACAGCGGGTCCTCGGCATTCATCGGCTCGCAGGGGCAGTCGTCGCCGACGGCCTCGCTGGCCGCCGCATAGGCGATATCCCGGTCCGCGATCATCGGGATGTCCGCGCCGGTGTGAGCGATGACCAGCACCTTCTGGACGCGGTACTCCGGCGCCAGTTTTTCCAGGGCCGCATCGACATTGGCCTTCAGCGGCACGCGCTTGCCGCCGCGCAAGCCCTCGTCGGCGGTGATGACGACCTTCGATCCGCAGTCCTCGATCCGTCCGCACAGGCTGTCCGGTGAAAAGCCGCCGAAGACGACCGAGTGCACAGCCCCGATGCGCGCGCAGGCCAGCATGGCCACGGCTGCGGCCGGGATCATCGGCAGGTACAGGGTGACCCGGTCCCCCTTCACCACGCCCATGTCCTTGAGCACATTGGCCATCCGGCAGACGTCGCGGTGTAGTTCCGCATAGGTCAGGCCGCCCGAAACACTCGGGTCATCCCCCTCCCAGATGATGGCGCACTGGTCGCCCCGCGTCGCCAGATGCCGGTCGATGCAGTTCCAGGCGACGTTCAGGACGCCGTCCTCGAACCATCTGATCCGGAAGTCGGCCTTGTCATAGCTGACGTTCTTGATCGTCGTCGGCGGGGTCATCCAGTCAAGGCGCGCGGACAGATCGCCCCAGAAGTGGTCCGGAGTCTCGCGCGCCGCGATCCGCGCCGCCTCATAGGCATTGCGGTCCATATGCGCCCTGGCAGCCCAGGCATCCGATACGGGGTAGAGGGTGGGATCGCTCATCGGGTGACCTCGAAACGGCTCAGAAGCCGTATTTGGCAAAAACGGTCAGCCGGGTCACGTCACCCGAGACGCCATTCTCCAGTTCACGCTCGCCCAGGCTGAGCTCGGCGCCCAGATCCAGGGCCGTGACGGGGGAATAGATCAGATTGCCGCGGATGCTGAACGCCGACTTGTTGACCGTCAGCGCCGAGATCGCGCGATCATTGTCGACGTTCTGGAAGGCGTAGATCAGGCTGGAGCGCCATTGCGGGGTCCAGTAGTGGCGATAGGCAGCAAACCCGGCCACCAGCGGAATGGCCTCCAGATTGCCGGCCGCATCCAGCGCCGCATCATTGGTGAAATTCAGCCCGACGTAGCGGCCGATGCCCTCGCCCCCGGTCAGCATGGCGCGCAGGTCATCGCGTTCGCCGAATTTGATCTTGGCGGCGACCGATACGCCGTAGCCGACCGTCGTGTCATCGATGGCCGTCGCGCCGGTGGTCTCATAGGCCAGCTGGCGCACGATCCCGGCCACCTGCACCTCGCCCCAAGGCCGGATGAAGGCATAGCGGGCCGTGATGTCGGGCATGGTATTGTCGTCGGCCACGATCCGCGTCGCCGAGTTGAAGGCGGTGACCGTCGTGTCCGGGTTTTCGACGGACAGCGAAAACGGCCCGCTTGTGTAGCGAACCTGGGCCTGGCGATTGAAGGTCGTGCCCTCGGTAGGACCGACATAGTCCGCCGTTTCAGGCAGGACCGACAGGACCTGGAAATTGGTCCACTCCTGACCGAACAGCCATTTGTCGACGGTGACATAGGCGCGGCGCAGGGCGGGCGTTGCGGGACTGGTCGTGCGCTGGTCGCCTGTGCCGGGCAGGACCTGGAAGTCCATTTCGATCCGGGTGCCGATCTTGCGGCCGCCGATCATGCCGTCGGTGGTTAGCCAGAACCGGGTCTGGTGGGCATTGAAGTCAGCGGCATTGCCCTCGCTGGCGCCTCCGACGGGAACTGTCCCGGGCAGATAGAATTCGCGCTGGAAGTCGCCATTGGCGGGATCACCACCCGAGTACTGGCTCAGGCTGTAGTCCGCCTTGACGAACCCGCCGTATTTAACCGTGTTGTTGCCGATGCGGAAGCCGTCAACGGGGGCCGGGGGCGCGGCCGGGGCTGGAGCCGCAGCGACCGTCTGGTCGATCCGGATGATGTCGCGCTGCACCGCGCTTTGTTGCGCCCGCGAGGCGTCGACCTCGGCCTTCAGGGCGTTCAGCGTCGCTTCAAGCTGCGCGATCCGCGCCTCCAGCGCCGCTGGATCCTGCGACTGGGCGGCGGCAAGGCCGGGCGTAAACATCACGGCGATGGCGGCTGCGGTGCCGAGTAACTCGGTTCTGGTCATGGCGGTCCTCCCGGGTTCGTCTGCTGCGAACCTCCCGGGACCTAACTTTCGGTAGTTGCAGCTTCGGGGCCATTAGCGAATGGTCTAGTGTCGACGAAGGTCGTGGGGTGTCACACTGTCGCCAATGACGGTGTCGCGGCTCACGCGACCGACGGGAGAGAGACGCTGTGACCCACAGGATCGTGGTTGCCGACGACCACCCGCTGTTTCGCGCTGCGATGGGCTCTGCCTTGTCGCGCGCGGCTCCCGATGTTCCGATCGAGGAGTGTTCAACCCTTGCCGATGCCCGGACGGCCCTTACCCAAGGATCGGTGGACCTGCTTCTGCTGGATCTGAAGATGTCGGACTGCGACGGCTTCGCCGGCCTTGTAGCAGTGCGTGGCGAGCACCCGGCCGTCCCGGTGGTTGTGGTCTCGGCCAGCGAAGATGCCGGCACGGTCCGGCGCGCGCTCGCGTTCGGCGCTGCAGGCTTCATTCCCAAGTCCGCTACCCTGCCGACCATGGTCGAGGCCCTGACCTGCATTCTGGAAGGCGATGTCTGGGCACCCGAGACGGGACAGGATGACGGCCAGACGGAGATCGAACAACGGATCGCCAGCCTGACGCCCTCGCAGCTCAAGATCCTGATTGGCCTGCAGAAGGGTCGTCTGAACAAGCAGATCGCCTATGACCTTGGCGTCACCGAGGCGACGATCAAGGCCCATCTGACCGGTGTGTTCAGAAAGCTGGGTGTCCAGAACCGGACCCAGGCCGTGATCGCCGCCCAGGCGCTGGGCGGCGAACTCTGACCTTCAGCCGACGAAGGCGCGCTCCAGCACATAGTCGCCGGGCTCGGCGTTGGAGCCTTCCTTCAGGCCGAATCCGTCCAGCAGTTCGGCCGTCTGCTTGATCATGGCCATGGACCCGCACAGCATGACTCGGTCACGGTCCGCCCTGAAGCCCGGTTCGATATCCAGGTCGGCAAAGGCCGCCCCCGAGGTGATGCGGTCGGTGATCCGCCCGGGCGTGACGAAGTCCTCGCGCGTCACGGTGGGATAGTAGCGCAACTGGGCCTTCGCCTCGTCGCCAATCAGCGGATCGTCGTGGATGCCGTGCTCGAAGAAGTCGCGATAGGCCAGGTCGGCCACGCCGCGCACCGTGTGACAGACGATGACCTGACTGAACCGGGCATAGGTATCGGGATCCCTAGCCACGCTCAGCCACGGGGCCAGACCCGTGCCGGTTCCGATCAGCCACAGCCGCTCGCCGCCCGTCAGGGCGTCCAGAACGAGGGTCCCGGTCGGCTTCTTTCCCATCAGGACGGTGTCGCCCGCGACGATCTTCTGCAGCCGCGAGGTCAGGGGACCGTCGGGGACCTTGATCGAGAAGAACTCCAGTTCCTCGGCCCAGTTGGGGCTGGCCACGGAATAGGCTCGCAGCACGGGTTTGCCGCCATCCTCGCCGGGCAGGCCGATCATGACGAACTCGCCGGACCGGAAGCGGAAGTCCTCGGGCCGCTCGACGGCAAAGCTGAACAGCTGGTCGGTCCAGTGTTTGACCCACAGGACCTTGAGCTCGTGGAACGGACTGGCCTTGGCGGGGGGTGAGGAAAGAACGGCATCGGTCATGGGGCCAGCATAGGCGGCTGCTCGCCCGGGCAGAAGCCTTGAGTCACCCTGTCCTGGCGCGACATTTTCTGATGCTGCCGCTGAGAGAGTCAAAGATCCCCTCATCCGCTCATCCCGGCGAAAGCCGGGACCCAGTGCTTTCGCGAGGCAGGCCCTTGACAAGACTGCGCTTGAAAAGGACTGGGTCCCGGCTTTCGCCGGGATGAGCGGAAAGGGTTGGGGCGTGGAGAAACAGCCCCCGAAAAAATCTCGGTGACTTGACCAGAAACCGTCGCTAGCGTCCCGGCCATGCGCACAGTTCTCCTTGCTTCCACGCTCCTGACCATGGCCGGATCGGCCTTCGCCCAGAGCGCCCCGCCCGTCGATCCTGCGATCCTCACGCCCGAGCGGGTCTTCTCCAATCCATCGCTGGCCGGGCCTGTGGCGCGCGGCGTCAGCCTGTCGCCGGACGGCGAACTGGTGGCGTTCCTTCGCTCCCGGCCGGACGACGTTGATGTCCTCGACCTGTGGGCCGCACCGACCGGCACCGGAGAGCCCTACAAGCTGATCGACGCCCGGGCCCTGGTGCCGGACGCCGGCGAACTGTCCGAGGCCGAAAAGGCCCGCCGCGAGCGGCAGCGCATCTCGCAACGCGGCGTGGTCGAATACTCCTGGGATGAGCAGGGCCGCTATATCCTCGCCCCGTTGGAAGGCGACATCTTCCTGGCCACCCGGTCCGATGGCTCGGCAAAACGCATCACCGAGACCGAGGCCGACGAGATCGACGCCAAAGTCTCGCCCCTCGGCAATTTCGTCTCCTATGTCCGCGACCAGGACCTCGTGGTCTATGACCTTGCAACGGAGACCGAAGGGTCAATCACAACCGATGGTGATGGCCTCATCACCTGGGCCACGGCCGAGTTCATCGCCCAGGAGGAGATGAACCGAGACACCGGCTACTGGTGGAGCCCGACCGAACGTCACATCGCGCTTCAGCGTACCGATGAATCGACCGTCGACATCGTCCCCCGGCTGGACATCTCGGGCGGCGGGGCGACGGTGGTCGAGCAGCGCTATCCGCGCGCCGGACGACCCAATGCCCTCGTCGAACTGCATGTCCGCGACATGCAGACCGGGTCGATGGTCAAGGTCGACCTGGGCGACAATCCCGACATCTATCTGGCACGCGTCAACTGGTCCGCAGACGGCCAGACCCTGTACGTCCAGCGCCAGTCCCGCGACCAGAAGCGGCTCGACCTGCTCAGCGTCGATCCGGCGACCGGGGCGTCTCGGGTCATCGTCACCCAGCGGGCGGACGCCTGGGTCGCCCTGAACGATGACTTCAAGGCCCTGAAGAACGGACAGTTCATCTGGTCGTCGGAGGAAACCGGCTGGCGGCATCTGTATCTGCATGATCGCAACGGCCGCCGGCTGCGCGCGATCACCAGCGGTGAGTTTCCGGTCAAGGGCCTGAATGGCGTGAACGAGCAGACCGGCGAGGTCTTCTTCACTGCCTCCATGAAGGACGGCCGCGAGAACCCGACCGAGCAGCAACTCTTCCGCACCAGCCTGTCGCGCAACATGACACCGGTACAGGTCACGCCCGAGGGCGGCTGGTGGGGGGCCTCGATGAACCGCACCGGCACGGCCTATGTCGGCAACTATACCGACCTGACGACGCCGCCCCAGTCGGCTCTTTACCGCGCCGACGGGACCTTCGTGCGCTGGATCGAGGAAAACCGGCTGGATGCCAGCCATCCGTTCTATCCCTACGTGTCCCGCCGTCAGGTGCCGGAGTTCGGCACGCTGGAAAGCAACGGCGAGACCCTGGTCTGGCAGATGACCAAGCCGGTCGGTTTCGATCCGTCGAAGACCTATCCGGTGGTGATGCAGGTCTATGGCGGGCCTTCGGGCGGTGGCGTGCGCAAGAGCTGGCAGGGGGCGACGACCCAGCTGCTGACCGAGGCCGGCTATATCGTCTTCCGCCTCGACAACCGCGGCGAGGGCGACCGATCCGTGGCCTTCAAGACGGCGCTGTACCGCAAGATGGGCCAGCCCGAGATCGCCGATCAGGTCCTCGCCGCAGACTATCTGCGGTCCCTGCCGTTCGTCGACGACGACCGGATCGCCATGATGGGCTGGAGCTATGGCGGCTTCATGAGCGCCATGGCCCTGACAGAGCCGAAGATGGGTCTGGCGGCCGCGGCCGTCGGAGCCCCGCCGACCGAATGGAGCCTGTACGACACCCATTACACCGAACGCTACATGTCGACGCCCGAGGACAATGTGGACGGCTATGCCGCCTCGGACGTCGTGCCCCGGCTGGAAAACCTGACCGGGCGGATGCTGCTGATGCACGGCATGGCCGATGACAACGTCATCTTCGAGAACGCCACCCGGGTCATCGACGCCCTGCAGGCCCGCAGCATCCCGTTCGACCTGATGCTGTACCCCGGCCAGCGCCACGGCGTCCGCGGCAACGACCGGCAGCTCCAGCAATGGCGGACTTATCTGGAGTTCTTCGACCGCACCATCGGGGCGGGGTCGCATACCGAGTAAGCCGCTCATCCCGGCTTACGCCGGGACCCAGTCCTTTCGCTGCGCCGTGCGCTGGATCAAAATCGATGCTGAACCTCACCGATCGTTCGCCCAAAGCCCTGGGTCCCGGCGTACGCCGGAATGAGCGGAGGGGAGGCCGGGCCCTGATCGCAGCGGCGCTGGCCGGGCTGGCCCTGTCCGCCTGTACGGCCATCCCCAACGAGGATGGCAGCTGGACCGTGCCCGGCGAGGACGGGGGGCGCATCTTCCAGCCCCCCAGTGCTGCAGCCGTCGTCGACGGTCAGTTTCCGGCCCGATCGGCCGTCGATGGTTCCGCGTTCCTCATCACGGCAGCAGAGACGGAGCCTTCCATGAATGCGGTCATTGCCGTAGCGCCGGTACCCTCTGCGGATGGGGTAATCCCCATCCCCTCCGGCCCCCTGCGCGGCCTGCCCATCCTGCTGAAGGACAATATCGAGACCCGCGACATGCCGACTACGGCAGGATCGCTGGCCCTGGCCAACAATGCGCCCGGCCGGGATGCGCCGCTGGTCACGCGTCTGCGCGATGCCGGCGCGGTGATCCTGGGCAAGACCAACCTGTCGGAATGGGCCAATATCCGCTCGTCCAACTCCATCAGCGGCTGGAGCGCAGTGGGTGGCCAGACCCGTAATCCCTATGATCCCGAACGGACCCCCTGCGGCTCGTCCTCGGGCAGCGCCGTGGCCGTCGCCATTGGGCTGGTGCCCGTTGCGATCGGAACAGAGACCAATGGCTCGATCGTCTGTCCGGCCTCGGTCAATGGGGTGGTCGGGTTCAAGCCGACCGTTGGGCTGGTGTCGCGCACCCATGTCGTCCCGATCAGCCACTCCCAGGACACCGCCGGTCCCATGGCGCGGACGGTCGAGGATGCCGCCATCGTCATGACCGCGCTTGCCGGCACCGATCCGCTGGACCCTGCGACGGTCGAGGCCGACGCCCGCAAGGTCGACTACCGTGCTGCCCTCGACCCGGGATCGCTGAACGGGGCGAGGATCGGCGTCATGCGGTTCCTGATCGACAACTATTCCCCCGATACCCAGGCCGCCTTCGAGGCCTCGCTGCAGGCTCTGCGCGACGCCGGAGCCGTTCTGGTCGAGATCGCGGATGCTCCCGACCTTCGGGCGATTGGCCAGAACAGTTTCAACGTCCTGATGTTCGAACTGAAGGCCGATCTGAACGCCTATCTGGCCAGCACGGACCCGACCCAGGTCCCGACCCGGACCCTCGCCGATGTCATCGCCTTCAATGCCGCCGAGCCGCGCGAGACCGAACTGTTCGGACAGGAGCTGTTCCTGCTGGCCGAGGCGAAGAAGGACCTGACCGACCCCGAATACATCGCTGCGCGCGAGACCTCGTTCCGGCTCGCGGGCCCGGAAGGCATCGACCGGATGATGAGCGCCAATACGGTCGTCGCCCTGGTGGCACCCACGACCTCGCGGGGCTGGACCAACGATCGCGAGGACGAGGACGAGGCCCAGGGGTCGTCCTCGACCCTGGCCGCCGTCGCCGGCTATCCGCATCTTACCGTGCCGATGGGTTTCGATCGCGGCATGCCGGTCGGCCTCAGCTTCATCGGCGGCAAGTGGGATGACGCGAAGATCCTGTCGCTGGGCCATGCCTTCGAGCTGCGGACCATGGCGCGTCGGGCCCCGGTCCTGACGCCTGCTCCGGCACCCTGAACGGCAAGCGCGAACCTTTCGGGGGCCCGTGGCGTTGCTGCGCCATGAGCCTGATTGCCAATATCGTGGGGACCGGCGCGGCCGTGTGCTCGATCGCCAGTTTCGCCCCCCAGGTCCTGAAGATCTGGAAGGAGCGTGATGCCTCCTCGGTCAGTCTCAAGACCTATACCCTGACAGTCGCCTGTTTCATCCTATGGGTGGCCTATGGCTGGCTGACCCAGGCCTGGCCGATCGTCGTCTCCAACAGTTTTGCCCTGGTGATGGCATCGGCCGTGCTGGCGATGAAGTGGCGCTTCCGGGATGGCGACCCTGCAACCTGATCTGGCGAGGGCATGGATTTCGATCTATGGCAGGGCCTTTGTCGCAGACGGGAGCGCTGTCCTTGACCGAAGCCACAGGGGCCGCCCGCCGTGCCGCCGCTTTCCAGCGGATGCGTGACGCCCACTCGACCGAGATGGCCGAAGACTATGTCGAGCTCATCGGCGATCTGATCGTCGAGACGGGGGAGGCCAGGCTCACGGATCTCGCCGAGAATCTCGGCGTCACCCATGCCACGGCAGCCAAGGTCGTCCAGCGGCTGGCGCGAGAGGGGCTGGTCGAGAGCCGGCCCTATCGGTCGATCTTCCTGACGCAGGCCGGCGAGACCATGGCGACGGCGTCGCGTGAGCGGCATCGCATCGTCCTGCAGTTCCTTCTGGCCATGGGGGTCAGCGAACGGGTGGCCGAGGCCGACTCGGAAGGGATCGAACATCACGTCAGTGCCGAGACGCTGGAGATGTTCGAACGCCTGACCCGCGAACGGACGCCGGGCTAAGCCCCGGAAACACCGCCAAACCCTGTGGTGACAAGGGTGATGTCGGGGCTCGTGCAGATCCCGGAGGGGTGAAGTTCCAACTTTTCTTCGCACCGCGAAAATTGGTGCTTGACGGGGGAGGGGCCCCGGCCTAAATCCCCGCCTCCGCCGGACACCGGCGTTAAACAGTGTCCTCCGGGTTTCCGGTGTTGGTCTTTGAAATCGTTGATTTGGAAAGAGAAACGCAGGCGGCGGTATTCTAGCGAATGACTTCGGTCATTACGATGAAGCTGACAGCTGCGGTCTTTTTTGAAGATACCATGCCGAATATCTTTAGGGGTATTTGGAGTGGTTCTCGTCAAGAATACGTAGAACTAATGCCAAGTCGGATTTCGGTCCGGCTCTGCTTAGGTCAGATAGTCAACTCAACCTGAGAGTTTGATCCTGGCTCAGAGCGAACGCTGGCGGCAGGCCTAACACATGCAAGTCGAACGGACCTTTCGGGGTTAGTGGCGGACGGGTGAGTAACACGTGGGAACGTGCCTTTAGGTTCGGAATAAGCTCGGGAAACTGGGTCTAATACCGAATGTGCCCTTCGGGGGAAAGATTTATCGCCTTTAGAGCGGCCCGCGTCTGATTAGCTAGTTGGTGGTGTAATGGACCACCAAGGCGACGATCAGTAGCTGGTCTGAGAGGATGACCAGCCACATTGGGACTGAGACACGGCCCAAACTCCTACGGGAGGCAGCAGTGGGGAATCTTGCGCAATGGGCGAAAGCCTGACGCAGCCATGCCGCGTGTATGATGAAGGTCTTAGGATTGTAAAATACTTTCACCGGTGAAGATAATGACTGTAGCCGGAGAAGAAGCCCCGGCTAACTTCGTGCCAGCAGCCGCGGTAATACGAAGGGGGCTAGCGTTGCTCGGAATTACTGGGCGTAAAGGGAGCGTAGGCGGACATTTAAGTCAGGGGTGAAATCCCAGAGCTCAACTCTGGAACTGCCTTTGATACTGGGTGTCTTGAGTGTGATAGAGGTATGTGGAACTCCGAGTGTAGAGGTGAAATTCGTAGATATTCGGAAGAACACCAGTGGCGAAGGCGACATACTGGATCATTACTGACGCTGAGGCTCGAAAGCGTGGGGAGCAAACAGGATTAGATACCCTGGTAGTCCACGCCGTAAACGATGATTGCTAGTTGTCGGGATGTTTACATCTCGGTGACGCAGCTAACGCATTAAGCAATCCGCCTGGGGAGTACGGTCGCAAGATTAAAACTCAAAGGAATTGACGGGGGCCCGCACAAGCGGTGGAGCATGTGGTTTAATTCGAAGCAACGCGCAGAACCTTACCACCTTTTGACATGCCTGGACCGCCAGAGAGATCTGGCTTTCCCTTCGGGGACTGGGACACAGGTGCTGCATGGCTGTCGTCAGCTCGTGTCGTGAGATGTTGGGTTAAGTCCCGCAACGAGCGCAACCCTCGCCATTAGTTGCCATCATTTAGTTGGGAACTCTAATGGGACTGCCGGTGCTAAGCCGGAGGAAGGTGGGGATGACGTCAAGTCCTCATGGCCCTTACAGGGTGGGCTACACACGTGCTACAATGGCGACTACAGAGGGTTAATCCTTAAAAGTCGTCTCAGTTCGGATTGTCCTCTGCAACTCGAGGGCATGAAGTTGGAATCGCTAGTAATCGCGGATCAGCATGCCGCGGTGAATACGTTCCCGGGCCTTGTACACACCGCCCGTCACACCATGGGAGTTGGTTCTACCCGAAGGCGATGCGCTAACCGCAAGGGGGCAGTCGACCACGGTAGGGTCAGCGACTGGGGTGAAGTCGTAACAAGGTAGCCGTAGGGGAACCTGCGGCTGGATCACCTCCTTTCTAAGGATGCGTCTCCAGTGCGTCTCTCACGAGAAGCACTATTGGCGCTCCATACAGCGAGAAGCCCTCAAGCAGCCGCAAGGCGTTAGGGCTTCGAGCAAAAACTGCGGGATACCGCCGTCTTCGTTTCTCTTTCCTTTTTCACGCTCCATGGCGTCCGGTGTTTGGCTGGATGGTGTGGGGTGTGCGATCGCGAGCCTGGTATCCGGGCTGTCGTGCGGCCATAGGCCCGTAGCTCAGCCTGGTTAGAGCGTACGCCTGATAAGCGTAAGGTCGGCAGTTCGAGTCTGCCCGGGCCTACCAGCCAGCTGGCTGGTGGCGCTAGCGCCGACTTCGTGGACCTCGCACCGACAGCTTTCCTGAGCTCGCACCGTTCCTGGAACGGGGCCATAGCTCAGTTGGTAGAGCGCCTGCTTTGCAAGCAGGATGTCGTCGGTTCGACTCCGTCTGGCTCCACCAGGCCCTCTTTGAGGGGCTATCGCCTGGCGGCTACTTGAGCCCGGGTGGTTTGGTGACTGCGTGATCGCATAGAGAGATTGCCCCGACTGTTTGGTCGACGGCATTGATATTGTGAAGGAAGAATGCGTCCGGCCTGTTCATAGGCTTTGAGGACCTGTTCGAGAGAAGACATTGTCTGACAAAAATCAGGCATGGACCCGCTGGCATTTCTTTCCAGTCACCGGGATGCATCCATGCATGAGTTTTGCTGAGAAACGATCAAGCGTTGAAGGGCTTCTGACGGATGCCTTGGCGTAGAGAGGCGATGAAGGACGTGGCAAGCTGCGATAAGAACCGGGGAGGCGCTAGCACCCTTTGATCCGGTTATTTCCGAATGGGGAAACCCACCTTTACGGTCTTCCAACTTTGCTTTCCCTCGGGAAGGCAAGGATTGGCGGATCGTTCAAAGGTATAATGACCTGAATACATAGGGTTCATTAAGCAAACCCGGGGAACTGAAACATCTCAGTACCCGGAGGAAAGGACATCAACCGAGACTCCCGTAGTAGTGGCGAGCGAACCGGGACCAGGCCAGTGCTCTTGTGACATAAAGCCGAACGATCTGGAAAGGTCGGCCATAGCGGGTGAAAGCCCCGTAGGCGTCAAACAGCAAGAGACTCGAGTAGGGCGGGACACGTGAAATCCTGTCTGAACATGGGGGGACCACCCTCCAAGCCTAAGTACTCCTCTACGACCGATAGTGAACAAGTACCGTGAGGGAAAGGTGAAAAGCACCCCGACAAGGGGAGTGAAACAGATCCTGAAATCGGAAGCCTACAAGCAGTCGGAGCCTCCAAGCGAGGTGACGGCGTACCTTTTGTATAATGGGTCAGCGACTTCATGTGTCGAGCAAGCTTAAGCCGTTAGGTGTAGGCGCAGCGAAAGCGAGTCTGAATAGGGCGCTAAGTTCGACGTATGACGACCCGAAACTAGGTGATCTATCCATGAGCAGGATGAAGGTAAGGTAACACTTACTGGAGGTCCGAACCCGTGAATGTTGAAAAATTCTGGGATGACTTGTGGATAGGGGTGAAAGGCCAATCAAACCTAGACATAGCTGGTTCTCCGCGAAATCTATTTAGGTAGAGCGTCCGACGAATTCCTCAGGGGGTAGAGCACTGGATGGTTGCGGGCTGCGCGAGCGGTACCAATACTAACCAAACTCCGAATACCTGAGAGAACTATCGGGCAGACACACGGCGGGTGCTAACGTCCGTCGTGAAAAGGGAAACAACCCTAACCATCATCTAAGGCCCCCAAGTACTGGCTAAGTGGGAAACGATGTGGGATTGCTTTGACAATCAGGAGGTTGGCTTAGAAGCAGCCATCCTTTAAAGAAAGCGTAACAGCTCACTGATCAAGCGATCCTGCGCGGAAAATGTAACGGGGCTCAAGCCAGTCGCCGAAGATATGGGTTTGCACTTATGTGCAAGCGGTAGCGGAGCGTTCCGTAAGCCGGTGAAGGTCAGGCGTGAGCCTGGCTGGAGGTATCGGAAGTGAGAATGCTGACATGAGTAACGATAGGAGTGTGAGAGACACTCCCGCCGAAAGACCAAGGGTTCCTGCGTAAAGCTAATCTGCGCAGGGTTAGTCGGCCCCTAAGGCGAGGCTGAAAAGCGTAGTCGATGGGAAGCAGGTAAATATTCCTGCACCAGCTGGAAGTGACGGATGGCGTAAGTTGTCGGGGCTTATTGGATTGTTCCCGGCAGCGAAGTTGTCCCTGGAAATAACTCCAGCAGAGACCGTACCCGAAACCGACACAGGTGGTCAGGTAGAGCATACCAAGGCGTTTGAGAGAACTATGCTGAAGGAACTCGGCAAATTGCACGCGTAACTTCGGAATAAGCGTGACTCTCCTTGCGCAAGCAGGTGAGAGTGGCACAAGCCAGGGGGTAGCGACTGTTTAGCAAAAACACAGGGCTCTGCGAAGCAGCAATGCGACGTATAGGGTCTGACGCCTGCCCGGTGCCTGAAGGTTAAAGGGAGTTGTGAAAGCGACGAACTGAAGCCCAGGTAAACGGCGGCCGTAACTATAACGGTCCTAAGGTAGCGAAATTCCTTGTCGGGTAAGTTCCGACCTGCACGAATGGCGTAACGACTTCCCCACTGTCTCCAGCATAGGCTCAGTGAAATTGAATTCCCCGTGAAGATGCGGGGTTCCCGCGGTCAGACGGAAAGACCCTATGAACCTTTACTATAGCTTCGCCTTGGCGTTAGCGACCGTATGTGTAGGATAGGTGGGAGGCTATGAAGCCGGGGCGCCAGCTCTGGTGGAGCCATCCTTGAAATACCACCCTTACTGTCGTTGACGTCTAACCGAGGGCCGTTATCCGGTCCCGGGACATGGCGTGGTGGGTAGTTTGACTGGGGCGGTCGCCTCCTAAAGTGTAACGGAGGCGCGCGATGGTGGGCTCAGAACGGTCGGAAATCGTTCGATGAGTGCAATGGCATAAGCCCGCCTGACTGCGAGACTGACAAGTCGAGCAGAGACGAAAGTCGGCCATAGTGATCCGGTGGTCCCGAGTGGAAGGGCCATCGCTCAACGGATAAAAGGTACTCTAGGGATAACAGGCTGATTTTGCCCAAGAGTCCATATCGACGGCAAAGTTTGGCACCTCGATGTCGGCTCATCACATCCTGGGGCTGGAGCAGGTCCCAAGGGTTCGGCTGTTCGCCGATTAAAGTGGTACGTGAGCTGGGTTCAGAACGTCGTGAGACAGTTTGGTCCCTATCTGCCGTGGGTGTTCGAAGCTTGAGAGGATCTGTCCCTAGTACGAGAGGACCGGGATGGACATACCTCTGGTGGACCTGTCATGACGCCAGTTGTGCAGCAGGGTAGCTAAGTATGGAATAGATAACCGCTGAAAGCATCTAAGCGGGAAACTAACCTCAAAACAAGGCTTCGCTGAGGATCGTGGAAGACTACCACGTTGATAGGCCAGGTGTGGAAGCGCGGCGACGCGTGAAGCTTACTGGTACTAATAATCCGATCGGCTTGATCGTTTCTCAGCAAAACTCATGCGATTTTAACAAGACAATGTCTTCTCAAACACGTCCCGGGCCTCAAAACCCGGGGATCTGATATCCGCTTGGTTGACCTGGTGGTTATGTCGGAGGTTCCCCACCCGATCCCATTCCGAACTCGGTCGTTAAGCCCTCCAGAGCCAATGGTACTTCGTCTCAAGGCGCGGGAGAGTAGGTCGCCGCCGGGTCTACCAAGCCGATATCAATCACAAACGTGTCTCTCGAACATCTTCCTTCACAACCCTCACTCTGTCGCGGGATGGAGCAGCCCGGTAGCTCGTCAGGCTCATAACCTGAAGGTCGCAGGTTCAAATCCTGCTCCCGCACCCAAAACACCAGACACGCAAAACAAAAAGCCCCCCGGTCCACACCAGGGGGCTTTCTGCTGGCTGACAGGAAGGGCCGTCCAGCCAAGGGTCCCGGTAAGCGATGGACTGGAAGATGTCTGTCAACCATTTATGCAATCGATTGCATTTCTGTCAGGCATAGGCTCTATTGACGGTCCGCTCTCTTGTACACGTCGCAGGCCGCAGTCGTTCATGATCAAAGTTGCTGACCAGAAAGCCCTGCCGCAGGGATGCAGGGATCACCCGGCATGGCCTGTCCTCGCGCAGAGGATCAGCGATCTGTATGGGGCCAGAAACGACGTGGAGGCCATGCTGGATCGACTGGAAGACCAGCTTGTTAAAGCCCGGCACCGTCGACCGACAGCATCGACGTCACTCGACCTGGCAAGACACGCGCAACCCGGCTGGCCGGCTGCCTCGGGGCACACCGTCTATACCTTCTATGTTGATCGGTTCTCGAAAGATCTTGCAGGTCTGATCCAGTGTCTCGACTATCTGCAGGCACTCGGTGTCCGCTGGCTTCACCCGCTACCCCTTCTGAAGGCACGCGCAGGCGACAGTGATGGTGGCTTTGCCGTCGCGGACTTTCGGCAGGTCGAACCGGCGCTGGGCACGATGGCGGATCTGGCGGCCCTGACGGAAGCCTTGCGAGCGCGGGGCATGGGGCTGTTGCTGGACGTCGTCTGCAACCACACGGCCATGGAGCACGATTGGGCAGTCCGTGCGCGGGCCGGTGATCAGCACTATCGCGACTTCTACAGGGTGCTGAACACGCCCGAGCAGGTGCAGGCCTGGGAGACCAGCCTCGTGGACGTGTTTCCCGCAACGGCGCCGGGAAGCTTCACCTACGATGCCGACATGGGAGGCTATGTCTGGACGACCTTCTATCCCTTTCAGTGGGACCTCAACTACGCCAATCCGGCGGTGTTCGAGGAAATGCTGGACATCCTGATCTTTCTTGCCAACCAGGGCGTGGAGGGGTTCCGCCTCGACAGCACCCCGTTCCTCTGGAAGCGCGAGGGGACCAACTGCAGGAGCCAGCCCGAGGCCTATGCGATCGTCGAGGCCTGGCGGGCCGCCCTGACGATCGTCGCTCCTGGTGTGGTGCTGCTGGCCGAAGCGATCGAAAGCCTCGATGACGTTCTGCCCTTCTTTGGAAACGAGGCACCGGGTTGCGACCTGGCCTACAACAACGGCGTGATGACGGCTCTGTGGGGGGCACTTGCGGATGGCGACGCCGGGATTGCGCGCACCGTCATCGAGGCCGCTGCGGCACGACCGGATCGTGGCACCTGGCTCAACTATGTGCGGTGCCACGATGACCTGATCTGGAATGCGCTTTCAGCCTACGCCCCGCCTGAAGACCTGCAGCGCTGGTCGAGCTTCTATGATGGCAGCGGCTTCTCGCAAGGACGTGCCTTCCAGACGGCGGCAGGTGGCGTTCCCTCGACGAATGGCATGACTGCCTCGCTGGTCGGACTTGGCAAGGCGGGGGTTGATCAGGACCTCGCGCGGGCCAGGCTCAAGCTTCTGTATGGAATCATTCATGGGCTGGACGGCTGGCCGCTGATCTACATGGGCGACGAGCTCGCGCTCGGAAATGATGACGCCTACACCGACGATCCTGACCGACGGGGGGATGGTCGCTGGCTGCACCGGCCAGACATGGATTGGGCGGCAGCAGGATTGCGAACGGAGGATGCCACGATCGAAGCTGACATCTTCTCGACTCTGGCTGGACTGGCCGGCAAGTCGCGCAGGCTGAACGACCTGGGTGTGGGGGGGCGAGCGCGGACTGTGGCGGTTTCCGAACCTGCCGTCCTCGCCGTGTCGAGGGATGAGGGAAAGACACCTTTTCTGATGCTGGCCAATCTGTCCGCAAATACGGTGCGCGTCCCGCGGCCAGCCGGTTTCGATGGTCCCGGAATCGACGCCCTGACGGACCAGGTCCTGGGCGATGCGACGGTCGAGCTTGGTCCCTATGGTCTAGTATGGTGGGTTGCCGACGCATGACCCGATTTGCCGGCATCGAACTGGGTGGGACCAAGGTTGTGGTCGGTTTCGGCAGCGGGCCGGACGATCTGTCGGAATGCGTGCGTATTCCGACCACCACGCCCGACGAGACGATGACCGCCGTCGCGGAGATCGTGGCTGCAGAACATCGAAAAGGACCTTTGGCCGGGATCGGAATCGCTACGTTCGGTCCCGTCCGCCTGGATCGGGATGCGTCCGACTGGGGCCGTATCCTTGCAACGCCGAAGCCGGGGTGGACCGGTGCCGACCTGATCGACCCTTTCAGGGCAATGGGTTTGTCCATTGCGGTCGACACGGACGTTGCGGGTGCCGCAGTCGCCGAGGGGCGCTGGGGTGCCTGCATGGGGCTCTCGGATCATGCCTATGTCACCGTGGGTACGGGTGTCGGCGTCGGCCTCATCTGCAACGGGCGTCCGGTGCATGGCAAACTTCATCCCGAGGCCGGGCATCTCCCGATACGACGCGACCCGGTTCTGGATACCTACGCCGGCTGCTGTCCGTTCCACGGCGACTGCCTTGAAGGCCTGGTCAGTGGCCCGGCGCTCGCAGGTCGGCTGGGGCGCGCTGGGGAAACCATCGCGCAGGATGATCCGGTGTGGGGGATCATTGCCGACTATCTGGCGCAACTGGCCGCCTCGCTGACCTATGTGATGGCGCCTTCGCGAATCGTCATCGGCGGCGGGGTAGCCACCAATCCCCGTCTGCTGCCTCAGATCCGCACCCAACTCAGACTCCAGCTGGGCGGCTATCTGGCGGCCCTGGATGATGAGGATGCCATGGCGAACTACCTTGTCCCTCCGGCGCTCGGCGACCGATCCGGGGTGCTGGGGGCTATTGCCCTGGTCCATGACCTGCGCGCCCGCGCGTCCGTGGAACCGTGTGCTTCGGCCGGGCAGTTGACCGACCATCAGTCCCTTGCAGGAGACCTTCGATGACTGCGACGACAACCCGGGCTGAGGCCGCGCCGAACACAGGCCTTATTAAGGGTCTGACGTACATGATGTTCATGATGTTCGCGATGACCACGGACTCGGTCGGGGTCATCATTCCCGAAGTCATAAAGGAATTCGGGCTGGGCATGACCGCTGCCGGCTCATTCCATTATGCGACGATGGGGGGCATCGCGCTGGCGGGGATTGCGCTGGGATTCCTTGTCGATCGATTGGGGCGGAAGGCGGCGATCATTGTCGGGCTGGCCCTGTTCTCGCTTTCGGCCTTCCTGTTCGCGGTCGGTCAGGACTTCGGCTTCTTTGTCCTGCTGCTGTTCATTTCCGGCGCGGCCATTGGCGTGTTCAAGACCGCAGCCCTCGCCCTGATCGGCGACATCTCGACGTCGACGCGGTCGCATACGGCCACGATGAATACGGTCGAGGGCTGGTTCGGCGTTGGCGCCATCCTGGGGCCAGCCGTCGTAGCCTGGCTACTGGTTTCCGGTATGTCGTGGAAATGGCTGTATGTTATTGCGGGCGGACTGTCGGTGGCGCTGATCGTGACCGCCCTGATGGTGCGCTATCCAAAGACGGTAAAGACAGCCGCCCCGCCCGCCGACCTGAAGGCGACGGTCGGGATGATGCGCGACCCCTATGCGCTCGCGTTCAGCCTCGGGACCATGCTGTACGTGGGTGTGGAGACCGCGATCTATGTGTGGATGCCGACGCTGCTGGCGGGATATGAGGGACCGGCCATTCTGGTGGCGACCTATGCGCTTTCGATCTTCTTCGTCCTGAGGGCGGCAGGACGGTTTCTCGGAGCCTGGATGCTGAACCGCTATCGCTGGACCACGGTTCTGGTGGTCGCCAGCCTCCTGATCTTTGCCTGCTTCCTCGGGTCAGCCCTGCTTGGACGCGGCGCCGCGGTGTTTCTGCTGCCCCTATCGGGGCTGTTCATGTCGGTGATCTACCCCACGCTGAACTCCAAGGGCATCAGCTGCTTCGCCAAGGTTCAGCACGGGGCGGTGGCGGGCGTCATCCTGTTCTTCACCTGTATCAGCGCCGTTCTGGCTCCGCTTGCGATGGGTGCGGTCAGCGACGCCTTCGGCGGGGCACAGTACGGCTTCGTGCTGGCGACGATCCTGGCCGGGGTCCTGTTTGCGGCGCTGGCCGTGAACGCGGTGCTGGACCCGGCGAAGGCTCGGCTGGCCCGGTTCGACGACAGTCAGTACGGCGTCTGACGCCTCAGGCTGACTGGCGGACGATCAGTTCGGGCGGCAGGATGAATGAGCCTGTCTTCTCTCCGGCTAGGCGTCGCATCAGCAGGTCGACCATGGCCCGGGCACCCGCTCCGATATCCTGGCGAATGGTGGTCAGCGCAGGGGCTGCGTGGATGGCGATCTCCAGATCGTCATAGCCGACGACAGCCACATCGTCCGGCACGGAGATGCCGCGTTCGTGCAGCGCCCGGATGGCCGCCATGGCAATGATGTCCGTCGCGGCGACGATCCCGTCCACGCTGTTTCCGGCGTCGAGGAACTCGCCAATCGTTTCGTAGGCGGTGTTTGGAGTCAGGTGGACGGGCAGGGGATGGGCTGCGGCCTTCACGCCGCTGGCCGCATGAGCCGCCAGAAACCCGGCGTAGCGCTCACCCAGTTCAGGGAAATCGGGGTTGCCGAAGAACACCAGGTGCTGGCGCCCCTGTCCCAGCAGATGCTGGGTTGCCATCTGGCCGCCCAGACGGTTGTCCGTTCCGACCGTGCACTGAACCCGATCCGGGTAGGCTGCTCCCCAGATGACCAGCGGCTCATAGCGGCGCGCCATGGTTTCGATCGTTTCGATCTGATCCGATTGGCCGATCACCAGGACGCCGTCAACACGACCGGAATCCGTCATCCGGCCCAGCCAGTCGTCGTCCGACGGGATCACGCGCGACAGTAGAAGGTCATAGCCTTTCGACGTCAGGGCGTCGGCGAGGTGACCCAGAAGGGTGATGAAGAAGGGATCCGACACGGGCTGCCCGACTTCGTGGCCGAGTGGAAGGATGACGGCGACGGCGTGGGTCTTTCCGGTCCGCAGATTGCGTCCGATCACATTCGGCCGATAGCCGTGCTCCCGCGCCAGTGCCGTGACGCGATCACGGGTTTCCTGGCGGATGGCAGGATTCCCGGCCAGTGCACGCGACACGGTGGAGGTCGACAATCCCGCCACCCGGGCGAGATCGGCAAGGGTGCCGATGACTTTCTGCGAAGACTCCATGGGTCTGGAATGATCGTTCATCGGCCCGTCGTCAAATCCTGCAGCCTACAAAAGAAAACGGCCCGGTCGAAACCGGGCCGTGAAAAGAACAGACGTCTGCCAAAGCCGCTTGGGCAGAGCGTTCGCCCGTCAGGTTAGAATGAATAGCGCAAGGTCAGGCTGGCGGTCCGTCCGTTCAACGTCCGCGCACGAAGGATATTCGTGGCGTTGGCCGTGATCGAGCCTTCCTCACTCTCGGTGACCGCGAACTCGTCGAAGACGTTGTTGACGTTCAGGGCCAGCGAAAGGCCGTCTGTGATGTCATAGGTCGCGAACGGATTGACGATCGCATAGCCCGGCAGGACCAGCTGGTTGTCGAACTGGGCATAGGATTCCGACGTCCCGACGACATTGGCACCGATCCGGAACGGACCGTAGCTGTAGGTCGCGGTCCCCTGATAGACCCAGTCGGCCTGACGACGCGGCGTATTGCCGACGTTGCCCGGGTTCAGGCGGTCTGCGGTGATCTCGGCATCGGTCCAAGTTATGCCGCCCGAGAAGTCGAAGCTTCCAGCACGATAGAAGCCTTCGATCTCGATCCCCTTGGCCTCATATTCGGCGTCGGTGAAGGTCTGGCTGGTGGCCTCGAAATTGGTCTCCTCGGTCTTGGCCAGGAAGGCCGTGGCGAAGACCGAAAGCGGACCGCTGCGATAGCGGACACCGGCTTCGAACTGGTCGACCATGTCGACCGCCGCGTCGTCGCTGCGGATCGCGCCGCTGGCCAGGATCGACGGACCGAACAGCAGACGGTCGGCGTTGGCACGTCCGCCCCGGCTGGCGCGGCCGAAGACCGCGACATCCTCGTTCACCTGATAGTTGGCCCCGAGGGAGTAGGACCAGTAATCCCATTCATAATCGACCGGCCGTGTGTTGGCGAAGTCGATCTGGCTGACCAGGGTCTCTGGAACCTGGATGACCCCGTCGCCCGAAATGTCGCGCCGCGTCACGATGCCGTCGGCGTAGGTGCCGGTCGCCGAACCGCTGTCGTAGCGGATCGAGCCGTCAATGATCAGGTCGCCGCCTTCCCAGCTGAGCGCGGCATATGGGGCGTCGATGTCATAGTCGACGTCATAGGACCGGCGGCAGCAGTTGCCGAAGAAGGTTGCGCCATAGCCAACCAGCCCGTTCTGGGTCTGCTTCACACCGGCCGCGTTGAACACGTCGACCAGGGCGGCATTGTCACCCTTCACTTCCATCAGGAAGCTGTTCCAGAGCCAGTCCATGTCGATGCTCTGGTTCGACTTGTAGTAGCCGAAGGTCGCGTTCAGCGTGCCGTTACCGACTGCGAACTCGCGCTCCAGCTTCAGGTCGTTGGCCATGTTGCCGAAGTCGTTGATGTCCACGTCGAACAGGACGATCTGCGCCAGCAGGCCATTGCCGTTCACATTGGCAGGGACCAGCTGACCGGCATTGGCACCGTTTGCATAGCGGGCAGTCGAGCCGGCGCCGCCGATGCCTGCGGCCACGGCCGTCGGCGTTCCGGTTCCCGCGGTGAAGGGCGAAACGAACCCGCCCGTCGTGTCGGCGATGCGGAATTTGTTGGTCAGCTGCCAGCCGGAGCCCAGGTCGAAGCTGGCTTCGAGGCCTGCCGCCAGCACCTCGGGGTTCATCCCGTCTGCGATGTCGGATACGCGCGGTCCATTGGCTCCATCGAGGCCGGGGCTGTTGCGGAACAGGGCGGAATGCAGGGTCTGGCTCGACGCATCATAGCCGGGCAGGGGGCCCCAGTTGGGATCGCTGTTGGTGCCGGTCACCTGGATCGGAGACGGCAGGTAGCCGATCGCCCTGTCGTTGAGATATTTGGCGCTGAGCCGCACATAGCCCGCGTCGAATTCCTTGGTCAGCGACGCCCGGATCTGGCCACCTTCCTCGCCTGTGTAGCCCGCATCGCGAGCGCCTTCACCGGTGCGATAGAAGCCTCCGATCGAGCCATACATCGTCTCGTTCAGGCGGCCGCCATACTGGAAGTCACCGCGGGTGGTATCGAAATCGATGCCGCGCGTCAGGGCAATGCTGCCGCCTTCGGTCGCGCCGGTCTGGCTGATCAGGTTGATGACGCCGCCCGGCGAGTTGGAGGCAAAGGTCGAGGCCGAACCCCCACGGACGGCCTGGACCCGGGCCACGGTCGCGTCATAGCGGGTGAAGATGTCGGCATTGCCAAAGGCGATGTCGCCGAACTCGAGGATGGGCAGTCCGTCTTCCTGGATCTGCAGGAATTTCGCGCCGCCGGTCGAGATCGGCAACCCGCGGACGGCGATGTTGGCATTGCCTTCGCCACCCGATGATTCCGAGCGGATGCCGGGAATGCTTCGGAAAATCTCGGCGGTCGAACGGGGTGCGAGGTCTTCGATCGTTTCGGCGTTCAGCGTTGTGACCGACACCGACGATCTCAACGTGGTGCTGGAGCCGGCGACAGCGGTGACAACGATTTCATCGACCGTCGCTTCCGCGGGATCGAGGTCCTGCGCAGCCGGCGCGCTTTGTGCCCAGACCGGTGTCGCGCCAGCGGCAGCCATCAAGGCACCCGCACAAACCCAATTCAATCGCTTCATGATTCCATCCCCGTGGTTCAGCGAGCTTCTCACCGAGCCCGTCCTGATCAGAATACTTCAAATGCAATCGATTGCAACAATCGATTGCAGCCAGCCGCCCAGGCCTTCGGTCTCCATAATTCGTTCAACTTTTTCTTATGCTTCCGGTGATTGTCGTGGTCATTTCCGCCTGCTTCCGAGGCTTGGCTGGAGCGGACTAGGTGCCGCACCGGGACCTGAGCGACCTCACAGCGAGGCTGCGCTTAACCAAGGTCTCTGGCGACGAACGGTTAAGCTTAGCGATAGCACGCAGCCTCTGTGACGCACGCAAAACCATGATCCTAGCTCCAGGCATCCGAGCCAATGTAACTTCAGGGTACGCAACGCTACGGCCAACTGTCGTTAAATCAGAGGGTAGTGGGGTGCGCTCAGCGGTATTTGGCGCGCGTCCTCACTACCCTGAAATGCATACAAAAAACCTATGGGCGCCGACCTATTCATCTTGTGTTTTCATTTTTCATTTAGCTCAGAGAGCGCAGTTACGCGCCGGTAATCGATTGCAGAATTAACCTTCAGGCATAAAGGCCGCATCCGTGAGTATGTTTTCGAGGCGCAAACCACCCATCGTCGATGATCTGTCTCCGATCGTGGCGGCGATAAACCGGTCTCAGGCCGTGATCGAGTTCCAGCTGGATGGAACAATCATCAAGGCCAACGACAATTTCCTCAACGCCATGGGCTACGCGCTCGAAGAGGTTCAGGGACGTAACCACTCCATCTTCGTGTCCGCCGAGTTTGCGGCCTCGAACGCCTACAGGGAATTCTGGGCCACGCTCCGGCGCGGTGAGTTCGTGGCCAGCAAGTTCCAGCGTGTGGGCAAGGGCGGCAAGGACATCTGGATCCAGGCGTCCTACAATCCGGTTCTCGATGACGCGGGCAAGCCCTTTAAAGTCATCAAGTTTGCGACCGACATCACCGAGATCGAGCTTGAGCGCGCCCGGATCGAGACCGAACGTGCCGAAGCCGCAGCGCGCAATACGGTCGTGCATGATCTTGCCGTGGCCCTGACGGGTCTGGCGAATGCCGATCTGACGACCTGTATCAGCGCCGAGTTCGAGGGCGAGTACGCCCAGATCAAGGATGATTTCAACACGGCGGTCGCCAGTCTGCGCGACACCATGCTGGCCATAGCCCAGGCCACACAGGGCCTCGATGCCGGGTCCAGCGAAATCGCGGCGGCCTCCGATGATCTGTCCCGCCGTACCGAACAGCAGGCCGCCAGTCTCGAGGAGACGGCTGCCGCCCTCGACCAGGTCACGGCGACGATCAAGCAGAGCGCCGAGAATGCACGGCAGGCGGCTGCGGCAGCATCAGGGGCTCGCGAACAGGCGTCGAAATCGGGTGACGTGATGCGCGAGGCGGTCACGGCCATGGGAGAGATCGAGAAATCCTCGGCAGAGATCACCCAGATCATCGGCGTGATCGACGAGATCGCCTTCCAGACCAACCTGCTGGCCCTGAATGCCGGGGTCGAGGCGGCCCGCGCTGGCGATGCCGGTCGGGGTTTTGCGGTCGTCGCCCAGGAAGTCCGGGCCCTGGCCCAGCGCTCGGCCGAGGCGGCCAAGGAGATCAAGGTCCTGATCGCAGCCAGCTCCAGCCAGGTTCGGCGCGGCGTGAAACTGGTCGGTGACACGGGCGAGTCGCTGACAGGGATCGTCGTCAAGGTGGCCGAGATCGATGGCCTTATCTCCGGGATCGCCCAGGCGTCTCAGGAACAGGCTACGGGCCTCAACGAGGTCAACTCCGCCGTCAACCAGATGGATCAGGTGACGCAGCAGAACGCCGCCATGGTCGAGGAAGCCACCGCCGCAGCCTCGAGCCTCCGATCCGAGGCCAGTGAACTGATGCGTCTGGTCGGCGGTTTCCGGACCGACACGGGTCACGGCACGCCCCGTCTGGAGGTGGCCGACGCCAATCGTCACCGTCCGCAGCGCAATCCGGTGGCGGCCGTCCAGTCTCGCCTGAGAGCCGCCGCTTCGGGCGGTCGATCGCGCGTGGTCGCTGCGGATGCGTGGGAGGAGTTCTGAGAATGACGCCGTTGACCCCTGAGGCCCAGACCACGGCCGCCAGCATGCTGGAGCTGATTTCCTTCGAGATCGGCGGTCAGGAATACTGCATCGACGTGCGGTCCGTTCGCGAGATCCGGGGCTGGACCCCGACCACCCCGATGCCCCAGACCCCGCCCTATATTCTCGGCGTCATCAACCTTCGGGGGGCAGTGATGCCGGTGCTCGACCTGCGCTGCCGTCTGGGTCTCGGACGGACCGAACCCTCGTCGCGACATGTGATCGTGGTGATCCAGGATGGCAGCCGGATGGCGGGCATTCTGGTGGATGGCGTTCAGGAGACATTCCAGCTGGCAGCGTCGCTGCTCCAGGCCCCACCCGCCATGGACTCGGATGCCAACGACCAGTTCGTGGACGCCATCATCCCGCTCGAGGGCCGGATGCTTTCGCGTCTGGTCGTGCGCTCGCTCCTGCCGCTGGAACAGGCTCAGGGGCAGGCGGCGTGAAGCCGCGACTCACGTCACAACAGGGCGGCTGCGCCACTCTGCGGCCTGTCCGGCCCGGAGCGGCGGGTCGTTCGTTCGCGACGGCGATTGGGGAGGGTTGCTGATGTCGGTTGAGTTGAGGCTGGGATCGGTGCTGGACATTCATGCGGCGGAGCCGTTGCGGGTTCAGTTG
>NZ_JACHOR010000005.1 GCF_014199945.1 Brevundimonas variabilis
GACGCCCTGGTCGCTCAAGGCGTCGCCGGCGGCGTGATCTCGCTGGACGGCCGTGGTGAAACCCAGCTGGCCCGCGCCACCGCCGATGGCGTCCGCGAGCCCCTGAACCGTCGCGCCACGATCAACATCAACTTCTAAGCCCCAAGGGCGAGGGGGACCGGACAACCGGCCCCCCTGCCTGCGGACTTCGAAATCTGATCCGATCAACCGCCGCCCCGGCTTCCAGCCCGGGCGGCGGTTTTCGTTTGCGGGCGAGAGGAGTGACGAGGCCTTTGCCACGCCTCTGTCGACCCTCGCGCGCCCTGGTCAATGCAGCTTTCACCACGCCCGCGTCTTGCCTTGAGGGCGCGGCACGCTCTAGGAAGAGACCCGGGCGGCGGATACGAAAGAGACACAAGGTTTGCTGGCCAGCCTCGACCCCGATTATCCGGAAGCCGCCGCCTCGCTCCAGCGTCCGGCTGGCCACAAGGATGTCTCGCTGGCGGGTCGCCGTTTCCTGATCGTCACGGCTCCGTTCGGCCCCTTTGGCCGCGTGCTCAGTGGCGTGCTCCGGGACCGCGGGGCCGAGGTGTCGCGCATGATCTTCAATGCCGGTGACCTTCTTTATGGTCGCGAGCCCGGCAATATCCTGTTCAAGGCCGATGTCCGTCATTGGCCCCGTCGGCTGGCCGAGCTGTCGCCCGCCTTTACGGACATCCTCATCTTCGGTGAAGGCGGTGCCTATAACCAGGGCGTCCTTTCCCAGGCGGGTCAGATGGATGCCCGCGTCTGGGTTCTCGAGAACGGCTATTTCCGTCCGGACTGGGTCACCGTGGAGCGCGGCGGCGTCAATGCCTCGAGCCGCCTGCCCCGGACACGCCACGCCTACGCCCCGCCCGTCCCCGAGATTCCGGTCACCCGGATGGTGGGGCGGATTCTTCCGCACCACGTCGTCAACATCAGCCTTTACCACCTGATCCAGCTACTGGGCCGGTTCCTCTATCCCCGGTTCGTGGCTCCCTACACCCAGGCCCCGTGGCTTCAGTGCGCAGGGCATATCCGTCGCTATGTCGGGCTGGCCTTCCGCTCGCGGCAGGCCTGCAATACGGACGACATCGCCGCCAAGGGCCCCTTTTTCCTGGCCTGTCTGCAACGCGAGGGTGACGCACAGCTGCTGCGATATTCGCATTTCGCCGACAATGTCGCCTTCATGGCCGAGGTCATGAGCAGTTTCGCACGGCACGCGCCGGCCAGCTGCCGTCTGGTGGTCAAGAACCATCCGCTGGATCCGGGCCTGGTCGATCTGGCGCACATGACCCGATGCCTCGCGATCGAGCGGGGACTGGCCGATCGGGTCGACTTCATCGACGGCGGAAACCTCGCGACCCTGTGTCGGGCCTCGCGCGGCATGGTCGTCAACAACTCCAGCGCTGCCCTGTCCGCGCTCGGCTTCCGCACCCCGGTCAAGGTGCTCGGCGAGGCCTTCTTCGACTTCGACGGCCTGACCGACCAGCGACCCCTCGATGTCTTCTGGGGCAATCCCCAGGCTCCCGATCCGGATCTGTTCACCCGGTTCCGGGCCCATGTCATCGCCCGCACTCAGGTCAACGGCAACTACCACGAGCCACGCGCCTTGCTGCCGACGGCACAGGGCATCGTCGCGGTTCTCGGGAGAGATGTCTGACGCTGACCACCGTGGGTCGTGCCCAAGGGTGACACAGGCGTCAGCGGATAGTGTGACCTCTCGGCCACCCTGTGGCGCTGTCACGCCGTTGTCACAACACTGTCGTCCCAGCTTACAACATCGCGCCTAGAGCGGACCCCAGATCGGCGGGCACCTGGCCTGTGCGAGAGCGATTGCTCGACCTTTTTGTATCCGGGGATATTGAACCATGACGAACCGCTACCGCGCCTTGCTGGCGACGACTGCCCTCTTCACAGGCGTCCTTGCGGCCGGTGCCGCTTCGGCCCAGTCGACCGGCACGCTGGCCAACGAAACCACTGTCGATGAAGTCGTTGTCACCGGAAGCCGGGGCCCGCGCTCGATCAACGGCGCGCAGATCGCCGAGCCGGTCGACAAGGCCCGTTCAACCATCACCCAGGAACTGATCACCCGCCAGCAGCCGGGCCAGACAATCCTGCAGTCGCTGAACCTCGTCCCCGGCCTGAACTTCACCAACTCCGATCCCTACGGCAACTCGGGCGGCAACATCCGTCTGCGCGGCTTCGACGGCAACCGCGTCGGTCTGGCCTTCGACGGCGTGCCGCTGAACGACACCGGCAACTATGCCACCTTCACCAACCAGCAGCTGGACCCGGAACTGATCGAGCGCGCCTCGGTCACCCAGGGCTCGACTGACGTCGACAGCCCGACACCGGCAGCCGTGGGCGGCCTGATCAACTATACCTCGGCCCGCCCTCTGGAAGAGCGTGGCGTCCAGCTCGTGACCTCGATCGGCACCTTCAAATATGGCCGCGTCTTCCTGCGCGCCGACACGGGCGCCTTCGGTCCCTGGGGCACGACGGCCTATCTGACGGGCTCCTACACGGACTACGACAAGTTCAAGGGCCCGGGCGAACTGGAGAAGCTGCAGTTCAACGGCAAGCTCTACCAGGACCTCGGTGAAGGCAATTTCGGTTCGCTCGCGTTCAACTACAACCGCAACCGCAACGCCTTCTACAACAACAGCACCAACCTGGTTCAGTTCAACCAGGGCTTCCGCCCCGAGAACGACCGCACCTGCCTCCCGCCCGTGGGCACAAATGGCGTCGTTGACAACGAGGCAACCTCGGCGCGGATCGAGACCTATTTCGGCGGCATCGCAGCCGGCAGCTGCACCAACTATAGCGGCACCCGCATCAACCCCTCCGACACCGGCAACATCCGCGGCAATTTCAGCTACCGCCTGCGTGACAACCTGCGCCTGACGGTCGATCCCTCGTTCCAGTATGTCATCGCCAATGGCGGCGGCTTTACCCTGGTGGGCGAGCGCGACGATCGCCTCGACCAGAACCCGCTCAACAACGCTGCCGCCACCAATGCCACCTGCGTGACGGCGCTGATCCGCAACACCGGTGTGGACCTGAACGGCGACGGCGACACCTGCGACAACGTCGCCCTCTACACGCCGTCAAACACCAATACGCGCCGCTATGGTGTGCTGACGTCGCTGATCTGGGACGTCACCGACAACCATCGTCTCCGGGCTTCCTATTCGAACGACTATGGTCGCCACCGCCAGACCGGCGAGGCCACCCGTTACGATGCGTCCGGAAACCCGCCCGAAGTCTTCGGTGGCGAAAACACCTGGGGTGACGAGAACCTGCGCGTCTTCGGCCGCGACGGCTCGTTCTATCGCAGCCGCGACCGGTTCTCGCTGGCCATCCTGAACCAGTTCTCGCTCGACTATCGCGGCCAGTTCTTCGACGACAACCTGACGGTCCAGATCGGCGTCCGTGCCCCGTTCTTCAAGCGTGAACTGAACCAGTTCTGCTACACGGCCAACGGCACCGGCAACCCGTTCTGCACCACCCAGCCGGTCGCCACGACCCTGCCGAACGGCAACGTCCAGTTCGCCGGTAACACGACCCAGTACATCGCCCCGTTCAGCCAGGACTTCGAATACGATGACGTCCTGCCGAACATCACGGTCGGCTATGACTTCGGCGACAACAACCTGTTCGCCAGCTATTCGGAACAGATCGCCGTTCCGCGCACCGACAACCTGTACAACGTCAACCGGATTGCCTCGACGACGGCGATTCCGATCGCGTTCAACCCGGTCCAGCCCGAGATCACCAAGAACTATGAGGTCGGCTACCGCTACACCTCGTCGACGGTGATCGCTTCGGCCTCGGCCTTCTTTAACCAGTACAGCAACCGCGTCGTGTCCACCCTGGACAACGATCCGACTTCGGAAACCTTCAACACCTTCATCGATCGCAACATCGGTGAGGTCGAGAGCCAGGGCTTCGAAGGCGCCGTGACCTGGTCGCTCGCTGACAACATCTCCCTCTACGCCTCAGCCACCTATCTCGATGCGGTGCTGCAGGAAGACCAGATCGTCGGTTCGTTCACCTGCCCGGCGGCGGGCATCACCAACCCCGCCACTGCAGGCTTCGGCTGCACGCCCAACCAGCGCTCGCCGCTGATCATCCAGACCAAGGGCAAGCAGGTCGTCGAGACGCCGGAATGGCAGGCCACCTTCCGTGCCGACTGGCAGCCTACGGACCAGCTGTCGCTGGGCCTGCAAGCCAAATGGGTCGACGAGCGTTTCACCACCGACGTCAATGACGAGGTTGTCCCGGCCTATACGGTTGTTGATTTCGATGCCCGCTATGACCTGACCAACACCTTCGGCATCCGCGACGCCTATGTGCAGTTCAACGTCTCGAACCTGCTGGATGAGGAATATCCGATCAACATCTCGTCGGGTAACAACGCCCTCACCATCGCCGATGTGAACCCGAACGCGGGCATCAACCCCCGCGCCGGCCAGCCCCGGACCTTCGGTCTGAACGCGCCGCGCACCATGGTGCTGACGCTCGGAACCAAGTTCTAGGACACGGCTCCATCACAAACGGAAAAGGGCGGTCCGTGCGGACCGCCCTTTTTTGTTGTCGCTGTCCTGGCCTCAGGCGATCGGGACGATCCGGTCGGCGAGGATGACGAAGGCGGCCCCGCACTCGTTGCGGATGTTCGACCCCTGCTGGTCGATGCGCCGTCCGGGCAGGTCGTCGGACCAGGCCCGGTTCTGCCCCGTGATCCGGACCCGCTGGCCGTTGAGGTCCTGTCGCGCCTGTCGCTGAAGATCCCGGGGCAGGGCACCGGACAGGCAGGGACGTGCGAGCGGCTGAAGCACCTGATCCTGTCTGGCGTTCAGCTGGAACTCCTCGCCGGAAAATCTCAGCCAGCCCTCGAACACCGTGTCGGTCGCGGCATAGGCCTCGGGTGTGGCCTGAAGGCCGGGCGCACAGGCCGAAAGGGCCAGAACGCTGGCTGCGAGGGCGAGAGAGGTGGCCTTCATCAATGAACTCCTTGTGACTATGACCGGCCCCTGGGCGGGTCGAACGGGCTCGGAGGGTACCACGGACGGGATGCGTCTTCACCTCGGACGGAGGTCAGCGATGCCCGTTGTCACAGCATCCGCATTGAAGCAGCGGGTCCTGATGGCTATCTGGGCGGGCCGCCCTCCCTTTTGCGCGCCAGCAGGACGTCTCCCCCATGCCCGTCAGTTTCATCCCCGCCGAATGGGCCCCGCACCGGGCCATGTGGGTCGGCTGGCCCAGTCATGCGGAGCTGTGGGAAGACAATCTCGATCAGGCCCAGGCCGAGGTCGAGGCCCTCGTGCGAGCCCTGGCCGGTCCCGGACGGGAAGACGTCCGGCTGATGGTTGGACGGCCGGACGCTCTGGCCGATGCCCAGGCCCGCTTTGCCGACGTCGCAGGGGTCGAGGTTGTCGATGGCCTGTTCGGGGATATCTGGCTGCGGGACACCGGACCGATCTTCGGGGCGGGCTCGGCCTCGGCCCATGCCTTCCGGTTCAACGGCTGGGGCGGCAAATACGACTATCCGCATGACGGCGAGGTCGCAGACCAGATCGGCCAGGCGTCCGGCGTGGCCCTGACCCGGCATGATTTCGTGCTGGAGGGCGGGGCGCTGGACCACGACGGCGCGGGCACAGTCCTGACGACGCGGCAGTGTCTGCTGAACCGGAACCGCAATGGGGACTGGACCGAGGACAAGGCCTCAGCGGCACTGGCGCAGGCCATCGGGGCCCGCAAGGTGCTGTGGCTTGGCGATGGCCTCCTGAACGACCACACCGATGGCCATGTCGACAATCTGGCCCGGTTCGTCGCGCCGGGCGTCGTCGCCTGTTCGATCGCCTGGGGTCGCGGCGATCCCAATGACGAGGTCTATGACGCGGTCGCCCGCGACCTGTCGGCCATGACCGATGCCGACGGAAACGCCCTCACGGTGCTGCGGCTGCCGTCACCCGGCTTTGTCGGCGATGCGGACGAAAAGCCGGTTCCGGCCAGTCACATGAATTTCCTGATCGCAAACGGAGCGGTCATCGTCCCGACCTATGGTGACGACCGGGCCGCGAACCTGGCCTGTCAGGGGCTGCAGACCGTCTATCCCGACCGCGAGATCATTCCCCTGCCGTCGCTTGCCATCCTCACGGGCGGCGGATCGTTCCACTGCATCTCCCAGCAGGAGCCTGCCTGATGCCCCGCACGATTTCCGTCGCCGCGCTGCAGACCGCCTATGGCGAGGACATGCAGGCGAACATTGCCAAAACGATCGACCTTGTCCGCGAGGCCGCCTCGCGCGGGGCCCAGGTCATCCTGCCGTCCGAGCTGTTCCAGGGACCGTATTTCTGCGTCTCGCAGGAGGAGCACTGGTTCGGCACGGCCTATCCATGGCGTGAGCATCCGGCTGTCATCGCCATGGCGGATGTCGCACGTGAGCTTGGTGTCGCCATCCCGGTCTCGATCTTCGAACGCGAAGGGCCGCACTATTACAACAGCCTGGTGATGCTGGATGCCGACGGCGCGCCGCTGGGCGTCTATCGCAAGAGCCACATTCCCGACGGCCCCGGCTATCAGGAAAAATACTATTTCCGCCCCGGGGACACCGGCTTCAAGGTCTGGTCGACGCGGTTCGGACGGGTCGGGGTCGGGATCTGCTGGGACCAGTGGTACCCGGAGACGGCACGCGCGATGATGCTGCAGGGGGCCGAGGTCCTGATGTATCCGACGGCCATCGGATCGGAGCCGCATGATTCCGAGTTGCATACCGCCGAGCCCTGGCGGCGGGCGATGCAGGGCCATGCCGTGTCCAATGTCGTCCCGGTCGTGGGGGCCAACCGGATCGGGCATGAGCAGGTCACGCCAACGGGCCAGAGCTTCTATGGCCACTCCTTCATCGCTGATCACCGGGGCGATCTGGTCGAGAGCCTGGATGGGGAGGAGGGCGTGCTCGTGCACAGCTTCGACCTCGACTACCTCGATCGCCACCGCGCAGCCTGGGGCTTCTTCCGGGACCGTCGCACCGACCTCTACGGGTCGCTGTCGGCACCGCGACCCACGACGTAGCGCGGCCTATCGAACGATGCGGTTGCGGGCCACCACATTGCGTGTGGCCCCATCCCCGTCGTCTGCACTCGATCCGAAGGGGTAACCGGCGTCGTCCCCGCAATAGCGGCGGTTGCCCTCGCGGGCCCCGACCACGACCGTGCGGGGCCGGAACCGGGCGGCACCGGAAAAGACATTGTCGGTGATGCGATTCTCCGACGGGGTCTGGTGCCGGATGACACCGTCCTCGCCGCAGTTGCGATACAGGAAGATCCCGCCGCGCCCGCCCAGGCTGAAACGGTTCCCGGCGATGACATTGCCGGCCGATCCATCGATGGCGATCTGCTCTCGGGCGGTGGCGACGTCGAACACCACGCCCTCGATCCGGGCATCGCGACTTTCAGCGTCGAGATAGAGGGCGGTCGACTCCGAGCGCCCGCCGAACCGCCCGCGAAGGACCTGCGTCGCCGTGACCCCGGGTCCGACATACAGGGGGATGGAGCCGGTCCCGACGAACGCCACGGCCTCGAAACGGATGTTCGACGGTGCGGCGGCCTGGACCGCGGCCGTGTGACCGGGCGAGCGCGACGAGTCCAGAAGATCGCTCATCGATCCGCCCGCCCCCATGCCCCAGAGGCGCACATTGCCGTGGATCTGGCAGTTGCGGATCGTCACGTCGGTCGGGCGGCTCCAGCCGGTCGAGGGGCCCTCGATGCGCCGCGACCAGACAGCGATCGTCGGGGCCCGGGTCGTCATCTGACGGCCAGGCACGCCAAGGCTGCCGCCACGACAGTCGATGCCGCTGCCCGAACCTTCAGCCCCCTCGATCAGGATCCGGCGGGTGATGGACTGACCCGGAGACAGGGTCGCGCGGCAGGTGAGGCGGTAGGGGCTGTCTACTGGTGCGGTCAGCGCCTCGATCTCGGCCGCGGAACAGGCTCGCGCCGCGGGCAGGGACCAGGCCTGCAAGCTGAGGGCCGCCAGCAGGGCCAGCATGGTCAGGGCAGGGGGGCGGCCAGGGCAGCGCGCTCGGCAGCACACCCCGGGTTCGATCGGCCTGCCGCCCTTGCCGAAGCCAGTTCGGCCTGTGCGGCAACCCGGTCGGCCTCGAAGCCCGGAGTGGCCACGATTTCACGCGCGACGTCGCGGCCCAGGGACTCTCCGGCCTCGACGTCGCTGGGATAGTGCATGCCGCAGACGATGCGGCTGACGGCGATCTCGTGGCCTATGCGGCGTGTTTCCGTCGCCCGGTCCGGGGCCAGTACAGCCAGCACCTCGCCATAGGCGGCACCGACGGCCGCACTGCCAGACGGATAGGACGGCGAGGTGCGTCCGGCCTCACTCAGCCGCTGGCAGGCCTGGCGCGCCGGGTCGTCGCCGACGGGCCGGGCCCGGAAGCTGCGGGCCTTGACGCTTTCTGCGGCCTCATTGGCATCGTGCAGGACCTTTTCAAACAGGGCCGTGAGCAGAGGCGTCGCAGCAGACCCCATCCGGGTGCCGAGGGCGCAGTCGAAATGCGCCAGGGCCAGCGCCGGCCGCAACTCTGCATGGGCGGTTGCGAGAAGCCAACGGTCGCCGCCCTCCAGAACCCTGTACCGCTCCGACACGGCCTTGTCCGCCCGGTCCGTGGCCGATCCGGCCACGGGCGGTGGCGGGACCCGGGCCATCAGGGCTGCGAGCCCCGCGGCGTCCAGATAACCGGCTGCGGGGGCCGGAGAGGATGTCCTGGCGGGTGTCGATGCGCAGCCGCCCAGCGCGATCAGGGCGAGCAGGACGGCCGGAGCCCGGTTCACTCCCCCGCGCTCCAGCTCAGCTGGACCGATGTGCCACCCGCTTCTGCGGGAGAGGCCACGACCTGGATGGTCGCCCCCTCGGGTGAGCCTGCACCATAGGCGATGGCCTCGCCCTGGTTCATGGACATGACGGGCGACAGGCCGGAGGCTTCGGCGCGGCGCTTGTAGAAGTCCACGACGGCCTGGGGCTCGGCCTCGGTGCTGAACGTCAGCAGGCCGCCGGGCCCGGCAACGCCGTCGGCAACGGTCGGCACACCCTCGATCACTGCGCCGGGGTACAGCGCCGCATAATCCGGCGCACCCGGGACCGCAGGGCTGGCCGGCGCCAGCTCGACCCGCGCCTCTGCCGCCGGTGGGTCGGCTGCAGCAGGCGCGGCAACATCCTCCGCCACATTGGCAGCGGGGGTGGTGTCGCCGGGGCCCTCACAGGCCGACAGACCCAACGCCAGGGTCATGGCAACCACCGCGAACTTACGCTTCATCCCGTCGTCGTCCTTGAGACTGTTATCGTTCCACCGTGGCGTATCGTTGGGGCGCCAGCAAGGCGGATCAAGCGTCGTCAGCCTTGCGTTTGTCGGCCATGCCTTCCGTGGCGAGCGCCTCGTTTATCGCGTCCTGATCCGGATCGTCATCGGACCCGGATGCCGAACCGCCCTTCAGGGACCCTGCGCGGGTGTCGGATCCCGAGTCCGTGCCTGAAAGGGCCTCGATCAGGGCATCGGGCGTGTGCCCATGGTCGGGCTTCTCGCCGTGCTGCAGGGCCTCGCGCGCATCTTCGGTTTCGGGCGTGGGATCGGTCATGGCTGTCTCCTTGTTCGGGGAAACAAAGCCGCTTGCGATCGCCGGTTCCAAAGGAAAAGGCCGGGAGCGGGTCCCGGCCTTCCTGTGTCATGCCTTGTCGAAAAGCTTGGCCCACCTACGCTTGTCCCGGTTCTTCCAGGCCCCACGATGATAGGCGTCCGAGCCGATGAGCGGCACGACCGTGGTCGCCTCGGCGAAGACCATCTGCTCGTGCGTCGTCTGGACCTTGCCCCAGGAGGCGGCTTCCTTGAGCGTCGACGACGAACAGGCCCCGTCGCGGACATCGGCGACGGTGATCTGGACCGCATAGCGGTGCATCTCGGCCTCGATGCCCAGGATTTCGGCACAGACGACGGTGTCCTGCGCAAAATTCTTGGGCACGCCGCCGCCGACCATGAACAGGCCGGTGACGCCCGCTGCGATCTTGATGTCGGTCAGTTCGCGGAAGTCCGCAACCGCGTCGATCATCAGATAAGGCTTGCCCTCCACGATCCGCTCCTTCTGGTGCTTGACGAGGCCGAAGCCGGCCGAGGAATCGACGAAGGCCGGGCAGAAGATCGGCACGCCCTCTTCATAGGCGGTCTGGATCAGGCTGCCGGACTTCTTGGCGTTACCGGCGGCGAGCCACTTGCCCATTTCCCAGATGAACTCGCGGCTGGAATAGGCGCGCGGCTCCAGCTGGTTGCAGATCTCCAGGATGGTGTGGTCGCAGTTCTGGAGCTCTTCCTCGTCGATATAGGTGTCGTAGATCCGGTCGATATAGTTGTCGCGCAGGACGTTGTCGTCGACCTCGCCGGCCGCCTGATAGTGCTTGAAACCAAGGGCTTCGAAGAAATCCATGTCGACGATCGAGGCTCCCGTGGCCACGACGGCGTCGATCATCCCGAATTTCACCATGTCGCGGTACACATGCATGCAGCCGCCGGCCGAGGTCGAACCGGCCAGGATCAGCCACGGTGAGCAGTCCTTGTCCTCGATCGCCATGGAGAAGATGTCGGCGGCACGGGCCGTGTCGCGCGACGAGAAGCTCATCTTGCGCATGGCGTCGACGATCGGCCGGGCATCGAAGGACGTGATGTCGATATGCTCGACCACGTTCTGGAGCAGTTCGGCCTTCTGGTTGGTCTGGACAGGAGCGGTCATCTCGCGGGTTTCCCTTTGGGTTGAGCGCCCGTCGTCAAAAAGAAGCAGCGGCCCGGACGGAGCGACGGGCCGCTGCTGATTACAATGCTTAGATGACGGTTTAGCGCCGCGACTTCTTGCGCTGACCGGCGCGACCCTTGGGGCGCGACAGACGGACGACCTTGCGCGCGGCTTCCTCGTCCGTGGTGCGCACGGTCGGGATCGAGCGAGGGGCCAGACCATAGAGCGAGGCCATGGGGGCATCCTCGACAACGGCGAGATCGTGCTCGCCATAGCCGTTGAAGCCCGTGGACATGGCCACGCCATAGGCCCCCAGCATGCCGATCTCGATGAAGTCGCCCTCACGGATGTCGGCCGGCAGCCAGAAGGGGCCCGGCATGTGGTCGATCGAGTCGCAGGTCGGTCCATAGAACTGGAACGCCTTCAGCTCGCCCGAGCTTTCGCCGTCCCGGACCAGTTTGGTCGGGAAGGGCCAGCGCGAGTGTGTCGCGTCGAACAGCGAGCCATAGGACCCGTCGTTCAGATACAGGGCGTCGCCCTTGCGCAGTTCGACCTGGCACAGGACCGACGAGGCTTCGGCGACCAGCGCGCGGCCGGGCTCGCACCAAAGCTCGGTGGTTTCCGAAACGGGCATTTCGTTGAAGCCGCGATGGATGGCGTCGGCGTATTCGCTCATGTCCGGCGGGACCATGCCGGGATAGACCGAAGGGAAGCCGCCGCCGACATCGACGATGTCCACGAACACACCGGCGCGCGTGATCGAACGCCCGATCTGGGCCATGGCGGCCTGATAGGCGGACGGACGCATGCACTGCGAGCCGACATGGAAGCTGACGCCCATCAGACCGTCGATGACGGCCCGACGGACCGACAGCAGCAGCGACGGAGCCTGATCCGGCGAAACGCCGAACTTGCCCGACAGCGTATAGGCCGCACCTTCGGCGGACACAGCCATGCGCACGATCAGGTTCAGATCCGTCGCGCCCGCTGTGCAGTCGAGGATCTTCTGCAGCTCATCCTCGCAGTCGAGCGAGAAGGTGCGGACGCCATGGTCGAAATAGGCCTTGGTAATCGCCGACCGGCTCTTGACCGGATGCATGAAGGCCAGACGGGCTTCGGGCATGACCGAGCGAACGAGCTCGATCTCGGCCAGAGATGCGACGTCAAAACCGGTCACGCCTTGCGCGACCAGAGCCTCGATGACCCAGCGTGAAGGGTTTGCCTTCACGGCATAGAAAACGTCAGCCTTGAGATTGTCCTGGAACCACTGCGCCGCTACAGCCACCGCCGCCGGACGCACGAGTGCGACTGGACGTTCGGGGGACCGCTCGCGGACCAGGTCCAGGGGAAAATGATACGTGCGCAATTCACGTAAACCCCTGTAATTGTTAAACCCAGCCGGCGTTAGCAGCGCAAACGTAGACCTACGGGGTCCGCCGGAAGCCGCGATTTAGGGTCACGGGACTGTCATGTAAAGCGGTTTTTTCAGGGCGCGACAATTCTGACCGGCGCGCAAAGCCTTGTGGGGCCTGAAAAAGTCCGACTCCGGACGATCAGGATCGTCGCCTCTCCAGCCTGCCGCGGGCGTCCTGTACCGGTCCCGTGACGGGGTTCTTGGCTTCTGCATCGGCATCCGTTCGCGGTCTCGCACGGTCCGAATCCGGGGATTCCCTCCCGGAGCCTGTCGCCGACCATGTCGCCCACACTGGACGATGACATTGCCGCTGTGCGAATAGGCACCGAGCGCTTCGCGTGCGCTGTTCCGTCGCCCGCCCCTTAACCGCCCGTCAGCATCCCATGACCTCATCCGCCGCTGTCGCACCCGGCCTTGTATCGGCCCGCGACGTGTCCAAGACCTTTGGCAGCCGCAAGGCGCTGAACGGCGTGTCGGTCGAGGTCGCCGCCGGCGAGATGGTGGCCCTGATCGGTCCATCGGGATCCGGCAAGTCGACCCTGCTGCGCTCGATCACGGGACTTCAGTCGATCGACGGCGGTGCTGGCCAGATCGACGTCTTCGGCGTCTGCGTCCAGAAGAACGGCCGGACTACCAGCGCCACCCGCGCGGCCCGCCAGAAGCTGGGCATGATCTTCCAGCAGTTCAATCTGGTCGGCCGGCTGAGCCTGTTTTCCAATGTCATGCTGGGGGCGCTGGGGCGTCTTCCCGGCTGGCGCGGCCTGGTCGGGGCCTGGCCTGCAGACGACAAGGCCCGCGCCATGGCGGCGCTCCACCGGGTCGGCGTCTCAGATTATGCCGCCCAGCGCGCCAATACCCTGTCGGGCGGACAGCAGCAGCGGGGCGCCATCGCCCGCGCTCTGGTCCAGGGGGCAAGAGCAATCCTGGCGGACGAGCCTGTCGCCTCGCTCGACCCGGTGTCCGCGCGCAAGGTGATGGAAATCCTGGTCGAGCTGAACCAGCGCGACGGCATGGGTGTCATCGTCACCCTGCACCAGGTCGACTATGCCATCCGTTACTGCGAACGTGTGATCGCCCTGAAGGCCGGAAAGATCGTCTATGACGGCCCTTCGACAGGCCTGGACACCAAACAGCTGATCGACATCTACGGTCCCGAGTTCGAGGACGCGTTCTGGGAAGCCAAGGTATGACCCCTGCCAGCCTCACCCGCCGCTTCGGCCTGATCGCCGCTGCAACCCTCGCGCTGGGACTTTCGTCCTGCGGGGGCGAGACGTCCGAGAAGGGGGCGGCCGCGGCCGCGCCCACCGAAATCACCTTCTCGATCCTGTCGGCGGAAGGCCAGGCCTCGGCCGGCCCGCTGTGGGAGCCGCTGCTCGAGGACATGTCGAAAGCGATCGGGATTCCGGTCAAACCCTATTTCGGCTCGAACTATACGGTGCTGGTTGAAGCCATGCGCGGTGGCCAGACCCAGGTGGCATGGTTCGCGGCCAAGTCGGCCGTCGAGGCCATCGACCGGGCCGACGCAGAGGTCATTGCCCGGACCGTCGACCCCGAGGGCCGCGACAGCTACCGCTCGACCCTGATCGTCAAGGCCGGATCCGGCATCACGCTGGAAGACGTCCTGAAATGTGGCAAGCGCTATGATTTCGGCATCGGCGATGCCCAGTCGACCTCGGGCACGCTGGCCCCGATGGCCTTCCTGTTCAATCCGCGCAACATCGTCCCGGCCCAGTGCTTCAAGACCGTCCGCGCCGCCAACCATCAGGCCAATGCCTTTTCGGTCGCGTCAGGTACTGTGGATATCGCGACCTCCAACACGGTCAATTCGGTCTTCCTGCAGCGTCAGAACCCGCAGGTCCTGGCCCAGCTGACCGAGATCTGGCAATCGCCGCCCATCCCGGAGTCGGGCATTCTGGTTCGCGAGGACCTGGATCCCGCGATCAAGGAAAAGGTGCGGGCCTTCTTCCTCGGTTATGGCCAGGGAACCGGTGCCGAGGCCGATCGCCAGCGTCAGGTCATGGCCGGCCTGAACTATTCGATGTTCCGCGCCGCCGACGATTCCTATCTGGATCCCGTCCGTGAGCTGATCGCCGACCAGAAGCTGACCCAGGCGCGCGATGCCGGGGATGCCGCAGCCGTCGCCGAGGCCGAAAAGGCCCTGGCCGATCTGCGTCTGAAGCGAGAGGTCCAGCCTTGACCCAGGTCCCTGCGCCGGGAGCGGTCGTCGCCACACCCGTCCCGGCAGCCCCGGCCAAGTCGGCGGCTTCCTGGGGACTGGATGCGCTGGTCTGGGGCGGGATCGCGGTCCTGCTGATCTACAGCATCGGCGATGTCGATCTGGGCAACCTGTCCCTGCTGGTGACCAATGCCGAGAACACGCGGAACTTTGCCGCCGATCTCCTGCAGCCCGACTTCACCAACTGGCGCCAGTTCGTCGGCCAGATGTGGCTGACGATCCAGATCGCCCTGTGGGGCACCTTCCTGGCGGTCTTCCTGGCTGTGCCGCTCGGCCTTGCCGCCGCCCGCAACATCGCCCCGGTCTGGGTCGTGACGCCCGTACGCTGGATCATGAACCTGCTGCGCTCGATTCCCGATCTGGTCATGGCGCTGCTGTTCATCGTCGCCGTCGGTCTGGGACCGCTGGCGGGGGTCCTTGCCATCACCCTGAATACGGCCGGTGTCCTGGCCAAATTGTTCTCCGAGGCGGTCGAGTCCATCGACAAGGGGCCGGTCGAGGGCGTCCGCGCCACGGGCGGTTCCGGCCTGCACGAGATCGTCTGGGGAGTCATTCCCCAGGTCGCGCCGTTGTGGACCTCCTTTGCCCTCTACCGGTTCGAGTCCAACAGCCGTTCGGCGACGGTGCTGGGCCTGATCGGGGCCGGCGGTATTGGCCAGGTGCTGTTCGACAGCATGAACGCCTTCGACTTCAGCGCGGTGTCGGCCATCGTCATCATCGTCGTGGTCGCCGTGACCCTGATCGACATGCTCAGCCAGGCGATGCGCAAGCGTCTGCTCTGAGCGGACATTTCGCCGATCCGTCACAGTCCTCTGGTCTAACCGCTCCAGCCCTGCCCTTGTCTCGGAGACAGCCATGACCCGCACCCTGTTCGTCGCCAGTTCGGCTGCGATGGCCCTGGTCGTCGCGGCCTGCAGCCAGGGATCGAATACGCGCGAGGGCATCTGGGCAGCCGGCTCCTCCACCGTATTCCCGTTCACCACCCGCGTGGCCGAGAATTTCGGACGCAATAACCCGGGGGGGGCGACCCCGCGGGTCGAGAGCCTGGGCACCGGCGGCGGCATCCAGGCCTTCTGCCAGGGCATCGGTCCCTCGACGCCCGACGTGGCCAATGCCTCGCGCCAGATGAAGGCGTCGGAGTTCGACCTGTGCGCCTCCAACGGTGTGACCGACATCATCGAGCTCAAGATCGGCTATGACGGGCTGGTCATCGCCACAGCCCGCACTGGCGCCGATTTCGTCCTGGAAGGCAGCGACATCTTCCTGGCCCTGGCCAAGGAAGTGCCCGGCGAGGGCGGGTTCGTGGCCAATCCCCATGGCCGCTGGGATCAGGTCCGTCCTGGCCTGCCTGCAGCCCGGATCCAGGTCTATGGACCGCCGCCGACCTCCGGTACCCGCGACTCCTGGGTCGAGCTGGGCATGGCCCATTCGGCGGAGTTCATGCCGCAGATGGCGGCTCTCAAGGACAGTGACAGCAAGAAGTTCGAGGCCCTTTCGCACACGCTTCGCGAGGATGGGGCCTGGGTGGACTCCGGCGAGAACGACAACGCCATCGTCCAGACCCTGACCCGGACGCCGGGATCGGTCGGCGTGTTCGGCTATTCGTTCCTTGAACAGAACATCAGCGAAGTGAAGCCCGCTTCTGTCAATGGGGTCTTCCCGACGCTGGAAGCCATTGCCTCGGGCGAGTATCCGATCTCACGGTCGATGTTCATCTATGTGAAGAAGGCCCACATCGGGGTGATCCCGGGGCTGCAGGAATTTCTCCTGGAATATCTGTCGGACGCCGCGGCCGGACGCGGTGGCTATCTGCAGGACAGGGGGATCGTGCCCCTGCCGGCCGCGGAACTGGCAATCGAGCGGGCCAAGGCAACCAATCAGACGTCCATGAGCCGTCCGCCGGCCTGACGGCCGCCGATCAGGGCTGCGCAGGCTCCAGGGCCTGGACCATGATGTGATAGATGAGGTTCTGTTCGATCGTCCCGCCGAACAGATGAGCCCAGGGTCCGATCGCCTTGACCGCGACGTCCTCTCCGCCATGCGAGGCCGAGCGCAGCGGAACCAGGGCCGGTTGCTCATAGTCCAGACGACGGGTGTCGACGGTCGACGGATCGACCCGCGCCCCATCTTCTGCACCCGGACCATTCGCATAGGACAGGGTCGTGTAGGGCTTTCCGTCCGTGCCCAGCATGGGCACGCCATCGACATCGACCACGGTTCCCAGGATCGGGTTGCCGCGCCGGGGATAGCCGACGATCGAGAGATTATGGCTGTGGTCCGCTGTCACGACCACCAGTGTGTCCGACAGGTCGACGGCGTCCAGCGCGGTCCTGACGGCGCGGTTCAGTTCGACCGTTTCATCCAGCGCGATCCCGGCCAGGCCGATGTGGTGGGCATGGTCGATCCGCCCGGCCTCGATGACCAGGACATAGCCTTCAGGACGCGCCTGCAGCAGCCGGATGGCCTTGGCGGTCATTTCGGACAGGGACGGCTCGCCGCCGGCATCGGCCGCGCGCTGGACCTCGAACTCCATATGATCGCGCTCGAACAGTCCCAGGACCGGGCCGGTCTGCGCCGGGTCGATCGCATCGAACCCGGCCCGGTTCCAGATGTAGCGCCCGTCGGGATGCCGGGCCTGCCAGGCCTGTGTCAGGTCCTGGCCATCGGTCCTGAAGCCCCGGCGCTCCGGGTCTTCCGGGTCTGCGGTCGTGGTGGTTAGGAACTGGGCCCGGCCGCCGCCCATGGCCACGTCGATGGACGCGCCCTCGACCAGCTGGCGCGCGATGTCGATACAGCCTTCGGCCTTGGCTTCGGCCGGAATCTCGCTGTCATTCTCCCAGTCCCGGTTCGGCGTGTGAGCATAGGTGGCCGCAGGCGTCGCATGGGTGAGGCGGGCGGTCGAGACCACGCCCGTGGCCCGGCCGCTGCTGCGGGCAAAATCCAGCAGGGTCGCCGTCTCTGTGCCACGCGCGCTGGCGCAGTCGCTCACGCGGGCATTCTGGTTGACGCCGATGACGTCGTTGCGCGTCTTGATCCCGGACATCAGGGCGGTCGCCGTCGGGGCCGAGTCCGAGACCTGGGCATCGTGGGCATAGGTCCGGACCAGCGCCGAATAGGGCAGGCTGTCGATCGTGGTGACGGTCGATTCGCCGTCGCCCCCCGCCTGCTGGCCCTGATAGATGCGCGCGGCCGTCAGGGTATTGATCCCCATGCCGTCCCCGATGAACAGGATCACATTCCGGGCCCGGTGCGTATTGGGCTGAACAGCCATCCGCGTCGCCAGTTCGGCACGTGCCGCCTGAAAATAGCTGTCCTGCGACTGGGGCACGGTCTGGGCCGAGACAGCCGGGGCGGCCAGCAGGGATAGGACGAGAACGGACGCGGCGGACTTGAGCATGGGGTCTTCCAATCGGAGCGGTCGCATCCCTTAGGCCCGGCAGATGACAATTGATGCAGACGCCAGCGGTCAAACCGCCGCACCGAAGACAATGATTCGGGCGACGCTTGACGCTGTTGCGCGACAATTGTCGCGTATTCCCGACAACAGTGATGCGAGGTTCTCATGTCGCCCACCCTCCTGCCGTCGCCGAGCGAATCCGAGCTCGATGTGCTCAAGGCCTTCTGGCGCGATGGTGACCTGTCGGCGCGCGAGGTCCAGGACCGGATCGGCGGTGAACTGGGCTGGACCGGGTCGACGACGCGGACCGTGCTGGAGCGGATGCGGACCAAGGGCCTGCTCACCCGGCGAGACGTGCACGGCATGGCCGTCTATTCGACCGTCCAGCCCAAGGTCGCCGTCATCGGCGGATTGATGCGGCGGCTGGGGGCCATGCTGGAGATCGACGGGGCCCTGCCGGCCGCCGCCTTTTCCGGCAGCCAGCTTCTGGATGCCGACGACATCGCCGCCCTCGATGCCGCTCTGAACGCGACGCCCTCGGAGGACGAGGCATGAGCCCGGTCGAACTGGTCGCCCTTTCGCTCGGGGCCTCGATCGCGGTTTCGACCCTGGCCGGCCTGGCCGCCGCAGGTCTGGAGCGGCTGTGTGCCGACCCGGCCCTCCGCGAGCGGGTCTGGGCGGTCGCTCTCTATCTGCCGCTCCTGCCGCCGGTGGTGGTGGGAGGCGTGCTGCTGACCCCCGCTCCCGTCCGGGTTCTGCCGGTCGCGACCGTGCCCACCGAGGTCATCGTCAGCGCACCAGACTCATTGTCCGTCGTCGACCCCGTTGTTGTGGTCCTGAGTCCCGACTGGGGCCTGATCGCCGGCTTCGCCCTGGTTCTGGCGGTCGTGCTGAGCGGGGTCCGGCTCGCTTCGCTGGGCTGGCGCGGCGCCAGGCTGCAAAGGCTGATCAAGCGCGCGGTGGCGGCTCCGGCTCAAACCGTTGCCGCCGTGGCGGGGGCAGCCGGGGAGATCGACGTCCCCGTCCCTGTGGTCCGGATTTCGATCCAGAGTCCCGATGCCCTGCTGACCGGGGTTGTGCGGCCTCTGCTGATCCTGCCCGAAGTCCTCTCTGGAGCCCCGGACAGTCCGGCGGCATGCGCCGTGATCCGTCATGAGCTCGCCCATCTCAAGCGCGGCGATCACCGCGCCGTCTGGCTGGAAGAGGGGCTGCTGGCCCTGCTGGCCTTCAATCCTGTCCTGCCGGTGATCCGCAGCCGTCGCGCTGCGGCTCGCGAGGAGGCCTGTGATGCCGTTGCCCTGACCGGCGCCGATGCCCCCGCCCGCCGCGCCTACGCCCAGAGCCTGATCGACGCCCTGCGCGCCCGGACCATCCCGATGCTTGCCGTGCCTGCCCTGACCTTCACCGGATCTCCAAGGAGCCAAGCCATGCGTCGCCTGAAATCCATAATGACTCCCCCGGCCCGCGCCGGGCGGGGGATGCGTATTGTTGCTGTCTCCATAGGCGTCGCTCTGGTGGGGCTGGCGGGAGCAGCCTCGATCGCAGTGGCAGGCCAGCGCCCGAACCGGGTCGTCGAGGCAGACCGGGCTGATGTGGCTTCCTCGATACCCGATCATGCCTATTTCACGGCCGCCATGGACCCGATCTACAAGGTGGCTTGGCCAGAGGCGTGCGGGTTCGGATCGTCCGAGGGCGAGGTGTTCGTCCAGATCGGCGAGGGCTGCTCCGCCGAAGGGGGGCCGCATGCCCTGATCCAGACACTGGAGGGCGTGAATCCGAAGACTGATCCGGCTGGTGCTTTTGCCGCCGTCCAGTCGGCCTGCACGGCGGGTCGTCCGGTTCGGATCGCCTTCAGCCGCGCTGGCGTCGAAGGAGTGAAGACAGCCACCTGCGCCAATCTCCCGGCCGTGCCGGCGACTCCTGTCCGTTTCACGGTCGACATCGGCTATGACCCGGCCATCTCGATCGCTCCGGGGGACCGGCTGGAGATCGCGCTCGATCGCGATCTCGGTACCGAAGGCACCGCCTCGACCGGGATGGAGTTCGACCTCGCGCCGGGGGCCCTGCCGAACCAGGCCTTTGCAGATCTGATGCCGCCGCTTCTTCCACCAGACCGCTCCGTTCCGATGTTTACGATGTCAGCGCGGATCATTGACCGTAACGGGGTCATCAAGGCCGTGTCAGACCGAGACCTCGGCAGGTCCCATGCCCCTTATCTGGTGAGAGCGGATGCCATCCGGACGAAGCTTCAGCTGGTTTCGATGGCCGATCCTGGGACGGCTGCCGAGGACGCCGCCCAAACGGCCCGCGAAGCCGCGCGTACTGCGGCTGCTGCGGCACGGGCCGCTCTCGGTCCTGACCAGCGGGCCCGAGACGACGCGGCTCGCACAGGTGTAGGCTTCAAGGCGCTTTGTTCCGAGAAGGACGCCTTTGCGGTGGGGTACTGCAATGGCGTCATGTTTGGCGCAGCCCTGCGCAATGTCGGGGGTGCCATCTGCCTGCCCGAAGGTATCGACTATGGGGTCATGGCTGGTCGGGCACAGACGCTACTGGCGACGGAGACCGTCTATCCCGGCGAAGAGGCCGTGGAGATTGCAACCCGAGTGATTGCCAAAGCCTATCCCTGTGGGTCGGCGCAGGCGTCTGTTCTGCCAACACGCTTCTTTATCAACGGCAGTCCTATGCCCGCAGGCCTGCCTCACTGGGGGTTGGCTGCTAGCCGCGTAGAGATACAGGATGCCCGAGAAGGTCGGGCAGCAATAATGAATTTCATCGTGCCGCAGGAGGGCTCGGCTCCCGTATTTCTCAATGGTGTCGCCCTGCCCGCTGGGGTTGGTCTGAATGCTGTCCGGACAGACCGGATCGTGAACCGGGAGACCGCCAGCGACGGATCCACCAGGGTCCGGATCGCACCACGCGATCGTTCCACTGATGGGTCCCGGAGCGCAGTTCCATCTTGAACCAGCACACAGGCTCGCTGCTGCAGCAAAGGTACTCGCTAGCCTAGTAGAAGAGCGGGTCCTCCCGGGTGGGCTGGGTGTTCGGCGGGGCCGGAGCCTGGGACCGGGGTTCCGGGCGGGGGCCGCCACGAGGATCGTTCCTTGGATCGTCGCGCGGGTCGCGGCGGGGTGGCGGGGCGTCGCCGAGGTCGTAGCGGTTGGGCTGGGGCGAGGTCGGGCGAATGATGACCGGACCGCCGCCCGGGCTTTCGTCAAGATAAGGCTCGCCCAGGTCGGGATCGACCGGTTCGACGACCGTGCCGCCGTAGGGGTCCTCGACCCCGCCGATCAGGTCACCAACGGGATCGGGGGCCTGCCAGCCTTCGGGCATCGGCGGACCGTCGGGGATCGACTGGACGGCCAGACGCGGCAGGGCGGCGTTCATGAAGCCGCGCCAGATGGCGATCGGGGCCTGTCCGCCGGTGACGTTGCGCATGGCCGTATTGTCGTCCTTGCCCACCCAGACAGCCGTGACGAAGCCACCGGTGTAGCCGACGAACCAGGCGTCCTTGTAGTCCGAGGTCGTGCCCGTCTTGCCGGCGATGTCGCGCCCGGAGATGGCCGCGGCCCGGCCGGTGCCGCTGGTCACGACGCCTCTCAGCATCTGGTTCATGTAGAACAGCGACGGATTGTTGATGGCCTGGGCGGGGCGTTCCTGCCGGGCGGCGTTCTGATAGATGACCCGGCCCTGCGGCGTGCGGATGCGGCTGATGCCGTAAGCCTGAACGCGCTTGCCGCCGTTGGCGAAGGCGTCATAGGCCGTGGCCATGTCGAGGGGCGAGACCTCGACCGCACCCAGGGCCATGGCGGGCTCGAGCCCGATGCGTGACGAGATCCCCAGCCTGCGCGCGGCGCGAGCCACGCTGTCGCGACCGATCTGGTCGGCGACATTGGCGGCCACGGTGTTGGTCGACTGGGCCACGGCATTGGCCAGGGTCGTCGGTCCGATGAAGGTGCCGGAATAGTTGCGGGGGCTCCAGTTGCCGATCCGGATCGGCTCGTCCACCACCGGGGTCGAGGGGGTGTAGCCCGCCTCCATCGCCGCCAGATAGACGAAGGGCTTGAACGCCGATCCGGCCTGGCGACGGGCGTCGACTGCGCGGTTGAACTGGCTGTCGGCATAGGAGGCCCCGCCGATCATGGCCCAGACGCGGCCATCGCCATCCATGGCGACCAGGGCCGCCTGCTCCACGCCTTTGGAGGCATCGCGGTCCAGGATCCGGCGCACCGACCGCTCGGCGGCCGTCTGCAGTGTCAGATCCAGGGTCGTCTCGACGATCATGTCCTCGGTCGGCTCGCCGACCAGGCCCCGGATCGACTTGTCCAGCCAGTCGATGAAATACTGGGCGTGCTGGCTGGCCAGGGTTCGGCTGACCCGGACCGGTTCGGCCACGGCGGCCTCGCGCTGGGCCGGGGTGATGACGCCGGCATCGGCCATTTCGTTCAGCACGACGGTGGCCCGGGTCGCGGCCCGCTCGCCCTCGGAGACCGGTGAATAGCGCGACGGCGCCTTCAGCAGACCGGCCAGCAGCGCCGCCTCGCCGACGGTCAGTTTCGTCGCGCTCTTGTCGAAATAGCGCTGCGATGCCGCCTCGATCCCGTAAGCCCCGCCGCCGAAATAGACGCGGTTCAGATACAGGGAGAGGATCTCTTCCTTGCTGAATTTCAGCTCCAGCCAGACGGCCAGGATCAGCTCCTGCACCTTGCGGCGCATGTTCTGGTCGGGTGTCAGGAACAGGTTCTTGGCCAGTTGCTGGGTCAGGGTCGAGCCGCCCTGGACGATCCGCCCGGCGCGAACATTGGCCACCATGGCCCGTGACATGCCGACGGGGTCGAAGCCCGGGTGGTAGTAGAACCGCTGGTCCTCGATGGCGATGAAGGCGGCCGGCACATAGTCGGGCAGGGAGGCCAGGTCTGCGGGCGGGGCCATCTGGGTGCCCCGCGTGGCGATCAGCGCCCCGTTCCGGTCCAGATAGGTGATCGATGGCTGACGATCGACGTCATAGAGCGCCGAGGTGTCGGGCAGGCCGCGCGCGAACACCGCAAAGAAGACGACCAGGAAGATCAGACCCCAGACGGCCAGCACCGCTGTCCAGTAGACAAACCGCTGGAAGCCGGACCGCCTCGAAGGCTTGGGACCGCCCTGTTGCGGCCCTCGCCCGCCCGGAGCCGCGCCTGCGCCCGCACCACCTCGACCCGCCATGAACGTCCTCTAGCCCCGTTTCGGTCCTGTCTTAGACCGACGCGCGCCCAATCGAAACGCCCCCGCGTCCTTCACAGGATCGTGAAGGGTCATTCGGCCGAAACAAAGGCGCGCCGGGCCAGCCAGACGCCGGTGTTCGCCGCCACCCGGGTGTCGGGATCGGGGGCGACGATGACGTAGCCTGCGTCGTCCAGCAGGCCGCAATAGTCACCGGGGGACAGGCTGGCATGATACAGGGCCTCGCCCCGCCAGCGCCCGATCGCCTCGCCCTCGGCGCCACCGGCGTTGAAGAGCACGACCGCACCGGGCGCTCCGCAGCGCAGCAGTCGGGGCAGGGTCAGGCGCTGGTCCGGCAGGGTGAGATGAAACAGGCTGCACCAGGCGATGATCCCGTCAAAGTGACGGTCGATCTCCAGCGTCCGCATGTCGCCGATGATCCATTCCCCGTTCGGCAGGGTCCGGCGGGCATGAGCGATCAGCCTTTCCGAGGTATCCAGCCCGGTGACGCGAAAGCCGCGGGCCAGAAGGCTTGCGGCGATCGGATGGCCATGGCCGCAACCGACGTCCAGCACGGAACCGCCGGCCGGCAGGGCCGCGGCGAACCGCTCCAGCCAGCCGGCGTCGTTCAGGTCACCCTGACCCAGGGTCGACCGGGCCGCGATCCAGTCCTCCGCCCCTTCGCGGTACAGGTCGACGATCCGGTCGGCCGCCGGGTGGCTCATCGCGCGATGAAGGCGTCCAGTTCGGCAAAGAAGGCCCCCGGCTGGTCGAACATGACGAAATGGGCGGCGTCATCGATCCGCTTCAGCGTCGCGCCGGGCAGGGTGGCAAAGGCCGACTGGTAGATCATGTCGGTGATCTCCGGAGTCATCCGGGGGTCGTTGAACTTCACATAGACCACCTCGGTCGGAGCCGTGATCTTCGGCAGTTCGGCCCGCAGGTCGGTGACGATCAGCTCGCGATAGGCATTGGCCGAGACGCGGCGGTCGCTGGTCCGGGCATCCTCCAGTGGGCCGGCGCGCAGGCTCTCGGTGTTGATCATGCCGGTGACTGCCGCAGCGGCCTGGGCCTGATAGGCCTCGTCAGGGCCGGCGCTCATGCCCGCATGGATCTGGTCGGCGATCGGCCGGACCTGTTCGGCCGTAACGCCCGGGGCCCCGAACATCGCGCCCATGAAGGGGACCATGTCCACGACCATCAGCTTGCCGACCAGGTCGGGGTGCCGGGCCGCCAGCATCATGCCCATGGTGCCACCCATCGAATGCCCGACGACGACGGGTTTGCTGAGGCCGGCTTCGCGAATGTAGCGGGCGATCTCCTCGGCGACGGGGGCTGCGACATCACCTTCGGCATTGGCCTTGGCCGGCGCACCGGCAAAGCCCTGCACATGGATCCGGTGCACCCGCCATCCGGTGCCCAGGTGGGCGACGGTGGAGTCCCAGACCTCCGGCGACGAGCTCAGCCCGGGAATCAGGACGATGTCGCGCGGTCCCTCGCCATCGACGCGGACATGCAGCCGCTCGGATTCGAAGGCGGCATGATGGTGGCCATGGGCGGCGGCCGAGGTGCCATGGGACTCCTGAGCCATCGCCGCGACGGGCGTGAGGCCAAGGACGGCGGCGACTGCGGTGGTGGTCAGGATGGCGCGGAACATGGGGTCTCCTCCAGAAGGGCTGGCCGACATATGAACCATTCACTTTGATATGTAAAGTGCTTCATTAATCGTCAGGATGTCGGGACGAGTTCGATCAGATCGAGGTTGGATTCGTTCTGCGGCCAGGGAATCACCAGCCGCCACCGAGCCTCCCCGATGCGCTCCAGCACCGCGATCATGTCCCGGTCCGGTCGCTGGCCATAGGTATTGGCCGCCGCCTCCGAGGCCAGGGCCATGGAGCCGAGCAGGATCATGTGGTCCGCGGTCTCGGGAAACAGCAGGCCCGCGGGCCGCTGGGATCCGGTCCGCTTGACGAATTTCAGGCCACTGGCCGTGGTCTCGATCCGGCAGGCGAACCAGCCATAGACGACATAGCCGAGGCCTTCGTCGCCGCCCTGCGAGCCGAGCTTGACCGTTCGGCAACGATAGTCCCCGGCCGGGGGTGCCACGGGCGCGATCGCCGCGTCGGGATCGATCAGGTTACCGACAGACCCTAGGTCACCGGAGCCGGGTTGACGCCGGGCCTGTTCGAGCGCCAGCCGCCAGGCCGCGGCGCGCCGCTGATAGCGGTCGCGGTCCCCGGGGGTGACGAAGCCGCGCCAGTCCCTGAGGGCAACGCCGTCCGCGGGCGGTGGAGGCGGCGGCGGAGGCGGGGTGGCGCAGGCGGACACGACGACGGCGGCCATCACGGCCGAAAGGGACAGGAAGCGGCACATGGTGCCACTCCAAGACAGCCGGATGCGTCAGGTCAAGGGCCGACCTGCGATCAGCCCTCGTCGACGGGAGCCTCGGCCTTGCGACGCGGCGCGCGACGCTTGGGTGCAGGCGGCTCCTCGCCGTCGGCAATCGCTTGCGGGATCGTGGGCTCGACCGGGGTCGAAGACACGCTGGACCGGGTCAGAAAGCCGGGCAGGCCGACCGGGGCTTCGCTGTCGGCCTCGTCACGTCCGGTATCGCGTGGCGCCGAACGGGTGCGGCGGGCGCGCGGCGGAGCGACGTCTTCCGCTACGGACGGGACCTCGACCGCAGCCTCGGCGACAGGCGGCTCGATACCGTCATCGGCATGGGCCGGAGCTTCGCCCTGACCACCTTCAGCCTCGAAGCGACGATTGCGTTCCTCGCGGCGGCGCTCCCAGCGTTCACGACGGGTTTCGCGACGACCGCCTTCGCCGTCGGCCTGCACCTCGCCCTCGGCGACAGGCTGGCTGTCCCGGTTCTGGGTCTCGCGATAGGGGGCGTCCCGGTTCTGTCCGTCGCGGTTCTGGCCATCCCGGTTTTGCCTTTCGCGGTCGCGGTCGCGGTCCCGGTTCTGGTTGCGGTCGCGATCCTGATTGCCGTCGCGGTCCCGCCACTCGCGGGGCTGGCCGGGGGACCCGTCGTTACGGTTCTGGTTCTGGTCGCGGCCGGGATTGTCGCGGCTCTGGCCAGCGTCGCCCTCGCGGGGCTCGCTCCCCTGGGCGGCACGATCGGCAGCCTGCTGGGCTGCCAGAAAGGCCGCAGCCTGAGCCCCGGTCTCGTCCTCGAAATCGATGTCGTAGCCCTGGTTCGACAGTTCGCGCGCGGCGATCTCGGACACCGGACGCTGGGGCTGCAGCGCCCTCAGGACCCTGAAATAGTGTTCGGCGTGTTGCAGATAGTTTTCGGCCAGGACCCGGTCGCCGGAGGCGCCGGCATCGCGGGCCAGTTGCTGGTACCGCTCGTAGACGGTCTGGGCATTCCCACGAACCTTGATGTTCTCGGGACCCTGCGAGTCCCAGGAGCGGTTGGGGTTGGCGCTGTTGGCGTTGCCGCCATTGCCGCCGGGCTTCCTGTTGCGTCCACGTTGACGCTTCATGCCCTTGAAATCTCTCATCGGAGGCTACCGTGCTGGGGGGCGAGAGGACCGCGTGGGCAGTGCCGTCTGGCCGGTTCGTCGTTCCGTTCGCCCGAAGCCAATCCCCGGTGTCGAAATGCTCGGAAAAACCGTCTGTCCCCCGCCCTGAGTCCCGCGCTGTGATCGCTGGCCCCGGGCCACCCTTGCGCCCCGGACGCGTCGTCGCGAGCCGGAAGGGCCCAGGGAGATGCGTATGGGTGGGAGACGATCAATGACTTAGCGTGCGCCGCGCCGGTTTCCAAGGCCTTTGTTGCGAAGGCCTGATCCGGAACGTCCGCACATGAAAAAAGGGGCTGGTCACAAGGACCAGCCCCTCATTCTTTCGATCCGCGGCGCCTACATCGGCCGCGTGAGGCGCGGGGCGACGTTCTGGATCACCTCGCGGGCGTCGAAGGCATTGACGTCATTGCCGGGCTTGGGCCCGCGACCCATGACGATCTCGGCCGAGGCTTCGAACCGGTCGACCTCGCGCACGTCATAGTCGCGCCCGAAACCGCCGCCGTAACGACCGAAGCCATAACCCCAGGGGCTCCACGCGCCGCGGTGGTAATAACGCCATGACGGGCCCCAGAAGGGGCTGTAACGGTCGAACGTCGGATCCGGGATCGCCTGGTACCGGACATCGCGGTCGGTCTGGCGCTGGACGGTCGAGAACCAGTCAAACCCGCTTTCGGTGGTCAGTTCGGCCGACCGCAGCAGCAGGCCCATCTCGACCTGTTCGCGCGAGGTCACGGAGTTGCCGGCAAAGGTCACGCGGTAGCGGTCGCTTTCCAGCCGTTGCTCGGCATAGCCACCGCGCTGGCCATTGAATCCGGCGGGCTGATAGGGGGTTGCCGTCGCGCAGGCGGCAAGGGTCATGGCCGCCGCGACTGCGATCAGCAGAGGGCGGGCAGCACGGGTCTTGAAGGACTGGGGGTTCATCACACGGCTCCTGGAGACTGATATATAGGCACCCTTCGCCCTGAACGGTACATGAACGTTCCGGGTTCGTCGCCCCTCGCTAAAGTCGCATCACGATGAGGAGAGCGGCCACAAGCAGCAGAAGGCCGACACCGATGCGAAAGCCCCGTCGGAAGCGGGGCCTGGCCATCTGCCGCGTCAGTGCGGCCCCCCCGAGGCCATAGGCGGTCATCGACATCATATCCATGCCGATGGTCGCGGCCGCGAACATCAGCAGTTGCGGGACGATCGGGCGGTTGACGTCGAGGAATGGCGGAAGCACGACCGTGAAGAACAGCACGGCCTTGGGATTGGCGATCTGTACGAGGAAGCCGTCGACCAAGGCATTGCGTCGGCTCGAAACGCGCGCGGTCTCCGGCTCCTGGGCCGTCGAAAAGGCCCCGCGAAGGGACTGGAATCCCAGCCAGGCCAGATACAGCGCTCCGGCGATGGCAATGGCCTGGACGGCAGCGGGGAAGGCCAGCACCAGCGCCCCAAGACCGAGGGCCGCGGCCCCGAACCAGACCAGGGTCGCCGCATTCATGCCGACGATACCGGCCATGGCTGCGGCACGGCCCTTCGACACACCGGTCGCCACGGCAAAGATGTTTGCGGGGCCCGGCGTGATGGCCATGACCATCATGATGCTCAGGAAGCCGGCAAACAGGCGGGGATCGACCGGCAGGGGCGGGAGAGCAGCAGTCATCCCGCGCCTTTCGACCGGCGCGGGGCAACCGTCAAGCTCGCTGCCCGGAGGCGTGGATCAGGCGCGCGGCGCGGACGGGGGTACGGGCGCGACCGGCGGCTCGGGTGCCTGCGGGGCAGCAGGCGCCGGAGGCGGCACGTCCTCGTCATAGGCCTCGGCGATCGCCTCCGAGGCTTCGGCCAGGGCGTAGTCGGCGATCAGCTCATAGGTGACGCGCTGTTCGGGATCATCCTGCACCCACGCGCTGTTGCGGGCGATGCCGCCGGCGCTGGCGATCGCCTGCTTCAGCTCGGGCTCGGCGTCCTTCAGGGCCTGGGCCACAAGGGCGTCCACATCGATGTCGGCGAGGGCGGCCTGGGCGATCGCTCCGGCCTGCTGTGCGATCTGGGCCGTGAATCGGGCGACCTCGGGCTGAAAATCGCGCGCCCAGAGCGCGGCGGTCGCAGTCTCTTTCTGGGTTTCGGTCAGGGTCCGGTCGGCGGCGATGGCCTCGGCCCGTGCGCCAAAGGCCTCCATGCGTGCTTCGAACGCAGACGCCAAAGCCTCGAGGCGGGCTTCTGCCGCCTCGGCCTGGGGGTCGGGGTCCGCAGCCGCGAGTGCGGAGGACAGCGGCAAGAGGGCGAGGGCTGCAGCGAGGCTGATGGCACGGATCATGACGGCGTTCCCTTCATTTGATGTCGAAGGGAACGCCGTGCCCGACGCAATCTCAAGTGAAATCGCGGTAAGGAGAGGGGCGGAGCGCGCCTCAGGGCGCGGGGATGGCGGCCAGGGCCTGGTCCCGCGCCTTTCCGGGTGCGCCCTTGATCTCGGCCTCGATGATCGGGGCCATGGCCGTCATCTGGGCCTTCTGCGGACCCTCGGGCATGGCTGCGAAGAACCCGGTCAGCATGGCGGAAAAGGCATCGGCGTCCGGCTGATACTTTGCCACGATCGGATCGGTATTGGTGCGAGCCCGGGCCGCGTCACCATTGGCGGCTGCGACGGCGGTGCCGAGCTCCTGGCCCATGGCTTCCATCTTGGCCCCGAAGGCCTCGCCGGCGGCCTGGATATCGGCCTCTGTCACAGGGGCGGGAGCCGCGGCGGCGGGTGCGGCCGGGGTCGCCTGCTGCGCGAGCACTGGTCCCGACAGGGCGAGCATTGCGGTAGCGGTCAGGGCAAGACGGAGGATCATCGGATCGGCTTTCAAAGCGGGATTGAACCGCCAATCTGGCCGATCCTGCAGCCCTTGCCTAGAGCCGCACGCCCCGGATCAGCCGGGGCGGCGATCCCGCTTGGCCAGCACCCGCAGACGCAGGGCGTTCAGCTTGATGAAGCCCGCCGCATCATTGTGGTCATAGGCCTGGACCCCTTCCTCGAAGGTCACGAGGTCCTGATCGTACAGGCTGTTGGCGCTTTCACGGCCGATCACGCTGACATTGCCCTTGTACAGCTTGATGCGGACCGTTCCCGAGACCTTCTGCTGGCTGTAGTCGATGGCGGCCTGAAGCATCTCACGCTCGGGGGCAAACCAGAAGCCGTTGTAGATCATCTGGGCATATTTGACGGCCAGTTCATCCTTCAGATGCATGGCCCCGCGGTCGAGCGTGATGGATTCGATGCCCCGGTGGGCGGCCAGCAGGATGGTCCCGCCCGGTGTCTCGTAGACCCCGCGCGACTTCATGCCGACGTAGCGGTTCTCGACCAGGTCCAGACGGCCCACGCCATTGTCGTGGCCCAGTTCGTTGAGTTTCGTCAGGATCGTCGCCGGCGACATGGCCACGCCGTCAATCGCGACGGCATCGCCCCGCTCGAAGCTCATGGTGAAGACGTGCGGCGTGTCCGGCGCATCCTCGGGGGCGATGGTCCGCTGGTGGACGAACTCGGGCGCCTCGACCGCCGGGTCTTCCAGCACCTTGCCTTCGGACGAGGAGTGCAGAAGGTTGGCGTCGACGCTGAAGGGGGCCTCGCCCCGCTTGTCCTTGGCGATCGGGATCTGGTTCTGCTCGGCAAAGGCCAGCAGGGCCTCGCGGCTGCGGTACTCCCACTCGCGCCAGGGGGCGATCACGCGGATGTCGGGCTCGAGGGCATAGTAGCCGAGCTCGAACCGGACCTGGTCATTCCCCTTGCCGGTGGCCCCGTGACAGACGGCGTCGGCGCCGACCATCCGAGCGATCTCGATCTGGCGCTTGGCGATCAGCGGCCGGGCGATCGAGGTGCCCAGCAGATACTGGCCTTCGTAAAGGGCATTGGCGCGGAACATCGGGAAGACGAAGTCGCGGACGAATTCCTCGCGCAGGTCGTCGATGAAGATGTTCTCGGGCTTGATGCCCATCTTCAGGGCCTTCTCGCGCGCCGGAGCCAGTTCCTCGCCCTGGCCCAAGTCGGCGGTGAAGGTCACGACCTCGGCATTATACTCGGTCTGGAGCCATTTCAGGATGATCGAGGTGTCAAGCCCGCCGGAATAGGCGAGGACGACTTTCTTGACGGGCTTGTCGGACGCTTTGGACATGGCGGCAGCCTTCTGGAGAACGCGGGGAGGCGATGGCCGCGCTTAAACGGCGTGATGCCGCGCGATGCAAGGGCGGGAATGCGGCGGTGTGTCGGTTGGCGCTGAGCCCGGCCCGGCCTATCTCTGGCGGATGACCGACGAAACCCTGCCCGAATCGTTGCCCGAGGCCCCCGTCTTCAATGCCGACATCCCGCATGCGACGCCGGAACGTCCCATCAGCGACGCGGCCCGTCAGGCCCTGATCGAGGCTGCGGCCCGCCGCTCGGCCGAGGCCGATCTGGCCGCCGGCGTCACGGAACACGGTGGTCCCGCCGGCCCCGAGCCCACGCGCTATGGCGACTGGGAGCTGAAGGGCCTCGCGATCGATTTCTGATCGATAAATTCCGACCGCTCATCCCGGCAAAAGCCGGGACTCAGTCCTTTCGCGTGGCAGGGCGGACTGGATGGGGGTCAGGTCTCAACTCGATAACCGAGTCCTCAAAGGTCTGGGTCCCGGCTTTCGCCGGGATGAGCGGACTCGTGGAAAGGGTGAATTCGGCCCCCACTGGCCTTTTGCCGCAAGCCCCTGTATGAGGCGCGCGCTCCCCGCATGACGCACATCCTCTGAGCGGCCCCGTGTCTTTCCCGGCCGCCTTTTTCGCATTGAACGACCATGAACCTACGCAACGTCGCCATCATCGCCCACGTCGACCATGGCAAGACCACCCTGGTGGACCAGCTTCTGGCTCAGTCCGGCGTCTTCCGAGCCAACGAAGCCCAGACCGAGCGGGCGATGGACTCCAATGATCAGGAGAAAGAGCGCGGCATCACCATTCTGGCCAAATGCACCAGCGTGCTGTGGAATGGTGCAGCGGGCGAGACCCGGATCAACATCATCGACACCCCCGGCCACGCCGACTTCGGTGGCGAGGTCGAGCGCATCCTGGGCATGGTGGACGGCTGCGTCATCCTGGTGGATGCCGAAGAGGGCGTGATGCCCCAGACGAAATTCGTGCTGACCAAGGCCCTGAAGATGGGCCTGCGTCCGATCCTCTGCATCAACAAGGTCGACCGCGCCCACGCCGATCCCGACCGGGTGCACAACGAGACCTTCGACCTGTTCGCCGCCATCGGCGCGACGGACGAGCAGCTGGACTTCCCGCACATCTACGCTTCGGGCCGCAACGGCTGGGCGACGATGGATCTGAACCAGCCCAACGACAATCTGGCCCCCCTGTTCGACCTGATCGTCAGCCACGTCCCGCCGCCCAAGGTGCAGGCCAACAAGGACAAGCCGTTCCAGATCCTGAACGTGCTGATCGAGAGCGATCCCTTCCTCGGCCGCCTGCTGACTGGCCGGATCGAGAGCGGCAAGGCCGTTCCCGGCATGGCCATCCACGCCCTGGATCGCGACGGCAAGGAAATCGAGCGTGGCCGGATCACCAAGGTCCTGGCCTTCCGCGGCCTGAAACGTACGGCGCTGGACGAGGGTTCGGAAGCCGGTGACATCGTCGCCATCGCGGGCATGTCCAAGGCAACCGTGGCCGACACCCTGTGCGCCATGGAAGTCACCGAGGCCCTGCCGGCCCAGCCGATCGATCCGCCGACCATCTCCATGACCGTCTCGGTCAACGACAGCCCGCTGGCCGGTCGCGAAGGCGACAAGGTCCAGTCGCGCGTCATCCGTGACCGCCTGCTCAAGGAAGCCGAGGCCAACGTCGCCATCCGCGTCACCACCACCGAGGGCGGCGACGCCTATGAAGTGGCCGGCCGCGGCGAACTTCAGCTGGGCGTGCTGATCGAGAACATGCGCCGCGAAGGCTTCGAGGTCTCGATCTCGCGTCCGCGCGTGGTCTTCCAGGAAGGCCCGAACGGCGAGAAGCTGGAGCCCATCGAGGACGTCATGATCGACGTCGACGACGAGTTCAGCGGCATCGTGATCGAGAAACTTTCGGCCCGGAAGGCCGAAATGACCGACATGGGTCCGTCGGGCGCCGGCAAGACCCGCATCCAGCTGAAATGCCCGTCGCGTTCGCTGATCGGCTACCAGGGCGAGTTCCTGACCGACACGCGTGGCTCGGGCGTCCTGAACCGGGTGTTCAGCCACTACGAAGGCTACAAGGGCGAGATCGCCGGTCGTCTGAAGGGCGTGCTGATCTCGAACTCCGACGGCGAGACCGCGGCCTTTGCCCTGTGGAACCTCGAGGATCGCGGCATCATGTTCGTCGGTGCCGGCGAGAAGACCTATGAAGGCATGATCATCGGCGAGAACGCGCGCTGGGACGACCTCGACGTCAACCCGATCAAGGGCAAGCAGCTGACCAACGTCCGCGCCTCCGGCAAGGACGAGGCCGTCCGCCTGACCCCGCCCCGCGTCATGAGCCTGGAACAGGCCATCGCCTATATCGGCGACGACGAACTGGTCGAGGTCACGCCGAAATCGATCCGTCTGCGCAAGCAGATCCTGAACCCGTCGTTCCGCAAGAAGCGCGCGCGTCCGGAATAGGATTTCCCTCTTCGCTTGATACGGACAGGCCGCCCCACGGGGCGGCCTGTTTCGTTTTGGCCACGGCGTCGTCACGATATCAAAGCGTCACCGTTCTGCGTCCGAACTGTCTAGCTTGCGGATTACGTCTCCCCTGATCGCCCTCCACCGTGGAGTCTGGCGTTTCGGCCAGGGGGGCCATCATGACATTCTCGAAAACGCTCTGCGGGGGCTCGGCCCTTGCCGTTCTGATGCTGGCTGCCGCTGTGCCAGCGCAGGCCCAGCAGACCACGGCGACCGTCCGCGGCACGATCGTCAGCGAGACCGGTGCTGCAATCCCGGGTGCCACCGTCGTGGTGACGCACGTCCCGACCGGCACGGACCAGACGATCGTGGCCAACGAGGCGGGCGGGTTCGATGCCCGCGGCCTTCGCGTCGGTGGCCCGTTCCGCATCACGGCCTCCGCCCCCGGCTATGGCACGCGGACGGTCGAGGACATCTTCCTGGACGTCGGCGACGCCCAGCGCCTGACCCTGACCCTCGCCAGCGGTGACCAGGTCGAGGACATCATCGTGACGGCCACGCGCGGGGCCCTGAACAGCCAGCTGGCCAATGTCGGCTCGCGCACGACCCTGCAGCGCGAGGATATCGATGCCGTCGTGTCCGTGCGTCGCGACATCCGCGACATCGGCCGCCGCGACCCCCTCGCCAGCCTCGATTTCGTCAACCGCGGCACCGGTCCGTCGGGCGGCCTGTACATCGCGGGCTCGGCCCCGCGCTCGAACCGGATCACGATCGACGGCGTCCGGTCGCAGGACAGCTTTGGCCTCAACACCGGTGGCCTCTCGACCAACCGGGGTCCGGTGTCGCTGGAGGCGCTGGAACAGCTGTCGGTCCAGGCCGTGCCCTTCGATGTCGAGGACGGTGACTTCACGGGCGGTGCCCTGAACCTGATCCTGCGCTCGGGCTCCAACGATTTCCGCGGCTCGGTCTTCTACAACTACCGCACGACCGACCTTGCCGGCGACACCGTGCCCAACGTCGGCTTCACCAACAACGACATCCTGCAGGCCCCGCTGACCGGCACGCGCGAGGTCATCAACACCATCGACGAGGACAACTACGGCGGCTTCATCTCCGGTCCGATCTGGCGCGACCGGATCTTCTTCGCCGCGTCCTACGAGAAATACGAGAGCTTCGACACCACGGGCACCGGCCCGCTCGGCGCCGGCTTTGCCAACACCTTCAACCGCATCCCCGGCATCTCGACCGGCGCGGGGGCCAGCCAGGCCGACATCGATCGCGTGCTGGCCAACTGGGCCGGCTATGCCGCGTCGGCCCGTCTGACGCCCGGTACCGTGGATCTGTCCCAGCCGATCATCGACGAGAAATATTCGCTGAAGCTGGACTGGAACATCATGGACGGCCAGCGGCTGTCCGCCACCTATCGCCATGCCGAGAGCCAGGTGTCGCGCCGCGGCCCCTCGACTACCAACATCAGTCTGAACTCCAACTGGTACACCCAGCCCGAGGTCGAGGATAACTACTCGGTCCAGCTGAACTCCCGCTGGACCCCGTCCTTCTCGACCGAGGCGCGGGTCTCGTTCCGCGAATACGCCCGCGACCAGCTGCCGCCGCAGGGCCAGGGCTTTGCCAACATCTCGATCTGTACCGATGCCACCTCGGTGGGCGCGACCTTCTCCTGCACCGGCGGTACGCCGGCGCTGAACTTCGGTCCCGACCAGTTCCGCCAGGCCAATGTCCTGCGCACCGAGGAGACCGCTGGCTCCTTCATCGGTACCTTCAGCGGCTTCGAGGGCCATTCGATCAAGGCCGGCTACCAGTACCGCAACGTCGACATCTTCAACCTGTTCGTCCAGCAGGCGGCGGGCGTCTACTATTTCGACTCGGTGGCGGATTTCGCGGCCGGCCGGGCCAATCAGCTGTCCTTCGGCAATGCCTTCTCGGGCGTCGCCACCGATGCGGCGGCCGAGCTGGACTATGCGATCCATACCCTGCTGGTCCAGGACACCTGGGACGTCAACGAGGCCCTGACTTTGAACTACGGCCTGCGCTGGGACACCTATGCCTCGGACGTGAAGCCGACGCTGAACGCCAATTTCGTCAACCGCTACGGCTTCAACAACCAGACCACCTATGACGGCATCGACATCCTGATGCCGCGCGTCTCGGCCCGCTACAATGCCGAGACCTTCGAGCTGTCGGGCGGGTTCGGCCTGGTGTCGGGTGGGGTGCCGGACGTGTTCCTCGGCAACAGCTACGGTGCGACCACCGGGGCCCTGACCAACAGCTTCGCCATCCGCCGCCAGGCCGATGGCAGCTTCTTCGACGCCTCGTCCTCGACGGTGATCTCGGCGACCCAGGGGGCGGCCCTGCTGAACCTGGACCGCACCAACGCCAGCTTCATCAACACCGCCTCGGCCACGGCACTCGCCATCCTGGCCAATGACAGCGCGACGCGCCGGAACGCCTTCACCAACTCCCTGGCCCCCGGGTTCGAGATCCCGTCGGACTGGAAGACCAATCTGTCGTTCAAGACGACGGTTGCCGGGTTCGATCTCGGCATCGACGCGGTCATTACCCGGTCCGAGACCAATGTCGGCTTCCGCGACATTCGCGCCCGGCCGCTGACGGTCAACGGCATCCGCCAGGTCACCCCGGACGGCCGCCTGCGCTATGACGGTCTGCAGATCGCGGGAGCGACGCCCGAAGCGGTGAACGCCAACCGCGCGGCGCAGGGCCTTCCGGTCTCGACCAATCCCGACCTGGCCAACCTCGGCCTGTTCGGCGACATCCAGGCCTATAACCCCGACCAGAAGGCCTGGAGCCGGACGATCGCCTTCTCGGCCGGTCGCGAGTGGGGCGGGCTGAACGCCTTCGTTTCCTATGCCCTGCAGGACGCCAGCCAGTACGGCGGTATCTCCGAGTTCGGCACCACGGCGGGCGGCAATGGCACGTCCGGCAACTACTATGCGGACCAGAGCTTCGACGTCGATCCGAACGCCCCGGCGCGCGGCGACGCCAACAATCTGATCGAGCGGGCGGCCAAGCTGAACATCAGCTACAAGGCCGAGGTCTTCCCGGGCTGGGTATCGCGCTTCACCCTGTTCGGCGAGCGGCGCACGGGTCGTCCGATCAGCTTCCTGATGACCGATCCCGCCGGCAACCGGAACCCGACCTTCGGTGTCAGCCGCGATGACGCCCTGGCCTACATCCCCAACCTGTCCAGCCCGGACGCGGCCAATCCTCTGCGCTTCGTCGACTCGAACGGCGTCACGGTCTTCTTCGACAGTCAGGTCTCCGTTGATCGTCTGAAGGCGCTCGTGGCCCAGTTCGACCTGCCGCAGGGCCGGATCGTTCCCCGCGGCTTTGGCCGCAATCCCGACGTCGACCGGTTCGATTTCCAGTACTCGCAGGAAATCCCCTCGCCGATCCGCGGCAACAGCCTGCTGTTCACGGTCGATGTCGCCAACATCGGCAATCTGATCAATGAAGACTGGGGCGTGGTGAAGGAGTTCTCCAACAGCCGCTCGGGCGGTGCGGTGGTCAATGCCCAGTGCGCTACGGCGTCCGGAGTGGCCGCCGGCAATGCCAGCCCGGTCTGCGCCGCCTATCGCTACAGCTACACGACCGTCAGTCCCACGACCCTGGCCACGCCTACGGTCGACCAGCAGGCCAGCCTGTGGTCCGTGGTCCTCGGTCTGAAATATCGCTTCTAGTGACAGGCTCGGGTGCCCGCGCGGGCGTCCGGCAAACAAAAAGGGGCGGCCCTGCGGGCCGCCCCTCCATCGTTTCGGCTACAGGTCGATCAGGCGCGGCGCTTGACCAGGCTCAGCACGAACAGCAGCAGGCAGGCGCCCGCGAAGGCGACCAGCAGGGTCATCAAGTTGAAGCCCCCGACAGCGAGGCCAAGCAGGTTGCTGGCAATAAATCCGCCCAGCAGGGCGCCGATCACGCCGACGATCAGATTGGTGACGATGCCGTGGCTACGACCCATGACCTTTTCGGCCAGCCAGCCGGCAACGATGCCGATGACAATCCAGCCAATGATTCCGAGACCCATTTTGTATTCCTTCCAATGTAAGCTCGGCCTCTAAATGCGTCTGCGACAATGTGGTTGCGGCGTGGCGCCCGGTCTTGCGTCTGATCCCCTGCAGCGCGAGCGCGGCACGCCCCTTGAACCGTGACAGGCGAGCTGTTCCATTTCGGAACAGGATGATCAGGGACATGGGGCCATGGCTGCCGATATCGATCTTCACCTGGGCCGTCGCCTGCGTCGCCGCCGTCGCCTGCTGGGCATGACCCAGCAGCAGCTCGCCGTTCAGGTCGGCATCCGCTTCCAGCAGATCCAGAAATACGAATGCGGGGCCAACCGCATCTCGGCTGCCCGCCTGTGGCAACTGGCCGAGGCCCTGGAATCACCGGTCAGCTATTTCTACGACGGCCTGTCCGAGGCGCTGGAACGTCAGGAAGCGGCGGCCAATGGTGGCGAGACCTTTTCCCGCAAGGAAACGCTCGACCTGATCCAGGCCTATTACCAGCTGGGCGAACGTCCGCGCCGCCGCCTGCTGGACCTCGCCAAGTCGCTGCATACCGGCGAGGCCGCCTGAGGCCATTCCGGACAGCCGGTTCCGTCAGCCAGGACCGGCACCGTACCCGGACGACCCGTCGCGGCGCTGTTGCCAGAACAGGACATTTCTGACACCGCGCCGTGACGCCAGCGACGCAGCAGCGGAGCAAGACTCCCCCCGATCCATCTCGATCGGGGGAGACCGATGGACGCGACCCAGCACCTTGTGTTCGAGCCTCGCCCGGCGAGAACACTGCACAGCGGGCCCCTGGGCCGGGCCGTGCGTGCGATCCGGCGGATAGCCCGACGCGGGCGTGTCGGTATCTCTGCCCGCCTCTGTGCCGGTGAGCCGGTCTGTCTCGCTCTATGGGCGACACTGTTCTTGACAGCGCTGTTTCTCGTGCTCCCCTCCGTCGACCTTGCGGTGAGCGACACCTTCTATCAGGCGGGGGCAGGGTTCTGGCTGTCCGAAAATCCCTTTCTCCGGGCCCTCCGCAAGAGTTCCAGTGTCGTCATGGGGGCAGTCCTGATCGCCGCCGTGGGCGCGATGATCCAGGCCAGCCGGGGCGAGGGACACCGCGCGGCCGTTCTGGCGCGCAAGGGCGGGTTTCTGCTCCTGGGGTTTGCGCTCGGGCCGGGCCTTCTGGTGAACGGCGTGCTCAAGAGCCTGTGGGGCCGGCCTCGCCCGGTACATATCCAGCCCTTTGGCGACGATGTGGCCTATGAGCCGGTCTGGCGGATCAGCGAGGCCTGCGCCTCCAACTGCTCGTTCGTGTCGGGCGAGTCCTCCTCCGCCGCCTGGATGGTGGCGGCGCTGGTGCTGGTGCCCCGGCGCTGGCGGCTGGCCGTGGGCGTGCCGCTGACCCTTTACGCAACCCTGCTGTCGCTCAACCGGATCGCCTTCGGGGGCCATTTCCTTTCGGACGTCCTGCTGTCCTGGAGCCTGACGGCGCTCGTCATGGGTCTGACGTGGCGGCTCGTGGTCGCAGCACCGGCAGTGGCGCGCGTCCGACGCCTGGCCCCGGCCGATGCCGTGACGGCATGACGTTTGTCCCGGTTCGGCGACGGAACCTCTGCGGTTTCCGATCGCTGCCTAGTCTCAATCCACAGGAGCGGCATTCATGAGCATTCTCGGCAAGATCCTCGGCGGCATTTTCAAGAAGAAGGATGCCCCCGCCCAGCCGGCCCCGACCACGGCTCAGGCTCCAGCCCCGACGCCGGTGCAGGCCCCGGTCGTCACGGCCGCCGCCGCGACCTCGCCCCAGCCCGAGCCGGTCGATGTCGCGGGCATCCTCGACTTCATGAACGCCCAGCGGGACCAGAAACTGAACTGGCAGACCTCGATCGTCGATCTGATGAAACTGGTCGGCCTGGAAAGCTCGCTGGCGGAGCGCAAGGAGCTGGCGGACGAACTGGGCTATACCGGCGACAAATCCGACAGCGCTTCGATGAACATCTGGCTGCACAAACAGGTCATCCAGAAGATCATCGACAACGGGGGCCAGATGCCCCGCGACATGACGCCTTGATCTGTGCCGCGAGGGGATGCGCGATCGCATCCTCTCGCGCTATGACTGGCGGATGAGCGACGCCGATCCGAATCCCGACGGCCCTCCCTGGGAGGAAGACGAACCCGCCGAGGTCATCGAGCGGGACGACAATACCGACGACATGTTCGGCGGACCCGCCGCTGCAGCGGCCGTTGCACCTGTCGCCGACGCTCCTGTCCCTGTCGCTGCAGCACCGCAGATCGAGGCAGCGTCTGACGAGGCCTATACCGTCCTCGCCCGCAAATACCGGCCGCGCACCTTCGAGGACCTGATCGGTCAGGAGGCCATGGTCCGGACCTTGACCAATGCCTTTGCCACCGGCCGGATCGCCCATGCCTTCATGCTGACGGGTGTGCGGGGGGTCGGAAAGACCACCACCGCCCGGCTTCTGGCGCGCGCCCTGAACAACGAGACCGACGTCATCGACCGCCCGTCGCTGACCCTGACCGCCCACGGTCGCCACGACGCCTCCATCATGGCCGGCCAGCATATGGATGTGGTCGAGATGGACGCCGCGTCCCACACCGGGATCGACGGCATCCGCGACATCATAGAGAGCGTCCGCTACGCCCCGGTCGAGGCGCGCTACAAGGTCTATGTCCTCGACGAAGTCCACATGCTGTCGAACCAGGCGTTCAACGCCCTGCTGAAGACGCTGGAAGAGCCGCCGCCGCACGCCAAATTCATCTTCGCGACCACCGAGATCCGCAAGGTGCCGGTCACGATCCTGAGCCGGTGCCAGCGGTTCGACCTGCGTCGGGTCGAGCCCGACATCCTGGTCGAACACCTGTCCCGGATCGCGGGCCGGGAGGGCATGTCGGTCGAGGCGGATGCCCTGGCCCTGATCGCCCGCGCCGCCGAGGGGTCGGTTCGCGACGGCCTGTCGCTGCTGGATCAGGCCCTGGTCCAGGGCGAGCGCGGCCAGCCGGTGCGGACCGAGGTCGTGCGCGACATGCTGGGTCTGGCCGATCGCAGCCAGACCATCGCCCTGTTCGAATGCATCATGGCCGGTCGCACGCCCGAGGCGCTGGAGAGCTTCCGGACCTTGTACGGCTACGGGGCCGATCCGATCCAGGTCACCAATGATCTGCTGGAACACTGCCACGCCGCCTCGGTGGCCAAGATGCTGGGGCCGGACGCGACGCGGCTGCCCGGCGATCAGGCCAAGGCTCTGGCGGCGCTGGGAGCGGCGATTTCCGCCGGCACACTGTCGCGGACCTGGTCGATGCTGCTGAGGGCGCTGGACGAGGTCCGGCGCGCCCCGAACCCGGCCGATGCCGTGGAAATGGCCATCGTGCGGCTGGCCTATGCGGCCGACCTGCCCGGTCCCGAGGAGGCGCTGAAGAAGCTTCAGGGTGGCGAGCCGCTCGGGGGCGGCTCCGGCGGCGGGGCAGCACCGCGCGGCGGAGGGGGTGGCGCTTCGGCCCAGGCAGCACCGCGCGCAGCCGCAGCCCCCGCCCTGCCGGATCCCCAGACCTTCGAACAGACCGTCGCCCTGATCGGCGAAAAGCGGGAGATCAGCCTGCAGATGGACGTGCAGCGCTACGTCCGGCCGGTCTCGTTCAAGCCCGGCCAGCTGACCTTCGAACCGGCTGAGGGGGCCCCGGCCAACCTGGCCCCGCGTCTGGCCTCGCGGCTCAAGGAATGGACAGGGCGCCAGTGGTTCGTCATCGCCAACGGCCAGGGCGGCGGCGAGACCCTGATCGAGGGTGAACGCCGCAGCCGCGCCGCCGAACGCGCGGCCATCGAGGCCGACCCCTTCGTCATGGCTGTCATGGAGGCCTTCCCCGGCGCCACCATCGGCGAGGTCAAGACCCTGGCCCCCGCCGTCGAAATGCCCGCCATCCCCGACGAGATGGCCGACGAGGACGATTGAAAGAACCGCTCATCCCGGTGAAAGCCGGGATGAGCGGAAATCCTCAGATGATCGAGGCCGCTTCCTCGAAATCGAGGCGAGGCGAGCGGGGGTACAGGTTCTCGTCATTGCCGTAGCCGAGATTGATGATGAAATTCGGCTCGACGGTCGTGCCGTCGAAGAATTCCTTCTTCACACCCGCCATGTCGAAGCCGGACATCGGTCCGCAATCCAGACCCAGGGCCCGGGCGGCGAGGATCAGATAGCCGGCCTGCAGCGTGCCATTGCGGAACGCGGCCTCGCGGCGGCCCTCTTCGGTCGGGAACCAGCTGGCGGCGTCGGCGTGGGGGAAAAGCTTCTTCATGAAGGGCCGGAACTCGACCTCATGGGCGACGATGACGGCCACGGGGGCCTGCCGCGTCTTCTCGCGATTGCCCTCGCTCATCAGCGGCAGGAGCCGGGCCTTGCCCTCTTCCGAGGTCACGAACACGAAGCGGGCGGGGCTCATGTTTGCCGAGGTCGGGCCGAATTTGGTCAGGTCGTACAGCTGCCGCAGCAGGGCTTCGGGCACGGGCGTATCGGTCCAGCCATTGCGGGTGCGCGCCTCGGTCAGGATCTGGGCGAGGGCGGCGGAGTCGAGCGGCGTGGCGGGCATGGGAAAGAAGGCCTTCATCTGAAACTGTGTCGGTGACGGAATACGATATAGAGCTCCGCGCGGTGGACGCAATCGTTGTCGTGTCACACCCGCCCCTGTCGCAACGGATCGGAACCGCTTATCTAGGCTCCATGAAAGACCTTACCCAACTCATGCAACAGGCCCAGGCGATGCAGCAGAAGCTGCAGGAGGCCCAGGCGAAGATGGCCGAGACCCAGGCCGAGGGCACCTCCGGCGGCGGTCTCGTGACCGTGGCCCTGAAGGGACCTGGCGAGATCACGTCCGTGAAGATCGACGACAGCCTGCTGGTCGCCGGCGAGGGCGAGATCCTGGCCGACCTGATCATTGCCGCCCATGCCGATGCCAAGCGCCGGCTGGACGAGGTCAACGGGGCTTTGATGCGCGAAGCCGCCGGACCCATGGCCGGGATGAACATCCCCGGCATGCCCAAGCTTTTCTGATCGGCCGATCCGCCCAGGATGGCCGCCTCCGCCGGACCCGAGATCGAGCGACTGATCGCGCTTCTGGCCAAGCTGCCGGGGCTGGGTCCACGTTCGGCCCGCCGCGCGGCGCTGACCCTGCTCAAGCGGCGTGAGCAGCTGCTGATCCCGCTGGCCGCCGCCATCCAGGAGACCGCCGACAAGGTGGTGTCCTGCTCGGTGTGCGGAGCACCGGACACGCGCGATCCCTGTTCGATCTGTGCTGATACCCACCGCGACAACGGCCTGATCTGTGTCGTCGAGGAGGCGGGGGCCCTGTGGGCCATGGAGCGATCAGGGGCCTTCCGGGGCAAATACCATGTGCTGGGCGGCCTGCTGTCGGCGCTGGATGGCGTCGGGCCCGAGGCGCTGCGGGTGGCTGAACTGGTTGGACGCTGCAGGGGCGGCGACGTCCGCGAGGTCGTGCTGGCCCTGCCCGCCACCGTCGATGGCCAGACCACGGCGCACTATCTGTCGGAGCGGCTTGCCGGATCGGGCGCCGAGATCACCAGCCTGGCCCGGGGCGTACCCGTCGGTGGCGATCTGGACTGGCTGGACGACGGCACCATCGTCCAGGCCATGCGCGCCCGCCGCCCTGCCTGACTTGATCCGGACCTAGCCCGCAGACCGTCGGCGGCCGCTGACAAAGACGTCCACCCGGCCATCGCCACGGACGCGGGCGATCCGGCTGGTCAGGCGCTGGGTCGTGTCGCCGACTGTCACGGTGGTGGTGACGCGGTAGTGGTCGGAGGTGAAACCGGTCCCCGGTGGCAGGGTCAGACCCAGAGTGCCCAGATCGGCCGGCAGGACAAAGCCCCGCTCCTGACGCTGCTGCACCAGATCGCGGGCCAGCGCCGGGTCACCGGCCAGAATGGCTAGCAACGGCTCGCCGACGGTGTTCAGGTTCAGCGTCGCCGCCTCGGGCAGGGCGATCATATAGGGCTCCATCCGGGCGATGTCGGCGCCCGAGACCCCCGCCGTTCTGAGCAGGCCGAAATCGGTCAGGGGCCCTGCCACCCGGACCACGGTCGCCACCCGGATCGCCGTCTCGGGAGCCAGGCCGATGGCCTCGCCGATGCGCTGGAAGGTCGCGATCGGGCCGCTGTCCCCGGACTTCATGGCATTGATGTTGAACCGCGACTGCTCGTCCTCGATGGCCAGCGAGAACCGCCCGCCGGGCACGTCGATCGCCTGCTGTCCGATGGCGGCCCAGGGCTCCGAAAGATTGTCCGTCCCGGCCGCCACCAGCGCGTCGCGCCTCAGGACGGTGACCGCCGAAAGCTCGCCCGCCCGCGCATAGGCTCCGGCCTGGGCGGCATCACGCAGCCGGGTGCCGCGCTGGACCTGGATGTCCTGGGCCACCACCATGACCAGTACCGCGACACTGGCCACGGCCAGGACCAGCAGGACGTTCAGCAGGATCATGCCCTCGCGGTCGCGGCGGATCCGGCGGCTCATGGCTGCAGGCCCTGCTGACCGGCATCCATCAGCGGGATCGAGGCGACCCGCCGCAGCGTGGCTCCGGGCCGGCCGTCGAAGCCGGACAGGGTCAGGTCGAGGGCCACGGCGCTGACCCCGGCATTGGGGTCCATTACCGGCGTGGTGTTGACGATGATCCCGGCCCCTTGCGCGGCCACGGCCACCGGCTCGGTGATCTGGGGCCAGGCGTCCAGCCAGTCGCCGCGCCGACGGTGGAAGCTCCAGCGCACGCTCTCGACCCCGTCGATCAGCCGCTGCGTCCGCTCGCCCTGCGGCCCGGCCACGACCCGCACCAGCGTCTGGCCATCCAGTCCATACCGCACCACGACCGGGGCCTCGGAAAGGTCGGCCTTGACCAGGCTCAGGTCGCTGCCCCCGCCCGCAAGCCCCCCGGTAATCTGGTCGAGGTCGGTCGAGACCACCAGCATGGCCCGCTGCACCTGGGACATCCGGGCCAGCCGCGTATCCGTCGCGCTCTGGGTCCTCAGGACGCCGTCCAGCAGGGTGAAGCCGGCCACTGCGATCAGGGCAAACAGGGCGAGGGCGATCATCACCTCGATCAGGGTGAAGCCCGGGCGTTGCCTGACGGCTGAGAAAGGCCCTTCCCCTGGAGGGGGAAGAGTTGGGATGGGGTGGAGGCACGGCCGTCCATGCCCGGACGCGTTCACCCGGTGCCCTTGACCGGGTGTCGACGCGTCACTCAAAAACCTTGCCTCCACCCCATCCCCGGCCCTTCCCCCTCCAGGGGAAGGGAGAAGAGGAAAGTCCGGCTTCTTGCCTGCAGACAACTTCATCTCACTCACAGGCGTGCTAAGCGGGAGGCGACCACGGAGGGCTCCCCATGCTGCGCACCTGGAAGATCCGCGACGGAGACGGCGATCGCTCGGGCGGGGCATTTCAGTTCGAGCGCCTGGCGGTTCGGGTCACTCGCTGGCGGGTGATCCTGGCCGGCGTGGCCGTCGGGGCCTTTGCGCTGTCGCTGGTGGCGACCCTGCCGGCCGAGGTGATCATGCCCGACGATCGCGACGCCGTCGGCACCGTCTGGAACGGCGAGGCCAGCCTGCCGATGGGCTTTGCCGCCGGCTGGTCTGTCCAGCCCCTGCAGTCCATCGCCAGAGTCGGGCTCGCCAGCCGCATAAGCGTGCTGGGCCCTGACACGGCCATTGACGGGCAGGCCGTGCTGCGACCCGGACAGGTGCGGCTGAACGATCTCGACGGGGTCGGCTCGGCGAGGCTTCTCTCGGCGGTGGCCGCCGACCTGCCGTTCGTCTGCGATGGCGACATGCGGGTGGCGGTCGGGGAACTGGCCCTGAAGGGCTCCCCGGCGGGCGAGGGCGGATTCCGCACCGGGCCAGGGAACTGCCAGCCGCGCGCCGGCGGGGCCGCGACACCCGTCCCGGCGCTGGCCGGCAGCCTTACCGCCGACGCGGCCGCGACGACCCTGACCCTGACGCGCGACGGCTCGGGCGAGGCGCTGGCCCGGGTGCGCATCACCCCGGCCGGCGAGACCGAACTGGCGGTAGAGCCCGCAGGCATGGGCGTGATCCCGCTGGGGTAACGCTCTCTAGCAGCCGGGGGGCGGCTCCGGCTCACAACCCCGCCAGATTGTTCAGGTTGACGATCGGCAGCAGGATCGACAGCACCATCAGCAGCACGACCCCGCCCATGACCAGCAGCACGCCCGGCTCGACCAGAGCCACCAGGGCGGCGACCAGCGATTCCAGCTCCTGTTCCAGATCGATCGCGGCGCGCTCCAGTCCCTGACCCAGTTTGCCGGACTGTTCGCCCGAGGCGACGATGGCCAGCAGCAGGGGCGGGAAGACATCGGCCTCGGCCATGGCGTTCCTCAGGGATGCCCCCTCGCGGACCCGGGCCGCCACCCGCATGGCCCGCTCGCGCGCAAACCGGTTGGGCGTCACCGCCGCCGAGGCCTGCAGTGCCTCGACCAGAGGCACGTCCGACCGCACCAGGGTGGCCAGGCTGCCGGCGAACCGCGCGGCGTTCAGATGCCGCGTGAACCCCTTGAACGGCGGCGTCTCGATCAGGAATTTCGCGAACCGGCGACTGTTGTCCGGCACCGCCAGCCAGCGGTTCCAGCCGATCCCGATCAGCACGGACCCGATCACGACATAGACGCCAAAGCTCTGCACGAAGCCGGACAGAGCGATCAGGGCCCGGGTCAGGAAGGGCAGTTCGGCCCCGCGCGACACGAACACCTTCACGATGTCCGGCACAACATAGACCATGAGCAGGGCGATCATCAGAAGCGACACCACGGCCAGCAGGGCCGGGTAGAGCAGGGCCAGCTGGATCTTGCGCCGGGCCTTCTCCTGGTTGCCGACGAACTCGGTCAGATGGGCCAGAACGTCGGACAGCTTGCCCGACTGTTCCCCCGCCGCGATCGAGGCGCGATAGAATTCCGGAAAGACCTTCGGATGCCGGGCCAGGGCGGCGGCGAAACTGCGGCCTTCCAGGATGGCGGAACGGACGTCGATCAGCACCGTCCCGACCGGCTGGCCATCCATCTGGGCCGCTACGATCCGCAGGGCCTCCTCGATCCGGATGTCCGAGCCGATCAGGGTCGAAAGCTGGCGTGTCACGGCCGACAGGGTCTTGGAGCTGACGCCGCGGCGGAAGATGACAATACCCTTCGACAGGTCCGTCTTCGGGCGCTCGCTGGCCAGGGCGACCTTCGTCGGCAGCAGACCCCTGTCGCGCACCATCTGCCGCGCCCCGACGTCGCCGCCCGCCTCCAGCGTGCCGGTATGGACCCGTCCGTCGCCGTCAACGGCCGAATAGCGGAACACCGGCATCAGGAATCCTCGCGGACCACGCGCGCGACCTCCTGCACCGAGGTCTCGCCCATCATCGCCTTCAGGGCCCCGTCCTCCAGCAGCCCCGGTCCCCGGCTGCGGGCCAGCCGGACCAGATCACCCTCGGACATCCCGTCATGGATGGCCTTCTGCAGCGCTTGGTCGATCTCGATGACCTCATAGACGCCGGTCCGGCCGCGATAGCCCTCGCCCCGGCAGTCGGCACAGCCGACGGGCCGCCAGATGCGGGCCCCGACGGGCACGGCTCCGCCCGTCATCTCGCTCTCGAAATCGGTCGCCGCGCCCTCGGCCTTGCAGGACGGACACAGGCGGCGCACCAGCCGCTGCGCCGCCAGACCGGTCAGCATCGGGGCCAGCAGATAGCGCTCCACCCCCATGTCGATCAGCCGGGTGACACTGCCCACCGCCGTATTGGTGTGCAGGGTCGACAGCATCAGGTGGCCGGTCATGGAGGCCCGCACCGCCACCTCGGCAGTCTCGTGGTCGCGGATCTCGCCGACCATGATGACGTCCGGGTCCTGACGCAGGATGGCCCGCAGGCCCCGCGCGAAGGTCAGGTCGATCCGGGCATTGACTTGCATCTGGCCGATGCCGTCGAGCGCATATTCGATCGGGTCCTCGACCGTCATGATATTGCGCCGCCGGTCGTTCAGCCGTGTCAGGACCGAGTACAGCGTCGTTGTCTTGCCCGAGCCGGTCGGACCGGTGACCAGGATGATCCCGTGCGGCCGCGCAATCAGGCGCTCGAAGGTCTCCAGATCGCGCGCGCTCATGCCCAACTGTGCGAGATCCAGCGAGGTCGAGCCGCGGTCCAGCAGGCGCAGCACGACCCGCTCGCCATGCTGGGACGGAATGGTCGAGACCCGGACGTCCACGTCCAGTCCGCCGATCCGCAGCGTGACCCGCCCGTCGTGCGGTACCCGCTTTTCGGCGATGTCGAGGCGGGCCATGACCTTGATGCGGCTGACCAGCAGGGGGGCCAGGGCCCGGGCCGGCTCCAGCACCTCGCGCAGGACGCCGTCGATGCGGAAGCGAACGACCAGCCGCTTTTCCTCGGCCTCGATATGGATGTCCGAGGCCCCGTCGCGGATGGCCTGCAGCAACAGGGCATTGATCAGCCGCACCACAGGGGCGTCGTCGCGGCTGTCCAGCAGGTCATCGACCGCCGCCGCATCTTCGGCCAGGGCCGCCAGATCGTCGTCAGACGCGGCAAAGTCGGCGGCGGGGGCCGCCTCGCCCCCGGTCTGGTCCCTCAGGATGGCGTCGAAACGGTCGTCATCGACGGCCTCGAAGGCGATGTCGCCGCCATGGACACGCCGCACTTCCAGCAGGGTCTCCAGCGTCGCCGAGCGCCGGTGCAGGCAGACCGGGGCCTCGCCGCCCTGTCCATTGGCCGGGCGCAGGATCATCGCCCCGCGCCGCCGCGCAAAACCATAACCCAGCACGCCCGTCGCCAGTACCGGAGGGGCCTCCTCGATCAGGCTCATGAGCGCGTCACCGTCATCGTGGCATCGACCGTACCCTCGGCCGCAGCCCGGGTCATGCGCAAATCGCCGATAATCAGGCCTGAGCCTTCCAGCGAGGCCAGCCAGGGGATGACACTGTCATATCGCGCCCCGGCCAGGGACACGACGACCCCGTCTCCCTCGACCACGATTCCGGTCGGCGTGACCCCGAAGGGAGCCGACTGGATGACGATCACGCTTTCCAGCGGCCCGTCCGGCAGGACCATGCCGGGCGCAAGGGGCCCCGCATTTGCGACCCGCGTCTTGATCGATTCATAGGCGGCGATCCGGGCGATCGAGGCTTCGCGCACGCCCAGCAAGGGCCTCAGGATCGCGAACCAGAACAGGGTCAGGATCAGAAATCCGCCGAAAAACGCGATCAGCACCTGTTCGCGCCGGGACCGCTCACGCGTCCAGGCGACGGCGGCGGCCATGGCCGGGCTGGCCGTCGCCAGGGTCAGGGGCCGCCTCACTGGGCTGCTCCGATCCGGATGGCTGCGCTCAGTCCGCTGGTGGCCACACCCTGTTCGGCTCCGGCGGGTTCGCCCGAGGCCGTCAGCCCTGCGGTGTTCAGTGCCGCGACCGCCCGATCCAGCGTTGCGGCATCGGGAACATTGACCCCCAGTGACAGGTCGCCGGCCTCGCTGTAGTCCACCTGGGTGAAGGCGATCTGGCCTGCGGATGGCAGGGCACCCGAGGCTTCGGCCATCAGGCGTGTAAAGGGTTTTGCCCCTCCACCGCCCTGCGGCAGGGCCCGATCTGCCGCAGCAATCAGATCCTCGCCAGGGGCCAGATTGGGGGCGACCTGCAGCAACAGTGCCCGTGCCTCGGCCTCACGCGTCTCGGCCATGCGGTGCAGGGCAAAGGCATCGGCCGCCAGAATGCCAACGTGGGCCAGCAGCCCTATCCCGGCGATCATGGCGACCGACTTCAAGGCATCGGGAGCCCCGGCCCGCACCGGCGCGTAGGCGCCCTGACGCAGGTCGAGCGGAGCCAGCACGACGACCGGTTCACTGACCGAGCCCAGCAGGACAGACGCGTCCTCGACTCCTGCGATCATCGTGTCGGGAAGGTCGCCACCCAGCAGGGCCAGCCGCGGCTGGCCGGCCGCGCTCCAGGCCGTGGGCAGGTCCCGTACGGGCAGGGCGAACCCCGTCCCCTGATCGGTGCGCACCAGAGCCCGGCCGCTGTCGACCCTCACGCTCCAGGCTCCGGTGACCGGCATGGACAGGCTGAGGGCGTCAGGCAAAATCACGGCAGGGTCCAGATCGGCGGTGGCCAGGATGGCCAGCCACCCCCGCATCCGGCTGTGCTGGACGACGCCGGCCAGATGCCGGCGCGGGGCGATTTCCTGACCCAGCGCACAGTGCAACGCGGCCAGCGGTTCGGCCACGGCATCCTCGATCGCAAAAGGCAGGGCCATCTCGCGCTGCCGTCGCGTGGCGAAGGGCAGATCGACAGCCAGAGTCAGGACGTCCTCGGAAGGAACAAGAACGGTCGTCGGGCCCGACCATGTCCGGTCGATCGCAATAATTCTGTCATCGACAATGCGCCATAAGCCGCGGCTGGGCAGGTTCGATCTGGCGGGTCGACCGAGCATGGAGCGCACTCAGAAATGGCGTGGTCGCGGGGGACGTCCCGGTCTATAGCAGCGAAAATCGACCTGTCGCCAGTGTATGAATCCATGAGCAAAACTGTCATGAAAACTTCGCTCTACCGTAAGGCGGCACGCAATATTGATCGGTCGACGCGTGCCGGTCTTACCCTGGTCGAGATGATCGTCGTCCTGGCCATCATCGCGCTGGTCGCTGTCCTGATCGTGCCCAATGTGATCGGGCGGCCGGACGAGGCGCGGGTGACCGTGGCCAAGACCGATCTCAAGACCATTGCCTCGGCCCTGCGCATCTATCGCCTGGACAACGGCGACTATCCGACGACGGCCCAGGGGCTGGAGGCGCTGGTCGAAAGGCCGACCTCGCCCCCGGAGCCGCGTGCCTGGGCGACCGACGGTTATCTGCCGGAAGTTCCGGTCGATCCGTGGGACAATGCCTATGTCTATCGCAACGAAGGCGGACGGTTCAGCCTGCTGTCCTTCGGCAAGGACGGCAAGGAGGGCGGCGAGGGTCTCGACGCCGACCTGACGGACCGCACCCGCTGATGATCCACCCCGCCCGCCTTCGCCGCGCCGGCATGACCCTGGTCGAGATCCTGGTGGTGCTGGCCATTGTCGGGGTGATGGCGGGTGTCGTGGTGCTCGGCGTCGGGGTCGGTGACCGGGGTGTGGGGGTCGAGAGCGAGGCCAACCGTCTGGCCGACCGGCTCCGTCTCGCTGCCGACGATGTCCTGGTGACCCGCCGTCCGCTGGCCATCGCCTTCGACGACGAAGGCTATGTCTTCGTGCGCGGGGACGGTGGCACGGTTTCGGCGGCGGATGCCGTGGAGCCGCTGCGGGAGCGCCACGTTCTGCCGGACGGCGTCCGGATGGTCGGCCTTGGCGTATCGTCACCGATGGCGATCGATCCAGACGGTGCCGGCGCGACCGCCGGATTTGGCTTCGCCAAGGGTGACACCCGCTGGCGGGTGGACTTCGACGGCCTGAATGCCGTGGTTTCCCCGGTCCGCGAGCCGGTGGCATCATGAGCCAGCGCGACGGCTATTCCTTGATGGAGGCCATGGTGGCCCTGTTCATCCTGGCGGTCGCGACCGTCGGCCTGACCCGCGCGACCCAGACCCATATCGATGGCGTCCGGGGTCTGGAGCAGCGGGTGATCGCCCAGTGGGTGGCGGAAAACCGGCTCGTCGAACTGAATCTCGAAGGCGCTGCGGCGCAGCCTGCCCGGTCCACCGTGCGGATGATGGACCGGGACTGGGCGGTCGATGTCGCGACCCGGGCCACAGACGACCCCGACCTTCTGGCCGTCGATGTGGCCGTGGCCGAGGCCGGTACGACCGGAGCGACGGTCCGCCTGTCCGGCTTCGTCGATCGTCTGGCAGGGGCCTCGACATGACGCCGGAACGGGCCGGAGACCTGGCGGTTCGCGCCGCAGGACTGATCGTCGTGATCAGCGTGGCCTTCGCCCTGGCCGGCCTGACCTGGCGGCTGGTCGGCTGGGACGACGGGCGTGACCAGGTCGCGGTCGCCGATGCCCTGCCGCCGCTCGGGGCCAGCGGGGGCCCCGATCCCGATGTTGCGCGCATCGTCGGACTGGCCCCCTTTGGTGGCGGAGCCGGTGGCTCGGGCCTGCCCGCCTCGACCCTGGGTCTGATGCTGAAGGGCATCTTGCTGGCCTATCCGGCCGAGGCCTCTTCGGCCCTGATCGCCACCGCCGACGGTGTGTCCGTTGCCTATGGTGTGGGGGCTACGGTCGCGGGCAATGCCGTGATCGAAGCCATCGAGGTCGACCGGGTCATCCTGAAGGTCGGCGACCGTCGCGAAGTCCTGGGCTTCCCCGAGCCGGTCGCCGGGCCGGCTCCGGATCCGGCCGCACCGGCTCCTGGCGCGGGGATCACGATCACCAGCCCCGCCCAGCCTGCGGCCCCCGCCCCGAATCCCCAGGCCGCTGCAGCCCTTGCGTCGGCCTCTCCGATCGCCACGGCAGCTGCGGCCCAGCAGGCGGCCCGCCCGGCCCAGCCTGCCGCGCCGCCCCCTGCTCCGTCTGCCGCCTCTCTCGGGGTCGAGGCGACGGCATCCGGCTACCGGATCGGCCCCAATCCCTCGCCGGAGTTGCGCCGGTTCGGCCTGCAGCCGGGCGATGTGATCGAGACGCTGAACGGCCAGGCCGTCGGCAGCGTCGCCTCCGATCGTCAGCTTTTCGAGCGTGCCGTCCAGTCGGGCGGGGCGCGGGTCGAGGTGGTCCGCGACGGCCGCCGCCTGACCCTCACCTTTCCCCTTCGCTAGGAGCCCGGCGTGACCAGGATCATGCGTCTGTCCACCACCAGCGTGCTGGCCCTGTCGATGCTGGTGGGACCGGTGGTCCAGCCGGGCATCGTGGTGGCCCAGGCGGTCCAGACCGCGCCGGCCGCCGTCGCCGATGACGTGATCATCAACATGCGCGGGGCCGACATCAAGGATGTCGCCGAACAGGTCTCGCGCATCACGGGCCGGACCCTGGTGCTCGATCCGGCCGTCTCGGGTCAGGTCAATGTCGTTTCCGCCGAGCCGCTCAGCCGCAACGGTGTCTGGGAGCTGTTCCTGCAGGTCCTGCGCACCTCCCAGTTCGCGGCGGTTCGCAGCGGCAATGTCTGGCGCATCGTGCCCCAGGCCTCGGTGATCCAGGGCGGGTCGTCCGAGACGGGGGCGGCGACGTCCAACCAGCAGGTCATCACCCGCGTCATCCGTCTGCGCAACCTGCCATCAGACCAGGCGGTCCGGGCGCTGCGGCCGCTCGTTGCGTCCTCCGGTGCGTTGGAGGCCATCACCGACCCCAATGCCGTGGTCGTCACCGACTATGCCGAGAATGTTGCCCGCGTGCAGCAACTGGCCGCCAGCCTGGATCGCGGCGGTGGCTCCGCTGTCGAGGTTGTGGCCCTTGAATACGCCAGTGCCGTCGATGTCGCCCAGTCGATCAGCACCCTGCTGGGATCCGACGCCGGAGGCCCCAAGGTCAGCGCCGACGAGCGTTCCAACTCCGTCCTGATCCGGGGCGAGGCCTCCGACATCGCCCAGGCCCGTTCGATCGTCCGCTCGCTGGACCAGCCCGGCGGGGCCAGCCCGATCACCCGGGTCGTCCGGCTCCGGAACTCCGACGCCGAGTCCATCGCCGAGATCGTCGCCGGCCTGATGGGCGCCGAGGGCGCGGCGACCAATGCCGTGTCCCGCTCCCTGCGCAGCAACACGACGGGCCTCGCCAGTCTCAGCGCCTCGAACCGCGATGCCGCCGCAGCGGCCGTCGGCATGGCCACGGGCTCCACATCATCGGAAGGCGGGGCCAGCCCGCTCCCTGCGTCCGGGTCCGCCGCGCGCGGTCCGTCCGGCTTCCAGCTCACCGACGTCACGGTCCAGGCCGCGCCGGAGCTGAACGCCATCGTCATGCGCGGAGCCCCGGCCACCGTCGCCATGCTGGAGGACCTGATCGTCCAGCTCGATCTCCGCCGCGCCCAGGTCAAGATCGAGGTCGCCATCGTCGAGATCACCGGCGAACTGGGCGAGCGGATCGGGGTCCAGCTGGGACTCGGCGGCACCGTGCCCGCCGACGGCGTGGCGGGCGGATCATCCTTCTCGACGGCGGGCAGCGCGCTCGGCACCGTCCTGCGGACCCTGGGCGTGCCCGAGGCGTCGCTGCTGGGCGAGGGCCTGTCGTTCGCCGCCGGACAGGAGGGCGAGTTCGGCCTGCTGCTTCAGGCTCTCGGCACCAATGCCAGCGCCAACCTGCTGTCCAGTCCGAACATCACCGTGCTGGACAACCAGCCGGCCGAGATCGTCGTCGGCCAGAACGTACCCTTCCGGACCGGCAGTTTCGCCACCGACGGCAACAGCACCAACCCCTTCACCACCATCTCGCGCGAGGATGTCGGCTTGACGCTGCGGGTGATTCCGCGTGTCCACGACGGCAATGTGGTCAAGCTGGATGTCAGCCAGGAAGTGTCGTCCCTGGTCAACTCCACCGTCCTTGGCGCTGCCGACCTGATCACCAACCGCCGCAGCCTGCAGACCACCGTCCTGGCCGACGACGGCCAGACGGTGGTGCTGGGGGGACTGGTCTCGGACGACATCCAGACGTCCAACAGCCGGGTGCCCGGTCTCGGCAGCCTGCCGGTGGTGGGAAACCTGTTCCGCGCGCGAAGCAACAGCCAGACCCGCCGGACCCTGTTCATCTTCCTGAAGCCGACGATCCTGCGCGACTCCGAGGCCGTCAGCCGGGCAACCCAGCAGAGCTATGACCGTCTGCGCACGGCGGAACCGCCGCGGTTCGATCCCCGGAATCCGCCTGCCCTGCCTGCGGGCGATCCCCGGCTTCAGCCGGACGTCGATGGCGTGTTCCGCAACTGACACCTCAAGTTTCATAAAACTAACTTATCGTCGTCATCAGCATATTCAACTTTCATTGATGCTGAGGGTTTGCTACAGCTACGGTCAAGCCGCACTCAAACCCAACACAGGAACAGACCATGCCCATGGACGGTAGCGATCTCGTCGAGCCCACGACCAAATGCCCGCTGAAGCATGGCGTTCGGTTCCACACCAGCTTTGGCGGTCGCTCGAACCGTGACTGGTGGCCCAACCAGCTGAACCTCAAGATCCTGTCTCAGCATTCGTCGATGGTGACCCCGATGTCGCCGACGTACAAATATGCCGAGGCCTTCAAGAAGCTGGACGTCAAGGCGCTGGAAGCCGACCTTCGCGCCCTGCAGACGGACTCCAAGGACTGGTGGCCCGCTGACTTCGGTCACTACGGCCCGTTCTTCGTGCGCATGGCCTGGCACAGCGCCGGCACCTACCGGACCGGTGACGGCCGTGGCGGCTCGGGGGCTGGCACCCAGCGCTTCGCGCCGCTGAACAGCTGGCCGGACAACGGCAACCTCGACAAGGCCCGCCGCCTGCTGTGGCCGATCAAGCAGAAATACGGCAAAGCGGTCTCCTGGGGTGACCTGTTCATCCTGGCGGCCAATGTCGGCATGGAAGACATGGGTCTGCCCATGTACGGCTTCGCCTTCGGTCGCGAGGACGTCTGGGAGCCCGCCGAGGACATCCACTGGGGCGCCGAGGACACCTGGCTGGCCGACAGCCGCTATCAGGGCGAGCGTCAGCTCGACAAGCCGCTGGCCGCCGTCCAGATGGGCCTGATCTATGTGAACCCGGAAGGCCCCAACGGCGTGCCGAACCCGGCCGCTTCGGCCCATGACATCCGCGAGACATTCGCCCGGATGGCCATGAACGACGAAGAGACCGTCGCCCTGATCGCCGGGGGTCACACCTTCGGCAAGGCGCACGGCGCGGGCGACGCGGCCAGCGTGGGTGTCGAGCCGGAAGGCGCGGGCATCACCGAACAGGGCCTCGGCTGGAGAAACAGCTGGGAGAGCGGCAAGGGCGAGCACACCATCACCTCGGGTCTCGAGGGCGCATGGACGTCGCATCCGACCCGCTGGGACAACGGCTATTTCGACCTGCTGTTCAAATACGACTGGGAACTGACCAAGAGCCCGGCCGGTGCCTACCAGTGGACCCCGAAGGACATCGCCGACGAGGACCTGGCCCCCGACGCCCATGTCCCCGGCAAGCGCGTCAAGCCGATGATGGCCACGACCGACATCGCCCTGAAGACCGACCCGGCCTATCTGGAAGTGTCGAAACGCTTCCACGAGAACCCGGCCCTGCTGACCGAGGCCTACCAGCGCGCCTGGTTTAAGCTGACCCACCGCGACATGGGACCCAAGGCCCGCTACCTCGGCCCCTGGGTGCCCCAGGAAGACCTGATCTGGCAGGACCCGATTCCGGCCGTGAACCACCCGCTGATCGAGGCCGCCGATATCGCCTCGCTGAAGGCCACGGTTCTCGCCTCGGGTCTGACCGTTTCCGAACTGGTCGCGACCGCCTGGGCTTCGGCCTCGACGTTCCGTGGCTCGGACAAGCGGGGCGGTGCCAATGGTGCCCGCATCCGTCTGGCACCGCAGAAGGACTGGGCCGTCAACCAGCCGGCACAGCTGGCGAAGGTTCTGGGCGTGCTCGAAGGCATCCAGGCCAGCTTCAACGCCACCGGCAAGACCGTGTCCCTGGCCGATCTGATCGTGCTGGCGGGTTCGGCCGCTGTTGAAAAGGCCGCTGCCGATGCGGGCTACCCTGTCGAGGTTCCGTTCACCCCGGGCCGGATGGATGCGTCGCAGGAGCAGACCGACGTTGAATCCTTCGACGTGCTGGAGCCGACCGCCGACGGGTTCCGCAACTATCTGAAGACGGATTACACCCTGACGGCCGAGGAGCTGCTGATCGACCGCGCCCAGCTGCTGACCCTGACGGCACCCGAACTGACGGTGCTGATCGGTGGCCTGCGCGTGCTGGACATCAACACCGACCACGTCCAGCACGGTGTCTTCACCAAGCGCCCCGGCCAGCTGACGACGGACTTCTTCGTCAACCTGCTGGACATGGGCAATGTCTGGACAGCGACGTCGGAAGACGAGGCCGAGTTCGAAGGCCGCGACCGGGCAACCGGCGAACTGAAATGGACCGGCACGCGCGTCGATCTGGTGTTCGGTTCGAACTCGCAACTGCGGGCCCTGTCCGAGGTCCACGCCCAGTCCGACGCCCAGCCGGCCTTCGTCGAGGCCTTCGTTGCGGCCTGGACCAAGGTCATGAACGCCGACCGCTTCGACCTCGCCGCCTGATAGCGGTCTGATCGTCTGACTTCGGCCGCAGCGGACCCCCGCTGCGGCCGATTTCAATTCCGGGCCGGGCCAACCGGATCGAACCTGTGCCGTACAGCGTTCGACCGGAGGAGGTGGCGATGCGCGGTCTTGATTTCAGTTCCTGGGAAAATGTGCTGACGACGGTGCTGGGCCTGGCCCTGATCACGCTGATCGGTGTGGGGCTTCGTCTGGTGGTCATGATGACGATCCAGCAGCGACGCGAGCGCGCCAATCGCCAGATCAATGAGCGGCTCAAGACGCTGATTGCTGCCTACAAGGTTCTGGGCGGCTCCTTCACCGGCAATCTGTCCGTCGACCCGACGCATCTGCGCGACCTGCGCCGGACAACGCCAGCCGATGCCGATGGTACCATCCCGCCGCTGGCCGCCATAACGGACGAGGGCTCGGATCGCGGCCGGCGCATCCGCGATGCCGTCGAGGCCGCCCTTTCCGACATCATCCTGCTGGGCACCGAGGAACACGTCCGGCTTGCCGAGAGCGCGGCCCGGGAACTGGTCGCGGGTCGTCCCGTGCACGTGCATGATCTGGTCGTCTCGCTGCGGGCATTCGTCCGCAAGGCGCTGGACCTCGACCCGATCCCGGCCGACCTGTCCATTCCGTTCCAGGGGCCGACCCGGCCCGCGACCTCCGGCGCTCGTGGCGAGCGCGGCAAGGGCGAGGGCCGCGGCGGTGGCGGCGGGGAAGGTGACGGCATGGGCGGGGGTGGAGGCGGCGCCGGGGCCGGTGTCGGCTACATAGGCGACTCTGCGGTGTCCTCCCAGACAGGCCCGCCCTGACGGTCCGACAGGGGCTCGCTATCGGGGTGCGAATTCCTGTATGATTGCCGCATCGGGCGCGCCGTGAATCGGCGGCGTCCGGACTGTTTACCTCAGCGGGCCGGGTCAAGATCAGACCCCTTGTGCCGTCCGCGTCTCCGGACACCTGAATGACCGATCAGAACGAAACCGCCCGCAACGAAGACACCGCCGAAGAAGCCGCCTATGGCGCGGAATCCATCAAGGTTCTCAAGGGCCTGGATGCTGTCCGCAAACGCCCCGGCATGTACATCGGCGACACCGACGACGGCTCCGGCCTGCATCACATGGTCTATGAGGTGGTCGACAACGCCATCGACGAGGCCCTGGCCGGCCACGCCGATCTGGTCGAGGTGATTCTGAACGCCAATGGTTCGGTCACCGTGACCGACAACGGGCGCGGCATTCCGGTCGACATCCACGAAGGCGAGGGGGTCTCGGCGGCCGAGGTCATCATGACCCAGCTGCATGCCGGAGGAAAATTCGACCAGAATTCCTACAAGGTCTCCGGCGGCCTGCACGGTGTGGGCGTCTCGGTGGTCAATGCCCTGAGCGACTATCTCGAGCTCAAGATCTATCGCAACGGCAAGCAGCACGAGATGCGGTTCGAGCGGGGCGACACGGTCACCCCCCTGCGTGTCACGGGTGATGCCCCGATGCGCGAGAACGGCAAGGTCCTTAGCGGCACCCAGGTCACCTTCTTCCCATCGATCACCACCTTTGCCCATATCGACTTCGACCTGAAGACGCTGGAGCACCGGCTGCGCGAACTGGCCTTCCTGAACTCGGGTGTGGTCATCAAGCTGCAGGACCATCGCGGCGCCGAGAAATTCGAGGAAATCCTGCACTATGAAGGCGGCGTCGAAGCTTTCGTGCGCCACCTCGACAAGTCCAAGTCCCCGATCCTGAAGGACGTCATCGTCATCCGGGGCAAGAAGGACAATATCGAGATCGACCTGGCCCTGTGGTGGAACGATTCCTACCACGAGACCATGTTGTGCTTCACCAACAACATCCCCCAGCGCGACGGCGGCACCCACCTGTCGGCCTTCCGCACCAGCCTGACCCGGGTGATGAGTTCCTACATGGAGAGCTCGGGTGCCCTGAAGAAGGAAAAGGTCGCGCCGTCGGGCGAGGACGCCCGCGAGGGCCTGACCTGCGTCCTGTCGGTCAAGGTGCCGGACCCGAAATTCAGTTCACAGACCAAGGACAAGCTGGTCTCGTCCGAGGTGCGCCCGGCCGTCGAGGGCCTCTGCACCGAGGGCCTGTCGCAATGGTTCGAGGAACATCCGATCGAGGCCAAGCTGGTCGTGGCCAAGATCATCGAGGCCGCCTCGGCCCGTGAGGCGGCGCGCAAGGCCCGCGACCTGACCCGCCGCAAGTCTGCCCTCGACATCTCCAGCCTGCCCGGCAAGCTGGCCGACTGTCAGGAACGCGACCCCGCCAAGTCCGAACTGTTCATCGTCGAGGGTGATTCCGCCGGCGGCTCGGCCAAACAGGCCCGCAACCGCGAGAACCAGGCCGTCCTGCCCCTGCGCGGCAAGATCCTGAACGTGGAGCGCGCCCGGTTCGACCGGATGCTGTCGTCGGAACTGATCGGAACCCTGATCCTGGCGCTCGGCACGGGCATCGGCCGCGACGACTTCAACGCCGACAAGCTGCGCTATCACAAGATCATCCTGATGGCCGACGCCGACGTCGACGGTGCCCACATCCGGACCCTGCTGCTGACCTTCTTCTATCGTCAGATGCCGGAGCTGATCACGCGGGGTCACATCTACATCGCCCAGCCGCCGCTCTATAAGGTCTCCAAGGGCAAGCAGAGCCGCTACCTCAAGGATCAGTCGGAGATGGACTCCTATCTGATCGAGGAGGGGTCGTCCGAGGCCACTCTGGACTTCGCCAATGGCGAACGCCGCGCCGGGCTGGACCTGCAGGGCCTGGTCCGCGAGGCCAAGGCCTTCAAGGGTCTGGTCGACCGCCTCAGCCAGCGCGCCCCGGCCTTTGCCATCGAACAGGGGGCCCTGGCCGGCCTGTTCGACGAGGATCACGGCGACCCGGTCAAGGCTGCCGAACGCCTCAATCTGTATGCGGAGGAAGGCGACGGTCCCTGGACCGGTGCCGCCGGGGCCCAGGGCGCGGTGGTGTTCGACCGCATCCGTCGCGCCGTGTCCGAGAAGATCGTGCTGGAAGAGGCCCTGCTGGGATCCCTCGACGCCCGCCGTCTGGCAGAACGCGCCCAGGCCTTCGACGGCGTCTTCTCGACCCCGGCGACCTACACCCGCAAGGACAAGGTCACGACCGTGCGCGGCCCGATCGACCTGCTGAACGCCGTGCTCGATGCCGGCAAGAAGGGTCTGGCCATCCAGCGCTACAAGGGTCTGGGGGAAATGAACCCGGAACAGCTGTGGGAGACGACCCTCGACGTCAACGCCCGCACCCTGCTGCGGGTCGAGGTCGACCATGCCGATGACGCCGACGACCTGTTCGCCAAATTGATGGGCGATGTGGTCGAGCCGCGCCGCGAGTTCATCCAGGACAATGCCCTGGATGCGGCGGTGGACGTCTGACACCGCGCCCCTTCGGCCGGCGGCCATGCTGAGACTGCCCTCGACCATCGACGTCGTCGTGATCGGGGCCGGTGCGGCGGGCGTTGCCGCCGCCCGTCGCCTGATGGCGGCCGGGGTCTCGGTGGTCGTTCTGGAGGCCCGCGACCGGGTCGGTGGCCGGGCCCATACGGTGCCGCGCGAGGGTCACGGGCTCGACCTTGGCTGCGGCTGGCTGCATTCCGCCGACGAAAATGTCCTGACTGACCGGGCCCGCGCCGAAGGCTTTACGGTCCACGAGACGCCCCCGCCCTGGCAGTCCGGAACCCCCAGCCTCGGCGAGACTTCCGCCGACCAGGCCGCGTTCGGCGAGGCGTTCGCAGCGTTTGATGGCCGCATTGCCGAGGCCGCAGCAAAAGGCAGGGACGGGCCGGCATCAGATCATTTCGAGCCCGGCAACCGATGGAACGCCCGGATGGATGCCATCTCCGGGGCGATGAACGGCGCGCGCTTTGCCGAGGTCTCGACCCTCGACCACGATGCCTATCGCGACACCGGCGTGAACTGGAGGGTGACCGAGGGCTATGGCGCTCTGATCCAGCTGCTGGGCGACGGCCTGCCCGTCGTGCTGAACTGCCCGGTCACACGGATCGACCGTTCGGGGCCGCGGCTTGTCATCGATACCGCCCGGGGGCGGATCGAAACAAGTCAGGTTATCCTGACAGTGTCCACCGATCTGATCAGCTCGGAGGCGATCCGCATCGACCCGCCCGTGCCGGCCCATCTGGAGGCCGCGTCCGGTGTTCCGCTCGGCCTCGCGTCCAAGCTCCATCTGGCCGTCAGCGGTGCTGAAGACTTCGAACCGGACAGCCAGCTGATGGGCCGGACCGATACGGCCGAGATCGGCTTCTATCATCTGCGTCCTTTCGGTCGCCCCATGATCGAGGCGTATTTCGGCGGCCCCCTGGCCCGGGGGCTGGAGGCCCAGGGCGAGGCCGCGTTCCTTGATTTCGCCACGACCGAACTGGTCGACCAGCTTGGCTCGTCCTTCCGCCGCCGCATCCAGCCCCTGGCCACCTCGATGTGGGGTGCGGACCCCTTTGCACGCGGCGCCTATTCCCACGCCCTGCCCGGCCACGCGGGCGACCGAGGACGCCTGTCGCAACCGATCGAGGACCGCATCTTCATCGCCGGCGAAGCCACAGCCCCCGCCTTCTTCGGCACCGCCCACGGGGCCTGGCTCGAGGGCGAACGGGCTGCAGGGATGATCCTGTGGCTGAAAGGCCTTGGACAAGCCCCCGAGGCCCGCTAGGGTTCGCGTCTGCATTGTCCTGATGGGAGCCGGGTGTGGTTAAACGTGTATTCGTGCCCTTGGCTCTCATGGTCCTTCTGGTCGTCTCTCCGGCGTCGGCACAGACCCCAGCGAATGCCCTGATCGCCGCGCAAGGGCCCGTCGTTGCGGGGGCGGACACCGATCCGCTTCCCGGCGACCCGGGCGTACGAAACGGCACCCTTCCCAATGGCATGACCTATGCCATCCTGAAAAATCCCCGCCCGGAGGGGGCGGCCTCGATCCGTCTGATGGTCCGGGTCGGCAGTTTCGAGGAAGCGGACGCCGACCGGGGCATCGCCCATTTCCTCGAGCACATGGCCTTCAACGGCACACGGTCGTTTCCCGAGGGCGAGCTCATCCGCAGGTTTGCCGAAGCGGGCATCGGCTTCGGCCGCGACCAGAACGCCTTCACGGGTCCGTTCAGCACCGTCTATTCGCTGGACCTGAATGTCGCCGACAAGGATCGGCTGGACCTGTCCTTTGCCTGGATGGGCGACGTCGCGGACGGCCTGATCTTTGCCCCCGCGGCGGTCGAGCGCGAGCGGGGCGTGGTCATGGCCGAGCGCGAGGCGCGCCTTGGCCCGGCTTTCGACTACCAGCAGCGCTACAGTGCCTTCGTGGCCCCCGGGCTGAGGGGGCCGACCCGCAGTCCGATCGGCGAGGCCAGCACCCTGAGGGCCATCTCCTCCGAGGCCCTGACCGCCTTCTACAAGGCCTGGTACCGGCCCGAGCTGGCCACCCTGATCGTGGTCGGGGATGTCGACGAAGCCGATATCGAGGCCCGCATCCGGACCACATTTTCCGACTGGACGGGTCAGGGTCCGCTGCCCGTGTCTGCCGTTCCCGGCAAGCCCGATCTGGCACGCCCTCTGGACGTCATGGTGTCTGCGGAACGTCAGCAAGGCTCGGGCATCAGCGCCTGCCGGGTCCGCCCCGCTGTGCTGCTCGGCCCCGACTCGCTGCAGCGGCGCAAGGTCTACATCGAGCGCAATCTGTGGCTGGCCATCCTGAACCGGCGTCTCACCCGCCTGGCGCAGGATCCGGAGGCACCCTTCACCTCCGCCTCGGTCAGTGTCTCGGCCTGGGGCCGGGAAGCCGCCTATACCTGTCTCGGCGTCACGCCCAGGTCAGACGCCACCTGGCGCGAGGGCCTGGCCGCCGCCCAGGCGGAGGTCGCCCGCATGGCTGCGCACGGCGTCACCCAGGCGGAGATTGATCGTGTGGTGGCAGCCCAGAAGGAGTCCAACAGAAGCGCCATCGTCTCGGCGGAAACGCGCTTTTCGGCCCGGCTTGCTGCCGGGCTCCTGGCCGCCCAGCCCTTTGACGGCCTCGATGCCTCCGCCTTCACGCGCCCGGAAGACAATGCCGCCATCTATGATCGCGTCGTCGCCGGCATCACGCCCGCCTCTGTTCACGATGCCTTCCTGCGCGAAATCGGGGGGTCCGAACCCCTGATCGCCCTGGCTTTGCCAGAGGTGCCGGATGCCGAGGCGGTTCGCGTGGCGTGGCAGGAGATCGAGGCCCGCCCGGTGCCGGACGCCGTCGCGGAGGCCGCGACGACCGCCTGGGCCTATACCGATTTCGGCCCGCCGGGCCGGGTCGCGACGCGGGAGATCGTGGACGACCCCGGCTTCGTCCGCCTGACGTTCGAGAATGGCGTCGTCGTGAATTTCAAGTCGGTCAATTTCTCGCGCGACGCGATCTTGGTCGCGGTCCGGTTCGGAGCCGGTTCCCTTGAAGTGGCTCCCGCCGATTATCCAGCCGCTGGTCTTGGGACCGTCATGCTGACGCCTGGAGGGCTGGGCAAACACAGTATGGTCGAGATGGCCGACCTCTTCTCCTCCCGTCGGGTCGCCGCACAACTCTCCATGCAGAACCGTTCCTTCGTTTTGCAGGGCGATACCCGTCCGGTCGATCTTGAGCCCCAGCTTCAACTGCTGACAGCCACCCTGACGGATCCAGGCTTCCGTCGGGACTTCGATCAAATTCGGATCAACGCTATTCGCACCTTGTACCGCAGCCGGACCAGCTCCCCCGAAGCCGTGGCGACGGACGCCTTGCTGAAGGCGATCGACCCTGCCAGCCCCCGCCTCCCGCCGCCGCTCGATGTCATCCTTGAGGCTGGCCCGTCAGACTTCGAGCGAGTTCTCAAGCCCGCCCTGACCCAGGCTCCGCTGGAGGTCACGGTCGTCGGTGATGTCGACGAGGCGACGGCCGTCGAGGCGCTGTCCCGCACCCTCGGGGCCATTCCTGCCCGAAGCCAGATCTCCAGGGCGCGCGACGATACCTGGTTCCTGCGTTATCCCGAGGCCCCGCTCGAGGAACGGGTTGTCCATGAGGGCGCGCGGGACCGTGCCGTCGTCAACCTGGTCTGGCCGCTGTTCGTGGGCGACGGCGAACGCCGGGACGAGCTTCGGGCTCTGGGTCTGCTGCGGCTGATCATGGCTGATGCCGTTCGCGACGAGGTGCGTGAGGCTTTGGGATCGGCCTATTCGCCGGGCGTCTCGCTGCAGACGTCCGATTTCGGCGACCAGGGCAGCCTCGACGTCAGTATCGCGACCAACCCCGCCCAGGCCCAGATCGTCCGCGAGGCCGTGGAACGGGTCGCTGCCACCCTCGCCTCGCCCGGGGGGATAACGGCTACGGCCCTTGAGGCCGCCCGCAGGCCCGTGCTGGATGCCATCCCCGCCAGTCGCCGCACCAATGGCTGGTGGCTGGGGGTCATGGACGGGTCGGCGCGCGAACCCCGCATCGTGCGTGATGCGATCGACTGGGAAGCCGCCTATCGAGACATGACCGTCGAACAGGTCCAGGCCGTCGCCACCACCTGGCTGGCACGCAAGCCGATCGTCGTTCAGGCCCTGCCTTCTCCGGCGGCTGGCGTGGCAACGGAACCCGCGACGGCGCCTTGAGCCTGTGCGATAGCGGGTCCGACACCGAAATCCAGAGACAGGCATGGCGCCGCCCAAAGTCATCAAACCGGAGACGCCTGCGGCCAAAGCCGGACCCAGGGCGAAGGTCGTACGGAAAGCAAAGTCCGAACCGAAGCCCAAGGCCAAAACCAAGGCCAAGCCAAAAACCAGGCTCAAAGCGGCCGCTGCCCCAGCCCGGCGCGCCGGCGTCATGACCGGTGCGCCCATTCCCCGCCTGGGATGGCCGCCGGACGAGGATCGGGTCGAGGAGATCTTCCAGCGGCTGGCGGCCATCATGCCGGAGCCGAAGACCGAGCTGACCTTCCAGAACCCCTACACCCTGGTCGTCGCCGTCGCCCTGTCGGCCCAGGCGACCGACGTCAGTGTCAACAAGGCCACCGATAAACTCTTCAAGGTCGCCGACACCCCCGAGGCCATGCTGGCGCTCGGCGAGGCGGGGCTCATTCCCTATATCGCCTCGATCGGCCTGTACCGGGGCAAGGCGAAGAACGTCATCGCCCTCAGCCGGATCGTGCTGGAGCAGCACGGTGGGGTCGTGCCCCTGAACCGCACCGACCTCCAGGCCCTGCCCGGCGTCGGGCGCAAGACCGCCAGTGTGGTGCTGAACGAACTGGGCATCGAGCCGGCGATCGCGGTGGATACCCATGTGTTCCGGGTGTCGCACCGACTGGGTCTGGCCAATGCCGCCACCACGGACAAGGTCGAGGACCAGCTGCATGCCGTGGTCCCTGCCGACTGGCTGCCCAAGGCGCATCACTGGCTTATCCTGCATGGCCGCTACACCTGCACGGCCCGCAAGCCGAACTGCGCGGGCTGCGTCATCTCGGACCTCTGTCCTTCGCGGATGGCGCTGGCGGTCTAGAGGGTCAGGGTCCCGGTGCGTTCGACCGCGACTGGCCCGGTCATGAACACATGGTCGGTGGCCTCGTCCCAGCGGATCGTCAGTTCCCCGCCGTCGACCGTCACCGTCGCAGCCCGGTCGCACAGCCCCCGGCGCACGCTGGCCACCAGGGCCGCACAGGCTCCGGTGCCACAGGCCTTCGTCAGGCCGGCGCCGCGTTCCCACACCCGCAGCCGGATATGGTCGCGCGCCATCACATGGGCGTAGCCGACATTGACACCCTCGGGAAACAGGGGGTGATGCTCGATCAGCGACCCCGAGCCCCGGACAAAGCCGTCGTTCGGGGTATGGTCCATGAAGAAGACCACATGCGGATTGCCCATCGAGACAGCGCCCGGCGTATGCAGCACCGGATCGTCGATCGGCCCGATCTGCAGCTCGATGTTTCGTGTATCCATCTCCTCGGCGATCGGGACCTGATCCCAGGCCAGCCGGGGCGGACCCATGTCGACCTCGATCCGGTCGCCATCGCGGCGGGCGACGGTGGGCCCGGCGACGGTGTCGATCACCACACTGTCCTTGCCGCTCGCCTGCATCAGCAGCCAGCCGACGCACCGCAGCGCATTGCCACAGGTCTCGACGCGCGAGCCGTCGGCATTCCACACGCGCATGAAGCCGTCGGCGGTGTCCGACGGCTCGATGGCAATCAGCTGGTCGCAGCCCTCGCCGGTGCTGCGATCGGCAATCGCCCGGGCCTGTTCCTCGCCGGGCGAAAAGGCCTGGTCGCGCGCGTGCACGACGACGAAATCATTGCCGGCGCCGTTCATCTTGACGAAGGAGAGGGTGGCCATGACCGACATATAGGAGAAACCGTGGCATTCGTCAGCGCCGGTGCATAGGTTGGCCCGATGACGCCGCGCGACCGCTCCGATTCCGATACGCCGAAGCCGGACGGCCTGCGCCTCCGGGCCCGGCTGCGCTTCCTTTACCACGGCGCGTCGCAGACGGCGGTGCGGTTCCGGTACAGCGTTCTCGTCATCGACCTGCTGATCGTGGCCTTCTTCATCGCCGCGCCCCTGTTGAAGGAGGGCGGACTGGTCTTCTATGTCGTCGACTACATCATCGCGGCCTTGCTGGCGCTGGATCTCGCCGCCCGGGCCTATTGCCATTCCGACCTGAAGGACTGGCTGAGGAAGCCGATCGTCTGGGTCGACCTGTTCATCCTTGCGACCCTGCTGTTTCCAGCCTGGCTGTTCAACCTCGGCTTCCTGCGGGTGATCCGGCTCTGGACCCTGGTCAATTCCGATTTCTTCTGGCGGACCGTCGGCCGGCGCTACGATGACACCCGCGTCGAGGATCAGGTCAAGGCGCTGACCGCGCTGGTGACCTTCATCTTCGTGGCGACCGGCTTCGTCTACACCAGCTTCGTCGGTACCGAGAGCATCAGCGGCTATGTCGACGCCCTGTATTTCACGGTCACCAGCCTGACCACGACCGGCTATGGCGATGTCCTGCTGCCGGGGACCTGGGGCCGGATCATCTCCATCGTCATCATGCTGACGGGTGTCACCCTGTTCGTGCGGCTGGGCCAGACCCTGCTGCGTCCGCACAAGGTCCGCTACCCCTGCGACCGCTGCGGGCTGCAGGTCCACGACCCCGATGCCGTCCACTGCAAGGCCTGCGGCAATCTGCTCTGCATCCCCGACGACGGCCGGAGCTGACAGGCCGCGTCGGGTCGAGACGGCGGAGCCTTCTGAGCGCGGCCCAACAACAAGCCGCGTCGGGTCGAGCCGGCGGAGCCTTCTGAGCGCGGCCAAAAAAATGCTGTCGGGTCGAGGCGAAGCCTCCTGATCGCGGCAACCCGGCAGGCCGCGTCGGGTCGAGAAGGCGCAGCCTTCTGACCGCGGCCAACAATCAAGGAAGACTTGCGGGGGTCCGGGTCATCGTTAAGGTGCAGCCCGAAAATCATTCAGGAACTGCAACATGATCCGCCACGCCGCGCTCGCTGTCCTGCTCGCTTCCACAGCGCTGGGAACTTCCGCCATGGCTCAAAGCCCCGTCCCCGCACCGTCGATGTCCGAAGCGCCCGGCGGCGGGTTCGCCACCTCCGATGCGACCGACCCCTACATCTGGCTGGAAGAGGTCGAGGGCGAACGCGCCATGGCCTGGGTCGCAGAACACAATAGCCGCTCCCTCGGTACGCTCCAGGGCGACCCCCGCTACCAGCCCCTGCATGATGCGGCCCTCGCGATCGTCGAGGCGCGCGACCGCATCCCGACGCCCGGCTTCAACCGCGACGGCACGGTCGATAATTTCTGGCAGGACGCGACCCAGGTGCGCGGCCTGTGGCGCAAGACGTCGCTGGACAGCTACCGCTCGGACGCGCCGACCTGGGAGACCATCATCGACGTCGACGCCTTGGCCACGGCCGAGGGCCAGAACTGGGTCTGGCGCGGGGCCGACTGCCTCGAACCGGACGAGCGCCTCTGCCTGGTCTCGCTGTCCGACGGAGGCAAGGATGCGGTGGTCGTGCGCGAGTTCGACACGACGACGAAGACCTTCGTCGAGAACGGCTTCAACCTGCCGGAGTCCAAGGGCGACGCGACCTGGATCGATGCCGATACCGTCCTGATCGCGCGGGACTTCGGCGAGGGCAGTCTGACCTCTTCGGGCTATCCGATGATCGTCAAGCGGCTGAAGCGCGGCCAGACGATGGATCAGGCCGAGACCCTGTTCACCGGCCAGCCCACCGATGTCTCCGTGTCGGCCAATGTCCTGCGCGACGCCGACGGAGCGATCCAGGCCATCTTCATCAATCGCGGCGTCAGCTTCTACGAGACCGAGACCCACCGTCTGAACGCGGACGGCACCACCACGAAACTGGAACTGCCCGCCAAGTCCAGCATCAATGCCCTGGTCGCGGGCCAGCTGGTCGTGACGACCGATCAGGACTGGACGGCCCCTTCGGGCCAGGAATTCCGGGCCGGAGACGTCATGGCCTGGCCGCTCGAGGCTTGGCTGGCGAACCCCGCCACGACGGCACAGCTGGTGATCCGGCCTGGCGAGCGCGAGGCGATCGAAGGCATTCGCGCCACCCGCAACAAGCTCGTGATGGTCATCAACGAGAACGTCCGCGGCTCGGCCTATGTCTATACCCCGGGTGCGGGTGAGTGGACCCGCGAGCGGATGGATCTTCCGCAGAACGCGACGGTCAGCGTCGGCTCGACCAGCCAGACCGACGACCGGGTGTTCGTCTCCGTCGCCGGCTATCTGACGCCGTCCAGCCTCTATCTGGCGGACGCCACGACCACCTCGGCCGATGTGCTGAAATCCCTGCCCGCCAAATTCGACGCCACCGGCATGAGCGTGGACCAGTACGAGGCCACCTCGGCCGACGGCACGAAGATCCCCTATTTCGTCGTCCACAGGGACGCCATGGCCATGGATGGCTCGAACCCGACGCTGCTCTATGGCTATGGCGGTTTCCAGGTCTCGATGCTGCCCGGCTATTCGCCCACCGTCGGCAAGCTCTGGCTCGAGCGGGGCGGCGTCTATGTCGTGGCCAATACGCGCGGCGGCGGCGAGTTCGGCCCCCGCTGGCACCAGGCGGCCCTCCAGGAAAACCGCCAGCGCGCCCATGAGGACTATCAGGCGGTTGCCCAGGACCTGATCACGCGCGGCATCACCTCCCAGCCCCATCTCGGCATCATGGGCGGCTCCCAGGGTGGACTGTTCATGGGGGCGATGCTGACCCAGCGTCCGGACCTGATCAATGCCGCCGTGATCCAGGTGCCCCTGTTCGACATGCTGCGCTTTCACAAGCTGCTCGCGGGCGCCTCGTGGATCGCCGAATACGGCAATCCCGACATCGCCGAGGAGCGCGCCTGGATCCAGCGCTATTCCCCCTACCAGAACCTGCGCGCCGGCCAGCCCTACCCAGAGGTCTTCATCCACACCTCGACCAAGGACGACCGCGTCCACCCCGGCCATGCCCGCAAGGCTGCGGCCCGGATGGAGGAACTGGGCTATCCGGTCCTGTTCTATGAAAACACCGACGGGGGTCACGCCGCCGGGGCCAATCTGCGCGAAACCGCCCGCCGCCTGGCGCTGGAATACACCTATCTGACCCGCCGCCTGATGGACTGATCTCTCAGCACCGCTCATCCCGGCAAAAGCCGGGACCCAGTCCTTTCGCAAGGCATCGGTGGCTGGGATCAACGCTCGCAAAAACAGGCGTCACCGATCGCCCACAGGACTGGGTCCCGGCTTTTGCCGGGATGAGCGGAGTTTGAACCATGATGAAGTCCCTGATGTTCGGCGCGGCCCTGGCCGTGTTCAGCGCCCCCGCCTTCGCCCAGACGCCCCCGCCGCATTTCCCCGCCGACCTCAGCCCCGCCGGAGTGCGGGCCGCCGATGATCATCTGGCACTGGAACAGGTCGACGGGGCCGAGGCCATGGCCTTCGTCGCTGCCTCCAACGAAAGGGCGCTCGCCAGCCTGACCGGAGATCGCCGCTACGAGACCTTCCGCCAGCAGGCCTTCGACATCCTCTCGGCCACGGACCGCATCCCCAGCCCCAGCTTCCTCGGCGACGGCATCGGCAATTTCTGGCAGGACGCGACCAATCCCAAAGGTGTCTGGCGCCGCACCACCCTGGACAGCTACCGGACCGATGCCCCGGTCTGGGAGACGTTGCTGGACATCGACGCCCTGGCGAAATCCGAAGGCCGGGACTGGGTCTTCAAGGGTGCCGCCTGCCTCGCCCCCGACGAGACCCGTTGCCTGATCAGCCTGTCCGACGGCGGCAAGGATGCGGTTGTGGTGCGCGAGTTCGACACCACGACGAAACAGTGGGTGGCCGACGGCTTCGTCCTGCCGGAGGGCAAGCACCGGCTCAGCTGGCTGGATCGCGACACGCTTCTGGTGGCCACGGACTTCGGCCCCGGGACCCTGACCGAGTCAGGTTATCCTTACATCATCAAATCCCTTCAGCGTGGTCAGGGCCTTCCGGATGCGACCGAGGTCTATCGCGGCGAACAGGCCGACGGCGGCTACGGCGTCAGCGCCTCGGTGTATCGCGACAAGGAGGGCGCAGTCGAAGCCGTTCTGTTCAGCCGGCCCATTGACACCTTCCGCTCTGAGACATGGCAGTGGGTCGAAGGTCGGGCGACAAAGCTGAACCTGCCTTCTCGCGTTGGTGTTCAGGGAACGATGGGGTCGCAGCTGGTCTTCACGCTTGACGAGCCCTGGACCCTGACGACCACAACTCTTCCCGAAGGGTCGTTGGTCATGGCGACGCTCGAGATGCTTCGACAGGCCGACCCTGTTGTGTCGAACAACGATCCCATGGTCATCTTCAGTCCCGGATCGCGCCAGTCCCTTCAGGACACGGCCGTGATGTCGGACCGGATCATTGCCGTGGTGTCCGATAATGTTGTCGGCACGCTGAAGGTCTTCACCTCGAGCGAGGAGGGTGTGCGTCACCCGGTCTGGCGCGTGACCGAGGTCGCAGTGCCTGCCAACAGCGCGGTCGGTCTGGGCGACAGTTCTAAGGCGCGGGGCGAGGTTTTTGTCTCACGCCAGGGCTTTCTGACCCCGCCAACGCTCAGCCTGATCGACGCCGCGACCGGATCGATTGCAGCGCTGAAGTCTGCCTCGGCCAAATTCGACGCCTCGACCCATGTCACCGAACAGTTCGAGGCCACCTCCTCGGACGGGACGAAGATCCCCTATTTCGTCACCCGCCCGCGCGAGATGAGTGGCCCTGCCCCGGCCATCCTGTTCGGCTATGGCGGGTTCCAGGTCAGCTTCCCGCCCGCCTACAAGCCCGAGATGGGCAAGCTCTGGCTCGAGAATGGCGGGGTCTTCATCCAGGCCAATATCCGCGGTGGCGGCGAGTTCGGGCCGGCCTGGCACCAGGCCGCGCTGGACGGCAATCGGCAGCTGGCCTTCGACGACTTTGCTGCCGTCGCCCGCGACGTCCAGGCGCGAGGCATCACCAGCCCGAAACAGCTGGGCATCTATGGCCGCTCGAATGGCGGTGTGCTGACCAGTGTCTCGGTGACCCAGCATCCGGAACTGTTCAATGCGGCCGTGATCGAGAGCCCGCTGATCGACATGCTGCGCTATCACGAGATGCCGGCCGGAGCCTCCTGGATCGGCGAATACGGCGATCCGCGCATCCCCGAGGAAGCCGCCTGGATTGCCCGCTATTCAGCCTATCAGCAGCTTCGTCCGGACACGGACTATCCGCGCATCTATATCACCACCAACACCCGCGACGACCGCGTCCACCCCGGCCATTCCCGAAAATTCGCCGCGCGCCTGGGCCAGATGGGCCACGACTATCTCTATTTCGAGGACACGGCAGGGGGTCACTCCAACGACGCCGACCCCGTCGCCAACGCCCGCCGCTGGGCGCGCCACTATGTCTATCTCAGCCAGCAACTGATGGACTGAGGGCTCCCCCTCAATTCCGCTCATCCCGGCGAAAGCCGGGACCCAGTCCTTTCAGGGGGCATCAGTGGCCGGGATCACGGCCCAAGGGCGCGGGTGCCACCGATCGCCAACAGAACTGGGTCCCGGCTTTCGCCGGGATGAACGGACGGTGGGGACATACCGCGCTTCTCCCTGCGCGCCCGGTGCTCTAGGGGAGCGGCCATGACATCGATCCTGTATGGCCGCCCCCCGCTCGTGTTCGACCCCCCGGGGGCTGCGACCCAGACCTCGCCCCTGATCCCCGGCTCGGCCGCGCTGGAGGATCTGGCCCCCGGCTCGCTCGACGACGCCATGATCTATGCCCCGCCCGGCGTGCTGGAGCGGCGCTACACCCTGGCCCTCGCCCTGCGCGCGCTGAAGGTCGGTGGCAGGCTCGACGTCATGGCGCCCAAGGACAAGGGCGGCTCGCGCCTGAACAAGGAGCTCAAGGCCTTCGGCCTCGAGATTGGCGAGACGGCCAAGGCCCACCATCGCCGCTGCATCGTCATCCGCCCCGAGGTCGTCACCGGCCTCGACGCCGCCATCGCCGCCGGTGCCCCGCAACAGGTCGAGGGCCTCGACGCCTGGTCCCAGCCCGGCGTCTTCGCCTGGGACCGGATCGACGCCGGCTCGGCCCTGCTGGCCGCCCACCTGCCTGCGCTCAAGGGCCCCGGCGCTGATCTGGGCTGCGGCTACGGGGCGCTGGCCACCGTCGTGCTGCGCTCGCCCGCCGTCACCAGCCTGCGACTCGTCGATCTGGACCGCCGTGCCATCGAGGCCGCCCGCCGCAATGTTGACGACCCCCGCGTCACCTTCGAATGGGCCGATGCCCGCACCCTCGACGACGCCGGCACCCTGGAGTTCGTCGTCATGAACCCGCCCTTCCACGACGGCGGGGCCGAGGATCGTCGCCTGGGCCAGGCCTTCGTCCGCAAGGCCGCGGGCCTGCTGAAGAAGGGCGGCACCCTCTGGCTCGTCGCCAACCGCCACCTGCCCTATGAGGCCGAGCTGGCCACGGCCTTCAAGCGCGTCACCCCCGTCACCGACGGCGGCGGCTACAAATTGTTCGAGGCGACGAAATAGCCCACCGCGCGTTTGGGCTGGCGGCAAGCCGCCGTCGACACTAGATTTCGTTCATGAACCGTTCCTCGACGCCCAAGGGGTCGGCCCCCCGCATCACCAAGCCGGTCCACGTCCCGAACCGGGGCGTGGCCGAGGCTCCGGCCGCCTTCCTGCGCGACGGCGACGCCCTGTCCGGACCCCTGCCCAAGGCGATGCAGAACCTTCCGATGTTCGCCCCGGTCACCGGTCCGCGCCTGACGCCGGAGGAGGCCCCGGGCAAGCCGGACGACTGGGCCCCCCACCGTCCCGACCGCCCGACCCCCTCGGCCAAGGGGCGCCAGAAGAACCGCTTCCGGCTCGAGACCGCCTATACCCCCGCCGGGGATCAGCCCGCCGCCATCAAGGAGCTCGTCGCCAACCTCGCCGGGACGGAGCGCGACCAGGTCCTGCTGGGCGTCACCGGCTCGGGCAAGACCTTCACCATGGCCAAGGTCATCGAACAGACCCAGCGCCCGGCCCTGATCCTGGCCCCCAACAAGACCCTCGCCGCCCAGCTCTATTCCGAGTTCAAGTCCTTCTTCCCGGACAATGCGGTCGAGTATTTCGTCAGCTACTACGACTACTACCAGCCGGAAGCTTATGTTCCAAGAACCGACACCTATATTGAAAAAGATTCCAGTATAAATGAACAAATAGATCGTATGCGGCACTCGGCTACACGATCTATACTGGAAAGAGACGATGTCATTGTTGTGGCTTCCGTCTCCTGCATCTATGGTATCGGCTCGGTCGAGACCTATACGGCCATGACGTTCGACCTGAAGGTCGGGGCGCAGATCGACGAGGCCAAGCTGCGGGCCGACCTCATCGCCCTGCAGTACAAGCGCAACGACGTCGCCTTCGAGCGCGGCATGTTCCGGAAGCGCGGCGACACGGTCGAGATCTTCCCCGTCCACCAGGAGGACCGGGCCTGGCGCGTCAGCCTGTTCGGCGACGAGATCGAGTCGATCCAGGAGTTCGACCCCCTGACCGGCAAGAAGACCGCCGAGCTGGAGGAGGTCACCGTCTATGCCGCCTCCCACTATGTCACCCCGCGTCCGACGCTGAACCAGGCCCTGGGGGGCATCAAGGCCGAGCTGAAGGAGACACTCGACTGGATGATCGAGAACGGCAAGCTGCTGGAGGCCCAGCGCCTCGAACAGCGCGTCCGCTTCGATCTGGAGATGATGGAGGCCACCGGCTCCTGCGCCGGGATCGAGAACTATTCCCGCTGGCTGACCGGCCGCGCGCCCGGCGAGCCCCCGCCCACCTTCTTCGAATACATCCCCGACAATGCCCTGCTGTTCGTGGACGAGAGCCATGTCACCGTCGGCCAGATCAACGGCATGTTCCGGGGCGACTACCGCCGCAAGTCGACCCTGGCCGAATACGGCTTCCGCCTGCCGTCCTGCATCGACAACCGCCCCCTGAAATTCGACGAATGGGAGGCCATGCGCCCCCAGACGGTCCATGTCTCGGCCACCCCCGGCCCGTGGGAGATGGAACAGACCGGCGGCGTCTTCGTCGAACAGGTCATCCGCCCCACCGGACTGATCGACCCCCCGGTCGAGATCCGCCCGGTCAGCGGCCAGACCCGCAACCAGGTCGATGACGTCATCGACGAGGTCAAAGCCGTGGCCCGCGCCGGCTACCGCAGCCTGGTCACCGTCCTGACCAAGAAGATGGCCGAGGACCTGACCGAATACATGCACGAACAGGGCGTCCGCGTCCGCTACATGCACTCCGACGTCGACACCATGGAGCGGATCGAGATCATCCGCGACCTGCGTCTCGGCACCTTCGACGTCCTGATCGGCATCAACCTGCTGCGCGAGGGGCTCGACATCCCCGAATGCGGCCTGGTCGCCATCCTCGATGCGGACAAGGAGGGTTTCCTGCGTTCGGAGACCTCCCTGATCCAGACCATCGGCCGCGCGGCCCGCAACGTCGACGGCCGCGTCATCCTCTATGCCGACCGCATCACCGGCTCGATGGAACGCGCCATCGCCGAGACCGACCGCCGCCGCGACCGCCAGATGGCCTACAATACCGAACACGGCATCACGCCCGAGAGCGTCAAGCGCGACATCAAGGAAATCCTCAACAGCCCCTATGAGAAGGACCGCGTTCTGATCCCCACGGCCGTCAAGGAAGACAGCAAGCCCTTCGTGGGCACCAATTTCCAAGCTGCCCTCAAGGACCTCGAAGGCCGCATGCGCGAGGCCGCCTCCAACCTCGAGTTCGAGGAAGCCGCCCGCCTGCGCGACGAGATCAAGAAGATGAAGCTGCTGGATCTGGAATTCGCCAACGACCTGATGACGGCCGAGGGCCAGGAGGTCGACCGGTCAGCGCCGAAGAAGTGGCGCGCGGACGCGGCCGCGGAGAAGGCGGAGGCGTTCAGGAAGGGGCGGCTGTAGGGGGGGTAAGGTTCGCAGGACCAGCGGCGCTCTTCGTAGAATCCTCCTGAGGATCCTACCGTTTGCGAAGGAAACGCCAGAGCGTTAAACCTCGAAGCGGAACCGATCTCGCGGTTCTGGAGACTGAACCAAAAATGGCCATCGACGTAGTTGTTACAAATAGCAAGCTTGCGAGAGAGCCTGCACCGCGCGCATTTCTGGAGTACCTCAGAGATAACGACGCGACCCTTTCTCTTGCGGGTGCTGTAGCATACTACGATTTTCCCTCTTATGTTGACTATGAGACTGTAACCCACAGGGCGGATGTGGTGATACTGTCTCCAATGCATGGAGTTATATGCATCTCTTTCGCGCCGTTTATGCAAGAGCATGATTTGGCCGAACTGGACGTGCTCTTAACTGATTATGCAAGTAATCTAGTCAGTCGCCTTCTCAAAAGCCGCATATTACGCAAGTCTTTGAACCAGTTATCGTTTCCGGTGACCCCAGTCATAATAGCTCTGAACGACGTGGCTGTCGGCGACTTAGATGCAACAGTATGCACGAGCTTTGAGGGTTTCGCCGACTGGTTAGGCGGAATCTCGGCAAACTACCTCGAACTGGAACGGGCTCGCTGAAGCGCGTTCCGTGTTGGAGGGCGCGAAGGCGCTTACGAGAACGCAAAAGCGTCCTATCTCGGATCCAAACGCATCTCCCATCGCTGCGGCTTTAGCGCAGCTGGAAGCCGAGATTGCGAACTTTGACGAGAATCAGAGGCGCGTTGCATTGGTAGATGTCGGTGGCCCTGCAAGGATTCGTGGTCTGGCGGGCTCTGGCAAGACCGTTATCTTGGCTATGAAGGCTGCCCAAATCCATATGGATAATCCTGATCAGAAGGTCTTGGTCACGTTTTACACTCGCAGCCTTCGAGCCACGCTCAAGACGCTTATTACCCGGTTCTATCGGCACTACTCGGAGACGGATCCTGATTGGGAAAAAATTCATATCCGTCACGGCTGGGGAAGTTCGTCGGGTCCCGGCGTCTACGCCGACACCTCCCGGCGGTACAATCGATCACCAATGCCGCTTACAGAAGCGCAGAAGTCTGCTGGGCCAGGGAAGAATGCATTTGGTTGGGCCGTCAACGATTTGATAGAATCTGTAGAAATTGAGCCATTCTACGACCACGTATTAATTGACGAAGGTCAGGATTTCCCTGACAGCTTTTACCGTCTTTGCTATCACCTCACTAAAGGTGAGAGAGACAAAAAGAAAATCGTCTGGGCTTATGATGAGCTTCAAAACATTTTAAACGTTCAGATGCGTAGACCCGAGCAACTTTTCGGGAAAGATCCTGATGGTGAGTTTCGAGTCGACCTCGATAGATCGGGGGCAGCCTTGGCACTTGGGGCATCTAACGACACCGTCTTAAGTAAAACTTATCGCAACCAACGCAATGTTTTGGTTTCTGCGCACGCTATGGGGTTTGGAGTTTATGGGCATATAGTTCAAATGCTCGAAGGAGCCGAGCACTGGAAGGATGTCGGGTATGAGGTTCACAACGAGCCCATCGAGATCGGCAAGGTAGTCGAACTATTCAGGCCAACTGAAAACAGTCCACTAGATTTGATTCCTATCGATAATGTGCCTGTAATTGCTAGCCATTCAGCGATTAACTTTGACGCCGAAGTTAACTGGGTTACGACCGAAATAAGAAAATTTATCGCAGGAGGGCTGAATCGAGAAGATGTTCTCGTTATTTCTCTCGATGATAGAAACGCAAAAGGATACTTCAGGGCTATTTCCCAAAACCTGGCTGAGAATGACATTTCATCAAACAACATTATTGCAGACCCATACAATGAGCCGCCTTTTAGCATTCCAGGGAAAGTGACCCTTTCAACCGTATACAGAGCGAAAGGCAATGAAGCTGCGTTGGTTTTGTGCGTCGGAGTAGATGCCGTGAGCGCTCGGGACCGAGGTGGTCGGAACAAGTTGTTCACTGCGTTTACTCGCACAAAGGGCTGGCTGAGAGTTTGTGGGGTAGGGGCAAACGCAGCGAACATCAGTGACGAACTGACCACAGCCGCGATGACTGCACCTTATATGCGGTTCGTAATGCCGGACCCGTTGGTGATCGACACCATCCAGCGAGGCCTTAGCGACAAGAAGATCAAAGCCAAGGCGCTTCGAGATCGTTATCTGAAAGATCTCAAAGAAGCCGGTCTCACTGAAGAGGAAATTAGTGAGCAATTGAAGGTGGACGTGATTTGACCCCAGCGGATGTCAGGAGTGGCGTCCGAAGTGCTTGGGCCTTTCTCCAGCGCATCGAGCTTGATGAAGCCTTGAGCAGTTTTGTGCCACTGGGCGTGAACGAGCGGTTTCGAGACACTGCGCTTGACCCAGACAAGCGATACGAAGAGGTCTACCTAACCGGCCTTGAGAATTCCCACTATAACTTCGTCCTACGAGACTACTCATATTTTCAGTTTAGTTGCGATGTGCGGGACGAATATAGGTTCGCATATCTACCAAATCCATTTTTGTCTCCGACCGCTGCTGGAGAATTAGGCGACCTTCAAGATTATGTGCGGGAAGGTGCCATGACCTTGGATGAGTATCTCCACCGAATTAGTGAATTACGAGGGGGACAATATCCGCCACCGATAAGGTATGAAAATTCGCCTCGTCAGTATAAAGAGTACGTACATCCCCAGTCGCATTTGCATATAGGTCATCACGGCGAAAATAGATGGCCCCTGAACCGCGAACTTACCGTGACGGCCTTCACTACAATGATCGCCAAACATTTCTATGGCCGGGCGTGGGGTGCTGATAAGCATATAGATCAACTGTCGGGCTTAAACTCGCTAGAGGCGACGTTTGCAGCGGAGAAGGCGCTTTGCCGACTCGTTTCTGTGGCTCGTTTCTCTGCCGATCAGCGCGCTCAGTTTTTTTTCTCTTAGATGGTCAAAGCTTGCCGAAATCATTCGCTGAGCATTGGTGTCGTGATACGTACGCTGACCCAACCGTAGTGCGGTGTAGAAAAGACTATTCTCTTAAGAGCAATCTCAGAGCCGCTAAGAACACGAAGATCTACGAGGTTATTATTGCCGTGATGATCCGTCCCGCGGGCACTACCACGGACACCGATTAACCTGTCGTCCTCCCCTCGGCTGATCGCATGCGATCAGCCTCGACCCCCAAGGGGAGAAGGGACGCCCAACCTCTCCGCACATGCGCGGATTTCCCCTGTGCCTTCAACGCCCGTCGTCCGTTTCGCCCCCTTCAGCGCGCCGGGGGCGGGCGGGGGGATAGGCTTGGGCTTTTCAGGGAGGGATGGATGCAGGGCGAGGGGACGGAGCGGATCGTGCGGCGGGCGGAGGCGCTGGTGGAGATCTGTCGGCTGCTGGAGGTGACGATGGCGATGCCGGAGGGGCGGAACAAGCGGCGGATGATGCGGCGGCTCGATGACCGGGTGGACCGGATGAGGCGGAACCCCCTGGGGGGGACCGGGGGGCAGGGATGAGCGAGGGGATGGCGCGCAGGGTGACGCCGGACGCCGTCTGGGCCGAGGTGCGCAAGGCCTGGGAGGGCGGGGAGACGGCGCGGGTCGTGGCGAAACGCTATGACGTCGGGGTGCCGGCCCTGTGGAAACGGCGCGAGGCCGAGGGCTGGAAACGGCCGGAGACCCGGTTCGGGCCGGTCGAGCCGGCCGAGGGCTGGGAGGCCTGGGCCGAGGCGCAGGCGCAGAAATTCGATCGCCGGATCGCGGACGAGCGGGCCCTGGCCGGGGATCTGGCCAAGGCGATGCAGGGCGGGCCGATGGAGGAGGCGCCGCTCTGGCATCTGGGGTTCCTCTATGCCTTCCGGGCCCGGCATCTGGGCCCGGAGGTGGCGGCGCAGGACCGGGCACGGGCGATGGAACGGCACCAGCCGTGGGTCCGGGCCTTCTGGGACAGGGACGGTCAGCTGCGGTCCGAGGGCACGCTGGATCTGGCGATCATCCAGCTGTACCGCGACACCTGGCGCGAGGAGATCGGCCTGCCGGACGGGGCGGCCCCCTTCATGCCGTGCCCGCCGCCGAGGGTGAGCGCGCCGGTGGCGGCGGCGCTGGGTCTGGATGTGTGGGATTGAACGTCCCTCTCCCGGCGGGAGAGGGCGGGCCCACTCTGTTCCCTCTCCCGGCGGGAGAGGGCTTGAGGCTCGCAGAGCGGAGCGATGCGTTAGCCGAAAGGGTGAGGGGCTTCTGGTGCCCTTGTCCCAGGATTTACCCCTCACCCTTTCGCGCAAGTCTGATCGCTGACGCTCTCAGGCGCTCAAGCCCTCTCCCCATGGGAGAGGGATCAGCTCTCGCCTTGGACCCCGGCACCGGCTTCCGCTAAGAGGCCCCCACCCTGTTGCGGAGCCTGCGCCATGACCGACACCTATGACACCCTGCTGATCGAGCGGCATGAGGAGGGCTATGCCGTCGTGACCCTGAACCGGCCCGAGGCGCTGAATGCGCTGAACTCGGCCCTGTTCGCCGATCTGGCGGCGTTCCTCGATGTGGTGGAGCATGACGACAGCGTGCGCTGCCTGATCCTGACCGGGTCGGGGGACAAGGCCTTTGCCGCCGGGGCCGACATCAAGGAGATGGCGGACCAGTCCTATGCCCAGATGTACAAGGCCAATTTCTTCAGCCACGGCCATGACCGGATCACCCGGTTCAGGAAGCCGATCATCGCGGCGGTCAACGGCTTTGCCCTGGGCGGCGGCTGCGAGCTGGCCATGCTGTGCGACTTCATCGTGGCCTCGGACCGGGCGAAATTCGGCCAGCCGGAGATCAATCTGGGCGTCGCCCCCGGCATCGGCGGCTCGCAGCGGCTGACCCGTCTGGTGGGCAAGTCCAAGGCCATGGACATGGTCCTGACCGCGCGGATGATGGACGCCGCCGAGGCCGAGCGGTCGGGGCTGGCCTCGCGCGTCGTGCCGCACGAGACCCTGATGGAGGAGGTCCGCAAGATCGCGGCGAAGATCGCCGGCCACAGCCCCCTGGCCGTCATGGCCAACAAGGAAATGGTCGAGGCCGCGCTGGAGACGACCCTGACCCAGGGGGTGCAGTTCGAGCGCCGCCTGTTCCACAGCCTGTTCGCCTTCGACGACCAGAAGGAGGGGATGGCCGCCTTCGTCGAAAAGCGCAAACCCGTCTTCACCGGCCGCTGAGCCGAAGACGGCAGGCCCTGAAGATTACAGGGATTTAAGTGCGCCAGAGCCCGAAATCGGGCATGATTGTGGCCTGTCGGGGGGATCAGGCATGACATTCGAGACGACCACGGGCGGGACTGCGCCCGCTCCAGCCGCCGCGCTGGCACCGGTGGCGGTGAAGGACCGGGTGGTGACGCTGGACGTGCTGCGCGGTTTTGCCGTGCTGGGCATACTGGCCATGAATGCGGCGGCCTTTGCCTGGCCCTTCGACCTGATGATGTCGCCGGATCTGGCCCCCTATCTGAACAACGGGATCCTGGCGCCGGCCGACCGGACTGCGGCCTGGGTCAATGACGTCTTCTTCTCGGACAAGATGCGGTCCCTGTTCTCGATGCTGTTCGGGGTGTCGATCTTCCTGGTCGGCGGCGAGCGGTCGGACCGCGCGCGCGGGGCCCTGCTGCAGCGCCGGCTGCTGTGGCTGGGGCTGATCGGCCTGATCCACGGGCTGGTGTTCTGGTTCGGCGACATCCTGCTGCTCTATGCGCTCAGCGGCCTGATCATGCTGCTGTGCCGGTCCTGGTCGGCGAAGAAGCTGCTGTGGGTCGGGGGCGGGATCACCCTCTTCTTCGCCCTGTGCCAGGCGGGTGGCTCGATCGGGATGGCGGCCCTGCCCCCCGACGTGGCCGCCAAATTCGGCGGCAGCGGCAGCAATCCTTTCGGGGCCACGCCGGAATCGATCGTGCAGTCGATCGCCGTCTACAAGGACGGGCTGTTCGGGAATTTCATCGCCAATGCCAAGGGCTGGGTCTTTTCCGCCCTGTTCGCGCTGCCGATCATGCCCTTTGCCACCGTGCCGCTGATGATGATCGGCCTGGGCCTGTACAAGACCGGCTTCTGGGCCGGGCGGGCGCCGGTCTGGATCTATGGCCTGCTGATGGCCCTGACGGCGGTGAACCTGTCCTTCCTGGGCCTGTACGAGGGCCAGGAGCTGGCCGTGCCGAAGGCCGAGAACCCCAGCCGGGGGCTGGCCGATGCCATGGGCTCCTTCGCCCCGCTGGTGACCCTGGGCTATGCCTCGGCCCTGATCCTGCTGAGCACGCGCGGGGCGGCGATCGTGACGCGGATCTTTGCCCCGGTCGGGCGGATGGCCTTCACCAACTATCTGACCCAGACCCTGATCATGACCAGCCTGTTCTACATGCCCTGGGGGCCCCGCTGGTTCGGTGAGGTGACGCCGGCGGGCCTGTGGCCGATCGTCGGGGCCATCTGGGTACTGCAGCTGGTCTGGTCGCCGCTTTGGCTGGCGCGGTTCGAGATGGGGCCGCTGGAATGGGTCTGGCGCTGCCTGACCTATGGCCGGCGGGTGCCGTTCCGGAAGGTTGCCGTGGCGTAGGGCTTGGGCAGTAGGGCTTAGGCAGTAGGCAGTAGGCAGTAGGCAGTAGGCAGTAGGCAGTAGGCAGTAGGCAGTAGGCAGTAGGCAGTAGGGGCAGTCTAAGCCCCAAGCCCTAACCCCTCCCTCCCTCCCTAGTCCTGTCTGCGCTTTGCCTCTAGAAGCCGCCTCATGACCGACATCGCCGACGACACCCCCGAGACCGCCCCGGCTCGCCCCGAGGCGCGCAGCCCGCGCGGCTTTGCCGATCGCCGCGGCAGTGACCTGATCGCCGAGCGCCGCATCGTGGCCCGGGTGTCCGAGGTCTATGAGCGCTGGGGCTTCGAGCCGCTGGAGACGGGTGCCTTCGAATATGCCGATGCCCTGGGCAAATTCCTGCCCGACGCCGACCGCCCGAATGCCGGGGTCTTTGCCCTGCAGGACGACGACGACCAGTGGATGGCCCTGCGCTATGACCTGACCGCGCCGCTGGCCCGGTTCGCGGCCCAGACGTGGGAGACCCTGCCCAAGCCCTTCCGCCGCTATGCCTTCGGGCCCGTGTGGCGCAACGAGAAGCCCGGCCCCGGCCGGTTCCGCGAATTCACCCAGTGCGATGCCGACACCGTCGGCTCCGACCGCCCCGAGGCCGATGCCGAGATCATCGCCATGGCGGTCGAGGGGCTGGCCGCCGCCGGTCTGGACGACGGCCAGGCCGTGGTCCGGGTCTCGAACCGCAAGCTGTTCGACGGCCTGTTCGAGGCGGGCGGGATCACCGATGCGGTGCAGAAGCTGACCGCCCTGCGCGCCGTGGACAAGTTCGACCGGCTGGGCTGGGAGGGCACCGCCGCCCTGCTGGGCGAGGGGCGGCTGGACGACAGCGGGGACTATACCAAGGGTGCGAGACTGCCCGCCGCCCTGATCGGCACGATCGAGGCCTTCCTCGCCTCGGTCTCGACCCCGGACCTGACCCGGGCCGAGACGCTGGACGCCGTCGCCCGGGCCGGGGGGCTGGGTGCGACCGGCGAGGCGGCGCTGGCCGAGCTGGCGGCCATCGATGCGGCGCTGGGGGCCATGAAGGTCGGCCAGGACCGGGTCCGCTTTGACCCGACCATCGTGCGGGGGCTGGAATACTATACCGGGGCCGTATTCGAGGCCGAACTGCTGCTCGACACCGTCGACGACAAGGGCCGGGCGGTGCGCTTCGGCTCGATCGGCGGCGGCGGGCGCTATGACGACCTGGTGGCACGGTTCACGGGCGAGCGGACGCCGGCGACGGGCTTCTCGTTCGGAGTCTCGCGCCTGGCCTCGGCGCTGCGGGCGGCCGGAGCCGGGGGCTCTGCGGATGTGCGCGGGCCGGTGGTGGTCATCGTCTTCGGCCAGGACGACATGGCCGCCTATCTGGACGCCGTTGCCGAGCTGCGCCGTGCCGGGATCGCCGCGGAGCTCTATCTGGGGCGCGCGGGCATGAAGGCGCAGATGAAATATGCCGACCGCCGCGGCTCTCCGGCGGTCGTCATGCTCGGTGGAGACGAACTGGCCAACGGTCAGGTGACGATCAAGGATCTCGACGTCGGCCGGGCCCTGGCCGCGGGCGTGGCCGACAACGAGGCCTGGAAGGCGGCGCGTCCGGGACAGGTCACCGTGGTACGATCGGAGCTTGTGCAAACGCTTCGCAGCATTATCGACGCTTCGTCGATAATCTGATCTTCCTGCGATGTATTATCGACGTTCAGTCACAAAAGTCGCCAAATTGCCTAGCGTCGTGATTGACTTGGGTCGAGCTGGCGGGCCAATTGACTTCACTCGAACGGCGCAGCGCCCCGGCTGAAAAGCAAGGCGCAGCTACCGGACGGAGGCGTTTCGGGGAGGAAACGTCAGCTCCCTAGAGAGCGAGAAAGCCCGCTGCGATGTATCCCCCGCAGCGGGCTTTTTCACGTCTGGACCCCGGGACAGGGGGCTCAGCCGACGCGCGGGTTCTTCATCCTGCGCTTGTTCGAGTGGGTCGCGGGCGCGGTGCCCAGCTTGTCCGGGATCTCGCCCTTGAAATAGAACCGCTGCCAGGCCTCCTTGGCCGCGTCGGGATCGCCGGAGGCGAGGCGGTTGTTGAAGCTGGTCCGCTCGCGGTTCCAGGCGTCGAACTGGCCCTTGATTACCGGATTGGACTCCAGCGTCCGGATCACCGGCTGGAAGGCTTCCATCTTCTTGTGCTCGACCAGGCTGATGAAACAGAAGGGCTCGCCCTTGGCGAATTTGACCCGTCCCGGCCGGGTGAAGAGCCAGTTCATGGTGAAGGGGAACGGCAGCCAGTCCGTCTCGATCAGCCCCACCAGGGGCTGGATGCCGTCCTTGATGTGATTGGGCGAGCCGGAACACATCATCCCCCAGCCGGGCGGGGTGCGGAACAGGTACTGGGGATGCAGGGTCAGCACCCCGCGCGAGAAATGCGAGGTCACGAAATGATCCAGCTCCGGCTGGGGCCGGTCCGGCGTGATCGTGATGTCCGACTGCTGGGGCCCACCGTTCCATTCGGCGGTGAAGCCGAACGGGCACAGGATCTCCCACCCCGTGGAGTTGGCCATGGTCATGGGCAGGCAGCGATAGGGGTGGCGGCTGATGAAGGCATCCATCCAGTCGCGGGACTGCCGCGCCGGCACCATGTCCGGCGGGCGCCGCGTCATCGGATAGCATTCCAGTTCCACGAGAGGGCTCCAGGCAGTAACGACGGTGATCCTTCCTAGCCCGGCCCGCCATGACCGCTCAACCGCCCTTTGACCGCGACCGACTGCTGGCCTTTCTGGCCGAGACCGGAATCGCCCACGACACCCGGGATCACCCGGCCGTCTTCCGGGTCGAGGAGGGGCTGGAGCTGAAGGCCGCGATGCCGGGCCTGCACACCAAGAACCTGTTCCTGAAAGACAAGAAGCAGCGGCTGTGGCTGATCTCGGCAGCCCAGGACACGGTCATCGACCTGAAGGCCGCGCCCGGCCTGATCGGGTCCGACCGGCTGTCGTTCGGCAACGAGACCCTGATGTGGGAGACGCTGGGGGTCCGGCCGGGGTCGGTCACGGCGCTGGGGCTGATCAATGACGTCGATCGCCGGGTGAGCTTCGTCCTCGATCGGCGGCTGTGGGAGGCGGAGATCGTCAATTTCCACCCCCTGATCAACACGGCCACGACGGCGCTGGATCAGGGCGCGTTTCGTCAGTTCCTGATGGCCATCGGCCGCGAGCCTCAGGTGGTCAGCTTCGGCTGACCACCTGCGCGATCGTCAGACCTTCGCCGACCGGGACCGGGTCCAGGCATAGAGGCCGAACGCCAGGGCCGCGAAGACGGCGATGCCCGCGATCATGGCCGGCCAGGCCGAGCCCTCGGGGATCATGGCGAACGGCGCGTCATTGCCGGTCGAGACGATGACCCCGGCCGTCATGACCAGGAACAGGCTCTCGCCCACGATCAGGCCGCTGGCCAGCAGGACCCCCATCCGGCGACCGACATCGGCGAAGCGCGTGGTCTTGATCGCCCGGTCATAGAGCCAGCCGCAGATCGCCCCGATGACCAGCATCGTGGTCACGGCGGCGGGCAGGTAGAAGCCGATGCCGACGGCGAGGGGCGGCAGCTTCATCTTCCCCTTGGTGGCGCTGTTCAGAACGATGTCGAGGACGATGATCACGACCCCGATACAGGCCCCCAGCCCGATCAGGTCCCAGCGCAGGTCGCCGCCGATGACGCCGCGCGCCAGGGCCGAGATCAGCGTCGCCTGGGGCGCGGCGAGCGGCTCGTCGGCGATGCCCTTGGGCCCGCCCTCGAAGCCGAAGGCCTGGTTCAGAAGGTTGAGGATCAGCGGGATGACCAGGGCCCCGGCGCCGACGCCCACGATCAGGGCTGTCTGCTGACGCCAGGGCGTCGCCTCGACCAGCTGGCCGGTCTTCAGGTCCTGCAGATTGTCGTTGGCGATGACCGCCACGGCGAAGACGATCGCCGTCACGATCAGGGCAAAGGCCACGACCGACGGATCGGCCGGCACGCCCGCGAGCGCCAGCACGCCCAGCATCAGGACCGAAGCGATGACGACGGCCAGGATGCCGACACCCGAGACCGGGCTGTTCGACGAGCCGATCAGCCCGGCCATATAGCCGCAGATGGCGGCCACGGCGAAACCGATCACGACGACATAGACCAGTCCACCTGCGACCAGCAGCCCGGTCGAGCCCGCCAGCGTCGGATTGCCCTGGGCGAACCAGGCCAGGATGCCCGCGATGCCGACCAGGCAGACGACGGACAGGCCCGCCACGATATTCATCGGGATATCCTGCTCGGTGCGGTCCAGCACCTGTCCCGCCGCGCGCCGGGAATTGGCGGCCAGGGCCGAGCGCAGGCCGCCGATCAGCGGCCCGGCCAGTTTGATCAGGGTCCAGATGGCGGCCACGCCGATGACGCCCGCCCCCATGAAGCGGACCTCGCGCCGCCAGACGGTGCTGGCCAGTTCCTCGGCCGCGGCGCCGACGTCCAGGGTCGTGGCGATGGACGGGATGCCATTGGCCGTCAGCCAGGCGATGGTGTCGGGCGAGGTCAGGATCGGGACCGCAATGCCCCAGGCCAGCAGCAGGCCAAACAGCTGGGCCAGGCCCACGCTGAGCCCGATCAGATGCCCGGCCCCCAGCAGGGCGAACTGCATGCCAAAGCCCAGACCGGTCGCGCCGCCGCCCCGGGGCGGCCGGAAGCTTGATGAATTTCGCGGCCTCACCCGCAAAGACCCGGCCCGCAACCAGCAGGGCATAGCCGGCCGAGACCAGCGCCCCGGTGACCACGACCCACAGGCCCGAGGCATTCTCGCGCACGGCGCTTTCGGTCTGTTCGGCCCCGCGCGAGCCGACGGTCAGGACCTCGGCCGCTGCGACGCCTTCGGGGTAGGGCAGGCCCGCATCGACCACCAGGGCCCGGCGCAGCGGGATGGAGAAGGTCACGCCCAGCACGCCGCCGAAGACGCAGATCAGCACCGATTCCCAGAAGGGAAACTCGAGCCACCAGCCGACCATGACCAGGCCCGGCAGGACGAAGATGATCGAGCTCATCGCCCCGCCGACCGAGGCGACGGTCTGGACCGTCATGTTTTCCCAGATCGTCGAGGTCTTGAAGAGCCGCAGGATGGCCATGGAGATGACCGCCGCCGGAATGGCCGAGGCGAAGGTGAGCCCGACCTTCAGACCCAGATAGGTGTTGGCCGCCGTGAAGATCACCGCCAGCAGACACCCCAGCACCAGGGCCCGGATCGTCAGTTCGACCCGCTTCAACGGTTTGGTGGCGGTCGGTGTGATGGTCATGGTCGTCTTCCCCGAAATCGCGGCGACCTAAGCCGGAAAATCACCGGGTGACTAGTCATTCGCTGTTCAACCCCTTGCCTCCCTCCCGCTCATCCCGGCGAAAGCCGGGACCCAGGGCTTTGGGTGAGAGGTGCAGGAGGCATGTCGGGGAGATCGGTCCAGCGCATGCGTGTGCCCAGGACTGGGTCCCGGCTTTCGCCGGGATGATCGGGAAGGGGGGGGCTCAAGTTGCGAGCGTCCGCGGCACGAGCGGTAGCAACACGGTTGCTCATGCAGCAAGCGCCCGCGGCGCGCGCGGTAGCAACAAGAAAGAAGGGGAAAGTGGAGACCGCGACCCGAAGGGGAATTCGTTGTGGCTGCTGCCTTCCGGCCCTGACCAGGTTGGCGAAGCCTTCGCCCGCGATCTCCGAGGCCTATATCGCGGGTGATGCCGTGCGAATCAAGTCTCCCGCCGTGCATCGGTCCCGGCTAAGGTCGGGGTCATGGCGCTCCCCATCCTGAATACCTTTGCCGGCAATCCGCTGGACCGTGCCGGCGACCGGCGCAATGACACCGCCTGGCTGGCCGAAATGGAGGCCGATCCCGAGGCCCTGTCCATGGTGCTGTGGGAGGGACGACCGCTGCTGGAGGCCCATCCGGACGGTCCGCGCCTGGCCTGGGTGGCCTTGCCGCATGCGAAGGACCTGGTGCCCGATCGCAGCCTGTTTCTCGGCCTCTGGAAGACGGCTCCGGTCTTTGCCGTCGAGTTCGTGGGGTCCGACGACCCGGCCACGGGTCCGGTACAGGGGCTGGGCAGCTTCACCGAGATGCGCGAGGCGGCGGCAGTCCTGTCGGGGGCCGAGGCGGCCATGGCGGGCACGGCCAAGTCGCTGTTCGACTGGCGACGCCGGCACGGCTTCTGCGCCATGTGCGGCCAGGAAAGCGCCAATGCCTGTGGCGGGTGGAAGCGCATCTGCCCCGCCTGTGGCGCCGAGCATTTCCCGAGGGTCGATCCCGTCACCATCATGCTGCCCGTCTATCGCGGCGGGCCCGAGCCGATCTGTCTGCTGGGGCGTCAGGCCGCCTGGCCGGTTGGTCGCATGTCGGCCCTGGCCGGTTTCATCGAGCCCGGCGAGACCATCGAGGAGGGTTGTGCGCGCGAGATCCTGGAGGAGTCCGGCCTGACCGTGACGGCGGTCCGCTATCACTCCAGCCAGCCCTGGCCGTTTCCGTCGCAGCTGATGATCGGGCTGATTGCCGAGGTCTCCGACGATCAGGCCGCTCCGGACCAGACCGAGCTGGAAGCGGTTGCCTGGCTGACCCGGTCCGAGGCTGCCGATGTGCTGGCCGGCCGCCACCCCGCCATCAAGGCACCGCCGCCCTTCGCCATCGCGCACACGCTGTTGAAGGCGTGGGTGGAGGAGGAGGGAGGGGTTGGGGGGTAGGGGTTGGTGAGTAGGGCTTAGGTCTTGGGGAATAGTGGGCAGGTCTGGCCTGTTGACCCGAAAACCCAAGCCCCAAGCCCCAAGCCCTAAGCCCTACTCACCAAGCCCTACTTCCCCGCCACCGCCCTGGCCCGTTCCAGATCGGCCGGATTGTCGACCGACAGGGGGGCGTCGCCGATGACGGCGGCCCAGATCGACAGGCCCATCTCGAGGGCCCGCAGCTGTTCCAGCTTCTCGCGCTGTTCCAGCGGCGAGGGCGGGGCAGCGCAGAACCGCTCCAGGGCCGCGCGGCGATAGCCGTACAGGCCGACATGCCGCCAGACAGGGCCGTCACCATACAGGGTCGAGCGGGTGAAATAGAGGGCCCGGCCGTGGCCGGCACCCTCGCCCATGGCCAGAACCGCCTTGACCACATCGACATTGGTCCGGTCGTCCGGTCCGGCCTCCGGCGCCACCAGGGTCGCGATGTCGCAGCCCGGTTCGGCCGCCAGAACCTGAACGCAGGCGCGCGCCAGGCCCGGATCGGCAAAGGGCATGTCGCCCTGCAGATTGATGATGACGTCATGGATCCTGTCGGGATCGATGACCTGCAGCGTGGCCTGGATCCGGTCCGAGCCGCTGGGCAGGGCGGGGTCGCTGACCACCGCCTCGCCCCCGGCGGCGGTGATCACGTCGACGATCTCGGGGTCGCCGGCGGCGACGGCGACGCGATAGCCGGAGGCCATGGCCTGTTCCCAGGCCCGCACGATCATCGGCTTTCCGCCGATATCGGCCAGCGGTTTGTCGGGCAGCCGGGTTGCGGCCATTCGCGCCGGGATCAAAATCAGCGGGTTCATCGTTCACCATCGGACTGCGACGCCCCGACACCCCTCTGGAGGCCGGGGCCGGTTGCGGTCCGGGCGCTAGCGTGTCAGAGACGCCCACGCAAGAAATTCGCCCTTTGCCACGTCTGTGGCGGGGCCTTTTAGACGGGATGCGACGACGCGAATGAGCGGCGATCTGAACTTCAACAAGATCATGGGCGCAGGCCTGGCGACAGCGTTCGTCATCCTGATCGCACAACAGGTATCCGGCGCGATCTATGCGCCCAAGGCCCCCGAGAAGATGGGCTATTTCGTCGACGTGCCGGAAGAGGCCGCCGCCGGAGCCGAGGAGGCCGAGCTGCCACCGGATTGGGGCACATTGATCCCGGTCGCCGATCTGGCTGCCGGTGAGGCCGCCTTCGCGCGCTGCGTCGCCTGCCACACGATCAATGCCGGGGGTGCCAACGGCATCGGCCCGAACCTGAACGGCGTCGTCGGTCGGGCGGTCGCCAGCCACGGCGGCTTTGCCTATTCGGAAGCCATGACGGGCCATGTGTCGGTCGACCCGACCTGGTCGCTGGATGCGCTGGACAAATTCATCACGGCCCCCGCCCGCTATGTAGCCGGCACCAAGATGTCGTTCGCCGGTCTGCGCGACACCGAGGCGCGCGTGAACCTGATCGCCTATCTGCGCTCGCAGGGGTCGCCCGGCTTCGCCGTCCCGGCTCCGGATCCCGCCCGCCAGCCCGGCGGTGCCGCAGCCGGTGCCGCGCCTGCCGCCACCGAGGGTGTGGCTCCGGTCGAGGGTGCGCCCGTGGGTCCCGAAGCGGCTCCGGCCACCGGTGTCGCCGGTCAGTCACCGACCCAGGCTGCCCCGGCGGCTCCGGCCGCAGCGACCAGCCCGGCACCGCCGAACGCCTGATCGCCGGGTTTCAGAATGTGGAAAGGGCGGGCTTCGGTCCGCCCTTTTTCGTTTCAGGCCGCGATGCGGCGAAACACCGGGGCGTCGAACCCGTCGGCGCGGTAGCGGGCCTCGGCCTCGGCCAGGTTCTCGATCACGACCGCGCCGTGATGGCCGGTGGCATGGATCACCCGTTGGGCATCCAGCATCAGGGCCGAGTGTCCGGTCCAGGCCTGGTCGCCGGTCGCATGCGGCCAGACCACGAGATCGCCGCGCCGGGCCTGATCGCGGGCCACGCCCTCGCCCAGTCCGGCCTGCTGATCCGCAAATCGGGGGCCGGCGAGGCCGCAGGCATAGAGGGCCTGCTGCACCAGGCCCGAGCAGTCGGTGGCCTGTGACGACCGCGCACCGGGCTGGTGGGGAACGCCCAGCAACCGCTCGGCGACTGATACCGGGTCGGCCTCGAAGGTGCCGATCGGCATCAGATGGGCGGCGACGTCATCATTGTCGGCCACGACAAGGGCATTGAATGGCAGGTCGGCCGAGACCGAGGCGATCCTGTGCGTCGGCAGCGGTGCGCCCTCGGACAGGGCTGCGGCATCGATCCAGCCCACCAGGCCGTCGCGACGCGCCCGGCCCCAGACCCGCCCGCCGGCCCGGTCCAGCACATCGAAGGCCTCGCCGAAGAGCAGCTGGTCGATCCGCTCGGACCCGGCATCCTGTGAAATGTGAATATCGGCGACGGCGACGACACCGTGCATGGCGGTCGGGGCGCGATAGGCCTCTGCCTCGACACACCCCTCCAGCGCCTGCTCGGCCAGGCCGGGCCGGGCGAGGGTCGTGCGGGGGTCCAGCAGGGCAGCATCGGTGAACAAGGGCGGCAGCTCGGTCTCGTTGAACCCGGATCGTCTCACCACAAGGCGAAAGTCCCGTTAACAGGAAAGATTTTTCTGTCGATAAAACGGGGGTGGAACCGCCCCTGCTTTCGTCATCCTAAGGCAAGCGCAGCGAAGACCGGGGGACGTCATCCTCCGGCGAGCGCAGCGAAGATCGGGGGACCCAGCGGCGCCGGGGCCGATGCCGGCATGTCGATGCCCGTCGCCTGTGTGCCCGACAGTGTCCTGCTCGCGCAGGCCGCTGGGTCCTCCGGTCTGCGCCGCGAAGTTGCGGCTTGCCGGAGGATGACGAAAGCCACGGTCGTCGTCATCCTCCGGCGCAGCGCAGCGAAGACCGGGGGACGTCATCCTCCGGCGCAGCGAAGCGGAGACCGGGGGACCCAGCGGCGCCGGGGGCGATGCCGGCATGTCGATGCCCGTCGCCTGTGTTCCCGACAGGGTCCTGCTCGCGCAGGCCGCTGGGTCCTCCGGTCTGCGCCGCGAAGATGCGGCTTGCCGAAGGATGACGAAAGCCACGGTCATCGTCATCCTCCGGCGCAGCGAAGCGAAGACCGGGGGATCAGCACGCCGGATAGCGGGCCGACAGCATGGCGTGGCAGGCGCGGATGGCCTGGGCCTCGCCGCCTTCGGGCCAGCCGGGGCGGGCGCGGGGGTTCCAGGCGAAGATGTCCATATGGGCCCAGGATCCGGTCGTCGGGGCAAAGCGCTGCAGGAACAGGGCGGCCGTCACCGACCCGGCCTGGGCCCAGCCGGCCGAATCGTTGCGGACGTCGGCGATCTCGCTGTCCACCGCAGTCCGGTAACCGCCCCACAGCGGCAGGCGCCAGCAGGGGTCCTGCACCGCCCGCCCGGCACCCAGGATCGCCTCGGCCAGGGCGTCGTCGTCGGTGTAGAGCGGCGGCAATTCGGGGCCCAGGGCGACCCGGGCCGCGCCGGTCAGGGTGGCGAAGTCCAGCGTCAGGTCCGGTGCATGCTCGCCGGCCCGCGCCAGGCAGTCCGCCAGAACCAGCCGGCCCTCGGCATCGGTGTTGCCGATCTCGATGGTCAGGCCCTTGCGGCTGGACAGGACATCGCCTGGCCGGAAGGCGTCCGCCGAGATCGCATTCTCGACCGCGCCGATCAGGACCACCAGCCGCACCGCCAGGCCGGACCCCATGACCATGTGCGCCAGGGCCAGGGCGTGGGCGGCACCGCCCATGTCCTTCTTCATGTTGCGCATGCCGGCGCCGCCCTTGATGTTCAGGCCGCCGGTGTCGAACACGACGCCCTTGCCGACCAGCGCCACCAGCGGCAGGTCGGTGCGGTCGAGGTTCCAGCCGATCTCGATGATGCGGGGTGCCCGCTCTGCCGTGGCGGCGCGGCCGACGGCATGGATGGCCGGATAGTTTGCGTCCAGCAGGGCGTCGCCGACGACCACAGTGGTCCGGGCTCCGTGCTGTTCGGCGATCTCGCGGGCCAGGGTCTCGATCTGCAGGGGGCCCATGTCGGCGGCGGGTGTGTCGACCATCTGGCGGGCGAGGGCACAGGCCGAGGCGATCCGGGCGGTGGCGTCGAGGTCGAGGCCATCCGGTGCGACCAGCCGCACGGCACCCTTGTCGGGCCGCGCCTTGTAGCGGTCGAACCGGTACTGACCCATGACGAAGGCCAGCGCGGCCAGCCCTGCGTCGCCGGTGGCGACCCCCTCCAGCCGCCAGTCGCCCGCTGGCAGACGCGCGGCCACACTGCGCAGGCTCATGGGGTCGAAACGGTCTCCGGCTCCGACCAGCGCGGCCTCGACCGAGCCGTCGGCACCGGGCACCAGCAGCAGCTGCCCCGGCCGTCCCTGAAAGTCGTTCGCCGCGGCCCAGGCCGCCGCCCGATCCTCCAGCCCCGTTCCCGCGCTCACGATCCGCAGCGGCCGTGCCGCGTCGGAGGCGGCGATCAGGGCGTCGGACGATCGGGACATGCGGACCTCGTTTGCGGGCGTTAACCAATGATTGACGGCGAAGCGGGATTCTGTGGCTTCAGGATTCCGATCGGACCATCCCCATGTCGCGCAACGCTGCCCTCACCGCAATCGGCCTCGCCACCCTGACCCTGTGGTCCGTGCCCGCAGGGGCGCAGGATCGGGGACGCGACCGCGAAGCGGCACAGGCCCCTGCGGCAGCCCCCGCTGCGGCGCCGCGCCAGCCCGCCACGGCCGAGGAGCGCGCAGCCTATGACCGGCTCGACCCCCTGGCCCGATCGGTGGTCTGGGCGCGCGAGCGGGACGTCAATCCCAACGATCCCGTCGCGGGCGTCAAGGTCGCCGAGGCCATGCGCCAGCTTGGCCAGTACGAGGCCGCCGTCCAGGCGGCCGACGGGGTGCTGGTGGCCCAGCCGAACAATATCGAGGCCATGCTGGAGCTGGGTCGCGCCCATATCGCCCGGGGCCAGGCCTTCTACGGCATCGCCGCGCTCGAACGGGCGCAGGCCCTGGCCCCCAATGACTGGCGGCCCCTGTCCCTGCTGGGCGTGGCCTATACGGCCGTGCGCCGGACCGAGGATGGCCGCGACGCCTGGAACCGGGGCCTGATCCTGGCACCCGACAACCCCGACATCCTGACCAATGCCGCCATGGCCCTGACCTCGCAGGGCGACCCGGCCGGGGCGGAGACCCTGCTGCGCCGCGCCGTGGCCCAGCCCAACGCGACGCTGAAGATGCGCCAGAACCTCGCGCTGGTGCTTGGCCTCCAGGGCAAGACCGCCGAGGCCGAACAGATCCTGCGCCGCGACCTTCCGCCCGAGGCCGCCGACCGCAATCTGCAATGGCTGCGCGCAAAGGCCGCCACGCCCGCCGACGCCGCCCGCACCTGGGACTCGCTGCAACAATAATCAATCCGCTCATCCCGGCGAAAGCCGGGACCCAGTGCCGTGGGCTGGAGTCTGGCCCAGTCACGCAGTGCTGTTGATCCCGCTCACCCTGTTCGCAAGAAGCACTGGGTCCCGGCTTTCGCCGGGATGAGCGGAACAGGGGGAGAGCAATTTGGAGCGGGGCTCCACAAGGCTTATCTGCAGACCATGATCGATGACCTCTACAGCGCCCGCATCCTGCGTCTGGCCGCCAACCTGCCGCATGCGGGACGGCTGGCCGCGCCCCAGGGCACGGGCGAGCGGGTCGCGAAACTGTGCGGATCGCGGGCGACGGTCGATGTGGTTCTGGATGCCGGGGGTCGGGTTTCCGAATTTGCCCAGGACGTGAAGGCCTGTGCCCTCGGCCAGGCCGCTGCCGGCGTGCTGGGCGAGGCCGTCATCGGCGCGACGGCGATCGAGATCCAGACCGCCCGCGATGCCACCCTGGCCATGCTCAAGTCCGGCGGCGAGGGACCCGAGGGCCGGTTCGAGGGCCTGCGCGCCCTGAAACAGGTCGCTGACTATCCCGCCCGACACGCCTCGACCCTGGTGGCGATCGAGGCCACGCTGGAAGCCGTCGCCCGCGCCGGCGATCCGGCCATCCGTCCCGACACCGCCCTGCGGCGCGCGGAGGCATGAGCGACGCACCGGCTCCGTCCCTTTACGAACGCGGCGTCCGCGCGGCCCATCGGGGCTACAAGATCACCCTCAGCCCCCTGATCGGCCAGTCGTGCCGCTATCTGCCGACCTGTTCCGACTATGCCCGCGATGCCCTGTTGCAGCATGGACCGGCACGGGGGGGGTGGCTCATGGTCAAGAGGCTCTGTAAATGCCACCCCTTCGGCGGGTCGGGCTATGATCCGGTGCCGCTGCCTTCTGACAAAGACTGACCGATGATCCAGCTGACCTTTCCCGACGGTGCCACGCGCGAATATGCGGCCGGCTCGACGGCGCGTGACGTGGCCCACGCCATTTCGCCCTCGCTCGCCAAGAAGGCCGTCCTGGCCGAGCTGAACGGTGAGCAGCGCGACCTGAACCGGGTGCTGGAGACCAGCGGCAGTTTCCGCCTGATCATGCGCGACGACCCCGAGGCGCTGTACACGATCCGCCATGACACGGCCCACGTCCTGGCCGAGGCCGTCCAGAAGCTGTTTCCCGGCACCCAGGTCACCATCGGTCCGGCGATCGAGGACGGCTTCTATTACGACTTCTACCGCCAGACCCCGTTCTCGACCGATGACTTCGCCGCGATCGAGAAGGAGATGGGCCGGATCGTCGATCGCGATGCCAAATTCGAGCGCGAGGTCTGGGACCGCGACGAGGCCATCCTGTTCTTCGAGGCCCGGGGCGAAAGCTTCAAGGCCGAGCTGATCCGCGACCTGCCCGAGGCCGAGACCATCACCCTCTACAAACAGGGCGACTGGATCGACCTGTGCCGGGGGCCGCATTTCCCCTCGACCCGCCACGTCGGCAAGGCGTTCAAACTGACCAAACTGGCCGGGGCCTACTGGCGCGGGGACTCGAACCGCGAGCAGCTGCAGCGGATCTACGGCACGGCCTGGGCGACCAAGGAAGACCTCGACGCCTACATGACCCGGCTGGAGGAGGCCGAAAAGCGCGACCACAGGAAGCTGGGCCGCGCCATGGAACTGTTCCACATGCAGGAAGAGGGCCGGGGCATGGTCTTCTGGCACCCCAAGGGCTGGGTGCTGTGGCAGGTCATCGAGGCCTATATGCGCCGCCGCCTGGATGCCGCCGGCTATGTCGAGGTCAAGACGCCCCAGGTGCTGGACCGGAAATTCTGGGAGGCCTCGGGCCACTGGGAGAAATACCGCCCCAACATGTTCGTCTGCGAGACGGTGGAGGGCGAGACCCTCAGCCTGAAGCCGATGAACTGCCCCGGTCACGTCCAGATCTTCGGCATCGGCCAGCGGTCCTACCGCGAGCTGCCGCTGCGCATGGCCGAGTTCGGGGCCTGCCACCGCTATGAGCCGTCGGGGGCCCTGCACGGCCTGATGCGGGTGCGCGGCTTCACCCAGGACGACGCCCACATCTTCTGCCGCGAGGACCAGATCGTCGAGGAGACGCGGGCCTTCATCGAACTGACCCGACTGGTGCACGCCGACCTGGGGATGCACACCCACGAGATCGCCCTGGCCACCCGGCCGGAGGTTCGCGCCGGTTCGGACGAATTCTGGGACAAGGCCGAAGCCATGCTGGGCGAGGCCGCGCGTCTCGCCGGGGTCGAGCCGGTCATCGCCGAGGGCGACGGCGCCTTCTATGCGCCCAAGCTGGACTTCATCGTCAAGGACGCCATCGGCCGGACCTGGACCTGCGGCACCCTGCAGCTCGACTATGTCCTGCCCGAGCGGCTGGACGCCACCTATGTCGGCGAGGACGGCCAGAAGCACCGGCCCGTCATGCTGCACCGGGCCATCCTGGGGTCGTTCGAGCGGTTCATCGGCATCATGATCGAGAATTTCGCCGGAGCCTTCCCGCTGTGGCTGGCCCCGGTGCAGGCCGTGGTGGCGACCATCACCTCGGACGCCGACGACTATGCGCTGGAGGTGGCCGCCAAATTCAAGGCCGCCGGCCTGCGCGTCGAGACCGATCTGAGGAACGAGAAGGTCGGCTACAAGGTGCGCGAACATTCGGTCGGCAAGGTCCCGGTCATCGCCGTCGTCGGCCGCAGCGAGGCCGCCGAGGGCCAGGTGGCCATCCGCCGCCTGGGGTCCCAGGCCCAGACCCTGGTCACCGTCGAGGAGGCCATCCGCATCCTGACCGAGGAAGCCACCCCGCCCGACCTGCGCGTTCCGTAAATCCGCTCATCCCGGCCCGTTCATCCCTGCCCGTTCATCCCGGCGAAAGCCGGGACCCAGTGCTTTCGCAGGGCACGGTGCGCGGGATTGAGAGCGCGGCCCGATTCATACTCATACCTCCCAAAGGTCTGGGTCCCGGCTTTCGCCGGGATGAGCGGTAAGGGGAAAAGGGACGGGGGCGGATTTTTGCCGCTGGCTGCGCTAAGGACCCGCCCATGCCCTTCACCGCCACTGTCCTGACCATGTTCCCCGAGGCCTTTCCGGGGCCGCTCGGCGTGTCGCTGATCGGGACGGCCTGGCGCGAGAAGGGGCTGTGGAGCCTCGAAACCCTTGACATCCGGGGCTTCAGCGACGATAGGCGCGGCTTCCTGGACGACACCCCCGCGGGTGGCGGCCCCGGACAGGTTCTGAAGGCGGACGTGGTGGCCCGGGCACTGGACAGTGTCACAGGTCCGCCCCGGCCGCTTTTGTACATGAGCGCACGCGGTCGACCCCTGACGCAGGCGCGCGCGAAGGACTGGGCAAGGGCGGACGGGATCACCGTCCTCTGCGGCCGGTTCGAGGGGGTGGACCAGCGGGTGCTCGACGCCCGGGGGTTCGAGGAGGTCTCCGTCGGAGACGCGGTCCTCGCCGGTGGCGAGGCGGCGGCGATGCTGGTGATCGAGGCGTGCGTGAGACTTCTGCCCGGCGTCCTCGGCCAGGCAGCCAGTCTGAGTAGCGAGAGTTTCGAGGACGGTCTTCTGGAGCATCCGCAGTACACGCGACCGCGGACGTTCGAGGGACTGGAGATACCCGAGGTGCTTCTGTCGGGCGATCACAAGCGGATCGCGCAATGGCAGCAGCAGCAGCGGGAAGAGACGACCCGGGAACGCCGGCCAGACCTCTGGGCGGCGCATCTGGAAAACCGACCTGCGGAGACATCCGCCAAATCACAGCTAAAGGGCAAAAAAGCCCAAGGAGACTAGAATGAACATTCTTCAGACGATCGAAGCCGAAGAAAAAGCCCGCCTGCTCGCCGTGCGCGAGATCCCGAACTTCCAGCCCGGCGACACCCTGCGGGTCATGGTCAAGATCAAGGAAGGCGAGCGCGAACGCATCCAGGCGTTCGAAGGCGTCTGCATCGCCCGTGACGGCGGCGGCGTGAACGAGACCTTCACGGTCCGCAAGATTTCCTTCGGTGAAGGCGTGGAGCGGAAATTCCCGATCCTGTCGCCGAACATCGATGCCATCGAGGTCAAGCGTCGCGGCGTCGTCCGGCGCGCCAAGCTCTATTACCTGCGCGACCGTCGCGGCAAGTCGGCCCGGATCGCCGAGCGCCAGACCGTCCGCCCGGCCAAGGGTGCCGTGGTTCCGGTCACCGGCACCGCCGAGAAGCCCGAGGATAACTGACTTTCTGGGGCTATCGCGCTTCGCGCGACTTGAGCGCTCAGTTGATGGGGCCTCGGCGGAAACGCCGGGGCCCTTTCCGTTTCCTTTCCCTCGTCATCCTCCGGCGCAGCGCAGCGAAGACCGGGGGACCCAGTTGCGCGCGAGAGCGCGAACCTGTCGCGACCACAGCCCTGTCGGCATCCTGCCTGAAAAGACCGCCTTCTGCGCCGCCGGGTCCCCCAGTCTGCGCCGCGAGGACGCGGCTTGCCGGAGGATGACGAAAGAAAGCGGGGGCTAACTGATCCTGAACCCAAACTCCGTCCGTGATCGGAACGTCTCGCCGGGGTGCGCGGTGGTGGGGTGTGCAGCCCACCCACGCCCAATGTGAATGCAGCGTATTCGGGCTGAAGCTCTATGACGCTTTCTGGCAAGTTCCGAGGCGTTGATCCGCTCCGCTTAAGGTTTGCCGCGCGCGACTTCGCCCCGGGCGCGCCGGATCGTTTCGCGCGTTGTGGCCGACATCGCCGCATCATCCAGGGCCCGGTCGAAACGGGCCAGCAAGGCCGTCTCGTCCTGTTCGATGGCGGACAGGGCTGCGGCCTCGTCGCGGCCCAGCGCGACCTTCACGTCCTTGACGACCTTGCGGGCCGTGGCCACCAGGCCCTCGCCATGGGTGGCCTCGCCGCCCCGGGCCTCGATCTCGGTGGCCAGGCCAGCGGCCAGACCCCGGCGGTGGGCCTCGCGGGTGCGATAGAAGTCGGCATGACCGGCATCCGGCGTGGCTTCGGCCGCCTCGCCATAGGTCGTGGCATTGTCCAGCAGGGCCGAATACAGGCCGTTCAGCAGCTTGATGTCGTGGCGGTTGTCGATGGCCATGGTCGTGTCCCTGAAATGAGACCGATAAACCGCCCAGCTTGGCCGTGGTTCCGCTAAAGCCGGGTGCGCAGGGACCACAGTTCCGGGAAGCAGCGCTTCTCCAGCGTGGTGGTCAGATAGGCCACGCCCTCGGTCCCACCGGTGCCCCGGCGCCGGCCGATGATCCGCTCGATAGTCACCACATGCTTGTGCCGCCAGGTGACCATGGCGTCATCCAGATCGACCAGCTTCTCGGCCAGTTGATACAGCGACCACCAGCGGTCGGTGTCGCGATAGACCTCCAGCCACGCTGATTCGACGCCCTCGGAGGGCCGATAGGGCTGGCTGACGTCGCGGCCCAGCACCTCGGCGGGCACCGGCAGGCCGGCGCGGGCCATCTGGGCCAGGGTGTCGTCATACAGGCTGGGGGCCATCAGGGCCTCGGTCAGGGCGGCGTGGGCCTCGGGCCGGTCCTCTTGGAACCGCAGGAATTTCGCATCCTTCAGCCCCAGCATGGCCTCCAGCCGCCGGAACTGGTCGCTCTGGAAGCCGGAACTGGAGCCCAGCACCGAGCGGAACCGCAGATAGTCCGCCGGGGTCATGGTGGCCAGGATGTCCCAGCTCTGGGTCATCACCGCCTGGATCCGGCTGACGCGGGCCAGGCTCTTGTAGGCGGGCACCAGATCGCCGGACCGCACCAGCTGCTGGGCCAGGCCGACCTCGTGCAGGATCTGCTTGAGCCACAGTTCCTTGGTCTGGTGGATGATGACGAACAGCATCTCGTCGTGCTGGTCGCTGATCGGGTCCTGCGCCGACAGAAGCTGGTCCAGGCCCAGATAGCGGGCATAGGTCATGCTGGCGGGCGGGGTGTCGGCGGTGTCGGTCATGGCCAACCTATCGGCCCGAACGGCCGCGCCCTCAAGTCGCCGGTGCTTGGCGACGCGGCGCGAAGATGCGATGGCACCCCGCTTACGGGGATGCGTTCCCTTCCCCTGTCTTCCGTGAAACCGACCCGCATGACCGAATACGAAGCCTTTGCCGTCGAACTGGCCCGCGTGGCCGCCGACGTGACCCTGCCCTTCTTCCGCGGCGACTATGCCGAGGAGAACAAGGCCGGGCCGGGGGCCTTCGACCCCGTGACCGAGGCCGACAAGGCCGCCGAGGCCGCGATCCGCAAGGCCATCGCCGCCCGCTATCCGGACCACGGCGTGATCGGCGAGGAATATGGCGAGGACCGGCCCGACGCCGACCATGTCTGGGTTCTGGACCCCATCGACGGCACGCGCGCCTTCATCGCCGGCCTGCCGCTGTGGACGACCCTGATCGCCCTGCGCACCGAAGGCCGTCCGTCTGTCGGGATCATCGCCCAGCCCTATCTGGACGAGATCTTCCTGGGCGGACCGTCCGGAGCCCGGCTGTTGCGCGGCGGAGGCGAGACGGGGTTGAAGGTGCGGTCGTGCGAGAGACTGACCGACGCCGTGCTGGCGACCACTGATCCCGACCTGTTCACCGGCCCGGAGCTTGGGGCCTGGACCCAGGTGCGGGCCGCCGCCCGTCTGGCCCGGTTCGGCTGTGACGCCTATGCCTATGCCATGGTCGCGGCGGGACGGATCGATCTGGTCGCAGAGAGCGGGCTGAAGGTCTGGGACTGGTCGGCCCTGGTGCCCGTGGTCGAGGCTGCCGGCGGACAGGTCACCGACTGGCGCGGCGGGCCTCCGTCCGGCAACGGCCAGATCATTGCCGTGGGCGACCCCCGCGTGCGCGAACAGGCCCTCGTCGCCTTCCGCCGGGCGGCCCTGTAAGTGCCCTTCATCCCGGCGAAAGCCGGGATGAGCGGGATTATTTCGTCGTCACCGCATCGGCCATGGCGTCGAACTCGGCCAGGAACACCGCCCTGAGCGGATCGGTCTCCATGATGACCTCATGTCTGGATCCCGGCACCTCGACGTAGCGACCGCGCGACAGGCGTTTGGTCGCCCACTGGTTGGTCTGCTTCCAGACCCGGTCGTCGTCGCCCGGCTGGACTACCGTCACCGGGATCGACACGGCCTTCAGGGCCCGCGGCTTCAGCGCCCGCTCACCGGCATCAAGGGCAAACGCCAGCCAGCCCCAGGTCGGGCCGCCGACCGCCAGATGCGGGCAGGCATACAGCTGCTGGCGCCACAGGTCATAGCGACCCTCGTCCGTCGTCAGGGCGTCGGTCTCGAAGGTGTGGCCGAAGGGATCGTCGGGCTCGTCCAGGAGGAAGTCGCCCGCCTTGCCATGCCGCAGGTTCCAGCGCACCGCCAGCTTGACCGACCACATCGACCGCTTGCCGGTCTTGATCTTCAGCATGGGGGCCGAGAGCACGGCGCCGGCGAAATGACGGTCGCTCGTCTCCAGCGACAGCATGTTCAGCGCCGCTCCCATGGAATGGCCGACCATGATCCACGGCTTGGGCGCCCGATCGCCATAGAAGTCGAGCAGCCGGTCGAAATCGTCCAGAAACTCCTCGACCGCCCGGGCGTGGCCCTTCAGCCGGTCCGGCATCAACCGCGCCGACAGCCCCTGTCCGCGCCAGTCATGGGCCAGGACGCAGAAGCCCCGCGCGAGGAAATTGCCGATCACCTCGAAATATTTCTCGATCGGCTCGGTGCGGCCAGGGCTGAGGACGACCGTCCCGCGCGGGGTGGCCGCCACCAGGCTCGAGGGCGTCCAGAAGGCCGAGCGCAGTCTCAGGCCACCGGCACCCCTGAACCATTCGCCCTTGCCCCCCGGCGGTGCATCGGCCCCCGGCACGCCCATCAGCGGCGCATCGGTATCGGCCCGGGACACGCGGGTCATTCCGGCTTCCTGAATTTCAGGGTCATCCGGTCGCTCTCGCCGATGGCGTCGTATTCGGTGCGATCGAAATCCGGATCCGGCGGCGCGCCCCGGGGTGCCGTCAATCGTTGAGGCGCCAGGGTTTCGACCCCGAAGGGATGGTCCTTCGAATCCGCGTCATTGGCATTGATCTCGGAGGCCTCGACGAAGACGAAGCCGGCTTCCTCGGCCAGCTGTCGCACGAAGGCCTCCTGAACATAGCCATTGGCTGCCGCCGGGTCCTGGTCGGCGTCCGGACCCAGCCGGTGCTGTTCGATGCCCAGGACCCCGCCGGGACGCAGGGCGGCAAAGGCGTCGGCAAAGGCCTTTTCGGCAATGCCCGAAGCCATCCAGGCGTGGATGTTGCGCATGAACAGGACCATGTCGGCCGTGCCCGCCGGGGCCACTGGGCCGGTCATGGGCCCGAAGGCCGTGAACTGGATCTCGCCATACAGCAGACGGTCGGCCCCGAACTGGCGCTGATAGGCGGCCATCAGGGCGGCCTGGGCCGGGTCCGACCCGGGACCGGTGGCGAAACCGGCGGCGATATAGGTGCCACCGCCCTCGGCCAGATAGGGGGCCAGGATCTCGGTGTACCAGCCGCTGCCAGGCCAGAACTCGACCACCGTCATATCGGGCCTCAGCCCGAAGAAGCGCAGGGTCTCCATCGGATGGCGCCATTCGTCCCGCGCGCGGTCGGCGATGCGCCAGGGGCCCGTGACGGCCCACTCCAGCGATCCCTCCGGCGGGCCGGACGGGGTGGTCGCAGGGGGCGGCTTGGCCGTTTCCTCGCGGCGGCCGCAGCCGGCAAGCGCGAGGGCTGACAGGGCCGATGCCCCCAGCAACAGGCCCCGGCGCGTGGCCGCAGCCCGCGATATCGGTCGTTCAGACGCCATGCCCACTCCGCGTCAGGCTGGCGCGCACCCGAACAGGCGTGCACGCGCGATCATTCCCCGACGTGGCTGGCTTAAGGCGGTTCGCAGAGCCGGTCAAAGCCGGTCTCAGGCCGGCTTGCGGAACCGCAGGGTCATGCGGTCGCTTTCGCCGATCGCATCATACTGGGCCCGTTCGGCCTCGGTCAGGGGCGTGGGCCGGTCGGTGGCAACGCCATTGCGCGGCGCGCTGGTACGGACCGGCGGCAGGGTCCAGACGCCATAGGGGTGGTCGCGGTCATCCTTGGGGTTGGCGTTCAGCTCGCTGCGGCCCTCCAGCACGAAACCGGCGTCCTGGGCGGCCTTGATGATGTAGCTCTCGGAGACATAGCCGGTCGAGGCGGTCTGGTCCGGATTGGTGCCCTCGATGGCGCGGTGCTGTTCGATGGCCAGGATACCGCCGGGCTTCAGCGCCTTGTGGAAGGCCTGCAGGAAGGGCGCGGTCCGGCCGGCGCGGTGCCAGTTGTGGAAGGCGCGGGCCACCAGGACCATGTCGGCGGTGCCGTCCGCGACGACCATCGACTCGGCGGGGTTGTTGACCGCCACATACTGGCCGCCGGTCGCCTCGGCATAGGGTTTCAGGATCGCGGTCCACCAGCCGGCACGGCCGGGCGAGATCTCCACGATCGTGGTGCCGGGGGTCAGGCCCCAGAAGGTCAGGCTTTCGACCGGATGGCGGTAGACGTCGCGCGCCACATCGGCGGCCGGGCGGGTGGACGACGTCACGGCGGCCTGCAGCGCGGCGTCTTCCAGAAGCACGGGCGGGGTCATGGCGGCGCGGCGGGCGGTGCGCTCGGCCGGGGTTTCGCTGGCGGTGGTCGGCAGGACCTGGGCAGCCGCGGGCAGGGCCAGGGCGAGGACGGTGGCGACGACAGATGTTGAGGCGAGCAGGCGCATGGGAGATCTCCGGTGCAGCGGGCAGGGTTGGCATTATCCATACGGCACGGAGCGTCCGGGGCAAGCACCGATCCACCCCCTTGACGTCGCGGCAAGCCTTCCCAAATTCACTTCCGAGCGTGCCGATACCGGGCGCTCCAGACCCGGCGGGGCCTTTTTCGGGACCGCCACGGACTGACCTTCAACCTTGCTGATCCTCAGGAGGATAGACCTATGCGTACCCTGGACCTGACACCCCTGTACCGTTCCGCCGTCGGCTTCGACCGTCTGGCCGGATTGCTGGAAAACGCCGCGCGCACCGGCGAGACCACCGGCTGGCCCCCCTACAATATCGAGACGACGGGCGAGAACGCCTACCGGATCGAGATCGCCGTGGCCGGCTTCAAGCCCGAGGAGCTGAACCTCGAGGTCAAGGAAAACCTGCTGACCGTCACGGGCAAGAAGGCCGCCAATGACGATGCGGCCCGCAAATACCTGCATCGCGGCCTGGCCGAGCGCGACTTCGAGCGCCGTTTCCAGCTGGCCGACTATGTGGTCGTGACCGAGGCCAGCCTCGACAACGGCCTGCTGGCCATCAGCCTGAAGCGGGAACTGCCCGAGGCGCTCAAGCCCCGCAGCATCCCGATCGGCACGGCCAAGCCCCTGATCGAGGGCGAAAAGACCGCCGCCTGATTGCGGCAGGGAGAGGCGGGAGAGGCGGTCGAAAGGCCGCCTCTTTCTTTTTGGGGCTACCGCGCTTCGCGCGACTTGAGCCCGGGATTTCTGGGGCTACCGCGCTTCGCGCGACTTGAGCCCCGTATTTCTATTCCGCTCATCCCGGCGAAAGCCGGGACCCAGTTCTTTCACGAGACCGGTGCGCGGGATTGGCGGATCGGGCTCAATGATTGATCCGCGCGCCCAAAGTTCTGGGTCCCGGCTTTCGCCGGGATGAACGGGGCAGGTTACTGCAGCGCGGCCGCCACCGCCTCGATTCGCTTGCGGATGTCGGGCACGGCGATGGTTTCCCAGAAGGCGGCGCGGGCCGGGGGGCCGAGGACGAACAGCCGGTCATCGGCGCGGCCTTCGGCGTCCAGCACCCGGCCCTGATCGTCCAGATCCAGCCCCAGTCTGAGGGCGTCCATCCGCGCCCGCCCGGACGCCAGCAGGGGCCCGGTCAGGCCGTCGCGCGCCGGATCATGGCCCGGCCCCGAACAGTCGATCAGCCAGTCCGCCGTGAGCGCCGGCCGGGCCGGTCCATGGCGCGGGGTCCAGTCCAGCGACACGGAGGCCGCCCCCGGCCGGATCGCCACCACCCGCCCGGCGGTCATCGTCAGCCGGTCGTCCGCCTTCAGCCGCTCCAGCGCCCCGGCGATCGACCCCGCAATCCGGTGCCGGTGCACATCCCACCAGGGTCGCAGGTGCCGCACGATCCGTCCCCGGATCGCCGGGTCCGCGGCCTGCCAGGCGTCGGCCGTCAGCGGCCGCAGCGTCTCCATCAGCGAGCGCCAGCCCTCGCGTCCCGCCACCGTCCGCGCGAGCGCCAGCCGCCCCGACAGCGGCCCCTCCAGCAGCCCGGCCTCCAGCGGCGCGGGCACATCGGGTCTGGGTCCGTGGGCCCGGGGCATCAGGCCGCGCCGCGACAGGGCCGTCGCCCGCCCGCGCCAGCCCCGGCCCTCCAGCATCAGCAGCATGTCGACCATGGTCAGGCCCGTGCCGATGATCAGCACATCGTCCTCCGCCCCGATCCGCTCCAGCGCCCCGGGAGCCCAGGGATCGGCGATCACCCGCTCCGAGGCTCCCGCCGGGGCCGTGCGCGGGGCCGGATTGCCGGTGGCCAGCACCACGGCCCGCGCCTTCAGCCGGCGGCCGTCCTCCAGCACCACAGCGTCCGTCCCGATCGCCGCCACCGTCCCCGTGATCCGGGTGATGAGGCCGGGACAGGCGGCATCCACGGTCGCCAGCCGGTGCTGCACATAGTCGCCGAACACCCGGCGCGGGGCAAAGCCGTCGGGATCGGCATGGTCGGGCCGGTGCGTCTCCAGCCAGCGCACGAAATGGCCGGGATCGCCGTCCACCGCGCTCATCCGGGCCGAGCGCACATTCAGCAGATGCCCCTCGAACAGCGTCGCATAGGCCACGCCCCGCCCGAAATCCCCGCCGCGATCGATCAGGGCCGAGGCGACGCCCCGCTCGGCCAGCCGGGCGGCCAGCATGGCCCCCGAATACCCGCCCCCCACGATCACCACCGCTCCGCCCACGCTGTCTCCCTGTTTTGACCGCTTGTGAACCGGGTCGCGGGCCGGGTCAAAGGGATGGGGGGGGTGACCGATCCTCTCCTTCGTCACGCTCCGGCTCCAGTCCATCGTCATCCTCCGGCGTAGCGAAGCGGAGACCGGGGGACCCAGCGGTGCCGAAGGCGATCTGTTCAGGCCAAATTTCCGAAGCTCCGGTGTCCGCGACAGGGTCGTGCTTCCGCACGCCGCTGGCTCCCCCGGTCTGCGCCGCGAAGGCGCGGCTTGCCGGAGGATGACGACAGGGGGAAAGAGGCTCTCACCCCGCCGCGCTCGCCCCGACGTCCCCGACAGCCTTTCGCCAGGGTGTAGACTGTGCGATTTCACCCCCGGACGGAGGCGCAATCCAGACAATCCAGACAATCCAGACACCGTTTACGCCCGGTGCTGATCGAACCGAGCGGGACGATCAAGACGGTATTTTTTCCGCTTGGCCCCCGCCCCATCCGCTCATCCCGGCGAAAGCCGGGAACCCGTTCTTTCGCGAGACCCGTGACCCGGACGGCCAGCCCCGCATGACCGGACAGGTGACCCGCCCAAAGCCCCGGGTCCCGGCTTTCGCCGGGATGAGCGGATCAGTGGGATCGCTCAGCCCGGCACCTTCACTTCCACCACCCCGCCCCCGGCGCGGAATTTCGCGCTCATCTCCGCCATCCCGGCTTCCGCGGTGGCCGCATCCATCAGCGACTCGCCCGCGTCGTTCTGCGCCGCCGCATCCCGGCGGATGTCCTGGCTGATCTTCATGGAGCAGAATTTCGGGCCGCACATGGAGCAGAAATGGGCGGTCTTGTGGGCTTCCTTGGGCAGGGTGGCGTCGTGGTATTTGCGGGCGGTCTCGGGGTCGAGGCCGAGGTTGAACTGGTCTTCCCAGCGGAACTCGAACCGCGCGCGGCTCAGGGCGTCGTCGTGCATCCGGGCGGCAGGGTGGCCCTTGGCCAGGTCGGCGGCGTGGGCGGCGATCTTGTAGGTGATCACCCCGTCCTTGACGTCCTGGCGGTCGGGCAGGCCCAGGTGTTCCTTGGGCGTGACGTAGCAGAGCATGGCCGTGCCGAACCAGCCGATCATGGCCGCCCCGATGGCGCTGGTGATGTGGTCATAGCCCGGCGCGATGTCGGTGGTCAGCGGCCCCAATGTATAAAAGGGCGCCTCGTGGCAGTGTTTCAGCTGCTCATCCATGTTGGCCTTGATCTTGTGCATCGGCACATGGCCGGGGCCCTCGATCATCACCTGGCAGCCCTTGGCCCAGGCGATCTTCGTCAGTTCACCCAGAGTGCGCAGCTCGGCGAACTGGGCCTCGTCATTGGCGTCGGCGATGGAGCCGGGGCGCAGGCCGTCGCCGAGGCTGAACGACACATCATAGGCCCGCATGATGTCGCAGATGTCCTCGAAATGCTCGTAGAGGAAGCTCTCCTTGTGGTGGCTCAGGCACCATTTTGCCATGATGGACCCGCCCCGGCTGACGATGCCGGTGACGCGTTTCGCCGTCAGGGGCACGAAGGGCAGGCGCACCCCGGCGTGGATGGTGAAATAGTCGACGCCCTGTTCCGCCTGTTCGATCAGGGTGTCGCGGAAGACCTCCCAGGTCAGGTCCTCGGCCACGCCATTGACCTTCTCCAGCGCCTGATAGATCGGCACCGTGCCGATCGGGACGCTGGAGTTGCGGATGATCCAGTCGCGGATGTTGTGGATGTTGCGGCCGGTCGAGAGGTCCATGACATTGTCGGCCCCCCAGCGGGTGGCCCAGACCAGTTTGTCGACCTCGTCGTCGACCGACGACAGCACGGCCGAGTTGCCGATGTTGGCGTTGATCTTGACCAGGAAATTGCGGCCGATGATCATCGGCTCGACTTCGGGGTGGTTGATGTTGTGGGGGATGATGGCCCGGCCGCGGGCGATCTCCTGGCGCACGAACTCGGGGGTCACGAAGTCGGGGATGCTGGCGCCGAAGTCCTCGCCGTCGCGGATGCAGGGGGCGGCCTGCTCGCGCTGCAGGTTCTCGCGGATGGCCACATATTCCATCTCGGGGGTGATGATCCCGGCCCTGGCGTACTCATACTGGGTGACCGGACGGCCCTCGACGCCCTTGAAGACGCGGTGATGCTGGGTGTCGAACCGGGGGGCCAGGTTCTTGCCGCTGGCGTGTCCATTGTCCTCGGGCTTGACCTCGCGGGGGTTGGCGACGGGCGCGATGTCGCCGCGGTCCAGTTGCCAGCTGGACTTGACCCGCGGCAGGCCGCGCTGGATGTCGATGGTGACCGTGGGGTCGGTATAGGGGCCCGAGGAATCATAGATGGTCACCGGCGGCTCGTTGGCGCTCGGATGGACAGCCACCTCGCGGAAGGGCACGCGGATGTCGGGGAACAGCTCGCCGGCGACATAGACCTTGCGCGACCCGGCCCGTTCACCGGTCGGGATGGTCCCGGTCTCGCGCATCACCTGGTCACGGGCGTCCTTGAGTGGGAGGCTATCGCTCTCGGCGCGGCCGATCGCTGCTTGAGCCTCGTCCTTCGGCGGGAGGCTCTCGCTCGCGGCTTGAGCCTCGGCTTCTGCGGCTGCGTATTCGGGCGTGACGTGGATGTTCATGGCGGCCTCCGGGTGGAGGGTCGCACCGGCGTCGGTTCCCGCTTTCGCGGGAATGACGAGACCTCCCGCGTGCGCGGGAACCGTGTGGTCTCATCCCTTCGCCGGCATGACCCGGATCAGGTTCGACCGGTCAGGCGATCACGCCAATCTCAGTCGCTCTGGCGCGACCCCCGGGAGAACGACACGACGATAGGCGGTTCGTGCGCGATTGGAAACCTTTGGCGCGCGGCAGACGAACAGGCGAGCTAGGCTGGCCCCCCAGCGGGAGTAGCGACATGCAGAGTGAGAATTTCGACTTCGAGGTCGCCGGTGGCCGAGGCGTCCGGGCGCGGCTGGATCGGCCGGACGGTCAGGTCCGGGCCTGGGCGCTGTTTGCCCACTGTTTCACCTGCGGCAAGGACAATCTGGCCGCCACCCGGATCAGCCGGGCCCTGGCGGCCGAGGGGGTGGGCACCCTGCGGCTGGACTTTGCCGGGATCGGCGAGGCCAGCGGCGAAACGACGCCCGCAGGGTTCAGCGTCGACGTCGGCGATCTGGTCGCGGCCGGGGCGCATATGGCGGCGCAGGGCTGCGCGCCGGGCCTGCTGGTCGGTCACAGTCTCGGCGGGGCCGCGGCCATTGCCGCAGCGGGCCAGATGCCGGGCATCCGTGCCGTGGCCACCGTCGGTGCCCCCTTTGACGTAGCCCATGTGCTCAAGCTGCTGGGCCCCGGCGTCGATGGCCTGCGGGACGGCGAGACCCATGCGGCCAGCGTGGGCGGCCGACCGGTGTCGGTCGGACCCGGCTTTGCCGATGACCTGCGGATGCAGGATCAGGCCGCGCGGCTGGGGTCGTTGAAACGGGCCCTGCTGGTGCTGCATTCGCCCGTCGACGCCATTGTGGGCATCGAGGAAGCCGCCGGCATCTTCCAGGCCGCGCGCCATCCCAAGAGTTTCGTCTCGCTGGATACCGCCGACCACCTGCTGTCCGATCCACAGGATGCCGCCTATGCCGCCAGCGTCATCGCTGCCTGGGCCTCGCGCTATCTGGCGCCCATGACGACACCCGCGCCAGTCCCGGCCGAGGACGGTGTCGTGCGGGTGGCCGAGACGGGGGCGGGCCAGTTCCAGGTCCGGGTCGAGGCGGGCGGGGCCATGCTGCTGGCGGACGAACCCGTTGCCGTGGGCGGGCTGGCGTCCGGTCCGACGCCCTATGATCTGGTCGCTGCCGGTCTCGGGGCCTGCACGGTCATGACCCTGCGCCTCTATGCCCAGCGCAAGGGGCTGCCGCTGGAGCGCGCCTCGGTGGAGGTCCGCCATGCCCGGGTCGCCGGCCAGACCCCGGCCGATGTGTTCGAGCGGGTCCTGACCCTGGAGGGGGCGCTGGACCCCGAGCAGCGGGCGCGGATGCTGGAGATCGCCGACAAATGCCCGGTGCACCGGACGCTGGAGGGCGGGGCCACGGTCGTCACCCGCGCCGGCCCCGCACTCGACGCTGCAAGCCCTTGCGAGCATTTCACCGACATGGAGGCCAGTTGCGAGGAGGAATAGGCTGATTGGGTACGTCGGGCTCGCGGCGACGCGAGGCGCGGGTTAAGGGTGGAAAAAACCGGAACCCAGCCCATGCATCTCGCCCGCTTCCCCCGCATCCGACTGGCCCATCTGCCGACGCCGCTGGAGCCGCTGCCGCGCCTGTCGCAGGCGCTGGGGGTCGATCTGTGGATCAAGCGGGATGACTGCACGGGTCTGGCGGGCGGGGGCAACAAGACCCGCAAGCTCGAGTTCCTGCTGGGCGAGGCCTGGGAACAGGATTGCGACACCCTGGTCACCCAGGGGGCGGTGCAGTCCAACCATGTGCGCCAGACGGTGGCGGCGGCCGTGGCCAATGGCATGGCCTGCGAGGTCATCCTCGAGGAGCGCACCGGGTCGAAGGCCGTCGACTATACCGAGAACGGCAATGTCCTGATGGACCGGCTGTTCGGGGCGGTGATCCGCCGGGTGCCGGGCGGCTCGGACATGCCGGCCGAGCTGGAGCGCACCGCCGAAGAGATCCAGGCGCGGGGCGGCCGGCCCTATATCATCCCGGGTGGCGGATCGAACGCGGTCGGGGCGCTGGGCTATGTCGACTGCGCGCGCGAGATCGTGGTCCAGGCTGATGATCTGGATCTGAAGATCGACCGGATCGTGACGGCGACCGGCAGTGCCGGAACCCATGCCGGTCTCGTTGCCGGCCTGGCCGTGATGGGGGCGGACATCCCGGTGCTGGGCATCGGCGTCCGGGCCCCGAAGGAGAAGCAGGAAGCCAATGTGCTGAAGCTGGCGCGCGAGACGGCCGCCCTGCTGGGCCATCCGGACCGGATCCGCGACGACATGGTCGTGGCCGACTGCGACTATGTCGGGGAGGGCTACGGCCTGATCGACGGGGCCGTGATCGAGGCGCTGAAGCTTGCCGCCCGTACCGACGGCATCGTGCTGGACCCGGTCTATACCGGCAAGGCGATGAAGGGCCTCATCGCCCTGGCGCAGAAGGGCCAATTCCACGGCGAAACCGTCGTCTTCCTGCACACCGGCGGGGCCCAGGGCCTGTTCGGCTATCAGGGCGAGCTGGAAGGCACGCTTTAGGCGCCGGAACCCGGGCCCGGGGCGGGCGCGGGCGGTGGCCCGGGCGGGGGCGGGAAGTCGAGGGCGGCGACGGCGGCCCCCGACGTGCCCGCCACGACGGCATTGTACAGCAGGGTCCCGGCCGGCGACCAGGTGAGGGCCTCGATCGCGACGATCATCGCCACCTGGACTCCCAGGCCCCAGACCCAGGCCGGATGGATCCTGCGCGTTCTGAACCAGTCGACGGCCATGCCGATGACCGGAAACAGCAGGGTGACGACCGCCGTCGCCTCCCACGCCCACGGGACCAGCAGCGGCAGGGGCAGGAGGCGTCCGACGCCCGGCCCCAGCAGGATGGCCATGGCGGAATAGTGCAGGCGGCGATGCCAGTCCGTCGACCGGCGCAGCACGATGGCCGCGATCGTCAGGCCGACGAAGGTGACGAGCGACAGGGGATCGAAGACCAGGAACTGCAGGGGCCGGAAGAAGAAGGGGACACGACCCGCAGTGACCATGGCCTCGGTCACCATCCACCCCAGGACCAGCATGGGCCCCAGCCAGAGGGCGGCCAGCCATCCCAGTGGCCGGTGCCAGCGCACCTGACCCGTGAAGATGAGCAGGTTCTGGACGAGGAAGATCGCCAGCCATCCCATGAAGACCACGGCATGGGCATGCACCAGCAGCGGGGCCTCGAAGCTGGAACGCCCGGTCGCCAGCTGGACCGAAAAACCGGCCACCACGATCAGCACCATGGCGATGGCAAGGCCTGGAAAGACGCGGTCCCCGGCTGGTGCCCGCGTGAAACCTGTCCTCGATGCTGTCATGACCATCCCCCGATGCCCGTGCGAGGACCATATCTCCGGCGACGCGGATTGCAAATTCGCATAGCAGTGAGATGCGAATGCTCTCGGAGGGGCTTGCGAGTGGTCTGGCGATGCGAGGCGGGTCCGGGAGGTCGCGCTGGCGCTTTCGCGGTTTCGCGCTAACAGAGGATAAGGCGACCGGACTGGACCTTGGGGTCAGTCGGGCGCGCAGGATCCGGTCCCGGGCATCGGGACCACTGGGACGAGGAAGGCGACGGCGCGATGAAGACTCTGGGTGTGCTGGGCGGCATGGGGCCCGCCGCGACGGTGGCGTTTCTGGCGCAACTGCAGGCGCTGACGCCCGCAGAGGGCGACGCCGATCACATCCGCGTGGTGATGGACCTGAACCCGCAGGTCCCGGACCGGAACAAGACGCCGAAGAAGGCCGAGGCCGTGCTGGGCGAGATGGCCGAACAGCTGAAGACCATGGGGGCCGAGGTCCTGGCCATGCCCTGCAATACCGCCCACGCCCAGGCGGCGGGTATCCGAAGGGCCGGCCTGCCGTTCATCGACATGATCGCCGAGACCACGGCTACGGCCAGGGCGACGGGGGCCGAATGGGTCGGGGTTCTGGCCACGCCGGGTGGGGAGGCCCTGTATCGCACAGCCCTTCGCCAGCACGGCCTTTCGCTGATGACGCTGGACGGCGCCGACCGCGATGTCTTCATGGACCTGGTCTATGGCGTGAAGCGGGGCGACACCGGGGACCGGGCCCGGGCCGAGATGCGACGGCTGGCTGCCCTGCTGGCCAACGGCGGCGCCGGGGCGATCATCGCCGGCTGCACCGAAGTGCCCCTGCTGCTCGGTCAGGCGGAGGTCGATGTGACCCTTGTCGACTCCGCCGAAGTGCTGGCCAGAGCGTGCGTGGCGGCGTGTCTGGCAGACGTCTGACCAGCCATCGGCTCACGGACGATCTTGCGCGAATCCGTCGTCCAAACATCCGAAATTGATCATCAAACGGTAAGGGTCCCTACACCGTATTCGGCCGTCGCTCGGATATCCCTGTGCTCCTGAGGAAGTTCATTTCATGAGGGGACATCATGTACGATCTGGAACCGACCGGCCGCCACTCTGACGGCGATATCGACGTCAATCCGTCCACCCAGCCGACCTTTGGCGACGTTCTGGAGATGCGGAACTCGCGCCGCCAGATGCTCGGCGGCATGACGGCCGTCGCGGCCCTGTTCGGCGTCGGTGCCTGTTCCGACAGCGGTGGCATCACCGGCACGGAAGTCACCGTCTCGGCCGGTGCGGCCGCTGCGACCACCGCCGGCAAGGTTGTCACCCTGACGGGAACGGCGACCGGCGCAACGGCCGTCCTCTGGATCCAGACCGGCGGCCCGGCGGTCACCCTGACCAATGCCTCTTCGAACACGGCGACCTTCATCGCGCCCAGCGTGGCGACCTCGACGCCGCTGACCTTCCGCTTCACGGCCACGGGCGCGACCCAGGGCACAACGGGCGACGAAACGGTCGTGACCGTCGGACCGGCCGTGCTGGGTTTCACCGCCATTCCCAAGAACCAGCTCGACGTCGTGACCGTGCCTACGGGCTATACGGTCACCGTGCTGTACCGCCTGGGTGATCCGCTGACGGCGACCACCCCTGTTTATGCCAACAATGGCACCGACACGAATTTCGCCAACCGGGTCGGGGATCACCACGACGGGATGAGCTATTTCGGCCTGTCGGCGACCGCCAACACACGCGACGACAGCAACTCGACCCGCGGCCTGCTGGTGATGAACCACGAGAACATCACCGAGACCTATCTTCATGTGAACGGCCAGACGCCGGGCGCGAACCGGGTCGAGGGTGAGGCGCTGAAGGAAATCGAATGCCACGGCGTCTCGGTGGTCGAGGTCCTGCGCGGCACGAACGGCTGGAACTACGTCCAGAACTCGACCTTCAACCGCCGGATCACGCCGAACACGCCGATCGACATCTCCGGTCCGGCGCGTGGGGCTCCGCTGCTGCGCACGGTCTATTCGCCGACTGGCGTGGCCGCCCGCGGCACGATCAACAACTGCGCCAACGGCTATGCTCCCTGGGGCAGCTATCTGACCTGCGAAGAGAACTGGGCCGGTTACTTCCGCCGGCCGACCAGCGACAACGTGAACCGCCCGGCCAAGGAAGCGGCTGCCCTGGCGCGCTATGGCGTCACCAGCACCACCGGGGCGTACAGCTGGTCCTCGGTGATCCCGACGACGCCCGGCGATTTCCGTTTCGCCAAATGGAATGCGACCGCGGTCGCCGGCCAGCCGGCCGACGGGACGGGCGACTATCGCCATGAAGCCAACCAGTATGGCTGGGTCGTCGAGATCGACCCGTTCAACCCGGCCTCGACGCCGCGCAAGCGCACGGCCCTGGGCCGGATGGGGCATGAAGGCGCCTGGCCCTCGAACTTCGTGGCCGGTCAACCGCCGGTGTTCTACATGGGCGACGACAGCCGCAACGAGTATTTCTACAAATTCGTCTCGGCCACGGCCTGGAACCCGGCAGACGCCCAGGCCACGGATCGTCTGGCGATCGGCGACAAGTATCTGGACAACGGTACCCTCTATGTGGCGCGCTTCGATGCCAACGGGACGGGAGCCTGGCTGCCGCTTGTCTTCGGCCAGGGTCCGCTGACCGCCGCCAATGTGGCCTATCCCTTCACCAGCCAGGCGGAAGTCCTGATCAACACCCGCGGAGCTGCCGATGCCGTCGGTGCCACGCGGATGGACCGTCCGGAATGGGCTGCAGTGAACCCGGTGAACGGCGAGGTCTATCTGACCCTGACCAACACCGCCGCAGCCCAGCGTCCGCTCAGCGCGACCGATGCCGCCAACCCGCGTCACTACAACGACCCGCGGACCAACGGTACGGCCCAGCGCGGCAATCCGAACGGACACATCATCCGCCTGCGCGAGACCGGCAACCGGGCCGATGCGACGACCTTCGTCTGGGACAACTATGTGTTCGGATCGGATTCGACGCTCGACGCGACCAACATCAACCTGTCGGGCCTCGATGCCTCCAACGACTTCTCCAGCCCGGATGGTCTGTGGTTCGGCCGGGCCTCGAATGCCACGGGGCTGGTCAATCCCCTGCTCTGGATCCAGACCGATGATGGCTCCTTCACCGACGTGACCAACAACCAGATGCTGGCCGCCATGCCGGGCGTGGTCGGCGACGGCGCGGTCAAGACCATCACCAACACGGACGCAACGGGTGCCACGCGCACCCAGGCCACGCCGGTCGGTCGTGCGCCGGGGATGCAGCTGCGTCGCTTCCTCGTCGGGCCGAACGGCTGCGAGATCACCGGCGTCGACACCACGCCGGACGGCCGGACCATGTTCGTCAACATCCAGCATCCGGGCGAAAACGTTGGCGCGACCATCCCGGCGACGTTCCAGTCCAACTGGCCGGCGTCGCAGACCGGCCCGGCCCCGACCTCGCGCCCCCGCTCGGCGACGATCGTCATCACCAAGAACGATGGCGGCGTGATCGGGCTCTAGATCAGGTTGCCGCTTTGCCGACGACGCCCGGACCCCGCAGGTCCGGGCGTTTTCGTTTGCGCGATCCGCGTATTGCCGTCGATAAGACGCGAATGATGCGTCAGTGTGTGATTATCGATTGCGACCCGGGCGTGGACGATGCCGTGGCCCTGCTTCTGGCCCTCGCTGCGCCGGAACTGGATGTCCTGGCCATCACCACGGTGGCGGGAAATGCGCCGCTGAAGAAGACGACGCGCAACGCCCTGATGCTGCGCCAGATCGCGGGTCGCGAGGATGTGCCGGTCGTGCCGGGCGTGGATCGGCCGCTCCGTCGCAAGCCGTCCGGTGCCAGCGAATTCCATGGTGAGGAGGGGCTGGGCTATATGGCCGCCTTCGCCGCAGCGAAGGGTGTCGCCGACGGCCATGGCGTTGACGCGATCATCGACCGGGTCATGGCCCGGCCCGAGCAGTCGGTCGCCCTGGTTGTCCTTGGCCCGATGACCAATCTGGCCATGGCGCTCCGGAAGGCTCCGATGATCGCGGCCAGGCTTGGGCCAGTGGTGGTCATGGGTGGGGCGCGGTCGGAAGGCGGCAACATCACCGCCTCGGCCGAGTACAATGTCTGGGCCGACCCCGAGGCCGCCGACGAGGTGCTGAGAAGTGCCTGCGACGTCGTGATGATCGGTCTGGATGCCACCCATCAGGTCCGCGCAAGCGAGGATCATATCGCAGCCCTGGCGCGGCTGGGGACTCCGGCAGGCGATGTGGCCGCTGCGATGCTGAGGTTTTCGCAGGATGTCGAACGCCGGATCGTGGGTGGCGACGCACCGCCCGTTCATGATCCTTGTCCGGTGGCATGGTTGATGGATCCGGGCCTGTTCAATCTCAGACCCTGCCGGATCGAGGTCGAGACAGGCTCCGAGCTGACACGGGGGCATACGTCCGTGGAATTTCGCGTCGACCCGGCCACGGCGCGCCATCGCTGGGCAACATCGGCGGACGCCGAGGGGGTCTTCTCACTGATCACAGACCGTCTGCAACAGGGACCGTCGCTGGCATGAGACTGACGGTCGTGGGGTCCATCAATCTTGATCTGGTGGCGGTGGCATCGCACCTGCCCGGACCCGGTGAAACGGTCAGCGGCGCAACCCTGTCGCGCCATCCGGGCGGCAAGGGTGCCAATCAGGCGCTGGCCGCCGCAAGGCTGGGGGCCGAGGTCTGTCTGGCGGGCCGGGTCGGGGACGATGTCATGGCCGACGAGGCCCTGGCTCTGCTGGAGGAATTCGGCGTCGATCTGTCCGGCGTCATCACCGACAAGGCCGCACCCACCGGCGTGGCCCTGATCGCTGTCGATCCAGCGGGCGAGAACCAGATCGTCGTGGCCCCCGGAGCCAATCATGAGGTGACGCTGGAAGACCTGCCGGCAAGGATCGATGCGCCGCTGATCGTCCAGCTGGAACTGCCCGTCGCGACGGTGGAGGCGGCGGTGGGACGGTCGACGGGGTTTGTCTGCGCCAACCTGGCTCCGGCGGCTCCGGTATCGGATCAACTGCTTCGACGGGCCGACCTGATCGTCGTCAACGAGACCGAAGCGGCCTTCTATGGAGACCTGCTCCATCACGGGGGCGGGTGGGTGGCCATAACCCGGGGTGCCAGGGGCGCGGCCCTCTATCGCAGAGGCGGCGTCATCGCGGTAGCAGAGCCGCCAGCGGTCGAGGCGGTCGATGCGACCGGGGCGGGGGATGCCTTTGTCGGGGCCATCACCGTGGCCTTGCTGGAGGGGATGTCCGGAGAGGCCGCGCTTCGCTTTGCCTGTGCCGCGGGCGCTCTGGCGGCAACCCGAGCGGGTGCCCAGCCCTCGCTGCCCAGCCGGGCCGACGTCGAGGCGATCCTGGCCGGTCAGCCCTGATCGCAGACGACGACGCGCGCTCAGCAGTCGGGGCAGTTCACCTTCTGGACCGCGCGCGGGCGCAGGTAATGTTTCTGGTTGAACGTGATCCCTGCCGGCACGAGGTAGTCCACGGGGGAGTCATATTCATAGATGGCCTCACTGATGACGAGGCTTTCCCCATCCTCGATGAGGTCCGGGGGAATGGTCACGGTCGCGCCCTCTGCGAGCGGGCTCATGCCGCGGCCCTTGCTCCAGTCCACCGTGATGGTGTCATTGACGTTGCGGGTGACGCTGGTGATCCGCAGATCCAGGCTGTCCGCCGCGAACGGCTTCAGGATGAGGTTGCCGATGGCGAACATGTCATCGACCTGTTCCGATGTCACATCGGTCGTCGACTGGGACACGAGGTCCCCCACCATGGCGGCAGCATGGCCCATGCGTTTCTGCGCCATATAGCCCTGGCAGAACTCCGCCAGGCCAAAATAGAAGAAGATCATGATCGGCGCGATCAGGGCGAATTCCACCGCGGAGACGCCGCGCTGGTCGTCCATCAGTCGACGCAGGGGATCTTTACGTCCGAAGAGGCGCATCAGTAGGGCTCGTTCCGGAATGTCGTCGTCGCGGTCATGACCATTTCGCCATTGCCGAGCCGCGAAAGGCCCTCGCTCAGGAAGGGCGTGATGAGGGGCTGTTCATACCAGACGCGCACCAGGATCAGACTGCCGGGCTGTCCGGTCTGGAAAACGAGTTCGCTGTCGTCGAACGTCTCTCCGTCCGCCATGGGATCCGGCGGATTGACGTCGCGGAACTGATCGATGACGCGGACGTCGATGGTCGTGCGATTTGTGCAGTCGTTCGCCAGCAGGCTCATCCGCTCGCAAACCTCGTCCTTGAAGGTCTGGGCCGACATGGCGCTCGCCTGGGCCTGGCCCGTGCGGACCAGACGACCGGTTTCCTGCACCGCATTCTCCATCGTGGAGTCGGTCACAAACACCAGACCCAGCTCAAGGATGGCGAAAAGCATGAAGAAGAAGGGGGCGGCGACCATGGCAAACTCTACGGCTGCCTGGCCGTCGCGCTGAGCTTTCCTGTTCGAGGGGCGCCGGGTCATGGTTCAGGGAACGGGGCTGTTGGCAGGCCCGGCATCAGCCGAGGCCCGGATGCTGGTTTCGCAGGAGCCTGCACAGGCCATTTCCGTGGCGCGGGCTCCCCGCCAGACACGCACGGCCCCGGTTGATCCGCCGGTCACGATGATCTGTCGCTGGAAGATCGTGCGCCCGATCGCATCGACAGCGACGACCTCGGTGACGCCATAGCCCTTGCCCGTAACGAACAGGGTGTTCTGGTCGACCACGGTCACGTCGGCGATCGCGGGATTGCCGACGATGACGGCGCTCGCGGCGCCTCCGAGCTGGACGCGCTGGATGCTGTCGATCTGAACCGACAGACGACCTCCCTCCTGGGCATGCGCGGGCATGGCTCCAGACAGGAGAAGAGGCAGGATGAATGCTGCGGCGGCGAGTTTGCGACGGATCATTGCGGCTACCTTGAAGATGCGGGCGCGCGAGAACGCCTGTGCGCAAGGTCGCTGCGAAACCTCAAGAAAGTCTGAAACGCCATCCTGAACACTCAGGCCAAGAGGGCAAACCTCTGTTATCCGAACTTTTTTAGGTAAAAATGCCGGTAACCATCCCCGCCTACTCAGCCTTAACCGGTCTGGGTGATTATGCTCCTGTGTTTGGGGGTGAAGCGGGTAACCGGCGCCCTCCGGCCAAGTTAGACCGCTTCACTATTACAACTGCTTCACTCAAAGGAATAAGCCATGACCAAGTTCATCACCAAGTTTGTCAAAGACGAGTCGGGTGCAACGGCAATCGAATACGGCCTGATCGCTGCCCTGATCGCCGTGGTTATCATTTCGGCCGTGACCGCAATGGGCACCTCGATGAAGGCCAAGTTCAACTCCGTGGCCGTCGCCATGGGCGGAACCGCCGGCGCCTAAGTCGTTCTCAATCCAGTAGCGTAAAGGAGGGCTGGATGTGTTCCAGCCCTCCGCTTCCGGGGTGACCCGGTTTCAGTACCTGGCGTCCTAGTGCGCTGCTTCTTTGTGAGGGAAATCTACATGACCAAGTTCATTACCCAGTTCGTCAAGGACGAGTCGGGCGCCACGGCCATCGAATACGGCCTGATCGCAGCCCTGATTGCTGTCGTCATCATCTCCGCTGTCACCGCAATGGGCACGTCGATGAAGACCAAGTTCAACGATGTGGCCGTCGCCATGGGCGGTACAGCCGGCGCCTAAAACAGCGCACCGACGCAAGTCGAACTGAAGGGGTCGGGGCAGGAATGCTCCGACCCCTTTTTTCTGGCTGGCTGACCGTATCAAGGCCCGGCGAAACAGCGGGGCCCCGATTTCAACCTGACCTTAACCGACGTCATGGGAGACAGGATCATGGACATCTTTGCGCTCGCCCTGCTCAGCCTGCTGCCGGCCCTCGCCATTGTTGCCGGGTTGAAGGACCTGACCAGCATGACCATTCCGAACTGGATATCCGGTCTGCTGATCCTGGGCTTCTTTCCGACAGCCTTCGTCGTCGGGCTGCCGCTGCAGACCGTGGCGGCCCATGTCGCTGTCGCCTTTGCGGCCCTGATTGTCGGCATGGGCATGTTTGCACTGCGCTGGGTCGGAGGCGGAGACGCCAAATTCATGGCCTCGGCCTGCCTGTGGCTGGGCGTGACAGGCTCCGGCATGTTCCTGTTGTGGACCGGTGTGATGGGCGGTCTGTTCTGCCTCGCCCTGCTGTTCGCGCGTTTCCATGCCAGGCCCTACCTCCTCAGCACCCCGGCCTGGTTCCAGAGCCTGATGGAGCCCAAGGGTGATATTCCCTATGGCGTGGCGATCGCCGCCGGGGCCCTGATCGCCTTTCCGGCAAGCGGAATGATGGCCGCCCTCTGAGGGGTCGTTCAGGGTTAACAGCCTGAAATTGGCAGCAATGACAGGCCTTAGGGACGCGTTAACCCGGGCAGTTCATGTTTCCGCGAGACAACGGCCCATCGACCGACTCACGCGTCGAACACGGCCTGCCGGAGATCGTCGATGAAGCCCGCCCGTATCGCCGTCATCTGTATCGCTGCCGTCGCTGCCATAGGTCTTGCGATCGTCGTGCGCACGCTCGGGTCATCCGACGGGGGCGCAACGACGACCGCTGCCGCTGCCGTCGTGCCCGAGCGGCCGATGGCAAAGGTTCTGGTCGCCGCGCGTGATCTGCAGCCGGGTCAGCGCCTCGCCAACGGGGATCTGGCCTGGAAGGACTGGGCCGTCGACGAGGTGAATCCAGCCTTCATCACCGACGGATCGGTCGCACTGCCCGGGGATGAGGACGACAAGGACGCCAGGGCGGAAGACAAGGACGCCGCGGAGCCTGCAACGCCGGCCGGTGCCGTCGCGACGGTTGCCCGCCAGGCGACGGTCGCCGCCACGGGGGGCAGCGAAACCGATTATTACGGTTCGGTGGTCCGCGAACCCATCCTGGCCGGGGAGCCGATCGTGTCGCGCAAGATCGTGCGCGCAGGCGATAGCGGCTACATGGCGGCCTACCTGGAGCCGGGTTACCGCGCGATGGCCATCCGGGTCACCGTCGAGACGGCTGCGGGCGGGTTCATCCTGCCGGGCGACCGGGTGGACGTGCTGCTGACGCGCGAAACCAAGCTCGAAAACATGACCAATGCCGAAGGCAGCAAATTCGCATCCTCCACCGTGATGCAGAACGTCAAGGTCCTGGCCATCGACCAGTCGACCCGTGCCGGAGAGGATGAACAGGCCGTGGTCGGTGCGACTGCGACCCTGGAAGTTCGCCCGGGCGACGCCGAAGCCCTGGCCCTCGCGAAGTCCGAGGGCGAGCTGTCGCTGGTTCTGCGATCCTATGCCGATACCGCCGGCCCGAGCGGCCGTGTCGCGCCCAAGGCGACACAGGAATCCCGGACCGTCCGCGTGTTCCGCGGCAATGAACCCCAGACGGTGGTGGTCCAATGAGGCACCCGAACATGTCCCGATTTTCTGCCCTCGCTGCCGCTCTCCTGATGACCACGACGGCGATGGTGCCGGTCTCCGCCATGGCGGAAGACCCAGGCCCACGCTCGGTCGCCATGGGAGCCGAACCGCAACTGGTCAATCTTCCGCGCGGAACGTCCTTCGCGGTCGAGCTGCCGGCCGATGCCCGCGATGTCATCGTGTCCAACCCGGCCGTGGCCGAGGCCATGCTGCACAGCCAGCGGCGCATCACCGTCATCGGCCTGGCGCCCGGCGAAACGGACGCCGTCTTTCTGGATGCAGCGGGCCGCTCGATCCTGACCCTGAGGGTCCGGGTCGATGCCGGTGTCAGCGCCCTTCAGGACACGCTCAGCCGCGTCGCCCCGGGTTCGCAGGTGCGGGCGGAGGCGGTCAATGACAGCATCATCTTGACGGGGCTTGTGACCAGCGTCGCTGAAAGCGAGCGGGTCGCAGCCGTCGCCCGTGCCTTCGTCTCGACTCCGGAAAAGGTGCTGAACATGCTCAGCGTCGCCGGCTCGGATCAGGTGACGCTGAAGGTGCGGGTGGTCGAGGTGCAGCGCACCGCGATCAAGCAGCTCGGGTTCGACACCAATGCCATTCTCGGCCGGATCGACGGAGCGCAGTTCCTGCTGGGGCAGGCGGCGACCTTCGGTGTCAACGGCGGGCTCCTCGGCGGGCTCACCGGCGGCTATCTTGACGATACGACCACCAATTTCCAGCAGCAGCAGCCCTGCGGCGGCGGCTTTCCAGCAGGCTCCCTCTGCCCGGTTGTGGTCGAAAGTTTCCAGGACTCAAGCAATTTCGACACAGCCCAGCGTGGGACCGGGCCTGGCAGCGATGGCCTGAACCGGGGTGAAGCCACCATCAAGGCCTTTGAGCGTGTCGGCCTGATCCGGGCTCTCGCAGAGCCGAACCTGACATCGGTCAACGGCGAGAGCGCGAGTTTCCTTGCCGGGGGTGAATTCCCCGTCCCCACCGGACGCGACCGCGATGGCAACGTCACGATCGAGTACAAGAAGTACGGCGTGAACCTGTCTTTCCGGCCCATCGTGCTGTCGGAAGGACGGATCTCGCTGCAGATCTCGGTCGAGGTCTCCGAGCTGACAAACAACGGCGGCCTGACCCTGGGGGCCGGCACGTCTTCGGCCGTCAGCATCGCCGGCGTGAATGTCCGACGTGTCGAGAACACCGTCGAGATTCCGTCCGGCGGATCCATGATGATCGCAGGCCTGCTGCAGGACACGGTCCGGCAGCAGATCGATGGCCTGCCGGGCATGACCGGACTGCCGGTCCTCGGCACGCTGTTCCGGTCGCGGGATTATCTCGCCGGAGAAACCGAACTGGTCGTGATCGTCGAGCCCTATATCGTCACGCCTGTCGCACCGGGCCGGCTGCAGACACCCGCTGACGGGCTGCGCATCCCGACCGATATCCAGACCACTTTGTTCGGCCAGTTGAACCAGGCCTACGGCTCCCCGGCCCCCACCGCCCAGGGCGGCGGATGGCAGGGACCTGTGGGCTATGTGATCGAGTGAGGACCATGATGATCCGTCAGACGCTTCTGATCTCTTTGGCCGCCAGTGCCCTTCTGGCGGGCTGCATGGGTGCACCGGCCGAAGGTCTGGGTCCGGTTCCGCTGACCCCGACCCAGCGATTCACCCTGCAGGTCGAACCCGGCATCGAGCGGATCGCTCTGGCGGTGCATGACGAAGGCCTGTCTGCAAACCAGCAGAATGCCGTCCTCGATGTGGCGCGCCGGTTCGGTCAGGAGGGTGCCGCCAGCATCATCGTCGAGGCCCCGTCGGGTCAGGATGTGGTCGCCAGTGCCCTCGCCTGGCGGGTCAAGGGCTTGCTGGAGCAGATCGGTATCCCGGCGCACCAGGTTCAGGTGGTCGCCTACAATGCGCCGGATCCCCGCGCGCCGGTCCTGGTCGGCTATGAATCCCTGCGTGCCCGCGTGCCCCAGTGCGGCCAGGCGTGGGGCAGTCTGACGCGGACGGCCAACAACCAGTCATCGGCAAACTTCGGCTGTGCGGTCACGGCTAACCTGGCGGCCCAGATCGCCGATCCTCGCGATATCGTGGCGCCGCGCGCGATGACCCCGGCGGATGGGGCGCGCCGGAGCGTGGTGTTCGACAAATATCGCAAGGGCGAGCCGACCGCAGGTGTGCGGGAAGAACTGGTCACGAACCAGCAAGTCTCGAATGCGGTGGAATAGCGTAACATGACCCAAGCCATCGCCCCCCGTAGTTTCGATGCCTTCGAGGAAGAGTTCGACCTCGACATCGCTTTCGAGCCGGATGCCATCATCGGTGCGAAGCCGCCCGAGGCCGACATCAATCCGCGCGAGCCTCTCCATTTTGTGGCACCGACAGCCGAAGACGCGCCGTCGGCCACACCGACGGTCGTCCCGCTGGCTCCCGCGGCCCCCAGCCCGACGGTCGCTGCGACGCCGGACGTCAGCGCCTTCAATCCGGTTGGCGATCTGGTGGCCAATACCTCGGCCGCCATCGTGCCGACCGGTCTTCACGCCGAAGTCGCCGTGCCGCGCATCGCCATCCATGTCTTTGCCGAACGTCAGGATACCCTGACCTCGGCCGAGCGCGCCGGACAGGATCGGCGCATGTCCCGCGCGACGACCCAGATCCGGGTCGGCGGGATTCCTGCGGCGATTTCGACCTATCTGAACGAACCGACACCGCCCCTGATCGTGGTGGAATGCCTCGAGGACCCCAACGCCCTGCTCGCCCAGATCGACCAGCTGGCCGAGTGCTGCGACGCGGGCACCAAGGTGGTCGTGATCGGCCTGTCGAACGACATCCTGCTGTTCCGCGAGCTGATGCGGCGCGGCGTCAGTGAATATCTGGTCGCGCCCGTGCAGCCGCTGCAGCTGATCGCGGCCATCGGGGGCCTCTTCTCGGATCCGGCCCAGCCGTTCGTCGGTCGCTCCATTGCCTTCGTCGGCGCACGAGGCGGTGCCGGCGCCTCCTCCGTGGCCCACAACACGGCCTATGCGATTTCCGAACGGATCGGAGCCAACACTGTCATCGTCGACTACGATCTGCCGTTCGGGACCGCGGGGCTGGACTTCAACCAGGATCCGCTGAACGGCGTCGCCGACGCGCTTGGCCAGCCGGACCGCCTCGACTCGGTGCTGATGGACCGGATGATGGTCCGCTGCACGGACAAGCTGAGCCTGTTTGCGGCGCCGGCGACCCTGGATGCCGACTGGGACATCAGTCCGGAGGCCTTCGAGGAGGTTACCAGCCGCATTCGTTCGACGGCGCCATTCGTTGTGCTGGACCTCCCGCATCTCTGGTCAGGCTGGATGCGCCAGACGCTGATCGCGGCCGATGAAGTGGTCGTCGTTGCGACGCCGGATCTCGCCAGCCTTCGCAACGCCAAGAACATGATCGATCTGATCCGGCAGGGTCGCCCCAACGATGCCCCGCCACGGCTCGTGCTCAACCAGGTGGGGGTCCCCGGACGGCCCGAGATCCCGGTCAAGGATTTCGGCAACGCGCTTGGAATCCTGCCCAGCCTGATCATCCCCTTCGAACCGAAACTGTTCGGGGCTGCGGCCAACAACGGCCAGATGATCCTGGATGCCGGCGCCAAGTCCAAGTCGGCGGAGGCCTTCCAGACACTGGCGCAGATCGTGTCGCGCCGTGAGCTGCCTGTGCTGGCCGGGCCCAAGGGCAAGCCTGCCAAACCCGGTGCGGCTCCGAAGGCCCAGAAAGCGCCGAAGGCCCCGAAAGCCGCGAAAGAGACCAAGCCTCCGTCGGAGAGCAAGTCGCTGTTCGCCAACCTGTTCAAGAAGCGCTGACGGGAACCGCGAGTGTTCGGTAAACGCACAGGAACGACCGGTACCGCGACGCTGGAGGCGCGTGTCGCAGGCCATGCGCAGGCTGCGCCGACCCCGGCTGCTGATTCCCCCATGCCCGTCGTTCGGTATGGCGATGAGTCGTTCGATGACCTCGAGGGCGATTTCCCGCCCTCGACGACCACGACGGGCGCGCCGCCTGCGGATCGGCTGGATGCGCTCGCCGCGCGGCCCAAGGCCGCAGCCGCGGCCCCGGCGGCCAAGGGGCCTGGACCCAAGCCAACGGCCGGACTGGAGCAGCTGAAGAAGGCGCAGGCGGTCACCGAGATCGTCCGCGAGCAGAGCGACTACTACCACGCGACCAAGACGACGATCTTCAACGCCCTGATGAACACCATCGATCTGGCACAGCTGGCCCAGCTCGATACCAAGGCGGCGTCCGAGGAAATCCGCGACATCGTTGCCGAACTGGTCGCGATCAAGAACGTCTCGATGTCGGTGGCCGAGCAGGAGCATCTGGTTCAGGACATCGTCAATGATGTGCTGGGCTATGGTCCGCTGGAGCCGCTTCTGGCGCGAGACGACATCGCCGACATCATGGTCAATGGCGCGGGCCGGGTCTTCATCGAGGTCGGCGGCAAGGTCCAGCTGACCAATGTCCGCTTCCGCGACAACACCCAGCTGATGAACATCTGCCAGCGGATCGTGTCCCAGGTCGGCCGTCGCGTGGACGAAAGCAGCCCGATCTGCGACGCCCGCCTTCCCGACGGCAGCCGCGTCAACGTCATCGCACCGCCGCTGGCGATCGATGGCGCGACCCTGACGATCCGGAAGTTCAAGAAAGACAAGCTGACGATGAAGAACCTGGTGGAGTTCGCCTCCATCAGTCCCGAAGGGGCTAGGGTTCTGGGCGTGATCGGCGCCTGCCGCTGCAACATCGTCATCTCGGGTGGTACGGGGTCGGGCAAGACCACGCTCCTGAACACCCTGACGGCCTTCATCGATCCGACCGAGCGGGTCATCACCTGCGAGGATGCGGCCGAACTGCAGCTGCAGCAGCCGCACGTCGTGCGCCTCGAAACGCGTCCGCCCAACCTCGAGGGGCAGGGCACCATCTCGATGCGCGACCTGGTGAAGAACTGTCTGCGGATGCGTCCCGAGCGGATCATCGTCGGCGAGGTGCGCGGACCCGAGGCCTTCGACCTGCTGCAGGCCATGAACACCGGCCACGATGGCTCGATGGGCACGCTGCACGCCAACAGCCCGCGCGAAGCCATCAGCCGGATGGAATCCATGATCACCATGGGGGGCTATGGACTGCCCTCCAAGACCATCCGCGAGATGATCACGGGCTCGGTCGACGTCATCATTCAGGCGGCGCGTCTGAGGGACGGCTCGCGCCGCATCACCCACATCACCGAGGTCGTGGGCCTCGAGGGCGATGTGATCGTGACCCAGGACCTGTTCGTCTACGAGATCACGGGCGAGGACGAGAACGGCAAGATCATCGGCCGCCACCGCTCGACCGGCATCGCTCGTCCGCGCTTCTGGGACCGGGCGCGCTACTACGGGCTGGAGCGCGAGCTGGCGGAAGCCCTCGACGCAGCGGAGTAGGGCGGATGCTGGAAATCCTCGCGGGCGTTCTGGGCTTCATCATCATTGCCAGCCTCGGCTGGGTCTTCGTCGGCGGCGAGGATTCCTCGACACAGGCCCTCAAGCGCGCCGAGGGCATGGGCGTCGGACGCAACATCTCCACCCGCAAGACCGCTGCGCAGGCCAACACACCCGAAGCCCGCCGCAAGGTGATCGAGCTTCAGCTCAAGGAAGCGGAGCGCCGGGAACGCAAGGCCCGGATGACCATGGCGGCCAAGCTGAAGCATGCCGGCCTCGCGATGAAGATCCGGACCTTCTGGATCATCAGCGGTGTCCTCGGCACGCTCGCCTTCCTGATCCCCCTGGTGTTCGGGCTGAACCTGCTTCTCGCGGCCGGGATCTCGATCGTCTTCGGACTCGGCCTGCCCCGCTGGGTGGTCGGCTTCATCGGCAAGCGGCGGATGAAGAAATTCTCGAGCGAGTTCGCCAACGCCGTCGATGTGATCGTGCGCGGCATCCGGTCCGGCCTGCCGGTCCACGACTGTTTCAAGATCATCGGCAAGGAAGCCCCGGCGCCCCTGGGACCGGAGTTCCGCCGCCTGGTCGAGAACATGAGTGTGGGCCTGACGCTGCCGCAGTCGCTGGACAAGATGTACGAGCGGATGCCGACGCCGGAACTGAAATTCTTCACCATCGTCATCGCGATCCAGCAGAAGACCGGCGGCAACCTGGGCGAGGCCCTGTCGAACCTGACCACCGTCCTGCGGGCGCGCCGGATGATGGCCGAAAAGATCAAGGCGCTGTCATCGGAAGCCATGGCATCGGCCGGGATCATCGGCGCGCTGCCGCCCGTGGTCATGACCCTCGTCTTCATCACGACCCCCGCCTACATGGGGCTGCTCTTCACCGACCCCCGTGGACAGGTGATGCTGCTGGGAGCCGCGATCTGGATGTCCGCCGGCGTCTTCGTGATGAAGAAGATGATCGCGTTCAAATTCTAGGGACTGACGGACCATGATCGCGTTTCTGACCAACCCCCTGAACCTGATGAGCATCGGCGTCGGCATCTGCGCCTTTGCGGCGATCTTCACCGTCGTCGCCTCCATGACGGGCGGGGCGCAGCTCGAAACGCGCATGAAGGCTGTCGCGGTCCGTCGCGACGAACTGCGGCGCCGGTCGCGTCAGGCCATGGTCTCGGGTTCGGCCTCGGCGCTGCGCCACACCGACGACGGCTTCAAGAAACAGATCGTCGACATGCTGGACCTCAGCAAGCGGCTGGAGGACCCCAAGGTCGTCGACAAGATGGCCCAGGCGGGCTTCCGCGGGCCCAAGCCCATCACGACCTTCTACTTCTTCCGGATGGCCATGCCGTTCGTCTTCATGGCAGCTGTCGGCTTCTATCTGTTCGGGTTCAACGATTTCGGACTGCCGACCATGAACCGCGTCACGGCCACCGTGGCGGCGGCCCTGGCCGGCTACTATGCCCCGAACATCTATCTCTCGAACCTGATCGCCAAGCGCCAGACCTCGATCATGCAGGCGTTTCCGGACACGCTGGACCTGCTGCTGATCTGCGTCGAGGCCGGTATGTCGATCGAGGCGGCGATCCAGAAGGTGAGCCAGGAAATCAGCACATCCTCGATCGAACTGGCCGAGGAGCTCAGCCTGCTGACGGCCGAGCTCAGCTACCTGCCCGAGCGTCGCCATGCCTATGAAGGCCTGGCGAGACGGACCAACCATCCCGGCGTCCGCGCCGTGACCACGGCCATGATCCAGGCGGAACAGTACGGCACACCCCTGGGTGTCGCCCTACGCACCATGGCCAAGGAAAACCGAGACCTGCGCCTGTCGGCAGCCGAAAAGAAGGCGGCGGCCCTGCCAGCCAAGCTGACCGTGCCGATGATCATCTTCTTCCTGCCCGTGCTGTTCGTCGTGATCCTCGGACCCGCGATCATCAACATCCAGGACACGATGGCCAAATAGGCCGCGGTCCGCGGATCAGACCGGTCGTTCGGCCGCGGCCTTCAGCGACTCGGCCACCTGCTCGCAGGCCTGCCGCAGCGCGAATTTGTGCTTGTCGTGGAACAGCTCGCCGCGCAGGCCCGAGAAGATATAGCCGTTGGCGGCGATACAGCTGCCTGGCTCGAGCTCGTCGATCTCGAAATAGCGGACGACGTTGAACATCATGCCGCGCTTTTCGGACCAGACCAGCTGCGCCAGGGGCTGCCAGTCACCGACGCGGGCAATGACCGGTCGGGCGGGATGGCCGGGCAGGGTCTCGGTCAGGCGGATCTCGCCGCCGAAGCCGATGACGCCCGAAGCGTCGGTCTCGACCGGGTTCCACCGGCTCCAGAAGGCGAGATCGGACAAGGTGTCCCAGATGCGTTCGGCCGGGGCCTGGATGCCGATGCGTTTTTCGATGCGGAAATTCATTCTGGTGATCTGGCAAGACTTCCGGGCAGGCGCAAGGCAGCGAAGGGGCCCAAGACGGTCATGGCGTCAGTTCCTGACCAGAACCGATTCAATGACCCGGCGATAGACACCGGTCAGGGCCTGAAGCTCGGCGACCGGCACCCGTTCGTCGATCTGGTGCATGGTCTGGCCGACCAGACCCAGTTCCAGCACCGGACACATCGCACGCAGGAACCGGGCGTCGGACGTCCCGCCCGTGGTCGAGGCTTCCGGGCGAATGCCAGTCCCGGCCTCTACGGCATCCTGGACCGCCGTCACGAACGGTCCATGGGGCGTCAGGAAGGCCTCGCCGGAGCACAGATGCTCAAGCGTGATCTGCAGCCCGCTGTCGGCCTGGGCCTGACCGGCCAGCCTGTTGAGCTCGGCCATCAGCCCGTCGCCGCTCTGGGCCGGGTTGAAGCGGATGTTCAGGCGCGCCCGGGCCTCGGATGGGATGACATTGGTCGCCCCGTTGCCGATGTCGATGGTGGTGATCTCGAGGTTCGAGGGTTGAAAGGCCTCATAGCCCTCATCGATCACCCAGGCATCGAGGGCGGCCAGCAGCCGCACCAGGACCGGGGCCGGATTGGCGGCCCGGGCCGGATAGGCAACGTGGCCCTGCTTGCCATGGACGGTGATCCAGGTGTTTAGCGAGCCACGGCGACCGATCTTGATCATGTCGCCCAGCTGATGCTGGGACGAGGGTTCGCCGACGACACAGGCGTCGATGATCTCGCCCTCGGCCATCAGCGCTTCGACCACCCGCTTGGTGCCATGCAGGGCCGGGCCTTCCTCGTCGCCGGTGATCAGGAAGGACAGCGAACCGTCGGGCTCTGCGGCCGCCAGCACCTCGGACACGGCGGCGACCCAGGCGGCGATCCCGCCCTTCATGTCGACGGCCCCCCGCCCATAGAGCAGTCCGTCGCGGACCTCGGCTTCAAAGGGGGCCGAGGACCAGGCCTCGGTATTGCCGGTCGGCACGACATCGGTGTGGCCGGCGAAGCAGAGATTGGGCGAGGCGGTTCCGCGCCGGGCGTACAGGTTCTCGATCCGGGCGTCGGAGCCGGTGCCCGACGGGCCTTCGAAGGCCATGCGCCGGCAGGTGAATCCGAGGTCGGTCAGCACCCGCTGCAGGGTATCCATGGCTCCCGCATCGGCGGGGGTCACGGACGGGCGACGGATGAGATCGCGCGTCAGTTCGACAGGATCGATGAGGGGAAGGGGTGCGCCGGTCATGGACCTATGCTTTACGGGCGTTGTGCGGTCGCGAAAAGAGTTCGCCTGCCAGGCTGAGACACCATGACCGACCCTTCTGACACCCCTGAACCCCCGGCGCCCGAGAAGAGACTCGGCGGCGATGTGGACCGGGGCGATAACCCCTGGGCGATCCGGGATTTCCGGCTGCTGTGGCTTGGGCGTGTCGCGGCGGTGCTGGCGATCCAGATCCAGTCCTCGGCCCTGTTGTGGCAGGTCTACGAGATCGCGCGGCGGGATCACCCGATCGAACAGGCCAGCCTGTATCTGGGGCTGGTCGGGCTGGTGCAGTTCATTCCGCTGCTGGCCTTCACCCTGCCTGCGGGCGAGATGGCGGACCGGCGCGATCGCAAAGTCACGGTCGCCCTGTCGATCGCCGTGGAGGGGCTGTGCGCGATCGCCTTCCTCGCCATGGCCCTGCATGGCTCGCCGCCGCTCTGGGGGCTGCTGGCCGTGGCCTGTCTGTTCGGGGCCTGCCGGGCCTTCCTGGCACCGGCCAGCCAGGCCTTCCTGCCGATGGTGGTCGGTCGTGCCGGCCTGCCGCGCGCCATCGCGGCCCAGTCGATCGCCTTCCAGACCGGTGCCATCGCCGGCCCGGCCCTGGGCGGGGTCATCGTCGGCCTCTCGGTTCCGCTGGCCTATGCCGTGGCGCTCGGCATGTTCCTGGTGGGCCTGAGCGCCTTCCTGCTGATCCGGACCAGCGGCAAGCCGGAACCGGTCGAGGACGGGACGGGGCGCTGGGATGCGGTCAAGGAGGGCCTGAAATACGTCTGGGACACCAAGATCGTGCTGGGGGCGATTTCGCTGGATCTGATCGTGGTGCTGTTCGCCGGCGTGGCCCTGCTGACGCCGATCTTTGCGCGGGACATCCTGCATGTCGGGGCGGCCGGGTTCGGGCTTCTGCGCGCCGCCTTCGGGGTCGGGGCCCTGGGGATGGCGGTCTATCTGTCGCGCTATCCGATCGTGCGGCGCGGGGGCCTGTGGATGTTCGGGGCCGTGGCGGTGTTTGGCGTCTGCACCATCATTTTCGGCCTGTCGAAGATCGCCTGGATCAGCGCCATCGCCCTGCTGATCGGGGGCGCGGCCGACATGATCAGCGTCAACATTCGCCAGACCCTTATCCAGCTGTCGACGCCCGATCACATGCGCGGGCGGGTGTCGTCGGTGTCCATGCTGTTCATCGGGGCCTCGAATGAACTGGGCGAGGCCTACTCCGGGGTCATGGTCCGGCTGCTGTCCCCGATCGGTGCCGCAGTGTTCGGCGGGGTGGGGGCGCTGGCCGCCACCGGAATCTGGGCCAGGGTCTTCCCTTCGCTGCGGAAGGCGGATCGGCTGAGCTGAGATATCCTCCCTGTCGCCCTGCGACGAGGAGGGGGACCGTGCGAAGCGGGGTGGAGGGGCTTCGCCCGCTGCACTGATGGTGCCTTGAAAATCAGACAGAGTCCGTGTCCGGCAGCCCCTCCGTCACGGTGCTGTGCACCGCGCCACCTCCCCATCGCCTCGCGATGGGGAGGAGATTACCAGGACCTGAAATGCTTGCTGAGCTTCAGCCCCTGCCGCTGGTAGTGGCTGCCGCCCTCGCCATAGAGGCGGGAGGGTCGTTCGGTCAGGGGTTCATAGACCAGCCGGGCGACGATCTGGCCGTGTTCCAGCAGGAAGGGGGTGTCGTGGGTGCGGACTTCCAGCACGCCCTTCGAGCCGGCCCCGTGTGCTTCGTCGGTGCCGAAGCCGGGGTCGAAGAAGCCGGCGTAGTGGACGCGGAACTCGCCGACGCTGGGGTCGATCGGGGTCATCTCGGCGGCCTGGTCGACCGGGATCTCGACCGCATCGCTGGAGGCCAGGATGTAGAACTCGCCCGGGTCCAGCAGAAGCTCGCCCCGACGCACGTTCAGCGGCTCCCAGAAGTCGCGGGGATCATGGCCGTCGATCCGGTCCAGATCGATGACGCCGGCGTGGCGGCGACCGCGGAAGCCGACGATGTCGCCGCCCTGCAGATCGACGCCGACGCTGCGGGTCTCGAGACGCGGAGGCTCGCCGGCCTTCAGCCGCAGCTGGTTCAGCCGGGTGCCGGGTCGGACGAGGATGGAAAAGGTCTGGGGCGCGATCTCCAGATACAGCGGCCCCTCATAGCCTTCGGCCACGTCGTCGAAGGACGCCCCCTGATCGGTCAGCAGGCGCACGAAGACATCGACCCGGCCGGTGGAGCTCTTCGGGTTGGCGCGGGCGATCAGCCCCTTTGGCAGGGTCAGGCTTTCCTGCAGCCGGGCGATATAGACGCAGCCTTTTTCAAGAACCTCGCCGCCGGACAGGTCGAGCGTGTGCATCACGACATCGGCGATCCGGTCCTCGACCTTGCGCGAGCCGGGCAGGAAGGAGGCCCGCACCCGCCAGCAGGTGTCGGACAGACGCAGGTCCAGCGAGGCAGGCTGGACCTGATCGGCGTCGAACGGGGTCTGCGATCGGATCGCGCCCGTGGCGATCAGGCTCTCGATGGACTGGCAGGGCAGGATGCCGGGCGTGGCTGTGATGAAGGCGCTCATGCCCCCGGTCTAAGGGGGAATTTGTCGTCTGTCTTGCCTTTGACATTGAATCCCCCGGTCTGTGGCGCAACGATGGGCGTGCGATATCCGACAGGCCACCGACCATGAATGACAGTCCCGCTTATGAAGCCCGCACCGGCGACATCGTCGTCCGTGTCCGGCCCAGCTATCTGGCCGGGCAATCCGATCCGGAAGGCGGGCGCTGGGTCTGGGCCTATCAGGTCGAGATCGAGAACCACGGTCCGGCGCCTGTGCAGCTGATGTCACGCTTCTGGCGCATCACCGACGGGCGGGGTGTCGAGGAAGAGGTGCAGGGGCCGGGGGTCGTGGGACAGCAGCCGGTGATCGCACCGGGCGAACGCTATGCCTATGCCTCGGGCTGTCCGCTGACGACGCCGTCGGGCGTGATGGAAGGGCTGTACCAGATGGTCGACCCGTCGGGCCGCGCCTTCGAGGCTGCAATTCCGGCCTTCAGCCTCGACATCCCGGGCGACCGGCGCGTGCTGAACTGACATTTGCCAGGGGAGAGGGTCGGGGGCTGCGTCAACCCGGATAACCGCAGCCCCGCCCCCGATCCCGCGGGCGGACCCGGCGGGTGGAGCGAGCCCTCTAGGGAGCAACCGTGACGGCGGAATGACGAAGGCGGCGGAGATGGGCGAAATCGTGCCCGGCCCCGCCGCCCCGTGCGGCCGAAATCAGATGTAGCGACGCAGCGACCGCGCCAGCTCGGTCGAGCCATTCTTCTTCAAGGCGGGCTGGTAGGCGACGCGGGCATGCTCGACGCAATAGACGCCTTCGGAGGCCCGGCGGCCGCAGAAGCTGAACTCCGACGACGACGGATCGCCGATCGGCCATTTGCACATGTGGGCTCCCAGGGTCATCACCGTGGCCGTGCCGACCATGTCGGGGGCACGCTCCGGCGTCGGGGCGACCGGCAGGTTGGGGCGGGGGGCCGGGGCAACGGCCTCGATGCGCCGGGGCGCCGACGGCTGGACCGGCGGCGTGGTGCGCGTCTTGGCCGGGCGGAAGGTGGTGGCGGTCCGGGCCGGCTGCGACGGCGTCGCGCGGCCGGACAGGCCGAGGCGATGCACCTTGCCGATCACGGCGTTGCGGGTGACGCCGCCGCCCAGCTGTTTGGCGATCTGCGAGGCCGACTGGCCTTCCAGCCACAGCTTCTTCAACGCACCGACGCGGTCTTCTGTCCAGCCTGGTGTCATGTCGCCCTCCAGCGAAAAGCAGATTCAATATCTGGTGCCTGCGGACGCCGTCGATGCCGCTGACCCACAACCAGTCGTAAACGAGGCGTTAAGAGACGCAAGATGTGCGAATCAAGCGTCCACAGAAATCAAGATATTGAATCGGCGTTCGATGAAGCCCGGATGCTTGCGAAACGGGGATTCGGGGCGCATCTGGCGGGCATGACCGAGCCCACGACCCTCGCCTCGACCCGACCGACGGGCCTGCCGATGCCGCGTCGCTATGACGGCATCAACTGGGTGGGTGTGCAGACCCTCTACCTGCGGGAAGTGCGCAGGTTCTGGAAGGTGGGAGCCCAGACGGTCGCGGCACCGGTCGTGACAACCCTGTTGTATATGCTGGTCTTTGTTGTGGCCCTGCAGGGCGCGCGGCCGCCGCTGCACGGCACGCCCTTTGCCGAGTTCGTGGCACCGGGCCTGATCATGATGGCGATGCTGAACAATGCCTTCGCCAACGCCTCATCGAGCCTGATCCAGGCCAAGATCATGGGGACGTCCACCGACTTCCTGACCCCGCCCCTGTCCCCGCTGGAACTGACGATCGGGTTTTCCCTCGGCGCGGCCACACGGGGCCTGGCGGTCGGGCTGGTGACCGCGATCTGCGTGCTGCCGTTCGCGCGAATGGGCATTGCCAATCTGGCGGCCATCGCCTGGTTCGGCCTGATCGCCTCCCTGTTCATGGGAATGGTGGGCGTTCTGGCCGGCCTCTGGTCCGAGAAATTCGACCACCTGTCGGCGGTGCAGAATTTCGTGGTCATGCCGATGACCTTCCTGTCGGGGACCTTCTATCTGGTCGAGAACCTGCCCGAGCCGTTCGCCACCATCAGCCACTGGAATCCGTTCTTCTATCTGATCGACGGGTTCCGTTATGGATTCATCGGTCAGGCCGAGGGCAATCTGATGATCGGCGTGATCATGAGCGCCGTGCTGACGGTCGCCATGGCGGCCGCCTGCTGGCTGGTGTTCCGGTCGGGCTGGCGGCTGAAGAGCTGATCGCTCAGCCGAACTTCCCTTCGGCCCAGCGCGCGGCGAAATAGCCACCGGTCGCCGACAGCCCCGTCAGGGTCGTGCCCCAGATGATGTCGGTAATGGTCAGCTTCCAGGACCAGACGTTCAGGGTCGCCTGGTTGGTCAGGTCATAGGTGGCATAGGCGATGAAGCCCAGCACGGCCCCGTTCAGGGCCGCGCGGGTCCATGACCCTTCACGCAACGCGGGATCGATGGCCAGGAAGACGGTGCCGGCGATCGAGATGAGATAGAAGATCACGGCCGCCGTCATGTCCGGCTTGTCGGCCATGATCGGCCCGATGACGGGGCGATACAGCCGGTTGACCATGGTTGTCAGCCAGACCGCATCGATGACGGCAAAGGTAAGGCCCGCGCCCAGATAGGCGAACACATATTTGATCATCTTGGTCCCCTGCCGTCCGTCAGGTCGGCATCAGTCTGTAGTGGCTGACCGCCCAGGTGCGGCCGTCGTCGTTTCCGAACAGCCCGGCCGTGGCGAGATAGAATCTGCGCCAGCGCCGCACCCACAACCGGGCCTGATCGCCATAGGTTGCCTGCATCAACTCGAAGATGCGCGCTTCGTTGCGATCCATGTTCGCCAGCCAGTCCTCGGCGGTGCGGGCATAGTGTTTGCCGTTCCACATCCATTCCTGTTCGACCGTGAACAGGTCGGAGAATTCGCGGATCAGTCCATGGCTGGGCATCACGCCGCCGGTGAAGAAATGCTGGGCGATGAAGTCGCCGGAATCGGTGTGATCGAACCGGTAGGGCGCATCGCGATGGGTGAAGATGTGGATGAACATCCGGCCGTCCGCCTTGAGCCAGCGTTTCGCCCGGGTCAGCAGGCCGCGCCAGTTGGCCATGTGCTCGAACATTTCCACCGAGACAATGCGGTCGTAGCTGCCGGGCTCCGGGGCCTCGAAATCATTCATGTCGCAGGTGATGACGGTCAGGTTGGTCAGGCCGCGCGCAGCGGCCTGGGCCTCGATATGGCCGCGCTGGCCGTGGCTGTTCGAGACGGCGGTGATGCGGCTTGCGGGATAGTGTTCGGCCATCCAGAGGCTGAGCGAGCCCCAGCCGCAGCCCAGTTCGAGGATCGACTGTCCGTCGACCAGACCGGCATGGGCACAGCTCTCGGCCAGGGCCTTCTCCTCGGCCCGGTCGAGGGTTTCGGCGTCGCGATCATACAGGCAGCAGGAGTATTTCAGGCGCTTGCCGAGGCAGATCTGGAAGAACTCGGGAGGCAGTTCGTAGTGCTGATCGTTGGCGGCATCGGCGTGTTCGGCGATGGGGCGCTCGGCCATGGCGCGCGCGAAGGCGGCGGGGTTGTGCGGGGCCTCGCGATCAAGCCGCTTTCGCGCCTCGGTCACCAGGCTCCGGATCGCCGGGCGCGTGACGAAGTCGGGAAAGGGGGCGTCCTGAAGCTGCCGAATGGCGACATTGGCAAGGTTCATCGGGGTTTCCTTGGCTCGTTAGCGTTTATGGCGGTTGAAGGCGGGAGGCGTAAAGGCTCCGCTTGACTGTGCATACAGCTACGGTGACGCGTTGCGTACGGATGACCCTCATCCGATGATGTCGTATCACCGTAGCTTGAGCCGACCGCAATGCCGGAGTTGACATGAGTCCCACCCTGGTCGCCCCCGACCGTGACGCCACCCGGCAGCGTATCGCCGTGGTCGGCTCAGGCATCACCGGCCTGTCCTGTGCGTGGCTGCTGTCGCAGGCGCATGATGTCACGCTCTACGAGGCCGACGACCGGCTGGGCGGGCATTCGAACACGGTCGACGCCCCCAGTCCCTCGGCACCGGTGGCCGTCGATACGGGGTTCATCGTCTACAACGAGGCCAACTATCCCAACCTGGTGGCGCTGTTCGATCACCTGAAGGTGCCGACGCGGCCGGCGCATATGTCGTTTGCGGTTTCGATGGATGACGGGGCGCTGGAGTATTCGAGCCACGGGCTCGGAGCCCTGTTCGCCCAGAAGCGCAATTACGCCAGTCCGAAATTCTGGCGGATGATCACCGACATCCTGCGGTTCCAGAAACAGGCCCCGAAGGATCTGGCGGCGCTGGAGGCGTCGGGCGAGACGCTGGAGGCCTATCTGGTGCGTGGCGGCTACGGGACGATGTTCCGGGACGCCTATCTGCTGCCCCAGGCCGCCGCCATCTGGTCCTCGACCCTGGACCAGATGGCCAACTATCCGGCCGCCTCGCTGGTCCGGTTCTACATGAACCACAACCTGCTGGCCTATGAGCTCAAGCCCACCTGGCGCACGGTGGAGGGCGGCAGTCGCCAGTATGTCAGCCGTCTGGCCAGGGCCTTCACCGGCACGACGGTTCTGGGGGCCGGGATTGCCGGGATCGCCCGCGGCGCGGACGGGGCGAAAGTCCGGTTCGCCGACGGGCGGAGCGAGCGGTTCGATGCGGTCGTTCTGGCCACCCATTCCGACCAGGCCCTGCGTCTGCTCGACACCCCTTCGGAGGACGAGAAGCGTTTGCTGGGGGCCATCGCCTATCGTCCCAACCGGGCCATCCTGCACCGCGATGTGACCCTGATGCCCAGGCGGAAGAAGGCCTGGGCGGCCTGGACCCATCAGGGGCTGACGGACCGTGCCGGCGAGGGCGGGGTCACCTACTGGATGAACGAGTTGCAGGGGCTGAAGGGGCCGCCGCTGTTCGTCAGCCTCAACCCCGTGCGCGAGCCCGACCCGACGCTAGTGCTGGGGGCGTGGGACTATGAGCACCCGGTGTTCGATACGGCTGCCGTGGCGGCGCAGGCGGAGCTCTGGACGCTGCAGAACCGGCAGAGCGTCTGGTTCGCTGGGGCCTGGTTCGGTTCGGGCTTCCATGAGGACGGGCTGCAGGCCGGACTGGCCGTGGCCGAGCAACTGGGCGGGGTGCGCCGTCCCTGGTCCGTGGCCAACGAGAGCGGACGGATCCAGGTCCACGCGGTGCCGCAGAGCCTTGCCGCATGATGACGGCGTCCCCTGCGAGGGGGCAGGACGACGCGTCGGCGCTGTATGTGGGACAGGTCACGCACCGGCGGACCCACGGGTTCGACCACACGCTGGGCTATCGCATCTTCATGCTGCTGATGGACCTCGACCATGTGGACGACCATCTGAAGCGGCTGCGCTGGCTGGGCGGAAAGCGGTTCGGCCTGCTCAGTTTCCGGGCCGCCGACCACGGCGACCGCTCGGGTCGACCGCTGCGGGGACAGGTCGAGCATCATCTGGCCGAGGCGGGCATCGATATCGAGGGCGGGCCGATCCGCCTGCTGTGCATGCCGCGCATCCTTGGCTACGGCTTCAATCCGCTGAGCGTCTATTTCTGTCACCGTCCGGACGGGCGGCTGGCGGCCCTGCTGTACGAGGTGACCAACACCTTCCATGAGCGACACAGCTATCTGGTCGCCCAGCCGCGAGAGAGCGACGACCGTCTGGTGCGCCAGAGCGCGGAGAAGGCCTTCTTCGTCTCGCCCTTCATGGACATGGACCTGACCTACGACTTCACGGTCCGGCCGCCCGGCGAGGCCGTGTCAGTGGTCGTGGCCGTGCGCCGGGGCGACACGGCGATCCTGACCGCAACCTTTGCCGGCACCCGTCAGCCCCTGACCGATGCGGCGCTGCTGAAGGCCTGGATCAGCCATCCGCTGCTGACCTTCAAGGTCATGTGGGGCATCCACTGGGAGGCCGTGCTGGGGATGTTCAAGGGTGCCCGGTACCGCGAGCGCGGGCGGCCGCCGGCGCATCCGACGACCCTGGGCATCGCCCGCTGAACGCGGTCTGACACGGCCGATTTCGGCGGTGACACTGACGGGCGCAAGCGTTTTGCCGTGCTTCAGGTCCTCCACCGTAACCTCTTCGAGATGACGACCATCCTGCAGCGAGCGGCGTGACCGGTCTAAGCTTGCCCGGCTGCCGTCCGCGTCCTATTGACGAGAGAACGAGGTGTTATTCATCAAGCGGTGAAAAAGGGATCCGATGCGTAAGGTCTATGCAGATGCCAGGACGGCGCTGGAGGGCGTGGCGTTCGACGGAATGACCGTGATGTCCGGGGGCTTTGGCCTGTGCGGCATCCCCGAAAACCTGATCGCCGCCTTGCGGGACACGGGCGTCAAGGGGCTGACGGTCATCTCCAACAATGCCGGCGTGGACGGGTTTGGCCTCGGCCAGCTGCTGGAAACCCGTCAGATCGCCAAGATGATCTCGTCCTACGTCGGCGAGAACAAGGAGTTCGAGCGCCAGTACCTGGCCGGTGAACTGGACCTCGAGTTCAATCCCCAGGGCACCCTGGCCGAGCGGATCCGTGCAGGCGGGGCGGGCATCCCGGCCTTCTTCACCGCCACCGGCGTCGGCACCCTGGTCGCCGAGGGCAAGGAGGTCCGCACCTTCGACGGCCGCCAGTATGTGATGGAGACCGGCCTGGTCGCCGACCTGTCGATCGTCAAGGCCTGGAAGGCGGACGAGCGCGGCAATCTGGTGTTCCGCAAGACCGCCCGGAACTTCAATCCCATGATGGCTACGGCCGGCAAGCTGACGATCGTCGAGGTCGAGGAACTCGTGCCGACAGGCTCGCTGGACCCGGACAACATCCACACCCCCGGAATCTACGTCGACCGCCTGTTTGTCGGCTCGTTCGAGAAGCGGATCGAGCAGCGGACGGTGACGGCCCGCGAGCCCGCCGAGGCGTGAGGCATGACGCCGGGTAACCCGATCCGCCATGTCGAGATCCCGGTCACCGATCTGGACCGGGCTGTCGACTTCTATGCCGCGCTGTTCGGACACGATTTCGAGCGCGTCGAGGTCGACGGCTATCCCATGGCGCTGTTTCCGACGCACGAGGGCCATCCAGGGGCCTCGGCCGCTCTGGTCATGGGCGATATCTATCGCCCCACCCGGGACGGCGCGGTCGTCTATCATCATGTCCCGGATATCCAGCGGGCGCTCGCGGTCGCCACGGATCGGGGGGCCGCCATCCTATTTCCCGTGAAAGACCTTGGAGACCTCGGCTGCGTGGCCGAGATCGAGGATAGCGAGGGCAACCGACTGGCCCTCCACCAGCCCGCCCCTGCGGCCATGAAGGAACCGATCTGATGCCCCGCACCCGTGACCAACTGGCCGAACGCGCTGCCCTTGAGCTCAAGGACGGCTTCTATGTGAACCTGGGCATCGGGATCCCGACCCTGGTGGCCAACCATATTCCACCCGGCATGGAGGTCACGCTCCAGTCCGAGAACGGCATGCTGGGCATGGGGCCCTTCCCGTTCGACGAGGACGTCGATGCCGATCTGATCAATGCCGGAAAGCAGACGATCACCCAGATCCCGGAGAGCGCCTATTTCAGCTCGGCCGACAGCTTTGCCATGATCCGCGGCGGCCATATCAACCTGTCGATCCTGGGGGCCATGGAGGTCGCCGAGAATGGCGACATTGCCAACTGGATGATCCCCGGAAAGCTGGTGAAGGGGATGGGCGGGGCGATGGATTTGGTGGCCGGCGTCAAGCGCGTCGTCGTGGTCATGGAGCACGCCAACAAGCACGGCCAGTCCAAGGTCCTGAAGGCCTGCACCCTGCCGCTGACCGGTACCGGCGTCGTCAGCCGGATCATCACCGACCTGGCCGTGTTCGACGTCAAGCCGGACGGCGCGGGACTGGAGCTGATCGAACTGGCGGACGGGGTGACGCTGGAGGAGGTCGCCTCCAAGACCGAAGCCGCCTATACTGTCGCGCCCGGACTGGCCTGACAAAAAAGCAATGTGCACGCGGCGTGATCCCGCGCTAGCCATGGCACATCGCTCTCAGGGGATGCCTATGCTGTTTCGTTCGCTCGCTGTCGTCTCGGCCCTGCTGGTCGCGCCATCCGTCCTGGCCCAGGACGTTGATCTGAAGGCTCAGGTCGCGGCCTATGTGCAGCCCTCCAACGAGGCGCGGACTGCCGTCGTGGTCGAGCAGCTGCGGGCCGCCGGGTTCGAGCCGACCGTCGAGACCTTTACCGGCGGGACCGCCCGCAGTGGCCCGATGGAGGGCCGTAATGTGGTCGTGACCATCGGCGACGGGCCCCGCGAGATCCTGATGACCGCCCACTATGACGCCGTGAAGCTGCGCGACGGGACGATGGCGGCGGGCGTGGTCGACAATGCGGCCTCGGTCGTCGGCATGATCGAGGCGGCCAAGATCCTGAAGACGAAGACGCTGACGCACCGGGTGCGGCTGATCCTGCTGGATCAGGAAGAGCTGGGCCTGATCGGCGCGCGCAAATGGATCGAGGCGCATGGCCTCACAAATGTGGCGGCCGTCGTGAACTCCGACGTCGCGGGCTATGGCGACACCCTGATGTATGGCCAGAACAATGGCGACCAGTCCGCCGGGATCACCCGGGCCGTGCGCGAGCTCTGTGCCGAGCGGGCGATGAACTGCGTCGGCTATCCGGTCTATCCGCCCTCGGACGACCGGGCCTTCTCGGCGGCCGCTGCGCCGGTTGTGTCACTGGGTTTCCAGGATCACATCGGGGCCCACCAGATGTGGCTGGCCTTCAATGGCGGGCAGACGAACGGCCTGGCCGAGGGCTTCGTGCCCAAGGTGTTCGCGACGATTCACACGGCCAATGACAACATGGACCAGATCGACCCGGCCACGGTGCGGATGGCCGGCGAGGTCTATGCGGCGCTGGTCGAGAAGCTGGATCGTCAGTTGACGGAGTAACCGTCCTATTCAGCTCCGCTCATCCCGGCGAAGGCCGGGACCCAGTTCTTTCGCATATCCAGTGCGCAGGATTGCCATCGCCTCAGATCCATTCACATCCCCGCCCCAAAGCACTGGGTCCCGGCTTTCGCCGGGATGAGCGGCTGTTTTGAAGTCAGAACCCGCGCGCGCGGGCCACGCTCTCGGCATGGAATCCGGGGTCGCCGAGCCATTCGTTCAGCACCCGGACGCGCTTCATGAACAGGCCGATGTCATAGGCATCGGTCATGCCGACCCCGCCGTGCATCTGGACGCCTTCCTGCACCGCCAGTTCGGCGACCCGGCCGGCCTTGGCCTTGGCGACAGAGACCGCAAAGGGGGCATCCGCGCGGCCGGCGTCGAGCGCCTGAAGTGCGGCCAGGGTGGCGGCGCGCGCCAGTTCGATCTCGGTGAACAGATGCGCCGAGCGGTGCTGCAGGGCCTGGAACTCGCCGATCAGTTTCCCGAACTGTTTGCGGGTCTTGATGTAGTCGAGGGTGATCTGGAAGGCCTGATCCCCCGCCCCGGTCAGGGAGGCGGCGGCGCAGGCGCGGCCGAGGTTCAGGGCGGCGTTCAGCGTCTCCTCGCCACCGTCGACCGCGTCGATGACGGAGTCGGCGTCGACCTGGACATCCCTCAGGGTGATGCGGGCGGCATTGTGAGCATCGACCATGACGGTGCGCTCGATCTCGATCCCCGCGGTGGCGGGATCGATCAGGAACAGGGTGGTGCCGCCATCCGTCTTCGCGGCCACGATCAGGGCATCGGCGATGTGGCCGTCGAGCACGAAGCCCTTTTCGCCATTCAGCCGGAAGCCGTTGCCGGAACGTTCGGCCGTGGTCGTCATGCGCGACGGGGCGTGTTTGGCCCCCTCATCGACCGCCAGTGACAGGATGGCCTCTCCGGCCGCGATCCGGGGCAGCCAGGCGGTCTGCTGGGCGTCGGACCCGGCGTCGATCAGCACCCGGGCGGACAGGACACTGGAGCCGAGGAAGGGCGAGGGGGTCAGGGTGCGGCCGAGGCTCTCGGCCACGACGCCGGCCTCGACCGCGCCGAGGCCCGAACCGCCATGGGCCTCGGGGATGATCACGCCCGCCAGACCCATCTCGCCAAAGCTCCGCCACAGGTCGCGGGAGAGGCCGTCGGCGTCGCGGCTGTCGCGCAGGTGGCGCAGGTGGGCGATAGGGGCGTTCTCGGTCAGGAAGCCGTCGGCAGCGTCCTTGAGCATGGTCTGCTCATCGGTCAGGATCAGGGGCATCAGGCGAACGTTCCCATGCGAACGAAGGTGAGAAGGGTCAGGCCCTGAGCCAGCAGGGGAAGGGTGCCAATCGCGGCCATCGTTCGCGGTCGGGCGTCTCGCCAGGCGCAAACGGCGAGCGCACACACCCCGATGAACGGAAGGGCGAGCATGATCTTCGCGACCGGATGATCGACGACCCGGGTTATGCCGCCCGGAACGGACATCGCGACCGCCAGCAGGACGAAGACAGACACGACCACGCTGGCCACGATCAGACAGAGTGCCATGATGCGGAGTGTCACGACCTAGGCGCCCGGCAGCTGCAGCAGGTGTTTGGCGATGATGTTGAGCTGGACCTCGGAGGTCCCGCCCTCGATCGAATTGGCCTTGGTGCGCAGCCAGTCGCGGGCGTCCTGGCCGTGCTGGGACCGGTCGCTTTCCCACTCCAGCGCGTCAGACCCGCCGGCGGTCATGACCAGTTCCATCCGACGCTTGTTCAGCTCGGACCCGTAGTATTTCAGCATCGAGGCGATGGCCGGATTGACCTGGCGGGCCTTTACCTGATCGCCGACCCGTTCCATCGACAGGCGGAAGGCCGCGGCGTCGATCTCGAGGTCCGACAGTCGGGCCCGCAGGGCGGTGTCGGCCAGCCGGCCCTGATCATCGGTGCCGATCGTGTCGGCGGCGATCTGGCCCACCGGACGGCCGGCGATCTCGCCCATGCCGCCGATCATGGTGCGTTCGTGGGCCAGCAGGTTCTTGGCCACGTCCCAGCCCCGGTTCAGCTCGCCGATCAGGTTTTCCTTCTCGACCCGGACATCGTCGAAGAAGGTCTCGCAGAAGGCCGACTTGCCGCTGATCAGCTCGATGGGCCGGGTGGAGACACCCGGCGTGGCCATGTCGAACAGGACAAAGCTGATGCCCAGATGTTTGGGGGCATCCGGGTCGGTGCGCACCAGGCAGAAGATCCAGTCGGCCTTGTCGGCATAGGAGGTCCAGACCTTCTGGCCGTTGACGATCCAGTGGTCGCCATGATCGACGGCGCGGGTCTGGAGGCCGGCGAGGTCGGAGCCTGCGCCCGGCTCGGAATAGCCCTGGCACCAGCGGATCTCGCCGCGGACGATCTCGGGCAGGAAGCGCTTCTTCTGGGCCTCGGTGCCGAATTTCAGCAGGGCCGGGCCCAGCATCCAGATGCCGAAGCTGGACAGGGGCATCTGGGCATCGATGCGGCGCATCTCGGACGCCAGCACCTTGGCCTGTTCGCGCGACAGGCCGCCGCCGCCATATTCTGTCGGCCACTCCGGTGCGGTCCAGCCACGCGCGCCCATGACCTCCATCCACTGTTGGTGGGCGGGCGTTCGGAAGGTGGCGTTGCGGCCGCCCCAGACGCGGTCCTCGTCGTTTTCCATCGGGCCGCGGCACTCGGACGGGCAGTTCGCCTCGAGCCACTGGCGGGTGTCGGCGCGGAAGGCTTCCAGATCGTCCATGGCGTTTCCCTGATTTCGACTTTTGGGAAACACTAGCCAGTCCTGTTTGGCAACGGAACCGGAAATGCGAACGCCCGCGCCGGACGAACCGACGCGGGCGCTGGGATAGGTAAGGTGTCGGCGGGTCAGCCGAGATTGACGTCCACGACCCCGCCCGCGTCCGGCGTCGTCTTCGTCAGATTGGCCTTGGCGATTTCGTAGAAGAAGCCGACCGGTCCCTTCTTCGAAACCCAGATCCGGCCGTCGCCGCCGTCGAAGCGCAGCAGGGTCAGGTGCGGATCGTCCTTGCCCTCGGGATACCAGGCGGCGACGACCGGGTTCCAGTATTCCTCGATCCGGGCGCGGTCATTGTCGATCGACAACTGGCCCTGGATGCAGGCGAACACTTCCTGGTCCTTCGAGGTGTAGGTGAACATCGACTCCTGCGGCGTGGCGACATCGGCCGCCAGGTCCGTGTCATTGCGCGTGAAGATCCAGAGGGTTCCGGTCTCGGGCTCGCCGAAGGCGGTCATGGGCTGGGCGTGGTAGCCGGGCCGGTCCAGACCGAGCATCCCGGTCTGGGATGACTTCAGATGCTTCCAGAACTCTTGCTCGGCCTTTTCGGGCGACAGGACGGTATCGGACATGGTGGCCTCGCTTGTGGGCATGGGAGGACACAACAACCCCTTGTCGGGCCGAGGGTTCCGGCGCGCTACTGCGGCCTGATCACACCCAGCAAGGTACCGACATGGATCAGCAGCAGGGCTGCAAGGGCTCCGGACAGAAGCATGATGAACCGCCAGGGCATCATGCGTGGCCCTTTCGTCAGGTCCAGTGGACGGCCTCCCCGCCATCCCGCGAAGATCATCAGGCCAATCGCCAGCGCCAACAGCGCGAGGGTCAGTGTCATGCTCATGGCGTGCAGGTGGCGGGGAGGGGCGTCGGGCGCAAGGCAAACCTCCTTTCCGGGAGGTTAATCTTAATGTGCCGTTAACTACGTCGGCGCGAAGAGGGAATCGCCGGGGTTGCGTCGGGCGGCGATGTCCACAGAAAGCGGAGCTGCCCGCTATATCTGGGGGTTAACCAAAGATTTACACCCCGAATATGGACAGCTAGCGTCCGCATGTGTTTCGGGAGGCGAATCAGTGACCGCAGCGGCGCCATGGAGCGTGAAGGGGATTGAGCCCAAGGCCCGCGAGATCGCCAAGGATCTGGCGCGCCGGTCGGGGATGACCCTGGGCGAATGGCTGAACACGATGATCCTCGATGACGAGGATGACGGCGTCACGCCCCTGCCACGTCGCGCCCATGCTGCCGAAGCCATCGACCGCCGGGGTCGGGCCCGCCGTCTCGACGACGCCTATGACGCCGACGAGGGCCGCTATGCTCGCGCTGCGGAGCGCCCCGCCTATCGAGAGCCGGCCCGGGATCCCGCCCGTGACGAGGTCCTGCATCGCGTCGCGGCGTCCGTCGATGCGATCGCAGCCCGTCTGGAGGCGGCCGAGCGTCGCTCGACCATGGCGATCCAGGGCGTGGATCAGGCCGTCGCCGGCCTGCTGCGCCGGATCGACACCCAGGACCAGGATGCCGCCACCCAGGCCGGGCGAATCGACGATATCGTCGACGAGCTTCGCGAAGGGACCCGACGGCTGCGCGCCTTCGAAAAGGAAGTCGGACCGCGTACGGCCGAGGCCTTCGGCAAGACCGAGACATCCATCGCTGCCGTCACCAGCCGTCTCTACGATATCGAGGAGCGCCAGCGGGTTGCGGCCCTCGAGCTTCGCCAGCGCATGGATGCCGTCGAAAAGGCGGCCGGTCAGGTGCCGAACGGCGCGCTGTCCGCCGATGCCATGGCGCAGATCTCGGCGCGTCTCGATATTGCCCAGGCCTCGACGACCGAGGCCCTGAAGGGCCTGGAACGCACCTTTGCCGGGCTGGATCACCGTCTGCATACGGCCGAGGCGCAGATTTCCATGGAAGGGGGCCGGTTCGAGAAGCTGGCCGAGACCCTGACGCGCCAGGTCGAGGACGGCCGCAAGGAGATCATGCGCCAGGTCAGCGAGGGCCGCGATGCGGTGCTGAGCCGGGTCGACGAGAAGCAGGCCGATCACGTTCGCCGCATGGATGCCGTCGATGCCGATGGTCGCCTGGCCCGCATCGAGCGCGCCGTGGCCGCCATCGATGCCCGGGCAGACGGGGTCGAGCGGCGCTCGGTCGAGGCCGTGGACACCATGGGCCGCGAGATCGTCCGGATCGCGCAGAACCTGAACGGTCGGATCGGCTCGGTCGAGCGGATCAGTGCGACCTTCGACTCCGAAGCGATCACACGCGACATCACCACGCGGGTCGACCGCGACATGACCCGCTTTGCCCAGGTCATCGAACAGCGGCTGACCCGGTCCGACGATCAGAATGCCCTGGCCCTCGAGAAGCTGGGCGGGGAGATCACCCGGATCTCGGATCGTCTCGCGGATCGGATCATCCAGTCCGAGCGACGTTCGGCCCAGGCGGTCGACGATATCGCCCGTCGTCTGGAAGAGAGTGCAGAGCGCTCCGACCAGCGGTTCGAGCGGGCGTCGGGCGAGATGGCCGAGCGGATGCGCCTCAGCGAGGAGCGTACGGCCCGGCTGCTGGGCGAGGCGCGTGAGCGTCAGGCCAGGCGTGAGGCGGAGTCTGCGCCTGTGGTCACGCCCGCAGCCGATCCCATCGTCGTTGCTGCGGCTCCGGTGGCGGCCTTCCCTGCTGCGGTCGAGAGCGACTGGCGTGCGGCAGCCTTCCCGTCCGAAAGCTTCGGCCAGGAGGATGATGGCTGGACCCAGGCCCCGCTGCCCTCGCCCCCTTTCGTCGAGGCGGATGCGCCTTCCGAGCCGGACTCGATTGAAGACGGACCTTCGGCAGACGCTGAGGTCGAGGCTTTTCAGGCGATCGAGCCGGCCCCGGAAGTCGTCGTGCCTCAGATGAAGTCCCGCGAGCCGCGCGAGGCTGCGCCGACCTTCGGCAAGGCCAATGCCTTTGGCGGCTTTGGGGGAGCCGACGTCTCCGATGCCCTGCTCCAGGACCCCGATGACATGTTCGGGGCCGATACCGAGTTCGTGGATGAGCGCATCCTGCGGGCGTCGATGGCCAGCGCCGCAGCTGCGGGCCGGGCCGCTTCGACACGCACGACGATCGAGGCTGCGCGCGCGGCGATGAATGCCGCGCCCGAAGCGTCCCCGGCAGCCAAGCGCAGCCTCATGCGAGGCGGCAAGTCCAAGCTGCAGGAACGCCTCGACAAGCAGGCGTCGCGCAGCAATTCGACGGTGCGCAAGGCCTTGCTGGCCTCGGTCACCAGCGCAGCCCTGGTGGCGGCAGGTATCTCCACCATGCGGCTGACGGGCCTGGAATTCTCGCTGGACAGCCTGACGGGGGAAGACAGTCCCCTGCCGATGGCGGCCATGGCCCTGAGCCCGACGCTCGGCTCGACCCCGGCCGTGACTTCGCCCGAGACGATCGAGCTTTACGAGACAGGGCTGGAACTGCTGGACGCGGGTGACGCGGCCGGCCTCGCCCCCCTGATCGAGGCTGGCAATCTTGGCTATGCGCCGGCGCAGCTGAAACTGGTCGGTCTCTACCAGACCGGCGAGGCCGGCGTGCCTCAGGACGAGGCCGAGAGCCGCCTGTGGGCCCGCAAGGCCGCTGAAGGCGGCGATCCCCGGGGCATGCACGCCTATGGAATGTATCTGTACGATGGCGTCGGTGGCGACCAGAGCCGGTCCGAAGCCCTGACCTGGCTCATCCGAGCCGCCGATCGCGGTCTGATCGACAGCCAGTTCAATGCCGCTAAGATCTATGAGGCTGGCGACGAGGGCATTGCCGCTGATCCGGCCAAGGCCCTGACCTGGTACATGATTGCTGCCCGGGGGGGGGACGCCCAGGCCGAGGTGGCGGTGGACCGGCTGGCTTCGACCGTGTCCGCCGAGGATCTCGCTAGAGCCCGCACCGAGGCTGATGCCTTCAGCGCCGAGGCGCTCGGCTAGGGGCCTGCCATTCGGCGCTGAGGCGTTTTGGTGACGGCCCGTGACTTTCCGGCGGGGCGGGTGGCCGGGGGCCTCCTGTCTCGCTAAGACCGCGACGACGCCTGTCCGGCGCCTGACTTTTTCCTTCAGCCGAAGGCGCGTCCTTTGGATATCTATCTCCCGATCGCCGAGGTTTCGGTGAACTGGGCGGTCCTGGTGATGCTGGGGGCGCTGGTCGGATTCGTGTCCGGCCTGTTCGGGATCGGCGGCGGTTTCCTGATGGCACCGGTCCTGGTGTTTCTGGGCATTCCCCCGACGGTCGCTGTTGCCAGTCAGGCCAGCCATGTCGTTGCCTCTTCCACGTCCGGCGTCATCCGCTATTCCGGTCAGGGCGCGGTCGACTATCGCATGGGCGGCATCATGGCGGTAGGCGGGGCCATCGGCGCCTTCGCCGGGGTCGAGGTGTTCCGCTGGCTGAGGCTGCTCGGCCAGGCCGACCTTGTGGTGGCCCTCAGCTATCTGCTGTTCCTCGGCTCGATCGGCTGTCTGATGCTGTACGAGAGCCTGACGGAGATCCTGCGGCAGCGGCGTGGCGAACCCCAGACCCGCAAGGACCGGCGACGGCCGATGTGGCTGTACGGCCTGCCGTTCAAGCTGCGGTTCCCCCGATCCGGCCTCTACATCAGCGTCATTCCACCGATCGGGCTTGGTATCCTGGTGGGCGTTCTGTCTGCCATCATGGGGGTGGGGGGTGGCTTCATCCTTGTGCCCGCCATGCTGTACGTCCTCAGGATGAAGGCCGGGGTCGTGGTCGGGACCAGCCTGTTTCAGATCATCATCACCACGGCGATCACCACAGTTCTCCAGGCCGGCCGGAACCAGACCGTCGACATCGTCCTGTCCATGATCCTGGTCGTCGGGGGCGTGGTCGGGGCCCAGATCGGCGCGCGGTTCGCCGGCAAATTCCGGGCCGAGGAGCTTCGTGCTGCGCTGGGACTGATTGTCCTGCTGGTGGGCATGCAGATGGGGCTGGACCTGTTCGTGCGGCCTTCGGATCTGTTCCTGTTCGCGCCCGGGATATCCGACGGATGATCCCGATCCCGCCCCCTCCGCCCGCCATCATCGCGCCCGCGGTCGAGCCCCGGGTCGCTGCGCCTGAACGCTCGGTCGACACGGCCTCGGATCTGCGGATCGCGGCGGCGCTGACCGATGCGCGGGTGCGGGTCGATTCCGGGTTCAGCGGGGCAACGATCGTCCTGTACGGCGCGGTGTTCAATCCGGGCGACCAGCCAACTGATGTGGTGGTCGTGGTGCGGGGGCCCGATGCGCCCGTCCGACTGGTCAAGAAGACCCGCAACATGGGCGTATGGCTGAACAGTCGTCCCGTGCTGTTCGAAGGGGCTCCCGGCTTCTACATGACGGCCTCGACCCGGCCGCTGAGCGACATCGCGGATTTCGGCCAGTTGCGCCGGCTGGGCGTCGGCGTCGACCATCTGCGGATCGATGCACCGGAAGAGACCCGGACCGTGACCCGCTACGGCGTGCGCGACGTCGTGGTCAGCCGGCTGGGCGAGGACTATCTGGACTGGCGCCGGGCCGTGATCCGGCTGCGCGAGGCCGCGGCCCTGTATAACACCGATCCGGCGGGCGTCAGTTTCGTCGACCGGGGCCTGTTCCGCGCCGAGGTCGAACTGCCCACCACCGCCCCGACGGGCATCTACAATGCCGAAGTCTGGCTGTTCCAGGACGGGGATCCGGTCTCGGTCTCGAACCTGACCCTGACGGTCGAGAAGGTCGGCTTCGAACGGAATGTGTACGAGTTCGCCCATCGCCAGCCGTGGCTTTACGGCCTGATGTGCGTGCTGCTGGCCGCCATGACCGGCTATCTGGCGTCGCGGCTGTTCCGGCGTTTCTGATCTGAAGGCCGAGAGTCCCTCAACGACTCTTCCAGAAAATGTGAGTCGGGGAACCTCCGTCGTCGGGGTTAGCCTGTCCGGAGGCCAGCGACCGATCGGTCCGGCGCAACACGGGATACCGGCATGAAGGTCGCTGTCGTCGGTGCTGGGTTCAGCGGACTTCTGACCGCTGTGCATGTGCTCAGATTGTCGCCCGAGGCCCGGGTGGTGCTGATCGAACGGAGTGGCGTGTTCGGTCCCGGTACAGCCTATGCCACGACCAATCCGGACCATGTGCTGAACGTGCGTCTGACCAACATGAGCGCCTTTTCGGACGAGCCGCATCATCTGGCCGAGTGGCTGACCGAGCAGAGCGGCTGGAGCGCCACCAGCCAGTTCATCACCCGGGGTCTGTATGGCCGCTATCTGCGCTCGATCCTGGACGGCGCACGCACGTGTGGGCGTCTGACCCAGCTTGCCGCGGAGGTCGAGGATATCGAACGGGTCGGGGTCCGTTGGCGCCTCAGGCTGTCGGACCAGCGCCCGATGCTGGCCGATGCGGTGGTGCTGGCTCTGGGCGTCATGGAGCCGACGCCGCCGGTCGGGATCGCGTCCGATCTGCTGGCTTCGTCCGCCTATCTCGCGAACCCCTGGGGCCAATCGGGCGGACTGTCGGATGCGGCCGAGCATGTCCTGCTGGTCGGCAGCGGTCTGACGATGGTGGATGTGGCGATCGGTCTGGCACGACCGGGTCGACGGTTCACCGCCCTGTCGCGGCGCGGGTTGACGCCCCGCGGGCATGGCCTGGTCGGCCCGGCGATCTGGGAGGCCCCCGACAGTCTGTCGCCGGTTGCCCTGCTGCGGGCTGTCCGCGATCAGGCGAAGGCGCGCGACTGGCGGATGGTGATGGACGGTCTGCGCAGTCAGGCCAGTACCCTCTGGCGAGACTGGACCCCGGTCCAGCGCCGACAGTTCCTGCGTCACCTGCGTCCCTGGTGGGATGTCCATCGCCACCGGCTGGCTCCCGCCGTGAAGGAGCGGCTGGACGCCCTGATCGACCTGGGCGAGGTCAGCGTGGTGGCGGGGCGGACGGTGTCGCTGAAGCGCGACGCGCGCGGCATTGTCGTGACGTGGCGCAGACGCGGCGAGCGGCGTGCCCGGCAGTTTCGCGTCGATGCGGTGGTCAACTGCACCGGTCCGAACGGAGCGGTCGATCACGCAGCGAACCCGCTGATTTCGAGCCTGAGGCGGCGTGGGCTGCTGACCCCCGACCCTTCCGGGCTGGGGGCGCGGATCGACGACCGATGTCGCCTCGTGGACTGGCGCAACCAGCCGCTCACGGGCGTGCATGCTGTCGGCCCCCTGACGCGCGGGGCCTTCTGGGAAATCACCTCGGTGCCCGACATCCGGGAACAGGCGCTGGGTGTCGCAAGGGCGGTCCTGGACGGGAGCGCACTCCAGGCCGGACTGGCCCTCAGAGCCTTACCACCAGCCGCACAACTTCACTCGAGTGCAGACGGTCAAAGCCGGCGTTGATGTCGTCGAGGGCAATGGTCCCGCTCATCAGACGATCGACCGGCAGACGACCGTCGCGATACAGGGCGACGTAGCGGGGGACGTCTCGACTGGGGACGCAGGTTCCGATGTAGGAGCCTTTCAGGGTCCGTTCCTCGGCTACCAGCGACACGACGTTCACCGCCAGTGCGGCATCTGCGGGCGGCAGTCCGGCGGTGACGGTCAACCCGCCGCGGCGGGTCATGGCCCAGGCGCTTTCCAGGGCGCGGAGCGATCCTGCCATCTCGAAGGCCACATCGGCCCCCCCGTCGGTCAGGGCCCGGACCCGGGCGACGGCGCCGGGGTCCGAAGCATTGACCGTCTGCACGGGACCCAGGGTGCGGGCCAGGGCCAGTTTGTCCTCCGACAGATCAACGGCCACGACCGGCGAGGCTCCGCTGGCCAGGGCCCCGAGCACGCTGGCCAAACCGACACCCCCAAGACCGATGACGACGACGCTCTGGCCGGCCTTGACCGCCGCGGTGTTCACGACGGCCCCGACACCGGTCAGCACGGCGCACCCGAACAGGGCTGCCTCCTCGAACGACAGGGCGGGATCGATCCTGACCAGCGACCGGCGCGACACGACGGCGTGCTCGGCGAAGGCGGAACAGCCGAGGTGGTGGTTGATGACCTCGGAACCGGCATGGATCCGCCGTCCCCCGGCCAGAAGCGCGCCCGCTCCATTCGCCGCCGCCCCCGGCTCGCACAGGGCCGGCCGGCCACCGGCGCAGGGATCGCAATGGCCGCACGACGGCATGAAGACCATGACGACGTGATCACCGATGGCCAGATCGGTCACGCCATCGCCCAGAGCCTCGACGATTCCGGCCGCCTCGTGCCCGAGCGCCATCGGCAGGGGTCGCGGGCGATCGCCGTTGATGACGCTGAGGTCGGAGTGGCACAGACCTGCTGCCTTGATCGCGACCAGCACCTCGCCGGGACCCGGCGGATCGAGGGACACGGTCTCGATCGTGAGGGGGCGACTGTCGGCATAAGGGTGGCTGGCACCGCTTCGGCGCAGGATGGCAGCGCGTGTGGTGATCGTCATGGGGCCTCCGCCAATCAGCTTCGTCTATCGGTAGGCGCTTGACGCCGCGTCGGCCAAGCGAAACCCTGATTGTCTGGATGGAGGCCTGAATGGCGAGGGATGCGGACCGGACCCGGCGCGCGGATTACCGGCATTTCGAGCGGATCGAGACGCGCTGGATGGACAACGACGTCTACGGCCATGTGAACAATGTCGTCTATTATTCGTGGTTCGACACGGCCGTGAACCGGATGCTGATCCACGAGGGCCTGCTGGACATCACGGATAGTGCAACGATCGGGGTGGTGGTCGAGACAGGGTGCCGGTATTTCGCCTCGACGGCCTTTCCGGATGTCATCGCCGCCGGGGTACGGGTCGCGCATCTGGGGACGTCCAGCGTCCGCTACGAGATCGGCCTCTTCCGGAACGACGAGGACGAGGCCGCAGCCCAGGGCCATTTCGTCCATGTCCAGGTCGATCGCATCACCCGGAGGCCTGTGCCCACGGGCGATGCGATACGCAGGTTTCTGGAAACCCTGCGGGCGGCCTAGTCGTCCATATAACCGAGCAGGGCGAGGGCCCCGACGGCGGTCAGCACGCCCAGGGCAAACGCCCCGATGATCGAACCGGTGGCGACGGCCGTCGAGACGGCGATCGGTCGGGCCTCGTACCATTCGACAATGTCGGCTTCGTCCAGATCGTCGTCGTCATAGGCGGTGTCTTCGGCGGTCATGATCGGCTCCTGATCGGTGTCTTGGTTCAATCCTTGGCATGGCCACCTGTTCCGCGCCATCGCCTGGCCGTGACAGGGGCATTTCGATCGGTTAGACGCGGCTCTCTTTTTGCGAGCAGATCCGAACACTCCATGGCTGGCCATTCCAAATTCAAGAACATCATGCACCGCAAGGGGCGCGCCGACGCCCAGCGTTCGAAACTGTTCTCGAAACTGTCGCGCGACATCACGGTCGCGGCCAAGTCGGGCATGGCCGACCCGGCCCTGAACCCGCGCCTGCGGCTGGCCATCAACAACGCCAAGGCCGAAAGCCTGCCCAAGGATGTGATCACCCGCGCCATCAACAAGGCTGCAGGCGGTGACGTCGATACGATGGAAGAGGTCCGCTACGAGGGGCGGGGTCCCGGTGGCGTCGGCATCATCGTCGAGGCCCTGACCGATAACCGCAACCGCGCGGCCTCCAACATCGGCACGGCCTTCAAGAAGAATGGCGGGGCCCTGGGCGAGATGAATTCGGTCGCCTTCATGTGGGACCGGGTCGGCATGATCCGCTATCCCGCAGAAGCCGGGTCCGAGGATGCCGTCATGGAAGCCGCCATCGAGGCCGGAGCACAGGACGTCGAGAGCGATCTGGTCAAGCCGGACATCTATGAGGACGCACCCGGCCACACGATCTGGACCGCCTTCGAGGATCTGAACGAGGTGGCGGAGGCCCTGTCCAAGATCCTGGGCGACGCCCGGTCCACCGGCATCGTCTGGAAGCCGCAGTCCGAGGTGCCGGTGACCGGCGAGGCTGTCGGGACCCTGATGAAGCTGCTGGACGCGCTGGATGCCGAGGATGACGTGCAGAACGTCTATTCCAACGAGGATATCTCCGACGAGGACATGGCGGCCTTCGGCGGCTAATCAACGATTGAGGGAATGTCATCCTCAAACCGCGATGTTTCAGCGCACGCCCTGATTGCCGAAGATGGCAGTGCTTAGTGACTAGAAGATTGTCAACATTGAACTATTCTCTAGGGGATAGCTTAAGATGTCAGCAACGCTCTTTTATCGAGAAATTGATATAACAGCGGTTGCCGTTTCCAGATCTCTCGCTACGGTGGTCAAGGGGCCTAAGAGCGAAGGAGAGGGACGATCATGCCTGCTAGCCGGTATCTGGACAGTTCTGGTACACAGTCCGAGTTCGGTTTTGCTCATTTTGCGGGGTTGGGCGGCGCTCTTTCGGGCTTCAACGGTCTTGATCCCAACCCGCAGTATTTCGCCAGCACGGAGGATCGGGGCGGGCTGAGGCCGAATGGCCGGGTCTCGCTGGGGACCAGCGAAGCCGGCGCCCATCTCACCCGGGGCAATCTGCACTGGGACGGCGCGGGAGCCGTTGGTCAGGCGGTCACCGTTACCTTTGCCTTCCGCAGCACCGCACCGGACTCGATTCCGAATGGCTACGGCGGCTTCTCCCGCTTCACGGATGCCCAGATTGCCGCGACCCTGCTGGCGCTGTCCGCCTGGTCGGATGTGGCCAACATCACCTTCCAGCGCGTCAGCGGCGCGGCTGGCGAAGAGGCCTACACGAACAATGCCTCCATGCTGTTCGGCAATTTCTCGAACGTGCCTCAGGAAGTCTATGCCTTTGGTGCCTCGCCGGGGAGCCGTGACAGTGCGTCAGGCGCGGGTGATGTCTGGACCAACAGTGCCCGGGGCGTCATGGCCAATCCCGTCGTGCTCGAAAATGGCCAGCGGTACCTCACCTTTGCGATCGGTCAGGCGCTCGGACTGCAAAGAGCGGAGACAGCCTATTTCGAGGACAGCCAGCAATATTCGGTGATGAGTGCGTTCACCGAGGGCGCAACCGGCGGCATCTATGGCGCGCGCTACAGCGCAGCGCCCATGCTGGACGACATCGCGGCGATCCAGCGGCTGTACGGCGCGAACATGACGACCCGGACCGGAGATACCGTCTACGGGTTCAATTCCACCGCCAGCCAGCCCTGGTTCTCGGCCCGCAGCAGCACCAGTCCCCTGATCTTTGCCGTCTGGGATGCCGGGGGCGTCGATACGCTCGATTTCTCGGGCTATGCCGTCGAGCAGACCATCGACCTGCGCCAGACCAGCTTCTCGAGCGTGGGCGGGCTGACCGGGAATGTCGCGATCGCCCTGGGGGCTGCGATCGAGAACGCCGTCGGCGGGTCCGGAAACGACCGGATCACCGGCAACTCCGGCGACAATGTCCTGACCGGCAATGCGGGACAGGACACAATCGATGGCGGCCTTGGGACCGATACGGCCGTGTTCCGGTTCCCGCGGTCGGAATACACCATCACGGTCGAGGGACAGATGGTGCTGGTCTCCCATCCGACCGAGGGCACAGACGCGCTGAGGAACATCGAGTTCCTGCGCTTTTCGGATCAGACAATCCCGACGGTGACGCTGGGCGGGCTGATGGTTACCGGCGATATCCTCAACAATCTGATGGATGGAACGGGTTTCGACGACACGCTGTCGGGCCTTGGGGGCAACGACACCCTCACCGGCCTGGGGGGGAATGACAGCCTGAACGGCGGATCCGGCAATGACACGATCGCAGGCGGGAATGGCGATGACATCGTCACCGGCGGGCTGGGCAATGACACGCTCGATGGCGGTACGGGATCCGACGTTGCCGACTATTCCGGGGCGAGCGGCAGCGTTCAGGTCAGCCTGGTGACCGGTCTCGCGACGGGCGCAGAGGGTAGCGACACCCTGACCGGGTTCGAGCACATCCGCGGCGGAGCGTTCAATGACGTGCTGATCGGAGACGACCAGGCGAACAGGATCGAGGGCAATGGAGGTGTCGATATCCTGAGGGGCGGCGGCGGAAACGACATCCTGATTACCGCTGCGCCCACGACCAATCCGCTTGGCGCGACCCTGGATGGTGGCGATGGCAATGACAGCCTGCGAGGTGGCGCCGGGATCGACACCCTGATCGGGGGTGCCGGGTCCGATCTGATCGATGGGGATTTCGGTGTCGACGCGGCCCTCTACAGCGGGGTTCGGCGCCAGTACGGCGTGTCGGCCGCCAGTGGGCCGGTCACGCCCTTCGTGACCCGGTCTACCGTCAGCGGGGGCCCCGAGGGCGGTACGGACACGCTCGTTGACGTCGAGCAGTGCCGCTTTGTCGACGGCGTGATGAGTTTCGACGTCAACGGCATCCCGGCCCAGGTGATGCGGTTGTACGACACCATCCTGGACCGCCAGCCGGACCAGGCCGGTCTGGATGTCCAGGTCCGGGCTCTCGCCAGCGGTTCGACCACCCTGCTGGCCCTGGCCAGCGCGTTCACGGCCTCGCCGGAGTTCGTGGACCGCTACGGCACCCTGTCAAACGAGCAGTTCGTGGGCCAGCTTTATCGCTTTGCACTGGATCGCGACGCGACCGCAGCGGAGATCACCTTCCAGGCGGCGGCCCTGAACACGGGCACCAGCCGGGCCCAGCTTCTGGTCAATTTCTCCGAAAGCGGCGAACACCGGGTTCAGACCCAGTCCGTCCTGAACGCCGGCCTCTGGGTGCCCGACGAAAAGGCCCTGCAGATCGCGCGACTCTATGATGCGACGTTCGACCGGCTGCCGGATGCCGCTGGACTGGCCGGTCAGCTCGCGGCCCTGAACGCCGGGACATCGCTGCTGACCCTGGCCGCGAATTTTGCCGCCTCGCCGGAATTCCAGGCGCGTTACGGTGCCCTGTCCAACCAGGCCTTCGTCGAACAGCTCTACCGGTTCTGCCTCGACCGCGAAGGCGATGCGGCGGGGATCGCTGTCCAGGTCAATGCGCTGAACACCGGAACCAGCCGCGCAGCCCTGCTGCTGGCCTTCTCCGAAAGCCCCGAGCATGTGGCCTTGACGGCACCCCTCTGGTCCGGCGGGATCCGCACGATCGATGCTGCCTTCTCAGGCGCTGTCGAGGAGAGCGCTGGTCAGAAGGCGCTCGATGGACAGCCGCTGGTTCTGGTGGCGGAGGATGACACGGGTATCGACGGCACCCCGTTCGAGGGGAAGACGGGGATGGATCCGGACCCGCAGGTCCAGCCCGGACCTGCGGGCGAAGATCCGGCCGATGTCGTGATCGCCTTCAAGATCGACGATGACGCCTTTGTCCTGCCGGCACAGGACGCGCTGGAGCCGCTCGTCCTGCCGGACGTCGAGGGCGGGCTGCCGATGCCGTTCGGCGGTTTTGCCAGTCCTACGGACGACTGGATGGTGACCCTTCCGGTGAACAACGATGGTGCCCTGTCGGACCCGTTTCCATGGCACCGCACCGCCGGCGAGGACGGCTGGATGCTGCACTAGGGTCGGCCCTGCGTCCTGCCTCTGTCCTTCCGCAAAGAGGGCCAGAGGCGAGGCGGTACGGTCGCGGCGTCCCTGAAGGCCTTTCTGGACGTCTGTCTCTAGCCGACCCGATCAAGCCGGGCAGCGAAGAAGCCGTCGACCCCGCCCTTGTCGGCCCACATCGAGGGCAGAATGCGGAGCCACCCCTCCGGCGTCAGGGCTTCCGACGGTGCGCCCACAGCCCCGGGATCGGCCGGGGCTGTGCGGAAGGCGGGGTTGCGGCGCAGGAAGGCGATGATCTGGGTCTCGCCTTCCTCGCGCTCCAGGGAACAGACGCAATAGACAAGCCGCCCACCGGGAGCGACGCGCTCGGCTGCGGCATCCAGCAGGCGATGCTGGACGTCCGCCAGCTTGCCGACCTCGGCCGGCTTGGTGGTGCGCAGGACTTCTGGATTCCGACGGAAGGTGCCGGTGGCCGTGCAGGGGGCGTCCAGCAGCACGGCGTCGAAGGTACGGCTGTCCAGCCACTCCTCGGCCGGCATGACGGCGATCTCGGCAGCCAGGCCGGTGCGTCCGAGGTTCTGGCGCAACCGGTTCAGCCGGGCATCGGAACGGTCGAGAGCGGCGACCGAGGCTCCCGAAGCAGCGATCTGAAGCGTCTTGCCGCCGGGTGCGGCGCACATATCCAGCGCTGTCTCGCCGGCCTGCGGAGCCAGCAGGCGCACCGGCACGGCGGCGGCGGCGTCCTGGACCCACCAGATGCCGTCCTCATAGCCAGGCCAGGTGGCGACGTCGCCGCGCATGCCGGTACGGACCGTCCCGCCCGGCAGGACCTCGCCCTCGACGAGGGCGGCCAGGGCCTCAGGGTCTTCTCCCGGCTTCAGGCTGAGGTCGGTGGCCGGTTCCTCTGTGGCCGCCTGTGCGAGGCCCTGCAGGGCCGCATCGCCATAGGTCTGTTTCCAGCGGGCAGCGATCCAGTCGGGCAGATTGCCGACGGCGTCGGTGGGGCCGGGACCCTCGCGCTCGATCCCGCGCAGCACGGCATTGACGAGGGCCTTGTAGGGCCGCGTCTTGACCTCGCGTTCGGCCAGCTTCACCGCGGTCGAGACGGCTGCGAACGCCGGGGTGCCGAGCACCAGGGTCTGGGCCAGCGAGACCCGCATGATGGTCCGGATGGCTTCGGGCGGGCGCTTCTGCAGGCGGCGGTCCAGGATCTGGTCGATCTCGCCGAGACGACGCAACGCAGCCATGGCCACCGCGCGGGCAAAGGCCCGGTCCGGTCCGGGCAGAGCCGTCACGGCCGGCAGGGCCAGGGCCTCGTCGAGGCCGCCGCGCCGGATCAGCGCGGCATTCAGCAGGACGCCGGCGGCCACGCGGGCTTCCACACCGATGTCGGCAGTCTCGTCGTGGACCCGCTCTTCCTGCGGCTTGGGTTCACGGCGCGGACCGCGCGCCTTGTCGGCCATGCGCCGACCCCGGGCATCGGAGCTCTTGCCGCCTCCACCGCCACCGGGGCCGCCGGCCCGGCCACCGGGCTTCAAACCGCCACCTGGGTGCCGAGTTCGACCACGCGGCCGGGGGGAATGTGGAAAAAGTCGGTGGGGTTGGCGGCGTTTCGCATCAGGAAGATATACAGCTTGTCCTGCCACAGGGGCATACCCCGCGCCGCCGACGGCACGACCGAGCGGCGACCCAGGAAGAAGCTGGTCGACATGATGTCGAACTTCAGCCCCTGTTTGCGGCACAGGCCGAGCGCGCGCGGGATCACCGGACTTTCCATGAAGCCATAGTGGAGGGTGATCTTCTTGAAGTCGTCATTGATGACTTCCATCAGGATCCGGTCGCTGTCGGGCACCCGCGGACGGTCGGTCGTGCGGACCGTCAGGATGATGTTCTTCTCGTGCAGCACCTTGTTGTGCTTGAGATTGTGCATCAGGGCGACGGGGGCGACGTCGGGATCGCTGGTCAGGAAGACGGCGGTGCCGGGCGCGCGATGCGGGGGGCGGGCCCTCAGCATCTCGATCAGGTCCGTCAGCGGCAGGCTGTCCTTCTTGGCCTTGGTCGTCAGGATCTGCGAGCCCCGGGTCCAGGTCCACATGATCAGAACCAGCCCGGCCCCGAGGACCAGAGGCATCCAGGCTCCATCCGGGATCTTGAGCAGGTTGGAGGTCAGGAACACGATGTCGATGAAGCCGAACGGGATCAGGGTCGCCAGCGCCGCCCAAAGGGGCCACTTCCACTTCTTGGTGATGACGAAATACGCCATCATCGTATTCACCAGCATGGTGCCGGTCACCGCCACGCCATAGGCAGCCGTGAGGTTGGACGAGCTCTGGAAGACCACCAGCAGCACGAGGACACCGATCAGCAGCAGGGTATTCACGGCCGGGACGAAGATCTGGCCTGCCTGGGTTTCGGAGGTGAATTTGATGTCGATGCGTGGCAGGAGCCCGAGCTGGACAGCCTGCTGCGTGACCGAGAAGGCTCCGGTGATGACGGCCTGCGAAGCGATGACCGTCGCCGCGGTGGCCAGTCCCAGCATCGGCCAGTAGGCAACTTCTGGCACCATTTCCCAGAACGGATTGGCCGCGGTCGAGGGGTCGGACAGGATCAGGGCTCCCTGGCCCAGATAGTTCAGCGTCAGGCAGGGCAGGACGAAGGTCAGCCAGCCCATGCGGATCGGAGCCTTCCCGAAATGCCCCATGTCGGCATACAGGGCCTCCGCGCCGGTGACGGCGAGGAACACGCTCCCCAGAATGATGAAGCCGAGAAACCCGTCGTTGATCAGCAGGAGGACGCCGTAGTGGGGTGACAGGGCCCGCAGCACGCTGATGTCGTCGAAGATGTGATAGACGCCCAGCCCGCCCAGGCACAGGAACCAGACGGCCGTGATCGGGCCGAAGAATTTGGCGAGACCCGCCGTGCCCTTGGACTGGACAAGAAACAGGGCGATCAGGATGCCGGCGCAGATCGGCACGATGAACGAATCCAGTGCGCCACCGATACCGGGGGCATCCTTGACGCCTTCGACGGCCGACAGGACGGAAATCGCCGGGGTGATGATGCCGTCGCCATAGAAGAGCGCCGCACCGCAGACGCCCAGGATGAAGATCCAGGCACTGCGGCGGCCGACGGCATTCTGGGCCAGAGCCATGAGCGCCAGGGTCCCGCCCTCGCCCTTGTTGTCCGCACGCATCAGGAAGAAGACGTATTTGAACGTCACGACGATCATCAGCGCCCAGAAGGCCAGGGATACGACGCCGATGACGGCCAGATCGCCACCCACGCCGTCGCGCGCATGGTCGATCGCCTCGCGCAGCGCATAGAGCGGGCTGGTGCCGATGTCGCCGAAGACCACGCCGATGGCGCCAATCGTCAAACCCCAGAATCCGGCCTTCTTCGCCGCATGTGCGACGGGGCCGGGAGACGGGGCAGTAGCGGACGCGGCGAGGGGAGCGCTGTCGTCCTGGGGTGTGTCCCCGGCCATGAATATCCTCCGGGCATCGCGTCGGCGGCCCATCAAAGCGGCGTGGCCTTAGGCTCATTCCGCTTCCGGTTCAATCGCGCACACCCAAAACGAATTCAATGGTCGTGCAGACGGCCCCCGTTCACCTTGCACCCGCTATTTGTGAATCCGGGCGCGAGCGCCTACCTTGAAGTCCGGACCCGAACCAAAAATGTCAGACAGCCAACGCTTTCCCGTCGCCGCCCATGCCCTGGCCTATCTGGCCCACAAGGGTGCCTTTGCCGCTGCCCAGGCCGTACCGAGTGCGATCCTGGCCGCGTCGGTGCCGACGAACCCCGTGGTGATCCGTCGCGTGACAGCCCTGCTGGCCAAGGCCGGGCTGATCGCCACCCGCCCCGGCGCGTCGGGCGGGGCCTGGTTGCTCGCGAAACCCGAGGATATCCAGCTGGATGTGGTCCTGCGTGCAGTCAATGGCTGTGCGCATCTGGGCTCGCCGCCAGCCGGAGCCAAAGGCTGTCCCGTTGGCCAGCATATCCCGCGCCAGGTGGCCAAGGCCCTGACGGCGGCTGACAATGCTGCTTCGGCCGCCCTGTCGAAGATCAGCATCGCCGACCTGCTGGCTGGTCAGCCGGACTCTCTGGCGGGACTTGAGCCGCACCCGATGTGCACCGAGGTCATTCGTCGCGCGAGCGCCGTGGCCGCTTGAGCCGTCGAACGGTCCTGATCACGGGGGCCTCCGCCGGAATCGGCGCGGCGATGGCGCGGGTCTATGCGGCCGAGGGCTGGGACCTGATCCTGACGGCCCGGCGCGAGGCGGCGCTGGATGCCCTTGCCGACGAGACGCGGAGGATCGGAGCCAACGTCACTGTCCTGACCGCAGACCTTGCCGAACCAGGCGCTCCGGAAGCGCTGGTGGCCCAGATCACGGCGCGGGGACTGACCGTCGACGGGCTGGTCAACAATGCCGGATTCAGCCTGACGACGGGGTTTCTGGCCACGAAGCCCGAACAGCACGCAGGCTCGATCCGGGTCATGCTGACCGCGCCCGTCGAACTGAGCCGGCTGCTGCTGCCGGGCATGGTCGGGAGGCGGTTCGGACGGATCCTCAATGTCGCCTCGATCGCGGGCCTTATGCCGGCAACCGGGGGCGATACGCTGTACGGACCGATCAAGAGCTTCCTGATCAAGGCCTCACAGGGGCTTCGCCTGGAAATGCAGGGCACGGGGGTCCACGTCACGGCCCTGTGTCCCGGCTACACTTTCACCGAATTCCATGACATCAACGGCTCGCGTGCGGACGTCACATCCGCCTACCCCGCCTGGATGTGGATGACGGCCGAGGCGGTGGCGCGCGCGGGTTACGACGCGGTCGAGGCCAACCGGCCGCGCGTCATTCCCGGCTGGCGAAACCGGTTGCTGTCGATCATCCCGAAGCTGCTGCCCAATGGTGTGGCGCTGAGCATCATTGCAGGGCACGCGCGGCGGCTGAAGCGCCTCTAGCCTATCCGCCTAGTGACCGCTGTCAGGGTAGGGGGACGTCACGGCCCCGGCGAACATCCCGGGAATGGCTTCGCCGAGTCCCGCAAGGATGAACTGGATCGCCAGCGCACAGAGGATAAGCCCCAGGACCCGCACGATGATGGCCATGCCGACATCGCCCAGAAGCCGGCTGATGGGGCCGGTCAGGGCGAAACAGGCGAAGGTGGCGGCCCCGGCGGCGGCAATGGCCACCAGGCCCGCGACGGTGCCTTCATAGCCGATCTTGCTCGCCTCTCCGGCCTGGATGATGATGGTCGAGATGGCTCCCGGCCCGATCAGCAGCGGCATGGCGAAGGGCACGATCAGACGTTTGAAGCGGCGGCTGGCATAGCCGCGAACGTCCTTGGCGTCATTGGCCGCATCGGCATCGGCGAACATGGTCAGGAAGTCCTCGCGGGTCATGTCCAGGCCCAGCAGCAGCAGCAGGATGCCGCCCGCGATCCGGAAGGCGGCCAGCGAGATGCCGAAGAACTGCAGCAGCCCCAGCCCCGTGAAGAAGAAGAAGGCCAGGAAGGCCACGATGAACAGGCAGATCAGGGCCGAGACCGAAATCCGCTGGCGCGCACTGGCTCCGGCGGTGGCGGCGGCAAAGATCGGGATGTTGCCGATCGGATCGACCAGGGCGAACAGCGCCACGAAGAGGTTGACCCCCAGATCGACGGCGTCCATGCCAGCCCCCTCAGCCTGAAATCCCTACCGGCCCGACGCCGACGTGTTCGCGTCCCGCTCTAGCCGGTTCGCCGGAGCCCGTCGATGACCTCACCGCTGCTGAATGACCCGCGACTGATCGTGGGGCTGGACCTGCCCTCGATCGAGGCCGCGAAGGCGATGGTCGACCGCATCGGCGAGGGGGTCAGTTTCTACAAGATCGGGCTGACGCTGCTGGCGCGGCCGGGCGGGGTCGAACTTGCCCATGAACTGCGCGCACGCGGGAAGGCCGTGTTCCAGGACTGGAAGCTCCACGACATCGGCGCCCAGGTGGAAGGGGCTGCCCGGGCGGTTGCCGAGGGGGGCTGTGACCTGCTGACGGTGCATGCCGAGCCCCAGGTCATGTCAGGCGCGGTGCGCGGGCGCGACGCAGCGGGGACGGACACGAAAATTCTGGGCGTCACCGTCCTGACCAGCCTGTCGGAGGCGGATCTGGCGGCCATCGGCTATGGCGCGACGGCGGCGGATCTGGTCGCGCAGCGGGTCCGGCAGGCGCTGGATTGCGGCATCGACGGCGTGGTCTCGAGCCCGCTGGAAGCCGCGCGGGTGCGGGCCATCGCCCTTGCGGCCGGTCGACCCGACTTCCTGATCGTGACCCCGGGCGTACGACCGGTCGGAAGCGAAAAGGGCGACCAGCAGCGTGTTGCCACGCCGCAGGCCGCCCTTCAGGCCGGAGCGACCCACCTGGTGGTGGCTCGCCCCGTGATCGGAGATCCCGACCCCGTCATGGCCGCCGGCCGGATCGCGGGCGAGATGAGCGAGGTCCGGTCGTAACAGACCGCGACCGGGACAGGCGCTAGCCGCGTTCCCCGTGGGCGTCCCGCTCATAGGGACGCTCGGTCGACGGGCGCGGGTGATGCGGGCGGGCCTGCGGCGCGGGCGGCGGCGGCGGCGGGGGTGTCGCCTCGTCGATGCCGTAGAACTCGTTCGGCGTCGCGGGAGCCCGGTATTCTTCCTGGTGCACATTCGGTGCGGCCACATGAACTTCTGCCTGGCTCACCTCGACCTCGGCCGGGGCGACATGGACCTGTGACGGCCGGACGTGGACCTCGGGAGCGCGGACGTGGACGTCCGACGGGCGAACGTGGACGTCGGACGGCCGCACGCGGATGCGGGCCGGATCGACATAGACCGGGGGTGCCTCGACATAGACCGGCGGGCTATCGACATAGACCGGCGGCGCGTCGACATAGACGGGCGGGCTGTCGATGTAGACCGGAGCCTGGGAGACGCGCACGGGCGCGCCGCGCACCACGATCGGCTGTGGGCGGGGCTGTGGACGGGCAGCCTCATAGTGGATGTTGGCAGCCGGGCCATAGGCATGGACCGGAGCGGCTTCATGACCCTGTTCGTAGAAGCGCTGCTCGCTGTAGCCGTAACGACCCCCACGGTCGTGATGCTCTTCGTAGCGCTCCTCGATCACCGGGGCGCTGTACTGGACGTGACGCTCCACGCGGCGCTCGACGACCGGAGCCTCATGTTCGATGTAGCGTTCCTCATAGCGTTCTTCGCGGATCGGAGCCTCGTAGCGCTCCTCATAGCGCGCTTCCGAGCGGCGGCTGCCGTGATAGTCGCGACCGAACCCACGGACCTCATAGCCGAAGGGGGCGCTGACCGGAGCGCGGTTCCAGCCGATGGCCGTGACGCCGCCGCCCGCATACTGGACCGGGACGCCGACTGCATAGGCCGAACCATAGTCGCCGGCATAGGTGTTGATGCCGTTGCCATAGTAGCCGCCGACGCCGCGGTAGCTGGTTCCGCCGCCACCGTACCGGCCGACGGCGCTGGCCGTGCTGAACGATCTGGCCGATCCGTAGGCGCTGGCCGAGGACGAGGCATAGGCATGGGACGAGGCGTTGACGTGATTGCTGACGTTCACATTGACGTTGCGGCCATAGTTTCCACCGCCACCCGGGTGTCCGCCGCCGCCGCCACAACCACCGCCGCAGCCCTGGTATCCGCCACCGGGATGTCCGCCGCCGCCACGGTTGCCACCGTGCTCGCCAGCCGTTGCCGTTCCGGCGACGGCCAGAGCCGCGCCGAGCGTCAGAATCAGAACCTGTTTCACAGTCATTTCTCCAGCCATGGCAGACCGATAGCGCCATCCGGAAAGGTTTTGTTAAGGTTGCAACCCGCTGGGGAAAACCAAAGACCCCGATCTGGGGCTTCCGAACCGGCGCTGGGCGGGCGGCTGAGGCACGGATGTTGTTCTGCAAGGACCCGGATGGTTAACCCGGGGAGCAAGGCGACGCGACACGCTCGCCTGACAGCCGAATGTTGAAGGGTGCGTGACTTGTCCCCTTGCCCGTCCGCGACCATCTGATCCATTCCTCGACGAGGATTTGCGTTACAGGGACCCAACCATGACCTTTGCCGACCCGACCACCGCACCGAACGACCTGATCAAGGACGGTTCGGACGCCAGTTTCATGATCGACGTGGTCGAGGCGTCGCGGTCGGTTCCTGTGCTGGTCGATTTCTGGGCGACCTGGTGCGGGCCTTGCCGTCAGCTGACCCCGGCCCTCGAGAAGGCGGTGCGGGCGCAGGGCGGCAAGATCAAGCTGGTCAAGATTGATGTCGACAAGAACCCGGCCTATGCGCAGCAGCTTCAGGTCCAGTCGATCCCGACGGTCTATGCTTTCGTCGATGGCCGCCCCGTCGACCGGTTCATGGGCGCCCTGCCCGACAGCCAGCTGAATGCCTTCATCGACAAGCTGACCGGTGGCGAGGGCGTCAATGCGGACGTCGTTCAGCTGCTGTCGCTGGGCGAGGAATCCCTGTCTCTGGACGACCTTGGCGGCGCGGCCCAGGCCTTTGCCCAGATCCTGCAGATGGAGCCCGACAACCAGAAGGCCATCGCCGGCATGGCGCGGGTCTATCTGGCCGACGGCGACGCCGAACAGGCTGCCCAGACCATCGCCATGGCCCCTGCGGATTCAACCGAGCCTGCGGTGCAGTCTGTCCGGGCCCAGCTGGCGCTGGCCGCCACAGCGCCCGCGGGCGGGACGACGGAACTTGAGGCTCAGGTTGCCGCCAATCCGGGCGACCATCGGGCCCGCTATGACCTGTCGCTGGCCCAGGCCGCGTCGGGGGACCTGAAAGGGGCCGTCACCTCCCTTCTGACCATCGTCCAGGCCGATCGGGAGTGGAACGAGCAGGCTGCGCGCAAACAGCTCCTTGTCGTCTTCGAAGCGGCCGGGGCCACCAGCGACGTGGCGAAGGATGGGCGCCGTCGCCTGTCCTCGATCCTGTTCGCCTGATAGGAACAACAGCTATGGCGCAAGGGTATGTAAAGGCAGCGGACCTGCCCCAGGTGATCCCGGTGTTCCCCCTTTCGGGGACTATCCTGCTGCCCCGCGGGCAGTTGCCGCTCAACATCTTCGAGCCGCGCTATCTGAACATGATCGACGATGCGATGGCCGGGGACAGGATTCTGGGCCTGATCCAGTCGCCGGGCGGTCCGCGCCAGCTGCCCAGCCTGGCAGCCGTCGGCTGTGCCGGGCGGATCACCAGTTTCGCCGAGACATCGGACGGCCGATACCTGATCACCCTGACGGGCGTCTGCCGGTTCCGGGTCACGGCGGAAATGCCGTCACAGACCCCCTATCGTCAGGTCCGCGCGGCCTTCGCCAGTTTCGAGAGCGACCTGATCGCCCCGACCGGGGTCGACTTCGATCGCGAGACCTTCCTCGACGCCCTGCGGGCGTATCTGGAGCGCCGGCAACTCGAGATCGACTGGGACACGGCCGAGGCCGCGCCCCAGGAGGCGCTGGTCAACAGCCTGTCGATGGCCCTGCCGTTCGAAGGTCCGGAGAAACAGGCGCTGCTGGAAGCCGTGACGCTTGAAAACCGGTCAGCCGTCCTGACGGCCCTGATGCGGATCGATGCCGCCGAGACGGGCGACGGCGACACGCCGACGGCGATGCAGTAAGCGGATCACCATGACCGACAGCTTCAATACCCCCTCGACAGTCGACCCTCGCCTGCTGGAAGTGCTGGTCTGTCCCGTGACACGTGGACGGCTGGACTATGACCGGGCGGCCAATGAACTGGTCTCAAAGAGCGCAAAACTGGCCTATCCGATCCGTGACGGCGTGCCGATCATGCTGCCGGACGAGGCGCGGGTCCTCGACTAGACCGGCTCGCCCCGCAAAAGACGCGGCAGGTCGCCGGTCGCGCCGCCGGCCTCCTGCATGAAGGCCCGACGCAGGGGCCCGACGCGATTGACCACGGCCATGCCCAGATCGCGCGCCAGCCGAACCGGTGCATGGTCGGTCGAGAACAGCCGCACGAACCCGTCGAAACCGGCCGCCAGGGCCGCATTGTCGAACCGCCGCCAGCGCGCATAGCGGTCGAGCACCAGCTCCGAGCCGATATCCTCGCCCAGCCGGACGGCGTCGGCCAAAACTTCGGCAAGGGCTGCTGCGTCCTTCAGGCCCATGTTCAGCCCCTGTCCCGCGACCGGGTGGACCCCGTGGGCGGCATCGCCGATCAGGGCGATGCGCTGAGCCGTCAGTCGGGTCGCCAGCTTCAGCCCCAGCGGATAGACGAACCGGGGCCCCTCGACCGTCGCCCCGTCCAGGAAGTCCCCGAACCGGCGCATCAGGTGCGACTGGAAAGCCTCGTCCGACGCCTTGCCCAGGGCGTCGGCAGCGCGGGTGGTCTCGGTCCAGACCAGGCTGGCCCGCCGATCGGTCAGGGGCAGGATGGCGAACGGGCCACGCGGCAGGAAATACTCGTGGGCAACCCCGCCATGGTCCCGGCCGAGACGCACGGTAGCAACGACGCCTGACTGGCCGTAGTCCCAGCCCACGGTATCGATGCCGGCGGCATCCCGCACCGTCGACCCGCGTCCCTCGGCCCCGATGACGAGGGGGGCCGTCAGGATGGCACCATCGGCCAGGGTCACGGACGCAGCGGCAGTGTCTGCCGTGACCGTGACCACGGCGGCCGGGGCCCGGACCTCGATCCCGGCGGCCGTCACGGCCTGGGCGAGGGCAGCACGGATGTGGCGGTTCTCGACCATGTAGCCGAGTGGCTCTCCACCGTTCCGGTCGCCGATCTCGGCAGCATCGAACCGGAGATAGGCCGGCGAGGCGGGCTTGGACGCGGCCCCCGGGCGGCGGCCATCGGTAACGAGGATATGGTCCATGCGGCAGGCATGGGCCCGCAGACCCTCGCCAACACCGAGAGCATCCAGCATCCGGAACGTCGAGAAGGCCACCGCCGTCGAACGCCCGTCGAAGGTCGGAGCCAGCTGTTCGGAAAAAGGCTGGGGATCGATCAGCACCGCCTTCAGCCCGGCCTGGGCGGCCGCGAGCGCGAAGGTCGCACCGGCCATGCCGGCACCGGCGATGATCACGTCATGGGTCATGGGGGTCGTCATGCCGGACTTGTCGCGCCACGGTGCCTCGCCGTCCAGTGGCAAGGGGGTCGCACGGGCAGGAAGCGGGATTGGGTAAATGCCCCCTTAACCCTGTCCGGGCAAAAAGAGGGACCAAACGCCTGCCGTCCGGAGTTGTGCCTCTATGTCTGCCGTCCTCGTCATCGGCCAGCGCGCCTGGCTGAGCGCCCGGGTGATCTGGGACGCGCCCTTCATGGTGCGGTTCCGCGGCGTGCTGCAGGCCCTGCTGGCGACTCTGCTCGTTGTGGCCCTGATGTCCTGGAACCCGGCGGATCCCAGCCTGAACGCGGCATCCGGGCAGGCGGCGACCAACTGGCTGGGGGCCAACGGCGCCCTGTTCGCCGACATCTTCATGCAGTCGCTGGGTCTGGCGGCCTGGCCTGCAACCTTGATCATCGTCGCCTTCGGTCTGGCCACCGCGATCGGCGAGGCCATCCAGCAGCGGCTGAAGCCCACGCCGCTGAAGGCCCTGTCGGCGTTTGCCGGGGTGCTGCTGGTGTCCGCGGCCCTGTCGGCCCTGGCCCCTCCGGCGGCCTGGCCACTGGCGACCGGTCTGGGCGGACTATGGGGCGATGCGGTCACGGGATCGGCTGTCGCAGGCCTGACCGCCCTCCGGATCCCTGGCGGGGCCATAATCTGCGGCCTGCTGTTTGCCGGTCTGGGCCTGTGGGGCTGCGGCTATGCCATCGGCCTGAGGATTTCCGATTTCGGCGAGGCCCTGAGCTGGAGCCGCGGTCTGCGCAAGGCAGCACCTGCAGCCAGACCGCCCGCGGGCCGCGCCAGTCCCGCCAAAGCGCCCCGGGTTGCACGGCGCGCAGCGGCGCTGGAGCTTCCCGAAGACGATCTGCCCGTCGTGCCCCCGGTCGCGGACATTCCGCCATGGGACGAGACCCCGGAGGCGCTTCTCTCAGAGCCGCCGTCCGCATCCCCGGTCCCGCCCATCGCCGCGAACGAGCCGCGCGTCGCCCCGGTCAAGGCCCCGAAAACCTCGAAGCGGGCCCTCGAGGACGAACAGCCGGCCTTCGAATTCGTCCGCCCGGCCGGAGCCTTCGACCTGCCACCGCTCGGCATCCTGTCCAAGCCGACGGCCCGGGTGGGTGGCGTCGACGAACAGGCGCTGAAACAGAATGCCAAGATGCTGGAAGGCGTGCTGGCCGAGTTCGGGGTAAAGGGATCGATCGACCAGATCCGCCCGGGCCCGGTCGTCACCCTGTACGAACTGGTCCCGGCCGCCGGCGTGAAGCACGGGCGCGTTGTCGCCCTGTCGGACGACATCGCCCGTTCGATGTCGGCCCGCGCCTGCCGCATCAGTGTGGTGCAGGGTCGCAATGCCATCGGTATCGAACTGCCCAATGCCAAGCGCGAGACCGTCTATCTGCGCGACCTGCTGGCCTCCGGTGAATATGACAAGCCGTCCAACCTGCTGCCACTGGCGCTGGGAGAGACGATCGGCGGCGAGCCCTATGTCGCCGACCTGGCCCGGATGCCCCACCTGCTGATCGCGGGCACAACCGGCTCGGGCAAGTCGGTCGGGGTCAATGCCATGATCCTGTCGATCCTGTACCGTCATTCGCCGGCCGAGTGCCGCTTCATCATGATCGACCCCAAGATGCTGGAGCTGTCGGTCTATGACGGCATCCCGCACCTGCTGGCCCCCGTGGTCACAGATCCGAAGAAGGCCGTCGTGGCCCTGAAATGGACGGTCCGGGAGATGGAGGACCGCTATCGCCGCATGTCCAAGCTGGGGGTGCGCAATGTCGCCAGCTACAACGAGCGGGCGCGCGAGGCCCAGGCCAAGGGCGAGCATTTCGAGCGCACGGTCCAGACCGGCTTCGACGACCAGGGTCGCCCGGTCTATGAGTCCGAAAAGATCCGGCCCGAGCCTCTGCCCTATCTGGTCGTGGTGATGGACGAGATGGCCGACCTGATGCTGGTCGCGGGCAAGGACGTCGAAGGCGCCGTCCAGCGCCTGGCCCAGATGGCGCGGGCTGCGGGCATTCACCTGATCATGGCGACGCAGCGGCCCTCGGTCGATGTCATCACCGGCACCATCAAGGCCAATTTCCCGACCCGGATTTCCTTCCAGGTCACCTCCAAGATCGATAGCCGGACCATCCTGGGCGAACAGGGCGGCGAGCAACTGCTGGGCCAAGGCGATATGCTCTATATGGCCGGCGGCGGACGGATCACGCGCCTGCACGGTCCGTTCGTGACCGATGCCGAGGTCGAGGACGTCTGCAAACATCTGCGGGCCCAGGCCGAGCCCGACTATCTGGACCTGATCACCGACGACCCGGATGGCGATGGCGACGGAGTCATGGACGAAGGCGGCGGGGGCGGCGGATCGGGCGACGACCTGTACGACCGGGCCGTGGCCGTGGTCACCCGCGACCGCAAGGCCTCGACCTCCTATGTCCAGCGGCGGCTGCAGATCGGCTACAACCGCGCCGCCTCGCTGATCGAGCGGATGGAGCAGGAAGGCGTGGTCAGCCAGGCCAACCATGCCGGCAAGCGCGACATCCTGGCGGCTCCGCCACCGATGTAAAGGCACGTCCGGGGAACCGGAAAGCTGAACATGGCTTCATCCCGTCGCCGGAATATGGTCAGGCTGGGGTCATAGGACCGACAAGCCGCAGGGCCAGAACGTCACCGTTGACCCACGATCCCGCTTCCCGGTCCGCCCGGGACGACGGAGGAGAAAGACTGACCATGAACGCTTCACGCCGTACTTTCGGCTTCGGCCTTGCCGCCATCGCGACCGTGTCCGCCCTGCCTGCCGCCGCCCAGTCCAGCCTGTCGGCCGCCGACCGCGCGACCTTGGCCCAGGCCCAGAGCTATCTGCAGAACATGACGACGGCCCAGGGCAATTTCGTCGAGACCGGCCCGGGTGGCCAGCGCCGGACCGGTCGCTTCTGGATCCAGCGTCCGGGCAAGATGCGGTTCGAATATACCGACCCGGCCGGGCTGCTGGTCGTGTCGGATGGCAACAACGTCAAACGCTATGATCCGCGCCTGAACAATTTCCAGCAGGTGCCGCTGAGCGCCACCCCGCTGTCGACCTTCCTCGCGCGAAATGTGCGGCTGGATCAGGGTGTCCGCATCGACCGCGTGACCCGGATGCAGTCGGGGGCGTTCGCGATCACGGCGCGGGACCAGGGCAAGCCGAACGAAGGCTCGGTCATCCTGGCCTTTGCCGGCAATCCGGTGCGTCTGCAGGAGTGGACCATCACCGATGCCCAGGGGGGACGTACGCGCACCCAGCTGACCACCCTGACGCCGGCGTCAGGTCTGGATGCCAGCCTGTTCCGCCTGACCGACCCGACGCGCCGCCCGGGCCGGAACTAGGTCACGCCGTTCCCTCTGTCGGCGCAGGCCCTTCGCAGGCTCCGATGGAGGGCGTAAAGGGGGGCATGACCTCGAACCCGAATCCCCCCCTGCGTGTCGGCGTCGCCGGCGTTGGCGTCATGGGGCGCAACCACGCCCGCGTGCTGGCCGATCTGCGCGACTATGACCTGACCCACGTCTTCGACATGGATGCCGTCACGGCCCAGGGCGTCGCGGATGTCTATGGCGCGACGGCCGTGACGACGGCAGAGGCCTTTGTCGATGCCGGGCTGGATGCGGCGGTGGTCTCGACCCCGAACCGGACCCATGCCGACCTCGGCGTCGCCCTGCTGGAACGGGGCGTCCATGTGCTGGTCGAAAAGCCGATCGCCGCCACCGTGGCCGATGCCCGTCGCATGATCGACGCGGCCAGGGCCAATGACAGGGTCCTGATGGTCGGTCAGGTCGAGCGGTTCAATCCGGCGGTCGAGGCCGTGAAACGCGCCATTGCTGACGAACAGGTCATCTCGATCCAGATCACCCGCGTCGGACCGTTCCCGCCGCGCATGGGCGAGGTGGGCGTGGTCATCGATCTGGCCGTGCACGACATCGACATCATCCGGCACCTCACCGGCTCCGAAGTGGCCGAGGTCCAGCCGCAGCTGGCCCGCACCCGTGCCGAGCGCGAGGACACGGCCCTGCTTCAGTTCCGTATGGAAAACGGGGTCATCGCCCACATCACCACCAACTGGGTGACCCCCTACAAGGTCCGGACCCTGCAGGTCGCGACCCAGGGCAAATTCGTCGTCGCCGACCTGATCACGCGCCAGGTGACCGAGTATTTCGGCCAGGCCCCGGACGGCAGCTACCAGACCCGCGCCGTCAACAGCTGGCCCAGCGAGCCGCTGAAGCGCGAGCTGGAAGCCTTCGCCCACGCGATCCGCACCGGCGAGACCCCGGCGGTGACGGGCGAGGACGGGCTGCGCAATCTGGAAGTCGCCCTGCGCTGCCTCGGCCAGGCCTGACGCCCGCGTTCGGGTCTGGACCCCCGGCGCGAGTGGACGCATTAGGGGCACATGACCGAGACCTTTCCTGTCCCAACCCCTGCCGCCTGGCGTGATCTGGCCCAGAAGGCCCTGAAGGACCGCCCGATCGAGAGCCTGGTGCATCTGGATGCCGACGGCCTGGCCGTGCTGCCCCTCTATGCCGAGGCCAATGGCACCGGGGCCCTGTCGGCACCACGGGGGTCGGATGCGGACGAACGGGCCTGGGATCTGCGGACCCGGGTGGAACGCGAGGACCCGGAGGCCGTGAATGCCGCGGTGCTCGCAGACCTCGAAGGCGGCGCGGCCTCGGTGATCCTGTCGGGGACGGTGCTGGACGATTCCGAACCGCTGGGGCGGGCCCTGGCAGGGGTGGCGATGGAGCTGGCGCCGGTAGCTCTGGATGCCGGATTGCGCGGGCCGGATGCGGCCAATGCGCTGGCGGTGGCGGCCAAGGGATCGCCGCGCGCTCGGCTGATGTTCCATCTCGACCCGATCTCGGCCTTCGCCGGGGCGGGCGGATCACCCCGGTCGATCGGGGAGCATGTCTCGCTCGCGGCCAATACGGCGGCGCGCCACGCGGGGGCCTATCCGGAGGCGACGTTCTTTCTCGCCAGTGGCCGGGTCGTGCACGAGGCCGGAGGGTCCGCAGGTCAGGAACTGGGCTTCGCCGCCGCCTGTGCCATCGCCTATGCCCGTGCCGCAGTCGATGCCGGGATGACGGTCGAGGCGGCGCTGCGGGGCACGGTGCTCGGGGTGTCGGTGGACGCCGAATATTTCGACAGCCTGGCCAGGGTCCGGGCGATGCGGCTGATCTGGGCCTCGATCAGCCGGGCGTTCGGCCACGAGATGGTGGCACGGATCGAGGCGCGGTCGTCGCGCCGGATGCTGAGCGAGCGGGATCCCTGGCCGAACCTGCTGCGCCTGACGGCGGCGGGCTTTGCCGGGGCGGTCGGGGGTGCGGATGCCGTTGTGCTGGACGGATTCACCCGGGCCCGGGGTCGCCCCGATGCCTTTGCCCGCAGACAGGCCCGCAATACCCAGCTGGTGCTGATGGAAGAGGCCCATATCGGGCGGGTGGATGATCCGGCCGCCGGGTCCTGGTTCCTCGACAGCCGGACCCGTCAGCTGGCCGAGGCGGGCTGGGCGGCCTTTCAGGCGATCGAGGCCGAAGGCGGCGTCATCGCGGCCCTGAAGGCCGGCACGATCCAGTCCCGCGTGGCCACCGCGCGGGCAGCGACAGTCGCAGCCTATGAGAAGGGTGCCGCCCATCTGGTCGGGGTGACCAAATTCGTCGATCCGGATGTGCGCGAGGCTCCCGTCGAAGCGGCGGCCTCCGTCACCGTCGGCACCGGCGGGGATCGATGCGAATCCCTGAGCCCTGTCCGCTTCGCCGAAGCCTTCGAGACGCCCGAGACGGAGATGGCCCGATGACCGGTTTCCCCGATTTCTCGAAGATCGCGCTGGACACCGCGCCTGCCGGCCCGTCGCTGCCGCGCGACCCCTGGCTGACGCCCGAGGGCATTCCGGTCGCCGCCGCCTATGGCCCGGAAGCCCGCACGGGACTGGACTTCGTCGACGGCCTGCCCGGCCTCGCCCCCTATGTGCGCGGGCCCTATCCGACCATGTATGCGGGCAATCCATGGACGATCCGGCAGTATGCCGGGTTTTCGACGGCGGAGGCCTCGAACGCCTTTTACCGCCGCAATCTGGCGGCGGGTCAGAAGGGGCTGTCGATCGCCTTCGATCTGGCGACGCACCGGGGCTATGACAGCGACCATCCCCGGGTGGCCGGCGATGTCGGCATGGCCGGTGTGGCGATCGACTCCATCCTGGACATGCGGACCCTGTTCGACGGCATCCCGCTGGACCAGATGAGCGTGTCCATGACCATGAACGGTGCGGTGCTGCCGATCCTGGCTCTGTATGTCGTGGCCGCCGAGGAGCAGGGCGTGCCGCACGCCGCCCTGACCGGGACCATCCAGAACGACATCCTCAAGGAGTTCATGGTCCGGAATACCTACATCTATCCGCCGGCCCCCAGCATGCGGATCATCGCCGACATCTTTGCCTGGACGGCGCAGGAAACGCCGAAATTCAACTCGATCTCGATCAGCGGCTATCACATGCAGGAGGCCGGAGCCTCGGCCGACATCGAGCTGGCCTACACCCTGGCCGACGGACTGGAATACATCCGGGCGGGAGTCGCGGCGGGGATGGACGTCGACCGGTTCGCGCCGCGCCTGAGCTTCTTCTGGGCCATCGGCATGAACTATTTCATGGAGGTGGCCAAGCTGCGCGCCGGGCGGCTGCTCTGGGCCGAGGCGGTGCAGAAAGAGTTCAAGCCGAAGGACGCGCGGTCCCTCTCCCTGCGGGCGCACTGCCAGACCTCCGGCTGGTCGCTGGCGGCGCAGGACGTGTTCAACAATGTGCCCCGGACCATGGTCGAGGCCATGGCCGCCGCCGGGGGGCAGACCCAGAGTCTGCACACCAATGCCCTCGATGAGGCTCTGGCCCTGCCGACCGATTTCTCGGCCCGGATCGCGCGCAACACCCAGCTGCTGCTGCAGATGGAGACGGGCCTGACCCGCACCATCGATCCCTGGGGCGGAAGTTTCTATGTCGAGCGCCTGACCCATGAACTGGCCGAACGCGCGCGGGTCCTGATGGCCGAGGTCGAGGGCCTCGGCGGCATGGCTGCGGCGATCGAGGCGGGCGTGCCCAAGCTGCGGATCGAGGAGGCCTCGGCCCGGACCCAGGCCCGGATCGATACGGGCCAGCAGACTGTGGTCGGGGTGAACCGCTATCTGTCCGACACCCGAGACGACATCCCGATGCTGAAGGTCGACAATGCCGAGGTCCGGGCCCGGCAGATCGAGAAGCTTCAGAAGCTGCGCGCCGAGCGGGACGAGACGAAGACGCAGGCCGCCCTGTCGGCCCTGACCGAAGGGGCGCGCGGGTCGGCCAATCTGCTGGAACTGGCCGTTCAGGCCGCGCGGGCCCATGCCACAGTCGGCGAGATGTCGGACGCCCTCGAGGCCGCCTTCGGGCGTCATGTGGCGACCGTCCAGACTGTGACCGGGGTCTATGCCCGCGAGGCCGGATCCAATCCGAAGATCAGCCGGGCGCGCGACATGGTCGCCGCCTTCGTCGAGAATGACGGGGGTCCGCCGCGGATCCTGATCGCCAAACTGGGTCAGGACGGCCACGACCGGGGCCAGAAGGTGATCGCCACCGCCTATGGTGATCTCGGCCTGGATGCCGTGGCGGGCCCCCTGTTCCAGACCCCGGCCGAGGCCGCGCGCGATGCCGTGGCAAACAATGTCCATGTTGTCGGGGCATCCTCGCTGGCAGCAGGACATCTGACGCTGGTGCCTGAGCTGAAGGCCGAGCTGGAGAAGCTGGGACGGCCTGACATCATGATCACCGTCGGTGGGGTTATCCCGCCCGGCGACGTCCAGACCCTGATCGACATGGGGGCGGCTGCCGTCTACCCGCCCGGCTCGGTCATCGCCGAGACGGCGATCGACCTGATCGAGAAGCTGAACCAGCGCCTCGGCTATGCCCAGCCCGAGCCAAAGGCCTAGGTCGGGCGGGCCGGGAACCGCGAAGGCCTGAGCCGGTCGGCATAGTCCGTCGGCAGGGGCGAGGGCGTGCCGGCGATCATCGCCGCCAGATGCTCGGCCAGCAGCGGGGCGAGGCAGAAGCCCCGTGACCCGAGACCGGACAGGACCCATAGCCCCGGACGATCCTCGACAGGCCCGCAGATCGGCAGGCGATCCGGCGTGGTCGCCCGGATCGCGGCCCGGGCCTGACCTTCGCTGCCGGTCAGGCCTTTGGCCAGTTCAGGCAGGCGTGCGGACAGGGTCGCGCGGTTCCGCAGGCTGTCCTCTGGCCGGACGTCGGTCCCGACATCGTCCCGGTCGTGGGTCGCACCGTAAAGAAAACCGGTCGGTGACGGCGCGACATAGCCGCCCCAGGCTGTGGCCATGGGCGCTATGCCATAGACCCAGTCCGCCTGCCCACGGACCGGGGCCAGTGGAAGCGAGGGCAGCAGGGCCGCCGTCCCCCAGCCGGAAGCGATGACGACGGCATCGACCTCGACCACAGCCTGCCCTCCGGCATCGCGCAGGATCCAGCCCGAAACAGCCGGCTCGATCCGGGCAATGTCACAGCGCACCTTTTCCACCCCCTCCAGCCAGGCCTCGAGAATCGGTCGGGGCTGGATGGCGAAGGCTGCGTGCATCAGCAGGCCGGACGCATCGACCGGCTCGCCCAGGCGTTCCGAGGCTTCGTCCGGGCCAAAAGGCACCATGGCATCCTGTTGCCAGAGGGTCTGGGTCGCGATTTTGGCGAATCGGGCCGGGTCGCGAGGCGCCGGAGCCAGTTGCAGGACGGATTCGGCGGTCACGGCCTCCGGGATCTGGCGATAAAGGTCTCCGGCGCGTTCCAGCGCCTGCGCATGGAGCCCCGCGATGACGCTGTCTCCGGCGTCGAGGCGGGGAGTGACCAGTGCCGCAGGAAAGCCCGATGCTGCCGCGCCCGGAGCCTCGCGCTCGACCAGCAGGGGGGTCTGGCCTGCCGCCGTCAGGGCCCGGCACAGGGCGGCTCCCGCGATCCCCCCGCCGATCACGGCGACCCGTTTGGAGGGTGCGGAGGCGGGCTTCGACCCCGGGAGGCAAGCCTCCAGCCGTTCGCGCTTGCGACCATGGCCGGGACGTTTCTCGACGACGAACCCTCGCTCGTTCAGCCCCCGGCGGACAGCTCCGGCGACGGTGAAGGTCGCGATCCGGGCTCCGGGTGCGGACCGGGCGGCAATGGCGTCCAGCACGGTTTGCGACCACATGCCGGGATTGGTCGCGGGCGAGAATCCGTCGAGGAACCAGGCGTCCGCCTGACCCGACCAGCGGCCCAGAACATCGGCGGCGTCACCGACCATGAGGTCCAGCGTGGCATTCAGGTCGGGAAGGTCGACGCGATGAAACCCGGGCTGGCTGGCGGGCCAGGCGTCGAGCAGGTGTCGCGCAACGGACGCCACTTCCGGCCAGTTCGCCAGCGCCCGGGCGGCTTCCTCGCGCGACACCGGAAACCCCTCGACCGAGACGATATGCAGATGGCCGCCCGAAGGGCCGGACCGTGTCCACAGATCCAGCAGGGCGATGATGTTCAGGCCGGTCCCGAATCCGAGCTCGGCGACCGTAAAGTGTTTGCGGCCTGCCCAGGCCTCCGGGAGACTGCAACCGGCGAGGAAGACCGCGCGGCTTTCGGCCAGGCCGTCGTCGGTCGAGAAATAGACGTCGTCGAAGCGCCCGGACCGCGGCGATCCGTCATCAGCCCAGACCAGCTGGGGCGAACGGTCGGCAGGAGACGGCGCGGCTTCGGACATCGCCGATGCGCTTACACCCTGGCCTGCGGTGCGGGCACGAAAAAAGGGGCCGCCGGAGCGACCCCTTTCCGCGATGACCCGAGGGCCATCGTGCTCGTTCAAGCCGTAAGGCTTAGTTCGAGTGAGCCGGGGCAGCCGGAGCAGCAGCGGCGTCGGCAGCCGGGGCCATTGCGGCGTCGGCAGCAGGAGCCATGGCAGCAGCGTCGGCAGCTTCGCCAGCGGCGGCAGCAGCGTCGGTTGCAGCGGCGTCTGCCGTGGCAGCAGCGTCGGTTGCGGTTTCGGCGGCAGCAGCAGCTTCCGTCGATGCGTCTTCAGCTTTGTCTTCAGCGGCGGGGGTGCAAGCAACCAGGGCCAGGGCGGCGGCCGAAGCGGCCATCAGAGCGACGATGCGCATGAGTGTTATCCTTCAGAAGGGGGTCAAACGAGGGCATGAATCCTCGCAGCGCCAGATAACGACTTCGTGAGCCAAATCGCAAGCTTTATCTCACGAAACCGTGATCGAGCGTGATCGACGGAAGGAAAGCGACCCGGCCGGCCGTCCGGCGCGGGTCGCCTGGACGCGGTTTCTACTGACCCGGAGCCATCTTGTCAGCCGCAGGGGCCATCTTGTCGTCCGCAGCCATTGCGCCATCAGCGGCCGGAGCCATGGCACCGTCGGCAGCAGCGGCACCCTCTGCGGCCATGGCACCGTCAGCGGCCATCGCGCCTTCGGCAGCAGGAGCCATGGCTTCGTCAGCCGGAGCCATCGCGCCTTCGGCGGGTGCCATGGCGTCCTCGGTCTTGGTTTCCTCGGCGGGCGAACAGGCGGCGACCGACAGGGCAGCGACCCCGGCGACGGCGACGAACAGGTGGCGAATGGACATGAAGTTCCCCTCGAAAAGAATCGCGCGCGTGGATCATCCGCGCGCGCAACGTCGCCGACGCAGAATGCGCGGTCGTCCGTCGAGAGGGTTACGGCTTCGTGATCGGTCCGGTTACAGGTGTGAGGCGCGGAGCCGGGAAAACCTTATGCGTCGACCGGCGTCGCCGACAGATGTTCTTCCATCTCGGCGAACGAGGGCTGGGCCGTGGACGGGATGTCGCCGCGGCCGATCTCGACCGAGATCTGGGCCGCATTGCCATGCAGGTGGGCGATCAGGACCGACTGGATGATCTTGTAGAAGGCGGCTTCCTCATCGACGATCGCCTGCAGGCGCGCCGCCAGCGGACCGATCAGGCCATAGGCCATGAACACGCCCAGGAACGTTCCCACCAGGGCCCCGCCGATCATGCCGCCGAGAACTTCCGGCGGCTCGGTGATGGAGCCCATGGTCTTGATCACCCCCAGAACGGCCGCGACGATGCCCAGCGCCGGCAGGGCGTCGGCCATGGCCTGCAGCGCATGGGGCGGACCGGCGGCCTCGTGATGGTGCTTTTCGAGCTGCTTTTCCATCGCGTCCTCGACCTGGTGAGGGTCCTCGAGGTTCATCGTCATCATCCGCAGCGTGTCGCAGATGAAGTCGATGGCAAAATGGTCCTTCATGATGCGGGGATATTTCTGGAAGATGGTCGACTCGGCCGGCTTCTCGATATGGCTTTCGAGGGCGATGACGCCCTTGGATTTCATCGTCTTGGTCAGCGCGAACAGCAGGCTGAGCAAATCCTTGTAGTCGGTCTTCTTCCATTTCGGACCGGCGAACGCCTTGCCCAGACCGCCCAGGGTGCCCTTGATATTGGGCAGGCTGTTGGAGATCAGGAAGGCCGCAACCGCGGCGCCGAGGATGGCCATCATCTCGTACGGCAGGGTGTACATGATCACGTCCATCTTGCCGCCGTGCAGCAGATAGCTGCCGAAGACCATGCCGAAGAGCATGACGATGCCGATGATCTGAAACATGAGGATGCCCGGGCAGCGCAGACGTGCGCAGCGCACCATGGCCATTAATGCTTAAGGCGAGGTTGAAGCCGGCCGACGTGCGCCGTGACCCGTCCGTCTGGCGGGCGGGCGCTAGAGCCGGGTGTCACCCGCCAGTATGGCGGCGTGCGCGTCCGGTGTCAGCTTCTGATAGCCGCTCTTCCCACCACGCACATAGACGATGCCCGTCCCCTTGTCCGGATCGAAGCCGTCGGCGACCAGATCGACCTTGCGGTATTTGAACGTGCCCGTGGTCTCCAGCGTCTTGGCCAGTCGCACGAAGACCGGTCTGGCGTAGACGGGCAAGGCCTGGTCCACGTGATCGGCAAAGGCCCGGGCCGAAAATTTGCCGTCTGCCAGGACGGTGACCATGCCCGCCTTGCCGTCGGTGCCCGGAACGGGAACACCATAGGCGATCACTTCGGAGATTCCGGGGGCCTCGCTGAGCTGCTGCTCGACCTCGGACGTGGAGACATTTTCCCCCTTCCAGCGGAAGGTGTCGCCGATCCGGTCGACAAAATAGAAATAGCCCTCACGGTCCTGGCGCATCAGATCACCTGTGCGGAACCAGCGATCGCCCTTGGCGAACACGTCGGTCAGGATCTTCTTCTCGGAGGCGGCCTTGTCGGCATAGCCGGAAAAGTCGTGGCGGATGTCGTTGCTGATGACCCCGATGGCTTCGCCGATCTCGCCCACCGGCGCATCGAGACACAGTCCGTTTGTCGCGCGAACCGGCAGTTCGGTGTCGATGTCGAATTTGACCAGCCGGATGTTGACCTGCGTCTTCAGGAACCAGGGCACACGCCCTATGGCACCCGGTTTGCCGTCGAAATTGAAGACCGAGACATTGCCCTCGGTCGAACCATAGAACTCCAGAACATCGGGGATGCCGAACCGGCTCTGGAAGTCGGGCCAGACGTCAGGCCGAAGGCCGTTGCCGAAAGCCAGCCGAAGCTTGTGAGCGCGCTCGTCCTCGTGCTCCGGGCAGTTGACGAGGTAGCGGCAAAGTTCACCGATGTAGACGAACATGGTCGCCCCGCTCTCGCGGGCATCGCTCCAGAAGCTCGAGGCCGAGAATTTCCGACGGACGATCACCCGCCCGCCGTTCAGCAGGGCCGGGCCGATACCGACCAGTCCACCTGTAGAATGATACAGGGGCAGGACGTTGAAGATCCGGTCCTTGGCCGTGGCAGCCGTGGCTCCGGCAAACGCCCGCATATAGGTGCGCGCCCGGCCATGATGGATGCGTGCAGCCTTGGGCAGGCCGGTGGTGCCCGAGGTGTAGATGTACAGGGCTGTATCGCGATTGGTCAGACCGTCCCGGACCTGGCGTGCCGGCCGGACCGAGGAGGCACTGCGGACGGCGCTGTCGAGACTGCGCCGCGTGCTGGCCTCGTCGGCCTCTGACAGTCCGAGCACCCAGAGCATCAGCGGCTTGTCCGCGAAGGGCCGCGCGTCCTCGACGCAGCGCCAGCAGTCCTCGTCCGCCACGACCTGGGCCACGCCGGCGATGTTCAGGCAATGGGCCAGCGAGCGGCCCGTCAGGTTGGTATTGATCAGGGCGGTCGCGATCCCGGCCTTCGAAAATCCCATCCAGGCGGCGATATAATCCGAGCGATTGGTCATCACGAGGCCGACCACATCGGAGCGCCGCAGGTTCCGCGCGCGCGCCCAGTTGGCATACCGGTTGGCCAGGCTGTCGAGCTCGCGATAGGTCAGCGAGCCACGGTCGTCGACGATGGCGATATTGTCGCCGAACTTGTCGACAGCTTCCTCGAAGTCGTCGCAGACCAGATCCTTGCCGTCCAGCTGGATCGGCTTGATCCGGGACAGCAGACGGCGCAGGCCACCGGCGAATCTCAGATCGCGTCGGATGTTTGCCGCCAGGCCCATGGTCACATGTACTCCGTCTAGGGGATGAGATCCGACACCCTGATGGACAAGGCGTCCGACCCGGTCAACGGCTGGCGAGATGCCGAACAGCGGTTGTTACGGTTTGGTGCCGAGCGTGGCGCCCTTGCGCCGGTCCGGATCAGCGGCCGGTCGAGCCGAAGCCGCCGGTCCCTCTTGCGGTCTCGTCCAGACCCTCGACTTCGGCAACGATCGCCCGGGCGTGGGCGGCGATGACCATCTGGGCGATGCGCTCGCCGCGCCGGATCACGAATGGGTCTGCGCCATGGTTGATCAGGATCACGCCCACCTCGCCACGGTAATCGCTGTCGATCGTCCCCGGCGAATTCAGGCAGGTGATGCCATGCTTCAGCGCAAGCCCCGAGCGTGGCCTGACCTGAGCCTCCCAGCCCTGTTCCAGCGCAATCTTGAGACCTGTGGGGACCAGCATCCGCGCGCCGGGCTGCAGGGTCAGCGGGGCGTCCTCCGGCACGGCGGCTCGCAGGTCCATGCCCGCCGATCCGGCGGTCTCATAGGCCGGCAGCGCCAACCCCTCGGCATGCGGCAGTCGCTGGATCTGCAAGGTCGTCATGTCAGGTCCCGGTGGCAGTGATGGCCAGATGGTCGGCGATGCGCGCCACCAGGGCGCGGGCAATGTCGGCCTTTGACTGGCGGGGCCAGCTTTCTGTCCCGGCCCGGTTGACCAGAATGACGGCGTTACCGTCGGAGCCGAACACATCATCCGAGACGTCATTGCCGACGATCCAGTCGCAGCCCTTGCGCGACAGCTTGGCCCGGGCATTGGCTTCCAGATCCGTCGTCTCGGCCGCGAAGCCGATGACGAGGCGAGGGCGGTCAGGGCCGGGTGCCGCGATCCCGGCCAGGATGTCCGGGTTCTCGATCAGGGCCAGGGTCGGGGGCCCCCCGGGACCCTTCTTGATCTTGCCGCCCGCGACGGTGTCGACCCGCCAGTCGGCCACGGCCGCGCTGAGCACGGCGACATCGGCCGGCAGGGCGGCGACCGTGGCAGCCTGCATCTGGATGGCGCTCTCGACATCGACGCGATCCACACCGCGTGGCGTGGGCAGACCGGTGGGGCCCGAAACCAGTGTGACCGTGGCCCCCATCTCGGCGAGGGCTGCGGCGATCGCATAGCCCTGCTTGCCGCTAGACCGGTTGGTCAGGCCCCGCACCGGGTCGATGGCCTCGAAGGTGGGGCCGGCGGTGACGACGGCCCGCCGCCCGGACAATGGACGGACGGACGGTATCAGCAGGGCCTCGATGGCGGAAAGGATCGTTGCCGGCTCGGCCATGCGGCCGGGGCCAAACTCGCCGCAGGCCATTTCGCCGTCATCCGGCCCGACCAGCGTCATGGCGTGATCGCCGGGAAAGGTGTTGAGCCGAAGGACATTGGCCTGGACCGCGGGATGCAGCCACATCCGCACATTCATGGCCGGAGCCAGCAGCACCCGCTTGTCGGTCGCCAGCAGGGTCGTGGACGCCAGGTCGTCGGCCAGCCCGTTGGCTGCCTTGGCGATCAGTCCGGCGGTGGCCGGAGCGACGACGACCAGATCGGCCCAGCGCGACAGTTCGATATGGCCCATCGTCGTCTCATCCTCGGGCGAGAACAGCGCCTGATGGACAGGATGGCCCGTCAGGGCGGCGAGCGACAGCGGGGTGACGAACTCGGCCCCTGAGGCGGTCAGCAGCGCCCGGACCTCGCCGCCCGCCTTGCGGATCAGCCGCACGAGCTCCAGCGCCTTGTAGGCTGCGATACCGCCGCCGACGATCAGCAGGATCTTGCGATGGATCAGGGCATCGTTCGACATGAGGCCCGTCCTAGCGAGCACGCCCGCGTGCGTCGAGCCTGACGTTAAAGTTGAAAAGAACATTGCAGCAACGAAATCGACGTGCATAAATCTGTTTCACAGGTTTAACGGGAGACTGCAGGGCATGGCTGGTCGTGACTTTTTCATCGTCGCCGGGGTGGCGGTGTTTGCTGTGCTGGGCGGATGTGACAACGGGCCATCGGCCGTCGCGACTCGCGACCGCTCGCCCGAGGTCGCCGATGTGGCCGTAATCTCGAACGCGGCAAACCCGGACGCCTTGACGGCCAGGGCTCTGCCCGAGCCGACCGTCCTCACCGCCAATCGACGCGAAACCGTCGATGCCAAGATCCTGCGGCTTTATGAGCGGAACGGGGCGGACTTCGGGGCCCGCTCGCCCGAGGACTTCGTGGCAAGGGTCGAGGCCTTCACCAAGAACCCGCCCGCCGGGGTCGAAAAGGTCAGTCGGCCGAATGGCGACACCCTTCTGTATCAGGCCTCGACCAACACATTTGCCGTCGTCGCGCGCGACGGGACAGCCCGAACCATGTTCAAGCCGGACGACGGCCCGACCTACTGGGCCGAGCAGAAGGAACGCGCCCCAACCTTCGGCCAGCGGCAGGTGACGGCCGACAACTGACGCCGGCTTGCGAACGGCGAGGGCTGAAGGCGGAGCGGTTGAGGTGGACATGGATCGCGATTCCGCCGATGCCGAGAGCGGGGTCCCGCCTGTCCGCTGACCGGGATCAGAGCCCGGCTGGAATGCGGCGGGCCTGATCCGGCGCGCGTCAGCGACCGGCCTCGTCGCATGAGATTTCGTCCGCCTTGATCACCCGCCTGACCCTGACCGATTTCCGCTCCTATGCGGCCGCGACCCTGGCGATCGGCCCGGGACCCGTCGTGCTGCACGGGCCGAACGGAGCGGGCAAGACCAATCTTCTCGAGGCCTTGAGCCTGTTCACACCGGGTCGAGGGCTGCGCGGGGCGACAGCCCATGAGATGGGCCGACGCGAGCCCGGCGAAGCGGTCGGACGGGCCTGGGCCGTGGCCCTGACGCTGGAAGCCCCGGATGCAGACGCCGGCGATGACCCGGTCCGGCTAGGCACCGGGGTCCAGACCGCCGGTGCCGGCCGGCGGATGGTGCGGATCGAGGGCGAGACCACCGCCCCCGGTCGCCTGCTGGATTATCTGAGGCCGGTCTGGGCCACGCCGGAGCAGGACCGGCTGTTCTCCGACGCCCGGGCCGAGCGGCTGAAATTCTTCGACCGGCTGGTCTTCGCCGCCGAGCCCGCGCATGCGGCGGTGGTCTCGGCCTATGACAAGGCGCTCCGGGAACGCCTGCGGCTGCTGGTCGACGGGGCGGAGGGGCGCGAGGCCGACCCGCTCTGGCTGGATGCGCTGGAGCTTCGGCTGGCCGAGACCGGCACCCGCGCCGCGCTTTCCCGGGCCGCAGCCCTCAAGACCCTGCAGACCGGGATCGACGCCCGCGCCGATCGACCCTTCCCGCAGGCCGACCTGTCGCTGACCGGTGAGGCCGAGGCGCTGGCAGCCGAGGGTGCAACGACCGAAACGATATCGGAGACGATCCGCGAGGGGCTGCGACGGTCCCGCGGCCGGGATGCGGCGGCAGGCCGTTCGCTGTACGGACCCCACAGGTCCGACCTGACCGCGCTTCATCGCGAGAAGAACCGTCCGGCTGCAGAGGGGTCCTCGGGCGAGCAGAAGGCGCTGGTGCTGAACCTGATCCTCGCCCAGGTCGCGCGGCTGGGCATGGCGGGATCACCGCGTCCGGTCCTGCTTCTGGACGAGGCCCCGGCCCATCTGGATACCCCACGGAGAGCGGCGCTGTTCGACGAGATCATTGCCCTCGACCTTCAGGCCTTCATGACCGGTACCGAGGCGTCGCTGTTCGGCGATCTGGGGACCCGCGCGAGCTTCGTCCGGGTCGAGGCCGGGGGCTTCAGCGTCGGGTGACAGCCCCCGGTCCACTGGCCTGCACGCGCCAGATCACATTGCCGACATCATCGGCGACCAGCAGGGCACCGGTCTGGTCGGTCTCGACGCCGACCGGACGACCCAGGGCCTCGCCGTCCCCGTTCAGGAAGCCGGTCAGGATATCCTGCGGTGGGCCCGAAGGCTTTCCGGCCGTGAACGGCACGAAGACCACCTTGTAGCCGGACGGCGGGTTGCGGTTCCACGACCCGTGCTGGCCGATGAAGGCCCCGTTGCGATAGGCCGCCGGGAAGCTGGCACCCTGGTAGAAGGTCAGACCCAGCGAGGCCGTGTGCGCGCCCAGGGCATAATCGGGCTTCAGTGCGCGGGCGACGAGGTCGGGCCTTGCGGGCTTGATCCGCGTGTCCACCGTCTGGCCATAGTAGCTGTAAGGCCAGCCATAGAAGGCTCCCGGCGTCACCGAGGTCATGTAGTCCGGGACGAGGTCGTTACCCAGTTCGTCGCGTTCGTTGACGGCCGTCCACAGCATGCCGCTGTCCGGCTGCCAGTCCATGCCGACCGGGTTGCGAAGACCCGAGGCATAGAGGCGGCGGGCTCCGGTGGCGACGTCGATCTCGAGGATGGCGGCACGGTCGACCTCCTCGTCCATGCCGTTCTCGCCGACATTGGAGTTCGACCCCACGCCGACATAGAGCTTCGATTCGTCAGCGCTTGCGACCAGGCTCTTGGTCCAGTGGTGATTGCGTCCTGCGGGCAAGGGGCTGAGGGTGACCGGCGTCGCCTCGATCCGGGTCTGGCCCGTGACATAGGGCACGGCGACCACCGCATCGGCATTGGCAATGAACAGGCGATCACCCACCAGCGCCATGCCGAAGGGCGAGGTCAGGTCCTGCATGAAGACCGAGCGGGTTTCGGCGGTCCCGTCACGGTCGGCGTCACGCAGCAGGATGATCCGGTCCGGGCTGGGTACCGCGGCACCGGCACGGCCCATGACCTGGCGCATGACCCAGCCGCGGATCCCGCCCTTCTTGTCCTCGGGCTTGGGCGGCGCGTTGGACTCAGCGACCAGCACATCGCCGTTGGGCAGGGGATAGATCCAGCGCGGATGGTCCAGGCCTGTCGCAAAGGCATTCACGGAAAATCCCGGGGCCGCCGTCGGCATCTGGCCGACTGGCCACCCGACAGCGGGCGCGATCTTGACGGTCGGTACGAGGCCTTTCCGAGGCTCGGGCAGTTGCGGACTGGCTCCGAACCCGGCCGAGGGATCAAGCGCCGGACCACTGCCGCAGGCCGCCAGCGTCAGGGCGGCGGCCGAAATCAGGACCGCACGGTTCGGAGAGCGCATGACGTACCTCATTGCGGGGCGGTTTCGGGGAACTCGAGCCGTGTGGTGTCGTAGCCAAGCGCGCGTGCCCGATCGACCAGGCGGGCGAGTTCGGCTGGACTGGGCACGTCACGCGTATAGATCCAGAGCTTGTCGAAGGTCGGGTCGGCCGAGATGAACCATCTGTAGTCGTCGGCCCGGTCCAGGACCCAGTAGTCCCAGGTGATCAGACCTGCGAGGTAGCGGACGCGGAGCTTGGCGTTGGTGCCGGGGTCCATGATCGCACCCGATCCCGTGATCGCCCGCTCCTTGCCCTGCGGTGTGCCCACCTGACAGGTATCGCGCACGGCCACCCGCTCCGGCGTGGCCTCGGTGTAGATCGTGGCTCCCGCCACGCAGCCGTCTGTCAGCCGAAGGGGCAGGCGGCCGATTTCGAGCCAGCGTCCCTCATAGAAGCGTGAAATCTCGATCGGCTTCAGCGGCTGGGGGGCGCGCACTTCCGACGGTGAGGGGGCGGTGACGCAGGCCCCGAGGCTGAGGAGGCTGATGGCGGCGATGGCGAGGGCGCGAAAGGTCATGCTCTGTTCCGGTCTGAAGCCAAGTTAGATCGCAGATACGTCATCTGTTCCACCATCGGACGCGGTTGATCGTCGCGTTCCACGCCTCATCCGTTGAGCGGGTTGAGGTCGGGCGTACGGATACGCCGGAACCGCGCCTCGACGAAGGCGAAAGCCCCGAAGGCCATGAGCCCAAGCGCCGTAAGCCCCAGCATCCACGATCCGCCCGGCTGGGCCTCCAGGGCATCCAGCGACGCGCCGAAACTGGTGACGGACTCCGCCCTGGCCCGCAGGCCGGCAAGGGCGACGAACAGGGCCAGCGGCAGATAGGCGAGACCCCGGGCCACATAGCCTGCCCGGGCGATCACGGTGAACCAGCGCTTCTGCTCCAGCGTACAGGCCAGGTCCTCGCCGAAATCTGCCCCGATGCCCTTCAGGATATTGCCAATGCCAACGCTGGCAATGGTGAGCCCGACTCCGATGAGCAGCCAGTCGCCAAAGGGCAGGTCCAGCACCATGGACGCCTTCTGCTGGTTTTCCGCAATATCGTCTGCGCTGGGATCGGCTCCGACCTCATCCAGCAATTCGAAGACCGTGGCGGCGAGCAAGCCATAGAACAGCCCGCTGACCGCCTGACCGGCGCGCAACATCAGCGCCTTGGGGCGGGTGCCTTCGCGATCGGCGTCGAACACGGCCTGCAGCACGCGCCAGAGCACAAAGGCCCAGAGGCCCAGACCGAGCAGGATCAGCCAGGTGCGGCCGAACGGTTGCCGCGCCAGAGCCCCGACGGCCCCGCCGGTGCCCACCGACGAATCCACCATGTCCAGCGCAGCCATCAGGGTCAGCAGGCCGATGGACAGATACACGAACCCTCGCGCACCGTAGCCGAACCGGGCCACAAGCTGGACGACCTTGTCGACGGTCGGGCTGGTTCGGGAAAAAGGGTTCGGGACGGCGAGTCGGGTCATGGGGCATCCGTTCAGGATGGCTGGAACTCGTCATGTGACGAAAGGCTCCGCGCCCCGACGTCCCGCCCTTCCTGACCGCTTCCAACGGCGAAAGCCGGATGAGTGGGTCGGGAGTGCGGAAAAAACAGTCGTGATCGTCTCGATCGTCTTGATCCGCCCTCCGGGCCTTCGGGACAGCGAGACGATCGCACGGTTTCGGAGCGTGCCGGGCTCGGGCTGTGCCGATTTCTGCAAGATGCTGATTTCATTCGGTCGGATCGCGGGGACTGTGAGGGGCAGAAGTCCATTTCATTACGCTCATCCCGGCGAAAGCCGGGACCCCCTTCTCTGGGCTGGTCAGGGCGTAGCGGGTGCGCGCGAGGGTATCTGCGCCTGAAAAGGCACTGGGTCCCGGCTTTCGCCGGGATGAGCGGTCAGGAGGGGCGGCACCACCGGTCGCAAGCAAATTCACGCCGGCCTTGAGACCTGCCGGGTTGTCGCCATATTCAGCGCGCGGCCACGAGCCGTGGACGCAGGTATCGCATGACGACATCCCCGAACGCCCCCGCCATCGTGATCCAGGGGCTGACCAAGACCTATGCGTCCGGGCTTCAGGCCCTGAAACCCGTCGATCTGACCATCGCCAAGGGCGAAATCTTTGCCCTGCTGGGACCGAACGGGGCTGGCAAGACGACGCTCATCTCGATCGTCTGCGGAATCGTCAATCCGACCACGGGATCGGTGTTGGCCGACGGCTACGATATCCAGACCCAGTTCCGCGAGGCGCGGACCCGAATCGGTCTGGTGCCGCAGGAGTTGACGACCGACGCTTTCGAGACCGTGCTGGCCACCGTGACCTTCAGCCGGGGTCTGTTCAGCCGGGCACCCAATCCCGCCTTCATCGAGAAGATCCTTCGCGACCTCAGCCTGTGGGACAAGAAGGACAACAAGATCATGACCCTGTCGGGGGGCATGAAGCGCCGGGTGATGATCGCCAAGGCGCTGAGCCACGAGCCGGAAATCCTGTTCCTCGACGAGCCCACGGCGGGCGTGGATGTCGAGCTGCGACGCGACATGTGGGCCCTCGTCCGGACCCTGCGCGACAGGGGCGTCACCATCATCCTGACCACCCATTACATCGAGGAGGCCGAGGAGATGGCCGACCGGGTTGGCGTGATCCTGAAGGGTGAGCTGATCCTGGTCGAGGACAAGACGACGCTGATGAAGAAGCTGGGTCGCAAGACGCTGACGCTGAACCTGATCGAGACACTGGAGGCGGTTCCGGCCGAGCTGGCGGAGTGGAACCCGACCCTGATCGCGGACGGACATGAACTGCAGTACGAATTCGACGCCAATGCCGAGGACACGGGCGTGCCGTCGCTGATCCGCCGGATGGAGGCGCTGGGGATCGGGTTCAAGGACCTGAACACCCGCCAGAGCTCGCTGGAGGACATCTTCGTCAGCCTGGTCCACCAGTCTTCGTCACAGGAGAAGGCGGCATGACCGGTTTCAATGCCTATGGCGTCTGGGCCATCTACCGGTTCGAGATGGCGCGGGCCCTGCGCACCGTCTGGCAGTCGATCGTGACGCCGGTGATCACCACGGCCCTGTATTTCGTGGTCTTCGGCTCGGCCATCGGCTCGCGCATGACCGAGATCGACGGCGTGCCGTACGGGGCCTTCATCGTGCCCGGCCTGATCATGCTGAGCCTGTTCACCCAGTCGATCTTCAATGCCTCGTTCGGCATCTATTTCCCGAAATTCACCGGGACGATCTACGAGATCCTGTCTGCGCCGGTCGGGCCCTTCGAGATCGTGCTGGCCTATGTGGGTGCAGCGGCGACCAAGTCGGCGGTGCTGGGGCTCATCATCCTGGCGACGGCGGCGTTCTTCGTGCCGCTGCAGATCCTGCACCCGGTCTGGATGCTGACCTTCCTCATCCTGACAGCGACGACCTTCAGCCTGTTCGGCTTCATCATCGGCATCTGGGCCAACGGGTTCGAGCAGCTGCAGATGATCCCGATGCTGGTGATCACGCCGCTGACCTTCCTCGGCGGGTCCTTCTATTCCATCGACATGCTGCCGCCCGTCTGGCGGACGATCACCCTGTTCAATCCGGTCGTCTATCTGATCTCGGGGTTCCGCTGGAGCTTCTACGGCTCGGGTGACGTTGGCATCGTCTGGAGCGTGGCTGCGACATTCGGCTTCCTCCTCGCCTGCCTTGGCGTCGTATGGTGGATGTTCAAGACCGGCTACCGGCTGAAATCCTGAAGGAGGATCGACCCATGACCACAGCGACCTGGAACGGCAAGATCATCGCCCAGTCGGACGACACGGTCGTTGTCGAAGGCAACCACTATTTCCCGCGCAATTCCGTGGATGCCAGTGTCCTGACCGACAGCGCGACGACGACAGGCTGCCCCTGGAAGGGCACGGCCAGCTATCATTCGCTGGTCGTCGATGGAAAGACGAACCCGGATGCGGCCTGGTACTATGCCGAGCCGAAGTCTGCCGCCGCCGAGATCAAGGACCGTATCGCTTTCTGGAAGGGCGTCGAGGTTCGCTGATCCGCGTCATTAAACGGACGAACTGAGCGGGCAGGTCGCAGAGCCGTTCCGACCGGTCGCGCCTTGACGGGCGGGACCGGTCCTGTTTTCGAGATCGCCATGTCTTCCGACCGCCCAGACGACACCTCTGCCGCCCCCGAAACGGAAACGCCGGTTCCGGCACGATCGGCAACGCCCTTCGTCCGGGCACCGATGCAGTGGGGGCGTCCCCCTCAGGTCGTCTTCCAGGCCGGACCCTTGCCGCGCGGACAGCGGCTGGAGCCCCTGCCGGAAACGCCGTCCCAGCCTCCGCCCCGTCCTGTCGCTCCACAGGTTCGGCAGGCGTCGGCCTTTGGCGGCAGTATCCATTCCGGCTCGTTGATTCCCCGCGCCCGACCCTCCGCTGCGACGGGGCCGTTGCCGACGTCCGCGCCTGCACGGCCGACGCCGACGCCGACGCCGGAAGCCGTCGCCGCGCCGCTGCCGCCAAGGGCTGAGGCCCCGGTTGCGACCCGGGCTCCGCAGACCCCGCCGCCGCCTCCTGCCGAACCCGCACCCTCAACCCGGCTTGCGGTCGAGGCACCGGCCTTCGAATCGTCGGCACCCCCGGCGGACGGGGTCCAGAACCCCCCGTCTGTCCGGGCGCGACCGGCCAGCCGCACGCCGATCTATGCCGGGATTGCCGCGGTGGCCGTGATCGGCGTGGCGGCGGCCGCCTGGTTCGCCTTCAGGCCCGGCTCTGCGACCACACCTGAGATCCCGGTCCCGGCAGCGTCGATCACGACGCCGCCAGCCGCTCCGGCGCAGGTTGCGGCATCGGTTCCGGACGTCGAGCCCGATCCAGCGGAGCCGAATGCTGTCGAGGCCCCCCCGCCCGCGTCACCGATTGCATCGGGCCCGTCGCCATCAGCGACACCGGCTTCCAACCGCCCGGTGGCGGCAATCCGGACGGCGAGCCCGGCTCGGACCGAGTCTGTCCCGTCATCCCAACCGCAAGCGCCGGCGATCGTGGTCGCCCCCCTGGAGCCTGTGCCTGCCGGTCCGCCGCCGACGGTGGCCCAGCCTTCGCAGACCGACCCCGACGCCCCGATCCTGACCCGGCCCCAGCCGCTGGACTAGTGTCTATTTGAGGGTGAGGTAGTTGCGTTCGACCATGCGCCGCATGCCCTCATAGACCTCGGCCAGCTCCTCATAGGCGAGCCGAAAGGCGTTGAGGCGGGCGGTCTGGTCGGGCGTGACCGGCGAGCCGGACTCCGAAAGTCGCAGGGCCTCGGCCACCCAGCGGGCCCGGGCCGCCGCGACCATCACAGCCAGGCGCTGGAACGTCCCGGCATCGACCTTGGCCAGGGTCGTGCCGATCACCTCGCGGTTGGACACAAAGGCCGTGTAGTCGATCTGCTCCAGAAGGCCGCGCAGGCGGCGCTGCTCCTGAGGATCGATGTCCTGGGGCTCGAAATGGTCGCTCTGGCGGCGGTAGCTGGAGGTCATGATGCTGGACACGTCGGGCTCCGGTCTGAACGACGGATCCGGACTTTGCGCCAAGTCGGTTAACGACCTGTTCCCCCCGGGTCCCCCATGCGACTGCGGCCAGCACCCGCGACCTTCGTCGAAATGCGCCGTGCGCGGCAATTTTCTCGCGTGATTGCCCCGCTTCGGTCATGACCGGCGCGAAAACACTCCCTATATAGGCGCGTCGCTTTCCGCGCGGACGGGTGTGTGGCGACCAAGGGACGAGACGAATACGATGGCGGACGATGCCGGCCGGCTGAACCAGGTCTTTGCCGAGACCAGCTTCCTGTATGGCGCGAACGCCGGGTTTATCGAGGACCTGCACGAACGTTGGGCCAATGATCCGGGTTCGGTTTCGGGCGAGTGGCGGTCCTTCTTCGACCAGCTCCGGGACAATGCGGAGACGGTGAGGGCTTCGGCCGATGCCGGAAGCTGGGGACGCGCCCCGCTCACCGAGCCCAGCGACGAGACCGGCGTGTTCGACGGGCGCTGGCCAGCACCCCGGCCCGCTCCGGCCAAGCCGGGCGCGCCCGCAGCTCCGGCTACAGCGGCTCCCGCGCCTGCAGCATCGACTAGTGCGGCAGACATCCGTGCGGCCGCGCATGATTCGATCCGGGCGCTGATGCTGATCCGGACCTATCGGGTCCGTGGCCATCTGCACGCCAAACTGGACCCCCTGGGCATCGAGAAGCCCGTCGAGAATGCCGAGCTGACGCCCGAGTTCTACGGCTTCACCGAGGCGGACCTGGATCGTCCGATCTATCTGGATGGCGTGCTGGGGCTGCAATACGCCAGTGTGCGCGAGGTCATGGCGCTGCTGGAGCGCACCTACTGCGGCACCATCGGTATCCAGTACATGCATATTGCCGAGCCGGAGGAGAAGTCCTGGCTGCAGCAGCGGATCGAGGGGCCGGACAAGTTCGAGCAGAACGGCTTCACCCGCGAGGGCAAGATCGCCATCCTGAACAAGCTGATCGAGGCCGAGGGCTTCGAGCGGTTCCTTCACAAGCGGTTCCCCGGCACCAAGCGGTTCGGCCTCGACGGTGGCGAGGCCATGGTCCCGGCGCTGGAACAGATCATCAAGCGCGGAGGCAATCTGGGTGTCGACGAGATCGTGCTGGGCATGGCCCACCGGGGTCGCCTGAACACGCTCGCGGCCGTGATGGGCAAGCCCTACAAGGCCATCTTCCACGAGTTCCAGGGCGGCTCGACCGTGCCCAGCGACATCGAGGGATCGGGCGACGTCAAATATCACATGGGGGCCAGCTCGGACCGGTCGTTCGACGGCAACACCGTCCACCTGTCGCTGACCGCCAACCCCAGCCACCTCGAGATCGTCAACCCGGTCGTGCTGGGCAAGGCGCGGGCGAAACAGGCGTTCGATATCCGCGAGGCCAATGCCGGCCTGCCGGAAGACCAGTGGGCGCTGGACCGGTCCAAGGTCATGCCGCTGCTGATCCACGGCGATGCCGCCTTTGCCGGCCAGGGCGTCGTGGCCGAGTGTTTCGCGCTGATGGGTCTGAAGGGCTACCGGACCGGCGGTTCGATGCATTTCGTCATCAACAACCAGATCGGCTTCACGACCTCGCCGCGGAACAGCCGCTCGACACCCTATTGCTCGGACGTGGCCCTTATGGTCCAGGCACCGATCTTCCACGTCAACGGCGACGATCCCGAGGCCGTGGTGTTCGCCGCCAAGGTGGCCACCGAGTATCGCCAGAAGTTCAACAAGGATGTGGTGGTGGACATGTTCTGCTACCGCCGCTTCGGCCACAACGAGGGCGACGATCCGACCTTCACCCAGCCGCTGATGTATTCGAAGATCCGCGCGCTGCCCTCGACCCGCGAGATCTATTCCGAACGCCTCGTCGCAGAAGGGGTCATCACCCAGGCCGAGATCGACGCCGAGATTGCGCGGTTCGATGCCTTCCTCGATGCCGAATTCGAGGCCGGCAAGACCTTTGCCGCCGACAAGGCCGACTGGCTGGACGGCCAGTGGAAAGGCGTGGGCCTGCCCGATGGCGACGAACGCCGCGGTGACACCGGTGTGGCGCGTCAGAAGCTGGTCGAGATCGGCCACGGCCTGACGACCATCCCCAATCAGGTCGACATCCACAAGACGCTGAAGCGGGTCATCGAGGGTCGTCGCGAGATGATCACCTCGGGACAGAACATCGACTGGGCAACGGCCGAAAGCCTGGCGTTCGGGTCGCTGCTGGACGAGGGGTTTCCGGTCCGCCTGTCCGGCCAGGACTCGGTGCGCGGCACCTTCAGCCAGCGTCACTCGGGCATCATCGACCAGACCACCGAGGCCCGCTACGTTCCGCTGAACAACATCCGCGAGGGCCAGGCCCAGTTCGAGGTGATCGACTCGGCGCTCTCGGAAGAGGCCGTGCTCGGCTATGAGTACGGCTATGCCCTGACCGATCCGAACACCCTGGTCATGTGGGAAGCCCAGTTCGGCGACTTCGTGAACGGGGCCCAGGTGGTGATCGACCAGTTCATCAGCTCGGGCGAACGCAAATGGCTGCGGATGTGCGGCCTGACGATGCTGTTGCCACACGGCTATGAAGGCCAGGGCCCGGAGCACTCCTCCGCCCGCCTCGAGCGGTTCCTGCAGCAGTGCGCCGAAGACAATATGCAGGTCGCCAACTGCACGACGCCGGCCAACTATTTCCACATCCTGCGTCGCCAGATGCATCGCCCGTTCCGCAAGCCGCTGGTGATCATGACGCCCAAGTCGCTGCTGCGGCACAAGAAGGCGGTCTCCACCCTGGCCGACCTGTCCGAGGGCTCGAGCTTCCACCGCGTGCTGCACGACGACGCCCAGACGCGCCCCGAGGTCAGCGGCATCAGGATCAAGGCAGACAAGGACATCCGCCGTGTCGTCCTCTGCTCCGGCAAGGTCTATTACGACCTGCTCGACGTCCGCGAGAAGAAGGCGGCGGCCGGCGAGGCTGTCGACGACGTCTATCTGATGCGTCTGGAGCAGTTCTATCCCTGGCCGATGAAGTCGCTCCTGACCGAACTGGCGCGCTTCCCGGGGGCCGAGCTGGTCTGGTGCCAGGAAGAGCCCAAGAACATGGGGGGCTGGACCTTCGTCGATCCGTGGCTGGAACTGACGCTCGACAAGCTGTCGGTGAAGTCGAAGCGGGCCCGATACGTCGGCCGCCCGGCCTCGGCGTCGACGGCGGCGGGTCTGATGAGCCGCCACCTGAAGGAACTCGAAGCCTTTACCAACGAAGCCTTTGCCTGATCTTCCCCGTCCCGGGTGACGGCGATGCCGTCTCCGGGATGACCCCTGATTGATGACCGAAAGACCGACCGATGGCCGATATCCTGACCCCGACGCTTGGCGAGTCCGTTGCCGAAGCGACCATCGCCAAATGGACCAAGAAGGTCGGTGATCCCGTGACCAAGGACGAGATCCTGGTCGAGCTGGAAACTGACAAGGTCTCGCTGGAAGTCGTGGCACCGGCCGATGGCGTCCTGTCGGACATCAGGGCTGGGGACGGTGACACCGTCGTGCCGGGCACGGTGCTGGGCGTCGTGACCGAGGGAGCCGCTGCAGCACCCTCGCCCGCCAAGTCGGCGCCTGCCGCCAAGGCTGCGTCCGCCGCGCCGGCCCCGGCTGCGGCGGCGGCGGCTGCTCCGGCTCCGGCCTCCGCCGCCGTGACCATCGCCGTTCCGACCATGGGCGAGAGCGTCGCCGAGGGGACGATGGGCAAGTGGCACAAGGCCAATGGCGACAGCGTCAAGAAGGACGAACTGCTGGTCGAGATCGAGACGGACAAGGTCGCGGTCGAGGTCTCCGCTCCCGCCGACGGCGTGCTGGAAGTCCTGGTCGACGAAGGCACCTCGGTCACCCCGGGGCAGGCCATTGCCCGCATCGCGGGCGCAAGCGGTGCAGCGGCCGCCCCGGCGGCCCCGGCCACGGGCGGTTCGGCCAATGCCGGATCGGCGGCCTTCAAGGCACCCGCGGCCGATGCGCCGCTGTCGCCGGCGGTCCAGCGCGTGGTTGCCGAGAACAATCTGGATCCGAAGGCGATCGCCGCCTCGGGACCCAAGGGCAATATCACCAAGGGCGACGCGCTTGCCGCCATCGGTGGAGCCGCGCCGGCCAGGGCGGCAGCCCCGGCTGCGCCTGCGACCATCGCCCCCCGGGCGGACCAGCCGCGTGAGGAGCGGGTCAAGATGACCCGTCTGCGCCAGACGATCGCGCGCCGCCTCAAGGAATCCCAGAACACGGCCGCCCAGCTGACCACCTTCAACGAGGTGGACATGACCAGTGTCATGGCCCTGCGGACCCAGTACAAGGACGTCTTCGAGAAGCGCCACGGCGTGAAACTCGGCTTCATGTCCTTCTTCACCAAGGCGGTCGTCGCGGCCCTGCACGAGCTTCCGGCCGTGAATGCCGAGATCGACGGCACCGACATCATCTACAAGAACCACTATGACATCGGCGTCGCCGTCGGCACCGACCGGGGTCTGGTCGTGCCGGTGCTGCGCGATGCCGATACCCTGAGCCTGGCCGGGATCGAGAAGGGCATCGCCGCGCTGGGCAAGGCCGCGCGCGACGGCGACCTGACCATGGACCAGATGCAGGGCGGCACCTTCACCATCACCAATGGCGGCACCTATGGGTCGCTGATGTCGACCCCGATCCTGAACGCGCCGCAGTCGGGCATTCTGGGGATGCACAACATCGTCCAGCGCCCGATGGCCGTGAACGGTCAGGTCGTGATCCGTCCGATGATGTATCTGGCCCTCAGCTACGACCACCGGATCGTCGACGGCAAGGAAGCCGTGACCTTCCTGGTCCGGATCAAGGAGCTGCTGGAAGACCCGCAGCGGGCGCTTCTGGACCTGTAAGCCGGGAAAGCTGCCCCTCCACCGCTTCGCGGTCCCCCTCCCCACTGCGTGGGGAGGAAAACGCCTGTCCTCCCCATCGCGCAGCCATGGGGAGGGGGACCCCGAAGGGGTGGAGGGGCCACTACGGCTTGAGCGTCTCCAGCACAGCGAGCGTGTCCTGCCCAAGCGCCGGCGGCGGCGCACCCGCCCCCACAGGTGTTCGCGACATGCGGATCGGAGATGCCACGGTAGTGACCGGCGCGTCGAGGTCGGCGCGGGTCTGTTCGACGACCAGTCCCCGCGCGATCGCCTGTGGCTCCTCGAAGACCTGGTCGATGGTGTTGACGGGACCGCAGGGCACACCGGCTGTCTCCAGGGCCGCCATCAGGTCCGCCATGGTGAACCCGGACGTCACGGCGGTCAGACGCAGGGTGAGGGCGTCCCGGAAGCCGATCCTCAGGGCATTGGTCAGGAACCGGGCGTCGGTCGCCAGATCCTGGTCGCCTAGCGCTCGGCACAGGGCCCGGAACTGCCCGTCATTGCCCACCGCAATCACCACCATTCCGTCCGTACAGGCAAAGGGCTGATACGGTGCGAGGTTGGGGTGGGCGTTGCCCATGCGGGTCGGAGCCGTGCCGGAGACGAAATAGTTAGCCGCCTGATTGGCCAGCATGGCGGCCTGGACATCGAACAGGGCGATGTCGATGTGCTGGCCCTCGCCCGTGGCGCGGGCATGCAGCAGGGCGGCCAGGATGGCGTTCGACGCATACATGCCGGTGAACAGGTCGGTGACGGCGACGCCGACCTTCATCGGCTCGGCGCCGGGTCGGCCATCGGCCTGGCCGGTGATGCTCATCAGCCCGCCCATGGCCTGGATCATGTAGTCATAACCGGCCTGACCGGCGCGGGGACCGGTCTGGCCGAAACCGGTGATCGAGCAATAGACGAGCCGGGGGTGGATGGCGGTCAGGCTGGCGAAATCCAGCCCGTACTTGGCCAGACCCCCCGTCTTGAAATTCTCCACGACGACGTCGCAGGTCAGGGCCAGTTCGCGGGCCATGGCCGCCCCCTCGGGTGAGGCAATGTCCAGCTCGACCGACTTCTTGCCCCGGTTGGCGCACAGGAAATAGGCCGCGTCGCCCGGCGTGCCGTCGGTCCGTGTGGTGAAGGGCGGGCCCCATTGCCGGGTGTCGTCGCCCGTGCCCGGTCGCTCGATCTTGATCACCTCGGCCCCCAGATCGGCAAGGGTCTGGGTGGCCCACGGGCCAGCAAGCACACGGGACAGGTCCAGTATGCGAACGCCCTGAAGCGGGCCGTGGGACAGGTGTGCGTCGGTCATGGGCGAGACCTAGCCTGCCCTGCCAGCGTCGCAAAGTCTCAGCCTTGTGAGCGGGCCTTCCGCTTGGTGACCCGGTCAGCGACCTGTTCGGCATGCTTCAGAGTGAAGGCAAGGGCTGCCGGATTGCCTCGGCGTGCCCCAACCGAATCCGCAACGATCGCACCCCGCGTGCCGATGGGGGCCGCATCGCCCGTTGTGGTATCGATGGCGGTCTGGTGCTCGATCTCGGCGTTGAGTTCGGCGCCCATCAGGACGATCTGTACCGAGAGCCAGGTCCACAGCAGGAAGCCCATCATCGCCGCCAGCGGGCCGTAGCTGTCGGTGCGGACGAAATTGCTCAGATACCAGCTGAACAGGACGGACAGGGCCACGCTGGCCGTCGCAGCAAAGATCGCGCCCGGCGTCAGCCAGCGCCACCGCGCCCGCGCCCGGCACGGCCCGAAGCGGTAGATCACGGTCAGGGCGGCGGCATACAGCACGAACAGGACCGGCCAGCGGAGTGGGGCCAGCGCGGCCCATTCGTCCTGCAGGCCGAACACGGACAGCGCCAGCGGCACGCCGACGACCAGGGCCGCACTGAGCAACACGGCCGCCAGCCCGGTCAGGGTGAAGGCAAAACACAACAGGTTGTAGTGGACCAGATTGCGCTTCTCGACCTCGTGGTAGGCAACGTTGATGCCGTAGAAGAGGGTCTTGATCCCGTTGTTGGCGACCCACAAGGACAGGGCCAGCGTCCAGACGAGGGTGAAGGTCAGCTCCGAACTGTTGTTCTCGGCCAGCCGCTGCATCTCGCCATTGATGAACTGGGCCACGTTGGAGGGCAGGGTCGTGTACAGGAACGACACGCGCGTGGCCGCGTCCGCGGGGTCCGCGAACAGGCCGTAGATGGTCACAAAGGCTGCGAGCGTCGGGAACAGGGACAGCAGGAAGAAGAAGGTCACACCGCCTGCCACGAAGCCGACACGGTCGCCGAAATAGGCTCCGCCCGTCCGCCACAGGACGTCTGTCCAGCCCTTCAGCGGGATATGGTGCGGGCGTTCGGCCAGCCGGCCCCGGCCGGGCTCACGGCTATCATAATCGTGGGGGGTCGGATCCGGAGTCCCCGGTGGAACCGGCCGTTCGGTTCGCAGGTCGATCCCGATCTTGTGGCCCTGGCTGTAAAGCAGATGCGCGGCGGTCGCCCCCGCGGTCAGGCCCCCGAGGGCAGCACCGATGAATTTCAGGACCGACCCGCGTCCGTCTCCGGAGCGGCCCTGCAGGCGACCGACGAGGCGGCGCGGGTGACGGATCGGGAACTGAAAAGGCATCGGTGCCTCAAACGGGGGCGGACGCCGTGCGTTCCCGTGGGGCTTGCGACTTGCCTGAGACAGACGGGTCGGGCACTCAGCATCGCGTGTCCGCCTCCGTCTCCGCCCTGTATCGCCATCCTGTAAAGGGCTTCACGCCCGAGCCGCTGGATCGCGTCAGCCTGACGGCTGGACGGCATTTTCCAGGCGACCGCCTGTACGCCGTCGAGGTGGGCCCGTCAGGCTTCGACCCCGACACCCCGGGCCATGTGTCGAAGATGAAATTCGTGGTCCTCGCCCGGTTTGCGGCGGTCGCGAAAGTGCGCACCCGTTGGGACGCAGCCACCGGTCTGTTGTCGGCGCGGCGGGAGGGCCGGCCCGATCTGGATGTCGATCTGGACGATCCCGCGGACCGGCGACGGCTGGAGGCCTGGCTGAGCGAGGCCCTGGGCGACGACGTGGATGCCCCGTTGAAGGTTCTGTCCGCCAAAGGCCACCGGTTCATGGATGATCCGGCCGGCCATGTGTCGATCCTCAACCTGGCCAGTGTCCGGGATTTCGAGGCGCGGCTGGGTCGACCGGTCGATCCGCTGCGGTTCCGGGCCAATATCCATGTCGAGGGCTGGCCCGCCTGGGTCGAGAACGACTGGGCTGGTCGCGAGATCGCGGTCGGCGGAGCACGGCTGGCGGTGGTCAAGCCGATCGTCCGTTGCGGCGCGACCCATGTCGATCCGGCGACGGGCGAACGGGACATCGATCTGGTGCCCGCCCTGTTCGAGACCTATGGCCATCGCTGGTGCGGCCTCTATCTGTCTGTGATGACGGACGGGCCCGTCGCGATCGGCGACCCTGTGGAGATTTTCGCATGAACGACCCCGCACAGACGCTGGTCACGACCTGGAAGGCGGCGCAGGCGCGGCTGAAGACGGCGGGCATCGACAGCCCCGCCATCGACGCGCGGCTGCTTCTGGAGGCGGCAACCGGTGCCGGGCGCGTCGACATTCTGACCGATCCCTACCGGGCCGTCTCGGACGACCAGAAAGCGGTGCTGGACGGCTATGTCGAGCGGCGACTGAAGCGCGAGCCCGTGTCGCGGATCCTGGGCCGCAAGGCTTTCTGGAAGATCATGCTGAACGTCACGCCCGATGTGCTCAGTCCCCGGCCCGATACCGAGACCCTGCTGGATATCGCGCTGCTGGCCTTCGAGCCCCACCGCGCCTTCAGCGTGATCGACCTGGGGACCGGGTCAGGGGCTATTCTGCTGGCGATCCTGGCAGAGCGAGCCGGCGCGACCGGGGTCGGGACCGATGTGTCGTCCGAGGCCCTGGCGGTCGCGAAGGAGAATGCGGCCAATCTGGATCTCGAAGGGCGCGCGGTCTTCCTGCGCACCGAGTGGGCCGCCGGTTTCGGGGACCACAGCTTTGACCTGGTCGTCTCGAACCCGCCCTATATTCCTTCGGACGACATTCCCGGACTGGATCCGGAGGTGCGCGAGCACGATCCGATCCTGGCGCTGGATGGTGGGCCGGACGGCCTGACGGCCTATCGCGAACTGGCCCCCGAGATCCGGCGCATCCTGAAGCCCGACGGGATCTTTGCGGTCGAGATCGGCTGGGACCAGGCCGCGGCGGTACGGTCGTTGTTCGTCGAGGCGGGATTCGAGGGCGTGCGCGTGGTCAAGGACCTCGGCGACCGGAACCGCGTCGTGACCAACGGTCCGGACCCGCGCACCAACCCCATTCCCAAGGGCTGACGATCGTCCGTCATCGGAGGCGACAGCCGGGAACCGGCGTGTTAGCTCAGACCTGAGCATAAGCTCCCGCCCAAATGTGATCAGCCAGAGCGCGACGTGTCCTTCTTCCATGCCGGTCCCGCGCCCAAGACTTTCGGCCCGCGACACGGGGCGTTGCGCGATGGTCTGACCCTGAGCCCCGGACTGACGGTCGGGCTGTTCGGCGGCTCCTTCAATCCGGCTCACGACGGGCACGCCCATGTGGCCACGACGGCGTTGCGGCGACTGGGCCTGGACCGGGTGATCTGGCTGGTCTCGCCGCAGAATCCGCTGAAGTCGGCCGACCAGATGGCCCCGCTGGCCCAGCGCATGGCTTCGGCCCGGGCCATGGCCGAGGGGCCGTCCATGATCGTGTCGGACTTCGAGACCCGGGCGGGGACGCAATGGACCATCGACACGCTTAGGGCCCTGACGGCCCGGCACCCCGGCGTTCGGTTCGTCTGGCTGATGGGATCGGACAATCTGGCCAGCTTTCACCGCTGGCGCGGCTGGATCGACATCATGCAGATGATGCCGGTCGCGGTCGTGGCCCGGCCGGGAACGATGCTGGAAAGCCGTTCCGCTCCGGCTGCGCGACGGTTCGCAGGGCACAGGGTCTCGTCGCGGGAAGCCCAGTCATTGCCCTATCTGGCCGCTCCGGCCTGGACCTATCTGCGGGCCCCGCTGAACAGCAGCTCCTCGACGGCGTTGCGGGCGCGACGAGGCACAACGGGGTGATCCTGCAGCGCGGGGTGACGTTTGTGGCCGTTCGTGCTATGGCTCGTCTTTATAGTCCTCCCGGAGCTTTCCGCTGACCCCCTCGACCGCGCACGATGCGCAAGCCGATGCCGTGTCCAACACGGCCCACGAAATGGATGCCATCGATCCGATCCACGATGAACATGGTGCCGCCGCCGGCGATCAGGATGATGATCTGAGCGACGACTCCGCCGCCGATTTTCCGCTGTTCAGCGCCGACGACGGCGAGGACGACGACACCGTATCCTTTGGCGCGCAGGCGGTCCTGCCGACGGGCGCGACCGAGCTGGAAAACGCCATCCTGGCCAAGCTTGACGAGGACAAGGCGCAGGACATCGTCCTGATCGACCTCAAGGGCAAGTCGCCCATGGCCGACACGATGATCGTGGCTTCAGGCCGCTCGCACCGCCACGTCGGAGCCCTTGCCGATCACCTGCAGCGCACGATCAAGCAGCACGGCCTGGGACGCACCAAGGTCGAGGGCCTGCCGCATTGCGACTGGGTCCTGATCGACGCCGGGGATGTCATCATCCACCTGTTCCGGCCCGAAGTGCGGATGTTCTACAACATCGAGAAGATCTGGGCCGTCGACAGCGCCCACCGCACCGCCCGGGACTGACATCCCGGTTTCGGCGGACCAGCGGGTTCAGCGAACAGATGAAACTGGCCATCCTCTCGATCGGCAAGCCCGGACGGGGGCCGGAGGCGACGCTGGCGGCCGATTATGCTGCGCGGGCATCGGCCTCCGGTCGTGCCCTGGGACTGGGCCCACTGGATCTCATCGACCTTGATCCCCGAAAGCCGGGCAAGGCGCCGGAGGCCGAGCTGCTGCTGGGGGCCGCCGACGGCGCGCACCTGATCGCCTGCGACGAACGGGGGCGCACCTACGGGTCGCGAGCCTTCGCCGATCACATTGCCCAGCTGCGCGACCGCGGCGAGCGGCGGCTGGTGTTCGCGATCGGCGGGGCGGACGGACTGGATGCCAGTGTGCTGGAGGCCGCGTCCTCGACCCTGGCCTTCGGGCCCCAGACCTGGCCCCATGCCCTGGCCCGGGCCATGCTGGCCGAACAACTCTATCGGGCGGTGACGATCCTGTCGGGTTCGCCCTATCATCGCGACTGATGGCGCGCCTGATTCCCCTGACCCTGCTGGCGATCCTCGCCGCCTCGCCCGCCGTGGGGCAGCGGCCGCAGGACAGTGAACTGCGCAGCCTTCAGGCCGAATATCGCGATGAACAGGTCCGTGCGCGCCGCCTGCGGGCCGATGCCGCCGACGCGACAGCCGAAATCCGCACCCTGGATCGCCAGCTGGCCGCCCTGACCCGGGCCCAGAGCGTCGACGATGTCCAGCTCGAGGCCCAGCGCGCCCGGTTGAACGAACTCGGGCGTCGGGAAGCGGCCCTGGTCGAGGCCCTGTCGAAGGAGCGCGGCGCGCAGGGTCGACTGCTGTCCGCGCTGCAGATGATGAGCCGCGATCCGCCGCCACCGCTGCTGATCCCGGCGGAACGGGCCGTGGACACCGTCCGGGCCTCGATCCTGATGAAGGCCATGGCCCCGACACTTCAGGCCCGGACCCGGACCCTGGTCGACCGGCAGGCCGAGGTTTCGCGCGTGCGCCGGCTGGCCGTGATGTCCTCGGAACGGCTGTTCACGACCGAAAGTGCCCAGGGCGACCGGCGCGCCGAGATCGAAGGGCTGACAGCGCGCAAGACCGCCCTGACGGCCGTGCTCAGGGCCGATGCCGCGCGCGCGGACCGGGCCGCCGAGGCGCTGGAGGCCCGGATCCGGGCTCTGGGCGGCACGACGCCCCGTCTGAACGCGGCCGAGGCCAGCGCCGTCGCAACCCGGCTGCCCGGTGGCCGCACCCGCCTGTCGCCACCGGTGCGCAGCGCACCGGCGGCCCGTTTCGGCCAGGGTTCGGGCGGCTGGCGCTGGGCTGCCGGAGCCGGTCCGGTTACAGCCCCCGCGGCGGCCCGCGTCGACTATGCGGGGCCGCTGAGTGGCTGGGGGCAGGTGATCATCCTGGATCTCGGTCCGGGATGGCGTGCGGTGATCGCGGGTCTGGACCAGGTGGACGTGGAGGTCGGGGCCCGTGTGGCCGACGGCCAGTCCCTGGGGCGGACCGGCGACGACGGCGAGGTCTATTTCGAACTGCGGCGCGAGGAGCGACCGGTCGATCCGGGCCCCTGGCTGGAGTAGGGGCCCGAACGACAGCCCCCTTTCAAACCGCCGATCACCCTGATTTTATCGCGGCAACGCGCCACGGCCACGATTTCGTCGTGACTTCAACGTCCGGACCCTACAGACCGGTGATCCCGAGCCTTCGGGAGTCGCCTTCGAAAGACATCTGATGAAGAAACGCCTGATCGTCGGAACTGCCATCCTCGCCTTCGGCATGGGAGGCATGACTGTGGCGGCACAGACGCCGCGCAACGAGACGTTCCGGATGCTGGAGCTCTTCGGCGACGTGCTGTCGACGGTCGAGCAGTATTATGTGGTCCCGGTCGACAACAAGAAGCTGATCGAGGCGGCGCTGGCGGGGATGATGACCGCGCTGGACCCGCATTCCAACTATCTGCCGCCCGCCGGTTTCGACGATCTGCAGGAGCGGACTTCGGGTGCCTATTCCGGTGTGGGCCTGACCATCTCGACCGAGGGCGGACTGGTGAAGGTCATCTCGCCGATGGACAATTCGCCAGCAGGGCGCGCAGGGGTCCAGGCGGGTGACGCCATTTCCGCCATCGATGGCCAGAGCGCTGCGGGCCTGACGGTCTCGCAGGTGTCGGACAAGCTGCGCGGCGCGATTGGGACATCGGTCACGGTGACCTTCCTGCGCGACGGCGAGGAGCCGCGCGAGGTCGTGCTGACCCGCGAGGTGATCAAGATCGAATCCGCCACCGGCCGTGTGGAGGGCGACTTCGGCTATCTGCGGATCTCGACCTTCAACGAGAACACCGGCCGCGAGCTGGCCGTCGCCATCGCCAAGATCAAGACCGAGAAGCCCGATGTGAAGGGCTTCGTGCTGGACCTGCGGAACAACGGAGGCGGTCTGCTGACCGCGGCCATCGAGGTCTCCGACGCCTTCATGGAGCGTGGCGAAATCGTCAGTCAGCGGGGCCGGACCGCCGAACAGATCGAACGCTATGCCGCGCGACCGGGTGACCTGACCGGCGGTCTGCCGGTCGTGGTGCTGGTCAACTATGGCTCGGCCTCGGCGTCGGAGATCGTCGCGGGCGCGCTCAAGGATCAGGAGCGGGCCACGATCGTCGGCCTGACCAGCTTCGGCAAGGGATCGGTCCAGACCGTCATCCCGATGAACCAGGGCCGCGACGGGGCCCTGTCGATCACCACGGCGCGCTATTACACGCCATCCGGCCGGTCGATCCAGAAGATCGGAATCGAGCCGGACCTCGAGGTGGCGCGGTCCACCGCCGAGGCGCGGATCGTGTCGCGGTCCAGCTTCATCTATTCCGAGGCGGCCTATTCCACGGCCCTCGACTCGTCGATCGGCGAGGAGCGCAAGAAGGCTCACGTTCCGATCGAGAGCCCCGGTCGCGACTATGATGAAGACACCGATTACCAGCTGCAGCGCGCGCTGGACGTCCTGAGGGCGGGCGGCGACCTGACGAAACTGGCCGCAGCCCCGGCCGGTATCGTGGTCAGCCCTGCCGGCACCGAGGGTCCGTTCCTGCCCGAGGAAGACGAGGCCGCGACACCGACGCCGCCCGCGGTCACGCCGACCCCGGATCCGGACGCGCCACCAGCGCGCGCCCCCGAGATCACGCCCGGCAACCGCCCGACACCCGAGCGCAGATAAACCTTCCGCTCATCCTGGCTTTCGCCGGGATGAGCGGGATTGAAGTCCGCCTAGAACGGCAGCAGGTTGCGCTGTCGGCTGTAGGCCATGGTGCCGACATTGGCACCCAGGCGCAGGCCGACGCCGGTGCGGACCGGAGCCAGGACGATGCCGTCGGCGCGCTGGTAGTTCACGCCCAGCCCGGCAATCAGATAGGCCGTGCCCTCGACGCCTGGATAGCGTCGGTAGATGGCGTCCGGCGTGTACAGGCCATAGACCAGGGTGAAGACGCGGCTGGCATTGCCCCCGACGTCCCAGCCGATCGATATGCCCTGCCAGAACACGTCCTGGGGTGCTGCGCCGGTCTTCATGTGCAGCGCGCCACGCCCGTAGCGCAGGCCGACGGCCGCGGCACCGGAGCCCTCCTCGCCGGCGATGTAGGCGGTGGGGCGGTCGCCCTGGTCGGCGAAGATGCGCTCGATGGCCCCGCCCATGGCCTCGGCGGCGATACCCAGTTCGCGCGAGCCGGCGGCCACCAGCTCATCGGCCGTATAGGCCTGGGCCGTGCTGTCGGACGCGATCGGATAGTTGGGATCGCCGGCGGGGCGAGGGGCTGTGGCGCAGGCCCCGAGGGCCGTTGTCGCGGCAGCGGCGAAACCGGTCTGGATCAGGTGGCGGCGGTGCATGGTGGCCTCGTCTCGAATGGGGGGCACCCGTCAGCGCGGGCTTGGCCGCAGGGTGTCCGGCGTTTGAGTCAGCCTTGCGGCGTCAAGGTTAACGGAAGCTTGCCACACGTGCGATCCAGGCGCGTCGGCGGCCCTTGAAGGCCGCAGTGGCGGGGGATCAATGTTTGTCTGTCTTCGCCGCCAGCCAGTCCATCAGGGCCAGCAGCACGCCGGAAACCACGAAGGTCAGATGGATCACGACCAGCCAGTAGAGCTGGGGCTCATTGAACGGGGCCTCGGCATCGACCTCGCCGATCTCCATGAACCGCTTGAGCAGATGGATGCCGGAGATGGCCACGATCGAGGCGATGAGCTTCATCTTCAGGCCGGAAAAGTCGACGGTTCCCATCCAGGGCGGACGATCCGTCGTGTCGGCGATGTCCAGCTTGGACACGAAATTCTCGTAGCCCGAAAACAGCACGATCAGCAGCAGATTGCCGGCCAGCGACAGGTCGATCAGCGTCAGGACGACCAGGATGACATCCTCGGCATCCATCACGAGAATCTTCGGCGCGTAGTAGACCAGCTCCTTACCGAACACGATGACCAGCATGGCCAGGGCGACGATCAGGCCCAGATACATCGGGGCCATCAGCCAGCGCGAGGCGAACAGCGCGCGTTCGAACCGGGTCTCGATGAGCGGTTTCAGCCCCATGCTCAGCTCCTGAGCGTCCCTCCGACCTTGGCGGCAGCGGCAACGACCCGGGCCGAGAGTGCCTCGATTTCCGTATCGGTCAAGGTCGCCTCGCGCGGCTGGATCACGATCTCCAGGGCGACCGACTTCGATCCCTCGGCGACACCCGGTCCGCGATAGACGTCGAACACCCGGACGTCCGTGATCAGCGCCTTGTCCGCCCCGGCAATGGCGCGGACCAGATCGCCGGCAGCAACCGCCTCTGCGACCACAAAGGCGAAGTCACGGGTGAGCGGCATCAGATTGGGCAGGTTGGCGGGGCCACGGGTCTTGGTCTTCTGGCCGCGGGGTTCGGGCACCGACTCCAGCACGATCTCGAACGCCAGCATGGGGCCGTCGGCGTCCAGGGCCTTGAGCACGCGCGGATGTACGGCCCCGAACTCGGCGATGACGGTCTTGGGGCCCAGCTGCAGACGGGCGGAGCGGCCGGGGTGCCACCAGTCGCGGTTCGAACCCTGCACCAGCTGCAGCGACCCTACCGGGGCCCCGAGGGTCTCCAGCAGGGCCATCAGGTCACCCTTCAGGCCGGACAGGGCATCCTCGGTCGTGCCGGACCAGTGACGCGGCGCGCGCGGGGCGATCAGGCCGCCGATGACCGTGCGCTGTCCGTCCGGCTGGTCGGTCAGATAGATGGGCCCGATCTCGAACAGGGCGGCGTCGGGGTGACCCCGTGCGGCATTGCGGGCGGCGGCCTGGATCAGATTGGGCAGGACCGAGGGGCGCATGCAGTCCAGATCGGCGGCGATCGGGTTCTCCAGCACCAGCCGGTCATCGCCCCCGCCGAACAGGGTGGCGATGCCCTGGCGGGTGAAGGACCAGGTGACGGCCTCGGCATAGCCCATGGCGGCCAGGGCCCGGCGGGCGATGCGCACCCGCGCCTGACGCGGGTTCAGCACGCCGCGCGACGAGGTCTTCTGATCGGGCAGGGGCGTGGCGGGCAGGGCGTCGAAGCCCTCGATCCGGGCGACTTCCTCGACCAGGTCGGCCGGGCCCTCGACATCCCGGCGCCAGGACGGCGGCGTCACGGTCCAGGGAGCCCCGGCCTGAACCAGAAAGCCCAGCTGGCCGAGGATGGTCCCGATCCGGTCGTCAGGCAGGTCCAGTCCCGACAGCCGCTTCACATAGGCCGGGTCGAAGGTGAAGCCGACGGGGTCGGCCGGAGCCTGACCCGCGACCACGATCTCGGACGGCTCGCCGCCGCACAGGTCGAGGATCAGGCGCGTGGCCAGTTCCAGACCCGGCACGACCGAGGCCGGATCGACACCCCGGGCAAACCGGTACTGGGCATCGGAGTTGAGGCTCAGCGTCCGGCCGGTCTGGGCCGTCGCGATCGGATCGAACCAGGCGCTTTCGATGAAGACGTCGGTGGTGTCGTCGGAACAGCCGGTCGACTCGCCACCCATGACGCCACCGAGGCCGATCGGCCGCTCGCCACCTGCATCAGCGATCACGGCCATGCCTGGGTCGGCCGCATAGGTCTTGCCGTCCAGGGCGATCAGGTGCTCGTGCTCCCCGCTGTCGGAGGCGGTCTGGCCGCCGCGCACCACGATCTCCGACCCGACCAGTTTCCCCGCGTCATAGACATGCAGCGGCCGGGCGCGGTCGTAGGCGATCAGATTAGTCACATCGACCAGGCGGTTGATCGAGCGCAGGCCGATGGCCTCGAGGCGGCGCTTCAGCCACTCCGGCGACGGTCCGTTCTTCACGCCCCGGATCAGCCGACCGGCAAAGACCGGACAGAGGTCCGGGGCCTCGATGCGTACCGTGATCGGCGAGGGGAAGGCCCCGCGCACCACGGCGACGTCATAGTGTTTCAGCGTGCCGACGCCGGCCGCAGCCAGGTCGCGGGCGATGCCGGCGACGCCCAGCCAGTCGGGCCGGTTGGGGGTGACCTCGAAATCGATGACAGGCTCGACGGCAAACACTTTCGCGGCCGGGGTCCCGACCGGGATGGCCTCGGGCAGGTCGAGGATGCCGTCGCTCTCGTCGGCCAGTTCCAGCTCGGAGGCGGAACACAGCATGCCGTTGGACACGACGCCCCGCACCGGCTTCTCGACCAGGGTGACGCCGAGCCCGGGCACATAGGCCCCGATCGGGGCATAGATGGTCGTCAGACCGGCGCGAGCATTGGGCGCGCCGCAGACGATCTCCTTCAGCCCGTCGACGGTCTCGACCTGACAGACGCGCAGGCGGTCGGCATTCGGATGCTGCACGGCCTCGACGATACGGGCGACCGTGAAGGGGGCGAGCGAGACGGTAGGGTCGCTGACGTGCTCGACCTCCAGCCCGGCCATGGTCATGGCCTCGGCGATCGCCGCCGCGTCCGCCGTCGTGTCGAGGTGATCCTTCAGCCAGCCGAGAGTGAATTTCACGAGGTCTGGTCTCCGGCGGACTGGCTGCGCGCGCTGACCAGCATGGTCTCGAGGTGCTCAAGCATTTCGTCCGAGCCGGTGAATCCGACCTGGACGAAACGGCAGTTGACGAACCGGCAGTTGGAGACACCGATGACGCCCGCCAGCTTTTCACCCAACGGCTTGTAGAGCAGCGACCGCGGGTTGGTCGCGACACCCAGATTGCAGCCGTCCAGCGTCACGCCCGCCAGGATCGCCACCACGGCCGGCCCCTCGATCACGCATTCGGTGAAGGTCTTGCCGTCGATCGTCGTCTGGCCGGCATTGAGATGATGCACCGAAAGCGACGGCAGCCAGACGGCTTCTCGCGTGAAGTCGGTCCGCGCGACGAGGGCGCGGCCGAAGGCTTCGTCGGTCGACATCGTGGCAGTCGGTTCGGTCATGGGCTTACTCATCGGGCAGAAGGGTCGGTCGGGAGACCGTCGTGTCAGGAAACAGGCAGGGAGAGCGTCTGCAACGCGCGGATCTGTTCGAGAAATGCGGCGTCGCCCGTGAAGCCGACGCCATAGAACTCGCAGTTCACGAAGGCGCAGTCGCGGAACGGGATGGCCCCGATGGCCTTGGAGCCTTCGGGTTTCATAATCAGGTTACGGATGTCGCCGCCGCTGTCGCCGAAATTGACGCCGTCGAAGGTGACGCCGGTCGAGGCCAGCAGGACCGCCGGGCCTTGAATCCGGCAGCCGGTGACGGTCTTGCCTTCGACCAGGCTGCGCCCAAGCATCATCTCGGCGGCGAACAGGTCGAACAGCGAGAAGTCGACGTCCCGGATATCGCTGACGCTCAGGTCCCTTGCGACATTGACCGGGCGGGTGATGGGCGGGGGTGTGTCAGCCATCAGCTCAGTCCCGAGGCAGGATTGGGGGCCGCGAAGGCCGAGAAGCCATAGTGCCCGAGCCAGCGGGTGTCCGCATCGAACATGGGCCGCAGGTCCGGGATGCCGTATTTCAGCATGGCCAGACGGTCGACGCCCATGCCGAAGGCGAAGCCCTGATATTCGTCCGGGTCGATGCCGCAGTTCTTCAGCACATTGGGATGCACCATCCCGCAACCGAGGATCTCCAGCCAGTCGGTGCCCTCGTTCAGGGTCAGCTTGCCGCCAGACCGATCGCAGCGGATGTCCATCTCGGCCGAGGGTTCGGTGAAGGGGAAATGGTGCGGCCGGAACCGCGCGTCGACATCGTCCAGCTCGAAGAACCGGGCCATGAAGGTGGTCAGGGTCGTCTTCAGATGACCCATGTGGATGTCGCGATCGATCACCAGACCCTCGATCTGGTGGAACATCGGGGTGTGGGTGGCGTCGGAGTCCTTCCGAAAGGTCCGGCCGGGCGCGATGATCCGGATCGGCGGCTTCTGCGACATCATGGTGCGGACCTGCACCGGGCTGGTGTGAGTGCGCAGGACCTTGCGCTCTCCCGTCGCGGGATCGGGCTTCAGGAAGAAGGTGTCGTGCATCTCCCGCGCCGGATGTTTGGGCGGGAAATTCAGCGCGGTGAAATTGTGGAAGTCGTCCTCGACGTCGGGGCCTTCGGCGACGGCGAAGCCCATCTCGGCGAAGACGGCGATCATCTCGTCCATCACCTGCATGGTCGGATGGACACTGCCCTTGCGCCGCGGGCGGGCGGGCAGGGTCAGGTCGATGCGCTCGCTCAGCAGGCGGGCGTCCAGCTCGGCGGCTTCCAGTTCGGCCTTCTTGGCCGTCAGCGCCGCGGTGACCCTGTCGCGAAGGCCGTTGATGACCGGCCCCTGTTCGCGGCGTTCGTCGGGGTTCATGGCCCCCATGCCCTTCAGCAGGCCGGAGATGGCCCCCGTCTTGCCCAGGGCCGAGACGCGGATGGCCTCGACGGCGGCGACGCTGTCGGCGCTGCCGATGGCATTGATCAGGTCGAGTTCGAGTTGGGCAAGATCGGTCATGGTGGCGTTCGTCTAGCGGGTGCAGGTCAAAGCAAAAAGCCCCCCGGCGCGGGCCGGAGGGCTTTTGGTCGTTTCGGTTGCCCGAAAGCCTTACTTCAGCGCGTCGCGGACCTTGGCAGCGATGTCGGCGAAGCCGGTGCCGTCCATGGCGATCGCGGCCAGAACCTTGCGGTCCAGCTCGATCCCGGCCTTGGACAGGCCGTGCATGAACTGCGAGTAGGTGAAGCCTTCCTGGCGGGCAGCGGCGTTGATGCGCTGGATCCAGAGGGCGCGGAAATTGCGCTTGTTCGTGCGACGGTCACGATAGGCATATTGCCCGGCGCGATCGACGGCGGCCTTGGCCGTACGGATGGTATTCTTGCGGCGGCCGGAAAAGCCCTTGGCCTGTTCCAGAACCTTCTTGTGGCGGGCGTGCGATACGACGCCCCTTTTTACGCGAGCCATTTTGTCTAGTCCCTTCGGGAGCCCCTATCGTGTGCGCCGCGGGCGCTCACTGTTTGAGGGGCATCGTTCAAATTCAGATGCGGTGAGAAGTCTTGGGTCTGGATGCCGACGCTTACGCGTAGGGCATGTAGGACTTGATCTTCTTGGCGTCGGCGTCGGCCATGACCGAGGTGCCGCGGTTCTGGCGGATGTATTTGGAGTTGTGGCTGATCAAGCGGTGACGCTTGCCCGCAACGCCGGCCTTGACCTTGCCTGTCGCGGTGAATTTGAAGCGCTTCTTGGCGCCCGACTTCGTCTTCAGTTTCGGCATTTTCACTCTCTCTATGGGCTACCGTCCGTAGGGCCCGGGGGCCTGCAGGATTGATCGGTGGCGTGTGGTTCGAAAACCGCCAAGGCATGCCATTAGCCCGGCGGTTCGTAGGCGAAGGCGCGGCTAGTAGTCGAAGCGGGGCCGAAAGGCAAGCACGGCCTGTCGCCCGCGAGCCTATTCCGCTGGTACCGGCTCGGCCTGAACACGTCGGGCGGCCCGTCCGGCGTTGAGGGCCATGAGGGCGGCCGGCACCGTCAGGGCGGCCCCGATCAGCATCGGCCAGTCATGACCAACGGTCGAGAAGATGAACCCCGCAATGACCGGCCCCAGGATCCGAGCGGTCGAGGACACCGCCATGTTGAGCCCCAGCATGGCACCCTGCTGGTCGGCCGGGGTGGCGCGCGAGATCAGGGCCGAGATATTCGGCATCGTCATGGCCATGCCGAAGGCGCCGATCGCCATCATGACCGGGACACCCCATGCCATGGGCGAGAATACCTGACCCAGCAGGCCGACGCCGAAGATCAGACAGCCCCCCGCCAGAAGCCGACTTTCGCCGAACCGACGCGAAAGGGGCCCTGTCACACCCGCCTGGCAGATCACCGACACGATCCCCACGGCCATGAAGGCCCAGGCCACTTCGCGCGGACCCCAGTCGTAGCGGGCCTCGGTCCAAAGGCCGAAGGTCGATTCCATGCCCGAGAAGGCCGCCATATAGATCAGTGTGACCAGCAGCACCCGTGACACCACCGGGCTGGACACGGCATCCCGAACGCCCCCGAGGAACGGCGGCCGCGCGGGCGCGTCGGCCTGGCTGACCAGGCTTTCCTTCAGAAATACCAGCACGCCGATGGCAGCGATCACGGCCAGGCCACAGGCCGCAAAGATCGGCAGCTGGTAGCCCAGCGCTCCCATGTCCTCGCGCACCAGAAGGCCGCTGAGGCCAGGTCCAGCCACGAAACCGGCCCCGAAGGCCGCGCCGATCAGGCCCAGCCGCCCGGCGCGCTTCTCCGGCGGCGTGACGTCCGCCACATAGCCCTGGACCGTCGAGACATTGCCGGCCCCCAGGCCGGTGAACAGCCGGATGCCGATCGCGACCCAGATGTTCGGCGCAAAGGCCAGCAGCAGATAGCCGACGGCATTGGCACTCACGGTGATCAGCAGGACAGGCTTGCGCCCGATCCGGTCCGACAGTCGCCCCCAGAAGGGTTCCGCAAAGAACTGGCCCAGGGAATAGGCCGAGAACAGCAGCGCCACCTGCCACGGCGCGGCGTCGAGGCTCCGGGCAAAGAACGGCAGAAGGGGAACGACCAGGCCGAACCCGACCAGATTGATGAAGACCACCAGGAAGAGCACGGCCAGGGCAGGGACCTGGCGACGGCTCTGTTTCGCCGGGGGTTCAGGCGGAGTGTTGAAGGTCATCGCAATCCCTGACGCGCGTCATCCCTGACTATCCGCCTTCGCCGGTCACGCAAAGAGACGGAGGGCCGCAGGCCGGGTGGCATGACTGGTCCGTGCGCTAAATCACTGAAACGACGTTCGAAAAATCTGCAGGCTGGACGGCGAGATATGGTGTCCGCGAAGGGTTGTTCTGCGGTTACCGCGCGGGGTTGTGCGTCTCGATGAACCGCATCGTTTCCGTCAGCATCCGCGTCCGCGTTTCGGCCCGCGAGAGCCAGTGATCCTCGCCGTCCAGCTCGATGAATTCATGAGGTTTGCCCGCACGGCGAAGGGCGTCCGCCATCTGTCGGCTCTGCGAGATCGGCACGACGACATCGTCGCGACCGTGCAGGAGCTGGATGGGGACTTCCACCGTCTCCACCAGCCGGGAGGGCGAGCGGGCGTCCAGGGACCGGTCGCCGGGCCCGTCGCCGCCCATGAACCGGTTCCAGTACCGGACCCGGCTGCTGTCGCGGCGTTCGCCGCGCTCGGCCTCATAGCTCAGCATGGCCCGAAGGTTGGAGACTCCCGCCACCGATACGGCGCAGCGATAGACACCGGGATCCAGCGTCGGCCCGGCCAGGGCTGCATAGCCGCCGTAGCTGGCGCCCACGATGCAGGTCCGGGCCGGATCGACGATCCCTTCGCCTGCCAGGTAGCGGACACCGTCCGACAGGTCGGTCTGCATCTTGCGACCCCATTCGCCGAATCCCGCCTCCATGAAGGCCTCGCCATAGCCGGTCGAACCGCGGAAATTGACCTGAAGGACGGCATAGCCGCGGGACGCGATCGCCTGCGACCACCAGTCAAAGCCAGCGGTATCGCGCGTTGCGGGACCCCCGTGGGCCAGGACAACAAGGGGCAGATCACGCGCCTCCTTTTTCAGGGGCGTCGTCAGATATCCATGCAGCGTGAGTCCGTCGGCAGCCTTGAACTGAACAGGTCGCATGGGCGCGACCTGCGATGGCTCGATCTGGGGATAGGCGCGGCCAACGGGGCGGACCTGTCCCCCGTCGAGGTCGATGAGGCTGTAGGTGCCAGGGTCCTCTGCCCCGCTGGTAAAGACCACAGCGGTCCGCATGTCGTCACTCCAGCTCGCAAGGACCGGAGCCGCATCGGGCATGACCTGGGTGACGGACGCCCAGAGGACAGCGGCCGTCGGATCGGCGAACGCGTAACGGATGCCTTGATCCTGCATGCGACCCGCCCCGATCAGGTGCCGTGTTGTCGGGCTGAACAGCAGACGGTCGGGATTGAAGTCGAAACGGACGGGACGCCAGGTGCCGCTGGCGATGTCGACATCGAAGAAGACGGCATCCTCGCGCCCTTCGCGGCTCAGATCAGGCCGTTCCGCCGAGACGATCACGCTGTCTCCATTCAGCCCCAGACCGAGCAGCTCGGGTGGATCAACGGGCGTCGACATCCGCCAGGTTTCCTGGAGACGTCCGTCCTTGCGGACCTGCAGGCTCCAGACCCGACTGCGCTCGTCATAGAGACTGCGGGCGATCGAGCGCCCCTCGTCATCCAGAAGAAAATCCTCGACATCGCGAGACATTCTCTCGGCCAGTCGCGCGCTCCCGGTGTCCGGGTCGACCCGGTAAAGGTTCAGGACCCCGTAGTTGTCGAGCTCGTAGGCGCGTACGAGGACGTCAGGCCTTGCATCGCCCGGCCTGACGTAGACACCGCTCATCAGGACGGGAAACAGTTTTCGGTTGGCGTTCAGCATCCGGACGATCCGACCGGTCGTCACGTTGAACACCTGGCCCAGATACAGCTCGGATTTGTCGAGCCCGATCTGCGGCAGGGTTTCTGTGGTGGAAAGGGTGACGAGGACGCGTTCCTCGTCCAGCCATTCGAGGTCGCGGAGTTTGGCCGATCCGATGGCCACGACGCCGAGAGGTCGCTCATTGATCAGGTCGACGGTCGCCATGGCGCGCTGCTCGCCCACAACGGTCACGAACGCGACGCGGTCACCCGAGGGCGACACCGCGACAAGCTCGGTCGCCGGCAAGGCTCCATAGGCCGAGAGTGGGGGCGGAGGGGTTTGAGCGTGGGCGACGCCAACAGCAGCGCCCCAACTCAGCAGTCCCACGGCCCAAAGCCCTGATTTCAAGCGGGAGAGCCCGGGAATTTCAAATCTGATCTGCCTCATCAGAGACAACCCTAGGCCGCAAATGTGTTGAAGCAAGTCATATGTGCCTGTTTGCACACGCCACTGAATTCCAATACCGGCGTTCCCCGGATCCGAAGGCTCCGGTTCAGTCAGTAGGCGGAGTATATAACTGAAAAGGTTCGCAAAATCTTCAAACGGGGAGAACCGGCCGTTAAAGCCTCTGCTCTAGGGAACCTCCACCTGGAGGTGTCATGGCTCGTATCGGCGACCATATCGAAGCGAGCCTGCCTGTCCTGGCCGAGACCTATGGATCGGTGGTGTTCGACCGGTTCCAGGCCGAGCCCAACACGCTCGCCATTGCTGTCGTCGATGACGAAAACCGCCCGCTCGGTCTGGTCGAGCGCAACGCCTTCTGTCTGCAGATGGCTGCGGAATTCGGTCGCGCTCTCTATGCCCGGCGGCCGATCTCGGCCCTGATGGATTGCGAGCCCCTGCTGGTCGAGGCCGATGCAGGAGCCGAGACCTTCTTCCGGACCATCGACGCCGCTGAACTCGGGGCCCTGCTGAGGGGCTTCATCGTGGTGTCGGAGGGCCGATATGTCGGTGTAGGCACCGCACTGCAGGTGCTTCAGGCCGGCAGTGCCCTGTATCGCCGCCGGGCCGAGGAAATGAGCGAACTGGCGCGGAACCTGGCCGCTGCAGAGGCGGAGGCCCAGGCCTCGAGCCGGGCCAAGTCCGAGTTTCTGGCGGTCATGAGCCACGAGATCCGGACTCCTCTGAACGGCGTGCTGGGCGTTGCGGGCCTGCTCGATCGCAAGCTCGAGCAGCCGGAACTGCGTCGCTACGTTCACACGATCCTGGAGTCCGGCCAGTCGCTGCTGCGCTTACTGACGGATGCGCTGGACATGTCGCGGGCCTCGGCCGGCATGCTGGGTCTCGTGGAGGCTCCCTTCGACATTGATGCGCTGGGGGCGGACGTCGATGCCCTGTGGCGCGCGCGGGCCGACGAGAAGGGGCTGGCGCTGAAGATGATCTGCGACACGGCAGACCAGGCCTGGGTCGTCGGCGATACCATGCGGCTCAAGCAGTTGCTCAATAACCTGATCGGCAACGCCCTCAAATTCACTCAGGCCGGCGAGGTGGTGGTGAGACTGGCGACCCGGCGCGACGCGGAGCTCGGGATGCTGCGGCTGGAGGCCACGGTCGACGACAGCGGTCCGGGTATCCCCGCCAGCGCCGCCGCGACGATCTTCGAACCCTTCAATACCGGCAATGCCGGGCGCGAGGGGGCGGGGGCGGGGCTCGGCCTGGCCATCTGTCGCCAGATCGTGGAGCAGATGGGCGGCACGATCACGGTCTCGCAATCACCCCGCATGGGCGCTCGGTTCCAGTTCAGCCTTCCGGTCATCGGCGCCGACGCGACGGCCCGCGTCGCCGAGCCCGTCATGGCCGCCCCGACGCCGCACGAGACGCTGCATGTTCTGGTGGTCGACGACAATGCCACGAACCGCTTCGTCGCCGGCAAGCTGCTCGAAATGTTCGGCTGCACCTTCGAGAGCGTCGAGGACGGGGCACAGGCGGTCGAGGCCGTTTCCAGCCGGCCGTTCGATCTTGTGCTGATGGACATCAAGATGCCGGTGATGGACGGGATCGCTGCGACCCGGGCCATACGGAAGCTGCCAGGACCGCAGTCGACGCTGCCGATCGTGGCCCTGACGGCCAATGCCGAAGACGGCGATGCGGCCACCTATCTGGCCGCAGGCATGAACGGCGTTGCACAGAAGCCGATCCAGCCCGATGCCTTGCTGAATGTCATCCGGACCGCCCTGACCCCGGTCCTCGATGACGAGCCCGTTCGCGCCCGGGCCGCCTGAACGAAAAACGCCCCGGCGTGAACCGGGGCGTCTGATCTTGCCGTCTCGTGCGGAAGCCTATTTCGGGGCCAGGATCATGATCATCTGGCGGCCTTCCATGCGCGGCGCATATTCGACCTTGGCGATTTCGTCGAAGTCGGCCTGAACCTTGTTCAACAGCTTCATGCCCAGTTCGGGGTGGGCCATCTCGCGGCCGCGGAAGCGCAGGGTCACCTTGACCTTGTCACCCTCGTCGAAGAAGCGATGCATGGCCTTGGCCTTCACCTCATAGTCGTGGATGTCGATGTTGGGGCGGAGCTTGATCTCTTTCAGCTCGACGACCTTCTGCCGCTTGCGGGCCTCGGCCTTCTTCTTCTGCTCCTGGAAGCGGAACTTGCCGTAATCGAGAATCTTGCAGACCGGCGGCTCGGACGTCGACACGATCTGAACCAGGTCCATGCCCGCCTCTTCGGCGGCCTCGAGTGCGGCGGAGGTCGGCATCACGCCCTGTTTCTCGCCGTTCTGATCGATCAGCAGAACGCGGGGAGCGCGGATTTCCTGGTTCATGGGCGGCCCATCCTTGACGGGCGGCTGGTTCATAGGACGGCGAATGAGCGTCGTTTCCTTGTGTGATTAAAACGGTGTGGTCTTCGGGTCGAAGGTATTGCGTGCCGCAGGGCACAGCGCACGGCTGTGCACCGCGTTCCCCACGGGCCCCCATATGCGCCCGAAACCCCGGATTATCAAGTTGACCCGGAACGGTCGCCAGTGATGAAGGCATCATGAAGGGCCAGAACGCCTTCGAACACATGGTCGACGCTCAGGTCCTCGATCGGTGCGAACTGGCCGCGCGTCTCGTTGGAGGCCACGGTCCGCGTCCGGGGGCCCCATGGCCCGTACAGCCACCATTCGGTCGGGCCGAACAGCCCCAGCGTGGGCCGGCCGGCCGCCGCCGATACATGCATGAGTCCGGAATCATTGCCGACGAACAGAGCCGCCCGGTCGATCATGGCGGCGGAGGCCAGGATGTCGCTGCGACCCACGCCGTCGATTCCGCGTGCCCCGGCTGCGGCCAGGGCGGGGGCCGCCGGGGCATGGTCGCCCGGCCCTCCGACCAGCAGGAACCGCCAGCCGTCGAAGCGCGGCTCGGCCTTCAGCCGCTCGACCAGCGCCCCCCAGCGGTCCGCGGGCCAGCTCTTGCCCGGCTGATGCGCGATGGGGGCCATCGCGAGGATCGGTCCCGGCGCGCTCGCCAGTTGCGGGTCGATGATGGCGGCGGCTTCGGCGCGGGCCGCGTCATCGATGAACAGTTCGGGATCGAGCGGGGTCGCAGAGCCCATCAGACGCGACACCATCTCGACCTTGCGAAGGCCCGTCTCCCATTTCCGGGTGTAGATGATGCGCCGGCGCGTCGGCACCAGCCAGGCCAGGGCCGAGCCGCGGATGTCGATCACGAGGTCCCACTGTGTGCCGACGACCTGTTTCCAGAGGTCCAGCCAGTGACCGGCCGCCTTCTTCTTGTCGAGGATGATCACCCGCTCGACTCCGGGTGCCGAACGAAACAGGGGGGCCGGCGGGCGACCGACGGCCACGGTGATCCGGGCCCCCGGCAGCTGCCGGCCGATCTCGCGGATGATGCCGGACGAGATCACGCAGTCGCCGATGCGATTGGACGTGACGAACAGGACTTTGGGCGGGGTCGGGGTCAAGGTGGGCCTTCGCGCGATCAGATGCGTTCGCTATCAGGCGGGACCGATTTGCGCGAGAGGAGCCGTCCGATGATCGAGGCCATGAATGACGATGCCGTGCGGCACCTGACCCGGCCGGACGGCGAGGCCCTTGCCTTCAAACAGGTCGAGGGCGACGGGGCGACCGTCGTCTGGATCGGCGGGTTCCGTTCTGACATGGAGGGGACCAAGGCCCTGGCGCTGGATGCTGCGGCGCGCGCGCAAGGCTGGCGCTTCCTGCGATATGACCATTTCGCCCATGGCCGGTCTTCCGGCGACTGGCGGGCGGCCACCATCGGACGCTGGCGCGAGGATGCCATCGCCGTGATTGACAGCATCGAGGGCCCCGTCATCCCGGTCGGCTCATCGATGGGCGGATGGCTGGCGCTTTTGCTGACTCTGGCCCGGCCAGAGCGAATTCAGGGGCTGGTCCTGATCAATCCGGCCCAGGATTTCACCGAACGCCTGATGTGGCCGGGGCTGGCCGATCATGAACGGCAGGCGATCCTGAGGGACGGCGAGACGACCGTGGCCGAGCCGGGACTGGGATCCTATGTCCTGACGCGACGGATGTTCGAGGAGGCCCGCGACTGGCTGCTGCTGGACGGTGCCGTCGGGATTGCCGCGCCGGTTCATATCCTGCAGGGGCGTGCTGACGACGTCGTACCCTGGCGTCATGCGATGGCGCTGGTCGACAGGCTGCAGGGCGGCGATGTGCGGCTGGACCTCGTCGAGGGCGGCGACCACCGGTTGTCGACAGCGGCCGATCTGGCGCGGCTGGTCGAGGCTGTCGCCGTGATGCAGGCGCACTGAGCGCCGGCGGTCAGCCCTGAGCGGCGGGGCGCAGTCCGGGAACCGAGGCCTGCAGAACAGCGGGCTTGCGCTCCCCACCGGCGGCGATGATGCGGTCGATGCGCGCCTTTTCGGCCCGGAACGCGGTCAGGTCGGCTCCGGCAAGCACGGTGCCTTCGCTGGTCTTGATGCCGGCCGGATTGATCCGCTGGCCGTTGCGCCAGATCTCATAGTGCAGGTGCGGGCCGGTGGAAGCACCGGTCGATCCGACAAAGGCAACCGTCTGGCCCTGGCTGACGCGCTGTCCGGCGCGAATGCCCGAACCGTAGCGCGACAGGTGACCGTATCCGGTTTCCAGCCCGTTCGCGTGACGGATGCGGAGCCAGTTGCCATAGCCGCCCCAGCGCCGGGCCTCGACGACCACACCATCGGCGGGCGCGATCACAGGCGTACCGGTGGAGGCCGCGAAATCCATGCCCTGGTGCATCTTGCGATAGCCGGCGATCGGATGGCGACGGAAGCCGAACGAGGAAGAGACGCGGAACCCGCGATCCAGCGGCGTGCGCATCATGGTCGAGCGCATGTTCTTGCCCGTCGCGTCGAAATACTGGGCTTCCTTGGCACCGGCGGGCTGGAAGCGGTAATAGACGACGTCCTTCAGCTGGGCATACAGCAGGTCATCCGTGGCCACGGTGCGGCCGGTCTCGGTGACCGAACGTCCGAACACCAGGGTGAAATTGTCGTTGGCCCGCACGTCGCGATCCATGTCGAGCTTGTGCGAAAACAGCTTGTTGGCCGCGCGACGGATTGGGGCCGAAGCGCCGAGGCGCTGGGCGCTGGCGGTCAGGGAGCCCTCGACCTTGCCGGTCAGGACGACGGTCTCGGCGGTGACCTTTTCATCGAGGGCCCGCAGACGAAGGGCACCGTCGAAGCTGCGCGACACCGTCAGTTGGCTGGCAGGGCCCGTGCGCATGGTCAGGCCGATCAGGCGGGCATCGCCGCGACCGCCGCGAGGCTTGGAAATGGCGGTCTCGAACCGTAGGCCGGCGCCGAGGTCCCTGAGATCAAAGGCGTTGGAGAGGGTGGCGGCGACGGCGGAGGCTTCGTCGGCACCGATCCCGGTGCGCCGCATCGCCTGTTCAAAGGTTTCGCCGCGACGGATCTGGACCGCAACGGCTTCGGGTGCCGTGAGACCCTGGGGGGCGGAGGCCGCTGCAAACGCGCGGGCTTCCAGAATATCGACCTGTGTGTCGGTCAGTTGCGGAACATCTTCGGCGATGGCCGGTTGATGTACGCGCCCGCCGAACACCGCAACCGTCAGGGCCGCAGCGGCCGTGAACAGATGCGGCGCGATGCGCATTGGCTGACGGCGTGGATCAAACTGAGCCATCGGTCCCCAAAAATCGACGACGCCGAACAGCGCCAACCCATCAAGAATTATGCAGTCTGCAGACGACGTCCCAAGTCCGCAGAGGAATCCCTATAGCGCGGTGAATCCCATTTTGGAAGGCCGAGTGTTACAAATGATTAATCGGTGTCCGAAAGCCTGTAGATTCCGGGCTTTTTTGATGGGCGACCACTATGGTGACAGTCATTTTCAGAAGAGTGTCGAGCAATGCTCAAATGGCAATTGCGACTGCTGACGTGACCATTAACTGTGGCGCAACTGTCACGCAATGTTGCACGCAGGTCGCGGGTTTTGTAGCTTGCGAAACTGTCGCGATGCTGAGCCTATCCGCGCCGTATAAGCCCCGCTCAGGAGCCATTCCCGCTTGACCGAAACCCTGTCCACAGAGGCCCCGGTGCCCCGCCCGCGCGCACCGCGTGGGGGGACCGTGCTTCGGCGGTCGGTGGTCGGTCTGATCGTCGCCCTGCTGGTGGTCAGCCTCGCCCTGGGCCTGATCTATGTGAACCGGCGCGCCGCAGCGCGTCAGGTGCTGACGGGCTGGCTCGACCAGCGCGGCATCGAGGCCCAGGTCGAGGTCGACCGGATCGAGATCGACGGCTTCGTCGGCTCGATCCGCATCGGAGACCCGAGCGACCCGGACGTCGTCGTCGAACGGGTCGAGGTCGATTATGCGCTCAGTGCCCCCTGGTCATCGACGGGGACGGGCGTCACCCCCAGCCGGATCCGGTTGGTCCGGCCGGTTCTGCGGGCGACCTGGCAGGACGGGGTCCTGTCCCTGGGGTCACTGGACCCTCTGATCGAAGAGTTCACCGGCCGTCCGCCAAGGCCTGATGCCAGGGGGCCCGTGGTGATCGTGGAGTCCGGGCGCGTCCGGCTGACCACGGAATACGGTCCGCTCCAGCTTCTGGGCGATGCCCGGTTGGAAGACGGCAAGCTGATGCGACTGCAGGCCCGCATGCCGGCGGCGTCCCTTAAGAGTGGCGACGTCGAGGCCCGGTCGCTGGGTGGCACGGTCGATCTGACCACGACGGGTGATCGGGTCACCCTCGTCGTCGAGGCCTCGGCGGACGCATTCAACACCGCCGGCGGTTCGGGCGAGGCCCTGCGGCTGTCGGGACGAGGGGACCTGCCTTATCCCGATCTGAAAAAGAGGTCTGGAGACGGGCGCACGGTCGTCGACCTGACACTGGCCGGTCAAAGGCTGTCCTGGGGTGATGCCGATGTCCGCGAGACCGAGACCCGGCTGGCCTTTGATGGCGAGACCCGGGGCTGGGTCGAGGCTTTCCGCCTGCGGGGGCAGACCTCGGCAACAATGAAGGCCGGCCAGGTGTCGCTGCCGGGGCTGGAGGCGCGCATGGCCTCGATCGCCGTGGCCGACGCAGCCCTTAATCTGTCGCGCGGGTCAGCGGGGCTCGGCTGGCGGCTCGAGGGACCGGCGACCCTGCAGGCTGCTTCGGCCCGGTCTGGTGATCTGGCGCTGGCGACGACGACGCTGCGGGCCAGACGTCTGGTCGCTGGCGGACGGGACGGGGCGTTCGAGGCCTCCGGTCCCGTCGCCGTCACGGCCCGGAGGTTCGGCTTCGGCGATCTTTCACTGGGCGGAGCCATCGGGACCCTGGATGTCGATGTCGCGCACGACGGTGCCACCCTGGTGACGGCGAGCGGGGCCCTTCGCGCGAGCGAGGGTGCCTGGCCCCTGTTCGGTGTCGTGGCCGGCGACGACGTGCCGGAACTGGCCGCGATGAAGCGGGCGCTTGGCAATTTCGCGCTCGACATGCCCGGCATATCGCTGACCACCGGCAGTCCCGGGACGGATGTCCGTCTGACCCGACCCGCGCGGCTGGTCCCGGCCAACGGCGGCGTGCTGACGTTGCAGCCGGTCGCCCGGGCGCTGTATTCCGCCGAACCCGGACAACTGGGCGGCGGGGCCCTGAGCCTCAGCGCGACGCGGGGTCAGGGACTGCCCGAGGCCGCCTTCGCCATCCCCGACTGGCGTCTGACGCCCGGTGGCTTCGAAGCCCGGCTGGACGGTCGCGCGGGTCTTGATTTCGGCGTTGCGCGCGGGATCGCCGTGTCGACGGCGGGGCTGCTCGCCAATACCGGCGGAACACTGACCTATGTCGCCGACGGCTGCCTGCCCTTCACGATCGAGCGGCTGGAGCTGGACGAGAACGACGCGACCGATCTGTCAGGGTCTCTGTGTTCGACAGACGCGCCGCTGGTCACGGCCCGGAACGGGACTTGGCGTGCCAGCGCGACGATGCTGGATGTCGCGGCGACGACCCCCTTCCTCTCGATGCAGTTCGATCAGGTACAGGGATCGATGGTGGCCTCGGGATCGGCTGCGGGCCTCGGTCTGGACGCGACGCTCTCCTCTGCCCGGATAAGGGATACGCTGGAGCCGACGCGGTTCCTGCCCCTGACCGCCAGCGGCACGGCGGGTCTGGCCGCCGATCGCTGGACTGGCCTGTTCGACGTGGCACGGGGAACGAACCCCCTGGGCCAGGTGCGGCTGGCGCACGACGGCCTGGCAGCCGCCGGTGGGGTGACCCTCGATTTCCCGGCCCTGCGGTTCACGCCGGATGGCCTGCAGCCCGACGATCTCAGCCCGCTTGCGGCCGACTGGGTGCAATCGCCGGTCACGGGATCGGCGGGGTTCAGCGGGCGGTTCGACTGGGCGGCCCCCGACGTCGCCTCCAGTTCAGGCGTGCTGAGGCTCGACGATCTGGACTTCACCAGCCCTGCCGGGGCTGTCGAAGGCCTGAGCGGTGCCGTCACCTTCACCAGTCTTGCGCCGCTCACGACGGCACCCGGCCAGACCCTCAGCGTGACGCGGCTGGATGCCATGGCCGAGCTGACCGACGTCGATCTGACGTTCGAACTGGACACGGAATCGATCAAGGTCGCGGGCGGGTCGATCGCGGCAGCGGGCGGCACGGTCAGCGTCGAGCCCTTCGTCGTTCCCCTGGACCGCACAAAGCCCTTCAGTGGCGTGATCGTCCTGGACCGGGTGCAGTTGGGTGACCTGGTGACCCAGGCCGGGTTCGGCGACAAGGTGTCGATGGATGCGGTGGTCTCCGGCCGCCTGCCCTTCCTCGCAGACCCTGTTGCCGGCGTGCGCATTCTCGCGGGATCCCTAGCGGCCGTGCAGCCCGGCCGTTTGTCGATCAACCGCACGGCCCTGACCGGCATCTCTGCGGGCGGCGGTGGAGCCGTGCCCCCGGGAACCGTCGAGGACCTGGCTTATCAGGCCATGGAAAACCTCGCCTTCGACATCCTGAGTGCCGAGGTCAACAGCCTGGACGAGGGGCGGCTGGGTGTCCTGTTCCGCATCCGGGGGCGCCATGACCCGCCGCAGCGCCAGGAGATGCGCGTCGGCATCGCCGAATTCATCAGCCGCAAATTCCTCGAGCGGACGCTGCCCCTGCCGTCGGATACCGGGATCGACCTGACGCTGGACACCACACTGAACGTCAACCAGCTTCTCAGTGACCTGCTGGCCGTGAGCCGGGCCCGCAAGGGCGAACCGGCGCGACCGGAGCCGGAGGCGACCCCGCCCGTCCCATGATGTTGCGCGTTCAGACGGCGTTCACCGCCAGGCTGTCAGAAACCATGCTATAGCCCGTACGCGTTCAGGAGACCGTCGCCATGATCACCCCCGGAAAGTCCGCCCTCTTGCGGCGTGTCGCCCTGTCGGGACTGATTGCGGTCGGGATCGTGACCAGCGTCGGGGCCTGCACTCCGACCGTTCGGCTGCAGGTCGACCCGATCCAGATCTATGCCAAGCTGGACGCCGACGTCCGCGTCCGGCTGGATCAGCAGCTGCAGGACCTGCTGCGCGAAAACCCGAACCTGTTCTGACCCCGCGCGTTCACTGTCAAACCCGATATCGTCTGGAACCCCCAAAAATGACCCTCCGCAAGCTCTTCGTCATCGGCGCTGCCATCGCGGCCCTGGGCGTGGCCGCGGCTGCCGCTCCCGTTCCGGTCTTCGCCCAGACCGCTGCCCAGAAATCCATGATCGACGCCGCCAAGGCCAGCGGCACCGTCGGTGAACAGGCGGACGGATTTCTCGGGTTCCGCGTTCCGACCAGCGACACCGGACTGCAATCGGCTGTGACCACGACCAATGACGCCCGCCGGGCCGCCTATGCCCGTCGTGGAACGGAAGCCGGTACCAGTGCCGATGTCGCGGGTGCGCGCATGTTCGAGACCCTGCTCCTCCCCCGGATTGCCCCCGGTGAATGGTATCGCAACGCCCAGGGCCGCTGGGTCCAGAAGTAGGACCGGCCGCGCAATCGGCCGCACCCGGGGGATCAAGCGTTTGAGCGGGCGCTGTGATACGACGCGCTCATGAAGGACCGGATCCTCCGATTTCTGCTGCTGCTGAGCCTGTCGCTGTTCGTCGCAGCGGTCGCGACCCTGGGCCTCGGCCTGTTCTGGATCGCGATCGGCGGCGGGGCGATGTCAGTCCATGGCTGGATCGCCATGGGCCTCGGCGTCCTGGGCACCGTGGGGCTGGCCTGGGGGCTGATGAGCCTGGCCTTCCGGTCCCATCGCGACGGCTGGGACGATCAGGTGGACAACCGTCTGGATCCCGGCCGGGACACCCCGAAGGACATCTACTAGACATCGACTAGGCGGCAATCCGGGCCCGGATCAGAGCCGGACGGAGCAGGGCGTCCGTCAGGGTCCGCACCACCGGCACGGCAACCGCATCCCCCATGAGCCTCAGCGCGGCCGTTTCGCCCTTCGGCAGCACATAGGTGTCGGGCAGGCCCATCAGGCGCGCCGCCTCCCGGCCGGTCAGGCGACGGGCGCGGACACGGCCGTCATCGCAGACCAGCACATACTGGCGCGACGACCCGCCCGACGGAGTGCGCAGACAGCCGGCCACACCGTCGAACCGGAGCTCCAGTCGCTGCACCCTGACGCCGCCCTCGGTCCGGACGCGCCGGAAGCCCGTCGCCACCCGGCGTTCACCGGAGCGTTGCGCGGCGTCCAGACGCTCGCGATGCAGTGGTGCAAGCAGCTCCAGAAGATGCCCCACGTCCGATGGCCCGAGCCATTGCACCGCGTCATCCGGCTCGAGCAGGGCACCGATGTCGAGGTTCGGGCGGGATGGCGGGCCGACCTTCCACCATGCCCATGCTGACCGCACGGGCTTCGGCAGCCGGTCATGGGCTGCAATCAGCCGGGGGGTGTGGAAAGGCGGGGCCGGATGGGAGCCTGTCGGGGCTTCCGCATCCCTGAATGCGACCATGAACAGCCGGGGACGCGACTGCGGCAGCCAGAGTGCGGCATCCATCTCCAGCGCCCCGACCCTGTAGCCGGCCTGGACCAGCGCCGAGCAGATGGCCGGAAAATCGCGCCCCTGTCCGGAGGTCAGCAGGCCGACGACGTTCTCGACCACAATGGCTCGCGGGCCGCGCCCCTCCCGGTCCAGAGCCTGCATGAGCTGCCAGAAGCTCCAGAAGGTGCCCGAACGCCGAGCAGCCAGTCCGCCCCTGGTCCCGGCGAGGCTGACGTCCTGACAGGGGGACGACGCCCACACCAGGTCCGGCTGGCCCGGCAGGTCCTCCGGCGTCAGGTCACGGACGTCGCCGGTATGGAAGGCCCCCGCGTGATTGGCCTGCCAGCTGGATGCCTTGGCCCGGTCGATGTCGTTGGCAAACGTGACCTGAAAGCCTTCCAGCCCAAGACCCGCAAGGCCACCCCCGGCGAAGAACTCGAAGGCTGTCAGTGCGTCGCCGGGCAAATCGGAAGCCATCATGGTGACAACTTACGTGGCAGAGGCGCCGGAGGCGAGCCGCCGGTCTTGACCCGGTCACCCCGGCGGTGTGGATGGCGAGCGCTGAAAGAGGTTCATCATGCGCGTTCTCGCCGTTTTTCTGACCCTGCCCCTGCTACTCGCCTGTTCCGGCGAGACATCGGCACCCGGGCCCGCCGAAGCGGTCGCGGAGCCGGTCATGCTGGGCGGGGTCGACCTGAACCAGCCTCTGCGGGCGATCGGCACCGAGCCCTTCTGGGCGGTGGAGATCACGCCCGCCGCATTGACATGGTCCGGCGTTGAGCGTCCCGAGCTGACAGTCGCCAATCCCGGCCCCGATGTTCAGGGCACGACCGCTGTCTATGCGGTGGAGGCTGCAGCGGGGGCGTCGATGACCGTTACCCTGATGGCGACGGAATGTTCGGACGGGATGAGCGACCGCCTCTATCCCCTCACGGCCACCGTTGAGATCGGGGACGAGACCTTGAACGGCTGTGCCCAGTCCGTTTCAGCGCTTGCCGTCGAACCCCGTCCCTAGAGCTCAGCCACCCAGCATGGGTCCCACGCCGGGCACCGTGCGGATGACATCACCCAGCAGGTCCTGCCCGGTCGCCTGCGTCACCTGCTCCCGGGCGACGGGCAGCAGGCGTTTCAGGTCATCCTTGTCCACGCCGATCCGTTTCATGCCGTCAAGAGCACCCATGGCATCGGCGATTGCGGCACCGGACACACCGCCCGCGCTCTTCATCAGCCCCCCGAACAGACCGCCGCCGCGCGGCCGGGCTTCCGGCGAACCGGCCGCGTGCTCGGCTCCCGGAAGTGCAGCATACAGGTCGGCCAGCGGCCCGCGATCGGCATGTTTGTCCAGAAGTCCGAGCGCCCCGGTCAGGGCTGCGCGGACCTGACCGGGGGTCAGGTCGACCGCTTCCGCTGCGCGTGCAATCAGGGTGTCGAAGGTCAGGGTCGGCTGTGTCTGTGGGCTCATGGCGGCCCTTTAACGGTTCTCAAAGCCGTTTGTCACATGATGATCGTCATGACCCAGATCCCGATGGCGGCTCCGGCGCCCCCAGCTGACCTGCGCGCCCTGACCGCCCTGCGGTTCATCGCGGCCATGTGGGTGGCGTTGTTCGCCTTCTGGCCGAACCTCGATGTCGCCGTTTTCCCGAACCTCGTGGCCAAGGGTTATCTCGGCGTCGAGCTGTTCTTCGTCCTGTCCGGCTTCATCCTGTGCCATGTCTATCTCGAACCGCACGGCGAGAAGCGGTTCAGCTATAGGGGCTTCCTCTGGGCCCGCATCGCGCGAGTCTATCCTCTGCACGTCGCGACCCTGCTCGGGGTCGGGGCGCTGGCCGTGGCGGCCCTGGCTGCCGGCATGAGCGTGGACGGCAATATCCTGAGCTGGGCGTCGCTGCCCGCCAATCTGACGATGATGCATGCCTGGGGGCTGGCCCCCGAGGCGGGCTGGAACCATCCGTCATGGTCGATCTCGGCGGAATGGTTTGCCTATCTCGGCTTTCCTGCCTTTGCGGTCGTCGCATGGTCCTTGCGCCACCGACCCATCCTGGCCGTCTTCGGAGCGGTCGTGTTCCTGGCCGCGCTCTATGCCGCGTTCGAGCCTCTGGCCGGCTTTCCGTTGACCCAGGCGACCATCGCCTGGGGAGCCTTGCGCATCGTGCCCTGTTTCGCCCTCGGCTGTGCGCTGTATCTGCTGTTCCGCCGGTCGCCGCTGAAGACTCCGTGGCTGGCTGCCTTTGCTGCGGTTCTGCTCATCGCCATCAGCGCGACCCTGACGCTGCCGGATGCTGTGACAGTGACCCTCTTCGGCCTGCTGATCCTCAGCCTGGCCTCGCTGGCCAATGACAAGGCCGGCTGGCTGGCCTCGAGACCGGCCGTCTACCTCGGGGAGATAAGCTACTCGGTCTATATGGTGGTGGTGCCATGGAAGCTGCTGGCGGTGAACGTGGCGGCGCGCCTGACCGATGCCGGACCGGACAAGTCCCTGCCGGTGCTCGTGTGGCTGGCCGTCATGGCCGGGCTGCCGGTCGTGGCCGCCCTTTCCTATCATCTGGTGGAATATCCCGCCCGGCGCGCCCTGCGGCGCATGGGTGAAGGGGCCAATCTCGGATCCAAAAAGCGTCAGACCGCCCAACCCGCGATATGAACAAAGGGGTTTGACACCGCCTCTTTGTCGGTTAGGTCTGTCAGTGGGCGTAACAGTCGGAAACAAGACGACATGAACAAACGGCTCACCGCCGCTGTGGTTGCAGCGTCCCTCGGATTTTTTGCCGTCGCCCCGACGACGGCCCGCGCCGACGATCCCTACTGGCAGTGTGTGACCTTTGCCCGGATGTTCTCGGGCATCAACATCTTCGGCGATGCCTGGACCTGGTGGCGTCAGGCCGCTGACAAATTCCGCACCGGCGACGCGCCCGCGACCGGCTCTGTGCTGGTGTTCCGACCGGAGGGCCGGATGAGCCGGGGTCATGTGGCCGTTGTGTCTGATGTTCTGACCGACCGCGTGATCCGCATCACCCACGCCAACTGGGGCGGCAGCCGCGGCAAGGTCGAGGAAAACGTCACCGTCGTTGACGTATCCGGAGAAAACGACTGGAGCCAGGTCAAGGTCTGGTACAGCCCGATCCATGATCTGGGCACGACCGTCTATCCGACCTATGGCTTCATCTACAAGGAAGCACCGGGCAGCCTGCCGAACGGCATGCAGATGGCAGAAGCCGCCACGTCGTCCGGCCAGCCCTGACGGACCGCCGAGGCCGCTTCCATGATCCGCGTCTACTGCCGTGGAAACCAGGCCTGCCTCGACACGACCGGTGATCCTGCGAACTGGACCCTGCCGGCCGACGCCATCTGGGTCGATCTGATCCATCCCACACCCGAGGAAGACCGCGCGGTCGAACGCGCTCTTCATCTGTCGATCCCGACCCGCGAAGAGATGTCCGAGCTGGAAGCCTCCAGCCGGATGTATCGTGAGAATGGAGCGACCTTCGTCACAGCCGACATCATGCATGCGGGGACGGAGGACATGCCGGCGGTCGATCCGGTCACCTTTGTCCTGACGTCCGGCCCGCTGGTCACCGTCCGCTATGTCGAGCCGCGATCGTTCGTGATGCTGGGGGACAAGCTGGACCGGGATCCTGCGCTTTGCTCGACGGGCGCTGATCTGTTCCTGCATCTGATGGAAACCATCATAGACCGGACCTCGGAAGTGCTCTCGAGCACTTCCGTCAGTGTCGAGGTCATCTCGACCCATATCTTCCAGGACAAGAAGGCAGTCGGGTTCGATAAGCTGATCGCCAAGCTGGGCCGGGCCCAGATGGCCAACGCCCGGATCGACCAGAGCCTGTCGGGTCTGTCGCGCGTGTTCGCCTTCGTCTCGCTGGACGACATGATCGAGAACCGGGGCGAAACGACCGCACACCTGAAGTCGCTCAGCCGCGATGCCCTGAGCCTGATCGGACACAACCAGGCTATTGCCGCCAGCATCAATTTCCAGCTGTCGGCAGCGCTCGGACTGATCAATATTGAGCAGTCCTCGATCATCAAGATCTTCTCGGTCGCTGCCGTGGCCTTCATGCCGCCGACACTGATCGCCTCGATCTACGGCATGAATTTCGAACACATGCCCGAACTGGCCTGGATGGCGGGCTATCCGATGGCGCTCGCCGCCATGGTCGTTGCCGCCATTGCCCCGCTGCTGTGGTTCCGGAAGAAGGGGTGGCTCTAGGGGGAGTGCGTAGCGAGAAGGCAGTCAGTTTGGGCGTTTGGCGGTGCGCTCGTCCCCAAGGCCCAAGCCCGAGCGACTACCATTCCGGCTTGATCGACAGCTGGAAGGCCACCAGCCCCTCGGCAACATCGCGATCGAACCCCTCGCCGCCGCGCAGGCCCTCGGCCTCGATCTCTCGATAGACGACGCCGAACGAGCCCTGCATGTCACCCTTGCGCAGGGCCACGCCGATGGAGGCGTCCCCCAGGAAACTCCCCGAGTCACGGCTGACCCCGGACCGGGCAAAGTCCCCATCGCGGTTTCGCGCGAAATTATAGCCGACGGCCGTTCCTGATCCCGCCGCATAGACATACCAGCGTGCCCGTTCGCCGAAGGCTTCGGACCCTTCCGGGACGACCTTCCCGAGGTCTCCGCCAATGCGCAGGGTGGCGCCGGCCTCGGCCGATCCACCGCGCGATCCGACGCCGATCCCGGCATGGGGTGTCAGGCTGACTTCCAGTCCCGAAGCCGTATAGCCCCGCGCGACCGGCCATCCGCGCACGAAGCGGACGTCATAGTCAGCCATGTCCAGCGCCGCGGCATCCAGGGGCGTGACCGGCAGGGGGGAGCCGTCGGCGCGGCGCAGTTCACCCCGCGTGGTCAGGCTCAGCCGATCCGTGAACGTCGTGCCTTCGTGCCACACGTCCCGCCGGGTCGATACAGCCCAGGCCTGCGAGCGGTCGGAGGGGAGGTCCCGGACGGCGTCCAGGCTGATGGCGGGGCCAAACGCCCGTGCCGGGTCGATCTGGAGCGTATCCTGCTGGTTCAGCCGCGCCGTTGCTCGGGCTGCGGGCGGCTCTGCGTCGTCGATCCAGACCTGAGCGGATGCAGGGGACGCCAGCGCCCCCAGCATCCCAAGTCCGACAACAAAGACGCCCCGGTGGCCCAACCGTCCCTCACGATTTGTTAAGGATTGAACCCTGCACGATCGCAGGCTGTCCGCCAACCGCCAATTTCATGCCATGTTTCGGGCGCGTGTGAGGCCGGTTGCCCTTTTCGGCCGCCAGGCGGACGGGATCGGATTTATCGCGCCCTCAATGGGCACCCGACATAAATCCTTTTGCAGTGCGGCGCGTTCTATGGTGCCTTGCGGTATTCGGCCAGTCCGGCCTGAACAGGATTGCATGCTCTACGCCCTTCACGAGCTCGCCTATCAATCGGCGTCCCCCTTCCGGATCGGTGCGCGGATCGCCCGCCAGTTCTGGACCTCCCCCTTCAACCCGGCCAGCGAGACCGCGATCGGTCGCACAGCCTATGCCTCGGCAGAGCTTTTCGAGAGCGTCACGCGCCGCTATGGCAAGCCGGCCTGGGGGCTTGAGACCCTGACCATCGACGGCCGCGAAGTCCGCACGACCGAACAGGTGATCTGGTCCAGCCCCTGGTGCCGTCTGATCCGGTTCGCCCGCAACATCGGCGACCTGAAACGGGCGGGCAAGCCGGGCAATGCGCCCAGCGTCCTCATCGTGGCACCGCTGTCGGGCCATTACGCCACCCTGCTGCGCGGCACCGTCGAGACCTTCCTCCAGGACCACGACGTCTATGTCACCGACTGGGTCAATGCCCGCCAGGTGCCGATGCTGGAAGGGCGGTTCGACTTCCACGACTATATCGACCACATCCGCACGATGCTGGCCCAGATCGGTCCGCGCGCCCATGTCGTCGGCGTCTGCCAGCCCGGCCCGCCCGTACTCGCCGCAGCGGCCGTGATGGCCATGGACAATGATCCGAACCGGCCCGCGTCGATGACCTTCATGGGGTCGCCGATCGATGCGCGCCTGTCGCCGACTGTGACCAACCAGCTGGCCGAGGCCAAGCCCTTCACCTGGTTCCAGTCGAACATGATCCACACCGTGCCCTGGCCCTATCCGGGCTTTGGCCGCGAGGTCTATCCGGGCTTTGTCCAGCTGTACGCCTTCATGTCGATGAACGAGGAACGCCACCAGGACGCCCACTGGGAGTATTTCCGCAATCTGGTGGCCGGCGATGGCGACGAGACCGACAAGCACGAGGCCTTCTACGACGAATATCTGTCGGTGCTGGACCTGACAGAGGAGTTCTATCTCCAGACCATCGACATCGTCTTCCAGCAGCATCTGCTGCCGCGGGGCCTGCTGGAGCACCGCGGCCAGCGGGTCGATCTGACGGCCATCACCGACATCGGCCTGATGACCGTCGAGGGCGAGAAGGACGATATCTCGGGCGTCGGCCAGACCCAGGCGGCGCATGGCCTGTGTCCCAATATCGCGGACGAGCGCCGGGTGCTTTACGTCCAGCCGGACGTGGGCCACTACGGGGTTTTCAACGGTCGCCGGTTCCGGGAAGAGATCTACACCCGGACGCGCGACTTCATCGCCGCAAACGAGAAACTGTGTGTCGTACCGCAACGGACAAAGGCTGCCGCTTGACGGTGGCGGCACCGTCCGTCTGAGCGTCAATCCGCGCGCGCGCCGCATCTCCATCCGCATCGACGGCCGTGCGGGCGAGGCGGTGGCCATCGCGCCCAGCGAGCGACGACTGGGCGATGCCGTTGCCTTTGTGCGTGCGAAGACCGGATGGATCACGGAGCGCCTGGAAGCCCGCCTCGAGGGCCAGCCGCTCTCGCCCGGCCAGACCATCCTTGTTCAGGGCCAGCCCACCCGGCTGGAGGCCTCGGGCAAGACCGGGGCCGCGCGCCTGACGGCTGACGCCGAGGGGCCTGTCATCCGGTCCGGCGGGGAAGGCGAGGCCTTTGCCCGGCGCGTGGAAGCGCTGCTGAAACGCCTGGCGCGCGATACCCTGACCGCCCGTACCGAGGTCCATCTTCGGACTCTGAAGCAGAAGCCGGTACGGATCTCGATTGCCGACACCCGGTCGCGCTGGGGCTCATGCAGTCCGCACAATCGATCCATCCGCTATTCGTGGCGGGTGGTCATGGCCCCGCCGGCGGTGCTCGACTATCTGGCCGCGCACGAGGTGGCCCATCTGGTCCATGCCGATCACAGCCCCGCCTACTGGTCAGTGGTGCATGGGCTCGTCGGGGATCACCGACCGTTCCGCGCCTGGCTGCGCGAACACGGCCCGGCCCTGCACGCTGTCGGTCGCTAGGCGCTGGGGCTCGCGTCTGCGGCGGAGCTCAGTACGCCCAGCCGGTCCGGGATTTCCGGCGCGTGCTCGAAGGCCAGAAAGGCCACGCACAGCCCGGCCCACAGCGCATAGCTGACCCCGACGACGATCGCCGGCGGCAGCATCATCACGCCATAGATCAGCAGGGTCGTCTCGGTGGCCCCCATGGCCTGCCAGACACTGCCGGCCTCGAACAGGCCCAGCACCATCATGACCACCGCCATCAGGGCCTGAAGCCCGGCTGCCAACAGTCCGCCGTAGAACATGAACCGCCAGACGATGCCCAGCCGCGTGGCCGGCCTTCCCGACCGCTCCCGCTCGTTCTTCACGAGGCGCAGTCCCAGCGGAATGGCGATGGCTCCCAGCACCAGCAGCATCAGCCGCCAGTCGGTCTCGCGTCCCGGCACCCAGTTCAGCGGCGGCCAGATGGCCATGGTCAGCACCAGCGGCGGCCAGCATACGGCGGCCACGCCCGCTGCGATCAGCCGGCCTCTGCCCCGACGCCAGTTGACCGGCTGCTGCCCCGGCAACCGGAACGGCAGGTCCAGTTTCAGGCTCATCGCGTGGGAACCGGCGTCTCGCCGGAATAGTCATAGAAGCCGCGGCCGGATTTGCGCCCCAGCCAGCCGGCCTCGACATATTTCACCAGCAGCGGACAGGGCCGGTACTTGCTGTCGGCCAGGCCGTCATACAGCACATTCATGATGGCCAGGACGACGTCCAGCCCCATGAAGTCCGCGAGTTCCAGCGGCCCCATCGGATGGTTGGCGCCCAGCTTCAGCGCCTTGTCGATCGAGACGACGTCACCCACCCCCTCGTACAGGGTGAAGATGGCCTCGTTGATCATCGGCACCAGGATGCGGTTGACGATGAAGGCGGGGAAGTCCTCGGCCCGGGTCACGGTCTTGCCCAGCGACTCGGCAAAGGCCACCGCAGCCTCATAGGTCTCGGCCGAAGTGGCGATGCCGCGCACGATCTCGACCAGTTTCATCACCGGTGCCGGCTTCATGAAATGCAGGCCGATGAACCGCTCGGGCCGGTCGGTTGCCGACCCCAGCCGGGTGATCGAGATCGAGGAGGTGTTGGACGCCAGCAGGGTGTCGGGGCCCAGATGCGGCAGAAGTCCGGTCAGGACGGCCTTCTTGACCGCCTCGTCCTCGACCGCCGCCTCAAGCACCAGATCGACCGCCCCGGCCTCGGCCAGATGTTCGGTCGTGGTGATCCGGGCCATAGCCTGATCGGCCTGGGCCTGGTCGATCCCGCCCCGTCCGACCTGCCGCGCCAGGCTGGCGGCGATGCTGGCCACCGCGACCGGCAGTCGTGCCGTATCGATGTCGTAGAGCCGCACGTCGTAGCCGCCCAGGGCCACGGTCTGGGCAATGCCCGCGCCCATCTGTCCGGCGCCGATGATCGAGACTGTACGAAGGGTGGTCATGAAGTCGGTGATGATCTTGCGGCGTCTCGCCCGTGGCCCGGCACCTTACGGAGGCGGGCCCCTGACGCAAGGCTTCGTTGGTCGAAAGACCGGCCTCAGAACCCGTAAAGGACCGGGGCTGCGGTGTTGTTGAACAGGATGCGCGCGAAATTCAGCAGCAGCAGCACCACGATCGGCGAGACGTCGATGCCGCCCAAGGTCGGGATGATCCGCCGGAATGGCTCCAGCAGCGGCCGTGTCACTCCGTCCAGGAAGCTGGCCAGCTGGCTGACGAACCGGTTGCGGTGGTTGATGACGTCGAAGGCGAACAGCCAGCTCAGGATCGCCGAGGCGATGATGAACCAGATCATCAGCTGAATGATGGCATTGACCAGCCAGACGATCGCTTCACCCATCGAAAACTCCCGAACATGGCACCCGCCGCGGGGCCATTTCGTAACGCTTCTAGCGCGTGCGTCGCTCAAGGCCAATGCGGCACGCGTAGCGGGCGACGCGAAACACCTGACCCGTTGACTCCCGCCGGATCGCCCGCCTAAGTCCGCGCTGCCTGGACACCCCGGACACGGGGCCGTAGCTCAGTTGGTAGAGCGCGTCGTTCGCAATGACGAGGTCAGGGGTTCGACTCCCCTCGGCTCCACCAGGCTTGTTCGGTCATTTTTGGCACGCCAGGGACCGTGCGGACTTATAGGCCAGCGACAACCGTCAGGCTGCCTCGGCCCTGTGCTCGACCGGAAGCAGGGACCCGACGACCAGCCGGGACAGCATCCGGCCTTCGAGAGGGATGATGGCGTCGACGAACTGGTTGTTGGCGTCCGAATCCATGGCCGGCGGGGCCTGGAGCAGGGACGCGGCGAGCTGGAAGGTCTCCTGCACGCCGTCGACCAGGATGCCGGCCATGCGGGTCTCGTGCTGGATCACCACGATGACATGGCGCGCCGTCGGTTCTGTCGTGCCGAGCCCGAGCCGGCAGCGCAGGTCCAGGACGGGCATCACGGCACCGCGCAGGTTGATGATCCCGAGAATGTAGTTCGGGGTCTGGGGCATGGGCGTCGTGGGAGTCCAGCCGCGGATCTCGCGCACCGAGCGGACGTCGATGCAGTATTCCTGTCCACCAATCTCGAAGGAGATCAGCTCGAGCGTCCCGTTCAGATCGAGCCCGGCGGCCGTCTTTATCTCAAGTGGCGTCACGGTCAGAATTCCTTCCACTCGTCGACGACCTTGAGCGCGGTATTGCCGACGGACTTGGCCGCTGGGCGAGATTGCGCCTTGGCCGCCGCCGGTGTGCCGGCGCGACCGGCATAGGACTGGATCCGCGCCTGGGCCGCGTGAACCGGGTTTGACCGCCCGGATGCGTGGCGGGCCGTGCGAGCATCGGCGTCGATCCGGAAGCTGGAGACCAGCCCCTGGAGCTCGGTGGCTTCGGTCTTCAGCGCAAAGGCGGCGGCTGTCGACTCCTCCACCATGGCGGCATTCTGCTGAACCATCTGGTCCATCTGGTTTACCGCGCTGTTCACCTGGCCAAGGCTGGAGGCCTGTTCCTGGGCCGATGAGCTGATCTCGGACACCAGCCCGTCGATGGCGGCAACCTGCTGGACAATCCGACCCAGACTGTCGCCGGTCTCGCCAACCAGCGAGACCCCGTGGCTGACCTGTTTGCTGGACGTCGAGATGAGCCCCTTGATCTCTTTGGCGGCCTCCGCCGATCGCTGGGCCAGGGCCCTGACTTCCTGGGCGACCACGGCAAAACCCCGACCGGCGTCGCCCGCGCGCGCGGCCTCGACGCCGGCGTTCAGGGCCAGCAGGTTGGTCTGGAAGGCAATCTCGTCAATCACGCCGATGATCTGGGTGATTTCTGCGGATGATTTCTCGATTTCTCCCATGGCCGCGATGGCGCGCTCCACGACCTGACCGGAGGCCTGGGCGTCGGCCTTTGCCGAGGCCACGGCTTCTGCGGCCTGACGGGATCCGTCCGCAGTCCGGTTGACCGTGACCGTGATTTCTTCGAGCGCGGCTGCCGTCTCCTCGAGCGAGGCGGCCTGCTGCTCGGATCGCTTGGACATGTCGTCCGATGCCGCTGCGATTTCTTCCGAGCCCGTCAGCACGGCGTTGGCCGAGCCCGAAATGGACGCAATGGTCTCGGCCAGTGTTGCAATCGTCGTATTGAAATCATCCTTCACGCCCTGGAAGCGACCATCGACCTCGACCTCGAGCCGGGACGTCAGATCTCCGGACGCCAGGCGCTTGAGACCATCGGCCAGCGCCGTGAGCAGAACGTTCTGCTGCTCGGCCTCTTCGAGCTGACGCTTGGTCTCGACCGCGTCGAGAGATTCCAGATAGACCGAAATGGCCAGGTCCATGTCGAGCAGGGTGGCCTTCACCAGGGCACCCAGTTCGCCTGCCGTCGTCTCTGCCGTTACGCCGCGTGTGTTGAAGGCATGCTTCGGCCAGCGGGCCTCCAGCAGCTTGGCGACCATCTTTTCAAGAACCAGGGCATAGCCGCCGATATACCATCGCGGTGCCAGGCCGATCCGCGCGTGGACCTCTCCGACCTTGGTCACACCGGCAGCATACTGTTCGTCGTAAAGACCGCTCGAGATGACATCCCAATGGGCAAGCTGCTTCTTGTGAGCGGTGTCGATATGCCCGTCATTCTTGAAGAAGGCGCTTGTTTCCGGGGTTGCTCGAACCTGTTCGTAGAAACCGTCCAGAGCGGCCGGCATCTCCTTCATGATGAGCGGCTTGATGGACTTGATGCGTGCGCGAGCAGCATCGTCAAGCTTCATGAACTTGATACGGCTCTCAAGGGCCTGACTTGACATGACAGCAGCTCCTGCGGATTTGGGGTTTGGCGCTCCCTGACGCCTTGTGTGAGCCTTTACGGAGGTTCGGCTAACAACGTGTTACCAGAACTCAGATGTGACGGGCTGTCACAGTCCAAGTTGTTTGACGTCCAAGTTTTTAGACATGAAGAACTCAGACTACGTATTTCTACGTGGTTCCGGTGGGCCAGGTGATCATGGAGTTTCTTGAACTATACTATGCCCCTCTCCTGTTGTTGGCCTTACGCCGGGTTTCTCTGATACCTTTCGGCACGACATCACCACCGTGGGAGGGGCTCGGATGGACAGGCGACGGATCACGCCGGCAGAGGCGGCGCTGCTGATCACGCCCGCGGGGCGGACGGCGACGAAATGTCTGCAGGCGGGGCTGCTGTCCCTGCTGGCGGCGGGGCGGATCGCGTTCGAGAAACCGGACGGGCCATCCCGGCCAGCCGCCCTGGTGCTCAAGGGAGCAGGAGCGGGGACGACAGGGCCGCTGCCGCGCCATCTCGCGGTGCTGGAGGCGGCGCTGGTCGATGCGGGCAAGGGGAGCCCGCTGAAGGCCGCCGAGGTCCTGCACGCGCTGCAGAAGCGGTTCGGCCATGACTACGGCCGCTATCTGCGCGACGAGGTGGCGCCCGAACTGATCCGCCGCAACCTGCTGACCCGGACCGACGACAAGTGGCTCGGCCTGTTTCCCCGCATCACCTATGAGCGCACCGCGAGCGGAGAGGTGATGACGGCCCCCCTGCGACGGCTGATGACGGCGATCGAGCGGCTGCCTGCCCTGCTCAAGTCCGACCCGGAACAGGCGCTGCATCTGGCCCGGTCGGCGGGGGCCCTGCTGATCCTGTCACCCGAGGCGCAGCGGCAGATCCCGCAGTTGCGCAGACTGTTCGAACAGCGGGGCGAGGATATGGTGACCCTGTGCATCCTTCCGATGGAAGCCGAGGATCGAGGTGAATGGGAGGCCGTGCTGGAACTGGGCGATCTGGCGCTGTCGTTCGATGCTTTTGGCCTGTTCGACAGTCTGTCGTCCGTCAGTGATTTCACCAGCGGTGGCGACAGCAGTTCTTCGGATGGTGGCGGCGACGGGGGTGGGGGCGGAGGCGGCGACTGACCGATCCCAGCCGGTCGAATAGGGGACCTTGACCTCTAGACGGACAGCTCAGGATAGTATTCGACAATACTATCCTGAATTGTGCGAATCCCCGATGGAATGGACCACACCGGCCTTTGAACTGAGCACGCTCAGCGCCTCGCGACGGGAGCAGCTCCAGCGTATCCATGAGGCCGGCCTGGTGTCCCAGGGCCGGGTCTTCCTGCTGTCGCTGGAACCAATCAAGATCCAGATGGGCACCCGGTGGCCCGGCCGGGCCGAGGTCATCTGGGAGGCTGTGGAGCGGTCCCTGCACAGGAAGATGCCGCCACCAGACGTTTTCGTCCGGCTGAACGACACCACCGTGATCGTCGCCGTGGCCTCGACCAACAGCTATGAGGGCCAGATCCGGTGTGTGGAGACCCTCCAGTCGCTGCTGTTCCATTTCCTCGGGCGATCCGCCGACGCCGACATTGCCCTGTCGCGCATCGCCAGCATCGACGGCGATGCCCTGCATGCCGAGCCCGTCGACGTCTCGCCTTCCACGGATGTCCGCACGGGTAGCCCGGCAAGGGCCGACCCGCCCCGCCGACCCCAGGACTGGACGCCGCCGCTGACCGAGCGCCGCGCCAGCGGTACGATCAAGCTGAGCCATCAGGGACGCACGGGCTATGACATCGAAATCGCACCGGTCTGGCGGCTCGATCTTGAAACCATCAGCGCCTATGCCGTCCGCCTGAGACTGAACGCAGGCCCCGACCGTCTGTCCGACCTGGACCAGGAGGCCCTGAGCCAGCTGGTTATCGATCACCTGCTTCCGATCCTCGAGGACTATCGAAGGGAAGGCGGAACGTTCGCGCTGATCGTGCCGCTGTCCTTTTCCGCCCTTTCGGCACGGCGGCCGCGAATGGCCCTTCTGAATCGCTGCGCGGAACTCAGCGATGTCATGCGGCGGTCGGTGATCGCCGAGATCACGGGCCTGAATGCCGGGGTGCCGTCCGGTCTGATCCGCGAAACCGTCGCCATGATCAGACCCTTCTTCCGGGTGGTCACGGCCGTGGTCAGGACCCCGGCGGATGTTGAAACCGTCTACCGCGAGGCGTCCTTCCACGGTGTGGCCGTGAACTGGCGGCCCGGCCCGCCCACGGTCCTTGACCCGGTCGTCCAGGCGGCCCGGCGCCGGACGCCCAATCTCATCGTGCATGATGTGCCGAATACCGTTCGGACGGACGAGCTGCGACGCTGCCGGGTGTCGCACTTCACATGGAGTGAGTGATCGCCGCCGGCCCTGCGGTGGCGGCCGTCAGTCCTTCGTCGGGCTGACCTGGGCCGCATCGCCATAGGTCAGGGCCAGGAAGACATCTTCCAGATCGGGATCCTCGGTCGTGATGTCCGAGATGGTGATGCCGGCGGCCCGGACGGCAGCCAGCACCTGTTCGACCGAGCTCTGACCCTTGCGATAGGTGACGGCAAAGGCCCCGTTCGGGCGGACGGCAACATCGAACCCGGGCAGGACCGGCGCAGTGGCCTGGGGCACCTCCGGGGTCACCACGACATTGCGGGTATCGAGGCGGCGCAGCAGCTGCGGCGTTGGCTCGCAGGCCACAACCTGTCCCCGGTTCATGATGGCGATGGTGTCACACAGCTCCTGGGCTTCCTCCAGATAGTGGGTGGTCAGCAGGATGGTCACGCCCTCGGCATTGATGCGGCGGACATACTCCCACAGCTGGCGACGCAGCTCGACGTCCACCCCGGCGGTGGGTTCGTCCAGGATCAGGATCGGCGGATTGTGCACCAGCGCCTTGGCCACCATCAGCCGACGCTTCATGCCGCCTGACAGGGCCCGGACGTAGGCATGGGCCTTGTCCGACAGTCCGAGCGCAGCCAGCAGTTCGTCACTGCGGCGCTCATGGGCGGGGACGCCATAGAAGCCGGCCTGGACCTCCAGCGCCTCGCGCGGGGTGAAGAAGACGTCGGCGACGATCTCCTGAGGCACGACGCCCAGGGCGGCGCGGGCATCGCGAGGCCGCTGGTCGATGTCGCGACCCCAGATGGCGGCGGTGCCCCCGGTCTTGTTGACCACGCCGGCCAGGATATTGATCAGCGTCGACTTGCCCGCTCCGTTGGGCCCCAGCAGCCCGAACATGGAGCCGCGCGGAATGACCAGGTCGACGCCGCGCAGCGCCGTCTTGGCCGGTGCCTTGCGAGATCCCGCATAGGTCTTCTCCAGCCCGTGCACTTCGATGGCATTGACGGGCAGGGTCTGGGTCTCGGTCATGCAGGCGATGTCTTCGGGCGGCGGAACGGCTGGATCGCCGACCCCCGACAGGTAGGCCCCGCCGGCGCTTTCGCCAAGACCCGGCAGGCACAGAGAATGTCCCGCGCTGGATGGCATCGGCAGTGATTTGGCATTAGTCAGGGGCCATCCCGCCAACGACAGATCCTGCCATGCCCCCTCGTCACCTCCAGGCTCCCGTCCCGCCCCCCGAAGAGATCGTGGTCGCGACCAAGCGCGTGGCCTGCGATGGCGGTGGCGTTCTGGGACACCCGCTGGTCTATCTGGACATGGGCGGCGCCGATTTCGTCGAGTGCGGCTACTGCGACCGGCGATTCGTGCTGTCCGCCGATTCCCATGCCGAGAGCGAGTACCTGGACCCCGCAGCCCGGCCGCCCGAGGCGCACTGAGTACCATTTTATCCGCTCATCCCGGCGAAAGCCGGGACCCAGTCCTTTCGCGAGAACAGTACGCCGCATGGGCAGCGCGCAAACCCGATCCATCCCGTAGCCCACAGCACTGGGTCCCGGATTTTGCCGGGTTGAGCGGAATTTCTAGAGCAGGATCAGGCCCGCCAGACCGAGGAAAGACAGGAAGCCGACCGAGTCGGTGATCCAGGTCACGAACACCGGACTGGCCACCGCCGGGTCACGGTCCAGCCGCTCCAGCACCACGGGGATCAGCGTCCCTGCCAGCGACGCCGCCACCAGGTTGATCAATACGGCCAGTCCGATCGTCAAGGACAGCAGCGGCATCCCGAACCAGACCCAGGCCACGCCGGCCATCAGGGCCCCTATGGTGCCGCCGTTGAACAGGCCCACCATCACCTCCCGGCTGACGATGCGCAGCAGGTTGGAAGAGGTCAGCTCGCGCGACGCCAGCGCCCGCACGGCCACTGTCAGGGCCTGGGTTCCGGCATTGCCGCCGATCGAGGCCACGACCGGCATCAGGATGGCCAGCGACACCAGCGCCTCCAGCTCGCCCTCGAACAGTCCGATCACCAGCGAGGCGAACACCGCCGTGCCCAGGTTGACGATCAGCCAGGGAATCCGCGACCGCACCACGCCGAACACGCCCGCCGCTCGGCTTTCGTCCGACACACCGGCCAGACGCAGGATGTCCTCGCGGTTCTCTTCCTGGATGATGTTGACGATGTCATCGACGGTGATCTGCCCGACCAGCCGCCCGGCGGCATCGATGACCGGGGCCGAGATCAGGTGGTATTTCTCGAAAATGTAGGCGACCTCTTCCTGGTCCTGGTCGACGGTGATCTCGTTCACCGGCTCCATCAGGTCGGCCAGCTTCATGTCGCGCCCGGCGCGCAGCAGCCAGCTGATCGGGATCCCGCCCACCGGCTTGTTCAGGGGATCGACCACATAGATGTCGAAGAACAGCTCGGGCAGCTCGTCCTGCTGTGAGCGCACATGGTCGATCGTGTCGCCCACGGTCCAGAAGACCGGCGCGGCCATGACCTCGCGCTGCATCAGGCGACCGGCGGTGTCCTCGGGGTAGCCCAGGCTGCTCTCGATCGCGGCCCGGTCCAGCAGCGGCATGGCCGACAGCACGGCCTCGCGCTGCTCGTCCTCGAGGTCCTCGACCACGGCAGCGGCGTCGTCTGAGTCCAGTTCTTGGAGGGCGGTGGCCAGGGTGCCGGGCGTCACCCGTTCCAGCACCTCGTCGCGAATGCCGTCGTCCAGCTCGGGCAGGGTCTCGGCCAGCAGCTCGGGCGGCAGCCAGATCACCACGACCGCCCGGTGCTCGGACGTCAGAAAGCCCATCAGGTCGGCGACGTCGGCGGGGTGCAGGTCTTCCAGCAGGCTGCGAAGCCGGATGCCATCGCCGTCGTCGGCGGCATCCACGACCTTCTCGACGAAGGCCGGGGTCAGTTCGTAATCCTCGTCGAGGGCCTCGTGGTCCTCGTTGATGTATTCAGGTTCGAGGGCGGCGGTATCGCTCACGCTTGGCCTCCTCGAGTGTGTTTCAGCCTTGGTAGTAGCCGTTACGTGTCCTGATACATCTGATGGTGCGGTCGAGAAGACTCGAACTTCCACTCCGGTTAAGGAACAGCGACCTCAACGCTGCGCGTCTACCAATTCCGCCACGACCGCTCGCATCGGAGCGGGGCTGATAGCGGAGGTCGAAACGAAAGGGAAGAGGCGAAGTCCACAGAACCGGCTCATCCTGGCAAAAGCCTGCCACCGGCGCATTTTCCCTCATTCGCTCATCCCGGCGAAAGCCGGGACCCAGCCCTTTCAAAAGGCCGGTGCTCGGACGAAAAGCTGCGCATGTCAGGCCGCACGGGTTGCCCAAAGCCCTGGGTCCCGGCTTTCGCCGGGATGAGCGGATCTATTTGGCCAGAACCGCCCGCGCCGCCGCGGCATCCCGCTCGATCTGGGCCTTCAGTGCCGGCAGGCCGTCGAATTTCATCTCGCCGCGCAGCAGCGCCACAAGTTCGGTCTCGACCGTCTGGCCATACAGGTCGCCGTCGAAATCCAGCAACCAGACCTCGAGCAGGGGTTCCGCGATCTCGAACATCGGCCGGATGCCCAGGTTGGCGACGCCGTCGACGATCCGTCCGTCCGCCAGCCGTGTCCGGGTCGCATAGACGCCATAGGCGGGCCGCATCGCTTCGCCGAGACGGATATTGGCCGTCGGCACGCCGATGGTGCGGCCGCGCTTCTCGCCATGGACCACCTCACCCTCGATGGAGAAGGGCCGCCCGAGGACGGTCGCAGCGCGGGCCATGTCTCCTGCATGCAGGGCCTCGCGCACCGCGCTGGACGACAGTTTCAGTCCGTCCGGATCGTCGACGCGGTCGGTCACCGAGACGGTGAACCCCAGATCGCGCCCATAACGATCCAGGGCCTCGGGCGAGCCGGACCGGCCCTTGCCGAAGGTGAAGTCGAATCCGACTGCCGCGTGACGAATGCCCAGACCTTCGGACAGGACTTCACGGGCAAAGACCTCGTCGGTCATGGCGGCCATTTGCGCATCGAAAGCCAACAGATACAGTCGCTCGACCCCCAGGGTCTCCAGGGCGCGCGCCATCTGGCCGGCGGTCATCAGGCGAAACGGGGCGGCGTCGGGCTGGAACCAGCGGCGCGGATGGGGATCGAAACTGACGACGGCCAGGGGGGCGTCCAGCCGCCTTGCCGCGTCCTGTGCCGAAGCGATGACCGCGCGGTGCCCCCGATGGACGCCGTCAAAGGCCCCGACAGCCGCTGCGGCACCCCGCTGGCTGTCCGGCAGACCGTGCCAGTCGCGAATGACGTCGATCGCCATGTCAGTCGCGGGCGGGGCGCCGACGCCGGGGCACGCGCACGATCGCCTCGCCATCCATGATCAGGTCCTCGCCGACATAGCCCTCGCATCTCAGGGTGACGCGGGCACTGACCTCGTCCACGGCGGCCACCGTAATCCGCGCCACCACCACGTCCCCGATGCGGACGGGTCTGTGGAAGGCCAGGGTCTGGCTCAGGTAGATGGCCCCGGCCCCCGGCAGGATGGTCCCCACCACGGCCGAGCCGAACGAGGCTGACAGCAGCCCGTGGGCGATCCGCCCGCGATAGGCGGTCTTCGACGCGAAGGCCTCGTCCATGTGCACGGGGTTGAAGTCGTCCGACGCCTCGGCGAAGGCCTCGATCCGCCCCTCGGTCACGGTGACCGGCTTTTCCGCCACCATCCCGACGCTGAGTTCGTCAAGAATATAGCCGCCGGAAGGATGGGGGCCGTGGATGTGGGTCTCGGTCATCTAACGGCTTTAGACGGAACCGGTGCCTTGCGGAAGGCTAGCCTCACACCTTGGAGAAGATCACCGTCCCGTTGGTGCCGCCGAAGCCGAAGCTGTTCGACATGACAGTGGTCAGTTCGCCGTCGTGGCGCTGGCGCAGGATGGGCATGCCCTCGAACTCGGGGTCGAGGTTTTCGATGTGGGCGCTCTCGGAGGCAAATCCGCCGTTCAGCATCAGCAGCGAATAGATCGCCTCCTGTGCCCCGGCCGCCCCCAGGCTGTGGCCCGTCAGCGACTTGGTCGAGGAGATCATCGGCAGATCGTCTCCGAACACATTGCGGACCGCGCCCATTTCCCGCAGGTCGCCGACCGGGGTCGAGGTGCCGTGCGGGTTCAGATAGTCGATCCGCCGGTTGCCGGCCTGGGCCATGGCGATCTTCATGCAGCGTTCGGCACCCTCGCCCGACGGCGCGACCATGTCGTAGCCGTCCGAGTTGGCCCCGTAGCCGACGACTTCGGCATAGATCTTCGCTCCGCGGGCGACGGCGCGCTCATACTCTTCCAGCACGACGATGCCCGCACCGCCGGCGATGACGAAGCCGTCGCGGTCCTTGTCATAGGCACGCGAGGCGACCGAGGGCGTTTCGTTGAAGTCGGAGGACATGGCCCCCATGGCGTCGAACATGTTCGACATCGACCAGTCGATATCCTCGACCCCGCCCGCAAAGACGACGTCCTGCTTGCCCCACTGGATCTGCTCGGCGGCCGCGCCGATGCAGTGGGCCGAGGTCGCACAGGCCGAGCTGATCGAATAGTTGACGCCGCGCATCTGGAACCAGGTGGCCAGCACCGCTGACGGACCTGACGCCATGGCCTTGGGCACGGCGAACGGGCCGATCCGCTTGGGGGCTCCCTTTTCGATCGTGGTCTGTGCGGCCTGCAGGATGACCTGGGTCGAGGGCCCGCCCTCACCGACGATGACCCCGATCCGGTCGTCGCGGATCTCTTCGGGGGTCATCCCCGAGTCCTTCAGCGCTTCCTCGAAGGCGATGTGGCCCCAGGCCGTGCCATTGGCGAGGAAGCGTGCCGCCCGCCGGTCGACCAGCGGGGCCCAGTCCTCGGCCGTCACGCCCAGCGACGGTGGAGCCCAGACCTGCGAACGGAAGCCGTATTTGATGTGGTCCGGGGCCGCGACGACGCCCGACCGCGCCGAGCGCAGCGAGGCTGTAACCTCTTCGGCACCTGTGCCGATAGAAGAAACGATACCCAGTCCGGTGACGACAACACGCCGCATTTCTCGATCCCTAACTTCAATCCTGACGATCCGCGTTGGCCGCGGTTATTGTATGTTTCAACCGCCTGCGGGTGTTGCCGTGTCCGAAGCCGCCCCGAACAGGCCGACCCGCATGTCCGTTGCGGTATAGATAGGGACGCCATCGGCTTCGAGCACCCCGTCGGCGATTCCCATCACCAGGCGGCGGTTGATCACGCGTTTCAGGGTGATCTTGTAGACGACCTTCCTGACGTCCGGCTGGACCTGGCCCGTGAATTTTACCTCGCCCACGCCCAGCGCCCGCCCGCGTCCCTGGCCGCCGATCCAGCCGAGGTAGAAGCCGACCAGCTGCCACATGGCGTCCAGCCCCAGACAGCCCGGCATCACCGGATCACCGATGAAATGGCACTGGAAGAACCAGAGGTCGGGATGGATATCCAGTTCCGCTTCGACATAGCCCTTGCCATGCTCGCCGCCGTCGCCGTTGATCTGGGTGATCCGGTCGAACATCAGCATGGGTGGCGCGGGCAGCTGGGCATTGCCCGGTCCGAACAGCTCGCCCCGGCCCGAGGCCAGCAGGGCGTCGCGATCGAACGACGCCGGATATCGGGATTGGCTCAAGGGGCACTCCAGACTTCGAAAAGGCGACGACCTGTCGGCGCGCCTGTGTTGCGCCGGGGTTACACGAGCCGGGCAGGGGGCTCAACACCCCCGGTGCCGACAGGTCTCACCGCTTCTGGCAGGCCGGACAGTAGAAGGTGGAGCGCCCGCCCTGGACGATGCGCCGGATGACGGGATGGCGGTCGTCCGCACGACACGGTTCGCCCTCGCGGCCATAGACGTCGAACCGGTGCTGGAAGTAGCCCTGGCCACCGTCGGCATTGGCAAAGTCACGGAGCGTCGATCCACCCGCAATGATCGCCTCGTTCAGGACGTCGCGGATCACGGTGGTCAAGGTCTCCAGCCGGGCCCGGCTGATCGCCCCGGCGGCCACGGTCGGGGATATCCTCGCCCTGAACAGGGCCTCGCAGACATAGATATTGCCCAGCCCGGCGACGATCCGCTGGTCCAGCAGGCTGACCTTGACGTTCTGCTTGCGCCCCCGGAAGGCCTCCAGCAGATGCGCAGCCGAAAAACTGTTGCCCAGCGGTTCGGGCCCCATGGCCGTGAACCAGGGGTGGGTCTCCACCGCGTCGGACCCGATCAGCCCCATGAAGCCGAACCGGCGGGCATCGGCAAACCCGATCCGGGTCGTGGCATCACCGGCGTCTCCGGATTGCACGGCGCACAGGCTCATATGCTCGTGCTTGCCCGCGATCGGAGCCGCCTCGACGAACTCGCCCAGTTGCGTTCCGTCCAGGGTGAACCGGCCCGTCATGCCCAGATGGCTGACCCAGGTCTCCCCGGTCGACAGCGGGAACAACAGATATTTCGCCCGTCGCTGCAGCGACAGCACCGTTGCCCCCTCCAGCCGCTCGACGAACCGGTCGGGGAATGGAAACCGCAGATCGGGCCGGTTCTGGCGCACCCGCGTCAGGGTCGCCCCGTGCAACACCGGCTCCAGCCCCCGCCGGACCGTCTCAACCTCAGGAAGTTCAGGCATGACGGCGTTCTAGAGGGACGGAGCCTGCATGCAAGCTATCAACCCCTACGCAATCAATCCGCTCATCCCTGCGAAAGCCGGGACCCAGTGTTTTGGCCCTACCGGCACATATGTTCGGCGCAGCACCTGATCCTGCGCATCCTGCCTCAAAAAAACGCTGGGTCCCGGCTTTCGCCGGGATGAGCGGAACATGGAAATTCCAATAGCCAATCCGCCCCCATGCCGGGTTTGGCGACCGCGCCGACTCTGGCTAGGAACGGAGCGGGAACGCACGGGCGTGCGACCGTTTCGGTCGTGCCGGTGTGTTTGAGGTCACGGCCTCTCCCACGATCAACGAGGACCGTCTTGCCCGAAACCGACCTGTTCCAGCTTCTGATACTTCTCCTTGCCGGCATTGCCGTCATCGTCGGCTTTCTCGCCTGGCGGGCCGTTGGTGCCGTTGCCGAAGGCCAGCGCCGTGCCGAGACCGATGATCGGGCCGGGGCCGCCGTTCGCGCCGAGTTCGCAAGCCTGCGCGCCGATCTGGATCGGGCCAACGCCACCCAGAGGATGGAACTCCAGAACGGGCTCAAGGCCCTGAGCGACAGTCTAGACAACCGGCTGGGCGGCCTGACCGCCAATCTCAACCTGCATTTCACATCGTTCGCCGACGTCCAGAAGAAGACCGGCGATGCCCTGGCCGAGACCCAGCGGCTGCGCCTGAATGACGTCAACGCCACCCTGGGCAAGCTGACCGAGACCCTGACGGCGCAGCAGATCGAGGGCCGCAAGGCCATGGCCGAGGAACTGGAGAAGGTCCGGGTCACCCTGACCGACAACCTGGCGGGCCTGCGCAAGGAGAACGAGGCCAAGCTGGAGGAGATGCGCAAGACTGTCGACGAGAAGCTGCAGTCCACGCTCGACCAGCGGCTGGACGCCAATTTCAAACAGGTCAGCGACCGGCTGGAATCCGTCCAGAAGGGCCTGGGAGAAATGCAGAGCCTGGCCACCGGTGTCGGCGACCTGAAGCGCGTCCTGACCAATGTGAAGTCCCGCGGCACCTGGGGCGAGGTCCAGCTGGGGGCCCTGCTCGAGGACACCCTGACCTCCGAGCAGTATGCGGCGCAGGTCCAGGTTCGGCCTCGCAGCCTTGAGCGGGTCGATTTCGCAGTGCGCCTGCCGGGCCAGGACGACGATGGCCAGGTGTGGATTCCGATCGACTGCAAATTCCCGCACGAGGACTATGCCCGTCTGGTCGCGGCCCAGGAGAGCGCAAATCCGGTCGAGGCCGAGGCGGCCGGCAAGGCGCTGGAGCGGGCGGTCATGGCCCAGGCCAAGATCATGGCCGAGAAATACATCCAGCCGCCCCATACGACCGACTTCGCCTATATGTATCTTCCGACCGAGGGCCTGTTTGCCGAGATCGTGCGGCGGGAGGGCTTCACCGCCGAGCTGCGCGCGCGTCACAAGGTCGAGATCGCCGGTCCCAGCACGCTGACCGCCATGCTGAATGCCTTGCGCGTCGGCTTCAGGTCGCTGCAGATCCAGAAGAAGTCCAGCGAGGTCTGGACCGAGCTGGGCAAGGTCAAGTCGGCGTTCGAGAAATACGGCGAGACGCTCGAGGCCGTCGACAAGAAGCTGGACGAGGCCAAGAACAAGGTCGCCGATGTCGGCCGCAAGCACCGGGCCGTGGTGCACAGCCTGCGCAATGTCGAGAGCCTGCCTGCGCTGGAGGTCGTCTCGGTCGCCGCGCTGCCCGAACCCTCGGACCAGGCCGCCGAATGAGCCCCGAAACCCGCTCTGACAAGGGTGCTTGACAGGCGGCCACCATAATGTAAAACACCCTTGTCAAACAGACAGGGGGCCTTGTCATGAACCAGTCCAGACCGCGACGACCATTCGGCCTCCGGGCCTATGCCGGGACGATGCTGGCCACGGTGGTGGTGGCGGCAATCGCGGGGGCCGGTTCGGCCATCTTCGGCGAGGGATCGGGTTGGGCAGCCGTCGGGATCAATGCCGCCTTCTTCACCGTTGCCATGGCCGCGGGAATGACAGCCTGCGTCTGGTGGTGGCGCGGGATCGACGAGGCGGCGCGGGAGGCTCACAAGGTCGCCTGGTGGTGGGGTGGCTCCGGCGGCATGGCTGTCGGCGGTGTCATCCTGTTGTCGGTCGTCCTGCCGGACGAAGGGGCGGCCCTTCTGGAAGGTCTGTCCGGGCCGGACCTTTTCGCCGCCGGCATGGGCGCCGTCGCGGGCTGCCAGGTCCTCGGTTACACGATCGCCTGGGCGGTCTGGTGGCTGCGGCACCGGTGAGGGCGGACCGATGAACAACCGTCTGAAAGTGCTGCGTGCCGAGCGGGACTGGAGCCAGGCCGACCTTGCCGAACAGCTCGGGGTCTCGCGCCAGACCGTCAATGCCCTGGAAACGGGCCGCTACGACCCCTCCCTGCCTCTGGCCTTCAGGATCGCCCGGGTCTTCGGCCATCCCATCGAATCCATCTTCTCGGAATAGGAGACTGACATGGTGACGCGTTCCGATACTCCACCCCCGCTCGCGCTCAAGATCCTCGGCATCCTTGCCCTGGCCGGTTTCGGTGCCGCGACCGGTGCCGCCGTGGCGAGCCTTGCCGCCAGCCGGGCCATGGCCTGGTCGGACGAGGTCGCCCTGGTGATGGCGGTGGGTCTGCTGGCTATGGCCATCGCCAGTGCCGTCGTCATGGCGACCCGACCGGCCAGCGTGCCCAAGGGCTGCGGGCTCCTTCAGATCGCCACCCTGCTGCTGGCGTCCGCCATGTTCCTGCTGCCCATCTATGGCGGGCAGTTCGCCACGGCGGATGTCGTCTTCGGGGCCGTCATCGTCCTGCTGGTCATCCAGACCGTGACCAATGTCCTTCTCTGGAACAAGGCTGACGAGATGTTGCGCCGGATCATGGCCGAGACCGGGGCCATGGCCTTCTTCGCCTGCCAGGCGGCCCTGTTCGTCTATGCCGCGGCCGAACGGCTGGACCTTGTCGGACCCGTATCCAGCTGGGGTCTGATCGGCATCACCATGGGCGTCTACCTCTGTGCCTCCTGCCTCGCCGCCGCCCGGCGCGGCATCCACTGACCCTCTTCTTCTCGACTGACCAACCTCAACTCAAGGAAACCAACATGACCCTCGCTTCCCGTCTGAAATCGACCACCGCCGGTGTCGGCCGCTGGGTCGTCGGTGCAGCCCTGGGTGTCGGCCTGTGTGCCGCCCTCGCTACCGGCTTCCCGAGCCAGGCCCTTGCCCAGTCCGCTGCTCCCGCTGTCCCGGCGGCTGTCGCGGCCGTCCCGCCCGCCACAGGGGCCGGTCCAGCGCTTTGGGTCGTCAAGGATGCCGACTCGACCCTGTATCTGTTCGGAACGGTCCATGTGCTGCGCCCCGATACCGCCTGGGGCTCGCCCAAGGTCGATGCCGCCCTGGCCAGCGCCGGAAACGTGATCTTCGAAATCTCCAACCCCGACGATCAGGCCGCCATCATGCCCCTGGTCCAGTCGCAGGGCATCTCGCCGGATCGTCCGCTGTCCAGCCTGCTGAACGCCGAGGAAATCGCCAGACTGGACGAGGCCGCCAAGGCCATCGGCGCCAGCGCGGCCCAGATGGACCCCCTGCGGCCCTGGCTGGCTGCGCTGTCGATCGCCATGGCCCCGTTGCAGAAGGCGGGCTACGACCCGAAATCCGGCGTCGAGACGGTCCTGAAGGCCCGGGCCGAGGCCGCCGGCAAGCCTGTCACCGGTCTGGAGACCATCGACAAACAGGTCGGCATCCTGGCCGGCCTCAGCGAAGAGACCCAGCTGGCCTTCCTGCGCTCCTCGCTCGAGGACTATGAGGAAGCTGCAACCGAACTCGACCGGATGGTGGTGGCCTGGTCCAATGGTGACGTCCAGACGCTCGAGGATATCGCCGTCGACGGCATGCGCGAAGCCTCGGACGAGATCTATCAGGCCCTGCTGGTCAAGCGGAACACCGACTGGGCGGACCAGATCCAGACCCTGCTCGCCGGATCCGGCACGACCTTCATCGCCGTCGGGGCCGCTCACCTGGCCGGTGACGACAGCGTGCAGGAAATCCTCGGTGACCGCGGCGTGACCGTTACCCGCGAATAGGCTTCTGCATCCAGAGATCGGGCCCGGCCCTCGCGCCGGGCCTTTTTTCGTTTCCGCTCATCCCGGCGAAAGCCGGGACCCAGTGATTTCGAGACTCGCGGTGTCCGGATCGCGGTCTGATGTTCGCACCATCGAATGGCTTGCCCAAAGCACTGGGTCCCGGCTTTCGCCGGGATGAGCAGCGAGGGAGATGGAACGGGTCCTAAGTCCCCGGCTGGACATAGGGATAGCGGGCAAAGAACCGACGCTCGTCTCCCCGCGGATCGGCCTCGACCCGTGTCTGACGGTCGAAGATCATCGTCGGCCGGTCGGCCAGGTCGAAGCGAGGCCAGACCTGTCCCGCCACCGCGCCCGGCGACCCGGTCCGGGCCAGGGCGATGAAGGCATCGCTCATCCGGTCTGACACGCTGCGGGCGTCTGGCCCCATCATCCGCGAGCCCGGCGTGTCCAGCGTCCCGAACACCAGCGGGATGTCGGCCGTGTGAAAGGCTCCGGTCCGGCCGTCCTCCAGCGTCCCGGCCAGGTCCAGCTGATAGACCCAGGTCGGGTGGCCGGCCGTGGCGCGCGCTTCGGCCTCGATCACCGCGGCCCGCCAGCTGCGCCCCGCCGTCGTGGCTCGGATCAGGACCTGATAGGGCGACCAGTCGGGATGCATGGCCCGGTAGGCGGCGATGACCGTCTCCGGGTCGACATCGACCCTGAGGACATCCGGCGTCATCCGTCCCGGCAGGTCGTTCCAGGTCAGGTCGACGGGTGCGACCCGGGGCCCGAGGAAGGCCAGGGTCTCCTCGCGGGTATTGCCGATGATCATCGGGATGGCCGCCGACTGCGCCGGGGCATCCGGATAGAAGGGGTGCCGCGTCAGGGTCAGGTCATCCACCACCGGGCCGAAATACAGGCTGCCATAGCCGAGGACTGGATCGGTAATCCGCGCGGCCTGCAGCAAGCGGGCTGGATCCGTCGTCGCCAGCTCCGCGACGCGGTCCCCGGCCAGTCCCAGCTCCGCCAGCCAGGCCCGAGTGCGGGTCGTGGCATTATTGGGTCCCGAGGCCGTGACCTGCTGGCCGCTCATGGTCGCCACGGCGTGGAACAGGCCGGCCGCTGCCGGAGTCGCCATCAGGCTCGCGATCTTGGCCCCGCCGCCGGACTGGCCGAACACCATGACCCGGCCGGGGTCACCGCCGAAGGCCGCGATATTGTCCCGGACCCATTCCAGGGCCAGGATCAGATCCAGCAGCCCGGCATTGCCGGAGGCCGCGAATGTCCCGTCCAGCCGCTTCAGGAAAGCGTGACCGAACAGGTTCAGCCGGTGGTTCAGGGTGACGACCACGACGTCGCCCCGCCGCGACAGCCGGGTCCCGTCGTACAGCGGATCCGACCCGGACCCCGTCGCATAGGCCCCGCCGTGGACATAGACCATGACCGGCCGGGCCGCGTCGTCCACCCCGGGCGTCCAGACATTCAGGAACAGACAGTCCTCGGACTGATCCGGCTCCGGGCTGTTCTGGGGGCAGGCCGGACCATAGGCCAGCGCCTCGACCGGCGTTGTCCAGGGCTCGGGCCGGCGTGGCGGCTGGAAGCGACGGGGGGCTGTGTCCGCCCCATAGCGGATGCCCCTGAACACCTGCGTCGGGCCGTCGCGGGTCCCGATGACCGGTCCATGGCGGGTGGCCACGACGGGCGAGGCCGGTGCCGCGCGCGCGCGGGACGTGGCGATACCCGCCAGCCCCAGCCCCAGCAGGCCCGTCGCGGAGCGCCGGGTGATCATGGGCTAGCGGATCGTGCGGGCGTCGCCGCCGCTGGCCAGGGCGATGACCTCGGCGCGACTGGCCATGGAGGCATCCCCCGGCGTCGTCATGGCGAGGGCTCCGTGCGCAGTACCCCAACCGAGCGCCGTGTCGAGGTCATGGCCCTCCATCAGCGCGACCGCGAGGCCAGAGACAAAGGCATCCCCGCCGCCCACGCGATCCAGGATGTCGACCGTCTCGCGGACCGGGGCCCGGTGAACCTGCCCGTCCGCCCAGGCGATGGCCGACCAGCCGTTCTGGCTGGAGGTCGTCGGCCGCCGCAGGGTGGCGGCCACAAGCCGGGTCTCGGGAAAGGTCGCGGCGAACTGCGGAGCCACGGCGGCGAAGTCGTCGCCATCCATCGGGTCGCCCGCCGGGGGCTTGCCCAGCTCGAGGCCGAGGCAGGTCTCGAACCCGTGCCGGTCGCCGATCATGACGTCGACGCTGCTCGCGATCCGCCGGTTGACCGCGCGGGCCGCGTCCGGGTCCGGATGGCTGTTCCACAGACTGGCCCGGTAGTTCAGGTCATAGGAGACGACGGTGCCGTGGCGACGGGCAGCCTCCACAGCCTCGATGGCCACCTGTGCGGTCGTGGCCGACAGGGCGGCAAAGATCCCGCCGGTGTGGAACCAGCGAACCCCGGCGACCCCGAACAGATGGTCCCAGTCGATCTCGCCCGGGGCGATCTGGCTGGCAGCCGAGTTGGCCCGGTCCGACACGCCCAGCGCCGGACGCAGGCCAAAGCCGCGCTCGGTGAAATTCAGCCCGACGCGGGTGTTTCGGCCGATCCCGTCGAAGTCACGCCAGAGGATGTGGCGGCGGTCCACCCCGCCCTGGGCGATCAGGTCCTCTGTCAGGCGCCCCAGCTCATTGTCCGGCAGGGCCGTGACGACGCTGCTGCGCAGGCCGAACGTCCGTGCCGCGGCCCGGGCCACATTGTATTCGCCGCCCCCCTCCCAGACATCGAACGACCGGGCATTGCGGACACGCCGCTCGCCGGGATCGAACCGCAGCATGACCTCGCCGAGCGCGACCATGTCCCACTGGCAGTCGGCGGCAGGTCGGAGGGTCAGGAGAGGATTGGACATGGGCAGGCTCGAAAAAAGGGCCGACGACGGTTGCCCGTCGCCGGCCCAGAGTCACGTTCAGGAGAACGATTGGCAAGAGCGGAGGCTCAGAACTTGTAGCGGGCTCCGATGTAATATTGACGGCCCGTGTGGTGATAGACAGAGGTGGACGACCGGCTGCCGTCGCCGACGTACTGGTGGTTCTCTTCGTCGGTCAGGTTCAGCCCCTCGAAGGTCACCGTCACCTGGTCCGTCAGGTTATAGGAAGCCGACATGTCGAGGTTGAAGGTGTCCTTCTTGCCCTCGATCGAGTTGCCGTTCCGGCCTGGCACGTTCTGCAGATACTGCTCGCGGAACGCAGCCGACACCCGCATCGAGAAGGTGTCATCCTCATAGTAGAGGGTGCCGTTGTAGGCCGTCGGGGACAGGTTGATCAGATCGTCCGTCACGAAGGTCGTGCACAGGGCGTTGTTGCAGTAGTCGATCTCGGACGCGACCTTGGTGTAGTTCAGCTGCACGCCGGTGTTGGCCAGAAGGCCCGGCAGGAAGGTGAACGGCTGCTGGTAGCTGATCTCGAAGCCCTTCAGCGGCCCGCCCTCGGTGTTCACCGCACTGGTCAGCTGGAAGATCGTGGTCGGCGAGCAGGTCCCGGAACAGAAGCCCGGCGCGAAGGCCGAGGGGTTCAGCGCGGTCAGGGCCTGATACTCCAGGTCCTGGCGGATGATCTGGATGTAGGAGTCGATGTCCTTGTAGAAGTAGGCGAAGGACAGCAGGCTCTCGGGCGCGAAATACCACTCGAGGCTGAAGTCATAGGTCGTGGCCCGGAACGGATCGAGGCCGACGTTGCCGATGCTGGCCGTGTAGTTCGGACCGGTCGCGGCCAGCGAGGTCGTCGGCACCAGGTAGTTGGTGCCGGCCAGGGTGTTGCCGATCTGCGGCCTGGCCATGACCTTGGCTGCGCCGAAGCGGACGATGACGTCCTCCATCGGTTCCAGCGCCAGGTTCAGCGACGGCAGGGTGTCGTCGTATTCATTGGTGCCCGACACCGGCGTGCCGCCGCCCGTGGACGAGAAGCCCTCGGCCAGCAGCTTGGTATTGACCTGACGAACGCCGACGTTCCCGCGCAGGGGCATGTCGAACAGCTGGGTCTCGAAATCGGCCTGGAGGTAGAAGGCCAGATCCTCTTCCTCGATGTTGCGGTTGCCGCCGCGCGCATTGCCGTTTGTGATGCCCGTCAGGCGGAAGTCGCCGCCGACGAGGCCCGTGTCGCAGTTGCAGTAGATGTTGAACAACTGGGCGATGGCCGGGAGGTTCGGGATCAGCCACGAGGTGTCGACACCCGCCGGAACGAGGTTGCGGCCGTAGCCGGTCAGCAGGCTGGTGATGTCGGCCAGGGAGGTTCCGGCAGGCAGGGCCGGGACAACGGTCTCGTCGGTACGCCGCAGCTCGAACGAGTCCGAACCGAAGGTCTTGTAGTTGATGCCGCCCTTGATCGTCAGGCTGTCGTTGACGTCGAAGGCGAGGTCGGCCTGGGCCGATTCAAAGACCGTCTCCACGCCATTGGGACGCAGGCGGATTTCCGAGCGCGGCACGGCCAGGGTGGAGTTGCGCCACTGCCAGTTGGCCGGGCTGGTGACGTCAAAGCCATAGTTGATGACCGGCGTGTTCGGATTGCCCCGGAAGTCGTAGGAGAAGCCCTGGGTATTCGAACGATCGATGGTGACCGTGGTCTGCACCGGGTTGTCGAACACCGACTCGGCGCGCCCGACGTAGAACCGGCCCCGCAGGCGATCGCTGAAATCGTGCTCGGCAGTGAAGCTGACCTGGGTGAACTCGGTCGAAAGCTCGTCGAACCGCTGTTCCGAGCGGATGTCGACATTGTCGAAGATGCCATAGACCAGGGCGTTGTTCTCGACGGCCGCGTCGCGGACGTTGATCTGGGTCTGGCCACCGGCCGCGGCGTTGCGGCTGAACGACAGGCTTTCGAGGAAGTCTTCCTGACGGGTGGCGTCCAGCTTCGAATACAGGACGTCGAGGCTGAAGGTCGTGGTCTCGACCGGCCGGTACTGGAACGACCCCGTGACGCCCAGCCGTTCCTGGCTGTGGGTCAGGCGACCATAGCGCGGCAGGCGCGGAATGAAGACGTTGGGCTGGTTGGCCGTGTTGTAGGCCGCCACGTTCGCTGCCGTATTTGGCAGGCGGGGAATGCCCGTGGCACAGTTTGCGGCAGTCGAGCCGGTGGCCGTGCTGTTGCCGGGGTTGGCTGGCGTGACGCCGAGCGGCGAGCAGAAGCCGCCCGAGGAGTTGGTCCCGACCGCCGGAGCCCAGCGCACCGAACTGAATCCTTCTTCCAGCGTATCGCGCTCGGAATAGGCAAGCGAAATCAGCGCTCCGAACTTGTCGTCGGCGAAGGTGTCGCTGAGCAGGAAGGCGACGCGCGGATTGTAGTTTTCCGACAGGTCGTTGTAGCCGGCCTGGACCGAGGCTGCGGCCGTGAAGCCTTCATAGTCGAACGGACGTGTGGACTGCAGGTCGATCGTCGCGCCAAGGGAGCCTTCCTCGGTCTCGGCTGCGGCTGTCTTGCGGACCGTGATCGAGTTGAAAAGCTCGGCTGCGAAGACGTTGAAGTCGAAACCCCGGCCCCGGTTGGCGCCGCCGGACGAGTCCGTGCCCCCGGTCGTGGCCTGGGCCTCCATGCCGTTGATGCGGGTGCGGGTGAAGTCCGAGCTCAGGCCGCGAACCGTCAGCGACCGGCCTTCGCCGGCATCACGGTCGATGGATACGCCCGGGATGCGCTGCACGGCCTCGGCCAGGTTCAGATCCGGGAAGTCGGCGATGTCCTCGGCGACGATGGCATCCACCACGCCCGCCTCGCGGCGCTTGATGTTCAGCGCGGCGTCAAGACTGGCGCGGAAACCGGTGACGACGATCTCGTCGACGGTGGTCTCGGCCGGGTCCTGAGATGCCGGTGTGGACTGGGCCGAAGCTCCGACCACACCCAGGGTCATGGCGATGGCGAGCCCCGAGGCTCCGGCCACCAGCGTCTGGCGAAGGGCGCTACGCGCGCCCGATTGCATGATCTTGTACATATGCCTCCTCCCAGGGACACATCGGGCCCCGGGATGATGCCCTGGACCAGCGACTATGTGGTTGAGGCGGATCTTCCGTCCGTCCTCGTCGTCGAGCTTAGAAGTTCAATCTTGTTGACACCGGTGTCATTGTGTCATGGCTGCATTCTGACACCGGTATCATGGAAGCCTAACCTGATGACGACCTCCGTTGCAAGCCTGTCGTACGCAAGCGTGGCCATGGTGGCCGTTCTGTCGCTCGCTTCGACGAACGCTGTGGCGCGGGAAGCACGCGCAGACACACACCCGTTGCTTCACGCCGGCACGGATAGCCGTTCCGTCCCCGCCTTTCCCGGCGCAGAGGGTGCCGGCCGGCTGGCGCTGGGCGGACGCGGAGGACGGGTCCTGCGGGTCACGACGCTGGCCGACGCGGGCCCCGGCAGCCTCAGGGCCGCCGTCGAGGCCGAGGGACCCCGGACCATCATCTTCGACATCGGCGGCACCATCCGGCTGGCCTCGCCCCTGACCGTGCGTCGGGGTCTCGTGACGGTCGCGGGCCAGACGGCGCCCGGCGGAGGCATCACCCTCAGGGATCATCCCCTTGTCATTGCCGCCGACGATGTCGTGGTCCGCTATGTCCGGTCCCGGCTGGGGGACGAGAGCGGGGTGGAGGCCGATGCCGTGTCCATCACGCGCGGCCGGCGCATCATCCTGGATCACATCTCCGCCTCATGGTCGGTGGACGAGACCCTGTCGGTCGGCAGCCGCTATGATCCACCGGAGCGGGGCATCTATGACGTCACGGTCCAGTGGTCGCTGATCGCGGAAAGCCTGAATGCCTCGGGTCATGACAAGGGCGACCATGGCTATGGTTCGCTGGTCCGGGGTGGCCATGGCGCGCGCATGACCTTTTATCACAATCTGTGGGCCAGCCACCGGGCGCGGATGCCGAGGCCCGGAAACTACAATCGGCCGGCGGTCGATCCGCGGGGGCCATTGTTCGAGTTCCGGTCCAACGTCTTTTACAACTGGGGGGCCGGCCATGCGGGCTACAATGCCGACACCGAAAGCCTGTCGGCCTATGCCTTCATCGGCAATGCCTATCTGACCGGACCGAATTCCACCGGTGCCATCGCCTTCGAGGAGGACAATCCGCTGGCCCGGGCCTGGTTCGAGAACAATGCCATGAATGGCGCGGTGCCCGCCGATCCCTGGAGCCTGATCAAGGGGGCGGACCGCCCCGGTTACCGGCTGCAGGCCCGTCCGGACTGGGCCGAGGCCGTCGCGGCAACACCGGACCAGACCCTCGCTGCGGTTCTAGAGCGCGCCGGGGCTTCGAAGATGCGCGATGGCGTCGACCAGCGTGTGATCGCGGGTGTTTCCGACCGGTCCGGACGGATCATCGACAGCCAGGCAGAGGTGGGCGGTTGGCCGGACCTGTCGCCCGGAATCGCCTGGGCCGACCGAGACGGCGACGGCATGCCCGACGACTGGGAAACGGCCCATGGCCTCGATCCGGCAGACCCTTCGGACGGGGCGACCGACGTCAATGCCGACGGCTACACCCATCTGGAGGACTGGCTGAACAGCCTGGCCTGACACCTATTTCATCAGGCTGGGCAGCCACAGCGACAGGGCCGGAACGAAGGTCACCAGCATCAGGACGGTCATACAGGCCAGGTAGAAGGGCCAGATCGACTTCAGCGAGGCGGTCATCGGCACACCGGCGATGGCCGACCCCACGAACAGCACCGACCCCACGGGCGGTGTGATCAGGCCGATCCCGGCGTTCAGCAGGAGGATGACGCCGAACTGCACCGGGTCCACGCCAAAGGCCTTGGCGACCGGCAGGAAGATCGGGGTGCAGATGATGATCAGCGGGGCCATGTCCATGAAGGTTCCCAGCACCAGCAGGATCGCGATGATCAGTAGCAGGATGATGATACGGCTGTCGGTCAGGCTCTGCAGACCTTCGACCATCATCGCGGGGACCTGCAGATAGGCCATCAGCCAGCCGAAGGCTCCCGCTGCGCCGATGATGAAGAGCACGGCCCCTGAAGTCTTGACCGCCCCCATACAGGCTTCCCTGAAGGCGGCGAACGACATCTGGCGATAGACGAGGCCGGTCACGACGGTGGCATAGACCACGGCGATCGAAGCGCTCTCGACCGCGGTGAACACCCCGGCGCGGATACCCGTGAAGATGATGGCGACCAGCAGCAGGCCCGGGATCGCGGCGACCAGCCGCGTGAGTACAACACCAAAGCCGGGGAAGGCCTCGGCGGCATAGCCGCGTTTCCGGGCCACGACATAGGCGGTGATCATCAGGCTGATGGCCAGAAGCCCGGCCGGCAGGATGCCTGCGGCGAACAGGTCGGAGATCGAGACTCCGCCTCCGGCTGCGGCGGAATAGAGGATCATGTTGTGCGAGGGCGGGACCAGCAGCGCCACCAGCGCGGCCGATATCGTGACGTTAACGGCATAGTCTGCGTCATAGCCGCGCTTCTGCATCTGCGGGATCATGGTGCCGCCGATGGCCGAGACGTCCGCGATGGCACTGCCCGACACGCCGCCGAACAGGGTCGAGCCGACTACGGTGACCTGACCGAGGCCGCCTCGCACATGGCCCACCATGGATGCGGCCAGCGCGATCATCCGGTCCGACAGCCCGCCCTTCATCATCAGCTCGCCGGTGAAGATGAACAGCGGAATGGCCAGCAGCGAGACCGAGGTGATGTCGGAGCCCATTTGCTGGAACACCACGATCGGCGGGACCGCCAGATACAGGACCGTCGCCAGGGTGGCGGCCAGCAGGGAAAAGGCCACCGGCACACCGATCGCCAGCAGCACGGCGAACAGGCCGAACAGGATCACGAATTCCATGTTCAGAGCTCCGGTGCGCTTTGGGGGTGGGCATAATCGCCGGTCAGCAACCGCTCGATGGCGAACAGCAGGATCAGGCCACCGCCGACGCAAAGGCCGGCGAATTTCAGCCCGGCAGGCAGGGGGGCTCCGGCCATGGCCACGGACCAGTCGTCCAGCATCAGGGTGCCGCCGAAGATCATCAGCGCCGCACCCGTGGCGGCCGCGATCAGCCGTGACAGGGTCAGGGTCAGCAGCCGGCCCGGGCCCGGCAGACTGTCCTGAAGCGACTGGAAGGCAAAATGGGTCTCGCGTCGCACGGCGACCGCGGCACCGAACATCACCACGATGCTCATCAGCAGCAGTGCCAGCGGTTCGGTCCAGCCGGGACTGTCGTTCAGGACGTAGCGGGCGAACACCTGCCAGGCCTGGATCAGGGCCATGAAGACCAGGGACACGCAGGCCGCCCCGATCACGATCGTGGTCAGCCGGTCCAGCGCACCCGTCAGGCCGCGAAGAGGTTCAGACATTCACGGGCCCTCCCTGAGCACCGAATGGATCGCGCGTCGGTTCAGGCCGTTGCTGCGATACGGTCGAAGAGTCCGCTCAGGCGCGGACCCTGGATGTATTTGTCGAGTACCGGCCGGACGGTGGCGGCGAAGGCCTCGCGGTCGACCGTGGCGACCTGGACCCCGGCGGCGATGACGGCGGCGCGGGCCTCAGCCTCGCGACGGTCCCAGTCGGCCCGCATGACGGCGACCGACCGGCGGGCGACGTCCCGCACCAGGTCGCGATCGGCGGCGCTCAGCCGGTCGAGGCTCGCCTTGGACATCAGCAGGGCGTCGGGCGAGAAGGAATGCTGGGTGTCGGACCAGAACCGGGCCACCTCGAACTGGCGGCTGGACTGATAGCTGGGCCAGTTGTTCTCGGCCCCGTCGATCAAATGGGTCTGCAGCGAGGAAAAGACGGCACCGAAGGTCAGGGGCGTCGGATTGGCTCCCATGGCACGGATGGCATCCAGGAAGATGTCCGACTGCGGAGCCCGCATCTTGAGCCCAGTCAGCTGGCCGGGCTCGGTCACGGGGTGGCGGACATTGTAGAAGCTGCGCGGGGCGGCATCGTAATAGGCCAGCCCGACCAGCCCGCGACCCTCGAACACATTCAGCAGTTCGGTGCCGATGGGGCCGTCCACGACGGCGCGCACATGGTTCACGTCGCGGAACACATAGGGCAGGGCCAGAAGCCGGGTCTCGGGAAAGGCGTTGTTGAGAGCCGCGACGGCCACGCGACAGATGTCGACGGCCTCGAACCGGGTCAGGCCGATGGAGTCGTCTTCCGACCCCAGCTGTCCGGCCGGGAACTGCCGGATCCCCAGACGGCCACTCGTCAGCCGGGCCAGCTCCTCGCCCATCCAGCGTACCGCAGATACCGTGGGATAGTCGGCCGGGTGGACGTCGACGGCGCTGAACAGGGTCTGGCCCTTGGCTGTCCCTCGCGGTGCACAGCTCGCCAGCCCCACTGTGGCTAGGCCGGTCAGCCCCAAAGTGCGGCGGGTCAGGCTCATGCAGGCGCTCCCTCGGCGGCGACGGCAAGACAGTGAATCTGGCCGTCAGGCCCGAAATCGGCGATCGCCGACTGGCCGATGTCGATCGGATGGACCCCTGTCGCAGCGCCGGTCGAGACGATCTGGCCAGCCTCGAGCCTGCGTCCGCGCCGATGCAGCAGGTTCAGCAGGAAGGCGAGGGAATCGAGCGGGCCATTGGGGATGGAGGCCGCGCCTCCGGTGCCGATGACCACGCCATCGATCCGGGTCTCGCAGGTCAGTCCTGCCAGCCGCTCCTGCCAGTCTGGAATTTCCTGACCGAGAATCAGACCGGCATTGTTGCCGAAGTCGGACGCCGTCACGGCCGGCCCGTGGGCGTTGATGCCGGCAAAGGGACTGCCCGCGATCTCGATCCCGGTCAGGGTGCGGGCGACCAGCGGGCGTACTGTTTCGGCGGTCCAGTCATCGCGATCAGGCGGCGACTCGCCAAGGACGAGGACATACTCCGCCTCGACCGCGGCAAAGCCGCCGTCGATGACGTCGAACCGGGTCGGCGTCGCGCCGGCTCTCCAGACGTTGCGCGAAAAGATCGGCCCGGCCAGCCGCCCGGCACCATAGTCGGCATCATGCGGGGCATTGATGCGGCCCAGCTTCCAGCCTGCGATCTGGTCCGGCCATGCCGCGATGGCGCTGTCCTGGATCGCATAGGCATCGGCCAGGGTCACCGGTGGCTCCCCCGGATAGTCGGTCAGGGCGCGGCTGCCGGATCGCGCCAGGACAAAGGCGTGCGCAATGGCTTCCGAACCTGAAAAATCGTTTGCGTGGTTCACGCGGCCTCCCCGTTTGCATTCAGCATTGCGCAGGATGGAAACCGGTGTCAATTTGAATCGAAAGCGGCCCGTCGAGAGGCCGTATATCCGGGTTGCCTCCCCTGGCGACCTTGTGGAGAGGAATGGAAACCATGTCGTCACGCCCGATCCTCGCCGGCCTGCTGGCTCTTGTCGCAGCGATCGCGGCACCCCTGTTCGGCGCGCCGGTCATGGCCCAGACGCCGGCTGTCACGGCGGACGAGGCTGCGCTTCCGGCCTTCCCGGGAGCCCTGGGCTGGGCCGCTCGCACGCCCGGCGGGCGGGGCGGGGAAATCCTCCGCGTCACCAATCTGAACAGCGAGGGGCCGGGTTCGCTGCGCGCCGCCATCGAGCATGACGGCCCTCGCATTGTGGTGTTCGAGGTCGGGGGCGTGATCGATCTCGACAAGAAGACGCTGCGGGTGCGCAACCCCTTCATCACCATCGCCGGCCAGACCGCCCCGTCGCCGGGCATCACCCTGATCCGCGGGGGTATGGACATCACCGCCCATGATGTCGTGGTCCAGCATCTGCGGATCCGCCCCGGTTCAGCGGGCGGCGAATGGATGAGTGGCTGGGACGAGGACGGCATCTCGACCATCGGGGCCTACAACGTCATCATCGACCACTGCAGCCTGACCTGGGCCACCGACGAAAACCTGTCGGCGTCCGGCCCCCGTTTCACCGGCTCCACGCCGGCCGAATGGCGGGCAGGTACCAGTCATGCCATCACCTTCTCGAACAATCTGAACGGCGAGAGCCTGGCCTATTCGACCCACTCCAAGGGCGAACATTCCAAGGGTTCGCTGATCCACGACAATGTCACGGACCTGCTGATCGTCGGGAACCTGTATGCCCACAACTATGAGCGCAGCCCCTTGTTCAAGGGCGGCGTCCATGGGGTGATCGTCAACAATCTGATCTACGATCCGGGTCCGCGCGCCATCCACTACAACCTTGCGCCCGAGGAATGGGGAACCGTCCCCTATGAGGTCGGCAAGATGTCGGTGGTCGGAAACGTGCTGCGGGCAGGGCCCTCGACGCCGACCGACCGTCTGGCCTTCATGATGATCGGCGGGGCGGGCGACGTGGAATACTATGGTCGGGACAATATCGCGGTCGATCAGGTCGGAGACCCGATCCGCATGTTCGGCCGCTACACCACCTCGCCGGCCCGGATCATAGAGGTGCGCCGTCCGCCGGTCTGGTGGCAGGGGCTCGAGCCGATCCCCGCCGAGCGGGTGCAGGGGGCTGTCCTGGCCAATGTCGGCGCGCGGCCCTGGGATCGCGACCAGCGCGACGTCCTCCTGATCGCCGAGGTGGCCGAAGGCCGGGGCGAGATCATTGACCACGAGCGCGAGGTCGGGGGCTATCCTGCTGTCGTCGAGGCGACCCGCAAGCCGTTCAATCCGGCAGACTGGGACCTGCGGTTCATGACGCCCCTGCGGGACGACGTGCTGGATCGGCCCGCCCAGCGCCGGGGCACCTGAGCGGGGGGACTGACACCGCTGGCCATTCGGGCTAGAGCGTCGAGACACGATTGAAAGACCCCTGAGTGAGCGAACCGAAACGGCCCTCCGGCAAGCCGGCCACGATCAACGACATCGCTCGCCTGGCCGAAGTGTCCAAGAAGACGGTCTCGCGGGTGATCAACAACTCGCCCTTCGTCAAGGAGGACACCCGCCGGCGGGTGGAGGCGGTCATCGCCGAACATGGCTACAGTCCGGACCCGCAGGCGCGCGGACTGGCCTTTCGGCGTTCGTTTCTGGTCGGGATGATTTACGACAACCCCAGTCCCAACTATGTCGTCAACATGCAGCAGGGCGTGCTGGACGCGGTGCGGGGTGCCGGACTCGAACTGGTCGTTCATCCCTGCAACCGGGCCAGCGATCGCTTTCTGGACGAGGTCCGCAGTTTCATTGTCCGGCAGAAGCTGTTCGGCGTAATCCTGCCGCCTTCGGTGTCCGAGGACGACCGGGTCGTGCAGATCCTGAAGGCGGCGGACTGCCCCTATGTCCGGATCGCCTCGGTCTCTCTGGACGTGCCGGAATGCATGGTGGTGACCCACGACAGCCGGGGCGCGGCCCGTGCTGCCCGGCATCTGGCCGAGCTGGGCCATCGCAGGATTGCCTTCATCTCGGGCCCGGACAGTTTCCGGTCCTCGCACGAGCGTGGACGCGGGTTTCAGGATGGTCTCGCCGAGCATGGCCTGAAGCTGGACCCGGCCTATGTGCGCAAGGGAGCCTACACGTTCGAGTCCGGGGTCGAGGCTGCGGCCGAACTGCTGGCCCTGCCCGAGCCACCGACGGCCATCTTTGCCGGAAATGACGAAATGGCGATCGGGGTGATGAAGGCGGCCCGCGACGCCGGCATGGATGTGCCGGGCGATCTGTCGATCGTGGGCTTCGACGACCTGCCGATGGCCTCTCGCGTCTGGCCCAATCTTACCACGGTCCGTCTGCCGATCCGCGACATGGGGCGGATGGCGGCGGAAAAGCTCACCGCAGGCTTGCACGGCCTCGATGCCGCGACGATGATCCAGCCCGAGGTCGACCCCTCGCTGGTGGTGCGGGACTCGACGACGGGCCCTCGCCCCTGAGACACGTCTTGCAGCCGGTCATGACACCGGTTACCTAGCCCCGACCCGAATGGAGCCCGTCATGTACCAGAAAACCTACCACGCCACCCATCCGGACATGATGCAGGGGGTCACCAACGACCAGCTCCGTGACCGCTATCTGATCGATGGCCTGTTCGCTGCGGGCGAGATCCGGCTGAACTATACCCACTACGAGCGGTTCGTGATCGGGGGCGTCCAGCCGGGCCCCGCCAGCGTGACGCTTCCGCACCAGACCGAGCCCGCCTCGGCGGCCGGACATCCGTTCCTGGAGCGTCGCGAACTGGGCGTGGTCAATGTCGGCACGCAGACCGGGACGGTCACCGTCGACGGCGAGGCCCATACGCTCGCGCCGCGGGATGGCCTCTATATTCCGATGGGTTCGGTCGACGTGACCTTCTCGGGCGACACGCGCTTCTATCTGGCCTCGACACCGGCCCATGTCCGTTATGCCGTCAAGCATATCTCGATCGAGCAGGCCGTGCCGCTCGAGCGGGGTGCGCTGGAGACGTCGAACGAGCGGACCATCTACCAGTACATCGTCCCCGCCACCTGCCAGTCCTGCCAGCTGCTGCTCGGCCTGACGATCCTGAAGACCGGGTCGGTCTGGAACACCATGCCGCCGCACCTGCATGACCGGCGCTCCGAGGTCTATTTCTACTTCGGCCTGAACCCCAATGACCGGGTGTTCCACTTCATGGGCGAGCCTGACGCCGCCCGTCACATCGTGATGGCCGACGGCGAGGCCGTGGTGTCGCCGCCCTGGTCGATCCACATGGGCTCGGGCACGTCCAACTACACCTTCATCTGGGCCATGGGCGGCGAGAACCTGGACTACACCGACATCAACCAGCTCGACATCTGCCAGCTCAAATGAACCCGTTCGATCTCAGCGGCCGGGTGGCGATGGTCACCGGGGCCAACACGGGCCTGGGTCAGGCCATTGCCGTCGGCCTGGCCCGGGCCGGTGCCGACATCGTCGCCGTCGGACGTTCCGCCCCGACCGAGACGGCCGGGCTGGTGCAGGCGGAAGGGCGGGCGTTCCACGCCATCCCGGCCGACCTGTCGTCGATCGCGCCGGTCGCGGACGTCGTCCAGCAGGCGATCGCGGTCGCAGGGCAGATCGACATCCTGATCAACAATGCCGGGATCATCCGCCGCGCCGACAGCCTGGACTTCTCCGAGGCGGACTGGGATGCGGTGATGGACACCAATCTCAAGACCGCCTTCTTCCTCAGCCAGGCGGTTGCCCGCACCTGGGTTGCGGATAGCCGGGGCGGCAAGATCATCAACATCTGTTCGATGCTCAGCTTCCAGGGCGGGATCCGGGTACCCTCCTACACGGCGTCCAAGTCGGGGCTGGCCGGCCTGACCAAGCTTCTGGCCTGCGAGTGGGCGTCAAAGGGCATCAACGTCAACGGCATCGCGCCGGGCTATTTCGCGACCAACAATACCGAGGCCCTGCGCGCCGACGAGGGCCGCAATCGCGATATCCTGGCGCGGATTCCGGCCGGCCGGTGGGGCGATCCCTCTGACCTGTCCGGGGCGGCGGTCTTCCTGGCCTCCGACGCTGCCGCCTATGTCCATGGCACGGTGCTGGCAGTGGACGGGGGCTGGCTGGCTCGCTGACGGGTCTCGTCAGGGACGGCGCTGGAAGGCCTGTCGCGTTTCCAGCAGCACCCAGCTGCGCATCAGCATCTCGGCCACGTCATAGGGCTTGAGCAGGACATCCCGCGCCCCGAGGGCCAGGGCCCTCAGTCGGGCCCGGACATTGGTGTCGGCCGTCAGCACCAGGATGGGCAGATAGGCGTCCACCGGTGTCAGCCGCCGGAAGCTGTCGAGCAGCTCATAGCCGTCGATGCCGGGCATCATCAGGTCCAGCAGGACCAGGTCCGGCGGCGTCTGTGCGAAATCCGCAAGGGCCGCCTGGGGGTCAAGGAAGGTCACCACGCCGTGGAAGCCTTCGCGGGCAAACGCCTTCTCGACCAGGCTGAGGTTTGCGGCCTCGTCGTCGACGGCCAGAATCCGCGCAGCCTTCACCGTCGCATCGTTCGGGACCACCCTCATTCCGCTGTCTCCGACCGGGATGGGGCCGCTTCCGCGACCGGACGGGTGGGCAGGACAAGGCTGAAGACCGAGCCGGCACCCTGTTCGGCGGCGCGGTAAAGGACGTCCCCATTCATGGCCCGAGCCAGCCCCCGCGACAGGGCCAGCCCGAGGCCGGAGCCCTGGGCTCCGCTCCACCGGTCGGCGTCCAGCCGGTCGAAGGGGGTGAACAGGCGGTCGACGAAGTCGGCGGCCACGCCGGGGCCCTGGTCGCGGACATCGATGACGGTGCGCGACGGTTCGGATCGCACCTCGACCACGACCCGGCCGTCCCGACGGTTGTACTTCACCGCATTGGACAGCAGGTTCAGCAGCACCTGGAGCGTGGCACGGCGATCGGCCCAGGCCCTGGCCTCGCCGGGCTGGAAGCGGATCTCGATCCCGGCGGCCTGGGCCTGGGGCGTCGTCAGGGCAATGGCTTCCCGGGCCAGTTCATCGACCCTGACCGGCTCGGGGTTCATCGTGTGACCCCCGGCCTCGATCCGGGCGATGTCGAGGACCTCGTCGATCATTCCGAGCAGATGCCCGCCGGCCCGCGCGATCTGCTCGACCGCGTGACCCTGGTCGGGGCCGAGGAGCTCGCGATCCATGTCCAGCAACTGGTTGAAGCCCAGGATGGCGGTCAGGGGCGTGCGCAGTTCGTGGCTCATGCGCGACAGGAACTCGCTCTTGGCCATGCTGGCCCGCTCGGCCTCGTTACGGGCGGCCTTGAGGGCTTCTTCGGCCCGCTTCCGGTCGGTGATGTCCCGGGTGACCTTGGAAAAGCCCTGCAGCTCGCCCGCTTCGTCGCGGACCGCGGTGATGACGACATTGGCCCAGAAGCGGCTGCCATCCCTGCGCACGCGCCAGCCTTCGTCCTCGACCCGGCCGTCGGCTGCCGCTGCGGCCAGCAATCGTGACGGCGTCTCCCTGCGGCTTTCCGGCGGATAGAAGATCGAGAAGTGGTGCCCGATGACCTCGCTGGCATTCCAGCCCTTGATCCGCTCGGCCCCCACGTTCCAGCTCGTGACATGGCCTTCGGTGTCGAGGGCGAAGATGCCGTAGTCGCGAACGCCCTCGATCACCCGCCGATAGCGCTCTTCGCCGTCGCGCAGTTCGGCCTCGCGCCGTCTCAGGAGCTCGCCGGCCTCCACAAGTCTGCGCGCAAGGCGTCCGATCTCGTCCTGGGCATGATCCCGTGTGGTGAGGGGTTCGCCGCGTTCCAGGCGTTCGGCGTCGCGTTCCAGCGTCCGGACCCGCCGGACGATGCCGCTGAACAGAAGCTGCACGGCTGCAAGACTGGCCAGAAGGCCAATGACCGCCATGGCCGCGGTCAGCCCGAGAGTCCGGCTCCGCTCCGAATCGGCGCGCGCGCGACGGGCATCCAGCAACTGGCCCTCCCGGCGCTGCATGGCCTCGATCTCGGCCCGCAGTCCGTCGAGGACCCGCTTGTTGGCGACCAGGGCCTCCGCCACCTCGCGGGTCGTCAGGCTGTCCTGGCTGCCGGCGCCCGGCATGGCGGCCAGCTGGGCCAGACCCTGCCGCTTCTGGATCACCAGCGCATCGACCCGCGTCAGACGCGCCCGGATCTCGGGGTCCCGCACGCTGGCCCGCAGCCGCGCGAGGGTCAGGGGCAGCAGGGCCTCGGCCTTCGTGTAGGGCTCGAGAAAGGCCTCCTGTCCCGTCAGCCGGTAACCCCGGACACCGCTCGCCGCCTCGGCCAGCAGGGCGTGGACCTCGTGGATGTCGCGCTGGATGGCGAAGGTCAGCCGGACGGCGCGTTCCGCCTCGGCCTCCGCGCGGCTAGACAGATGCAGGGCACCGATGCCACCCAGAAGGATGGCAAGAGGCAGCGCCACCACGACCAGCCCCTTGGCTGCCAGACCCAGGTCCGCCCACGCGGTGGCCGGGCGCAGCCATGCGCGGAGCCGGCTCATCGCTGGGCCCGGGTCTGCAGGACCGCCGCCTGGGTCCGGTCCGTGACGCCCAGTTTGGCGATGACACGCTCGACATGCACCTTCACCGTCCCGGGCCCGATGCCGAGCGCCCGGCCGATCTCCTTGTTGGTCAGGCCGTCGGCGATGCAGGTCAGCACCTCGCGCTCGCGGGGCGTGAGGCGGGCCAGGTCATCCTCACGGGGACCAGCAGTCGGCTCCAGCGCGCGCCGGATCAGATCGGGGGGAACGGCCGTCCTCCCCTCGCCAACGGTCCGGACCGCGTGAAGCAGTTCGCTCCGGCCGGCATCCTTCAGCACAAACCCCGTCGCGCCGGCCGACATCGCCGTCCGCACATACTCCGGCGTGTCGTGCAGGGTGAGCATGAGTACCCTTACGTTCGATCCCCGGACTATGGCGCGCGCGGCCTCCAGCCCCGTCATGGCCTGGCCGAAGCGGATGTCGAGCACAGCCACGTCCACACCGCCGGCCAGTGCGCGGGCCACAGCGTCTTCCGCCGTAGCGGCTTCTCCGACGACCTGCAGGTCGGGCTCCCGCTCGAATACGGACCGCAATCCCTCGCGGGTCAGTTCGTGGTCGTCGGCGATCAGGAGGCGCAGCATGCTCAGGCTCCGGCCAGAGGCATGGTTGCACGGATCCGGAAACCGTTGCCCAGGGGGCCGGCCTCCAGCGTGCTCGCCACGGCGGTCAGCCGTTCACGCATGATCTCCAGCCCAAGGCGCTCCGCAGCCGAGTGGGGGTCGGCCGGCCGCCGACCGCCATCATCGGCAACCGTCAGTACGACCTGTCCTGCCGCGTCATCCAGGATCAGCTCCAGTTCGACGGTCGAGTCGGGTGCATGCTTTGCGGCATTGTTCAGGCCCTCCTGTGCGACGCGAAAGATCAGCGTCTCCTGCCAGTCGGGAAGCCGGCGCATCCCCCGCTCGCGCACATGGACCCGATGTCCCAGGGCCTCGAGTCGCCGGCCCTCCTCCTGCAGTGCCGCAACCACGCCCAGATCGTCGAGACTGGTCGGGCGGAGGCCGGCGATCAACCGCCGGAGATCGCTCACCGAGCGTCTGGCGACATCGATCAGAATGCCCACATCCCTGGACAGGGCGGCGTCGGCCTCTGCCGGAAGGTCAAGCTGCAGCAGTTCGAGCCGCCGGTGCAGGGCGGTGATCTGCTGGGCCACGCCGTCGTGCAGATCGGCCGAAAGCGCCCGGCGTTCGGTCTCCTGGGCGCGTACGACTTCCGACAGAACCTGCTCCAGTTCCCTTTCCCGCTGGGCCAGTCGAGCCAGCAAACGGGCCTGCCCGCTCTGCTGATGGGCCATGATCAGGCGGCTTTCGATCATCTCGACCAGGAGCTTCAGTGCCTCCTCATCTTCACCGGAACCCGCAGACGCAGGATTTCGCGATCCCCAGAGGACAAGGCCGTGCCCCGTCTCCCCCTGATCGGCCAGACGCTCGAACGCCAGAAGCCGGGCATCGGAGGGCAGGGGATTCCCGGCCCTGTACGGGGCGCCATGGGCATAGCCGGTAAACAGCGCCGCCTTCTGGCTGGCCCTCGAAAGCGCGGTCTCCAGCCCGTCGCTGTCCACGGTCTCGAGTTCGCGGCTCACCTGGATCAGAAGACGCAGCCTTGCCGCCCGCGCCTCGGAGTCGCGAAACAGGGACCGGAGATCGGTCGAGGCAGGGTCGGAAGTGGCCAGCGCGTTCATGAGGATCGGACCCGATAATCGCATGTCCTAGCTGAGCCGTAGGGGGCTGTCATATGCCATTCGGCATAGGCGTCACGGCCTGCCGGGATGCAGACGCAAGGTCCGGCGAGGATCGTCATCACTGTGAGAGACCGCAAAGGGCGGTTGGACTTCACAGGATATTCCCATGCGGACCTCCCTCGCTCTTCTCGCCGCGGCCGGCACGCTGGTCGCTGCTCCGGCATTCGCCGCAGAGACCACCACCTGCGCCACCGCAACCGCCGCTGATGTCGAGGCCCAGTTTGCCCGCTTCAACGGGGCCTGGCAGACCGGCAATCCCGATACGGTGACGGCGCTGTTCACGCGCGAGCCTGTGCTTCTGGCCACGGTTTCGAACACGCCCCGTACCGATCCCGCCAGTGTCCGCGACTATTTCGTGTCCTTCCTGAAGGCCAAGCCGGTCGGCACGATCAACAGTTCCACTGTCGAGATCGACTGCAACACCGCAACGCGCGTCGGCACCTGGACGGTCGCCCTGACCGACGCCGCCACAGGGGCTGTGAACAACGTCCGCGCCCGCTACTCCTTCATCTACCGGTTCGAGAATGGCGACTGGAAGATCGACCACCTGCACTCGTCGATGATGCCCGAGGCTACCCGCTGATGACGAGGCTCCCGCCGGCCAGTCGTCGTCCGCGAAGGACGGCGCGGCTGCCGACCGCGGGAGCCTGTCTGTGCCTGACCGCTGCGGCCTCGGCCGCGGCGGCGCAGGACGACACCCAGAGCTGGAACGCCGTCTTTGCCAGTGGACCGGTGTCGGAAAACAGCCGCCTGCTCGTCTGGTTTGACGGCCATGCACGGTTCCGGGACGATGCCAGCAATCTGGACACCACCATCCTCAGGCCTGGCATCGGCTGGCGCGCTTCGCCGCGTCTGGATCTGTGGGCGGGCTATGCCCTTGTCTCGACGCGCCGACCGGGCCCCGATGTCGAGGAGCATCGCATCTGGCAACAGGCGACCTATCCCGTGGTCACGATCGCCGGGGGGCGGCTCACGGGCCGCACGCGGATCGAGCAGCGGTTTCGGGTCGGTGGAGACGACACGGGCTGGCGACTGCGCCAGTTCCTGCGCTGGAGCCGCCCGATCGAGGGCGGGCCCGTGTCGGTCGTCCTGTCGAACGAAACCTTTGTCGGCCTTAACGACACCGACTGGGGGCAGGGGGACGGATTCGACCAGAACCGGGCCTTTGCCGGTCTTGCCTGGCAGGCAGCGCCCGGCCTTCGCGTCGAGGGCGGCTATATGAACCAGCAGATCAAGGGCAACGCGAGACCCGATCGCTCCAACGACAATCTGGTGCTGTCCGTCTTCCGGACGTTCTAAAGCACCCCTGTCACGACCCGACGTGTCACGGGGGTGTGGGTCCTGCGCCTTGCGGTGCCTAGACGATCAGCGCCTGGAGGCCGATTTCCTGGCCGTTCTGCCAGACCACCCGAAAGGTTCCGTGGTCCTGGGTGCGGCTCCGGAGCTGGACGCGTCCTGAAAGCACGATGCTGCGCGAACTGATCTTCACCCTTGCGCCGCCGAAATCCAGCGAACGGAGGATGCCCGCGCAGGTCTCACCGGTCGCGCAGAGATACAGTTCGCACGCGGACGCGATGCGCTGGCGCGCGCGGGTCCTTCGTTCGGGGTGATCGAGGTCCTGAAGCATGGGCGCAGTGTAATCGCAGTGTCGTTATCGAATTGCTCGCCGACAGCGTTAACGCCTTCAAATCTGTGGCCTGTTTCACCAGACCGATGCAGCAGAACGCTCCGGGTCGGGCCTGACCAGCCACGTCCTGCCCGCCATCCCGTTACAGTTAGCGGTACGGTAATGACGTTTCTAAACGGCATTTTGGAAGGTGGATTGTCATCGTGGGGCCTGACACAGGATCAAGCCCATCATAACGCCCCATAAAATCATCGTGCTTGCACGCGCAGCCGGCGCCGGTTGCTTGCTCACGCTCTGTATCCTGATGCTCGGGCCTTTTCAGGGGCTCGAACAGTCCATCGGGCTGAACGATACTGCGGCGCACGTGATTGCCTTCTACGCGCTGACCATCATCGCCTTCACCGTGGCACCGGGTCGGCGCCGGACGGATCTGGCGATCATGCTTCTGGGGTTCGGCCTGGCCATCGAACTGGCCCAGGCGGCGACGGGACGCTCTGCAAGTCTTGCTGATCTGCTGGCCGACGCTGCAGGGATCACCGCAGCCCTCGTTCCGGGATTCGTTGAACGCCTCAGGCGTGATGTCCGCCTGTATCCGTCCATGAGCTATGCCGAAATCCGGCGGATGGATCGACGCCGTGCCAGACGCGCTCCGGCAAGCAAGCCCAGCCCTGGAGCGACGGCAGCAAGGCAGCGCTGACCGACGGTCGGGGGCCTGACGGACAGCCGTCTTGCGCCAGGGCATATGACCGGGCCTCCTGATCCGTCCATGCCGTGAGGCAAGTCTGTTCAACGACCGCACCCCGGGCAAGGAAATCAAGGCCTGCGGTCTGTGCCGGCCAACCCTCTGGCGCATCGCATGGAGATCCGGCACGGCGGCTATCTGGGCCGCCGTGCCGGATGTCGGCTAGACGATCCTGGCGCGGTCAGAAATCAAAGCGAGCCGAGAACGAGATCGTACGACCGTTCGCCGTCCGTCCCAGGCCGACCCCGTTTGCGGGGACCGAAGGCGTCGTGATCTCGAAGAAGGCGACCTCGTCGAACAGGTTGTTGGCGTTCACCATCAGCTGCACCCGGTCGAACGGGCGATACTGGATGAAGGCGTTGACGAGGTGATAGCCCGGCATCCGCATCAGATTGTTGTCGGTTGCATAGCTGCTGGTCGCGCCGATGATGTTGGCTCCCACCGTGAACTGGCGGGTCTGGAACTGCGGTGTCGCCTGGAACAGGAAGTCGGGCTGCCGGCGCGGGACCAATCCGGCGACCGACGCGTTCAGCTTGTCGCCGACGATCTCGGCCTGGGTATAGGTCACCCCGCCCGTCAGGCTGAACGGACCACTCTGGAAGGTCCCCTCTGCCTCCACGCCATAGGCGGTGTAGTTGCGATCGGTGGTGATGGCCCCGGCCTGGACGTTGGTGTCCTCGGTGTCGGCCGAAAAGCCGGTCACATTCAGGGTCACGCCAGGCCTGCGGTACTTGAAGCCCCCTTCCAGCTGTTCGACGATATCGTAGCCATCGGCCTCGTCGGGCATGCTGCCGTCGATCGCGCTGACCTTGTTCGAAAACAGCACCTTGTCCGCGCTGGCCCGCGCCCCGCGACTGTATCGCGCGAACAGGGCGAAGGGTTCTGACACCCGGAAATTGATCCCGGTGGAGTAGCTTACGTATCCATAGTCGTAGTTTACCGGTGCCGGGCGGTCGAGCGGTGTGAAGGCGGTCCGAGATTCTGGCCCCGAGATCACGCCATTGCCGTTGAAGTCGAAGGGGCGGATGCCGATACGGCCACCGCCGAGATCTGCGCCAAACAATTCGCCCCGAACCCTGCCGGTATCGTAGCGGACACTGCCGCCGACCGCGATCCGGCCAAAGCGGTAGTTCAGGGATCCGTAGGGTGCGATGATGTCATACTGAACATCATATTTCCGCCGGAAGAAGGCTGTGCTGCCTGACCGGTTGAACCCCAGATAACCGCCCTGGGTCTGGGGAACGCCGGCTGCATTGGTCCAGTTGAGCAGCGCCGAATTGCCGTTGCCGGCCACGTCCTGGATGTGGTTGCCGTAAAGCCAGTCGCTCTCGAGGTCCTGCCGCGAGTTGTAGAGACCGGCCGTGACGGTCAGCTCATTGTCGCTCACGGCAAAGACGCGGCTTGCGCGGATGTCGTTGATGAAATTGTCGAGGCCGCTCGCGTCGATCCGGTTCAGAGAACTGGCAACGACCAGACCGTTCCCGTTCAGGGAGCCCAGGTTGGTGATGACCTGGCCCGCCCGTGGACCGGTGGCATAGCTGAACGTCCCGGTTCCGCTCCCCAGCGACGCCGGCAGGGCGTTGCCCGAATAGACCGCCGAGACCAGGTTGCGCGTGGTGCCGCCCGAGATCATCGAATAGCGGGCCCGCTGCGTGATCGTCCAGTCGCTGACCGTGAACTGCGATTCGATACCGACCGACCGGACCAGGGCATCCATGCCCTGGCTGATCGGGAGTTCGACGGGGTTGTTGTTGCCGTCCAGCGTGATCAGGTTCGGGAGGGAACCCGACAGCATGGAATCGCGCCGGACGTCGTAGCCGTCGAAGCTGCCGAAGATCGGGTTTTCGTTCGTGCCGGTGATCCGCACCGGACCTGGAAGATACTGCGGCGAACGATCATCGAGATATTTGGCCGACAGGCGAACATAACCGCCCGTGAAGGTCTTGGTCACGTTGAACTTCAGCTGGCCGCCCTCGAAGGCATTGAAGCCGACGCTGCGGGGACCTTCGCCGGACCGGTAAAAGCCGCCCACATGATAACGCAGTGTATCGCTGAGCGGGGCACCGTAGTCGAAATCAACGCGCGTGGTGTCGTAGTCGAGCCCGCTGGTCACCTGGATCGCACCGCCCTCGACGTCGCCGGTCTTGGACAGCAGATTGATCACGCCGCCCGGCGAGTTCGAGGCAAAGGTCGATGACGATCCGCCACGGATGGCCTCTACGGCTGCCAGGTTGAAGTCTGCCCGGATGAAGATGTCCGAGGCCCCGTTGAAGAAGTCCCCGAACTCGAGAACCGGCAGACCATCTTCCTGGATCTGCATGTATTTCGACCCGCTGGACGCCAGGGGGAGGCCGCGGATGGTGTAGGCGGAGTTGCCGTCACCGGTTGACGACTCGGTGCGGATCCCGGGGATGTTGCGGATGATATCGGCAAGCGAACGGGCACCCAGAAGCTCGATCTCGTTCTGTCTCAGGGCGCTGGTCGAGGTCGCGCTGTCCAGCCTGTCTCGCCCCCGCGCGACACCCGTCGAGAAAACCGCCTCGGTGTTGACAGGACTCCGAGGCCCCTGAGCCGGGGTCTGCGCCTGCGTCTGGATCACTTCCGTGGACTCAGGCCCGCGTTCTGATGCCTCGGCTGAGCTGAAGGTTGATACCAGTACGACCGGCGCAAAGGCCAACAGCAACGACTTTGTTCTCACAGCTTACCCCCAATATTATGAAATGCGCCCGATACATGAAACGTTAAAAATCATTACAGAACAGGTGACCAGTTCATGGCTCAGTCGAGCGATCATTAATACAAAGATTGGTTAATGGCCGGCCAATCGTCGGATAGGGTGATATACCTAATCACGCCGAGCCAAATGACTGCCCGCTTGCTTGGGGTGAACAAGAGGACTGCAATCATTTCTCAACGTCAACGGGATGGCACTCAGAGGCTGGTCTCCGCCAGGCGAAGACCCGTAATGCCTCGGAGGCGAGACGCAGGACGTGCAACCTGACGGCCGAGTGCGAACGAAGACCGCCGGTTTCCGTCGGTTGCACCCCGTTGTTCGTTGACGGTAACTGCTCCCACAAAGGCGGGGGCTGTGGATGGATTGGCGTTCAGGGGTGGGTCCGGCGGGGTTCGTTGCCGCGATGGTGCTGGCACCGGTCGTGATGGCTTACGCGCCTCCCGAGGTGAACGCCCGGGTCGAGATCTCGGCGGCGGTGGCGGGATAGAGCGCGACGCTGGAGGCCGTCGAGCGCCAGGCGAATGCCCGTGACCGGGTCCGGCAGCAGGAAATCGCGGTGCTGCAGACGCGCCTGACCGAGGCCGAAGCGCGCGGTGCCGCCGAGGCCACGCGGTTTCAGGCTCAGCTGATCGAGGCCCGCGAAGCGCTCGTGGCCGATCTGGCCTCGCGCGACCGGGCCTATGCCGAAGAGATCGCGGTGTTCCGCCGCGAGGTGACGACCATCGCCTCCACGCCCGAGGGCGCCAACGCCCTGGCCCGCTTCAACGCCGGCGACCGGGTCGGGGCCATCGCCGTCCTTGACCGGCTGAGACGGGCTCGCGATGTCGCCCGCCAGACCCGGGCCAACATCGAAAGCGCGGCCGAGGCCCGCCAGATCGCGACGCTGGCGCTGGATGCCCGCGGCAAGAGTGACCCGGCTTTCGATACCGGGGCAGTGATCGCCCGCTATGAAGAGGTCGTCCGGCTTGATGCGGGTGAGTATCTGGACTGGCTTCAGTTGTTCAAGCTCTACGCCAACGCCGGCCGCAGGGCGGACGCCCTGGCCGCCGCGGAGCGGCTTGAAGCGCTGGCTAGCAATGACCAGAACCGGTCGGTCGCCCTCGCCTTCAAGGGTGATCTCCTCCTCAGCCAGGGGGACCGCGACGGAGCGTTGGTGCTCTTTCGGCGAGGTCTGGAGATCTCCGAGCGCCTGTCCAGGCACGCGCCCGAGTCCACTGCGCTCTCCGGAAATGTAGGCGCAGCGCTGATCAAGATTGGCGACGTGCTCTTGAGCCAGGGCGACCGCGACGATGCGCTGGCATACTTTCGCAAGAGCCTCGAAATTGCCGAACGGTTGTCTGCGGCCGAGCCTGAGGCTGCGATATTTGCCAGGTATATGACGGCCTCGCTGGAACGCACCGCGATTGTGCTTTTGAACCAGGGCGATCCTGACGGCGCGCTGGGACTTCATCGACGGGCGCTTGAAGTCCGGGAGCGCCTCTCCGAGGCTGATCCGGAGTCTGCGGACAAGGAGCGCGACGTCGGCGTCTCCCTGGATCTGATCGCCGACGTGCTTTCCAGACAGGGGAACAGCGAAGGGGCGCTCGAGAATTATCGAAGGAGCCTTGAGATCGACGAGCGGCTGTCCGCGGCTGATCCAGCCTCTGCGGTGCTGGCACGGGCTGTCAGCGTCTCGATGGAGAGGATCGGCAAGGTTCTTCTGGGCCTGGGCGACCGCGCCGGGGCGCTGGGGCTCTATCGGCGCAGCCTCGAGATCAGGGAGCGGCTATTGGCGGCCGATCCGGCTGCTGCAGACAAGGCGCGGGATGTGTTTGTGTCCTATCTGAACATGGCCGCGGTCACGGGGGAGCGCCTCTATGCTGAGCAGTCCCTGGCCATTCTGCGGGACCTGGAGGCGAAGGGCGCGCTTGCCGAGGGGGGCCGGCCCCTGATCGCGCAACTGGAGGAAGTCCTGGCACGATTTGGCGCGCCTGCGACCTGACAGTCCACCGGCTGCTGGAGATGCCGCCTATAGCCTGTTGTCCGATTTTCCCCCATCCGCAGGTCGGGGTCCGCTTCAGGGCTTGATGCCAATGTCGTGGCTCGATCCGTTGCGGACGTTCACTCGTGACGCTCGAGGGAACCGAGAGTTGCAGGGGGGGGCGAGGGACGCGACCCCCGGTGTTCAACCTTAAGAATTCTAAAGGTTGCAGTTTTTACAATTTTAGGTTTATCCTCCCGCTTGCAGACAGTGCTCCGTATGTATCCTGAACATTAGCGCGCGCCCTCGAAGGCTGAGGCGCTAGCGGTCGCCTCCCGAGAGCCTTTTGCCAGGGGATTCCGAATGCAGAGCCCTTTCAGAACCGACAGCAGTTACGTCGCCCTGGCGCTTGATGCCCTGTCCAGCGCTCGGACCAGCGCGGCAGCGGGCAACCTGCTGACGGGAGCCAGGGCCTTCTCGATCGATGCGTGGATACGGTTCAACGGCTTGCCGGCCGAGACGGTCGTGATCGGCCAGGACGGTGTTTTCGCGTTCGGCAGCCAGGGGCCGGCGGTCTATTTCCAGTTCGGCACCCAGTCCGTCATTCTTTCCGATCTGGCGCAGGCTCAACTCCAGGACGACAGCTGGCACTACATCTGCATCACCTTCGATGGTGCCATGGTTCGGCTCTATATCGACGGCCGGTTCAACACGGGCCAGAACGCCATGGCGCAGCTCCCGGCCGGGACGTTGCCCGTTGTGTTCGGCCAGGGTCTGCAGGGGCTCGTCCGCCGCATACGGATCTACAATGTCCCGCTCAGCGCACAGGCGGTCCTGGACAATATGTACGGCCCGCCGACCTCGGGGACGCTGGCCGCGGATTTCGATTTCAGCGTCAATCCCGCGGTCGATCGCGGGCCGTTTGCCTATCCGATCAGCCTTCAGGGCTCTGCCCTCGCGTTCAAGGTGTCGCCGGCGGCTTCTCTGGGCACCGTCGGGTTCATCCGACCCATGGGGGAAAAGGCGGTCAATCCGGGCGGCGGCCAGACCGATCCCTATACGGTCCAGACCTGGGTCTATGTGGCCGCGAGGCTTAATCCCGTGCAGGCCATCTTCGTCAACAGCGACCTGATGCTGGACACGGGCATCGCCCTGTTGTTGCAGTATGACGCCACGGTGTCGGCCTACAGGGTTGTGTCGCAGCGCGGCTCGGACAGCGACAGTGGCCAGAGCCTGACGTCATCGGGGACCATCCCGGTCGGTGTCTGGGCCAATGTCGCGACCACGTTCGACGGCGTGACCCTGTCGATCTATCTGAACGGGGTCCTGGATCGAACCCGTGTCTGTGCTCCGATTCCGCTCTACAGCCAGTTCAGCGATCTGGTGATCGGCGCGGCGATCGCGCAGGGCGTGGCGTCCGGAGCCACCACACTGCAGGGCTATGTTCGCGAGGTCGACGTCTGGTCGGTCGCCCTCTCGGCGGCCAGCATCGTGACGAACATGGCGGTGCCGCCGGATCTGGAATCCGTCAGCCTGGAAGCCGCCTATGTGTTCTCCAACAGCCCTGCGCGCAATCAGGTGAATGGCCATCCGATCGGTCTGGCGGAAGGGGCGGTGCTGTCGGGACAGCTCGGACCGGCCCCGGTCTCTGCCGGCGTTCCGATGGCGGTTGAAGAGGCTCCGCCACCGCCCATGGGCCTCGATCCGGACTTGATGGCCGAACTCCGCGCGGGGCTGGATTTTTCCGACCTGGTCGAGCGGCATGCCGCGGACTTCGACGCAGCCATGGATGCGGACATCGTCGCCTTTGCAGATCCCCGGGACCAGATCCTGATTGCCTCGGCATGGCGGGAAGCGCGGCGCAAACTCGCCCTTGAGCCGACAAGCCTTCCGTTCCTGGTCACGGAGCACAGGATCGCCGGCGACCGCCTGATCGTCGTCCACCGGCCCGCTGGCTCGTATGTGGCCTATCGCGCTGATGAAGCCGCGCTCGACGACTGCACAATGTGGAAGATCCGTCTGGTCTTCACCCTGATCGGCGGAGCGATCGACGCTCTCACGGGCGTGGGGAGCACCCTGACCGACAAGGCGATTGTCCAGCTGGGCCGTTTGCTGACCCTGCCTCGGGTCGCAGCACAGATGGCGGCGGGCGTCAGGCTGACCGCAGCAGGGGTCTTTGCCGTACTCGGTGCCGCTTATACGGCGGGATTGCTCCGTCCGCTGATCGTCGCGCTCATCGATGTGGGTTTCTGGACCCTGATCCGCATCATCGCCAATCTGCTGCTCACAGCATCGGGCGTCGGCAGCGTACGCGTGATCGCCTCCCTGACCGCGACCGCGGCGACCTTCATCTCTGTCTATCTGCAGAAGCCTGCCAGCTGCGACCCGCTGCCGGTCGTGAACATGGCCAGCCTGGCGTTCGACTATTCACCCACCTCGGCGGCGGGTGACGCCTTGACGATCCGCCGCAACTACGGAAACGACGTGGCAGTGCCTGAATGGGTTCCCGGAAGGCGGAATGCCGTCGATGCGCCCTGCGCCTATGCGATCTCCAGCGTCAGCGGCGCGACACCCTCCGTCCAGGTCGTGCTGAACATCGCGGATGTGACGACACATTCGGTCAGGATACAGGCGACAGGTGGAGGCATACTGGGCGCGGTCGATCCGGTCAGCGTGACCTTCACCGGGACGACGGCAACGCTGACGCTGCCGCTGTCGCATCATACCCTGGCCGCTGGCGGCGTTCAGCGCACCGACGTCGCCTGGACCTGGCAGTATCAGGTCGATGGCGGGGCGTGGATGACCATGGCCGTCACCCAGCATCGGGTATATGTCGTGCTCTCGCCGCCGAACGCGCCCTGGCAGCAGGGTGCGCTCCGGACCAATCAACAGCTGCCCTGGACGGACGTCCTGGACTTCACCTGTGAGTGGGCGAAGGGCGCGACGACCCCTGGCCAGGTCCTCACGATGGTCACGACCAGGGTCAATTCCGGCATCGGCCTGAGCTACGACATGACGTCCGGAGCGTCCTTCTACACGGCCCAGAGCGCTGGCGTGTCGCGCTTTCTTTGCGGTCTTTTCCTGGACTATCTCAGGACGGGCGGTGGCAATGGCCGGACGGTGAACTGTACGGACTGCGCCACGATCGTCACCAACTTCGCCAACATCGCCGGCGTCGATGTCTTCGCCTCGATCATGCTCAATACCGCCAATCCGTCCACGGGTTTTGCCTGCAACCCGATCCTGGCTGTGGGTCAGACGACCTGGGCCGCGCCGTTCCCCCCGGGCAACAGTTTCAGCTATCACGAGGTCACCTGGAGCGGTACCGGCAGCTATCCGGACGCCATCTACGACGCCTGCCTTCAATACGATACCGGTCCCAATCCCTGGGGAACGGGCCCGCATACCGCAGGCCTGCCGACCAACGTCGTGTTCTCGACGCTCGGTGCAGCGCTTCCGCAACTGCCGCTCCCCACGCCCTTCACGGCAAACAGCTATCGAGAAGGACTGGCCGCCAACAGCGTCCCGGGCATTGGGAGATGCCTGCCGTTTGGTCCGAACCCTGGCAGCAACGCTGGCCGGCGACCGGTCATCTAGGAACAGCATATGGACCAGACAGCCCTGATCGAGGCCGCAAAGGAGAGGTTCGATTTCGACGCCTGGCCCCGCCTCGTCGGCGTGGAAGCGGCGAGGCGGACCACCGGCTTCGTACTGGATCTGCGCAGTTCCTTTACCGGCTGGGCCATGGAGCGCCGTATCGCGCACGGGGACCGGGGCTATGCGGACTATTTCCAGGAAGTTCCGGAGCCCGAGCACCGCGTCATGGTGCGCGTCACGGAACATGCCAGTCACGACGCGGCCCTGTTGGCCCTGCTTGAGCTGCTCTCGGGTTCCATGGTGGTGTCATTGCCGCGCCTGGATGATCTTCTGATCGGGGACGTGACCTTCTGCGGACATGACGAACAGGTGAATGCCCTGTTCTTCGTTCGGCACAACGTCCTCGTCGACACACGCAGCATCGGCGATGCGCCGGTGTCTGTGCTGCCTTTTGCACGCCTGGTCGATCAGCAGATCTTCGCCGCCAGCGCTTAACGTCATGGCTATTCAAATCACAGGAGCGACCGATGTTCGTCCCGGCCCGCGCGTCCGGCACCGCGACCGCCACAGGCTATAACGACCTCTATATACGGGATAATTTCTCGGATACAGGCGTGATCCCCTCTTCAGGGAATCCCTGCCAGTCCCCTGACATCATACCCCTGCAGAGCGGATCCCTGACATGGGTCACGGCCAACTCGACCTATGCCGGCCCGGATCAGGGGTTGAGCATCGTCAACGGCGGCGTGAACAACATCTATGTCAGGGCCAGGAACCTGAACACGGTGGCGGCCGCCGGAACCGCCAGTCTTTACTATGCCGACGCGTCGCTCTTTCTGCTGCCCACGTCCTGGATCCCTGTTTCCGCCGCTGGCGGGTCGGGCTCGGTGTCCCTGGTCGATGGCGCGGGATCAGCCAGCATCGCGGCAGGTGGCGTCGCCCTGTCGAGTCCATCGTTTCTGCTGACAGGCCTTCCCTCCGGGCCTCACTACTGTCTGATCTCGGTCCTGCAGACGGCCGCTCACCCGGTCCAGGTTCCCGCGTCCTTCCAGACGAACGCGGCATTCTCGGTCTGGGTTCAGAACAATCCGGCGGTCGGCTGGCGCAACATCAGCTATCAGCCCAGCGGGTCGGTTCAGCTGATCCGGACGTTCAGCTTCGCCAGCATCAACTCCGGTCCAGAGTATTTCCATTTTCGCGTGCTGGGTCGTGGGTTCGTTGCCGGCACGACCGTGACCGCGCAATGCACGGACCAGCTTTGTCCGATCAACCAGAGGCTGACCCTGCCCGCGCCAGACGTGAACGGCAATCAGGTCACCGGTTTCGATGCCAGCGTGCCGGCCAGTTTCAGCGGCAATCTGGTGATGACGGCGACCTCGCCTTCAGGCGCGTTTCCCCCTGGCGCGGTGCTCACCATGACCTATTACCAGTATCCGGATCTCAACGATGCGCTCGAGATGAGGGCAGCCAATCTCTTCGAAATCTCGCGAAACACCGAGGTCGGGCCGACACCGGTCGCGGCCCGGTTGATCATGATCGGTGAATGTACAGTGACGGTGCTGGGAGGCTGACAACAGGACGGCGTTGTGTGTCCGCCAGACGGGTTCGCCTCCGTCCGCGAGAGACGGTGAACCGGCTGGACGGAAGTTCACCTGATTGGATTAGCTCATCTGCCTGAGAAACGGCCATTCCAGAGCGAGATCTGCTCGCCCACGATCTGAGCGGCGCTTTCGCGATCCGCGCCCGTGACTCTGTCGTATCGAACTGCGAGACCGCAGCCCTGCGTGCGTGTGAGGAGAGCCGCAGCGACCCGATTATCTGTCGATATTTGGGGCGGAAGGCCGTCGTGCAGGCCATGACCCGCAAGCTCTATCGGACCGAGCCGGAACCGAAGGCTGCAAAACAGGGTGTGGAACAGCAGGGTCCGATCGACCTGTGTGCCTGGAGCGGGCGGCGGGAATCGAACCCGCACGAAAAGCTTGGGAAGCTCGATGCAAGCCAATGATTTCAACGGCATGCGTGTAAAACAGACCGTTTAGGGCTTCAAGCTTTTCAATAGGTTACGGGTCGTCTGTAAAACAATTTCGGCCTCCCACGAAGTCTCTTGTTCTCTTTTCGTTCACGGCCTATCGAACGCGCTCCCTCGGCGGCACCGATGGAGACGACCATGAACGACAGAACCCGACCGCTGGCCGAAGCCCTGACCAGCACCGACCCCCGCATCCGCGCCCTGGTCATGGAGATCGAGGCACTTGAGCCCGGCACCATAGAACGGCTGGCGGCTGCGCTCCGGATCCAGAAGATCGCCACGCCGCGGCCGAACTGATGCACACGGTCGGCTTTCTGATCGAGAGCGGCACGGCTGTCCGCTGGCACTGCGTCATCTGCGAAAAGTCAGGGGAGGCCGATCTCGCGGCCATCCAGGCAGCCCGCGGGCCCGACTATGACCTCACCGACCGCACGCCCTGGTGCCAGAAGACCGGGTGCCTTGGCCGAGTGTGGTTTTCGGTCCGCATCGGCTCATGGATGCGCAAGCTGCTGACGGCCGAGGGTGAGGCCCGGCTCGAGGCGCATGGGGATTGGGTATTTGTTGAGCGGCAGCGGCTCAAAAGAGCTAGGGCCGAGTAGCGCTGAAAGTCTGCGAACGGGCTCGTGCCCCCGTGTCTTCTATCGACCCATCGCGGACGTCGCTCACCTAAATCCCGCCAGACTATGGCGGTAGGCGCATTTACACGGTCTCGTCCATTGCCGGTCTCCCGGGACTGACGCTTCCACTTCGAGCGCGGCGAGCGATCGAACGCGCTGTCAGCATCAAGGGGGCGTCGATGATCAAATGAGCCAGGACAGCGGCCCACAGCCCCCCAATGAGGTAGGCCGCTGTCAGGACACTACCCGCGAGGGCCACGAACAGAAGGTGGAGAGGCCCCCACGACGACCTGTGCAGAAGGACGAAGACCAGGAGCGGGACGACGACGGCAAAGGTCAGCGACCCGGTCAGATCGTGCAGAAGAATGATCGGCACGGCCCTGAAGAGCACCTCTTCGATCAGCCCGGCCGTGAGCAGGAGGAAGATGCGCCCGGGCAGCGGGACAGCGGCAATGGCCTCGATCGCCTCGACCGGCGCGGGCTGTCGACGAAGCAGCTTCGCCGCCGCCATCTGCACCGGGAAGGTCGCAAGGCCGATCGCTCCGAAAAGCAAACCCCAGCCTAGCGCGCTGCCATCTACTGGCGGCACCAGTAGGTCCGATCCCACGGCCCTTGAGCCGAGCCATAGCGCGAGACCTGCAACACCCCAGAGAACGACCGCACCGCAAAGGCGACCAACCCAGCCCGTTCGGCGAACCGGGCCGCTGTCGCGGACCGCGATAGCAAGGGCTGGCCCGATGAGGGCCGTCAGCACCGCCGCTATCCCGAGCACAGTAGGTTCCATAAGCACGGGGTCACTCATGAGCGGACAACTTCGCCGATTAGCTCAGTTTCCGAGTGTCGGAGCAAGCCGACAACCCTGCTGCCGATGGAAGGAAGACGGCGCGACGTCACGTGACCTCATTACGGGCGGTCAACCGCTGGGATGATACCCGCTCTCAGGATCGAGGAGTCCGCTAACCACCCATAGCGGCGGTTCAGAAGCTCCACTTTCGGGCATCGGATCGAATGTCCGCTTTCCGCCTGCCAGGTCAAGTCCGTTCCCGACCCGTTGCGGTCATAGCTGGCGACTGCAAAGCGAACCTGCTGCTTGCCCACCGCTGCGGTCAGCAAGTTGTGGAATCAGCGCAATAGCTGCAACTTCCAGTCTGGCATGTCACTCAGCGTGTGCCGCAGGGGCTGCTCAATGAAGACTACCTCCGCCTATGGCGCCCTCACATGGCTGTGTGTGGCGGGGATCACTGCACTGCTCGGTTGGCTCGCACTCACGCTGACTGCCTATCCTGCGACACCCTACCTAGCCCTAGCGATGATTGGGGTATCGTGGGCCTTCCTCAAGCTCGGGTCGAGTGACAGGACATATCATTGGACGACTGTGAGCGAGCCCAGGCAAGTTCCCCGCGTTGTCGCACTGATCGTGCTGGTGTCAGTTATTCAGATCGCCGTCAGTGTTTTAGTTCGCACGTTCGCTGAAATGACGGTGGTGTGGGCGAGTGTGATTTACATCGTCGTCTGGACTGCTGTGCCGGTTGCCATGATCGGCTTTGGTGTCGTGCGCTTGCCTCGCCGACAAAGCTCACCCGCAAAACGCGACTTCATCATCGTTGCTTCGGCGGCAACGTTATTCGCGGCATTAGATTGCTGGGTCGGAATGGTGACCTATAACGGGGAAAGAGCTGTTCCATCGTTCTTCGAGCTCGCGCTGGGAGGGAGCTACACGCTTTTAGGCGCAACAATGGAAGAGGTCATTTACAGAGTCCTGCTAATAACGGCGCTGTTTAAAGTTACGGGGTCTCGAACCCAGTCCCTTGTGATTTCGTCGGTAGCGTTCGGATTAGCACACCTTCCAGCCTTCCTATATGCACCAATACTAGCGCAGGACTGGACTCAGGTCGCGATATATTTGAAGGACGATCTTGCAGCGTTATCCTTTATCATCGGCTTTGGTTTTATCGCCGGGTCAGTCTGGCTGCGCACAGGGTCCGTCGCTCTAATCATACTCATGCATACGCTATCCAACCTCGCAGATGTGCTGGTCGGCGGTCTGAACGGGATTTGACTCGCCGCTGAACCATTCGCGCCAACGCGGTGGGGCATCCTTGGCTTAAAGCTAATGTCCGCTACCCACCCTTAGCTGCCGTTCAGAAGGTCCGCTTTCGGGCATCGGATCGAATGTCCGTTTTCCGCCTGCCAGGTGATGTCCGATCTCGACCCATAGCGGACCTTGAGAGGGTCCGATGTCGGGTGACGGATCGAATGTGCGCTTTCAGCCTGGCAGGCGATGACTGATCGCGACTCTTAGCGGCTGTTCCTGGACTTCAGCCCAGCGGTACCGCGCGGCGGACTTGAGACAGGCTACCGGCGAATGGCGGGAGCGGGACGCCGTCGCAGACTTGGATAATCATCTGATGGCTCACCGTGCCCGGCTGCAGAGGCACGACTGGTTCGATCGGCGTGTCTCGCATCGCGGCCATGTCGCGATAGACGCGGCCACGCAGGACCTGTGTAGTCCGGGCGGTGCAGTCTATCGAATAGAGGCTAGCGCCGAGATCGTAAGCGCCGTCAGGATCGTTCGCGACCCCGCGGAGGACAGCAACTACCCACATCTCATGACGACCGCCCTCTGCTGGCCGCGAAAGGCTGCGATAGAACGCGGCATTCGGTGCGTCTTGAGCAAGAACATAGAGGGGCTCAAGCGGGCTCATGTATTGCTCCTCCCACACCGTTGGCGGCGCGCTTGGACTTGTCGACCGTGAGGCGACGGCAGAGGTAGGGAGAGGTGCCGACGCTATGCCCCCTCGCAATGCAGCCAGCATGGACTCCCTACTGGTCGCGATCTGAGAGCCGGGGAGCGCCGCGCGGTTACAGATCACCATCCCGGCGGCCTGTGGCGGCGTATCACTACTGATGGGCTTAGGTCCTTCAGGGACGTCGGCGATGCGCTCGCCAATCTCAGTCGTGATCACATGACTGGTGACCGTTGTCGTCTGCGCCGCGCAGTTCAGCCTAACGGTGTAGTAGGACCAGCGCGCCTCTCGCCCCGCGATTGTAATCGGGGCGCTGGTACGGCTGATGACTTCAATGGTCGAGGGAATCGACCCCGCCGACGGTTCCCGCCATCCGAAACCGCCTCCGTTCGCCGCGAAATAGACCCAGCGCTCCTGGTTCGTAACCGCAGCGGCTGTCACTGGACCACCAGTTTCCAGCATTGCCCCGGTCGTCGAGGCGGGATGATCCGGCATCGGCCCCAAGGCATAAAGCGCCAAAGCCAACTTAAGCGTCACAAAGTTCATTGCTGCCCTCCCAATCAGGGACCCGGAGTTTAATCCGGGCATCAAGCAAGGCTACCCCGGTTCTTCTAGTGGCCTATTCTAAAGGTGTGCGGTCGAGTGCGCGACGTCCGCTTCCCACCCCTAAGGGCGGTGCAGAAGGTCCGCTTCCGGACGATCAAACCAAAAGTCCTTCACGTCTGCCAGATTACCGCTGCTCTATACCCAAAACGGGTGCTTTTTGCCTCGCACTTGAATGGACAAAGCTGACCCCTTTCTTCATATAACGTAGGTAGGTTTGACCAGAGCCGTCGTTAACGATGTTCCCCTGTGAGCCCATGGCGCTGTTCCTTACGACCCTCCGCGAGCCATCGGCTGACCATTCGGTCGAGCAGCTCGACGACGGATTTCTGATCCGGCCAGTCCCTGGTCGCGAGCAACAGTTCAATGCGCTGGCCCGTCTCGTTACTGACCACATTGGACCGTTCGTTGCGTTCCCCCGCAAGGGCGCTGGTGGGCTCTACGACTGCGTCCACATCGTGCCAGGCCATGAGGATCACAAGCACGAGAGCTAGTCTGCGAGAAAGGACACCTTCAGATCAGCGAGCTCTCAGAATTGAGCAGCGTTGTGACGGCGCCTACGATCTGCGCTACCGTGAACGGCTTTTGGATCATTACGCTCTTTGGCACGCCCTCGGCGGCCCATTCATGCGCACTATCGCCCGACATATAGACCACGGGCAAACCAAGCCTCATGCCACGCGCGTGCTTTGCCACATCCCAGCCAGAGCCTGATCCTAGCCGGATATCAGTCACCAACGCGGACAAGTCTGCACCCAAAGCCTTGATTTGGCTCATTCCCGAAGCAGCGTCGTGCTCTACAACTACCGAAAAGCCAGCCTCAAGCAGTGCGGTTTCGACCAGCAAAGCGATTAGATGCTCGTCGTCGAGCACGAGAACCGTCAATTTTTCCATGTTCTAGAGCTCCGTAAGCGCACAAAAAGTCGCTTAAAACTGTCCGGTTCCGTACCAAAAGATGCCGCTGTGTCGCAGCGTCGTTGGGCCTTGAACGGTCGGGAGCCAACCTCGAGCCAAGGGCTCAACCGTCGGGCCAGACTCCCCACCGTGGTGAAGCTGTGGCAAGCTGCCGAAATGGCAACTCGACAGACACTGGTGCAGGCCAAGGCGGGTGTGCTGCTCGAGGAAATTGAGCATCTGAGCGCCCATGGCAAAGTCATCGAGCGTTACTTCAGGCTGTCGACTCTCAGGCCAAACCAACCCCGCGTCCTGACTTGCGAAGATGATGCCGAGGAAGCGTTTTTTATCGAGGTCATGGCCTCGCTCGCGGATCCTGTCGTTTCCAAGATGATCAACTAAGACGGCGCGTTTCAAATAGCCGCCATCAGCACCTAGCGGACATTTGCGCCGCGGTTGGGCACACTATCGCCGGCCGCGGGCAAATCTTGGCTTGAGGCGCAGGGCGACTGGGTGTTCGCTGAGCGGCACCGCCTGAAAAGAGCCAGAGCAGCGAACCGCTGAAAGTCTGCGAAATGGCGGGCCCGCAATGTCGGCTATCCACCCGTAGCCGCCCTTCGACGGGTCCGCTTCCAGGCGGCGGACCGAACGTCCGCTTTGTGCTTGGAAAGTCATGACCGGTTTCGACCCGTTGCAGACATTCCGGGTTGGCGGTTAGCTTGCCTCCATGGGCACCCCAACCTCCGGCTACGTCTACATCGCGACCAGCGAGGGCCTCACCCAATCCTACGTCGGCGTCTCGGCATCGCTCCTCGACATGGAATGGATCGCGAAGTTCGGCGTGGACAACCTAGTTTGGTTCGAGGGCTATTCAGACGTTGCGCTAGCCCAAACCCGTGCGGATGGTCTTTGGTCGATGTCAGAAGATCAGAGGCGAAGCCTGATCCTCAGCGGCAATCCCACAATGACCGATCTAAGCCCGCGCATCTGGGGCAGCGACAAAGAGGAAGCCTAACGCCCGCTCCCGACCCGTTGCAAACGTTCAGCCCGCGTTGGGTAGCTCAGCTATGAAGTGGTCGGAGAAGGTGTCTCCGGGCGCGTGGGGCTCATACCAAATGTCGGTCCTGCCATCGAAGAACCGGGAAACCTCGTAGCGGTCGTCGAAGACTTCGATCTGGAGGTTCTTCGCTTCTTCGACCTGCCACTCCACAAGGAAGGTAGGCCAATAGCCCGGCAAGATGGACGGAGCAGGTCGATTGGACTTCTGAATGTGGGCCAGCAAATCGTCCAGATTACGAACGACCGAAGCCGCGTATTCGTCCGGACGAGCAGCGACCACCTCAGCAACAGCCCGCTTGGCCTCTGCCCAGTCTTCGATGCCCTTGCTCATGACGAGATATTCGCCCGGCCCCGCACGGCACGCAATGTCCGCTTTCCACCCTTAGGCGACATTCGGAAGGTCCGCTTCCGGGCATAGGGTCGAATGTCCGCTTTCCGCCTGCCAGGTCGTATCAGAACCCGAGCTATTGCGGACATTGTTCAGAGGGCCTGTCGCCGCCTCGATATCAGCAGAGACGCCGCCCCTGCCAATGCCAAACCAAAGAGGATCATCGCCCATTCCGACAGGGTCGGGACGGCGACGGGGGGTGGGATGACTTGCGTGACCTGAAACGCCACGTCGTAAGCGGGGGCAATGCCGGTGAAACCGAAAACATGCGCGCCGTTGAGGTAGGTGTTGGTCGTGGAAACTCGCAGTCGCGTACTGTTGAACACAAAGCTGTAGTTATTGCCGGCCACGACAGGAAACGGCGTGGACAACGTGATGGTTTGGAGCGGTGCTGCATCGTCGGCTGCCGCCGTCGTGTTCACGGTCTGGGTGCTGATCGCCGCTCCGCAGGCTCCGCAGCCGCCATTGTAGACCCTCAATGTGTCGCCTGACACGCTGGTGCCAGGCCGTACCGCGATCTGGGTGACATTCCCGGTCACGGTCGCGACGAAGGTTTGTCCCTGACCTGAGCCGCTGAAGACAGTGTCGCTGCTGGTTTGGCCGATGGTCTGGGCCTCCGCCACAACCGGCGTCATCGCCAATCCTATGGCCAGCGCGAGCCCCGCCAAGATGCAATGAAAACGACTGAACACCTACAAATTCCCCCGTTAAACAAACCTTTCGCGCGCTCATCGCATAGCTTCACCGTTCTGACAATTGAGCGAGATCGTCCCAAGATGATCAACTAAGACAGCCCAACAGCAAAAAGCCCCCGCCCCGAAGGCGAGGGGCTTGAACGCGGTCGGACGATTTACCCATCGCTAAGTAGTTATACGTAGCCTTCCTCTCTGGGCGGCCTCTGCGTACGTCGTCCAGCGGCCCGCCCCGAACCTTTCATCAAACACATCTGGCTCCGGGACGGGCCGCAAATGTCTAACCGGGGCCCAGGGGCGGTCCGGTTCCGCGACGTCCATGCAGCGCAGTCGTCTGCACCGCTGGCTAGCCCTGCGATCCGGCCGATACCTCGCAACCGAATGGCCTCAAGGGTGCAACGCGGCCGGAGAACGGGGGGATGAACCGTCCACGCGGCATTATACAACAGCTTGGCTAATTTGTTGATTTGGCTCGCGCCGCCTGCCAGAACGACGCCGCTCGACGACCTGCGGTAGTGGGGGCCGTTTGAGTGCGTTGTTGGGGTTTGTATGGAAGTTCGAGTACGCGAACCGTGGGCCGATATTGCTCGTGGTTTTGCGATTGTAACAGTAATCTTTTTCCACGTTGTACTAGCGCTCGACGCGATAGGTGATGTGCATGGGAAAGTCTTTGTGCTCATCCATGTCTTCGCACCAATCCCGATGGCGCTGTTTTTTTTCGTATCAGGCCTATTCAGCAAAAAGTTGGTTCGAGGTGGCTTGAGTTCACCGCTGGGCTTTCGTGTCCTCGACCTCTTTTATGTTTTTGTTGTCTGGTCTCTGATCGAAGCGTTTATCCGAACGGCCATCAGTGGTTCAGTCGGTCACTTCGATCCAGTCGGATACCTAATCAACCCGATTTCCAATCTATGGTTTATCTGGGCGCTGGTCTTATTCACGCTCGTATCAGCAATGTGCTCTGGTCGATCCGCTGCTGTCTTGATGGTCGCCGCAGCGTTTATATCGCTCTGTTCCTTTACCAACGTCTTGGTATTGGACAATCTCGTCCACAATCACGTAGCAAAATACGCGGTGTTTTTCTTTGTGGGCGTTTTCGCAGTTGATCTGGCTGGCGTGTCTAAGCTCAAGAGCATCCCAGTCTTTGGCGTCTTGGCTCTTATTTATGTCATGGTCACGATCGGTCTAGCCGGTAAATTCAGCGAAGGTCTGAATGGGTTTGTATTCGCTCTTCTCACCTGGATAGCGGTCCCGACAGCAATCTCTGGATGTTACGTGTTAGGAAAAATCAATGCAGTTAGGGTTGTCATTGGATGGTTCGGCAAGAACAGCCTGGGTCTATACGTTGGCCATCCTATTGCGATCATGCTGTTGATGGTGGGGTATCAGCAGCTCGTCCCGATCGATGGCGAACCCGCTCTGGTTTCGGCTTTTGTTCTGACATTGATGGCCATAGCTTTCAGCGTGGGATTGCTGATGATAGCCTCCTTCTGTGGATTTAAGGCTCTCTATCAAGCACCAAGGTCGATCATTGATCGTATCGCGATGCTGATAGTTAGGCCGCGTTCCGTACCGCTTTAGGCCACGCTTGCGAGCTTTGTCTGTGCAGCCAAGGCTCGAAACACGGGCCTTATGGAACAGGCAGACCTAGCTTCAATCAGGGGGATGGTTCGCGCGTCTACAGGTATCAAGTGCGGCGCGTTCAGCGTCCCGCTGGGCCAGCGTATAGGCCAGCGCATCCAGCACGATCTCGACGCGATTGAGGTGGTCACCCGCCGCCTGAATGAGGGGCCGGATGTCCACGTCGTTCCGGTCCACCGAGACGTCGCAGGGAACGGGCACCGGGACATTCACCGTCACGGTCCTGACGACAGGCTCCGGGGCAGGGCGAGGGGCGCAGGCGGTCGCAGCCAGCGCCGCGATCAGAACAAGCCGCTTCATCCGACACGCTCCAGAATAGTCCGGTCCGCCGCCTCGCAGATGGTCTCGCCGGGGTTGGGTTGGGCTCGCCGGGCACCGACTAGCTGGCGCTCCAGTGTCCGTGCGCGGTCCTGTGCGGCCTTGGTTGCCTGTTGACCCTCGGCCTTGATCCGATCGGCCTCAGCCTTCCACGCAGCGACCTGTTCGGATTGGAAGGTGATCGCCCCCTCAAGGTTGCGGGACTGAGCCTGACAAGTGGCCAGACGGTCGCGGAAGCCGGTGACCGGCGTCTCGATCTCGGCATCCAGGCGGTCGCGGTCTCGCTTCACCGTCGCCTCGGCAAAGAACAGCCAGATCGTCGTCGAAAGGAACACGGCGCATAGCGCTGCCGCTCCGATCAGCTTCAGGCGATCGGTGATCATGGGTAGCGCTTCCGGTCGAGTTCAAAGTGCGGGCCATCGCGCAGGCGCGGCCAGTCACCTCCCCAGACGATCGGAGTGGCCAGTTCCTTCGAGGCCTGTTTGAAAGCCGCGGCGATCTTCGGATACAGCGGCCAGTCCCAGCGCACGTTGCAATTTACCAGGGCGACAACATCCACAGCATGGCCCGTCAGGTGCCGAGAGTTCATCGTCTCACTGGCGCCGGCCGCGAACAGCTCTTTTTGCCGCGTGACGGACCGAAGGCCCTCAGTGATCCGGAAATTGGTGCCGGTGATCTGGATGGCTCTCTCGACGACAGCGACCAGTTCGGGCTTCACGCCTTTCAGTTTGGCACGCGACTGCGCACCGAGGACAAAGGCCATCGGTTGGTCTCCCGAAAGTTGAGGATGGTGAGCGATTTAGCGAAAAGCTAAGGTTAGCTGCGGTTCACGGGGGCGCTGGTAGAGGGATCCCAGCGGGTGACCGTCAGGACCAGGCCGACACATCGCTTAAGTGCCAACGGGGCGCCGTGTCGGCCTGGTCTGATCTCTAGTCGCGCGCCTCGATCGACACGCTGCCGACGCCGGCAGATGCGCTGACCTTGCCGATCCATGGTGTGGCGAAGGCCAGGACGACGACCGGGATGCAGCCGAGAGACAGAAGCCCCATCCAGCCGAGGAAGTGGATCCGCAGATAGGCCACGTTATCCGGCCAGGCTTTGAAGGTCAGGATGATGATGATGGCCGCGCCGAAGAGGCATGGGACGGCCAAAGCCAGCGCAATGGCCACAAACGGGCCCCTGGCGGGCTTGGTCAGCGTCGCGGCATCCGGAGTGCCCGGGCCCATCACCATGGACGCCACGGTGTCCGCAGCGCGTTGAGCTTCGGTCACGATGCGGGTCCGGTCATGGTGACGACCGCAGCCGTAATGGTGGCCTTCTCGACCGACTCCATCGACGCTTGGCGCTCGCGCATTTCCTTGATCCGGGCGACATGATCGCCAGCCTTGTCCGGTGCCATTTCCAACAGCATCAGCAAAGCGTCCAGGCACTGCGTCAGGTTGTTGATCCGATGCCGGTCTACGGCCCTCTCGGCGTCGTGAGCTCTTCGTTCATCGTCTAGTCGACGCTCCAACGCCTCGACACGCTGGCGCAAGCTGTCGTTATCCTGAGCGCGCGCCGCAAGCAGGCTGGTCTCCCGCTCGCTGGCCAGCTTCGCCATGATCGGCCGCAGCCGGACGAAGAACCCCAGAAGGATGACTAGGACACCCCAGCCCCAGGGCGCGCGTTCGAAGCTCGACGCAACAGTTCCGCTCAAAGCATCAAGCACGGCGACCTCGCCCATAGGAGTGACCAAGAAACAGGGTGAAGATCGCCACGGCGATGTCGGCCAGCAGCAGCCCGATCATGGCCGCGTCTGATGCGAAGTCGCCATGCAGCAGGCGGCGTCCGAGGAAGCCCATCATCAGCGCGGCGACCAGCAGGGCGTGAAGCCGGGCAGGGTCGTTCCGGTGATGCTGTTTGACGTACATCCGCCAGACGGAAGGAGCCATGTAGAGAAACACCGCTCCCCAAGACAGGAAGGCGGCCGCAAATAGCCAGGCCATGATCGACGGCTCCGTAAGGCACAGGTTGGGCGGGGAAATTTTCGCGGACGTGACGCGGCGCAACAATTGATAGTTGCAGGATCGTCACTCGTTCTCAGGGAACATACCGCCGGTAGGGGACTTGAATCGTTCTCACTGGGCAGTCTGCCCAGCCTCACCCGGTGAGAGGGCGGCTCGGCACCAGTGCCGAACAATAGGGCCGGGCCGCCCAACCCGTTGTGGAGCGCGCCCAATGGACGACAAAGAAGACGAGCTGCCCCGCCCTCAGTCCAAGCTTTTGACCTACCTGCTATTCGTAGCAGTCGGCGCACTGACCATGGCGTTCTGGGGAGCGGTTATCTGGCTGTGCATAAGGGCAATGCACTGATCGAAGCCGATGATGGCCTTGTCGGCTCGAAAAACTTAGGAGGCGGGTAGGGGCGATTTGCGGCTTCTTGCTGCAAACCAGGCCTGAATTGGCTCATCGACAAATTTCATCGCCAGCCAGCTCACGCTGAATATGACGCCGAACCAGGCTACACACAGCAAGGGTGCCGGGACACCTGATCCGAATGCCTTCACCGTCAGTGCCTTCAGGAAGAAGATCAAAGGCAAGTGAAGTGCGTAGACCGGATAGGATAAGTCACCCAGGAACTTGGCCACACGCTCCAGTCCGGTTGGTAGGCGAGAGAAGATTCCTACCCAAAGGATGACCGGCAGGACGAAAATCGTCAGCGCCAAATCAGCGTACCAGCGCCACTCTAGAAAGGGCAGGGTCGCGCCTAGCACGACTGCGGGCAAAGCGAGGACAACAACTGGCCAAGGCGCACCGATCGCTGGGAGCCACCCCTTGCGGCTCAGCCGAAACAGAAAGACGCCGATGAAAAACCCGAACGCGCCTCTGGCAAACGAAGCGAGATAGGTCTCTCGCGTGACGCCAAGGCCTCCAATGCCGTAGTAGTTCACAGCAGCAATAAGGATGCCGCCGGAAAGCACCACGATAGCTAGCAGGCGAGAAAGGGTTAGCCATTTCGCCAGCCGGAAATGGATCGCATTGACAACAAGCTCGATGAGCAGGGACCATTGAACATTGTTGAGATCAAAGACCTGGCCAGCGACCCACAACGACGGAATGAACAGGAGTTGAGCGATGAGCCGAAGCTCCGGTGTGGACGTAGAGAAGACGCCGACAGTGGCCGCTAGGAACCCTAACACTGCTCCAAGCGCAATGAGCGGGTAGAGCCGCACCAGACGAATAGCCGCGTACTCTCGAGGCTTGAGGCCGGCCAACATTCGATGCTCATAGGCACGCGCGATAACGAAACCGCTGAGCATGAAAAAGAAGTCCACGCACAGATACATGTGCTGCAAACTGTCCGAGCCGAGAAAAGCAATGGCCTGAATATGGCCAGCGACAACGAGAATTGCCGCGACGCCCCTGAGAGCATCCAAGGCCAATATTCTTCGGGCGAGCATGAAAACCTTGGGGATGGGAGCGTGCCCAGCGCTATCTCGTGCAGGTTGGACCGTCAATCACGGTCATCATCTGAAATGCCGGCCCGACAGTAACATGCTCACCGCCCATGACGGGCTCCTTTCGTTGTGGGGGTTAAGAGGGCTCGGCCAGGGTGGACCGGACGAGATCGAGCGCGTTGAGCAGATCTGCGCGGTTCGTGTACCCCTCGCCGCCGTTGGCGATGACGCGACCATTCTTAGCCACGATCCGCCAGCGCCACTGTTTGCGGAGCGACAGGCCGCGACGGCCCTCGTAAATTTGAAGGGTCATGGCAGGCTCCACTTCGCTTAAGGCGCGAAGGTCCGATACGAAAATGATCCGCAAACCATCGCTAGGGTTGCGTCTGGCCGGTCGCAGAGGCATGCGGTGCGGATGACGGCAAACGCAACTAATCATACGCATCGCTTTGGCACGCTCGACGGGTTACGCGGCCTCGCGGCTTTGGCCGTCGTGATGCAACACAGCACGACCGACTGGCTCACGCCTGCGAGGGGCGGCCTGGCCGTCGATCTCTTTTTTATCCTGAGCGGGTTCGTTCTGGCCTTCAGTTACCAGTCCCGGCTTCAAGGCCTCCGGGACTTTGCGCCATTCATCGTTAGGCGGGTCATAAGGCTATACCCACTGTATCTATTTGGTCTGGGGCTTGGAGTTTCGGCCTACCTTCTGACCTCGATCAGCGATGGTTCATTCTGGCCCACCCAAATGATCGCGGCTGCCGGGCTTAACGCTGCTTTCTTGCCCGTTCCGCCGGATCTCGCACCGGGGGGCATCTTCGTGTTCCCCTTCAACCCACCAGGTTGGTCGCTTTCGTGGGAGATGTTCATCAGCATCGCGTTTGGGTTGGCCGCGCCGTTTCTGTCAAACCGGGTACTCACGGCAATCTTGGGGGTTTCAGCCATCGGGCTGTGTTGGGTGATACTCAGCTATGGCAGCAATGACCTTGGGTCCTACTGGACAACGTTTTGGTTTGGCAGCTTGCGCGTTATCTGGGGCTTTGCATGCGGCGTTGGCCTGTACCGCTTGTTTAAAGCTGGCCGTCTGCCGAAAGAGATCAGGGGACTCGGCCCAATCGCACTGCTGATTCTGCTGTTTGTTCCAATGCCAGACGACATTCGCCCGTTCGTCGAACTTTCTGTAGCCCTAGTCGGTCTGCCGCTTATCGTAGCTTTCTCGACGGGACCCTCTGCTGGACGCGTCCTTAACTATCTCGGCCGGATATCCTTCGCTGTTTACATCGTTCACTGGCCAATCAATGTCGCGCTTCAACACTTCGATTTGGACCGGGGAACACTTCTTTCGCTTCTGATCACTCTGCCCGTGGCGGCTATTTTGGAAGTAGCCGATGAAGCATTTCGAGCAAGGCTGACAGCGCTAGTGTTCAAACGCCGTCAGCCCCAGGCGGCGACTTAGATCTCTTATGAGTGCGGGCAAATAGCAGGGCCATGCTAAGTTGCAGGGTTAGAAGCTGTCAGGCACTGTAACAGCATGAACCGCGACTCCCGCACGGGCCCTTGGACACCTAAGCCGAAGAAACCCTTTGACGAGATCCGTCGCCGGTTCATCGCGTTCTGGGCTCGGGAGACATCGGGCATGTCATGCATTCACGGTCCGAAAGAATGCGAGGAGTGCGAGAGCGCCCGCCAATGGTAGCGGACTACATCGCCAGAATAGCAGCCGCCTGAAGCGCGCCGATGTCAGCGTAGAATTGGCGGTTGGGGTGAACGGTGTTGTCAGCCGTACGGGCCGCAACTGTCGCCCACTCGCCGAACGCTTCCCGTAGATCACAGTAGGCAACGTTCATGCTGACAGCCGTAGCCAGGGCCGCAGCACGCCATTCGTTCTGAATGGCCAGCGAGCTAAAGGTTGTCGGGTTGGCAGCATTTGAGTTGACGATCAGCGCGTCACCCGTCAGCCGCGCCTTCGTGATGATCGCGGCGAGGTTCGCCTGGAACTGGGTGGAGGTCACACCAGAGTTGTTGTCATTGAGGCCCAAGCGAATGATCGTCAGATCGGGCGCATCGAAGCCGAGGCTGTCGTTGTTCAATCGAGCATTCCCGACGGCCGCTTGATTGGTTGATGTCGCGCCGCCGCTGCCATGGTTGATGAAATGAATGCCCGGCGTTGCGCGGTTGTAGCCCCGGATTGAGCGGAGAAGGGGAACACCTGACCCTTGGGCCATGCGAAGAACATGGGCGCCAACGCTCGCGGTGCGGATGGTGATGCGGCTGAGACCGTCCCCGTTCGGCATCGTGACGTTGTTGCCAGAGATAGTGCAGCCAGGGGCGGTGATGTCGCTGGCACTGTAAAACAAGGTGTAAAACAGCGGGGTCCATTGGACCTAAGTGCTTGAGCGGGCGGCGGGAATCGAACCCGCACGAAAAGCTTGGGAAGCTTTCAGGCTACCACTACATCACGCCCGCGGAAGCAGGATCAGACTAGCGGATCGCGCGGCGGGCTCAAGCGGCATCTGCGCGCGGCGGGCTCCGCAATCTGTGACGGGACCGCTTCTGAAGGTCCGGCTTGTCAGAATAGTGTACCGTAGACGGAAAGTATTCCTCTGCCGCACACAGACTTTCACAAACAAGACCCTTTCTTGTCAGTCCGTCCGGTAACGGATCATCTGTCACAAACTGTCGGTTTTCTGTCATTCGTATATCGCAAACCCGCCCTAAAGCCGCCCGAAGGGGTCGCTGAGTTGTGTCAGACCGATGCGCGGCGTCCCGACCATTTCAATGCGAGGGACTGTCCGATGCTTCGACTGACCAAGGTACTCATGGCCGGTGCGGCCGTTTTGGCGCTGGCCGCCTGCGGCTCGGCCGAAGTGGCTTCCCCCGGTGAAGGCGACTTCGGCGGTGGCGGCACGACGCCGCCCGTCACGCCGCCCGTCACGCCGCCGGTCACGGGTCCTGCCGCTGACTGCCCCACCGGCCTGTTGAACGCCGGTCTGGTTGCCAACGGCAGCCTGCGCGTCTGCCAGCTGCCTTCGGACATCACCGGTAACCTGACCCTCTCGGTCCGCGCCGGCACGATCTACTCCATCAGCGGCCGCACCCAGGTCGGTATCGACCGCGGCATCGACACGGCCTCGACCACCGGCAGCCAGGGCGTGCTGACGATCGATCCGGGCGTGCGCATCTTCGCCTCGGGCGGTTCGGACTATCTGATCGTCAACCGCGGTTCGCAGATCTTCGCCGAAGGCACCGCGACCAACCCGATCATCTTCACAAGCCGCCAGAACGTCGAAGGCACCACCAGCCTGACCTCGCAAGGTCAGTGGGGCGGTCTGGTCATCGCCGGTCGCGCACCGCAGGCCAACTGTCAGCTGACCGCGCCGGTCACCTGCACCGGCCAGGTCGAGGGCACGTCGGCCTTCTACGGCGGCAACACCCCGACCGACAACTCGGGCCGCATCCGCTACGTCCAGATCAAATTCTCGGGCTTCGAAATCTCGACCGGCAACGAGCTGCAGGGCCTGACCATGGCCGGCGTCGGTTCGGGCACGACCGTCGAGTTCGTCCAGGTCCACAACTCTTCGGACGACGGCATCGAAATCTTCGGCGGCAACGTCAACCTGCGCCGCATCGTGATCACCGGCGCCGACGATGACGCGTTCGACACCGACACCGGCTGGCGCGGGGGTGCCCAGTTCGGCATCGTGACCCAGCGGGCCCCGAACTCGACCAGCCGCTCGGCCGGCTTCGAGTTCTCGGCGGCCCCGGCGGCGACCCCGCTGGCCACGCGCTACAACGCGCGTCCGCAGATCGCGAACTGGACCCTGGTCGGCCGCAACTCGCCGATCGACGCCCACACCGTGGCCCACTTCGACACGGGTACGGCTGCGACCGTCCTGAACTCGGTGTTCACCAGCCAGGCCGGGTCGGTCGCGGGCTGCCTCGACATCGCCGACGCCGACACCCAGACCGCCGGCACCAATTTCCGCTCGGTCTTCATGTCGTGCGGCATCTCCTACCGCCCGAACAACGCGGCCCGCTCGACGGCCGTGTTCACGACGGCTCCGAGCGTCGGCAACACCGCGCTGGGCACCTCGACCCTCACGGCTCCGACGGCAGGCGTGACCATCACCAACCAGGCGCTGAACTTCATCAACGGCGCCAACGAAACGGCTGTCACGCCGGTCAACGCGGCCGCCGTCTATCCGTTCTTCGTCACCACGACCTACATCGGTGCCGTCCAGAACGCTGCCGACACCTGGTACACCGGCTGGACCTGCGGTCTGTCGGGCAACACCACCTGCTGATCAGGGAAATGCGGAGGAGGGCACCAGCCCTCCTCCGGCTTTTCGCATTTCCTTTGACCCCTCCGAGGCGCTGATCATGAAGACCCACACCCTGACCCTGACCGGGATCCTCCTGGCCACCAGCGCCCTGATCGCGCCGGGCTATGCCCTGGCCCAGGACGCCGTCCCACCCACGGCCCAGACCCCGGCCACCCAGGCGCAGGACGCCGAGCCCGAGGCCGAGCCCGAAGTCGAGACGACCGTCGACGAGATCGTCGTCCTGGGGCGCTTCATCCCCGAGCCCAACCGCGAAAGTTCCGAGGTCGCCGCCTTCCTGACGTCGGAAGATCTGGAGCGGACCGGCGATTCGAACGCCGCGGCGGCCCTGACCCGCGTCACCGGCCTGACGGTTGTCGAAGGGCGCTTCATCTATGTGCGCGGCCTTGGCGAGCGCTATTCGTCGGCCCTGCTGAACGGCTCGCCCCTGCCCAGCCCCGAGCCGCTGCAGCGCGTCGTGCCGCTGGACCTGTTCCCGTCCAACATCCTCGAGAGCGTTACAGTTCAGAAGACCTATTCGGCCAACTATCCGGGCGAGTTCGGCGGCGGCGTGATCGATCTGCGCACCATCGACGCCCCCAACGAGCCCTTCTTCAGCCTGTCGACCTCGCTCGGCGGCAACACTGAAACGACCGGCAAGGAAGGCCTGATCTATTTCGGCGGCCGCACAGACTTCCTGGGCTTTGACGACGGCACGCGCGACGTCCCCGGTCCCCTGGCCGTGGCCTTTGCCTCGGGCAACCAGGTCATCACCGGCCAGAATTTCTCGGCCGCCCAGATCGCCCGGATCGGCCAGTCACTGGTCAATGCCCCGCTTCGCCTGCTTCAGGAAGAGAAGACCCCGGTCAACGTCGGCTTCAACATCGCTGGTGGCCTGTCCTCCGAGACCGGCCTGGGCACCCTGGGTCTGATCGCCGTGGCTGGCTACGACAACAGCTGGAGCATCCGCAATGCGGTCCAGCAGGAAGCCAATTTCGAAGGCAATATCCTGGTCCCGACGACCGACTTCGACGTCCGCTCGAACCAGAATGACGTCCAGTCCAACCTGCTGGCCGCCATCTCGCTGTCGAACCTCGACCACGAGGTGAAGTGGACCAATTTCTACGTCCGCAACACGACCAAGGAAACGCGGTCCGAGGTCGGCTTCGACCAGCAGGCGGGCAACACCATCCGTCGCGACTATACGGAATGGTTCGAGCGCTCGCTGTTCTCGACCCAGCTGGCCGGCGAGCACAGCTTCATGGACGGGGCGCTTGAGATCGACTGGCGCGGGGCGTTCTCGACGACCGAGCGCAACTCGCCGTACGAGACCCGCTTTGAGTATGGGATCAACGCCGCCGGTGACTTCATCCACCGCGACTCGAACCAGATCTCGTTCAGCGAGCTGACCGATGACATCGTCTCGGGCGGCGCGGACGTCAAATACACCCTGGCCCTGTCGGATGCCCGCGAGGCCATCTTCACGGTCGGCGTGGCCGGGTTCGACAACACCCGCGACGCCATCCGTCGCGACCTGAACTTCCGCGCCGTCGGTTCGCTGACGGACGAGCAGCGGGAATCGCGCGTCGACTTCCTCTACTCCGACTTCAACCTGAACCCGACCACGATCGAGCTGCGCGAAGTGACGGGCGGCAACGGAGCGGCGGCCTATGATGCCCAGCTGCAGGTCAATGCCATCTATGCCCAGGTGGATGCCGAGATCATTCCCCTGGTGCGCACCACGATCGGCGTTCGCTTCGAGGATGGCGAGCAGACGGTCACGACCCGCGACCTGTTCGGCAATGCGGCCCCCTTCGCCCCGACCCGGATCGAAGAGCAGTATTACCTGCCGTCCTTCACGGCGACCTGGAACTTTGCCGAAGACCAGCAGCTGCGTCTGGGCGCGTCCCAGACGATCGGCCGCCCGCAGTTCCGCGAACTGGCTCCGCAGTCCTATACCGACCCGGAGAGCAACCGGACCTTCTTCGGCAACCCCTTCCTGGTCGATACGGAAATCCTGAACCTGGATGCCCGCTACGAGTGGTTCTTCGCCCGACAGCAGTATCTGACGGCCGGCGTCTTCTTCAAGGATCTGGACAAGCCGGTCGAGTCGACGATCGTCCTGCAGGGCGACAGCCGCCAGCAGTCGTTCCTGAACGCGCCCAAGGCGACGATCTTCGGGGCCGAGCTCGAAGCCAAGAAATTCTTCGAATTCCCGGAGAACACCTCGACCTTCATCGCGAACAAGCGCTGGCTGGTGCAGGCCAACTACACCTATTCGAAGTCCGAGGTTCAGGTCGAGACGGGGGACACCGTCCTCTCGCTCGGCGGTGGCGGTGTGCCGGAACCGGCGAGCTTCTTCATCGAGGACGGCAGCCGTCTGCAGGGTCAGTCCGAACATGTCGCCAACCTGCAACTGGGCTGGGAAGACGACACGGCGCGGTCCCAGGCAACGATCATCGTAAACTACGTCAGTGAGCGGATCACCGCCCGCGGTGCCGGTTCGGCGGGTTCGCGCGAGCCGGACTACATCCAGGAGCCGGGCGTCACCCTGGACTTCGTCTATCGCAAGGATTTCACGGTCGGCAATCGCGACCTGGGCTTCGGTCTGGAGTTGCGGAACCTGCTGAACACCGAGTTCGACGAATACCAGGAGCTCGGCAACAAGATCCTGATCAACAACTACGAGACCGGTACGTCTGGCCAGATCAGCCTGACCGCCCGCTTCTAGACTTCGTTTCCTCCCGCCGACTTCACGGCCGCTCCCGCAAGGGAGCGGCCGCTTTCTTTTGCGGCTAGCGGTTGCGCAGGCCGGTGATCGTCCGGTTCGGGGCGATGTCCTCGGCCGACGTGATCAGGTGGACGACCGCAGGGCGACCGGCGGCACGCGCACTGGCCAGGGCCGCCGGGAAGGCTTCGGTCGTGTCGCAGCGGATGCCGAATGCGCCGAATGCCTCGGCATATTTCACGAAGTCGGGGTTCCTGAGGTCCGTCGCCATGACCCGCTCCGTGCCCGGATAATGCGTCTCCTGATGCATGCGGATGGTGCCATAGGTGCCGTTGTCGACGACGATGGTCACGACATTGATCCCGTGCTGGACGGCCGTGGCCAGTTCCTGCGATGTCATCATGAAGTCGCCGTCGCCCGCCACGCAGATGACTTCGCGGTCGGGATGGACCGACTTGGCGGCGATGGCGGCCGGGAAGCCATAACCCATCGCCCCTGATGTCGGAGCCAGCTGGGTCCGGCAGGCGCGATGCCGATAGAAGCGGTGAAGCCAGGCGGCGAAATTGCCTGCGCCATTGGTGACGATGGCGGTCGGGGGCAGAACCTCGCCCAGATGCGCCATGCATTCGCTCATGTTGACCGCGCCGGTGACGTCGACCGGGGTCGAGAAGGCCTGGTAGTGATCGTGGGCCGCGCGCGCCTCCTCATGCCAGGTCCGGCCGGGATCGATCCCGGCCAATGCGTGGGCGGCCAGAGAATTGTCGGCGGTCGCGCTCAGCAGCGGGGTCCAGACCCGTCCCAGCTCCTCGGCACCGGGGTGGATGTGAACCAGCGTCTGCGCCGTGTGGTCCCGCGTGAACAGGGTATAGCCCTGGGTCGGGTTTTCGCCGAGCCGCGCGCCGACCGCGATCAGCAGATCGGCATCCTTCGCCCGCTGCATCAGCGCAGGATTACAGCCCAGTCCCAGGTCCCCGGCATAGTTCGTCCGGGCATTGGACAGGATGTCCTTGCGCCGGAACGACAGGGTCACGGGCAGGCCGAGCCGCTCCGACCAGTCGCCGATCGCGGCGGCGGCGTCCTCGGTCCAGCCGGATCCGCCCAGTACCAGCAGGGGCCGTTCCGCCTTTGACAGCCGCTCGGTCAGAGCCGCGACAAAGGCAGGGTCCAGTCCGGCCCGTGCGCGCGTGACCGCACGGACGGGGGCTGGGCCACCGTCGTCATGCAGGATATCTTCGGGCAGGGCGACGACCACGGGCCCCATTCGTCCCTGCAGCGCCGTGGCAAAGGCCCGCTCGACGATCTCGACGGTCCGGTCCGCCTGTTCGATCTCGGTGGCCCATTTGGCCAGGCCGCCGAAGACCTCGCGATAGTCGACCTCCTGAAAGGCACCCCGCCCGCGGTCGGACGAGGCGATCTGGCCCACGAACAGGATCATCGGGGTCGAGTCCTGATGGGCCGTATGCACGCCGATCGAGGCATGGGTCGCCCCCGGCCCGCGCGTGACCATGCAGACGCCCGGCTTGCCGGTCAGCTTGCCATAGGCCTCGGCCATGTTGGCGGCCCCGGCCTCGTGGCGGCAGGTGACGACCTGGATGCGGTCGCGGACATCGGCAAGGGCATCCAGCACCGCCAGATAGCTTTCGCCCGGAACGCAGAAGACGCGATCGATGCCATTGACCACCAGGGTCTCGACGATGCGGCGGGCGGCGGTGTTCGGCGGCTGTGTCATGGGCAGCCGATTAGCAGATCAGGCCGCGCCTTGGCCATGGACGGCGCAAAGCCGGGGCTCACTGCCGTCTCGGTCCGCCTGGCGTTTTTTGACGTGAAAGCGTTGCCTTGTGCGGGCAAGGTAACCGCTCAAACGGTGATGGAGCAGGACTATGGGACTTCTGGATGGCGTACTGGGCAGCCTTGGTGGCGATGCCGCTGGCGGGATCGGCGAGCTGCTGAACAGCCAGGGCGGCGTGGCCGGGCTGGCCGAAAAGTTTGGCCAGAAGGGACTGGGCGACCTGGCCGCCACGTGGATCGGCACCGGTGCCAATGCCAATATCTCGCCGGAACAGATCGCCGCCGTGCTGGGCTCGGGCCCGATTGCGGATTTCGCTGCGCGTGTGGGAATCTCGCCGGAGCAGGCTTCCGAGACCCTGGCCGGGCTCCTGCCCGAGGCCGTCGACCGGCTGACCCCGAACGGCCAGGTGCCGGACGTGAGCGGGGTCCTGGACCAGTTGCCCGGTGGACTGGGCGACATCGTCAGCAATTTCCTCAAGCGCTAGGGTAGGTCACGCCGGTCAGATACAGGCCGTCGGACGGCGCGACCGGGCCACAGGCCGTGCGATCCCGCGCAGCCAGGGCCTGTCTCACGTCGTCCGGCGTCCAGCGCCCGAGACCCACCTCGACCAGGGTGCCGGCCATCGACCGGACCTGCCGGTGCAGGAAGGACCGCGCCTCGAACGCCAGATGGACCTCCTCGCCGACCCGGATGACGCGCGCCACATCCAGCGTCTTCTCAGGCGACTTCGACTGACAGGCCAGGTCGCGGAAGGTGGTGAAGTCGTGGTGGCCGATCAGGTGCATCGCCCCGGCCTGCATGGCTTCGGCGTCCAGCGCCTTGCGCACATGCCAGACCCGCCCCCGCTCCAGCGCCGGGCGGCCGGGCCGGTTCAGGATGCGGTACAGATAGGCTCGGCCCGTCGCCGAGAACCGCGCATGCCAGTCGTCGGGCACGACCGCGCTGTCCAGCACGGCCACGCCTTCCCGGACCATGTGGGCGTTCAGGGCGTTCATCACCGTCTCTGCGGGCCAGTCGCGATCGAGATCGACATGCACCACCTGTCCCGTTGCATGCACCCCGGAGTCGGTTCTGCCGGCCGCTGCGATGCGCACCCTCTGGCCGCAGAAGGCGGTCACGGCGGTCTCGATCACGCCCTGGACGGTGGGCAGCCCGTCCTGCGCCTGAAACCCGGCATAGGGCCCGCCGTCGTATTCGATCGTCAGCCGATACCGTGGCATCAGGTCCGGCCTGCACCCGCCGGATCGAGGACCGTGCCGAGGGGCAGAGCATAGCCTCTCAGAAACTCGTCCGGGGCCTGGGCCGCCTTGCCCTCGCGCTGGACCCGCAGCAGCCGCACAGCCCCGCCGTCGCCACAGCCGATCAGCAGGTCATCGTCGAGCACCGTGCCTGGAGCCTCGGGACCCGCAGGACCCATCGCAGACATCAGGGCCTTGATCCGCGTGCCGTCCGGTCCCTCGAACCAGGCCCCCGGAAAGGGTGCCAGGCCCCGGATGTGGGCGTCGATCTCTGCCGCAGGTCGAGCCCAGTTGATCCGTGCTTCGGCTGGCGTGATCTTCTTGGCATAGGTCGGTTCGCCGACCTGTTCGGTCTCGGTCACCCCGCCGCGCTCGATCGCGGCCAGGGCCCGGGTCCACAGGGTGGCCCCGATCGTGGCCATCCGCTCCGACAGGCTGGCCGCCGTGTCGTCGGGCCGGATCGGCAGCACTTCCGACAGCAGGATCGCGCCTTCGTCCAGCCCTTCCGACATCCGCATGATCTGGACGCCGGTCTGCGCGTCCCCGGCCATGATGGCCCGCTGGATCGGAGCCGCCCCCCGCCAGCGCGGGAGCAGGGATCCATGCAGGTTGAAACACCCCAAACGCGGGGCATCCAGCACGGCGGGCTTCAGGATCTGGCCATAGGCGACGACGCAGGCGGCATCGAGATCCAGGCTCTGGAACGTCGCGATCGCCTCTTCGGCCTTCATCGACTCCGGCGTGAAGACGGGCAACCCCATGGCCTCGGCAAAGGCCTGAACCGGTGACGGCGTCAGCTTCTGCCCGCGGCCCTTGGGACGCGGCGGCTGGGAATAGACGGCCACGATTTCGTGTCCCGAGGCGATCAGCTCGGCCAGAGACGGCACGGCAAACTCGGGGGTACCCATGAAGGCAAGGCGCATCACGGCGTCTCCGGTAAAGAGGGGAAGGACGTCGCGCTAGACCGGGTCGCTCCAGCGGGTGGTGACCCCACCGCCCTCATCCCATTCGCCACCGGCATCCAGGGCATCGTCGAAATCCATCAGGCGGTCGATGATCACCCCGACCACCAGCCCGAGCACCGCCACGCCCACCAGGGTGGCGACGCTGCCGATCCCCACCTTTTCGGACCGGGTCAGGCGACGCCGGCCGTCGTGACCGATGATCCGGCTCTTCCCGACGCGGGCCATCAGGCGGCTTCCCGGGTGCGCATGATCTTCTTCACCTTGGTCATGGCCCGGTCGCGACGCAGCCGCGACAGGTGGTCGATGAACAGCACGCCGTTGAGATGGTCGAGTTCATGCTGGAAACAGACGGCGTACAGCCCCTCGATCTCTTCCTCGATCCGGACACCCTCGCGGTCCAGATAGGCGACCCGGACGCGGGCCGGGCGTTCGACCTGGTCGAAATACTCCGGGATCGACAGGCAGCCTTCCTCGTAGATGTAGAGCTCGTCCGAGGCCCACAGGATCTCCGGATTGACGAAGAAGCGGGGATTGGGGTGCCGCGCGCTGTCTTCCGTCCCGGCTTCTGTTCCGGCTTCGGACTCTGACACGGCTTCGGCTTCGTCTGCCGGTGCGGGGCCATCGCCCAGGTCCATGACCACCACGCGACGCAGGTCGCCGATCTGGACAGCGGCCAGGCCGATGCCCGGCGCGTCGTACATGGTCTCGAGCATGTCATCCATCAGGACGCGCACGTCGGCGTCCACCGTGTCCACGGGACGGGAGACCTGTTTCAGGATGCCCAGGTCGGCGGTGTTGTCGATGGTGAGGATACGTCTGACGGCCATGACGTTCAGGTAGGCTGCGGGACTGCGCGGGTCAAGATTTCCGGCCCGCGACCACCCTTGGGCTTGACCTCGGGGCAGGGCTTGGGTTGATGTCCGCGACCGTTCTCCGCCGTTCAGGGAGCCCGGCCCTTTCCAGGGAATATCCGTATGTTCAAGCGTTCCATTCTCGCCGTCGCTGCATTGGCCAGCACGCTGGCCGCCTGTGCCACAGCGCCTTCCGGCAGCCCGTATCCGGTGGCGCCGGCGGCCTTCAACACGGCCGATTTCGCTTGGTCGCAGCAATCGGGCCGAGCCGCCATCGATGGCCGCATCGCGTTCAACCTGCGGGGCGAAACCTATAACTGTACCGGGTCCGTCGTCCTGACCCCCGATACCCACTATACGCGCCAGCGGTTCAACACCCTGTACGGATCCGTCAACCGGGCTGCGATCCCCGAGCCGATCGTGCGGGCCCGCAATGTGCCCGACCCCAACGCCGATTACCGCACCTTCGTGCGTCAGGAGCGGTGCACGGACAACCAGTTCCGCATCGCCGACTTGCCGAACGGCAGCTGGTTCCTGATCGCCACGGTCAGCGCGGGGGCCGAGCGGATCGTCCTGATGCGCCGGGTGGAGACACGCGGAGGAAGGACCCTCGCGGTCACGCTCTGACGGATAATCAGAACGCGGATCGTTCATCGACCCGTGATCGCCTTTGTTCGGCCTCAACCGGCGTCCCATTGGGACATGCGTTCCGAACATGGGGCGCGATGGTCGGGGAGCGCGTTCATGTCCCAGCACAATATCGTCGGATCAGAAGCCTTTGATCGCGAGCCCTTCGTCCTGATCCGCTCGGTCAGGAATGGCGGCATGCGACGCCGCCGGAGCCGTATGGCCCTGGCCTTCATGGCCGGTGCTGCGGCTGCGCTGGTGGGCGGGCTTGTCACCGCCGTCGTCGTGTTCGGGCCTGCCCTCGGCGTCGCCTGACCTTCAGGCCAGCCACACCATGCGGCGGGTCCGGACAGGCGCATTGCGCGCCTGGCTGAAATTCTTGCGGACCTCGCCAGTGTAGAGAAAGCCCGCCTTCTCGAGCACTCGCCCCGACGCGGGATTGTCTTCGAAATGCCCCGCAACCAGCGCCCGTCGCTTCCAGCGCCGTGAGGCCCAGACCAGAGCGCCCTCGAGCGCTTCGGTGGCATAGCCGCGGCCCCAGAAATCGCGTCCGATCCAGTAGCCCGTCTCGGGGGTCGGATCGCCGTCCTCGAACATGCCGATCACCCCGACCAGCCCGTGGTCCTCGTGTTCGATGACGAAGGTCGAGGCCCGGGCAGGGTCCTGACCCGCCACGGCGACGACGAAGGCCTCGGCATCTCCCGTTCCATAGGGATGCGGCATGCGCAGCGTCATCCCGGCCACAGCAGGGTCGTTGGCCATGGCGGCGATGCGGCTGCAGTCCTGCATGTCGGGTGCACGCAGCAGGAGTCGCCGCGTCTCGATGACGGGTGAGGTTTCGATCACGCACATGGACGCTGAACTCCCGACTTTCGCGTCCACCTCCTTGGCAATCAGGGCTCGGGCGGACTTCGAGACGGGGAAACGCAAACGGGGAGCCTGGTGATCCAGACTCCCCGTGGAATATATTCCCTGGTCCGGATCGGCTGCGTGGTGTGCAGACCGATCCTTGGCGGGGAGGTCGGTCTACTCGGCGGCGGCGGCCATCGCCTGGTCGTCATTCGCCGGAATGATCGACACGAAACAGCGACCCTTGGCCTTTTTGGTGAATTTCACCGCGCCGGTTTCAAGCGCGAACAGGGTGTGGTCGCGACCAAGGCCGACGTTCTCGCCGGGGTGGAAGGTCGTGCCGCGCTGACGCACGAGGATGTTGCCGGCCAGCGCACGCTCGCCGCCGAACTTCTTCACGCCGAGGCGTTTCGACTCGGAGTCGCGACCGTTACGCGACGAACCACCGGATTTCTTGTGAGCCATGGTGTGTCTCCCGTCTCTCTATCTATGCTTACGCTTCGTCGGCCGAAGCGTCGGCGGCGGGTTCAGTCTTCGTGGCAGCCTTCTTGGCCGGAGCCTTTTTGGCCGCGACGGGCGTCTCGGTGGCTTCGGCGGCGACTTCAGCCTTGGGAGCCTTGGCCGGCTTGGCCTCGACCTCGGTCGTCTCGACACGCGGGGCCAGGCCGCGGGCGCGGGCGTTGATCTCGGCCTTGGTCATCATGTTGACCTCGCCGTCCCACTTGGCGCTCTCGCCGGAGCCTTCGATGCCCATGATCTGCAGGACCGATTCCATCTGGCGATGGCCGTTGGTACGGCGATAGCCCTGACGGCGGGTCTTCTTGAAGATCTTGACCTTCTCGCCCTTGCGGGTCTCGATCAGGGTCGCGGCAACCGACGCACCCGAGATCAGGGGGGCACCCAGGGTCACACCCTTGTCGCCGCCAAGCATCAGGACGTCGCCGAACGAAACGTTCGCACCTGCGTCGCCATCGAGCTTCTCGACAACGATGACGTCGCCCGGTTGAACCCGGTACTGCTTGCCGCCGGTCTTGATCACCGCGTACATATTGAGCCTCAGCGTAAACGCAAAAAAGAATGCGCCCGCCGGGAGACCCCGCGGGCGAAGAGCGGCGACATATACGGAGGGGTGTTCCCGAGTCAACGGAAAACCCGTCCGGATCGGGTCGAAAAGCCGCTTTGCGGGTCGAAACCGGACGAAGCCTAGCCCTGATTTGTCCCATCGTGCAAAGACGGGCCCGACCGACCGCCGCACTCCCGTCCAGACGAGAACGCTCCATGACTGCCGACGCCGACCGCCGACTGCCTGCCGCGCGCCGCATCATCGCCCATGTCGCGGACCTGCTTCGGGCGGACCTGTCTGTGCGACTGTGGAACGGCGAGGTCCTGCCGCTGGGCCCCGATGCCCGCGACGATATCCAGATCGTCATCGCCCGGCCCTCGGTCGTGCGCCGCCTGCTGCTCAAGCCAGGCCTGATGACACTGTTCGAGATGTTCGCCTCGGGCGACCTGCGGGTCGAGGGCGGCAGTCCGCTGGAGGCCGCCGATCGCTGGGACCATGGTCGCGCCGTCCATCTGGCGAAACGTGCCGACAAGATGATGGTCGCGCGAGAAGCCGTCCCCTTCCTGCTGGGTGGCTCGGACGACACAGCGACCCAGCTGCCCGCCTGGGATGCCACGGGCGATGACGGCGTCGGTCGCGACAAGGGCGCTCGCCGGGACCAGGACTTCATCCAGTTCCACTATGATGTCGGCAACGATTTCTACGGCCTCTTCCTGGATCCGCGTATGGTCTATTCCAGCGCCTATTTCACAAGGCCGGACGCCTCGCTGGAGGAGGCCCAGGCCGAGAAGCTGGACCGGATCTGCCGCAAGCTTCGGCTCCAGCCGGGTCAGCGGCTGCTGGACGTGGGCTGCGGCTGGGGCGGGCTGGCCTGCTGGGCCGCCGAGAACTACGGGGTCAATGTCCACGGCGTGACCCTGTCCCAGGCCCAGCTCGATCATGCGCGGGCGCGGGTCCGGCTGCTGAAGCTGGAGGACCGCGTCACCCTGGAGCTGAAGGACTATCGCGAGGTCGACGAGCCGGGCGGCTACGATGCCATCGCCCAGGTCGAGATGTTCGAACATGCCGGCTTTGCCAACCACGAACGCCACTTCAACCAGATGCACCGGCTGCTGAAGCCGGGCGGGTTGTATTTCCACCAGGCCTCGGTCCGGCGCGGCGGGCGCGATGCGATCCGGCCGACGGCCACGACCCGGGTCATCACCCGCTTCATCTTCCCCGGCGGCGAGCTGGACACCATCGGCATGACGGTCACCAACCTGGGCCGGCTCGGGTTCGAGACGCTGGATGTCGAGGACATGCGCGAGCATTTCGAGCTGACCCTGCGCGAATGGACCCGGCGCCTGTATGAGAACCGCGAGGCTGCCTACGAGATGGTGGGCGAGGCGCGGGCCCGGCTGTGGCTGATCTATTTTGCGCTGTTCGCCAAGGGTTTCGAGCGCGGGTCGGTGCTGGTCTACCAGACCGTCGCCCAGCGCCGCCGCCCGGGCCCCAGCGGCCTGCCGCTGGATCGCAAGTCACTGTACCTCTAGCCGCTCATCCCGGCGAAAGCCGGGACCCGGCGCTTTGGGCAAGCAGATGCTCGGATCGGACACCGGACCCCGATCCCGCGCATGGTACCACGCGAAGGCACTGGGTCCCGGCTTTCGCCGGGACGAGCGGTCAGATGTAGGCCTCAAGCATGGCCCGCACATCGACCCTTGCCCTGAGCCGGCTGGCCAGCAGATAGACCCCGCCGAATTTGCGCTGCAGGAACAGGGTGTCGATCGGCGGCACGTGCCAGAAGCTGCGGTCCTGGGCCAGCGCCATGCCCTGCTCGCGCAGGGGGGTGGTCAGTCCGGTCTCCGAGAAGTCGAACGGGCCGGGCCGGCGCAGCGGCTCCATCGCCAGATCGAACAGCGCCATGGCCTGGTCCTGACGTTCGGCATCGGCATCCGCCGCGAAGAAGCCGATGTCGAGCGCAGCCCGGCGCGCGGCCTCGCGATCCGCCGTGATCCCGGCCCTCAGCAGACGGCGATAGCCTTCGACGATGGCCGGCGGCAGGTCTCGCGCCGCCCCGAAGTCCAGCAGCACGATCTGGCGCGTGACCGGGTCGTACAGATAGTTCGCGAAATTGGGATCGGTCTGCATCAGGCCGAACTCGAACAGCTCGCGCAGCAGCAGCTGGACCAGCAGGGTCACGACCCGGTCGCGCTCTTCCTGTGACGCCTCGGCCAGGGTCTCGATCGGCACGCCCGCGACATGGGACATGGCGAGCACCGTTGGCCGTGTCAGATCGGCATGCAGCGCCGGCACCCGGAAGTCCGGCGCATCAGCCAGCAGGGCCCCGAACCGCGCTAGATACCTTCCCTCGCGGTCGTAGTCGGCCTCCTCGTGCAGCTGCCGCTTGGCCTCGGACAGGATGGCGGTGACATCCAGCGTCTTGGGCACCACGCCGGAGACCCGCATCAGGGTGGCGATGTTGTCGACGTCGCTGTCGATGCTGTCGCGCACGCCCGGGTACTGGACCTTGATGGCCAGGTCGCGCCCGTCGATCGTCCGGCCCCGGTGGACCTGACCGATCGAAGCCGCGGCCATCGGGGTAAAGTCGAACGTCTCGAACCGGTCTTCCCACCCGCGGCCCCAGCGGCGGTTCAGGGCGGCGCGCAGCTGGACCTCCGGCATGTGACGCGCGTCGGACCGCAGCCGCGCCAGGATGTCGGCCAATTCGGGCGGCAGCATTTCGCCCGCGTCCATCGACAGCAGCTGCCCGACCTTCATCGCTGCCCCGCGCAACTGGGCCAGCTGTTCGGTGACCCGGATGGCATTGGCGGGCGTCATCAGCAGGTCGCCCACCGTGGGCCGCTTGCCCTGCGACAGCTGTCTTGCCCCGTCGGCCAGCATGGTCCCAGCAATCCCCGACGCCAGCCCGCCGAATTTGGCCAGCCGCGCCAGCCGCCCGCTGGGCACGGCCAGACCCTGAAGGGGAGGACGGACAGGCGGCAAGGGAATGGTCCTGTTCAAGGGCTCGCGCCACTCTGGGCGCGCCCCGTAACACTAGGGCCTCCCGAAGCCTGAACCATGCGACACGAGCGCCGGTGTGACCCTGTCGACCGTGCCGCGCCGACCGCCCCGCTTGAACCGCGGCGCATCCCGGCTTATTGCGACAGCCGAACAGGAGCTTCCCATGCTGGCCCTCTATATCATCCTCGGTTTCGTCGCCGTTCTCGCCCTGATCAACTTCATCGAGTTCGGCCGGGTTGACTGACACGCGTCCGCGTCCCGGCGCGGCCCTCGTCACCGGGGGTGGCAAGAGGATCGGGCGCGCCATCTGCCTGAAGCTGGCCGAGGCCGGTTTCGACGTCGCCATCCATCATCGCGGATCGGACGGGGCTGCCGAGGCGGTCGCCGTCGAAGTGCGCGCGCTCGGACGGCGGGCGGCGGTGGTCGAGGCGGATCTGACCGACGAAGCCCGGGTCCGCGACCTGGTCCCTGCCGCCATTGCCGCGCTCGGGCCGCTGGCCGTGCTGGTCAACAATGCCTCGGTGTTCGAGGACGACCGGATCGGCACCCTGGCGCGCGACAGCTGGGACAAACATATCGAGACCAATCTGCGGGCGCCGCTGGTCTTGTCCGAGGCCTTTGCCGCCCAGGCCCCCGACGGCTCCGCCATCGTCAATCTGCTGGACCAGCGGGTGCTCAAGCCGGACCCCCGTTTCTTTTCCTATGCCCTGTCGCGCAATGGCCTGTGGTGGGCGACGCGGACCCTGGCCCAGGCCCTGGCTCCGCGCATCCGGGTCAATGGCGTCGGTCCCGGCCCGACCCTGCCGTCGATCCACCAGACCCAGGCCGATTTCGATGCCGAGGCGGCGGCCGTGCCCCTGCAGCGCGCCGGCAGTCCCGAGGCCGTGGCCGAAGCCGTCACCTGGCTGGTGGGCGCCGCCCTCGTGACAGGGCAGATGATCGCCGTCGACGGGGGCCAGCATCTGGCCTGGCAGACCCCCGACATTCTGGATGAAGCGTGATGACCTCCCCCAAGGCTGGCCTGGCCGCCTTTCCGACCCTGACGTCCGCCCGGCACGAGGGGCTGACCGTCTTCGTGCGCGGCCTGGCGATCGAGGCCGGGATCGGCATCCATGACCACGAGATCGGCCGTCTCCAGACCCTGATCATCGATGTGACGCTGGAGATGGGGCCCCAGGCCGTGACCCGGCTGGCCGACACCGTGAACTACGAGACCATCGCCGAGGCCGCGCGCGCCATCGCCGCCGAGGGTCATATCGGTCTGGTCGAGAGCTTTGCCGAGCGGCTGGCGCTGGCCGTGCTGGCGGACGAAAGGGTGCGCCGGGTCATCGTCCGGATCGAGAAGCCTGGGGCGCTGGACGGGGCCGTGGCCCCCGGCTGCGAGGTCGTCTTCGGCCGGTGACGGTTGCGCCGGACGACCGGCCCGGCCATTGTTGATCTGTCCAACCCGATCTGCCGCAGGCGCGGCCCATGAGGCATTCGATGGCCGAACCCGGCGATCACGACGATCTTGACGACCAGATCGGCTTCGCCTCGGCAGCGGCGCTGGCCGGTCGCACGCGCGAGCCCGTCGCGCCTGCCGCGTCCGAGCCCCAGCCCCTTCCGGCCTGGGCCGTGGAGACCCCGGTCTTTGCAACAGCCGCCCCCGCCAGCCCGGTGCGCAAGGCGTTCGGGCGCGCAGACGCCCGGCCGGTCGCCTTGCCGGAGGGGGCCGTGGGCCTGTTCGCCATCTATGTGCTGATCCTGTTTGCCGTGCCGACCTTCGGGGTTTCGGCCCTTCTGGCCCTTGCCTCCGTCATGACGCGCCGGCCGCCGGAACAGGATCTGGCTGCGAGTCATTTCATCTACCAGAAACGCACCCTGCTGACGGCAGCCGGGGCGGCCGTGCTGGGCGTGCTGCTGATCGTGATCAACCTCGGTGTCTTCGTCCTGTTCACGATGGCCGTGTGGGTCATGGTGCGCGGCGCGGTCGGGGTGTTCCGGCTCAAGGCGGGCCAGCCGATCCTCAAGCCCCTGGGCTGGTGGATCTGAAGGAGGCGACATGACCAACGAACCGATCTTTCAGCCGGGCCGGGACGGGCAGGGCAAGCCGGCCGCCCTGATCGCCTGGGTGCTGTATATCCTGTCGATCCCCAGCGCGAACGTTCTGGTCCTGGTCGGGCTGGTGGTGGCCTATGCGGGACGCGGCTCGGCGACGGGGCTGGCGCGCCAGCATCTGGACGCCCAGATCGTGCTGTTCTGGTCGGTGTTCTGGTGGACCATCGCCCTGTGGGTGCTGATCGCCATCAGCGTGGCCATGTCGTTCGTCCTGATCGGGATCCCGTTCCTGATCGTCTTCTGGGTGCTGTGGTTCCTGCTCAGTGTCTGGTTCACGGTGAAGAGCGTGATCGGTCTGCTGAACCTGGTTTCAGACAAGCCTGCGTGATCGCGGGAACAGTGGATGCGTCGACGGGTTCAGGGCGGATGACCCCTTGCGGGTCGGCCTTGTAACGGCGGGAGATTCCCCATGAGCGATCTGCGCGACGTGACTGCGAAACAGCGTTTCGAACAGGGGTTCACCGACGCGGCAGGAACGATGCGCGTGGTCCATGCCGATTACCGCATCGACGGAGACACCCGTGCCATCCTGCACGTCGAGGCCGATCCCGCACTGCGGGGGTCGGGCGCAGCGGGCCAGTTCATGCAGAGCCTGGCAAACCATGCGCGCCGCGAGCAGATCCGGCTGCAGCCGCACTGCAGTTATGCCGTCGTCTGGTTCAAGCGCCACCCGGAAGCAGGCGACGTCCTCGCGACCTAGCGGTTGACCCGCGACATGATGGCCTCGAGCGTCTCGGCCTTGGCCGTCAGCTCCTCGGACAGGCGCGCGGCCAGTTCCCGGGCCCCGATCGCATAGGCATCGCCGCCATTGGCGATCTCGGCGGCCAGGGCAGCCGCAGACAGCAGGGTCGCTTCCAGCTGATCGACCTGTTCGGCGGCCAGGGCCTTGGCCTCGGCCTGCAGCCGTTTCACCCGCTCTGCGGTGGTCACGGGCGCGCGCATCAGGTCATAGACCTCGCTTTCCGGCGAGATCAGCCTCAGGGGGTTATCGGGCTTGGCATTGGAGGTCATGGGCTTTGGGTCCTCTTGGTCAGGTCAGGATGGGCGCGCTGCGGCGGAAAGCAACGGTGAAGGCGGGCAGAAGGTGGCCCCGGAGGACGAGTCGTTCGTCGACTGTGGCCGATACGCATCGGGAACTGTGCCAATCCTGGATCCCTCAGGCTGACCCGCGGCTGAACGTCGTTCGACAGAATTCGTTCATACGCAAAAACAGACCTCCGGCTTGCACCTCGCAGCGGGTTGGGACAGGACAGCGTCCATGGCCGATGACGCATTTCCCTTCCGCACCGTTCCACAATCCACGACCCGGTCCGACATGACCCTGCCGCGCCACGACTGGACGCTGGATGAGGTCGAGGCCCTGTTCGCGCGACCTTTCATGGAGCTGGTCTTCGAGGCCGCGACCGTGCACCGCGCCCGCTTCGATCCTTCGGAAGTCCAGAAGAGCCAGCTCCTGTCGATCAAGACCGGTGGCTGTGCCGAGAACTGCGGTTACTGCTCCCAGTCCGCCAGTTTCGACACGGGGCTGAAGGCCGAAAAGCTGATGGATGCCACCGCCGTCATCGCAGAGGCCATGGCCGCCAAGGCCGGCGGAGCCTCGCGCTTCTGCATGGGTGCCGCCTGGCGCGAGCTGAAGGACCGCGACACGCCGAAGCTGGCCAGCATGATCGCAGGCGTGAAGGCTCTCGGTCTGGAGACCTGCGCCACCCTGGGCATGCTGACCGCCGATCAGGCGCGCCAGCTCAAGGACGCAGGGCTCGACTACTACAACCACAACCTTGACACCGGCCCGGAGTACTACACCCAGGTCGTTACCACCCGGACCTATCAGGACCGTCTCGACACGCTGCAGCATGTACGCGACGCCGGCATGAGCACCTGCTGCGGCGGCATCGTCGGGATGGGCGAGAGCCGCCGCGACCGCGCCAGCCTGCTGCATGCCCTGGCGACGCTGCCGGAACATCCCGACAGCCTGCCGGTCAATGCCCTGGTGCCGGTCACCGGAACGCCGCTGGGCGAGCGCGTCCTGAAGACGGGCGAGATCGATCCGATCGAATTCGTCCGCACCGTCGCCGTCGCACGGCTGGTCTGCCCCGGGGCCATGGTCCGTCTGTCCGCCGGTCGCGAGACCATGAGCCCGGAGATGCAGGCCCTGTGCTTCCTCGCGGGAGCCAACTCGATCTTCGTGGGGGGACGCCTGCTGACCACCCCGAACCCTGAGCAGGACGAGGATGCCCGTCTGTTCGCTTTGCTGGACCTCAAGCCCATGCCGGTCGAGGGCACCATCGCCTGAGCAGATGCTCACGATCCCGCTTTTCAATCCGGCAAGGCGGGGCTAACCCTCGGGCATGAAACTCGCATCGCTGAAGCATGGCCGTGACGGCCGCCTCGTCGTCGTCTCCAGGGACCTGAACTGGTTCACCGACGCCTTCCTGATCGCCCCCACCCTCCAGGCGGCGCTGGACGACTGGGACCGGACAGCCCCCCTGCTGCGCGTCCTGGCCGAGAGCCTCGAGCATGAGGCCGTGCCGCGCGGTCGTTTCCATGAACGCGATGCCGCCGCTCCCCTGCCGCGCGCCTATCAGTGGGCCGACGGGTCGGCCTATGTTAACCATGTCGCCCTGGTGCGGCAGGCGCGGGGTGCTGAAGTGCCCGACAGCTTCTGGACCGATCCCCTGATGTACCAGGGCGGCTCGGACGGTTTCCTTGGTGCCCGCGATCCGATCCCGCTGATGGACGAGGCCTGGGGCTGCGACCTCGAGGCCGAGATCGTGGTCGTCACCGGCGATGTGCCCCGGGGCATCTCGGCGACCGAGGCGCTGGATCACATCCGCCTGGTCGGCCTGGTCAACGATGTCTCTCTGCGCAACCTAATCCCGGCCGAACTGGCCAAGGGCTTCGGCTTCGTCCAGTCCAAGCCCGCCAGCGCCCTGTCGCCGGTCTTCGTCACGCCGGACGAACTGGGTGATCGCTGGAACGGCGGCAGGCTGTCGGGAGCCCTGACCGTCTCCCTGAACAACGCCCCGTTCGGCCAGGCCGATGCCGGCACCGACATGACCTTCGATTTCGGCACCCTGATCGCCCATCTGGCAAAGACCCGTTCGCTGGTCGCCGGAACCATCATCGGCTCGGGTACGGTCTCCAACCGGGACGCCGACGGCGGTCCGGGCCAGCCGGTGTCCGAGGGCGGCCTGGGGTATTCCTGCATTGCCGAGGTCCGCACGGTCGAAACCTTGAGCGGCGGGGCGGCGGTCACACCGTTCCTGAAGCATGGCGACACGGTTCGCATCGAAATGCTTGACGAACGTCACCACTCCATCTTCGGTGCCATCGAACAGGTGGTCGAGGCTGGCTGACCTGCAATCCGGGGGGATTTTCAGTGCGAGCGAGCGACCTTCCAGCGATCCTGCCCATCGCCATTCCGCTCGGGATCGCGGTGGTCCTGTTCCTTAAGCCAAGGCGTGAGCGACCGTTGCATATCGGCCGGCTGTGGATGGTCCCCGTGCTGGTGACCCTCCTGATCGGGATGGGACTGGCCTTCACGCCCCATGATCCCTTCGGCCCCGTCGCCTACATCGGCTTCGTGGTTGCCGCCGGTCTGGGTGGCCTGACCGGCTGGTGGCGGGCCAAGACGGTGTCGATGCGCTATGACGCCGATGCGGCTCAGGTCATGGCCCGGACGTCGAATTTCGCCGTGCTGGTGCTCGTCGGTCTGATGGCGCTGCGCAGTGCCGTCAGGCTCTGGCTTCAGAATGCCGACCTGGGCCTCAACATCGGCGCGGTCACCGACGCCTTCCTCATCTTCGCCATCGGACTGGTCGTGGGTCAGCGCGTGGAAATGTGGATCCGGGCCAGGGCCCTGAAACGCGGTGGCGCAGGTGCGTCAATGCTCGCGCCCGGACGAGCGAGCTAGGTTCAATCCACCAGTCCGAACCTGTCCATCAGATCCACGCAGCCGGGATTGGATCGCTCGATCAGTTCCAGCTTCCAGATCCTTTTCCAGTCCTTGATCTGACGCTCGCGAACGAATGCAGCGTGGCGCGTTTCATGGCGTTCGAACCAGACCAGGAGCGCCACGCCATACCGGCTGGTGAACCCGCCGAACCGACCGCTGCGATGCTCGTTCACCCGCTTGATCAACTGGTCCGTCGAGCCGGTGTAGAGCGTCCCGTTCCGCCGGCTGGCCAGGATATAGGGGAAGAAGGTCATGAAATAACCAAAACACGAAGTTCTGGCCACAATCAATCAAAGATAGTTTCTAAATCCGCTCATCCCGGCGAAAGCCGGGACCCAGTTCTTTGGCTAACTGGTATGTAGCGTTTCGGGCCAACGCTCATCCCGCGCACGGCGCCTCACAACAACACTGGGTCCCGGCTTTCGCCGGGATGAGCGGATCTTAAACAGGAGCCCTGAGCGGAATGTGAGAATTGGGCCCTGAGCGGGTCTGAACCCTAGACCCGCAGCGGCATCAGAACATACTGGACGCCCGGATCGCCCGGATCGAGGACCAGGGTCGGGCTGGCGGGATCGGCGAAGCGGAACGTGGCGTTCTCGCCGGTGATCTGGCCGGCCACGTCCAGCAGGTAGCGGGCATTGAAGCCGATCTCGAACGGCTCGTCGGAATAGCCGATCTCGACCTCCTCGACGCCCTGGCCGGCCTCCATGTTGCGCACCGTCAGGGTGACTCGGTCCAGTTCGAACGCCAGCTTCACCGAACGGCTCTTCTCGGCCGAGATGGTGGCCACGCGGTCGACCGCGCCCTTGAAGACGGTGTTGTCGATGTCGGCCTGTTTGTCGTTCCCCTTGGGGATCACGCGCATGTAGTCGGGGAAGGCCCCGTCGATGACCTTGGACGTCAGGGAGGCGTGGCCGAATTCGAACCGGATCTTCTGCGGGCTGACCTGAACCTCGACCGGGCCGGAGCCGTCGTCCAGCAGGCGGCGGACCTGGTCGATGGTCTTGCGCGGCACGATCACGCCGGGGCCGCCAGCAGCGCCCTCGGGTGCCGGGGTCTCGGCCAGGGCAAGCCGGTGCCCGTCGGTGGCGACCGCGCGCAGCAGGGGAATGCCCGCCTCCGCCACCGTGTGCAGGTACAGGCCGTTCAGATAGTAGCGCGTCTCCTCGGTCGAGACCGCGAACCGGGTCTTGTCGATCAGCCGCGCCAGGTCTTCCTTCATCAGGGTGTAGCGGGTGCCGCTGGTGTCGGTCGACATGACCGGAAAGTCGCCCGCCGGAAGGACCGGCAGGTTGAACCGGGACCGGCCCGCCGCGACCGTCAGCCGGGGATCGTCGCCATTATAGGTCAGGGCGACCTCGGCCCCTTCCGGCAGTTTGCGGACGATCTCGTACAGGGTGTGGGCGGGGGCGGTGATCTGGCCCTCGACCTGGACGGTCGCATCGGCCTGATCGACCATCTCCATGTCGAGGTCGGTGGCGGCGAACGACAGGGTGTCGCGACCGGCGCTCAGCAGGACATTGGACAGGATCGGAATGGTGTTCCGGCGTTCCACCACGCTCTGAACGTGCCCAAGGGCCTTGAGGAGCGCGGAACGTTCAATGGTCAGCTGCATGGGGACTCGGCTCGGCGTGCGGCGGCGAGCGAGTCGCCGCTGGGACAAGGGCTCATGACACTAGCGCATTGACGGCGTGGAGCAACGGGGCAGGGCGCGATCATCGGGGATCGAACCCCGTGCCTGTGGGCTTCAGAGCACCGCGCCGGTCGTGCGCATGATCTCGGCGCGCAGTTCCGGCATGCCGGTGCCCTTTTCCGCCGAGGTGACGATGACGGCGGGGAAGGCGGCGGGGCGTTTGGAGACGCCCTTCAGCGTGGCTTCCCGGACCGCCTCGGCCTCGTGCGGCTTGATCTTGTCGGCCTTGGTCAGAACGATCTGATAGGACACGGCTGCCGTATCCAGGGCGTCCAGCGCCTCGGTATCCACGGCCTTCAGCCCGTGGCGCGCGTCGATCAGCAGATAGACCCGTTTCAGCGTGACCCGGCCCCGCAGATAGTCGCGGCCCAGATCCTGGAATTTCTTCACCGTCGTCTTGGACGCCTTGGCCCAGCCATAGCCTGGCAGGTCGACCAGTCGCGTCTTGCCGTCCAGGTCGAAGAAATTGACCTCGCGCGTCCGGCCCGGCTCGTTGGAGGCCCGTGCCAGCTTGTGCATGCCCACCAGGCCGTTGATCAGGCTCGACTTGCCGACATTCGAGCGCCCGGCAAAGGCGATCTCGGGCAGGTCGGGGTCCGGCAGCTGCTCGATCTTGGCCGCCCCCATGACGAAGGTCGCCGGCCGCGCGAACAGGATCCGCGCGGCCTCCAGTTCCTCGTCGGTGAAGTCGGTCATCAGGCCGACTTGAACCGGGCAAAGAAGGTGTCGATCGGGTTCTCGGCCTTGAAGCGGTGCATGATGTAGTACTGCTGAAGGATGCCCAGAATGTTGTTCCAGGCCCAGTAGACCAGCAGGCCCGCCGGGAACACCGCCATGATGAAGGTGAAGATCAGGGGCATGAACATGAAGATCTGCCGCTGCACCGGGTCGGTCGCAGGCGGGTTCATCGCCGTCTGCAGCCACATGGTGAAGCCGTAGAAGATCGCCAGGACGCTGAGCGCCAGGGTGAAACCGCCGCCGGACCCGCCGCCCAGCAGTCCGCCGATCAGCGGCGCACTTGCCGGATCCCAGGGGATCAGGCCGAACAGGTTCCAGATATTGGTCGGGTCCGGCGCCGACAGGTCACGCAGCCAGCCGAAGAACGGCGCATGCCGCATCTCGATCGTCACGTACAGCACCTTGTACAGCGCATAGAAGACCGGGATCTGCACGAGGATGGGCAGACAGCCCGCCAGCGGATTGATCTTCTCGCGCTGGTACAGCGCCATCGTTTCCTTCTGCTGGGCCTGGGGGTCGTCTTTGAACTTGGTCTTGATCTCCTCCATCTTGGGCTGGAGCAGACGCATCTTGGACAGGCTCTCGTAGCTCTTGTTGGCCAGCGGGAACATGATCAGCTTGATCGTCGCCGTCAGCAGCAGGATGGCCACGCCGAAATTCCCGACCAGGCCGTAGAAGAACTCCACGACGAGGAAGATCGGTCGCGTCAGGAACCACAGGAAGCCCCAGTCGATCGCATAGATGAAGCGCGGGATGTCGAGGCGCGTCTCATAGGCCGACAGGATCTCGTTGCGCTTTGCCCCGGCGAACAGGTGCTGGACCTCCTCGACCTGACGGCCCGGCTGGATGGTACGCGCCTCGCCCAGCATCCGGGCCTCGTGGATGTTCGTACGCTCAGGATCGGTGATGACGAACTGGGCCTCGATCTCTTCCGTCTGCGGCGGGATCAGTGCGGCCATCCAGTATTTGTCGGTGATGCCCAGCCAGCCGCCGGTGGAGGTGAAGTCCTGACGCGGCTCGTCGGCCCACTTGCCGTACTTGATCTGTTTGGTGATGGCCTTGCCGTCGTTGGAGAAGGTACCGATCGCACCCTCGTGCAGGATCTGCTGCTTGCCCAGGACGGCGGGGACGCCCTGGCGCTCGACGCGACCATAGGGGGCGATGACGATCGGCGCCGTGCCCAGATTGGCGACGGTATCGGCGACCGTGAACATGTAGTCTGTGTCGACGCTGACCACCCGCGTGAAGCGCAGGCCCTGGCCATTGTCCCAGGTCAGGGTGACCGGGGTTGTCGGTGTCAGGGTCTGGCCAGCCGTCAGCCGCCACAGTGTATTGGGCCCTGGTACGCCGCCAGCGACGTTCTGGCCGGTCCAGCCGAACTGGGCGAAATAGGCATGCTCCATGCCCTGCGGCCGGAACAGCTCGACCAGGGCGGCGTCCGCATCGATCGTTTCGCGATAGTTCTTCAGGAACAGGTCGTCGATCCGTGCCCCCTGCAGCGACAGCGAGCCCTGGACCCGTGGCGTATCGATCCGCACCCGTGCTGCGGTGCCCAGGGCCTGGGTCCGGTCTGTCGTGAAGATGGCGCTGGACGGGGCCGGGGCGGCAATCGAGCCGACCGTTCCGGCTGCAACCCCTGCCGTCTCGGCTGTCTGGGCGGCCTCTGCGATCTGGGCGGCCCGCATGCGCTCGGCCTGCGGGCGCATGACGAAGAACTGGTAGCCGATCAGAATGACCATCGTCGCGACGATGAAGATCACCGTATTGCGCGTATTCTCGTTCTTCATTCGGGTAAGCGGTCCTGGCCGGGAATATCGCGAGGTTTGTGGGCAGCCGTGTGTTGAGGGGTCTGGGCCGCGCCCTGCGGGGTCGCCAGCCTTGTAAGCGCCGATTTCACATCGTCAAGCAGCCGGTCCCATTCACGGCCCGTCGTGCCCATGCGGGCGATCAGCACATAGTCGCTGCCGGCCACGCCATGAAGCGGAACCAGAGCCCGTGCCGCCTCGCGAAGGCGTCGTTTGGCGCGGTTTCGCACGACGGCACCCCCGACCTTGCGGGTCGCGGTAAAGCCGACGCGGATGGAGGCGTCTTCGTCGCCGCGGTCCAGCCGCTGCACAACGACAGCGCCGCGGGCCTGGGAAACGCCCTTCGCGGCCGCCAGGAACTGGGGCCGCGAAGTCAGACGTTCGATTTTGGGAGTGTCACCCTGCATTCCGTTTACCCCGGTCGATCCCGGGACCCAGTCCTGTCGCGTAACCGCTGTGTGCTGGGGGTCCCGCCTTGCGACGGGACAAACGAACATGGAAGGTCGCTTAGGCCGTAAGCTTCTTGCGGCCCTTGGCGCGGCGGCGCGCAACGATCTTCTGACCGTTCTTGGTGGCCATCCGCGAACGGAAGCCGTGACGGCGCTTGCGCACTAAACGCGACGGCTGATAGGTCCGCTTCACGATCGGCTCCTCGGGTTGAAAGGGTCGCGCCAGACAGAAAGCGTCCGTCGCGGGAAGGGCGGGCGTATAAGTCGAAAGCGGACAGGCTGTCAACGCCGCTGAACACGATGCTCGCGGCCCGAAGGCCCGAAAGAGCAGGAAACGCCAGCGAGAGGAGGGCGATATGAGACTGATCCGCCGCTTCTGGCCCCTGGTGGCCCTGGCCTGCGTCATCGCCCTGATCTTCGGCATGGGCTGGAACCGCTATCTGTCGCTGGATACCCTGCGCGACCATGGCGAAGCCCTGCAGGCCTATTGTGACCGGCATTATGTCCTCAGCCTGCTGGCGCTGGTGGCGGTCTTTGCCGTCCTGACGGCCAGTGTGGTGCCGGGTGTCTTCTTCGTGACCATCACCGCCGGCTATCTGTTCGGGCCGTGGGTCGGCGGGATCGCGACCTCGATCGCGGCCACCCTCGGGGCCCTGGTCGTCTATGCCGTCGCCCGTTCGGCGCTCGGGGATGTCCTTCGCAACCGCGCGGCCCGCGATGCTGGCCTGATGCAGCGGGTCTGCGATGCCATCGACCGCGACACCTTCTGGTATGTGCTGGCCAGTCGTCTGGCGGTCGTGGTGCCGTTCCATATGATCAATCTGGCGGCGGGTGTCATGGCGGTGCGGCTGACGCCCTATACGATCGCGACCGTCATCGGCCTGTTGCCGGCTCATTTCATCTACTGCTGGATCGGGGACAGCCTGCATGACCTGCTGCAGGTCGATCCCGATCCCGATATCCCGTCGCTCTTCTATGCCTTCTGGGCCCCGATGGCGGGCGTGTTCGTGCTGGCTGTCATCCTGCCCCTGGCCATGAAGACAGTTCAGTCGCGTCTGAAGCGGCGTCCGGCATGAAATGGGATCCTTCATGCTCCCTTCCCCTGGAGGGGGAAGGGCCGGGGATTGGGTGGAGGCAGCCTGTCAAAGGGGGGCTTCAACACCCGGGCCTTGGGCGCCGGGTGAACGCAAACCATTGGTGCCAGCGTGCCTCCACCCCATCCCAACCCTTCCCCCTCCAGGGGAAGGGCTCGCGCTTGCTGGAGCTCGCCTGCGTCGTTTCTGCTGCGAGGCCGGCATGAAGGCCCTCATGCCCGGTCCAATTCGCCGTCTGGCCGGACGCCCGCCGTTCCAGGCCCCCGACGGCCTGTCCTCGCGCCTGCTGCTGCTGACCGCCGTCTTCACCGTCGCAGTGGGGGGGCTGATCATCGTGCCCAGCGCCTCGTCCTTCCAGGAGCGCTGGCTGCGCGACCGGATCCAGTCGGCCGAACTGGCCTCGGTCGGGGTCGAAGCCCTGCCCTACAATGCCGTGTCCGACGAGGTCGCCGAACAGCTGCTGCGCATCGGCGGCGTGTCCGCCGTGGCCGTGAGCGAGGAGGGGGTGCTGTCACAGCTGCTGCAGGCCCCCAGCCTGCCCCGCACGCCCGACTTCATCGATCTGCGCAACCGGCCTCTCCCCCTGCGCCTGACCGACCCCTGGCGCACCCTGACGGGGCACCCGGACCGCTCCATCCGGGTCCGGGCCGAGCCCCGCTACCGCCCGGGCGACTATATCGAGGTCCTGGCCCCCGCCGAGCCGCTGAAACAGGAACTGCGGACCTTCCTGCTGAACAGCCTCTTGGTCTCGGTCCTGATCTCCGTGCTGGCGGGCACGCTGCTTTATGCCTCGCTGGTCTTCCTTGTGATCCACCCCTTGCGGCGCGTCACGCGATCCATCGAACGCTTTGCCGGCGACCCTGAGCACGCCAGCCCCGACCCGTCCGACCGCGCCGACGAGATCGGTCGGGTCGAGCGCGAGCTGGCCCGGATGCAGGAGGAGGTCCGCCTGTCGCTGCGGGCCCGCGCCCGTCTGGTCGCGCTGGGCGAGGCGGTGGCCAAGATCAATCACGACCTGCGCAACATGCTGACCTCGGCCCAGATGGCGTCAGAGCGGCTCGCGAGCTCCGCCGACCCCCAGGTCGCCGCCGTCCTGCCGCGCCTCGAGCGGGCCCTGGGCCGGGCCGCCGCCCTGACCCGCAATGTGCTGGACTATGGCAAGAGCGAGGAACCGGCCCCCCAGCGCATCCGAATCCCGCTGGCCGCCGCGACAGCCTCTGCGGCCGAGGATGCTGGCCTGGAGCCCGAAGGGGTCCGGCTGACCCGCTCCATCCCCGCCCGGTTCGCCGTCGATGCCGATCCGGACCAGTTGCACCGCATCCTGGTCAATCTGATGCGCAATGCCCGCCAGGCCATCGAGGCCGATGCCGGTCGCGGCGACCGCAAGGGCCGGGGCACGGTCCGCCTGACGGCAGAAAGCCGGGATGGAATGACCGTGATCCGGATCGCGGACGATGGCCCCGGCATCCCCCAGCGCCTGTCCGAACATCTGTTCGAGCCCTTCGTCAGTTCCAAGGCCTCGGGCGGCACGGGGCTCGGCCTGACCATTTCGCGCGAACTGGCGGCCAACCACGGCGGCGAGCTGAAGCTGGTCGAGACCGGCCCGCTGGGCACGACCTTCGAGCTCCGCCTGCCGGAATAGCCCGGGCCTCGTCTGCGTCAGTCCAGCAGGACGTCCCGGCTCAGGCTGTTGCCGATGGCATCCAACAGTCCCAGCGACTGTCGAAGACTGGCGGGTGAATCGCCCCTGTCCGCGGCACCATCAATCTTCACCTCGATGGCCGTGTCGACGATGTCGACCGCGTCAGCCACGGTGATAACCTGGCGCGAGATCAGGCCATGGATCAGGCTCTCGATCAGCAGCATCGCGGCCTGGCCATGGGCGTCGGGGCCATGAGCGGCGTCAAGATCCGTTTTGTCGTTGGACTGGTCGATGGACATGCTGCGGATTCCTTCGGCGCACTTCTGGCCGAGGGAAGGTTCGCCCGAGCCGCCGCTTGACTGGCTTTCTAGGGGACCGTCCGGCGTTATCTATCACCTACATCAACAATGAACTATAACTTTGATCAATATCTAAGCCTGAGCTGGCGTGTGATGGTGCGCGATGAGTAACCGTTTCGTCGAAAAGCTGAACGGGTTCTCGCGCCTGTCTCCAAATGACATTGCTGCCCTGACGGCCGCCACAGCGGATCAGAGGCTCTACACCGCCCGGCATGATCTGATCCGCGAAGGCGACCGACCCGGCCCGGTCTTTGTCGTGCTCGACGGTTGGGCCTGCCGCTACAAGATCCTGCCGAACGGTTCGCGACAGATCCTGGCCTATCTGATGCCGGGTGACAGCTGCGATCTTCATGTCGGCCTGCTGGCCGAAATGGACCACAGTATCCAGACGATCACCCCCGCCCTCGTGGCGACGATTTCCCGTCCCGAGATGGATGATGTTTTCACCCGCTATCCCGGCATCGCCAAAGCCTTGTACCTGTCGCAACTGATCGACGAAGGCACGATGCGGGCCTGGATCACCAGCATGGGTCGCCGGGCCAGCATTGAGCGCGTCGCTCACCTGATGTGCGAACTCTACCTCCGGGCCCACAACATCGGCATCACCCTCGAACCGCCGTTTGCCCTGCCCCTTTCACAGACCATGCTGGCAGACTCGCTCGGCATGACGCCGGTTCACCTGAACCGGGTGCTGAAGGAACTCCGCGGCACCGGCGCGATGACCCTCCAGCGCGGCAGCCTCATCATCGAGGATCCGGTTCAGCTGAACCGGATCGCCGGCTTCGACGAGAACTATCTGCACCGCCGGTTGCGGACGGCCTTTGCTGGCCAGGACCGCTAGGGAACAGGCACCCCCGCATCTCAACCTATGTTCGCTCGCGCGCTGCGGGCGCGTGCCACGGTCAAGCTGCCGCACATGCGGCTGGGCACGGGGAGTGTGGGCATGTTCTATTTCTGTCTGGTCGAAACCGACCTGCTTCGCCCCCACCTCGAATGGCTTCCGGGCGAGACGCTGGGGGCCGCACAGCGCTTCGAGCGCCAGATCCCCGACCAGCACCGCAAGCCCGCGGCGACCTACATCTATGCCGAGGATGAGCGGGTGGACATCCCCTTGCCCTGACAGGCCGGGACCATTCCCCCGGGGTGACTTCTGCCTTGTCCGAGCCGAAGCGCTCCGTTAGGCTTTCCGCACGGGCCGTCGCGGACGCCCGTCCAGACGGCCCGCCGTCCAAGGTCCGCTCCTTCAGCCGCACGTCGATGTGCGGGGTTCGGAGCGCGTATTGTGTCGGATCTGACCCACGATTCTTCAGATGACCCTCGTCCGGCCCGGATGAGCCTCCCGGCCCTGTTCGGGCGGTTCCTGATGTTCGGCTGCCTGGCCTTCGGCGGGCCTGTGGCCCAGATCGCCATGATCCGGCGCGACCTCATCGAACGCGACCGCTGGATGTCGCCAGGCCATTTCAACCGGCTGCTGGCCGTCATGCAGGTCCTGCCGGGACCGGAAGCCCACGAGCTTTGCGTCCACCTCGGCATACGGGCCAGGGGGCGGCTGGGCGGTCTGCTGGCCGGGATCGGCTTCATGCTGCCGGGCCTCGTGCTGATGATGGCGGCTGCCTGGGCCTATGTGACTTTCGGGCCCGGACAGGCCGGGCTCGCCGCCACCTTCCTCGGAATCCAGGTGGCGGTCCTCGCCGTGATCGTGCGCGCGGTGCACCGGATCGGCCAGCATATCCTCGAGGATCGCCTGCTGTGGAGCCTCGCGATCATCGCCGGTGCCGCCACCCTGCTGGGCGTCAGCTTCTGGATCGTTCTGGCCGGGACCGGTCTCGTCTACGGGCTGGGACACGCCGGGCGCACCCGCCTGGCCATCGCCGCCGGTCTGTTCGCGGCGACAGCGGGCGCGGTCGGGCTGATGCTCGCGGCAGAAAGCGGCGTTGGCTGGCCGTCATTGTCCCGCCCCGATTTGGGCGTCGCGAGCACGGGAGCGACACAGGCCGGGGCGGCCGGCATCCTGGCCCTGTTCCTTGCCGGGCTGAAAGCCGGGCTCCTGACCTTCGGCGGAGCCTATACGGCCATTCCCTTCGTCCGTGCCGACACGGTCGGGCGGGGCTGGGTCAGCGAAGGCCAGTTCCTGGATGGTGTGGCGCTCAGCGGCGTCCTGCCCGCACCGCTCGTCATCTTCTGCACCTTCGTGGGCTATGTGGCGGGCGGACCCCTGGGGGCGCTCGCGATCACGGCGGGTGTGTTCCTGCCCGCCTTTGCCTTCTTGATGATCTTCTACGAGCGGCTCGAGCGGGTGATGGACATGGCGGGGCTACAGACCCTGCTGGCCGGGGTGGCGGCCGGCGTGGTGGGGATCATCGCCGCCACCACGCTCCAGCTGGCGTGGGCAACCGTCCCGCGCCTGCCCACCCTGTGGCCCGCCCTGCCGATCTTCGCCGCAGCCCTTGCGATCGTCTACCTCTGGAAAAGCCGGTTCAATGCGGTGGTCATCGTGGCCCTGGCGGGTCTTGCCGGCGCGCTGGCCTTCGGCTGACCCGCCCTCAGTACCGCGCGCGCAGGGTGACGCCGACGGTCCGCGGGTCGCCCGGATTGCCGATCACAAGGCCCGAGTTGCCGGTCTGGATGCTGACGAACTGCAGATAGTCCTCGTCCAGGGCATTGCGGACAAAGATTTGGGCTTCCCAGCCGGCGTCGGATCGATAGCCGGCTCGCAGGTTGACCAGGCCATAGCCGTCGATCCGCGCATATTCTGAAACCGCCGCATCGGCGAAATAGGCCGAGCGATAGCTGGCGTCGGCCCCGACCAGGATCTCGCCCCCGGTCCGCTCCACCCGCCACCGGTATTCGCCGCCGATGGACCCGGCCCAGGGCGACACACCCGGGAACTCCTTGCCCGACAGATCGCAGGCTGCGGTCGCGGGGCCGATCCGTTCGAGCGGGCAGGGGCCATTGGCAAAGGACGCATACTCACCGTCCGTCCAGGCAAGATTGGCATACAGGTCCAGCCGGTCCGTAGGCCGCGCGGTCAGGTCCAGTTCGACGCCGCGAATCTCGACCTTCTCGACATTGGCCAGATAGCCGCGCAGTGCGCCCGGCCCCGCATCGACCACATTGGCCTGGAAGTCCGCGATCTCGGTGTAATAGGCCGCGAGATTGGCCGTCAGGCGCCGGTCGAAGCTCTGGGTCTTCAGCCCCAGCTCATAGGTGGTGACCTCTTCGGGGTCGACCTCGACGCTGTTCAGGGCGGGCAGGCCGTTGGCCAGGGTCGGCAGGCCCGCCATGTTGATGCCGCCGGACTTGAAGCCCCGGGCATAGGAGCCATAGACCAGCACGTCGTCGTTGATGTCGTAGGAGGCGGCGATCTGGCCCGATACGCTGCCGTCCGAGATCTCGGCGGAATAGGTCTGGGGCCGCGCAATACCCAGGCGACGCGAGATCAGGGTCGCATCGGTCGTCACCAGCCCTCCGGCCGTCGTCGCCGTATAGGTGCCGGACTTGGACTCGTCGGTGTAACGCAGGCCCGGCGTGACACGGAACCGGTCCGTGATGTTCCAGGTGAACTGACCGAAGACCGCCCAGGACTCGGTGTTGATGCTCGACACGTTGAACACCTTGTAGCCGTCCAGCAGGGCCGAGGGGACGGTCGGGCCCAGCAGCCAGTAGGACGCATCCCGGCCGTATTCGGTGACCCCGTCGGTATCGATCGTCTGGTCGAAATAATAGAGGCCTGCGGTCCAGTCGATCGTCCGCGACCCCTGCGAGCCGATGCGGAACTCCTGGCTGAACTGGTTCTGGTGGGACGGGTTGGCCGACTGCCGGATGATGTCGAGGGCCGTATAGTCGCGATCGTTGGCGGGCTCCCAGTCCCACTCGCGATAGGCCGTCACCGAGGTGAAGCCGATGTCCCCGAAATCGTAGTCGACGATGGCCGAACCGCCTGCATGCCACTGGTCGGCCTGGATGTCGAAATCGACATCTGACAGCCGGTCATAGGGGTTCAGGCTGGCAAGCGCATAGGCACGGCCCGCCGCCAGGTTCGGAAACTGCTGGGCGGCCGGTCGCTGCGTCGGTCCGTAGGTGACATAGACCTGGGCACAGCAGTTGGTCTCCTGACGGCTGTGATCGCCCGACAGGCGCACGCTCAGCCGGTCGTCGGGCTGGATCAGCAGCTGTCCCCTCAGGCTCAGGCCGTTCACGTTGTTCTGGTTCTCGCCATTGGTGACATTGGTCAGAAAGCCATCGCGCTGGTTCGACACGAACGACAGGCGTCCGGCAACCACATCGCCATACAGCGGCCCTGCAACCGTCCCCTTGATCTGCCGCAGACCATAGTCGCCGATCGTGACCTCCCCCACGCCTTCCAGTGTGAACGTCGGGGCCCGGGTCGTGATGTTCAGCGCCCCCGCGGTCGTATTCTTGCCGAAGAGGGTGCCTTGCGGCCCGCGCAGCACCTCGATCCGGTCGATGTCGATGAAGTCCAGCGTCGCGGTGGCCGGACGGGCATTGTAGACCTGGTCGACATACAGGCCGACGCCCTGTTCCAGACCGTCATTGGCCAGGCCATAGCTGGCCCCCAGACCCCGGATCGTGAAGGACGTGTTGCGCGGGTTGGAACTCAGGATCTGCAGACTGGGCACGAGCTGCGTCAGCTGCCCCACATTGCTGGTTCCGGTACTGTCCAGCAATTCGTTGGAAACGACACTCAGGGCGATCGGGATGTCCTGGACATTCTCCTCGCGTCGCCGCGCCGTGACCACGATGTCCCCCAGTCGGGCGGTCGGCGATCGGTCCGGACCAGGCGGTCCTTCGGCCGACTGGGCCAGGGCCGGGCCTGCCACCAGTATTTCTAATGCGGCGACACTGCCGAGCCAGAGCCGTCGTCGATGCAATCCGCTGCGTTTCATGCCCGATAAATCCCTCACACCCCGGTTCCATGGGGCCCATAGCTCAGGATTATGAGGAGATCAGATCCCGCACGAGCGAGATTCGTTGGGCTCCATCGATAGCTCTTCTGGGGGTCTCACGGGTGACGCGACACCGGTTTTCGGGCCCGCTTCTGTGGCCGGTCTGAGAGACCTGACCCCTCCAGTCCGCACAAATCCCGCGCGTGATGCCCGTCAGAACAAGCGCTTGCCTGAAAAGAGCAGGCGATGTTCCAGCACGACCCGAACCCGTGGGAGACTGCACACCGGTCTCTGACATCCCGGTCCTGTTCCAGCCCTTCCAGACTCTCTGGAGATCAAGACGATCAAGACGATCAGGACGGTTTTTTTTTACTGACCCCTCTCCCGGCGGGAGAGGGCTTGAGGCTCGCAGAGCGAAGCGATGCGTCAGCCGAAAGGGTGAGGGGCCAAAGCCCCCCGCGATCCTACTGGGTCCGGGCCACGCCCTCGCGCCGGTCGTCGGCGCCGCCATCCCAGCCCCAGCCGGCCGGACCCTGTTTCCAGAAGCCCCCGTGCAGGCCCGAGTTCTCCGACGCATTGGGGCGCAGGGTGATCCCGTTGGCGTTCAGTCCGTCGCGCAGCGCCGGCGAGAACCGGTCGGTATCCGCGCCGATCCCGGTCCCCCGTGCCACCAGATTGGGCAGGTCGAAGGCCGCCTGGGTGTCCATTCCCCAGATCAGCGTCCCGATCAGGGCCTTGGCATTGTAGGCCAGGATCGAGGGTCCGCCCGGTGACCCGATCGCCCCGACCAGCCGCCCGCGGGCATCCAGCACGATCACCGGCGACATCGACGACCGGGGCCGCTTTCCGGCCGCCACGGCATTGGCCGCCGGCCGCCCCTGGTCGTCGGTGGCGCTGAACGAGAAGTCGGTCAGCTGGTTGTTCAGGAAGAAACCGCCGGTCATCCGGCCCGAGCCGAAGATGCTCTCGACCGTGGTGGTCATGCTGACCGCATTGCCCTGGTCGTCGACGACCACGAAATGCGAGGTGCCGGCGACCTCCCGGGTGGCATCCCCCGCCCGGAACACGCCACCGGGCGGATTGCCGGCCTCGACAGGCCCGGTCAGACCGGGGGCCAGGGCCGCGCGCTCGGCCACATAGGTCTCGTCCAGCAGCCCCTGCACGGGGACGCCGACGAAGGCCGGGTCCCCGACATAGCGGTCCCGGTCGGCATACATCAGCCGCTGGAGCTGGGCGAAGGCGGTCCAGGCCTCGACGCTGTCGGGCCCCTGATCGATCGCCGGGGTCTCTTCCGCCATGGCCAGCAGTTGCAGGACCGCCAGGCCGCTCGACGGCGGGGGCGGCACGCAGACCACATAGACCCGGAACGGACGGCACAGGGCACCGCGCTCGAGGGGCACATAGGCGGCAATATCGGCCTCCGTCAGCCCGCCGGGACGGGGGGCCTCGGCCACCGTGGCGGCGATCCCGGCTGCGATCGGCCCGCGATAGAAGGCCTCGGCCCCGCCCTCGGCCAGCGTCCGCACGGTCCGGGCATAGTCCGGGTTCCGCAGGGTGTCGCCGGCGACATAGCGGGTCCCGTCCGGCTTGGTGAAATAGGCACTGGCCCAGCGGCTTCGCGCCTGGCCCCGGGTGCCGGCGATCATCCCCGCCAGCCGCGGCGACACGGTGAACCCCTCGTCGGCCAGCCGCTCGGCATCGCCGAACAGCGAGGCCCAGGGCAGCACGCCATGCGCCTTCTGCGCCATGCCCAGCATGGCCACGGCGCCCGGTGCGCCGGTCGACCGTCCGCTCAGGATGGCATCCGGGACCGACAGGGTCCGGCCGTCCTCGACGAAAAGGTCTGGCGTAGCCGAGGCCGGTGCCGTCTCGCGCCCGTCATAGGCCGTCACCTCGCGGGTATCGGCGTCGTACAGCATCATGAAGGCCCCGCCGCCCAGTCCAGACGACTGGGGCTCGACCAGTCCCAGCACGGCCTGGATCGCCACGGCGGCATCGACCGCCGTCCCGCCGCGCCGCAGCACCGCCATCCCGGCCTCCACCGCCAGGGGATTGGCCGCCGCCACGAACGGCCCCCGCGCCATCGGGGCCTCGGCCACGACCGGCACGACCGGTGCCGGACCCGACGCTGTGCGGGCCACGCCCTGACAGGCCGCCAGCGCTCCTGCAGCGACCATGACGACGGCAGTCATGCCCGCCCGCCGCTGTGACTTCGGACCGGGCCGGAAAGGGGAGGTCAACGGGCGCATGGGCGACCCTCTTCTTGCAGGACGACAAACGGGGAGGCCGTCACGATTAGGCCGCCACCCGCCCTTCGCCAACCCCGGACACACGAAGTCAGAATCCCGGCCGATCCCGCTTGCACTCCCGTCCCCCCTCCGCTAAAGACCCGCCCTCGCCGAAAGGCCTGTGCGCGCCCGTAGCTCAGCTGGATAGAGCATCAGACTACGAATCTGAGGGTCGGACGTTCGAATCGTTCCGGGCGCGCCATTTTCTCCTGCAATCCGTCACCTCGCCCCCTAGGGCATGGCCGAGGCTCCGAGCAGGCCGATCGCGACCACCAGGGCTCCGCCAATCAGGCCGCTGATCTGCACGGCCAGCATCAGCAGGATGGCCTTGCCGATGCCGGCGAGGGTGGTGCGGAACCAGCGTCCCCGGCCCATGCGAAGGAAGGCGATGACGCCCAGGAGGATGACGACAAGGGAGATGAGCGCTGCCAACGGGCTTTTGCCATACGCCCACCAGGTGAGGGGGAGGATGAGCACGGTCCAGGCGCACAGCCAGGCGAAGGCGGCCCTGAATCCGCGCCGCCAGCCCAGGTCCTCTTGGTCCCAGAGCCGAAGCAGCGGAGCCGCAGCCAGGGCATAGAACAGGGACAGCAGGGGCACCATGACCAGCGTCATCCAGCCGTCAGCGTCGGCGGCGAAGGCATCGGTTGACTTGCCCGACCGTTCCTGAAGCGCGCCCATCATGTCCGGCGGCAGGCCCTCCAGCATGTAGCCAGCCCCGCCACGCAGGAACAGGACCAGCATCAGGAAGGCGTTCAGGGCGAGATACAGGCGCAGGGGACGGGCATAGGCCCCCCCGCCTTCGGCCCCCTGTTCCATCCAGGCCTGGAGCACGCCGGCCGGTCGCAGGACGAGCTGTTTGACCGTGACGAATTCGCGCCCGCCGAACCCCAGCATATCATCGGCCAGGGCCGCCCCCGGCTTGTCTGCATCAACCATCATGCCCCCCTTGTCCTCCGGGGTCCTGTCGGGGACACGGGAGTTCTCCAGACACGATCAACCATCGACTGTTCGCGGGCAAGGCCTCTGCTGACGCAGGCAGCAGATCCGGTCTCAGAGCGGGAAGGTCATTTCAACAGCCAGGCCCGTGGCGGTCCATTGCCGGTCGATCCGGCCCCGAAGCTGGCGCATCAGGCTGTTCTTGAGGATCGAACCGAACCCTTCCCGCTCGGGTTCGACGACCTGTGGGCCGCCGGTTTCCTTCCAGCTCAGCCTTACCTGACCGTCGTCCACCCGCCAGGTGACCGAGACGAAACCGTCGCCCGCGCTGAAGGCCCCGTATTTGTTGGCGTTGGTCGCCAGTTCGTGCAGCAGCATGCTGATGGGTTGCACCTGCTCCGGCGACAGGGACACCTGCGACCCCTCACAGGCGACACGGTCCCCCGGACACAGGGCGTCCAGCGAATCCCGTACCACGTCGCGAAGCTCGCCACCTTCCCAGCGGCGGCTGGCCAGGGAGGTCTGCGCCCGCGACAGGGCGTCGATACGACCCGCCAGGGTCGCCTTGTAGGTCGCCAGATCATCGGCTCGGGTCAGGTGAACCAGCGAATGGACGATCGCGAGGACATTGCGCGACCGGTGGTCGACCTCGCGCATCAACAGGTCCCGTGCCTCCTTGTTGCGTCTGTCCTCGCTGATGTCGCGGACCTCCACGACGGTACCGACGACATTGGTGCGCTCATCGCGGACGGGGCTGGCCGTAAAGGCGACGGGATAGAAGGACCCGTCCTTGTGCACGAACACCTCCTCGCCCTGGGTGCCGGCATTCCTGGGGAAGGCGCGGTCGATCGCGCACTCCGACAGGGGAAAGGGCCGTCCGTCCGGGTAGGAGTGATGGATCACGTCGTGCAGGGGCCGCCCCGCGGTCTCGGCGAAGGCGTAGCCCGTCAGCTGTTCGGCCGCCTTGTTCATGAACACGCATTGCTGGCGGTCATCCATCAGAAAGACGGACATGGTGGTGTTGTCGAGAATGGCGTCCAGGCGTCGGGTCACGTCGCGCAGGTCCGACTCGATCTGCTGTCTTTCAGTAATGTCCTGGATGGCGGCGTAGAAGACGCGGTCACCCTGTTCCTCGAACAGCTGGAGCCTGACGGAGACGCTGTACAGGGTGCCGTCGCGACGACGGTGGACCGTGTCAAAGTCGAGGCGTTCCACGACCCCCCGGATCAGGGGCTGGACCAGGGCCACGAAGGCTTCCCTGCTGATTTCAGGCTTGATATCCCAGGGCGTGAGGGACCTCAGTTCGTCAATCGTATAGCCGAGGTTGTCGCGCGCGCCGCGGTTCACGATCCGGAACAGATAGTCCTCGGCGCCGAAGACATAGACCTCGCTGGCCGCATCCTCGACGATGCGCCCGAGGCGATCGTTGGTCACGCCTTGGATGGTGGTCATCGGCCGGGGACCCTCGTTCACAAAAGCAGAGCCGTCCCGGCATGCTAGAGGCGCACTGCCGAGGCCGCAATGTGATTGAGTCCTTTCGCGATTTCCAGCCTGCGGGTCCTGGATGAGGGTGGACACGTGGCGGTGAACCGGGCGCACCGGGACATGCGCGAAAGACCGTCATCCCTGCCGGGGTTCAGGCCGTCGGTCCGGATTATCAGGCGGCCGACAGGGTCACACCGATTCTGACCAGCGCCGACAGCGTTGGAGCCTGCATCTTGTCCATGACCTTGGCGCGGAAGATCTCGACCGTTCTGGGACTGATATCGAGATCCAGGGCGATCTCCTTGTTCGATTTGCCCTCGATCAAGCCCTGGAAGACCTGGGCCTCGCGCGGGGTCAGCTGGCTTCGCCGGGCCTCGGCAGCCTTGCGGGCCTCCTGTGCCCCTTCCCACTCCGCCAGGTGTCCGATGCAACCCTTCACGGCTTCGATGAGGCGACTGGGATCGAAGGGTTTCTCGATGAAGTCGGCTACGCCCATCTTCATCATCTGGATGACCATCGGCACGTCGGCATGCCCGGTAATCACGATGACCGGCCAGGCATGGCCGCGGGTTTCGGCGAGGCGACGCACCACCTCGGTCCCGTCGAAATCCGGCATGCGCACATCGGTAATGACGCAGGCCGAGGGCTCGTCAGGCAGGTTGTCGAAGAAGTCCTTGCCGCTGGTGAAGCCCCGGGCGCGAATCCCCTGAACGCGCAGGAGCGTGAGCAACGAGTCCCGGACGGCCTCGTCATCCTCGACCACGAAGACCGAATGGTTCTTCACTCAGGCTCCATTTCCTGCTCGCGCATCAGGCAGAAGCTGAAAGCCGCCCCGCCAAGGACGCTTTTCTCCACCTGAAGCACACCTCCATGACTCTCGACGATAGTTCGAGTCACTGACAATCCCAAGCCCATTCCGCCGGCCTTGGTCGTCATCAGGGGCCTGAAGATCGTGTCGATCTTCTCGGCGGCGATGCCGATTCCGTTGTCCTCGACCACGATCTGGAACTCGGCGTCGCTCAGGACCCGCCCGACGATCCTCAACTGCGGGTCCGCCGTGCCGGCCAGCGCCTCGACGCCGTTCCGGACCAGATTGACCATGGCCTGCTGGAACTGGATGCGATCGGCCCGCACGCGGTCGTGGACATCGTCGATCTGGATCTGGATCTGGACCCCGCCCGCCCGTTCGATCATCGAGAATACACCGGCGAGGTCCGCCACCATGGCCCCGACGCGCTCCTGCCCCAGGCTGCGCGCCTGGTGGGCCAGGAGTTCGCGCATGCGACGGATGATCGAGCCTGCGCGCAGGATCTGGCCCTTGGCCAGCTCGATCGTGCGTCCCGCGCTCTCTCCCATGAGTCCGGCCCGCGCCACGTCCACCTGGCTGGCGTGCAGATAGGTTGTTGCGGCGCTCAGCGGTTGATTGAGCTCGTGGGCGAGGGTGGCCGCCATCTCGCCAAGGGAGTTCAGTCGCCAGACACGGTTCAGCTGGGCATGCAGATCCCGGGCATGGGCATCGGCGGCGTGTGCCAGGCTGAGGTCGGTCAGGCACAGGATCAGATGATCGCTGGCGGGCTGCTCGGGCAGGACGCCGACCTGGACGTTGAGGGGGAAGGTGATCTCGTTCTCGCGACGTCCGGTCCAGACATGGTCGTTGGGGCCGACCGACGCGGACTCCTCGATGGCATCAAAGCCATCGATAAAGGCCGATACGGGCTTCCCCACGCTGGCCTGGGTTGTTCCGAAAAGCTGGCAGGCGGGGTGGGTCAACATCTGGATCATGCCCTCCCGGGTGACGGTCATGACAGGCACGGAGGCAAGGATCGTCTCCAGCATGACCTGGCGCCGGTCCAGATGCACGGAAAGCTGATCGGTGCGCCGCCGATAGGCCCCGAGCTCCCAGAAGACTTCGGCCAGGAGCCAGGCGATGACCCCGAACAGCATGGAAAGTGCCAGGGCGGGCAGGTCGGTCGGAAGGGCAGATGTCCAGATGTTGGCAGCCGTCGTGATGGCCAGCACGAGAAAGGTCGGCTTGCGTCCCGTGACCGTGGCGCTCAGCCCGACCGCGATGATCGGGAGAAGATAGAAAAGATGGCTCTCCGTTCCGATCCAGATCCGGGGTGCCAGCGCCATGACCGCAAGGCTCAGGGCGATCAGCCAGGCCTGAAGGCCTCGCCGCCTTGCAAGGCGGGGCAGCAGGGGGTGGTTGGCGGTGGCGGGCAACAGGGGTGTCATCGCTGTGCCCGTCCTTCACGAAATGCCGGAAACCCTGACGGTGCCGGGATGGGGCGTTGAAAAGGAGCCTCGTCTTCCTTGATCCCGGCAAACAGAATCGAACGGAGTTTAAGTAGTCCTACCTAGTCTGTGATTCATCAATAATATTAGCGTTGGGACGACGTTGAGGCTCCTTCTACAGAGAGAGCCCCGTTACGCAAAATGCCAGCGAATCGTCCTGTGTCCATGCGTCTGGCGCGATCCGGGCTGCCGCTCCGGATCGCCACGCCCCGCGGCGCGGCGCGGCCTGTCGCCGGCTTGGCGGAACGCCTTGCAGTCCGATCGGCCCTCGCCATCGCCCTGGCGTCTGACGCGGTCACGGGCCTGAAGACGTTCGGTTGCAGCCTTGCGGTGCAGAAACATCAACCCGTCACAGCGACGGCGATTGGGGAGGGTTGCTGATGTCGGTTGAGTTGAGGCTGGGATCGGTGCTGGACATTCATGCGGCGGAGCCGTTGCGGGTTCAGTTG
>NZ_JACHOR010000006.1 GCF_014199945.1 Brevundimonas variabilis
ATCGCCGCCGTCAGCGTCGTCTTGCCGTGGTCAACGTGACCGATCGTGCCGATGTTGCAATGCGGCTTGTTACGTTCGAACTTTTCCTTGGCCATGGCCAAACTCCTGATGGCCCGGGTTGAGGGGCGCTGGGTGCTATCAAAAACCTGGAGCGGGTAGACGGAATCGAACCGACATATTCAGCTTGGAAGGCTGCTGTATTACCATTATACTATACCCGCACAGAAACCACGGCAGTCGCTTGTTTTCACAAGGGAACTTCCGCAGTCGATCCTCGTTGGCGTCCGGTCTCACGTCTCGAAACGCACGTGGTGGGGGAAGCAGGACTCGAACCTGCGAAGCTTACGCAGGGGATTTACAGTCCCCCCCCTTTGCCACTCGGGACATTCCCCCAGCGCACGTTTCAATACCGTCAGACCCCTCCGCGATCGGTCTTTCGACCTGCCACGGAACAAAAGCCTTCGATCCCTGACACGCCTGAGATAGAGGGGGCGCCAGACCCGAAAGCCCTAGGGCTCCAAATCGGAGGGCGTCTTATAGTGTCGAGAAATCCAGAACGCAACGACCGCAAAAGCGGTAATAAAGCGGCCTTCGCCAAGCGCCCCGACGGGCCGTCGGATGGCGGCAAGAAGGGCGGCTGGAACCCCAATCCGCCCGCGAAATCCTTTCGCGAAGGGGCCCCCAAGGCCCCGCGAGGCGCAAAGATCGATTCTGACAACCTCATCTGGGGTCGTCATCCCGTACTGGCCGCCCTGTCCAACCCTGCACGCAAGGGCATGGGGCGTCTGCTGGCCACCGCCGACCGGGCGGCCGAGATCGAGCGGGACGAACTGACCCCGCACGGCCACGTCGTGGAACTCGCTGATTCCCAGGCTCTGGAGCGGATGGTGCCATCCGGCGCCGTTCACCAGGGCCTGGTCTTCAAGGTCGCACCGCTGGAAGGCGTTCCGCTAGACGACATCGCTGATCCGGCCGAAGGCGTGATCGTGATGCTGGACCAACTGACGGACCCCCAGAACGTCGGTGCCATCTTCCGCTCGGCCCTCGCCTTCGGGGCACGCGGCATCATCGTTCAGGACCGGCATTCGCCCGCGCTCGCAGGGGCCCTCGCCAAGGCCGCTGCCGGAGCAACCGAGCGACTGCCCTGCGCGCGCGTCACAAACCTGAGTCGGGCGCTGGAGCGACTGGCCGATCTGGGCTGGCGCGCTGTGGGGCTGGATGGAGCATCCGACGAAACGCTGGAGATGGCGCTGGATGCCCGGCCGACCGTTCTGGTGATGGGATCGGAGGGCGATGGCATCCGCCGTCTGGTTGCCGAACACTGCGATGTCCTTGCGCGCATTCCAATGCCCGGCGGGTTCGAGAGCCTCAATGTTTCCAACGCGGCGGCTGTGGCCCTCTATGAGGCCACCCGCAAACAGAGCGCCTGAGCGAGGCCTGCCGGATGCCGTGAGGCTGACGGGATGAGGCTTGGCGCACCCACATCGACCCGCTAGAGACCCGCGCATGGAATTTTTCAGCTCTCCCGAATTTGCCAGCCAGCTGACCGCCCTGGGTCAGGTCCTGGCCATCGATCTGGTCCTGGCCGGCGACAATGCGGTGGCCGTGGGGCTTGCCGCTGCTGCCCTGGCCCCCGAGCAGCGCAAGAAGGCGATCCTGATCGGCCTGGCCGCCGCCGTGGTCATGCGGATCGGCTTCGCCCTGATCACGGTCCAGTTGCTGGCGATCATCGGCCTGCTGCTTGCCGGGGGCGTGCTGCTGCTGTGGGTCTGCTGGAAGATGTGGCGCGAACTGCAGGAGCAGCGGACGCATGATCAGGCCGAGGCCGAGGCCGAGCTCGAGACGGCCCTGTCAGCCCACCATGGCGGCGGACCGCCCCCCGAAGCGCTTGGCATCAAGCGCAAGTCGTTCGGAGCCGCCCTGCTTCAGATCATGATCGCCGACGTGACCATGTCACTGGACAACGTCCTGGCGGTCGCCGGGGCAGCCCATGAGCACCCGTGGATCATGGTGTTCGGTCTCATTCTCTCGATCGCCCTGATGGGACTGGCTGCGACCTTCATCGCCAAGCTGCTGACCAAGCACCGCTGGATCGGCTACGTCGGACTGGTCATCGTGCTGTATGTCGCCCTGCACATGATCTGGGACGGGGCACGGTCCGTCGTCGTGCGGACCGGAAACATGGAAGCCTTCAACGCCTCTGCGCCGGCCTTCCTCGATATCAGTGAGAAGGAAGCGGCCAAGCACCTGAAGGGTGTCGCTCAGGAAGAGGGAGCCGTCCCGATCCCGGCAACGCCCACGCTGCCCAACGACCCACCACCGCCGGTGACTGTCACTCCGGCTGAATGATCAAGGGCCCCGCCGTCAGACCTGACGGCGGGGTCTTTTTCTAGGTGCCTGCGCCGCCAAACCGCGCGGACCATTCCGCGACCTGCGCGTCCTCGATCTTCGTGAAAAGAACCTGGGCCGAGGCGACCGTTTGCCCATGCGGCAGGATGTCGAGGAGGGCTTCGTCCGGCCCTGGCCAGCTGAGGTCCTTCGCTCCGACCGTGGCGGCAATCTTCTCGGCCGTAAAAGGCATGACGGGAGCCGCGAGGCGGGCAAACAGGGCGACCATGTTCAGCCCGGTTCGAACACCGACGGCTGAGCGATCGACGTCAGTCTTGTAGGCTGTCCACGGGGCGGCGACCTGCAGATACTCGTTCCCCAGCACCCAGACCGCGCGCAGGGCCTGTGCGGCCTTGCGGAACTCCATGGCCTCGAACTGTGCCGTTGCCTCGGCGATGCCAGCGGCCAGATCGATCTCGAGCTGGGCTTCCAGCGGCCCGGGTTCGCCTGCGTCCGGCACGACCCCTCCGAACTTCGACTCGGTGAATTTGACGATGCGGTTGACGAAATTGCCCAGCACATCGGCCAGGTCCTTGTTCGTCGTCGACTGGAACTGCTCCCAGGTGAAGGCTGCGTCCGAATGCTCCGGTCCATAGGCCGTCAGATGCCAGCGCCAGTAATCGGCCGGCAACAGGTGGAGCGCCTGATCCATGAAGACGCCGCGCTTCTGCGACGTCGAGAATTTGCCGCCGTACCAGTTCAGCCAGTTGAAGGCCTTGAGCGTATCCACCGTCTTCCAGGGCTCGCCCGATCCGAGGATGGTCGCAGGGAAGCTGACGGTGTGAAAGGCCACATTGTCCTTGCCCATGAACTGGACATAGCGGACGTCGTCCGCCCCCTCGTTCAGACGCCACCAGTCGCGCCAGGTCGTGCCCCTGGCGTCGGCCCACTCCTCGGTCGCCCCGATGTACTCGATGGGGGCGTCAAACCAGACATAGAAGACCTTGCCTTCCATCCCGGCGCGCGGGCCACCATCGGCTCCGACGACGGGTACACCCCATTTCAGGTCGCGGGTAATTCCGCGATCGATCAGGCCCTCGTCGAGGTGTTTCAAAGCGATGGACCGCGCGAGCGTCTGCCAGTCCGACTTCGAGTCGATCCAGTCTCGGATGCGGCCCTCCAGCTTCGTCTGCAGAAGATACAGGTGCCGTGTGTCCCGGACCTCGAGGTTCTTCGAGCCCGAGACGGCCGAATAGGGATCGATCAGGTCTGTCGGGTCCAGCAGACGGCCACAGTTGTCACACTGATCCCCCCTCGCCCCGACGTGACCGCAGTGTGGGCACGTGCCTTCGACATAGCGATCGGGAAGGAAACGGGCGTCATCGACCGAATAGACCATCCGGTCGACACGTTCCTCGATCAGCCCGTTGGCCTCGAGCGCAGCGGCAAAATGCTGGGTCAGGCGACGGTTCGGGGCATTGGACGAGCGACCAAACCAGTCATAGCTCAGACCGAATTGCGCGCCGGCCTCCTTCTGGATCTGATGCTGCTCGTCGCAATAGGTCCGGACATCCTGTCCCGCTGCTGCAGCAGCGAGCTCAGCCGGGGTCCCGTGCTCGTCCGTGGCACAGATGTAGAGCACCTCATGACCCTGAGCGCGCTTGAAGCGGGCGTAGACGTCCGCCGGCAGCATGGAGCCCGCGAGATTCCCCAGGTGCTTGATGCCATTGATATAGGGCAGCGCCGAGGTGATGAGGATGCGGGGCATGGGATCCGTGGGTCTGAGGAGCGCACGGATATAGGCGGCATGATCCCGAAGGTCACGTCTTTAGGCCGCGACCATCCGGCCAACCGCTACATCCGGAAGACGCCGAAGGTCGTGTCCTCGATCGGGGCATTCAGGGACGCGCTGATCGCCAGACCCAGGACGTCACGTGTCTGGGTCGGATCGATGATGCCGTCATCCCAGAGCCGGGCGGTGGCATAATAGGGATTGCCCTCGTCCTCGTACTTCTGGCGCACCGGTGCCTTGAAGGCTTCGGCTTCCTCTGGCGTCCAGGTGTCTGCATCGCGATGCACCGTGGCCAGCACGGCCGCTGCCTGCTCGCCGCCCATGACGCTGATCCGGCTGTTAGGCCAGGTGAACAGGAAGCGCGGGCTGTAGGCGCGCCCGCACATTCCGTAGTTTCCGGCCCCGAATGAACCGCCGATCAGCACGGTGAATTTCGGCACGGCTGCGGACGCAACGGCCATCACCAGCTTGGCCCCGTGCTTGGCGATGCCTTCGGCTTCGTATTTCCCACCGACCATGAAGCCGCTGATGTTTTGCAGGAACAGCAACGGAATCTTTCGCTTGCAGGCCAGTTCGATGAAATGGGCCCCCTTCTGGGCACTCTCGGAAAAGAGCACGCCATTGTTGGCCAGGATCGCAACGGGATAGCCCCAGATCCGAGCGAAACCGCAGACAAGGCTGGTGCCGTAGAGCGCCTTGAACTCGTCGAACTCGGACCCATCAACGATCCGCGCGATGACCTCGCGAACATCATAGGGGGCGCGCACATCATCCGGGATCAGGCCGTACAACTCATCCACATCGAACGCCGGCGCGCGAGGTTCCCGGACGTCGAGGGCAACCGTCTTGACGGTGTTCAGATTGGCCACAATGGACCGGACGATTTCCAGCGCGTGCTCGTCATTCTCGGCGACATGGTCGACAACACCGGACCGGCGGCCGTGGGTCTCGGCACCGCCAAGTTCTTCGGCCGAAATCACTTCTCCCGTCGCGGCCTTCACCAGCGGCGGGCCCGCCAGGAAGATCGTTCCCTGGTTCCTGACGATGACCGTCTCGTCCGACATCGCAGGGACATAGGCCCCGCCCGCTGTGCAGGACCCCATCACGCAGGCAATCTGGGGGATAGACTGTGCCGACATCCGGGCTTGGTTGAAGAAGATCCGGCCGAAATGATCGCGGTCCGGAAAGACTTCGGCCTGATGCGGCAGATTGGCCCCGCCCGAGTCCACCAGATAGATGCAAGGCAGATTGTTCTGCGCCGCGATCTCCTGGGCGCGAAGGTGTTTCTTGACCGTCAACGGGAAATAGGCGCCGCCCTTGACCGTGGGATCGTTGGCAACGATCAGCACCTCGCGCCCGGACACTCGGCCAATCCCACAGATCATGCCCGCGCCGGGGGCACCATCCGGTTCAGCGGCATTTCCATACATGCCGTTGGCTGCGAGCTGACCGATCTCGAGAAACGGCGAGCCAGGGTCCAGCAGGCGTTCGACGCGGTCACGCGGCAGCAGCTTTCCGCGCGCGATGTGTCGCTGGCGACTGGCTTCTGCACCTCCGAGACCCGTCTTCGCCACGCGCTCGCGCAGGGAGGCACTCAGGGCCGCGTTATGAGCATAAAGGGCCTTGAAGGCCGGGCTAAGCGGATCGACCGCCGATGACAGCTTTGGCATCGGCATCGTTTAGGCGGGATCGTTGATCAGGCAAAGAGTGACCTGAGATCCTTGTGTGTTCAGAAAGAACCGATCCAGCGGACCATTCCGGCCATCAGACCCACGCCACCGATGAGGACAAGAGGTGCGGCGACACGAAAATGCCGATGCAGAAAATACAAGACCTCGCCAACCATAAGCTGCCCTCCCCGACGCTTGTGACTATGGGCGGCAGATCCCGCCATGGTTAAGCGAACATGAATAACATCCTTGCGGCAGGAAACAACGTTCTCCTGTCAGGGGTTTCAAACCAGGCGGCTCTGCACGACGGCGGCCTCGATGAAGCTGGCAAACAGGGGGTGGGGAGCGAAGGGACGGCTCTTCAGTTCCGGATGGTACTGGACACCGATGAACCAGGGGTGATCCGTTCTCTCGACGGTTTCTGGCAGGATACCGTCCGGCGAGAGACCTGCAAAAACAAGACCCTTCGCCTCGATCGCCTCACGGTAGTTGATGTTGACTTCATAGCGATGGCGATGGCGCTCGCTGATGGCCGTTGATCCGTAGATTTCGGCGATGCGCGATCCCGCCTTGAGCGTGGAATCGTAGGCACCCAGCCGCATGGTGCCACCAAGGTCACCGCCCTGGGTGCGCATGACCCTCTGATTGCCCTGTGTCCATTCAGTCATCAAGCCGACAACCGGCTCGCTGGTCGGGCCGAACTCCGTGGAGGACGCCTTGGGAAAGCCCGCCTGGTTCCGGGCCGACTCGATGACCGCCATCTGCATCCCGAAGCAGATTCCGAAATAGGGAATGTTGCGTTCGCGCGAGAACCGGGCAGCCTCGATCTTGCCTTCAGCCCCACGCTCGCCGAACCCGCCAGGTACGAGCACGGCATGGGCACCCTGCAGCCGGTCCTCGCAGGCCTGGCGGTCGCCTTCGAACGTGTCTGCCTCGACCCAGTCAATATTGACTTTGACGTTGTTCGCCACCCCGCCGTGATGCAGGGCCTCGATCAGCGATTTGTAGGCATCCTTGAGGACCGTGTATTTTCCGACCACGGCCACGGTCACTTCGCCATCGGGCTGCAGGCGACGCCGCGCGATCTCCTCCCACATGTCGAGCCTGGGCTCCGGCGCGTCCGTGATCCCGAAATGCTCGAGCACTTCGCGATCGAGCCCCTCGCGGTGATAATCCAGCGGAACGGCATAGATGTCGGCGGAATCCATTGCCTGGATCACGCCACTCTCCCGGACATTGCAGAACAGGCCGATCTTGCGCTTTTCCTCGGGCGGGATCGGGAACTCGCAGCGGCAAAGTAGGATGTCCGGCTGGATGCCGATCGAGCGCAGTTCCTTCACCGAGTGCTGCGTCGGCTTGGTCTTCATCTCTCCAGCAGTCTTGATGAACGGCAGCAGGGTCAGATGCACGAAACAGCTCTGGCCCCGGGGCAGGTCCTGACCCAGCTGACGGATGGCCTCGAAGAACGGAAGGCCCTCGATATCGCCAACCGTGCCGCCGATCTCGACCAGCACAAAATCGACCTCGTCCCCCTCGTCCGTCAGAGCGGGGGTCAGACAGAAGGATTTGATCTGGTCTGTCACGTGCGGAATGACCTGCACCGTGGCCCCCAGATAGTCGCCCCGACGTTCCTTCTCCAGGATGGTCGAATAGATCCGGCCCGTGGTGATGTTGTCCGAGCGCGCTGCCGACACGCCGGTGAAGCGCTCGTAGTGCCCCAGGTCCAGGTCGGTCTCGGCACCATCATCGGTGACGAACACCTCGCCGTGCTGGTACGGGCTCATCGTGCCGGGATCGACGTTGAGATAGGGATCCAGCTTCCTGAGCCGGACCTTGTAGCCTCGCGCCTGAAGCAGGGCACCGAGGGCGGCGGAGGCGAGGCCTTTTCCAAGCGAGGAAACCACGCCGCCGGTGATGAACACATAGCGAGCCATGGGCAGACACCTTACTCCGTGATTCGCACTGTGGGCACGGCCCATCCGGCGTCATCTGTTGATCAAAAGAGAAAAGCGCGCCCGACGGACGCGCTTTTCGAAATCGGTGAAGGACCCGGCGCTTACTGGGCGGGCGCAGGTGCCGGGGCGGAAGCCGCCGGGAGGCTGGCTTCCAGATCGTCGAGCGACGGAGCGGCCGGCGCAGCGGGCTGGGTCGTGGTCGGTGCTGCAGGCTCGGCTGCGGCCGGGGCTGTCTCTCCGACGGCGATCGACCCCACAGCATCGGCGTCGATGATGGAGCGGTTGCCGCGTTCCACATTGCCCGCGATCGTCAGACCAATCGCGCAGAGGAAGAACATCGTGGCAAGCACCCATGTCGCCTTGGTCAGAAGGTTGCCTGCGCCACGCGCGGTCATGAAGCCCGATGGCCCGCCACCCATGCCGAGTGCTCCGCCCTCGGACTTCTGGATCAATACGACGCCGGTGAGGGCAATCGAGATCAGGATCATGGCAACGAGGAGAATGGTCTGGAGCATGGCAGCTTACATGTGTGGCGCACAGGCGCGCCGATCAAGCCGCGGCGTCTATCATCGGCAGGGGCATTGGGGAAGACCTGGTGAACCGGCGTGTCACCAGCTTCCATCCAGAATGGGTCGGTTCAGACAGCGCGAACAATCGAAATGAAGTCGGCAGCCTTAAGCGAAGCCCCCCCCACGAGCGCGCCCCCGACATCCTCGACGCCAAGGATTTTTCTCGCGTTCCCAGGATTGACCGAACCGCCATACAGGATTGGCGTCGTGGCGGCCGTTTCGCCCAGCGTGCCGACCATGGCCTCGCGAATGGCGGCATGCACTTCGGCGATCTGCTCCAGCGTCGGCGTCAGACCCGTTCCGATTGCCCAGACAGGTTCATAGGCCACAGCAAATGCCCGCCCGACCAGCGCTTGCGGCAATGATCCCGCGATCTGTGCCTGCACCACGGCGATTGCGGCCCCAGCCTTGCGTTGCTCCAGCGTCTCGCCGATGCAGATGATGGGCTCCAGCCCGGCCGTCAGCGCCGCCTCAACCTTGGCCGCGACATCGGTGTCGGTTTCACCAAAGCCTGCACGCCGCTCCGAATGCCCGAGAATGACCAGCCGGGCACCCGCGTCCCGCAGCATGTCGGCTGAAATCGACCCCGTAAAAGCGCCTTTGGTCGCCGGATGGCAATCCTGACCACCAATCTCGACTACAGCAGCATTGCTCGTGGCCTGGCCAAAGGCGCTCGCCATCGGCGCAATCAGGGTTGCAGGAGGGCAAAGGGCGACGCGCACGGCTGCAGGCCCGACCTGGAGGGCGGCCTGCAATGCGCGGGCTTCGTCGAGCGACGCAGACACGCCGTTCATTTTCCAGTTGCCGACGATCATCTTCACGGATTGTTTCATGTCGCCTGTCTAGGCAGACGGGGCGCAGATGCCAAGGCATCGACTTGCAGGGATACGGCACCCTCCCCTATACGCGCCCGTGGCGCTTCTCGCCGTCTGCCCTCAGGTTCGCTGCCCGATGATTTCCGTCTTCAGAAATTTTGCCAAGTCCAAATGGGCTGTGGGTCTGCTGGTTGTGCTCGGGCTCAGCCTGCTCGTGACCGGTGCCCAGATGGACGTGTTCTCGGGTCTGGGAAGCCAGAACGTGATCAGTGCCGGTGAGCGCAGCGTATCCCGCACCCAGTTCAGGTCGGATTTCGAAAGCGTACGCGCAAATGTCCAGCAGCAGGCCGGACGGCCCGTGACCATCGAAGACATGGTCGCCGAAAACATCCACGTCCGCTTCCTGGAAGAACAGACGCAGCGCCTTGGCTTCATGGATTGGGCCTGGAAGGCAGGGATCCGTCCCGGCCAGGAACTGGTCGTCAAGCAGATCCGGGAGATTCCGGCATTCTTCAATCAGGTGACCGGCCAGTTCAGCCAGGAACAGTACGAACAGGCCCTGGCGGCGCAGAACATGACGCCCGAGCGGCTGGAACGCGATTTCCGCGATCAGTATATCCAGACCCATTACGGATCGGCCGTGTTTGCCGGCAGTCGGATGCCGCGCATCTATGGCGCGCTGCTGGCGGGACAGGCGCTTGAGACTCGGGACGGTCGCTGGTTCACAGTGACCCAGTCGATGGCGGGGACGGCTGGGACGCCGACCGACGCCCAGCTGACGGCCTTTCTGAACGAGAACGCAGCGCAGCTGCGTCGCCCCGAATTCCGGATCGCTTCTGTTGTCCTGTTCAACGACGCTCCCAATGCCGCGCCGCCCGCGATCCCAGAGGCGCGAATCCAGGAGCGTTTCGAATTTCGCGAGGCCGCGCTTTCCAAGCCAGCGACTCGCTCGTTCATCACCCTGACCGTGCCGACCCGCGAAGCGGCCCAGAAGATCACGGCGGCACTGCGTGCCGGACAGACCCCGGCCCAGGCCGGCGCAGCCGCCAATGTGCAACCCGCCACCCAGACCGATGTGCCGCAAAGCGCAGTGGCCGATCCGGCAATCGGGGCCGCCGTGTTTGCTCTGGCCCCCGGCGCTGTCTCTGACCCCATTCAGGCGCGCGTCGGCTTTGCCGTGGCACAATTGACCGGCATCACCCCTGCACAGTCGGCGACGCTGGAAAGCGCCCGTGAAGCGATCATCCAGGAGCTGCGTGAGGAAGACGCCAAGGCTGCCGTCTTCAGCCGCGTCGAGGCTTATGAAAAGGCCCGGACCGAAGGCAAGACCCTGACTGCTGCGGCCCAGCAGGTCGGAGCCCGGATCGTGCAGCTGCCGCCAGTGACCAAGGAAGGTCGCCTGCCGGACGGCCAGCCGATGAACGCCCCGCCACAGATCCTCGAGCAGACCTATGCCCTGACCAAGGGCGCTGAGAGCGACGTCATCGATGCCGGACAGGGCCAGTATTTTGCCCTCCGACTGGACGAAGTGACACCGGCCGCCTTGCCGACACTGGCCGACGTGCGCGCTCCCCTGGCCCAGGAATGGACCAACAGGGAGAACGCCCGCCTGCTGGCCGCAAAGGCCGAACAACTGGCTGGTCAGGTGCGCGGAGGACAGGATATCGCGGCCGTTGCCGCATCCGCAGGGGCGACCCTGACAAACCGGACACGCGTCGGCCAGAACCCGCAAGTGCAGCAGGAGCTCGGCCAGGGCGTGTTGCAGGGCCTCTTTGGCCAGGGCAAGGGACAGGTGTTCAGCGCACCCGGAGCCAATGCGACGTTCGTCATCGGCCGCGTGGATGCTGTTCGTCCTGCCGCCCCGGCGGAGGCCGCTCCGATCGCTGAACAGGTACGGGGACGCCTGGCCGAAGAATGGGTCACAGCTGCAGTGATGGCCTCGATCAAGGCAGCGGCGGCACGTTCCAGGGCCACGAACGATCCAGCCCTTGCGCGCGAAGCCCTGGGTCTGGCTCCATTGCCCGAAGGTGACGCCGCAGCGGCAAGCCCGGCGACCCCCGCGCCAGCCGCCTGATGACGACTGACGGGCTATCGCCCGATTTCGAGGCGTTCGCCGCCGGACTGGTGGCGGGTCGGCCGCAGGTCGTGGTGCGACGGGTCATTGACGATCTGGAAACACCGGTCTCGGCCTATCTGAAAGTCGGCCACGGGCGACCCCACGCCTTCCTGCTGGAATCGGTCGAGGGCGGCGCCCTGAATGGTCGCTATTCGATCATCGCACTGGACCCGGACGTCGTCTGGCGCTGCCATGGCGGGGCTGCCGAACTGGCCCGCGGCGATGCGGTCGAACAGGCCCGGTTCACGCCGGAGCCTCTGTCCGCGCTAGCCTCCCTGCGGGCCCTGATCGCCGCCACCCGGTTCGACATTCCTGACGACCTGCCGCCGATGGTTGCCGGGCTGTTCGGGGTGTTCGGCTATGACATGGTGCGACTGCTGGAACCGCTCGGTCCGCCCAATCCGGATCCCCTGGACCTGCCCGATGCTGTCCTGACCCGACCGTCCGTCGTGGCTGTGTTTGATTCCGTGCGGCACGAGATTGTCATGGTCGCGACGGCCTATCCGGATGCCGGGCTCGCCCCTGCTGCCGCCTGGCAGGCCGCCCACGCCCGGCTTGACCTGTTCGAAGCGCGGCTGGCCCGCCCCCTGGACGCTCGCGCCCAGGCCAGCCCCCTGCCTGCCCCGTCGTTCGCCTCGCCGGTCGATGGCTCGGCCTTCGACGCCATGGTGGCCAGAGCCCAGGACTATATCGCCGCCGGTGATATCTTCCAGGTCGTGCTCAGCCACCGGTTCAGCGCCCCCTGGGGCGGGGACCCGTTTGCCTTCTACCGGTCGCTGCGCCGCCAGAACCCGTCGCCCTATCTGTTCTACCTGAATTTCGGCGACTTCCAGCTGGCCGGATCAAGTCCGGAAATCCTCGTCCGGCTGAAGGATGGAGGCGTCACCATACGCCCGCTCGCCGGGACCCGTGCCCGGGGTGAGACGCCTGAGGCCGATCGCGCGCTCGAGACCGAGCTTCTGGCTGATCCAAAGGAGCGTGCCGAACACCTGATGCTGCTGGACCTTGGCCGCAACGACGTGGGCCGCGTCAGCCTGCCGGGCACGGTCAAGGTGACCGAAAGCTTCAAGGTCGAGCGCTACAGCCAGGTCATGCACATCGTGTCCAACGTCGAAGGCCGGGCCGATCCGAAGCTCGACGCCGTCGACACCCTTCTGGCCGCCCTGCCCGCCGGTACCCTGTCCGGTGCCCCCAAGGTCCGCGCCATGGGCATCATCGACGAACTGGAAACCACGCGACGCGGCGTCGGCTATGGTGGCGGTGTCGGCTATATCTCTGCAGGCGGGGAAGCGGATATCTGCATCGTCCTGCGCACCGCGCTTTTTACAGCGGGTCAGGTCTTCGTCCAGGCTGGCGCGGGCGTCGTGGCCGACAGCGACCCCGCGGCCGAATACGCTGAAACCCTCGCCAAGGCCCGGGCTCCGATGCGAGCGGCAGAAGAAGCGTGGCGGTTCGAGCTGGGCGACAGACTGGGCTGAGCGCGCAGCAGTGTTTGGTGCCTGGCTCCTCATTGATCGGAACCGGTCGCCGCGCGTTGTGTCGGTCTCTGAGCGGGGACGGCATGCGCGGCGAACTGACGACCTACACGTCCAAACGGCGATTTGACGATACGCCCGAACCCAGGGGCACCAGAGGTCGGCGCAAGGCGTCCCAGCCTCTGCGTTTTCTGGTCCAGCGGCATGCCGCCACGCGACTCCACTACGATTTCAGGATCGAGTTCGACGGGGTCCTGAAATCCTGGGCCGTCACCAAGGCACCGTCTCGCGATCCGTCAGTAAAGCGGCTGGCCGTCGAGGTGGAAGACCATCCGGTCGATTACGGTACCTTCGAGGGCACGATCCCTGAAGGCAACTACGGCGCAGGCACCGTTCAGGTCTGGGATACCGGCACCTGGTCTCCCCAGCATCCCGACACACTGGAGGCCGACTTCGCAAAAGGGTCGGTCAAGATGACGCTGAACGGAGAGCGACTGAAGGGCGGCTGGGCCCTGGTGCGGCTGAAGTCCGACCGTGGCAAGCCGTCGAAGCGGAACAACTGGCTGCTGATCAAGGAAAAGGATGACCACGCCGTGCCGGGCGAAGGGGACGCTTTGGCGGCGATCGATGCCTCAGTCACGACCGGACGCTCGATGGCTGAGATCACGGCAGGCGCGGCGTCCAAGCCCGTTGCTAAACCTGCCGGGCGGAAGTCAGCGGCGAAATCAGCGCTGGCGAAAGCCGTTGGCCGCGCATCGATGAAACCACCACAGTTCGTACCCATCCAGCTATGCAAGGTCGCGGACCATCCGCCGGGAGGCAACGGCTGGGTCCACGAAATCAAATTCGATGGCTACCGGATTCAGATCGGCGTCGGAGGCGGACGCGCAACGGTGCGGACACGGAGCGGACTGGACTGGAGCGACCGGTTTCCCGAGCTGGGAGCGGAGGCTGCGGATTGGCCCGATGCCGTCGTCGATGGCGAGCTGTGCGCACTGGATGACGACGGCATGCCGGACTTCCCGGCGCTGCAGGCCGCAATCTCCGACGGCAAGACGAGCAAGCTGATCTATTTCGCCTTCGACCTGCTGTTTGAGGGCACGGAGGATCTGAGGTCCCTGCCACTGTCGCACCGCAAGGCGCGGCTTCGGGCCTGGGTTGACCGGGTCGGAGAACCGGACGGGCGACTGCGGTATGTCGAGCATTTCGGCGCGACGGGTCAGGCGGTTCTGGAAAGCGCCTGCCGCATTGACCTGGAAGGCGTGATCTCCAAGAAGCTCGACGCGCCCTATCATGCCGGTCGGTCGTCCAGTTGGGTCAAATCGAAATGCCGGGGCCGTGACGAGGTGGTCATCGGGGGCTGGTCCTCGGACGGAGGGACACGGTTCCGGTCGTTGTTGGTCGGGGTGCGCGACAAGCACGCAAAGGGAGGCCTTCGCTATCTCGGCCGGGTCGGGACCGGCTATGGCGAAAAGGTCACCAAGACCCTAGTACCCGCGCTCAAGGCGGTGGCCGCCGAGGTCAGTCCCTTTTCCGGAACTGGGGCCCCCAAGGGGGGCAAGGATATTCACTGGCTGGACCCCGTCCTGGTCGCCGAGGTCGAGCATGGCGGGTATACCGAATCCGGCTCGCTGAGACAGGCCGCTTTCAAGGGTCTGCGCGAGGACAAGCGCGCCACGGAGGTCACTGAAGCTCCCCAGGCTAAGACCGCGGTCGCTTCACCCTCTCCTGCGAAGCCAGCCGTCGGGACAGCCTTCAGGCCTGGGAAGGTCATCGTCGCCGGCGTCACGATCTCCAGCCCGGACAAGGTGCTTTGGCCGGCCGTGGGCGACCGGCCTGCGATCACCAAGGCCGACCTTGCACGCTATTATGAGGCAGCGGCGGAGCGGATCCTCCCCCATGTCGCGCATCGCCCGACGTCGATCATCAGAGCGCCGGACGGCATCACCGGCGACACCTTCTTCCAGCGCCATGCCATGGCGGGGTCCAATCCCCGGCTCAAGCTGATCGATGTTCAGGCCCGTACCCCTTATGTCGCCGCCATCGATGTCGGCGGCCTGGTGGCGATCGGTCAGTCGGGCGGGCTCGAGTTGCATCCCTGGGGGTGCGCAGCCGACCAGCCGGAGGTGCCGGACCAGATCACCTTCGATCTCGACCCGGACGAGGGCCTGGGTTTTGGCGATGTCATCGCGGCAGCTAAAGTCGTGAAGGTGAAGCTCGAGGCACTTGGACTGACCCCCTTCGTCAAGACGACAGGCGGCAAGGGACTGCATGTGGTCGTGCCGATCAAGGCTGATAGCCGCAGCCGGATCAGCTGGGACCAGAACAAGGCCTTCGCAAAGGCTGTGTCCGAGGCCATTCGGGTCGAAGCACCCGACCGCTTCACCACCACCCTGGCCAAGAAGGCGCGGGGCGGAAAGATCTTCATCGATTACCTGCGCAACGGGCGGATGGCCACGGCCGTGGCACCCTGGTCGCCACGGGCAAGACCCGGAGCCGGGATCGCCTATCCCCTGTCATGGGGCCAGGTGAAGGCCGGGCTGGATCCGTCGGCGTTCAACCTTTGGACCTATCGGACCCTGCTCAAAAAGCCCGATCCCTGGAGGGATTTCCGCGCCAGTGCCGTCAGTCTGAAACCTGCCCTGAAAAAGATGGGACTTTAGGCCGCCGCCTTCTTTTTCGGGGCAGCCTTCTTCGTCTCAGTTTTCGTAGGGGCCTTCTTTCCCGGAGCTTTCGCCGGCGCTGCGGAGCCTTTCAGGCTGCTCCGCAACGCAGCCATCAGGTCGATCACATTGGTGTCGTCGGGTTCGGCCACATCCACCGTGCCCTTGCCGCCTTTGGTCTTGGACTTGATCATCTCACGCAGGGCATCATCGTAGCGATCCTTGAAGTCCGATGCGTCGAAGTCGGCCTCCTTCTGGCCGATGATCCGGGCGGCGATTTCGACCATGTCCGGATCAGCCTTCACGGTGGGGATGTCACCGAAATAGTCCTCCGCGTCCCGGACCTCTTCGTGGGCCCGCAAGGTATAGGCGACCAGACCCTTGCCCCGGACCTCCAGCGCAAGCTGACGTTCCTTGCCGCGCAGCACCAGACAGCCGAGCGCCACCTTGCCCTGTTTCTTCATGGCGTCGCGGATGACGGCAAAGGCCTCCACGCCTGCGCCCTTCTCCGGCACGACAAAGAAAGGATCGTCCCAGAACAGCCGGTCGATCTCGGTCTCGTCCACGAATTTGTCGATGGAGATCGTCTTGGTGCTCTCCAGCCTAACCTTGTCGAAGTCGGCGTCATCGAACAGGACATATTCGTCCTTCGATACCTCATAGCCACGAACCAGATCACTCCGCTCGACCGGCCCGGTGTCCGGGTCGGTAGGCACCATCCGGATGCGGTTGTTGGTCTCCGGATTGATCAGGTGGAAACGGACATCGTTGGTGCTGGTCGTGGCGGTGAACAGCGCCACGGGACAGGTGACCAGAGACAGTTTCAGATGTCCCTGCCAGGTGGGTCGTGCAGCCATGGGAATCTCCTTCGCCCCCCTGAATGCACCGGCGAGGCTTAGGTTCGCTGAGGAGCCTAACCCACGCCCCGTGTGGCGAGCGAGACCAGCAAGGCAATCAGCAGGGCCACGCACACGCCCTGCCAGAACCGCACTGGATCACGCTCGATCAGCGACAGTTCGCTCGGCATGGGTCTGGCCACGGCGTGGCCGCTCTCCAGCACGTGGATCAGTTCCTCGACATCAGCAAAGCGGTCGGACGGGTCATAGGCCAGGGTCCGCAGCAGCGCAGCCTCAAGCCATGCGGGCATGTCCGGGCGGTGGACCGTCGGGCGGACCGGCTTTTCGAACCGTCCCCGATTGAAGGTCTCCTCCTGTCCGCACGGATAGTCGCCTGTGAAGATACGATACAGGGTGACGCCCAGCGCATACTGGTCGGTCAGGGCATCGCCCGCATGGCCGTCGAACATCTCCGGGGCCTTGTAGCCGAAGGTGCCGGGTGCCTCGGGAGCCGCGAAATCCTCGATCCGCGGCAGGCGGGCGACACCCAGATCGATCAGCTTCAGACCGCCATTCTTTTCCAGAATGACATTGTCCGGCTTGATGTCCCGATGGGTGATCCCCTGCCGATGCAGGGCAACGACCGCGCGGCACAGACGGATCGCCACATCGACGCCCTCGGCAATGTCGAACGGCTCGTGGGCCAGCCGGGCGTGAAGTGTTTCCCCGACATAGAGCGGCTGGGCGATGTAGAGGCGGCTTTGGCGCCCCGGCTCGATCTCCAGCGTTTTGCCGACGAAGGGACTATCGATCCGACGGCCGATGAAGCTTTCCCGCAAAAAGGCCGCCCTGGCGCCGCGCTCCGACAGAAGGGCTGGCTTGGGAAATTTCAGAACGACAGGTTGGGTCGCATCCCCGTCGCGGGCCCGGAACAGCCGGGTGTAGCGCCCGTCCGAAAGCAGCCGTTCCAGCGCATAGCCATCGACATTATCCCCGACCTCAGGCGGGGGAAGGATCGGCAACCCTTCTGCCTCCGCACCGATCGCGTCGCGGTCGACAGCTCCGATGCGCACCACGTCAATGACAACCGCCGTTGCATTGTCGGTCGCCCCATTGATTCCGGCCTGGTCGACAATGGCCTGGGCATCGGTGTCGGACGACGCGCGACGGGCCAGCAGGCGCGTCAGTTCATCCTCCGGCACCACGCCATGAACCCCGTCCGTGGTCAGCAGGAGTCGGTCATGGTCACGCAGGGGCATGGTCCGGACATCCAGCCTTACGTCCGGCTCGATCCCGACCGCGCGATACAGCACGTGGCTGAGGCCGGGCTGGCTGAGGGTATGATCCTCTGTCAGCCGGGTCAGGACGCCGTCCCGGAAATGCCATGCGCGGCTGTCCCCGACATGCAGGGCCACGGCCTCCCGGCCCCGCAGCACCAGGGCAGTGAAGGTCGTCGCCGCACCGGTCATGGCCGGGTCGGCCTTGCCCCGGGCGTGAAGCCAGCGATTGAACCCCATCAGGGATGCCACCCCCGCCGCCGCAATCCCGCCCAGGGGGCTTTTCGACAGATAGCCGTCGATGAAGCTGCGCGCTGCCAATTCCGAGGCGATCCGCCCGCCCTTGGATCCGCTGACCCCGTCGGCAACCACGGCCACGATGCCATGAATTCGCTGCTCGCTGGGACTGCCCAGATGGACGGCACCGAAGTCCTGGTTGTCGGCACGCGGCCCCCGGGACGTGGCAAAACCCGCCGCGATCTGAAGCCTGCCGTCGTCGCTCATTGGTTCCGTCCCCCGCCGCATCGCAGCAAACGTCACTTCGCAACTTGGAAGCAAGAGCCATCGCGCCTATATTGGTTTTGCCGGGGCTTGCTCCGGATATGGCGATAAACGCGCTTGTAATAAGCGGACCGGACCCGGGTGCGATTCCCGGCGGCTCCACCAATCGCTCCCGGTATCGCGGGAGATGCGGGGCCGACTAGCATCGACGGACGTGTAAAGAAGACTGCTTTCGCTCGTCCTGGCCCACCGTATCGGGCCATTTTCTAACTGCGAACGATAACTTCGCTGGAGAAGTCCGCCTCGCCGCGTAATGCGGTTCGGTTGATTTCGTGACTTAAGTCCTGGGGGTTCAGATCCTCAGGCGGGGCCCGGAGGGCGCCTGGCAACAGAAGCCCTCCACTTTCCCGCACATCGCTCTTTCGCCCGTGACCGTGCGCCGCTATCAGTCGCGGCCAGACGATTGAGGTAAAGATGGCGGAAGACACCCCCCCGGTCGACGAGATGCACTATGAGGTGCTGGCCCAGGACGCCCTGCGAGGCGTGATCCGGGCTGCGCTCGAGCGCGCCGCCGGCCCGGGCGGCATCCCCGGCAACCATCATTTCTACATCACCTTCAAGACTCGCGGGCGCGGCGTCAGCGTCCCGCCCGACGTCATTGCCAAATATCCGGACGAGATGACGGTCGTCCTTCAGCATCAGTACTGGGATCTGAGCGTCGAGGCCGACCTGTTCTCGGTCATGCTCAAATTCGGCGGCATGCCCAAGGTCCTGACCGTGCCCTACACGGCCGTGACGCGCTTCTATGACCCGAGCGTTCAGTTCCTGCTGCAGTTCGAGGCCCCTGAGGTCGTGACCGAACCGGTCGCCGACATCTCCCCTGCCCCGTCCAGCAAGGCCAAGACCCCGCCATCGGACGGTGACGATGACGGCCCCAAGGTCGTGTCGCTGGATCAGTTCCGCAAGAAATAGGACGCCACGGATGCTGCGAGCGGTCTGGACGGGTCTGATCGGACTGGTTCTCGCCGTTGCTGCATCCTGTGCCGAGGCCCAGAACGCACCCGACAATCCATCGGCCAGCCGCTTCGATGGCTGGGCCGCTGCCGTCATCGCTGCCGACTGGCGCACCAGTGGCGGAGACCCCATCCAGGCCTTCGACAACGCCCGCCGGGACCTGACGGCCGGTTTCCAGAACGCGGGCTTCAGCCCTGCCGCCTTCTACGACGCTACCTTGCGCCCCGATGTGGCCGACCCGGTCACCGGCCGTGCGGCGCTCGAGGCCATCGCGGACATCACCCGAGCAAACCCGCGGGGCTGCCTGCTCTATTTCACTTCCCATGGATCGCGTGAGGCGCTCGTCTTCGGCCCCGGTGGCCAGTTGACCCCCGCAGCGATGGCAACCCTGGTGCGCAGCCTGTGTGACGCCCGCCCGACGGTCGTGATTGTGTCCGCCTGTTACTCCGGCATCTTCGTCGATGGACTGGCCGGACCGGACCGGATGGTCATGACGGCTGCGCGCCGCGACAGGAACTCCTTTGGCTGCGGAGAGGGCGCGACCTATCCCTATTTCGACGGCTGCGTGATCGAGAGCCTGCCGACGGCGCGCGACTTCATCGCCCTGGCCCAGGCCACGAAGGCCTGCGTTGCCCGGCGCGAGACCGAAGAGGGCCTGTCGCCTCCGTCAGAACCGCAGGTCAGGATCGGAGCCAACATGCAGTTGCTGCTGCCGACGCTGCGCTTCACGCCTCCCGACGGCGGGGGAACACCCGGATCGTGATCCGCTCGCGCTCGCCCTCGTTCCGCTCGACCAGCAGACGGGCGACCTGGGCGTCATCATGGAACAGATAGCCCTTGATGGCGTCCAGCAATGCCTTGGCAAGGTTGTCGAGGTCCAGCCAGGGTGGGTCGCCCACATGTTCCATGCAGATTTCGACGACATAGTCGCCATACGCCGGGCGTGATCCGCGCCACTCCTTGCGGAAGAACTCATACGCCAGCGGCTTGTAGTATTTGGCCTGGGTCGTCAGCCCTTCGATCGTGATCTCGACACAATCACCGACTTCCCGCGCCCTAACCTTGCCTGTCCCGATCCAGCCGTCGTTGTTCATGGGCAGAGGTCGCTCCTACGCTCGGCCAACGTATCGCAGCCCAGGGTCACGGATCAAAGCCCCGCCGAGAGGTTGCCGACCTCACATATCTCAGGGCCAGAATGTTCTTGCTTTGTTCTGATGACGCGCTAGCTTGTCACCATGTCTCCAGTTGCTGCCCAGGTCACGTCGCGCAAGGGTCGCGGGGCCAGAACCAATGCCAGTGGTCGGTTCGAGCCCGTCGTTCATGAGGCCATCGACGATGGCTGGACGCCTCAAGACGCGTTGCCCCCGCCCCTCCGGACCACCCTGACGCCAGAACACGCCCGCACGATCATCACTCGCAACACCAGCCCCGACATCGGTTTCGACCGGTCGATCAACCCCTACAAAGGCTGCGAACATGGCTGCATCTACTGCTACGCCCGTCCATCCCATGCCTGGATGGGCCTATCCCCGGGCCTGGATTTCGAGAGCCGGCTCTTCTTCAAGCCCGAGGGCGCTCGTCTCCTGGAACAGGAGCTCGCCCGTCCGAAATACGTCTGCAAGCGCATCCACATAGGCGGCAACACCGACCCCTATCAGCCCGTCGAGCGAGAGCAGAAAGTCACCCGCGCCCTGCTCGAAGTGCTGCAACGGTTTAATCAGCCCTTCAGCATCATCACCAAGTCGCACCTGATCACGCGCGATCTGGACATACTGGGCCCCATGGGACGCGAGCGACTGGCGACGGCCTTCGTCTCCATCACCACCCTCGATCGCGAGCTCGCCCGGACGATGGAGCCCCGGGCCGCCACGCCCCAGCGACGGCTGGATGCCATTCGTCAGCTCGCCGATGCCGGGGTGCCCGTCGGCGTCGGGTTTGCGCCGGTCATCCCGGGGCTGAACGACCACGAGATGGAGTCCGTTCTGGAAGCCGCCGCCAAGGCCGGGGCGACGACCGCCATGTATGTGACCCTGCGTCTCCCGCTGGAGATCAAGGACCTGTTTCAGGAGTGGCTGGCCGATGCCCGACCCGACCGGGCCGCCCGCGTGATGTCCCTGGTGCGCCAGACCCGCGGCGGCAAGGATTATGACGCCGACTGGTCCCAGCGGATGAAAGGCACGGGCCCCGTCGCAGAGCTGATCGCCACGCGGTTCAAGGCGGCCATCAAGCGGTATGGCCTCGACGGCAAACGCCACGACCTCGACGTCACCCGCTTCCGCGTTCCCCGCGACATGCGGCCCCAGATGGACCTGTTCGACCCGGTGCTTTGAACGGGCGAGGGTCGTACTGTTTGATGGAAGGGTGCTGGCGGAGACGGAGGGATTCGAACCCTCGGTACCCCTTACAGGGTACGACGATTTAGCAAACCGTTGCCTTCAGCCACTCGGCCACGTCTCCAGCAGATCGGCTCGATAGCCGAGCCCGCCGCAAGGCGCAATCGTGAAGTCGTCCGTTGATGGACAGACGCAGCGAGACCCGCGTTAACGCCACATGCACTGGGGCTGATGCAGGATGCTTAACATGGCCCTCGCCCGAAAACCCCTTCCCGCTGATGGGCCTACCGACTGCGACTTTGCGCAACTGCACGCACGCAACGCTGGCGGCGGGACTGCGGTCGACATCGAGGGGGCTGCCCGACGCGGGCCCTTTCGACCCGAGGTCTGGCGGAACGCACGGCAACGCCACGCCTCGCGACTGGCGGTCCACTACTTCCGGGCTGTCGACGTCGTTGCCGTTGTGGCGATCACCGTGCTGACCGCCTGGGCCAATGAGCCACGCTCCCTGCTGGACGCAGAGGTGTCTCGTGTCCTTCCATTTGCCATTGGTGCCGTGACCGTACTGGGTCTTTTCCGTTCGATCGGCCTGTACCGGTTCATCCGGGGTCAGAGCACTGCCCTGCATCTGGCGTCGGTTGCGGCGATCGTCACGCTCTCGGCACTTGTCGCGATCTTGCTGGGATGGCTCGTGCAAGGAGCGCAGGTCGATCTGACCGCCCTTCTGATCTGGGGTGGGCTCATCATGATCACCCTCTATGGCCTGCATCTGGGCTGGAGCGAATGGGTCCAGAGATGGCGTCATAGCGGTGCCCTGACCCCGAACGTGGTCATAGTCGGCGCAACGCGGCATGCCGAGCGTCTGATCCGAGAAGCCCTCAAGCGACGCGATCTCAACATCCTCGGCGTCTTCGACGACCGGCTCGCACGATCGCCGGACAGTGTCGCAGGTGTTCCCGTCCTGGGTGGAGCTGATGCCCTGCTGACCCACCGGATGACGCCGTATGTGGACCGGATCGTCGTGGCCATCGATCCCAAGGCCCAGGCCCGGGTGCGCGAACTGACCGCACGCCTGCAGACCCTGCCCAATGAGGTCACCCTGCTGGTCGACCCGCACAGCGAGGACGAGCGTAATGCCGCCCTGGAAAAGCTGGCCGCCGCTCCGCTCGCCTCGCTGGACGGCCCGATCGACGCCGATCGCCGGGCGTTCAACAAGCGTTTGCAGGATCTGGTCATCGGGTCGATTGCCCTGATCGTCCTTGCCCCCGTGATCGCCCTCGTCGCCCTCGCCATTCGTCTGGACAGCCCGGGTCCGGTCCTGTTCCGACAACGACGCCACGGCTTCAACCAGGAAGAAATCGTTGTCTGGAAGTTCCGCTCGATGCGGCATGAGGCGGCAGATGCCACAGCCAGTCGTCAGGTCACGGCGGATGACGACCGCATCACCCGCGTCGGCCGATTCATTCGCGGCACGAGCCTGGACGAGTTGCCCCAGATCCTGAACGTACTGATGGGCGAGATGAGCCTGGTTGGCCCCAGACCCCATGCCATCGGCATGAAGACGGGTCAGATCGAGTCCGCCCGTCTGGTGGCGGAGTACGCGCATCGCCACCGGATCAAGCCCGGCATGACCGGCTGGGCTGCCATCAACGGTTCACGCGGTCCCCTGCATACCGCCGCCGATGTGCGCCGCCGGGTCCAGCTGGACATCGACTATGTCGAACGTCAGACCCTGTGGATGGATCTGTGGATCATGGCCGTGACGGTGCCCGTGCTGCTGGGCGACCGCTCGGCCATTCGCTGAGCAGGGGGCACTGATGTTCTGGCGCGGTGTCTGGGGCTATCTGCCGGCTCAGATCGTTCAGGGTGTGGTCGGGTTCCTGGCCATCATTGTGTTCACCCGGCTGCTGAGCGCCGAGGAATTCGGCCGCTATGCCCTGGCCTTTTCGATCTTCAGCCTGACCCATGTTGTCGTCTTCACCTGGCTGGAAGCGGCCATGGCTCGCTTCTGGGCCACCGAAACGACGCCTGAAGGCATGGCGGCCCATTTCGTCAGCCTGTACCGCGCAGCGTTCGTGCTGACGGCCGGATTTGTCCCGCTGGCGGCGCTTCTGGTCTGGGTCTGGCCCATGGATGCCGCGCTGAAGACAGCGGTTGCTGTCGGTCTCGCCGGGATCCCCATTCGCTGCCTCACCAAACTGGGACAGGAGCGCCGGCGTGCGGCAGGCGAAGTGACCAGCGCCGCACGGCTCGACATGTTCGTTGCGATCGGAGGGCTGGTGGCCGGCGTTGTACTGGCCATCGCCGGTGCGGGTTCTGCGGCTCCCCTGGCCGGTCTTCTGATCGCTCCGCTGCTGGCCCTGCCCTTCGTCCTGCCGGGTGAGGTGCGGCTTGGAAGATCGGGAAGGCTGGAGCCGGCACGCCTGCTCCGCTATGCCCGCTATGGCTTTCCGATTGCAGCGGGACTGATCCTGTCACTGGTCCTTGCGTCGACCGACCGGTTTCTGCTGGCAGCCTTTATCGACGAGGCCGCCGTGGGTGCCTATCATGCGGGCTACAGCATCGCGAACCGGACCCTGGACGTTCTGTTCATCTGGCTGGGTGCCGCCGGTACGCCTGCCCTGATCATGGCCCTGGAGCGCGGCGGGGCCGATCGCCTGCGCGTCGCGGCGCGGGAACAGGGAGCCATCTTCATCCTCGTGGGACTGCCGGCAGCGGTCGGCGTCGCGCTGGTGGCTACACCCCTGTCCGAGCTTCTGATTGGCGAAGATCTGCGCGGTGCCGTCAGTGAGGTCACGCCGTGGATTGCCCTCTCGGCCCTGCTGTCGGGTCTCTGCAGCTACTATTTCGGCCAGGCCTTTGTGCTCAGCCATCGTACGGGATTGCTGCTGGTGACCGTCGGGGTCCCGGCGATCGCCAATGTGATGCTGAACCTGGTCCTGATTCCGCGGTTCGGCGTTCTGGGGGCGGCATGGTCGACAGCAGCCAGTTTCGCAATCGGGCTGGTGGCATCCATCATTCTGGGGCGTGGGCCGCTGGCGATGCCCGTGCCCTGGACCGCGATCGGGCGTTGCGGCCTTGCGTGCGGCGTGATGACCTTGGCCGTTCTGGCCCTGCCGTCTCCGGGTGGGGTTGCCGAGCTTGGCCTTCACGCCAGTGTCGGTGGCCTTGTCTATGCTGCGGCTGTCGTCATGCTCAATGCAGCGGGCGTGCGCGACCTGGCAAGGCGGATGATCGGTGAACGACGCCAGCGCAGGGCCGCATCATGAGCGATATCACCCACAGTCCGACCTGGGCCTCGGCCAGCCCGCGTCTCTCAGTCCTCATCCCGTTTCTGCGGGACGATCCGGGAGAACTGCTGGTTCTCCTGGACCGCGAGGCAAACGCCCTGAAGGGCACTGTAGAGGTCGTCCTTCTCGACGACGGGACGGGCGATGCTGCCTTGACCTTGGCCCTGAAGGCGGGACTTGCGGCAATGACCCTGCCCGTCCAGTTGATCACGCTGGGTAGCAACGAGGGGCGGTCGAAGGGTCGCAATCGACTGTCCGAAGCGTCCCGCGGCGATTACCTGCTGTTTCTCGACAGCGACATGCGACCGGACACCGATCGTTTCCTGACAAACTGGGTCGGCATCGCGACGGAGCAACGGCCCGCGATCGTCTTCGGCGGCTTCTCGCTGCTGCAGGCTCCGACGGATTCCAGGTTCGCCGTGCATAGAGCGATGGCGGCCCGGTCGGAATGTGTAGCGGCAGAGGTCCGGTCCGAAGCACCTGAGAAATATGTCTACACGTCCAACCTGCTGGTCAGGCGCAATGTCTTCGATACCGAAGGATTCGATCCCGCGTTCACGGGCTGGGGCTGGGAAGACGTGGAATGGGCCATGCGGGTCTCCCGCATCCATCCCATCCTCCATATCGACAATCCGGCGACCCATATGGGGCTGGACACCGTCGACGCGCTGGCCGGGAAGTATGAACAATCCGCTGCCAATTTTGCACGCGTGGTGGCACGCCACCCTGATATCGTGTCCGGCTATCCGAGCTTCAAAGCCGCGAAGATGCTGAAAAAGGTTCCTGGTCTGGCTGTCGCAAGGCCCGTGTTACGGCGGCTGGCCCTGTGGCCACGGCTCCCCGTCCCGGTCCGGTCGTTTGCACTCAGGCTCTACCGGGCGGCGCTCTATGCCGACGTCGTCTAGCCCATCATACGTTTGAGGAAGCCCGGGGGCTTGTAGGTCGAGCGGTTCATGACAACCCCGGCAATCCGCCCCCCCACCGATTCGATCTCGTCGCGCAGCGCCACGGGGCCGTCTGCGCTGGTGGTCTCGGCCGCGACCACAAGCACGGTCGCGTCGACGAAGGGCGCGAGAACGATCGGCATGTCGTTGCGATCGGCTGCTGGCGAGTCGATGATGATGGTATCCGCGTGCCGGCGCATGATGTCCCAGTAGCGCGGATCGTCGACAGGCTCGGCCCTCTGGCCAGAGCGCAGGCTCTCGGCCCGAAACCGCGTGACCCAGAGCCGGCCGCCCAGACACGAACGCGCCGTCATGAGCCGAGCGGGCGCGACGGGCCGGTTGTCCTGCCCAAGGACAGGTGGCGTTACGGCGTAAAAGATAGACCCATCCGGTGATGCCGCAGCGGCCTCTCCGACCCTGCCGAACCGGTCCGGCTGAGCAGCGACGGCATCGAGCTGCCCCTGCTGGGCCAGATCTGCGTCGATCAGCCAGACCGCCTTTCTCGCGCGAACGGCTGCAAGGCGGGCGAACTCGCGAGCGACGGTCGAAACGCCCTCTCCGGTGTTGGCCGACGCAAACTGGATCACCCGCCCACGATGAGCGGGCGCCGGTCCCAGCGCAGCCCAGAGGCCCGCCATCTCGCTGGTGAGGTCGACCATTCGAATCGTCAGGCCCGGATCAGATACGCGAACATTATCACAGGCTCAGGCCTTGGCGGCTTTCATCGGTGCGACGGCCAGGACGGGCATCTGAAGGGTCCGGGCGGCCGACGTCGGTGTCACGAAGCCGCGACGCAGGAAGATCCGAAGCAGGCCGACACAGAGGGCGGTGAATCCGGCGAACAGGAATGCGAGGGCCATCAGCGGAGCCTTGAGGCTGGCACCGCGGGTCGGGGGTGCGGCGCGTTCGATGACACGGACGTTGTCTGCACCGGCTGCCACCAGACCATTGTCGGCGCGGGTCTGGGTCTCGCGCTGCTGGAAGTCCCGGATGTTGGCCGTCAGGACGTCGCGATTGCTGAGCAGGGTCGCATTGCGGCTTTCGATGCCGGAGAGCCGCGCCTGGCGCTGCAGGAGCTCGTTGAGCTGCCGTTGCAGGGCCGCGAGACGGGCGGCCAGGGCGTCGCGTTCGGCCGCCGCATTGATCCGGGTGTTCTCGATCTCGTTCCAGACCGTATTCGGCCCGGTCCGTACTTCCTTGGGACCGACGGTCGTCCCGGTCGCGACGAGAGCTTCCAGTTCCGCAATGCGGGCATCAATGTCCTGCACAGGCTGGGCGTCGGGGGTGTAGCGCCCGAGCAGTTGCGCCCGTTCGGTCCGTGCCTGGCGGATGAGGTCCTGGGCCGAAACGTTCAGGTCCTGCTGCAGCACGATCTCGGACGGGATCGAGCGCTGCTGGGCCTCCAGCGTCCTGACGCGTTGATTGGCCTGGTTCAGCTGGGCCTCGGTCGACAGGCGGTCGGCCAGGACGCTCTGGTAGGTCGTCGTGAGCGCTGTCTTGGCCGAGGCGAAATCGCCGATGTCATTGGTCCGCAGAAACCGCTCGTAGTTGGCGTCGGCAATGGCGAGTTCTTCCTCGAAGGCTTCGCGCTGGCTCTGGATCAAGGGGGCGGAGAGATCCTGGAAGACTTCGCGGCGCCGGGCCAGATAAGCGTCGATGATGGCGTTCAGGACGCGGGCCGACAGCTCGGCGTCGTCACTTTCGTACGAAAGGTCGATCACACTCCTGAGGGGCGCGGTCGCGACGCTGAGGCCGTCGTCGATGGCCTTCAGGGCGTTACCCTCGCGGACCGCCATGGACGCCGTGGTCGGCTTGCCGTGCTCGAAAGCGGACACTCCGATCGCGCGGATGGCCCGCAGACGCACCTCGCGGCTGTTCAGGATCGCCGCCTCGGACTGGGCAACCTCCCCCAGCGTGGGTGGAGACGATCCGCGGTCCTGCTGGATCCCGACACGCGGCTGGTAGACGTATTCCTGACCGACGCCGGCATTCAGGCTGGCCCGGGCGGTGTAGGTCTTCTTCAGGGTCAGGACGGCGGCTGCGCCGATCGCGAACACGACCAGAAAGATGACGATCATCAGAAGGAGCTCGCGGAACAGCAGGCCGACGATGTCCAGCAGGCCGTAGCGCGGTCGGGCCGGGACATAGCTCGTCGAGCGCATGGGCGGGCGAATCCTTTGATGGCAACGATCTTACCTTTCGGACCATGGCGTTAACCAACGATTACCCATGTTCCCCCACCCTGTGTGAAACCGACCCTTCCCGGACCCTCGACACATGATGCTGGATCGCCGCCACCTGCTGTTGACGTTCGGGGCAGCGGCCCTGGCGGGCTGCGGCGCGATCCCGAGGCCGGAGCCGATCGTGGGCGACGCGGCCTTCACCGATATCGGCTTTGCGGACTGGACAGATGCCGAGCCCGAATACCTGCTCTATCCCGGCGACGAGATCGAGGTGGCCCTGCCGACGGCGGCGGAACTGACCCGGACGATCCGTGTAGGGCCGGACGGGCGAATCGCCCTGCCCCTGATCGGACAGGTCATGGCGGCGGACCGCACGCTGATGGAGCTCAGCCAGGTGGTATCGGACGCCTATGTCGGAAAGCTGGTTCGACCGGTCGTGGAGGTCAGCGTCAGGACCGCCGGACCGATCAACATCTGGGTCGACGGTGAGGTCCGCACCCCGGGCGTCTATGTGATGGCCGGCGACATCAGTGCCTATCAGGCCGTCGTCCAGGCTGGTGGCCTGCTGCCGTCGGCCAAGGCCCAGAGCGCGGCGCTGATCCGGCGGGGACCGGGCGGGAGCCGGATGCTCAAGGTCATCGACGTCCGTGCGATCCGGGGGCGGACCGATGCCCTGCGGCGCGGGGACATTGTCTTCGTGCCGCGCTCGACCCTGGGCGAGCTCGCGGCCTTCTTCACCCAGTTCAAGGCCGCCCTGCCGATCGGGTTCAGCTATTCGATCAACGGGGCCAACGGCAGCGGTTTCGCCAATTTCTGACGTCAGGCGCGGCCGTTCGGGAGGTCAGGCGGCGAGCGAGACGACCCCGGCATCGATCCAGCGGCGGGCTGCGCGCTGGGCCTCGGAGATCTCTTCGCGATCCATCTCCTCGCTCATCTCGCGGCGATAGACCCGGGCTTCGATCGAGCCCTTCATCGCTGCCAGATTGAAGATCATGTGGGCCGAGACCCGGTCCATCGGACAGCCGCCCGAACCGGACGAGTACATCATGCCCAGACGGAACAGGTCGTCCCCGGTCATATCCGGTGTGGGCAGAGGCAGCGCAGCCTCAGACATTTCAGGCGCCATTTCTTGCGCAATCATTACCGTATCCTCCGTGCGTAGCCCGTTCTGGGCCCGCTCTTCGATACCGCATCAAATACCGCCGATTTGAAGTTAAAGTTAACGGCGGCACAGGCCGAAAGCTGTTTTTTGTAAAGGGGTTATGAAGACCGCTTCGCGTGTTCAGGCCTTGGAAACGGCTTGGTCACACGGCCTTCATCACTGTAAACGCGACCTTACCGGGCCCGTTGGCCGAACAGGATCTTGCGCGCGTCCTCGGCGGCCTTGCCGGACGCCGCCAGGTTGGACCGCAGGTTTTCACCGACCGCCCGGCCCGCCTTGACGGCAGGCCTCGCGCCGACCCGCTCCAGCCATGCAGCCAGATGCGGGAAATGGCTCATGTCCTGCCCCTGGTGCTCTGGCAGGATCCAGGGCCAAGCCGCCATGTCAGCGATCGAATACTCGCCTGCCAGATACTCACGATCCGCCAGACGCCGGTTCAGGACTCCGTACAGACGGTGAGTCTCGTCGGTATAGCGGCGAACGCCATAGGCGATCTGACGCTGGTCCTTGATGATTGCCGGCGCATACTGGCGGAAATGGTGGGTCTGTCCCGCCATGGGCCCCAGGCCCCCGACCTGCCAGAACAGCCACTGATCCACCTCGGCCCGTTGGCGGATATCGCTCGGGTAGAACAGGCCGGTCTTGTTGCCGAGATATTGCAGGATGGCTCCGGACTCGAAGATGGCCAGAGACGTCGAGTCTGGATTGTCTGGATTGGCCGGACCGTCGGAGTCGACGATGGCAGGCATACGCCCGTTCGGGCTGATCGCCTGAAAGGCCGGCTCGAACTGTTCGCCCATGCCGATGTTCACCGGCACAACTTCATACGGCACACCCATTTCCTCGAGTGCGATGGACACCTTCCAGCCGTTGGGCGTGGGCCAGTACCAGAGCTGGATCGGACGGGTCATGAAGGGCTCTCCAATGGGTCCGGCAACGGTGCGGACAGGCCTGCAGCGGGGATACTCGATCTGGTTACCGACAAGGCCCCGCGCAAGCTGGTTGCTGAACGAACCTGACGCGCTCGTTCAGGACGAGTTCATTCTGAACGGCTCATTTTCGCATCATGTTCAACGGGCTGGCCGGCGATTTTGTCGGTGACCCCTATCGAGGAGCAGATGATGAACCGTTTCACCAAGGCCGCTCTGGTCGCCGTCGCCCTGGCGACGACTGCAGCCCCGATGGTCGCCTCGGCCCAGGATCGCGGAGATCGCCGCGAGTACAGGCAGGAGCGACGCGAGGATCGCCGCGAGTTCCGTCAGGACCGTCGCGAGGATCGTCGGGACTTTCGCCAGGGCGAAGTCAATCGCCGCGAATTCCGCGAGGAGCGCCGGGACGACCGTCGCGACTTCCGTGCCGAACGCCGTGACGATCGCCAGGACTTCCGTCGCGACCAGCGCTGGGAGCGCAACAACCGCGACTGGTACCGCGGCCGCGCCGACTTCCGCGACTATCGCGGGGCGCGCAACGGCTACTGGTATGCGCCCAGCTACGGCTACTACCGGGTCGACCCGCGCTACGACAACTATCGCTGGCAGCGCGGGGCCTATCTGCCCCAGTCCTACCGCAGCTACTACGTCCGCGACCCCTATGTGTACAACCTGCGTCCGGCTCCCTACGGATACCGGTATGTCCACGCCGGGAATGACATCGTCCTGATCGCCGTGGCGACCGGTTTGATCGCGAGCGTCCTGTCCGGCGTCTATTGAACCTGACAGACGAACTGAAATCAGCCCCGCAGGCCGTTTGGTCTGCGGGGTTTTTTCATTAAGAAAACTTCATGATGTTCATCGATTTCCGTTCAGTGATGGTTCAGGTGCCGGGCCCGATCCTGACACCAAGCCGCCCATCACGGGCGTGCGTGGATGCCAGGAAATGAAACGTGCCCTGATGGTGAGCGTCACGATCGCGGCGCTGTTGGCCCCTCTGGTGGGCCAGGCCAGCGCTGCCATCGTCCAGGACCAAGACCCTGCCGAACGCCGCGAGGCACGTCAGGACCGCCGGGCTGCAGAGAATGACGACGAGGCGCGGGCGCTGAGCCCGCAGCAGCGCCAGGACCGGATCGAATCCCCTCCTCCGCCCCCACCCCCGCCTCCGCCGTCACAACCGCGGCGCGACGACCGGCAGGATCGACGGGAAGACCGGCGTGAGGATCGTCGTGAAGATCGCCGCAACGACCGGCCACCTGTCACGCCAGACCAGCGTGAACAGCGCCGCGAGGATCGCCAGGAGCGGCGCGAGGATCGCGTCAATCCGAATGGACCGCAGACGCCCCAGCAACGCGACAACCGTCAGGACAGGCGCGAGGACCGTCGTGAAGATCGCCGCGAGGATCGTCGGGACGACCGGCAGGACTGGCGTCGTGACAACCCGCGCCCGTCGACGCCCAACGAACTGGAGCGCTGGCGCGAGAACCGTCAGGACTATCGCCAGGACCGGCGGGAAGACCGTCGCGAAGACCGCTATGACCGCCGCCAGGACCGTCGCGAGTACCGGGAGTTCCGCAACCGGTTCAATCGCGACCAGTGGCGTCAGCGCTGGAACGCCGACCGACGCGCCGACTGGTGGCGTTCGGACCGTCGCTTCCGCAACTATGGTGGCGTGCGCATCGGCTTCTATTTCGCGCCGGACTACGGCTACTACAGCGTGCCACGGCAGTATTACGGGCAGCTCTGGAACGAGGGCGACTTCCTGCCGTCGATCTTCTGGCGCTACACGATCAACGACTATCGTACCTATGGCCTGGGCTATCCGCCCGAAGGCACGCGCTGGGTCGTGGTCGACAACGATATCTACCTGATCGACCAGTACGACGGGTACATCATCGAGGTTATCCAGAACGCCTGGCGCTGGTAGCGAGCGGCGGCCGTCGATCCTTCTCCCCTTGTGGGAGAAGGTGGCACGCGCAGCGTGACGGATGAGGGGTTTCGCGGGCTTCGGCTACTGATCGCGTAAGCAGAACACGGACCGAAGGGTGCGACCCCTCATCCGCCCCTCCGGGGCACCTTCTCCCGCAAGGGGAGAAGGGAGGGTCACAGACCCAGTCTGGCCTTCAGGATGTCGTTGACCGAGGCGGGGTTGGCCTTGCCGCCGGTGGCCTTCATGACTTGGCCGACGAACCAGCCGATGGCCTGGGGTTTCTCGGCGACGGCGGCGGCCTTGTCGGGGTTGGCGGCGATGATCTCGTCAACGGCCTTTTCGATCGCGCCCGTATCATTGACCTGCACCAGGCCGCGAGCCTCCACGACCTGACGGGGCGAGCCCTCACCGGCCCAGACGTGGTCAAAGACCTCCTTGGCGATCCGCGAGGAGATGACGCCTTCCTCAATCAAAGCCACCAGTTCGGCGACCTGCGAAGGCGGGAGCGGGCTTTCGGAGAAGTCCTTGCCGTCTGCGGCCAGACGCGCCGACAGTTCGTTGGTGACCCAGTTGGAGACCAGTTTGGCGTCGCGACCGGCCGCCGCAGCCTCGAAATAGTCGGCCTTGGCCTGTTCCGAGATCAGCACCACCGCATCGTATTGCGACAGGCCGTACTGCGACATCAGACGACGGCGCTTGTCGTCCGGAAGCTCGGGGAGGTTGGCCTTGATCTCGTCGATCCAGGCCTGCTCCAGTTCAAGCGGCAACAGATCAGGGTCGGGGAAGTAGCGGTAATCGTTCGCTTCCTCCTTGGAGCGCATGGAACGGGTCTCGCCGGCCGTCGGGTCGTAGAGACGCGTTTCCTGAACGATCGCCCCCCCGTCCTCCAGGATCTCGATCTGGCGGCGCGCCTCGTAGTTGATCGCCTGGGAGATAAAGCGGAACGAGTTCACGTTCTTGATCTCGCAGCGGGTGCCGAGATGGCTGAAGTCGCCGGTCGCCTTGAACTTCTCGTACTGGCCCTCGCGGCAGACCGAGACGTTCACGTCGGCGCGCAGGTTGCCCTTTTCCATGTCGCCGTCGCAGGTGCCCAGGTAGATCAGGATGGTCCGGATCTTCTTCACATAGGCGACCGCCTCTTCCGGCGATCGGATGTCGGGGCGCGAGACAATCTCCATCAGGGCCGTGCCGGCGCGGTTCAGGTCGACGAAGCTCTCGGTCGGCGACAGGTCGTGGATCAGTTTGCCCGCGTCCTGTTCCAGGTGCAGGCGCTCGATGCCGACGTTGAAGAAGGAGCCGTCCTCGGCCTCGACCTCGACGACGCCTTCGCCGACGATCGGGAAATACAGCTGGCTGATCTGATAGCCGGTGGGCAGGTCGGGGTAGAAATAGTTCTTGCGGTCGAACTGGCTGCGCCGGTTGATCTGCGCCTTGAGGCCCAGCCCGGTCTTGACCGCCTGTTCGACGCAGTGGCCGTTCAGGGTCGGCAGCATGCCGGGGAAGCCCGCATCGACCAGCGACACCTGCTCATTCGGTCCCGCGCCAAAGCCCACGGCCGCGCCGGAGAACAGCTTGGCCTTCGAGGCCACCTGGGCGTGGATCTCGAGACCCATGACAATTTCCCAGTTGCCCGTGCGGCCCTGGATAAGTTTGGAAGTGGCAGTCGTGTCGGTCATGTCGTCTCTCTTACCCCTCTCCTGCAGGGAGAGGGAGGGGCCCGCTCAACGGAGTTGAACGGGAGTTACCACCAGCGTTCGGCCTTGGTCGTGAAGCCGGCAGCCTGTTCCAGCGCCGCACCCACCTGGAATACGGTCGCCTCGTCCAGAGCCTTGCCGATCACCTGAAGTCCCAGCGGCAAGCCGTTGGAATCCAGGCCGGCAGGGACCGAGATTCCCGGCAGGCCGGCGAGGTTCGCCGTGACGGTGAAGATGTCGTTCAGATACATCTGCAGCGGATCCACCTGCTTGTCGCCCAGCGCAAAGGCAGCCGAGGGCGTGGACGGGGTGACAATGGCGTCAACCTGATCCCAGACGGCGTCGAAATCCTCGGCGATGCGGCGGCGGACCTTCAGCGCCTTGACGTAGTAGGCGTCGTAGAAGCCGGCCGACAGCACATAGGCCCCGATGATCAGGCGGCGCTTGACCTCGGCCCCGAAGCCCTCGGCCCGGCTGCTCTCGTACAGGTCGGTCAGGGAGGTCGTGCCGGTCGCGCGGTGACCGAACCGCATCCCGTCATATCGGGCCAGGTTCGAGGACGCCTCGGCCGGGGCCACGATATAGTAGGTCGGCAGGGCGTATTTGGTGTGCGGCAGGCTGATGGGCACGATCTCGCACCCGGCGTCCTTCAGCCAGGCAATGCCCTGATCCCAGAGGGCCTGGATCTCGGCGGGCATGCCGTCGACGACATATTCGGCCGGCACGCCGATACGCAGGCCCCTGACCGACTGGCCGACCGATTGGGTCCAGTCCGGGGTCGGGATGTCGAGGCTGGTGGAATCCTTGACGTCGAACGAGCACATCGACTGCAGCAGCAGGGCCGCATCCTCGACGTTTTTCGCGATCGGTCCTGCCTGGTCCAGCGAACTGGCGAAGGCCACCATGCCGAAGCGGCTGGCCCGGCCATAGGTGGGCTTGATGCCCACGGTGCCGGTAAAGGCCGCCGGTTGCCGGATGGAGCCGCCCGTGTCGGAGGCTGTCGCGGCCAGACACAGGTCCGCAGCAACGGCCGAGGCCGAGCCGCCGGACGAACCGCCCGGGGTCAGGTCGGCGTTCGATCCAGAGGACTTCCACGGGTTGACGACGGGGCCAAAGGCGCTGGTCTCGTTCGACGAGCCCATGGCGAACTCGTCCATGTTCAGCTTGCCCAGCATGACCGCCCCGTCGCGCCACAGATTGGCGGTGACGGTCGATTCATAGGGCGGCACGAAGCCGCGCAGCATGTTCGAGCCTGCGGTCGTCTGGACGCCTTCGGTACAGAACAGGTCCTTGATACCCAGAGGCGCGCCTTCGAGGGCACCGGCCGTGCCGGAGGCGATCCGGGCATCGGAGGCGCGGGCCATGGCGATGGCCTTGTCGCCGGTCACCTCGACATAGGCGTTGAGGCGGGGGTTGGCGGCCTCGATGTTGGTCAGGAAGGCGCGGGTGATCTCCTCGGACGAGAAGGTCTTCGCCTTCAGTCCGTCGACAGCGGCCTTGAGGGTCAGTTTCGTGAGGTCGGACATGACTATTCGACCACCTTGGGCACGACGAAGAAGCCGTCCGCCGAACGGGGGGCGTTGGCCATGATGTCGGTGACCTTGTCGCCATCGGTAACCGCGTCCTCGCGCAGGCGCAGAGCCTGAGCCACGTTCGAGGTCATCGGCTCGACGCCGTCGACGTCGACCTCGGCCAGTTGTTCGATCCAGCTGAGGATCCCGTTCAGCTCGGCAGCCAGCGGCTCCAGCCGGTCATCGGGGGTCTTGATCCGGGCGAGATGCGCGACCTTGCGCACTGTCGCGGCGTCGATGGCCATGCGGCCCTCCAAACACTGAAAGTTCAAGGCGCGTGACTAGCTGTCCCGTCCCGGATTCACAAGGATCGGAGACAGACGCGATGATCCGGACTATGGAGCCGCCGTGCCCGTCCTCGACCTCCTCGCCCTGCCCGCCGCCTGCCCGCCCGAAACGGCCTGGATGGGGCTCGACCTGGGGGAAAAGACGATCGGTGTGGCGGTGTCTGACACCACGAGACTGATCGCCTCCCCTCTGGAGCTGATCCGGAAATCGAAATTCACGCTGGAAGCGGCACAGCTGTTCAAGCTGATGGACGCGCGCAAGGTGTCGGGGCTGGTGATCGGCCTGCCCGCCAACATGGACGGGTCCGAAGGTCCGCGAGCCCAGTCCTGCCGTGCCTTTGCGCGCAATCTCGAGCGCATCCGGCCCGTGAACATCGCCTTCTGGGATGAGCGGCTTTCCACCAGTGCGGTCGAGCGGTTCCTAATCGAGGACCTCGACCTGAACCGGAAGCGGAGGGCCGAGGTCGTGGACCGTACCGCAGCCGCTTGGATCCTGCAGGGTGCGCTGGACCGGGTGCGCGACCAGGCGACGTGGCTCTAGGATGAGTGCGTTGATCCTCGGCGTGCTGCCGGTCTTCTGCCTGATCGCCATCGGCTACGGGCTGCGCAAATCGGACTTCCTGCCCGATGTGACCTGGCGGCCGATCGAGAAGCTGTCGATCAATCTGCTTTACCCCGGGTTTCTGATCCCCGCGATCTGGAACGCGGACATCTCGGGCGGCGGAGCGGGCGCGACCGGGGCTGCTGCGGTCACCAGCGTGGTGATCATCGCCATAGCCACCCTGGTGACCAAGCGGTTCGTCACGATCGAAGGTCCGGCCTTCACAAGCGTTTTCCAGGGCGTGATCCGGTGGAACAGCTTTGTGTTCCTGCCGGTCATCCAGTCCATCTATGGTCCCGACGGGCTGGCGCTGGCGGCGGTGGTGATCGCGGCCATGATCCCGGTGACCAACATCCTGTGCGTGATCGTGCTGGTTCGGTGGGGAGCCGACCAGCGGACGATGTCGCCGCTGTCGCTGGCCGAAGCCATCCTGTCGAACCCGATCCTGATCGCCTGCCTGATCGGGCTGGCGCTCAACTTTCTGAAGGTGCCGCGGATACCGGGACTTTCGGACACGCTCGAGCTTCTGGGCGGGGCCGCCCTGCCGCTGGGCCTGATTGTCGCCGGGGCCGGCCTGAGCTTCGCGGAGGTCGCGCGGCGCAGGATCACGATCGGGGCGGTGTCGTTCGTCAAGCTGGTGGTGACCCCGCCGCTGATGTGGGGCCTGTGCATCGCCTATGGCGGTGACGAGACGGCCCAGGCCATCGCCCTGCTGTGCGGGGCCTCGCCGGGCGCGGCGGCCAGCTATATCCTGGCGCGGCAGATGGGCGGCGACGCGCCGCTGATGGCCGGGGTGGTGGCCCTGACCACGGTCGGCAGTGCGCTGAGCATCCCGATCCTGCTGACCCTCTTCCACCTGGGCTAGACTGGCCCTATTGGGGGTTTCGATGACCGAAGCCCACGCCGTCGATGCCCTGATCTCCGAGCGGCTTATCCCGTTCCCGCAGCCCCATTTCCTGTCGGCCGGTGACCTGAACCCGCAAACGGCGCGGTCGCTGCTGGACCTCGCGGACGTGTTCGTGGACTTCAACCGGCAATCGTCCAAGGCTCTGGACCTGATGCACGGCCGGACGGTCGTGAACCTGTTCTTCGAGAATTCGACCCGGACCTCGTCCTCGTTCGAGATCGCCGCCAAGCGACTGGGGGCCGATGTGGTGACCATGCCGGTCGGGGCGTCCTCGGTGAAGAAGGGCGAGACCCTGATCGATACCGCCATGACGCTGAACGCCATGAAGCCGGACATCCTGGTCATCCGGCATGGCGCGTCGGGGGCCCCTGCCCTGCTGTCGCAGAAGGTCGGCTGTGCCGTGGTGAATGCCGGAGATGGCCTCCATGAACATCCGACCCAGGCCCTGCTCGACCTTCTGTCGTTGCGCCGGGCCTTCGGTGACGTCACCAGCCTGACGGTGGCCATCTGCGGGGACATCGCTCACAGCCGCGTGGCCCGGTCCAATGTCATCCTGCTGTCGATGCTGGGGTGCCGGGTCCGGCTGATCGGGCCACCGACCCTGGTGCCCGGAGATGCGGACCGCTGGGGCTGCGAAGTGTTCCATGACATGCGCGAAGGCCTGAAGGGCTGTGACGTCGTGATGATGCTGCGTCTGCAGCTGGAGCGGATGGAAGGGGCCCTGATCCCCTCGACGCGAGAATATTTCCGCTTCTGGGGTCTGGATCGCGAGAAGCTGGCCTGGGCGGCCCCGGGCGCGAAGGTCATGCATCCCGGGCCGATGAACCGCGGGGTCGAGATCGATTCCGATGTGGCCGACGACCTGTCGGTGTCCCTGATCCAGGATCAGGTCGAGATGGGTGTGGCGGCCCGCATGGCGATCCTGGCGTCACTGTCGGCGCGGCTGGGAGATGCGGCATGACGACCGCCATCATCAATGCCCGGCTGCTGGACCCCGCCAGCGACTTTGATGGTCCGGGCGGCGTCCTGATCGCGGACGGCCGTATCCAGACCGTCTTCCACGGCCAGCCCGGAACGATCCCTGCCCATGCCACGATTATCGACGCCCGGGGCCTGTGCCTGTCGCCCGGCCTGATCGACATCCGGGTGACGACCGGCGAGCCCGGGGCAGAGCCCAAGGAAACCCTGAAGTCCGCCAGTCTTTCGGCTGCGGCCGGTGGCGTGACCACCCTGGTGATCCAGCCCGACACGGACCCGGCGGTCGATGACCCCGCCATGGTCGAGTTCATCCGCCGACGCGGAGCGGCGCTGAACCTGGTCAATATCCACGCGGCCGGAGCCGCGACCCAGAAGCGCGAGGGCCAGCGCATGGCCGAGATCGGCCTGATGCATGAGGCCGGGGCCCTGTATTTCACCGATGGAGACCGGGTGATCACCAATACCCGCACCCTGCAGCGGGTCATGAGCTATGCCGGGGCCTTCAATGCCCTGATCGCCTGTCGTCCGGCCGAACCCTGGCTGTCGGAGGGGGGCGTCGCCACGTCCGGCGAGCTGGCGACCCGGCTGGGCCTGTCCGGCGTGCCGGCCATTGCCGAACGGATCCAGCTGGAGCGCGATCTGGCCCTGGTCGAACAGACCGGCGCACGCTTCCTGATCGACCAGATCTCGACCGAGGCCGCGCTGGAGTGTCTGGCCCGCGCCCGGGCCCGGGGGCTGGACGTCGCCGTCAGCGTGTCGATCAACCACCTGTGCTTCAACGAGATCGACATCGGCGACTACCGGACCTTCTATCGGCTGGACCCGCCTCTACGGCCCGAGAGCGACCGGCAGGCCCTGATCGAGGCCGTCCGCGACGGCCTGATCGATGCCATCACCTCGGCCCACATGCCCGCGCCGGCCGAGGACAAGCGGCGGCCGTTCGGGGAGGCTTCGCCGGGGGCTGTTGGTCTCGAGACGCTGTTGCCGGCGGCGCTCAGTCTGCATCACGAGGACGGGCTGGACCTGCTCGATATCCTGCGGCCGCTGACGCACGGTCCGGCCGCCCTGCTGGGGCTTGAGGCCGGGGTGATCGAGGCGGGTGCACCCGCTGATCTCATCCTGTTCGATCCCGGGACACCTGTGGTGATCGATGCGGCGACACTGCGGTCCAAGTCGAGGAACTCGCCCTTCGACGGCCGCCGATTGCAGGGCCGCGTCATGCACACCCTGGTCGCCGGTCGCGAGATCCATGCCCCTGACCGGAGCCCGACATGAGCCTGACCGGCACCTATGACCCCGACAACATCTTCGCCCGGATCCTGCGCGGCGAGGTTCCATCGGTGACGGTGTGGGAAGACGACCACGTCCTCGCCTTCATGGATGTGTTTCCCCAGTCCGAGGGCCATGTGCTGGTCATCTCGAAGACCTCGACCGCACGCAATCTGCTCGAGATCGAGGCCGAAGTCCTGACCCGGCTCATGGCCGCCGTCCAGCGCACGGCCCGGGCCGTCGAGCGTGCCCTTTCGCCCGATGGCCTCAGCGTGATGCAGTTCAATGGCGAGGCTGGTGGCCAGACGGTGTTCCACCTGCATGTCCACATCATACCGCGCTGGGCAGACCGCCCCATGGATGGCCACGCCCAGCCCCGGATGGCGGATACGGAGGCTCTGAAGGCCATCGCGACCCGGATTGCAGCGGCCCTGGATTGATCCCTTCATCCGCTCATCCCGGCGGAAGCCGGGACCCAGAGTTTTCTCACGCACGCGCGTGATGTCCAGGAACTGGATCCCGGCTTTCGCCGGGATGAGCGGATGTGCTGTAAGCAAAACTCGACCGACTTCCCCGAGACCATCCCATGACCCATGCCGCCACCGTCCTCGACCTGATCGGCAACACCCCGCTGATCCGCCTGCGTCGCCTGTCCGAAGAGACCGGCTGCACCATTCTCGGCAAGGCAGAGTTCATGAACCCGGGCCAGTCGATCAAGGACCGGGCCGCCCTGTCGATCATCCAGTCGGCAAAGGCATCGGGCGCGCTACGGCCGGGCGGGACGATCGTCGAGGGCACGGCCGGCAATACGGGCATCGGCCTGGCCCTGATCGGGGCTGCCCTGGGCCATCCGGTGGTGATCGTCATCCCTCGCACCCAGGCCGAGGAAAAGAAGGCTGCCATCCGGGCGCTGGGCGCAAGGCTGATCGAGGTGGACGCAGCACCGTTTTCGAGCCCAAACCATTTCGTCCACTATTCCGGCACCCTGGCGAAGCAGCTGGACGCAGAACTGTCGCAGGGCGCGATCTGGTCGAACCAGTTCGATAACACCGCCAATCGCGACGCCCATTACAGGACCACCGGTCCCGAAATCTGGGACCAGACCGAGGGCAGGATCGACGCCTTTGTCAGCGCCGTCGGGTCCGGCGGCACGATCGTGGGCGTGTCGACGTTTCTCAAGGAGAAGAACCCCGACATCCGCATCGCCCTGGCCGATCCGGCCGGCGCGGGGCTTTTCAACTGGTTCACGAATGGCGAGATGAAGTCCGAGGGGTCGTCGATTTCCGAAGGCATCGGCGTCGCGCGGATCACCGGCAATCTGGAAGGCTTTACGCCGGACCACGTCTACCGGATCGAGGATTCCGAGTTCCTGCCCATCCTGTTTGATCTGGTGCAGGACGAGGGTCTCTCGCTGGGCTCGTCCGCCGGGGTCAATGTCGCCGGGGCCCTGCGACTCGCGCGGGAGCTGGGTCCGGGCAAGGTCATCGTCACGCCGCTCTGTGACCCCGGTGCCCGTTATGCGTCGAAGCTGTTCAATCCGGAATTCCTGCGCGGCAAGGGCCTGCCGGTCCCGCCATGGTCGGAAGCCTGATCCGATCAACCGTCCACGGATCAGCCGTCACTCCACCGTCGTCGGCCCGTCGCACGCACGCCGTCTCTGACCGCTAGCAGAGTCCCGTTATCGACAGGCCCTGCCATGGCGGCGGGTCATCGTGCGGGGGGCTCAACCATGACCATCGACCGTCGTTCACTGCTCGGCTGGATCGGCGCCGGTTCTGCCGCCGCAACGACCACAGCGGCCCAGACCCCGTCTTCCGCCATGCCGGTGTCCTTCCAGCATGGTGTGGCCTCCGGCGATCCGAACCAGACCTCAGCCGTCTTCTGGACCCGCGTCACGCCCGGCGGAGACGGAGCGGCCGACATCGAGGTCGAGCTTCAGGTCGCGCGCGACGCGGCGTTCTCCGACATCGTTCGGCGCACGCAGGGACTTCGGGCCCGCGCCGAGCGTGATTTCACGGTCAAGCATGATCTCGATGGCCAGGGGCTGGAGCCCGGGACAGAGTATGTCTATCGCTTCATCGCGGGCGGCGTGACCTCGCCCGTGGGTCGGGTGAAGACCCTGCCGGCCGGCCCGACGACAGACGTCGTCCTGGCCGTGGCCTCGTGCCAGCTGCATCCGGGCGGTCTGTTCAACGCCTATGACGCGATGGCGAAACTGGACCGGCTGGATGCCGTCGTCCATCTGGGGGACTACATCTACGAATACGGGGCCAGCGCGACCGACTACGGCATGGCCACAGCCACGCGGCTGAACCGCATTCCGCAGCCGCCGCACGAGATCGTCAGCCTGGCCGACTACCGGCTGCGTCACGCCCAGTACAAGTCCGACCCGGACCTTCAGGCCGCCCATGCCCGCGCGCCCTTCATCTGCGTCTGGGATGACCACGAGATCACCAATGACGCCTTCATCACCGGGGCCGAAAACCATTCGTCCGAGACCGAGGGCGACTATTCGGTCCGCAAGGCCACGGCCCTGAAGGCCTATTACGAGTGGATGCCGATCCGGGAGCCGCGCGCGGGCCTGACGCTGGAGCACATCAACCGCAGCTTCGACTTCGGCGATCTGGCCAGCCTGCACATGGTCGAGACGCGGCTGCTGTCGCGCGGCGAGCAGCTGGACTACGAGAAGGACCTCACGGTGAGCACCGTCGAGGGTCAGCCCCGGCCGGACGTCGCCGCGTTCGAGGTCAAGCGCAATGATGCGTCGCGCGATTTGCTGGGCGCCGGTCAGCTGGAGTGGCTGAAGTCGGCGCTGACGGCTTCGAAGGCGTCGGGCAAGACCTGGCAGATCCTCGGCAACCAGGTCGTCATGGCGCGCGTCGCAGGCCCGGACCTGGCGAAGGCCGCCACGCCGGAACAGGTTGCCGGTTTCCTCGGTCAGTTGCCGGACGCCTATCGGCCCCGGGTTCAGGCGGCGCTGCAGCTGTTCACCCTGGGCGTGCCGTTCAACCTGGATGCCTGGGACGGTTATCCGGCGGGCCGCGAGCGTCTGTATGCCGCCTGCGCCGAGGCCGGGGTCCAGCCGATCGTGCTGGCCGGTGACAGCCATGCCTTCTGGGTCAATGAGTTGAAGGACGCGGCCGGTGCCCGGCGCGGGGCCGAGTTCGGGACATCGTCGATCTCCAGCCCCTCGATCGGCGACCTGTTCGGTCCCCTGCCGCTGGGCGAACTCCTGGCCCAGACGAACCCCGAGGTGGTCTTCTGCGACCAGAAGGCCAAGGGCTTCATCGTCCTGACCATCACGCCCGACGCCGTACGGGGCCAGCTTCAGTCGGTGTCGACCATCCTGAGCAAGCCCTACGACCTTGCGACCGTGAAGACCTTTGCGGTCACCCGCGGGGCCGACGGGATTTCGGCCCCCACCGAGGTCTGAGCGGCTATGGCACGCCAGCTGCGACGGGCGGGGTCTTGAGGTTCTGGTCGAGCCAGCGGGTCATCTCCCACAGGGTGTGACCCACGGATTCGCGCGCGCGATAGCCATGGGCCTCCAGCGGCAGGACCACGTAGCGGACCGTTGCCCCCTGCCCCTTCAGCGCGGCATAGAACCGCTCCGACTGGACCGGGAAGGTGCCGGAGTTGTCATCCGCCTCGCCATGGATCAGCAGGATCGGCTCCTTGATCTGGTCGGCATAGGTAAAGGGTGACATGGCGTTGTAGGTCTCGGGTGCCTCCCAGTAGGTGCGCTGCTCCGCCTGAAAGCCGAACGGCGTCAGGGTGCGGTTGTAGGCCCCCGAGCGGGCAATGCCGGTCCGGAACAGGTCGGTGTGGGCCAGCAGGTTGGCGGTCATAAAGGCCCCGTAGCTGTGGCCTCCGACCGCGATCCGCGAGCGGTCTGCGACACCCATGGCCACGACGGCGTCGATCGCCGCGCTGGCGCTGGCCGAGAGCTGCTGGATGTAGGTGTCGTTGGGCTCGGCCCCGTCCTTGCCGACGATCGGCATCGTGGGGTCATCCAGGATCGCATAGCCCTGGGTCAGCAGGAACAGATGGCTGGAGCCACCCGGGCGCGTGAACCGGTTGCTCGTATCGACGACCTGACCCGCCACGGCGGCGTCGGTGAACTCGGCAGGATAGGCCCACATCAGGAGCGGCAGCGGTCCGTCGCGGTCCTTGTCATAGCCGGCCGGCAGATAAAGGGTGCCCGACAGCTGGACGCCGTCGTCACGGGTGTAGGTGATCAGCTGCTTTGACACCCCGGCCAGCTGTGGCGCGGGATCGGGAAAGGCGGTCAGGGGCGTGACACTCCCGCCGACCGTGCGGATCTGAAGATTGGGCGGATCGATCCGGCTCTCGCGACGCGTCAGCAGGCGGCTCCCGTCGTCGTCCAGAATCCCGACCACGGTTTCGTAGTCGCCCGAAGCCGACTGCCAAAGACGGGCGGTCTGGCCGGTCGACAGGTCGAGCGTGCCAAGGAAGGGATACTCACCTTCGCGTGTGGCGCCGTCGCCATCGACGAACATCTTCGACCCGTCCGCGGTGAACTGGATCACGGCCCGGCCTGCGGCATTGGTCCTGAGCACCGGGGAGCCGGGGTCGTTGTAGCGGTCCTGATAGTTCCGATCGACGATGACGCGGCCGGTACCGGGGTTCGATGGATCGACGACGGCGCGGGTCTCGTGCCGGGTGTTGAACCAGCGGCTGTTCACCAGCGCCACGTCCTCGCGACCCCAGGTGATTCCGGCGAACCGTTCCTGCAGGTCGATCAGGGTGGTCGGCTGGCCGCTGAAGGGGGCCTGCAGCATCAGGACGCGATCGCGGACCTCGGCGGGCGTGCGGGGATCGCCGCCGTCCTGGGCCTCGACCCAGACCAGAGTCGAGGGCGCATCCGCCCGCCACTGGGCCGAGCGGGGCCCCGGTGCCACAGCATCGAAGGGCGGCGGGATGTTGTCCCGCAAAGGCAGGTTGGCGACGGTGTGGACCACCGCGCCGGTCATGTCGGTGATGACCACATCGGCCGGGAACAGATTGGCCGGGACGACATAGCTGAAGGGCCGTTTGGCAACGGTCCGCAGCATGAACCGGCCGTCCGGCGAAACGGACGATCCCAGGATCACACCCGGCTCGCCAACCGTACTTGCCTGGCCATTCAGAGGGACCAGCGTGGTCTGGGCGGTGAAGTAATGGGCAAACAGGGCCTCGTCGCCGGGATCGGTCAGCAGGTCCTGATAGGTCCGCACGGGCGCGGCGCGGCCACCGGTCTCGGCGAGGATCGGACCCGAGGGCGCAACGGTCACGTCCGGTGCCGGACCCCGTCCCTCCGGTACGGCCTGAACCACGAGGCCCGAGCTGTCCGGCAGCCAGCTGAAGCCGCCACCGGTCGCGGCATTGACGCGGGGACCAAAGACCTCACGGGCCCGGGCCGTGGCGACGTCGGCTACCCACAGGGCCATGCCATTGCTCTGATCCATCAGGAAGGCGATCGACTTGCCGTCGGGCGACCAGGACGGCGAGGTGAAGCGTGCACCTGCTGGCAGGGCGACAGGACGCGCGGCCCCGCCCTCGACCGGCTGGACCGAGATGCCGGTCAGCCAGGTGAGGCGACCATTGGCCGGCCCATTGTTCCGGGGATTGATCCGGTAGCCCGCCAGCCGCAGCTGGGGCTCAGCCAGTTCGGCGATGGACGGCAGGTTCGACCGCTCGAACAGGGCAAGTGTAGTGTCGTCGGGGCTGATCGACGGTGTCGGGGTGGGCTTCGTATCGAGGATGGTGGCGATAGGGCTGGGCGGCTGCTGATAGGTCAGGGCCGCATCCGGGGCCTGCGCCAGAGCCGGGACGGCTGCCAGCAGCACGAAGGCCGGAAGGAAGGTCCGAAGAAACCGATGCCGCATGACGTCCACCCTGAATTTACTGTTCCACCAAGGTGTAAGGGGCGGATCGCCAGAGCGTCAACGTCCATGCACGTCACCGCCTCCCGCGGGGTCGAGCCCGGAGGCGGTATCGCTATTGGCGGTGGGGTACGTCCGTCAGGTACGCGGGGCGACCGTGGCGTTGGTATCAACCCAGCCGACAATCTGGCTGTTCAGGTCACGGGTTGCGGTCTCGAACGCCTGGACGATCGTTTCCAGACGGTTCTCGGTCGCCGGCTGCCGCACCGTGAAGGTCTGTTCGGCGAGGATCTCGCGGTCGCGCATGAGCCTGGCGCGTGCGGCCACGACGATCGTCGGGGCACTTCCAGGCGCATCATAGCGTGCCTCGAACGATTGAACGTCGATGTCCAGGGTCTGGTCGCCCCGCACGCCCTCGCGCCCGCCGATCAGGCGAACACGCTGGGCCTGGCCGGCAAAGGCAGTTTCCAGGCTGTCGCTGTAGAGCGCCGGCGCAGGCGTTACCCAGCGCGCACCCGCAATGTAGGCCGCCTGGTTGCCCGTCACGCCGAGAAGCCGGTCGGTCTCTGCGGCTTGAGGAAACTCGATCAGGCGCAGGCTGACGGATGGTGCGGTGACCGGCAAGGTGGTCGCGGTGCCGGCATCGCTTCCAAACCGGTACATCTGCACGACCGGAGGTGCCTTGAGCAAAGAACAACCGGTGAGCGCGATGGCGAGACTTGAGACGGCGAGAAGACGGACAGCATTCACGGTTGCACCTCGATTTCCTTGGACTGGCCGCGGGCGATGAAGTCGCGCGGGCTGGCCCGCACCTCGTTCACCAGACCCTGCAGCGAGCGGGTCGCTTCTTCCAGTCCGGCAACGGACTGTTCCAGTTGCGGCAGGCCGTTGCGGGCAAAGTCGCCCAGCGGCTGTTCCAGTCCCGTCGCCGTGCGGCTGACCGAGGCAATGGCTGCCCTCGCCTCCTCGGCGGCGGCGTTGATATTGGCGACAGCCTCGGTGCCGTCGCCCTCGATCAACTGGCGGGCGCTGACGCCCAGGGCCTCATATTCCCCAATGGCCGCGTTGGCCTTGGCCAGGGCCTGTTCCAGCTCGGCGAACATGCCCTTGCGAGCTTCCAGTTCGCTGGACAGGGCCTCGACATTCTTGATGCTGGTCGACAGCGAGCGGATGTTGTCGTCGGACATGACCCGGTTGATGCGGTTCAGGGCGTCGACGGTCTGCGCCAGCACCGTACCGGAACCGCTCAGCAACTCGGCGATCGGCGAAGGCTGGCTCTGGATCACGGGAATGACGCTCTCAGGATACTGGCTCTTGAGGATCGCGCTCTCCGGGTTTCCCGCGGTGATCTGGATGTAGTTCAGCCCGGTGATGCCCTGTGGCTCGAGCTGGGCGCGCGAGGTCACGCGGACCGGCGTGGTGCCATTCAGGCGAACGCGGGCGATGACCTGGTCACCCTGCTGGGGGTCGAGGTTGAGATCGGTGACCTCACCCACGCGGATGCCGTTGAAGTGCACTTCCCCCCCCTCCGACAAGCCCCTCACGGGGCCGTAGAAGACGATGTCGTAGACATCATAGTCCTCGCTGAACGACAGGCGGGCCAGCCAGATGAAGAACACCGCAAGCGCCACCATCAGGGCGACGGTGGCAATGCCGACGGCTGCGTAATGGGCGTCACGTTCCATGGGTTGGTCTTCCTTCAGGCAGCCTTGGTGGCGGCGCGTCCGCGCGGCCCCAGGAAATATTCCTTGATCCACGGATGATCGGAGCGTTCCAGCTCCGCCACCGTGGCCTTGGCGACAACATGCTTGTCAGCCAGCACCGCGACCTTGTCGCAGATGGCATAGAGGCTATCGAGGTCGTGGGTGATCATGAACACGGTCAAACCCAGGTCGTCCGACAGATTGCGGATCAGCTCGTCGAACGCGGCCGCGCCGATCGGATCGAGACCCGCCGTCGGCTCGTCCAGAAACAGCAGTTCCGGATCCAGAGACAGGGCCCGTGCCAGACCGACCCGCTTGCGCATGCCGCCCGACAGCTCGGCCGGCTTCTGATGGTGGACCTCAGGTTTCAGACCGACCATGGCGATCTTCATCTCGGACAGTTCGCGGATGGTGTCCTTGGATAGGCTGGTGTGCTCGACAAGCGGCGAGGCCACGTTCTGAAGCACGGTCAGTGACGAAAACAGCGCGCCCTGCTGGAACAGGGTCCCGGTACGACGCTCGATCTCCGCAGCCTGAGCGCGGGTCATGTCCGCAGTATCGTGGCCAAAGATCCGGATTGACCCGCCCTCGGGCTGTTTCAGGCCGATGATGGTGTTGAGCAGCACGGTTTTGCCGGTGCCGGACCCGCCGACCACGCCCAGCACTTCTCCCCGCACCACATCCAGGTCCAGGTTTTCGTGAATGGACCGCTCGCCGAACTGGCTGAGCAGACCCCGGACCTCGATCACGACATCGTCGCGGTCATTGCGCACGGGATCATCAGAGAGGGGTTCGGTCAGGGTCTCGTCGCGCACGGTCAAACGTCCAGCTCCATGAAGATCAGAGCGAAGACGGCATCGAGGAAGATGATGGCAAAGATGGCCTGAACCACGGCCGCCGTCACCCGGCGACCCAGGCTTTCGACGTCGCCCGCCACCGACATTCCCTGTCGGCAGCCAATGGCGGCCACGACAATGGCAAAGACCGGAGCCTTGATCAGGCCCACCAGCAGGTGGTTGCCCATCATCGGGTCCTGCGACATCTGCTGGATGAAGAAGGTCGGGCCGTAGCCCAGCACGCCCCAGGTCACCAGCAAGCCCCCGAACAGTCCGGTCAGCATGCCGACAAAGGTCAGCAGCGGCAGCATGACCACCATGGCCGCCAGTCGGGGAATGACCAGCGCCTGGAAGGGATTCACGCCCATGACCTGCATGGCGTCGACCTCCTGGGTCATGCGCATGGAACCGATCTCTGCGGCAAAGGACGAAGCCGAACGCCCCGCAAGGAGAATGGCCGTGATCAGAACCGCCAGCTCGCGGAGGACCGCCACTGCGACCAGTTGCACGGTGAACACGCCAGCTCCCAGCTGGGACAGGAGGTTGGCACCCAGCAGGGCGATCACCGCGCCGATGAAGAAATTGGTGACAGAGATGATTGGCATGGCATCCAGCCCTGCCCGTTCGCCCTGACTGAACCAGGCGGGCCAGCGAATACGACCCGGGTTCCGGAAGGCTGACCCCACGGCCAGCACCAGACGGCCGAGAAAGGCCATCGACAGGATGAACTCTGCCGCGATGTCATAGACACCAAGGCCGACCTTGGCGAAGCCGCGGATGAAGGCGGGCGACCGCCGCGGCGGCGGTGCACTTTCCCGTTCCAGTTTTTCGACCATGGCATAGACGCGGCCGGCCTCTGGCCGTTCAGCCCAGGCATCCTTGGGCAAGATCACGTCCGAAGCCTGGACGATGGCCAGAGCGCCGGCGGTGTCGAAACGGCCGAGTTCACTGAGATCGATCGCGGCCAGCGTTTGGCCGGACAGAGCCCGGCCCAGGTCCAGGGTCGACCGCCCAAGCCCGGTCGTCGTCCAGTCGCCCGTGAGGCGCAGGACGGTCCCGCCCTCGCGGTCCTCGATCTGGTAGGCTGCTGAACTCATCTACGTCTCTTTAGCCGAGGTGCGGCCAAACGCCCAAGGCTAAGCCTGCCCGGGCTCGCAACAACGCAGTTCCACTGTTCCGGTTTCGTCACACCGAACGATACGCATCACAGCAGAGTCCGGACGCGCCGCAGGTCGGCGACAAAGGCCTCGCGCTGCTGCGCTCGCAGGACGGGATCGGGCAGGCGCAGAAGGTAGGACGGGTGGACGGTGATCAAGCCAGCCGACCCGTCGTCAAGCGCCAGCGCCTGCCCCCGCTCACGGGTGACGGCGACCTTGCGATCCAGCACGGCAAGAGAGGCCGTGGCTCCCAGCATCAGCACGGCCCTGGGCCGGATCAGGTCACGTTCAGACGTCAGCCACCAGCGACAGGCCGTCACCTCTCCGGCATTGGGGGTCTTGTGCAGACGGCGCTTGCCCTGGGGTTCGTGCTTGAAATGCTTGACGGCATTGGTGACGTAGACATCGGACCGTTCGATCCCCGCCTCGATCAGGGCATCGTCGAGAACCCGTCCGGCGGGGCCCACGAACGGTTTACCGGCCAGATCCTCCTGATCCCCGGGCTGTTCGCCCACGATCATCAACCGGGCATTCCGGGGCCCCTGGCCACAGACACCCTGTGTCGCGTCGCGCCAGAGGGGACAGCGGCGACAGCCCTGAACGCCGGCGGCCAGTTCGTTCAGGTCCACAGGCAGGCGATCCTGTGGTCCGGTCTCGCGATCGAACTGGGCGACGATCCGCTCGGTGCGAGGGTTTGGTGCCGATGCCGGGGTCGCGACCATGGTCTCGGATCGCCCCTTTGCTGCGGCGATCATCTCGGGAATGAGGGCCGCCTCGGGCAGATTCTTCCAGTAGCGTTTGGGCATTTCGCCCTGCATCGTCTTGGTCTTCAATCTCGCGGGATTGAAGGTCGAGGCATAATAGGTCTTCCAGAACTCCTCGACCTCGTCTTCCTGCGGGGCCTGATCGGCGGTGGCGGGCGGGCCGAAGGTCAGGGTCTTCAGGTCCCAGCTGCAGGATCCGTCCGGCGTGAGGATCGACCAGCGCATGTTCTGGAAGCGGCGGACGAAGAACGGCGCGGTCTTTTCCAGCACACGATGCGCGGGCTCGAACCAGGCGATGGCGTTCGGGCCGTCCGCGTCCTCGATCTCGCGAAAGCGGACGAAGGCCTTCATCTTGTGCGACGCGCGGCTGACATTCTTGGCGCGATCCAGCGCATCCACCACGTCGATGTCAGACGTGACCTTCATCAGGTCGGGCTCGTCGCGCAGCCGCCAAAGCAGGCGATACATCAGATCGAACCGGTCGGCAGATCGGTGAAGGATGACCTGCTGGGCCAGATCGACAAAGGTCTTGGATACGGTGAAATTCTGCTCGATCGGACCGGCCGGTGAAGCGCGCGTCCCGGGTGCCAAGGTTTCCGCCTGGTCGAACAGACCGCCCTGCTCCGCCGAGCCGCCGACCCTGAAGGACGCCTGTGCCGGTTCGACGCCCTCGAGCCTGAGAGCACGGGCCGCCACCCGCCAGCCATCGAAATCGATTTCGTGGGCGAGGGTCGCGACCCGCATCAGAACAGGCTCAGCTGCACCGGCTTCGGCTCCGGCGACAGGCGAACCCGCAGGTCGGCGGCATCGGTCAGGCCCCCGGGTGTCCAGTCCAGCGCGGTGATGAAGGGGCGGACCTTGTCGATCCCCCGACAAAGCCGCCCGATGTCCTCCAGCCGCAGGGTGCGCCAGCGGCGGATCGAGACGATCCGGTTGACGGACTTCACCCCCAGGCCGGGCACCCGCAGCAGGTCCTCGCGATCCGCGGTGTTCACATCGACCGGAAACCGTTCGCGGCGGTTCAGGGCCCAGGCCAGTTTCGGATCGATGGCAAGGTCCAGCATCCCGCCGGTCGCCGCTTCGCCGATCTCAGGCGCCGAGAAACCGTAGAACCGCATCAGCCAGTCGGCCTGATACAGCCTGTGTTCGCGCATCAGCGGCGGCTTCGACGACGGCAGGACGGCACTGGAGTCGGGGATGGGACTGAAGGCCGAGTAATAGACCCGCCTCAGCCCGTAACCGCCATACAGGGAAGCACTGCGATCCAGGATCTCCGTGTCAGGGGCACCATCAGCTCCGACGATCAGCTGGGTCGACTGTCCGGCCGGCGCGAACTTCGGCGGCCGTGCGCGGTCCTTCTTGCCCGGTCTTGCGGCCTCGACCTTGAGCCGGACCTGGCTCATGGCCTTCTTGATGACGGCGGTGTCTTTCTGGGGGGCGAGCCGGACCATGGCCTCGTCGCGGGGAAGTTCGATGTTGGCAGACAGACGGTCCGCATAGAGGCCCGCCTCCTCGACCAGCCGCGGGTCAGCCTCGGGGATCAGCTTGAGATGGATATAGCCCCGGAAGTCGTGCTCCTCGCGCAGCTTCTTGGCGATCAGCACCAGCTGCTCCATCGTGTAGTCGCCCGACCGGATGATACCGGACGACAGGAACAGGCCCTCGATATAGTTCCGCTTGTAGAAATTCAGCGTGAGATCAACGACCTCGTCGACCGTGAAGCGCGCACGCTGGACGTTCGAGGACACCCGGTTGATGCAATAGACGCAGTCGTAGATGCAGAAGTTGGTCAGCAGGATCTTCAGCAGGCTGACGCAGCGACCGTCCGGCGTATAGGCGTGGCAGATGCCCATGCCTTCGGTCGAGCCCATGCCCTTGCCTCCGACCGAGTTGCGCTTGCTGGTCCCGGAAGACGCACAGGACGCATCGTATTTGGCTGCATCGGCCAGAACAGCCAGTTTTCCACGAAGATCGAGTTGAGCCATGTTCGTGTTATGTTCTTAATGCAGAACAAGGTCCAGCGTGGCCGTGGAATTCGCGTCGGAGTGACGCGGATCAGGTCAGGAAATTGAGGAGCGACACGTTCCTGAGCTGGTTGATCACCTGCGCGGAAGCCTGGATCGCGACCTCGGACAGCTTGATGTCGACAGCCGCCTGGGCGAGATCGGCGTCGGTGCGCTGGCCGACCAGCGCGTCCAGCTGGGACAGCTGAGCAGCGTTGTTTGCGTTGATGCTCTCGACCTGCTGGAAGAGTGCGCCGTTCTGGGCCACGTGAGTCAGGAAGTTGCCGCCCGCCGTGGCAAGCTCACTGAGTTTTCCCGTCAGAAACGTCTTCTGGGCTTCGGTCAGCTTCGTCGCAAAGGGTCCGTCGGCATTGGTGTCACTGAAGGCACGGATCTCGCGCATGATCTCCAGTGCTTCGGTGCCGATTTCATCCGCGAGAAAGCTGGAGTCAAACGCAGTGGTTTCGGAAATGCGGGAGCGGGTCTTCAACGAGCCGTTGTTGAACGCCGAAGCGACGTCCGGCGCAGCGACGAGCTGATCCAGCGTCGTGAATTCGACCGGCGTCTCGACGGAATTACCACCGGAGAAGACAAATTGACCCTGATGTTCCATGTTCAGGGCACCCCTGAAATCCTGGAAGGCGGCTTCCAGTTCGAGGTTGATCGTCCCGCCCGCCTCGTTGGCAATGCTGTTGCCGAGGGCCGATCTCAGCCGGTCGATCGCACTCGACCCGCGGGATAGCGCGAGGTCCTGGGTTTCCAGCCGCGCCAGCAGGGTGTCGCCGGTGTCGATGAAGCCCTGGATGCGGGCCTGCGCGCCCTTCAGCGCCGTCAGACTTTCCGAAGACCGTCCGAAGCCCTGAAGATCGTTCGCGACCTTCTCCGTTGCCAGTCGCTGCTGTGCGTCGAACTGGCGGTTCTGGGCCGCAAACAGGTTGAGCAGGGCCGAGTTGTAGTTGCCCAGGGTCGAGACGCGGGTCATCAGATCATCCCCAACAGAGTGTCATACAGCTCGCGCGATGCCTGGATGAGGCGCGCCGAAGCGTTGAAGGCTTGCTGGTAGGTCGTCAGGAGGACCAGCTCCTCATCAAGATTCACGCCTTCGAACGCCGTCTGGCGCGCCGTGGCCTCGGTGCGGACGGCGACGGCGCTGTCCGCGCGCGACTTCGAGGATGCGGCCTTTCCGCCGATCGTGCCGGACAGTTCAGCGGCATATCGCGAGACCGTCTGGGTGCTCGCCCGCCCACCACCCGCTGCCTGGAAAGCCGTCGACCGGTTGCCCGCATCGGCCAGGGCCGTTGCCCCGCGACCATCGCCAGACAGCAATCCTCTCGATCCCACCGCTGCAGTGAAGTCGAACTCGGCGAGCGCCAGCTTGGCGGCGTTCTGACGGACGTCGGATCGGACTGTAAAGCTGTCGGCGCGCGTGGCGCGAACCCCGGCCCCGACACCGAACAATCGGGTGAAGGATACGCCCGAGGGGACCTGGGCCGTCTGGTCGTCGAGTGTCTTGAGCGTCGGCGCCGGATCGCCATTGCCCTGAAACGTCAGCTCACCGGCCGCGCTCAGAGAGAAACTGCCATAGCGGCCGATCCCGGTGATCGGATCATTCAGAGCTGTGCGCAGGTTCTCGACAGTCGCGCCCGCAGGCACGGTGAAGGTGACGTCACGCAGCTTGCTGCCGCGATCGTCCGAAAGCCGGAAGCGGACCGTCTGTCCCGCCGTAAAGCCGTGAGGCGATGTTCCCGTCAGACCGGTTTCGTAGAGGGCCGGACGCCCCGACTGAACGAGGTCGTTCAGACCGAAGAAGTGCGAGAACCCGCGATCGGCGCGGTTCTTCGACGGGTTGGCGGGATCGTCGGCAACGACGACACCATTGCCGGCCGAGGCCTCGATCGCCAACACGCCATTGGCGAAGCTGGCGGTCCCGGCGGCTCCGAGCTGGGCATTCAGCACCGTGAGAAAGTTCGCCGGTGTCGCCGCAGCACCGTTCACGGTGATGGAAGCACCGGAAAAGACGATATCCGCTCTCGCCTGTACAAGGCCCGCAGAATTGGTGACCGCGACCGTCGTCGAGCCGGTGAAACCGCCAAGCGCGGCCTCGAGCGACTGCCCGATGTTGCGGCCCGTCAGGCTGTTCGGGGCGGGCACGGCCGAATGGGCGTTGTGGGCCCGGTTCAGCTCGTCGGCCAGATGGGTCAGAAGTTCGGCGAGACGCTCGGCGGTCTCCGGCGCATCGACGTCGCGGAGCTCCAGAAGGCCCTTGATTTCGCCTGTCGTGATCAGATCCGTCAGAGGGCGAAGCTGTCCGCCCGGCTCAGTGATCAGAACCTCGTTGAAGACGGTTTCCGGCGTGACCTTGCCGGCGCGTTGATACTCCAGCGTTGCGGCACCGGGACCGACCAGCAGGGCCCCGCCGCCTGTCCGAAGCGAGATACCCCCATTCCCCATCCCTGCGGAACGGACATCCAGAAGGCTGCCGAGTTCGGCGACCAGCATGGCCTGGGCCCCCTGCGCACCCGAGGCGTCTGCATTCAGCGCCGTCGCGCGCGCGATCTCGACATTGAGCGCATCGATGTCCCGCAGGAGACCATTGACCCTTTCGACGGCCGTGCCGATCCGGCTGTCGGCATCCTCCCGGGTGGACTGGATCTGGCCCGCGACGCGAGCGGCATCCCCAAGAAGCGCCTCCGCCTTGAACAGGGCTTCCTGGCGACGCGGTGAGGATGGCGCGTCCTCCGCGACCGTGGCGAAGGCTGCGAATACGCCATCGATGCTGGAAAAGAAGCCGGTCGTTGATCCCGGATCGCCAAACAGCGACTGGATACGGTCATAGAGTTCGCTGCGCGCCTCGTAGCGACCCGCATCCGCATTGGCACTCAGGCTCGCCGCCTGCAGGAAGCGGTCCGTGGCCAGCCGGACCCGTCCGATCTCGACACCTGAACCGGTGCCCTGGCTGGTCAGCGACTGCTGATCGGCGATCTTGCGGACATAGCCCTTGGTGTTGACGTTGGCGACGTTGTCCGAGACGATCCGGAGCTGCGCCTGCGCCGTCGCAAGACCCGAGTTCGCGTTATTGAGAATGGCATTGAGGGACATCAGACGCGCTCCGCGCGGAAGGTTCCAGCCCATGCGCCCGGCAAGCCCTGCCCGGCAAAACGCAAAATCTGCCCGGTCGACATGTCGGCGAAAGCTGACAGTCCGTTGACTTTATTACAGGAAATGATTCGCGAAGGGGCCATGATGGCGTTTTCACGCAATTGCCGGGCCATCGCCGAGGCGCGTCCCGCCCTACCGGGCAAAAACCGTCACGACACGGCAAATTTGGTCGACCGATCTGTGCTCCGGCAACAGCACACCTGACCGTATTCCCATAGTTTTCAGTGCCATGCTCCCAGGTCCGGGATTGGCCCAAGGCTTGCGACAGCCATCCCGAATGATCCGGCGCAGCAGGCGCCAGCCCCCATCGAGACGCCTGCCCGCATGTCCGCATCTGCCATCCTGTCACCCGTCACCGTCCCGCTCTCCGGCCAGTCCGGTGGGGGAGCCGCTGACGCCTCGGCATCTTCGGGCGATTTCGCAGCTGTCCTGGCGGCTGAATCGCCCGAGACGCCTGCATCGCCTCAAGGCGGGTCCCTGAACGTTCCCGAAACAACGGCCCTGCCGATCAGCGAGCAACAGGTCGCGGACAATGATGGCGCGCCCGAAGACGTCGCTGCAGCCAGCGCGGCCCTGCTGGCTCCACTCTGGATCCAACTGTCCAGCGTCACAGTGCCGAACGGAACGGGCGGGACCGACCAGCAGGTCACCTCTGACACGGCGGTCAAACCTTCGACCGACGGGGTCGGACTCCAGACGTTCCCCGCGCAGGATCTTGCGGTCGGTCCGGAGACGACCACAGACGAGCCTGTGTTGCCTCCGGTGCCCGGCAAAGACGCTGACGCCAGGTCGGCGGTTGTCGCCGAACAGGCGAAAGCGACGGCCTTGGCATCGGCCGTCGAGGTCGCTGCACAACGTTCTTCGACACCGGCCGGTGACGCTGCACTGGCAAGCCTGCGAGCCTTGCCCGGCGCGGCGGCCCTTCAGCAGGCGACGATCACGCAGCGCAAGGTCGACGTCGCCTCGAACGGGTCCGCTTCGGCGGACGCTCTTGCCGAAAAGGACCTGTCCGCTTCTGCCGGCGCGAAGATATCCGACGGGTCTTTGGCACCTGATGCGGACCTGGCCGGCAACAAGGCGTCACAGCCCGTCGATCGCTCTGCCCTGACGTCTTCAGCCGGTATGCCGAACGCGGCGGGCATCGTGCTGGCGGACGCCGGATCATCGACCGAGCCCCTGCCCGCATTCGCTGACATCGCGCAGGTGTTGACCGATACGGACGCCCCAACGCCTTCGGGAGCGGCATCAGCGTCCGCGTCCACACCTCTTGTCTTTGCTTCTACCGAGACACTGTCGCTTTCCAGCCTGTCGCGCGCCACCATCGAGACCACTGCCCAGTTGGCAGCGCAGATCACCCATCGCCTCGCGGGCCAATCGACCCGGTTTGAGCTCGGCCTGACGCCCGAGGGCCTTGGTCGCGTGGACGTGACACTCGACATCGACAGCGACGGGCAGCTTTCGGCCCGACTTGCCTTCGACAATCCCCTCGCGGCGACGGAGTTGCGCGGGCGTGCCGACGACCTGCGGCGTCAGCTTGAGGATGCCGGCTTCACCGTGGCGCGCGATGCGCTCGAGTTTTCCAGTCGCGACAGCTCATCCGGCGGCGGCACCGATCGACGCCAGCAACGCGCAACGGCCTATGCCGACCGCCATGCGGCCCAGACCGACCTGGTCGACGCCCCGCCCGCATGGACGCTCCCCTCATCCAGCCTGACGCCTCGCGGCGTCGATGTGAAAGTCTGAAATCATGGTCGATGGCGTTTCTTCAACGACCGAAGCGGCCTCGCGGACTTCCGCAGGACGGATCGGCCTGGCCTCGAATTTCGAGACCTTCCTGCAACTGCTGACAACGCAGCTGAAGAACCAGGACCCGCTGTCTCCGCTGGATTCCAACGAGTTCACGGCACAGCTGACCCAGATGTCGGGCGTGGAGCAGCAGTTGCTGACCAACGACCTGCTGACCAGCCTGCTCGCAGCGCAGCAGGGAAGCGGTGGCCTGTCGGGTGCCTCGAACTACATCGGCAAGGAGGCGACGGCGGCCTGGAGCGCGACCGAGCTGACCGACGGAGCTGCCCAATGGTCCTACGAGCTTGGGACGGCGGCCAGCGCCGCCAAGCTCGAGGTCGTTGATGGTTCTGGACGGGTCGTCTGGACCGGCGACGCCCCTTCTCGCCAGGAAGGCATCAGCGACTTCGTTTGGGATGGCAAGACCACCGCCGGAGCCCAGCTACCCGACGGCGGCGTCTATACGCTGAAGGTCTCCGCCCAGAACGCAAGCGGTGGGGCCGTCGACAGCCAGGTCCTGACCCGCGGCCGGGTGACCGGTATCGAGCTCTACGAAGGCCAGCCCTATCTGGCGATCGGGCAGTCCATCGTGCCGCTGTCAGCGGTGATCGCCCTCGACGAAATGCCGACACTTGCCAATGCCGCCAACGACGACGGCTCGCCCGTCGCGAACCTGATGGCCTCGCTCAATCCTCTCAAACTGTTCTCTTAAGGAATACCTGTCATGAGCATCAACAGCGCCCTTCTGGCCGGCGTCTCCGGTCTGACCGCAAACGCCGCTGCCCTGGCGGCGATCTCGCAGAACATCGCCAACGTCAACACCGTGGGCTACAAGCGCACGGCCAGCGATTTCTCGACCGTCGTCAACAGCCAGTCGCGAGGAACGGGCTATTCGGCCGGCGGTGTTCAGGCCACAGCCCGCCACTTCATCAGCCAGAACGGCCAGCTCCAGCGCACGGCATCGAGCACCGACCTGGGGATCGAGGGCCAGGGCTTCTTCGTGGTGGCCGACCGGGCCGAGAACCTCCTTCCGACTGATACGCGCCTGTTCACGCGGGCCGGAGCGTTCACGCCTGACAAGCTGGGTTATCTGCAGAATACGGCGGGGCTGTATCTGCAAGGCTGGCCGATCGACAACAATGGCAACATCAACAGCGATCCATCCGATCTGAATCGCCTGCGGTCGATCAATATCGGCAACGTCGGCGGGACAGCCGAACCAACAACGCGCATCCAGCTCAATGCAAACCTGAACGACGCACAGCCGCTGAACCCCGACCTGGCCAGCTATGACGCGGCTGATCCTGCATTCAGCCTGGCACCCTACAATCGGACCGACGAGGCACCGACAGGGTTCAATCACGACTTCAGGCTCACGGTCCCGGTGTCGGACTCCAAGGGCGGTCAGCGCACCCTTGCCATCTCCTTCCTCAAGAGCGACGTCCCCAACGAGTGGTTCGCCGAGATCCATGCCGTCCCCGCGTCGGACGTCGCAGGAACAGGGACTGTTCCAGGCCAACTGGCCTCGGGGCGTGTTCGCTTCACGTCCGAGGGACGCCTCGACATCACGGCCATGACAGGCGGCGGCACGCCCGCTGTGCCCGTACCGGCCGAAGGCTGGCTGTTTGCGGACTTCAGCAATCCATCGCTCACCCTCGCAGCATCCAACGACGCGGCGGCCACGGGCCCGAAATGGGCCACCGCAGCCGGTATCGACGCCCAGGTCATCAATTTCGACCTGAACACTTCGGCAGGTGGCCTCAGCCAGCTGAATACCGAGTCAGGCGTCCTCTCGACGATCACCAACGGCACCGCCTTCGGCAATCTGAGCGCCATCAACATTGATAAAGAAGGCTTCGTCACCGCGAATTTCGACAACGGGGTGACCCGCCGGATCGCGCAACTCGCCATCGCGACCTTCACCAGCCCGGACAACCTGCTGGAGACGAGCGGCAATGCCTATCAGGTCAGCCAGACGTCCGGCACCTTCAATCTGAAGACCGCAGGCGCAGGCGGCGCCGGCGATATTGCCGCCTCTCAACTGGAGGCGTCGAACGTCGACCTTTCGGCAGAGTTCACCGGACTGATTACCACCCAGCGCGCCTATTCAGCGTCTTCGAAGATCATCACGACCGCCGATGAGATGCTTGCCGAACTGATCAGCATCAAACGCTGATCGGTTGGTAGCATTTCGTAAACTTCAATGAATCGTTGCTCAAACTCTGGATGGAATGACTCTGTGGACGGATTGGATTTTATCTTTTCCTTCACCACGACGCTTAAACGGCCTTTAGGCGCGACGTGGCACATTCGCATCTCAGAACTGGTGATGAATGAGGCATAAGCCCATGTTGCAAGAGCGACGCCTGAATCAAAAAGGCGAACAATACGTGGTTGGACCGACGGGCACGCCGCTGACGCTGCGGGACCTCCCGCCGCCGAACACCGATCGCTGGGTGATCCGGCGCAAGGCCGAGGTCGTCGCTGCCGTTCGCGGCGGTCTGATCAGCGTGGATGACGCTCTGGCCCGCTATCGCATCACGGCGGAAGAGTTCCTGGCCTGGCAGAAGGCCATCGACAAGTGGGGCATGCAGGGCCTGCGGACGACGCGGATTCAGGTCTACCGCTCCTAGCCGAACGGACTTCGCCAGACCGGCACGGAAAGAAGGCCGCTTCCCGCAACGGAAGCGGCCTTCGTCGTTTCGCCTCCGACCTCGAAAAGCCGCACCAATACGCCTATATGGCCGCCATGACCCTGGTCGACGACCTTTGCCCGATCCCCGACATTGCCCGCCCCGACATGGATGCGGCGATCGAACAGGCTCGGCTGGCCGTCGGCTTGCCGCCTGGGGCACGGGTGGTTGCTGCCATGTCGGGCGGCGTGGACTCCACCGTCGTCGCGGCCCTGCTGCACAAGGCGGGTTACGACGTCGTCGGGGTGACGCTGCAACTCTACGACCACGGCGCGGCTCTCAAGAAGAAGGGAGCCTGTTGTGCGGGGCAGGATATCCACGACGCACGCCTGGCGGCCGAAATGCTGGGCATCCCCCATTATGTGCTGGATTACGAAAGCCGGTTCCGCGATGCGGTGATCGACCAGTTTGCCGACAGCTACCTGCGTGGCCAGACGCCAGTGCCCTGCATCCGGTGCAATCAGACCGTCAAATTCCGCGACCTTCTCGACGTCGCCCGCGATCTGGGGGCCGAGGCCATGGCGACCGGGCATTATGTCCGCCGATCGGTGATGCCGGGCGGACAGGTCCAGATGCGCAAGGCGATCGATCATTCCCGCGACCAGTCCTATTTCCTGTTCGCCACGACCCGTGACCAGCTCGACTATCTGCGGTTCCCGCTCGCCGACCTCGAAAAGCCCCAGGTGCGTGGGGTGGCATCCGAGCTCGGGCTCAGGATCGCGGCCAAGCCGGACAGCCAGGACATCTGTTTCGTGCCCTCGGGCGACTATCGGACCCTGATAGACCGTCTTCGCCCGCAGGGACGCGAGGCGGGCGAGATCGTTCACATGGACGGTCGGGTCCTCGGTACCCATGCCGGGATCACCGATTACACGATTGGCCAGCGCCGGGGCCTGAATGTCGCGGTGGGCGAGCCGCTGTTCGTCACCAGGCTGGACCCCGAGGCTCGGCGGGTCATCGTCGGTCCGCGCGAGGCCCTGCTGACGGCCTCCCTGACGCTGGATGAGACCAACTGGCTGGGTAACGAAGGCTCGATAGAGGCGGCGGCCGATGCGGCAACGTCAGTGCTGGCCCGTGTCCGCTCCACCCGGCCGCCCTCGCCCGCCAGGCTTTCGCGCGTCGATGGGGTGGTGTCGGTCGTATTCGAGACCGGAGAGGAAGGCGTGGCCCCCGGCCAGGCCTGCGCCCTTTACGACCCCACCGACCCGGACCGGCTGCTCGGCGGCGGCTTCATCCAGACGACCACGGCCGTTGTCTGACGACCTGACCGGCGAATGGCCGCTGGCCCGACGCAGCGCCTTGCCGGCTGCATTTACCTGGCTGCGGGAAGCGTTTCCGCGCAGCCGGTGGGACGAAGCCTCTGTCCCCGGAAGCGCAACCCACTGGCTGCAGATGCATGCGGGCTTCCGGCAGGCGAGCCGTCACATGGAGAAGGTCGCCGAGGCCTATCGCAGCGGGAGCATTGACCTTCGCGACTTTCATGGTCGGTTGCTGCCGACCCTGTCCGGCTTCCTCCAGCACCTTGACGGACATCACAGGATCGAGACGACCCACTATTTCCCGCAGTTTCGCGCGATTGAGCCGCGCATAGCGCCCGGGATCGACCTGCTGGACCGGGACCATTATGCCGTCCACGCACAGCTGGAAAGGCTCGCGGAATGCGGCAACGCCCTGCATCGGACGGTTCGCGCGGGCAACATCAATGCCGTTGATGATGCAGCGCGCATGGCCGATGCGCTGGATACCGCAGCCTCGCCCCTCCTTCGTCACCTCGACGACGAGGAGGATATCGTCATCCCCCTGATGGCGCTGAGGGGCTGAGCTGGTTCAGTCTTCCCCGACGGCAGCGTCTCTTGGCATGACGTCACCGACAGTCGGACGGTTGGCGGCACGGGTCATGACGATGTCACGGCCTTTCACGATCTCGCTGCAGTGTCCGCAGGCGATCCGGGGATCCAGCGAATGGCCGCAGGTCTTGTGGACCAGGTCAATGCCGCTGTCGGTGTCGCCATAGACATGTTTGGCTCCCCAGGCATGCAGGGTTACCAGAACGGCCGACAGGTCCTTGCCCTTGGCCGTCAGCACATATTCGTTCCGCGGCGGCCGCTCGGAATAGAGACGAGGTTCCAGAACACCGTGCTGCACCAGCGTCTTCAGCCGGGCGGCGAGGACGTTACGCGCAACCCCGAGCCGATCCTGCCACTGCTCGAACCGGCTGACTCCCTGAAAGGCGTCGCGGATGACCAGCAGGGTCCAGGGGTCGCCGATCACTTCCAGAGTGGCGGCGATGGAACAGCTTTGTTTTGAATAGTCTGCGGTACGGCCCATGCAAACAAAGGTGACCCTGCGTCAGCAGATTTGCAAGTGGGTTGCCAAAAGGAACGGTCCGGATAAACCGCATCCAGCAGATCCTGTCGTCCGGCTTGCCTTGCGCGCGCTCAAGGACGATCTAGCAGGCACAACAGTCCGAGGTTTTCCATGTCCGATCCCGTCGTCATCTGTTCCTTTGCCCGCACGCCGATGGGTGGGTTCCAGGGAGCCCTGTCGAGCGTCAAGGCCACTGACCTGGGTGCAGCCGCGGTCCGTGCCGCAGTGGAACGCGCCGGCGTCGCCGATGTGCAACAGATCTACATGGGATGCGTCCTTCCGGCCGGTCTGGGTCAGGCTCCTGCCCGACAGGCCGCGCTGGGGGCCAGACTCGGTCTTCAGGTCGAGGCCACGACGGTCAACAAGATGTGCGGATCCGGTCTTCAGGCCGCGATGATGGCCCACGACGCCCTGCTGGCGGGTACGGCCGATGTCATCGTTGCGGGGGGCATGGAGTCGATGTCGGGTGCCCCCTATCTGATGGCCAAGCACCGCAGCGGGGCCCGTATCGGCCATGACGTCATCTCGGACAGCATGTATCTGGACGGACTGGAAGACGCCTATGAGCCGGGCAAGCTGATGGGGGCCTTCGCCGAGGAAACCGCCCGGGACTATCAGTTCACGCGCGAAGCCCAGGACGCCTATGCGCTGGAAAGCCTGAAGCGCGCACTGGCTGCCATCGAGGGCGGTGCCTTCGATGCGGAAATCACCCCGGTTGAGGTCAAGAGCCGCAAGGGCACCGAAACCGTCAGCCGGGACGAACAGCCCGGCAAGGCCGATCCGGCCAAGATTCCGAACCTGAAGCCTGCCTTCAGCAAGGACGGGACAATTACCGCAGCGAATGCCTCGTCCATTTCGGACGGCGCTGCAGCGCTGGTGATGACCCGCGAGAGCGTGGCGCGCGCCATGGGGCTGCCGATCGTGGCCCGGATCGTTGCCCATGCCGCCCACGCCCACGAACCGGCAAAATTCGCGACAGCCCCTGTCCCCGCGATGCAGAAGGTCCTGACGAAAGCCGGGTGGTCGGTTGATGACGTCGACCTGTGGGAAGTCAACGAAGCCTTCGCCGTCGTGGCCATGGTCGCCCTGCACGACCTCGGGATCGACCACGCCAGGCTGAATGTGAATGGCGGTGCGACCGCCCTCGGACATCCGATCGGGGCCTCGGGTGCGCGGGTCCTGACCACCCTGCTGTCAGCGCTTCAGGCGCGTGGCGGACGTCGTGGCGTTGCATCCCTGTGCATCGGCGGCGGCGAGGCCGTCGCCATGGCCGTTGAACTGGCCTGAAGTCCGGTCGTGCCTGGGCACATCAGGCGCGCGAGGGCGGCGGGCCCATACATCAGGATCATCATGGCCAACGCTCCCGCATCAAGTCATTGCGAATAAGAATGCTTCGCAAGTATGCCGTCTGTTGCGGGCGGTGCCAACCTGCTTTGTTGGCAACGCCACAACGGAGCAACAGCCATGCGTGAAGACGGAAAACTGGATTACCTCGAGATGCCGGCGGGTGACCTGGCTACGGTGAAGGCGTTTTATGGCGAGGCCTTCGGCTGGACCTTCGAGGACTTTGGCCCGACCTACGCTGCCTTCGACCAGGGTCTGGACGGCGGATTCGATGCCGACCCGGCGCGAACGCTCACGCCCCTCCCCGTGCTGTTTGCAACGGATCTCGAAGCCATGCTGGCGAGGGTCGAGGCGGCCGGCGGGGTGATCCTGCAGGCACCCTTTGCCTTTCCCGGCGGGCGCCGGTTTCATTTCCGCGACCCTGCCGGCAACGAACTGGCGGTCTGGTCCGAAACCTGAGACCGGGTTTTTGCGGTGTGAGCAGGGCGGCTTTCCCGAGCCTGCAGCCTGTCATTGTGTCTTCACGTTTCGAATGCGAACGACCATGATCGAGACTGGCTCAGTTGCCGGATTCTCGGCCGCATAAACAGTATCGAAGCCAAACTGGCACCCGGGCGTTATCGGAGCCAGCGGGAGACGTCAGACGTGCATGAAATCGGCAGTGACATCGACCTGGCTGCGGCATTCGCAGCATCGCCCAACCCCTATATGCTGCTCACGCCGGACCTCCGCTACGCCGGTATGAACCAGGCCTATATGCAGGCTGTCGGCGTTGCGAAGCGGGAAGATCTCATCGGCAAACCCATCTTTGACGTCTTCACGGCGGGTGACGGCGCTGAGGCTCCCGAGAGCGTCAGGCTGCTGCGTGCGTCTTTCGAGAAGGTGCTCGACACCGGCCAGCCGGACCATATCGCGCTGATCCGGTACGCCATGCCCAGCGGGCCGGACGGGGCCTTCGAGGACCGATACTGGAGCGCCACCCATACGCCTGTGAAAAACTCTTCCGGCGAGTTGACCTACATTCTCCAGCACACTTCCGACGTTACGGAGCTGGAACTTCTGCGGCGTCAGGCCGGCGCTGCCGAGCGGCCGTTCGTTGTGTCCGCACTCGATGCGATCATCGGTGGCGACCTGCTGAAGCGCGCACGCATCGTTCAGGAAGACAACCGTCGCCTTGAGATCGAGCGCTCGCGTCTGGTCGAGATGTTCATGCAGGCCCCCGGTTTTGTGGCCGTTCTGTCAGGCCCGAACCACCAGTTCCAGCTGTTCAACGAAGCCTACCGCCGGATCGCCGCCTATCGAGACCTGAAAGGCAAGACGGTCGAAGAGGCCCTGCCCGAAGTGCGGGATCAGGGGTTCATCGACATGCTGGACAGCGTCTACCAGACCGGCGAGCCGTTCCAGGGCCGCAATGTCCTGGTCCAGATCGCAAGGCCTGAGGGAGGGGCTCCGATCGAGAGCTATCTGGATTTCATCTACCAGCCTATCCGCGACGACTCCGGCTCGGTGGTCGGGATCTTTGTCCAGGGTTTCGACGTCTCCGATGCCGTTCTGTCTGCTGAACGGCAACGGCTGATGATCGACGAGTTGAACCACCGGGTGAAGAACACGCTCGCGACGGTCCAGTCGATTGCCATGCAGACGGCCCGCTCACATCAGGATCCGCAGACCTTTGCCGAAAGCTTCCAGTCCCGACTGGTGGCACTTTCGCACACCCACGATCTTCTGACGCGAAGCCACTGGGAAGGCGCCGACCTTCGAGACATCCTGCAGCACGAGACCGTGGTCCACGACGAGCATCGCGTCGTTCTGAATGGGCCCGCCGTTCCGCTGGAGCCCGCAGCGGCCCTGTCTCTGGGGATGATCTTCCACGAACTCGCCACCAATGCCGCCAAATATGGTGCGCTGGCTCATGAACAGGGCCGGGTCTTCATCGACTGGTCTGTGGCGAACCAGAACGATCGCACCCTCACCCTGGTCTGGCGCGAGGAAGGCGGACCGCCTGTCGTGGTGCCTGACCGTCGGGGCTTTGGTACCCGCTTGATCGAACGAAACATTCGGCACGATCTGGCGGGCGTCGTGAATCTGAGATATCTGACCAGCGGCTTTACTGCGGAGATTTCTTTTCCGCTGGACCGAGGACGTCAGTTTGAACCAACCGCTTGATGGACGACGCATTCTGGTCGTCGAGGATGAATCTCTGGTCGCGATGCTGATCGAGACGATCCTGGAGGACATGGGCTGCCATACCATCGGTCCGATCGCTGGCGTTGACGAAGCCCTTCGCACCGTGGCCGAGGACTTGAAGATCGACGGGGCGCTTCTGGACGTCAATGTGGCGGGCCGTGAGGTCTTTCCGGTCGCCGAGGCCCTGAAGGCCCGTAATGTGCCCTTCGTATTCTCGACAGGCTATGGCGAAGGGGGCCTCCCGGAACACTGGCGGGGACAGTCGACGATCCAGAAGCCCTTTACCGAACAGACGATCCGCGATGCCCTCATGAAGGCCCTGGGTGTCGCTAACGTCTGATATCCTTCAGCACGGCCTTCGCTGCATTATGGCCCGGCGCGCCGGTCACGCCGCCGCCGGGATGGGTGCCTGACCCGCACAGATAGAGCCCCGGCACCGGCATCCGGTGATCCGCATGGCCCAGGACAGGCCGGGCGCTGAATAGCTGATCCAGCGTCAGCCGCCCGTGAAAGATATCGCCCGAAATCAGGCCGAACCGCCGCTCCAGATCGCGCGGCCCCAGCGCCAGCCGGCCGATGACCGAGGCCTTGAAGCCCGGCGCCTGAGCATCGATCGTCTCGATCATCCGGTCGGCCACGGCCTCGCGATGTTCGTCAGCGAGATCGGGCGCGACATGCTGGCAGAACAGACTGGCGACGTGCTGGCCGGGCGGGGCCAGGGTGTCGTCGAGGGTCGAGGGAATCAGCATCTCCACGATGGGCTCGCGGGACCAGCCGTCCAGCCGGGCGGAGGCATGGGCGCGATCCATATAGGCCAGCGATGGTGCAACGATAATCCCGGCGGTGTGATGGTCACCGGGCTCGGGACGGCTGGTGAAACGGGGGAGTTCCGACAGGGCGACATTCATGCGGAAAGTCCCCGACCCGGAGGCATATCGGCTCATCCTCTCCGTGAAGTCGGGCGGGACGACCGCAGGATCGACAAGCCGGTCGAACAACAGCCGGGGATGCAGGTTCGAGACCACCGCCCTGCCCCGAACGACGTCGCCCGCCCCGGTTACCGCGCCCACAGCCCGGCCCTTGTCCGTCAGGACCGATGCGACCGGCGTGTCCAGCCGGATGTCGACACCGGCCTCCGCACAGGCCGCAGCCATGGCCTGGGTGATCGCCCCCATGCCGCCGATGGCGTGCCCCCAGACGCCCTTTCGGCCGTTCACCTCGCCGAACACATGGTGCAGCAGCACATAGGCTGACCCTGGCGTGTAGGGGCTGGCATAGTTGCCCACCACGCTGTCAAACCCGAACAGGGCCTTGATCGGGTCGCTCTCGAACCAGCCATCGAGCCAGTCGCCAGCCGATTTCGTGAACAGGTCCAGCAGGTCGCGCCGCCCCTGGGTGTCCAGTCCCGCGGCCCTTCGCCCGAGGGATCCTGCCGAAAGCAGGTCCGGCAACATCGCTATCCAGCCCCCGCCGGTCCCATCTGCCGTGACATTGGGTGGCGCGCGCAGGATCCATTCGCGCAGGACCGCCGCCACGACCTCCAGCCGGCGCTCGTACTCGGGCAGCCGCTCGGCATCGCGGGTCGAAAACCGCGCCACCTCCGCCTGGGTACGCCCCTCCCCCGCGCAGAAACCGTCACCGCCCGGGAGCGGCAGAAAGTTCGACATTCTCCGCTCGACCACACGCAGGCCGTGTCCGGCCAGATCCATATCCGCAATGACGCGGGGGTTGAGCAGGCTGACGGTATAGCTGGCGGTGGAATTTCGGAATCCCGGATGGAATTCTTCCGTCACGGCCGCTCCGCCGACGACATGATGGCGCTCAAGGACGGTGACCTTCAGACCGGCACGCGCCAGATAGAAGGCGCAAACCAGACCATTGTGCCCTCCACCCAGGATGACGACGTCGGATCGCGTTTCAGTCATGGGTCGCCCGGGCAGAGGAGATCCCACCTAATGAAAACGCCCTGACAAACCGTGCGTCGTCGTAACCCCCAGCGCCATTTCGATCGCGACAGATGCCGCAATCAGCACGTCCCTGAGAGGTTCCGGAGAGCCACCCATTCCGCATCATGATGCCCTTCGCCTTTTTCACTGACGCCGGGACGGCGTCTTGCCCCTGCTGCTGCCGTCCGGCTGAGCGACCTGCGCCGTCAGTCCTCGCCGTGACCATGGCTTTCTGCAGCACTGGCCCCGGCGGACCAGGCTTCCCCGTCGGCACCCTCGAACCAGAACGGTGCCCGCGGACGCTCACGGCGACCGACCTCGTTCATGCCGGCATCGTAAACCCGGCCATTGGCGATCGTGAACGCGATGCTGGTCGTATTGCGGATGTTGTCGAGCGGATTGGCATCCAGCACCACCAGATCGGCCAGCTTGCCGACCTCCAGCGAACCAAGATCCCGGTCCATGCCCAGGGTTCGCGCCGGATTGATCGTGCCGGTGCGCAGGGCCTGGATCGGGGTCATGCCGCCCTGTGCAAAGCTCCAGATATCCCAGTGAGACCCCAGGCCTTCGCGCTGGCCATGCGCGCCGATGTTGACCAGGACGCCGTCATTGTTCAGCTCGGTCGCCTCGCGTGCCACCGAGATGTGGTTCCACTCATTGTCCGGCGAGACCACGCGACGGCGTGAGCGGGCGTCCAGGGTCCGGCGCGGCACATACTGGGCCAGGCGCTCATTCTCCCAGACATTGCTCTCGGCGTACCAGTAGTTCTCGCCCCAATTCCCGCCAAAGGCCACGACCACGGTCGGGGTGTAGGCGGTGCCCGTCTGGCGCCACAGCTGTTTGACGTCGTCGTACATTTCGGCGACCGGCACCGAATGCTCGATGGTCGTGTGGCCGTCGACGATCATCGACATATTGTGCTGGAACAGTGAGCCGCCCTCCGGCACCACCGACATGCCCAGCTCGCGCGCGGCTCCGATTATCTGCTGGCGCTGGTCGCGGCGCGGCTGGTTGTAGCTCTTGACGCTGAACGCACCGGCCGCCTGCATGCGGCGCAGGTTCGAGAGGGCGTCGTCGTAATTGTTGACCTGGGCCGTGAACGGCGTCGCGGCGCCGTACAGGATCGTCCCGGTCGAGAAGATGCGCGGCGCGACAACCCGGCCCGCTCGCGCCAGTTCGGCATGAGCGAAGATCTCGGAGGTATCGTTGGAAGGGTCGTGGATCGTCGTCACCCCGAAGGCGAGGGAGCCATAGTCGATGCGGCTCTGCTGCGGGATGATCTCGTCCGAGCCCATCGAGCCATGCCAGTGAGCATCGATCAGGCCGGGCATGATGGTCTTGCCGGTCATGTCCATCACCGTCGCATCGGCGGGCACCGTGACCGAGGCACGCGGACCGATGGCGGTGATGCGGTTGCCTTCGACGACGACCACGCCGTCCTCGATGACCTGATCACCGTTCATGGTGATCAGTCGCGCCCCGGTCAGGACGAGCCGGCCCTCCGGAACGTCACTGGCCTGCTGGAAGCCGATCTCGATGCCGGCCTCGGCGGGCTTGGGCAGTTCGTCAGGCGCGCCCTCGACGAAGGCAAAGGTCTGGTTCAGGTCGCGCTGGAACAGCTGCGAACCCAGCGACCACTGGAGACGGCTGGAATCGCCGGACCAGTGCAGCCACTCGCCCGCATCGCGGGTGACGCGGGTCTGCGGCAGGGCCTTGCCCTCGGCTCCGATGCTGACCGGACGGCCCGTGCGGGCGAAGGGGGCGACATAGGCGTTGAAACGCTCGGTCCAGCCGATGAACCGCTCATCCGGCGAGACCGCAAACTCGGCGGCCCATTCGCTGGTCAGATGAGTGCGTTCGTCGTCACCCTCCAGATTGACCGACTTCAGGGCCCGGTTGGTGCCCTCGCGGCCGCTGTAGAAGAACCGGTCGTTCGAGGCACCGAACTGCGGGCTGACACCGTCGTCCGTGACGAACTCGGCCTGCCCGCCTGCCGTCGCGACGCGATAGATGCCGGGCGACTGGCTCCACAGCGGGTTGCGCAGGTCGTTGTCACTTGAGGTACGATAAACGATGGTCCGGCCGTCCGGCGAGAACGTCGGCTCCAGATAATGGCCCGGGTTCCGGGTCACGACCCGGCCCGTACCGCCTGACGCCGGGATGACGCGCACGGTGCCGAGCTCGCTGTCGTTCCAGGTCGTGTAGACGATCGAACGGCTGTCACGTGACCAGGCGGGATAGAGCTCGAAATGATCCGACTGGCGGGTCAGGCGGCGCGGGGCACCGACGGCACCATCGGCCAGGTCGCGAATCCAGAGATTACCCAGCGCCTCGAACACCACCTTCGACCCGTCCGGTGACGTCCGGGCCCAACGCACCATCTTCACGTCGAACTCGGCCGGGGCCACATCGACGGTGGCGCGGACCGTGTCGGCCACGCGGCGCGTATCGGTAACCCGGAACGGGATGTCGGTCGCCGTCTTCGAGGCAACGTCCAGCCGCTTGATGCCACCGCCGGCCCAGAACACCAGTTCGCGGCTGTCGGGTGTCCAGCTGATCGTCGGATAGACGCCGTGGATCGCCCAGGTTTCCTGCATGTCCCGATCGAGGGCCTCATAGACCGGCGTCTCGCGCCCGGTCTCCAGGTCCATGACATAGAGGACGGACTGGAAACGAACCCGGCGGATGAAGGCCAGGGACTTGCCGTCCGGTGACGGCGTCGGGCGGATCGACCCTCCCGGACCACCAAGGAATTTCTCGACCTCGCCGGTCTCGCGATCCAGCCTCTGGATGGCATAGATCTCGCCGTTCGGGTCCTTGGAGTATTCGAACACCATCCCCGGCGTCACGTCGTCGCTGAAATACAGATAGCGACCGTCCGGGCTGAAGGCAGGCTCTCCGGTGTCCTTCTGCTGTGTCCGGCGCTCGGTCAGCTGCACGCCAGCCCCGCCGCCCGAGCGGTGATACATCCACATCTCGCCGGCCCCCAGCGAGCGGGTCGAGGTGAAATGCTTGCGGCCGACGATGTATTCGCCGTCGGGCGTCCATTCGGGCTGGGTCAGCAGGCGGAATTTCTCGTCCGAGACCTGGACCGGATCTGTGCCGTCGGCGTCCATGACCCAAAGGTTGTCGCCACCGCCCCGGTCCGAGGTAAAGGCGATCTTCGTCCCGTCCGGCGACCATTTGGGCTGCATGTCCCACGCGACGCCCGAGGCGATGTTCCGCGCCGTCCCGCCCGAGATCGGCATGACATAAAGATCACCCAGCAGGTCGAACACGATCGTCTGGCCATCCGGACTGACGTCCACGGACATCCAGGTGCCCTGGGTGACGTCGATCGGGATCTCGCGCGAGGGTCCGGGCGGGTTCTGGACATCCCATTTGGGCTTTTCGTCAGGCTTGGCTGCGTCCGCGGCCGTCCCGGCCTCGGGTGCAGGCTCGAGCGGGGCCGGTGGTGTCTGGGCCAGGGCCGGAGCGGCGATCACCAGCACAGCCGCCGTCGTCAACAGGAAACGCTTCATCAGAACACCCACCCAAAAAGTCAGAGCGACTGTCTAACGGGTCCTGAATGGTGTTGGCGAGGGGGTGTCAGGCCGATTGCGCAAACTCGAGCGGGGACGGCACGGCGCGGCGCGCCAGCAAGGCTTCGACGATGACGGCAAACGTGGCGAGACGCAGGGGCTTGAGCATCGTCTCGTCAGCACCAAAGGCGCTGGCCAGTTTGAGCAGCGTGGCCCCGTCCATGCGCCCGCCGCTCGAGATGGCCAGGATGCGCGTGTCCGGATGATCGCGTTTCAGCGCCTGTATCGTCTCGATCCCGTCCTTGTTGGGCATCAGCATGTCGAGGACGATCAGGTCTACCGGCGTCCTCGCGGCGATCAGAAGGGCTTCATCGCCATCCGCGGCCTCGAACAGTTCGTGTCCGGAGCCCAGCAAGAGTTCCTGCGCAATCGCGCGGATCGTCGGATCGTCATCGACGACAAGAATTCGGGCCATGCGGAGTGCTCCTCAGATTGGAGTATGCAGCGGAAATCCGACTGTAACGATAAGGCAAAGGGTTAAGATCAGGCCGCCTTGGCGAACGTGGCCATCAGGTCATCGACCGAACCGGGCCGATGGAAGAAGTAGCCCTGCAGGTAATGCGCGCCGGCAATGCGCAGGAACTCTGCCTGGGCCGCGGTTTCAACCCCCTCGCAGACCACCTTCATGCCCATCGACCGTCCGACCCCGATGACGGCATGGATGATCGCCGCAGATGCCGTGTCCTCGACGCATCGCTCGACGAAGCTCCGGTCGATCTTCAGCGTGGTAAACTTCAGCTCTCGCAAGGCATGCAGGCTGGTATAGCCCGCACCGAAGTCATCGAGCGCCACGCCCACGCCGATCGCCGCCAGTTCGCCGATGGTGCGACGTGCACAGTCGATGTCGAGCATGGCCGTTTCGGTGACCTCGATCTCGAGCCGGCCAGCGGGGAAATCGCGCGCGGCCAGGGCTCGGGCGACACGATCGGCAAAGCCGTCGGCCTGAAACTCCGTCGCCGAGGCGTTGACGGAAACGCGAATGCCGGAATGGTCACCCAGTTCCTGCATCACCCGATCCAGCACAAAGTCGGTCAGGGCCGCAATCGTGCCCTCGGCCTCGAGGCAGGTCACGAACTCGGCAGGGCTGAGCCGGCCCCGCTCGGTATGAACCCAGCGCACCAAGGCTTCCACCTTGCCGGACGCCTGGCCATTGCGCTCGACCAGGGACTGATAGGCGACCTGGAGTTCTCCCGCCGCAATGCCGCGCTGCAAGTCCGCCAGGGCGCTCGGCGCCGGGACTCCGCCCGCTGCATCGCCCGCCGGAGTGGCCTCCGATGCGCCGGCCAGTCCCATGCCGGTCAGCGTCTGGATCAGAAGCGTCCCGATCCGGACCGAAGCGCCGGAAATCGAACCTCCCGCCCGCGCGGTCGTCTCGATCTGCGAGGCCTCGGCCGCGACGGCGCGGGCACCAAGGCTCAGGCTCATCGACTTCATGGCGTGGGCAGCGCGCGCGGCCGCCTCCAGATCGCCCTGGCTCTCGGCGGCCTTCAGATCGGCGAGGCGAAGCGGGGCGTTCGTCGCATACAGGCCCTGCACCCGGTCCACGAAATCCGACCGCCCCTGCTCCGCCATCGCCATCAGTTCCGCCCGGATCACAGGATCGAACAGCAACAGATTGATGGTGTCCGCCGCCACAGCTGGCCCCGCAGTCTGTTCGGCCGGACGGGCCTCGGTCACAGCGATGGCCCGGTCTCCGCAGAACCGGTTCAGCACGCCCAGCAGGTCGCTGACCGTGAACGGCTTGTGCACGACGCCGTCCATGCCGGACTCGCGCCAGGCATTGGCACCCGATCCGACGACGTGCGCGGTCAGGGCCACGATCGGCGTCCGCCCGCGACCAGGGTCGGCAGCCTCCTCGGCACGGATCAGACGCGTGGCCTCGAATCCGTCGAGGTTCGGCATGGAGCCGTCCATCAGCACCAGGTCGAAGGACTGCCGACGCAGGATCTCGACCGCCTCGACGCCGTCCACGGCCAGGGTTGGAACAATGCCAAGGCGTCCAAGCGCCTCGGTGGCCACTTCGCGGTTGACCTCTGCGTCATCAACCACAAGCACCCGGGCTCCCGGGAAATGCACGACCTCCGCCCGGGCATTCTGCGACTGTTTGAGGACCGGTGCCCGTCCCGACGCCATCTGGCCGATGACGGCCAGGATTTCGTCACGTCGCAAGGGTTTGACCAGGGTGCAGACATCGACTGGCACGTCTGCCGCTTCGTCCTCTGTTTCGCAGACCCTCACGGAGAACGGTCCGGCAGCCCGCGAATTTGCGGGCAGGAACGCCGCTTCGGACAGACCTTCCTCCGCTCCAATGGCCTTGAGATAGCGCATCATCGCGGCGCGGGTCTGGGCCCCGATCTCGCCGATCCGCAGACGCCAGTCAGGCGCGATGACCGGTAGCTCGGGGCTCGTTCCGACAGTCGGCAGATCGACCGAGAAGGCAAAGGTCGATCCGGTGCCAACCGTGCTGGACAGTTTCCACTCTCCGCCCATCGACCGGACCAGTCGATCGCAGATCGCCAGGCCGAGGCCGGTGCCGCCATATTTCCGCGTTGTGCTCTGATCCGCCTGGGTAAAGGCCTCGAACAGGGTCGGCAGCGTGTTGGCCGGGATGCCCGGACCGGTGTCCTCGATCGAAAACAGCAGGCGCGAACCATCCGCAGCATCGCGGTCGATGGAAATGATCACCCCGCCGGTCTCGGTGAATTTGATCGCGTTGTTCACCAGATTGCCGACCACCTGGCGCAGGCGAACCGGATCGGCCATCACGGTCGGCAGGGACGGATGCACGAAGACCGCCAGATCGAGGCCCTTCTGGCTGGCCTTTTCCGAAAACAGGCTGGCGACATCTTCGGCGACCTCGGCCAGATCGACCTCGATGGCCTCCAGGTCCATCTTGCCGGCCTCGACCTTCGAGAAGTCCAGGATGTCATTGATGATGCTGAGGAGCGACTGGCCGGACTTGGCAATGACGTCGGCATAGCGTTGCTGGCGAGCCGGCAGGTCAGACTTGGCCAGCATGTCACTGAGCGCAAGAATGCCGTTCATGGGCGTGCGGATTTCGTGGCTCATGACCGCGAGAAAGTCGGACTTCGCCGCGTTCGCGCTCTCGGCGGCGTCCTTCGCCAGAGACAGTTCGGCCGTCCGGGCCTGGACCTCGCCCTCCAGTCCCTCGATCTGGGCCTGGATACGGGCATCACGGTCGCGAATGCCCTCGAGCATGGTGTTGAAGCCAAAGACGAGATCCGCAACTTCACCCTCCGCGGCGATCTCGGCCGGGCGGGAATAGTCGTTCGTCACGTGCACGCCCCGCACAACACGCGCCAGGGCGACCACGGGGCCGCTGATCTTTCTGGCCACGCGTATGGCAACCAGCATCCCGACAAGGACGGCGACAAGGGCACCCAGCAGGGTCACCCAGACCGTCGCGAGCACGCGGTCGCGCAGGTCGGGCGTCTTGCTGAACAGGGTGATCGATCCGACCGTCTCGCCCTGGCTCATGACCGGGGCCGTCACCTGGACCGAACCGGTCGTCAGCGCGGACCACAGGGACAGGCTTCCGTCACGATCGACCGTGGCGTCGGACATGAGGCGAGCCCCGGCACCGGTTTCGGCCAGCAGCGTCCCGTCACGGGCCTGCACCCGCGCATAGCTGACACCCGGCATCTGGCTGACGGACCGGATGGCGTTGAAGGTCTTGGCCCGATCGCCTTCTCGGACGGCGTCGGACGAGAGCGACCCGATGACCTGTGCGATCTGGGTCATCTTCAGGGCTTCCAGGGCCGCCTGCTGGCGCAGGTCGTTCCAGGTGGCGAACAGTGCCGTCACGATGAAAGACGCCAGAAGAGCGCCCATTACCAAGCCGATCAGCTTCCGCCCCAGCGACCCCTTGGCAATCGGAGACATATCCAACGCAACGCCCTCTTTCGTAGAATACTGTTGTCTATACTCGATATTAATGACCCGAGACTTAAGAGGGCTTCTGGTCGGGGGACTGGACAGGTCTACGGACCGATGAGCGCGGCTTCGATGAGCGGCTTCTTCTATGTGCTGAACGAGGATGCTCGCATCCTGTTCGTCGACGACGATCCTATCCTCCGGGAGTTTGCACAGGTGAACCTGGCGTCCGGCACTGCCCACGTGGACACCGCCGCCGACGGGCTCGAGGCGCTCGAAGCCCTTGATCGCCAGACCTATGATCTGCTGCTGGTCGACCTCGAGATGCCGCGCATGGACGGTTTCGAACTCCTTCGCCGATTGCGCGAGAACCCTGCAACACAACATCTGCCGATCGTCGTCGAGACGGGTCGCGAGGATGTTGAGGCGATCGACCGCGCGTTTCGCGCAGGTGCCACCGCCTTCGTGACCAAGCCGCTCAACTGGCGACTGCTGACCTACCAGCTACGCTTCACCCTTCGCGCGGCCCGGGCGGAGGCCCGCCTGCGAGCCCAGGCTGCAGTGCCAACGCTTCAGGCGGCCCTCTGAAGACGACCCTTCTTTCTGGCGCGCTCGCCACCCTCGCATCGCGTCTTCTGGGCGACGATCGGGGGGTCATTGCGCTCAAGTTCGCGCTCGCAGCCCCGGCCGTCATCCTGCTGGGCGTCGGAGCCATCGACCTGAACAGTGTCCAGGCCTCAAAGTCCCGCCTGCAGGACGTGGCCGATGCCGCCGCCCTGGCCGGGGCCTGGGAACTGGGGCTGGCCATTGATGACAAAGCCGCCATCGCCCGAGCCGAGGTTTTCGTTAAGGGACAAACCTCGGAGTGGGCCGAAGCCCCGACGATCGTCACTAACATCTCGGTCGAGGAAACCCGAACCCAGCGGATCATTCGCGTGACGCTGAACGGCCATCGTCCGTCGTTCTTCGGCAGCATGCTTCCGCCCGGCGGCTGGCATTTTCACGCGCGGGCCAGCGCGACCACCGTCGGCATGACCCCGCTCTGCGTGCTAGTCAGCGGCAATTCGGGCTCCAAACTTCTCAACGTGAAGGACAAGGCCTCAATCTCCGCTCCGGCCTGCCTGGTCCACTCCAACCGCGATATCGAGGTCGAGGGCGGCAGCATACGGGCCGCGATGACTCAGGCTGTGACCCGGGCGAACGGTGCCATCAATCCGGCACCCGGTACCGGCGCAGCCCCGATCGAGGACCCGTTCGCCCAGCTCCTGCTAATGCCGCCCTTGAACTGCAGTGCCGGTGTGAAGGGCATCGACAAGAAGTCCGGCATCGTCCGCATTCCCGCAGGCATTCACTGCGGCGGGATCAAGGTCGGCGGCAATACCCAGCTGATCCTCGAGCCTGGCGAGCACTGGTTTCTGGCGGGGGCGCTGGAAGTCAAGGAAAACGCGACACTGCGCGGTCAGGACGTCGTTCTGATGTTCGACCTAGCCTCGAAATTCGTGTTCGAGGACAATGCGATGGTCACACTGGAGGGCCGCCGGTCGGGACGTTTTGCGGGATTTGTCATGGCCGCGACGAGGAACAATACGCAGGACTTCATCATCTCGTCCGACAACGTCGACAGCCTGCTGGGCGTCATCTACGTGCCGAATGCGACGCTGATGGTGGATGGCACGGACGACGTGGCGCGCGACAGCGCCTGGACGGTGCTGGTGGCCGAAGCGGTCGAGCTCAAGGGCTCGCCCTCGCTCATCATCAACGCCAACTATGCCGGGTCGGCCGTGCCGGTCCCTCAGGGCGTCGGGCCCCGGACGGGCGGGTCCACGCTCGTCCGGTAATCTGCCTCAGCTAAGGCCCGAAATCTGCCCCTTCGCATCCAGCGCGATGTGGTTGGCGGCTGGGACGCGCGGCAGGCCGGGCATGGTGTTCACCGATCCGCACAGGGCCACGACGAAACCGGCCCCGGCCGAAAGACGAACCTCCTCCACCGGCAGGATGAATTCGGACGGCGCGCCGAAGACGGTTTCGTCGGCGCTGAACGAATAGGGCGTGCGCGCCATGCAGACCGGCAGGCCTCCGGCACCTTCTGCCTCGAACCGGGCCAGGTCGCGGGCCGCCGGCCCGGAGAATGCCACGTCGGCAGCGCGGTAGATCGTGCGGGCAATGGTCCGGATCTTTTCGGCCAGCGGCATGTCCAACGGATAGGTCGGCGTCAGCGCCCCAAGCGGATCGGAATGCGCATCCGCAGCCTGGGCCACGGCACGCGCCAGCCCCTCCGCCCCGGCACCGCCATCGGCCCAGTGGGTACAGACATGAGCCTCGACGCCCCTCTCGGCGCACAGCCGGACGATGGTGGCCTGTTCGGCCGCGGTGTCGCCGGTGAAGCCGTTGATCGCCACAAGAACCGGCAGGCCGAAGCCACGCAGATTCTCGATGTGGCGCGCCAGATTCGCGAAGCCAGCCTCCACCGCCGCGACGTTCTCCGGCCCCAGCGCATCCTTTGCGACACCGCCCTGCAGCTTGAGCGCCCGAACCGTCGCCACGACCACCGCGGCCGAGGGGGCAAGGCCGGCGGACCGGCATTTGATGTTGAGGAATTTCTCCGCACCCAGGTCGGCTCCGAACCCGGCCTCGGTCACGCAGAACTCGCCCAGCCTGAGGGCCGCCCGCGTCGCGATGACCGAGTTGCAGCCATGGGCGATGTTGGCAAACGGCCCCCCGTGTACCAGCGCGGGCGTGCCACCGATGGTCTGGACCAGATTGGGCAGGATGGCCTCGGACAGCAGAGCCGCCATGGCCCCGGCGGCCTCAATGTCACCCGCGGTCACCGGCTGGCCAGCCGCATTGCGCCCGACGACGATCCGGCTCAGCCGTTCGACCAGATCGGCAGGCCCGTCGGCGAGACACAGGATCGCCATGACTTCGCTGGCGACGGTGATGTCAAAGCCGCTTTCCCGCGCCGGTCCGTTCTTGCCGTCGCCCAGCCCCACCGCGACCTTGCGCAACGCCCGGTCATTCATGTCCACGACACGCCGCCAGCTGATCCGTCGGGGGTCCAGACCAGCCCCTGCGCCCCAGTACAGCTGGTTGTCGATCATTGCGGACAACAGATTGTGCGCGGCCGAGATGGCGTGGAAATCGCCGGTGAAATGCAGGTTGATCCGCTCCATCGGGACCACCTGGGCATAGCCTCCGCCGGTCGCTCCGCCCTTGCGTCCGAACACGGGACCCAGTGATGGCTCGCGCAGGGCCACGACGGTTCGCCGACCGATCCGGTTCAGAGCATCGCCCAGTCCGATGGTGGTGGTGGTCTTGCCCTCCCCGGCCGCCGTCGGATTGATCGCCGTTACCAGGATCAGGCGACCCTCGGGCCGGGCCGCCAGTCCATCGACGCAGTCCCGCGACAGCTTGGCGATATGGCGGCCGTAGGGCTCCAGGTCGTCGGCTCCGATGCAGAGTCCGGCTGCAATCTCGGCGATGGGTTTCAGCGTCGCGGCGCGCGCGATTTGCAGATCGATGCTCATGGGCCTTGATGCCCGCAAGGCGTCCGGTCCGGCAAGAGGGAGATCAGCTTCGGACCGCTGGTTTGGTCTGCAGGGGACAGTGGCCAAATCAGAAAGCCCGGCTAAGGTGGCCCATGGTCCCGCGCAGACGGGACGCCGAGGAGGACCCCGGACATCACCCCTTCCCTGAACGATCCGTCCGGTCCCGTATGGGCTCCCGCAGCAGGTCCTGCCCCCTATCGCGATCTGTGCACCGACTGTGGCGTGTCGCGGACGTCCGAGCCCAAACGCTGCGCCTCCGCCTGCCAGTTCATCAAGCCGGACTACCCGGCGATGGAGACCCGGGTCCATGGCCGGGCACGCGATCCGGAGCGGGTCGACGAGCTCCATTTCGGTCCGTTCCGGCGCATGGTTCGTGCCGCTCTGGCGGAACCCAGGCCCGGGGCGCAGTGGACGGGCATCACGACCCGGATTGCGGAACGGCTGCTGGAGACCGGTGCGGTCGACGCTGTTCTGACCATGGCCCCCGGCGCCGATGATCCCTGGCGGCCGGTGCCGGTCCTCGTGACCGAAGCGCGCGGCATGGCCGGGGTCCGGGGGATGCGGATGGGCTATGCGCCGCTGCTGGCCCTGCTGGAGCCCGCCCGGGCGGCTGGCCACCGCCGGATCGCCGTCATCGGCATTCCCTGCCAGGTCTATGCCCTGCGCGCGCTTGAGGCCGAGCTGGGCTTCGAGCGGCTCTATGTCATCGGCACGCCCTGTTCGGACAACACGACCACCGAGCGGTTCCACGACTTCCTCGACCTGCTGTCCGATGCGCCGGAGACCATCACCTATCTGGAGTTCCGGGCGGACTATCATGTCGAGCTGCGCTTCCGGGACGGCAGCCAGCGGGTGGTGCCCTTCCTGCAGCTGCCGATCTCGAAGCTGCCACCGGACTTCTTTCCCCTGACCTGCCGGACCTGCGTCGACTACACCAACGTCCTGGCCGACATCACGGTTGGCTATATGGGCGGCCAGGGCGAACAGTGGCTTCTGGTCCGCAATGAACGCGGCGAGGAACTGCTGGACCTTCTGGGCGACGAGGTCCGCCTGTCGACACCCGGCACAGCGGGCAAGCGCGCCGGCGCGGTCAAGGGCTTCATGGCCAATGTCGAGCGCGCCGCCGGCGGCCTTCCCCTGCGCGGCATGCCCGACTGGGTCCGCCCCATTGTCGGCTGGCTGATGCCGCGCGTGGGTCCCCGGGGTCTGGAGTTCGCCCGCACCCGGGTGGAGATGAAGGCCATCGAGACCATCCTGCACCTGCGCCGGCAGGAGCCCCGCCGGATGAAGTCCATGATCCCGGACCACGTCTGGCCGCTGGTGGCCCCGTATGGGCTGAAGCCGGAAGATGGCGAGCGCCCGTCTGCCATGACGACCCACCAGCCCCCGGCAGATTAACCTTCGACGAAAGTCGCTCTCTCAAGCACAGCCTTAGCCTGTCAGGTTCAACCCGGAAGTCCGTGCCGTCGCGCGGACGGGTCATGACAGCCGAAAACGGCGAACCCTGGGAGGGACACACTATGACTGACAGCGCCATCGGTGCGCCAGGCGATGAACCGGAAGTCGTGGGCAAGAATGACAAGCTCGTCATTCTCGCATCCTCGGTCGGCACGGTGATCGAATGGTATGACTTCTACCTGTACGGCTCACTCGCCGCGATCATCTCGGCCCAGTTCTTTTCGGGCGTGAACGAGACCACGGGGTTCATCTTCGCCCTGATGGCCTTCGCGGCCGGTTTCGCGGTTCGTCCCTTCGGCGCGATCTTCTTCGGACGCCTGGGGGATCTCTGGGGCCGCAAGAACACCTTCCTCGTCACCATGCTGCTGATGGGTCTGTCGACCTTCGTCGTCGGCCTGCTGCCGTCCTATGCCGCCATCGGCATCGCCGCCCCGATCATCCTCGTCATGATGCGTCTGATCCAGGGTCTGGCCCTGGGCGGCGAATATGGCGGGGCTGCCACCTATGTCGCCGAGCATGCGCCGCGCGGAAAGCGGGGCTTCTACACCTCCTTCATCCAGATCACGGCCACCGTCGGCCTGCTGTTCAGCCTGATCGTCATCCTCGGTGTCCGCACCGCTGTCGGCGAGGAAGCCTTTGCCGACTGGGGCTGGAGAATTCCGTTCCTCGTTTCGATCCTGATGCTGGGCGTCTCGCTCTGGATCCGGCTGAAGCTGGCCGAGAGCCCGTCGTTCAAGAAGATGAAGGCCGAAGGCAAGGGCTCGACCACGCCGCTGAAGGACTCCTTCGGCAAATGGCCGAACCTCAAGATCGTCCTGATCGCCCTCGTCGGCCTGACCGCCGGCCAGGCCGTGGTCTGGTACACCGGCCAGTTCTACGCCCTGTTCTTCCTCGAGCGGGTCATGAAGGTCGAGGCCTCCCTGGCCAACATCCTGATCGCCGTGGCCCTGCTGCTGGCGACGCCCTTCTTCGTCTTCTTCGGCTGGCTGTCGGACAAGATCGGTCGCAAGCCCATCATCCTGGCGGGCTGCCTGATCGCGGCCCTGACCTATTTCCCGCTGTTCCAGGCCCTGACCACCGCGGCCAACCCGCGTCTGGCCGAAGCCACGGCCTCGGCTCCGATCACGGTCTACGCCGATCCAGCGGACTGCAACGTCCAGTTCGACCCCATCGGCAAGACCGTCTTCAACCAGTCCTGCGACGTGGCGAAATCCTATCTGGCCAAGGCCGGCATCAACTACACCAACCTCGAGGCTCCGGCCGGAACGGTGGCCGAGGTTCGCATCGGTGACCAGACCGTCATCCCGAGCTTCCGCGGCGATGACCTGTCGACGGCCGACTTCACGGCCCAGAAGAAGACCTGGGACACCGGACTGGGCGAAGCTCTCTCGGCTGTGGGCTATCCGCTCAAGGCCGACAGCGCCGAGGTGAACCGGCCGATGGTCGTCGGCATCCTGTTCATCCTCGTGCTCTATGTGACCATGGTCTACGGCCCGATCGCCGCGGCCCTGGTCGAGATGTTCCCGACCAATATCCGCTACACCTCGATGTCGCTGCCCTATCATATCGGCAACGGCTGGTTTGGCGGGTTCCTGCCGACCACGGCTTTCGCCATGGTCGCGGCCACAGGCAATATCTACTACGGCCTCTGGTACCCGATCGTGGTGGCGCTGATCACCGTCGTCATCGGCTTCCTGTTCGTCAAGGAAGGCAAGGACGTCGATCTGAACGCCTGATCAAGGCTGAAACGGAAACGGGGGCGGGTGGATCGGCGACGATCCCCCGCCCCTTGCCTTGAGTTCCCTTCGTCATCTTGTGTCCCGGTCTGTGAGGTCGTCTAGATGGGCGCGATGTATGCCCTGCTGATCCTGACGATGGTCGCCGTCTATATGGGCGTGCTGTTTGCCGTCGCTTGGCGCAGCGAGCGGCTGGGCCCCCACGCCCCGCCCGGTCGCCGGTTCGGCCCCTGGGCCTATGCGCTCAGCCTGGCCATCTACTGCACATCCTGGACCTACTACGGCGCAGTCGGCACGGCTTCTCGGGACGGCTGGGAATTCCTGCCCATCTACATCGGCCCGGCCATCGGCATCGTGCTGCTGTTCCCGATCTGGAAGCGGATCGCCGCCACCGCCCGGCGAGAGAACATCGGCTCCATCGCCGACTTCATCGCCGCCCGCTACGGCAAGAGTCAGAGGCTCGGTGCCCTCGTCGCCACCGTCGCGATCGTGGGTTCCCTGCCCTATATCGCCCTGCAGCTGAAATCCCTGTCCATGGCCTGGCAGCTGGTGACGGCGGGGACGAGCGTCGCCGGGTCCGAGCAACTGACGGTCACCGTGATCGCCATCGTCCTGGCCGGCTTCACCATCCTGTTCGGGGCGCGGCGACCGGACCTGACCGAGCACAATCGCGGCCTGATCCAGTCGATCGCCCTGGAATCCGTGGTCAAGCTGGCAGCCCTGGTCGCTGTCGCGGTCTTCGCTGCCCTGCTGCTGTTCGGATCGCCCGAGCCCGGCTCGGTCATCACCGCCCTGGGATCGCTGGCCGCGCCGCCGGTTATCGACGGCCGCTTCATCGCCATCACCGTGCTGGCGACGCTCGCCATCTTCTGCCTGCCGCGCCAGTTCCACGTCGCCTTCGTCGAGGCTTCGGAGCCCGCACACATTCGCCGGGCCCGCTGGGTCTTCCCGATCTATCTGCTGATTACCAGTGTCGCGGTGGTACCTCTCCTGGCTGCCGGAGGGCTGTTCTCGCGGCTCGCCGACCCTGATCTGTTCGTGCTGGACGTCCCCTTTTCCCAAGGGGCTCGCTTCCTGACCGCCGTCGTCTTCGTCGGTGGATTCTCGGCTGCTACGGCCATGGTCATCGTCGAGACCGTCGCCCTGTCAGCGATGGCCTCGAACAGCCTGATCCTGCCGCTGGTGGCCCGCGACCGGTGGCGCGCGCGCGAGGATGCCTCGGACATGGCCGGTGCCATCCTGCAGGTCCGGCGCGCGGTCATCTGTGTCATCCTGTTTCTGGCCTGGCTGTACTTCCAGGCCATCGACCGCTCCAGCGGCCTGGCCTCGATCGGCCTGACCTCGTTCGCCGCCCTGGCCCAGCTGGCCCCCGCCCTGTTCGGAGCCGTGCTCTGGCGCGGCGGCCAAGCCCGGGGGGCGATTGCCGGCATATCGGTCGGGGCTGTGATCTGGCTGGCCCTGCTGGCCATCCCCCAGATCGGGGCTGCCCTGGGCATCGCCGAGCCCACGCCGTTCGGACTGGAAGACCCCCTGCCGCTTGGCGTCTTCCTCAGCCTGAGCGCCAACGCCCTGATTTATGTGGTCGTGTCGAAACAGGCCCGACCGCGCCTCATCGACAGGGTGCAGGCCCGGGCCTTCGTCGACCGGCTCAGCCCCGACTGGCGCGAGGTCAATACCGCCCCCTCCGGCGCCTCGGTCAGCGACCTGAAGACCCTCGTCTCGCGCTTTGTGGGCGATGCCGGCGCGGAACGGGCCTTCGCCTCCTTCGCGCGCGAGACGGGCCAGACCTTCAAGGACGGCGATCCCGCTGATGCCGGCCTCGCCCGCGCCGCCGAACGGATGCTGGCCGGAGCCGTCGGGGCCTCCTCGGCCCGGCGGGTCATCTCCGCCGCCCTGGCTGGAGGCGGACGGGCCCCCGAGGACGTGGTGCGGATGCTGGACGAGGCGTCCCAGGCCGTCCAGTTCAACCGCGAACTGCTGCAGGCCACCCTGGACAACATCGACCAGGGGGTCAGCGTGGTCGATGCTGACCTGCGGCTGATCGCCTGGAACGCCCGCTACATCGCCCTGTTCGACCTGCCGGCCGGCTTCGTCCATGTCGGCCAGCCGATCGCCGACGTCTATCGCCTGAATGCCGAGCGGGGCGAGGTCCCGCCCTCGGACCGCGAGCCCTGGATCGAGCGCCGCCTCGAGGCCCTGCGCCGCCGCGAGCCCCACACCCATGAGCGGATCCAGCCCAATGGCCGGGTCATCCGCTCGACCGGCACCCCGATGTCCGGGGGGGGCTATGTCACCTCCTATACCGACATCACCGAACTGCGCCGGGCCGCCGAAGCGCTCGAGGAAGCCAACGAACAGCTGGAAGCCCGCGTCGCCGACCGCACCGAGCGGCTGGAAGAAGCGAAACAGGCTGCCGAGGACGCCACGGCCTCCAAGACCCGCTTCCTGGCGGCCGCCAGCCACGACCTGCTGCAGCCCCTGCACGCGGCACGCCTATTTATCGCTGCGCTCAAGGACGAGGGCGGCGACGGTGCGGCACGGACCCTGGCCGAGAACGCCGACCGCTCGATCGAGAGCGCGCACGGCATGCTGAAGGCCCTGCTGAACCTGTCCAAGCTGGAGGCCGGTGGCGTACGACCGGCAGTCGGGCCGCTGTCGCTGGAGGCCCTGTTCAGCGAACTGAGGCGCGAGTTCCTGCCGCTGGCCCGCGCCAAGGGACTGACCCTGCGGATGGTGCCGTCCCGACTGTGGGTTTCGTCGGATCGGGACCTGCTGCGGTCCCTGCTGCAAAATCTCGTTGGCAACGCCATCCGTTACACGGACAGCGGCGGCATTCTCGTCGGGACGCGCCGGGCGGGCGACGGCGTCCGCATCGTCGTTCACGACACCGGGCGGGGGATCCCTGCGGATCAGCGCGAGGCGATCTTCACCGAATTCACCCGGCTGGCCGGATCTCCCGGCGATGAGCCCGGTGCGGGCCTCGGCCTTGCCATCGTGCGCCGGGTCTCCAGCCTGCTGGCCCATCCGCTGACGCTGTCCTCCGAGCCCGGTCAGGGCACGGTCTTCTCGGTCACGGTCCCCAGGGCCCAGCCTGTCGCCGCCCTGCCGGAGCCGACCGGCCCCACGACCCGCATGCCGCTGGCGGGATTGCGGGTCCTGTGCGTCGACAACGAACCTGCCATTCTCGAGGGACTGTCGGCCCTGCTCAAACGCTGGGGGATGTCTGTCGTCACCGCCCCCGACGCCGCCAGCGCCCTGCGCGCAGCGGAAGCATCCGCGCCGTTCGATGCCGCCCTGATCGACCTGCACCTTGGCGATGGACCGGATGGTCTGTCCGTGGTCGACGCCATTAGGCGCCACGCCACCCACCCCATCGCCCTGATCACTGCGGATGCCGACGAGACCCTACCGTCCCGGGTGGCCGCGGCGGGGGCGGTCTTGATGGCCAAACCGGTTCGCCCGGCGGCCCTCAAGGCATTTCTTTCGAGGCGGTGATCCTTATCGTCATCCTCCGGGCTGCGCTCGCGCAGAACCGGGGGAGCCAGCGGCGCCGAAGGCGATCTTTTCACCCCGATCCCAGCCGTTCGCGTCCTCAAAAGGGTCGCGCGATCGCACGCCGCTGGCTCCCCCGATCTGCGCCGCTGACGCGGCTTGTCGGAGGATGACGAAAAGGCAGGGTGAGATAATCCTCTCGTCATCCTCCGGGCTGCGCTTGCGCAGAACCGGGGGACCCAGCAGCGCAGAAGGCGATCTTTTCGCCCCCGATCTGCGCCGCTACGCACCTCGTCAGAGGATGCCGATCGTGGTCAAAGCGCCCAGATTTCCGCCCGCGAACCCGCTTCGCCCAGTGTGTCCGCCACCCAGTCGCAGATCTCCCCGGCCGCCCCGCCGGTGCCGTCCGGGGGATTCACCACCACCATGGCGCAGCCATTCATCTTCATCGGATTGGTCAGGGGACGCAGGCGGGTCTCGGCGACGAGCACCAGACCCAGGCCGCTCAGGCGGCGCAGGAAGCCGTCGAAGGTCTCCATGTCCTTGAGCGGGGTCCAGATGGCCACGGTCGCGGCGGGATCGACCTCCAGCAGGGCCCGGGCCGTCTCGGCCGAGCGGACGTAGTCATCCGGTCGCTCGAACGGCGGATCGATCAGGATCAGCGGCGCTTCCACGTCAGCGGCTGCTGCCAGCACCATGTCGAAGCCATCCCCGGCCACGCCTTGCGCCTCCGGCCAGCCGGACAGGCTTTCAGCCAGCAGGACCTCGACCTCGTCGCGCAGTTCGAACCCCAGATAGCGGTCGTCAGGCCGCAGGGCCCGGGCGATCAGGACCGGCGATCCGGGATAGAAGCGCACACCCCCGTCCGGATTCACGGCCCGGACCTGATCCGCCAGCGCCGCGATCAGCGGGGGCAGGTCGGCCTCGGCCATCAGACGCGCGACACCTGCCTCGGCCTCGCGCGATCGGGTGGCGTCCCCGCTCAGGTCGTAAAGGCCTGCCCCCGCATGCGTATCCAGCACCGCGACGGGGCCGCGCTGCTGGCGCTCGGCCAGAAGCCAGAGCACAAGCGCATGCTTCACCAGATCGGCGAAATTTCCGGCGTGAAAGCTGTGACGATAGTTCATCGGCTTTCGTCTCCCCGCGCAGCGCGTCGGTCAAGCGGAACCACGGTCGCACGCAGCACGTTGGCCGCAGGTCCCTGATGTGAAAGACGAAGATGGCAGACGGCTCTACCGGCTTTATCCCCGCGGTCGATGTGCCGAAGGGCCTGACCTATTGCAGCGACGATCGCGTCGGCTTCACGCGAAAGCGCACCGGCACCGGGTTTTCCTATCGCGACACCCGGGGCACCCCGATCCGGGACAAGGCGGTGATCGGCCGCATCAACGCCCTCGCCATCCCGCCCGCCTGGACTGATGTCTGGATCTGCCCCAGAGCCACCGGCCACATCCAGGCCACCGGCCGCGATGTGAAGGGCCGCAAACAGTACCGCTACCACAACGACTGGAGCACTCACGCCTCCATCAACAAATTCGACAAGCTTCCCGCGTTTGCCCGCGCGCTGCCGAAGCTGCGGGGCCGGATCGACGCGGACATGGCCAGCAAGGGGCCGTCCAAGGACAAGGTCCTGGCCACGGCCGTCCGTCTGCTGGAGATCACCCTGATCCGCGTGGGCAACGCCATCTATGCCAAGCAGAACCGGAGCTATGGCCTGACCACCCTGCACAAGCGGCACCTGGAGGTCGACGGGACGGGCCTGACCTTCGCCTTCAAGGGCAAGAGCGGCGTCGAGCATTCCGTCAGCGTGCGGGACCGGCGACTGGCCACCGTGGTCAAGGGGCTGCGCGACCTGCCCGGCCAGCAACTGTTCAAATACCGGAATGCCGCGGGCGAACTGGTCCCCGTCACCTCCGACGATGTGAACGCCTATATTCGCGAAGCCATGGGTGACCAGTTCTCGGCCAAGGACTTCCGCACCTGGGCCGGAACCGTTTCCGCCGCCCGGGCTCTGCGCGACATGGAGGCGCCGACCTCACCGACCGATGCGAAGAAGAAGATCACCGTCTGCGTCAAGGCTGTGTCGGGCCTGCTCGGTAACACACCGACCGTCTGCCGTTCGTCCTATGTCCACCCGGCGGTGTTCGACCTTTACGAGACCGGGGCCATGCCACAGACCCTGCCTGGCTCGGAAACGGCGAGCTTCGAAAAGGCCCTGGTCAGGTATCTGGCGCGCTGAGGGCCGACCGACGGCTGGCAACTCCCTTGAAAAAGCGTGGGGCAGGCACCAGAACAGAACAAGAACAGGACGCGGCGTCACGAGATGCCACCAGAATCTTCAAGGGGGACTTACGCGGTCGAGACGATCAAGACGATCAAGACGGTGTCTCGAAGGTACCGGCTCTGATCACGGTTTCAGGCTGCAGCTATCACCCAGCCGATCAGGCCGGGTCTTCTTCGTGCTGGAAGAAGGGCTCGACCGGCCCCTGCAGCTTGATGGTCAAAGCATTGCCCTTGCGGTCGACCGCCTTGCCCACGGCCAGACGGACCCAGCCTTCCGAGATGCAGTATTCCTCGACATTGGTCTTCTCTTCGCCCTTGAAGCGAATGCCGATGCCCTTGGCCAGCAGATCGGCGTCGTAATACGGGCTGGCCGGATTCACGCAGAGACGGTCGGGGAAGCTATCGGACATGGCAGGCAGCCTGTAGGCGAACGAGGAAGCGGCTCCTTAGCCGCCTGCGCGCGGCCTGCCAACCTTGATCCTATTCGACCGACTGGCGCGGCGGGGCGGCGGGCGTTGCAGCTGGTGTCGAAGCCCCCGCCGCCGGCGCATAGGGCGTCGGACCGGCCGGGGTGGCTGCGGCCGGAGTGGCTGCCGGACGACGGGTCGGTGTCGCGGCAGGGCGACGCGCTGCTGGCCTTGCGGCCGGTCTGTTGGCCGGGCGATTGGCCGCCGGGGTTGCGGCTGGTGTTGCCGCCGGCGTCCCTGCCGGGGTAGCAGCAGGCGTTGTTGCGGGGGTGGCAGCACCCGTGGCCGGCGGTGTCCGGGCCGCAGCCGGAGCAGCCGTCGCAGCGGCCGGCGTTGTGGCTGCCGGGACCGGCGCATTGCCGATGGCGCTGGCCGCAGCGGCCCGGGCCGCCAGTTGCTGGGCCTGGAACCGGCGAGCCAGTTTCTCGGTCAGTTCCTTGGCGGCCGGCGCGGGCATCTGGGCCATTATCGCTGACAGGCCACGGGGCCGCATGGCCGCCGCGATCGGCAGGCGTACACTGTCGTCCAGGGTGGCAAAGACAGCTGCGGCCTCGCGCGGACGCATGGCGGAATAGACAGCCACCAGCCGGTCGGTCTCGGCCTTTTCCTTCTCGTCGACCTGGCCGAGCAGGACATTGACCTCGGCCTTCAGCGCATTCAGGGCCTGGATCTTGGCGTCCAGCTTCTGTTCGGCGGCCATCATCAGAGGCAGGACCGTGCCGAGGTCGGTGTCGCGGGCATCCAGCTCCACCCGGCGGCTCTTCAGGCTCTGGATGATGCGCAGCTCGGCGACCGACACCCCGGCCTGCTGGGCCAGTTGCTCGGGTGTCAGCGCGCAGACGGCCGGAGCCGGCGTGCGGGCAGCGGGGGCAGCGGCACCGGCTGCGGCGGCGGGCACGGCCTCCTCGGCCCAGGCCTTGGCTCCTTCGAACAGGCCCGGGCCAGCGCCGACGGCACGCACCGCCACAACCCCGCCAATGGCGATGGCGATCAGGGGCAGAAGGCGGGGCATCTTGGCCATGGATCAGGTCTCGAATTCAGCACACGCCCGGGTCAGTCCGGCGTCGCGCGCCGGGCTTATGGGCAAGAAAAGGCGTCAGGCGGCAAACAGGTCTTCGTCCATTCTGCGACGCGCCCGGTTGAGGCTCTGTTGAGCAGCTTGGTTAGCGGCCATCGCCTGCATCACGGGCGTCATGGCCGCGGGGCGCGGCGGCATGCTGCTCTCCCGCTCGCGCGACGGCATGGCCGAGGCCCGCCGCAACAGGGCGGCCGCGACCTCGTTGGCACGGGCGTCATCCTCTGTGTTCGCTAATTGGGGTGCCGCGACGACAGGAGCCGGCCCCCGGGCAATCAGGCCCTCCAGCTCGATCTTGAGTGCCCGTGCCTTGATGATCCGGTCGTGGAGAAGATCGGCCTCCTCGCCAGAAAGCCGCAACGATGCGAGGGCGTTCTCGGCCCGGCCGGCCGCTGTATTCAGCTCGGTGACCGCCCCAGCGAAGGCGAGCTGGCCAGCGCGCAGCTGGGTCAGCTTCTTCTCCAGCCGGATACCGTAGCCGATCGCGGCCACCAGCAGCAGCATCAGGATGGCGTCCAGGATGATCCCGGTCATGTCAGCGTCTCCCCTTGGTCAGGCTTGTGGCAGCCTCGACACTGATGGGCCCTTCGACCCTCACAGCGATGTGCTGGCCCTTGCGTCCCATCTTGCCGGTCGTGACCGGAATGGTGCCGCAGCGGATCGACACATCGGACTCCGGCGTCGCGTTCAGCATCAGCGTATCCCCGACCTTGAAGGCCAGAACCTGCGACAGCGGCAACTGCTGTTCATCGAGGATGGCGCGGACCTCGGTGTCTGTGGTCCAGAGCTCGGTCGCGAGGTGGCCTTCCCAGATATTGTCGCGGCCGAACTTCTCGCCCATGAACTGCTGCAGCAGCATCTTGCGGATCGGCTCCAGCGTCGCATACGGCAGGAGCAATTCGACGCGACCACCGCGGTCTTCCATGTCGATGCGCAGCTTGACCAGGATCGCCGCATTGGCCGGACGCGCGATGGCGGCAAACCGGGGATTGGTCTCCAGCCGGTCCAGATTGAAATGCACCGGCGTCAGCGGCTCGAAGGCGGCATTGGCGTCGGCCAGGATCACCTCGACCATCCGCTGCACCAGCACGCGCTCGATGGTCGTGTAAGGCCGTCCCTCGATCCTGAGCGCCGCCGTGCCGCGGCGTCCGCCCAGAAGCACATCGACGATCGAATAGATCAGGTTCGAATCGACCGTCAGCAGGCCGTAGTTGTCCAGTTCCTCCGCCCGGAAAACGGCCAGGATGGCGGGCAGCGGAATGGAATTCAGATAGTCGCCGAACCGGATCGAGGAGATGTTGTCGAGGCTGACCTCGACGTTGTCGGACGTGAAATTCCGCAGGCTGGTCGTCATCAGACGCACGAGGCGGTCGAAGACAATCTCGAGCATCGGCAGACGCTCGTAGGACACCAGCGCCGAGTTGATGATCGCCCGGATGCCCCGGCTCTCGGAGCCGTCATCCTCGCCGAGATCGAACCCCAGAAGGTTGTCGATCTCGTCCTGGTTCAGAACCCGCTCTGACTGGATCGTCGGGATGTCGACGCCCAGGGTGCCGAAGGGATCGGCAGCAGCATCGGTATCGGCCACTCCAGCGTCACTCATGAGCTACTGGACCAGCATTTCTTCGATCAGGATCGCATCGACCTTGCCGGGTGCAGCGACCAGGTTCACGCGTCGCAGGATTTCAGTCTTCAGCTGATGCGTTCCGGCCGACCCCTGCAGCTCCTCCGGCCGGACCTCCCTCAGGAAGCCCTGGAACATGTCCTGCATCCGGGGAAACTCGCTCTGCAGGGTCGTCGCAAGATCGTGATCATGCATTTCCAGCGTCAGCTTCAGCTTCAGCAGGGTCGGACGGCCGTTCGTCGACTGCACGTTCACCACCATGTCTGGCAGGGTGTAGAAGGTCACGCCGTCGGGCCCCTCCTTGATGACACCGAGCGTCGGGTCAGCCTCTTCCGCCCCACCACCGCCGTGGCCGCCGCCGCCCTTTTTTTCCTCTTTCTTCGCGCCATGCCCGTCGTCCTTGGCCTCCTCACCGTGGCCGGCCGCGCCTTCCTCGGCGGGTGCGGCCTTGGGCTGCATCAGGAAGAAGGCTGCCCCTCCCCCACCGCCCAGCACGACGAGTGCGGCCGGAATGATGATGAACAGCAGCGGGATCTTCTTTTTCTTTGGTGCGGCGTCGCCCTCGTCGGCACCCGATGCAACGGCAACGTCCGTCGCCCCGTCTTCCGGGGCCTTCGCCCCTTTTTTCTTGCCAAGTTTCAGCATGCGCGGACGCCCCGGATAGTTCCATGCACCAGATGCGACTCTTCTGGTTAACGACAGATTGAAATCAGGCAGATTTTGCCGGGTCCGGTTGCCATCTATCCGGGCCAAATGCCCGTCCCGCCTGAGTTAACCCTGTTGGCACGGCTGTTGCGTGGGTGCGGACCGAAGGAGCACGCCTCTCGTGGAAAATGCCGCCTATATCGGACTGTCGCGTCAGATGACCCTGCGTCGGGAACTCGACGTCGTGGCCAACAATATCGCGAATGCGGAAACGACCGGCTTCAAGGTCGAGCAACTGCTCGTCGGCACCGAGATCGGCGAGCGGGCCCGGAATGACCAGATTCGTCCCAGCGCCAGCTTCGTGCTGGACAATGGCGTAGGCCGGGATTTTGCGCAGGGCGCCTTGAAGCAGACTGGCCGTTCGCTCGACTTCGCCGTCGATGGCGAGGGGGCTTTTTTCACCATCGCCGACGGTATTGGCGAGGCCTATACGCGCGACGGTGCCTTCACGATTGATCCCGAGGGACGGCTGGTCACCAAGGCAGGGCTGCCGGTGCAGGGCGACGGCGGAGACATCATCCTGGACCCGCTACAGGGCGAGGCAACGGTCGGGACCGACGGTACCATCAGCCAGAACGGCCTGCCGGTCGGGCGGCTCACGCTGGCACGTTTCGACGCCCTCGGTGCCCTGTCGAAGGATGGCGACGGCTTGTACCGCAATCGCTCCAATACCCAGCCGATCGAGGCCACCGGAGCCCAGATCCGGCAAGGGATGCTCGAGAGCTCCAACGTCAACTCGCTCATCGAAATCACGAATCTCATCGAGATCAGCCGCGCCTACGAGCGGATTTCCAAGATGATCGAAAACGCCAATGACCTGTCCCGTCGCTCGGTCGAGCGGCTGGGCAGCGCGAACTAGGGACGTCAATTCATGCGCGCACTCAGAACCGCCGCCTCCGGCATGGCTGCCCAGCAGCTCAACGTCGAGGTCATCTCCAACAACATCGCCAACATGAACACGGTCGGGTTCAAGCGGCAGCGAGCAGAGTTTCAGGACCTGATCTACCAGAACGTGGAACGGATGGGGGCCCAGTCGTCCAGCCAGGGCACGGTCGTGCCGACCGGCATCCAGGTCGGTCTCGGCGTCAAGGCCGGCAGTGTCTACCGGATCACCGAACAGGGCACGCCGGCGCAAACGGGCAACGACTATGACGTCGCGATCGACGGCCGAGGGTATTTCCAGATCACCCTGCCCTCGGGCGAGACCGCCTACACCCGCGCCGGAAACTTCTCGCTGAACGGCGAGGGCCAGCTCGTCACCGACGACGGCTATGCGGTCGAGCCTGCCATCCAGATCCCGCAGGACGCCGTGGATGTGTCGATCTCGAAGTCCGGACAAGTGCAGGTCATCACCGACGGCACGCCCGAGCCACAGGTGGTCGGGCAGCTCGAAATCGCGACCTTCTTCAACGAAGCGGGGCTGGAAAGCATCGGAGACAACCTGCTGCTGGAGACCGCTGCCTCGGGCACGGCAACCCCCGGTGTGCCGGGAGATCCCGGCTTCGGCCAGCTTCTGCAGGGCTTTACAGAAAGCTCGAACGTCGACGCCGTTTCGGAGATCAGCGCCCTGATCATCGCCCAGCGGGCCTATGAGATGAACTCCAAGGTCATCTCCACCGCCGACGAAATGATGTCCGTCAGCGCCAATGTGAAGAACTGATCATGAAGGCCCTGACCCTCGCCTTCTCGCTGATCCTCGCTGCCGGGCCCGCGCTGGCCGGCCCTGTGACGCTGAAGACCAATCCGTCCGACGACGACGGCCGCGTGACCCTGGGCGATGTGTTCGACGATGCCGGATCGGCCGCAGACGTGGTGATCGCCACCCGCACGGGCCCCTCGATCGTGTTCGAAGCCGGCCAATTGCAAGGCCTCGCCCTGCGATCCGGCCTGCAGTGGTCCAATCCTCGAGGCCTGCGCCGCGTGGTCGTGAGACAGGGTGCCGCGACACCGTCGGCGTCCCCGGCCGCCGGTTCGGCGACCGCCTCCATCAGCCGCCCCGGGGCCACTGTCGACGTCCTGACCTACGCCCGCAACCTGTCGGCCGGAGACGTCATCCAGCCGGAGGACGTCGTCTGGACCGCCGTCCAGTCGCATCAGGCCATGGCCTCGGGACCGCATGACGCTGAACAGGTGATCGGCCTGTCAGCCCGCCGCGCCCTTCGCGCCGGCTCACCGGTCGCCGCCCGCGACCTGGCCAGCCCTCAGGTCATCGCCCGCAACGACACGGTCGAGGTCGCCTTCATCTCCGGCGGGGTCAAGCTGACTGTCACGGGCCGGGCCACCCGCAGCGCCGCGGTCGGAGACCCTGTGCCCGTTCTGAACCTGGCGTCTGGCAAGACGATCGAAGCCATAGCGACGGGACCCGGTCTCGCTGTCACCGGGCCCGCCGCACAGGCCGCCCGTTCAAACTCCAACTCATTCGCCCGCCAGGGAAGATAGTCCGATGCGCAAACTCCTGATCATCACTGCCGCTGCCATCACCCTGACCGGCTGCTCCACCATTACGGAAACCGTGCGCGGACCGGAGCTTGCCCCCGTGGCCTATCCCGCCACTCTGGTGCCGGTCAGCCAGGTCTATGGCCGCGAGGAGGCCGCCCGTCCGGCGAGCGCCAATTCCCTGTGGCGCACGGGCGCGCGCACCTTCTTTGGCGACCAGCGCGCGCGCCGGATCGGGGACATCCTGACCGTGAACATCAACATCGATGACCGTGCGCAAACCCAGAACTCCACCAATCGCACGCGGTCCAACGAAACCTCGGGCGGCATCTCCAACTTCTTCGGTCTGGAGAACAGCCTGGGCCGCGCCTTCCCGGGCGGGTTCGACCCCCAGAACCTGGTTGGCGTGCAGGGCGAGTCCACGGCCAATGGCTCTGGAGCCATAAATCGGTCCGAGCGGGTCGAGTTGACCATTGCGGCGGTCGTGACCGACGTCCTGTCGAACGGCAACATGGTCATCCAGGGTCGGCAGGAAGTGCGCACCAACCGCGAGCTGCGTGAATTGACCGTGGCCGGCATCGTGCGTCCTGAAGACATTACCGCCGCCAATACCATCAACCACACCCAGATCGCCGAGGCCCGGATCAGCTACGGTGGGCGAGGCGATGTGAGCCGGATGCAGGCAACACCCGCAGCCCAGTCTCTGGTCGAACGCTTCAGCCCCTTCTAGGCGGGGGTTGAACATCGTCGACAGATCGCAAGCCTGGCGATCCACAGGGTAAGCCTATGAACTGTTAGGTCGGAGCCGCGTTGTCTCCTCGAACAAGAGGTGACGCGATGCTCAGAGTCCTGGTTCCCGGCGTTCTTGCTCTTGGTCTGGCGACCACGGCCGCGCAAACGCAATCGACCGCGCTCGACGAAGCCACCGGCCAGCCGGTCGCATGGCATCTCAGCCATGACGGCGCACTGGCGAAGCTGGCCTACGGAGCGTCCAACTCCGACGATCTGGCTTTCATGGTGACGTGCTCGGCCGGCGAAACCGACGTCGCCATCTACGGCGACGTGATGCCGATCGGTGTAACCAGCCAGACAGGGTCTCGGCCCTTTTCGCCAGACCCCCTTTCGGGCGGAGAGGCATCAGAGGAAAATGTTTCCCTTTCCGAGGTCGGCCTCGGCGAGCTCTCGCGCAAAGGCAGGATGACGGTCATTGCAGACGAGCGGATCTATCAACTGGCTGCCACGCGTCAGGAACGTCGCGTTGTCGATCGTTTTCTGGCCTACTGCCGCACGGGGCAGGCCTGACCCGTTCCGACAGGCCGATTTCAGCGGGGGCTGAACCATGACGTGGATGATCGCGGCGCTCGCCAGCCTGGCGCTGCAAACCGGTTCGACTGCCGACATGTGGACGTGGGCACTGTACGAAAACGACGGTCCACTGGTCCTCGCCAATGAGGTTCCGGATACCCCGCAACTGCGCAGCACGCTGGAATGCGAGGCGGGGTCCGGCGTTGCGCGGCTCTCGATTTTCGGGGCCCCGATGGGATCCGGCTTTGTGCGAATTACGGCGGGCGATGCCACAGCGACGACCGAGGCTGACGGGTCACGGCGAGACAAGACCCAGGTGACGCTGCGGACCGATCATCCTGTGTTCACCCAGTTCGTCGCCAGCGGAACCCTCCGCCTGGCCCTGGCCGATCAAACCCGCGGCATCGTTGTGGATCGTATTCACCGCGCCAAGCTCCGGCGGTTTGCGGGGCTTTGCGGCGGATGAGGAGCCTCCTTTGCCTCCTGGGCGCTGCCATGTTGGTCACAGCCTGCTCGACCACCGCGCCAGCACCAACCCCGTCGAGCGCAGCGGTCTCGGGCGCGCCGATGCCTGTCGATGGTCTCGACTGGTTTCTGACGGAAGAGCCTGACGAGACCCGGCTGGCCTATGGTGTCGCCAACAGCGGCGATTTCCGCATGGCGCTGACCTGTAACCCGCGCAGCGGCCGGCTGGATCTGATCCTGGCGGCAGAGGATGCGGCGGCGGTGATGGTGCTGGAGTCCGGTGGCGAAATGGAGCGGCTGATGGCCACGGCGGAGCCGGCAGGGGTCATGGACGGGATCCTGCTTCTGGCCTCAACGGACAAGTCCGTTCCCGTGCTGCGCCGGTTCCGCACGCTGGGATGGCTGGCCGTCTGGCAGGGCGATCAGCGCGAGATGCTCGCCGCCCATGCCACCTCACGCCCCTCGATCGACCGGTTCTTCGTCGTCTGTAGCTGACAGTCTGCGGTCATCGGCGAACCCGGCACATCCTGCCCGGCCCGCCGACAGTCCGATCAGGCCGTAACGCCGATGCCGACCGGGCAGGTCACGCCGGTACCACCAATGCCGCAATAGCCGTTCGGGTTCTTGGCCAGATAGCCCTGGTGGTAGCCCTCGGCGTAGTAGAACGGCCCCAGCGGCGCGATCTCGGTCGTGATCTGACCACGACCCGCCGCGCTCAGCGCGCCCTGATAGGCCTCGCGGGCGCTTTCCGCGGCGGCCTTCTGGGTTTCGTCCGCATAGTAGATTGCCGAACGATAGGTCGTGCCCACGTCATTGCCCTGCCGCATGCCCTGGGTCGGGTCGTGGTTTTCCCAGAATGCCTTGAGCAGCTCGCCATAGGTGACCACGGACGGATCGAACACGACCTGAACCACTTCCGTCTGACCGGTGCGGCCGGTGCAGGTTTCCTCATAGGTCGGATTGGGCGTTACGCCGCCGGAATAGCCGACCGCGGTCACCCAGACGCCGGGTATCTGCCAGAAGATCCGCTCGACACCCCAGAAACAGCCCATGCCGAAAACCGCCGTCTGAAAACCCTCGGGATAGGGCCCCTTCAGCGGATGGCCGCTGACGACGTGGTGGGTATCGGTGTCCAGGGGCGTCTGCCGTCCTGGCAGGGCCGTTTCGGGCGTCGGCATCTGGGTCTTGGCAGAAAATAGCTTGTCCAGCAGGCTCATCACATCACTCCTTGGCGTTCGATGACCATATGGGGGCTCATGTGGCGCTTGCCCAGCGGTGCGGGGTGTTCTATCAGCCTCGCCTTCCCGTGGCCCCGACCGGTCGCGGCATGACGCCTCAAGGCTATGTGGTGTGAAACGGACAGGTGGCGGAGTGGTCGATCGCGCACGCTTGGAAAGCGTGTGTAGGTGAAAGCCTACCGAGGGTTCGAATCCCTCTCTGTCCGCCACCGCCTTTTCGCGATTTTTCTCTCTACAAAACAGATACTTGAACCCACGGAATAGTCGCGACTATTCGCGCCCAATCGGGCGTGTTTAGCGCACGTAATACGAGATTTTCAGGGTGGATTTAGGCCATTTCGGGCCGGAGTCTCTGGCACGCCAAGCTGACTCCGGTTTTCCCTGCTAACAGGGAATTTACCAGGGAATTTTCGGGGTTTTGGTTGCACCCCATCCGGGGCCCGGGCTCGCCGGCCCCGCAGTGATTGGGTCAGCGGCTGTTGCGTTGCTGTTGGGCAGGGAATTTTACAGGGACGAGGCCGGGCTGAACCCCAGCGCGGCCCGCTGATCCGCCCATGCGATGGGTAACGTCATGTCCTGGAGCATTTCGAGGGTGAGGCCCGCGGGCTGGCGGCCCTCCACGATCGCGGCCTGTATGTCTGGGGCAAGGAAGGCGATGTTGGCGATCCTGCGCAGGTAGGAATCGTCGATGCCTTTGGCGCTGCGATTCTGGTCGATGGTCGTCACCGGCGACACATGATGATCCTGAAGCACCTTATGCGCCCGCTTCAGTCCCTGCAGCAGTGTGGGATCGGCGGCGGTCCGCCTGGCCATGGAGGCTCCGTCTGGCGATGCCAGCCAGGTGCGGCCGCCCCGGAAGACCGGCCGGCCCGGGATGATCAGGTCAAGCCTCTGGGCCTTGCCACCGATCTCCACCAGCTTCTGCCCCGCTGAGAGACGCTCACGAAGCGCGGCGATGGCGGCCGGGCCCAGATCACCCTTGCCGAGGCTGATCGTTATGTCCTGCCGGTTCAGATGGACCTTACGGAAGACCTGACGCGCTGTCCTCCAGTCATTGTTGGTCGGGATCTGGCCCAGTTCGGTGAGGCGGCCTTTCAAATCGGCACCTAGTCGCTGCGGATGTGACTGGGTGCTCGCTTGGACATAGCGCATGCCCCACCACGTCTTCACCCGCCGCGCCCTGTATGACCGAGTCTGGACTGAACCGATGCGTACGGTTGCCCAGAGCCTCGGCGTCTCCGATGTCGGCCTGGCCACGGCCTGCTGCGCCGCCAACATCCCGGTTCCGCCCCGGGGCTGGTGGGCCAAGCTGCAGCACGGCAAGCCCCTCCCCTCCCAGCCCGTCCTGCCTGAACGCCCCGGCAAGGCTGACCGGGTCGAAATCACATCCCAACCCCTAAACCTGAGCCCTCCGCTGCCGCCAAGACCGCGGCCGCAGCCGTGCTTGAGGGACCAGACATTACGGTCGCCAACGACCTGCGCGGTGCCCATCCGATCGTCCAGGGATGGGTCAAACAAGACGAGGACCGCCGGCGGGCCTATCGCCGCGATGGCTTGGGAACCAGCGGGCTGGAGGACCTGACCTCACCCCTTTCCCGGCGACGGCTGCGCCTGACCAGTGCGATCCTGAAGGGACTGGCAGCGCAGGGGCTGACGCTCGGCGAGGACCGCGAATGGCTGACAGTGGGCCTGGGCAAGGACCAGGTGCTGTTCCGGCTCTACGGGCGCAACAAGATCGTGCAACGGCCGGCAACAAAGGACGAGTTGCGATGGTATCCTGATCGTCCGACGGTTCGGGCCACGGTCCCGGCCGGTGACCTGATCCTCAAGATCAAGGACTGGCTGACGATCCCGACCGAATACCGCGAGCTGAAGGTCCCTCTGGAGCAACAGCTGACGACCATCGTCGCCAATCTGGCGGCCGGGGTGACGGAGCAGGCCGAACGTCGCCAGGCGCGCGACCGGGAACATGAGCGCTGGCTGGCGGCGGAGGCCGTGCGCAAGAAAAAGGCCGCCCATGACAAGGCCGCGAGCGACCTGCGTGACCGGCTGATCGCCCAGGCGGCGCGCCGGAACGAGGCCGAGGCGATCCGGGCCTATGTGCAGGCGGCGGATGCCTCTCCTGCAGCCACAGGGGAGGATTATGCCGGCTGGCGAGCCTGGGCCCTGGAGCAGGCGGATGCGATGGATCCGCTGATGGACGGATCAGCCCCGTTTGAGCGGCTGCCACCGATCGGTGACTGGGACTGGCGGGGCTGGTGATGGTGGGGGCATTCGAACCGCACGCGCCCAACACGGTCTACGGGGAGTTTGTGCGCCTAAGCGCCATTCTTGGAAGCATACGTGCCGACGATAGCGGTGCGTGGAGCTCAGTATCTTTTGCCCGCTCGCGCATGAGCGCCACTCCCCGAAAGATTCCCGCTAGTGGGTTGACTGGTTGCGCCCTGAACTCAATCAGGCCCTAGTTGACCGTCGCCGCAAGATTTGGCTTGCAGTCGACCAGAGTACGCCGTCACGAGCCAGTTGCTCTCCACAGCGGAACATCGCCGCCATGACGGGCGGCTCGAACCGGAGCATGCTGCCCATGCTCCGATCAGTCGGAATGGATGCCGTGTGCAGAGCGAAGTCGTTGATCTCGCAAAAGGCGGCGACCGATCTCAGAGCGTTTCGGTAAGATGCCCGGAGCATCATCTCGAAACTCCGGATCAGGATCGGAATTGCACTCATTGGGGTAGCGCGACTGTCGGCTTCGAGGGTCGTGTTCACCAGCGCGTAAACCTCGATGCTCGCCTCCGGCCAGTCTCGGGCCGAGCTGAGCAGGAAAGGCTCGGGAACCACGAACATCGGGCTTATCGTCCCGCCGTCGACATGCATCTCCTCGCATATCTTGCCCCCGCTCTCGACGGTGATCATCCTGGGCGGAAAGAGACCGGGCAGGCTGGCGGACGCAACGAGGACGTCGATAAACAGCGCCAGGGCGGCCTCGCCTCCCTCAGAGGCGATGGCACCCATATCCCAGATCGAGGTCGACTCCGTATCCAGATTGGCCGTCGCCACGAACAACCGCCTTCCGGACAGGTGAGCTTCGCGCACCGCCGCGAGGATGGGTTCGTCGACATAGCGACTGACCAGCCCCGCCAGGGCTTCGCCCCCGAACAGACTTGGTCCCGGCCGAAGCGCCCCCAGCGACAGCAGATCGGAGGCCTGGCCGCCACAATAGGCCGCCGTCAGCCTGTCGTCCCAGTCTGACCCGAGAAAGGCGAAAGGTGCGATCAAGGCTCCGGTGCTCACTCCGGTAACCACGTCAAATGTAGGCCGCGTACCCGCTTGGGAAAGTCCGACCAAGGCACCCGCGCCGAACGCCCCCCCGGACCCACCTCCAGATAACGCCAACACCTTGAGACAAACGTGTTCGTTGCCCGGCTCGCGCGGCGGAAGGTCCCCAAACAGCCTCACCAATCCGTCTTCGGCATCGTTATCGACAAACCGCACCGGCCCCATGCCCGCAGGGTCGGCTTTCATGGCCGGAGACGGTGGTGCGATTCGTCGGAACCGCCTGCGCCAGTCGGCTGCGCTCACGACACGGACCCGCGAATAGGCGGACCAGCTTTGTAACCTTGAAGGCTCGGTTCTGCGGCGAGCGTCAATCGCTCAAGCCGGCCGACCTGCCTCCGCGTTCGCGGGGTCCGCGCTGTGCAAGTACAATGGATCAATGGCGGCATGCTGTCGGGATACCGGGATCAGGGTGAAATACCAAAAGGTGTCCTTTCTCCACTGCGCATCGAGCGTCCAAAGGGCTCTTGAGCTCGGCCGAAAGCCCTTTGCGACCGTCCCGCCGGCTCATGTGAGGTAGATCTGGATGTAGGGCCTTACGATGACTGTCACGCTCATCATTCAGTCGGGCCGCATGGAACCCGAGCGCACGAACCTGGCGTGCCATGACAGCGCCTCTTCCAGCAGCATTGGCGTTTGGAGACCGTAGGATCCTTTGAGCGCCCGCGCGTGGTAGTCCGCGAGCATCGGCCGATAGTCGGGGTGTGCGCAGGTCTCGATTACAGCCCTGGCCCGTTGCTTGGGCGACAGCCCCCGGAGATCGGCCAGTCCCTGCTCTGTGACAATGACTTGGACATCCTGGTTGATGTGATCGACGTGCGAAACACTCGGCACGATGGTTGATATTGCGCCACCTTTGGCCGTCGACGCGCTCATGAAGACCGAGATGTAAGCGTTCCTGGCGAAGTCGCCGGAGCCGCCAATGCCGTTCTGGATTCGTGAGCCCATGACGTGGGTCGAGTTAACGTTGCCATAGATGTCGGCCTCGATCATCCCGTTCATGGCAATGACGCCGAGGCGACGGATCAATTCGGGGTGGTTGCTGATCTCCTGCGAACGCAGGATGATCCGGTCGCCGTACTCGCCCATTCTCCGGTTCACGCTCTCGCTAAGATCCGGGCTGAGGCTGAGTGCGGTGGATGACGCCATGCGAAGCTTTCCGCTGTCCAGCAGAGCCATCATCCCATCCTGAATGACCTCGGTATAGGCGGTGAGGTCATCGAAAGGCGCGTTGATCAGGCCGGTCAGCACGGCATTGGCTGTGTTGCCGACGCCCGATTGCAGCGGCAACAAGGAAGGCGGCAATCGGCCCCTTTTGACTTCATGCTCCAGGAATTCCAGCAGGTGTCCGGCAATCGCCAGATCGTCGGTATCCGGCGTCGTAAATCCCGCATTTCTGTCCGGTCTATCGGTCTCCACGATGGCCGCGATCTTATCGGGATCGCAGCGGAAACATGGCTCGCCGATCCGGTCACCGGCACGGATCAGCGGGATCGGCACCCGGTTCGGCGGCAGGGCCGCGCCGTAATAGATATCGTGCATGCCCAGGAGGTCTGGGCTCTGCCAGTGGTTCACCTCAAGGATCACCTGGCTCGCCCGGTCCAGCCAGGTCTTGTTGTTGCCGACCGAAGACGCCGGGATCAGCGCGCCATCCTCGCGAACTCCGGTCACCTGGATGATGGCGGTGTCGAGCGGTCCCAGGATGCCCTGCCATGCGGCCGGGGCAACCTGACTCAGGTGCATGTCAAAATACTCCATCTGGCCGCGATTGATCTTGTCACGGCAGGTGGGGTCGGAGTTGTACGGCAGGCGAAACTCGATGCCGTCCGCTTTGGCGAGTGCACCGTCCAGCTCGGGCCCCGTGGAGGCCCCCGTCCATATGCGCAGTTTGAAGGGCCGCCCTGCCGTGTGCTCGGCCTCGATCCGCGCAGCCAATGCGAGCGGCACTGCCGTCGGATAGCCGGAGGCGGTGAAACCGCTGAGGCCTACCGTGGTGTCGGGGGCAATCAGTAGGGCCGCGTCGTCCGCCGACATGACCTTTGCGCGGTGAACCGCACTGTGGATTCGGGACCTATCCACGGCGGGACCAGGTCTGCATGTGGCCCTGCCAGTAGGCCCATTCGCCCTCGGGGCCGCCCCAGGAGACTTCGCCGAAGAATGGCAGCCAAACGCCGTTGTGGAGCCGGTAGTCCGAGAATACGCCGCGCCAGGGCTTCAGGACGGTGACACCGTCGACCAGCGCCCCACGCTCCGGGGCATAGGCCTCTCCGATCCTGCCTTCGCGATCAAGCGTCAGGACAACCTCGGCGGCGGTCGGTCCGGACCCCGCTGCGGCGATAAGACGGCGCTCGCCCTCGTCACTCCACCGAATGTCAGGGTTTTGCAGGATTGCATCGGGTGCCAGGGCGATCTCGGCCAGATAGCGGATCAGCTCACCCCGCGTCAGTTCGGCGGACGGAAGGACCTGGGCCAGAGGCACCAGACCCAACGCTCGTACATCGAGCTGACCAGCTCCGTCGATCAGGGCGTCCCGGATATGGACCATACCAAGCGGTCCACTTCGGGCTCTCCAGTCGAACGCGCATTGGGTCGTGTCGATCATCTGCTCGGCGGTGAAGGCTTGCCAGGCTGCGCCAGCGGATGCGCGCATACGCCCAGACTGCGAAAGGGCGACAGTCGCGCGACAGTTCGCTTGCGCTCCCAGCCGATCCGCCAGATCAATCACAGCCTTCGGCAGTCCGGCGAGGATTGCATTTGGGCTCGGTGCTAGCGGCATGATGACAGTCATTGTCCAGGCCCTTGTGTGATCAATCCTGCCCAGCGCGCTGCCAACAGCATGAAGGCGACGGGCAGGATCGGCCCGAAGATTGCCAGGGTGTGGCGTGTCAGCGTCTCCGGCAGATAGGTGTCAGCCATGTGGACCCCCGCGCCCGCGTACCGATCGACCAGGCCTGTCAGGGGACATTTCAGGCCACTCGCAGCAAAGACGACGATCTCGACCGAGAGAAGCGGGACAAAGACCCAGAGAGACGGCAGGAATCGTCCCGTGATGCCCACGTAGAGCAACCCGACCGTTGCGACAGCCATCACGCCATAGATCAGAGTATGCAGACCGCGAGCGGCGGACAGGGCCAGCGGATGCTCGGTCATGCCGATACCAGACTTGCAGGACGACGAGCGGAGTATGGCAAAGTGGGTCCGTATCCGAAGCGCATGATGAGGTCCGGACGGCGGCCCGCCATGCCGATCAGGGAGGCGAGTTCTGGCCTCAGACCCGCGACCTCCACAGGCTGGTTGATGTAGGAGCATTTCAGGCCCAGCGCCGTCGCCTGGAGGGCGAACCGCTGGCTGGACCGGCCGACGCGGGTCCAGTGGTCCCTATCCTCACGTTCCCCGACGAAGACGGCGATGCCAGCCGAGGTGTTGAGCTGGCTTGCGTATTTGTCGTTCTCGGCCTTGGGTTTGAAAGTGGCATCGAACATCGTCGAGCCGAGCCAGGTCGGCAGGGGCGGGTTGCCGCTCGCGACGCTGAACAGGCCGTCTCCAGATGACATGGCCTGAAGCGGATTGAATCGGATCCAGGATTTGAGTTCGCGCACGAACGCCGCGTCCTCTAGCTGCTTCGTGTTTCCCTGGATGACCAGGTCCCGCACCTGATCGATCTTTGAACGGTCGGTGACCAGAAGGACATCGACGCCCGGGATCTGCGCAGCAGTTGCGAGGGCATTGAGGTCGACCACGCTGACCGATCGTCCGTCGTAGTCCGCACGTGTCGACTGCCGGACCGGGATCGCATCGAACAGGGCCGAGCTGGCTGGCGGGGCCTCGCCATAGGCGAACGCAATCCCGCCCAGCCCGCCTGGTGTGAAAATGACTTCACCCGGACGCCCCCTCGCCGCGCCGGCAAGTGCGAGGTTCTCTGCCGCGCCGCCCAGGCTGACAAACAGATGGTGATCGTCAGGGTCGACGACTGGCGTCCGGCGGGCAATATCAGGCAGGATATCGATCTTGCCCTCGCTGAAGCGAAACCTCCACGGCTGTGTGTTGTGTCCATTGGGAGCCAACGTCGCGTATCGGACGAGATCAGTGAGTGCGGGTTGGGCGGACAGGACGGAACGGAGTTGCGCAACGCTCGCATCATATTCGCCCATCGAGCCCATGTTCCGCGTGCCGACCCACGCGGCTCCTGCCCCGCCCGCGACAACGGCGGCCCCGCCAATCAGCAGAGCTCTGCGACCCATGGCACCCGAAGAGCGGGTCAATGGCTCAGCAACAGGCAGATTGGCGAGCGGTCCAGCAGGCCGTGAGTCACACCACCCAGCACCCACTCGCGCAACCGCGCATGACCATATCCGCCCGCTACGATCAGCCCCGCCCCGTGTCCCGTGGCGAACGCGATGATCTGGTCGCACCTCGGCCGGCCATCACCGACCACGATCTGGGCACTGGCGACGATGCCGTGCCGACCAAGGAATACGGCAACGTCTTCGACACGCAACCGGGCTTCCTCTGCCTGATCGGCCGCACAGACCTCGATAACGTGCACGATCGAAGACGCCGCCAGGATCGGCAGGGCTGAGGCGACCGCGCGCTGGGCTTCGCGACAGTCCTTCCATGCGACGATGGCTGGCGCGCCAATCGGGCCTCTTGGCATCCTTGGCGGCACGATGAGAACGGCGCGACCTGATGACAGCAGAACATCCGCGGGATCGGGCGATCGCGCCGGCGAGTACGCCGGATCCCGGCGTCCCAAAACTGCGATGTCTGCGGCCCGAAGCGCCTGGATGACAAGATCTGAAGGGTAGCCGACATCGCCTCGCCACTCTGCATGATCGGCATATCCCCCAACCGCGTCCCAGAAAAGCGACTGGGCCCGGGCGACATCCGCTTCCGAGATGTCGCGAAGCAGACCCAGCATTTCGCCCAGCATGGCACCGCCCGCATAGGGATCGACTGGCGGGGTATCCGGCGAGCTGGCTGCAAGACCAATCACATGGGCCTTTGAAAGACCTGCAATCGCGCAGGCCAGGGCGACGCGTGCCGTGGCCTCCGGCCCTTCGTCCACATAGACCAGAAGACTGGCGAAGCGCATGTCATCGTATCCCGTTCGCCACGACGAAAGACGGTTGGAGCCCTCGGCGCCTTGATCAAGATCAACGATTCAGACGGAACGTAATGGGAAGTGGCAAACTGCCGATAATGCCGCCCCCGGAATACCGGTCAGCCTTCACTCTGTCGGAGTTGACAATCCATATTGATAGAGATGATTGACTTATCCATCTCAATAAATAAATTTCTGAAACCTTACCTTTTAGACCCTGCCTGCAGTGGAAGCATAAGCTTAGCCATTAATATTTCTCATTTGCCTGAACTTAATAAACTGACTCGGTAAACACCAAAATCAGGCGCATGATGATTCATGATCATTGCCCTGGAGCCTTCGCTTGTGCAGAGATCACCGCCCGTGGCGGCTTGTGTCGACCGGGCTCAAAGCAGCGACTGCAGCAACTGTGGTGCCCGCGCGCTCAGCGTTTGCGGTACCGCCGATATTTCGGACCTTCAACGCCTGGGCGAGCTTGCCGAAGTGATAAAGCTCAAATCCGGGGCCGTCCTGATCCGCGAAGGCGATCCGGCACCTCACGTGTTCAACATCACAGCGGGATCGTTGCGGGTCTACAAGCTGCTGCCGGACGGCCGCAGGCAGATCACAGGTTTCCTGTTCGCGGGCGACTTTCTGGGGCTCGCGATCAGCGAGTTCTATGTTTTCTCAGCCGAGGCAATGGAGGCCTCCACGGTCTGCCGCTTCCGCAAGGGTCCGTTCAGCGCCCTCGTCGCGCGCTCGCCGCCGCTGGAGCACATGCTGCTTCATCGGACGTCTCATGAACTGGCGGCGGCGCAGAACCAGATGCTGCTGCTGGGCCGAAAGACGGCTATCGAGAGGATGGCGTCCTTCCTGCTCGACCTGCCCGGCCATGATCCCACTCGCCCGAGCGCACCCGGTCACGTCCGCCTGCCCATGAAGCGCGCCGAGATCGCAGACTACCTGGGCCTGACGATTGAAACCGTTAGCCGCGTCCTGACACGAATGAAGGTCAAGGGTCTGATCTCGACGACATCTCCACACGAGCTGATCGTCGAGCGACCAGAACGGCTACGCCAGCATGCCGCGGGCGAGGTCTAGGCGGTATCCGTTGTGCCAGATCAAGGTTTGCATCGCCTGTGAACGGTAGACGAGCAACCTCAACGGAGCGCCAGACCTATGAACACCCATGCCCCCTATCCGCTCATTCACGGAGCCGCATTGCAAACGATCGAGCGGCTGCTCGACCACGAGCGGCTGATGAGCGTCGCCACTATCCGGACAGATGGCTGGCCGCAGGTGACGACCGTCGGCTACCTCAACGAAGGCCTGAACCTGTATTTCGTCACCGGACGCGAGAGCCAGAAGCTGATCAACCTGCAAAAGGATCCGCGTGTCTCGATTGCGATCAATTCTGGCACAGATGTTGACGGTGCCGTTGGCGTCTCAATGGCTGGGCGCGCGACGGAGGTCAGCGAACCCAACGAGGTCGAGCGCCTGAATCGCCTCATGTTCGCGCGTTGGCCGCAGGTCAGCGTCTATTGCCCGGCCACCAGCTCGATCGCGATCGTTGGGCTGAAACCTGACCTGATCTGCTTGATCCGGGCATCGGCCGGACGGAGTCAGACCGAGTGCTTTTCCATGGACGACGTCTCTTCTGATGAAATCACGAGCCCCGGCGCGGTCAGCGCCGAGGCCCGCTTGTTCTGACATCAGGATTGAGAGAGGCGAACCAGAGCAAATGTCGCAAGCAAGGCCGCGACAATGATCGCCCCGGTACTTACCGGATAGGCCCGTACGGTTTCCGAAACTTGGGCGCGCGCCGTCGCGGCTGAACTCTCGGCTTCGTCACGCAAACGATCGGCGGCGCGAGTGATGGCCTTGGTAGATCGGGTCACGGCGTCGCTCGCGTCCGACCCGGTCTTGCGGGCTGCGTCCTTCAGATGATCGGTCGCTTCATCGGCAAGATCATGAAGGTCGCGGCTCAGGGTCTTCAAGGTGGTGTGGGTCATGTGGAGGCTCCGTTTGATGACGCGCCATCCAACCGGATCGGGAAATCAAAGTCGGTGATCTGGATCAAGGTTTGCGAACGTCGATCCTCCTAACAGACGACCACCGCCACGAGATCGGGCCCGCCGGGCCGGGCCCTGCCGGGTTTTCGGAGAACAGCCATGAAGAACAAGACCCTTCAAGAACGTGTCGAAACCGAACTGTCCTGGGACCCCCGCCTGGACGCTACATCGATCGGCGTCTCAGCCAATGACGGCGTTATCACCCTCAGCGGATCGGTCGCCAACTACGCCGAAAAGCTGGACGCCGAGCAGACTGCCCTGCGCGTGCGCGGCGTTCATGGTGTTGCGGAAAACATCGACGTCAGACCCTTTGGGGATGTTGGCCTGGACGATGACGAGATCGCCAAGCGAGCCATCTCGAGCCTGGAATGGGACGTGATGGTGCCGGACAAGTCCATCCAGCTTGTCGTCGAAGATGGCTATGTCACCTTGACCGGCGAGGTCGAGTGGGACTTCCAGCGGGCCGCGGCCGCTCGGGCTATTCATCGGCTCTATGGTGTTCGCCAGATCACCAATGACATCACGCTCAAGAACCGGATCCAGCCTGAGGATGTCCACAAACTGATCAAGGACGCTCTGGAGCGTCAGGGCCAGATCGAGGCCGGGAACATCAAGGTCTCGATCGACGGCGGCAAGGTCAATCTGACAGGCCACGTGAAGTCCTGGCCAGAGCGTTCGGTCATCGAACACGCCGCCTGGGCTGCACCCGGCGTCTATGCCGTCAATGACCAGACTATTGTCGCGGCCTGACACGGCCTTTCGCTTTCGGCCGGGCATGTTGCCCGGCCGAGACCGTGGTCCCCTAGGGGTGGACTATACATGCCGACGTCGTCCCTCGCTCCACCCTCCGACATCGCCTTGACCCTCGCCCTGTCGCTCATCTCGGCTTCGGTCGCGCCAGTGCTTTTGCTGGACGGCAACCTGACAATCGTGGCTGCAAGCCAGAGTTTCCTTGAAGCCTTCAACGTGGGTCTCGAGGACATTCCGGGCGCACGCCTCGCCGACCTGGGTGGGGGCGAATGGAATGTGCCCCAACTCCGATCGTTGTTGATGGCGACGGCCTTCGGCCAGGCTTCGATCAATGCCTATGAGATGGACCTTAACGCCGGCACAGGCTCGCGCCGGCTGATCCTGAATGTCCAGAGGCTCGTCTATGACGACGCGGACGACATTCGGTTGCTGATGTCCATTCAGGATATCACCGAAGCGCAGGTTCAAAGACGGCAGACAGAAGACCTGATCCGTCAGAAGGACGACCTGATCCGGGACAAGGCCATCCTCGTTCAGGAGGTCCAGCATCGCACTGCCAACAGCCTGCAGATCATCGCAAGTGTCCTGATGCAGGGCATCCGGAAGGTCGGTTCGGATGAAAGTCGCACCCATCTCCGCGACGCCCATCAGCGGATCATGTCGGTCGCTGCTGTCCAGCGTCAGCTCGCGGGATCAGAGCTCGGTGACGTCGAACTGAGGGGTTATTTCACCGATCTGTGCAGAAGCATCGGCGACTCCATGATCCGGGACCACAATCAGCTCGCCCTCATCGTCAAGGTCGATGACAGCATTGCCTCCTCGGGCAAGTCGGTCAGCCTGGGCCTGATCGTCACCGAACTGGTGATCAACGCCCTAAAGCACGCCTTCCCCAACGATCGGGATGGGCGGATCGATGTCGATTACCGGGCCCACGGTGATGGCTGGACCCTGACGGTCAGTGACGATGGGGTTGGCATGCCGCACGACCCGAAGAATGCAAAGCCAGGACTGGGGACGGGGATCATCCAGGCCCTCGCTACCCAACTGGGTGCCGTTATCGACATCACGGATTCCAGCCCCGGCGTGCGCGTCTCGATCGTCTGCAGGCCAACCGCAGCTTCAAAGCCTGCAGTATGAAAGCCCAACCCGCTGACCTTGACCACGACCGGATTGCGATCATCGGCGCAGGCCATGTCGGAGCGACGGCGGCCTATGCCTTGATGCTCCGCGCCCTGTTCCGCGAGATCATCCTGATCGACAAGGATCGCGCCCTGGCCGAGGCAGAGGCCGCCGACATCGCCGACGCCAACGCCCTGACGCGGCCCACCCACGTCCGGGCGGGCGACTACGCCGACGCCGCCAGCGCGGGCATCGCGGTCATAACGGCGGGAGGCGTGACCCACGGTGCGCAAACCCGCCTGTCGGTGGCCACCGAAAGCGCGGCGATCGTGTCGGAATGCGTGGACTCGCTGATGAACTTGGGCTTCCGCGGCCTCATCGTGGTGTCAGCCAACCCCGTCGACCTGATGACGCTCGTGGCGTTGCGCCGCTCCAGTCTTCCGCCGAGGCAGGTCCTCGGCACAGGCACTCTGCTCGACACCAGCCGCCTCAAGCAGACCCTGTCCGAGACACTGAAGGTCTCACCCGGCTCGATCGAGGGCTTCGTTCTGGGCGAGCACGGCGACAGCGAGGTAACAGCCTTCTCCACCATCCGGATCGGCGGACAGACCCTGGATCGGTTCTGCCTCGAAACCGGAGACCTCGACCGACCCGCGATTGCGCGCCAGGTCCGGCTGGCGGGCTACGACATCGTCAAGGGCAAGGGTTACACCTCATACGGCGTTGCGACGGCCATCGTGCGCATCTGCGAGGCTGTCGTCCGGGACGAGCGGGCGGTCCTACCAGTCTCGACCCAATTGACCGGGCAATATGGCCTGACGGACCTTTGCCTCAGCCTTCCCTGCATTGTCGGCGCGGGCGGCGTGGAGAGAGTTCTCATGCCAGACCTCGATCCGCATGAGGCCGTCGCATTGGTAGCCTCAGGCACTGTGCTGAAAACTGCCTTTGCTTCCCTGTCCGGCACGGCATCCGCGCGTTGATCGCACCGTTGACCTGCATCAACGACAGTCAGACGAACCGTAGGCCTTGTTGACATCATGGCTACACAATCATCGACCACCCGTGCCGCTACCGTCCTGACGTTCCTGTTGCTTGCGGCTTGTGGAACGGCTGAGCCGACAAACGTCGCGGCTCTGGCAACAACCACGCCGCCCTCCCTTTCAGCGGCGTTTGAGATCGAGGCCGCATCGCGAGGTCGGGCAATCGCAGTCGTCGGATGCGCGAGTTGCCATGCGATCGACCCAACGGGTGCCAGCGCCCTCACGGCTGCACCACCATTTCGTGACATTGTCCGTCGTCGGTCTTTGAACGACCTGGAAGCGGCCTTTGCTGCAGGCCTCGTGACGACCCATCCCGCCATGCCGCCTTATGTCTTCCGGGCCAGCGAGATCGACGATCTGATTGCCTATCTCGGGACTCTCAAGTCCGTTCCGGTGTCGAAAGGCTGAATGAACGTCCCGTTCTGACTCAGGAGCAATGAGGCCCGGTCCGGTTGAGAAGCGGCGGAAAAAGTCAGCCAGCTCCGGATTGACCTGAACCTTTCGCTGGCCCCCGTTCACGCTGCAGCGCCGCAGCGCAGATCGGACAGGGACCCGTGGCAGGCAGGCTGACCTGGGGGTGCATCGGGCATGTGAACAAGGCGGTCAAAGTCTGTGGCCTGCCGTGGAGCTTGAGGGATCAAATGCTGGTTCCGCGATCGCCGGGTCACCCAGTTCAATCCTTAGCGTCTGTCCGGTCTCCAGCCAGTGACGCGCGACGCCGACGTGAACGGCCATGGCCTCGCCCGTTTCGACATGGACATGCACGCATCGCTTGCCAGGGTCGACTTCGATCATCAGTGTGCGCCCCTGCCATTGAAGCGGCGTGCGCAGCGCAGTCCAGGTGGCGGGGAGTTGCGGCCTCAGACCAATCCCGTCTTCCCGAAACGAGAGGCCGACGAAGCCGAGGACGGCCGTCATCCAAAGGCCGCCCAGCGCGGCCATGTGGACTCCTCCCGCGAGCGCGGCTGTCGTTTCGCCGAGATCAATCGCCGCGGTGCGTCGGAAATAGTCGAGTGCCATTTCCGATCGGCCCAGACGAGCGGCCGCCAGTCCATGCATCGCGGTGCTCAGCGAACTGCCATGGCTGCAGCGAGGCGCATAGTGATCGAAATTCACGGCATCGGCACCGACCGGAAAGGCCTCGGGCAAGAGCGCCAGAAGGGCAACGACGTCCGCCTGTTTGATGACCTGAGATCGCCGGGTCCGTTCGCGGCCGAGCACGACATCCATCGGCACGGAGCGCCCGGCATAGGCCTCAAGGTCAATCGCTTCGAGATCGCCGTAGCCCTCAAACTGCTCGTACAGCCCCGTGGCGTCGTCCAGCCCGCTTGCGATCGTCGCCGCAATTTCAGCCCAACCTTCGATCTCGGAAGCATCGACTCCAAGGCGCGTCGCGAGATCGTCCCAAGCCTCCGGCCAGCGAGTACGCATCATGTCAGCGGCGTCACGGCCCCGCTCGATGTTCCAGCGCGCCATGACGTTGGTGAAGGCATTGTCATCGACGCCATCATGATATTCGTCCGGCCCGATCACGCCGCGAATGTGCCGGCGTCCGTCATCCTCCAACGTCGCCCGACTGGCCCAGAAACGCGCGGTCTCCAGGAGGATTTCAATGCCGGCGTCACGCATGAACTCGGCATCGCCTGTGACGACCCAGTATAGCCAGACGGCATAGGCAACATCGGCGCTGATGTGCTGTTCCTGCGTGCCGGACAGGATGTCGACGACCCGCCGATCGGGCCCGACGGCATGGGCCGGCGTGACCTCGGCCCCTGTGTCAGCCGATTCCCATGCGTAGAGCGCGCCGCTCCAGCCCATTCGCTTCGCCTTGGCGCGCGCACCATCCAAAGTGTGAAATCGATACATGAGCAAGGCCCTCGCCGCTTCGGGCCAGGTCAGGGCATAGAAGGGCAGGAGGAATATCTCCATGTCCCAGAACACATGCCCGGCATAGTCCGTCCCCGTCAGTCCGCGCGCGGCGATCGAAACCCTTTCGTCTTCCGGATTGGCCGCCCCGTTCAGGTGAAAGGCGGCGAAGCGCAGCGCCCGCTGCGCCTCCGGATCGCCCTCGATCCGGACCTCGCTGGCCGCCCAACGGCCAGTCCAGGCCGCCTCGTGCTCCTTTAGAACGCCCGTCCAGCCCACGCCGTTCGCGGCTTCAAGGTCCGCACTCGCAGCAGGTCCCGGCGACCCATCTTCCCGCTCACCGACGTGAAACGAGACGAGGCGCATAAATTCGACGTCTTGACCCTGCGCCACATGAGCGGTCCAGAGGCCGGGCCTCGAACGTGCTTCCAAACCCGGCGAGACGCCATCGACCCGGACAGATATCGCCTCTGTCATTGCCAGTTGCTTGCGAGAGCGGTGGGTGCGCCAGAGGGATAGATCCGGATCCTGATCGTCGAGGATCAAGGCTGGATCCGGTGAACCTGCAACCGCCTCGATGCCGATCTCGCCTTCGCCTTTCTCGACGACAAGGCGAAGGGTTTGCAGACCCACAGACCGCCGACGGGCCGATACCAGGCGCAACGCGCGAACGTGGACGACAGCGCCGTTGGTCGAGAACCGACAACTGCGCAAGAGCAGACCGCGTTTGATGTCCAGGCTGTGAAACGACCCTTCATATTCAGGCTGCCGGAGCAGAACGCTGCCGCCGAACGTTAGCCTTAGCTGGAGCCAGTCCGGCGCAGGGATCAGAGTCGGGACGGCGTCCGACCCCTCGCCCGTGTCGAACAGTCCCGCCACAAGGGTCCTCGAGGCCGTCCCGAACGGATCTCCATGCGATGGATGGCATTCGCCCCTCACGCCAAGGAAGCCATTGCTGATGGCGAAGCGAGACTGTCGGCTACTTTCGCGTAGGGCATCGTCTCCGACGGCGTCCAGACGCCAGGCCGGATCCGGAGTTGGCTCAAACGGTATCTGCCCGGATCGTCTCATGAGATACGCCGTTCAAGACGACCTTCTCCCAGCGCCTCGAGATCGACCTCGTCCAGACTGGTTACCACCAGATCGGCACCCGCCGCTTCCAGTGACGAGGCCTCATGGAACCTTGCGACGCCCAGCGCCTGCATGCCACCGGCGTTTGCAGCACGGATGCCCGCTGTCGCGTCCTCCGCGACGAAACAGTCGGCCGGTGTCACCCCCAATGCATGAGCCGCTGCCAGGAACAGGTCCGGCGCAGGTTTGCCGTGCGCCACATCACGCCCCGACACATCGACGTCCAGCGCGTCCAATAGGGTGCCTCCCCTCTCCAGAGGGATGGCACGCATCATTGCAGTGGCGTTCCTGGACGAAGATGCTGCTGCCACAAGCAGGCCTCGCGCCTTTGAGGCGAGCACGAACCGCACCGCATCCGGGAAGGCGTGGACCGTACCGGTTTTGATAAGGACCTCGAGGCGGGCCTGCTTGCGCGCTGCATAGACCCTGGCAAGGCCCTGCGCGTCCCGCACGCCAAGACTGAGAAGGCCAGCCAAAGCCCCATCATGCCTGGGCTTCCCGGCCACCTGAGATCGGTAAAGTTCCGGAGTAAACAGATCGGGGTCGGCGATGCCCTGCAAAGCCTCTCGCCACGCCCTCTCATGCGGCGACGCCAGCAGCACACCGTCCACGTCGAAAATTGCGCCTGCGAACCTCGACATGTCCCATCTTGCACTCCCTCGCCTTGCTAAGCGTTGAGGCAGATCAAGGCATGCGGCGCACATCCTTCATTTTGTTGGATTGGCTATTCAGGGGCTGCCCATGTTTGAGCAGTTCCGGGTCGAGATAAGGCTCGGGCCATCAGCATTTTTAGTGACGGCGGCGCGGCTTTCCCCCCGCTCTTGGCGACTGAGGTATTTGCCACACGGAAAGACTGCGGCGAGGCGGGGGAATAAGTGCGGCGCGCGGGCATTTGCCGATCTGACCACCCGAGGGCCAGGAGGGCTTTGGTCGACGACTAGAGACTTCGCTGGTTGGCGACGGGGAGAGGCAGCATCCCGATAGCGGACCATGTGAATGCGCGTACCTGACGAGACGCACGATCACACAAGGGAGTAAAAGCCGACGCTTTTTTCGACCAGCGTCAGCATGATGGCAGTGATCTGAGAGCCACAGCCAACTTCTTTGATCATCCGGAGAGATTGCAGAGAAAGCGGCGTCAGGTCTGGCCTGGCCATAGCCCATCCACTGAAAAGCCTCGAAGGGGTTAGCCATTGACCAATTGTTGCTATCTCCGCATGGCGATTATCGAGAGCCAATCGCCCCATAAGAGCCTGAACTTTGTACTTCTCGCCCTCAATCACTTGGACAAAGTAGCCATCGGGATGCGCCAGGCAGCCTGTGAGTTTGTCACGCCGATTGTTAGCGTGAGCTTTTTTGAAGATCTTATCGAGCTCTTCAACGTTGTCGGAGTGCAGCGTTGACCGACTTCGGTAAACCACGCGCAGAAGCTCGGTCGCCATTTTTTTGGGTACTTCGGAGCGTTGCGCTCAAGCCCATGAGCGCCTTTGTAACTAGCTTGTCTACATATATATTATTGTCGAAAGTTGCTGATCAGACTTTCTAGCGCCTCAAGAAATTAGTTTTCGTCAGGCGCTGCTACTCCGCAACCAGCTAGTCCCCTTGCGCATTAGGCCGACCTTGCCCGCCTGCCTGGAACCGGACCTTCCCAACCGCCGCAATGGGTGGAAACCGGACGTGCTGTCGCCTCATTAACAACCGGTAAGCCCAACAAACGGCTGACCCTACATCTACTGCATCATCCAGCCGTCAGTGTCGGTCCCGAGATGCCAAGGGTTGGCGTTATCGAGTGTGACATCCTCGGGATTGGACAGTGTCAGCATCCGGTCACCTGTGAGGAACGGCAGCGAGACCTGTTCCGGCGCGGTGGTGTCGAGCAGACCGGGTTCAGGCAAGACCAGCGGCGTCAGATCGTCCTGAGCCGGCAACACGAAGGCGTCTTCCACCAGCTTGAAGCCGACAACGATCTGGCCGGGATCATAGCCGGCAGTGCTAGCAAGGACCTGAGCCTCTTCGGCTTTTGTGACCGGTAAGGCATCGTCGGCCTGGATCATCACCTGGGGATGTCCGTCGATCGGCTTATTGCTCTCGTCCTCAACCAGTGCCGCGTTGAAGGCCACATCGCTGGTGCGGATACCGCCCGAGTAGAGGGGGGCAGTCAGGGCGATGTGCTCGGCACTTTCCGAGAAGGCCAGAACGAGCTGGGCCCGGCTGGTGCCGCTGTTCAGGGCATTGACCTGTGCGGCGATACCTGGGGCATCACCCTCCCGGTCAAGACAGAAGCGATAGAGCTGCTCGACAAACTGCTGGTTAGAGAGTGCGCCGTAGCGGTCCTGGAACTCGGCCGAGCCAACGAAATTCGCGGCCAGTTGCAGCAGGGATGTGCCGCCGTTCAGGGCTGCCAGCTGGCCTGCCAGTCCGGCAGCGTCGGGAAGCCGGTCGAGGGTTGCATCGTACAGCCGCGCGATCTGCAGGGCCTTTTCGTCCGCGACCCAGAGGCCGGCATTCAGGACCGGTTGTGTCAGGGTGCGGTGCTCAGGGCTTTCGGAGAACGCCACGACCAAGGCCGCCCGGCTGGTCCCGGTATTCAGGGCATTGACCTGAGCAGCGATACCCGGAGCATCGCCTTCACGGTCCAGCGAGAAGCGATACAGTTGTTCGACGAACTGCTGGTTTGAGAGAGTGCCGTACCGGTTTTGGAATTCGTCGGACGCGACGAACGCATTGGCCAAACCCTGCAGCGTGGTCGCTCCGCTTGCCAAGGCACGGATCTGGACGTCCAATCCTGGTTGATCAGGCTGGCGATCTAGGGTCGTGTCATACAAGCGCATGACCTGGGCCGCGACACTATTGACGTCAAATGTCAGCGCCCCATCGACAAACCGAAGCTCTTCGATCGAGATCAGGGTGTCGGTGCCGCCCTCGGGACCCCCAGCCATAATGGACTGCGTCGCCCCGTACTGGCGACGGACGCCGGAATAAAGTGCGACATCGACCCCGTCGCCGCCGTCGAGACGATCAAAATTGCCTCCGCCGATCAATATGTCGTTGCCGGCCAAGCCGATGAGGAAGTCGCGACCAGCACCGCCCGCCAGGCGATCATTTCCAGCCGTCCCGACCAAGTCTGTCAGGGGTTGCAGGACGACACGCCCGTCCGATCCGACCGTGAGCACGGCATCCGTGAACTCCAACGTCTCAATCCCCGTCAACACGTCTCGGCCACTGACATGGGTCACGACGATAGAGCCGTTTTCATAGCTGAAGGTCGCAGCATCGGCGCTGAAACCGAACACGGCGATATCCTGCCCCAGACCCCCATCAATCGTGTCGTTTCCGTCGCCGCCATCCAGCCGATCGTCGCCGGTTCCGCCTCTCAAGATATCGTTGCCTCCATCACCGAGCAGGCGGTCATTGCCATCGCGGCCTTCCAGCAGGTCATTATCCGCTCCACCTGACAGGAGATCGGCTGACAGACCGCCGATGACAATGTCATCGCCACCACCCGCCCTGATCTCGATCGACGTAGTCAGTCCATCGAGCCTCAGATCATCAGCTCTCGCGCTTCCCAGGATACGTTCAATCCCGTCAGCGCGCCCGATGATCGAGAAAGCCTGACCGCTCCCCTGGCCGGAACCCGTCAGGGAGAAGGATTGGCCTGTCAGCATCTGCGCTGTGAGGTTCAGGAAGGTTTGGGATGCGTCGATCGTATCGAAACCAGATCCCCCCACCACTTCGAGGATCCGGATAGCGCCAGATAAGCCACCATCAATATTGACGGTGAACACGTCATCCCCGGCTCCCCCATCCCACAGGGCTGCAGGACTTACCTGATTGACCCCCGAAAACCGATCATTGCCGTCACCGCCATAGCCCTGCGCGCCATTTGAGACGACCAGGAGATCGTCACCGATGCCGCCTCGCGCGACACCGCCGGTTATGGAGATTGTGTCGTTTCCTGCATCACCCTCCAAAATGCCTGCGCCCGTCAGGACATCGTCACCCTCACCTCCGCTCAGAAAGTGACCGGTTCCCGTCACCGTCAGGCTGTCATTGCCCACTCCGCCGAAGAATCGGACATTGATCAGCGGAGCGCCTGTAAGCGTCAGTGTGTTTGCGCCGGCATCGCCGTTGACGGTGACGGTCTGCACACTGCCTGCATAGGTCGCATCCTGGGTTAGGCTGATGTTTTCGATCTCGGAGAACCGCATCTCACCGAAGGCTCCGGTGGACAGATCCACTGTCGAGACTGTGCCCGAGATCGCGAGAGCAAGCGTGTCCAGGCCACTTCCTCCGGCGATCGTTGTGCCGACAGCTAGGGTTGTGCCCGTGACGAGCGAAAAGGTGTCGTTGCCCGCATCCCCGAAGAGGCGGTCGGCTGAACCGATCGTCGCGCGATCATTCCCGCCACCGCCCCGGAAAATGTCGGCCCCTTGTCCGCCGATGAAGGTGTCGGACCCATTTCCACCGGTGGCCTCAATGTCCTGAACCAGACCTTGGAACTCGAAGGCATTTGCGAGGGTGGTCGATCCTATGAAGCGCTCGAAACCGATCGAGGTGCTGTTCGTCGTGATCTGAGGTGGGAAGGGGGCACGGGCAATGCTGTACAAAACGTCGACGCCACCCGTCGTATTGGCTTGCCAGATATAACTATAGAAGGCGCGGAAATCGCCGCCTCCGGTCAGGTTGGAGCCATCCAACAGGTCGCTGCCCGCGCCCCCGTCAACCCGATCCCCGAAACCCCGCAAGATCACGGTGTCGTCGCCGTCGCCGGCTGTGATCGTATTGGCACCGGTGCCCGCATCAATCACGTCATTGCCGCCCCGGGCGTTGATCGTGTCGTTTCCGGCAAGGCCTGTGATTACGTCCGCCTGATCGGTCCCCACTATTGTGTCATCGCCGTCGGTTCCGATGATTACTGACATGGGCTGAACCTCTGAAAAAACTGAGTTCAACGCTAGGTGTCGCAATCTGCCGATACAAGCGTGGCCTTAAGCGGTCCTGTGTTTGCACTGTTTCAAAAATAGGTGGGATCAATGCGTGCTTTGAGCAAACACGGCGTCCCTCCAGGCGAGCTCAGGTTGCCCAACTTTCTGAGCAGAGGATCGGTTTTCCTTAGTCTATCTCAACTCCGGCTACTGCAGAACCGGCCTCTAACGCCCTCTCGAAACCAGAAATTTGGCTTAAGGGCCAAACCGGAGGTCGCTAAAGTCCGCTTTGGGTCGAAAGCGGAATCTGAGAACGACCCCAAAAACAGACATTCCCTGCCCGCTTTGCGCCCAAGCGCCATTCCCTGAAACGGTGCCGTTAGTTGGCCGGACGGGAAGGCCTCACCCCATCGTTGGGATGACGAACGATGAGTCCGCGTGTTCCAGGTCGCTGTCCGGCCAGCGGGCGGTGATGGTCTTGACCTTGGTCCAGAATTTCACACCCTCCATGCCGTGCTGGTTGGTGTCGCCGAAGGCCGAGCGCTTCCAGCCGCCGAAGGTGTGATAGGCGACCGGCACCGGGATCGGGACGTTGATCCCGACCATGCCGACATTGACCCGGGCGGCAAAGTCGCGTGCCGCACGGCCGTTCTGGGTGAAGATGGCGACGCCGTTGCCGTACTGGTGCTTCGAGGGCAGGCTCAACGCCTCCTCAAAGCTGGCGGCACGGACGATCTGCAGCACGGGTCCGAAGATCTCTTCCTGATAGGCGCTCATGTCGGGCGTGACGTGGTCGAACAGCGATGGGCCGATGAAATAGCCCTTCTCGTGGCCCTGAAGGTTGAAGCCGCGGCCGTCGACGACCAGCTCGGCCCCCTCCTGAACCCCCGTCTCGATCCAGGCCTCGACCCGGGCCTTGTGCTGGGCCGTGACGACCGGGCCGTAGTGGGCTCCGGCGTCGGTCGAGATGCCGACCCGCATGGTCGGGATCTCCGCCACCATCCGCTCGCGCAGTTCGTCGGCGGTTTTCTTGCCGACGGGAACGACGACCGGCAGGGCCATGCAGCGTTCGCCCGCCGAGCCATAGGCCGCGCCCGACAGGTCCTTGATCACCTGGTCCATGTCGGCGTCGGGCAGGACGATGCCGTGGTTCTTGGCCCCGCCCATGGCCTGGACCCGCTTATGGTTGGCGGCACCGGTCTGGTAGACATAGTGGGCGATGTCGGACGAACCGACGAAGCTGATGGCATGGACCAGGGGATGGGTCAGGATGGAGTCGACCGCGACCTTGTCGCCATGGACGACGTTCAGGACGCCCGCCGGAGCCCCCGCCTCCATCATCAGCTCGGCCAGGCGGACCGGCACCGACGGGTCGCGCTCCGACGGTTTCAGGATGAAGGTGTTGCCCACCGCGATGGCGACGCCGAACATCCACATCGGGATCATGGCCGGGAAGTTGAACGGGGTAATACCCGCGACGACGCCGAGCGGCTGACGCATCGAATAGACGTCGATCCCGGGGCCGGCACCGTGGGTGTACTCGCCCTTCAGCACATGCGGGATGCCGCAGGCGAACTCGATCACTTCCAGCCCGCGCTGAATGTCGCCCTTGGAATCCGCGATCACCTTGCCGTGTTCGGCCGACAGCATTTCCGCCAGACCATCCATATTGGCCTCGACCAGCCGCTTGAACTCGAACATCACCCGCGCCCGGCGCTGGGGATTGGTCGAGGACCAGCCTTCGAAGGCGGTCTGGGCGGCCTGGACGGCACGATCCATCTCGGCTTCGGTCGCCAGCTGAACGCGCGCCTGCACCTCGCCGGTGTTGGGGTTCATGACATCGCCGAACCGGCCCGAAGTGCCGGTGAAGGACGCGCCGTCGATGAAGTGGTGAATCTCGCGCATGTGCAGCTCAAACTTGGGGCCGAGGCCCGAAAGTCTGCGGGCCTAATGAGGCGACCCTAGCGGCTGCTTATCGCTCTATCAACACTATCGTTGACGAACCCATATCATCATGGCACTCGTTACAGCGAGGAGAGCATGATGAGTGAAATCGTTGAGATCGACATCGTCGTGATCGGTGCCGGACTTGCCGGTCTGCGAGCCCTTCACACGTTCCGGGCGCAGGGGTTCAGTGTCCGGGTGCTTGAAGCATCGGACGAGATCGGCGGCGTATGGAATTTCAACCGTTATCCAGGCGCACGCTGCGATGTGGAGAGCTTCGACTATTCGTACCGTTTTTCGGAAGCGCTTGAACAGGATTGGCGCTGGAGCGAGCGCTACGCCAAACAGCCTGAAATACTGCGCTACATCAATCATGTCGCTGACCGCTTCGATCTGCGCCGCGACATCAGCCTGAACACGCGAGTGCGTCGCGCAGAGCTCCAGGCCGGCACCGGGCGCTGGATAATAGAAGCCGAAGACGGCCAGGTCTGGTCAGCGTCGCGGTTTGTCATGGCGGTTGGTCAGTTATCGACCCCCAAGGCGACCACCTATCCGGAGCAGGGAACGTTCAGAGGACAGATTCTCTACAGTGCCCGCTGGCCGCGCGAGCCGGTCGATCTGAAAGGCAAGCGCGTTGCCATCATCGGCACAGGGTCGTCAGGCGTGCAGATGACCCCGATCATTGCGGCAGAGGCCGAACATCTGACCGTCTTCCAGAGAACGGCCAACTATTCCATTCCGGCTGCCAATGCCCCCGTATCCGACGAAGAGGATGCAGCTGTGAAGGCAGGCTACCGGGCTCGACGCGAGGCCGCACGAAATTCGCCCAGCGGGCTCGGTTTTGCTCCTGATCCCCGATCGGCCGCTGAGGTCGACCCGGCAGAACGCGAGGAAGCTTTCGAAAAGGCGTGGAATCGTCTGGGATTTGGCTTCGCCCTGACCTTTAAGGACATTCTTCTCAACCAGGCGGCCAACGACATTGCCTCGGCCTTTGTGCAGAGGAAGATCGGCGAACAAATCGACTCCCCTGCCCTTCGTAAGAAGCTTGTGCCGAAGGGCTTCGCCTTCGGCACGCGACGGCCATCGGTCGACGGCGGCTATTTCGCAGCCTTCAACCGTCCCAATGTTTCGCTGGTCGACATCAGCGAAACGCCGATCGAGTCTTTCACCGCAAATGGCATTCGGACGACCAAAGAAGATCTGCCGTTCGATGTCGTGATCTACGCCACCGGGTTCGACGTCTTCACCGGCTCCATCCTCAAGATTGATATCGTGGGACGGGATAACCAAACGCTGAAGTCGGCCTGGGCCGGCGGCCCTGCCAGCTACCTTGGCATCGGGGTCCACGGATTTCCCAACCTGTTCTTCATCGGTGGACCGGGTAGCCCTTCCCTGCTGAGCAATGTGATCCTTTCCAGCGAGGAACAGATCGACTGGCTCGCAGCCCTGTTCGAATCGGCACGGCAGGCGGACATCATTGAGATCGAGGCTACCGCGCAAGCGCAGGCGGACTGGGTTGATCATGTGAATGCCCGCGCCAACGAGACCCTCTATATGACGACGCCGTCCTATTACATCGGAGCGGAAATGCCGGGAAAACCACGCGTATTCATGCCCTACTCCGGAGGCGTTCGGGGCTATCGCCGCATTCTCGAAAAGGCAGCAGCGAACGGCTACGACGGTTTTGAACTTCGTGGCGAAGAGGCGTTGCGTGTCGCTTCCTGAGGCACCAGTCGATCCTGAACTATCTCTCTGGCTGCAGGACCCTCGTGTCGCACTGACAGTCCCAGCGGACCTTGCGGCTTTTCGGGATGGAGCCAACGGCTATCTGGCCCGTGCCGGCAAACCTGATATTGCGGGTATAGAGGACATAGCGATTGAAGGCCCCTCCGGCACCCTGACCTTGCGGCTCTATCGACCTGTGCCCGGCCCTGAAAAGGCGATCATCGTATTTCTGCACGGCGGGGCATTCGTGTTCGGCAATCTCGACACCCATGACAGTCTCTGTCGTCGGCTGGCCCTGGAGTGCGGAATGACGCTGGTCGCTGTCGACTACCGACTGGCACCCGAGCATCCCCATCCGGCGGCAATCAATGATGGGACGGCCGCCCTGGCCTGGGCCCTGGATCAATTTCCAGGCCTGCCTGTTGCGCTGGCAGGAGACAGTGCCGGTGCCTGGCTTGCGCTGGCTACGGCGTTGACATCGCCTCGAGGCTCGACCGTCAGGGGGCTAGGCCTCCTTTACCCCGCCCTGGATCCGGCCTGCAGCAGCCCGTCGCAGCTGACTTTGGGACAGGATTACATGCTGACGCGAGCCTTCATGCTCTGGGCGTGGAGCAACTTTTCCGCAGACAAGATGCCGGATCTGACGCGTGACGACCTTTCAAGTCTTCCGCCGACCACGGTCGTTACCGCCGGCTTTGACCCATTGAGGGACGAAGGAACGGCATTCGTTGGGCGGGCAAAGGCGTCAGGGGTGAAGGTCGCTCACCATCACTATCCGGACATGATCCATGGTTTTGCAGGCCTGCCTCAGGGAAGCCGCCGCAGCGCAGAGGCGGTAGCCCGGCTCGCCGAAGGCCTGGCTGCAGCTCTCGCCTGACGCCTTCAGACTTGCGTGAAGTCAGGCGGACGACGGGCGACGAAGGCCGAAATCCCTTCCTGCCCTTCGGGCTGACCGATGGCGTAGGCGATGCCAGCGGCTTCAAGGGCGAGTTGTGTCTCGAAGTCGTTGGACGAAGACTGGTGTAGCAGCGCCCGGGTGTGCGCAAAAGCGCGTCTGGGGCTGTGAGCGAGCTTGGTGGCCAGACTGCGGGCCTCGACTAGCAAGCTCTCATCATCCACCGCCCGCGTGATCAGGCCTATGCGCTCGGCTTCAGTTGCGTCGATACGTGTGCCCGTCAGCGCCAGTTCCTGCGCCATGCGAAACCCCACGAGGCGCGGGAGAAGCCAGGTTGCGCCGGCGTCCGGCGTCAATCCGATGGCACCATAGGCCATGGCGAACTTTGCCGACCTTGCCGCTAACGCCACGTCGCCTAGAATGGCGAGGCCGAAACCCGCTCCCGCCGCTGCTCCGTTGACCGCTGTCACAAGCGGCTTGTCCATTCGCGCAAGAAGCGCCATCGCAGCGTGGAGCGAACCAGTCAGTTTGCGCACGAGTTCGGGTGCACCTGAGCCGGCTGCCGCGAATGCCTTGACGTCACCACCGACACAGAACGAACGCCCCTGCCCGGTCAACAGGACCGCGCGCACTCGCTCATCAGTCTCACAGGTCTGTGCGGCCTCAAGCAGGCCGTCGGCCATCTCCTGGTCGATGGCATTCCCGGCGTGTTCCCGAGAGAGGGTCAGGATGGCAACGCGATCCCGGACCTCGACCCCAACGGCTTCAGTCATCGCTTGAGCACGATGGAGCCACCATTGGCTCCAAGACCCAGCACGGCAGACATGGCGACCCGCGCTCCCTCGACCTGCCGGCCTCCCGCCTGCCCCTTCAACTGCCAGGCAAGTTCGCACACCTGCATCAGCGCCTGGGCCGTCGTCGCCTCACCAAAGGAAAGGAAGCCTCCACTGGGATTGATCGGCAGACGGCCACCCAGAGTAAGCTGACCGGTCGCCAGCATGTGATCTCCTTCACCCGGTTCAAAGAATCCAAACAGTTCGGGCCAGGCGAGTATATGCCAGGCCGTGTTGTCCGCGATTTCGATCAGATCGACATCTTCAGCACCGATGCCAGCAAGCGACCAGGCGCGGTGCACTGCCGAAACCACTTCACTCGTATGAGGCACACCCAGGCGCGGCGTTGAGCCAACGGTGGGAATTCGTGCTGCCGGATCGCCAAACTGACCGGTCGCAATGACGCTGGAGGCCACCTGGATCATCGGCCCACCCGCACGGCGGGCCTGTTCTTCGGATCCCAGAACAACGGCTGCCGCCCCATCACTGACGGCGCAAATTTCGAGCAGATGAAGCGGATCGCTGACCATGGGCGAGGCCAGAACTTCTTCAACAGTCGAAGGCGTCCGGAACCGCGCATTGGGGTTCATCGCGCCGTGACGCCGCATGAGCACGGAAGCAGCAGCAAGCGTCTCTGCCGTCGTGCCGTGCTCGTAGATCCTGCGCTGAGCCTCCATTGCCCAATAGGCAGGGTTCGTGGCGCCCATCATTTTCCAGCGCAGGAAGTCATGATCGGTCGCGTCGTCTGCCGATCCCGGCGGCCGGGAAATGAAGCCCCGCGGCATGCGTTCGGCGCCCATGGCAGCGACCGTGTCATACTGGCCGCTGGCGATCATCATATGGGCGGTGTGAAAGGCGACCGCGCCCGCCGCGCACGCACCACCGACGTTGACACAGGCCATGCCGTGTTCGGAAATCGCCTGGGCCAACTCGTTGGCATGAAGGCCCCAGCCCATCCCGCCCTCAAAACGCGAACTGGCTGCCACCAATCCCTGGAGATCGCGCCAGTCGAGCGAAGCCTCTCCAAGCGCCGCATTTACGGCATGGATGGCGAGACCGACTTGCGGTGTATCGGGCCATTTACCCCATGGATGGGCCCCGACCCCCAGGACATATACCGGTCTCAAGTCCCTGCTCCCGCTACCGGGACAAAGACATGTGTGATCACCGGTCCGTCGTCGACCTCTCGGATGCCCCTCGTCGCCAGATCCAACACCATGCCGATCTCGATCCGATCCAGGGCGACATCATCGATCATCCCCATAACGCGAACACCATGATCCATATCGACAAGCCCCAGGGCGTAGGGCTGCCAAGGATCCATCTCGAACAGCGGCGGTGGACGGTATCGCTGAATGGTGAAGCTATGGAGCGTACCAGACCCCTTGATGCCAAAGGGCTCGACAGCCTTGGCTTCGCAAACCGGATTGCGACACGCAATGACTTGCGGAAAGTAGACAGTTCGACAGCTGATACAGCGCGTCCCGGCCAGAGAGGCACCCCCGCCTTCGACGCTGAGACTGTGGGCAACAACCGGCTGTGCAGACATGCGTACTGTGCCTAGAGCGAAAGGATGTCTCGGGTTTCCTTGAAATATAGGATCCCGGATTCGACGTCTGTCACCGTGACGCCGTGGCGAACATAACGGCGCTCGCGTTTTTCAAACTTGTCGACCGCCGTGGTCGTAATTCGCACGGTCGCCCCGACCGGGATGGGTGCGAGGATTTCGGAATCGTGGAAGGTATGGATCGATCCGATTGAAAACGGACGTGTCGCGTCAAACTGCACAGACAACACAAAGTGAGACACCAGCAGCGGCGGCACAATCGCTCCACCAAACGGTGACTCGCCGTCGATGCTCCAGCTGTTCATGCGCCACCCTTCGTACCAAGGATTGAAATCCTCGACCCCGTCGGCGTACAGGATCACAAGCTCGGCGCTTAGGAGCAGGTCTCTTGAGAGCTGGTCACCGATCTCCACCATGTCCCAGTAGGGCTTGGCCTCGGAAGCCAGGTTGTCGATAAACTCACGGGTCTGTCGAACCTGGAGTGGGCTCATGGGTTTGAGCGCGTCTGCCGCAGGTAGTGGCTGAATCATCTTTCTACTCCCGACCTCAAACGCCAACATCGACTTCGACCCAGCCGACCGTTTTCTTCTCGGCGGCATCGTTCTCGGCCCATATGTCGACAATGAAACGATAGCCGTCACCCTTGGGGATCTTCTCTCGAACGACCCCGTGGGTCGTGATGATCTCGTCGGCGTGGGTGGAGGCGACGTATTTGCAGACGACCCGGGCGTTCTGGAAAAAGGCCGCGCCAAAGTGATTGACGCACATCTCCGCGAGATATGCCGATGACATTTCGCCGGTCTGGATAGGCGCTTTTAGGCCTGTCGAGGCAGCATAGACCGGGTCCCAGTGGTTCGGATTAAACCGGCCCCACAGTCTTGAACCCATCAACTGAATCGCAGCCTTTTTCTTCAGGCTTTGAAGTCGATATCCAACGGGTGTGTCGCGCGTGATCGCAAGATCAACTGGCGCGTCTGGCTCTGAGCCATCCATGTTTCGTTTCCCATAGCCTCGTCGAGACGCACGCCTTGCGCCCTCTCGGCCTTCAGTTTTTGCGCCGGGATCAGGCCATGACCTTCCGACAACCGATAATCAACGCCTATGTTGATTATTGTCAACACCCCCATTGACAGGAAACTGCGTTCGGTCCTTTCTGGCGTTGTCGCGAAGGTTTGCTGAAGATGAACCGAGGGCGACGGGACTTGGAAACGCCAGGGAAGCGCCATGACATCGACCAAAGCAATCCTGATGGCAGGCGGCGCGACCGCCCTGCTTTTCGCCCTCACCGCCACGCCCATACAGGCACAGACGGCGCCCGCGGCCGTCGGCCAAACTGTGGAGCCAGACAGCGTCGTGGATGACATTGTCGTCACAGCAAGACGGCGCTCCGAGACGCTTGTTAGTGTTCCTGTTGTCGTAAATGTCCTGACCACCGAAGCGTTGGACCGAAACCTGGCTGTGAGCCTTGCCAGCATCGGCGAACTCACACCGACCGTTGTGATCGGGGCCTACAAATCCAATGGCGGCGGCTCGATCGGCATTCGGGGGATTAGTTCACCAGCCAACCAGACCGGCTTCGAACAGGCTGTTTCTGTCGCCATCGACGGGGTTCAGACTTCGGATGGACGTATCACTCAAGCTGGGTTCTTCGATCTGCAACAAGTTGAGGTCATGAAGGGACCTCAGGCGCTGTTCTTCGGCAAGAACAGCCCTGCTGGCGTCATCTCCATCAAGTCCGCTGATCCAACTGCGGACTTTTATGCTCAGCTTCGCGCCGGATACGAGTTCGTTGGTGACGAAGCTTCGGTTGAGGGTGTCGTGTCCGGCCCTCTCTCCGACGTTTTCGGCGTAAGATTGGCACTGAAGTATCGCAATCTGGACGGCTGGCTCCGCAACACTGCCCAGCCCATCGCAAACCCCTTCTATACTGCAGCGTCTGGCGCGCCGATTGGGGCGTCACAGCTGCCCGGTGCCTCCGACAGCCGACCCGGCGACGAGGAAATCCTTGGTCGCCTGACGCTTACGGCAGACATCTCGCCCAATTTCGACGCTCGACTTAAGTTGTTTGCGAGCTCTGGCGAAGGCAGCGGGCCTGGTGTTGGCACCCAGAATATCGGCGCGTGCACGGGCCCCAATCCGAGGGTCTATGGCGTCGCAGATCCGTTCGGTGACTGTGTCGCGGATCGCAATACGACCATCGGCGACCTGCCGGATGCAATCGCCAGAACAATGCGGGGCTATCGCGGCAATGGTGCCCCCTACGACGAACTGGATATCTTCACAGCCATCCTCGATCTGACCTGGCGGTTCGGCGACCTGACACTGGAATCGACCACCGGCTTCAACAGGACGGATTATCAATTCCTGTCAGGCCTTGATCAGACGACCTATTCCCAGCTCGCCTTTTTTAACCGCCAAACAAATGAGGAAATCAGCCAGGAATTCCGTCTGGCGTCCGATTTCGACCGCCCGATCAACTTTATGCTGGGTGCGTACTTCCAGACGACGGAGCTTTACACCAACAACGACACCAAGCTGCGGGACTCCAGCTACAATCTGGCCGCCAACCGGTATGTCACCTATGAGGATCTGGCGCGCCAGGATGGCTCGACCTATTCGTTCTTTGGACAAATACTCTGGGACATCACGGACACGCTCGAGCTGTCCGGCGGTCTGCGCTGGACCAGGGAGGCCAAGGATTTCAACAAGCGAAATCTGTACGGTATCGGCACCTTCGCAACCCAGGCCACTGTCTACCCGGGCTCGGCAACGGCAGGCACGCTCGCAGGGTCGTTTGAAGACGAGAACGTTTCGCCTGAAGTGACGCTCACCTGGCGCCCCGACAGCAACAAGACCGTGTTTCTGGCTTACAAGACCGGCTACAAGTCCGGGGGCTTCGGGCTGACGAGCCCGCTTCAGACTGGCACGCGGATCGGGGACGTGGACTTCGAGCCAGAGACCGCCGAAGGCTTCGAGCTGGGAGCCAAGGGCGTCTTCGCCGACGGGCGCGTCCGTTTGAACGGTGCTATTTTCGCCTACAACTTCGATGACTTGCAGGTTAACACCTACGATCCGTCACGAGTGGCCTACACCATCAATAATGCCGGCAGCGTCGAACAACGCGGTATCGAAATCGATGGCACCTGGAGTGCCACAGACCAGCTCAGCCTGCGTGGTGCGATTGCTTACATCGACGCCCAGTTCAAAGACTTCGTTGGCCAGTGCTACAGCTACGCCTTCCCCACCGGGACCGTCCGCGCCACGGCCGTTGCACCAGTCAACTGCTCGTTCGTCAATGCAACAGCGCTCACACTGCAGCAGGACTTCGGCGGGCGTGCGCCCGCTCGCTCTCCGGAGTGGGCAGGCAACGCAGGCTTCACCTACGACATCCCGATGTCCAACGGCTTCAATCTCGCAATCAACGGCGACGCCTTCTACAGCGGGGAATATTTTGCTTCTGAAGCCATGGCGCCATCCAGTCTGCAGGACAGCTTCTGGCGTCTGAACGCAGGGCTAAGCCTGACGGCGCCGGACGAAAGCTGGGTCGTCCAACTGGTGGGGCGCAACCTTACCGATGAGTATTACCTCCAGTATGCTGCCGACCGGACGGGCGGGGCCAGCGTGCCCGGTGCCATCGGCGAACAGCGAGGGGTCGTCTCGCGTGGTCGCGAGGTCGCGCTTCAGTTTACCAAGACGTTCTGATGACGGATCAGGTAGCAGCACCCGACGCATCCGGGAATCTCGCCAAGCCGAAGACGGGCTATGCCTGGTATACGGTCGGGGTGCTGACGGTGTGCTACACCCTCTCATTCATCGATCGGCAGATCCTCAGTCTGCTGGTCGGGCCGATCAAGGCCGAGTTCAATGCCACTGACACCCAGGTCGGACTGCTGGGCGGTCTCGCGTTCTCACTGTTCTACACTCTGGTGAGTCTGCCTGCCGGACGGCTGGTGGACCGGTTCAACCGTCGCAACATCATCGTCGCGGGCGTCTTCTTCTGGAGTCTGATGACAGCAGCCTGTGCAGTGGCCAGAGGGTATCCGGGACTTTTCCTGGCAAGGATGGGCGTCGGGGTCGGGGAAGCCACTTTGGCTCCCGCTGCGGTGTCCATGATTTCAGACAGTTTCCCGAACGAGAAGCTGGGTTCAGCAATGAGCACATATGGCATCGGAATCTATCTCGGATCCGGTCTCGCACTGCTGCTTGGCGGACTTGTCGTAGAGCTTGTAACCCAAACGCCCACACTCACCCTGCCGATATTTGGCGAAATTGCCTCATGGAGGGCGACGTTCCTGGTGGTCGGCCTACCGGGCCTGCTGGTTGCGCTTTGGGTGATGACGCTCAAGGAGCCCGCAAGAAAGAGGGCTATCCTGTCGTCTGACGGGGTTGCGGTGCGACTGAGCATTTCAGAGACCCTGGCAGTCATCGGCAAGCGCTGGATTCCCGTCGCTTCCATCGCGCTTGGACTGATGTTCCAGGCCGTGGCCCTTTACGGCTTCATGCTGTGGTCTCCAGCCGTGCTGCAGCGATCATTCGACTGGTCGTCGCAGCAAACCGGTCTGGTCATGGGATTTGTCGTCCTGATCGGCGGTAGTCTTGGAATGTTGAGTGGCGGGCGGCTCAGTGACCGCGGCCTGGTCTCAGGTCGGCGTGATGCGGCATTGCGTGTAGCGGCATTCAGCTCCGTTGCAGGGGCGCTCGTTTTTGCCGCGCTGATGCACACACAGGGCACGTCTGCTTTGGCGACGGTGGGTGTTTTTGCATGCGGTGTCTTCCTGTTGGCCATGCCAGCAGGCAGTTGCTATGCAGCTTCGCAGATGGTCCTGCCAAATCAGGTGCGCGGTCAGGCGCTTGCCCTGATTTTGTTCATCGCCAACCTTGGTGGCCTGACCATGGGGCCATTGCTGCCGGGTTTGCTGAACGACTTTGTCTTTCGCTCCGAGAGCGCCTTGGGTCTGTCGCTTGGCATCACGCTTTCGGTCTCCACGCTTCTGGCTGCGATTTCCTTTGGCTGGGGACGGCGCGAGTATCGGCTGCACCACGAAGCATTGAATCCCTGACGCAGGCGAACGGTAAGTCGATGACCAGTCGCCAGTCGCGAACCGTCGCAGAACGCCAGTCCGACCTCGGTGCGCGGTTTTCGCCATGGTCACCGCGCACCCTGTTTGGCATGCTGGAGACGGCAGCTAAGGCGTTCCCAGACCGCCCCTATTTGATCTTCGACGCCCAGATTTGGACCTATGACCATATGGCGGACTGGTCGCGTCGCGTCGCTGCCGGGCTGATCGCGGCGGGTGTGAAGCGAGGCGAGCATGTCGCCTTGGTCATGGCCAACTATCCAGCCTTCGCCGCTCTTAAATACGCGATCTCGGCAGTTGGTGCGGTCGCGGTGCCCGTCAATATCCTGAACCGCCGCGAAGAGCTGGCCTATGTGCTGCGCCAATCGCGTGCCGTGATGCTGGTCACGATGGACCGGTTCCGCGACCTCGACTACCTGACGATGCTGGACGAGCTCTCCCCGTCCTGGGCGACGGAAGGCGGCGGCGAAGCCCTGCCGCACCTGCGCTCCGTCGTGGTCTTTCAGGCCGAAGGTCAGGGCAGAGACGGTGCCACACCGTTCGACGACCTTAAGACCGAACCAGTACCCCTGCCCGTCGTCGATCCCCAGAGCGCCGCCGACATCATCTACACCTCCGGCACCACGGGCTCTCCCAAGGGAGTGATGCTAAGCCACGACATGCTGCTGCGAGCCGCCTTCGGCAGTGCCTATGCCAGGGCGTTCGAGGACGGGCGACGCATCCAGTTCAGCCTGCCGATGAACCACGTCTATGGCTATGTCGAGGGCCTGCTGGCAGCTCTGTTTGTCGGAGGGGCCGTCGTGCCGCACCTCAAATTCGATCCGCGCGAGACGCTGAAGACTGTCGAACGGCACCGCGTCACTGACCTGCTGCTGATCCCCACCATGACGCTGGCAGTGCTCGATGCGCTAGAGGGCTTTACGGTCGACACAGGCTCGCTGAAGGGCATTCTGTCGTCGGGCGGTCGCACGCCGCCGGGCCTTTGGGACCGCATCCTTCACACCTTCGAAGGCATCGAGATCACCACTGGCTATGGCATGAGCGAATGCACGGCCTCGACCACTGTGACCCGCCCGGACGACCCGACCGAACGGCTGCTGACCACCAACGGTCGCCTGCGCGACGTCGGCCCGGCGGGCGACCCGGAGATCGGGAACAGGTTGGTCGATTACCGTGTCATAGATCCGTCCAACGGCGCAGTCCTGTCCCCTGGCCAAGTTGGCGAGCTGATGGCCCGAGGACCGGGTGTCACCCAGGGCTACTATGACAAGCCCGAGGCTACCGCGGAGGCCTTTGACGCCGAGGGCTGGCTGCATACCGGCGACCTCGGTCGCATCGACGCCGACGGCTATCTGACCCTGGTTGGACGGGTGAAGGAATCTTATCGCTGCGGCGGCGAGCAGGTCACGCCATCCGAGATCGAGGACGTACTGATGGTCCACCCTGCCGTGCTCCAGGCTCATGTCGCGCCGGTGCCCGACGACCGGATGGGCGAGATCGGCGTGGCGTTTGTCGTTACCCGTCCTGGCCATGCGTTTGAGCCTCAGGCCCTCGTCGACTGGTGCTCGGCAAGGCTGGCCCGGTTCAAGGTTCCGCGCCACGTTCTGCCAATCGAGGCGGATGCCGTGCCGCTGACACCGTCGGGTCGGCCCCGCAAATTCCTGCTGTCAAAACGCGCCGCTGACCATCTAGGCCTGTCATGACCGAACCCTCTCGCATAGCGATCGTCACGGGTGCCGCCCGCGGCATAGGCGCGGCCATTGCCGAGCGTCTGGCCCGCGACGGCTGCGACATCGCCGTGATGGACCTGAATGCCACCGCCTGTGCAGACACCGTTGCCACCGTCCGTGCCCTGGGCCGACGGGCTGAGGCCATAGCCGTTGACGTCGCCGACGAAGCCTCGGTCCACGTCGCCGTCCGCGACTGCGAAATCGCCCTCGGCTCGCCCGCCGTCCTCGTGAACAATGCCGGTGTCCTGCGCGAGAAGACCCTGGCGAAGATGACGCTGGACGACTGGCAGATCGTCCAGGACGTCAACCTGCGTGGCCCCTTTCTGATGTGCCGCGCGGTTCAGGCGTCGATGCGAGCCGCGGGCCATGGCCGGATCGTCAACCTGGCAAGTATCGCCGCCCTGGGCGCTCACGGCCAGGCCAACTATGCCGCAGCCAAGGCCGGACTGATCGGCCTGACCAAGACCATCGCGCTCGAAATGGGCAGGTACGGCGTCACCGCCAACGTAGTCGCCCCCGGTTTCGTCGTCACGCCCATGACCGTCGCCGTCGCCGAACGACTGGGCGTCGATTTCGAAACCATGGTCGCTGACGTCGTGCGAGACATTCCGGCGGGCCGGCCCGGCCTGCCTGAAGACATCGCAAACGCTGTCGCCTTCTTTGCGGATACTCGATCCGGGTTCGTGTCAGGTCAGGTGCTGTTTGTTGCTGGCGGCCCCCGCGGCTGATGGATACAAAGATTGGTCTTTCGGTGATCCCTCGCTTATCAAGTGAGACGATGAGTCCGACCAGCGATAAGACAAGTGGCATCGGCAAGCGCCGTTCGGCGGCCAAGGAGGAAAGCTCTGACGCCTATAAACGCCGCCGCCGCGAGATTGCTGAAGCTGCTGTGCGCGTGTTCGACCGCCTCGGGTTGCAGGGTTCCAGTATCAGTGCAGTCGCCGCTGAACTTGGGATAGATCGCGCTTCTGTCTATTATTATATCTCCTCTAAGGAAGAGTTGTTCGACGAGGTACTTCGCGCCGTTGCTGAGCGTAACTCTCAGATCGCGACGGAAATTGCGTCCAGCAAGTTACCGCCTCCTGAAAAGCTATGGAACCTGATCGTCGCGATCATGGAATCTTATGGCGAGCACTATCCACTTCTGTTCATCTATATCCGCGAAAACTTGAGCCGCGTATCTGGAAACCGGTCGAAATGGTCTTCGGATATGCGGCAGGTAAACCGCATCATCGAGAATGCTTTTATTGACATTATCGAAGAGGGCTATGCCGACGAGACGCTTCGCAATGTCGGTCCGTCGCGCGTCGTCGCTTATGGCATGCTAGGCGTCGTAGGCTGGACGCACCGCTGGTATCGTCCAGAAACCTCACCTCAAACTGCCCGAGAGATCGGCCAAACCTATGCCGACATGATGGTGACGGGGATGCGAGCATCCTCGTAAGCACCGTCGTGGTGCGCTCCTTTGAACGCCTAATCTGAATGTCCGGAATAGGTCGAAACCGCACTCGGAGATCGACCTCAAAAGCGGAAATTCCCCTCCCCGCTTTGCGCCTAACCGCCATTCCGCGAAACGGCTCTGCTCTTTCGGAGATTGACCGCTCCTGCAAGTTCGCTTTGCGCACTAACGGCGCTGTCAAATCGAAGAGTCCGCAACCTTCCCCGAACCGTTCCGTTGTCCAGCCCTCTCCTCCGGTCTCAGACCGTTCATCGCTCTAAGTTGAGTATCAGAAGGATCGACATGCCGGTCATCGCCATCACGGGTGCCAGGGTCGGCATAATCTTGGCGAGCGCGTGGCGCTTCGAGCAAGCGCTAGGAGTTACGAGCGGGCCTTCCAAACGATGACAGCGATACCTTTCGCGTCCAAGCAGGCGCGAACTCCGAATGCGTTGCGCCCAGATGGATATGCCGCTCTCGAAGACTATGGCGTTCTGGGTGAGGGCCGGACAGTAGCCCTGTCGGCGTTGGACGGAAGCATCGACTGGTGGTGTGTGCCGGCGATCGACGCACCACCGCTGTTTGATCGCCTGCTTGACCCTGACGGCGGTCGATTCTCAATCACGCCAACGGTGCCTTTCACCGCAACACGCCGCTACCGTCCAGACAGCAATGTGCTGGAAACGGAGTTCACGACAGCTGGCGGGCGCGCCCGATTAACCGAAAGCCTGAATAGCGGCACCGCGGGCCGCCTGCCTTGGTGCGAGTTGGCCCGTCGCGTCGACGGCTTGGATGGAGAAGTGACCTTTTCGCTCGAAATGCGACTTGGACGTCGGGGCGATACCGCCAACCCCTATCATTCGAAGATCGGCGACCATACCGTCTTCCATGTCGAGCGAGTGCTCGGTCTGTTCGTGCATGATCCCCGCATTGCGTGCGAATGGTCCGACGAAGGAATCGTGGGAACGGTCGCGGTCATGGCAGGTGATCGCCGCACGGTCGCCATCGTCGCCGGGCGCGATGAGCCGCTGGTCGTGCCGGCTATCGAAGAGATCGACGCCCGGATCGATGTTTCCGACCAGGAGTGGCGGGACTGGGCGGCGCGGTTGAACTGTCCCGGCTTGTATCGCGACGACTTCGTCCGAAGCGCTCTGGCCTTGAAACTGCTGCTCTATTCACCGTCCGGTGCGATCGCGGCGGCCGCAACCACCTCCCTTCCCGAGCGTCTCGGCGGCGACAAGAACTGGGACTACCGCTACGCCTGGTTACGCGACGCGGGCTATACGATCGAGGCCTTCCTGGCGGCCGGCGCTCAGGCCGAGGCCAAGGCCGCCTTCAGCTGGTTGTTGATGCAGCTGAAGCGTCATGGTGCCATGGTCTGTTACAGTCTGGACGGCGAGCTTGTGCCGCCGGAGAGGCACTGGGACATGCCGGGCTATCGGGGCTCGCGCCCCGTCGTCACAGGCAATCGTGCCGCCAAGCAAGCCCAGCACGGCGTGTTTGGTGACATATTCGAGACCGCTTCGCGTTTTGTCGGTTGCGGCAACATCCTGGACAGCGCCAGCGCGCAGCAGCTTTCCGAACTGGCGGATCAATGCGCGGACGCCTGGCGTCAACCGGACGCCGGCATGTGGGAACTGGAGGAGGAGCAGCACTATACCATGTCTAAGATCAGCTGCTGGCAGGCCTTGGCCCGGGCGGTCGAGCTGGCGGACGCTGGACAACTCCCCACGACCTGCCGGGACCGCTGGTATCGAGAGCGGGACCGGATCTTCGACTGGGTCGAGGAAAACTGCTGGTCCGAAAGTCTTCAGGCTTTTGTCATGTATCCAGGCAGTGACAAGCTGGACGCCGCCGTCGCCTTGGCCGTCCGGTTCCGGTTCGACGGCGAGGACAGGCTGCGATCTACGCTTGAGGCGCTCGACCGACACCTCGGCGCCGGAGTCTTCCACTATCGCTACACCGGCATGCAGGCGGAGGAAGGCTGTTTCATCGCCTGCTCCTTCTGGATCGCCGAGGCTTGGGCGACCTTGGGCCAACCCGACAAAGCGCGAGATCGGATTGACGGCTTGCGCGACGCCCTGAGTGGCCGATGGGGCATGCTCACCGAGATGATCGACCCGAACACCGGGGCCTATCTTGGGAACATGCCTCAGGGCCTCAGCCACCTCGCCCACCTGACGGCGCTGAGCACCGTCGGACAGGCGAAGATTGCTTCCCCCAACCCCGAGACGGAGACCTCGCATGACTGATCGCCTGACCCTTCAGGATCCCCGCAAACAGTATCCGCAACCGCCTTTCCCTCGCCAGCCTCAGCCCGTTCCCGGCGAAGCCCGTGAAATGGACCCCAAGCCAGACCATGGCGAGGACAGCTACCGGGGCTCCGGCAAGCTGAAAGGGCGCAAGGCGCTCATTACCGGTGCCGACAGCGGCATCGGCCGGGCGGCGGCGATCGCCTATGCGCGAGAAGGTGCCGATGTCGCCCTGTCCTATCTGCCCTCCGAGCGAAAGGACGCCGCCGAAGTGATAGCCCTGATCGAAGCCGAGGGTCGCAAGGCCATCGACCTGCCCGGCGATATCACCGACGAGACCTGGTGTCGGGAGATGGTCGAACACGCCGTATCGCAACTCGGGGGTCTGGACATTCTGGTCATCAATGCCGGGCGTCAGCAGTACCGCGAGGACATCTCCCAAGTAACGTCCGAAGACTTTGACAAGACGTTGAAGACCAATCTCTACGCCATGCACTGGATTGCGCAGGCCGCGGTTCCGCACCTTCCGGCCGGTGCCTCGGTCATCACCACGGCCTCTGTCCAAGCCTATGAACCGTCGGCCATTCTGCTGGACTACGCCACCACAAAGGCCGGAATCGTCGCCTATACCAAGGCCCTGTCGAAACAGCTGATCGAGAAGGGCATACGCGCCAATGTCGTAGCACCGGGTCCGTTCTGGACACCGCTGCAGTCCTCCGGCGGTCAGCCTGAGGAAGCCGTGATGAAGTTTGGCGAACAAGTACCGCTGGGTCGTCCAGGCCAGCCGGTCGAGATCGCGCCGGTCTATGTTCTGCTGGCGTCGCAGGAGGGCAGCTACATCACGGGCGAAGTCTTCGGCGTCACCGGCGGCATGGGTGTCGCCTGACAGAGAAAATCGGCGGCGGGGAAACCCGCCGTCGATCTGTTGCTCTTTGGTGCAACTAGCCGGCGATGGTGGCGACTGAGCCTGAGTCCACCCGTATGCCCGCGCCGTTGATGAAGCTGGCGCGCTCGGAGCACAGGAAGGCGACAGCTGCGGCGACCTCTTCAGGCTTGCCTCTGCGGTCTAGGGTCATGCCGGGACGCTCCTCCTTCAGGAAACTCTTGATCGCCTGCTCGAAGGTTTCACCTCGTTCTTCTGCGCGCTTCTTCATCATGGCGTCGGTCATGGGCGTGGCGATGAAGGCGGGCGAAACCGTATTCACCAGCACATTGTCGCATCCATAGGCCTTGGACAGCCCCTTCGCGAGGCTAAGGATCCCGGCTTTGGAAGCGCAATAGGCCAGCTCGTCGACATAGGGCTGAACCGCGTCCTCGGATGCAAAAAGCACGATGCGGCCCCAGCCAGCATGTCGCATCGCCGGGATGGCTTCGCGACACATCCGCACCGCGCCCATCAGGTTAATGTCGAGCGTCTCCAGCCACCCAGCGTCTTCTACTTCGAGAAAGTCCCCGGTCGCGCCTGTGACGCCAGCAGCGTTCACATAGATGTCCGGGTTACCGAGCCGATCACGGACCTCGGTCCAGACACGAGAGACATCATCCGGCTTGGTGACGTCACCGGTCACGCCAATGCAGTCTCCCAGCTCTGCAAGTTCCTGGACGGCTTCATCCAACGTCCCGTCCGGCTTGTCGGTCAGCGCGACCCGCACGCCTGCTTGAAGCAGAATTCGCGCCGTCTCCTTGCCCATGCCGGAATCGGCACCAGAAATGAGCGCGATACGCCCCTTGATCCCAAGATCCATCAGAAATCTCCTGTTCGTGTGCGGTGAAGGAAGCGATCAGCCGTCCGTAGTGCGACGGCCATGAGTGTGAGGGCCGGGTTGGCCGAAAGCGCGCTTGGAAAGACGGAGTTGTCGCACAGGTAGAGATTGTCGATCTCAACACTGCACCCATCAGCGTCCACCACCGCGCCGTCCGATTTGTCTCCCATTCGACAGCCTCCGATCGTGTGTGCGGACCGGGCCACGGCAAAGATGTCCTGGGCGCCGGCGGCGGCCCAGAGCGCTGTCAGCGTCTTGCGCGCGTGCGCGTCGAGACGCCTTTCGTTCTCTCCGTAGCTGAAGTCGATCCGGGCCTTGCGCAGGCCGAGATCGTCGACTTCGTCCGACAGGGTCAGACGATTGTCGTCGTGGGGCAGACATTCTCCGTTAATGCCGATCCCGGCGAGCCGTCGGTAGTTCCGCAGCCTCTCGACCAGCGGCGCGCCCCACAATCCAGCGCCGCGCGCAAAACCCCCGGCCAGAGTGACCGGCATCACGCCCAGGCTCTGGATCAGATAACCGCCCGCGAAGTCGGCGTCACGAGGGCGAACCATCTGCTCGCTGATCAGGGACGAGGGATAGCCGCGGTTCATCGACATGTCCGCGTCGAACTGGCCCCAGACCTGTGTCGCGACATGGGTCATGAAGTTGCGTCCGACCTCGCCGCTGGCGTTGCCCAGTCCCCAGTTCAACAGCAAACGTGGCGTCTCGACACCGCCGGCACACAGGAATAGCGCGCGACAATCCAGGCGATGATCCTGCTCATGGCGACGATAAATGACGGCCTTTATGCGCCCGCCGACGTCACGTTCCACATCGATCACGCGGGCGTTCGCGATGATTCTGGCCCCGCTCGCTACGGCCATTGGCAAAAAGCTGTTGTCGGCCCCGCCCTTGGCGCCTGTTCGACACCCCTGGTGACAGGCACCGCAGTTGATGCAGTGGCCCCGGAACGGTGTGGTCCCAGCCAGGCGATCGCGCGACAGAACGGCAGCCGGGGCGTCGGAGACGGTCAGTCCGACCGCTTTCGCGCCTTTTTCCATGGCATGCGCGGGGGCGTTGCGCATGACTGGCGGATAGGCAAAGCGGCTCCCGCCCCACGGGTAGTTCATTGCTCCCGAAACCCCGACCACCGCCTCCACGGCTTCGATGTAGGATGCCAGCGCGTCCCATCCGAAGGGCCAGTCTCGACCAAGCCCGGTTTCAGATTCCAGCGCCAGATCACGCGGATCCGGCCGCGGACAAAACGCACCCCAGTGCAGCAGCGATCCACCCACCCCCTGACCGGAGTTATTGGCACCAAAGGCGATGGGATCTTGGCCACCGCTCAGACGCTCTTCCATCCAGTAAAGGTCGGCCGTGGTTTCGTCCGGTGTATGTTCAGCGGAATCAAACACGCGACCAGCTTCCAACACTGTCACTGACAGCCCGGCCTGCGCGAGCCTCGCAGCGATCGGAGCGCCTCCGGCACCGCTCCCAACGATGACGACGTCAGTTTCGCCAGTCGGGCTGTGGGCAGCGCTCAACGCACGCTCCCCAACGGCAACCGCCACGCTTCTGGCACGTCCGCAGCCGTTTCCTGGTAGCCTTGCAACGGTCCCCGATCACCGGTGGCGAACCCGTCATAGCCGATCTGTGCCCAAGTGGCCGGCAACGACATCCAGAGGCGCGCAGCCTCAGACGCCACATCCTCAAACCAAAGCCTCATGCCGTTGGCTGAAAGCCGGCTTGGTTCGTTCTGGGTGTCGAAGTCACCCGTTGAAATCGCGCGCAGGATAGCGTCCTGCACATCCCCCTGCAGCCTCGCGAATTTCGGTTCAGCAGCCGCCAGTGTGTCCAAGCCGAGAGCCCAGGCTTCAACGTCGGCAGGCAGGTCGGCGAAGCGCCACCCATCGCCGCGTCCGGTTGCAAGACCGGCATCCAGACGTCGCGCCAGATCGCTGGGCTCACTGGCTCCGGGCAGGATCCGCGCGACGACTGCCGCCAACACTCCTAACTGAGCCTGGCTTAGAACGCTGCCGTCGGTTCTGCCAGGTCCAGAATGGCGCGCGAGCATCGCGCAGCGGGTCCGGTCAGACACGCGATCAGAAGCCATCAGCCGCACGAATTGTACAGGCAGGGCTGTCGCACTGATCGTTTGGCAAAACTTGCAGATAAGTTCCGCCAGATGATCCGGCTGCTCCTGGGGGATCATATGCGCCGCTCGCGGCACCACCGCTGAATCGACAGTTCGGAAATGGGGAGCGTTCTTAAGGCGTTGCGCTGCTTCTCGCAAGTCTCCGTCGTCTTCCCCCGCGATGATCAAACATGGAAGAGCGATCACGCCAGCTTGTGCCGACCAGTCTTCCCGCGATCCCTTCGCAAGCCATCCCTTCCACGCCTCCGGCGAGGTTCGGACGAAATCCACGATTGCCTGACGCCGCGCCTCCTCGGGCAAACCATCATTGGTGTTGTCATCAATGAACTTTTGCGCCTTTTCGGTGAGTTGAGCCGGATCATCAAACCACCTCAGCATCTCAGCACGCCGGTTCTCATCCATCGGTTCGGGCGATGGTGGGGATCCTGCTACCAGTACGACACCGACAAGCCCGCTCAGTCCAGCGGCCCCTTCGCGCGCCCGGGCGGCGATCAAAGTTGCGAACTTGCCGCCCATGCTATGGCCCACAATGACCCAGCGGGAGAGATCGAGATCAGCGAGATGCTTGCAGAGATCATCGAGTACGTCCCGGACATCCGCATAACCTTCAGATGCCCGGTCACCGAACCCCGGAAGATCGATCGCAATGGCGTCAACCACTGCATCTGTTTGATCGATGACACCGTCCCACTCGCATCGGCTAGAGCCCAGGGAATGCAGGAATACGAGGGTTATGCGGGAGTCTGAAGGCATTCTGGCAGCTTTGCAAAGCGGTTAGGGAAATCAGCCAGTCGGGGATCAGCGGGCGTCGCGTTACCTAGGTCGCGGGGTGATAGGATCCTGACCCAGTAGGCCTTGACGAGTTTTCAGCGTCGAAAGAGCGCTGATTGAACAAATTATTGTGTTCTTGGGCCTTGCGCTTAGACCCGGCGCTGAGCCGCGAACTTTCTCACTATCTTCAAGGGCTTACGGTTTGGCTGATTTGACCGCTGCGGCTCATTGACGTGTCTATTAGCCACCGCGATACGGTGTGGTATCAAAGAGCGCGCCAACGCCCTTTTCGCTCCGCATAAAGCGAGCCTTTGGCTTAGAAAGTCTCTTCATAGCTCCCAGCTGCGAGGCGCATCTGCGGCATGCCGTTTAGTTGCAACGCGTGAGAAGCGAACATTGCGAGGCAACGGCCTAACTTGGCCCAGCCGGCAGCTGACATTCTCAAGGTCGACTAAGAGTCAAAACACGACTTTTGGATCGGGCCAGAAAGCGGCGCTTCTAGCTTGCCGTTTGTAGTTGAGAGCTGACCTCAGTCAGGACTATTGGGTCGATCGCGTTTCGGGGGCGTCTGGTTAATGGCTACGGTCATAAGGCCCCTTCCCCGCCTGATCGGCTTCTGCACGAAAGTGCCGAAGAGTTGGTCTGCTGATCAAATGGCGCTGGATGTTGAAGATGTTGTCAATCGCTGCGTGGGTGGTGAGGAATCTCTGGGCTGAGGCCCGGGATTTAAGCCGCTGCTGCTGTCGCTCTCGTCGTTGGATCGGCAAGTGTGAGTTCTCGATCCGATTGTTCTCCCGGAGCCGGCCTGGCAGATGCAGATGCCTCAGATTAAGCTGATCCATAGCTGCACCGTATGATGCCAGGCCGTCCGTCGTGATGTCTGCGGCTCAACCTAAGGGGTGTGCACTAGCCGCCTGAGTAGTTTTATCGTCGCCTCTGTGTTCCGCCGGCACTGAACCAGGGGGCGGCAATCTAGAAGCGCCGGCTGATCCCAATGATCAGCGACGCGGGACGCTGCGGTGTCGTGACGTCGACAACGCCCACCAGAAACGGGTTTCCATAGGCGAAGGTATTGGCCCTGGAACCGCTCACATTTTCCAACCTCAGGCTGACTGACCAGTTCTCTAAATCAATCCCGGCGGCAAGGTCGGACGTCCAGTAGTCGCCCATCGGATAGCGGCCGTCGGCCGAAAAGATCAGGTTGGACGCCCCGACGTAACCCACAGAGCCGCTCACCCAAGCCGGGAGGGTCGCCACGATCAGCGCCCGCCGGGCGGCGACGTTTGCGATCAGGTTTGGCACGCCGGATAAGCTCGTGTCGGCCGGGATAGGAAAGCCCGGATCAGGAGAGTCCAGCTCCGGCTCGGCGAACATCAGGTTGGCGTCGATGCGCCACGGTCCGTCGACCCACGCCAGTTCACCTTCCACGCCCAAGTTCCTGGCGTTGCCGATGTTGCCCGTGAACGGCAGGCCGTCGGTCCCGATCCGATCGGACTGAATCGTCCGCCAGTCGATGCCAAACAGCGCCAGCCTCATGACAAGACGATCGTCCCATACTCGAAAGCGGGTACCGGCCTCGTAGCTCACCAGCTCGTCTGACCGGAACTGTCGGTAGGGCTGCAACCCACCTGCAACGCCATATGGTTGCGCCGACGTGGTGCCCGTGTTGAAACCTCCGGCCCGGTACCCCTCACTCCCCTGGACATAGACGAGGATGTTGTCCCGCAGGGCGTACTCGATCACCAGTTTCGGTGCGATACCGCTGTCGCTCCGCGTACTATCGAGCGTGTCGATGATCATGCCGGCCTGACGCGCTACGGCCTGCGTTTCCACGCCGAGACGAAAAACCCGAGCGCCGGCAGTTATCTTAAGCCGATCGGTGAGTGCCCAGGCGGCCTGCCCATAGAGCGCGGTCTCGTCGACATGATCTCTACGACGGTTTTCGTACAGCAACCTCACGGGCGTCTGCTGGGTCACATCGCCCGTGCGATCGTGGCTGTATTCTGTGGCGAACAGCCCGACGAGCCAGTTCAGCTGTCCTCCCGTTTGTGATGACAGGGTTGCCTCCGTGACGAGGGCCTCGATGCTGTCGCTCTCATCATAGGCTGTGCGGCCAGCCCCGCCAAAGCGGTCGGTCGCCACGGTCGCGTCGTAGCGGCGATCCAAGCCATGGCTCTGGACAGCCGTGTTTATCTTGAGATGTGCCCAACCTAGGTCGCCGGACAGGGTCGCCGACAGTCCGTCGAAATCGTTGCCACTGGGTTCCTGGAGCGACAAGGCGCGCCGATCGCCACCGAGCGGCTTGAACGCGTATTGGGTGTCATCGGAATGAAGGGTCTGGGCGACGTAGCCGAGACGCATGTTCCAGGAGTCGGCGATCCGCCAGCGAACTCCGATCCGAGCGCCCTGCCGGGTCGTATCACCTGTGTTCTTCAGACCCAATTTCACGTCATCGATACGGCCGGGAATTACCTCGCTGTAGCCTACGGCCCGTATCGCCAACCGATCTAGAAGGATTGGTGCATTGAAGATGGCGGAGCGATTACGATTTCCAACGAGGGCGGCGTCATGCGCTGGGGCGCTGTTTCGCTGACTTCGGTCGAGAACATCACTATCGATTATGCGTGTCCTGCGGTCGCTATTTCCGTGAACTTGACGGGCGACGATGGGGCCAACCGCTTGGTTGTCGAAGGCAGTGGCTACGCTTCGAACCCGATCAGGGTGGATATCTCTGGCGGTGGCGGCGACGATTTTATCGAAGCGTATAGCAGAGATGCGACTCTCAACGGCGGCGATGGAAACGACACGATCACGGGCCGCGGCGTTATAAACGGCGATGACGGAGATGATCTCCTGCGATCCTCCGACTTCGGCATTGTCTATGGCGGCCGAGGGAATGATCGTCTTGAGAGCGGAAGCCTAATGGACGGCGGGGAAGGCGATGACTTCTTGGAGGTGGGCTCGATCTTTTTCACCGATGGCATCGGCGGCGGCGGTATCGACACCCTGAGTTTCGACCGTCTGTTCTCATTCACATCGCCCGATGGAGTTGGCGTCCAAATCAACCTCGCAACGGGGCAGACTCTTTTTGCGGGCCGGACAGCTACGGTGAGTGGCGTCGAGCGGGTCGTCGGCACGCGATACAACGACATCATAGTCGGGGATGACAACGCGAACACCCTAACTGGCGGTTTCGGGGGCGACACCTTGTCAGGCGGCGGCGGTGCCGACATCCTCAACGGAGATGCCGGTGACGATAGTCTGGCAGTCGGCGCTGGCGATGACGTCTTGTCGGGGGGCGAGGGGGCGGACACTCTGGACGGGGGCGACGGTTCAGACGCGCTGTCAGGGGGCGAAGGCGGCGACATGCTTTCGGGCAGCGCTGGCAATGATGTGCTCGACGGCGGCGGGGGCGTGGACAGGCTCAGTGGTGGCGATGGGGACGACCGGATTACCGGTGGCCTTGGCAGCGACACGATCGATGGCGGAGCCGGCAATGACACTGCAGTTTTCAGCATAGCGCGCAGCGCGGCATCGGTTTCCGTCCAGAACGGCGTGTTCACAATCGTCTCGGCGGATGGCATCGACACTTTGACGGCCATTGAGCAAATCCAGTTCTCCGACGGTGTGTTCGACTTCCGCGCCGACGGCATGGTTGCCGCACAACCTCGTCGCATCATCACCGGCACCGTGAATCCCGAAGTCCTGAATGGTGGCGACTCCAACGACAAACTCGATGGCGGGGCTGGAAATGACACCCTGATCGGAGTTCTCGGGAATGATACTTTGACAGGTGGGGTGGGGACCGATGTCGCCATCTTCAACTACGCCCGCGGCGATGCGACGATTGCCTATCAGGATGGTGCGATCATCGTCACGGGCGCAGAAGGGCGCGACGTGCTCACCGGGATCGAGTCACTTCAATTCTCGGACGGCGTTTTTGATGTCGAGAACGGGACCGTTTTTGTCGTTCCACGCTCTAACCAGACAGGCACCGCTGCTGCTGACATCCTGACAAGCCGTGCAGGCGGCGAGGTTATCGATGGCGGGGCAGGTTTCGACGCCGTCGTCTACAGCGGGGTCGTCCGACAGTATGATGTCCGGGGCGGCGCCAGCACGACGGTAACGGGTGGCCCGGAAACAGGCCGTGACCGCCTGGTCTCGATCGAAGAAGCCAGATTTGTAGACGGTGTCCGCAGCTTCGACGTCGACGGCATCGCTGCCCAGGTCATGCGCCTGTACGATGCTACATTGGATCGCCAACCCGATCAGGCCGGTCTGGACGTCCAGATTCGCGCTTTGGCGACAGGCGCGACGACGCTGCAGGGCCTCGCAGACGCCTTTGTGGCTTCGGGCGAGTTCCAGAGTCGGTACGGGACCGTGTCAAACCAGCAGTTTGTCGAGCAACTTTACCGCTTTTGCCTTGACCGCGAAGGTGACGCCCCGGGCATCGCTGTCCAGGTCAACGCCCTGAACACGGGTACAAGTCGGGCGGCGCTGGTCGTGGCCTTTTCGGAAAGCCCCGAGCACCGCACGCTCACCCAACCGATCCTGAACGCCGGGCTCTGGATCCCGGATCAGGAGGCGCTGCAGATTGCACGTCTGTATGATGCGACGTTCGATCGCCTGCCCGACGCTCCTGGGCTGGCAGCACAAGTTGCGGCGCTGGATGCCGGAACCTCGCTGTTGACGATTGCTGCAGGGTTCGCAGCATCGGCAGAGTTCCAGGATCGATATGGAGCCCTGTCCAACCAGGCCTTTGTGGAACAGCTTTACCGCTTCTGTCTGAACCGCGAGGGCGATGCTCCGGGCATCGCCGCACAGGTCAATACTCTGAACTCAGGCACGAGCCGTGCGCAACTGCTGCTAAACTTTTCCGAAAGTCCCGAGCACGTGGCGCTCACGGCTCCGTTCTTCCTCGGCGGGATCCGCACGCTGGATACGTTTACAGACAGACTGGCCGGGCAGGATGAAAGTGTCTCGAAGGATGAAGCCTTCGGTCCGCAGGTACTGCCCACAGGCAACGAGACTCAGACGCTCGCGAATGAAACCATTGCCAAGGCCCAAGAGGCTCAGGTCCTTCCTGGCACTGTCACCTACGACCCAGCCCAGATTGTTGTTGGCTTCAAGCTAGTCGAGGACTCCTTCGTCCTGCCGGGCGAGGATGGGCTTGCTCCGCTGGTCCTGCCGGACGCCGACCCGCTTGACATTGCGTCGGTAGAACAGGTCTCGCTGCCGCCCCTTACCGGCAATGAGATGCTCACTTTGCCTATGCTCAACGATGGCATTTCTGATGACGTCTCACCGTGGCATCGCGGCAGCGACACGGATGGATGGATGATGCGGTGAGTACCAGAGCCCATGAAGAGCCGTCCGCTCCCCGAGCGGGCGCGGATAGCTTTGTTGGCCTTACTCCCTCATGATAGGGAACGCTGAAAAGGTCGCCAGCCGATTGTGATCGCGCTTGCCATGATCAACCAAGTTGCCGGTGATCTCATCTTGCCCCCCAGAAAGATAACAGCGGTTAGGTAATGATCAGCGATCGGGCTCCGGCAAGGGAACCGAAAGACCCCGATGGAGCGTGAACCGAGCCGTCAAAGCGCCATCCACATTCTTCAGGTTTGTCTCGACGCCTGGCTCCAACGCCTTCGGATACTCCCAGCAATCCTTGGGAAACTCCTCTAGCTCCAGACAGAGCTGACCATCCTTGACCGTATAGGTACCCCGCGCTGTGAAGAGGTTGTCTTCAAAGGCCCCGGTGAAGCTGACAACTGTGGGCGTCTCGAAATGAGCGACACCCTGAGCACCGTCAGATCTCAGTGCGGTCAGGCTATTGCCCGTCAGTTCATCGCCGGGCGCGATGAGCAGGACGGCAGGAAAAAGCACGGTGAGGAAAGCCGCGATGATCATCGTGAACGCCTTCGTACTGGAAAAAAACCCGATGACGGAAGACAACCACCTTGTCGTGCTTTTGTCGATGCGCGGGTTCAGAGGAGGCAAAAGCGAGCGCTCTCTGCTTGACTTCTGAAAGTCGAACCTTGCCCCCCCGTTGCCATGCAGAAAGCAGAAAAGGGGGCTGTTAGGTTGACTTCGCCAAGTCCTAAGCGCCCTTCCCCCCTGCTGTTCAGGCAGCGGCCATCGCCCGCAGGGCGTCAACATTGATGCAGTTGCGGTGAGGACGTGATCGGCAGGTGCAAGTTCTCGATCCGGCTGATTTCCGAAACCCATCCCCCTCGAACCAGATGCCTTGAATCCAGCTGATCCAGCGCCGCGCAATACGACGCTAGGCCAGATGTCGTACTCGCGGGGATACAGGGCCATTTTATGCGGAAGCCGCCTCAGCAGGTTCAGTGCAGCCTGATCATTCCGTCGGCGCTCGCCCAGCACGTCGAGGACCTCGGACTGTGATGAACGGCTCGCCTCAAGAGCAAGCGCTTGCCGCCGATGTTGCGTCCCATCTCGCCCAGCGGCCCGCGAGGTGCATGCACACACCGGCGCTTATTCAGTCGCCGGGCGATCAAAGGGCCGACTCGATCATTCAGGAGCGGATGGTCTCGCAGCTCAGGCCCAAACCTAGAGCGGCCATCAGTTCCCAGCCAACCCAAAAATCAGGTTGAAACGGAAGTACAGCCCCTCCGCCTGAGGGATCGCATCAGCGGGAAAGCGATGGGGCTCGCAAGAAATCAGCTTCACGAAACATGATCCCAACAAGCGATTTTTGACGTTTGCAGTGGAGACGAGTTTGCGGTGGACTGACAGCATCGCCAGCCATCTCTCTTTAACATAATGATCTTTTCAAAGCCGGGAGGGTCTTCCGACGTCTGCGTGACGTTCCCTTCATCAGAGCCGAGAACGCCGGCTCTGCTGGTGGTCGGATGGCTTCAAGATCGTCGAACCTCGCACCTGGCTCCCTTCTGCCGAAGCCCGGTGCTGTTGCGCAGCTTTGCGGTTGCAGAAACCTTGGCATCGATCGCAAAAGCCAGACAAGCCGAAGGGTTTCGGCGCTGAGGGTTCCTGTCTCCGTTTCCCGGGTCACCCGCTCAATTCAACGAAACGAAAAGCTGCTTATGCCGTTCAGGCAGAGCCTGCGAAGACTTGCTGATGAACCGGGTCAGGGGCAGCGAACAGGCAGCATGAGGCGCAGCCCCTGTCAGGACCCTGGATCGATCGGCTTGATGGACACGAACCGATGATTTCCAATGTTCCCGTGAGCGCCAACCGCATGCTGGCCTCCCTTCCGCCCGACGTCCTCACAGCCGTTGTCGACCGGGCGCGGCCAGACACGATGGCGCAGGGACGGGTGTTTGCGCAGCCGGGTGATGTGGCCAGCCAGGTTCACTTCGTCACATCGGGAGCGATATCGCTGGTCACCGTCCTTCAGGATGGCGACTGCGTGGAGGCCGGGATGGTCGGACGCGAGGGGGCTTTGGGCGCCCATGCGGTGCTCACCGGCCTGGGTGCCTTCACGCGCGCCATCTGCCAGGTCGACGGCACAATCCTTACGATCGATGCCGCAGCCTTCCGATTGCTTATCGAGACACGGCCCGACGCCAGAATCATGGTCGATCGCTATGTCGAGGGTGCGGCCAATCAGGCGCAGCAGGCGATCGGATGTCGAGCGTGGCATCAGATCGAGCACCGATTCTGTCGCTGGCTGCTGACCGCCTGCGACCACGCCGGCAAGGACCGGATCAACCTGACCCAGGAGTTCATGGCCCATATGCTGGGCGTCAATCGCTCGACGGTCAGCGCCATCGCCGGAAAGTTCAAGACCGAGGGGCTGATCCGCTACAGTCGCGGGCAGATCGGCGTGAAGGATCGCCCTGCTCTCGAGGCATCCGCCTGCGAATGCCTGGGTGCGATCCGTCGGCGTTGGGACGTCATGTGGGGACCGGACATTGCTTGAGAAGCCTCCTTATGTCGGCCATCCGGCATAAGGAACGCAGCACAGGGAGGGAGCCTTTGATGGGCCAGGAGCGGCGTCGGGCAATCCGGCTGGCCGCGTTCCGGACCCATCAGGACCAGTCCATGAAATCCCTCGCCGATCTTTATGACCACATGCTCCGCGATGTTTATCACGCCGAAAAACAGGTTCTGAAGCAGCTGCCCAAGTGGACGCGGGCCGTAACGGATGCGGATCTGAAGTCGCTTCTGGAGGCTGAGAAGGCGGGGGTGGCCACGCGGATCGAGACCCTGGAAGCGGGGTTCGAAGCGCTGGACAAGCGCCCCCGCGGCATTCCATGCGAGGCCATGATCGGCCTGGTGGAGGAAGCCTCGGAAGTGCTGGAGGACGCCGAGGAGGAAGCCATAAACGCCGGTGTGCTCGCGGCCTATCAGGCCATCAAACACTATGAGATCACCCGTTTCGGAACACTCGGTGCATGGGCCAACCGGCTGGGTGACCTGACCATCGCGGCACGTTTCGGCAAAACGGTCGAAGAAGCCAAGGCCCTCGACGAGCGGATGAGCGAACTGGCCGAGCGCGAGATCAACCCCGATGCCGATCTCGGCGACGGCGCAGAACAGCCCACCAGCGCCAAGGGCGAGACCAAAAAGACCCCGGCCAGGCCGGCGTCCACGACCTCAGGCAAGCCCAAGGCCGCCACCAAGCGTTGAGCGTCTGCAGTGGGGTCGGAACCAAGGCGATCCGACCTCGCTCTCTCTCGAGACATTGTCCTCTTTCACTGCGTTGGCTGGGTCCAGATTTGCGTATCGGCATCATTTCCCATCTGAAGTATCCGATCGCCGAGCCGTTCGCGGGGGGGCTGGAGATGCATACCCACATGCTCGCGCGGCGCCTGCGGCAGCGCGGTCATGATGTGATGCTCTTCGCCTCGACCCGGTCAGATCCCGATCTGGGTCTGGAGGCCATCTGCGACGAGACCGCCTTGATGGGGGTGGGGGTGGATGAAGCGACGGACATTGGCTTCTTTCGGGAACACCATGCCTATCTGGGGCTGATGAACCGGCTGCGGCGCAGCGACTTCGACATCATTCATAACAACTCGCTGAACTATCTGCCTGTAGCCATGGCCGACGCCCTGCCGATGCCGATGGTCACGACCCTGCATACCCCACCCTTCTGCTGGCTGGAGAGCGGGATCCGCGAGTGCCGGGGCCTGACGTCCATCTTCGTCGGCGTATCGGAATCGATCCGGCGAGCCTGGAGCGCGATCACGCCGGTCACCGAGGTGGTTCGAAACGGAATCGATCTCGACCGGTTCGCATACGTCGTGGAGGCAGACCCGGATCGGTATCTGGTCTGGTGCGGGCGTATCGTCCCGGAAAAGGGGCTCCACTACGCCATGGATGCCGCGGCGCTGGTCGGGGTGCCGTTGAAGATCGCCGGGCCTGTGCTCGATAAGGCTTATTTCGCCAAGGAAATCGCGCCGCGCATGGGGGCCGGAACGCAGTATCTGGGTCATCTCCCCCATGCCGAACTCGCCGCGGTCATCGGCGGAGCCTCCGCCTTTCTCTGCACACCTTGCTGGGAAGAACCCTATGGCCTGGTCGTGGCGGAAGCCTTGGCCTGTGGCGTGCCGGTCGCGGCCTTTGCGCGGGGAGCGATCCCCGAAATTCTGACGCCCGATTGCGGTGTACTGGCGACTCCCGACGATGCGGTCGCGCTGGCGGCAGCCACCCGCCAGGCCCTGATGCTGGATCGCGCCGCCTGTCGCGCGCGTGCTGTCGCCGCTTGCGACGCGGACGGCATGATCGACGCCTATGAGGCCCTTTATGCCCGCTGTCTGGGTCAAGCCGCTTTCACCGCGCTGAAGGTTGTCCCCCGCAGCCCGACCTCAACCGATTCCCCCTTCTCGCCTTCAAGGAGCCTGTTTCATGGCCAAGACCCCGAACTCGTCGCCTGACCCCCGGATCGTCGGCAATGGCGGGGAAACCCATCAGACGGCATCATCGGCTCAGCTGCGGCTGACCACCAACCACGGCGTGGCGGTCAGTGACAACCAGAACTCGCTGAAGGCCGGCTCGCGCGGACCGACGCTTCTGGAAGACTTCGTCCTGCGCGAGAAGATCCAGCATTTCGACCATGAGCGCATTCCCGAGCGGATCGTGCATGCGCGCGGTTCAGCCGCCCACGGCTATTTCGAGCTGACCGAAAGCCTTGCCGACTACACCACGGCCAGGATCCTGACCGAGGTCGGCAAGAAGACCGAGCTGTTCACCCGCTTTTCGACGGTTGCAGGTGGGGCCGGCTCTGTCGATACGCCGCGCGACGTGCGTGGGTTCGCGGTCAAGATGTACACCTCGGAAGGCAACTGGGACCTGGTCGGCAACAACATTCCTGTCTTCTTCATCCAGGACGCCATCAAGTTTCCGGACCTGATCCATTCGGTGAAGATGGAGGCCGACAAGGGCTATCCCCAGGCTGCATCCGCGCATGACACCTTCTGGGATTTCATCGGCCTGATGCCGGAGACAACCCACATGATCATGTGGGCGATGTCGGATCGAGGCATCCCCCGATCGCTGCGGATGATCGAGGGTTTCGGCGTCAACACCTTCCGCCTGCTGAACGCCGAGGGCGAGGCGACCTTTGTCAAATTCCACTGGCGGCCGAAGCTGGGCACTCAGTCCACCAGCTGGGACGAAGCGGTCAAGATCGCCGGGGCCGATCCCGACTTCCACCGCCGCGACCTGTATGAAGCCATCGACAACGGCGACTTCCCGGAATGGGATTTTGGCGTGCAGTTGCTGAGCCAGGATCAGGCCGATGCCCTGCCATTCGATATTCTGGATGCAACCAAGCTTATCCCCGAGGAACAGCACCCGATCCGCATCGTCGGGCGCATGGTCCTGGACCGCAACCCCGACAATTACTTCGCCGCGACCGAACAGGTCGCCTTCCTGCCGACCAACATCGTGCCGGGTATCGACTTCTCGGAAGATCCCCTGCTGCAGGGGCGGCTGTTCTCGTATCAGGATACCCAGCTGTCACGCCTTGGCACGGTGAATTTCCACCAGCTCCCGATCAATCAGGCCAAGGGCTGCCCGTTCCAGAACTTCCAGCGCGACGGCCAGATGCAGACACAGGTGCATACGGGCCGCGCCAACTATGAGCCCAACAGCCTGTCCGAGGCTGGAGAAGACGGCGGCCCGCGGGAAGACCCCAAGGGCGGCTTCCGCAGCTTCACCCTGCCGCTGGAGGAGACGAAGGTCCGTCTGCGTGCGGAAAGCTTTGCCGACCACTACAGTCAGGCGCGCCTGTTCTTCCGCAGTCAGACCGCACCGGAACAGGCTCACCTTGCCAGTGCCATCGTGTTCGAGCTGTCCAAGGTGGAACTCGATCATGTCCGCAACCGCGTGCTGGGCAACCTCCAGAACGTCGACGACGCCCTTGCCAAACGCGTCGCCGAGGGCCTCGGCGTCGATCTGCCCAAGGCGTCCGAGCCCGCCAGCGCCCCGTTCGACATGGACGTCAGCCCCGCCCTGCGCATCATCGGCAAATACCCCGACACCCTGCAGGGCCGTGCGGTCGGTATCCTGGTCAGCGACGGGGCGGACGGCACGGTCGTCGACGCGGTCAAGGCCGCGGCCGAGGGCGAAGGCGCTACGGTCAAGATCGTTGCGCCCAAGATCGGCGGCGTGACCCTGAAGGGCGGAAAACGCCTCAAGGCCGACGGTCAGTTGGCCGGAACGCCTTCGGTCATGTTCGACGCGGTGGCCATCGTCCTGTCAGAAGCCGGATGTGCCGAACTGTTGAAGGAGGGCGCGGCGGTCGATTTCGCCAAGGACGCCTTTGGACACCTGAAGGCCATCGGCTTCACGCCAGAGGCGCAACCCCTGCTGGACAAGGCTGGGGTCGAGCCCGACGCGGGCGTGATCGATGTCTCCGCCGATACCAAGGCCTGGCTGGCACCTGCCGCCACTCGGCAGTGGGACCGTGAACCCAAGGTGAGAATGCTTGCCTGATCTCAGCATCCGCGCAGTCGGGACGGATGGAGGGGTCGGCAAGGCGACCGGGTCCACGCCCTATTGCGTCTGCGTTCCTGCCCGCAACGAGGCGGAACGTCTGCCGATCCTTCTCGAGGCCCTGGCAGGACAGGACGTGGAAGGCCATGTTCCGATTGCAATCGGACTGAACAACACGACCGATCGGTCGGTGGATGTGATCGAGGCTGCACGTCTGCGGTGGGGTGAACGGCTGTTGATCCGGGTCGACGAGATAACCTTTGCACCGGCCCTGGCCCATGCCGGCTCTGCGCGACGTCACGCAATGGCACTGGGGGCCGAGGCCATGGGGGGGCGAAATGACGCGGTACTGATCTCGACCGATGCGGACAGCCGTCCGCCCCCATCATGGGTCCGCGCCAACCTCGCGGCCCTTCAGGATGGGGGTGAGGTGATCGGGGGACGGCTGGAGATCGACGAGCAGGATAGCCTGCCTCCCCGGATGGCCGAGGCACGAGCGCTCTGGGATCACTACTGGTCGACCGTCCGGGCGATCGAGGATGCGATTGATCCTTTGGCGTGGGATCCGGCCCCCCGGCATGGCGACCATACCGGGGCCAGCCTGGCACTGCGCGTGGAGACCTGGCGATCGGCGGGTGGCGTCCCGGCCGTACCGAGCGGGGAAGACCGGGCCCTCGTCGCTGCAGCAGTGGCGTTGGGGGCGCGGCTGCGGCATCCGCCCTCGGTCTGGACCCGTGTGTCGGCCCGAACGGAAGGCCGCGCTGAGGGCGGGATGGCAGCGCATATGGCGGACATGAGCCGAACGCTAAAGGCCGGTGAGCCGTTGATGGCCCCCTCGTTCGATCAGTGGCGTCGACGCTCGGCGTGGCGACGCAGCCAGCGACAGGCAGGGTCGGACGCGGGGTCGTTGGCGATCCTCGAAAAAGGTCTGCCGCCGATGGCCAGGAATATGGCTCTGTCGCGGGCGATGGAGCCGGCATGACCCGGCCCATCGGCTATTATTTGCATCACCACGGCGACGGGCACCGCCAGCGCGCCATCCAGATTGCCAGTCAGGCTCCGGATCGCTTCGTTTTGCTCGGCACCGGACTGGCGGGCCGGACAGCGGGCCTCGAGGTCGTAGATTTGCCTGACGATCGGCCAGACGGTGTCACGGCCTTCGATGGTCAAGATGCGTCGGACTCCCGGCCAGACGCCCTGCACTATGCGCCGGTCGACCACGAGAATGTCCGCCAACGGGTCGCGCGTGTGACAGGCTGGATCTCCACCGCGCGGCCGGCCCTGATGGTCGTCGACGTCTCGGTGGAGATCGCCATGCTGGCGCGACTTTCGGCGACGCCCACTGTCTATGTGAGATTGAACGGACGGCGTGACGACGCCGCTCACCTCGATGCCTTTCGCGGCGCCTGCGCCCTTTTGTGCCCTTTCGCCGAGGCGCTGGATGCGCCGGAAACCCCGGCCTGGGTCCGCTCCAAGACCCTGTACGTCCCCGGCCTGACGGGCAAGCCCTCGACCTGTGCGGTTCAGGGTGATGTCGTGCTGGTGGTGGTGGGCAAAGGCGGCGATGCTGGCGACGGCGTGAAGATCGCAGAAGCGGCGCGGGCCCATCCGGACGTCCGGTGGCGGATCGCGGGTCCGGTGACGGATATTCCAGAAGCGCCATCGAACATCGCCTTGCTGGGTTGGAGCGAGGATGTCTCAGCACAGATTGCGGCCGCGTCTGTGGTGGTCGGGGGCGCTGGCAACGGCCTCGTCAATGCGGTGTTGGCCGCCGGACGGCCCTTTATCTGCCTGCCCGAACCGCGACCCTTTGATGAACAGTACACCACCGCAGCGCGGCTCGAGGCCGTCGGGGCCGCCGTCGTTCATCCAGCATGGCCGGCCCCGGCGCAGTGGCCCGGCCTTCTGGCTCAGGCACGGCAACTGCCCCTGTCGAAGCGCGTGGGACTGTTCGATCCCGATGGTCCTCGCAATGCGGCGCGTCGCCTGATCGGCCTGGCGGATTCCGCAACGCACGATCGGTCGTTGCTTGCCACAGCTCCGATGGATGAGGTCATCTCATGATTGCCCAGACTGCTCACGACGACACCGGTGCGACCTCCGTTCGCGAAACTGTGCTGGCCTTGCACGATCGGCTGGCATCCCTTGGCGAGCGTTACGATGCGGTGCCCCGGTTTCCGGCAGACAGCCTGGCGCTGATCGCGCGGTCCAGCCTCCATCGCCGCTATGCGCCGGTGGCTTCGGGCGGTCAGGCCTTTGCAAGTGTCGCCCAGGAGAACCTGGACATGCTCGACGCCCTGCGCGGGGTCGGGCGAGCAGACCTGAGCCTGGGCCGGCTGTTCGAGGGTCATGTCAATGCGCTGAAACTGTTCGACTGGTACGGCACGCCTGGTCAGCAAAGGGTTCTCGGCGAGCAACTGGACCAAGGCCTGTTCTATGGTGTGTGGGCGACCGAACCCGCGCCGGGAGTGACGATAGAGCAGGAAGGACCAGCAGAGCACCTTCAGGGACAAAAGGCCTTTGCCACCGGGGCGGGGGGACTGGGCTTCGCGGTCGTGACCGCCCGTCCGCAGCACGGCCCGCGACGGCTCGTGGTCATCCCGGCAAACCACGCGGATCGCACCGACCTGTCCGACTGGCGGGTCAGGGGCATGCGGGCCACGGGCAGTGGCCGCTACGATGTCTCGGGGATTTCCGTCACGATGGCGAACACCCTGGGCGAACCGGGTGACTACGATCGGGAACCCCGCTTTACCGCTGGGGCCTGGCGCTTTACCGCCGTGCAACTGGGCGGGATCGAGGGATTGCTGGCGGAGACCCGTTCCGCCCTGTCGGACGCCGCCAGGGCCGACCCCCTGCAGCGCGCGAAATTCGCAGAGGCGGTGGTGGCGGCCCGTACCGCAGGGCTCTGGGTCCGCGAGGCGGCGCTGCGAGCGGCCAGCGAAGATCCGGACGCCTCGGCCTTCGCTCGATTGACGCGCGGCGTGGTCGAACGCGCCGGGCTGGACGTTATGGAGCTGTCGGCAAGACTGATTGGCACGCGCAGCGCTTTCGACGGACAGCGGATCGACAAGATCACGCGCGACCTGAGCCTTTATCTCCGCCAGGCGGGCCCCGATTATGCGCGCGATCAGGCAGCCATCGTCTGGCTGGACCATGATGCCTGGGGCGAGGGCGACGCGCTGTGGTAGACGTCATCGACCTTTCTGAAAGCGACTGGGCCGAGGCCCGCTGGCTGGTGCTGGCACCCCATCCGGACGACGAGACCCTGGGCGCTGGCGCCCTGATCGCCGACGCATCGGCCGCAGACCGGCTCGCCGCCGTAGTTTTTCTGACCGATGGTGCCGGCTCACATCCCCATCCGGATGAAGCATCGAGACGACGACTGGTCCAGACCCGTCGCGCGGAAGCCCGGCTCGCGCTGGAGCATCTGTGTGGCGGCGAGGCTCCCGAGATCGTCTTCCTCGACTGGCCCGACGCCCTGCCCCATCCGCAAGGCAGTGTTGCCGCCCTGGCGACCGCGATGCACCTGGCGGATCTTTGTGTGGAACATGGCGTCACAGCCTTGGCTGTGACAGCGCTCCACGAGCCCCACTGCGACCATGCGGCGGCCGCCCTTCTCGCACGCTCCGTGGTGGGGTGGACGGGGCCACAGCTGGCGGTTTTCGAATATCAGGTCTGGTCGGATCAGCCGCCCGCCGGAGCCCGCCGCGCTGTGCGAACGAAGGGGGTTCCCAGCGACCTTCGAATGCAGGCGCTGCAGGCGCACCAGAGCCAGCTGACGGATGTTCTGGGACCAGGGTTCCGCCTCGACCCGTCGCGGCATGACATGCCCGAACGAGACATTCTCTATCTGTGGGAGGGATCCGATGCGCCCTGATAGCAGCCTGCCCCCCTCCTATTTCGAGGCCATGTTCCAGGGCGATCCCGATCCCTGGGGACTTGAAAGCCGGACCTACGAGGCCGAAAAATTTGATGCGACTATCGCCGCACTGGGCGGTCGAACCTATGCCCGCGCGTTCGAGGTCGGTTGCGCCGGGGGCTCGCTGACCCGACGCCTCGCCCCCCTGTGTGCATCGCTTCTGGCCATCGATGTCAGCGTGACGGCCCTGGATCGGGCCCAGCGGAAATGCGCGGACCTGCCCCAGGTCGTGTTCGAGCCCATGGTCTTTCCGCGTTACACGCCGGACCTGGTGGATATCGATCTGATCGTCCTGTCCGAGATCGCCTATTACTGGGACGATGCGGATCTGGAACGGGCAGCGATCTGGATTGGCGAAGCTGTGGCTCCGGGCGGAGACATCCTGCTCGTGCACTGGACCGGCGAGACCGACTATCCCCAAACCGGGGATGGCGCGGTGGAGGCACTGCGCACGCTTCTGGGCGATCAGGTCGAGGCGGTCTCGGCGCGCAGGGAGTCGGCTTATCGGCTGGACCTCTGGCGCGGCCGGGATCGGGCGTGAGCCTCAGCGTCCTGACCCTGGTCAAGAATCGCGACGACCACCTGGCCAATCTGGTCGAGGGGCTGAGGCGGAGCTCAAGGCCGCCGGATGAACTGATCATCGTCGACATGAGTGACCGGCCGGTCGAGGGCCCTGAAACTGATTTTCCATCGCGTGTGGTCCGTCTGGAGACCGATGGACTGCCGCTGGCGCAGGCCCGCAACCTGGCCGCTGCCCATGCCGGTGGGGATCATCTGCTGTTTCTGGATGTCGACTGCATCCCGATGCGCACCCTGCCCTGTCTGATGGACGTCGCCCTGTGCGCGTCAGACGCTCTGATCTGTGCCGAGGTCCTCTATCTGGGGGCGGGCGATGTCGGGCCCGGGTGGTCCGAGGCTGGCCTTCTGGGAAACGGTCGCCCGCATCCTGTTCGCACTTTTCCCAGGACCGGGCTCCGACCCGAGGCCAACGCCGGACTTTTCTGGTCGCTGGCGTTTGGCTTGCGGCGGAAGACGTTCGCGGCGCTGGGCGGATTCGACGAGCGTTTTACCGGCTACGGGGCCGAGGACACGGACTTTGGTTTCCGGGCCCGTGACGCTGGTGTGCCCTTGCTTTTCATGGGTGGGGCCGGAGCGTTTCATCAGCATCACGGCGTCCTTGACCCCCCGCTTCAGCATTTCGACGATATCCTGGCGAATGCCCGCACGTTCCATCGTCTCTGGGGCTTTTGGCCCATGACCGGCTGGCTGACAGCGTTCGAACGGCTGGGGCTTGTAAGCCTCGATGACCAAAGACTTGTACGGCTCCGCGCCCCAACCGGCGCGGAGATCGAGGCAGCCCGCAAGCCGCCCAGCGCGCCCTTCTAGGCAGGCTATGCCCTAAGTCGGCGGCCTTTTTGCGCCGGGCGAAGACGAAGCCATGATGCTCAAGGACGCAGACGCGCTGGCAGAGTGGCCACGTCATCCTGAGTGAGCTGGCGAATGACTTGGGCCCTGCAGATGCTGTTGTTTTCATTGGTTAAGGACGGCCCCGATATGGCAATGTCGACCGTCTCGCCTGTGCAAGCCTGATTGCCGCTTAGTGTCAGGCTACGCGCTGAACTCAGCCCTCGGCAAAATCCGCTGTTCAGCTCGAACACTTCGTTGCGACCTGCCCGCACGTAGGTCGTCGTGTCGCCTTCAGAGCGAAAATTTGTGATTGTCGAGGACAGGAAGCATTGCCGGTCGGTATCGGGGATCGCGGTACCATCCTGCGACGAAATCCCGCCGGGCGCACAACTCGCCAGGGTCACGGTGGCCGCAGCAACGATGAGTAGACGTGTCATTCTAGCCTCCTGGAAAGCGTTCGGCGTTCAGGCTCGAGCGTCCGACTCTGGGTGACAAGACCGCGATGGACCGAAGGGTTCGTGCCGCTCAGCCATCGACGTGGAGTATGGTCGCGGCTCGATGTGCAGATCAATCTTTGGGAGTGGAAGACCGGAACCTGAAGCGGGCAGGAACATTACGGGAACACAGGAGAACACTGATGACCGATGATACGAATCCCAAACTGGATCCCGATCCGAAAAGCAACACCGAGAAGGACCCGGACGACTGGGTTTCGGGTGGCGATCCGATGACCGGAGCCCAGGCATCCTATCTCAAAACCCTGTCGGAAGAGATGGATTTGCCTGATGCTTTTGAACCTGGTCTGGACAAGGCTGAAGCCTCGAGACGGATCGACGAACTGAAGGGCCGATTAAGCGCCCCCGGCTGACGAAGCCTGCCATAGCCACCGAAACGAAGAACGGCGACCCCATGGGTCGCCGTTCTGGTCTCGCCGAAAGCCTGATCAGGTTCCGGTCCCGAAACCGTCGGGCCCACCCGCTCCGGCCGCACCGTCGCCCCCGGGGGCCGGCGGGGTCCGGACCTGGCCCGGTTGCTGGGTACCCCCTTCATCCGGGCGCTTGACACCGGCCCCGGCATCGTCGGGGACGGTCGTCGGCGTGGGATGGTCTGGTGAGGTGGGTGTTGGATCAGTCATCAGGGTCACTCCTTGTCCTGAACCAACCCGACCGCCGGCCTTCCGGTTCCGCGCGATCCGTAACGATATCCCGAAGGACGTCGGAGCGGCAGCGAGAGGTGCGCGTTAGGTCGGTACACCCAAAGGACAGAATGATGAGCAAGACCCTCAAGACCACCTTTGCCACCCGACGGGATGCCGAACTGGCCGTTGAACACCTTGTGCAGCAACATGGCCTCGAACGGTCAGACATCTTCGTGTCGCCCGAGGGCAGTGCAAACTCCGCCGGTGAACGGGTTTCAGGTTCGGATCAACCCGACGCTGCGGCAACAGAAGCCGGGCGGTCCGATGCGGCCCTGAATGGCCAGATCGAGGTATCGGTCGATCTGCAGGATGATGCCTTGGACGCTGTTGTGACAGACGTGTTCAGGGAGATGGGCGGCGAAGACGCGTGAGCCCAGGCGGACGTAACACCGCCCCTGTTGTCACCCTGTTCGGCGACTCCATTTCGGCTGGATACGGCCTTTCAGAAAGAGACGCTCTTCCAGCACAGTTAGGCACCGCATTGGACGATCTGGGGGTCCCGGCTCGCGTGATTGGTGCAGGGCTTGACGGTGACACGACGGGTGGCGGTCTGGCGCGACTGCACAGGGATGTCCCTGCAGACACGGACCTTTGCGTCGTCGCCCTGGGTGCCAACGACCTGATGCAGGCCCTGCCACCGCATCAGATCACGCAGAATCTTCATGCGATCATCGGCGCGCTGGCGGCCCGCGGGATTGATGTCTTGCTGTGCGGGATGAGGGCACCCGCGTGGCTGTCGACCTATGCGCCAGCCTTCGATGCCGTGTTCCCGACCTTGGCGCAACGACACGGCGTGGCCCTTTACCCCTTTCTGCTGGAAGGTGTGGCGCTGGATCCAAGGTTCAATCAGAGCGACCGTATCCATCCCAATGCTGCCGGGATCGGCGTCATCGCCCAACGGCTGGCGCCCTTCGTTGGGAAGGCCTTGCTGGACCGGTCCGGAGACGGTCTGTGACCGTCACAACCTACCCTGACACACCGGATGGCCGATACTTTGTCGTGCGGGGTCGTTTGTGGCGGAAATCCAATCCGGCACTTCCCGAGGCCGAACGGATCCAGCGGGTGTCGGAACTGATGCGCGCTCGCGCCCTTGTCGGTTCGGCCCGGCGCGAAGGTGATCCAGCAGCCTTGAGCCAGGCTCGCAAGGCGGTAAACGATGCCAAGGTGGCTCTGGGAGAACGGGGTCCCGTCTGGTGGAAGGACGGCAGTCCGGACCTGAACAGGCACATGGCGAGAACCACGATTTATGCCGACTGGTTCGCTGGCCTTGCGGGTGCTGAGGAATAAGGAATGAGGATTGCGACCTTCAACATCAATGGCGTCAACACCCGCCTGTCGAACCTGAAGGTCTGGCTGGAAGACACGCGTCCGGATGTGATTTGCCTTCAGGAGTTGAAGGCATCGACCAGCAGCTTTCCGGAGACCGCGCTGCGTGACCTCGGTTACCACAGCGTCTGGGTCGGCGAAGCGAGGTGGAACGGCGTTGCCATCGCGTCGCGACATGGCATGCCGGTCGTGACGCGCCGAAGCCTTCCCGGTGACGCGAAAGATACTCAGAGCCGCTATGTCGAGGCGGCGGTCGAGGGTGTGCTGATCGCCTGTCTCTATCTGCCAAACGGCAATCCCCGGCCCGGGCCGAAGTTCGACTACAAACTGGCCTGGTTCGACTGGCTGTTGACCCACGCGAGGGGGCTGCTCAAACTCGATGCTCCGGTCGTCCTGGCTGGAGATTTCAACGTCGTGCCGACCGATGCCGACATCTACGATCCCCGGTCCTGGATAACCAATGCCCTGCTCCAACCGGAGCCGCGCGCTTCGTTTGCCCAACTGCTGGCCGAGGGCTGGACCGACGCCCTGGCAGAACGCTACCCCCACGATCCGCAGTGGACCTTCTGGGCGTATCTCAGAAAGGCGTGGGAGCGGGATGCAGGCTTGAGGATCGACCATCTGCTGCTGAACGACGCGGCAGCCACGCGTCTGACGGATGCCGGCGTCGATCGTGAAGTCCGCGGTCAGCCCGGTGCGAGCGATCATGCACCCGTGTGGATCGAACTCCGCTGATGGTACTGAAAGATCAACAGACGACTACAATCTGTTGATTTACTGAAGTTTTTTAACCGAGCCTTTGAGGGCGTCCCGAATAGGAAACTGCGAAACTCATCCTGACGACACACCGCGGTCGCCTATAGGCCCCTCTAGCGGAAACCCCGACGGTGGCCCTTCTGATCTTCGCGGTCATTGGTACGCTGGCCGGTCGAGAAGAGCCCCGCGCCCAGCCAATCCCAGACGCCGGCCGCAAGGAGCGCGCCCGCACAGGACCGAAAGGGCACTTTCCCGGCCCCGCTCCTGCGACAGTCAGCGTGATTGTTGCGGCCTATGCGCGGGTGCAGCACATCGCCCGCGAAGCGCATAGCCGATCGGTCATCATGTCCACCCCCTTTCCTCTTCCGCCGATTGTCTACCATCCGGCCTACAGCGCCCCGCTTTCGCCGGGTCACCGCTTCCCGATGCAGAAGTACGCCCGGCTTGCGCAACTGCTGGAAAAGGAGGGCCTGATTGGTCCTGAGGGGCTACACATCCCCGAACTCGCCAGTTTTGACATGCTCGCCGCTGTCCACGACCCCATGTACGTTCGACAGGTCCTGGATGTCGCCGTACCAGCGCATGTCGAACGCGTGATAGGCCTGCCGGTCACGCTGGACATCGTTACCCGCTCACAGGCAGAAGTCGGCGGCACTCTCCTCGCAGCGCGCCTGGCCTTGCGTCATGGCCTCGCCTGCAACACCGCGGGTGGCAGCCACCACGCCGGGCCAAAGGGCGGTTCCGGCTTCTGCGTCTTCAACGACGTCGGCGTGGTCGCTCGGCTGATGATCGACACCGGCGAGATCCAACGCGCTCTGGTCATTGATCTCGACGTGCACCAGGGCGACGGCACAGCGTTCATCTTCGAGAACGAGCCGAGGGTCTTCACCTTCTCCATGCACGGGGCAAAGAACTACCCCACCCGCCGGGGTCCGAGCGACCTGGACATCGATCTTCCCGACGGGACCGGTGACGAAGCCTATCTGGCTGAGCTGCGAGCGCAAATTCCGGGCTTGCTGGAGCACGTTCGGCCGGACCTCGTCTTCTACAACGCGGGTGTCGATCCCCATGAGACCGATAGTCTGGGCCGACTGGCCCTGACCGATCAGGGACTGCTCGCGCGGGATACTTACGTGCTGGCGACCTGCTTGCCGTTCGCTCCGGTCGTGGGCGTCATCGGCGGGGGCTATGAGGACATCGACCGCCTCGCGAACCGCCATGCCAATCTGCACCGCGCGAGCGTCGACGTCTGGCGCCATGGCCTTGCAGGACGAGGTCGAGCCTGAACGTGTCAGACTGCGAGCCATATGTGATGGTCACGTGCGATTGCTGATGCGGTGGCGGGACGCATGCAGGGAACCCCATGCAAGAGCGGGCGCTCCCGAAAGTCCATGAAGGGATCGGTGATGTCGGACACGAAAGGCAATGGGATCCATGCCGCTAAGCGCGCCAATGCAACGGCGGCCAGGAAGCGCAAGGCCAACCCCGGGCAATCATCCAAGGCGCAATCCGTTCTCGGCAAGAAGGGTGCGAAGGCCAGGTCGTGACAAAGGATTCGAAGTCGCCATCGCGTGTCCGTGTCGTCGACCTCGAGACGGCTGGAACCGGCGTGATGGACGTTTGCGAGATCGGCTGGCAGGATGTCGAACAGGCTGAGGACGGTCAGTGGCAGATCGCCGAACAACGCGGTGCCCTCTTCGTCAATCCCGGCCGACCGATCTCTGCAGACACCATGGCCGTGCACCACATCCTGGACGACTGGGTTGCCAATGCGCCCTACTGGAGGAACATTGCGGGGTCGGTCCTGCGACCCGGCGATGAAGTCCTGACCCTGGCCGCCCATCGCGCAGCTTTCGAACAGCGCTATTGCTCGCCACGGTTCACAGGGGGAGCCGCATGGATCTGCACCTGGAAGTGCGCAATGCGTCTCTGGCCGGAGCTCCCCCGTTTCTCCAACCAGATGCTGCGATATCAGCGTCGGCCGGAAGGCCTGGTGCATGAACTCGGCCTGCCGGCCCATCGGGCATTGCCCGATGCCTATGTAACGGCCCACCACCTCCGAGACATGCTGAACGCCGTACCCATGAGCCAGTTGTTGGCCTGGAGTTCGGAGCCGGGCCTGTTGCCGCGCGTGCCGTCCGGACCCGATCGCGGCAGGCCATGGTCGGCGCTGGACGACAGAGCTCTGGAAAGCCTGGTCAGGGATCGGGACGAAAGCCTGCGATTCAGCGCCCTAACGGAGATCCAGAGACGCCATGGCCAGCCAGGCCCTGCTCCCGAGACGCCACGTCAGGGCTCGTTCCTGTAAAGGGCTGAGCCCAAGAGGGTGGCCCTGTGAGGGTTATCAATGCCGCTCAAAAGCCCCTCTCCGCCTGGGTTCACCCCGCGGCGACCGTCAATCCGTTGCGGTGTCGACATTGGTCGCCTTCAGGTTCCAGAAGAGCGGAGCGCCTCTCGCCGACCCTGTTTAGCTGGGCAACATCGACGCCCGTGCTTGATCTAACGATCCACAGACGGTCTTCAGCCGCGACCGGCGTACGGCTCTCGGAGTGGGCATTTGGCTGGAGCCGTCTCCGGCATCGATATCAGGAGAGGGAGGACGCAAAGGCCGACGATGGCGATCATGATCCCGGGCGTCATGGCCCATCCCGTTCGCTCGATCACGATCTGCGCCACATAGGGTGTCAGGCCCCCGAAAAATGCGGTTGCGGTCGTGGCTCCCAGGGCCAGACCGGTCAGCCGTCCTTCGCCGGGAAACTGTTCTGCGGTCGAGACTGCCCCAACCGCGCTGACGCCGGCGGCAACAGCAGCCAGGGCCACTGCGCCAAGCAACGCCTGGAGCTGGCTCCCATTCGCCATCACGGAAAACAGGGTCGCGGGCAGTATTGCACTCATCAAGGCAAGCCCTACCAGCACCGGCCGCCGCCCGACCCGATCGGACAGAGCCCCGACGAGGGGCGTGATCGCGATCACGACGACGGCAGCGACAGTCGCCATCCAAAGCGCCAGGGCTTCACCCATCCGTCCGACCGAGGTGAGGTAGGCGGGGACGTAGGTGATGCCGACGTAATAGGTGATGGAGCCGAGCGCCGAGATGGCGAACCCGCGCAGGATGCCCGTGCGATGGTGAGCAAGAGCGTAGCGCAGGGGTTGTCTGGGGATCGTATCCAAGGCCCGCTGGCGCTCGAAGTCCGGAGACTCCTGCATCGTCGAGCGCGCCAGCCAGACTCCCAGGGCCAGGGCAGATCCGAACAGGAAGGGGATCCGCCAGCCCCACGCGTCCATATCCGCCTGGCTCAGCGCATGAACGGTAAGAGCCGAAACAGCGACGGCGAGAAGCGCGCCGACCTCGCTCGCCGCCGAGGCGAGCGAGGCCACGAGCCCGCGACGACGTGGCGGCGCGCCCTCCATCAGATAGGCGACGACACCGGTGTATTCTCCGCCTACCGCGAACCCCATGATGCAACGCAAGGCTAGAAGGCTCCAGCCTGCGGCGGGACCGATCGCGGACTGGGGCGGCAGCAGGGCGGTCGCGAGCATGGCAGCGGTCATCATCCCGACCGAGATCAGCATCATCGGACGCCGTCCGAACCGGTCGCCGAAATGCCCGAACACGACCGCGCCGAGCGGGCGCATCAGATAGGCGACGGCAAAGCCGGCCAGGGTCGCGACCAGCGATCCTTCCCCGCCACCGTAGAACACGCGCGAGAGCACGGTTGCGAGAAACAGATACAGGGTGAAATCGTACCATTCGACGACAGTCGAGAATGCCGCGATCGCCATCGAGCGGCGCGACATCGGTAACTGCGAAGGCGGCAGGGCATCGACAGGGGTCATGGAAACGGCAGTGATCGGTGGGACAAATCTGTATCTACTGCCGTTCCTGCCGCCACACGATAAGCGAACGCATCTCCCTGCCTTCGTTCCATCGCAGAGAGAAGCGGCGTGAGGCCAGCCAATCTATTCGGCGTAGATCATCTTGCGGGTCATACCCCCATCCAACGTCAGCACTTGGCCGGTGATGAACCCGGCTCCAGCCAGATAGAGTACAGCATTTGCGATATCGTCAGCGCGGCCGACGCGGCCAACCGGGTGTTGCTCATGGTCGACCGGGCGAAGGTCTTCTCCGTCAGAGATCCAGCCTGGAGCAATCGCATTGACCCTCACCTTCGGCCCCAGGCTGATCGCCATCGAATGGGTCAACGCCACCAGGGCACCCTTGGCGGCTGAGTAGGCCTCAGTGTTCGGCTCCGACATGAAAGCCCGCGTCGATACCATATTGATAATGGCACCACCTTCGCTGAGCAGGGGAATGGACGCGCGGCTCATCAGGAATGTGCCGGTCAGGTGGCTGTCGATTACCTTGCGCCACTCGGCGAGCGACAGTTCTGCCATCGGACCTCTGTCTGGCCCGGCGATACCGGCATTGTTGACAAGAAGATCGAGGGTCTCCCACCCCAGCGCTTCGAAAGCGGCCTGGACCGAAGCCTCATCGCCGACATCGCAGATCACCGACCGACTGTCGTCTGGACTCGGTTCCAGATCGAATGCGGCCACGGTCCAGCCGCTTGCAATGAGGGCCTGGCAAATGCCGCGGCCGATCAGGCCTGCGGAACCGGTGACGATGGCTGTCTTCATCCGGGCTTCAAGCGATGCGGGGGTGAAACAGTTCCGGTCAGCAAACGTTGCAGTCGATCAGCCACTGTCGGGGTGATGCGGCCTGTGCGGAAAAGGTCGTCGTCAACTTTTAAGTGACTGGGTCCTGTCCACTGCGCCCCCTCCTGCATCCCCGTTCACGACCCGATGCGTCATTCGCGATCGTGTCAAACTCCGCTGAGCGCTGTCTCACTCTTGATCCGCTTGAAGTCAGCAAGTCGCTTGCCGTCCTCATCACGAAACGTGCTGCCGGTTGCGCTCATGGAATGGATGCGATCGAGCCTGAAACACCGGAAATCTTCCGCCTGCTCGCACCAGGCCGCCAACAGCCAGACCGGGCCGAAGAAATTGATCGAGAGCGGGCGCACGGTGCGGGTGGTGCGAGCCCCGCTCAGCGCCTCATATTCGATCTCCAGCACGCGCCGACCTTGCGCGGCCCGCTTCAGCTCAAGCAAGTCGACCCTGGGCGCGATGCGATCCACCCATTGTGGTGCCCAGAACAGATCCCGATCGACCCCCGCCTGACCCGACGCAGGCAGGACGGCGCGGATCTTCGCCAGCGCCGCAGAGGCCTGCCCGGCCACGGCCCCGTCGCTCCAGGTGGCGAGCACCCGCGCACCGAGCGCAAGGGCTTCCGCTTCTTCGGCCGTGAGATTCAGTGGCGGCAGATGATACCCGGCTTCCAGCACATAGCCGACGCCCGCTTCGCCGCGCACCGGGACCCCGGTGGCGACCAGGGCATCAATGTCGCGGTACACCGTACGTATGGATACTTCGAGCGAGGCAGCGAGGCTTGCGGCCGTGCTGACCGGACGGCTCCTGAGCCGTTCGAGCAGGGCAAGGAGTCGGTCGGCGCGGCGCGTCATGCTGACACCATGTTGGCAGGAGGGCGGGTGTATGCATAGGGTCGATTGAACAGGGATGAGGCGCGGCGTGGAGCACGATCCGAAGGCGTTACAGGCCATCATGGAGGCCGCGAGCCCGCCCGACCTTGAACTCGCGTTCCGCCCGATGTTCGGCGGCATCTTTGGCTATGCGGACGGCAAGGCGTTCGCTTCCCTGTCGAATGTCGGGCTTGCGCTCAAGATGACGGGCGCGGATCACACAGCATTGAGCGCGGTCCCGGACGTGAAGCCGCTTCGGTACGAACCGCAGGATCCGCCCAGCAAGAGCTATCTGCTGTTGCCTGAGGCGGTCCTATCTGATCCGGACAACCTTCGATCATGGATCGCGCGGGGTGCGGCCGGCCTGAAGCCGAAGACTGGAAAGCCGCGCAAGAACTCTCTGGAGGGCAAGTGATGTCTCGTATCAGCTTCGTTGAGTTGCCGGCATCCAACCTGTCGACAACCCGGGCGTTCTATGACGATGCGTTCGGCTTTGCCTTTGCCGACTTCGGTCCAAGCTACTCATGCACAATGACAGGAAACGTGGATCTCGGCTTGCAGGCGGACGCCAGCGAGGCCACCTCCGCGCCCCTGGTCGTCATTGCTGTCGATGATCTGGAGGCCACCTTCGAAGCGGTCGGCAAGGCGGGAGGGATCATCACCCAACCGATCTTCGCCTTTCCGGGTGGTCGACGCTTTCACTTTCGGGATCCGAGCGGAAACGAGCTGGCTGCCCTGAAGGCGGACTGACGACTTCAGCACGTAAATGTCTCGAGAGGTCGGTTCTTACCTGCCGAATGGAGAGAGGCTGCCAGCCCGTTTCGCGGTCTCAGACGCATGTTCCACAATGTCTGCAATCCAGACATGGCAGCTGTCTTGAAGGTTTGTCGTCCGGCCTGACAGCGATCTCGGAGCACGGCCCGCCGGGCCGAGGAATAGTTCCTCTTTCGGTGCTTCATCGCCCACGCCTTGCGACTGGGTGCCATTGATTGAAAAAGCGTCGGCAGTTTGCATGGCAGCCGCTCTGTCCTAGGCCTAACCGAACAGTGCCGGCGAAGTTTGCGATAAGCCATCGGTACGGATGAGTCGGAGCGGGCATGAGCAGAGCACAAACCGGAACCCCAGAGGGCTGGCGCTTCTGGATCGACCGGGGCGGGACCTTCACTGATATCGTCGCGCGAGCGCCCGACGGTGTGCTGCAGACGCGAAAACTGCTGTCTGACAATCCCGAACAATACCGCGATGCCGCTGTTGAGGGCATACGCCGCATCCTGCGGGTTGGGCATGGGCCGCTGCCAGCCGGTCTGTTGGCCGAGATCCGTATGGGCACGACTGTGGCCACCAATGCTCTTCTTGAGCGCAAGGGTGAACCCGTCGTGCTGGCAATCACGCGCGGTTTCGGTGATGCGCTGCGTATTGGCTGGCAAAGCCGGCCCGACTTGTTCGCGCGTCATATCTTGCTGAACGACCAGCTGTATGACCGGGTGATCGAGGTCGACGAGCGGCTCCGGGCCGACGGTGCCATGGATCGCCCGCTGAACGAGGCGCAGGTGAGGGTCGACCTGACGGCGGCGCGGGAAGCCGGGTTCCGGGCGCTGGCCATCGTGCTGATGCACGGGTGGCGGTTCCCTGATCATGAACGGCGGCTGGCTGGCATCGCCCGGGAGGTCGGTTTTGAACAGATCTCCATCGGTCACGAGGTAGGGGCGCTCATCAAGCTGATCGGACGCGGCGACACGACGGTCGCGGACGCCTACCTGTCCCCGATCCTGAAAGCCTATGTCGACCACGTTGGAGCCGACCTTGGCTCCTCGACCCCGCTGCTTTTCATGCAGTCGAGCGGCGGACTGACAGCGGCGGAAGCCTTCCGCGGCAAGGACGCCATTCTTTCCGGCCCGGCGGGTGGCGTGGTGGGGATGGCCGAGACAGCACGGGCCGCTGGCTTCGACCGGGTCATCGGTTTCGACATGGGCGGTACATCGACCGACGTCTCGCATTTCGCGGGCGACTATGAGCGGACATCCGACGCCGTCGTTGCAGGGGTGAGGCTGCGGGCGCCGATGCTGGGCATCCATACCGTGGCGGCAGGTGGCGGCTCGATCTGCCGCTTTGACGGCTCACGTCTTCGGGTCGGACCGGAGTCTGCGGGGGCAGTGCCCGGGCCCGCCGCTTACCGCCGTGGTGGCCCCCTGACCGTGACGGACTGCAATGTCTTGCTGGGCAAGCTGCGCCCCGACCAGTTTCCTGCTGTCTTCGGGCCGAACGGCGATCGACCACTGGACGCCGATGCTGTGACGGCCGCGTTCGAAGCCATGGCCGAAGAGGTTTCCCGCGCCACAGGCCGCCCGACGAACCCGCAAACGCTGGCCGAGGGCTTCGTCACGATCGCCGTCCAGAATATGGCCGAAGCGATCAAATCCGTCTCGATCCAGCGCGGCTACGACGTCACACGGTACGTGCTCAACTGCTTCGGCGGTGCCGGAGGGCAGCATGCCTGCCTGGTCGCGGATGCACTGGGCATGACGCGAGTCATGCTGCACCCCTTCGCCGGGGTGCTGTCGGCCTATGGGATGGGATTGGCCGAGGTGCGGGCCATCCGTCAGGCGACAGTGGCGGTACCCCTGGATGCCTCCAGCGACACCGACCTCGCACAACAGGCCGCCGCACTGGAGGCCAGGGCAAGGGGCGACCTGGTGGCGCAAGGATTCCAGGACGCAGCGCTCAGAACCCTGATCCGCGCGGAGGTCAAGTTCGCTGGCTCCGACGCTCCGCTCGCCATTCCGTTTGGTCCGTCTGATCAGATGCGGCGTGCATTCGGCAGCCTTCATCGTCAGCGGTTCGGCTTCTTTGCTGATGACAAGGCGCTCGTCGTGGAAATGCTGGAGGCGGAAGCGGTCGCAGCCTCGATGCCGGCTCAGGGTTCGGCGGCCGGCATCGATGCCGGCACGGTTCCAGGCATCGTTGGTCGAGGGCCGGTCTGGATGGCGGGATTGGAACACGACACCCCCGTCTATCGCCGCAGCGATTTCGGTCCTGCTGCGGCCGTTTCCGGGCCTGCGATCATTCTTGAGGACACCGGCACGACGGTGGTCGAACCCGGTTGGCGGGCGACAACGGACGCTGGCCTGAACCTGATCCTTGAGCGGACGACTCCCCTGCCCCGGCGCAGCGCCATCGGCACCGATGCCGATCCGATCATGCTGGAGATCTTCAACAGCCGCTTCACGGCCTGCGCCGAGCAGATGGGTGAGGCACTGCGGGCCACAGCCTATTCGGTCAACATCAAGGAACGTCTGGACTTCTCCTGCGCCATTTTCGACGCCTCAGGAGCCCTGATCGCAAACGCTCCGCACATCCCCGTGCATCTCGGGTCAATGGGAGAAAGCATCCGCACCGTGATCGCTTCTCGCGGCTCGGGAGCAGACGGGCGCGGCATGGAGCGGGGCGACGTCTATATGCTGAACGCCCCATACAACGGCGGCACCCATCTGCCGGACATTACCGTCATCATGCCGGTGTTCCTTGAGGGAGACGAAGGGCCCGCCTTCTTCGTCGCGGCACGCGGACACCATGCGGATGTCGGAGGCATCACGCCCGGATCCATGCCGCCATCTTCAACGTCCGTCGAGGAAGAGGGCGTCCTGATCGACGACTTCCTGCTGGTAGACGCCGGTCAGTTGCGCGACAGCGCAACCCGCACCCTGTTCGCCTCCGGTGCCTATCCGTCACGGAACGTTGAGCAGAACATGGCCGACCTGAAGGCCCAGATTGCCTCCTGCGCGCGCGGGGCCGACGAACTGGTCAGAATGGTCTCCGAATTCGGGAGGCCGGTCGTCGCAGCCTACATGGGCCATATTCAGGACAATGCCGAGGAGGCCGTCCGGCGGGCGATCGCCGCGCTGAAACCGGGTTCTTTCGCCCTTGAAATGGACGACGGCGCGGTCATCCAGGTGCGGATCGACGTCGATCCGGTTGCCCGCAGCGCCGTGGTCGACTTCCGTGGGACCAGCGGCCAGCGTCCCAGCAATTTCAATGCGCCCCTGTCCATCACGCGAGCTGCGACGCTCTATGTCTTCCGGACCCTTGTCGACGACGCCATTCCGCTGAACGAAGGGTGTCTGAAGCCAATCCGGATGATCGTGCCGGAGGGGTCGATGCTGAACCCCCGCTACCCAGCGGCCGTGGTGGCAGGGAATGTCGAAACGAGTCAGGCGGTGGTCGACTGCCTTTACGGAGCCCTCGGCATTCTGGCGGCCAGCCAGGGCACGATGAACAATTTCACCTTTGGCGACGACGCGCGCCAGTATTACGAAACCATAGCCGGCGGCTCAGGCGCCGGGCCGGGCTTCGATGGTGCCTCGGCTGTGCAGACCCACATGACCAACAGCCGCCTGACGGATCCGGAAGTGCTGGAGACCCGCTTCCCGGTGCTGCTTGAGGGCTTTGCCATCCGCCGCGGTTCGGGCGGCAACGGGGCCAACCGGGGCGGTGACGGGGCCGTCAGGCGGGTGCGGTTTCTCGAACCGCTGACGGCCGCCATCCTGTCCAATCACCGGCGTACCGCTCCCTTCGGCGCAGCCGGCGGCGAAGACGGTGCGGTCGGGGTGAACCAGGTGGAGCGCACCGATGGGTCCGTGGAATTCCTTGGGGCAACGGCCGAGGTCGCGATGGCGGCAGGTGACGTCTTTGTCATCGAAACGCCCGGCGGCGGCGGTTTCGGCGCTAAAGGGGCTTCCTGAACCGGGCGTTCGGCGCGACCATCCCGACAAGGGGAGAATCCGATGCTGGTGCTTCTGGGAATTGCGGTCGTCGTCGTGGGCTTTGTCGCCCGCATCAATCCGCTGCTGGTCATACTGGTCGCCGCCATCGTCACCGGCGTGACCGCGGCCCTGGAACCCGGCGTCGAGGTTCGGGAGTTGGTGCAGGCGGCCGTGGCAACCCTGGCGGCGTTTGGCGAGGCCTTCAACGACAACCGCTATTTCCACATTACCTGGCTGATCCTTCCGGTGATCGGTCTGCTGGAACGGGCTGGCCTGCAGGAACGGGCCCGGACGTTGATCGCGCAGGTCAGGGCTGCCACGGCCGGTCGGCTGTTGCTGAGCTACCTTGTCGTGCGTCAGGCTACCTCGGCGCTGGGTCTGACCTCGCTGGGCGGCCACCCGCAGATGGTCCGGCCGCTGGTTGCGCCCATGGCCGAGGGTGCGGCCGAGGTTCAGGCGGGGGGCAACCTCCCCGACAGGGTTCGCTTCCGCATCCGCAGCATGTCCGCCGCTACCGACAATATCGGCCTGTTCTTCGGCGAGGATATCTTCATTGCGATCGGTTCGATCGTGCTGATGGTCGGCTTTCTTGAACAGGCGGGGATCATCGTCGAGCCCTTGCAGCTTTCGGTCTGGGCGATTCCCACCGCGATCGCCGCCTTCGTTGTCCACGGTGTGCGGCTGCTGCTTTTCGACCGGGAAATCCGCCGTGGTCTGGCTGCACGTGACGCGGAGACGGGCCGATGATCACGCTCGACCACGCCTATGTTCTGCTTGGCCTGATGTTCCTGGCCTTCTCGATCCTGACCCTTCGAGACCCCGAGCATCCGACCCGTGTTCGCAGCGCTGTGTTCTGGGCCCTCGTCGCGGCCTCCATGTTGTTCGGCTCCTGGCTCGGCGGGCTCGGCAATGGTGTTCTGGTTCTGGCGCTGGTCGTTGTCGGCGGTCTCAAAGCGCTGGGCGTGGGTCGACCATCGACGACCACTCTGGAGCAGCGACGCGACAGCGCGGCCCGGAGACGAAACAGCCTCTTCATTCCGGCGCTGATCGTGCCGCTGGCGGCCGTCGGTGGAACCCTGGCGGCAAAACACACCGGCGCGGGACAATGGCTGATCTCCTCGACCCAGACGACGCTGATCGCGCTCGGGCTCGGCTGTCTCCTCTCGCTCTTCATCGCCATGGCCTGGCTGCGGCCCCCGGTCATGGCTCCTGTGCAGGAAGGACGGCGGCTGATGGACTCGATCGGTTGGGCCGCACTCCTGCCCCAGATGCTGGCCTCGCTGGGCGCTGTGTTCCTGGCGGCGGACGTTGGTGGCGTCGTCGGCGAACTGGTCACGCAGGCGGTCCCATTGACCTCGCCCCTGCTGGCCGTGGCCGCCTATTGTCTGGGCATGGCCCTGTTCACGGTCATCATGGGGAATGCCTTCGCCGCCTTTCCCGTTATGACCGCCGCGATCGGGCTTCCGTTCGTGGTCGGTCAGTTCGGCGGCAATCCGGCCATTGTCTGCGCGATCGGCATGCTGGCCGGTTTCTGCGGTACGCTGATGACGCCCATGGCAGCCAATTTCAATGTGGTCCCGGCGAACCTGCTTGAACTCCCTGATCGGGAAGCCCCTTTCAACGGCGTCATTCGGGCCCAGATGCCGACGGCTGTGATCATTCTCGGGGTCAACATCGCGCTGATGTACTTCCTTGCCTTCAGGTTCTGAGATGACCCATCGGCTCGACGCCGCGACCGCCTCCCGCCTTGCTTCGGCCGCCCTCGGCCATGTGACGCGGGAGTATCCCAACAAGATGGATCACGTCCTCACCGGTCCGGAAGACGTCCAGGGCCCTCGGGCCCTGCATCCGATCTTTTTTGGCAGCTTCGACTGGCATTCCTGCGTCCATGGCTGGTGGACCCTGTTCACCCTGCGGCGTCTGTACCCGGAGATGGCTGAAGCCAGCCGGATCGACACCCTGGCCGACCAACTGTTCACTGCGGAGAACGTCGCCACAGAAACGGCCTATCTGGACCGCCCGGAGAGCCGGGGTTTCGAACGCCCCTATGGCTGGGGCTGGCTGCTGATGCTGGCAGCGGAACTCGAACGCCATGGCGACAATCGCGCCGAGGTCCTGCGCCCGCTCGCCCGCGCCTTCGCAATGCGGTTCGCGGCCTTCCTGCCACTGGCAGACTATCCGGTGCGCGTCGGGACCCACTACAACACCGCCTTCGCCCTGAGGCTGGCGCTCGACTACGCCGAGGGCCACGGTGACCACGCGCTCGCTACCCTCTGCCGAAAGCGTGCCCTGGACTGGCACCAGGATGACCGTGACTGCCAGGCGTGGGAGCCTTCGCAGGACGAGTTCCTCTCGCCGGCCCTGATGGAAGCTGTTCTGATGCGACGGGTGATGAACCCTGCTGACTTTGCTGACTGGTTTGCCGACTTCCTGCCCCGTATGGGCGAGACGGAACCAGCAGCCCTGTTCCAGCCTGCGGGCGTCAGTGATCGTTCGGACGGGAAGATCGCCCATCTCGATGGCCTGAACCTGAGCCGTGCGTGGTGCTGGCGAGAGATCGCCTCATCTTTGCCCGCGGGCGACCGACGCCGAGCGGTCGCACTGAATGCCGCTGAAGCCCATCTGGACGCCGCACTGCCCCATGTCACCGGCGACTATATGGGCGAGCACTGGCTGGCCAGCTTCGCCCTGCTGGCGCTGCTCGCCGAGCCCGGTGACGAGCGGGTCGCAGCCTTGGCCGTCTAACAGAGCCCAATCGCCAATCACCCTGTCCAGCCCTGAAATCGTCTGGGGTCGCAGGCCATGCGATGGTCGCGCAGGAAGCTCGGCGATGGACCGAGGATGCCGCCACCCCAAGGGATCCAGGCTAAACGGCTGGCGTCCCGCTCTCCGACAGCGCGCGGCTTTCCGCCATGATGCGGATCGTCAGCACAATGGCATTCAGAATAGAGAACACGGCCGCATAGCCGAACAGACCGAAGGCCAACGGAAGTACGGCGATCTCGGCGGCGACCACCAGATAGTTTGGATGGGAGATGAACCGATAGGGACCGCGACGGACCAGGGTCTCGCCCGGAACCGTGATGATCCGCGTCGTCCAGCGGCCGCCCAGCGAGGCTATGACCCAGACGCGCGCGAGCTGGAGCAGGACGAAAACTGCCATCCAGATCCAGTTCACTGGCTGATCCCAGGCCAGGATGAACAGGCCGATCAGCCAAGCCGCGTGCAACCCTACGATCAGCGGGTAGTGGCCCGCGCCCGTCTCAACCCCACCGTTCGCCAGAAGCCGCGCGGTATTGCGCCTTGCCAGCACCAGTTCGCCCAGCCGCTGAACCGTCACAAGGATCAGAATGACGACGGAGGCGATCATGCCGCGCTGCTCAGGGTGACAGTGCTAACAGTGAAGCCCGGTCCCAAGGCGGTTACCACCGATCGCTTGGGCAGACCGGCATGCCGAGCACGATTCAAGACGTGCAGTACGGTTGGCGCAGACATGTTTCCATGGTCGGCGAGCACTCCGCGTTCATGATCAAGCGTGCCCTGGTCCATTGACAGAGACGCTTCCATGGCGTCGATCACTTTCATGCCGCCGGGGTGGCAGATGAAGCGGTCGATATCCTCGACCCGTTTGCCATTGGTGGCCAGCATCTGGTCCATCGCCGGACGCAGATGCTCGCGCGCGAAAGGCGGGATGGCGCGGGCGAAGATGACGCCCAGCCCGTCCTGCTCGACCCGCCAGCCCATGATGTCGAGCGTGTCCGGCCAGGTATGCTCTGCGGTCCCATCGACGTGCGCAAAGCCGCCGTCTCCGCAACGAAGGACACAAGCCGCCGCGCCGTCGCCGAACAGGGCGGTAGCCACTATGTCGGCCTTGGTCAGGTCCTCCATGCGGAACGACAGGGTGCAGACCTCCACCGCGACCAGCAACACCACAGCGCCGGGACTGGCCCGCGCCAGGCGACTGGCGATCGCCAGGCCTGTGACGCCTCCGGCGCAGCCCAGCCCGAAGACGGGGATGCGCGCCGCATCCGACCGGAAACCCAGGCGCTCCATGGCGCGGGCTTCCAGGCTAGGAGTGGCGATCCCGGTCGACGAGACGGTGACAATGATATCGACGTCCGCTCCGGTCAGTCCGGCACCGGACAAGGCATTTTCCGCCGCCCGGCTGAACAGATCGACCGCACCGACGAGGTAGGCTTCGGTGCGTTCCGGCCATGTCCGGGGCGTCGTATACCAATCGATCGGCAAGACCGACTGGCGCTGACGGATGCCAGCTGTGTCGAAAACCTTGGCCATGCGATCGAATTGAGGAAACCGGTCCTGGAACAGCCGCCGGGCAACCTCGGCGACGTCTGTCTGAGCCATGTTATGGGGAGCGTCAGCGGTCCCGATGGACAGCAGGGCGACAGGCGCGGTCATCAATGGCTCCCACCGCCTCATCGATCTCCATCTGGAAATCATCGCGAGCGGCGACTTTGCAGAACATCATGCGTCCAGCCTCGGTTCCAGTCGAATGATGGGGCGTGACTTTATCACGCGCAGCGCGTCTGGATTGATGATGCACACCGAAACCGCACTTGACCGATCGCCCGGCAGATTTCGATGACATCAAACGACACGCCCGAGCCCACGCGTCCGGTTACACTCTGGGCCGGCTTCATCATCATGTGCGTCGGCATGTTCATGGCCATCCTGGACATCCAGGTCGTTGCAACATCCCTGCCGACCATTCAGGCGGCAATCGGCGTCGCCCCCGACCAGATGAGCTGGGTTCAGACCGCCTACCTCATCGCCGAGGTGATCGCGATCCCGCTGACCGGCTTCCTGACCCGCGCCATGACCATGCGCTGGTTGTTCGTCGTCGCGATCAGCGTGTTCAGCCTGGCGTCACTCGGCTGCGCGCTGAGCAATGATTTCACCTCCCTGATCTTCTGGCGCGTGATCCAGGGCTTTTCGGGTGGCACCCTGATCCCGGGGGTTTTCTCGGCTGTCTTCCTGCTGTTCCCACAGAACCGTCAGGGGATCGCGACGACCATCGCAGGCGTACTGGCGGTGTTGGCCCCGACCGTCGGTCCAATCGTTGGTGGGTGGATCACCCAGACCTACTCGTGGCACTGGCTGTTCCTGATCAATCTCGCACCCGGCATCGTCTGTGCCGTCTTGGCCGTCTGGCTGCTGCCGCGTGACCGGGCCGACCCGGGTGCGGTCCGCCGCCTGGATTTCGTGTCTCTGATCCTGATGGCCTTGGCGCTCGCCACACTCGAGATCGCGCTCAAGGAGGCACCCCAGCGCGGTTGGGCGTCACCTCTGGTCATCGGCCTGGCCGCCTTGTCGCTTGTTTCAGGCCTGGCCTTCGTTCGAAGAAGCCTGACCGCCGTCCATCCTGTCGTCGAACTGAAGACCCTTATGAATCGCAGCTTCGCGATCGGCTGCGTCCTGAGCTTCGTTTTGGGAATCGGTCTGTTCGGCTCGGTGTATCTGATGCCGGTCTTCCTCGCCTTCGTGCGCGGGCACGGTCCGCTGGCGATCGGGACGATCATGCTTGTCACGGGTCTGGCCCAGCTCGCCACCGCGCCTGTCGCGGTTGTGATGGAGCGCCGGATGGACGCTCGGCTGATGACCGCCATGGGATTTGGCCTGTTCGCTCTGGGGCTGGGGCTCAGTGCCTTCCAGACGTCAGCGACCGATTTCGAAGAGATGCTGTGGCCCCAGATTCTCCGGGGCGTAGCCATCATGCTGTGCCTCTTGCCGCCAACCCGGCTGGCGCTCGGCAACCTGCCGCCATCCCAGGTGCCGGACGCCAGCGGCCTGTTCAATCTGATGCGAAACCTGGGTGGAGCCATCGGCTTGGCCTTGATCGACACCGTGATCTACGGTCGGGCACCGGTGCTGGGCCGAGAGATTGTCGCGCGGCTGCAAGCCGGCGATGTCGAGACTGCTCAGGCCCTGGGCATACCCGCATCGGTCTTCGCCAGCCGGATCGGCCAGCCGGCCGACGCCGGCACGGCCGCCCTGTTGACCCCGCTCGTCGAGAAGCTGGCGCTGGTCCAAGCCATCAACGAGGCCTGGGCGATGATCGCCTTGCTGACCCTCGTGGCCCTTTGCTCCGTGCCCTTTGCCAGGGCACAATCCATCGCAAGCCCCCAGTTGCAAGCGAAAGCGGGCCATTGATGATGCGGTCTGGTGTGTACTTCAGACATCTATCGTCGCGCGTAGTCGCTGGCTGCGAAATGTCGTCACACGGCGTTGGCGCGGGACGAGGGGAAAGGCGTAACGGCTGGAGCCATGCCCGAGCACGCTCGGTTTGGTCACGCTGATGGCGCTTCGACTTGCGCTAAGCAGCTGAGCGCTTCCAGCTGGGAGCGTAGTCGGGGTCCTGACCAGCGGCCCCGATGGTCTCACCGGCATAGAGGCGGTCGATGTCTTCTGCACTGACAGGTCGGCTGGCGAGGTAGCCCTGAAACTCGCGGCAACCCGCCGCCGCAAGCCGAAGCCACTGTTCGGGCGTCTCCACGCCCTCCGCGATCACCCGCATGTTCAGGGATCGGCCCAGCTGGACGATCGATGAAACGAGGGCGTCGGCGGACTTCGAACGTCCCATGTCGATCACGAATGACCGATCAATCTTGATTTTGCCGATCGGGAAGCGACTCAGGTAGGAAAGGCTGGAATAGCCGGTGCCGAAATCGTCTATCGCGATCGAGAAGCCTGCGTCGCGCAAGGCGTCCAGCCGAGATGACGCCCCCTGCCCCCGTTCCACGAGCACGCCTTCCGTCAGCTCGAGCTCGATCCCCGACGGACGCACGCCGGCCTCGGTCGCCAGCAACAGCACCCGGTCCGTAAAGCCGGGATCACGCAGCTGTAGCGCCGATACATTCACTGCCACCTTGAGGTCCGGCCAGCGCCGACTGTCTTCAAAGGCGCGTTTCAGCGTGAAAGCGCCCAGAGCCTCGATCATCCCGCTCTCCTCAGCCAGAGGCACGAAGATCGCAGGCGAGATCTTGCCGAACTCCTCGGAGGTCCAGCGCACGAGAGCCTCCACACCGATCAGGTTTCGATCCTGATCGACCTGAGGCTGATAGACCATGGTCAGCGCACCCGCCTGAAGGTCACGCCGCAGAGCATCCTGCAGGCCCCGCCGCCGGCGAAGCAGTTCATCCATGGCCGAATCGTACACTGCATACTTTGCGCGTCCGTCCCGCTTGGCCGAGAAGAGCGCCAGGTCGGCCTTGCGCAAGACTTCGGTGGCTGTCGCGTCAGCAGTGTCCATGACGCCAACGCCGATACTGGCGGTCAAGGTGAACCGACCCACGGTGAGCGCGAAGCGCTTGGCCAAAACCCGGCAGATACTGTCTGCCAGGGCTTCGGCCTCTTCGTCGGCCGTAACGGGCTGAAGCACCGCGAATTCATCGCCATCCAGCCGAAAGCAATGCGCCCGCCCGCCCGCAATCTTGGTGAGACGCCGCGCCGCGACACGCAGGAGTTCATCCCCCACAGCATGCCCAGCCAAATCGTTGATTTCCTTGAAGTTATCTAGGTCGATACAGTGGAGGGCGTATCGAGGCCCACCGGTCAGCAAGGCTGTGGCGGCCTGGGCCAGCGCCTGATCCATCGCATGACGGTTTCCAAGTCCCGTCAACGCATCATGATGGGCCATGTGAAGGGCACGCTGTTCACTGGCGACCACAGCCTGTGCGCCGGCGCGCGCCTTTCGATAGGCCAGAAGCGCCAGAGCCAGCATCCCCGCCAGCAGCGCCAAGGTTAGAGGCATGAACGTTCGCAGCAATGCATCGCCCGGTTGCTGTGGCGACCAGTCGAGCGTGGAAACAATCTCGTTAGACGGTCCCACTATGCCGGCGTGAGCCTGTCCTGGTTCGCCACGCGCGTCGCCTTCATGCAGATGAGCATCCTCCAGCATGTATCGACGGCTGAAAGAGTCCACAAAGGCGGCGTCCATCAGGCGTCCGGTGATGACGATAGGTGCGCGCCTTCCCTGGACGATCGCGCTTCCGAAATCCGGCTGGACCAATGTCGCCGACAGAATGGTCAGGTCCGCTCCCACCATGTCGGTCGTACTGGCCACGATCGCTGATTGAGGTTCCACCAGTGTCTCTGCCGCCACCTCCCGCCTGAGTGCCTCCGCGTCCCGGACCTGTCGTACGATCTGTGCGACGGAATCGGATAGACCGGCAAATTCCGCCAGTTCGGCATCTCTGCCGTCGATCATGCCATAAACCGGCTGGTCATCGGCGTTCAGCACCCAGGAGAACTGGAAGCCGCTGGTCACATGCAGGTAGATCCCGATGTTGTCGCGTGCCCAGGACTTGTCCAGCCGATTGTCGAGATTGACGACAGCGTCGTCCCAGACGACCTGCGGCACAACCTGTCGCCCGACTTCGTCTATCCGGGATGCCAGACCGTTCTGAACGACCTCCTGCTCACGCTTCAGCGAAACCGCGTCGAAGTTCGCCGCCATGCGGTCCAGTGTGAAACCCAGCAAGGCGATCGCCAGACCGCCGCCGGCAGCGACTGCCCAGAACTGATTTCGCAATCTGGCGCTTTGCGGCAAAACCCATCCCCAACTGAGGGCTCAAAGCATAAGCCCAAGGTGCTAACGCGGCCGCATCAGGTATGGTGAACGCCGTTCACGGAACACAGTCGATCAGACCGATCTTTGCCATCGTCGTTTCAGGGACAGAATAGTCGGGTCTACCCGTTGCCCCGCCGCCCTGTGAACAACAAGCAGTAGAAAGAAGAACACGGTACAGGCGTGGTGAACGCTGTCAGGAAGTCAGTCGGGCAGCGGTCCTACCGAGCCTCCACGCGCCGCCCGTGCCTGCCCTGCCGACCGGCGATCTCGATGCGGCTATGTCGCTTCTGGCGACCCCTGTCGCATCTGGTTGGATCGATCCAAGATTGACACCCGGGCCTGCTGTTCTTGATGGCCTACGAACGAGCTGTGTTCACGAGCCAGTTCGTCTCCCATGACCGGTCGACCAACGGCCGGTGACCATGATCACGACCGCCGGAAACTGGAAGCGCCCGAACGACGGCATCCAGGCAAAGCATGAGACCCGAAAGAGGCTCGTGCCGCCACCCAGAGACATTTTTGCGTTTGCCTTGCAGAATCCAGTCAGGGCTATCTGGGATCCTGACCTTTCGTTTGTGCAGCCTGGCGATACGATGACCTCCGCGCAAATTTTCTGTGTGCACGATTTCGGGGCCGTCGGAGATGGCTTGGCCCTGGATACAGCCGCTATCAATGCCGCGATCGAGGCGGCTGCGGACGCCGGCGGGGGACACGTCGTCCTTCCGGCTGGGCGCTATCTCAGCTTCTCGATAAGGCTCAGAAGCCGGATTACTCTGGAATTCGGGGCGGGAGCCGTCCTGGAAGCAGCCGACCCGGCAAGGCACGACGGGCAATACGACGCGCCCGAGGCAAACGTTCACGACGCCTACCAGGACTTTGGCCACAGCCACTGGCACAACAGCCTTATCTGGGGCGAAGGCGTACACGACGTCGCCCTGATCGGTCCGGGCATGATTCATGGAATAGGGCTTACGCGCGAGGGTCCCGGAGCCCCCTGGTCGCGCGATCACATTGGAGATCGGCCACTGAGCATGGGCCCTGTCGAGGCGCTGTCGATGGCGGCGCTGGCGGCCGAACAGGCGGCCATGGTCGGTCAGGGCAACAAGGCCGTTGCCCTGAAGCATGCACGCAACGTCATCATCCGCGATCTTGCCGTGCTGAAAGGAGGCCATTTCGCTTTCCTCCTCACCGGTGTCGATGGGCTGACCATGGACAACCTGCGGATAGACACGGACCGTGATGGCATTGACCTGGATTGCGTGCGGGACGCGCGCCTCTCGAATCTCCGGGTGAATACGCCGAATGACGACGCGATCGTCCTCAAGACGTCCTATGCGTTGGGCGAAAGACGATCGACAGAGCGGATCCAGATCACAGGCTGCCGCGTATCCGGGTACGATATGGGGACCATGCTGGATGAAACATTCGGTCGATCCCAGGAACTGTCACCCGACCTCGACCGCGTCACCGGCAGGATCAAGCTGGGCACAGAATCGAACGGAGACTTCCGTGACATCGAGATCGCTGACTGCCAGTTCGACCGATCGCGTGGTCTGGCGATTGAGACGGTCGATGGCGGGACGATCGAGGACATCATCGTGCGTGACATCGTCATGCGCGATGTCACCACGGCACCAATCTTCCTGCGCCTCGGCGACCGTCGTCGAGGTCCGGAAGGCACGACCGCTGGTGCCATGCGCCGTGTATCCATCCAGAATCTGGTCGCGACCGGCATTGACCCCCGTTATGCGGCGACCGTGTCCGGTCTGCCGGGCCATCCAATCGAGAATGTGCAGTTGCGCGATATTCACCTGACCTATCGCGGCGGAGGAACCTCGGAGGACGCGCTGCGCGCTGTCCCGGAGCTGCCGCACGCCTATCCCGAGCCCAGCATGTTTGGTGTCAGTGTGGCCCATGGCCTGTTCGCCCGCCACGTCCGGGGACTGGAGCTGGAACGCGTCGATTTCGCGACGGAGACTTCCGACGCGCGCCCCGCCATCGTGCTCGACGACGTGAGCTAACTCCCGGCAGCATGGTCAGCTGGAATGGATGGCGTTGAGCGGTTGATCGCGCGACATCGGGTTCGACACGGTGGCGCTGGACCCACCGCATCGGGACTGCCGCCCGTGGAAGCGCCGCACCCACCACCTCAGGACAGCGAACGACGCAGGATCGAGGCCGGTCGCCGCGATAGTGCCACCAGGCCCGCCACCCCCCCTCCGACTGCAGCAAGGGCGGTCGTGCCGCCAATCAGAGTGAACAGGCTGATCCAGTCAACACGCCACGCCGCATCAAACACCAGCGTCACGACCGGCCAAGCGGCCGCAGTGCCGAGCGCGACGCCAGCTGTACCCGCAATGGCTCCCACAAGCCCGTATTCAACGAGATAAGCGGTCAAGATCTGGCGGCGCGTGCCGCCAAGTACCTTCAGGGTCGCCGCTTCCCGCGCTCTCAGACGAGCACCCGCAGCTATGGCCCCGACGAGCACGAGAACCCCCGAGCCGCTGGCGACGGCGGCAGCCCCCCGGATAGCCAGAGCCAGGCGGTCGAAGAGCGTAGCGGCCTGTTCGAGCTGTTCGCGCACACTGATCACGTTCACCGCGCCAAAGTCCCGAGCAAGGGCCCGGGTCACGGTCTCTTCCTGCGCAGGACTGGCGCGAGCGATCGCCACATGGCGAGGATTTGCGCCTTCGACGGCAGCGCTGTTCAGGATCACGGCGAAGTTCGCGCCAAAGCCGCCCCAGTCGATCTCTCTCAGCACAGCAATCCGCGCATCGATCTCGCGGCCCAGAACCTGAAGCGTCACGGTATCGCCGACGCCGAGCCCCGCCGCGCGTGCTGCGTCCTGTTCGAAGGCGATCAGGGGTGGTCCTGCATAATCTGCAGTCCACCAGCGGCCTGCGGTCGTCCCGGACGGCACCGGTTCTCCGTCGAGCGCCGACAGGATCAGGTCCTGATCAAAGGCCCAGCGTTCGTCGCGATCGATCGTCTCGATATCCACCGGACGGCCGTGAATCCGGGTGATCCGCCCGGTGATCAGAGGAAGCCGGGTGTATCGATCTGCCGCCGGCTCGTTCATGGAGCGTGCGATCACGGCGTCAAATTCGGCCACCCGGTCACCGGGAATTTCGGTGAACACCATCGATGGCGCCGTTCTGGGTGCAACCTCGCCGATCTGGGCGAGCAAGCTCGACTGTATGAGGATGATCGTGGTCAGAAGGGCCACACCGAGCCCGATCGCAGGCGAGGCGGTTCGCGCCGCCGATCGGGGGCCTGACAGGTTCGCCAATCCCAACCGGACCGCTCCCCGTGTCAGTCCTCGCAGGCGACCAGCGAGCGCTGCAGACGCCAGCCCGAGCCCCCAAAGCGCGAAGAAGGCGACGATTGTCCCTCCGATCATCGCGAGCGCCGCAAGACGACTTGGCGCGCTCAGAACCGCAAGCGTGGCGAGGCCGATGCCGGCGACGATGGCTCCTATGGCCTCGATTCCGATCCGCGGTCGGGTCGCGAGCTCTTGCCGGAACATCGCTGACGGTGGTGTCGTTCGCGCCTTGGCCAGCGGCCAGAGAGAAAAGGCGGCCGCCGCCAGGACTCCGAAGATGGCGGCGCGCGCCAGCGGTTGCGGATAGATGGCGAACAACGCTGGAACGGGCAGGCTGTCGGCGGCGAGCCGGCCGATGACGAGCGGAGTCGCGGCACCGACGATGATCCCGATGAGGATACCGAGCGCGGCGAGTGCGCCGATCTGGATCAGATAAACATCACGGACAAATGCCCCTTCAGCCCCCAGGGCCTTGAGCGTCGCGATCGAACGCTTCCGTTCGTCAAGGTATGCAGATACCGCGCCGGCAACGCCAAGTCCGCCGGCCACGAGGGAGGCCAGCCCTATGAAGCCCAGGAAGTATTCGAGCTGATCGATCAGCCGTCCCGCCCCTGCAGCCGCCTCGGACCGGTCTCGGGCTTCGAAGCTCGCATCGGGAAAACGCTGACGAACCGCCGCGATCACCGCCTTGGGCTCTGAATCAAGGGGAAGGACCAGCCGGACGCTTTCGCCGAAAAGACCGCCCTCGCCTAGCAGACTGGCCCGCTCAACCGTTGATGCTCGCAACAACACGCGTGGCCCCAGCGCGAAGCCTCGACCCAGTCTGTCGGGTTCGGAGACCAGCACCGCACGCGCGACCACGGGCATTCGGTTGATCACGAACTGATCCCCGAGACGAAGCCCCAGCCGGTCCAGAAGAGCCTGTTCCACGGCAGCGCCGGGCACACCCGCCTGAGGCATCAGCGCCAGGGCGAGGCTGGGCGCGCCAGCGACCACAACGTCGCCGACCAGCGGATACTCATCTCCGACACCGCGCACATCGACGAGCCGACGCAGGCCGGCCGATGTCTCGGCCATGGCGTTGGCTCTAACGGAATAGGCGGTGGGTCCGAACGCCGAAAACACATCCCGCTCGTCTGCGGTAAACCGCCGTTGCTCGACGGTGAAGATAACGTCGCCGCCCAGGATTTCGCGAGCCTGACTGGAAAGTCCCTGACGGAACGCCTCGGCCGTCGACCCCGCCGCCGCGATCGCAGCCACGCCAAGTGCCAGACAGGCCAGAAAGATGCGGAAGCCCGCCACGCCCGATCTCAACTCTCGCGCGGCAAAGCGCAGCGCGATCCTCATCCGGCTACCCCGGACGAGACTGCCGACATTCGTCCGTCCAGCATCCGAAGCGTCCGGTCCGCGCGAAGGGACAGGCGATCATCATGGGTCACCAGGACCATGGCCGCGCCTGTTTCTCGCACCAGATCGAACATGAGGTCGGCAACCCTGACGCCGTTTTCCGCGTCCAGGTTCCCGGTGGGCTCATCGGCAAACAGAAGGTCGGGACGAACCACGAGAGCACGCGCCAAAGCCACTCTCTGTTGCTCTCCACCCGAAAGCTGGTGCGGATAATGAGTTTTTCTGGCCCCCAGCCCGACTCGTTCGAGCCATTCCTCCGCCTCAGCCATCGCGTTTGCGCGACCGGCAAGCTCCATAGGAGCCGCCACGTTTTCGCGCGCTGTCATGTTCGGCAGCAGATGAAAGTTCTGGAACACCAGACCGACGCGCCCCCGGCACAGCCGGGCACGTCCATCCTCGCTCAAGGTGCCGAGATCACGATCGAACAGGGTCACCCGGCCCGATGACGGTTTCTCCAGCCCCGCAGCGACCGCGATCAGCGACGACTTGCCCGAACCGGAAGGACCGATCACGGCAACCGTCTCGCCGGAATGAACGCTGAAATCGACACCCCGGAGGATGTGAACCACGCCTGCCTGAGAGGACAGATCAAGCGTGACCGAGTCGAGGACGAGGGGATGAGGCATCCATGTCGCTCCAGTTGAGAAAGGGCCATTCAAAGCCCGTTCGCGAGTCCTATATACGCCAACGCCTCATGACCGCATCAGACCCCTCCCTCCCACGTCGCGCCATGCTGCTTGGTGCCGCAGCGCTCGGTCTCTCGAGCTGTGACAGGCGACGTTCAGATCCGGTGCCCACCGCACCGGATCCGTCGGCGCCCGGCGCGCCCGAGGTCGACATGCGCGTCGTAACGCTGCTGGGTGACTCCATCACCGCAGGCTTTGGCCTTCCATCGCGCGACGCCCTCCCGGTGCGGCTGGAAGAAGCGCTGTCAGATCTCGGCACGAACGTTCGCGTTCGCTCTGCAGGTGTTTCGGGCGACACTTCGGCGAGCGGTCTCGCAAGGGTAGACTTCAGTGTTCAGGACGATACCGACCTGTGTGTCGTTGCGCTGGGTGGTAACGATCTTCTTCAGGGCATCGAGCCCGCAGCGATGCGGTCTAATCTGGCGGCGCTGCTCGACAGGCTGGCGAACAGAAAGATACCGGTGCTCCTTGCCGGGATGCGTGCGCCGCCAAGCTATGGGCGATACGCTGAGGAGTTCGACGCGGTGTTCGTGGATCTGGCCCGCAGTCGTCGCCTCGACTTCTATCCCTTCCTGCTCGAGGGCGTCGCCCTGGATTCCCGTTTGAACCAGGCCGATGGCATTCATCCCAATGCCAGGGGCGTTGAAATCATCGCTCTGGGTCTTGCACCTGTTGTGATCGAGGCGCTTGGACGGTCGGCACCACCCTGAGCATGCCTTCACATTGCTGCGGAGAGGGACCGAGGCAAGTCCCCTCCCCCGGTCGCGTCTGGGCCGCACCAGCGTAATCGGGCAGACGTGCGGGTCTGCTGTTCAGATGGCGCTGGACGTTGAAAGGGTTGTAGAGCGTTCCGTAGGCCGGTCGATTGCTGACCGCATCGTCCTTGGGAGTTTGCCGGGTGAAACGCGCTTTCCTGATCGTCTCAGTGTCACTGGCTTTAGCAGCGTGCGCCGCAGTGCCCGAACAGACGGTGGCACCCAAACCTGAGGCCCGCGCCTATCACATGAGTGACAATGCGTCGGCCGACGTTGACGCAGCGCTGGCCCGCGCCAGACAGTCGGGCAAACGCGTTCTACTCGTGATGGGAGCCAACTGGTGCCACGACAGCCGGGTCCTCGCCGGCTGGCTAGCAACCGATCGTTTCGCGGAGCTGGTCGAACGGAAATACGAAATGGTCTTCGTCGACATCGGGATGCCGAGGAATGGTGACAGACCCAACCTGGAGATCGCGCGTCGCTTCGGCGTTCCAGAGTTGCCGGGCTCGCCGAATGTTCTTGTGCTCACCAGCGAAGGCGTTCTGGTCAACCCGACGACCGCAACGACCTGGCGAAACGCCGAGACCCGGACGGGCGAAGCGATCTACGCCGAGTTGGCGACCTTGGCTGATCTGCCGGTCTGATCCAACATAACCGAACGACCAGACTGCGGCGGTTGACGTCATTGCGTCAGAGCCTGCCCCCTCACACTTTGGCTCAGCCTCTGCGAACCCCTCCCTGCTGATACTCACTCAGGACGGCTCACTCGGGGCGTTGTTCTGCATCGATCAGCCGCTCGCGGACCTCGACGGGTGCCGTCTCCGCCCATGAGAGGAGCTTGTCCAGCACTGGACACAGGGACTGACCCCACTCCGTGAGTCGATACTCGACCTTGGGCGGGACCTGCGGATAGACAGTCCGGGCCACAACCCCGTCCAGTTCCAACTGCCGCAGTTGCTGGATCAACATCTTCTGAGAGACCTCCGGGATCGCGCGCTCCAGCTCGGAAAAGCGGCGTACGTTCGAGCCGAACAACTGGAACAGAATGACCAGCTTCCAGCGTCCTTCCAGGATTCGAATGACATTCTGCGCGCTCGAGGCCGCAGTCTGAGCCGTATAGTCCACCCGCTCACCGTCAGGTGAGTACCTTACTTTTTTGTCTGTACTTGCCATTGAGGTAGCTTATTTCCAGTTTGGTGTCGAAACAACTCCCCAACTGGAGACCGAGATGACGCCCACCCTTCCCAAGCCCATCGCCGATTACGTCTCGGCAAATGCGCGTCTCGACCTGGACGGTATGCTCCAGACCTTCGCCAGCGACGCAGTGGTGCGTGACGACGGCGGCGAGCATCGTGGCCGGCAGGCGCTACGGGGCTGGATCAGGGACGCTACGCTGGCCGCCAGCGCGGTCTTCACGCCCGACACCTGTCAGGAGGAAAACGGACAGGTGGTGCTGAACGGTCTGACCCACGGCAATTTCCAGGGCAGCCCGATCCGCTTCACCCTGCGATTCACACTCGAAGACAGCCTCATCCGCGCGCTGGAGATTTCGTGATGGCGTCTGGACCGGATCCCTCGGAGTTCAAGGGCCAAAGGGTACTCGTCACCGCAGGCACAAAGGGCACGGGTCGGGCTACCGTCCTGCGCTTTCTTGCTGGCGGAGCTCAGGTCATCACGGCCGCACGCTCCCGACCGGACGAGCCAACAGGCGCAGAGTTCATCAAGGCTGATCTGACGACCCCCGAAGGTGCCGCGGCGCTCGCCGAGGCTGCCCTCTCTCGGTTCGGCGGCATTGATGCCCTGGTTCACGTCGTTGGCGGGTCATCCGCGCCGTCAGGCGGCTTTGCGGCTCTGACGGAGGATCACTGGCGAGCGGAGCTGGACATCAACCTCATGCCAGCCGTTCGCCTCGACCGGCTGCTTGTTCCGCAGATGATCGAGCGTGGTTCCGGTGTCATCGTCCATCTCGCTTCCATTCAGGGTCGATTGCCACTCCCGGACTCGACGACGGCATACGCTGCAGCGAAGGCTGCGCTGACGACCTACAGCAAAGCGCTGTCCAAGGAGGTTGGTCCCAAGGGCGTGCGGGTCAATGTGGTCTCGCCCGGTTGGATCATGACGGAGGCATCTGGAAGTCTGCTCGAGCGGATCGCTGAAGGCTCAGGCGGCACGATCGAGGACGCCCGACAAAGCGTCCTGGCCAGCCTCGGTGGGATTCCTCTCGGCCGGCCTGCTGACCCGCAGGAGGTTGCCGAGCTCATCGCCTTTCTGGCCTCGGACCGGGCCACAGCGATTCACGGGGGCAATTTCGTGATCGATGGAGGTACCATGCCCTCGATCTAGTGTGGCCCCGTCCGGGCCTTCAGTGGCTGTGAAGTGTGCCGCGCCCTATCCGTCTGAAAGTCCGGCTGACCCGGCTCCTTCGGCCTATGCCGCTGCCTTGCCGGCCATGGAAAGGGCAACAGCCTCGGCCACCTTGATGCCGTCGACGGCAGCAGACAGGATGCCGCCAGCATAGCCTGCACCTTCGCCAGCGGGAAACAGGCCGCGCACGTTCAGGCTCTGAAAGTCAGCCCCGCGGGTCATGCGAACCGGCGACGAGCTGCGGGTCTCTACGCCGGTCAGAACCGCCTGGGCGTCATCGTAGCGGGCGATCTTGCGGCCGAAAACAGGCAAGGCCTCGCGCATGGCAGCGATGACATAGTCGGGCATCAGCGGTGCCAAATCTGTTGGACGCACGCCCGGCTTGTAGCTGGGAACGACCTCCCCCAACGCAGTCGAAGGCCGGCCCGCAAGGAAGTCTCCGACCAGCTGACCCGGCGCAAAATAGTCGCCGCCCCCCGCCGCATAGGCGCGGCTCTCGAGGTCCCTCTGCAGATCAATGCCTGCCAGAGGGTGGTCGCTTGAATAGTCTTCCGGCGAAATGCCGACCACAAAGCCGGAGTTGGCGTTCCGCTCGTTGCGCGAATACTGGCTCATGCCATTGGTCACCACGCGCCCGGGTTCGCTGGTCGCCGCCACCACCGTGCCGCCCGGGCACATGCAGAAGCTGTAGACGGTTCGGCCGTTGCTGCAGTGATGCGAGAGCGTATACGCCGCTGCGCCCAGATCGGGATGGCCGGCACAGGGGCCGAACATGGCCCGGTCGATCCACGATTGCGGATGCTCAATCCGGAAACCAATCGAGAACGGCTTGGCCTCGACATGGACGCCGCGGTCGTAGAGCGTGTGCAGGGTATCGCGTGACGAATGACCAATGGCAAAGACCACGTGGTCGGCCTCGAGAGTCTCGCCGGTCTGCAGGCGCACGCCCCGCAAGGTGCCTTTGTCCAGATCGATGTCCGTAACGCGGTGCTCGAAGCGATACTCGCCGCCCAGCCGCTCGATCTTGGCCCGCATGGCCTCGACCATCGTCACCAAGCGAAATGTGCCGATATGCGGGTGCGCTTCGGTCAGAATGTCCGCTGGTGCCCCGGCAGCGACGAACTCGGTCAGCACCTTGCGTGCCAGGAAGCGTGGATCCTTGATCTGGCTGTAGAGCTTGCCGTCCGAGAATGTGCCTGCACCGCCCTCGCCGTACTGGACGTTGGACTCAGGGTCCAGCCGGCCTTTCCGCCAAAGCGCCCAAGTATCCTTGGTCCGTTCGCGCACCACCTTGCCACGGTCGAGGATGATCGGCGCAAGGCCCATTTCCGCCAGGATCAACCCGGCGAAAAGGCCGCACGGCCCGGCGCCAATCACGACAGGACGCAGACGCCCAGATTTGGGGACAGCAGCGACCGGGCGATAGGCGACATCCGGTGTGGGCGATACGTGTGTGTCGTTTGCGAAGCGCGCAAGCACCGCTGCCTCACCCTTCACCTCCACGTCGACGATATAGACTTTCAGAATCGCGGATTTCCTCCGCGCGTCGTGCGCCCGTTTCCAGATCGACCATGAAACAAGATCACCCGACGACACGCCCAGCCGGGCGGCAATCGCGGTTGGCAACGCCTCTGGAGGGTGGTCGAGCGGCAATTTGAGTTCTGACAGGCGTAGCATCGGCGTGCTTGTAGCGCCTCGCAGCGACGAACGCATCCAGGCAGCCAAACAGAACGATCGTCAGACCCGACATGGCGCAGTCAGATTGCCACTGCCTGCCTGCTATTGGCGTGTAGGACCATCGGTCAGGAGCGCAAACAAACCATCGACAGCGGGAGGTGCCGTTGAGACGCCCAGCGACAACGGTATCACAGACCTCGGTACCCGGTACTCCCCTAAGGGACGCGGTCGACCGCGACTGTGCTGCCGAGCGTTCCCCCTCCAACCATCTACAAAAAAGCGCTGTTATCTTGAATTGATTCAACTATAAAAATTGACTTGTCAGAGGTTTTAAAAATGGAACTGATGCCTAGACATCGAAACCTGCCGACCTTTTTTGCCTTCAGCGCCATGCTGTTTGCTTCAGCTTGCTCCAGGGAAGCGGAGGGTCAATCTCCACTGTCATCAGGACCGGGGCCGCGTGAGTCTCTCGAGTGGATGGTCTTGCACGAGATCAACGGTGCCAATTTCGACCGCTCATATCCATTTGAACAGTCAGCCCCAATCAGGGAAGTACCAGAAGGCGTCATAATCGAAGTCAATGTGTCAGACGATGGTGTCGCGGACTGGCTGGTGGATTATTCGAAATCTGGCCTCAACTACTGCGGTACCGGTGGTTGTCTCAAAAGCCTGTTCGTTAGCGATGCGGACACTGGCTACATCCTGGCCTTTGACGACCAGACCCTGGATTTTGCGATCGGCGACCGGAATGACGAGAGGGTCATCGATGTATCAGTCCATCGAGTCATGTGCTCGCCGTTCAACGATGACTGCACCTACGCCTTTGCCTGGGACCCTGCGCTGAAGCGACTGGTCGAGCGCCCCAATCGGCGAGGAGAAACCCTGGTGCGCGCGCCCATCGGCGTTCTGGATCCTTCCCAGAGAGCGGGCTCTCAGTTTCCAGAGGCTGCTCCTGAAGCGCTTCAACGCCTCTGGCGCGATACCGCCAAAGCCTGCCCAGCCCCAACAGACGACGAAGGCCTGTCTGTCGCGTACGCGACAATCCATTCAGTCCCTGATCTTGATGGAGATCGCGTCCGTGACTGGTTTTTCCAGGCACCCGCGGAGTGTCCGGGGAACGATACGTCATACGGGGAGCAGCAGCCCTACAGGATATACGTGTCCCGTGCCGGGCAGGATCCGGAACTCGCATTCACGTCACGGGCTGGAGAGCAGCCCCTCTATGACGTAGCGTCCAGACCGGCGATCCTGATCAGCAATCCAGACTGCGGATCCGACTCATCTTGTCCGAATATTCGGCTGAAGTGGGACACACGAACTCAACGCTTCGACACGACGGAATGAACTGTCCCGGACTGTTTGAACGAAACTGCAACCCGTAGATGGGTGACAAACATGCGCGGCGGGTCAGGTGTCTGTGTGCAAGGGAACTGCTTCAGCACAATACGGGGAAGCCGATGGACCCCACCTGGTCAGCCGCGCTCTAGTTGAGGCTGGCACCCAGCCATTCCAGCCAGTCACCATACGGGTCGCACCGGGCCAGGACCACGCTGGTTCCGGTCGGCCACCACGTCAGGCGCAACTGGACTTCGCGGCGATCTGTCGTCCATTCAAAACTGACCCAGACGAGCGGGCGATCATCGGTCGCCCGGGCACCTGCAGCAGCCATGGTCGCGGCAATGTCCTCGCGCTCATGTTCGTGCAGGTACTGCAGGACCATGCTGTGCACGACGGCACGACAGGTCCCTGACCTCTGCGGCTCGACCATGCGCCGGGCCAGCCAGGTCGCGGCATCACCACAGTCGACCCGCGGCGGATGCTCGACAGCGATTTTCAGAGCCTCATCGAGGCGCTTGGAGCGCGCCGGCTGATCCGCCCAGGCGAAGGCGAGCAGACGCTCGCGATCCCTAGCGTGCGAAGCGTTCAGCGGCTGGAGGTCCACGCCACGAGCCGCGATAATTGACACGGGGGACAGGCGAGGCGCCAGACCTCGCCAACGGGGCTCGATCCTGACAGCCGATAATGGGTCACCGGCGGAGACCGGCCCGAGTTTATAGGCATAGCGCGCAAGGTTGAGATTGAGGCCGCAGCTCGAACCCACTTCGAGGAGTTCAAACGGCATCGGCCGCGCCAGCGGTGCGGCCATCAGGGCAGACATGATCGCACCGGCGCGCGCGACCTCATTTGTCTGAGTGGGTGTGCTGATCCAGCCTGCGATAAACGCGTCCTGCTGCGCAAACGCCTCGGCTATGGCACCATCAAAATCGTTATGCTCGCCGCTGTACAAGCTCGCGAGATTTTCCGGGGTCGCGCGTCGGGCCAGGGCATGAAGTGCCGCATTCACCCGCATCGCCAAGGCCGCAGCAGCCGGATCACCAGGCCACTGATGAATCATCTGGGCGGTCACAGGTGCCTGAGCCAGCTGCCGGTCAGCGGCCTCGAGGACAGAGGCCACGAACGAGGACCCCATCGAACGGCATCGCCGAGCTTGCTTCAGGAACTCATTTTCATCAACCGAAGCCGCGAGACCATTCATAGAATCACCAACGGCATAGGCATACGCTTCCTGAATTTCTTGCGCGAAACGCCCCCGTGCTGAAGCTAAGAGGGCCTCAATTCAAGTTATGCCCATATAAGTAGTTCTACGTAGGCGAAACCGAACTACTAATAGCTAGTCGTATTCCTTTAACGGCCGGTGAACCGATAGAAACTCGCCGGACTTATAAAGTTCATCTGCGAAATGGCGCGCTCGTTGCTGCTGCTGTTAACGATGCCTTCAACTGCGCACACCTAGAACACCCATGGCTTTCGGGTTCGATTTCGTCTTGCCGCAGAACCACCTGCACTTCCAGGTCGGAGTGGATCGCGCTCGATAGGGCGGCGGCGAGTTGTTTTCGATATATGCCGATCATAAACCAATGGACTGACGTATCGTGATTTCAGCTATGAGAATACCGCGAAAGCTAAGCCTGTCATTCGTGCTGATCTGTGTGTCAGCTGCCGTCATGATGGCAGTATTCTTTGCAACGATACTCATGATTCGCAGCTCGACGGAGAGCAATAATCTCAGCCGGTCGATTGAAGCTCACGCCATGTCTCTCGAAACCGCAATCCTGCGCCAGAACAGCCAGTTTCGGGGTTTTCTGGTTACAGGAGACGAGAGCTACCTGAAATCCTATGACGAAGGCCGCACGGATTATGACGAGGTTGTCGTCACGCTCCAGGGACTTCTGAAAGACCCGGCCAAACTGCAACTGATTGAGCAGTCGCGCGTGGCGACGGTTGCGTGGCGCCGCGACTGGGGCGACGCCATGATCGCCGAAGTGCGGGCGGGCCGGCGAGAAGAGGCTCAGCAGGCCGTGCGTGATGCCGGCACGGCGGTCCTCGTCAGTGCGGCGGTACTGCCACTGCGCGAGCTGCGCGAGGGCGAGGCCGAGCTGACGGCGGCCAACGGCAAGCGTCAGGAAACCGCAATCGTTACGGCCATCGTCGCTCTGGTCATCGGCGGCATCGCCCTCATTCTCATCGCGGTCACCCTGTCGATCCTGCTGAGCCGGACGATCGCACGTCCGATCACGACGCTGACCGAGGCCATGGAGCAACTGGCCCGGGGCGACAATGACATCGAGGTCGACTCCGGCCGGGCCGATGAACTGGGGGAGATGGCGCGGGCTGTTCTGGTGTTCCGTGACACCGCTCTGGCAAAGGCGGAAGCCGATGCCGCCAAGGCGTTGGCAGACCAAGCCAAGGCTGAGGCAGAGCGTGGCAAGGCGGAGGCCGACGAGGCGCAGCGTCACGTCGTGGAAGCCCTGGACACAGCCCTGGACGCCCTGGCGGCCGGCGATCTTACCCATGTGATCAACACGCCGTTCGCGCCCGAATATGAGCGCTTGCGCAAGGCCTTCAACATTGCGGTGGAGGGTTTGGAGCAGAGCATCTCCGGGGTGGCTGCCTCTGCAGACAGTGTCCGTTCGGGTGCCACGCAGATTTACTCCGCGTCGGAGAACCTGTCGCGCCGCACCGAACAGCAGGCCTCCAGCCTGCAGGAAACGACCATGGCGACCAACGAGGTCACCCGCATGGTTGGCGAGACGGCCCACAGCGCGACCAACGCCAAGGCTGCCATCACGGTCGCCAATGGCGATGCAGCGGACGGCCGGGTGATTGTCGATGAGGCCATCTCGGCCATGGGCGCGATCGAGACCGGCTCACAGAAGATCGCCGAGATCATCAACATGATCGATGCCATCGCCCTGCAGACGAATCTGCTGGCTCTGAATGCTGGCGTCGAAGCCGCGCGGGCTGGAGACTCTGGTCGGGGCTTTGCTGTGGTGGCTGGAGAGGTGCGTGAGCTCGCAAAGCGCACGGCCGATGCCGCCAAGGAGATCAAGGGCCTGATCAACAGGGCGTCAGAAGAGGTGAAAAGCGGCGTCGATCGGGTCGGGGAGACCGGCAAGATGCTGGCGCGCGTGGTCGCCAAGATCAGCGACACCAACGCCCTGATCACGGAGATCGCACAAGGCGCGCAGACCCAGGCCGAGAACCTGAAACAGGTGAATGGCTCGGTCGCCAACATGGACAACATGACCCAGCAGAATGCGGCGATGGCGGAGCAGGCCACCGCCGGCGCGGGGCTGCTTGCGACCGAGGCCGACGAGTTGGCCACTCTGGTGGCGCGCTTCCGGTTGAAGGCGCCAAGAGCAAATGCCGGAAGAACCGCTACACCCCAGGCCAAGCCAGCCCCGGCCCGTGACACGACCAGAACGCCCCGCAGTCTTCCCCGGATTTCTGGCAACCTGGCGCTGAGCCCGTCCGCGAGTGACGACCAATGGGAAGAGTTCTGACGAACCCAGTCTCACGCAAGCTTCAGAAGCAGGAGCGCGTTGGAAAGGGCCGTCAGTTCGTCAACCGGACAGCAGCCCAGCCCAGTCGATTGCTGGCGGCTTCAGAATTTGGCCCTCAACAGCAAGGCCGAGGCGGAACCTGAGCTTCACGGCCATCCTGATCGGTGCACCCGAGTCAAATCGATCTCAGGGCTTTTAAACTGATATTTGAGAGCCTATGGGGTCGGAGAGACCCAAGTACGACAATATACATATACATCACTTCAGAGTAGCTTAAGTAGTTTGAACTAGATTGGCCATAAGCGCGGCATTTGAAGCTGGCTTTGTTTTCAGTCTGGGAAATTCTATGAAGTCGTTGTACGTTTCGGTCGCGATCGCGCCGTTCTTGCTTGCTCTGCCCGCCTATGCCCAAACAGAGCAGAAGGAAGCCCGGCCGACGGCCTGGGAAGCCAGTCGCACCCGGGCCAATGACGAAATGGTGGTCACGGGCGTGGCCCGTGCGCGAGACCGTCTGGACAGCGCGACCTCGACCAGCTCGATCACCGACGTCGACATCGTCAAGATCGGCGAGTCCTCGATCAGCGGCATCTTCAGGACCATCCCCGGCATTCGGGCCGAGGCCGCCTATGGCGAGGTCAACGGCAACTACACCATCCGGGGCCTGCCGATGGTGGGTAGCGGTGCGAAATACCTTCAGTTCCAGGAGAACGGGCTTCCGATCCTTGAGTTTGGCGACATCCTGGCGCTGACGCCCGACTATTTCATGCGCTATGACTTCAACGTCGCCCAGATCGAGTCGATCCGTGGTGGTTCGTCCTCGACGTTCGCCTCCAATGCACCGGGCGGGGTCATCAATCTGATCTCGCACACCGGTGAAGTCGAAGGCGGGTCGTTCCAGGCCTCGACCGGCCTGGACTACGAGAATTATCGCGGCGACTTCAGCTACGGCGGCCACCTTTCGGATACGTTGCGCTTCCACGTGGGCGGCTTCTACCGAGAGGGCGAAGGTGTCCGGAACGCCGGTTTCGACGGCAATCGCGGTGGTCAGATCAAGGCCAACATCACCAAGGAGTTCCAGGGCGGCTTCATCCGTCTGGAGGCCAAGCTGCTGGATGATCGCGTCATCGGATATGCGCCTGCGCCAATGCTGGTCACGGGCAGCAACGACGACCCGCAATACAGGGACGTCCCCAACTATTCGATCACGGAAGATACCCTGACGACGGCCAACCTTGCCAGCTTCCCCTATCTCAATGGCGACGGCCAACTGAGCCGGGCCAACCTCGACACGGGCAACCATGCGTTGGTCAAGTCGATCGGCCTCCAGACCCGCTTCACCCTCGGCGGATGGAGCATTTCCGACAGCATGCGCTTTGCGGACCAGTCAGGCAGCCAGGTCCTGAACTACCCTCTGGCGATCGCCCCGGCCGGCCTGCTGCCGCTGGCCTTCGGTGCACGACCCGGGAGCCTGGCCTATGCCTCCGGCCCACGGCAGGGACAGCCGATCACCAATCCGACCACCCTCAACGGGAATGGACTGATTGCCTATTCGACCCTGGTCAATACCCAGATCGGCAGCCTGAACAACTTCACCAACGATCTGCGCGCCAGCCGCGTCTGGGACATCGGCGGGGGCGAACTGACGACGACGGTCGGCGTCTACAACTCGGAACAGGATGTGCAGTTCGACCGCCAGTACATCCCCTTCTTCCAGGATGTTGTCGGCGGCGGGAACTCCGCCCACGTGGATATCATCAACACCAACGGCACGCCCCGCACCCAGGACGGCGTCTACAACTTCTTCGGGCCGACAGCGAACCCGGGCTCGAATGTTCGCTATGATGTCGGCTACAGTGTCATGGCCCCCTACGGCTCGCTGAACTACCGGATCGGCAAGCTGGCGGTCGGTGGCTCGGTGCGGTTCGACAGTGGCCAGGTCAGTGGCTTCACCACCGCCAACGGCCCCACGAACGTGCGGACCATTGATGTCGACAACGACGGGGTGCTTTCCGAGGCTGAACGAAGCTTTGCCTTTGCCCCGGCTGCGAACGCCATCCCGGTCGACTATGACTACGACTACACCTCCTATTCGGTCAGTGCCAACTATCGGGTTTCGCAGCAGTTCTCGACATTTGCGCGCTACAGCAGCGGCGGGCGTGCGGCGGGCGAGAAGATCCTGCGGACGGCGGCCATCAACCCCGCCAACGGCAGCCTCACCCTGCAGGACACAGCCTATGACCCGGTCGACCAGGCCGAGATCGGCTTCAAGTTCCGCACGGATGGCCTGTTCGCCAACCTCACCGGCTTCTGGGCCGAGGTCAGCGAGACGAACCAGCAGATCCGCCCCGGCGCCGGCGGGCAGACCGAGCTGGTCCTGGTGACCCAGGGCTACACGGCCAAGGGTGCCGAGATCGAGGGCGGTATCCGCCGGGGTCCGTTCAGCCTCACGGCAGGCGCGACGCTGACCAGCGCCGAGATCACGGAAGCCGCCGACCGGGCACTGATCGGCAATACGCCGCGCCGCCAGGCCGACATGATCTTCCAGCTGGTCCCCCAGTACGAGACCGACCTCTTCACGGTCGGCGCGAGCCTGGTGGGCACGACGGAAAGCTTCAGCCAGGACCAGAACCAGCTCACGATCCCCGGCTACACGACCGTGAATGCCTTCGTGCAGGTTCGCCTGGTCGATCGGGTCGTGCTGTCGCTGACCGCCACCAACCTGTTTGACGAACTGGCGCTGACGGACGTCGCTTCGGTCTCGCTGCCGACAAGCGGTGTGACCCTGGTGCAGGCGCTGCCGGGGCGTACGGTCTCGGCCAACGTCCGCTTCTATTTCTGACCGGAACTCCCTGTTATCTAGAAAGATACTGGCGGGGCGCGCATTTATCGCGCGCCCCACTATGATCTTTGGACACAACCGATCTGCCTGGGAAGCCGTCGCTGTTCAGCCAAATCAGAGCCGCTCTTCACCGGGGCGGCCCCATTTTGTTGTGCTGCTTCAGGAGATTCAGATACCCGTCTGACGTTTGCCACCGACAACCGGGCGAAATCCACTTCGCTCCGTCTGCCGCTGTTCACTCACCGTGACCACCGATGGAGACACCGCGTCGGATGATGCACGCCGACGCAACCTGTCACTGACCACATCACACATCGATCCAGTCACCGCCCTTGTCATGTTTGGAGATTCGGACCAGGCCTGCAAGGAAGAGATCAATACTCACAGAGAAGAAGCCGCGTGACCTTGACCTTTCAACCGGTACCGCCCGTGCTGGCCCCGACCACGACGAGTGACTACTTTCCTGTTCGCCGTCTGTTCTGCATCGGCCGAAATTACGCTGCGCACGCGCGTGAAATGGGCAAGGATCCGGATCGCGAGCCGCCCTTCTTCTTTACCGCCTGGGCCGAGACGGTCGTACCGGATGGCAGCATCATCGCCTATCCTCAGGCCACCTCGGACTATCAGCACGAGATCGAGCTGGTCATCGCCATCGGCAAGTCCGGTCGGGAGGTTTCCACTGATCACGCGCTGGACCTCGTGTTTGGCTACGCCATCGGTCTGGATATGACCCGGCGCGATCTGCAGTTTATCGCTCGCGATGCCGGGCGACCCTGGGACGCAGGCAAGAACGTAGAGGGGTCCAAACCCTTAGGTACGATCCATCCAGCGGCGGACTTCAACGCATCAAAGGGAGCCATCACGCTTGCCGTCAACGGCGTGACGAAACAGACTGGCGACCTGGCCGACCTCATCTGGTCAGTTCCGGAAGTGATCGCTCACCTTTCGAAATTCTATCGTCTTGAGCCGGGCGACCTCATCTACACGGGGACCCCAGCGGGTGTAGGCCCCGTGGTCCCGGGCGATGTTCTGGTCGGAGCCATCGACGGCCTTGGCGAATTGACGGTGACCGTTGGCCCTCTCGCGGCCTGAACGTTCAGTCGATCAACCTGCGCGGCAATCGGGTGAGACGAAACTGACGTCGCGTCCGTCTAGACCTGAAGCCTGTAGCCTACGGCGGGTTCGGTCAGAATCAGGCTCGGCTGGGCTGGGTCTGCTTCCAGCTTGTGTCGAAGCTGTCCGATGACCACCCGGAGATACTGAGTGTCAGCGGCATGGGCCGCGCCCCAGATGGCTGTGAGCAGATCCGAGTGGCCCACAAGCTTGCCCGCGTGCCGGGCAAGGTGGCCCAGCAGGTCGTATTCCTTTGGCGTCAGCCGTACGGGCTGACCGTTTCGCGTCACAAGCCGCCGATCGAGGTCGATCGTGACGTCCCCGGCAACGACCGGACCCTTGGGTGCGGCGGTATCCGCACCGTGGCGCAGGCTGGCTCGGATGCGCGCCAGTAACTCGCCCACGCCGAAGGGCTTTTCGACATAATCGTTTGCCCCAAGGTCCAGAGCCTCGATCTTTTCGGCCTCGCGGTCGCGAGCCGACAAAATGATGATCGGCCCTTTGTAGAATTCGCGGGCGCGCTTGAGCACGTCCTTGCCGTCAAGGTCAGGCAGCCCAAGGTCAAGGACCACGGCATCGGGGCTCCACAGCGCAATGCCGCGCAACCCTTCCTGACCGCTGTCAGCCCGTTTCGGCTCATACCCAGCGGCGTCCAGCGCGGGTGACAGGAAGCGATGGATCTGCGGTTCATCGTCGATGACGAGGATACGGGGTCTGACGGCCGACATCGTTCTTTATAACAGGTTCGGATGGGTGGCGACGGATTTGGGCAGACTGATCAGAACCCGGGTTCCCAGCCCGTTGTGAATGGGGCTGGCGGCAGCAATCCGGCCATTCATCGCCTCGACAAAGCCCTTGGCGATGGCGAGACCGAGCCCGGCCCCCTTGGAGCGGTCCGGCTGTTCCTCCATCCGGCGGAATTTATCGAAAACCAGTTCCAGTTCGGCCGTGGGAATGCCCTTACCCTCGTCTTCGATACTGATCACAACCGAGCCCCGGTCCTCATAGGCGGCCAGCTCAATGGTGGAGCCATCGGGGCTATAGGCGATGGCGTTCTCCAGGATGTTGACGAGTGCCTGCTCCAGAAGGCCATGATCGAGGCTGACGGCGCTCAGCTGGGCAGGAAAGTCGCGCGTCAGATTGCGTGATCCGAGCCGGCGCGACACACGCTCTGCGGCCGCGTTCAATACATCCCGGACATCGGTCCAGTCGGCCTTTATGTTGAGCGCACCGCCCTCGAGCCGGGTCATGTCCAGCAGATCGCCCACATAGCGGCTGAGGCGCTCGGCCTCTTCGCGGATACTGAGCAGCAGGTCCTTGTGGACCGCCGGTTTCAGGGTCGCTCCATAGTCGATCAAGGTGGTAGCGGCCCCGAGGACGGTCGAAAGCGGCGTGCGCAGATCGTGGCTGACCGAGTTCATCAGGGCACCGCGGAAGCGATCTGTCCGGCGAAGCGTCTCGGTTTCCACGGCGTCGCCAGCCAGTTGCGCCCGCTCCAAAGCCACGGCGCCCTGCTCCAGCAAGGCCAGAGCCAGCCGTTCCTCGTCGGAGCCCGGCGCCAGGGCATCGGCCTCGATCCCTGCCACGCCCGAACGGGCACGCACGCCCTGCAACGGTCGGAAGGTCCAGCTGGTCTGGGGAAGCGTGCCCGTTCCATGCCCTGCAGGCTCACCGCGCTCCCAGGCCCATCGGGCGGCCGCCATGGCCGTGGCACCCAGGGTTTCAAGGGCCGGAGCACCGGCGACCGGCGTGATGTCACCGTCACGCGGCAACAGGACAATCGTCCTTGCGCCCGTCGCAGCGGCGGTCTGTTCGGCAAGAACGGTCGCAGTGTCCAGCGGGTCATCCGCGGCCGACAGGGCCTGGCTGGCAGCCAGCAGGGCCGACACGGCTGCGGCGCGGCGCTGGGCATTCAGAGCCTGATCGCGGACGCGTCCTGCCAGGGTTCCGGTTGCCAGTGCAACAGCCCAGAAGGCAACCAGCGTCAGAAGGTCTGTGGGAGAGCCGATGGCGAAACTGTAGCGGGGCTCCAGAAACAGGAAATTGTAGACCAGAAAGGCAACGGTCGCGGCCGCCAGGGCCGGACGAAGGCCGTACAGGACCCCCGCCGCCAGGACAGCGGAAAGGTAGATCACCCCCAGATCGACCCGTGCAAACGTCCGGTCCAGAAACAGGGCAAACGCCGTTGCTACCCCGATGAAACTGGCCCCGACGGCATAGCCTCGCCAATGGTGAGGACGGGCGATCGAACGGACCTTTTCCCGACGCTCGACGGGGGCTCCGCCGGGCTCTGTGATGACATGGATCGCCACGCCCCGGGCCGAGCGCAGGAGGCCGACCGCCAGGGAGCGCCCGAGCAGATCGTTGATGCGACTGCCCCGACTCTTGCCGATGACGATCTGGGTGACGTTGTTGCGGTGAGCGTGATCCATCACCGCCTTGACCACGTCGTCACCCGTCAGGACCACCGTCCGTCCGCTGAGCTGTTCGGCAAGCAGGAAGGCCTCGCGCAATCGGGTGCCCGTCCCGGGACCCGACACCGGTCGGTTCGGTCGTTCGACATGCGCGACGGTCCAGGGTGCGTCCATCATCATGTCGGAGAGTCGGCGCCCCGCCCTGACAAGGGACGCGGCGATGGCATCCCCTCCGACCAGCACCAGGATCCGTTCGCCCGCCGCCCAGGGCCCCTCGACACCGCGCTCGCGTAACGTCGCCAGCAGCTGGTCATCGACCGTCTGCGCGGCCCGGCGAAGCGCCATCTCGCGCAGGGCCGTCAGATTCTCGACCTTGAAGAAATTCTCCGAGGCCAGGCGCGCGGTCTCGGGCACATAGACCTTGCCCTCTGACAGGCGTTTGCGCAGTTCGTCAGGCGTGATGTCGACGACCTCGATGTCGTCGGCACGGCTCAGCGCGCTGTCAGGAACGGCTTCTCGCTGTCGCACCCCGGTGATCCGGAGCACCACGTCCGACAGGCTTTCCAGATGCTGGACGTTCAGCGTGGTCCAGACGTCTATGCCCGCCGAGAGGATTTCCTCGACATCCTGCCATCGCTTCGGATGTCGTGAGCCCGGGACATTGGAGTGGGCGTATTCATCGACCAGCAAAAGCCCCGGTCTGCGCGCCAGCGCCGCGTCGATATCGAACTCCATCAGGGCGCGCCCCTTGTAGTCGATCGGAGCTCGCGGCATCACCTCCATGCCGCGCAACAGGCTCTCGGTCTCTCGTCGGCCGTGGGTCTCGACGACCCCGACAACGACGTCGCCGCCCTCGGCCTTTCGGCGTCGGGCGGCACGCAGCATTTCATAGGTCTTGCCCACCCCAGGCGACATGCCGAGGAACACCTTGAGCCGACCTCGCCGGGGTCGCTGCGATGCGACCTTCAAGGGATCAGGTTGGGGCGGCGGCTGCGGCAAGTCAGGTTCCGACGGGGAAGCGGACGTCGAGCGCCCGGTTGGTCAGCAGCACATTGACACGTGGCTGGCCAATGAAGCCAAGCAGGGCACCGTCGGTATGGTCGTCGATCACTGCCTGCACCGCCGCCACATCGACCCCTCTGGCCCGCGCCACCCGCGCTGCCTGAAGCCGAGCGTAGGCCGGCGAGACATGCGGGTCGAGGCCGGAAGCCGAGGTGGTCACTGCATCGGCAGGAATGACCTGCGTGCCAGTCTCGGCGCGGATGGCATCGGCATCGGTCTTCACCCGGTCTGCCAGATCCGTGTTGAGAGGCCCCAGGTTCGATCCCGACGAGGCCGAGGCGTCATAGCCATCGCCGGCAGCAGACGGCCGGGGATGCAGATATCGTGCTTCGGCAAACGGCTGGCCAATCAGGGCCGAGCCGACGACCTGACCATCTGCGTCACGAACAAGACTGCCATTGGCCTGGCCAGGGAAGGCGGCCTGGGCGATGCCGGTGATCCCGAGCGGATAAGCCACACCGAGCAACAGGGTGAAAAGGGCGACCATCACGATCGCGGGGCGGAGTTGGCTGAGCATGGGCGTCGTCCTCTAGAAGCTGGCCTTCAGCGAGACCACGGCGCGGCTGCCGTAGATGTCGCCAAAGTCGTGCTCATCGGTATCGTGATAGCGAACATCCAGAGCCAGGGTGTCCGTCAGCTGCCGGGCCAGGCCCAGGTTCCAGGTCATGTAGTCAAAGTCCGAGGACACGAACTGGCGTCCGACGGCTCCCGAAATCGTCCACTTGTCCGCCGGTGAAAAGGCGGCATTGGCCTCCACATAGGTGGCCTCGTCCTCGGCCGCCCCGAAGAAGTCCGGCGACCAGTAAAGAGCGGCTCCGATGGTGGCGGGGCCGACGGCGCGCGAGGCCGCGACCTTGGCTTCCACATAGTCGTAGTCGGCAGCGTCAGGCTGGCTCGTATACAGATAGCCGACTACGCCGACGTCCCAGTTCCAGCCGGCGAACTCGGGGCGAATGCCCGCATACAGGTCGATCTCTGCATCCGTATCCGTATCGCCCGGAAAGGCGACGTTGGAGGCCCAGGCCCCGGCGTAGAAGGTGCCGCTGGTCAGATCCACGCCGCCTGAAATTGCGGCGTCCTCCTCGGTCTGGCTCACGCCCCGGAAGACATAGTCGGACCCGACGGCGACGTTCCAGGCAATGGCGGGCGTGGCAGGTTCGGCTACGGCCTGAGACAGGTTCTGGGCTGATGTCGCCTCGATGGCCTGGGCCCGGGCGCTGGAGGCCAGGCCGAAGACGATAATGCCGACAAGACAGGCTCCGGCAAACCAGGCGTCGTTCGAGCCTGAGGCCTTGGGGCGGGATCTACGCGACATGGGGATGGTCCTTCTTTGGAAGGTCATGCGAGGCCGAGCCCCGAGATGACGAGATCAATCAGTTTGATGCCGACGAACGGCGCGATCAGGCCGCCGAGGCCATAGATCAGCAGGTTCCGGGACAGCAGGGCTCCAGCTCCGATGGCCCGATACTTCACCCCACGCAGGGCCAGCGGGATCAGGGCCACGATCACCAGGGCGTTGAAGATGACCGCCGAGAGGATGGCGCTCTGCGGGCTGTGCAGCCCCATCACATTCAGCGCGCCAAGCGCCGGCAGGGCCACCACGAACATCGCCGGGATGATGGCGAAATACTTGGCCACATCGTTGGCGATCGAGAAGGTCGTCAGGGCACCCCGCGTGATCAGCAGCTGTTTGCCCACCTCGACGATCTCGATGACCTTGGTCGGGTCGCTGTCGAGGTCGACCATATTGCCGGCCTCGCGCGCGGCCTGAGCCCCGGTCTGCATCGCAACGCCGACATCGGCCTGCGCCAGTGCCGGAGCATCGTTGGCCCCGTCGCCGCACATGGCGACCAGACGCCCCTTGGCCTGTTCCGCCTTGATCAGGCGCATCTTGTCCTCGGGCGTCGCCTCGGCAAGGTAGTCGTCGACCCCGGCTTCCGATGCGATGGCGGCGGCTGTGACCGGGTTGTCGCCCGTGATCATCACCGTCCGCAGCCCCATGCGGCGCAGGTCGGCGAACCGCTCCTTCATGCCGGGCTTGATCACGTCCTTCAGGTGGATGATCCCCACGAGAACGCCATCCTCGACCACCGCCAGCGGCGTGCCTCCGGAGCGGGCGATCCGGTCGACCGCCTGACGAAACTCGGCCGGTGTCTGTGAGTCCGTCAGGTCCAGCGACCGAAGCACGGCGTCGACCGCGCCCTTGCGCCAGGACTTGCTGTCCGCATCGACGCCGGACTGGCGGGTCGCGGCCGAAAAGGCGATCGCCTTGGCCCCCGCCGGAAGGTCGACGACCACGCCGGCGTTCCGCCCCAGCTCGATGATCGAACGGCCCTCGGGTGTTTCATCCGCCAGCGATGCCATGACGGCTGCGCGCATTGCGGCTTCCGGGCGAACCCCGGGGCTCGGGATGACCTCGGTCGCCATGCGGTTGCCGAAGGTGATGGTCCCGGTCTTGTCGAGCAGCAGGGTATCGACGTCGCCGGCTGCCTCGACGGCGCGGCCCGATGTGGCCAGGACATTGACCTTCAGCAGCCGGTCCATCCCGGCGATCCCGACAGCGGACAGCAGCCCGCCGATGGTCGTCGGGATCAGGGTGATGAACAGGGCGCCAAGCACGATGGGGTCGAGATCGATGCCGGAATAGGCACCGAGCCCCACCAGCGTCACCACTGCGATCAGGAAGACCAGCGTCAGACCGGCCAGAAGCACCGACAGGGCCAGTTCGTTGGGCGTTTTGCGCCGATTGGCCCCTTCGACCATGGCGATCATCCGGTCCAGAAAGGTTGAACCGGGAGCCGAGGTGATGCGCACCTTGATCCAGTCCGACACGACGGTGGTGCCGCCGGTCACCGCCGACCGGTCGCCGCCGCTTTCGCGGATGACCGGCGCACTCTCGCCCGTGATGGCCGCCTCGTTCACCGAGGCAATGCCCTCGACGATCTCTCCGTCCGAAGGGATGACGTCGCCGGCCTCGACCAGCACGATCGAGCCGACCTCCAGATCGCCGGCCGGCGTTGGCACCGTCAGCCCGGTCGCCGGATCGACGATCAGCTTGGCCTTGGTCGTGACGCGGGTGGCGCGCAATGAGTCTGCCGCGGCTTTCCCGCGTCCTTCGGCGACGCTCTCGGCTATGTTGGCGAACAGGACTGTCGCCCAGAGCCAGATGGCCAGCTGGATGGCAAAGCCTGCCGCCTCGCCGGCCATGACAGCCGCGATCGCCGATACCGTTGCCAGCAGGGCCACGATCCAGGTCGTGAAGATCACCGGATTCCGCACCAGTCTGCGGGGATCCAGCTTGACGACGGCGTCGCCGATGGCCCGGCCAAGCAATGGGCCGGACAATCCACCGGCCAGGGGAGCGGACGGGCGGGGATCGCCCGGAAGCTCGGGGTTTGCGAAGGTCATGTCAGGATTTCCGGATCAGAGCCGGGCCACGGCATCGAGCACCTGGAAGTGTTCGACGATGGGACCAAGGGCGAGGGCCGGGAAGAACTGCAACCCGCCCAGGATGAGGATGACGCCGATCACCAGACCGATGAACAGCGGGCCATGGGTCGGCAGGGTGCCGGGGCTCGGAGCGAGCTTCGGTTTGGCGACCAGACTGCCCGCGATGGCCAGGACGGCAATGGCCGGAACGAACCGCCCCATCAGCATGGCGATGCCCAGGGTCGTGTTCCACCAGGGCGAGTTGGCCGTCAGCCCTGCGAAGGCCGAACCATTGTTCCCCGCCGCCGAGGTGTAGGCATAGAGCATCTCGGACAGACCGTGAGGACCGTCGTTCAGAAGCCCGGCCAGCGCCGCCGGCAGGATAGCTGCGACAGCGGTGAATCCCAGAACGGCCAGGGGCAGGACCAGCACCGCGATCATGGCGAACTGGATTTCCCGGGCCTCGATCTTCTTGCCCAGATACTCGGGCGTTCGCCCGACCATCAGACCGGCCACGAACACCGACAGCACGGCCATGACGACCATGATGGCGATGCCTGACCCGATGCCGCCGGGCAGGATCTCGCCGAGTTGCATGAGGAACATCTGCAGCGCCCCGCCGAGCGGCATGTAGCTGGCGTGCATGGAGTTGACCGAGCCACTGGACGCGCCGGTGGTCTGGACAGCCCAGACGACGGAGGCGGGCACACCGAAGCGGACCTCCTTGCCCTCCATATTCGCGGAAGCGTCGACACCGGCCGCGACAAGGGCAGGCGCCGGCTGGGTCTCGATGGCATACATGGCCGCGCCCGACAGGCTGAGCAGGACCAGAGCCGCGATGGCGAGCGCGCGCACGTCCTTTCTGGCCAGAACGGTACGGCCAAAAGCGAAGAAGGCCGCCCAGCCGAGCATATTGATCGAGATGGCCGTGAGCAGGTTGGTCAGCGGCGTCGGGTTCTCGAACGGATGCGCCGAGTTGACGTTGAAGATGCCCCCACCATTGATGCCCAGCTGCTTGATCGCCAGCTGACTCGCGGTCGGGAACAGGGACAGGGTCTGGGATCCGCCTTCAAGTCCGGTCGCGGCGGCTGAGGCCTGCAGGGTTTGGGTCACGCCGAGGCCAACCAGGACAACGGCAAAGATCGCCGAAAGCGGAAGCAGAACCCACAGGGTGGTGCGGGTCATGTCGACCCAGAAATTGCCCACCCCCTCCCCTCGACTTGCCACGAAGGCCCGCGCCAGAGCGGCGGCGATCGTCGCGCCGGTCGCGGCCGAAAGGAAGTTCTGGACGGTCAGCCCGGTCATCTGGGTCAGCGTAGACATCGTCGTCTCGCCGCCATACGACTGCCAGTTGGTGTTGGTGACGAAGCTGACGGCGGTGTTGAAGGCCAGATGCGGAGACACGCCCTCGAACCCCTGAGGGTTCAGGGGCAGACCAGCCTGCAGGCGCAGGATCGCGTACAACAACAGAAAGCCCGCCGCGTTGAACGTCAGCAGGGCACCCGCATAGCTTAGCCAGCCCTGGCTTTGCCGGGGGCTCACGCCAGCTGCGCGATAGAACAGGGCCTCGACCGGCTTCATCACCGGGTCGAGCCAGGTCCGTTCGCCATTCCAGACGCGTGACATATAGAGTCCGATCGGCCAGCCGATAAGCGCGGCGAGACCGAGGGTCAGGGCGATCTCCGCCCATCCTTGTATGTTCATGGCTGTGGCGTCCTAGAAACGCTCGGGGCGCAGCAGCGCCGCGACCATGTAAACAGCGACGACGACCGCGCCGACCCCCCAGAGTATGGCGACCAGCATCGTCACACCCGCTTCAATGCAACGGCGAGAACGGCGAAGGCGACAAACGCCCCGCCGCCGATCGCCAGAAAAATCAGATCGGCCATGCCGATGCCTCCAGCTCAGTTTGAACCGTCAGCAGACCACCGATGCGCGTAAGCCCTCCATGTGCAAACGGGCCATGGGCATAAGGCGGGCGTAAAGATTCGGGAGAGCGGATTGGCAAACGTCAGGAGCACACGCCGGCGTGTTGCTCGAGACAGCTTATGCTCAGTGTGTGCCAGGGGGGTCGACGAAGGTCGGTGGCCCGTGAGGCAGCGGCATCAGTCGAAAGTCGGCTTGGCCTGCCTCATGCCTCAAACCACGTATACGCCGCATGCGGGCGAAGCCCGGCGGAGGCCCCGCCAAGGGCCATCAACCGAAGTTCGCTGAAAGTCACCAATTTGGGGACAAAGGCCATGGACTACCAAAGAGAACTGAGCGACGGCCATACTCAGCCTAGCTGATTGAAAGTTTTTAGCAAAAATGCTGGCCGGGACTCGAGCAGCTCAAGTCGCCTGGCTGAATGTCCGGTTGACGCTTGAGTTCATTGACGCCTCGCGACGATCGATTGACGGCGATCTCCTGTCGGCCCTGCTCGTGGCGGGCGTCTCGATCGCAAACATCGAAGCGACCCAGCTGCATCCTGGAGATCTTGATCGTTATCCGACGCCGAGCGACTTGCCGGACGATCAACGCAGACCGGTCAACGCGGTGAGCATCGCGCTGTCTCTGGGAATTCCGAGAGAAACTGCGCGCAGGAAGTTGGCGGACCTGGTGAACCGGGGCGTGCTGACGAGAAAGGGAGACGGGATCTTCCTGAGCTCCGCCGTTATCCTGTCGGAGCCATTCATGATGGCAATCGCAAGCTATCTCAGCGCGACCTCGAGGTTTGTTTCGGGCCTGTCTGTTCTTGAAGCCTGCGGCGTACTTGGCACAGACCGCATGGCGAACCCGCCGTGGTCTATCGGTGGCATCACCACGAGACTGATGACGGCACACGTCCTGCGAGGGATCGAAAGTGCCACAGACCTGAACCCGTCCGTCAGTCTGTCCACTCAATACATCGCGCTTGCGCTCGCTCACCTGACCGGAGCGGCACTGCGCGTCCAGCCCGGCCTTCCCGAAGGCGCTGGGCGTCTGGCGTATCTGGCCCCCACGTTCAAGGCGGTGTCCGTGTCGCGTCTGTCTCGATTCACCCGCCTACCCCACGAGACGGTAAGACGTCAGATCCTGAAACTCGAGAAAATGGGCGCCGTGACGCAACGGGATGGCGGCAAGGTCATCGACCTTTCCGATCCCGCTCGCATGATCCCCTGGGTGGATCTTCAGACCCAGACCGACGTCAGCACTCGCCAGACCGTCTGGAAACTCTTCAGGGCGGGCGTCATCGTCCACACGCCTCCCTCAGAGACGCCCCTGCACCCGCTGATGCCATGACGAATGCAGTCAGCCGATAGCCGGCGCTGTGGGGCACCCGTCGCAGTTCGATCAGGAAACCGTTGATGGGGTCGCCAGCATCGGGCTGATGCTGGATGCATGCGAACCTACTCGACCGCCGAAATCGTGACCCGGCCCGCTTCAAGATCATCCGCACGGGCCTCTACCGTCACCGCTCCCCGCCCCGCTCCGCGAACAAGCGCAACGGCTACGCCTCCCAAGGCGTCCCGGTCCGGTGAACCGAACGGTGTGTGGTCCGTGGATGAGGCATTGTCTGTGGCAACCAGAACTCCAGGGCCGCTCACCGAGAACCGAAGGCGGTGGTCAGCCCTCGGCACGGTCACCCCTGCTGCGTCGACCACGCGGGCCCGAACATAGACGAGGTCGTCGAAACTGGAGCCGACCTCGTTCTGATCCGGCACCAGGGCGATCGCCACAGGGGGGCCGGCCGTGTCCAGCCGGTCCTCTACCCCCTGCACACCTGTATCAACACAGATGGCCCTGACCGACCCAGGCACAAATTCAACAGACCATCGCCGTGGAGAGGCGTCTGCATTGATCGGCATGCGCCCGAGAGACCGCTCATTCAGGAAGGCCTCGACGTTTTCACAGTTGCTGTAGACCTCAATGGTCTGAGGACCGGGCGTCAGTGCCTCGGGCGTCCAGTCGTCGAACAGGGCCACGGGCGCAGGTGGGGTTGCGACGGCAATCATCGTCGGCACGGCGGGCTGGTTAGGACCTCCCGCGCCATCGATTGCCGGACCGGCTGCGTTCGTGTTGGCATTGCGGACGACGTGGACGACGGGTTTTTCCGACCACCAGCTTTCACGTTCCATTCCCCGTATCCGTTGCGCACCGGTACGGTCCAGCAGTCCGGAAGGGCTCTGGATGTTGGGCCAGCCCGAGCGATTGGCTTCGCCGAGATAATCGATCCCGGTCCATAGAAACATGCCTGAGAAGGCCGGATAATCCCGCACCGGGACCCAGTTCGACCGGTTGTGACCGTTCTCGGTGCCGACAATGCTGCGCGCCGGGTTCTGTCGATTGGCCGCGATCAATTCGTTCTCGCGATAGTTCTGCCCGACAACATCCAGCATGTCGGCCAGACCGTTCTCGTAATCGCCGGTCACGTTCGGGCGAAACAGGGCAAGGGTCCGGGGGCGGGTCGGGTCGTTTGCCCGGATCACGTCCATGATGCTGCGCAGCGCAGCCTTGGCCTGGACAGGATAGGCCGTGTCGTGAATCTCGTTCCCGGCGCTCCAGATGACGATGCTGGGATGATTACGGTCTCGACGCACCATGTCGGCTGCGTCCCGCTTGTGCCAGTCGCTGAAGAACAGGTGATAGTCGTTCGGGGTCTTGGCGACGTTCCACTGATCAAACAGCTCATTCATGACCAGCAGCCCAAGCTCGTCGGTCAGGTCCAGAAACTCGGGTGCCGGGACATTGTGCGCGGTGCGGATCGCATTCACCCCCTGCGCCTTCAGCGCCGTCAGCCTCTGACGCCAGACGTCCAGCGGAACAGCGGCCCCCACGGCTCCGCCATCATGATGCAGGGCGACGCCCTTCATCTTGAGGTTCCGACCGTTCAGCCAGAAACCCGTCGCGGGATCGAAACGCGCTTCGCGGATGCCGAAGGGAACAACCTGATCGTCCAGAACGTCGCCGTCTTCGTCCAGCACCCGGACCGCAGCCCGGTAAAGGGTCGGGCTGTCAATGTCCCAGCGCGCGGGATTGGCCACATCCATTTCAGTCGTCAGCACCTCTGTCCGGCCGTCACCGATCGTCGTCACGGGGCTGCGCGTGCTCGCGATTTCACGGCCTGTCGGGTCGAGGATCGTCGTCTCGACCATGGCGGGGCGACTGCGCGTGGCAGCATTCTGGACCTCGACCGAGACGGTGACCGTGGCGTGGTCGGCGGTCAGATCACGCGCCGACACGAACGCTCCACCCTGGGGGATGTGCACGTCATCGGTCTCGATCAACCGCACATGGCGATAGATGCCTGACCCATTGTACCAGCGGGAGGATGGGGCAGCCGAGGTATCGGCGCGCACCGCAAGGACATTGGGGCCGTCGGTCCGCAGGTGCTGGGTCACATCGTAGCGAAGGCTGACATAGCCCATGGGCCTGAACCCGACATGATGGCCATTGATCCAGACGCCGCTGCGCTCCATCACCCCGTCCAGTTCGACGAAATAGCGACGACCGGGCTCTGGCCGGATGTCGAGGTCTCGACGGTACCAGGCCACGCCGGTCGGCAGGAAACCGTTCTCGCCGGCCCCTTTTGCCTGTTGATCGAACGGGCCCGCGATTGCCCAGTCATGCGGAACGGAAACCACCGCCCAGCCACTGTCATCGAAGTCACGGCGCTCGGTGGCCTCAGGGTCGCCCTGGAAAAACCGCCAGCCATCGGCGAGTGGGGTCGTGATGCGCGGCTCGGCTGTTGCCGCGGCAGGAAGTACCAGGACTGAAACTGCGCTCAGTCCCATCAACCACGATCTGATCGAGGACATGTCCCCTCCTTTGAAATGCTACTCAAGCGGCTTCGGCGCAGGCTTCAATGTGGACGCCCGGTCGTTGCTGACGGGTCTGAAGTGCCGACAGCGTCGAGAGCATCCGGGATAAGGGCGAGGGTCTGGATCGCGGCGAGGCCCCACTGCGACACGCCGTTCGTAGACATCCCCGGGTCCTCTTCCACGGTGTTCAGCACGTCAGAGCCCGCGACCGTTCGCCGGCGGGATTCCAGGCGGAAGTCCTCGAAATGGGTCTGGTCGAGGAACTCGTGCGCCGCTCTGCGGGCAAGCGGTTCATCATGCAGGTGGTGAGCAGCATAGGCCGTCAGACGGGAATGACCCTGCGGCAGGCCACGCGTTCCGACCCGTCCGCCCAGATGGGCCTCAAGCTCGGCCGCCGGCGCATTGTACCATTTGCAGTATTCGATCCATGCCGCACGGTAGCCGGGCACATCCACCAGCCGCAGCAGCTCGGAGTGGGTTTCCACGGCCCCGAACACGGCATTCAGATGCGAGATTGAGATCCCGTCTCCCGCACTGACGAACCGTCCGGTCCTGACATCATAATGCCCGCCGCCGTGGAACCAGCGACGCGGCAGGGCGGCCAGGCTGCGCATTCCGGTGACGATCCGGTCACGCCAGCGGGTGTCGCCGGTGCGTTCCCATTCCGTCATCCACGCAGCAAGGAAGGAACTCCAGTCCGTGCCGAAGCCCGCATCGACGATCGGTCCGCCCGGAGCGGGATCTCCCGCAGCCGGGCGTTTTCGCCGGATCTGGACGCGCGTCAGTGTCTCGTCCGACCCGACAAGGGATCGCATCAGGTCGCCGATCCGCTCATCGGCCGTGAGGTAGAAATAGATCCGTCGGAAGGCGGCGTTGCTGACCCTCGGCTGCTTGGAACTGTCGCCCCAGTGCTGCACGCCGTGACGTGTGCCGAAACCCCGGTGCGGTCCGATATGGTAGCAGTCGACCTCGCTGGAGTGGCGGGTCATGGCCTCGGCCATCCGGAAAACATCGGCACGGCCCGTGCGCAGGAAACTGTACCAGAGCCAGAGATCCGGCGAGAGTTCAGAGTTGGCCCAGGCGAACCCGCCGATGTCGTACTTCCATTCGTGGCGGTCGGCGTCATAGCTGTGCATGACGTCACCGTAGTTCCAGAATCCGTACCAGCGCCGCTGGACGATCTGGTCGCGATAGAGGTCCAGAAGGCCGTCGAGCCGGTGCTCGATCTGCGTGCGCAAGGGCGTTGACCGGTCGGGCAGACTCCAGTCGCCGAAAACCTCGACGGAACGGATCCGGGCGGGCGCGCAAACAAGGCGCGGCGGGGTTTCGACGCCCTGGGCCATCTCCGAAAGGGCGTCGCGCGACGGCGTCTCGCCCAGAGCCCAGAGCGTCAATTCGCTGGTCCGGGCCACGCCATAGGGTGTTCCCCAGCCGGGCTCATAGTCCTCGTAGGTGATCTCGAGGCCTTCATTCTGGCGCGCATGCGTCGTCATGCCGAGACCGTCGTGGTAGAATCTCAGGTCCATGGCCGGGGCGTCGGGCGACCAGAGCCAGGCTGTCACGCGCGCTTCGTCTTCCGCGGCGCCCCGGACGTCGAGCCGAGAGGGTCCGGCCTTCCAGAAATTGGCGAGGCCCATGGCGACGCCGCCCGAAACTCCGCCGACATAGACCAGGCCCGGGGCCTTCTCGCCGCCTGCCGCATCGATCCAGCCATGACCGGGTCCGGTGCGTTTACGGATCGCAAAGCCGTCCGAGGTCGGCTGGGACAGAGTGAAATCACCCCACGCCGGGATCAGATCAAGCCGATCCCGGACCCGCGGATCCATCTGCTCGACCGGTGGCACGGCCTGGCCAGCGATCTGGGCATCCCGGTACGGCTTGCCTGGATCGCGCCGAAGGCCCGTGAGGGGACGCACCGCCTCGGCCCACAGACCACCGCCCTCGCCTGCGAAGCGGATATGACGCTCGTGCAAGGGATCGCGAAGCGGCGCGGAAGCCTCGATTCCCAGCCCCCGGATGAAGTCACGGTTTTCATCTCCGTCGAAGATGAAGCTGTGCACGATCCGTACAGCCTCGCCCTCGGCATGGAAGTAGAGCCGCACGGTGAAGGGCAGCCAGGAACGATCGCCAGACCGGTGGGTGCCCTCAAGCCGGATGACGGCCCGGACGGGCCCGGACTGTTCCAGGACGGCCTCTCTGATTTCGCTCTCGAACCGCTGCTGGACCAGTGGAGCGGTTTCAGACAGTTCCGGCTGGTCCTGTCGCAGACAGACCAGTCGAACATCACCCATGACGGTCCGTCCGTCTCGCGTAGCAGACGCAATCAGGGCAGATCCCGAATGCGGGACTGTCCAGACGATGGGTCCGACACTGACCTCGAACCAGCCCGCCAGAGTGCGCACAGTCACGGCATTCCGGGGAAGCACAGGACGACCGCTGACGATCCTGAGGGCGGAAGCAGGCGCCTTCGACGCTGGAACGCTGTGGCCCGTCCACTTCAGGGAGCCATCCGGCCAGGTCGCCAATGGCCAGGTCTGGAGCGGAACCGGCTGTCCGGCAGCATCCAGGGCCGCAAAGGCCTGTCCCCGTCTGTGGACGCCTTGGGGCCAAGGCACACCCCAGGTGAGTCCCTCGTGGCGGGCGGGCGGGATGCCGTCCAGCCACCCGAGTTCAGTATCGAGTGTTGCGCCCTGCTCAGCCCTGGCTGCCGCAGGGATCACCCCCAGTGCGGTCGTCGCTGCACAGGCCATCAATCCCCTGCGACTAAGCGATAGACTGGTCATGACGCGGATCCGATACAAACCGAGCAGACACGGGCCCCGGAAAAAATGACGGCGAACCCGTAAGATCCGCCGTCAGGTGTTCCAGGAGAGGAAGTCGTTAGTAGCGGTACGTCAGACCGGCAAAGTAACGCTTGCCCGAATAGACATCCTCCACGAGCCGGATGGAGTCATTCGTGCTGCGCTCGTTCTCGCCCGTGATGTTTCGCGCTTCGATGAAGACCGTCAGCTGATCCGAGATCTTGTAGGCCGCACGGCCATCGAGGTAGCCGGTCTTGTCACGATAGACCGGATTGCCGCGGGCATCGATGGCGGTCTGAAGATAACCGCTGCGTCCATTGTAGGCCAGGCGGGCGTTGATCGGTCCTTTGTCGTAGTATCCGATGATGTTGTAGGTGTGCGTTGAAAGTCCCGGGAAGGGCAGTTCTTCCTGGGTCAATGTCGAGAACAGGCCGACATCCTTGGCTTCGCTGTAGGTATAGTTGACGATCCCGCCGAAGCCATCGAACGGCGACGGAAGGAAGGTAAATGCGGTCTGCGCCGACAGTTCGACGCCCTGGATCTTGGCACCGTTGCCGTTGATCCGCTGGGTCACATCGAACAGGGTGCCGTCGCCGAACAGATCGACGTTCTGGACGACGACAGGACCGACCACGAAGGACTCGATGTTCTTGTAGAAGAAGCCCGCGTTCAGGAGCGTGTCGCGGTTCTGGAACCAGCCGATGTTCAGGTCGAACTGATCCGCCCGATAGGGCTGTAGCGCCGGGTTACCCGCGCTGCAGACGTCCTCGAGATCATCGACCAGACCCGCTGCCGTACGATTGAACGTGCAGGTCGCGGCCGGGACAAGGAAGGTAGGGTTCGGTCGGGCCAGGACCTTGGCATAGCCGAACCGGGCCACGATCTTGTCGGTGACGTCGAGCGCCACGTTGAACGTCGGGAGCCAGTCTTCATACTCGTTGTTGAGGGTGGTGATCGTCGTCCCGAGGTTCCGGGTAATGGTCGTGCCCGGTATCGCCGGATTGTCCACCGTCTCGCGCTGGAGATAGGCCCCGGTCGCATCGAGAATGGTCTTCGTATAGCGAACCCCGAAATTGCCGCTGATCGGCATGTTCCAGATCTCGCCCGCCCAGCTGGCCTGGGCATAGGCGGCATGGACGTCCTCGACGACGTCGAGTGCGGGTGGTTGATCAAACTCGCCGACCAGCACGCCTGCCGCCGTATAGCCGGGCGCGCGTCTGATGTTCTCGCGATCGAACAGGGACAGGTCGAGATTGGCCCCCGTCGCCGTCAATCCATAGCTGGGGGCAAACCAGCCATTCGGCAGGGCAACGCCCGGATCGTCCCGCCCGCCCTGATAGAAGTTGGTCGGTGTGGACCGGGAAATGTTCCTGAGCAGAGCGATCAGGTTCGCCTGGGTATAGGGCGTGTTGTAGGTCGGCGGCAGCGTCAGGGGGTTGAACAGGGTCGCGCCATTGGCCGTTGCGCCCGGCGTCAGCACCAGGTTGTGACGCGCGCGTGCGCCCTGAACGATCGTCCCGTCCGGTCTCGTATAGCCCCCGACGGAGTACTGGAGCGTTCCGGCAGAGCGATACTGGTATCCGGACTCGAATTTGGTGAAGAAGCCGGAGTCGAAATTGTAGTCGAGGTCGAGCTTGGCCGTGTCCTCGAACGTATCGGTCTCAGACGGTTCGTAGTTCACCACGACCGCAGTCGTCGCATAGTTGGTCCCGGCACCGTTGTTGGCAAAGATGCCGTAGGTCGCCGGATCGGCTGGGCTGAAGCCGGTGGGGAAGGTAAAGGCAGGAACGCCCCGATCCGAGATATCGACACGGATATTGGGGATGGAGGCGTTGAAGGTGACCGAGTTGCTGTCGCTGTAGGCGGCACCGGTGGTGTGAGCAAACACACCGTCCAGCGTCAGGTTATCACCCTTGTACTGGAAACCACCCGACAGATATTCGGAGCGATAGGAGAAGTCGAACTCGCGGTTCTGGGTGCTGAAGATGTTGGCGGCACCAACCGTCCCGCTGGTCGAGCGGGCTGCGGTGTTGAATCCGACCACATTGTGGTCCGCATCGACTGTCGCCACCTGGTTGCCAGCCGTCGTTATGGCCTGGCCGTTCCGGCCGTAGGTGGTGGCGTTCAGGCGGCTCTGTGCAGAGGCATCAACCGTATAGTTGAAGTCGGTCAGATGCTGCTGACGGTCGTTGACCGTGTAGTCGACGAACACCGAAAGGGCATCGTTGACCCGGAACTGGGTCGACAGGTTTGCCGAGGTCCGCTGGTCCTCACGGAACCAGAGGCCATAGCGAGGGATCGCCGGCACAAAGTCGTTCCACTGGGCCAGGCAGTCCTGGATCGCCGCGCGCCCGCTGGCCGTGCTGGCATCCGTGGGACACTGGGCCTTGCTGGCAGCCGAGGCATAGAGCGGATTGACGAAAGTCCGGTCCGGCGAGTTGTCGTAGTCACCGGACGCCGTCACGACGCCGAGAGTTGCCCCTGCTGTTCCGACCGTCGTCGGGAAACGGATCCAGTTGGTACCGCGCAGGAAATCACCGCGTGTATCGTTCTCGTCACGGGTGACGTTGATGATGAACCCGAGACGGTCGTCGAGGAATTTGGTCCCGGCCGTGATGTTGCCGCGGAACTTCGTCGTCTCCAGCAGGTCGAAATACTGGCCGGAGGCCGAGGCCGAAAGCAGAGGCTCCGTGAGGTCGAGAGGGCGACGGGTGCGAATGCTGACCGTCCCGCCGACGCCACCTTCCGTCATGTCGGCGGTAAAGCCCTTGAACACGTCGATGGAGGCGATCAGTTCCGACGCCAGTTCCTGGAAACTCGCGCCGCGCGCGCCGGTCCCGTTGTTGTTGAGAACGCTCAGACCGTTGATCTCGACGCGGTTCAGGTCGGGCTCGACCCCGCGAATGCTGATCTGGCTGCCTTCGCCAAGGTCCCGGGTCAGGGAGACGCCCGTGATCCGTTGCAGCGCCTCGCCGACATTCTTGTCCGGGAACTGCGAAACGTCCTCGGCAACGATGGAGTCAACAGTCGTGTTGGCCGTCCGCTTGCGATCAATGGCCGAGCGAAGGCTTCCGCGCGTGCCCGTCACGATGATCTCTTCGACGGTCGTCGTTGGCTCTGTGCCTGAAGCCGGCGTTGCCGTCTGGGCAGCAGCGGCCCCCGCCGTGCCGAGAGCCAGCAGGCTGATAGCGGTCAGGCAGGTGCCATTGATGGCGCGCCGGCGAGTGGGTGAGAATTTCGACATGGAAGCCCCTTTTATACCGAACGCGAGTCCATGGGCGCTGGCCGTTCGCCTCTTGCGGGCGATCTGGACTTGCGCCCTCCCTGTCGAACACCCTCCGTCCCAAAGGCTTCGGTCTCGACGAGATGGACGTTAATGTCATATGGTGACATGTCAATGCATTCTATGGAACAGATCGTCGTAGGAGATCGGCGGTCCACAGCTCGGTTGATCAAAGTTATGAGGAGTATCCGATGACGCTGAGGCCAACCCTTGTGGCAGCCAATGCGCTGATCCTTGCGACCATGGTCTGCAGCAATGCCCTCGCACAGACCGGGACAGGACGGCAGCAGGAGGACCTCGACCGAGGCGCGGTGGCTGCGCCAGCCGCGAATGGTGGCATGCTGGTGAGCTGGCGACTGCGGGCGAGCGACGCGCCGGATCTGGCGTTTGACGTGTATCGCAATGGCCAGAAGGTGAACGTGGACCCCATCACGACCAGCACCAATCTGGTCGATCCGAACGGACAACCGAACGACACCTATGACGTGCGCATAGTTTCCGAGGCGAGATCAGAAAAGGTCCAGAGCGCTCGGGCCGGGGGCTATCTGTCCATACCGCTGATGCAGCCGCCGGGCGGCACGACGCCAGCCGGAGAGGCCTATACCTACACCGCGAATGACGGCAGCGTCGGCGATCTCGACGGTGATGGTCGATACGAAATCGTGCTGAAGTGGGACCCTACCACCTCCAAAGACAATGCCTTTTCCGGCTATTCCGGCTCGGCACTGCTGGATGCCTACACCTTGGACGGCCGCAGGCTCTGGCGCATCGATCTGGGTCCCAATGTCCGGGCGGGTGCCCACTACACGCAATTTCTGGTCTTCGATTTCGATGGCGACGGACGCTCCGAAGTGGTCGCCAAGACTGCCGACGGCACGGTCGATGGCGAGGGCGTGATCATTGGCGACGCGGCCGCAGACTGGCGCGAGCGCGGCGGCGAGGCCCCGCAGTCCGACAGGACCGGTGCCGCAGTGAGGGCGGACGGTAGTCGTTATGCCGACTTGACCGGTCGCATCCTGAACGGTCCCGAGTTTCTGACCGTGTTCGACGGTCGGACAGGCCGAGCGCTTGCGACGGAGCCCTTCACGCCCGCCCGAGACCCCGAACACGCGAACCCGACGGCGGAGCAGCGAACGGCACGTTGGGGAGATGCCTACGGCAACCGATCCGACCGCTATCTGGCTGGCGTAGCCTTTCTGGACGGTGCGAGACCGAGCATCATCATGGGGCGAGGCTACTATGCCCGGACAACCGTCGCGGCCTGGGACTGGCGTGACGGCCGGCTGGCACAACGCTGGATGTTCGATACCGGCAGCGCGGATGACGCATTTTCGGGACAGGGCAATCACCAGCTGAGTGTCGCCGATCTCGATGAGGATGGTCGCGACGAGATCGTCTACGGTTCCATGGCCATCGACGACGATGGTCGGGGACTTTGGAGCGCTCGACTGTTCCACGGAGACGCCATGCATCTGTCAGACCTGGACCCGTCGCGGCCCGGTCTCGAAAAGTTCGGCGTGCATGAGAGTCCGGGCCGGAACGGTGGCATCGGGTCGGCCATGCTGGACGCCCGCACCGGCGAAATACTGTGGAGCACACCCGCTGACAGGGACACGGGTCGCGGTGTCGCCATGGACATCGATCCGCGTCACCCGGGCGCCGAGGCCTGGGCCAGCGGGTCTGACATCCTTTACGATGTGAAAGGCCAACCGATAGGCCGTCGACCCCGACAGCAGAATTTCGGCATCTGGTGGGACGGCGACCTGCTGCGGGAACTGCTTGACGGGACCACGATCTCGAAGTGGAACTGGGATACGCAAGACGCGAGCCCGCTACTGACAGCTACCGGCGCAGCATCGAACAACGGCACAAAGGCAAACCCCGTGCTGTCCGCCGACATTCTCGGCGACTGGCGCGAGGAGTTGATCCTGCGGGCCGAGGACAACTCTGAACTGCGCATCTATCTGACGCCGCATCCGACCGACATCCGCATGATCACCCTGATGAGCGATCCCGTCTATCGGCTGGCGGTCGCCTGGCAGAACACAGCCTACAACCAGCCTCCGCATACTGGCTTCTATCTGGGGGACGGCATGGCTTTGCCGGCGAGGTGAAGATCGATGGACGTCTACTGTTGGCGATGGCAGCCGGTGTGATGGTCTATGCCTTGCCCGCAGTCGCTCAGACCCAACGGTTCGATCTGACCTCGGAGATCGCCCGCCCCGGCTGGCAAAGCGTTCGACCCGACGCGGTCTATGACCCGGCTTCCGGCTATGGGTTCGAACCGCGAGGCAACGGAGACACCCTGTTTTCGGTCGCCGTGCCCGAGGGCGACTATCGCGTGACGGTCTGGCCCGCGGACGACCGACCGATGACCGTATGGGCCGAAAGCCGACGACTGATGGTGCGGGACGCCGCAGGCCCGGCGCGGTTCACAATCAATGTCCGACGCCCCGAACTTGCAACTCTGCCCGACAATGCGCCGGGCGGAGAACGGGTCCGGCTCAAACCGCGCGAGCAAGGTTCGCGATCCTGGGACGACCGGTTGACACTGGGCCTGGACGGACCTGTCGCCAGGATCGAGATTGAGCCGGTTCAGGCGACGCGTCTCGTGCTGCTGGGTGACTCCACGGTCGCCGACCAGCCCGGTGGCGACTATGCCAGCTGGGGCCAGATGCTGCCCCGTTTCGTCGACGGCACGACATCCGTGGCCAATCACGCCGAGTCGGGCGAGACCCTCAAGTCCTTCATCACGGAACTGAGGCTGGACAAGGCACTCAGCCAGCTGCGGCCCGGCGACATCGTCCTTGTTCAGTTCGGCCACAACGACTCCAAGGTCCAGTGGCCTCAGACCTACGCCGATGCAGCGACGACCTTTCGCAGCTACCTGCGGGTCTACATCGATGAAATCCGCAGGCGGGACGCTCGACCCGTGCTGGTGACGTCACCCCATCGACGAACGTTCGATCCGGACGGGCATATCGTGAACAGCCACGGCGGCTATCCGGACGCCGTTCGCGCGGTCGCCGAAGAGCAGGGCGTGCCATTGATCGATCTCACGCTCGCCAGCGCCCGCCTGTATGAGGCGCTCGGGACCGATCGAGCACATCTGGCCTTCGCCGACAGTGGGCGAGACCGGACGCATCATAATGCCTATGGGGCCTATATGCTGGCCTGGGCAGTGGCTGATGGCCTTCGGGGTCTGGATGATCCCGTCGCCCAGGTCATAACGGATGGTCCTCCGCTGGACCCTGATCATCCCCCCGGTCCGGAACACTTCACGCTGCGGCCCATGCTGTCGGTGGCAAGCGAAAAGCCTGCCGGATCATGATCTCAAGCGGTCTTCAGCAACGTCGGTCAGGGCGGTCGATCGGTCGTTGGCTCGTCATGTCCCTGGCCCTGTTCGGCACCAGTTCAGGATCGGGCGCCGCCGCACAGGAAAGCGAGTCTGATCCTCACCGCTATGTGCTGACCTCATTTGCCAACGGCAATGCCCGGGCGATGAGTGTGTATACATCCAACGACGCCGCCACGTTCACGCCGCTGGCGCTCGCCGTCTACAGTCCGCCTACAGGGTTGATCCGCGACCCCAGCATCATCCGACACTCCGACGGCTGGTATCATGTGGTCTATACAACGGACTGGAACGGTTCGGAGATCGGCTTCGCCCGCAGCCGCGACCTCTTGCACTGGGAGTACCAGAAGAACCTGCATCTCCCGCTGGACGGCATCACCAATGCCTGGGCTCCGGAGTGGTTTGTCGACCTGGATGGTTCAACCCACATCGTCGTCTCGCTGTCGCGCAGCGGCACCGGGGGACCGTTCGTCCCGCACCTGATGACAGCCCTCGACAGAGACCTGGGCGGCTGGGGCCCGCCGCGCCCGATGCAGGGCCTGGGGCCCAACGCCATCGACACCTTCATTGTGCATCATGACGGCCGCTATCAGGCCTTCGTCAAGAACGAGACGACCAAGCTGATCGAACGCGCCACCGCTTCTTCACTGGAAGGACCCTGGACGCATGTCGGAACGGGAGACTGGGCTGGCTGGGGGTCGTGGACCGAGGGTCCTGCTCTCGTGCGTCGTCCCGATGGTGGATGGCGCATCTACTTCGACGAATATGTAGAGCGGCGTTACTGGTACAGTGACAGCGACGACCTCGTCCAATGGACCCCGCGCCGGGAACTGGTCGGACTGTCCGGCACCGTCCGCCATTTCACGGTGCTGAAACAGACGCCGTCAGAGGCGCCGTGACCGGGCTGGCCCGTCTAGCTGCAGTAACGGCCGTGATGACAGGGTTCGTGCTGTCGTCCTGTACGACCTTCCCAGGGGGCCCCATGAGCAGCCCATCGGTCGAAGCCGTCTCCGGGAGGCTGATCCACACCGACGATTTCAGGTCGGGGCTGTCCCTTTGGGCTGTCGATCTGGAGCGAGGCGGGCGCGTGGAAGCCAAGGCCGGCGCGATGCATATCGATGTGCCGGCGGGTGCAACGGTCTGGTTCCGGACAGCGCTGCAGGGCCCCGTCATGATCGAGTATCAGGCCGTGGCTGTCGATGAAGGCGGAGCCAACGATCGCGTCAGCGACCTGAATGCGTTCTGGATGGCCACTGACCCGTCCAGAACGGACGGTATTCCGTTTCCGCGCTCAGGCGCATTCGCAAGCTATGACACCCTGCTGACCTACTATGTGGGCCAGGGTGGCAATGGCAACACGACGACCCGTATGCGCCGTTATGTCGGCGAGGCGGCAAACCGGCCCTTGCTTGCAGGCCACGACCTGTCCGGTTCGGAGGACCTGCTCCGACCCAATGTCGTGCAGAGGGTTCGTCTGGTGGCGGACGGGCATCGGATCGAATACTGGCGCGATGGTCGACGGGTGTTCCGGATGGATGATCCGACCCCGTACCGCAGAGGCTGGTTCGGGATTCGCACAACGGCCAGCCATCTAAGGATCAGCCAGTTCAGGGTCTACGCCTTGACCCCTGCCGAAAGCATGCGCCAACCCGAGGCCTCAATCCATCAACGTTGATCCGCAATGCCCAGGCGAAACACGGGCTGGAGATCGACCTGGGTCGGCACATTGTCCGGACCCGTTTCCATGATGTCGGCCATCATGGCCCACCAGTCCTGCATGATCTGTGTTCGCGGCAGCTCATCCATACTGTGATCGACCCGTCGGGTAAGAACGGCAAACAGGGCATCGCTCACGGGATCAAGGAAGATCCTATAGTCCACCACCCCTGCTGCGATCAGCGCGTTCGAGAGGTCTGGCCAGATCTCATCGTGGCGGCGGCGGTATTCTTCGGCCTGCCCCGAATTCATGGTCATCCGGAAGGCGACCGTCTCGACGGCAGGGGCGCTCATTGCAGGTTCACGAAGGCACCGCCATCGACGAGCAGCGCTGCGCCCGTGACGTAGCGCGCCATGTCCGACGCGAGAAAGACGATCGGGCCCGCAAGATCGTCAGGCTCGCCCAGCCGTCCCAGCGGGATTCGGCCGGCCATGTATTCGCGCTTCTTCGGATCGGCCAAATCCTCGCGGTTGATGTCGGTCTCGATCGTGCCCGGCAGGACGGAGTTGCAGCGAATGCCGTGCGGGCCCAACGCAATGGCGCAGGACTGCATGAGAGAATGCACGCCCGCCTTTGTCGGGGTGTAGTGCGTCTGCATTCCGCCCCCTACTAGGGCGCTGATGGACGAAACCGCAATCAGGGCCCCGCCGCGCCCCTGATCAACCATCCGGTTGGCTGCCGCCTGGGTCATGTACCAGGCTCCGTGCAGGTTCACGCGCAATGTCCGGTCGAGCACTTCCAGCGGCATGTCCAGAAAGCTGTGGAATGGACAGATGCCGGCGTTGCTGACGAACACATCAACAGAGCCAAAGGCATCGACGGCAGCCTGGACAAAGATGGGAGCCTGAGCCGGGTCCGAGACGTCCCCCCGCACGGCGATCGCGCGCAGTCCCAGGGCTTCGATTTCCGCGACCGCGCTGTCTGCACCCTCGCGATCATTCAGATAGTTGATTGCGACGTTGGCGCCATGCCGTGCACAGCCGATGGCGGCCGCCCGTCCGATGCCACCCGAGGCCCCTGTGATCAGGACGGTCTTTCCTTCGAGCAGCATGGGGCCTCCGGTTGCTAGGGTCGCGTGGAACGCTTGGAATGCGGTGCGCTGTCAGTCGACGCATCTTCACGCCAACCCAGCTCACGGCTGATGGCATAGGCGGTTTCGCGGACCTGATGGGGCAACGAGGCCATGCGGCGATCGTCCATATACTGTGCCGCACTGGACAGACTGATTGCCCCGACGATGCGACCGGCGACATCGCGGATGGGCGCCGCCACGCAGCGGATCCGGTCCTCGTTCTCCTCGAGGTCGAAGGCATGGCCGGCTTCCGCATAGTCTCGCATCCGGTTCAGCCAGGTTTCCCGATCCACGGCACTGCGGCTGATCGCTTCTTCGGTGTCGAACATCTCGGCCCAGCGGACTTCGGTTTCATCCAGAAGCAGGGCCTTGCCGAGACCGGTGGATCGAAGAGGCTGGCGTTCGCCGACGCGCGAACTGATCTCGATCCTGCGCCGACCCGGGATCTTGTCCAGATAGAGGGCCCGACCCTTGTCCAGCACACCGAGATGGAGCGTATCTTCCGTCACGGCGGCCAGAGCCTCGAGATAGGGCCTGGCGACCCGCGGCAGGTCCTTCTGCTGCTGCGCCTTGAACCCGAGCTCGAGCAGTTTCGGCCCCAGGACGTAGCCTTCGCGCGGCAGGAAATTCAGGTACTGCCGCTCGACGAGGGCCGCGGCCAATCGGTGCGTCGTGCTGCGCGTCAACCCGAGCCGGGTGGCCAATTCCGCCAGACCGATGACACCGTCCGACACAGCCTCAATGACGTCCAGCCCGCGCAGCAGCGTCTGGCTGCTGGACGATTTGCCCGCGCCCTGCCCCTCGCCGGCCTCTAACTGTGTTGACGCCGATATTCTCATCTCGTAACGTCCTATTTCATATGTTGACACGACGCACAAGCGTTGGGCCTGTGAGTTGTAGGGGATCCGGACATGCCAGCTCGTACAGATGTTGACGCGCTCGCCGAGTCGCAGACCCTTAATCTCATATATTGACATCCGGAGACCACGCCGCAATGGCCTTTCCCCTGATCCGTCACGTGCGGGCCTTTGTCGTTCGCGGTGGCGGGGCTGATTATCACGACCAGGGCGAAGGCCACTGGATCGACGACCACATCGCCACGCCCATGTCGCGCTATCCCGAGTACCGGCAAAGTCGCCAGAGTTTCGGCATCAATGTGCTGGGCACCCTCGTCGTCGAGATCGAGGCCATGGACGGGACGATCGGTTTCGCCGTGACGACGGGCGGTGAGCCAGCCGCCTATATCGTGGAGAAGCACCTCGCCCGTTTCCTCGAAGGCCGGGCTCCCAACGAGATCGAGAAGATCTGGGACCAGATGTATTTCTCGACCCAGTACTACGGTCGCAAGGGACTGGTCGTGAACGCGATCAGCGGTGTCGATCTGGCGCTCTGGGACCTGATGGGCAAGCTTCGGGGCGAGCCCGTGCACCACCTGCTGGGAGGAGCGGTGCGTGACGAACTGACCTTCTATGCCACCGGCGCGCGCCCGGACCTGGCGAAGTCGCTGGGTTTCATCGGGGGCAAGATGCCGCTTCACCACGGGCCGGCTGAAGGCGAAGAGGGGATGCGCAAGAACATCGAGGAACTGGCGACGATGCGCGATCGCGTCGGCGAGGACTTCTGGCTGATGTTCGACTGCTGGATGTCTCTGGATCTCAACTACGCAACCCGGCTGGCGCACAAGGCCCATGAGTACGGTCTGAAATGGATCGAGGAGGCGCTCAGCCCGGACGACTACTGGGGCTATCGCGACCTCAAGGCCAATGCTCCCAAGGGGATGCTGGTCACGACCGGCGAACACGAAGCCACCCGCTGGGGCTTCCGCATGCTGCTGGAGATGGACTGCTGCGACATCATCCAGCCTGACGTCGGCTGGTGCGGTGGCATGACCGAACTGATCAAGATCTCGGCCCTGGCGGACGCGCGAGGCGTGATGGTCATCCCGCACGGCTCGAGCGTCTACAGCTACCATTTCGTCGTGACGCGCCATAACAGCCCGTTCGCCGAGTTCCTGATGATGGCACCCAAGGCCGACAAGGTCGTCCCGATGTTCCAGCCTCTGCTGATGCGTGAGCCCGTGCCGGTCAACGGCAGGCTGAAGGTGCCCGACACGCCCGGTTTCGGGGTGACGCTGAATCCCGATGTCCCGCTTCATCGCCCCTACACCCACTGAACCGTCCGGACACCGTCGATGAAACTGTTGCGTTACGGGCCGAAGGGCCATGAAAAGCCGGGCCTGCTGGACGACAGCGGTGGGATCCGCGACCTGTCAGGGCAGGTCACCGACATCACCCCCGATCTGATCCACGGCGAAGGGCTGTCGCGGCTGATGCAGATCGACCCGGCTTCCCTGCCGGTTGTCGAAGGCCCAGTCCGCCATGGCGTGCCGCTCAGCGGCAGCCGGAAATTCATTGCCATTGGCCTGAATTTCGCGGACCACGCCGCCGAGTCGGGCCTGCCCGAACCCTCCGAGCCTGTCATCTTCATGAAGGCCATCAGCTGCCTGAGTGGTCCGGATGACGATGTCGTGATCCCGCGCGGCTCGCTGAAGACGGATTGGGAAGTCGAACTGGGCATCGTGATCGGAAAGCCGGCTTCCTACGTCGAACTGCCCGATGCCCTGGACCATGTCGCCGGCTACGTCCTGATCAACGACGTGTCGGAACGCGCCTATCAGATCGAACGCGGCGGCACCTGGGACAAGGGCAAGGGGTGCGACACCTTTGGCCCTGTTGGTCCCTGGCTGGTCACCTCGGACGAGGTGGCGGACGTCCAGAATCTGGACATGTGGCTGGACCTGAATGGCAAGCGGATGCAGACCGGCAATACCCGGACCATGATCTTCGGCGTCGCAGAGATCGTATCCTACGTCAGCCATTTCATGACGCTAGAGCCCGGCGACCTGATCACCACCGGTACCCCGCCCGGGGTTGGCCTTGGCCAGAAGCCCGAGCCCCTTTACCTCAAACCCGGCGACGTTATGCGACTGGGCATCGAGGGGCTCGGAGAACAATCACAGACCGTGGTGCCCTGGCGCGCCGCTGGATCGGGAGATGTCGCGTGAACGCCTATGCACAACGATTTGAAGGCCGCTGCGCAGTCGTGACCGGCGGCGCTTCGGGCGTGGGCCGGGAAACCGCAGCCCGCATTATCGCCGAAGGGGGACAGGTCTGCCTCTGGGACCTGGACGCAACGATCCTTGCGCAGGTCGCCGGCGAAATCGGCGCCATCAACTATCAGGCTCTGGACGTCTCGGATCCCGAGGCTGTGGCCCGCGCGGCTGACGCCAGTGCTGCAGCCATGGGCCGGATCGACATCCTTGTGGTCGGGGCTGGCGTGACCGGAGCCACGGGTCCGGTGTGGGAGTTTCCGATCGACAGCTGGCGTCGGGTCATCGACATCAATCTGAACGGGGCCTTCTACTGCTGCCGCTCGGTGGTCCCGCACATGCTGAAGAATGACTATGGCCGGATCGTCAATGTGTCGTCCGTCGCCGGCAAGGAAGGCAATCCGAACGCCTCCGCCTATTCAGCCTCCAAGGCGGGCCTCCTGGGCTTTACCAAGTCGCTGGGCAAGGAGCTGGCCCAGACCGGCGTGCGGGTGAATGCCATCACACCGGCGACCTTCAAGAGCCCTATCCTTGCGCAACTTCCGCAGAGCCAGATCGACTACATGCAGTCCAAGATTCCCATGGGCCGGCTGGGCGAGCTGGCCGAGGTTGCATCGCTGATCTGCTGGCTCGCCAGCGAGGAGTGCAGCTTCTCGACGGCGGCGACCTTCGATATCTCGGGCGGACGCACGACCTACTGAGGAACCGGGATGGCGCACGAACTGCCGATCGTCGATCCCCATCAGCACCTGTGGGATTTCACCCGTCAGCATTACGGCTGGCTGATGGATGACCCCCTGCCCCCGAACCCTGCCGGGGACTGTAAGACAATCGCGCGGCCCTATGGGCTTGATGACTATCTGGCGGACGTCGCGGGCTGGAACGTGATCGGCACGGTCCATGTCGATGCCGGCGCCGATGCCCATCAGGCGCTGGACGAGACCCGCTGGCTGCAGGAGACCTCCGATGCCCGCGGCCTGCCGACGGGCATCGTGGCCTACGCCGCACTCAACCAGCCTCTCGCCGGACTCGACGCCCTGCTGGGTGCGCATCGCCAGTCAGCGGCTGTTCGGGGGATCCGCCAGATCGTGAATTGGCATGCCGATCCGGCCCGGACCTACGGCCCGCGTGACCTTCTGCTGGACGACAACTGGCGCGCGGGATTCTCCCTGTTGCGCAAGCACGACCTGTCGTTCGATCTGCAGATCTATCCGTCGCAGATGCCCGAGGCCGCGAGGCTCGCGGCACGGCATCCAGACACACGGATCATCCTGAACCATGCTGGAATGCCGACCGATCGGGATGAAACCGGGCTCGCCGCGTGGCGAGACGGCATGGCCTTGCTGGCCGCCCAGCCCAATGTGGCCGTGAAGATTTCAGGCCTGGCCATGGTGGACCGGTCGTGGACGACGGAATCGATCCGTCCCTTCGTACTGACCACGATCGACCTGTTCGGGTCGGAGCGGACCATGTTCGCCAGCAACTTCCCCGTCGACAGATTGTATGGCGACTTCAGCCAACACTATGAGGCTTATGACGCCCTGACAGCGGATTTCAGCGATGCTGACCGGCGCAACCTGTTTGCCGGCACGGCGACTGCCATCTACCGGCTCTAAGGCGAGACGGGCATCAGCCAGCCTTGGCTACCTCGACGGCATAGACGTGGTTGGCCCCGTGCATGTTCGAGCGGAAGACGATCCAGCGGTTATCAGGCGTGAAGGTGATATTTGGCTCCAGTCTGTAGTCATGGGCCGCCATGTTCACCAGGCGCTCGGAACGGAAGATACCCGGGCGGATCAGGTCGTCGGCATTGGGGGCGTGCAGGCCGGCGACATCCGAAATGGCTTCAGGTCTGAACAGATAGATCCATTTGCCATCCGGCGCGCGCGCAACCATCTCGGCGTCACCGCCGTCTCCGGCAAACAGGGCACCATCGTGCGAGCTGTTGAAGTGGACCGACCATTCATCGCGTTCGAGATGATAATGGGTCCGGGCTCCGGTCTGCAGATTGTAACCCGCGACCGTGAATTTCTGGCCTCTTGGCGTCTGCAGATCATACCAGATGGTCTGTCCGTCGCTCGAGAACCACTCGTGCCCCGCAATCTCCATGTTCATCGTTCGGGCGTGCACACGCGTCAGCCCCGAACCATCTGTGCGGATGGTCCAGATGCGATCGACCTTGTGCCAGGGTCCCTCGTGGCAGAACATGATCTGCTGCGGATCCGTCGGCGAGAACTGCAGATGGTTCAGCCAGTCCGTCGCCCGGTGAACGACCTTTCGCTCGCCCGTGCGGACATCAAGGGTGAAGATTTCCATCGGAATGCGCGCTTCCAGCCGGTCGTTCAGCCGCACCTCCTTGGCATCGGCGAAGGTCATCGGCGTGCCGTCCGGCCAGGACGCGGCATAGGCTGCCTGGTCATAGCGGCCGTCGCGCCCCCGCGTCGCGTTCGGCTGAAGGGGCATGTCCCGCTCGGTCCATTGCCCAAGCAGCAGCGTCTCGTCAGCGTTCACAGAACCAATGCTGCCCGAGGCGATCGTCCCGATTGTCCGCTCGGCCCCGGTCGTCGCGCTGGCGGCATAGATCGTCGTCGACCGCGGTTGCGATGAGCCGTCACCAGGTGTCGTGCGCGTGAAATAGAAGTCTCCGGTCCGAGGCCCGGCGAACAGCAGAACCAGCCCCTCCCCCTGGATAATCGGGCGAACCTGGCGGGTCTCAAGATCGACAGCCGAGATCGCCCCTGGCGTTGTGATCAGCAGGGTCCGCCTGTCCGGAAGGTAGGCATTCTGATGGAAATAGAGGCTTGCACTGCCGGCCTCGTTCGACAGCCGGACGACCCGGTGACCCGTATCGGGGTCGATCCAGTCGCGGGGCGGTTCACCCGCCGGTGCCTGTACTGGTGCGGCCGTTTTTGCGGGACTTGTCCGGGCCGCTGCGGAGGCAGCGCTGCCGATGCCCGCAAGGACGAGAGCACTGGCGGCGGCACGTCGTGTCAGGCTGGGCATGGCTGGGCTCCGGTCAGGTGGGGCCGACGCCCGGGTCGATATCCGGGCCGGTGCGGGTGGATTGAGGGGCGGCCGCTCCCTTGCCGGCACCCCACAAACGGTCATACGACCAGCCTGTCAGGTCCTCGACGACGGCCTTGGCTTCGGGGCTGGATGGCGTCCGTTCGCCGGCATGAAACCGGTCGATCTCGGCCATGAGAACGCCGTGGGTCCGGGCATTGAGCCGGAAGCGCCATGAGATCACCAGGCCCAGGAACATGACCACGATCGGTCCGCCGATCAGCAAGGCCACGATGGTGTTCACGGCCTGAGGGGTCTGTTCGACCGTGACGCCATCTGTGCCCGATACATATCCTCCGGCTCCGATGATCCAGCCGGTGGCGATGATGGCCCCCGACTGGGCAACCTTGCGCACCAGGGTCATGACACCGGCGAATATGCCCTCGCGCCTCTGACCCGTCACGGCCTCGTCGACGTCAGGCAGGTAGTTGTAGACGCTCCACGGCACGAAATTCAGCGTGCCGCGGCCAAGCCCGGCGAGGATGATAGGTGCAAACAGCCAGAAGACCAGCGTCGGGCTGAAGGCTGCACCAAACGGGTTCAGGGCACTGAGCACATTGCCGTCGAGCGCCTCGAGCCCGGCACCGAAACCGGTCGGCTTGACAAAATAGAAGATCAGATAGAGCAGGAGCGCCAGGCTGAAGAGGCTGACCGCAAACCGATAGGCCAGGACCGGTCCGGTCCGGATCACCACATTGATCGCGATCATCACCGAAATCAGCTGGGCGACATACATCGCTGTCATCAGCTGGGAAATGATGAGGGTTCCGCCTAGCAGCACTGTCACGACGAAGATCGGGAAGGCGGTATTGAAGATGTCCTGGGCGATGTAGCCGCCCAGATAGATCGACAGATGTTGCCGGAAGGCCCGGATCTTCAGCGTCGAGAACAAATCCCGGAACATCGTCACCGGAATGAGTGCGGCCCGTTTCAGACTGAAGGGCGGGGGCTGGAAGGACTTTTCGGCCTCGGTATACGGCCGCTCCCAGCTGAGCAGGACCACCAGGGTGACAACCACGCTGAAGATCACGCCGAAGATGGCCGCCATGATCAGGAAGGTCGAAGGAGAATCCTTGCCACCGAAATTGTTGATCAGCAGCGTCGGGAGATAGGAAGCGAGGATCGCGGACGTCTGAGCGACCAGCATACGCGCTCCGGCAAACTTGGCCTTCTCCTTGTAATCCTTGGTCATCTCCGCCGCGAGCGTCTCCCACGGAATGAGAAACATCGTGTAGAGCAGCTCGAAGAAGATGAAGACGACCAGGTAGTAGGTGAATGTCTGGCCGGTGATGAACAGCAGGGCAAAGCTGGGCAGAAGGGGGATGGTCAGCAGCAGGAAGAATTTGCGCCGGCCGATCCGGCGACCGATCCATGTGTGCCGCATATTGTCGGAGATGTAGCCGATCAGCGGGCAGGTGATCGCCTCCAGCAGCCGGGGCAGCCCCAGGATCAGCCCCGCCTCGACCGGCGTCAGGTCGCAGAAGGTGGTGAAGAAGTAGAACAGCCAGCCGGTGATCACCGCCTGGGCCCCGGCGCCGAGCATGTCGCCCGAACCCCAACCCCAGTAGTTGATCCAGGTGGGCTTGCGCATCTGCACGGTCGCCATCGTCACGCCCTCCCCGACCTAGATGTAACGAAGCCGGAACTCGCCCAGCGCCATGATGGCCATTGCCTGGCCGTAGGGCATCGAGGTCAGCGGAATGTCGCGATATCCCTGAAGGGTATCGAATACGGGCGTGCCGAACGACACCTGCCTGAGTTCGCCGTCCTCGCCGATATTGGCCAGGACCCCCTTCAACGCGCGGACCGCCATCGCTTCATATTCGACCGGAAGATAGCGTTTGCGGACGGCCTTCAGGATTCCGTAGGCAAACCCGGCCGCCGACGAGGCTTCCAGATAGCTTGATGGATCGTCGATCAGGGTGCGCCACAGGCCGCTTTCATCCTGGTGAATAGCCAGCGCCTTGACCTGGGCTTCCAGCGTCTCGATCAGGAAGCGCCGCAGGGCGTCTTCCGGCGGGAGGTCCAGCATCTCGATGAATTCCGGGATGGCGATGGTGACCCAGCAGTTTCCGCGCGCCCACAGCGCATCCGCGAAATTGTGCCGCCCGATGAAGTTCCAGCCGTGGAACCAGAGGCCGGTCTTCTTGTCGAACAGATACTTGATGTGGATCAGAAACTGCTTCCTCGCCTCCTCCACGTAGTGCGGCCGATCCAGCAGGAGCCCGATGCGCGCCAACGGCAGGACGCTCATCATCAGGGTGTCGTCCCAGAGCTCCTGAGGATTCTCGTCGTTGAACACGATGTGCTGGAACCCGCCCTCCTCGGTCCGCGGCAGACCGTCCATCAGCCACTCGGCCCATGTGTCGAGGTAGGGGATGTAGGTCTCGTCGCCGGTGTGTTCGTAGAGATTGGCCAGGGTCAGGAAGGGTGAGACCGTATTGATGTTCTTGGTCGGCGTGCCGGCCTCGAAGCGGTTCCTGAACCAGTCCAGCATGATCTGCAGGACAGCCTCGTCACCGGTTTGCTCGTACAGGCGGTAAAGCCCGTAGAGGCCGATACCATGGGTCCATTCCCAGTCGTTCCAGCCCTTGGTGTCGATGACCCGCCCGTCATCAAGCCGCAGCAGGAATTCGCCCGTCGTATCCTTGATGTTGACCAGGTTATCGATCAGCCGGGCAAGCGTCTGGTCGAGGCTGTCTCGGGAGATGTCATGGGCAAGGTTTGGCATGTCTTTGTCCGGATTCCTGGGGTCGATCGCTCCCGCTCCTTGCCCTGTGGACACCGGATCGAAAACGGCATTTGTCTTGCCGTGACACCGACAGGTCCTCCGCCCCACCAGCACCCTGATCTCATTTTATGCTTTTCTATCTCATAATGTGGTAGTTCTTGATCCGTCAAGTCGGAGCTTTTGAGCCGGTTTGGGTCACGAGCAGATGGGGGCCGATCTGATCGAGGCGGTTGACACCTACCAGCGTCATGGCCACGCGCATCTCGGCAGCGATCAGGGATAGAACCCCCTCCACTCCGCGCTGTCCGTCAGCGGCTAGCCCATAGACCCAGGCCCGCCCCAGAAGAACGCCGTCCGCACCGCTGGCCATGGCCCGTAGAACGTCTAGGCCCGAACGGATTCCACCATCCATGAGGACGGCCATCCGATCCCCCACCGCCTCCGCGATCGGACCAAGCGCATCTATGGCTGCGAGGGTGCCATCGAGCTGGCGTCCGCCGTGGTTCGACACGACCACGCCGTCGAAGCCCCTCTTTGCTGCTTCGCGCGCGTCCTCGGGGTCGAGGATACCCTTGATGACCATCTGACCGGGCCAGAGCGCACGGATTTCCTCGGCATCGTCCCACGTGACGGAAGCATCGAAATTGCTGGCCATCCAGGACCAGTAGTCATCGATCCCGGCTCCGGCTCCAACGGCTGTGGACACGTGGCCGATCGTATGCGGACCGCCCAGCAGCCCGACATCGAAGGCCCAGGCAGGACGCGTGACGACCTGAGCGATGCGCATCAACTGCCTCTGGAGAGGCGTGCCCCCCGACAGACCGGATCTCTTGTCGCGGTACCGGGGCCCGGGCGATGGCATGTCGACTGTCAGAAAGAGGGTCTCGGACCCTGCCGCGTGGGCACGGGCGACCATGTCCCGCATGAAGCCCCGATCCCGTGTGACATAGAGCTGGAACCAGGGCGGCGTCTGCACTCCGGCCCGCACTTCCTCGATCGAACAGGCCCCCACAGTCGACAGACAGAAGGGCACGCCCTGCGCCTCGGCCGCCCTTGCGGCCTGCACCTCGCCGCGACGCGCGTTCAGACCGGCCATCCCGACGGGCGCCAAAGCGACAGGCATCTTCACCGTCCGACCCAGCAAAGTCCCGGCCAGCGACACCCCATCCGCTCCGGTCAGGACACGTTGACGTAGACGGACGTCCTGAAGACGGGCGATGTTGTCGCGCAGAGTCGTCTCGGCGAAGGCGCCGCCATCGATATAGTCGAATAAAAACTGCGGGATCCGGCGCCTGGCCGCTTCGCGATAGTCCATGACATCGGCGAGGATCATGCGGCCGGATCTCCTTCTAGCGGCTATTTGACGAACGTATATCGGGATGATAGTTCATATATTGGGACTAGACAACGTCAGCCTGACCGAGATTCTGACCGAATGTGCATCCGCCGCAACGTCCGATCGATAGGCTGGTTCTTCCTGCCACATTCCCTTGCCGCCGGCCTCTTTGCTGGGTTGATCCTAGCGATCATCGCCAGCGCACCGGCTTCGGCCCAGTCGCGCTGGATCTCGGGATGGACCTTCGTGCCAACAACGACGATGGGGCCCGCAACCCCGCCATCGCCGCCCAATCCCAATGACATCCGCGGACCGCTGGGACCGGACACCGTGACGGATCAGACGTTGACCCAGACCCTGCGGGTCACGGCGTCCGGATCGGCGCTCCGCCTCCGACTTTCCAACAGGTACGGTGCGACCCCCGTTGTTTTGGGGGCCGTGACCGTGTCGCTCTCCGATGGACGCAGTCTGCCGGTGACCTTTGATGGGCGGTCCGGCGTCAGCATCCCGGCCGGGGCACCTCGACTGTCCGATCCCGTCATGGTTCCGGTCAAGGCACTGGACGACGTTAGGGTCAGCATCTTCTACCCCGAGGAGACGAGCCTTCCGTCGCATCGGCTGCGCCAGGTCGTCAGTGCGGGCAATACCACACCTCGCCCCTTGCCGAACGACAGCGCCCCCGCCCGCTTCGGCGTGCTGCTCCAGGGGATCGATGTCCAGACCGACAGCTCCACCAGCGTCATCGTCGCCTTTGGCGACTCGATCACGGAAGGCGTCAGCGCCACCCCAGGGGGGCCGGGTGGCTGGCCTGAACGCCTGGCGTCGCGCCTTTGGGGAACATCCGATCGGTGGTCGGTCGTCAACGCCGGGATTGGCGGAAACCGGCTCCTGCGCCGTGGCTCGGGCCCGTCGGGCCTGGAGCGCCTCGACCCTGACGCTCTTGCCGTACCAGGGGCCCGGTGTCTGATCGTTCTGGAAGGGATCAACGATATCGGCCGCCCCATGCAAGCCGCCTATGCCCATGAACCCATCACCGCTGAAGACCTGATTGCCGGATACCGGCAGGTCATCGCCCGCAGTGACGCGTCCGGGATCAAGGTGGTCTTCGCGACCATCATGCCCTTCGAAGGCGCGCCCTATTTCTCCGAGAACGGCGAAGCCATTCGCCAGCAGGTCAACACCTGGATTCGCACGGCCGGCGAGGCCGATGGCTTCATCGATTTCGACAGGGCGACACGGGACCCTGACAGACCAACCTCGCTCCTCGCCGTCTACGACAGTGGCGACCGCCTCCATCCGTCCGATGCCGGTTATGCGGCGATGGCCGAGGCCATACCCCTCGGGGTTTGCGACTGACACTGCGCAGGTGGCCTGACGGTCCGGAAACCGGTCTTCAGGCCAATACGCCTGCCAGACGCAGCGTGCGTGAGCGCGGGGCTGTGATGCCGACGGTTCCTTTTGTGAACGGTTCCGGGTCGCCACCGGTCAACCCCATCGGCTAAGGTCCGCGCGACACCTCTCCTCCACAGAGGCCGTCACCGCCCGATCCCTGTTCCTGAAGGTGCCCGTTGCTGCTTGTGCTTGCCCTGTTGCCAATTGTCGGAGCGCTGGCTCCTGCCCTGGCGATCAGAGTCGGACGCAATGCCTGTGCGATGGCAGCCGGTACCGTGACGCTGGCGGCACTGGTCGTGCTGGCGATGCTGGCCCCAGCGGTCATGGCCGGCGAGACGGTGCAGGTCCGGATCGACTGGGTGCCCCTGCTGGGCATGAACCTCAATCTGTTCCTTGACGCACTCGGACTGATGTTTGCCGGCATGATCCTGGGGATCGGCCTGCTGATCATCATCTATGCTCGCTTCTATCTGGCCAAGGCCGATCCGATGGGGCGGTTCTTCACCTATCTGCTGCTGTTCCAGGGCGCGATGCTGGGCATTGTCGTGTCCGACAACATCCTGCTTCTACTTGTCTTCTGGGAACTGACCAGCCTGACGTCGTTCCTGCTGATCGGGTTCTGGCGTGATCTGCCCGAGGGTCGGCAGGGGGCACGGATGGCACTGGCTGTCACGGGTGCCGGCGGGCTGTCGCTCATCGGAGGCCTGCTGATCCTGGGCAATATCGCCGGATCCTATGACCTGACGGTCATCCTGCAGAACCGGGAGGCCATCCAGGCGTCGCCACTCTATCTGCCGGCACTTCTGCTGATCCTGGGTGGCTGTTTCACCAAGTCCGCGCAGTTCCCGTTTCACTTCTGGCTTCCGCACGCGATGGCCGCGCCAACCCCGGTCAGCGCCTATCTGCATTCCGCCACCATGGTGAAGGCCGGCATCTTCATGCTGGCACGCCTCTGGCCGGTCCTGGCCGGGACGGAAACCTGGTTCTATCTCGTCGCGACGACCGGTCTGGTGACCATGGTGTTTGCCGCGGTCGTGGCCCTGTTCAAGGACGACCTGAAGGGGTTGCTGGCCTATTCCACGATCAGCCATCTGGGCTTCCTGACCATGCTGTTCGGCTTCGGCACGCCCATGGCCGCCGTCGTCGGGGTCTTCCACATCATCAATCACGCGACGTTCAAGGCCGCACTGTTCATGAACGCCGGCATCGTCGATCACGAGACCGGCACGCGGGACATCAAGCGTCTGGGGGGGCTGGCGACCCTGATGCCGATCGCGGCGACCCTGGCCGTGGTCGCCGGACTTTCCATGGCGGGCATACCGCCTCTGAACGGCTTCATCTCCAAGGAGATGATGCTGGAAGAAGCCTCGCATACTGTCTGGTGGACCCAGCCCTGGCTGGTCCCGGCCCTCGCGACCCTGGGGGCGACGTTCTCGGTGGCGTATTCCTTTCGCTACATCGTCCACGTCTATCTCGGCAGGAAACGCGACGACTATCCGCGGCCGCCCCATGATCCCGGCATCGGGCTGTGGGGACCGCCCGCTGTGCTTGTTGCGCTCGTGGTTTCCATCGGCCTGTTCCCGGCCGTCGTCGCTGGCCCTCTGGTCGAGCAGGTCTCACGGGCCGTCATCGGCGGCCAGACGCCGTACTACTCACTGTCGCTCTGGCACGGCGTGACGCCTGCCCTGTTCATGAGCATCGCCGCCATCGGGATCGGGTTGGTAATCCTGAGCGCCCACCGCCAGATCGCTGCGGTCTGGCACGGGCTTGCCCTGCCTGATGCAAAGGCCCTGTTCGATCGAGCCCTTTCGGGTCTGACGCGCGGCGCTGTGGCCTTCACAGCCCGGACACAGAACGGATCGCTGGAACGCTACATCGCGATGTTCATCGGCACGGCCATCGTTGTCGGCTTCGCAGGCTTTCTGGGATCGGATTTCGTCGCAGGAAATCGGCCGACGACAGCGGCGTCGCCCATGGCCGTCGTGGGATGGCTGGCGCTGATCGCGGCAACGGCGCTGGTGCTGGTGAACCACCGTGCGAGATATGTGTCCCTGATCTACATCGGTATCGTGGGTCTGGTGATCTCGCTGGGCTTCATCCACTTGTCCGCGCCGGATCTGGCCCTGACGCAGATTTCGGTGGAGGTGGTCACCATCCTGCTGATGCTGCTGGCGCTGAATCTGCTGCCCAAGACCAGCCCGCGCGAGAGTTCCCTGCCCCGTCATTTTCGCGATGGCGGGCTGGCCGCGCTCGCCGGGCTCGGGGTCGGCGGTGCCGCCTGGGCTGTCATGAGCCGCCCTGTCGACAGCATCTCGGGCTATTTCTGGGAGAACGCCAAATCCGGCGGTGGCGGCACCAATGTCGTCAACGTAATCCTCGTGGATTTCCGGGGCTTTGACACCTTCGGCGAGATCATCGTCCTCGGCATTGCCGCGCTCGGCATCTTTTCATTGCTGGAAACGGCCGGCACAGGCGCGAGCGGACGCCGGATCCTGGCATGGCAGCCCGATACCCCGCGCTCGCCCGAGCATCATCCGATGATGCTGGTCGTGGCCACGCGCCTGCTGCTGCCTCTCGCGGTGATGGTGGGCCTCTATATCTTCCTGAGGGGCCACAACCAGCCCGGGGGCGGCTTCATCGCGGGTCTGGTCATCTCCATTGCCATACTGATGCAGTACATGGCCTCAGGATATCAGTTTGCCGCACAGCGGCTGCGGGCAGACCATCACACATTGATCGGGCTTGGCGTGCTGATCGCAGCGGCGACGGGGCTGGGGTCGCTGCTGTTCGGTGCGCCTTTTATGACCACCGCATTCGACTATTTCAGCCTTCCGATCATTGGCGAGTTTGAACTGGCGACCGCCATGCTGTTCGACGTCGGGGTGGCACTGACGGTCATTGGCGCGGTCATCCTGGCCCTCGCCCAGCTTTCCCAGGTCGCCCAGAGCGCGGAGAAACAGGAGCCCCTCGAGACGCCCTCCGCCATGGACATCGATCCATCGCGCGACGGTCCGCCGTTGGTTCCAGAGGAGACGGTCAAATGATCAGTCTCGAACTCCTCGTGGCATCCGCCATCGGCGTCCTGACGGCGGCGGGCGTCTATCTGGTGCTTCGCCGACGGACGTTTCCTGTGGTCCTGGGTCTGGCCTTCCTGTCCTATGCGATCAATGTCTTCCTGTTCGCCATGGGACGCCTGGTGATCGACCGCCCACCCCTCTACGACAAGGCGGCAGACGGCTACACTGATCCCCTGCCCCAGGCCCTGGTCCTGACCGCCATCGTTATCGCCTTCGGAATGACGGCCTTCGTCGTGGTGCTGGCGCTGCGCAGCTATCTGGAAACCGGGATCGACCGGGTCGACGGAATGCCCGACGAGAAGGGCAAACCATGAGCCTGATCGTGTCCTGGTGGGTGATCGCCAGCGTGATCCTGCCCGCCGTCGTGGGGGCTGGTATCCTCCTGTTCCTTCGTCACCACCTCGCTTTGTCGCGCCTCGCCGCGTTGGGGTCGTGCATCGTGATGGTCATCATCGCGGTTATGCTCGTGCACGAAGCGAACGGCGGGACGATCCAGAGCTATGCGCTCGGTAACTGGCGCGCCCCCTTCGGCATTGTCCTCGTGCTGGACCGCCTGTCAGCGATGATGGTCCTGCTGACGGCCGTGCTTGCCCTGATCGTCCTTGTCTATGCGATCAGTACGGGGAAGGACCGTCAGGGATGGCATTTTCACCCCCTTTTCCAGTTCCAGATGCTGGGTCTGAACGGTGCCTTCCTGACCGGGGACCTGTTCAACCTGTTCGTCTTCTTCGAGGTGCTGCTGATCGCGTCCTACGGCCTGATGCTGCACGGCCAGGGCGGCGAGCGACTGAAGGCAGGCGTTCAGTATGTGATCATCAATCTGGTGGGATCGACCCTGTTTCTGGTCGGTGTGGGCCTTCTTTACGGCGTCACAGGGACCCTCAACATGGCGGACCTGGCCGTGAAGGTTGCGGCGGCACCGCCGGGTGATCAGGGTCTCATCGCCGCCTCGGCCCTGCTTCTGACCACCGTCTTTGGTCTCAAGGCGGCTCTGGTCCCGCTCCATTTCTGGCTGCCGGGCACCTATGCGGCGACCGGTGGAGCGGTCGCGGCCCTGTTCGCCATCATGACCAAGGTCGGGGCCTATTCCATCATCCGCACCAGCACCCTGATCTTCGGCGAGGATGCAGGCGGCGCGGCATTCGTGGTCGCGCCGTGGTTGCTGCCGGCCGCGCTCGTAACGATCATCATCGGCTTCGTGGGCATGTTCGCAGCGCGGGGATTGCGGGATCTCGCGGCCTGGGCCGTCGTGGGATCGATGGGGACCCTGCTCTGCGCCGTGTCCGTCTTCGACACTCAGGCCATGGGACCCGCCCTGTACTACATCCTGCACTCGACGCTGGCCGGAGCGGCCCTGTTTCTTGTGGTCGACCTGATCGCACAGAGGCGGGCAGAACACGGTGACGCCATCACTCTGGCCCCGCGATTCACCCAGATAGAAATTCTGTCAGGCTTCTTCTTCCTGGCCGCCATCGCGACGGTCGGGCTACCGCCGCTCTCGGGCTTTGTGGGCAAGCTGCTGGTGCTCGATGGCGTGCGCACCTCGCCTGCCGCTGTCTGGATCTGGACGGTGATCCTGATAACGACTGTCCTCGGTGTTCTGGCATTCGGGCGCGCCGGCAGCATGATCTTCTGGAAAAGTGCGACACTGGATGGCGAGATTGCGCTCCGGTCCCTGCGTGGCAGGCGGGGCGGGATGGCTGCTGCGGCAAGTCTGCTGCTTGCGCTTGCCCTGCTGACCATCATGGCGGGCCCGATCACCCGATACACCGCGGCGGCGGCGGACCAGCTATTCGCACCCGAGAGCTACATAGCGGCCGTTCTTGGTCCCCAGTCCGGAGGCCGGCGATGATCCGCCGTATACTGCCTCACCCCGGCCTGAGCGCCATGCTGGTGGTCGTGTGGCTGTTGCTGGTGAATGATTTCACCTTCGGCGCCCTGTTTCTGGCCCTCGTTTTCGGCGTCCTGGTCCCGCTTTTCACAAGCCGGTTCTGGCCAGCGAGGCCGGTTGTCCGGTTTGGACCCGACATGATCGGCTACGTCGGGATCGTCTTGTACGACATCCTGATCGCTAACTTCCAGGTCGCCTGGATCATCGTCACGCGACGCAACCGGGACCTGCGATCCCATTGGCTGGTGATCCCGCTGGAGCTTCGGTCGCCCGAGGCGATCACGACCCTGGCCGGCACCATCAGCCTGACGCCCGGCACCGTCTCCAGCGACATCTCGGGGTGCGGCCGGGCGCTGCTGGTTCACGCGCTCGACGTCGCCGACCCGGAGGCCGAGGTCGCACGGATCAAGCGCCGCTATGAGGCTCGTCTCCTGAGGGTGTTCGCATGACCGGATCGATCCTGCCGATTGCCCTCGGCTTTGCCTTTGTCTGCGTCAGCGCATCGATCGTGCTGAACCTGTTCCGACTTTGGCGCGGGCCTCTGTCGGCGGACAGGATTCTTGCGGTCGACACCCTGACCATCAACGCCATCGCCATGATCGTGCTGTTCGGGATTGCCTACACCACGCCCGACTATTTCGAGGCCGCACTGCTGCTGGCGATGGTCGGTTTCGTTGGCACTGTGGCCTACTGCAAATTCCTGCTGCGGGGAGACATTGTCGAATGACACTCTTCGCCGAAATACTGGTCTCGGCCCTGCTGGTGCTGGGCGGAGTGTTTGTCCTCGTGGGGTCCTGGGGCCTCGCCAAACTGCCGTCTGTCATGACCCGACTGCATGGACCGACCAAGGCCACCACCCTGGGCGTCGGGGCCTGTCTGATCGCCTCGATGATCTATTTTCCGTTCTTCAGCGGGACATGGTCTGCCCACGAACTGCTGATCACCCTGTTCCTGTTCCTGACCGCGCCCGTCTCTGCCAATCTGATCGCCAAGGCCCATCTGCACCGACAGGGGCGGCGCATCGATCCCAACCCCAGCGACCAGATCGTCGATGGCCTCCCGCCTCCGCTCGGAACTGCCGACTGGGCGACCTTTGCGGGTGGCACGACAACTGACACGGCGATACCCGGTGAGGCCGATGGCGACAGGCGGTCTTGAGCCCACGCCATCCTGAGGCTTTTCGGCGGTGCGCAGCGCCTGAGTGTCGCGGGTCCTGACCAACCAGCGGTGAAGAGCACTCGCCCTGACGCAGCATTTTCATAAATCTCCGCCCGGCCATTTGACCCCGGACAAACCCCAGTCAATGATGACTGAGATTGGGGCACGGTGGCCGGGCGTGACGGTGCCAGACTTCTGTTTTCGTTTGCCGTTCGCGGCATCGCTCGGGGGAGAAAACACTTGCAAAGACGTCAGTTCCTGGCCGCCTGCGGCATTGGTGCAGGGGGGCTCCTGCTGCCCGGGTTTCGCGCAATCGCAGCCGAACAGTTGGTCGAAACGGTCGAGGTTGCGGTCAAGAAACGGTTGGCCGACGCGGCCATGAGCGCCGCGACCGCCGCCGGAGCGTCCTACTGCGACGTCCGGATCGGTCGCTACATGCGCCAGTTCGTCGTCACTCGCGAAGCCAATGTGCAGGGCGTGACGAACACCGAATCCTCGGGCGTCGGTATCCGGGTCATCGCCGACGGAGCCTGGGGCTTCGCCGCTACCAACGACATGTCGGCCGAGGCCGTCGCGGCATCAGCCCGACTGGCCACCGAGATCGCCAAGGCCAACGCCCGCAGCCAGACGGCGCCCGTCCGGCTGGCACCGACGCCCAGCCTCGGCGAAGTCAGCTGGCGTACGCCTATCCGGCGCAACGGCATGGAAGTCGAAATTCAGGAGAAGGTCGATCTGCTGCTGGGCGTCAATGCGGCCGCCACCAACGCCGGTGCCAGCTTCGTCAACTCGTCGCTGTTCCTGGTGAACGAGCAGAAGTATTTCGCCAGCACGGACGGGTCCTACATCGACCAGGACGTCCACCGCATCTTCGCGCCCTTCACCGTCACCGCGATCGATCGGAGCACCGGAAAATTCCGGACCCGCGACGGTCTGTCGACCCCCATGGGGATGGGCTACGAATATCTGGACGGCGACGCCGCTCACAAGAGCACGGCGCCCAACGGCGTGGTCAGCTACGGCAAGTCCTACGACATGCGCGAGGACGCGATCGCTGCAGCCCGGCAGGCCCGCGAGAAGCTTACGGCGACGTCGGTCCGGCCAGGCCAGTACGATCTGGTGCTGGACCCCAACCACCTCGGCCTGACCATCCATGAATCGGTCGGCCACCCGCTCGAACTGGACCGGGTGCTGGGATACGAGGCCAACTATGCTGGCACCAGCTTCGCTACGCTCGACAAGCGCGAGCAGCGGTTTCAGTACGGCAGCGAGATCGTCAACCTGATTGCCGACAAGACCGAGGTCGGATCGCTGGGCGCTGTCGGCTACGACGACGAGGGCGTGAGGACCAAGTCCTGGCCTCTCATCGAGAACGGCAAGCTGGTCGACTACCAGGCCACGCGGGACCAGGCCCATATCCTGGGCAAGACCGAGTCCGATGGCTGTTCCTATGCCGACTCCTGGTCGAGCGTTCAGTTCCAGCGCATGCCCAATGTCTCGCTCCAGCCCGGGAAGGTGCCGATGAGCGTCGCCGACATGATCGCCGGCGTCGACAACGGCATCTACATCCTGGGTCGCGGCTCCTTCTCGATCGACCAGCAGCGCTACAATGCCCAGTTCGGCGGCACGCTCTTCTACGAGATCAAGAACGGCCAGATTACCCAGCCGCTCGAGGATGTCGCCTATCAGATGCGGACGCCAGAGTTCTGGAACGCCTGCAGCGCCATCTGCGATGAACGCGACTATCGCTCGTGGGGGTCGTTCAACGATGGAAAGGGGCAGCCCAGCCAGTCGTCTGCCGTCAGCCACGGATCGCCCACGACGCGTTTCGACGGCATCAATGTCATCAACACCGCGCGTTCGCTCGGCTGATCTGACCTCGGGGAAAAATCAAATGAGCATCATGACGCAAGACGAGGCGAAAACGATCCTCGACAAGGTGGTTGCGCTGTCGACCGCGGATCAGTGCACGGCACGGCTGGGCGGATCGATCGAAGGCAATATCCGCTTCGCCCTCAACAATGTCTCGACCAGCGGTGTCGTCAGCGACACCGGCCTTGTTGTCGAGGTCGCCTTCGGCAAGCGGGTCGGTACGGCCACGATCAACGAGTTCTCGGACGCCGCCCTCGCGCGGGTCGTCAAGCGTGCCGAGGATCTGGCCAAACTGGCACCCGAGAACCCCGAGTTCATGCCGGCGGTCGACAAGCAGACCTATCGTCCCAGCAACACCTTCGTCGAGGCGACCGCCGCCATCACGCCGGGTCAACGGGCCGAGATTGCGCGGGCCTCGATCGAGCCCTGCAAGGCCCAGAACCTGATCGCGGCAGGGTTCCTGACCGACAACCAGAGCTTCGCGGCCTTCGCCAACTCGAACGGCAATTTCGGTTACCAGCGTGCGACCGACATGGACTACACCTGCACCGTACGCACCGAGGACGGCCAGGGCTCGGGCTGGGTCGGCCGCAGCCTCCAGGACGTCAGCGACTTCAACGCTGCCAGCGACGTCAACATCGCCATGCGCAAAGCCGCAGCCTCGGTCGAGGCACAGGCGCTGGAGCCGGGGAAATACACGGTCATCCTCGAACCTGCCGCGGCCGCAGGCCTGATCTCCTTCATGGGCGGCTTCTTCGGAGCCCGTCAGGCCGACGAGGGGCGAAGCTTCCTGTCCAAGGCGGGAGGCGGCAACAAGATCGGCGAGCAGGTCTATGATCCGCGCGTCAACCTGTATGCCGATCCCTGGGATCCGGATGTGCCCGTTCTGCCATGGGACGGTGACGGCCTGCCCCGCGAGCGCATGGCCCTGGTCGAGAATGGCCGGATCGCCAACCTCAACTATTCCCGTTTCTGGGCCCAGAAGCAGGGCAAGACGGCCATGGGCCAGCCCGGCAACCTGATCATGGGCGGTGGCACCAAATCGACTTCCGATCTGGTACGTGAAACCGAGCGGGGCATTCTGGTGACCCGCACCTGGTATATCCGGATGGTGGACCCTCAGACGGTGCTGCTGACCGGCCTGACCCGGGACGGCACCTTCTACATCGAGAACGGCCAACTGAAGTATCCGTTGAAGAATTTCCGCTTCAACGAGTCGCCCGTGATCATGCTGAACAACATCGACGAACTGGGCCGGCCTGTCAGGGTGGGCGATGGACTACCGATGATGATCCCGCCGATGCGCCTGCGCGACTTCACCTTCACGTCGCTCTCAGACGCTGTCTGACCGGAGGGCGCGTGTCGAATGTCCGTTTGACACGCGCCGACTGCCTGCGGCTGCTGACCGGAAGTGCGGCCGGGCTGCTGACCGGTGCCTTCTCGCCACCGGCGGCGGCCAGGCCCGCCTTCGATTTCTGGTTCACACGATTGCGCTATGACTCCGGCGACTGGGACGTCGACCAGAGGATGCCGGCCAATATCCTGACGTCGCTCGTCGACTACACGAACCTGCGCGTCGATCCGGAAGAGCGGGTGGTCCGGCTTGACGATCCCGCCATGCTGACCGCGCCCTTCTGCTATCTGGCCGGACACAAGCTTGTGGAGTTCAGCAGCGCGGAAGCTGCCAATTTCGAGCGTTATGTCCGGAACGGCGGCTTCGTGTTTGTCGACGACTGCAACCACGACATCGATGGTCTGTTTGCCCGGTCCTTCGAACGGCAGATGACCGCCATCTTCGGAGCCACTGCGCTGAAGAAACTGCCGAACACACACCCGATCTACCGCAGCTTCTTCGCTTTCGACGGCCCGCCCGCAACCAGCTTCGAGCTGAATGGCTGGGGCGATGATCTGGTCCATGATTATCTGAAGGGGATCGAGATCAATGGCCGGCTGGGTGTGCTCTACAGCAACAAGGATTACGGTTGCGAGTGGGACTATGACTGGCGGAACAAGCGCTTCCTGGCTCAGGACAACACCCGATTCGCCGTGAACATCGTGATCTACGCCCTGACAGCCTGATGGCCGGAACCCAGATGACCTCAACGCCCACAGAAGCCGACATCGCCGCCCGACTGGATCAACTCGGCCAGCTGCGTGGCGCGATCGGCCAGGCCATCGTCGGCCAGGACGCCGTCGTCGAACAGTTGCTGGTCGGGCTGCTGGCGGGCGGACATTGCCTGATCGAGGGCGTCCCGGGTCTGGGCAAGACACTGCTGGTCCGGACCCTTGGCCAGGCGCTGTCCCTCGACTTCCGGCGGGTGCAGTTCACACCGGACCTGATGCCCAGCGACATTCTCGGGACCGAGGTTCTGGAAGAGGATCACGGCACCGGCCACCGTCATTTCCGGTTCCAGCCTGGTCCAGTCTTCACCAACCTGTTTCTGGCCGATGAGCTGAACCGCACGCCGCCCAAGACCCAGGCCGCCCTGCTGGAAGCCATGCAGGAGCACACGGTCAGCTATGCGGGTGTGACCCACAGCCTGGCTGAGCCCTTCTTCGTCCTCGCGACCCAGAATCCGCTGGAGCAGGCCGGGACCTACCCCCTGCCAGAGGCCCAGCTGGATCGCTTCCTGCTGAACATCCGCGTCGGCTATCCGACCGCCGCCGAAGAGCGCGAAATCCTGGTCCAGACCACCGGCGGGACGACCGCTGCCGTGCCGCAGGTCATGACGGGGCCAGACATCGTCGCGCTTCAGGCCTGGGTCCGGCAGGTTCACGTCGGCGCTGGCCTGCTGTCCTGGATCACCGCCCTCGTCCGGTCCAGCCGTCCCGGACCCGAGGCCCCGGCCGCCGTGCGAGACTATGTCCGCTGGGGTGCCGGGCCGCGCGCAGGACAGGCGCTGGTTCTGGCGGCCAAGGCACGCGCTCTCCTGCACGGTCGGCTGGCTGCGACGCGCGAGGACGTTGCGGCGCTTGCAGCCCCCGTCATGCGCCATCGCCTGCTCCTGTCCTTCGCCGCCGAGGCCGAGCGCAAGACGACCGACGACGTCGTGGCGGCCCTGCTCTCGGCCCTGCCCGCCCCCGGGCCCGACTGAGCAAGGCATGTCGCCGCTCGAGCTTTCTCCGGACCTGCGCAGCCGCCTGCGCCGCCTGTCGATCGTCCCGCGTCGGCCAGCGGCCCTCGCCAGCGCCGGCATGCACGACAGTCGCAACCGCGGGGGCGGGCTCGAGTTCGCCCAGTACCGGGCCTATGAGCGGGGCGACGATCTGCGCCAGATTGACTGGAAACTCTACGCGCGTTCAGACCGGTTCTTCGTCCGCGATGCGGAGCGCGAGAGTCCTGTCGCGATCTGGATCGTGCTGGATGCCAGCGCCTCCATGGCCCAGGCCGACCTTGCCACCCCGGATTGGTCTCGCTTCGATTCGGCGCGGCATATGACAGCCAGCCTGGTCGAGGTCGCGCTTCATCAGGGCGATCGCTTTGGTCTCATCGTCGAAGCGGCACAGGGACCCATAGTCCTTGCCCCCGGGTCCGGTGCTCGCCACCGCGACCGACTTCTGCTGACCCTCGCTCCCCTCAAGCCCGCTGGCGTGGCGCAGTGGGAGCGGGACATCGCGATCTTCGGCGAACGAATCGGGCCGAGCGACCTGATCTTCTTCATCACCGACGGGTTTGATGAGCCCTGTATCGCCGCAGCGGAGCGACTGGCCGCGACCGGTCGTGACGTCTCCATGATCCAGGTGCTGACCGCCGATGAACGCGATTTTCCGTTCGCAACGGGCTATCGTTTCCACGACCCGGAGAGCGGTGCGGCACTGGTGGGCGACGGCCCCGCACTGCGCCAGGACTTCCTGACGCGCTTTGCCAAAGCCCGGACGGAACTCGAAAGCCGGCTGACTGGACGAGGGATCCGGCTGGTCAGTCATTTCGTAGACGAGAGCCCGGACCAGCCGATCCGGGCCCTGTCCAGGGAAACGACGCGGCCATGAACGCGGCCCTGCTCCTTCCTGCTGCGCTGGCCGCGCTGGCCGCCCTGCTGATCCCTCTGGTCATCCACATTGCGCGCCGCACCGAGAGCCGCACGGTGGATTTCGCTGCCCTTCGCTGGCTTGAGGCCAGACCCAAGCCCCGCCAGCGGCCCCGCATCGACGAGCGGCTGCTTCTGGCCCTCCGGCTGCTGCTGCTGGCGGCGTTGGCACTCTGGCTTGCGCGTCCCGTCATCCTGGGTGCTGCGGACGATCGAAAGGTTGTCGCGGTTGCGCCCGGCGTTTCCTCCGGCATCAAGGAGTCGCTGGCCGGCGCAGGCGATCGCGTTGTCTGGCTGACTCCGGGTTTTCCCCGCTTTGACGGATCGCCCCCTGCCAGCACCAGCGGCACCGTAAGCCTGATCCGGCAACTGGATGCCGAGCTGCCCCCGGCGACGCCGCTGACGCTCGTCGTTCCCGAGATTCTCGAAGGTGCCGATGCCCAGCGGCCCATTCTGTCCCGCAAGGTCGAATGGGTGGTCACGGACTCGACCCTGGCAGCGCAGCGGCCATCGGCCCGCCCCGTGCCAGTGCTCGTCGTCCGTCACGCACCTGGAGTGACCGATCCCGTACGCTACTTCCGCGCTGCGGCAACGGCCTGGGCCGCCCCGGGAACCGGGCCTCGTTTCCAGGCTGCACCTGCTGCGGTACCTCTGGACAGGGGCACGGTTGCTCTGGTCTGGACGGCTCCGGGAGCCTTGCCCGAACCCGTGGTGAACTGGATCGAGGACGGTGGAACTGCGCTTCTGTCGATGGACACCCGGCTTCCGATCGAGGGCCATGCGACCGTGGCCTGGCGCGATGCGATCGGTCTACCGCTGGCCACCGCCGAGACCGCCGGCCGGGGTCGCGTGATCCGTCTGACCCGACCCCTGGAGCCGTCTGCCCTGCCTGAGTTGCTGGAGGCGGACTTCCCCGACACTCTTCTCGGCCTTCTAACCCCGTCCCCGGCCCCGTCCCGTGTGGCCGCTGCAGCTCATGCGCCGCTGGAAGGGGCCAGCCCGTACGACCAGCCGCCCTTCGATCTTCGACCCTGGCTGGCCCTCGTGATCGCCCTGCTGTTCGGTGCCGAGCGGTGGATGGCAACGCGATCCGCGCGGGCCGTTGCACCATGACCGCCGCACCGATCCTGCGTGCGCGACAGATGGCAGCCCGGCGACGCGCCGGTCTGGATGCCCTCGCAATCGGCCTGCCTGTCACTCTGCTGCTGGCCGTTCTCGGCTGGCGGCTGTTCGACCTGGCCGGTCTGGCGGGCGGTGTCCTTGTCGGCAGTGCCGGTCTCGCCGCCTTTGCCTTCTCCCGCATCCGGCCGCTCGACCGGGACTGGCTGATCCGGCAGCTGGACGCCCGGCTGCCTCAGTTCGAGGACAGCAGCGCGCTGCTGTTCCAGGATTCAGGGCAGGCCAGCGGCCTTGCGGCCCTCCAGCGCAACCGGCTCCTGTCACGCCTCCCCCAGGCTGCGTCGATCGACCTCGCGCCAGACTGGTCCAGAAGAGCCATCACCGTGATGTGGGCCGCCGGTGCCGCGCTGATCGTCGCGATACTTGTCGTCCCGGCTACCGATCGGGCTCCGGGTCCGCTTGCCAGCACGGACTCGAAGGCTGTCGCAGGTCCGCCCCGGATCACCGGCGCGCGTCTCAGAATCACGCCTCCCGCCTATACCGGTCTGCCCGTGCGGGAGCAGTTGACCCTCGACGCGCGCGTGCCTCAGGGTTCCCGAATCGAATGGACAGTGGCTCTGGACCCCGCACCTGTCTCGGCCGCCCTGACCTTTCCTGACAGTGTGCCCGTTGCGCTCCAACGGAAGGCCTCTAGCTGGGCCGCCGGTCGGACGATCGACGCGCCGATGCTCTACCGGATCGAAGCGCCCGGCCTTGCCCGTCAGCGGCTGAGCCGGATCGATGTCGTCGCCGACGCGCCGCCCGAGGTCCGACCCGAAGGAACGGTCGGCCAGCTTGTCATGGTCCGCCCCGGCCAGACCCGCTGGACCCCGGCTTTCGAGGCAACCGATGACTATGGGGTCCAGTCTGCCGCGCTTCTTCGCATCACCGTGACCCAGGGTGACGGGGAGAACATTACTGTCATCCAAAGAACCTCGACCCTGACCGGCAGCGGCCCGGCCCGCGCGCGGCTTTTCTCGACCTCACTCGATCTGGCGAGGGAGGGCATGGCTCCGGGCAGCGACCTGATCGTCCAGCTGGTTGTCAGCGACAATCGCGCACCGGAACGCCAGACCGTGGAGGGCCCCAGTATCATCCTGCGCTGGCCCTCCGATCTGGCGCTGGCGGACGGGCTCGATGGCCTGGCTCAGCCCGTCATGCCCGCCTATTTCCGCAGCCAGCGACAGATCATCATCGATACCGAAGCGCTGGTCGCCCAGCGACGCCGCCTCCCAGCCGATCAGTTCGTGGACCGCTCCAACGCCATCGGCGAGGATCAGGCCCAGCTACGCCTGCGCTATGGCCAGTTCATGGGCGAGGAGGCCGAAGGCGGTGGCGGTGGCGGCCTTGCGCTTCCGACCAACGACGAACCGGCGCGGCCCGCACTGCCGACAAATGACGCCGAGCCCGCCCCTCGCCGCCCGGCTCCCGTCGAGGACCATTCGGGTCACGGCCATGCCGAGGGGGAACACCCCGTCGAGCCCGGCTCACCGGAGGCCGTCCTCGCCCAGTACGGCCATGCCCACGACACGGGTGAGTCCGCCACCCTCTTTGACCCCGGCACACGGTCGACACTGGCCCAGGCCCTCGATGCCATGTGGAGTTCGGAACGTGCGCTGCGTCAGGGTCGGCCGGAGGATGCCCTGCCCTTCGCCAACCGTGCCCTTGAACTGCTGAAGGACGCCCAACAGGCGACACGGATTTTCCTGCCGCGCATCGGATCCAGGCTCCCGCCGATCGACCTGTCCCGACGGCTGAGCGGAGATCGGGAAGGCATTGTGGCCGACCGGTTGATCCGTCCGACACCGCCACCCGTGGATACCGTACCAGTCCGAGCATGGCGCGCGCTGGAAGAACGTCCGGGGTCCCGGCAAGGCGCTCCGCTGCCCCTCTCGGAGCTTGAGCGCTGGGTTGCCAGCAATCGTGGTCGTCTGTCGGATGCCCTCGCGCTGACGGCAGCGATCGATACCGTTCGCAATGAGCCCGGTTGTCTCCCATGCCGCCGACGCCTGCGCGCACTTCTGTGGACAGCACTCGAACAGCCGACAGCCAGGGTGCAGCGTCGCGACGCACTCAATGAACGCGGTCGCCGCTATCTGGACGCGCTGGAATGATTGGCGACGGTTTCGATCCCCGCCCGTGGACCCTGGTTCTCATTGGCCTTGGCGTCCTGCTGGGCATCGTTCGGCTGCTGCTCTGGCAGAGATCTGCACCGGTCGCAGAGCGGTCGCCTCCCGTGCGCCTCGCGCTGCTTGGCGGTCTTCAAATGGCATCAGGCCTGTTGCTGTTCCTGTGCCTCTTCCCGCCCAGCGACACGGTGCGAGCCGGAGCCCTGTTTGTCGCTACGGAGGCCACACAACAGCCCTCTGATCTGCAGCCCGGCGACATCCTCGTGGCCCTGCCCGAAGCGGGAGCGATTGAAGGCGCAGTGCGCGTTCCCGATCTGGCAACCGCGCTTCGTCAGTTCCCCGATGCCTCGGGAATCAGGATCCTTGGCCAAGGTCTGCCCCCACGAGATCAGGGCATCGCGCCAAAGGACCTTGTCTATGATCCGCCTGCCGCACCGCGCGGCCTGATCGAGGTCGCGCTGCCAGATCGGGTCGCAGCCGGGGCGAGTTTTTCCGTGGGAGGCCAGATCGGGTCGCTACCCCGCGGGTCGATAGAACTGGTTGACCCGGCAGGGACTGTTGCCAGTCGCAGACCGGTGGCCGCCGGTACCCGCTTCATCGTCACCGGAACGGCGAGGACCCCGGAGCTTGCGCTGTTCACCCTGCGTCTCCGTGATGCCAGCGGCGGCACCGTGGAACAGATGACCGTGCCGGTTCAGACCCGAAATGAAGCTCCGCCTCGCGTTCGCGTGCTGGCCGGTGCCCCCGGCCCGGAGACCAAATTCCTGCGGCGGTGGGCAGGTGAAGCCGGCATCGACCTTGGGCTGGATATCGATGTCGGTGCTGGCGTGCAGCTCGGGGATGGCCGGACTGCGATCACACGGGCCGCCCTTGCCGACATCGATCTGCTCGTGATTGACGATCGCCGCTGGGAAGGCCTTGGTGCGAGCGAGCGATCAATATTGACGGACGCCGTCTCCGAAGGTCTGGGCCTTCTGCTTCGCCCGACAGGAACCCTGTCGCCGACCAGTCGCAGGGAATGGGCGGCAATGGGCGCTCCGTTGACCGGCGCAGGCGACAGCGTTGCGACCCGACTTGACCCGCCTTCAGCCGTCGGAGAACAGGCTGGCCGGAGCGACACCCGTACGCGTGACCCCGTTGTGGAACTGACGCGACGCGAACTGGCCGATCCCGGATCCGATGCCGTTTCGCTGCTGCGGAGTGCCGATGGCGTGGCCCTGGCCAGCTGGCGCTCGCGGGGACGCGGCCGCATCGGGGTGTGGACGATTACCGACAGCTACGCCCTTGTCCTCACCGGCGATGACGCACGCTATGCAGACCTCTGGAGCGACCTCTTCTCCACGCTTGCCCGGGCCAGTGGCGACAATCCTGCCAAAATCGAAGGGCTCGTACTCACGGGCCGCAGGACACAGGTCTGTCGGATCGAAGGGACCGCAACAATCCTTGCCCCCGATGGTACGCAGGGCGCTCTGCTGACTGATCCACAATCCGGGGATCAGGCCTGCGGGGCCTATTGGCCCGCCCTCGACGGATGGCATGTCGTTCGAGATGGGCAGGGTCGGGAAACACCCTTCTACGCCCAGTCCAGAACATCGGCTCCATCGCTCGCGATCTGGGCCGACCGGCAGGCCACCTTGGCCCTCACCGGCGCAGTCGGCCCGGCGCGAGGGACCAGCAGGACCGGTTCACCGGGTTCGTCCTGGCCCTGGTTCGCCGGTTTGCTTGTCATCGCAGCCCTGCTCTGGTGGCTGGAGCGAAGGCGTCCTGCCAAGGCCTGACTTCGATCCTGCTACACGTTAAGCCAAGCTTGACGGTTCCCACATACCATTGTCGTGTCAAACGAGTGCCGTGGAGGCTTCCGAATGGACGGCGTCCTGGTTTGTTTCAGACGTCTTGCCGATGACAGTCGCGGCACCATTGCGATCAAATTCGCCCTCGCTGTGCCTGTGATTGCGCTGATCGTTGCCGGATCCGTCGATCTGTTGGCCGTACGATCGACCCAGGCCCAGCTCCAGACCATCGCTGACAACGCCGCCCTGGCCGGGGCGCGCTCGCTGACTCTCGCGGCGGACAAGGTCCTGGCCGAAGAACGGGCAGCGGACATGGTGCGGGCCGAGATGAGCCAGTGGCCGGGAGCCCCGACCTATACGGCGTCGTATTCGGTGATCGAGGACAAGTACGGTCGCCGCCTGCGCGTGACCCTGAATGGCCATCGTCCATCCTTCTTCGGAAGCATGCTCCCGCCCGGCGGCTGGCACTTCTCGGGTGACGCCACAGCCTCCCCGGTGGGCCAGACCCCGCTTTGCGCGATCGGGACCGGCGGCAACGATCTGGACTCCGTTCTGACCATCGGAGACTCCCGGCTGAGGGCACCGGACTGCATGGTGCATTCCAATGCCAACATTCTCGTCAGGAACACGGCCTGGATCACGGCATCGGCCGTCCAGACGGTCAAGGGCGCGACGGGAAGCGGAATATCGCCGGCGGCGAACCAGGGCGCGGTTCCGATCGAGGACCCCTTTTCTTCGATGGTGTTTCCATCGCTCACGCCTTGTCGCACCCAGAATCCAAACAACGGTCAGGCCTGGCCGATCGTTTATCCCGAAAACACGACCTATTATCTCGAGCCGGGACTACACTGCCGACCGATCACCATCAGGAACGCGACCACCCTGATCCTGCAGCCGGGCGTGCATCTGTTCTACAAGGACCTTTCCGTCCTCGGGTCGGCGAAGCTGATCGGCGACGATGTCTTTCTGTTCTTTGACCACGGCTCCGACCCAAAGTTCACAGGACCAAACATTCAGATAGACCTGGTCGGTCGCAAGAGCGGGACCTACGCAGGCATGGTCATGGCCACGATCGCCGGCAACCAGCCCGACATCAATATCCCCGGCAGCCGGGTCAAGAGATTGCTGGGCGTGGTCTACGCGCGCCGGGGGATGCTGAGCGTTACCGGCAGCGGAGAAGCGGCCGGCGAGAGCGACTGGACCGTCGTGGTCGCGAACCAGATCCAGCTGTCGGGGAACGCAAGCCTCAAGATCAATGCCGACTACGAAAAAAGCGACGTCCCTGTTCCCGCTGGCGTTGGTCCCAACGGGGGCATCATGACGGGCACTCGACTGACAAACTAGTGGACCACCGGACGCGTTCCCGCTGCGGTCGACGTCGAGCTCGAGCGGAGCGGCCGCAGGAACAGCAGGCATACCGAAGAAGGCCGGGCTCAGGGCGATTGCCCGATCCCGGCCCTCCTGAACACGCTTGAGCCTCGGGCGTCAGGGCGTCTCGGTGATCAGCAGCGTGGCCGAGGCTGTGCCACCGCCGAAAGTCCCGACCCAGACGTCGTAGGTCCCGCTTTGAGGCCGATTGAACCGCACCTCGGCATCGCCGTCGCCGTAGCTGTCATCGTCGCAGGACCAGTCGCCGCTCGGGCCGTTGATGATCAGGGTGGTGTCTTCCGACGACACGGTCCGGAACACGAGGGGCAGGCTGCCGGCAGAATAGGTCACCTCGAAATCGGGGGCGTCGCTGATGCGGCCCGTGCACGAGCCGGGCAGACGGGCCCCGTCGACGCTGCCGCCCGCGGTCACCGAGACCCGGTACGGATCGGGCGTGAACCCGGCACTCAGATTGATCTCGCCCGAGACCGCCCTCAGCCCGGCGTTTTGCGCAAAGGCCGGACCAGCCACGAACGCAACCAGAGCGGCTGACGCCAAAACACGGAATTTCATCACTTTTTTCCCAAAGAACGACACACCATGGTGTCCGTCAGAAGTCTGGCACCCGTTGCAACCTGGTTATCTGCGGGGCCGAGAACAGCGATGTAGAACGGCGATATGTTTAACGGCTACCACCATGATTATGGTGGTCGCCCATGCCCGGCGAATCCGTCACAGCAAAGCTTTCGGATAGAACGATGTGACTCTCAGCGATTCCCGGTCCGACCCCATGACAGTATCGAAGGCCAGTTCCGTCAGCATGGCGAAAACCGAAACCCGTCTGCTGCAAAGCTTCCTGCTGTTCGCCGTCGTCGTCCTGGTGGTGCAGACGATCTTCTGGTTCGGCGTCTACCAGCCGTTCCTGAGCACGCCGCCATCCGCCGAGCTCGACCGTGTCGCGTTCACCGACATCCGGCTCTCGGAGCTGCCAGCGCCAACGCCCGAGGCCGCGGCGGCGGCGGATCACCAGCCTGTCACCCTGCCGCATACCGTGTGCTGCGACCCTGTGTACCTGTCGCTGATGCTCGACTTCACCGTCGCCGAGGTGCCCCCGGAGGGACTCGGGCTGCTGGCCTATCATCAGGTCGACAACATGATCATCCAGGTCAACGGCTCGGTGATCGCCGCCGATGGCGTCATGAAGTTCGGCCGTCAGACGTTTGAGGGCCAGAAGGGACAGGTGGTGCGAATTCCCGCCGGCCTGCTTCGGCCCGGGGCCAACACCCTGTCGTTCATCACCGTTCGCGACGGATTTCCCTATACGGACCTCTATCCACCCATCCTGGCCCCGATTGAGCAGGTCGAGCCCTGGGCTGCACGCCGTCTCTGGCAGCAGGGCGAGTATCAACTGTTTGCCGGATGGACGACGTTCATTCTCGGTCTGCTGGCTACGTTGATAATCCTTCGCTCGCGCGAGCGCAGCTTTGCGGCCTGGCTGGCCATCCTTTGTTTCAGCTGGAGCGCACTGGCCGCCTACGCGCTCGTCCTGGACTATCCAGTGGGAGGCACCATCAGGATGATCGCTTTCTTCGCGATCAACAGTCTGGTCTCCACGGCCCTTCTCTGTTTTGTCGATGCGTGGTCACGCCGCCCACTGCCCTGGCTTCAGCCGTTGGCGGTGCTGGCGTTGACCACGCTGGTGCTCGTTTCAGCCTACTGGCTGATCTATCGACCCATGCCCGAGGGCTATGACGCCCCTGCGCTGATCTGGTCCGTCTTCACGACTGTGATGGGCGTGGGCGTGGTACTTCGCCTCGCCTGGCATTTCATCCGCGTGCGAGAAGATCGCCGGATCGAGGCTGCCCTGCTCAGTGTGGTGGCCGTCTGCATCGTGCTTGATGCGCTTGGTACCTATTTCGGCCTGAACGGCGGCCAGTATGTGATCCAGTCCGCGCCCGTGCTCCTGTTTGCTCTGGTCGCCGCCTTCATTCAGCGGAATTTCACCCTGTTCCAGTCCGCCCGGGACCTGAACGCCCATCTGGCCGAGCGACTGGCCGAACGGGAGATCGAACTGCAGGCGGCGCAGGCCCGCGAACACGACCGCGTCCGCCTGCAGGCACACAACGACGAACGGCGCAGGATCATGCGCGACATGCATGACGGACTGGGCAGCCAGCTGATGGGCATGCTGCTCGCGGCCCGGCGCGGCAAGGCCGAGCCCGCCGCCATCGCCGAAGGATTGCAGTCCGTCATCGACGAGATGCGATTGATGATCGACTCCATGGACTCGGTGGGCGAGTCGCTGGCGTCTGCCCTGACGACCTTCCAGGATCGCGTGCGACCCCGCATCGAGGCGGCCGGTTTCGTCCTGACGTGGAACAGCCTGCTGGACACGCCCCTGCCCGACTATCCGCCTCGCGTGGTGCTTCAGGTCTTCCGCATCCTGCAGGAGGCCGTCAATAATACGCTGAAACACTCCGGCGGGGACCGGATCGAGATCGGTGTCGGTCCCGGAGGTGAGGCAGGCACGGTTCGCGTGAATGTCAGCGACAACGGCAAGGGTTACAGCGAGGCCAGTACCCCGGGCCACGGTCTTCGAAACATGAGGACGCGCGCCACGCTGATCGGAGCCAGCCTGACCATTGATGCGTCCGACGCCGGGACCGATGTCATTCTGATCCTGCGCCCTGTTCCGAGGGAACCATGACCGAAATCGAGCCGCGCCGCCGTATCGCGATCCTCGAGGATGATCCCGATGTCCTCGCCCATTTCGTGGAAATCATCTCGGCCTCAACGTCCATGGAGATATGCGCCACGGCGAGTTCGATCGCAGAGGCGCGTGGGATGATTGCACTGGATCCGGACCTCGTCCTGACCGACATCGGCCTTCCGGACGGGAGCGGGCTCGACTTCATTCCGGAGTTGAAGGCCGGGTCGGCGTGCAAGACGCTGGTCGTGACGGCGTTTGGCGATCGTGACACCGTGGTCAATGCACTCGCGGCAGGGGCGGACGGGTATCTGCTCAAGGACAGTTCTCCTGAGGTCATCCTGGAAGGTATCCACGTGACCCTCATGGGCGGTGCGCCCATCAGCGCCTCGGCGGCGGTCTATCTCCTCGATCGCCTGCGCCAGCGTGAGCCGGAGCGAGTGGGGGACCCGGACCAGCGGGTGGAGCATCTCACCCCGCGGGAGATCGAACTTCTCAGGGTCTTCGCCCGCGGCCAGAGCTACAAGGAGGCCGCGCGCTCCCTCGGCATTTCGCCGCTCACGGTCGGCAATCACGTCAAGGCCATCTATCGCAAGCTTGAGGTCAACTCGCGCGGAGAGGCTGTCTATGCCGCGATCCGCCGGGGAGATCTGCAGGTGTGACCCGGCGCGCGGGCAAAGGCGCCGGGTAGGGCGGTCGACGTCAAGCCACCGTGATGCCCGCAGGGTTCACACTGGACCGAGCCGGTATCGAAAGCCGGATCAGGCTGCGGCCCGTGTCTCCAAACGCCCGGTGGACGAACGCACAGATCCCTGTCGAGCGACATCGCCCAACTGGAACCGGGCGATGAGTTTGACCAGCTGACCCGCTTCGGTCGTCAGGCTCTGACTCGCTGCGGTCGACTGTTCGACCATGGCTGCATTCTGTTGCGTCACCTGATCCATCATGTTCACCGCACTGTTGACCTCGCGCAGCCCTGTTGCCTGCTCCTGCGTCGAAGCTGCGATTTCAGACACGAGGCCATCGATCTCGGCAACGCGGCCCATGATGCGTTGAAGCGCCTCACCGGTCTGGCCGACCAGCGCGACACCGGCATTCACCTGGGTCGTCGAGCTCGAGATCAGGACCTTGATCTCCTTGGCGGCAATCGCCGATCGCTGGGCCAGGGCCCGGACTTCGGAGGCCACCACGGCAAAGCCGCGTCCGGCGTCTCCGGCCCGCGCAGCCTCGACCCCCGCATTCAGCGCCAGCAGATTGGTCTGGAAGGCGATCTCGTCGATGACCCCGATGGTCTGGGTGATCTGGTGAGCTGACGTATGGATGGCGTCCATGGCGGACACGGCTTCCCGCATGACCGCGCCACTGGTTTCCGCGTCGCTTCGGGCCGCCTGGACGGTGGCAGACGCCTCCCGGGCCCCGGATGCCGTCCGGTTTACCGTTGCGGTGATCTGGTCGAGCGCAGCAGCCGTCTCCTCGAGACCTGCGGCCTGCTGCTCGGTCCGGCGGGACAGATCGTCGGATGCATAGCTGATCTCGCCGGCACCAGAGACGATGGATCGGGCATTGGCATCGATCACAGTCAGGTCGGACTGAAGCGCACTGATCGCCGAGTTGAAATCGTCCTGAAGCTTGGCGTACTGGCCGGGGAACCGCCCGGGGATCCGATAGGTGACGTCGCCCCTGGCAAGGGCACTGAGGCCGGCAGCGGTCTGTTCAACGATCAGGCTCTGCTCGCGCGCAATCTCCAGATCACGCATTTGCTTCTCTGCTGCGATGCGGTCGGCTTCGGCACGCGAAACCGCCAGTGCCGCAGAGGCATCAACGACGCGGGCCGTGGCCTCGTCCGCCTTGGCCTGACTGAGCGCGTTCGCTGCGAACATGGCGGTCACGCTGGCCGCACTCCAGGCCAGGACGGCCGCCTCGACGATCAGGATGACGGCATGAAAGATGACCCGACCGAGATCCGCTGACCCGGGAAAGACCAGGTCCGGCAAGACGAAACTGAGCACGAGGTGATGCACGGCCACGGTTGCGGCACCCCCGATGATGGCGCGCCAGTCGCAGTAGATCACGACGACGGCCAGGGCTGCAAAATAGGCCATGTGCATGTCCGTCTGGAAGGGATGGCCTGCGAGCGCCGCAACCAGTGTGGACACCTGGGCCATCAGGAGGATGGCCGAAAGCATTCGCCCGATCGAGCGCGCCCGGAACATTGCCCAGGCAACCGTCTGAAGCCCCGCGATAAGCACGACCGGCAACAGAGTCCTGACAAGATCAGACCCGAGCATCAGGCTCTGGGCCAGGCCAGCCGCTGCAAGCACCCAGGACAGCGAAAAGATCACGGTGCTCCCGACGGCACGCTGGTGGGCAAGATCACGGGTCTGGAAAATCATCAGTTTCGCTCCGGGGAGGGGCCACAGTTAAGCAGACGAGGGTCGAGAATGAGCCAGGCTCCGGCCCGCTGGAGGCGAGCCTGCAGGTCGACTCCGCCATAGATCGTCACGATATTTCCGGTCCGCCCCACCGAGGCAGCCACACCGATCGGCGTGACCGCTTGACGGATCTCGGCAGCGCTCCACCAGGGTGGGAAGACGGCTGTCACGACGAAAGCCGAGCTCGGAGGCGCTGACACCAGAACAACGGCGACAGTGCTGGCCAGGATGGCCATGGCAGACACGCCGAGCTCGATCAGTCTTCTGGGGATGGTCAGATCCATACGCACTCCTGCTGAGGACCGATGCGCGCAGGATCTGAACAAATCGATAAGTTACAATCGCCTAGGTACTGTTACCTAACTCGGTTCGACCGGACGATGCATCGACAATCACAATGCGTTCGTGGCGTTGGAAACGCAGCAACCGCTACTGCGGCAAGGGCTCGAAGCCAAGCCGACTGAGGCTCACCGCCTGCCCTGCGACCGTCGCCCAATCCATACGAGACCAGGACCATTGGCGTTCGGTAAACCATTGTTATTAGTTCTGACGTTATGTTCTTTGGCATGTTCACGCCGTCCACGGATCCGTCGCGTTACTTCCGGTTGGCCGTTACGCGTCAGCGAGAACTCAGAACTCGTCTTGCAATCGCGAGCTTCATCGCGCTGACGGGATGGTTCCTCGCACCCTCAGCATGGCCGATCGCTTGGCTATTCGCTGTTTTTCTTACACAAATTGTTGATTCGACGCTCTTTTCTCCGCTCCGTCAGGACGAGGGCTTCATGCCTTCTGCGCGCCTGCGCGCCATCCTGATCGGCTCCGTTACAGTAAACGTTGCAGTATACGCCTCACTGGCAATCTACCTCTGGTTTTCCGGAAATGCTGCCGGCATGGTATTCGGAATGGTGATGCTTGCTGGAGGAATGCTCCATGTCAGCGTCCACATGCATGACGTTCGCGCCTTCGTCATCGCTTCGATCATCCCCTACACCCTGTACTTTCTGGGTCTGCCAATCGTGCAGTCGATCATGACGCGCGAGCCGCTCGACCTTCTGATTGCCGTTGGCGGGATCCTCTACATGACTCACCTGGGCGTCACGATCCGGCAGGGGTCGCAAAGCACCAAGGCCTTGAAGGAAGCGAATGAACTGGCGCGCGCGGCTGCAGAGCGCGCGAACATCGCCAGCTCCGCCAAATCCGATTTCCTGGCAACCATAAGCCACGAGATCCGCACGCCGATGAACGCCGTCATCTCGGCAGGTCAGTCGCTGAACCGCACCCAGTTGGACGCAACACAGCGTGACCAGGTCGAGATGCTGCTCGATTCAGGCGGCATCCTTGTGGCCCTGCTCAACGACATCCTGGACTTCTCGAAGATCGAGGCCGGCAAAATGGAGCTGAACCCGGCGTCGGTCGATGTGCCCGAGCGACTGAAGGCCATGCAGAGGATATGGTCGGAGCGTGCAGAACAGGCAGGCTCAGACCTCAGACTGACCATCGACGACTCGGTCCCGTCAGCGCTGCATCTCGATCCGCTCCGTTTCCAGCAGATCGTCTTCAACCTCGTATCGAACGCGGTGAAGTTCACGCAGGACGGCCACATCGACGTCAGGGCACACTGGTCGGCAGCCGAAAACATGCTTGAGATCGAGGTCGAGGATACCGGTTGCGGAATCCCGGCCGATCGCCTCGGCGCAATCTTCGAGGTCTTCGAACAGGCAGATGCCCGCACCACCCGCCGGTTCGGCGGCACAGGTCTGGGCCTCGCCATCAGCCGACGGCTGGCAGAACTCATGGGCGGAAGCCTCGTGGTTCGCAGCGAAGTCGGTCTTGGGTCACGCTTCGTCGCCCAGATGCCTTGCGAGCTCGCGGATGTTGTCGAGGCTGCGCATCCGACCGAGGTTCCCACGGGGTCCATCGCAGGGCTGTCCATCCTTGTGGCCGAAGATCACCCGGTGAATCGCAAGATCATCGCGCATGTCCTCGAACCCTTCGGGGCGGTCATCAGCTTTGCCGAAAACGGCGCGATCGCTGTCGACCACTGCAGGACGAACCGGTTCGACGTCATCCTGATGGATATGCAGATGCCCGTCATGGACGGGCTCGAAGCGTCCCGACAGATCATCGCCGAGAACCTGGCCCCGGCGACGCCCATCATCGCCCTGACCGCCAACGTGCTCGATGTGCACCGTGAGGCCTGGTCGCAGGTTGGGGCGGCCGGCTTTGTGGCCAAGCCCATCGAGCACGGGCTCCTGATCACGACCATCCTGCATTGCGTACAGGCCGCCAGGCTGGATGACCTGAGACCAGCGGCATAGGCGCGCGTGCAGATCGGCTGCCCACGGCACGGCCAGCGGTCACGGCTCCAGTGCGACACACCGTCCTCGCGGCAATCCGCTCATGCCCTTGAGGATATAGTATCGAGCCCGGAAAACCGCCTGGCCGCAACATGCGTTTGAACGGAACTTCGAGCTTATGCCCCCTCCTGTGATCGATGTTTCGACCGAGAGCGAAATCATCGAGATGGCGCTGAGCGACCATGTCAGTTTCGAGGATATCCGGGCGCTCCACGGGATGGGCCCCGATGAGGTCAAGGCGCTCATGCGCAGCCGCCTCAGGACGGGCAGCTATCGGGCGTGGCGCAAGCGCGTCCGACAGTTCAGCGATCGTCGGGACGTCTACAAATGACGGACGCCCTGCACCCCTGGGCGTCGGATCTGCCCGCGCTCTACAGTCAGGTCTGGCAAAGGCTTGTCCGAGGCGTTGGTGATCGCCATTCGCCGTCGCGGCACCCGACGCTTGCGACGGTTACACCGGAGGGCCGGCCGCGAGCCCGCACAGTGGTCCTGCGCCGAGCGGACCGCCTCTCGGGCACGCTCGACATCCACACGGATCTTCGTTCCGCCAAGGTGGCTGAGTTGCACGCAACCCCGTTCGCCAGCCTGCATGTCTGGGATGGATCCGCCCATCTGCAGATCCGGGCAGAAGCCGACGTCACGATCGCGTCCGGAGCGGATGTGGCCGAGATCTGGGCCCGTGTGCCGGAAACATCCCGGTCCAGCTATGGCGGAACGCCCGTTCCCGGAAGCCCGATTGACGACGGGCTGGCTTACACGAGGCTGGCGGAGCCCGCCCGTTTTGCCGTGCTGCAACTCCGCATCACCGCCATCGATGTCCTGCATCTGGGCCGTGAGCACAGGCGGGCACGCTTCGAGCGCGCAGGTGAATGGCAAGGCGTCTGGCTGTCACCCTGATCAGCGCGACCCGGACACGGCCTCACGCGCGCTGATCTCGCCTTACCCGCGCAAGACCCTCGCCATCCAGCACGAGACGCACACCCAGAGTGCCTGTTCCGGCCAGGACGGGCGTCTTGCGCAGGGAGACCTCCACGGCCTCGATCGCGAGATAACCCGCGCAGGCCTCGACGATGAGTGTGATCAGGCGCTCCTGAGTCTCGAAGCGCGTCGCCCTCGCAATCTGGTCGATCCTGGCGATCAGAGGATCATAGTCGAAGACAGCGCCCATTCCGTCTTCGGGGATGAAGACGAGCGAAGCATCGATGGTGAGGGTCAGGTCGAGAAGATGCCGCTCCGGGACGACATCCCCAGGACCATAGGTTCCGATCTCGACGTCCAGTACGAGGTCCCGCAGCTCAATCTGACTGTGCATGGTGGCCGCCTGATCCCGGACTGATGAAGGGCGATGCCGTATCGCCTGCCAGACCCTGGCACCAGTTTCGACACGTCTGGCCGGCGTGGCATCGGATCGCAGGGGTTTTTCCAGTCGCCCGCCAGCACCCTGCCCCGCGCGCGGCAATCTGGTATTTGCAATTAGGAATGTGTCGCAGTATCACGACCGCCCTTCAGCTCGGGTTCTCGTTCATGTCGCGTCTCCTTCTGGCTTCGGCCGCTCTGACACTGGTCATGCCAACGGGCACCCAAGCGCAGGAGAAGGCGGCTGATCTGGGCACGATCATCGTCACGGGGCAGACGCGCGGCTATGTCGCCGTCAACTCCGTCACGGCGACCAAGACCGACACGCCCCTGATCGACGTTCCCCAGAGCGTCAGTGTGATCACGCGCGAACAACTGGACGACCAGGCCGCCTACAGCCTCTCCGATGTCCTGCGCTATGTCCCGGGGGTGACCGTCGGACAGGGCGAAGGCAACCGCGACCAGATCACGCTGCGCGGCCAGAACACCACCGCTGACTTCTTCCTCGATGGGGTGCGCGACGACGTCCAGTATTACCGCGGGCTGTACAATCTCGAACGCGTCGAGGTGCTGAAAGGCCCCTATGCCCTGATCTTCGGTCGCGGGGGTGGTGGCGGGATCATAAACCGCGTCCAGAAGACACCCAACGGTGCCAGCGCCTTTGCCAACGCTCGGGTCTCGACCAACAGTTTCGGGGCGTACGACATTTCGGGCGACCTCAACACGCCACTCGGCGACCGGGCCGCCTTCCGCCTCAATGCCATGTACGAGGAATTGGCCAATCACCGGGACGCCTACGAGGGCAAGCGTTTTGCGGTGAATCCGTATCTGGCGGCTGACCTCGGTGGCAGCTGGCGTGCCGGCCTGTCCTACGAATATGTCGATGATGACCGGGTCACGGACCGCGGCGTGCCGTCGCTCAACAACCGTCCCCTCGAAGGGTATCGCGACCGGTTCTTCGGCGTGCCCGGCGTCAACCGGACAACGCTGGAAGCCCACATCGTGAAGGGGCGGATCGACGGGGACCTGGCACCGGGCCTTTCGATGTCAACGACGGTGCTCTACGGCGATTTCGACAAGCTCTACACCAACGTCTTCCCCGGTGGTCCGGCGACCAGCCAGACGGGCACGGTGCCGCTGTCGGCCTATACGGACCCGACAACCCGTGAGAATTTCCTCGTCCAGAGCAATCTCCTCTGGGAGACCCGCACGGGTCCTCTGGATCACCGCATGCTGTTCGGCCTCGAGTATGGCGACCAGACATCCGCGAACCAGCGCCGAAACGGGGTCCTTTCGAACTCCGCCCTGAGCCTGACCAACCCCGTCTTCCCGACCGTGACCTTCGGTGCCCCGGTCCGGGATACGGTTTCCACCGTCCAGACCGTGTCGGCCTATGTGCAGGACCAGATCAGCCTCGGGGAGCGGTTCGACATCGTCGCGGGCCTGAGGTTCGACCGCTTCGATATCGACGGCACCGACTTCCTGCCGGCGGTCGACCGGCCCTTTGCGCGCACCGACGAAAAGGTGTCGCCCCGGCTCGGGCTGATCTTCAAGCCTCAACCCGACCTGTCGCTTTATGCCAGCTACAGCCGGTCCTTCCTGCCGCGTGCCGGCGACCAGTTCCTCAGCCTGACGAGCGCCCAGGAAGACCTCGAGCCGGAGCGCTTCACCAACACGGAAGCCGGTCTGAAATGGCAGGCCCGGCCGAACCTGATCCTGACAGCAGCCCTGTTCCAGCTGGACCGGACCAATGCCACGACCCCCGATCCCAATAACCCTGCGCTCAGCATCAATGTGGGCGAGACCCGGACTACGGGACTTGAGCTCTCGGCGACCGGCAACATCACCGACCGCTGGCAGATCAGCGCCGGCTATGCGTGGCAGGACGCCGTGCTCGCGGGCAATGACTCTGTCCGCCTGGCTCAGGTCCCTGAGCAGCAGTTCAGCCTGTGGAACCGGTTCAACGTTACCGACCGCCTCGGCCTGGGTCTGGGAGCAACCCACCAGTCGGACCAGTTCGCGGCCATCCGGACCAGCAATGCGACTACGCGCCTGCCCGGCTTCGTGCGTGTCGATGCTGCCGCCTTCTATGACCTGTCAGACCGGGTTCAGGTCCAGCTCAATATCGAGAACCTGTTCGATGAAACCTATTTCCCGGATGCCCACAACAACGCCAACATCTCCACAGGCGCGCCCCTGAATGCCCGGCTGACGATCAGCACACGGTTCTGAAGCGTGGACCGGCCGGGCAGCCGGATGCCTAATCTGGCAGCACCATCAGCCGTGCCGGATCCACTGTCAGGCCGACGACATCCCCTGTCCGAGGGGCTTCGCCCGGGAGATGGAGAGACAACGCTACCGTGTCGGTCTTCACGCGAACCACACAATAGCCTCCGGCAAAGCTGACGGACGCCACCCGGGCCTGAAGCCCCTGAGCGGGACCGGTCAGTCGCAGGTCGGTCGGCCGGATCCCCATCCGCACCGGACCGTCGGGCAGGATCGCAGACTTCTGGCCGAGGACCGAGGTCGCGACGCCCTGATGCACCCTGGCCTCCACAAGATTGAGTGGGCCGAGCAAGCGGGCCGCGGCGACCGAGGTCGGGTTGTTATAGAGGTCACGCGGGGTCCCCGTCTGGATCACGCGGCCGCCATCCATCAGGGCCAGATCCTCCGCCATGATCATGGCGTCCTCGGCATCGTGGGTCACGACGATGGCAGAAGTGCCGGTTTCACGCAGGGTCTCCATCAGATCCTCACGGACCTCGCCGCGTAACGACCCGTCAAGGCTGGAGAAGGGTTCATCCAGCAGGATGACGGCCGGGTCGCGCGCAAGAGCCCTGGCAAGGGCGACGCGCTGCTGCTCCCCGCCGGACAGGGTATGGGGAAAGGCCTGGCTCTGGTCGACAATCCTCAGCCGCTCCAGAAGCCTGCCGACCACAGCATCACGATCCGCCCTGCCCTTCAGGCCAAAGCCGACATTCTGGGCCACGGTCAGATGGGGAAACAGGGCGAAATCCTGGAAAACCATCCCGACCCTGCGGTTCTCGGGAGCTAATGCCAGACCAGGCGTCGACACGACCCGCCCGTCGATGGCGATCGTGCCGGCGTCGATCGACTCAAGCCCGGCGATCGTCCTCAGCAGGGTACTTTTTCCCGAGCCCGAAGCCCCCAGCAGGCCGAGGATACGGCCGCGCATCAGGGTCAGGTCGGCCCGATCGATCGCGATCCTCCGGCCAAAGACCCGGCTGACCCCGGTCACCAGAACCATGGCGTCAGTGTCGGCCATTCAGGTCTCCGGGCCGCGAGGCGGTAATCTTGCGGGTCAGCCAGATCACCGCGGGCAGCGTCAAGGCAAGGATCATCAGACTGGGCCATCCCGCGTTCGGCAGTCGCTCATCGCGGGCATAATTGTCGGCAATAACAGCCAGGGTGTCCACATTGAAGGGCCGCAGGATCAGGGTCGCAGGCAGTTCCTTCACCACATCGATGAAGACGACCAGCACGGCTGTCAGCATGGCTCCGGACGCGATCGGCAAACGAACAGCGAGCGCAGCCCCGGTCTCGCTTCGCCCCAGGGTACGCGCAGCCGATACCATGGAGGGCGTGACCCGCGTCAGGCCGGCCTCGACCGGCTCAAGAGCAGCGGCCATCAGCCGCGCGGCATAGGCATAGATCAGCAGGAGCAGGCCGACGCCAAGCCCGGACACGGCGCCCGGGACGTTCTGCCAGAGCAGCGAGGCCGGGGCGAGAAGCCCGATCGCCATGACGGCCCCCGGCGTGGCGTAGCCGAGACTGCTGATGCGCGCCGTGAAGGGCATCCGTTCCGCCGAGAGCGCCAGACAGGTCGCCAGAATGACCGTCGCAATCGCACCACCGAGCCCGAGGCCGAGGCTGTGGGAAGCCGCGCGCACCAGCCGGGGCCAGTCCGGGCTGATATCGAGCGCTTTGATCGCCAGCCAACCCGCCGGGAGAAAGAGACCCAGTGTCAGCAATCCGATGCAGAAGGCCAACGCCAGAAGACCACGGCCGCCCTCCAGGGGGGTAGGCTGGATCGGACGCCAGCGGGCCCGCGCCGCCTCGTCGGTTCTCCCCTTGCGACTGAGCCGCTCGATCCACAGAAGCAGGGCCGCCGCCCCAAGCAGCGGCAAGGCCAGCCGTGCTGCTGCCTCCAGCGAGCCGTAAACGAACCACGACCGGACCACGCCCGTGGTCAATGTCTGGACGCTCAGAAACTGGACGGCTCCGTAATCCGCCAGCGTCTCCATGACGGCAAGGGCGACGCCTGCCGCGAGCGCTGGACGCAGCAGGGGCAAGGCCACCCGGACAAGGGCCTGGGTTGGAGAGCACCCCAGGCTGCGGGCCGCCTCGATCGCCTGGCTCGACTGGTTCACCAGCGCGGCGCGAACCGTCAGATAGACATAGGGATAGAAGGCCAGGGACAGCACGAACGCCGCCCCGGGCAGGCTGCGCATCTGGGGCCCCCAGTCGAGGCCCGGCACAGCGCGCATCCAGGTCCTCAGCTCTCCGGCCACATCGAACAGGTCGGCATAGGCATAGGCGACAGCGAAGGCCGGCGCGGCCAGCGGCAGGGCCAGCGCCCAGGCGAAGATGTTACGCCCGGGAAAGCTGTGCATCACGACCAGCCAGGCCGACACCGAGCCGAGCACGGCCGTGGACAGGCCGACCAGGAAAGCCAGAGCCATCGACGTCAGCGCGTAGCGAACGAGATCGGCAGCGGCGATGTCCGCCCGACCGTCTCCGAAAGCGGCCGCCACGACACCGATCAGGGGTGCGATGGCGACCGCTGCCGCCAGGAAGGCAAGCAGCCGCAAAACCGTCAGCCCCCGCACGCGTGGCGCGCGGGGGCCCGAAACAGCTCTGGCCTCGGCCGTGATTATCGCCAGCCCGCCGCGCTCATCAGGCTCTGAGCCTCGGCCTGACGGGGGCCATAGGTCGCCACGGACATCGGATGGGCCTTGAAGTTGGCATAGGCATCGGTCGGCGGCGGGGCCGGGACATTCGGACTGGCCGGGAACTCGTTGTTGCCCGCCGACACCATGGTCTGCGCCTCGGGCGATGCCAGGAACTCCAGCAGACGGATGGCATTCGCCCGGTTTGGCGCATTGGCAGCGACGCCACCCCCGGAGATATTCACATGCGCCCCCTGCCCGTCCAGCGACGGGAAGGCCAGCTTGACCCTCGTCGTGACGTCGCGATCCGCAGCATCGTCAGAGTTCGCCATCCGGATATAGTAGTAGCTGTTGGTCAGGGCGATCTCGCACACCCCGGCATTGACGGCGCGGATCTGGTCACGGTCGCCGCCTTCAGGCGGACGGGCCATGTTGGCAACGACACCACGCGTCCACGCGCCGGTCCGCTCCGGCCCCCAGGCCTCGATCAACGCCCCGACCAGAGAGAGGTTGTAGACGCTGTCGGCCGAGCGGACGCAGAGCTTGCCACGGAACCGGGGCGAGGCAATCTCTTCATAGGTGTCGATGTCGGCAGGCTGAACCTTCGTCGAGTCGTAGGCGATGATGCGGGCGCGACGGTTGAGACCGTACCAGCGCCCCTCGGGATCGCGGAGGTTGGCAGGAATGGCGGCGGTCAGAACCTCTGACGTCACTGGCTGGAGCAGGTTGGCATTCTGTGCCCGCCAGAGCGCGCCGGCGTCGGCTGTCACGAACAGATCCGCAGGGCTGGCCGCACCCTCGCTTGTGATGCGGGCGATCAACTGATCGGCATTGCCCTCGATCACGTTGACCTGGACACCGGTCTGTTCGGTGAAGCGCGCATAGAGCGCGGCATCGGTGTCGTAGTGGCGCGCGGTATAGAGGTTGACGACACCGGCACCCGCCTTGTCCGGCGCGGGCGTTTCCCCCTGTCCACAAGCCACAAGCAAGGCCGCCAGGCCGATCGACATAATGATGTTGGTTCGCATGTGCATGAAGCGATCTAATCCGTGCGATTGCTCGGGAGGTCAAGGGCTAACGCCCTGCGACACGGTTGCTGCGTGCTGGCAGACCCGCACGGGACCGCCAGGCCATTCGCATTCTCCCGACCGAAACACGGCATTGCCGGGCGATCAGTGTCAGTTGGCCCTTCTGCTCAGGCTCACGGCTGCCCGCGAAGATCTTGCGATTCTCCAGCGAAGGACCGATCGCTCGAATTCCGGATCAAGGTCCTGACAGTGCCCGGGTTGGTGCATCAGCCATGTGACAGGCTCAGCAATATCCACTCCGGGTCATTGAGCCTCTCCTTCTCTGGTCGGGAGCGCTCGATGCCGTAGCCTCGGTCGGATTGGGGGAAATGCAGCCGGACCCCGTCATCGAGCGCACCCGATGCGGTCCGACATCACGATCGCCATCGATCGTCAGAGGGGCCCGGGCCGCACAAGCAAGCTGCAGCCAAACGTCCCGCGCCGCCAATAAGAAATCATCATGACTCGCATGAGCCAGTATTATGCGACGTCGAGAAAGATGCCGTCGCAGGCCTGATGATCGTTATTCTTCTGGCCAAGCGTTGACCTACAGCACATCTATCGCCATTACACCAATCTCCACGGGTCCGGGCCCCTCTGGCAGTCGAGGCGTCGGCTGCGATGTCGGATCCCCGTATGGATAGCGTAACGCGACGCTTCTACAACACATCAGGGGTACGGGATGCATGAGTCCCTTTCGTTTCTTGCTGCCACCTATGTCGGACAACCGATCTGGCTGTGGCTAGCCTTTCTGGCGTTCATCGGACTGTTGCTCTGGATCGACCTCGGGGTCGTCAACAACAAGGATGGCGTCGTCTCCGCCAAAAAATCAGCTGGAATGTGGGCTTCGTTCTCGGCGATCGCCGTCGCCTTCGGGGCCTATGTCTATTTCGTGTACGAGCCCGATCCGCTCTACTACATGAGCCCGGACAACCTGAACCAGCAGGCCGTCCTTCAGTATTTTACAGGCTACCTGCTCGAGACCGCGCTCGCCTTTGACAACATCTTTGTCATCGGCATGATCTTCACGTTCTTTGCAGTCCCGCGTGAATACCAGCACCGCGTGCTGTTCTGGGGCATCATGGGAGCCATCGTGTTCCGGGCGATCTTTATCTCGCTCGGCGCTGCCATCGTGAACGAGTTCACCTGGGTCCTCTTCATATTCGCCGCGTTCCTGATCTACACCGGCTGGAAGATGATCTTCGGCGGCGATCACGAGATGGATCTCAACAAGAATCCGGTTCTGAAATTCCTCCGGAAGCGGATGAACATCACGGACACGATCGAGAACCACAATTTCTTCGTGAAGAAACCCGATCCCAAAGGCTCGGGACGGCTCGTATTGTTTGCAACGCCCCTCTTTCTCGCCCTTGTCATGGTCGAGGTCGTGGACGTCATCTTCGCGGTCGATTCCGTGCCGGCGATCTTTGCCGTCACCAAGGATCCGTTCATCGTCTACACGTCGAACATCTTCGCGATCCTGGGTCTGCGATCGATGTATTTCATGCTCGCCGAGGCTGTCGCGCGCTTCAAATATCTAAAGTACGGCCTGTCGATGGTGCTCGTGCTGATCGGCGTGAAGATCATCTGGAACTTCGGGCTCTACAAGGGCTGGAAGGACATGACGGGCGAGGCCCTTGTGCCCTACCTTGAACCCCAGTGGTCTCTCATCGCCACACTCGGACTGATCGGGGGATCCATGGCCTATTCCTGGATCAAGACCCGTGGCGAGCAGAACCCGGCCTGAATGATGTGCCGCCGATCGCGTGATCGGCGGCACAACGCTCTTCGTCCCTGAAATACGCGTATCACGGCAGCAAGGGGCCGCGCTCCAGCGCGCGAAGCACCTCCTGGGCCAGCAGTGCCGCTGGCCCGCCCGTGCCCCGCATCGAGACCAGGGCGATCTCGCTGTCGCTGAGCGGCGGCAGGATATCGCGCAGGACACTCAGATCCCGCGGTGCCATCGCGGCTGGAAGGACGCCGACCCCGAGGCCGGCCCGGAGCGCTGCCATCTGTCCTGCAAGGCTGGGCGAGGTGAACGAGGCACGGAAGGAAAGCCCTGCGGCCTCGAGCGCGGCCAGCGCGCGCTTGCGGTAGATATCCGGGGCAGGTGCCAGGATGACCGGCAACGGAGAGGCCTCAAGGATCGATGGATCAAGCGCAACCCAAACAAGGGGCTCGCTCCAGACCCGCACGCCCAGCTCAGGACCAACAGGCTCCCGCTTGATCAGGGCCAGGTCCAGCAATCCGCGCGACATCTGGTCCAGAAGATTGGCGGTATAGTCGCACGTCACCGAAAGCCTGATGCGCGGGTGGCTCCGGGCAAAGGCGCCCAGGATGCCCGGCAGGTGCATGGTTGCGATGTCCTCGGGCGCACCGAACCGTACCTCGCCTTCCAGATCGCCCTCGCCGAGCGTTGCGATGATCTCATCGTTGAGGCGCAGCAGATGCCGCGCCTGTGGCAGTAACCCTGCCCCCTCCGTCGTGAGGGCTATCCCCTTGCCAGAGCGATCCAGCAGGGGCGAACGCAGCTGATCTTCAAGGCGGCGGATCTGCAGGCTAATGGCCGGCTGGGTGCGGCCCAGAAGACCGGCTGCTCGGGTGAAGCTCCCCGTCTCCACAACGGTGAGGAAGGCGCGAAGGAGATCCAGCTCGAGGTTGACCTGACGCGCGGACACGGCATTAGCCTCCGTTATGGCAATCATTACATCTATAAACTGGAACGAGGGTCGGGTCGAGGCCAGAGGAGGCATCCCATCGACAGAGCCCATTCTCCCATGCCTGATCTCTCCGCAACAGCGGCCCTGCTGACCTCGCCGGCAATCCTGTTCTTCTTTCTGGGGGCTGCTGCGGCGTTTGCGCGCTCTGATCTGTCGATCCCGGAGCCCGTGGCCAAGGCGCTGTCGCTCTACCTGATGTTCTGCATCGGCTTCAAAGGGGGCGTGGAAGCCCGAACGGCTGGCCTGAACGGCGATTTCCTCGCGGTCGCAGCGCTCGGTCTGGCGCTCAGCGCCCTCATGCCCCTCCTCGCCTACATGCTCCTGAAGCGACTGCCGAGGCTGGACCGGTCGACCGTGTGCGCGATGGCGGCCACCTATGGTTCGGTCTCGGTCGTCACCTTTGCCGCCGGTCAGCAGCACCTGGCGACGCTGGGTCTTTCATCGGGCGGCTATATGGCGGCTGTCTTGGCCCTGATGGAGACACCGGCCATCCTCACAGCGCTGCTGCTCCTCAATGGCGCGGGTCGCGGCGTCCCGGGCCAGCGTCGCACGGTCCTGAAGGAGGTTTTCGTGGGGGCTGCGACCGTCATGCTGCTCGGGAGTTTTCTGGTCGGCATGCTCTCCGGCACGGCCGGGATGGTCCGGCTGGAGCTGTTCGTCGGCCCCCTATTCCAGGGAGCTCTCTGTTTTTTCCTGCTGGATATCGGACTGACCGCGGCGCGCCGGCTGATGGAGGGTGGACGCAGGCTCACGCCGTCCGTCGTCGCCTTTGCCATCGGCTTCCCGCTCCTGTCGGCGGCGATGGCGCTTGGGCTGTCACGGCTTGCCGGGCTGGATCTGGGCAATGCAGCGCTTCTGACCATCCTGGCGGGCTCTGCATCCTACATTGCCGTCCCTGCAGCCATGCGGCTGGCGGCCCCCGAGGCCGACACGGGCGTGTTCGTGACCGCGTCGCTCGCCATCACCTTTCCCTTCAACCTCACGATCGGCATCGCGCTCTATACGGCCGCGACCCTGTGGCTATGGCGCTGAGGGCGGCGGATCTCAGTGGGTCAGGATGCGCAGCCGCACAGCCTCAAGACCCTGCAGCACCGTTTCGGACGTCTTGTTGGCCTGACATCCGTCGCTCATGATGAGACGCATGGCACCGACATGGACAGCGACTGACGGCCAGTCCCAGGTGCCGTCGACCTGCATGCGATCGGCGATGTCGCACAGGCTGAAGGTCGCCGTGTACAGGGGCCCTGTTTCGAAGAACCCCGCCAGATCAAGAAGATCGGCCGCCAGCGCATAGATCGCCACCTGACTTTCCGCGCTTCGCAGGGCTGTGGCCTCCTCGAGCTGGACCAGGAGGCTGGTCATCTTGGCGATGCCGGCCTCGCGATGACTCTCCAGACCCTTTTCGGCCATGTCGATGGCTTCCTGAACGGTTCTCCCGCCCGGACGCGCCATCTTCCGGGAAAGGCTGGACTTGCTCCGCGTGATCTTGACCGTTGTCATAGGGACACTCGCCTTGGTTTCATCAGGTCATCGATGGCCGACTGATCCATATTGCCCTCCGTCGCCTCGCCGACCTCAGCCGACAGATCGCCGGATCGGCGTCCCGTCGTTCCGGGCGGGGGCCCGAGGTTCCGAACATGACGATCGGGACCGACATAACTTTCACAGCTTATGAATGCACGCGTGTCTTTCGACAGCCAGCGAATCCGCTCGAGCAGGATTGACGGAGTCAGCGGTTTGGTCACGACGAAACTGGCTCCACAGTCCCGGCTCTTGAACACCTTTGCGGAAATGGGGTGCCCGGTGAGCATGATCACCGGTGTTTCGCACATCGGCGAGGGCATCTCGCGTCTGAGCCATTTGACGAAGTCGTAACCGTCCATTTCGGGCATGGCGCAGTCGACGAGGATGAGGTCGACGGGTTTGCGCTTGAGGA
>NZ_JACHOR010000007.1 GCF_014199945.1 Brevundimonas variabilis
GCGACGGCGATTGGGGAGGGTTGCTGATGTCGGTTGAGTTGAGGCTGGGATCGGTGCTGGACATTCATGCGGCGGAGCCGTTGCGGGTTCAGTTGCTGGCGTTGCGGGGGCAGTCGGTGGTGGTGGATGGTTCGGGCGTGGAGCGTCTTGGGGGTCTGTGTCTGCAGGTTCTGATGTCGGCGCAGAAGACCTGGGCGAGTGACGGGCACAGTCTCGTGATCGAGGGTGTGTCGCGCGATTTTGCGGATCAATGGAATGCATTCGGAGCTGCCGGTCTGGCGCATCCGCAGGGAGAGGCCGCGTGACCAAGACGGTTCTGACGATCGATGATTCGCGCACCATGCGCGACATGCTGATGCTGGCGCTGGTGGAGGCGGGCTACCGCGTGATCCAGGCGGTGGACGGCGTGGACGGGCTCGAGACGCTGAGTGCGGAAGGGGCCGATGTGGTGATCACCGACATCAACATGCCGCGACTGGACGGGTTCGGCTTCATCGAGGGGATGCGGTCGGATCCGGCGAACCGGTCGATCCCGGTTCTGGTGCTGAGCACCGAGAGCGATGCGGCCAAGAAGCAGCGGGCGCGTGATGCGGGAGCGACGGGCTGGATCGTCAAGCCGTTCGACCCGGTCAAGCTGGTCGAGGCCGTGCGACGGGTGGCAGCCTGATCCATGACCGACGCCGTCGATCCGTTCGAAGCCATCAAGGTCGTCTTCTTCCAGGAGTGCGACGAACTGCTGGGTGACCTGGAAGCGGGTCTGCTGGCGATCGAGGGGGGCGATACCGACCTCGAGACGGTCAATGCCGTGTTCCGGGCTGTGCATTCGGTCAAGGGCGGGGCGGGGGCGTTCGGTCTCGAGGACCTGGTGCGTTTTGCCCATGTGTTCGAGACGCTGCTGGACGAGGTCCGGGCGGGTCGCAAGACGTGCGACGACACGATGGTCAAGACGCTGCTGCGGGCCTCGGACGTGCTGTCGGACCATATTGCAGCGGCGCGGGGCCAGGCTGATCCGGTCGACGAGGCGCGCTCGGCCGGGCTGGTGGCCGAGCTCGAGGCGCTGACGCGGGGCGATGTCTATGTGGCCCCGGCTGCGCCTGCGCCGATGATGGATGGTCCGGTGATGGCGGCGCTGCCGGTCGATGGCCTGCCGGCCATGGACGAGGCCAATGACGGTAACGCTAACGCGGTGGCGGCCGAGGTTCCGTTCGAGCCCGTGCCGATGATGCCGGGCCTGCCCGAGGCCGACGAGTTCGGCTTCCGGCCGGTGGCCTTCGACCTGAAGGCGCTGGATACCTTGCCGCCACCGGCGGTGGCCAGTGGCTGGCGGGTGGTGTTCCGTCCCAAGGGCCGGATGTATGCCCATGCCAACGAGGCCGGGCTGATGCTGCGCGAGCTGGGCCGGCTGGGCCAGGCGACGGTGACGCTGGATGCGTCCGAACTGCCGGACCTCGAGGCGATGTCGGCCGAGGAGGGCTATCTGGCCTGGACGGTGGACATCGTGGGGGCGTCCGAGAGCGACGTGCGCGATGTGTTCGACTTCGTCGGCAGCGACTGCGACACCACCTTCACGGCCCTGGCCGATGTGGCGGCCTCGGCCGAGGCGGCCCCGGCGTTCGATATCGCGGCCCTGCTGGCGCGGGCCCAGGCCGAGGTGGCCGCGCCCATGACGCTGGAGCCGATCGTGTCCATGGCGGTGGCCCCGTCGGCGGCGGGCGCAGCCCCGGCCGCGACGACCGCCACCCCGCGCCCGGCGGCGGCTCCGGCAACCCCTTCGGCCAGCCTGTCGGCCAGCCCGTCGGTGACGGCGGCCAGCGCGGCCCCGACCATCCGGGTGGATCTGGACCGGGTCGACCGGCTGATCAATGTGGTGGGCGAACTGGTGATCCAGCAGGCCATGCTGGCCCAGCGCGTGGTCGAGAGCGGCCTGGCGCGGTCGTCGGGCATCTCGGTCGGGCTGGAGGACCTGGAGCTGCTGACGCGCGAGATCCAGGACAGCGTCATGGCCATCCGCGCCCAGCCGGTGAAGTCGGTGTTCCAGCGCATGCCGCGCCTGGTGCGCGAAGTGGCCGAGATGACCGGCAAGCGGGTGCGCCTGGTGACGGCGGGCGAGGATACCGAGGTCGACAAGACCGTGGTCGAACGGCTGGCCGAACCGATCACCCACATGCTGCGCAATGCCATCGACCACGGGCTGGAAGGCCCCGACGACCGGGTGGCGGCAGGCAAGCCGGCCGAGGGCACGGTGCGTCTGGCGGCCCTGCACCGGTCCGGACGGATCGTGATCGAGATCAGCGACGACGGACGCGGCATCAACCGCGAGCGGGTGCGCGGCATCGCGGTGTCCAGGGGTCTGATCGCCGAGGACGCCAGCCTGTCGGACGAGGAGGTGGACAACCTGATCTTCCTGCCCGGCTTCTCGACGGCGGACACGGTGTCGGACATCTCGGGACGCGGGGTGGGGATGGATGTGGTGCGCCGCTCGATCCAGGCCCTGGGCGGGCGGATCACCATCGCCTCGGTCCCCGGCAAGGGGTCGGTGTTCACCCTCAGCCTGCCGCTGACGCTGGCGGTGATGGACGGAATGGTGGTCAGTGCCGCCGAACAGACCCTGGTGGCCCCGCTGACGGCGATCGTCGAGAGCCTGCTGCCGCGGGCGGCGGACGTGCACTATGTCGGGGGCCATGATGCGGTGATCACCTTCCGCGAGAAATTCGTGCCGCTGATCGACGTGGCCCAGGTGATGGGCTTCCGCGCCGATCCGGTACCGCCCTCGACCGGGGTGGCGGTGATCGTGGAGACCGAGGCCGGGGTCCGGGCAGCGCTGCTGTTCGACGCCATCCAGGGCCAGCGTCAGGTCGTCATCAAGAGCCTTGAGACCAACTACCAGCAGGTGCCCGGCATTGCGGCGGCCACCATCCTGGGCGACGGCCGGGTGGCCCTGATCCTGGATGTGGATGCCCTGGTCACCAATGCCCGGCGCAAGCCCGCCCGCGCCGACCTGAAGATGGCCAGCTGATGATGACCGAGGTCCTGTCCTCTTCCACGATCCGGGAGCTGATTGCGTTCCGCATCGGCGAGCAGGAGTTCTGCATCGACATCATGTCGGTGCGCGAGATCCGCGGCTGGACGCCGGCGACGCCGCTGCCCCGCTCGCCCGCCTACATGAAGGGGGTGATCAACCTGCGCGGAGCCGTGCTGCCGATCGTCGACCTGGCGGGCCGGTTCGGCCTGCCATCGACCGAACCGACGGCGCGCCATGTGATCATGGTGGCCCATGTGGGCGGCCGGCTGGTGGGTCTGCTGGTGGATGCGGTGTCCGACATCATCCAGATGGACGGATCGACCCTGCAGCCGACGCCGGACATGGCGAGCGACCAGGTCAAGGCCTTCGTCAAGGGCCTGTTCGCGCTGGAGGGGCGGATGATCAGCCTGGTCGAACTGGGCTGGATCATCCCCGATGTGGAGGCCCAGGCCGCATGACTGTTGCCACCCGGGCTGCCCTGGTCGAGGGCGAGTTCATCTTCACGGCCGAGGATTTTCGCGAGATCGCGCGCATCCTGCACAGCCATTCCGGCATCGCGCTGAACCAGGGCAAGGCTGCGCTGGTCTATTCGCGGCTGGCCAAGCGGCTGCGGAGCCTGGGGCTGCGCAGCTTCCGGGACTATTGCGCCCTGATCGAGAGCGCCGACGGGGTGGACGAGCGCCAGGCCATGATGGCGGCCCTGACCACCAATGTGACGCGCTTCTATCGCGAGCCGCACCATTTTGATCACCTGCGCGACCAGGTCATGCCGGAGCTGGCGGCGCGGGCGCGGCGCGGCGAGAGCGTGCGGCTGTGGTCGGCGGCCTGTTCGAACGGGCAGGAGCCCTATTCGATGGCCATGACGGTGCTGCAGGTCCTGCCCGAGGCCAACGACCTGGATGTGCGCATCCTGGCCAGCGACATCGACCCCAACATGATCGCCGCCGGGATCGAGGGGGTGTATTCCGACGAGGCGCTGGAGCCGGCCCCGCCGGTGCTGCGCACGCGGTTCTTCGACAAGGCCCCCGACGCCGGTCCGGGCATGCTGCGGGCCAGCCAGGCGCTGCGCGACCTGGTGGCCTTCCGCGAGCTGAACCTGATCGGCAACTGGCCGATGAAGGGCCGGTTCGACGTGATCTTCTGCCGCAATGTGGTGATCTATTTTGACGATCCGACCCAGGAGCGGGTGTGGAGCCGGTTCACCCCGATGATGAAGCCGGGGGCGACCCTGTACATCGGCCATTCGGAACGGGTCAGCGGCCCGGCAGCGGCGCAGCTGACCACCAGCGGCCTGACCACCTACCGTCTGGGGGGCGCATGACCATCCGCGTCCTCGTCGTCGATGATTCCGCCACCATGCGCGGCCTGATCACGGCGGCCCTGAACCGCGACCCGGAGATCGAGGTCATCGGCACCGCCGCCGATCCGATCGAGGCCCGCGAGGCGATCAAGCGGCTGAACCCCGATGTGCTGACGCTGGACATCGAGATGCCCAACATGAACGGGCTGGAGTTCCTCGAGAAGATCATGCGGCTGCGGCCCATGCCGGTCGTCATGGTCTCGACCCTGACCCAGGCGGGCGCCGAGGTGACGCTGGCGGCGCTGGAGATGGGGGCGGTCGATGCGGTGGGCAAACCCTCGGCCCATATCACCGCCGCCGAGGCCTTTGCCGAACTGACGCTGAAGGTGAAGGCCGCGGCCGGATCGACGGTGCGGGCCCGCCAGCCGGCCGCGCCGGCGCCGGCCCCCCACGACAACTACCGCGCCGCCGAAGGCCATGTGCTGGCGATCGGGGCTTCCACCGGTGGGGTCGAGGCCCTGCTGACCATCCTGTCGGCCTTCCCGGCGACCTGTCCGGCCACGGTCGTGACCCAGCACATGCCCGCCACCTTCACCGGCAGTTTTGCGGCCCGCCTGGACCGGTCCTCCGGGGCCACGGTGCGCGAGGCCACCGAAGGGGCCCCGCTGCTGCCGGGCCATATCTATATCGCACCGGGCGGGGAGACCCATCTGGAGGTCGCGGGCATCACGCCGCGCTGCCGGCTGGTCCGCAGCGAGACCGTCAGCGGCCACCGGCCGTCGGTGGATGTGCTGTTCGGATCGGTGGCGCGGCTGAAGAAGCCGATGACCGGGGTGATCCTGACGGGCATGGGCCGCGACGGAGCCTCGGGCCTGCTGGAGATGCGCCAGGCCGGGGCCCGGACCCTGGGCCAGGATCCGGGCTCGTGCGTTGTCTACGGCATGCCCCGCGTCGCCTTCGAGATCGGGGCGGTGGAGCGGCAGTTGCCGCTGTCGCGCCTGTCCGGTGCCATTCTCGACCTGTGTTCGGCGCACCCCCGCCACGCCACAAGCCCTGCCTGAGGACCGATCGATGCCTGCCGCCTCCGCCATCCGCACCCTCATCGTCGACGACCAGGCGTCGATGCGGGCCCTGATCCGTACCAGCCTGCAGGCCATCGGCTGCCGCGAGTTCCGCGAGGCGGCCGACGGCGAGGCGGGGTTGCGCGAGGCCATCACCAGCCCGGTGCATCTGATCATCTCGGACTTCAACATGCCCAATCTGGACGGGCTGGGGCTGCTGCGGGCCGTGCGGGCCCATCCGCCGACGGCGGGCACGGCCTTCATCATGCTGACCGGCCGGGCCGATCGCGAACTGGTCGCGCGGGCGGTGCAGTTCGGGGTCAACAACTATCTGGTCAAGCCCTTCACCGTCGCCCAGCTGAAAGAGAAGCTGGAAGGCGTCTTCGGGCCGCTGACATGAGCGATCACCCCGTCGAATACCATGCGGGCAAAAAGATCCACGTCGGTCAGGGCGAGCACCACATCACGGCCGATCCCGACGTCATGCTGACCACCATCCTGGGCAGCTGCGTGGCCCTGTGCCTGCGCGATCCGCGCACCGGCATCGGCGGCATGAACCACTTCCTGCTGCCCGAGGGGGCGGGGGCGGGGACTGATGCGGGGCGTCGCTACGGGGCCTATGCGATGGAACTGCTGATCAACGACTGCCTCAAGATGGGGGCCCGGCGCGACCGGCTGGAGGCCAAGCTGTTCGGGGGCGGGCGGATGTTCGACAGCCTGCGCGACGTCGGAGCCTCCAATGCCGACTTCGCCGAGAAATTCATGCGCGACGAGGGCATCGCCGTGGTCGGCGGCAGCCTGCGCGGCTCGGGCGGTCGACGCGTCCAGTACTGGCCCGCCACCGGCCGCGCCCTGCAGAGGGCCGTGACCGACACCCAGATCCCCGCCCCCGCACCGATCGTGCGCCCCCGTATCGCGGTCGACGCCGGCGCGCTGGAGCTGTTCTGATGATGAGCCATCACCAGGCCCTGCTGCTGCTCGGTGCCCTGTCCGAGGAGTTCGACACCCTCGCCGACGGGATCGAGACCCTGGCCGGCCTGGTCGCCGAGACCGTGCGCGACGCCGACGACACCACCCGGCCCCTGGCCATGCAGCAGGCCCAGGCCATCGACGAGATGACCCAGCGCTGCCGCGCCCTGTGCGACCTCACCGATACCCTGTCGCGCGAGGACCCCCTCAACGACGCGCTCAAGGCCATCCCCCTGTCGGCCCTCGCCGACCGGCTCAGCCTGGCCCTGCGCCTCACCCGATCCCCCACCGTCGCCCGACCCGACACCGGCGACCTCATGCTGTTCGACTGAACCCCATGGCCACCGCATCGCGCCCCTCGGACCGCGTCAACCTCGAGCACATCACCGTGCTCCTGATCGACGACAACCCCCAGGCCCTCGATATCCTCGCCTCCGTCGTCCAGGGCTTCGGCGTGCGCGAACAGATGCGATCCACCTCCGCTCTCGAAGCCACACACATCCTCAAGCGCAAACCCGTCGACCTCATCCTCGTCGACTGCGCCATGCCCGAAATGGACGGTTACGACTTCGTCAAATGGCTCAGACGCGAGATG
>NZ_JACHOR010000008.1 GCF_014199945.1 Brevundimonas variabilis
ATGGCCAAGGAAAAGTTCGAACGTAACAAGCCGCATTGCAACATCGGCACGATCGGTCACGTTGACCACGGCAAGACGACGCTGACGGCGGCGATCACGATGACGCTGGCCAAGGCCGGTGGCGCCAAGGCGATGGCCTATGCGGACATCGACGCGGCTCCGGAAGAGAAGGCCCGCGGCATCACGATCAACACGGCGCACGTGGAATACGAGACGGCCAACCGTCACTATGCCCACGTCGACTGCCCCGGCCACGCCGACTATGTTAAGAACATGATCACCGGCGCGGCGCAGATGGACGGCGCGATCCTGGTGGTTTCGGCTGCCGACGGTCCGATGCCCCAGACGCGCGAGCACATCCTGCTGGCCCGTCAGGTCGGCGTGCCGGCCCTGGTGGTGTTCATGAACAAGGTCGACCTGGTCGACGACGCCGAGCTGCTCGAGCTGGTCGAGATGGAAGTGCGCGAGCTTCTGTCGTCCTACCAGTTCCCGGGCGACGACATTCCGATCACCATGGGTTCGGCCAAGGCCGCGACCGATGGCGTGAACCCGGAAATCGGCGAGCAGCAGGTGCTGAAGCTGATGGAAACGGTCGACGCCTACATCCCGCAGCCGGAGCGTCCGGTTGACCTGCCGTTCCTGATGCCGGTCGAGGACGTGTTCTCGATCTCGGGTCGCGGCACCGTGGTCACGGGCCGGGTCGAGCGCGGCATCGTCAAGGTCGGCGAGGAAGTCGAGATCGTCGGCATCCGCCCCGTCCAGAAGACGACCTGCACGGGCGTGGAAATGTTCCGCAAGCTGCTGGACCAGGGCCAGGCGGGCGACAACGTCGGCGTTCTGCTGCGCGGCACCAAGCGTGAGGACGTCGAGCGCGGTCAGGTCCTGTGCAAGCCGGGCTCGATCACCCCGCACACCAAGTTCCTGGCCGAGGCCTATATCCTGACCAAGGAAGAGGGTGGTCGTCACACGCCGTTCTTCACCAACTACCGTCCGCAGTTCTACTTCCGCACCACGGACGTGACCGGCATCGTGCACCTCAAGGAAGGTGTCGAGATGATCATGCCCGGCGACAATGCCGAGCTGAACGTCGAGCTGATCACCCCGATCGCCATGGAAGAGAAGCTGCGCTTCGCCATCCGTGAAGG